>NZ_CXSU01000013.1 GCF_001403795.1 Jannaschia donghaensis | reverse complement strand
ATGGTTTTCATGGGTCTTATCCTTAGATGCGGTGGACCGCGGGTTGATGCGGCGGATCCGGTTGAGAGGTGCGGGGCGCGGTGTGTGCCCTGCCGATGGGAGAGAGATACGGGTCCGTGAGCTGTCGTTCAACAAACGGAAGCGTGAGAATTGTGGGATATAGGTGCGCTTGCGCACAGACGCTGGTCTGACCCGCACCGCCCTCACGGGGCGTGGTCCGATTTTGACGCGCGCGTGAGCGGCGGGCGGAAAACTGAAATGGAAGG
>NZ_CXSU01000012.1:1666227-1685161 GCF_001403795.1 Jannaschia donghaensis | reverse complement strand
AAGGACCAATGGCGCGGGATGGAGCAGCTCGGTAGCTCGTCAGGCTCATAACCTGAAGGTCGTAGGTTCAAATCCTACTCCCGCAACCAATACTAATTCTTCATCAATATCAAATATTTGAAAATCCTGCGTTCCGCGGGATCTCTCATCGTGTCCAATCGACAGCGACAGCAGGGCTGCAAGAGCACCTTCGAGATGGATCCCCAACCGGCCGGTCACATCATCGTTGCGGCTGCCTTGGGTTTGGCCCCGCCCCACGGCGCGCGGATCAGCGTCCGGGACGGCGAGGTCGGAGTGGACTTGCCAAAGCGAATGACCCGCGACGCGCTGGACCGCCGCATGGCGGCGGTTCTGGCCGGGCGCGCAGCGGAAGACCTGATCCTCGGCAGCATCGGACACGGAGCAGGATACGGGGGCGGGGCCGACCTGGAAGTCGCACGGCAATCGCCCTGACGGTCGAGACGGAATGGGGCCTGGCGGATCACCTGATCTACGCGCCAATTCCACCCCATGAGCGTATGCGTCTTCCAGAAGGCCTGCGCCGCCGCGTCGAACGGTATCTGTCCACCGCTAAACGATGGGAGCTCGATGTTCCGACACACCACGAAAAGGCTCTCATCGACATCGCCGCCGGGAACGTGGGAGTGGCTCCGGGGAAGTTGCGATCATCGATTCCGCGTTGCTATGTGGCAATAAGCCGTAATCCCGCGCAAAAAGTAGGCGAAGTGGAGGTTGAATGTCGGCCCTTCACGCCGCTCATTGTAATTCAATCGATGGGCTGTCTGCCTATCGGTCATGGCCCCGCCTCTCAAAGTCATCATCGTTGAAGCTGATCCCGGACGAGCGGCTCTGATTGAGGAGAGCTTGAAGAACGCGGGGCTCTGCGAGTTGTCGGTCGTGTCCGACATGACGCGTCTGACGGCGGCGATTGCCGCGCACGGGCCTGATATCGTCCTCATAGACCTCGACAACCCGTCGCGCGATGCGCTGGAGGAGTTAACGCTTGCATCTTCACCACTTGACCGGCCTGTGGCTCTCTTCGTCGATCAGAGCGATGCGGGGCTGGCAAAGATGGCGATCGAGGCGGGTGTGTCGGCTTATGTCGTAGATGGGCTGCGGTCGGATCGGATCATCCCGATCCTGGACGCGGCCGTCGCTCGTTTCAACTTGTTCCGAAAGATGCGGGTGGAATTGAACGCGACCAAACGGGCCCTCGAGGAGCGCAAGACAATTGATCGTGCCAAGGGTATATTGATGAAAGCGCGGGGGATCGACGAGGAGGCGGCGTACGCTTTGCTCCGCCGGACCGCGATGGACCAAGGGCGCAAGGTGATCGACGTCGCCGCAGCCCTCGTGTCGACGGCGGGACTGCTGTCGTGACGCTTTTCCCGCTGCCCGTCGGGTTTTTGCCGCTCGTGGATGCCGCCCCGCTCATCGTCGCGGCAGAGATGGGGTTCGATCATGTGGAGAGTATTGCGCTCGATCTGCGCCGCGCAACGTCGTGGTCCGGTTTGCGCGACATGGTCTCGTTCGGACAGGTATTGGCTGCGCAGATGCTCTCGCCGATGCCCGTTGCGGCGGCGCTTGGGCTTGGCGGCGTCAGCGTCGGATTGTCGGCGATCTCTGTGCTGTCTACCAATGGAGAGGTCATAGGTATCAGCAACAGGATCGCCGATCAGCTGCGTGAGAGACCGAACGCCTTGGCATTCGACGATGCCGCCGCTGCGGGTGCTGCGTTGATTTCAGTCGCCGGAGGGCCGCTTCGTGTCGGCGTGCCGTTTCCTTTCTCGATGCATGCAGAGTTGCTCTATTATTGGCTGTCGTCCCTCGGCTTGCCTGCGCCGTCCGCGCTTGAGGTCCGTACAGTGCCGCCGCCACTGATGGCCGCAGCGATGGCATCGGGCGAAATCGACGCTTTCTGTGTCGGCGAACCCTGGGGGTCCATTGCCGTGGAGAAGAACGCGGGCGAATTGCTTTTGGCTGGATGTGCGATCTGGCCCGGTGCGCCAGAGAAGATCCTGGGGGTCCGAACCGATTTGCTCGGGACGATCCCAGAGCAGCTCGGCGCGCTTGTCCGGGCGGTATGGCACGCAGGGCAGTGGTTGGATAATCCGCGAAACTACACCGTTGCCTGCGAAATCCTGTCGAGCCGGACATATCTCGACGTTCCAAGCGAGATAATCGACCGCTCTCTGACCGGTCATTTGCTGACTTCGGCGCGGGGGGGGACCCATATGGTGCACGACTTCATCGGCTTTTCACAAACGCAACCGCAGGAACGACACGCGGCGTGGATGGCAGACAGGCTGGCCGGTCGTCTTGGGCTCGATAGGTCGGCGGCAGTGCCCGCCGGGCGCACGCAGTTTGCAGCGGCATTTCACCGACATGCGGTTCAGGCAATTCCCGGGTATGAACCCGACTTGCCCCGTCCAGATCGTCTCTTCGATGGCCGTGACTTGAACATCGACCTAGGCGAATGATGAAAAACCGGGCAAGTTGTCGCTGCGTTGCGGAAAAATGCAATTCTGCACCTGCAAATTGACAAACCCCTGTTGATCGCAGTCAGGCAGCTGTGGTCAGTTTCCTGAGAGTTGGCAACGCTGCCAGCCGAGAGCATTTCCCAAAGTCCGGGTAATCCGAGCAAAGCCGCTCGACCTTCATGCGCATGAGCGCGTGCGAGGTCAGCGGCCATTTTCGTTTGTCCGGGCCCGTCCCGGACTTCAGCAGGGACATTATGACGTGAAAAACATCGCAATCGGATTCATCGCCTCCACCATCCTCTCCGGGCCGGCAGTCGCGCAACTTCTGGCGCTTGAGAAGGACGAGCTGACGCTCGGCTTCATCAAGCTGACCGATATGGCCCCGCTGGCCGTCGCCTATGAGCAGGGATATTTCCTCGATGAGGGGCTCTTCGTCACACTAGAAGCGCAGGCCAACTGGAAAGTCTTGCTGGATGGCGTCATCGGCGGTCAGTTGGACGGCGCGCATATGCTGGCCGGTCAGCCGCTGGCGGCGACCATTGGATACGGCACCGAGGCGCATATCATCACGCCCTTCTCGATGGACCTGAATGGTAACGGCATCACCGTGTCGAACACCGTTTGGGAGGCCATGAAGCCAAACATCCCCACGATGGAAGACGGCCGCCCGCAGCATCCCATCAGCGCCGAAGCGCTTGCGCCCGTCGTCGAGAGCTACAAGGCATCAGGCAAGCCCTTCAACATGGGCATGGTCTTCCCCGTTTCCACACACAACTACGAGCTGCGTTACTGGCTGGCGTCGGGCGGCCTGAATCCCGGTTTCTATTCGCCGGGCGACAATTCTGGCCAGATCGGTGCCGATGTGTTCCTGTCGGTCACCCCGCCGCCGCAAATGCCCGCGACACTCGAGGCCGGTACAATCGACGGCTACTGCGTGGGTGAACCTTGGAACCAGCAGGCCGTGGCCAAGGGTATCGGTGTGCCGGTCATCACCGACTACGAAATCTGGAAGAACAACCCCGAGAAGGTGTTCGGCATTTCCGCCGAGTTCGCGGAAGCCAACCCCAACACGACCCTGGCATTGACCAAGGCGCTGATCCGCGCGGCGATCTGGCTGGACGAGAACGACAACGCCAACCGAGAGGAAGCCGTCGAGATCCTGTCGCGGCCTGAATACGTGGGTGCCGACGCGGATGTCATTGCGGCCTCCATGACCGGCACCTTCGAATACGAGAAAGGCGATGTGCGCGAAGTCCCCGATTTCAACGTCTTCTTCCGCTATAATGCGACCTACCCGTTTTACTCTGACGCAATCTGGTACCTGACGCAGATGCGCCGATGGGGCCAGATCGCCGAGCCGAAGACGAACGACTGGTTCGACGAGACCGCGCGGGAGGTCTACCGCCCCGATATTTACCTCGAGGCTGCGCGGATGTTGGTGGACGAAGGTTTAGCCGCCGAGGCCGACTTCCCGTGGGACAGCGACGGCTACAAGGCCCCGACGCCCGCCGCCGATATCATCGACGGCATCGCCTACGATGGGCGCGACCCGAACGGCTACATCGACAGTCTGACAATCGGCCTGAAGTCCGGCGAAAGCGCCGACGGCTGACCCGATCCCGGCCCTTCCCGCCGCCGGGCGGGGCCGATTCAAATTCCGTATCTTCCCCGGAGACCGCCATGACAGTCGTCGATCCCGATCACATCGAAGCCCAGCATCGCGAAGCCCGTCGCGCGGTCTGGTTCACCCGCATCAACAAGGCGGACGCTTGGTTTTCGGTTCTTGGCCTAGCCTGGGTGACGCCGCTCTTGAAGGCCGCCGCTGGAGACAATCCGCGCGGGCAGATGCGGGAGCTTTGGCGCCTTCTGGGGGTGCCGGTCCTGTCGATCCTCGTCTTCCTGATGCTTTGGGCCACGCTGGCTCCGCGCGTCGTGACATCTTTGGGAGCGATCCCGGGCCCGGTGGCGGTGTGGGAACAGGCGGGTGAGCTGCACGCGGACGCGATCGACAAGGCCGCAAAGGCTGCCGTTTTTCAGGAACGGTTGGCCGTGCGCAACCAGCGCCTGATCGATGCGGGGCGCGCGGACGAGGTGCGCGCCATCGCCTTCACCGGGGCACCAAGCTACTACGATCAGATATGGACCTCCATCAAAACGGTGTTCTTCGGGTTCCTCGTGGCCTCCGTCGTCGCCATCCCGCTGGGCATTGCGGCTGGCCTCTCGCCCACGGCGAACGCAGCCCTCAACCCGCTGATCCAGATCTTCAAACCCGTCTCGCCGCTGGCCTGGCTGCCCATCGTGACAATGGTGGTTTCGGCCGTTTACGCGACCAACGACGGGCTGTTCTCCAAGTCGTTCCTTGTCTCCGCCATCACGGTGACGCTCTGCTCGCTTTGGCCGACGCTGATCAATACCGCGCTCGGCGTCGCCTCCATCGACCGCGACCTGATCTCGGTCAGCCGGGTGCTCAAGATGGGCCCCTACGCCAAGATCACTAAGCTCGTATTGCCCTCGGCCCTGCCGCTCATCTTCACCGGCCTGCGTCTGAGCCTCGGTGTCGGCTGGATGGTCCTGATCGCGGCCGAGATGCTTGCGCAGAACCCCGGTCTGGGCAAATTCGTCTGGGATGAGTTCCAGAACGGATCGTCACAATCGCTGGCCCGGATCATCGTCGCCGTCCTCACGATCGGCATCATCGGCTTCCTGCTCGACCGTGTCATGTACGCGCTCCAGTCCTTTTTCACCTTTTCGGCGAACCGGTGATCGGGATGGGCATCCTACATCTTAAGAACGTGAACAAAGGTTTTGGCCAGGGCACGCACCATGCCGAGATCCTCAAGAACATCACCCTTGATGTGACCGAAGGCGAATTCGTTGCCATCCTAGGGTTTTCCGGCACCGGGAAATCCACCTTGATGAACCTGATCGCCGGGCTGGAAATGCCGGATACAGGCTCCGTCACCTTCCGGGGCAAGCAGATCACCGCGCCGGGCCCCGAACGTGGCCTCGTCTTTCAGAGCTATAGCTTGATGCCCTGGCTCACGGTGCGCGGTAACGTGATGCTGGCCATCGATGCGGTGCACTCGGGTCTGTCCAAATCCGACAGGGCCGCCAAAGCGGATCATTACATCGCCATGGTCGGTCTGCCACACGCCGCGCATCGTCGCCCGGCTGAGCTGTCGGGCGGAATGCGCCAACGCGTCGCCGTGGCACGTGCACTGGCGATGGAGCCGGAGCTTTTGCTGCTAGATGAGCCACTGAGCGCGCTCGACGCGCTGACCCGCGCGAATTTGGCGGATGAAATCCTGGAAATCTGGGAGGCCGACAAGAAGACCTGCATCCTCATCACCAACGATGTGGACGAGGCGATCCTGCTGGCCGACCGCATTATCGTGCTGAACCCCGACGGCACGCTGGCCGACCCGGTCCCCGTGACCCTTCCGCGCCCCCGCGACAGGTCGGCAATGAACACCGATACGGCGTTCAAGGCCCTGCGTGCGAAGGTCACGCAATACCTGATGGACGTGGGCATCGCCGCCAAGGTCGAGGAAACACGGGTTCTGCCGAAGGTCACGCCCATCCACAGCGTCCCGGCGGCCGTGCAGGAGGCCGGCGCGTCCAGCTTGGACGCGCGTTACCTGACATTTACCGGCCTGCATAAGGTCTACCCCACGCCCAAAGGCCCGCTCACGGTCGTCGAAGACTTCGACCTGAAAGTGAACAAGGGCGAGTTCATTTCCCTGATCGGGCATTCGGGCTGCGGCAAGTCGACGGTCCTGACCATGGCGGCCGGTCTCAACCCGATCTCGAAGGGCGCGATCCGGCTTGACGGCTGGGATGTGGAGGGGGCGGACCCGGAGCGGGCTGTCGTGTTCCAGTCGCCCAACCTCTTCCCTTGGCTGACGGCCAAGGAAAACGTCTCCATCGGCGTCGACAAGGTTTATCCCAAGGCCTCTCGGGCCGAGCGGCAGGACGTGGTCGAATACTACCTGGAGCGGGTGGGCCTCGCCGATGCGATGGACCAGAGTGCCGTCGCCATGTCCAACGGCATGAAGCAGCGCGTTGGCATCGCACGCGCGTTCGCGCTGTCGCCGAAGCTCCTGCTGCTCGACGAGCCTTTCGGGATGCTGGACAGTCTGACGCGGTGGGAGTTGCAGGAAGTCCTGATGGAAGTCTGGTCGCGCACCAAGGTCACCGCGATCTGCGTCACCCACGACGTGGACGAAGCGATCCTGCTGGCCGACCGGGTGGTGATGATGACCAACGGCCCTCAGGCGACCATCGGCAAGATCACCGAGGTGGACCTGCCCCGCCCGCGTACCCGCAAGGCGCTCTTGGCTCACCCCGATTACTATACTTACAGGCAGGAGGTGCTCGATTTCCTCGAGGAGTACGAGCACGGGGCCAAGCCCAAACCGAAACCCCAGACCATCGCGGCGGAGTAAGCCCATGACACGCAACCTCATCGTGATCGGTGCCGGTATGGCCTCGGGCCGAGTGTTGGAACACCTGTTCGAAACGCAACCGGGCGCATGGAACGTAACGCTTTTCAATGCGGAGCCGCGGGGCAACTACAACCGCCTGATGCTTTCGCCCGTCCTGTCCGGCGACAAGACCTACGCCGAGATCGTGACCCACGACGCCGCCTGGTACGAGGAGCGCGGTGTGACCTGTCGCTTCGGCGAGAAAGTCGCCCGGATCGACCGCGGCGCAAAGATTGTCGTGGCCCCTGACGGAACAGAGTTGCCCTACGACAAGGTGGTTATCGCGACCGGCTCCAACCCCTTCATGATCCCGCTGCCGGGTCATGACCTCGATGGTGTGATCCCGTACCGCGACCTGGAAGACACCGAGCGGATGATGGGGCTCGGCAGTGCGCCCGGTGCGCGGGCCGTGGTCATCGGTGGCGGCCTGCTGGGGCTGGAGGCGGCGGCGGGCATGGCCGCACGGGGCATCGACGTGACCGTCGTGCACATCATGGGCCACCTGATGGAGCGGCAATTGGACGAGGCCGCGGGCTACCTGCTGAAGAAGGCGCTGGAGGACAAGGGTATCACCGTCCTGACCGGGACCAACTCCAAGCAGATTTTGGGCGAGGGCGGCAAGGTCCGCGCGTTGGAACTCGACGATGGCACCGAATTGCCGTGCGACCTGCTTTGTATGGCCGTGGGTATCCGTCCGAACGTGGCGCTCGCGAAAGACGCGGGATTGGCGGTCGCCAAGGGCATCCATGTCGACGACCAGATGCTGACCTCCGATGCCGATATCCTGGCGCTCGGCGAATGCGTCGAACATCAGGGCGCGATTTTCGGCCTGGTGGCCCCGCTCTATGATCAAGCCAAAGTCGCGGCGGAGACGCTTGGGGGCACGCAGGCAGCCTTCGTGCCCAAGGAGGTGGCAACCAAGCTTAAGGTCACGGGCTGCGATCTGTTTTCTGCGGGCGATTTCGCGGAAGGCGACGGGCGCGATGACATCGTGTTCCGCGACCCGTCGCGCGGCATCTACAAACGCCTCGTGCTGGAGGGCGAGCGCCTGATCGGCGCGGTGATGTACGGCGATACCGGCGATGGCGCGTGGTTTCACGGTCTGATCAAGGACCGGACCGACGTCACCGAGATGCGCGACACACTCATCTTCGGACCGGCGTTTCAGGGGGGTGCCCAATCGGACCCTTTGGCAGCCGTTGCAGCCTTACCGGCTGACGCAGAGATCTGCGGCTGCAACGGCATTTGTAAATCGGCGATCCAAACGGCCATCAAGGGCGGGGCGGCGACCTTGTCGGACGTGCGCGCGCAGACCAAGGCCAGCGCGTCGTGCGGCACCTGCACCGGATTGGTCGAGCAGGTCATGGCCCTGACGCTGGGCGACGGTTTCGAGGTGCAGACGGTCAAGCCCATGTGCCCCTGTACGCCGCTCACCCACATGGACGTCCGCCGCCTTATCAAGGCGAAGGCCCTGAAATCCATGGCCGCCGTGATGCAGGAATGCGGCTGGACCACTTTGTGCGGCTGCGCGTCGTGCCGCCCGGCGCTCAACTACTACCTGCTGTGTGACTGGCCGGGTGAATATCAGGACGACGACCAGAGTCGTTTTGTGAACGAGCGGATGCACTCCAACATCCAGAAGGACGGCACCTATTCCGTGGTCCCGCGCATGTGGGGCGGTATCACAACGGCGGACGAACTGCGCGCCATCGCCGACGCCGCCGACAAATACAAAGTGCAGACCGTGAAGGTCACTGGGGGTCAGCGGATCGATCTGCTGGGCGTTAAGAAGCAGGATCTGCCCGACATCTGGGCCGACCTGAACGCCGCCGGCATGGTCTCGGGGCAAGCCTATGCCAAAGGTCTTCGGACGGTCAAAACCTGTGTCGGCACCGACCACTGCCGGTTCGGCACGCAGGACAGCACGGGCCTGGGGATCCGCATGGAAAAGGCGCTCTGGGGCTCGTGGACGCCTGCCAAGGTCAAGATGGCAGTGTCCGGCTGCCCGCGTAATTGCGCGGAGAGCACCTGTAAAGATGTGGGCGTGATCTGCGTGGACAGTGGCTATATCCTTCACATCGGTGGCGCTGCGGGCCTGCACATTAAGGGCACCGAGGTGATGTGCACGGTCAAGACCGAGGACGAGGTCCTCGAATACACCGCCGCCGTGGTGCAGCTCTACCGGGAGGAAGCCGCTTATCTGGAGCGGATGTACAAGTGGATGGACAACGTCGGCCTCGACCACATCATCGAGCGTGTCGTGACGGACGCAGACAGCCGCAAGGCCCTGGCCGATCGTTTCTACTACGCCCAGCGGTTCATGCAGCAGGATCCTTGGGCCGAGCGGACGAAGCCTGAGTACCGCGAGCTTTACGCGCCACTGGCCGATCTGACGCTGGAGGCGGCGGAATGAGCGACTGGACCGATATCGGCGCGCTCAGCGCCATTCCCGAACGTGGGGCCCGACTGGTGAAGACGGCGATGGGCTGTGTCGCCGTTTTCCGTACCGTTGACGACGAGATCTTCGCCATCGACGACGCCTGCCCACACAAGGGCGGGCCACTTTCCGAAGGTATCGTGCACGGACGCTCGGTGACGTGTCCGCTGCACAACATGGTGCTGCGGCTCGACACCGGGTTGGCGCAGGGCGCGGACGAGGGCTCCGTGGCGACCTATCCGGTCCGTGTCGAGGCGGGGCGCATCCTGCTCGATACCGAAAGGCTGCGGCGCGGGCGCGTCGCGTGACGGGGATCGCCCCCGGTGAAATCCGCACCACATGCGCCTATTGTGGCGTGGGCTGCGGCGTATTGGCCAAACCGGACGGGCAGTGCGGCATCACCGTGCGCGGCGACCCGGACCACCCGGCGAATTACGGGCGGCTCTGTTCCAAGGGTGTGGCGCTAGGCGAGACGCTGTCGCTCGATGACCGACTGGTTGCCCCGCGCGTGAACGGGGCGGAGGCCGCGTGGGACGATGCGCTCGACCTGGTGGCCAACCGCTTCACCCGCGCCATTGCCGAACACGGGCCGGACGCGGTGGCCTTCTATGTTTCGGGGCAACTGCTGACCGAGGATTACTACGTCGCCAACAAGCTGATGAAAGGCTTCATCGGGTCGGCCAATATCGACACGAACTCGCGGCTCTGCATGGCCTCGACCGTCGCGGGACATAAACGGGCCTTCGGCACCGACACCGTTCCGGGCACCTACGAGGATATCGAACTGGCCGACCTCGTGGTCTTGGTCGGCAGCAACCTGGCATGGTGCCATCCGGTTCTCTACCAACGGCTGGCGCAGGCCAAGGCCAACCGGCCCGAGATGCGCATCGTGGTGATCGACCCGCGCCGCACGGCCACCTGCGATCTGGCCGATCTTCACCTTGCGCTGGAACCCGGCAGCGATGTCGCGCTGTTCAATCGCCTGCTGACCGCGATCCATGAAGGCGGAGCGGTGGATATCGACTATCTGCACCACGTCGATGGCTTCGATGCCGCGCTCGCCAAGGCCGGATGCGAAGATGGCCGCGTGACTGGACTACGCGAGACCGACATCCGCGCCTTCTGCGACTTGTGGGTTCGGACCGAGAAGGTCGTTACCGTGTTCAGCCAGGGTGTGAACCAGTCGACCTCAGGTACCGACAAGGTCAATGCCATCCTCAACTGCCATCTGGCGACCGGTCGGATCGGGCGGCCCGGTATGGGGCCGCTTTCGGTCACGGGACAGCCCAACGCGATGGGCGGGCGCGAGGTGGGCGGGTTGGCCAACGCGCTGGCCTGTCATATGGAATTGACCGATCCGGCCCACCGGAACGCAGTGCAAGCCTTCTGGAACGCGCCGGCGATGCCACAACAAGCGGGCCTCAAGGCGGTCGATCTCTTCGACCGGGTCGCCGATGGGACGATCAAAGCGCTCTGGATCATCTGCACCAACCCAGCCGTGTCCATGCCGGAGGCCGACCGGGTGCGCGATGCCATTGCGGGATGCGAATTCGTCGTCGTCAGCGACGTGACCGACCGGACCGATACCGCCCAACTGGCCCATGTCCTGCTGCCCGCGACCGGCTGGGCGGAAAAGGACGGAACGGTTACCAACTCGGACCGCACCATCAGCCGCCAGCGCGCGCTGCTGCCCGCGCCCGGACAGGCCCGGCACGACTGGGATATTCTGGCCGATGTCGGAAGACGCATGGGATGGGGTGCGGCCTTCGACTACGCACATCCGTCCGAGATTTTCGAGGAACATGCCGCCCTGTCCGCCGTCGCCGCCGACTTTGCGCTCGATTTCGATATCTCGGGCCTGCGCGGTTTGGACCGGAGCGGTTATGACGCCCTTGCGCCGATCCGCTGGCCGATCACGGCATCGGGCACGGTAGAACGTTTCTTCGCAGACGGACACTTCTACACCGCCGACGGGCGGGCCCGGATGCTGCCGGTGACAGCGCGGCCTCCGGCGGCGCGTACCAACCCGCGCTACCCGTTCCGCCTCAACACCGGGCGTATCCGCGATCAGTGGCATACGATGACGCGGACGGCCAAGGCCCCGCGCCTGAATCAGCATCTGGGCGAGCCGTTCCTCGAAGTGCACCCCGACGATGCCGCCGCCCTGGGCATCGCACCGGCAACTTTGGTGGCGGTGACAAGCCCCTCGGGGCGTTGCGTCCTTCGCGCGTCGATAACCGACAGGGTGGTCCGGGGTCAGGTCTTTGCGCCGATGCACTGGACCGCGCAAACGGCACCGACCGGGCGGGTGGACGCCCTCGTCGCGTCCGCGGTCGACCCGCTGTCGGGTCAACCCGAGAGCAAGGCAGCGGTCGTCGCCCTTGCGTCGTTCGAAGCTGGCTGGTTCGGCTTTGCCGTCAGCGCGAACGCTCTGAATGCGGATAGCGCCTATTGGGCGCGCAGTAAGGTGACCGGCGGCTGGCGCGCGGAAATGGCGGGAACGCAGATCCCCGATGACTGGGAGGCCGAGGCGCGCCGCCTCTTCGATCTGCCGGAGACCGCTTGCCAGTCGATCAGCGACGCAAGCAGTGGCACCGCACGGCTCGCGTTCAGCGAAGGGGGTCTCTTGGTCGCAGCGCTCTTCGTATCGCGCGTGCCCGTCGCCCTGTCGCGCGACCATCTGGCGGCGCAGCTCGGTCAGCCGCTGGATGTGCCTCTTGCCGGGCGGCCCGGCGCGGCGCGGCCCGATCCCGGGCCGATGCTTTGCGCCTGCATGGGCGTCGGGCGGAACACCATCCTGGCAGCAATCGCATCTGGGGAGGCGGCGACGGTGGCGGAAGTAGGGGCGTGTACGACGGCTGGGACAAACTGCGGCTCCTGCCGCCCAGAAATCGCGGATATCCTCGACAACTACAAAGTGCTGGCGGCGGCCGAATGAACGGCTTGGCCCCCTTTGTCGCCATCCTGGGCCGCGGTCAGGGCAGGGCGCGGTCCCTGACGCGGGACGAGGCTTTCGCGGCGATGACGGAAATCCTGGACGGTCGGGCGGCACCCGAGGCAATTGGCGCGCTTCTCATGCTGCTGCGCATGAAGGGCGAAACCGCACCCGAAATCGCGGGCTTTGCCGCGGCTGCGCGGGCGCACCTGTCGCCGTGGACGGGGCCTCGTCCCGCGCTTGACTGGCCGAGCTACGCCGCCGGGCGCACGCGGGGGCAGCCGTGGTTCCTGCTTTCGGCCAAACTGGTCGCGCAGGCCGGGTTTCCCGTGCTGCTGCACGGCTGGAATTCGCACCAGACGTCGGGGTCCTCCGTCCGGGACACGCTGGACATACCGGGGGTTGCGCGCTGCACATGGCAGGACGCGCCAAGTTATTTGGCCGCCGGGGGCATCGCCTATGTCGCGCTGGAAGATGTGTCACCGGACCTGATGCGCTTGCTGCGGCTTCGCGATGTGTTGGGGTTGCGATCGTGCATCAACACGGTCCTTCGCATGCTTAACCCTGCGGGCGCCCAGGCGACGGTTCAAGGTGTTTTCCACCCGTCTTACCGCGAGTTGCAACGCGACGCGGCACGTATGCTGGGGCAGCGTGACCTGTGTGTGCTCAAAGGCGGCGGCGGGGAGTTCGAGCATCATCCCAGCAAGGATATTTCGCTGCATGGGCTGCGCGACGGTGCGCTTTGGGAGGGGGCGACCGGAATGGCACACCCCGGACGTCAGCGTCTATCGGAAGCGACGGGCCGTCTTGCCGACGTCTGGGCGGGTACTGCGCAGGACGATTTTGCCATCGCCATCGTCGTTAGCACGGCGGCCCTGGCGCTGGACACGCTCGGCGTCCCGAACGCCGCCTCCGCCGCGCGGGATCTCTGGACCCGCCGACATTACTCGCAAGCCGCCTGAGGTTATCATGCACAGCTTTCCCATGTTCATCCGAACCACCGACCGACGCGTCGTCATTGCGGGCGGCGGCGAGCAGGCGGCGCAGAAAGCGCGCCTGATCCTCAAGACCGATGCGCGCTTGACCCTGGTAGCCGAGGACCTCGACGCGGAACTGGCCGATCTGGTTCGCTCGGGACGTGCGTGTCAGGAAAGCGGTCCCATCACGGCACGAAGCTTTGCCGACGCCGCGATGACCTTCATCGCGACGGGCTGCCCCGGGGTCGACGCCTGCCTGCATGCGCTGGCCAAGGCAGGGGGGGCGGCGGTCAATGTGGTCGACCAACCGGCGCTCTGCGACATGACCACACCCTCGATCGTGGACCGCGATCCCGTTGTCGTCGCCATCGGCACGGAAGGCACGGCCCCGGTGTTGGCCCGCCAGATCAAGACGCAGATGGAGCGATTGCTCGACCCCCGGCTGGGCAGTTTTGCCGCGCTTGCCGGACGGTTGCGCGGGGCGGTGGCGGCGCAGGTGCCCCGCGCCGACCGTCGCGCCTTCTGGCGCTGGGCCTTTGGCGAAACGCCTTGGCAACTCCACAAGACGGGGTCAGAGCGGGCGGCCGCCGATCTTCTCAAACAAACGATCGCCGGGCGGGAGATGCCTGCCCAGACCGGGCACATCGCGCTTGTCGGTGCGGGACCGGGCGCGCGCGATCTGCTGACATTGCGCGCGGTTGAGCGTCTTCAGGAAGCGGATGTCATCTTCTACGACAGGCTGGTCGATCCTGACGTGCTCGAACTGGCCCGCCGGGATGCGGAGCGGGTTTTCGTTGGGAAGGTGGTGGGGGCCCACGCCTGGCCGCAGGACCGGATCTGCGCGCTGATCGTGGCGGAAGCCTCCAAGGGGCGACGCGTCGTACGCCTGAAGTCGGGTGATCCCTGCATTTTCGGGCGCGCGACCGAGGAACTCGACGCCGCCCGCGCGGCTGGGATCGACGTCGAAATCGTCCCCGGAGTAACGGCGGCAAGCGCCGGGGCGGCCTTTATGGGCCGGTCCCTGACACAAAGGGGGCAAACCGGCGCGCTGGTGCTGGCAACGGGAACTCACTGCGACGCATCCGACTCGCCGGACTGGGCGCGTTATGCGCTTCCGGGTACAACTTTGGTTTTCTACATGGGCGTCGGTACAGCCGCGGAAATCGGGGAAGCGATCCGCGCCTCGGGCCTGCCCGACCGTACGGAAGTGACGATCGCGGCGAACATCAGTCGAAAGGAACAAATTGTCGTTGAGACATCGCTGGCGCACTTCGCGGTTGAATTGGAACGGCGGAACATCTCGGGAAACGCATTGATCATGCTGACGATTCCCGCCGACGTCAGCATCGTAACCAAGCCGCACATGATAAGGTCGGCATAAGGCGCGAGCCGCTCCAACACAGTGCTGTTTGAACAAATGCCTTCTGGGGTCGGAATGTTATCGGTTGGCGCGGAGGCATGGTTCAATGCGGGCAGAGCTTATACTCATGCGCGTGCCTTGTGTTTCGAATGGCGTGCGGGCCGAAAGCAATTGACTGGAACCTGACGATCGTCGGTTCCTGCTACGCCGCCGCTGGTGTGATTTGAACCCAAAATAGTCAATGCTACTCGGCGCACGAATGTCCGCTATTCGGATTCCAAGGCCACTCGTCTGACCAGCACCAATACCAGTATCGCTGCAAGGAACAGAAACACCGCACCGACACTCCATGCGATAGGTGTAGAGTATATTTCGGCGACAGTTCCGGCCAAAATCAGACCCAATGCGGCCCCCAACTGCTGTATAAGCGATCTCAGAGATAGCATTGTCGAACGCTGACGGTCTTCTACGCAGCTATGCAGGATGCTACTGGCCGGCGTCTCAGAGACACCAAGGATCACGGAATACAGGACGAATACCGTCACAAAGCCGATGATACTGCCTTGCAACGCCAGTGCGATCTGAACGCCTGCCAAGCAAGCAAAGGTCGCCGCCAGCGTCATGGCGTGACGCCGATTGAATATCCGGCTGATGTAGGGTGACAGAGATCCGCCGAACGCGATGGAGAAGAAATAGGTCGCGGTCACGACACCGATGACAGTGTTTGCGTACCCGTCGTCCAACATGGGTTTTGCATGGGTCGGCCAGATCACCTCGACAGGGTTGGTTGCCATCAAAAACAACGCCAAAGCTGCCAAAAGTAGCGACAGTGTGGGGTGTTTCAGGGCCAAAAGGCTCGCGTCCTTGATCACTGTTGGGACACTGGCGAAGCCATGGACCAAAGCCGTCGCGTCCATCGGACGTGGGGGTTCGACGATGGCGAACACCGTGAAGACGAACACGGCCAGCATCACAGCGAAACTTGCCACGTAGGACACGTCGTAGACGCTGAACCCAAGGCTTATCGCGACTTCGCCCAAGACGTCGGGTAGAACGCCTCCCAAGACGGCTCCAGTGGCCAACCCGATGGCATTGGCCCATTGCGCCTTGGCCAGTGCAGGCTGGACATCCACATCGGGCGCGGCGGCCCTGAACGTTTCGACGAACCACGCGTCAAGCGTGCCCGACCGGAGCGCGCGTCCAAATCCGATGAACGCGAAGGAGAGCGCGAGGACATTGAAATCACGGGTCGAGAGAAAGAGGACGAGCGAAATCAAGCTGGCGACGACCGCCGCCAAAAAGACCGGCTTGCGGCCAATGCTGTCGGCGAGGCCACCAAACGGCAACTCCATCGCCATCGTGGTGAGCGAGTAGACCCCGAAGAGAAGCGAGATTTGAAAGAGATCCATGCCACGGTCAGTCAACGCCAGAGCAACCACGGCCACCGTCAGTCCCATCGCAAAACGGTCAAGGAATTGCTGTATCTGAAATACGCGAATGTGCCGTCGCGCTGCGCCGTTCAGTGCAGCGTATGAGAACTCGATTTCCGTGGCCATCTTTGCAGCATCGTCATTGCTGTCGATATGCACAATAAATTAAGTGCGCTTAAATCTCTGCCGCGCACCGAGGCGGTCGTTCGTGCAAGCGGAGCGAAAATTTAGTTTCCGCATAGCTGCCGTCCATCTTGCGGGATGCCGTCGGCGAAGTGAAAGTCCTCATTGGACCGGGTTTCCCTCCGGTCGATAGGTCTTCCTCCGCCCCAACGATACATGTGGATGCAAAAAACACGATTTACAGCCGAACATATGAAAATTCTTGACCTTGGGCACAGCTCATCCGGTCGGGTAAATGCCGTTGCCACCACATTGTTGAACGGGTCCGGCAGATGTCTCGGGTCATGCGACAGGTACATGTTTTGACCAACACTCGGTGGACGCTCAAAAAGCAACGAAGACCGCTCACCAGATGCTCGACGCCGGCGTAGATCGCTTGGATCTCGAGAACGTCAAAGGCTATGAGATCTTCCTTCGTATGTCTGACAACGGATTTTCTGGAGTCGAGGAGTAGCTTGAAGCCTTCGGTATTGCTGACATTTTACCAGCCTGGCCTGCGAGAGCCAGGCGCAGCGTCTTGGAGCAAGGTTTGGGAATTTTGGGAGAGCGACTTGTCCGTGTTTGGCTGTGCCGCCTTTTCTAGGCTCAGGACCCATTGATTTGGTTGGGACTTCCGAGGTTGCCTGATTCAATCTCCCGGACTTCGGGGGCACGGCATGAGCGACTTGTACTGGCTGAGCGAAGCTTAGATGGAGCGGTTTCGACCGTATTTTCCCAAGAGCCTTGGGGTGCCACGCGTTGATAACCGGCGCGTCCTAAGCGGGATTATTTTATTTAACCGCAATGGTTTGCGCTGGCGCGATGCACCACGGGCGTACGGTCCGCCTAAGACGCTGTACAACCGCTGGAAGCGGTGGAGCGATATGGGGTGTTTGCGCGGATCATGACTGGGCTCGCCCCCCGGGCATCCGACAAGAAGACGATCTCCATCCCCTCTGGGGACATCACTGCGTGATGCCCTGCCGCGCGATGGACAAACGCCGCTACAGGAAACGCAACGGGATCGAGATCATGTTCGGGCGTCCGAAAGACTGGAGGCGCGTGGCGACGCGCTACGACAGTTCTCCAGCCGTGTTCCTCTCGACCATCGCACTCTCCGCAACCGTGCTCTTCTGGTTATGAGGCCTGAAGCTAGAGGCCACGGCACAATGAGAAGGTGCTTGGTGGGATCGAACTGGTGAAGGCGCGCAGGGATAGGCCGTCTGGCCATTGACCCAAGAAACTGTAGGCCGACTGAAATATATCGGCCTGTCCCTTGCCATGACAGCGGGATGTCACAGGTTCGTCTCCATGGCAAATACAATCCCCCTCTCGACGATCGCACTGCCTTTCGCGCTCTCGTTGTCGCCGCCCACCGTCGTTCACGCGCGGGATACATTGCGGCCGGCGGAGATGCCCGCCGCCGCCCCTGCGTCGACCGATGCGCTTCAAGCGAGGCTTTACGAGCGCGTCGAGGCGAAGCCGGAGGATCTCCCGAAGCGGGGCTTCCCGATCGGCACCCCGGTGCAGATCGAAACACAGCTCTGGTTTCCGCGGACCCATCAGAATTGACCGTCGGCGGCTGCACCTGATGCGGCCGCCACTCCACGCTAAGACACGAAGAGGCGACCCATGAAACTTACCCTCACGGTCAATGGACAGGCGCGATCGCTCGATCTCGATCCACGCGTCACATTGCTGGACGCGCTGCGCCATCATCTCGGCCTCACCGGGACCAAGAAGGGCTGCGATCACGGACAATGCGGAGCCTGCACGGTGCTGGTGGACGGACGGCGCATCAACAGCTGTCTTGCCTTGGCGGTCAGTCATGATGGCGACCAGATCACCACCATCGAGGGTCTGGGCACACCGGACGCGCCATCGGATCTGCAGACGGCTTTCGTGGCCCATGACGGCTACCAATGCGGGTATTGCACGCCCGGTCAGATCATGAGTGCCGAGGCCATGCTGTCCGAAATTGCCGAAGGATGGCCGTCCTACGTCTCCCAATCACTGGAGGCCAACCCCGCGCTGACGGACGAGGAAATCGCCGAGCGCATGTCAGGCAATCTTTGCCGCTGTTCGGCCTATCCCCGCATCCGCGAAGCCATCGCGGCAGTGCGCGACGCCCGCGCCGGACATGCGGAGGCCGCCGAATGAAACCCTTCGACTATACCCGCGCTGCGAATGTGTCCGATGCGGCTGCCCATGCCGCCAAGGGCGCGACTATCCTGGCCGGTGGCACGAACCTGCTGGACCTGATGAAACTGGAAATCATGGCACCGGACGCTCTGGTGGACGTGTCGCGCCTCGACATGACACAGGTGCAGCCGACCGACGACGGCGGATTGCGGATCGGCGCGCTTGTGACCAACAGCGACCTGGCAAATCATGCTGACGTCCGGGCCCGCTATGGGGCGTTGGCCCGTGCGCTGCTCTCGGGGGCCACGGTGCAGCTGCGCAACAAGGCCACCACGGGCGGAAACCTGTTGCAACGCACGCGGTGCCCTTATTTCTATGACACGGCCGTCGCCTGCAACAAGCGCGCGCCCGGAACGGGATGTGCCGCGATGACGGGGCGCAACCGCATCCTCGCCATCTTGGGCGGATCGGATCACTGCATCGCCACACATCCGTCGGACATGGCCGTCGCGATGATGGCGCTCGGG
>NZ_CXSU01000012.1:1647387-1666119 GCF_001403795.1 Jannaschia donghaensis | reverse complement strand
CCGCGCTTGAGGCTGGTGAAGTCATTACCGCCGTGATCTTGCCAACGCCGCCGCCCGGACGACAGGATTACGTCAAGGTGCGGGATCGGTCGTCCTATGCCTTCGCGCTCGTCTCGGTGGCGGGTGCCGTTGCGGTCGAGGACGGACGCATCTCCTCGGCCCAACTGGCCTTCGGCGGTCTGGCCCCGCGCCCGTGGCGCGACCCGGCTGTGGAGCAGGCCCTGATCGGGCGTATGCCCGACCGCGCCGCCGCTGACGCCGCCGCCGATGTCCTTCTGGAAGGCGCGCGCGGCCACGGTGACAACGATTTCAAGATTCCCTTGGCGCGGCGGACCCTGCGCCGTGCGCTGCGCAGCCTGACGGAGACGACATGATGGACGGTACCCCCAAGGCATTCGACGTCGCGCTGACGATGGACGAAACTCAGCCCCGCGTTCTGGACAGGATGGCCCAAGGCCTTCTGGGCACCGCGATGGACCGGCCCGATGGCCCGCTCAAGGTGACGGGCACCGCGCCATACGCCGCCGAGCATTCCGTCGACGGGTTGGCCACCGGGTTCTTGGTGCGCGCGACGATCACGCGCGGTCGGGTGGCGCATGTCAACGTCGAGGGCGCGATGGCTTTAGATGGTGTTTTGGCCGTCTTCACCGGCGATCCGCTGCTGCGCAATCCGGCTCAGGGCACGGCCGCCGAAGCGCCCGAGCAGGTGCTGCCGGAGGTTCATTACCTGGGTCAACCTATCGCGCTCGTCGTCGCGGAAACCTTCGAGCAGGCCCGCCACGCCGCCCAGACCCTCGATTTAACGTACGACGCGGAAGAAGGTGCCGACGTCGATCCGGCCACTGCGACCGAAACCGAAACGCCCAAGGGCAAGCGGCTGGACCAAGGCGATCTGGCGGCGGCGATGGAGGTAGCGGCCCATAGCGTCGATACCCGCTATACCACGCCCGGCCACAGCTCCGCCCCGATGGAGCCGCACGCCTCGGTCGCGCAGTGGATCGACGGACGTCTCGAACTGCACGGCGCGTATCAGATGCTCAAGTACAATGTGGCCGAACTCGCCGACGCGCTCGGCGTCGACGAAAGCGCCGTGCGCATCCACGCGCCGTACGTCGGTGGTGGTTTCGGGTCCAAGCTGGGCATCGCGCCCGAGGCGGTGGCCGCAGCCCACGCGGCACGCGAGTTGGATCGGCCCGTTCGCGTGGTGCTGACCCGCGATCAGGTTTTCGAGATGACCATGCGTCGGTCCGAGACGGTGCAGCGGCTGCGGCTGGCTTGCAACGGGGAAGGGCATTTGACGGCTTTGGGACACGAGGACCGGGTGTCGAACCTGCCGGACGAGGGTTTCGCAGAACCGACGGCACAGGGGACCCATTTCCTTTATGGTGGCGAGAACCGGTTTTTCGAGCAGACCGTCGCCCGCGTTCATCGCTCCTGCGCCGGGTCGGTTCGCGCGCCGGGCGAAGCGGTCGGAATGATCGCGCTGGAATGTGCGATGGACGAACTGGCCGAAGCGGCTGGGCTGGACCCAATCGACCTGCGACTGCGCAACATCCCCGATACCCACCCCGAAGATGACCTCCCCTATTCGGAGCGGGGGCTGGCGCGCTGTTTGACAGAAGGGGCCGAGCGTTTCGGCTGGTCGGGCCGTGGCGCGCCCGCGTCGCGGTTGGAGGGCGATTGGTGGGTCGGCATGGGCGTCGCCTCGGCGGTGCGCACCAACATCCTGGGCGAATCGAAGGCCCGCGTGACGCTGCGCCCGGACGGCACCGCCCTTTGTGAGACGGATATGACGGATATCGGCACAGGAACCTATGCGATCCTGACGCAGATCGTGGGCGAGATGCTGGGTTTGCCGCGTGATCGTATCGAGGTGGCGCTGGGCGATTCTGACCTGCCGAAATCCAGCGGCTCCGGCGGATCATGGGGCGCGCAATCCTGCGGCTCGGCAGTCTTCCTGGCAGCCAAGGGAATTCGCAACGCCTTGGCCGAGGCGGCTGGCGTGGCCGAAGACGACCTGACGCTGAAGGACGGGTTCGCCACCGGTGGCAATACCCGCCGACCCCTGTCAGACCTCATCACTGATCCCATCGTCTGCGAAGGGCATGTCCAGCCAGGCGACACGTCCGATGATTTTTCAATCGCGGGCTACGGCGCGCATTTCGCCGAGGTCGGCGTGCACCGCGATACCGGTGAGGTGCGGGTGCGCCGGATGCTGGGCGTCTTTTCCATCGGCCGTGTGCTCAACCACAAGACGGCCGTATCGCAATGCCACGGCGGCATGATCTGGGGCATCGGCAGTGCCCTGACCGAGGAGTTGATGCATGATCGGTCCGACGGGCGGATCGTGAACCATAACCTCGCGGAATATCACGTCCCGGTCAGCCTAGACGTGCCGCAACTGGACGCGCTTCTGCTGGAGGATACGCGCGACGATGAAGCCAATCCGATTCAGGCCAAAGGCATCGGCGAGTTGGGCATTTCCGGCGCTGCGGGGGCCATCGGCAACGCGATCTACAACGCTTGCGGTGTACGGGTACGTGACTTTCCGGCGACGCCCGACAAGGTGTTTCCGGGTCTGCCGGACACCGATTGAAAGACGCATTCGCGCGACGTCAGCGTGCGAAGGTAACGTCCGCCATCGGTCCGTCGGTCGCCCGATCGGTGGCGCGGAAGGACAAGGTGTCGCCGTCCAGTCGCCACGTCACGATCTGGGACACGTCGCCTCCGGTGTCGGGGTCCCGGGCGCGAAAGGTGAAGTAGACGGCCGGCCCGTCGACGCGGCCGGCCACGGCGGTCTCTCCGGGTCCGTCGGGGTTCGACCAGAAGCCCCGGACGCTTCCGTCCGGGTCCGCGGCCAGAGCGCCGTCGATCTCGAACCGTCGACCGGGCACCGCGCAGACACCCCGTACGCGCAAACGCGCCCGCGCCGCGTCGTAGGCGTTGTCGAGGCGGCAGCGCACGATCTCCGGCTCGCTGGCCGGGGTCTGACGCGCCATCCCGTCGCCTTGCCATGCGCCGGCCATCTCGGGCAGCGGGTCGGCCAGTCCGGGTGTCGCCGCGCAGAGCAGCGGGGCGAAATATCTAGCGATCCGCATGTCGGTCCCCGATCATCAGAAGGGCGGGCAGGACAACCAGATCGGCGATCAGCGCCGCCACGAGCGTCAACACCATCATCGCACCGAAAAGGCGGACGGGAAAGAACAGGCTCAGACCCGTCGCGGCCAGCCCGGCGCAGAGCAGGATCGACGTCATGATCATCACCCCACCCGCACTGCGCACCGCGGACCGAACGGCTGTGCGGGTCGGCTCGGTCTGCCGGGCGATCCGGTAGCGGTTCAGATAGTGAATGGAATCGTCCACGGCGATGCCGAATGCGATGGTCAGCGCAAGGACGGCGGGCGGCGTCAACTGGCCTGCGGCTATCATATGCAGCGCGGCACCGACGATCAGCACAGGCAACAGGTTCGAGATCAGGACAATGGGAAAAAGTCGCGGTTGCCGCAGCCATCCCGCCACCAGCAGTGCGCCGCCCGCACAAGCGGCCAGGAGCCCCAGAGAGAGTTGATATATCAACGCAACGGATTCGTGGCGCATGATCGCAGGCAGACCCAGGACCTGTGCGGCCCCTCCCGCCAGCGCAGCCGCTTCGATGCGGTCGAAAGCAATCAGTGTCTCCGACGAGCGCATCGGTTCGGGCAGGGCAACGGCGAAGCGCAGCCGACCTGTTTCAGGATCGCGCAGCCTGTCTGTCACGACGGTCGGCAAACGTGCGCGGGCCTCGTCTGAGGGCGGTGTTTCGGGCGTGCCCAACCAACGCGCAAGCGCAAGTTCCGACAGGACGGAGTCGGCCTTGACTGCCGCCTCGACGGCGCGCACGGCCCGCCGCAGGTCGGGCCACGCCGCTTCCTCCGGCATCTCGACCCAGAGGCGGAAGGCCCCCCCGAAATCACCGGCGATACGATCGTGGGCAGGTGCCAGCGCGCTGTCTGCGGGCAAATTCTGATAGAGCGGAAACCACGCCTGCGTCGTGGAAAACCCGGCTCCGGCCAGCACGAGGAGAACTCCTCCGGCCGCAGCTGTTCGTCGCGGCATGCGCAACGCGGGACCCCCGATACGCTCGGCGGTGCGCGCGAACCCTTTGCCCAAGGCCCGTGGCGCGGGGGCCAGCAGCGCCGACAGGATGGCAAAGCCTGGCAATAATATCACCAGCGTGATGATTGCCCCGACCGCGCCGAGCGTCGCAAATTCTTCCAATTGCATGTTTCCGGTGCCCAGGATCGTGCCGAAGGCCAGCGCCGTCGTCAGCGCGGTCAGGACGCTTGCCGGGCCGACGGTGGCAAGGGTCCGCGCGATGCGGTTGGACAACGACCCTTCCTCGGCGGTGAGGTGGACCGTCAGGTGCAGGCCGTTCGCCACCCCGAGGATCAGCATCAGCACCGGAATCACGTTGCTCAGAACGGTGATCGGCTGACCCAGCCATGCCGCCAAACCCAAAACCGCGAGTCCGCTCGCCAAACCCGGCCCCACCGCGATCACGGCGAGGCGCAGGTTTCGAAGCAGCAGGAGCGCGGTCAGCGCCGTCAGGACCGCCCCGATGGCGTTGAGCCGCAGCAGATCGGCGGAGAGGCCCGCCCGCATTTGAACCGCTACGGCCTCCGCCCCGGTCAAAGTGACCCGAAGCCCGGCGTCTCGCAGCGGTGCGGCAATCTCGTCGAGGTCTTCGATCGCTTGACGGGTGTCGCTGGTCTTCGTGTCGACGGCAACCACGAACAAAAGCGCGCGTTCCGCGATCAGGGTGGGCAGCCCAGTTTCCAATCCGCGAAATGCGTCCAGCCGGCCGGGCGCATCGTCCGCCAAATCGGCTGGCAGAACCGGCGCATCGGGAAACACAGCGTGACGCGGTGGAAATCGTAGCGAAAACGTGGAGGAGACGGCGGCCACACCGTCGGCAAATTCGAGGTTCAGGGCCAGATCGCGCGCCGCTTTCAGATCGGCAGGGGACAGCGGCTCATCTGCCTCGATCAGAATGGCGACATCGATGATGGCACCCTGCGAACTGGCGTCAAAGGTGCGTTGCGCCTTGCTCAAAGGGGAGTCCGACAAAAACACGCGCCCGACATCCCCGTCGAAGCGCAACGTGCCCAGCGGGGCGAACAGCACGGCCAAGGCAGCCAGCAGGATGACGGCTGCGACCTTCGGTCGATCGACGATCCAGAAAATAAGTCGGGTCATGACTGACCGGTCTGATGCACGACGGCACCGTTAGCGAGGCTTGGATCATGGATTGGATGCAGGGCGCGGCGACAGGCAGCGGTCAGAGATCTAGCAGTGACGCCAAGCCGCGCCGCTCGGCCCCGTTCGGATGACATCAGGATCAAGAGCATAAAGACCTGAAGTATAACGAACACGGCAAGGACCCCAAGGGGGAACGGCTGCGTTATCGCCAAAGACTATGGGACAGACGATCCACGTCGTCTGCATTGGAAGGGGGACGTCCATGCCGACATGTTCCCCCCAAATCAAGCACGTCGCGTCTTGCCGTCGGCGTTCGGTGTACGAGGCCGGGCCCTTCATCGCAACTATATCGATCTGACTCCTCCCAGGCGACGGCAAAGTGGCGTGTCACCATGCCAGGGATCGCTCAGTCGAAGACCATGTCTGTTCCGAAATCGTCTCCACCCCGATCCGTGATCTTCAAGGATGCGACGTATTGCACGCAACGATCTACGGAAGAGGCGAGCGATACTGCTGACCTGTTCCCTCGAAGGCATAGGACGACCCCATTATATCGGATGACGCCGTTTCGAAACCATTTCGCCCGCTGCTTGGCGCGTTGAATCAACAGCCCGTGATCGGCAGGCCGGCGCCTCAAGTTGTCTGGACGGCCCATCCGGTAGCGAGCTTGATCCGTCGGATCGTGGCCCGATGTCAGGAACCGAAGAGTCTCTCTACCAGTCGGCGTTACCAAAAGCGTTGACAGCAATCGCCTGTCTCTCCCATAAGGTATTACGTTAAACCTTTCGGGCCTGCCCGAATCCTTGGGAGGGGACTTCATGCGTATCATCGGAACACTCGCGGCGAGCACGGCCATGATCTTGGCAGGGCAAGGCACCTTGGCGCAGCCGTCCGAGAAAGTCGAAGGCAAGATCACGTTCTACACTCATTTCACACAGTTCGAGCAGGATGGAAGTTGGAATGCGTGGGCGGCTGATTTTGCGGAGAAATACCCAGGCGCGGAAGTCGAGATCATCGGTGTTTCGAACTATCGCAAGGAGATGCCGACGCGGATCGCATCCGGTGACTACGGCGACGTTCTCAATGTTCTCGATAATTTGCCGCCGTCCGACTACGCCGAATTCTACGCACCTTTGACGGATATGTCCCTGGCGGAAACCCACAGCTTCGTTGATCGCTACCGGGTCGATGGTGAGGTTTACGGATATATCTACGGCCAGAACGCGGAGGCGGTCGTTTACAACAAGGCAGCCTTTGAAAAGGCCGGCATCGAAAGTGTTCCCACCACCAAAACGGAGCTCTTCGCCGCCTGTGAGAAGTTGAAGGATGCCGGCATCGTGCCGTTTCAGATCAATATGGGTGCCGGCTGGCCGATGCAGCAGTGGGACAAGGCGGCGCTCTTGTTCGCGAACGACGGCGGCTATTACGATGATATGGTCAGCGAAGCCGCGCCCTATGCCGCGGACCGCCCTTATGGCATGTCGGTTGCCTTCGTGAGCGATCTGTTCGATGCTGGATGCACCGAGCGTGATTACACGGCCAACAACTGGGATCAGTCCAAGGTGCTGCTTGGCACCGGCGAAGCGGCCATGTGGTTTCTCGCCAACTGGTCCGTGCCGCAGACCGTGACGGCCGCCGAGGCGCTTGGAGTCGAGAATGTCGCCGAAGATTTGGGCATGTTTCCTCTGCCAATCGACGACAGCGGCGATCCGGCGGTTCTTCTGAACCCCGATTGGGCCCTCGGCGTGTCGGCCAACTCGGACAATCCGGTGACGGCGAAGGCGTGGATCGAATTCCTGCTGACCGAAACGGATATCTCGAACGCGGCAGGCTTCATCCCCGGCGATCCCCGCATCGCGCCGACCATGCCTCAACTCGAAGAGTTGATGGCCGGAGAGCCGCGCATGATCGAGGCCGGCACGCCGAGTGCCGAATTCAAGCAGGCCATGGCGGACGCGCGCCTCGACTTCATGACCGGCACCTATATCCGCGATCTGGTGCTGGCCGAGGATGCAGAGGCGGCACTGGCAGAAATCAATCGCCGATGGGCCGACGCCACCGGCAATTGAGGTCGCCCAAGCGATCAGGCGGCGCGTATCCGCGCGCCGTCCCACATTCGAGAGAACGCATTCCATGCAACTCACCGCCCGCGCGCAGCGGTGCCTGGTCATCGCCGGGTTTCTGATCGCGCCCCTCACCTTACTGGCCGTATTCAGCCTTTGGCCCGCCGTTCAATTGGTCTGGTTTTCGCTCACCGATTGGGATGGGATGTCGGCGGATAAGTCCTTCGTCGGTCTGGACAACTACCGCACCATCCTGTTCGAGGATACGGGCCTGCTGCGCCCGCTTCTCAACTCGCTGTATTATTTCGCGGGCTCGATGCTTCAACTGGCGTTGGCGACCTATTTCGCGGTTATCCTGAACCGGGGGATGCCCGGCTCGGCGGCCTTTCGTCTCATCCTCTTCATGCCCTTCGTTCTCAATTCCGTCGCGGTATCGATCGTGTTTCGCGACTTTCTTCAAATCGAAGGGGGGCTCGACGCCCTGATGACGATCGTCGGCCTTGGCGCGTGGACCCGCGAATGGGTGCAGGACCCGGACATCGCACCTTGGTCTCTCGTCTTCGCGTCGGTCTGGCGATACTTGGGATTCCAACTTCTCATCACCTACGGCGCGCTTCAGGCCGTGCCGCAGGACCAGTACGAGGCCGCCCGTATCGAGGGCGCATCCGAGTGGCAGCAGTTCCGGTTCATAACCTTCCCCGCGATCCTGCCGATCCTCGGGTTGCAGATGATCCTCGCCACGGTCGGGAGCCTGGAAGTCTTCGACGTACCATTCCTGATCACCGGGGGTGCAAATGGCACCAAGACGTTCGTCATGGCGACGCTGGAGGAGGCATTCGAGTTTCGCCGCGTCGGGATGGCGGCCGCGATGGCCGTGATCCTGCTGGCCGGCGTGCTGGTGGCGGTGGCGATCCAGCGGCTGGTCCTGCCCAAGGAGGAGGCGCGATGACCCGCGCCGCCGCGATGCGCCGCTTTTGGACGGGGGTGCATTACGTTGTCCTTACCTTCGCGTCGATCTTGGTAGTCGCCCCCCTCGCCATCGCCTTCATCAACAGCTTCAAAACCCCGCTGGAGATGCTGCGCGGCGAGAAGACGGACTTGCCGGCCGACCCCGTAAATATCCAGAACTACGTCGACTTCATCGAGCGTCAGCCCGTCGGTATCGCCTTTTGGAACACTGCCTTCGTGATCGCGGTGTCGCTGATCATCGTGACGCTGATCGGCACGATGGCGGCCTATGTCATCGACCGCTTCCGATTTCCGGGCCGTCGCGCGATCCTGCTGGCCTATGTCATCGTCATGGCCATTCCGCCGATCACGACGCAGGTCTCGCTCTATCAGGTGATGCTCGGGCTGGGCCTCGTAAACTCCAAATGGGCGCTGATCGCGCTCTATTCGGGGGCGGATATCGTCTCCCTCTACATCTTCATTACCTTCATCGGTGCCATCGGCCGCGAACTCGACGAAAGCGCGCGCATCGAGGGCGCGAGCTATCTGACGATCTACTGGAAGATCATCCTGCCGTTGATGGTGCCGGCCATATCCACGGTCGTGATCCTGCGAACCATCCACATCTACAACGACTTCGTCCTGCCCTATCTTTACACGCCACGGGTGGAGCAATCGACGGTTTCGATGCTGCTCTACAAGGCGTCGGACATGATGTCGTCCTCGACCGAGGCGGTGTTGATGGCGGGCATCGTGATCGTCATCGCACCCACGCTGATCGCTTTCGTCGTGCTGCAACGGCAGATCGTGTCGGGCATGATGCGCGGCGCGGTGAAGGGATGATGGGCCGGGTCGTGACATTCTGCTGCACGCGGATCTGGCAGATGGCGGCGATCAATCTGACGGCGTTGGGCCTGACCCTTATCGGCGGCCTTATCCTGGGGGTGGTCCCCGCAATCGTCGCCGCATTCTGGGCGGTCGGTCGCCTGGACCGCCCCGCAGCCGACCTTGCACGGGGGATGTGGGATGAATGGCGCGCCGAATTTCTCCGTTCGAATATCGTCGCCCTGCCGCCCCTTGTGGCCGCCATCGCGGCGCTGATGGCGATGCCTTTCGGGGGTGTCGTCGCAGGCCTGTTGTTGCTCGTCGCCATTCTGTCCGCCGCCTACGCCTTGGCCGCGCTGCAAATGCTCGCCCAGGTCGACGGAACAGCTGGCGACGCCCGGGCCAATGCGGCCTTGGCGTTCGCCCTTGCCCCCTGGCGACATGTGCTGGCCACCGCCCTCGTGCCCGCAGCCCTGATCATTGGCTGGTCCCAGCCGCCGCTCGCCCTGTGGTTCGGTCTGTCTGTCCCATGCCTTCTGGCGCGCAGCTTCATCAATCCGGCACTCGTTGTCGCCCTACCAACGGAGACGCGCGCATGCCGCCCGGCCTGACCCTCGACAAAGTCACCAAATCCTACGGCGCGGTGCAGGTTCTGCACGGCATCGACCTGACACTTACGGCCGGCGAATTCCTCGTCCTGTTGGGCGAGTCCGGTTGCGGCAAGTCCACCCTGCTGCGCCTCATTTCGGGGTTGGAGACGGATCATGGCGGACGGATAGAGATCGCGGGGCGCGACGTGACCGCCCTCGATCCATCAGACCGGAATGTGGCGATGGTGTTCCAGTCCTACGCCCTCTACCCGCATATGACGGTATACGAGAACATCGCCTTTGGCATGCGCATCCGCCGTGCGCCCAAAGCCGAAATCACGTCCGAAGTCGCGCGGGTCGCTGCGGTCCTCAAGCTGACCGATCAATTGGCGCAAAAGCCTGGTCAGCTTTCGGGCGGGCAACGCCAGCGTGTCGCCATCGGTCGTGCGATGGTGCGCCACCCGGACCTGTTCTTGTTCGACGAGCCGTTGTCGAACCTCGATGCCAAGCTGCGCGGCGAGATGCGTGCGGAAATCAAACGCATCCACCACGCCCTGGACGCGACCATCGCCTATGTCACCCACGACCAGATCGAGGCGATGACCCTGGCCGACCGGATCGTGCTGCTCAACGGGGGCCGGATCGAGCAGTTGGGAACCCCCGACGACCTGTATAACCGGCCCGACACGCTCTTCGCCGCGCGCTTCATCGGCACGCCCGAGATCAACGCCCACCCCTGCACGGTGCACGCGGGCGAAGTATGGATCGGCGACGTTCGACTGCCCTTGCCTGACACCGCGTCCCGCGCATCGGTGGCCGACGGCACGGCGGCAACACTGGCGATCCGGCCCGAGTTTCTGACCCTTGGGGCACAGGGTGACGTCGTGACCCGGAACCTGCCCGCGATCAGTCACGAACCCCTTGGGGCCGAGACCTCCATCGTCCTCGATTTTCACGGTGCGCCATTACGGATGCGCGTTCCGGGCCTGCACCACGTCGCCCCCGGGGCCAGGCACTCCGTCACCTGGGACATGGCTGGTGCGCATCTTTTCGACGCCAAGACAGGTGCGCACCTTTGAAGCCCAACATCATCCTCATCACGTCGGATCAGCTGCGGCCCTTTGAACTGGGCTGCTACGGTGGCACGGTCGTCACGCCAAACATCGACCGTCTCGCGGCTCGGGGCGCGGTGTGGGAAACCGCGATCACCAATTTCCCCGTTTGCATGGCCGCGCGCTCCGTCCTGATTTCGGGTCAGCACAACCGCACGGCCACCGGCGGGCGCACCAACGTCGCTTATCCGGGGCGGCCGGGCGATTTCAACATGCCCGAATATCCGTATCCCCGCCGCCCGCATCTGCCCGATGCGACCTTGGCCGAGGGGTTGCGTGCCGCCGGGTATCGTACGGCCGTGATCGGTAAGTGGCACATACACTCCTGGCCGCATGAGATCGGGTTTGACCACTATACGATCCCGCGCGTCCATCATGCCCATTCGGCGCAAATCTACTCCCGCGATGGCGGCCCCGAATTCGCGCCCGGCGGCTGGTCGGTCGATTTCGAAGCGTCCGAGGCCGAAAACCACATCGCTGCGCATGCAGGCGGCGATCCCTTCTTCCTCTATTACAATATCTCGCCGCCGCACTGCCCCGTGGCGGACCTGCCGGACGAATTTCTGACGATGTACGATCCGGCCAACGTGGTCCTGCGCGAAAACACCGACGCCGCGCGGATCAATGACCGAGACTATTGGTACAAGGTCTATCGCTGGGACTTCCGGCATTACTCATTCCGCTTGCCGCACACGATGGACCTGCCGCCCGGCTACGATATCCGCCATCTTGCCGCCGAGTATTTCGGTGCGGTGACCTGGATGGACCGGGCGGTGGGGCGTATCCTGGACGCTGTGACGAAGGCCGGGATCGAGGAGGATACGCTTATCGTCTTCGCTTCCGATCACGGTGAAAATCTCGGCTCCCACGGTTTGGTCCAGAAGGGCAGCCCCAACGACGAAAGTCTGCGCATTCCGCTGGTGATGGCAGGGCCGGGTGTCGTTCCGGGTCACCGGATCGACCGATCCGTCGCGTCCCTCGTCGATCTGGCCCCAACGTTGTTGGACGCGGCGGGGCAGGGGACACCGGCGCACATGCAGGGCGCGTCCCTCATGGCCGAAGCTGTGGGTGGCTGCGACGCGCGCACGGCATTCTTCGAAACAACCGACGGGGTCGGCCTGCGCAGCCCGGTCGCGACCATCTTCGCCCCGCTGGACGGGCGCGCGATGGCTGCACCGAACCTGTTCCACGACAACACCGCCGACCCGTTCCAGTACCGCAACATTATGGACGACAGGCACGACGACCCCCTCGTGGCGGAGCTTGCCGCCCGCAACGCCCAGATCCCCTGGTCCGACCTGAAGGACGATACATGACACCGTTTGAGGTCCCTGCGACCGCCATCGATATCGATTTGAACGGCAGATGGATGCTGACGGGTGGCGGACACGATGTTCCGATCGATTTTCCGGGCGATGTGCACAGTGCCCTGCTGGCCGCAGGCATCATCGAAGAGCCATATTGGCGCGACCGCGAAGCGGCGTTGGACTGGGTTCACCAGACCGAATGGACGGCGACGCGGCAGTTCGACTGGACGGGCGCGGGCCGGCAGACGCTGACGTTGGACCGGTTGGATTGCCACGCCGTCGTAACGGTCAACGGCACGCAGGTCGGTCGCCCCGGCAGTGCGTTCCTGCGGCACGATCTGGACGTGACGGCGGCGCTGGTGCCGGGCATTAACGAGATCGCGATCCGCTTTCTATCAAACAGCGCCATCGCCGCCGAAGCGGCCGCGAATGCGCCCATCCCGATCCCGTACATGGCGCAGAACTGCCGCCTGCCGCACTATAATTTCCTGCGCAAACCCCAATGCGACGCCGGTTGGGACTGGGGGATCGCGCTGAGCCCAATCGGCCTGCTGGGCGGCGCGGTCCTGCGGGCGACGGACCCGGTGCGTTTGGATGATGTTATGGTGCGTCAGATCCACGATGGGGGACGCGTCCGGGTGGAGGTTACGCTGCATGTCCAGACGGACACTGCGGAACAGGTGACGGCCCGGATGGAACTCGACGGGCGCGTGGTCGAACGGGACGTGCAACTCTGGCCCGGTCCCTGCGAGACGTCTCTGAGCGTGGAGGTGGAAACGCCGCGCCTGTGGTGGCCTGCCGGGCACGGCACACAGGAGACCTACGATCTGCAAGTCTCCATCGGGGATCAGTCGCGAACCCTGCGGATCGGACTGCGCGAGGTGGAGCTTGTCACCGACGCGGACGAGATCGGCCATCGCTTCGCATTCCGCATCAACGGGCGCGAAATCTTCATGAAGGGGGCCAACTGGATCCCCGCCGACGCGCTGCCAGGCCGTGCGACACCCGAGGCGACGGCCGATCTTCTGGACAGTGCGGTCGGCGCGGGCATGAACATGATCCGCGTCTGGGGCGGCGGGCGATACGAGGACGATTGGTTCTATGAGATGTGCAGCGAACGCGGGCTGATGGTCTGGCAGGACTTCATGTTCGCCTGCAACCTTTACCCGTCGAACGACCGTGCGTGGCTGGACCTCGTGCGCGCGGAAGCCCGCCAGCAGGTGCGCCGTCTGTCGGCCCATCCGTGCATGGCGCTGTGGTGCGGCGACAACGAGCTGGTGGGCGCGCTCAAGTGGTTCCCCGAAGCCGCGGCCAATCGCGACAGGTATCTTGCGATGTACGACCGTCTCAACCATGCGTTGGAGGAGGTGGTGCAGGATGCCGGCCCCGACGTGCCATTCTGGCCGTCTTCCCCCTCCGTAGGGCCACTCGACTTCGGCGACGGGTGGCACGACGACACCTCGGGCGACATGCACTTCTGGGACGTCTGGCATTCGGCAAAGGATTTCGAGCACTACCGCTCCGTCCGCCCGCGCTTCTGTTCGGAGTTCGGGTTTCAATCCTTCCCCTCCGCGCGCCTGACCGAGACGTTCACCCTGCCGTCAGACCGCAACGTGTCGTCGCGGGTCATGGACGTGCACCAACGCAACGACGGGGGGAATGCGCGGATCGTCGAGACCATCGCGCGCTATTTCCGCTTTCCCGATGGCTTCGACGACATGGCCTGGCTCAGCCAGATTTCCCAGGGCCTCGCCATGAAGACCGCCATCGAATTCTGGCGCTCCTCGAAACCGCGCTGCATGGGCACCCTGTATTGGCAGCTCAACGACACCTGGCCCGTCGCCAGCTGGTCCAGTCTTGAATATGGCGGCGGGTGGAAAGCGCTGCATTACCTGGCGCGCCGCTTCCATGCGGACGTGATGGTCACATGTCAGCCGGACCCGCAGACGGGTCACCTAATCCTTTGGGCCGTCAACGATACCGCCGGGCCGGTTTCCCTGTCGGTGGCCGCGCGCACCGTGTGGTTCGACCGGGATATGGAAACGGCCGGGGATTGGCCCGTCGTCGTTCCCCCGGACCGGGCCGTGGAGGTCGCGCGCGTGACCGTGCCGGAAGACGCGTTCGTGCACTTCGAATGGGCAGATACCGACGGCGTCCACCGGGGCGAAAACGAATATCTTCCCAAGCGCCCCAAGGACTACGATCTTGGCGCACCCGTCGTGACCGCCACCCAGAGTGACGGCACAGTCACGCTAAGTACGGATCGTCCCGCCCTCTACGTGACCTGGGACGCCGGGGGGGATACGGTGTGGTCGGACAATTGCCTGACCTTGCTGCCTGGGCGGCCTCGCGTTCTTACGCCCCAGCGGCATCGGAATTCGCACCTGCCCCCCAGCAGCCCGCGCGTCAGGTGCCTGCAAGGATAGATGCGCGTGCCCAGATCGAGACCCGACACCCCCGTCACCCTGAAGGACATCGCCAGCGAGCTGGGGGTCTCCATCACCACTGTCGCGCGGGCGATGAAGGACGGCCATAAGATCGGCGCGGAGACGGTGACCCGCGTGCGCGATACGGCCGAGCGGATGGGCTATGTCCGCAATCTCGACGGGGTGAAACTGCGCACCGGGCGCACGTTCGCAGCCATGGCGTTCCTGTCATTCTCGAACGAGGAGGAGATCGGGGATTCCGGGTCCGTCGGTTTGCTCAATGGCATCCATCACCGCTTTGCCGGAACCGATTATGCGGTGCGTGCGGTGCCCGTCACGATGGGCGACGTGGCTTTGGACCGGTTGCAGGACGTGGTGCGCGGCCGGGGGGCGGACGGGATCATCCTTGACCATACCGAACTTCAGGATCCGCGCGTGCGCTACCTGTTGGAGGCGGGCGTCCCCTTCGTGACCTTCGGACGCACGGAGCTGCTTTCGGACCATGCCTATTTCGACATCGACAACGAACACGCCGCCTGGCAGGGTACGACCGCCCTTCTGGACGCCGGGCACACGCGGATCGCACTTCTTGATGGCGACCGGCGCTATACCTTCGTGCGGCAACGCGAGCGGGGCTATGCGCGCGCGCTGGGCGACCGCGGTCTGATCCCCGAGCCGGGGCTTCAGGTTCACGGCGAACTGGCCGCCGACACCGCCCGCGCGGCAGGCCGCGTCCTTGCGGAGCGCGGGGCGGACGGTATCGTCTGCGTCAACGAGCTGTCTTTTCTAGGCGCGCGCGCGGGTGTTCGCGATGCGATCGGCGTGGCTGCGGGTGCCGTGGGGTTTTCGGTTCGCACCGGCACCAACCTTGGCGATTATCTCGGCACGCCCATTCACGCGTCGCATTTCAGTCGCGTCGCTGCGGGCTGGATGCTGGCGGATCTTCTTCTCAAACGCATCGACGGGGCGTCGGCGTCGGAGTGTCAGATCATCGAACGCCCCTGTCTGCGATCTCCAAAGGACACGGCATGAAACGCTCCCGCATCAACGAAATCCTGGCCGAAGGTGACGCCTTCATCCGCAGCCATGGCTATGTCATGCCCCCCTTTGCCGATTGGTCCCCCGAAAGGATTCAAAGCGACGAGGCGGCGACCATTCGATCGCGCGGCATGGGATGGGATATCACCGATTATGGGCAGGGCCGCTGGGATGAGATGGGGCTGTTCTTGTTCACCGTCCGCAATGGCACCCTGTCGGATTTGAACACCGGACGCGGCATGCTCTATGCCGAAAAGATCATGATTTCGCGCCGCGATCAGCTTTCCCCGATGCACCGTCATGACCTCAAGGCGGAAGACATCATCAACCGTGGCGGCGGCGATCTGATGATCGAGCTGTTCGCGCCGGACCCGGACGGCGGCATCGACCGGACGTCCGATGTGACCGTCCCCTGCGACGGCGTGGATCGAACGTTGAAGGCCGGCGGTCACCTTTGTCTGAAGCCCGGCGAAAGCGTGACCCTTCTGCCCGGTATCTGGCATGCTTTCTGGGGCGAAGGCGCGGACGTTCTGATCGGCGAGGTGTCGACGGTGAACGACGATGCCGGCGACAATGTCTTCGAGCAGCCCATCGGTCGCTTTGCCGACGTCGAGGAGGACGTCGCGCCTGAGCGCTTGCTCGTATCGGACTACTGACGGGACGGCAGGGCAGGTTCGGACAAGATGAAGGTCGACGATTGGATGTTCGCTTGAGACTGCCTGCCCAAACGTCAGCAGATGGCGACATTTACGAACCAAAGCGCTCTCCAACTCTGTCCGCTTTGCGTCCAGCTCGGCTCCTGTCCTGCCACCGGCGACGGGAGGGTCTTTTTCGAGAAAGCTGCATAGCGGCATCTAAAATCTGTACCAATATCCGCCAACACCTGCCGCTCGCTCTGACTTCCAGCCGATGCCAAGTTCATGCCCTCGGCGATGCAACGTGCGCGCCGGCTGTCTAGCCGGCTGTCTAGCGGTGGCCGGCCCACCCCCGGTCGTCGGTGAAGGCGCGGCTCGGGGAGATCGGCGCGGGCTCATACCCGTCGGGCAAATCAGTGAGTGGTGCCAATGGCGTGGACGAGGCCGCCAGAACGATGTTGGTCCGTCCGTTGGAACTCAGCTTGCCCTGCGCTGCCTGGACGTGCGGATAAAGGCCAGTGAGGATTGCGTGAACGCCACGGGCAAGCCGGCCATCCGGCGTGTCGATCAGGTTCACATAGACCGGACCGTCCACGACCGTCCGCAGACGCTCAAAGGTTTCCTGCGTAACCAGATGGGCCGGTACCGAATTCGAAGAGAAAGCATCCATGACGGCGGCGTCGAAGCGGTGCTCCGTCTGGTTGAGATAGACCCTGCCATCGGCATGGACGATGCCGAGGCGTCCCTTTGCCTCCCGGTCGTCAAGGTGGGCGGCATAGCCCGTCCGCTCCATCATCGCGGCGGCCCAGGGCAGGTGCCGCCGGACCACGGACGTCACGAGTGGGTCGATCTCCACCGCAATCGCGCGGGCCTGCGGGCGCGAGTGGAGAAGCTGGGTGGGCAGCGTATAGCCGCCCCCGCCGATGAACAGGACCGAAGGGGCCGGCCCCAGATCACGGTCCATCCGATCCCAAAGCCACTGCGTGTAGGACAGCACGAGCTTGGAAGACTTTTCGGACGGACCGTCGTTCGGGCCAATCCGCTCCGCCGCCTGAGTAATTCCGTCCGAGTACAGAAGGATATCGGCACCTCGACGTTCGACATGAAGGCAGGAAAGTCCCGACTCGTACTCGCAGATCGACCCACCGGCGATGGCCGCAAATCCCACGAATGCGGCCGCCCCGATCACTACGCCCGATTGCGATTTCTGCCCTGTGTCAGCCGGTTCGTCGGCCCCGTCGCCGTCCCCTGGCGGTGTGGATCGTATGAACGGCAGACACAGAAGCGTTGCGGCACCGCAGGCGGCGAAGGTCATCGCCGAGCCGAAGAAGGGCAGGGCGACGAACCCGGCGAGGATCGCGCCGAGGATCGCGCCAGACGACCCGGCCGCGAGAACCAGTCCCAGCGAAGAACCTTCCCGGCCCGGGCGCGCGTCGACGGCAAGTTTTGCCAGGAATGGCGAGGGTGCGCTTATCAGGACCGAAGCGGGGAAGAAGACCATGAAGACGCTGAAAAGCATTCCCCCGGTGCCCCGTGCGCCCATCGCATAGAGCAGTCCGAGAGCGGTCGGTGACAGCGCCATCAGCACGGCTGCCGCGACCAAGGCACCTTGGACATTGCGGACTGCGGTTGGACGGTCGCGTTCCGCGATGAAGCCGCCGATCGCGCTGCCGAGGGAGAACCCGGCAAGAACCGTCGCAATCACCGCGGTCCATGTCAGCAGGGACGTGCCGAAAAAGGGCGCGAGGACCCGCCCGGCCGCGATCTCATATGTCAGCCCTATCGCAGAGAGCACGGTAATAAGGCCGATAATGATCCAAAATCGCATCGTGGCCTCTTTGTTGTCTGTCCGCGCCCTGCGGCGACCCTGCTTCCAGGCGATCGTCGTAGATCCTCGATCCGGGACAAGCAACTTCGTCCGCGACGTACCTTGTGCGCGTCTGAAGCGAGCTGAGGTGTCATCGATCCTCGACCGGTGCGCCTCGGCCAATGCCGGGTTCGAACAAAGACCACCAATTTCACTCACGGGACGAAGGCTGCTTCGGTGAAGCTGCTACGGGAAAGCCCTTTCAATGACCCTCGGACCCGCATTCGAAATCATTCAAAATGCTCGACCGTCCGTCATGCCGCTTGCCGGCGCGACGGGCGCGCGCGGAATGCTCGCCGTGACCGTGTTCGGCATTCCGCTGATCCCCGGCCTCTGTGGTGATACGGTCGTTGCGCAACCGGCTGCGACCTGACCATGGCAGCCCCCCCGCTGCGGCGGAGGTCACATCATGACACTTGCCATACCGATCGCCATCGTCCTTTCCTTGAAACTCGGATTGATCTTTTGTGTCAAACGGACCGGTGGGCGTTTCTTCTCCAGTTCTGATCTGTCGTGTCTTTCCGCATACCGCGCAGATGGCGATCGGGAACGGCAGCCGGGATAGAGGCAAGTTGCGCCCCTCGCCATGAACGATCGCGTCGACCGCGCCTCATCGACCTGGAAAGGAAACCCAATGTCTTTCGTAAAATCGGTAACCCTTGCCGCCGCCCTGATGCTGCCTT
>NZ_CXSU01000012.1:1526113-1647263 GCF_001403795.1 Jannaschia donghaensis | reverse complement strand
CGCCCTTCGGTTCGAGCCGTATCAGCAGTTGGTCGACATCTTCACGCGCAACGACCTGGTCTATCTGATGCGCCACGGGCCGACGGATTGGTCCAAACTCGATGAGCCGAACGTCGCGCCCACCGATTGCGCCAACCAGCGGATTATGTCGCCGGAAGGTCGCGCAAACATGGTGGATATGGGCGCGCTGCTGGCCTCCAACGACATCGTGCCCGCGCGGATCGTCGTCAGCGAATGGTGCCGAAACCAGCAGACGCTGGAAAGCCTGTTGCAGGGCATGGCCGAGGTCGATCCATCCATTCCGGCCGCAATGCCGGTGGAAACGACGCCCGACCTGAACCTGCTTCTGTCGCTGCAGGGATCGCCCGATGTAACGCCGCTTCGCGACCGGATTTCGGCGTGGCAGGGCGATCCGGAGCGTGACGGCCCGCTGCTGATCGTGTCGCATTACACCAACATCGAAGAATTGACGCAGTTTCGCGTGTTCGAGGGCGAGATTCTGGTTCTGGACCCAAAACGCGACAATCTGGTGCTGGGGTACCTGCGCCTGAAATCCGCCGCCCCCGACGTGGGCCATTTCGCAGATGCGCTGGCCTCGCCCCTGCTCGACGAGGAGCGGGCCTTCGATATGGTCGAGCGGTACTACTCGGCGCTGAACGCGCGCGACGACGACCTGTTCGAAGGCCTTCTGGGGGAGCGATGGTTCGTGCACGGGGAATCGCCGTCGCGCACGTCCCGCGATGTCGAAAGCTATCTGATGGAAATCGACACCTATGTCGCGGGCATCCCGGATATTCAGTTCGCCATCGACAGTCTTCATTTCGCCGACGATGTCGTCACCGTGATCGGAACCCTGACGGGCACCCACACGGGGGAGGTGTTCGGCTATCCTGCCACGGGGCGGCAGGTCGAATTCAGCGCCATCGCCGTGCACCGCCTGGAGGGTGGGTCCATCGTCGAATCCTGGCAGATGCCCGACCGCCTCACACTGCTCGAACAGGTGCGGTAACGCGCGACCCTCGGGGCGGTCTTTGCAACAGGTCGGTCGGACTTGTGGGCCTGCGGCACGGTCTCGGCGAAGTGCCGCCGGTCCGGGTCATCGGCAGGTCCGCCCTTTGCTGCGGTCGGGTTTTGCCGACAGGGCGAAGGCTGATCCGTGCGGTCCCGCGCATAGGCATATCGCTTTTACGGCGGGGCATTGGACAGGGTCGGGCGCAGGGGTGCAGACGATCCATGTTGGCAGCAGGAAATGCCTGACCGAACGCGCCGCAACACGGCCTTCGAGAGCCCCCCAAAAACCGCCCTTGTCATATCCGACATTTTTTGTCAGGATTTGATGGAAACCTAGCCAGCCGCCGCGACTCATCGCCCGGTCAGCCCGGACCGCAGTCCTTGAACGAAGGTTCGGGGCATCGCCTGGAGGGTAGGATGAGATCGGCAGAAATTGATATTGCGGCACTCTCGCTGACTGAAACGGTGGGTCCGTCGTACGCCCGTTTGGTCCCAATCGTAATCATATGCGAAGCGCGGCTCGACGGCCACGCGCAGGCGGGGCTTTGAACATGTCCGACCCTGCGTCGACCCTTCGGAACAATGAGCCTGTCTACCGGGCTGAAGAGCTGCTGAATGGCGGCACGACCGCCCGGATTGCCCTTGGGGACCAAGTCTATGTCCTGCGCCTGACGCGCGCGGGCAAGCTGATCCTGACCAAATGACCTGGCACGATCCCGTCCTTCCCCCTGACCCCTATCGCCTGACCCGCGGGGGTGCGCCCGTCGCGGATCTGCGCACGCTCGACGGGTTTCAGGCGCTGAGCGTCATGTTGTTCCGCGATTGGTTCGACGGCGACGAAGGCCGCGCGCGCGTCGCACACGCCTTCGAGACGGCGCTCGACGGACAAGCCGGCACCGCCGCGCTGACCGCGTGGGAAGAGATGATGGACGTCCTGTCGCACGGCGTGCGCCGCCCCCTGATGCGCCACGATCTGACCTGTCGCTGCGTCGGCGCGGACGAGGCAATCGTCGCGCAGATCCTGACACTCGCCGCGCGCGCAGAGCGGGAGGACGCGATGCTGATCTTGTCGCTGCTGGTGCCCGCAGAGCGTCTGCTGCCGGCGACCCATATCGCCCAACGCGCCGGACTTGCGGTGATGCGCATCGACCTGCGCACCCGGCGTCGGCGGCGCGGACCGGCGAAAACGCCCGATAGACTTCACTGACACGAGAGAGAAATGACGATGAAACTGCTTACGACGACCGCCTGCTGCGCCTGTCTTGCCACGCCCGTCCTGGCGGACGATCATGCCTTCGTCCTGGCCACCTATGCCGATATCGCGGCGGCGGCCTATGGCGACAGTCTGACGACGGCGCAGATGTTGCAAAGCGCAGTCGACGATTTCATCGCCGTCCCGACCGCCGAGGGGTTGGAGACCGCCAAGGCCGCGTGGCTGTCCGCGCGCGTCCCCTATCAGCAGACGGAGGTTTATCGCTTCGGCAACCCGATCGTCGATGACTGGGAGGGCAAGGTGAACGCCTGGCCGTTGGACGAAGGTCTGATCGACTACGTCAGTGCCGAAGGCTCCGCGCCCGTGGAGAGCTATACCGAAAATCCCGCCGCCGGTCTGAACGTCATCGCCAATCCGATCTTCACCCTTTCTGGCGGCAAGATCGATGCGACCGAGATCACGCCCGCCCTGCTGCGCGACACGATCCACGAGGCGGGGGGCGCGGAGGCCAATGTCGCCACCGGCTATCACGCGATCGAGTTCCTGCTTTGGGGTCAGGACATCGGCGCTTACGATGCGAGCGCCGGGCAGCGGCCCTGGACGGATTATGCTGCCGACGACGCCTGCACGAACGGCAACTGCGACCGGCGCGCGGCCTATCTGAAGGCGGCGACCGATCTGCTTGTCGGCGATCTGGAGTTCATGGCCGCGGCCTGGGTCGACGGCGGCGACGCGCGGGCCTCGGTCATGGCGGACGATGACGGCGTGCAACGCATCCTGACGGGAATGGGCAGCCTGTCCTACGGCGAACAGGCGGGCGAGAGGATGCAGTTGGGCCTGCTCCTCAATGATCCGGAGGAAGAGCATTCGTGCTTTTCGGACAATACGCACAACGACCATTTCTATGACGCGCTGGGTATCCGCAACGTCTACAACGGGGCCTACGTCGGCATCGACGGCGCGGTGACGTCGGGCGCATCGCTGCGCGACCTCGTCGCGGCTGCCGACCCGTCGGTGGCGGACTCGCTGGGTGCCGCACTCGACCGGACGCAGATCGACATGACGAACCTGAAAGTCGCGGCCGAGGGCGGGCTGAAGTACGACATGATGCTCGATCCTGCGAACGACGCGGGCGGCGCTTTGGTCCAGGCGGCGATCGACGGCCTTGTCGCGCAGACGCGCCAGATCGAGCGCGCCGCCGCCGCCCTGGGCGTGGCCGAGGTGGCCATCGAAGGGTCCGACAGCCTGGACGACCCCGACGCCGTATTTGAATGACCCGGCACTTTCGACCGGTTGCTGATGCGGCGCTGCGCGGACCGGATCCATCCCCCCGCGGTGTGCTTGCGGCTTCGCCGAATTGTCGCGCGGCGTCGGCTCCGATCCGTGACCTACCCGGTCGGAGGATGTATGAGGTGATTGGATCTCTTTGCGCGATCGTCCTGACCCTTGCCTTGGTGGCCATCGGCGGTGTCGCGACTGCACAGGGGACCGGCGAGCCGCACCTGACCATCCTTCCGCGCACGCCGGTCGAAGCCGCGCGCGTCGCGAAGATCCGCGCGGCCCCCACCACCTTCGAGACGCCGGAGCGGTTCGAGGCGAACCAGGGCGGCGCGGGCACCGTCCGTCGTCGAAACGATGCCGAGGCGTTCAGCCTGCCGCAACAGAATCTGGACTTCAGGCAGCAGGGGGATTTCGCCGTCGGCAACGGTTTGTTCGATCGGCCTTGGGTCACTGCGCCCGCCTCGACCATCGCATCGGACGGGTTGGGACCGATGTTCAATGCGCGGTCCTGTCAGGATTGCCACGTCAAGGACGGGCGCGGTCATGCTCCGCTCGATGCGGACAACGGGGCGCTTTCACTGGTGGTGCGTCTAGGCCGGCCTGTCGTGCCGGATGAGGAGCTTGCCCGCTATCTCCGGTCCGGCCCGGACCCGGTCTATGGTCATCAATTCTCGGATGCGTCGATCGCGGGCGTCGCAGCCGAGGGACGAGTGGCCGTCGACTGGCAGGACGGCGAAAAGATCACCCTTCCCGGCGGTGAGGGTGTCACGTTGCGTCGCCCGGAATGGACGTTGACCGATCTCGCCTACGGCGACCTGGCCCACGGCACCGCGATCAGCCCCCGTGTCGCGCCGCAGATGATCGGGCTGGGCCTGATCGAGGCGATCCCGGCGGCGGATATCATCGCGGGGGCCGACCCCGATGACGCAGATGGCGATGGAATTTCGGGCCGGGCTCACATCATCTGGTCGCCGGAACACGATATCGCCATGCTGGGCCGTTTCGGCGTGCGCGCCACGACGCCGACTTTGCGACAGCAGGCGGCGGACGCGTTCAATACGGACATCGGTATCTCCTCCCCCCTGCGCCCCGACGCCGCCGGCGACTGCACCGATCCTCAGACCATTTGCCGGACCGCGTTCGACGGTAACGACGTGCAGCAGGGCGGGACCGAAGTTTCGGGCGAAATGCTGGACCTCGTCACATTCTACAGTCGCAATCTCGGGGTGCCCCGTCGCGCGACGGTGAACGACCCGTCGGTCCTGCGCGGCAAGGCGCTGTTCCACGCGGCGCGGTGCAGCGCCTGTCACACGCCGAAGTTCGTCACCCACCGTCTGGCCGACCGGCCCGAACACAGTTTCCAGTTGATCTGGCCCTATTCGGATCTGCTGCTGCATGACATGGGGGCAGGGCTGGCCGATGACTTGCGGGCTGGGCAGGCGACCGGGGCCGAATGGCGCACGCCGCCGCTCTGGGGCATCGGATTGACGCAGCAGGTCTCGGGACATCGGCAGTTCCTGCACGATGGCCGTGCCCGGTCCCTGACCGAGGCGATCCTGTGGCACGGCGGCGAAGGACAAGCGTCTCGCGACGCTTTCGCGTCCTTCCCGCCGGCTGATCGGGCCGCCCTCATCGCGTTTCTGGAGTCGCTCTGAGGTCTCTCAAAACGGTCGCCGTTGCCATTGATGATCATTTTTTAGGCTGGGATCGGTTTGTCAGGGCGCATGGCCCACGCCGAATGGTCGTTGCGGGCCCTTCGCCGCCTCGCGCACGTCGCTGCGGGCGCCTGGGGATGTGCTGCGAATGGATACGGTACGGATTGGTGCGATCAAACGCACAAGGCGCTCGAAGACCCCTGTGAGCAAGGCGTCGCGTTACGATAACCTTACGGGTCTGCGATCCGAACCCCGCTGGCCGTCACCACTCGGCGGAGGTCCAAGCCCGATACTTCGCGGTGGCCGTTTTCATATCCGCCCAGAGCCATGTCATCCGATCACAAAACCAGAGCTTGGCAATTGTCGCCGCGTGCCATGCAGTAAGGGCAAGCCAGAAATCGCGCGTGAGGAAAGCTGCGACGACGATCAACAGGAAAAGTCCGGCCAGTGCGGACGTGACGTAAGCCGCTACCGCGTGATGGCGGGGGATTGGGACCTGGGCGCGGTTCAGGAAGGCCCGCTCCCCCAGGACGGCTTGGGTGGCCCATCCATCGGTATGCGTCGGTGCCGGAAACATGCGGGGATTGAGCCGCACCCACAGCGCCGCCAACAGGATCGCCGGGATGCCCCAATATCCGATCCAGAACGGGCTCCATAGCGCTGCGAAGACGAAGCTGCCTCCGACGATCCGGCTATATACGCTCCACGGGTTGGCATGCCTGGCCCATGTCGCCCGGTTCATGGACATCAGTCTTTCAGAGATATTGAAGATATCGAACGGCACCATCCGTCGATTGAACGCCGAGAGCAGTCGCGTGTCCAGAACGGTCCGACGCGGAGGTTCCGGTCGCCACATCGACGCAGGCGCATTGATCCAGGGTCGAGGTGCAGCCTTATTTTGTCTTGCGAAGGAGGTCGTATAATCTGGGCAAGCCGACGCCACGACCAAGCCGGTTCAGGCCAATTCGGCGTCCACCGGATCGGGCCCGGCGGCGTCGATGGCTTGCATCAACACGTCGGCATCCCCGATATGATTCATCAAAATCAGGATCAGACGCGCGTTCAGGGCCTGACTTTCCGCCTCGTCCAGGCCGTCATGGGCGGCAAGCAACCGCGCATAGACATCGTCGGATCGGGCCAGGTTCACGGACAGGATCAGGTCGGTCATGCCCCGCCTCCCCCAAGGGCCGCCCGAATGGCCGTGGTGACGGTCTTTGCATCGAAGGCGGGCCAGCGCGCGGCAATGTGGTGGTCGGGCCGGATCAGATAGACCGCGGCCCCGGCATCCCCCAGATATCGGTCGGCCAACGCGCCGCTTTCGTCATCTGCCGGACTCAACGCCACCAATTTGCAGCCGTCGACCGGCGCGGCCGGACCCCCGATCGCCAGGAGGGTGAAATCCGATCCGAACCGTTCCAGCAGATGACTGTCGCCCAACGATACATCGGACGCCGGGCTGCCGGGACGCGACCGTGAGGGGCCGTTCGGCAGACCGTCGGGTATGTTGAGGGCGGATCCATCATAGGTGCAGGGCGTCGACAGGCGACCCGAATTGACCATCGGTCGGGCGAAGTCATAACGCTCCACCAAGTCCAGCACCGCATCGCGGAACAAGGCATGGGCAGGCGTGCGGGGGGTCAGGAAATCGGCCGCCCGGCTTGAATTGGCGATGTTCTCCATCGCCGCCTGCTTGCGTTCGTCGTGATAGCTGTCGAGCAGGGACTCCGATGCCGCGCCGGACAGCACCGCCGACAGCTTCCATCCCAGATTGTCGGCGTCCTGCACGCCGCCGTTGGCCCCCCGCGCGCCGAAGGGCGACACCTGATGGGCGCTGTCGCCGGCAAAGAACACGCGACCGTGGCGGTAGCGGTCCATCGTGCAGCAGCGGAAGGTATAGATCGAGGACCAGACCAGATCGAACGGAACGTCCGCCCCGATCGTGGCGGCAACGCGAGCGCACACCTTGTCCGTCGCCATCTCGGCCTTGCGGTCGATGTCCCAGCCCAGTTGAAAATCCAGCCGCCAGACGTCGTCGGGCTGCTTGTGCATCAGGGCCGTCTCGCCGCGGTTGAACGGTGGATCGAACCAAAAACGACGCTCTACCGGATGATCTGCGTCCATGCGGATATCGGCGATCAGGAAATTGTCTTCAAAGACGCGCCCGCCGAAGTCGAGGCCCATCATCGTGCGGATCGGGGAATTCGCCCCGTCGCAGGCCACCAGATAGTCCGCCTCCAACCGATAGGGACCGTCGGGTGTGTCGACGGATACGGCGACGTGATCGGCGTGTTGCTCCAATCCCGTCACCGCGTTGCGGCCCCGGATTTCGACGGGGGCACCCACCGCCTGTTTGCGTCGGATTTCTTCGACCAGGAATTGCTCGAAATAAGGTTGTTGCAGGTTGATGAAGGCCGGCCGCTTGTGCCCCGTCTCGGGCAGCAGATCGAAGGCATAGATTTCCCGGTCATCGCGATAGACCCGGCCGACGTTCCAGACGACGCCCTTGTCCACCATGCGTTCACCGCAGCCCAGACGGTCGCAAATCTCCAGCGTGCGCTTGGCGAAACAGATTGCGCGGCTGCCCAATCCCACCCCGTCATGGTCGTCCAGCACCAGGCACGGCGTTCCGCGATTGCCCAGATCGAGCGCCAGCGCCATGCCGACGGGCCCGCCGCCGACGATGACGACGGGGTGGCGCAGGGGCGCGGCGGCCTCCTGCGCGGGGACCTTCTGGTAGGGATAAAGCCGGAAGGCAGTCTGGTATCTGACGGCGACCATCGGGGCTTCCTCTCGGATCAATCGGCGGGGACCGGCGCGGTGCCTACCCCTGCAGAGCGTCCCACATTTCCAGATCGCGCGCGGCGGTCCAGATGCGGGGGTGGGCGATGCCGCGGGCTTCGTCGTAGGCGCGGGCGACATTGAAGGGCAGGCAATGCTCGTAGATGGCGTAGTCGCGGAACTTCGGATCGCATTCCGCGCGCACCGCGTCCCACGCCTCCTTCAGCGATCCCCCCCGCGCCGCCACGCGTGCGGCGGGCGCATAGGTGCTGTCCACGAAGTCGCGGGTGCTGGCGATGGCGCGGGTCACGGCGTCCCGCCCGATCAGCGCGCCGCCCCGTCCTGGGGCGATGGCGTCCACGTCATAGGCCGCAATGGCGTCCAGCGTCGTGCCCCAGTCGCCGAAATACCCGTCGCCGCAGTAGCAGGCAGAATGGTCTTCGACGATGTCGCCGGTGAACATGACGCCCCCGTCGGGCACATGCACCACGGCGTCGCCCGCCGTATGGGCGCGACCCAGATGCATGATGTCGACGCGCCGTTTGCCCAGATAGACAGTCATGCGGTCGGTGAAGGTTGTGGTCGGCCACGTCAGGCCGGGGATGCTCTCGTATCCTTCGAACAGGCGGGGGAAGCGCTGGAACTCGCTGTCCCAATCTTCCTGCCCCCGTTCGGCCACCATGCCGCGCGCGGCGTCGGACATGATGATCTGATCCGCACCGTAGGCCGAGGCACCCAGCACGCGGACCGCGTGGTAATGGGTCAACACGACATGGCTGATGGGTTTGTCGGTGACCGATCGCACCCGCTCGATCACCTTTTCGGCCAGGCGCGGGGTCGCCTGCGCCTCGACCACCATGACGCTGTCGTCCCCGATGATGACGCCGGAATTGGGGTCGCCCTCGGCGGTGAACGCCCAAAGGTCCGGACCCACCTCGTCGAAGGTGATCTTCTTTTCGGTCAGGTCGCCTTGCGACGCGAAGGATTTGGCCATCGTCGGCTCCTTATTCGGGGTGTGTCGTGGCGGGCCGCACGGTGCCGGTGCAGGTCCCGAAGCCGACGCGGTAGCCGTCGCCCTGCGCGTGGCCGTGCAGGGTCAGGGTGTCGCCGTCCTCGATGAAGGTGCGGGTCTCTCCGGTGTCCAGCATGAACGGTTCCGTCCCGCCCCAGCTAAGCTCCAGCAGGCTGCCACATTCGTCCCTGTCGGGACCGGAAATCGTGCCCGACCCCAGCAAGTCGCCCGTCCGCATCGCGCACCCGGACGACGCGTGGTGCGCTAATTGCTGCGCCGAGGAATAGTACATGCGCGCGTAGTTGGTGCGTGCGACCGTCGTGGGCGCACCGCCCGGGGGGGCCATCGTGATCGACAGGTCGATATCATAAAGCATCGGCCCCGGTTCGTGCAGATGCGGCAACAACTCCCGCTCGCGCCCAGGGGTGGGTGTGCGGAACGGCTCCAACGCGGCGCGGGTCACGATCCAGGGGCTGATGGATGTGGCGAAGGCCTTGGCCTGGAACGGGCCAAGGGGCTGGTATTCCCAAGCCTGGATGTCGCGCGCCGACCAATCGTTCAGCAGGACATAACCGAAGATCATCGCGTCGGCCTGGGCCACGGTGACCGGCTGGCCCACCGGGTTGGAGCCGCCGATGACCGCGCCGATCTCCAGCTCGATATCGAGCCGTCTGGACGGGTCGAAGGACGGCAGATCCGCGTCGGGAGCCTTGGTCTGACCGTGGGGACGAATGATATCGGTGCCGCTGACCACTACGGTAGACGCGCGGCCGTTGTAACCGATCGGGATCGACAGCCAGTTCGGCGGAAGCGCGTTTTCGGCCCCGCGAAACATGGTACCAACGTTGGTGGCGTGGTGGCGACCGGCGTAGAAATCGGTGAATTCGGCCACCACGAAGGGCATGTGCAGCGTCGCATCCGCCTGTCGGGTCAACAAATCGGGCCGCGGCGTCGCGCCATCGGCCAGCAAGCCGGTCAGCGCAGCGCGAAGCGCGACCCAAGTGTCGGTGCCCGCGCCCATGACCGCGTTCCAGGATGGATGCGCAAACAGGTCGCCGTGCAGGCCCAGATCGGCCGCGCCCACGTCTAGGATCATGTCGCCGATGGCCACGCCGCAGCGGGGCGCGGTGTCTGCGGTCGAGAACACGCCGCAGGGCAGATTGTTCAGCGGGAAGGGGGTTTCTGCGGCATTCGCGCTGTCCACCCAGGAGCGTTTAAGCCGGGTCATCGCGCGCCCCTTGCGTTGGTGCGTGCCGGCGCTGGGATGGCAAAACGGGCACCACGGGATCGCGATATCCGGCGCAAGACGCCCAAGTCGGGGGAGGCGTTCACGGCGGACATCAGCGCTGCGGCAACCGACGATCCCAGCGGGTCAAAACCGGCAGCCCCCCGGCAAGAAGCGATCGAACGCTGGCGGCCCCGCTGCATCATTTGCGACCCGGTGTGCCGTCGAATTTCTTTTCCAGCGACGTCCAGCAGTCGATGTAGTCGTCCTGCAACGGCGCCTCTTTGCCCGCGAATTCCGTCAGGTGCTGCGGAAAGCGCGTCTCGAACATGAACGACATCGTATCGGCCAGCTTTTCGGGGCCGAGGTCGGCGTTCGATGCCCCTTCGAACGCGGTCTTGTCGGGGCCGTGGGGCAGCATCATGTTGTGCAGCGACACGCCGCCCGGAACGAACCCCTGAGGCTTGGCGTCGTACTGGCCGAAGATATTGCCCATCAGCTCTGACATGATGTTCTTGTGATACCAGGGCGGGCGGAACGTGTCCTCCGCCACCATCCAGCGGTCGCGGAACAGAACGAAATCGATGTTGGCGGTGCCCGGATGCGCGGAAGGTGCCGTCAGGACGGTGAAGATCGACGGATCGGGATGATCGAACAGGATCGCACCGACCGGGCAATAGGTCCGCAGGTCGTATTTGTAGGGCGCGTAATTTCCGTGCCAGGCGACCACGTCCAGGGGGCTTTGGCCGATGTCGGTAACGTGGAACTGACCGCACCATTTGATCGTGACGGTCGATGGCACCTCCCGATCCTCGAAGGCGGCGACGGGTGCCTTGAAGTCGCGCGGGTTGGCCATGCAGTTGGCGCCGATGGGTCCACGGGCCGGAAGATCGAATTTCGCGCCGTAGTTTTCGCACACGAAGCCTCGGCACGGTCCCTCCAACACCTCCACGCGGTACACCAGGCCGCGCGGTAGGATCGCGATCTCCTGCGGTTCCACGTCGATCACGCCCAGTTCGGTACAGAACCGCAAACGGCCGTCCTGAGGCACCACCAGCATCTCGGAATCGGCAGAGTAGAAATAGGCGTCGATCATGCTGTCGGTCACCAGATACACATGGGTCGCCATGCCCACCTGCGTGTTTACATCGCCGGCGGTCGTCATCGTATGCATCCCCGTCAGCCAGGTCAGGCCATCGCCGTGGGGCAACGGATCCCAGCGGTACTGGCCCAGAGAGGTGACGCCCGGCACCACATTGGGCGCGGATTTCCAGTAGGGCAGGTCGACGGGCACATAGCGGTGCGAATGCTTGACCGAAGGGCGGATGCGATAACACCAGGTCCGCTCAGGGCGCACATCGGTAAAGGCGGTGCCCGACAGCTGTTCGCCGTAGAGACCGTAGGCGCATTTCTGCGGGGAGTTCCTGCCTTGGGGCAGGGCACCGGGCAGGGCCTCCGTCTCGAAATCGTTGCCGAAGCCGGGCATATAGCCCGCGTGCGGACCGGTCCCCCCGGGGGCCTGCGTCAGGGCGTTTGGCCCGGTCATCTCATTCATGGTCACGCTCCGGTCTGGTCCTCCCTCGACGCTATTGGTTGTTTTTGTAACCATCAACGGTAGTCTGAATTTATGACCCAACCCGTCCCCTTCCACTTACGTGACTTTACTCCTTATCTGTTGAACCGCGCGGCCGAGACGACGAGCCTCGATTTCCAGGCCCACTACAAAAGCCGCTATGGAATGCTGCGGACGGAATGGCGGGTTCTGTTTCATTTGGGGCGGTACGGCCCGCTGACCGCGAAGGCGATCTGCGACCGCGCTGGCATCCACAAGACCAAGACCAGCCGTGCCGTGACCGCGTTGGAGGCGCGGCGTTTCGTAACCCGCCGGACGGTCGAAGCGGATCGTCGCCATACCCTGCTGACCCTGACCCGCGCCGGAGCGGCGGTCTTCGACGATCTGTCGGCGGCCGCCGAACGCTACAACGCGCAGCTAATGGCGCAGTTCACCAAGGAGGAGGCGGCGACGCTGCGGCGCGTTCTGCTCCGGATGGCGGCGATGGATGCCGGCGACTAGGGCGCGAAGGTCCCGCGCGGGCCAGTCTTCGAAGACGGCGGAGTTTGATCGGCCAATTCGGCGTCGTGAACATGGCAGTGGAAGACTGCCTTGGACGTTTCTGGCTTCGGCGTCGCGCAGATCGGTCCGGATCGATCTCGTGCGGTTGTCCGTGTCCAACCGCGGCTTTCCATCCCAATAGGTATCCATCACTGTGCGGTCATCCGGGCGGCGATCGGCGGGGGCAGGTTCGTTTCGACGGCCAGGTTACGTCGTTTCCCCACGCGCGCCAGAGGCGTCGCGGGGGTGGGGCACCCGGTTCTATCCGGCGCGGCATGGTGCCCCACGGTTGTCGCCGCTTTGCTCTGCCGGTGATCGTTCGGCGCGGGCGCGTCGACCTCTAGCGCGTCGCCGGGTACCGCCCTCAGACGCTATGGCCAGCCGCTGACCCGCCTGACGCTCGACCTATCGATTCAGATGCAGTGCTAAGCGCATATGAAACGAAGCTTTGCCAGCGTGCAGCTATTTGAAGTCCGTTCGGTGTTCAGAACTGCGATACTGCTTGGGACCGTCCAGATGTTCAAATACCGGTGCCGGTCGGAATGATCCTGCCGGGAGCAGGCCGGGCTCATGATTGGTCGGATCGCCTTTCGATCTGACCCCACTGTTGGCATTGATGCTCAGGAGGCTCGTGCCATGTCTGAAAGGAGGACGGCGTCAGGGCGCGTGAACAGTGCCAAGACAGCATGTGACCTGGGATTGGATAAGGGCCGAGTTATGGTCGACGCCTATAATCGGGACATCCCGTCGGCGGTGAATGATGCCGTGATCGCCGGCCATGTTCTCGATTCAAAAGGTGTCGGTTGCCGGATAGTTTGACGTCCCGCCAAGAGGTATCGGTGTTGATGCCCGATACGCCCGAAGGCTTCCCTGCTGGGTGGAACGCAGACCCCGGAATGGCATGACCTGCCGCCTGCGGATCGGCAGGGGGCGGATCGCAGGTGCTGGAACCGTCGTCGATCGTCGCTTGGGCCGATCGCAATAGCGGGGGCCGATCGTTGGCTGGCCCGCTGTCAGACCTAGTCGATCTGCACTGAAGGGAGGTCGTTTAGGGCCTGGCCGGTCAATTCGACTTGCGTGTTTCCTTCGAAGTTCAGCACGAGGGCGTGGTCCGTCTCGATCGCGTCGAATAGGTCGAGGGCCTGAATCCTCAGCACAACCGACGCGACATCGAAACCGCCAATCACTTCCCAGCGGGCAAAGATCACGAAGACGAATTAATAGCCGACGGCATCGCCGGAGAGCCCATCCGCGCCGCGCCCGCCGTCCAAAACGTAGTCCCCCGCCGACCCCGGCAAGGAAATCGCTATCCGCCGCCCCGCTCAGCGCGCCGTCGCCGTCGTAGCCCGCCGCGAGCGTATCGTAGATGATGACGTGCCAGTCGGTGTTCCAGAACTCGACCCGGAGATTGCCCTCCCAATTGCTGTTCTCGTCTAGGACGTAGTCCGGCGGGGAGGTGGCCCAGCTGTAGTGCCAATAGTTAAGGTAACTCGCGGCCCTGCCGATGGTCGTATAGGCTTGAAGAAGCTTGTCCTGCGCCGTCTGCAGATCGGCGATCTGTTCGGTCGTCAGGGCGCGATGGTCGGGGTCGACGACCGCGCCCAAAAAACCGGCGTCCGAGAGAGACGCGTCGGCATTCTGAAACTGTTAAAGATAGGGAAAGGTCACTGAGAATCCTCGGTTCGGGTTGCGACGGTTCTTCGACCCCGACGCAAGGATGCTCGACGATATCGGCATCCTACGCCCAGTCGGTTTCCAGCGCGATATCGACCAGATCCGACGCGTGACGTGTTGCAGTCAGCCCAGGGCCGAGGATCGGGGCGAACCCCCGGTTGAGTGCCAGGCCAAGGGCGGCAGGCCATGGTCGGTGCGGACGTCATCCTTGCGCTGGAACGGGTCGAACAATCTGTCCATGTCGTCCGGATCAAGGTCCGGCGCGGGGTGGTGATCTTCAGACGGAAAGCGCCGCCGATCGCATCGTAGGACACCAAGATCGGCGCGCGTGCGCAGTTTGCGCGCGGCATCGACGCTGAGGCGTCGCCCTACCGAGAAGGCATCGGCCAGGCGGGTCAGCAGATCGTTCAAACGCTCGGCAATGGGGCGCAACTCCAGGGGCCATCGACGGCAAAGGGCCGGTTTTAGGTGAGCTTTTGGATCTAGGCGGCGCGGTGGGCCAGATCGCTGAGCGGGCGCAACCCGCCCTGAGTCGCCGCAAAGACGGCATCCGCCGCGGCGATGGCCGATGCCGCCGCGATCAGCGCTATCGACAGTGCCAGAACGCGCAGCCGTTGCTGCGGCGGGGTCGGTCGACCGCGACGATGAGATTGATCTGCGTCTCGCGGACATCGAGTGGCGTTTTGATGTCGGTCTCCAGCGGATCCCTGCCCCAGCTGGTCGACACGACTTGCGCGACGACGACTGCCTCAGCACCGTTCGGTGCCAGGCCTGCGGCGAAGGTCGACCCGGACGCGGTCGTTCCGGGCAGGACGGGGGCGTGCGGTCCGGGACATCGAGGCCGATGGAGTGTTCGATCAAGGCATTGCCGGGACCGCTCCGCACGGTAAAACCGCGATCCCCGCCCGACCGCGAACCCGGTCATCACGGAAGGGTTGAATTCCAAGTAGATATCGCCGTGCCCCCATACCTCGACCGTATTCGCCGCCGCGTGAAATTGGTCCAGGACGGTACGGTCGAAATCCTCGATCAGCATGTGCTGCACGACCGGATAGGCAAATCCGCAGAACAGCACCGTGACCCCGAGAACGGCAACCGCAACCGAAGCGCTCATGTGCCGGCTCATGGATGTTACGGCATCCGCAACCTATGAGTCCTCGTCCGGCGGGTTGATCACCATGCGCAGGATCAAGATTGCCGCATCTACGACGTTGCTGGTCAGCTCCACGTGGGCATCGTAAATCGTCGCCTCGTTCTCGGCCCGGCCGACGACGGTTCCGGCCTTGAGGACGAGAAAGTCCAGCAAGGCGTATTCCTGCCGCGACACGCAGACCCGTCACCCTGTCGTCGACCGTATCGCGCGCCGCTGGCAACGGAACTGGCGTGTCGACGCCGTTTCGGCGAAGCTCGGCAAGGGCGTCGAGACCGCCCAGCTTTGGGCAGCGCAAGATCGAAGATCACGACGTCGTGGCCACTTTCTCCGGCGCGCCACAGCCCGTCCTCGCCACCCGCCGGAACCTCTGACACGTAGTCTTCGCCCAACAGGGCTTGGGCAAGGCGGTCACGCAGGATCTAGCAGCCCTCGATGAAGAGAACGGTCATGCGGCTCTGACCTCTTCGATTTTGGCGTTGTCGGGCCCGGCTGGCCAGTACGTCCGAAGGTTTCATCCTGCGGTTCGTGGCAGGGCCATCCCCGGCAATTCGGGCAGTGGGTGATGAAACGGGCGAAAATGGTCACTCTGCTCCGGCAGCCCGGTTCGCAAAAGCAGGCTCGCGCCGGATCACGCCTGATCGGAAGGCATTGAATTTGTTGCAGAACGACGTGGATCAGGGGGCAGATCGAGGCACAGGCAATTCCTCGATGATCGGAAAGACGGGCTGTGCGCGGAGGAGCAGTCTTGTCCAAAGCTACCGATCCGGAACTGGACCAGGGTAGGGTCTGTCCCGATGACATACGCAAAGTGTTTATCGATTGGCCGATCCGAGTTGCACCGTTTCTTAACGCCTTAGGGCTAGCCCGGTTGCGTCTCTTCCATCTGCGAGAATCGCCATGCTTCCGACCCGCGCCGCTACCGTTGTCGCCCTCGCCATCGCGTTCCATGCGGTTCCGGTTGCCGCCGATCAAGTCGTTCTGCGGGCCGATCCCTATTGTCCGTACAATTGCGAACCCGGATCGGACTCCCCCGGTTTCATGATCGAGATTGCCCGCGAGGCGCTGGCGATGCACGGTCACACCGTCGTCTATGAAAATGCGCCATGGGCGCGTGCCTTGGAGATGGCCCGGACCGGGGTGATCGCCGGTGCGGTGGGGGCGCTGCCCGAAGAGGCACCTGACTTGCTCTATGGTATCCCCATCGGCTCCTACTCCGAAGCGGTCGCTCTTCGGATCGGCGAAACCATCGATTCCGAAACCCCATCTACCTACGACGGGTGGCGCATCGGGATCATCGATGGATACGAGTATTACGGCCCGATCGCCGCCTACATCGAGGCGAATGCGGGCGATCGAACTGTTGTCCAATCCGCAGGCGGTGATCAGCCATTGGACACCAACCTTCGCAAGCTGCGCGCTCGCCGCATCGACATGGTCGCCGATGCGGAGGCGGTGCTGGCCTACAATCTTCTGCAAAACGGTCTGGAAGATGAGTTGACGATCGTGCGCATGTCCGATGCTGACGCGATCTACATCGGTTTTTCGCCCGCGAATCCGGCCTCCGCGACTTATCTCGAACACCTTGAGGACGGGGTAGCGACGCTGCGAAAAAGCGGGCGGCTGGCCGAGATCCTGTCACGCTACGGCGTCGCAGACTGGGCGGAGTGATGTCGGTGACCCGAGACGGCGTTGCATCTTGGTGGCAATCGGCGTCTTTCCAGACGCGACTTCTGGCACCTCTCCTCACGCTGCTCGCTATCCTCGTCGGGCTGGTCACCGCCATGTCCGTATTCAGCTTCGAGACCCGCGTCGAAGCGGAATTTCAGCATCGCCTGCGGTTCGCCGAAGATGTCGCGCGGCCCCCATTGGCCCAGGCTCTGTGGGACCTGTTTGAGCCTGCGGCAGAGGAAGTTCTCGACGGGCTGTCCAGTCTCGAAGGGTTTGTTTCCGCGCGGGTTCTGGACGCCAACGGCGGTGTTTTCGCAAGCATCGGTAATGAGGAACGACCTGATCCAACGATGCAGGTCACCTCATACCCCCTCATTTGGGAAGACGGCGAGCGTCTGGGCACGTTCGAACTTGTCGTCAGCCGCGAACAGTCGCGCGCCGCGGTCCTAGGTCATCGGATTAGGTCTGGCGGCCTTGCGGTGGCTATCTTCGCAGCTTTCGCTGTTGCCATCGTGGCGGTCGCGCGATCGATTGCCCGCCCCCTTATGGAATTGTCTGGACGGCTTCCGAGCCTGGGGCAGGTCGACGATCCGATCCCGCATCAAAACAGGGGCGACACGGTCGGCGATCTGGCCCGCGGTCTGTCGTCGTTCGGGAATACGCTGGTGGAGCGAGACCGGCTGCAGCGCGAAGAAGCGGCCGCGCGTACTGCGGCCGCCGCACGCGCGGCAGAGGCGCTAGAAAATCGCGCAAATCTGTCTGCCGTCGAAGCGCAGGCCGCCCAGGACGAAGCGGATCGACAACGCAAGGAGGTGCTGCGAGCAAGGTCGCTGGAACAGGAGCGTGAGGATTGGACCGCGGTTCTGGTTCAAGTGTCTTCAACCCTGACCGTCGCGCTGGGCGCCTTGTCGAAAGGACAACTCGATGCAAGGATCGAAGCCCCATTTCCGGAGGAATATGAGCCGCTCCGGCTGGCGGTAAACGCGGCAATCGCACAGCTCGCCGTGACGGTCAGGCAGATTACCGCATCGACCGCTAATCTGGACGAGATGAGCGACCGGGTCCGGTCCGAAGCCGAAGCGCTCGCATCGCGCGCAGAGACCGACGCCACGAAGGCTGAGCTGAGCGCCGCGGCCCTTAGCTCGATTGCGGATCGCGTCTCCGAAACCGCCGCCATGACGCAAAGCGCCGAGGCGGAGATGGCGTCCGTTCGCAAGGCGTTGTCCTCGATGCGCGACCGGATGCGCGAGAGCACCGATGCGATGGCACGTATCGACGACGTCGCTCGGGCCATCGTGCAAATCGCGCAGACCAGTGACGGCGTGGCTCGTCAGACAAACCTTCTCGCGCTCAATGCAGCGGTCGAAGCGTCCCATGCCGGCGACATGGGACGGGGTTTCGCAGTCATTGCAGCCGAAGTCCGACAACTCGCCCAGCAATCCGCGGCCTCCGCAGCCGAAGTGCGCAGCCTGATCCACCAATGTCAGGACGCCGTCGGTGATGCCGTCAACGCGGCCTTGGCGGCGGACGACGCGCTTGGAGGTGTGGACCGAAGCATCGATGATGTCGGAGACGTCGTCGCCGAGATTGAAGCGGCTGGACGTCTCGACGCCGAAGCGGCGTCGACGCTTCAGGCGTCCGCCCGTGATCTCGACGCCGCGATCGCCCAGAATGCCGAAACGGCATCGGCCTTGCGCGGGACAGTGGCCGGGCTGCGCCACACGGTCGGTTGCGTCGGACGCGCGGTCGAACGCTTCGAACTGCCGCAGAACAATTCTGGTCGTGCGGAGCCCTCGGCGGTGCCGGGCCCCGCAGACGTCGCGCTTCTGGAGCCGTCAACACGACACGCCAGGCGGGCCGGATAACCGAACACCGAAAACGGGCGGTCGGGCATGACCCGGAACAAACGATAGCCCCGACCCATCGCGAAGGAAGTCGAAATGAACCTCACCCGCCTGACATCCATGTCGAATGCCGATTTGTCCAAGCGTATCGCGTTGTCGCTCGTCGTCAGCTTCCTTCTTCTGACGACCACGGTCGGGATCACGATGGTGCTGATGGCATCGTCGGAAAACCACCAGGTGGCCGAGAAGACCCGCGCGCTCGTCCGAACGGCAATCGAAGGATATGAGGCAAGCCTGTCGCAATTTTCGGTCGATTATTTCAATTGGACGGCCGTTCTGGAGGCGACGGAGCGACGCGATGTGGAATGGCTTTATGAAAACGTCGGTGTCGCCGCGGATCTGACCGATTACGATCAGGACGCCATCGTCATTTCGACGCCCGAGGGCGAGGCGCTCTATGGTTGGACGACCGGCGGCGGCAGTGTCCCACGCACTGATATTTTTCCTGCTGCAGTCCTGTCGGATCTGTTCAAGCGGCTGGATGCGATCGATCCGAACTCCAAAGGTGTTGCCATTGCCTATGCGGAAATCGACCAATCGGTCTGGATGTTCGGCGCGACCCGAATGGCCCCGAACGAGGGACCGATCGGGATGTTGGACACTGCTATGAACCGGGGCGTTATCGCCTACAGAATGGACGACGACGCAATCGCCCCGATCGCCGAAATGGTTCTTGTCGAAGGCCTCAGCCTTACCACGACACCACCCCGCGACGTCGAAATGTACCCGCTTTTCGGTTCGGATGGCGATCCGGTTGCTTGGATGACATGGGACCGACCCGCACCGGGATCGGACAGCCTGCTTCGGGTTCTGCCTGCGATCATCGCGGTGCTTGGTCTTGTCGCCGCGATCAATTACGTGGCCGGGCGAACGGTCGCGGGCGGCGCGCGCAGGATCGAAAAGGCCCTTGTCGCCGCGCGCGCCGCGGACGTGGCCAAGGGCGAATTTCTGACAAATATGTCTCATGAGCTGCGCACCCCCATCAGCGGAATCGCGGGTGTGGCCGAGGTTCTGAGCCTTGAGGATTTGACGCCGGACCAGCAGGAAATGGTTCAGATTATTGCCGCGTCCGCCCACGCTCAGATGGCGTTGGTCGAGGGATTGATGAATATCTCGCGTCTGGAGGCGGATAGGGAGGAATTGGCCCACGCGCCATTCGATCCCGAGCGCGAGGTGCGGACGGTCGTTGGGCTCCTGCGCCCCACGGCCGCGGAGAAGGAAATCACGCTCTCTTACAGTGCGGAGAATGTCCCGATGCTCATGGGGGACGCCGGCGCGTTCCGGCAAATCGTCACCAATCTGATCGGAAATGCCGTCAAATTCACCGATACCGGCGGTGTCGATGTTTCGCTCGGTTTTACGATAACGGGTGATGCAGCGGCAGTTATCGTGACGATTGCGGATACGGGGCCCGGCATCCCCAAAGACCAGCGCAGCCGCATCTTCGAACGCTTTGCTCAGATCGATGGATCCAGCACACGTGCCAAGGGTGGAAGCGGTCTGGGCCTCGCCATTTCCCAGGGGCTGGCGGCGCTCATGGGCGGGACCATCCGAGTGGTCGAGCGACCGGGCCCCGGTTCCACCTTTGAGCTGCGCATGACTTGCGATCGGGCCGAAATGCCAATGGCCGCCTGAATGATTTGCTAAACATTACCGGAGATATACGAGATGAAAAACGATATCCTTGCCCTTGTGGCCGAGGACGATCCGACCCACCGCTTCGTGATCTGCTCGCTCCTGCGCAAGCTGGACATAGACACGCAGCGCGCCGTCGATGGCGAGGGAGCAGTCGAGATGGCTGCGGCTTTGACGCCGTCGATTGTCTTCATGGATTTCAATATGCCAAGTCTCGACGGGATCGAGGCGACACGTCGCATCAAAGCTGAGGCGCGGACGGCAAACATTCCGATCATCGTGGTTACCGCAGACACCACGCAGCGGACGCGGAAGGCCTGCCTGGACGCTGGTTGCGCCGCGGTCCTGGTCAAGCCCATGACCTTGGATCAGATGCGGGACATCGTCGCGACGCACGTCTGCTAGGCGGATCGACGCCCCCACTAGATCGGGACACGGACATGACTTTGCCCATGTGGCGACTGGATTGGGCAATCGCCATGTCAGTCGGGAAGACCGCTCGTAGCGGAATCTGTTACTCGCAATATTGCGCCGGCCGTCGCTATCATACGTCTTGGTGGGGGTCGGCTGGATGTCTTCGCAACGCGCGACCCCAACGCCATGGGGCGTCGCCCATAACGCGCTGGAACACGACGGAAAACATGCTGTCTACGTCGCTTCCGACCTCGGCCGCAGTCCGAGCGATCGAGGTTTTGCCGTCGCGCAACAGTTCGGCGGTGGGAAACCAGCGCTGGCCCATGGCGTGTTCGATCTGCGTCTGACCGCAAACATCCCTGACCCCCCCTGCCAAGATCGAAGGGAATGACCTCGGATGTGATACCAGGTTCTGCACCTGTATGGTCGGGCCTGATCTTGCCGCAGGGCAGTGACGGCAACGGAAAATTGGGTCTCGGAAAACGCTGCGAACCATTCGGTCATCTTTATTGGGGAGTTTTTGAGATAGGATTGGAGAGCTTCGACAAAGACGAAGCCGCAAGATGTACGACCGACTTTGCCGCTCCTGCATCGGCTGCGAAGGTCCTTGACGATCCGTTCCGGCGTTCATCTGATAGCACCTTTTTGCGCAACACGATGACCGACGGCGAAGCCCCGCCTGAGACATCTGGAATCTGATCTGGCCGCACAATCTGGCTTCAAATGGCTCTGCCACTTCGATGTGGATGCCGCCATGCCGCGTGGTGGAATAGATACCGTCCTTGCACCCCGCTGTCCGTGGGGATCGAGACCGAATGGTCCGCCGCTGCGAATGGCAGGGATCGGGGCGTCACGGACCAGCGCGTGCAGGACTGGTCGAGGTGGACCCGCACCCTACGTGCCCGACTGAATATCCCAACTCCGCGTCTCGCCCGTGATCCCGATCGATCACTCCGGCGGGGACGAGGACCGCCTACAGGAGACGTCCGCCATGAAAGACCACGCAGCAACCCAAGGGGCCTGCCCATTCCGGGGAACCCGCATCGGTGGGGCGCAGGGGTCGGAACCGTCGCTGGATCATTGGTGGCCGAACCGCCTGAAGGTCGAATTGCTCAATCAGGATCCGCCGCAGGCGAACCCGCTGGGGCGCGATTTCGACTACGCCGCCGCCGTCGAGGGGTTGGATCACGCGGCCCTTTGGGAAGACGTTCGCGCGTTTCTGCATCAACCCGTGGACTGGTGGCCGTCGGACTACGGCCATTACGGGCCGCAGATGAACCGTATGAGCTGGCATTCTGCCGGAACATACCGGATCGCGGACGGCCGTGGCGGATCAGCCGAAGGTCTGCAGCGGTTTGCGCCCATCGGATCGTGGTGGGACAATGGCAATACCGACAAATCGCGTCGCCTTCTGTTGCCGATCAAACTGAAATACGGCGCTGCGCTCAGCTGGGCCGATCTGATGATGCTTGCCGGCACCGTCGCGCTGGAGGACATGGGGCTGCCGATCCAGGGTTTCGCCTATGGCCGCGAAGATGCGTGGGAAGCAGATCGCGGTACCTATTGGGGCCCCGAAGGTTGGATGGGTAAGGCCCCGACCGAGGTGCCAGCCGACCCCAAAGCGGGTCGTCCAGATCAGATGGTAAATCGCGGGCTTCGCTGGCAGGGCGGGCCGAAGGACGAGTATTACGACCTGGAAAATCCGCTGGCCGCGTCCCACCAGTCGCTGATCTATGTCGATCCCGAAGGACCGGGCGGGAACGGTGACCCGATGGATGCCGCCCGCGATATCCGCGAGACGTTCGCCCGCATGGCCATGAACGACGAGGAGACCCTCGCCTTGGTCGCCGGGGGCCATGCCTTCGGTAAGTCCCACGGCGCGGTGCCAGCCGACAGGATCGGAGGGGCCCCGGAAATCGCGCCCATGTCGCAAGCGGGGCTTGGCTGGCACAACCCCGAGGGCACGGGCAACGCCGAGAACACGATGACGAACGGCATCGAGGGGTCTTGGACGCCGCATCCGACGCGGTGGGACAACGATTATCTGATCAACCTTTTCAAATACGAATGGGAGCAGACCCGGAGCCCGGCCGGCGCCTTGCAGTGGACGCCGGTCGACCCTGATGCCCCCAAAACGCGGGATGCGCATCTGGACGGGGTGGAGCATCCGCTGATGATGATGACCACCGATCTGGCCTTCAAGGTGGACCCCGAATACCGGAAGATCGGCGAGCGGTTCCTGGCGGATTTCGACTATTTCACCGAGGCCTTCTCCAAGGCCTGGCACAAGCTGATCCACCGCGACCTTGGCCCGACGTCGCGCTGGCTGGGCCCCAAGCTGGGCGGCACGTTCATCTGGCAGGACCCGGTGCCGGATGTCGATCACCCGCTGATCGACGACGCACAGATCGCGGATCTGAAGGTCCGCGTGCTGGAGACGGGGCTGTCACATGTCGATCTGATCGCGGTCGCCTGGGCTTCGGCCTCGACCTACCGCGACAGTGATAAGCGGGGCGGTGCGAACGGCGCGCGTGTCCGGCTGGCGCCGCAGAAGGGCTGGGCGGTGAACGACCCCGCGCGTCTGGACCGCGTGCTGGACGAACTGGACAAGGTGAAGGCCGGGTTTGACGCAGAGGGAGAGGCCAAGGTCTCCACCGCCGATCTCATCGTGCTTGCCGGGGGCGCGGGCATCGAAGCCGCCGCCCGGGCCGGGGGTCACGATGTCACCGTGCCGTTCGTCCCCGGTCGCACGGATGCCAGCGCCGAATGGACCGATGTCGAGAGCTTCGAATGGCTGCGTCCGGTGGTCGACGGGTTCCGCAATCATGTGGACGCCGCGGTCGGACTGCACGTCGCGCCCGAGCGTCTGTTTCTGGACAAGGCCGCTTTGCTGAAACTGACGGCTCCCGAATGGACGGCGCTGACGGGCGGTTTGCGCGTGCTGGATCAGAACGCAGGAGGGTCGAACCACGGTGTCTTCACCGCGCGGCGCGGCACGCTGTCCAACGATTTCTTCCGAGAGCTGGTCTCCCCCGATCTGGAATGGCGTCCGCAGAGCGAGGCCGAAGAAGCGTTCGATCTGGTCGATCGGGCCAGTGGGCAGACCAAGTGGCAGGCGACGCGTCTGGACCTGGTCTTCGGGGCCAATGCCGAGTTGCGCCAGATCGCCGAGCTCTATGCCGGGGCGGGCGGTGAGGAGATGATGATCCGCACCTTCGTCGCCGCGTGGCACAAGGTCATGATGCTCGACCGGTTCGACGTGGCGGACGCGCGCAAAGCCGCTCTCTCGGACTGCTGAGCGGCAGGTTAGGGCTGGACGGCCGCCGCCTGACCCGGGCGGACTAGAGATCGTCCAGTTCCGCGACAAGGTAGTCACCGGTCAGGCGGTAGTGGTCCAGCAACCGCGCCGACGCCCGGTCTGCGTCGCCCTCCAGCGCGGCGTCCAGAATGGCGCGATGCTCGCCCGAGACGTCGCGACGGCGATAGCCCGCCCCGCGCGCGGCAAGATACCGATACCGGATGTTCAGATCATAGAGTTGGCTGCAATACCGCTCCAACATCGCAAGTGATGCGTTGTCCAGAAGGGTCATGTGAAAGGTCTTGTGCGCCTCCTCGAAGGCGGCAGTGCCCTGGTCGGTCGCGCGGGTCATGTGGTGATGGGCCAGGACCAGACGGTCTTCCCAGGTGCGGGTCGACCGTTCGATGGACCGGCGCAACGCCATATCTTCCAGAACGCAGCGAAGGGTCAGAATTTCCTCGAAATTCGCTTTGTTGGCGGGGGCGGCGCGGAAGCCCCGCTGATCGATCCGCTCCACCAGAAGGTCGGACGTCAGCAGGCTCAGCGCCTCGCGCACGGGGGACGCGCCGGTGTTGAGCATTTCACGCAGTCGCTCGATCTTGAGCTTTTGACCGGCAGGCAAGTCGCCCGTCAGGATCTTTTCGCGGATCGCGAGATACGCGCCGTGGGTGGCCGAAGCATCCTTGCCCCGAGGGTCGTTCATCATGTTATCGCCCACCTTCCGCAGGGTGTCAGGTAAGGCCGACGGCCCCGGTGGAAAGCCCCACGCTGAGCGAGAGCGACCCTTCGTTGATCATCCAGCGGTGCAGCACGAAGCTCCGCGCACCCGATCTGTGCATCGGGTCATCTTCGGCCAAGCGGCGGGCGGCATCGAAACCGTCCGCGCGGTAGATGATCAGGCCCATGCCCTGCATCTGGTCGCCGCTTTCGTCCGACAGCGGGCCCGCGAACGCCAGGGCCCCCGCTCGCTCCAGATCGGCCTGGTATGCGAGGTGGTCCGGCAGGGCGGCCTTTACGTCAGCAGGCGTCTTCGCCGGCGTGCTGATCGCGGCGTAAAGTTCCAGGGCCAGCGCACCGCGTGCCTTGGCCCCCGCCTTGTAATCCGCCCAAGCGACCATCCGATGCCTCATATAAAATATCGATATTAATTGACTCAGTGGCATATCGTAGGCAGAAATTGACTGAACTGACAAGGATGGCGGCGATGAAATTTCTGGTGGGCGGGTCCGGATCGGGCCGTGCGGTCTATGCTGTGAAGGGGGACGATGCTGTCGATCTGACCGCGCTTGACCCGGCCGTCGGCGACGACCTCATGGCGTTGATCACAAATCCTGCCCTTGCGAAATCGGTCGTTGCCAAGGTCGAAGGGGCCCCAACGGTGCCCGTCGCGTCGATTACGCCGGCGCTGCCCGTGACGCGGCCCGGAACGATCATCTGCCTGGGTCTGAACTATACCGACCACATCAAGGAGGGCGGCTACGACATCCCCGACTATCCGGCGCTGTTCATGCGCGGTCGCAATTCGATCATGGCCGCCGGTGCCCCGCTGGTGCGGCCCAGTTGCTCTGACAAGTTGGATTACGAGGCGGAGCTGATGTTCATCGTCGGCAAAGGCGGGCGCCATATCGCCGAGGCCGACGCGCTGGACCACGTGTTCGGCTATACCGTGTTCAACGATGGGTCGGTCCGCGATTTTCAGCGCAAGACGCACCAATGGACGCCGGGCAAGAATTTCGACGACACGGGCGCCATCGGCCCTTTCGTCGTCACGCCCGACGAAGTGCCTGCGGGGGCCGCCGGTCTGAAGATCGAAAGCCGCGTCGGGGACGAGGTTCTGCAATCGTCGAACACCGCCAACATGATCTGGTCGGTCGCGCAGACCATCGCGACCGTTTCCGAATATACCACGCTGGAACCCGGCGACCTGATCGCCATGGGCACCCCGCCGGGGGTGGGTCACGCCAAGAAGCCGAACCCGCGCTGGTTGAAACCCGGCGAGGTGATCGAGATCGAGATCGAGGGGATCGGCATCTGCGCCAACCGGATCGTCGACGAAAAAGATATGCCGTCAAAGGTCGCCGCCGAATGAACGCGCCCGTCCCGGATACGGTCGATGCGGCGCGCGCGAAGGCGCAGCAGGACGTGCGCGACCTGCGCAAACGGATCGACCGTCTGTCGGACAATGCGATCGATCTGATCCTGCGTGATGCGCGGTCGCATTATGCCTGGACGGACAAACCCGTTTCGGACGCCCTGCTGCACGAGATTTTCGAGATCACGATCAACGGCGCCACCAGCATGAACACGCTGCCCGCACGCTTCGTCTTCGTGAAGACGCCCGAAGGTAAGGACCGTCTGGCCAGATCGCTCAAACCGCAGAACGTGGGCAAGATGATGGGGGCACCGGTCACGGCGATCATCGCCCATGATCTGGACTTCTGGACGCATCTGCCCAAGCTGTTCCCGCACGATGACCGCCGCCACCTGTTCGACGGCAACCCCGATTACGTTGCCGATACGGCGTATCGCAACGGGACGTTGCAGGGCGCGTATTTCATGATCGCCGCGCGCGCCGTCGGTCTGGATGTCGGGGCGATGTCCGGCTTCTCCAACGCGGTGGTGGACGAGGAATTCTTTGCCGGCAAGACGCTGAAATCGAATTTCCTGTGCAACATCGGCTATGCGGACGAAACGGCGCTGTTCCAGAAACTGCCGCGCTTCGCGTTCGATGACGTCTGCACGTTTGCCTGAGGGGGACACGATGGCCGTGAAGATGAAGACAGTCGTGACCTACCGCATGACGGCCCGGTGCCCGACCCATGCCCGCACCGAAATACCGGTGCGCGACCTGACCGTCGTCATCGACGAGCCGGAAGAGCGGGGCGGCACCAATCTTGGCCCCACGCCGACCGAAGCGGCGATGACGGCCCTGATCGGCTGTACCAACGTGATTGGCCACAAGACCGCGCATCGTCTCGGGGTCGACCTGGGGGTCGTGACCATCGATGCGGACTGCAAGTTCGACCGGCGCGGCGTCCTTCTGGAGGAGGAGATCGACGTGCCGTTTCCGGCCGTAACGCTGACGGTGACCTGCGACACGGCGGCGGGACAGGATGACCTGACCCGCGTGGGCGTCGAAACGGCCAAATACTGCGCCATCGCCAAACTGTTCGAAGCCGCGGGCACCGATCTGCGGGTCAACTGGGTGAAGGCGGACTGAACCGACGGGGCCATGAGCCTGCATTTTCTGGGAGGAAAGATCATGATCAACTGGACAAGACGCACCGTTCTGGGTGCGATCGCCGCTTCGATGACGGCGGTGCCCGTTCTGGCGCAGGAAACGATTTCCGCCGTCGTCATCGACGGCTATCCGGACCGCGCGCTCTGGGTGCGCGAATTCACCAATTTCTTCATCCCCGAAGTCGATCGCCGTCTGGCCGAAACCGGCAATTACGTCATGGACTGGCAGGAAAATTACGGCGGCTCCATCGTCAAACCGCGTGGCGTTCTCGAAGGGGTGCAGTTGGGTTTGGGCGATATCGGCATCGTCACCACGATCTTCCATTCGTCGAAGCTGCCAAGCCAGGGCATTGCGGCCGTGACCCCTTTCGTGTCGTCGGACGCCCGTGCCGTCGCCAAGGCCGTGGACGAGATCGCGCGCGAGTTCCCCGCGATGCAAAACGAATTCGCGGCCCAGAACCAGGTCTATCTGGCGACTGGCGTCGTGTTGGACAGCTATCAGGTATTCTCGGGCACCCAGGTCGCCGACCTGGGCGATCTGGAGGGGATGAAGATCGCGGGCGCGGGCATGAACCTGCGCTATCTGGAGGGGATCGAGGGGGCCGCCGGCGTGCGCGGGGGGCTCACGGACTTCTACAACATGCTTCAGACCGGCCTGGTGGATGCAGCGCAGCTCTGGCCCGAGGCGGCGGCGACGTTCAACATCTCCGAAGTCGCCCCATATATGCTGCGGGCCGATCTGGGCGCGGTGAACTCCAAGACGATCACCGTCAACAGGGACTACTGGAACAATCTTCCCGACGAGGTGAAAGAAGTTCTGCAGGCCGTCGCCATCGACTACCGCGACCATCTGGCGGGTGTGGCGATGGACAATGCCGCCGCGGCGGAGGCAGCCTACGTCGAGGCCGGGGGCTCCATTATCGACGTCTCGGCCGAGGATCGCACGGCCTGGGCTAACGCCATGCCGAACATCGCGCGCGAATGGGCCGAAACGCTCAACGCCGCGGGCGAGGACGGGGACGGCATGTTGCAAGCCTATCTGGCCAAGCTGGAAGACGCGGGTTTTGTAGGGGTCCGCAACTGGACGCAGCCGTAGCGCGCGGGCGGTCCGGGAAAGGATCCAGGTCATGCTGAAATCCGTCCTTTCCGGCCTGTCCCGGGCCGCGAATGCCCTGGCGATCACCGCCAATGCCGCTGGGACGCTTGTGGTTCTGGCGCTGGTGGTGATCCTTAATGTCGATGTCATTGCGCGGGGCGTCTTCGATGCGCCGCTCAAGGGCACCTACGAGATCGTTCAGTTTTCGGTCGTCTTCATCGTGTTCCTGCAACTGGCCGACGTGGTGCGCGTCGACCGTCTGACGCGGTCCGACGGATTTCTGAACCTGATGCACGACAGCCGTCCGCGCCTTGCCGCGAACATGCGGCGGATCATCAACGCGGTCTCGGCCATCTTCATGGCGCTGATCGCCTGGATCATGTTTCCCGAAGCCCTGCATATGTGGACCACGCAGGATTTCTTCGGCGTGCCCGGTCTGTTTACCCTGCCGTGGTGGCCGGTGAAGCTGGTGATTGCGTCGGGCTGCGCGCTGTCGGCCTTGATATTCGCGCTCAAGGTGATTTCGGCGCAGGATCGTCCCGCGCTGATCCGCGCGCCCGAACACGACGAGCCTGCACCGTGAGCCCCATCGAGATCGGCCTCATCTCGGTCGCTGCCATCGTCTTCCTGATCTATTCGGGCGTGTACATTCCTATCGCGCTGGGGGTGGTGTCGTTCATCTCCATCTGGCTGATGCGCGACAATTTCACGCTGGCGCTGAATCTGCTGAAGGTGGCGGTGGGCGACTCGGCGATGGAATACAGCTTCGCGACCATACCGCTGTTCACTTTCATGGGCCTTATCGTCTCGAAGGCCGGTCTGGGTCGCGACATCTACGAAGTGATGACGATGCGATTTCGCCGCGTGAAGGGCGGCATCGGAATGGCGACCGTGGGGGCGAACGCGGTCTTTGCGGCCGTCACCGGCTCCTCCATCGCGTCGGCGTCGGTCTTCACCAAGGTGTCGGTGCCGCAGATGATCGCGCAGGACTATAACCCGCGCTTCGCAGTGGGCGTCGTCGCGGGCAGTTCGGTTCTGGGCATGATCATCCCACCGTCCGCGATGCTCATCATCTACTCTTTCGTCGCCGAACAATCCGTGGGCGACATGTTCCTGGCTGGCGTCATCCCCGGTATCATGCTGGCCGTCGTCTATATTGCCGCGATCTGGTTCATGGGCCGGTTCACCCCCGGCTTCGTCGGCGGTCGCCGGGTCGCAGACACCGAATGGATGTCCGGCCGCGAAGTCGCGTCCAAAACGCTTCCGACGGTCTTTCTGATCACGATCGTGCTGGGCGGGATTTATACCGGCTGGCTCACGGCGGTGGAGGCGGGGGCGGCAGGCGCGCTCGTGGCGTTGATCATCGCCGCCGCGCGCCGCACGATGACCTTGCGGTCGTTCTGGACCGCGCTTTTGGAAACCGGCCACATCACGGCCGCGATCCTATTCCTCATCACGGCGGCGTCCATCTACAGCCGGATGCTCGGCATGGCGGGCCTGCCCAATCAGTTGCAGGATATGCTGGCGGGAAATCAGGCATCGTTCTGGACCATCATGGCGCTTTACGTGCTGCTAATGCTGTTTCTCGGGACGCTTCTGGACACGGCGTCGATTATCCTGATCGTCGTGCCGCTTTTCCTGCCGTTGGTCGAGGCGCTGGATCTGTCGCTCGTCTGGTTCGGCATCATCACTGTCGTCGGGGCGGAGATCGGGTTGCTGACGCCGCCGCTGGGCATATCGTGCTTCGTCATCAAATCAACGCTCAACGACGACAGCATCTCGCTCAAGGATGTATTCATGGGCGCGCTGCCCTTTGCGTTCGTCATGCTTTTGGTTCTGATCGTCCTGATCGAATTTCCCATCCTCAGCCTCGCCCTCATCTAGGGAGCCTGCCCATGCGTACCGTGACCAAGGACAACATCACCGACGTCTTCAGGGGCTATATGGCCGACGACATGCCGCCGCGCACGCGCGAAGTGATGAGCGCGCTGGTCCGGCATCTGCATGATTTCGCCCGAGAGACGCAGTTGACGCATGACGAATGGCGGCAGGGCATCGCCTTTCTGGAAGGATGTGCCGCGATCGAAACGGCCGACCGGCACGAATTCGTGCTGGCGTCCGACGTGCTGGGCCTGTCGTCTTTGGTGGACATGATCAATTCCGGCCCGGCGGCGACATCGTCATCGGTGCTTGGCCCGTTCCACGTGTCGGGCGCGCCGCCCCTGGCGGTCGGAGGTGACATGAAGCGCGATTTCGGCGGTCCTGTCCTGCTGGCCGAAGGAGTGATCCGCGACCCCGATGGCAAACCGATTCCCGGGGCACAGATCGACATCTGGCAGACCGCGCCCAACGGGCTTTACGCCAGTCAGGATGATGCGCAGGACACCTATTCCTTCCACGGGCTGATGACGGTCGGCGACGACGGGCGCTATGCGTTCACCACCGTCAAACCCGTTGAATATACCGTGCCGTCCGACGGACCCGTCGGTGACATTCTTCGGGCCTGCGGGCGCCATCCCTGGCGACCGTCGCACCTTCATTACATCGTGAAGGCCCCCGGTTACCGGACCCTGGTGACCGAGGTGTTTCCGGACGACGACCCCTATCTCGATCAGGATACCGTCTTCGGCGTGCGGGAGGATCTGGTGATGACCTACGTCGAAAGACCGGCGGACGAGTTTCCGGATGGCATGGCGCTGTCTGGCAAGGTCGCGGATCCGTTTCTCCATGTGGCTTTCGACGTGACCCTCGCCGCACTGTAGGGGCCGACCCTGTCGATCCGGTGGTCCGGTCGCACGATGCATGCCGTCCCGTCGCGCAACCCTGAACAAGGAGGACTTCCATGACCCATCCGATCAAGACCGCGACCGCGCTGCTTGCGCTGACCGCCGGTCCCGCCCTTGCCGCCAACTGCCTGGAGATCACGATCACCGGCGTGCAGGGGGGGCCGCCTGTGTTCGCGGGGCAGGCGGGGTCCGGCACCCTGGTCACCTACGGCACCGAGGAAAATGCGTGCCGCGATGTGCTGATGCAGTTCGACACCGGACGCGGTACCACGCAGCAACTCTCCAAGATCGGCGTTCCAGTGGCGCGCCTGTCGGCAGTATTCCTGACACATATGCATTCCGATCACGTCGAAGGTCTGGTCGACCTGTCGCAATTGCGGTGGCATTTCAATTCCACGGGCCCGAAGCTTCCCCTGATCTGTGCCGAAGACACCGACAGCCCGGCGGGTCACACGATGTCCTGCGTGAACTTCGCAACGCACATCGGCGATGCTCTGATCAACAGCGGAGAGATGGCGCAGCGTCTGGCCGAAAATGCCGACCGGCTGCCGGGCGGGCCGGCGGACCTGCTGGACGTGGCGACGTTCTCGGCATCCGACACGGCCGGGCCGGTCTGGACATCGGGGGACGTCACAGTGACGGCTGCCTTCTCGCGGCATGTGGCCGGCCATGCGTCCTACCGGGTCGATACGCCTGCGGGCAGCGTGGTGATCGGTGGGGACGCGGGCAACGACACGCCGCAACCGCCGCGCGACAGCTCTACCTCAGCGCAGGTGGAGGCCCTGGCCGAAGGGGCCGATGTCATCGTCCACTCCACCATCCATCCGGTCATGGGGTCGGACGGCACGACTGGCTTTCCACCGGCGATCTATCACCGTCAAAGCACCGCAGAAGATCTGGGTGCGATGGCGCAGCGGACGGGGGCGTCGCATCTGATGCTCACGCATCTGATCCCGCCGGTGGGGGCCGCACGGCAGGGGATCTATCCCTTGCCCGCTCCGCTAACGGCCGCGGATTACGCAACCGCCGCGACCGACGGTGGCTATACGGGCACGGTCGTCGTCGGGGCCGACCTTGCCACGTTGCGCCTTGTCGCGGAGTGACGTTCGGTGCTGACGCGATGCGATGACCTGGGTGACGCCTACGGACCGTCATGGATCGCTGCGCGACGGTCTTCAGGATTGTGGTCCAATCCCCTGGCGACCGTAGGCATCGCGGTCAGGACATCGTCTCTGGCGTTCGCCGGGATCCGGCGCAGGGCCTTTCAGGCAGGGTCCGCCAACACCTTTCGCGCTTAACCGCGTCGTCCGCCACAATTCGGCACCGCACCGCCATGAGCGGCCATTGGACAGATTGTGGTCGCCCAAATCATCCGACGGGCTATCTTGCGATTCATCCAATAATTCTCGGGACGCTCCGCCATTGGCGCGCCGACCCATTCCATCAGACCGGAGGATGCTTCCATGGCCGTGAACCTGACCGTCAACGGAAAGGACGTCACGCTCGACGTCGATCCCGACATGCCGCTGCTTTGGGCGCTGCGCGATCATCTGCGGCTGACGGGCACGAAATACGGCTGCGGCATCGCGCAATGCGGGGCCTGCACCGTGATGCTGGACGGGCAGACCCGCCGCTCCTGCGTGACGCCGGTCGGCACGCTCGACGGGGCGAAGGTCGAAACCATCGAAGCCATCGAGAGCGAGGCCGCAAAGGCGGTGCAGGCCGCCTGGGTCGATATCAACGTGCCGCAATGCGGATACTGCCAATCCGGGCAGGTCGTAACGGCTGCGGCACTTCTGGACGTGAACCCCAAGCCCACGGACGCCGAGATCGACAACGCAATGGCCGGCAACGTCTGCCGCTGCGCCACCTACACCCGTATTCGCCAGGCCATCCGCCAGGCATCCGACACGCTGGAGGCCTGAGCCATGCATCCGATCCTCAAACCCGCCTTCGCCCCCCGGCCCACGCGCCGCGGCTTCCTGACAGGGTCTGCCGGTCTCGTTCTTGGGCTGCACATCGTTGGTAAGGCCCGCGCGCAATCCGCCGCGACCGCCGACGGCGATTTCGCGCCGAATGCCTTTATTCGCATCGCGCCCGACAACACCGTCACCGTCCTCGTCAAACACATTGAGATCGGGCAGGGGGCCAACACGGGTCTGCCCCTTCTGGTGGCCGAGGAGTTGGACGCCGACTGGTCCCAGATGCGGGCCGAGCAGGCACCGTCGGACCCGGTCGTCTATGTCAACACGGCCTTCGGGGTGCAGGGCACGGGGGGGTCCACCGGCCTGTCCAACAGCTACATGACGATGCGTCAGGCCGGGGCCGCCGCCCGCGCGATGCTGGTCTCGGCCGCCGCCGACCGCTGGGGCGTGCTGCCCGAAGGCATTACTGTGTCAAAGGGCGTGGTCAGCCATGCAGACAGCGGCAATTCCGCCACCTTCGGAGATCTGGCAGATGCGGCGGCGCTGACCCCGGTTCCGGTCGACGTGGCGTTGAAGGACCCAAAGGATTTCACCCTGATCGGCGGCGACAAGGTCACGCGGCTGGACGGCCATGCCAAGTCCACCGGGCAGGCGATGTTCACCATCGACGTCTTCCGCGACGACATGGAAGTCGTGTCGGTCGTCCATCCGCCCAAGTTCGGCGCGACGGTCGCGTCGTTCAATGCCGCGACCGCGCTTGCCCGACCCGGCGTGACCGCGGTGCGGGAGCTTTCGTCCGGCGTGGCGATCTATGCCGACGACACCTATTCGGCGTTCAAAGCGCGCGCGGATCTGGACATCGAATGGGATGAAAGCGGGGCCGAAACGCGATCGACCGACGCCATCATCGAAGAGTTCACCGCCGCCGCCCGCGCCCCCGCCATGGTCGCGGAGCAGACGGGCGACGTCGACGCCGCCCTGGCCGGGGCCGACCGCACGATCGAGGCGGATTACGTCTTTCCCTATCTCGCCCATGCCGCGCTGGAACCGATGGACGGCGTGATCGAATTGCGCGACGACGGTGCGGAAATCTGGTCCGGGATCCAGATCCCCACAATTGCGGAGCCTGTCATCGCCGGCACGCTGGGCATCGACCCGGCCACACTGACGGTGAATACGATGTACACCGGCGGCAGCTTTGGCCGCCGGTCCACGCCCGTCAGCCATTTCGAGAAAGAGCTGGCCGAGGTCGCGGCCAAGGCCGGGCCGGGTGCCTACAAGCTGTTGTGGACACGCGAAGACGACATGACCGGCGGTTATTATCGTCCGCTGACCGTGCATCACCTGCGCGCAGGACTGGACGCCGCCGGCAATATCACCGGCTGGCTCAACACGATTGCCAATCAGTCCATCGTCGCCGGCACCCCGTTCGAGCCGATGGTGATGCCCGAAGGCATGGACCCGACGGCCATCGAAGGGTCGCGCGACATGGCCTATGACTGGCCTGCCAACCGGGTCAGCTGGGCGCAGATGAAGAATCCGGTTCCCGTTTTGTGGTGGCGGTCGGTCGGGCACACGCACACGGCCTATGCGACCGAGACGTTCCTGGATCAGGCATTGCTGGCCGGCGGTAAGGACACGGTCCAAGGCCGACTGGACCTTCTGAAATCCGACCGCCCCCGCGACCGCGCCGTGCTGGAGCGGGTTGCGGAGATGGCGAATTGGTCGGGGCCAGGCACGGGCGACCGGCGCATGGGCGTCGCACTTCACCGGTCTTTCGGCAGCTATGTCGCGCAGATCGCCGAGGTCGAGGATCGCGGCGGCCTGCCCCATGTCACGCGCGTGTGGTGCGCCGTCGATTGCGGCGTGGCGGTCACTCCCGATGTCGTGCGCGCCCAGATGGAGGGCGGGATCGGCTACGGCTTGGGCACGACGCTTTTCGACGAGATCACGATGGCAGAGGGTGGTCTGGTGCAGCAGCGCAACTATGACAGCTACCGGATGCTGGCCCTGCCCGAGATGCCGCAGATCGAAGTTTCGATCATTGCCAGCAGCGAAAGCCCGACCGGCGTCGGGGAGCCGGGGACACCCCCCATCGCGCCCGCCGTGTCCAACGCCTGGCGCGCGCTGACGGGTGCCATGCCGTACCGCTTGCCCTACCGCGCGAACAGCGTCTGAGAGGAAGACACCATGATCAGATCGACACTCATCCTCCTGACGCTTGCCATGCCCGCCGCGGCGCAGACCCTTGCCACGGACCTGGCCGAACCCGAATCCTTTGCCGACATCGAGGATGACGCAACCCGTGCGGCCGCCTTGTTCGAAGAGATGGCAAAGGTGTTCACCCATCCGCGTTGCCTCAATTGTCATCCGGTCGACGCCTCGCCCCGACAGGGCGACGACATGGCGATGCACCAGCCCTCGGTGATCCGAGGCGACGGCATCTTCGGCGCGGTCGGGATGGAGTGCTCTACCTGCCATGCGGGCGAGAACGTCGAATACCTTGCTGCCGAAGGGTCCGTTCCGGGCCACGAGCCCTGGCATCTGGCACCGGCGTCGATGGGCTGGATCGGCCTGTCGGTTCCCGAAATCTGCGAGCAGATCAAGGACCCGGAGCGCAACGGCGACCGCACGTTGGCCGACATACACGAACACAACGCCGAGGACGGTCTGGTTGGCTGGGGCTGGAACCCCGGTGCCGGCCGCACGCCTGCGCCGGGGTCGCAGGAGTTGTTCGGCCGCCTGACCCAGGCCTGGATCGACGCAGGTGCCGGCTGCCCGACCTGATGCGAAAACCTCCGGACCGCGCGCGTCGCGGTTCGGGGGTGGCTCGACCGGACGAAACGCATCGGACGCATTCGCGACTCGTGCAACGTGGCTAAATCGGAAAGGGGGATGGTGCTGTGAGAGAGGATTGAACTCTCGACCTCACCCTTACCAAGGGTGTGCTCTACCACTGAGCTACCACAGCATCCGTGGCGCGGAATAAACCGCAGGCCCGCAACCCGCAACCCCCCAAAATGACCCGCGCGCTGGACCCGCGCGGACCCAGCGGCTATGTGGGCGGCAGGCAACAGGGACGGGCATGGCTCAGGACGCAAAATCCACCCGCGAAGATCGGCTCAAGGCCGCGCTGAAGGCCAACATGGGCCGGCGCAAGGCCCAGAAGCGGACACGAGAAATGGATGCGGACAAGGCGCAGGACGGCCCCGACCCGGACGAGCAGGAGAAGACGAATGGATAGCATTATCGTGACCGGCGGCGGCCCGCTGCACGGCACAATTCCCATCGCGGGGGCGAAGAACGCGTGTCTGACGCTGATGCCCGCGACCCTTTTGTCGGACGAGCCGCTGACGCTGACGAACGCGCCGCGCCTGTCGGACATCCGCACCATGACCCTGCTGCTGGAAAGTCTTGGGGCCGAGGTGGCCCGGCTATCCGACGGGTTGGTCCTGTCGATGTCGTCGCATAACCTGAATGGCAATCGCGCCGACTATGACATCGTGCGCAAAATGCGCGCCTCTATCCTCGTGCTCGGCCCGCTTTTGGCCCGCCACGGGGAGGCGGTCGTGTCTCTGCCCGGCGGCTGCGCGATCGGCGCACGTCCCGTCGACCTGCATCTGAAGGCGTTCGAGGCGATGGGGGCCACGCTGGACCTGCGCGACGGCTACGTGCATGCCAAGGCCCCCGAGGGTGGGCTGCGGGGCGGTGTGGTCGACTTCCCGTTCGTGTCCGTCGGCGCAACCGAAAACGCGCTAATGGCGGCAACCCTTGCCAAGGGCACGACCACACTGAAGAACGCCGCGCAAGAGCCTGAAATCGTTGATCTTGCACATTGTCTTCAGGCCATGGGTGCCAAGATTTCCGGCGAAGGCACCGACACGATCACGATCGAGGGCGTCGACCGCCTGCACGGGGCCACCCACCGCGTCGTGACCGACCGGATCGAGCTGGGGACCTATATGCTGGCCCCATTGGTGGCGGGCGGCGAAGTCACCTGCCTGGGCGGCAAACGCGCTCTTCTGGAATCGTTCTGCGCCAAGATCGAGGCGGCCGGCGCGACCGTAACCGAGACGCCCGAGGGTCTGACCGTCAAGCGCACCAACGGCCCCATGAAGGCCGTCGACGTGGAGACCGAACCCTTTCCCGGCTTTCCCACCGACCTGCAGGCGCAGATGATGGCGCTGCTGTGCACGGCTGAAGGCAAGTCGACGCTGGAAGAAAAGATCTTCGAGAACCGCTTCATGCATGCCCCCGAGTTGATCCGCATGGGGGCCGACATCGAGGTTCACGGCGGCCACGCGACGGTCAACGGCGTTTCGAAGCTCAAGGGCGCGCGCGTCATGGCGACCGACCTTCGCGCCTCCGTCAGCCTGATCCTTGCCGGCCTGGCCGCTGAGGGAGAGACGACGGTGGGCCGCGTCTATCACCTCGATCGCGGCTACGAACACGTCGTCGCCAAGCTGTCGGGCGTTGGCGCGAACATTCGGCGGGTGAAGGAAGATGGCTGATCCGTCGAACAAGCCGGTGGGGGACGCACGGTTCCACGACGCCGATGGTGTGCCGCTGCGCCTTTGGGCCACGGACGCGGAAGATCTGCAGGTCGTCTCGGCGCTGGTGCAGGACGCCGTCCTTTCGGCCTCCGAGATGCGTTGGCAGAAGGGGGGGCGCCGGTTCGCGATGCTGCTCAACCGCTTCCGCTGGGAACATGGCGCGCGCCAGCCGGAGCGGGTGCAGACCGTGCTGACGGCGAATGACGTGCGCGCGGTTCGCGGTCAGGGCGTGGTGCCCGGTGATGCGGACACCGTGCTGTCGGTGCTGATGGTGGACTGGGTGCCGGGTGAAGATGCCGACGGTACGCTGCGCCTGACCTTTGCCGGCGACGGTCTGATCGAGGTGACGTGCGACTGCCTCGATTTGACGCTCGGCGATGTGACGCGGCCCTATGCCGCGCCGTCCGGGAAGGCACCGACCCACCCAGACGCTTGATGTTATGGCGTTTGCCGGACGGAGCCGTGCGGGCAGACGCCGACATTTCAACGCCGCGGCACCTTGAGGCGGCGGGGCAGGGCGGCTAGTCCCAATGCGACCTCCAGACGCGAAGATGATCCCGGATGCCCCAGTTCCTCGACAGCACCGCCCCCGACTTCGACGACCGTTTCGCCGCCCTTCTGACCATGAAGCGAGAGGATGCGCCCGACGTCGATGATGCGGTTGCGGCCATCATCGCCGATGTGCGTGCGCGCGGCGACCTTGCCGTCTGCGAGCTGACGTCGCGCTTCGACAGGCTGGACCTGACCCCCGACACGATGCGGGTCACGGCTGCCGAAATCGCAAAGGCGGCCGCGCAGGTCTCGGCCGAGGACCGCGCGGCGCTGGAAACCGCCGCCGCCCGCATCCGCGCCTATCACGAGCGTCAGATGCCTGAAGATGCATCGTGGACGGATGACACCGGTGCCACGCTGGGATGGCGATGGGGTCCCGTCGATGCCGCAGGGTTGTACGTGCCCGGCGGCCTGGCCAGCTATCCGTCTTCGGTCCTGATGAATGCGGTCCCGGCCCGCGTCGCTGGCGTCGGGCGGCTGGTCATGTGCGTGCCCACCCCGGATGGGATCGTCAATCCGCTGGTTTTGCTGGCGGCCCAGATTTCGGGCGTGACCGAAATCTATCGTATCGGCGGGGCGCAGGCCGTGGCGGCCATGGCCTATGGGACCGAGACGATCGCGCCGGTCGATAAGATCACCGGGCCGGGCAACGCTTTCGTCGCCGCCGCCAAGCGCCGCGTGTTCGGACGCGTGGGTATCGACATGATCGCCGGGCCTTCCGAAATACTTGTCATCGCCGATGCCGAAAATGACCCGGACTGGATCGCCGTGGACCTGCTGTCGCAGGCCGAACACGACGAAAGCGCGCAAAGCATCCTGATCACCGATGATGCCGCCTTCGGGCAGGCCGTCGCGGCGGCGGTCGAGGCCCGGCTGACGACGTTGCAGCGCGCGCATATCGCCGGGCCCAGCTGGCGCGATTTTGGCGCGATCGTCGTCGTCCGAGATCTGGAGGAAGCCGCGCGCCTGTCCAACCGCATCGCACCCGAACACCTGGAATTGGCGGTCGCCGACCCGGATGCGCTGGCCGACCGGATCACCCATGCCGGCGCGATTTTCTTGGGCCAATGGACACCTGAAGCCATTGGCGACTATGTCGGTGGCCCCAACCACGTCCTGCCCACGGCCCGCTCCGCGCGCTTCTCCTCGGGGTTGTCGGTGATGGATTTCGTCAAGCGCACGACGCTGGCGCGGATGACGCCGGAGTCGTTGCGCGCCATCGGCCCGGCTGCCGTGCGACTGGCGACGTCGGAGTCGCTGGAAGCCCACGGGCTGAGCGTTCAGGCGCGGCTGGATCGGCTGAACAGGTGACGCTTGCCGGAATGTCGGATCGGGCGTAGCGACGTCGGCACCTCGTTCTGAAACCGGTGTTCGCAATGCTATCCATCTTCCGCCCCCTCCGCCGTCGCTCTTCGTTCCTGTATGCCCTGCTCGGGGCGGGTGTCCTTGCGGCCATCGCCCTGATCCTGGACGGTTTGTTTGGCGGCACGGGCAGCGAGATACCGGCGTGGCGGCGCGCGATCGTCGTCGCGGCGCTTTGACTGCTGACGCTCGACAGTACGGAAGCGGCCGTGATCGAGGCGGAGCGGCGCGCGGATATCCTTGGCCGGATGCAGCTTGCGGCGGCACAGGCCGCATTTTGGTTCGTGTTCATGTTCGTGATGGTCGGCAGCGGCGCGCCGCTCGTCGATCTGGGTGTCTGGCTCGGGGGTGGGCTCATCTTCGGAGCCGTCCTCTGCGCGGTCCCGCCACGCATTGCTCCCGAGGCTCTCGATCTGATCCGGGCCGACTTCCAAAAGCCCGAGATCGCTCCCCCTCGACATCTGGCGGTGCTCTCGCCACTCCTGCCGCTGCTCGGGGCGGTGCTCGCCGCCTGGGTCTTGGCGAGCGACGGGAACCGGTTGAACGCCGTCCTGCCGCTCGCGCTTTTCGCCGGTCTCGCGCCGCTGCATACGCCCTTGCGTTGGCGCATGGCGCTCCGGCTGATCGGTGTGGGGCTGCTCGTGCTCGGCACGGTCGTCTGAACGGAAACGCTCCGCCTGAGACCATTGCTACCCTTGCCGTAATCCCGCATCACTCCTCCATGACATCCCGCATCGCCCAGATCCGCATCGACGACGCCAACCTGCCGACCCCCACACCGGAGATCGAGCAGGAGCGGGCCGTTGCCATCTTCGATTTGCTTGAAGAGAACAACTTCGCGCTGGTGGCCGACGGCGCGCCGGTCGGTCCCTACGACGTGTTGCTGGCCATCCGAGAGCGACGGCTGGTCTTCGATATTTCGACCGACGCCGGCAAGGCTGGGGAATTTCATCTGGCGATGGGACCCTTCCGACAGGTCGTGAAGGACTACTGGCAGATCTGCGCGGCTTATTTCGATGCGGTCAAGAAGTTGCCCCCCAGCCAGATCGAGGCGATCGACATGGCCAGACGCGGCATCCACAACGAAGGGGCGCGCATCCTGCAGGAGCGGCTGGAGGGAAAGGCGGAGGTCGATACCGACACGTCAAGACGGCTCTTCACTCTCATCTGCGTCCTGCACTTCGGGGCCTGACGGGTGGGGGACAATCCGCAATCGGTCCTCTTTTGCTGCGATCACAATGCCGTCCGCTCGCCCATGGCCGAAGGGTTGATGAAGAAGCTCCACGGCCACGATATCTACGTGCAGTCGGCGGGGGTGAGGAACGATCTGGATATCGACGGCTTCACGATCGCCGTGTGTGCGGAACTGGGGATCGAACTGTCCCGCCATCGCACGCGCAGCTTCGAGGAGATGAAGCAGTGGGGTGACGATCTGGAGCAATTCGACCTGATCGTCGCGCTTAGCCCCGCATCGCAGCGCATGGCGCTGGAACTGGCTCGCCACGCCCACATCGACGTCGAATACTGGCCCATCATGGATCCGACAGGTTTGGGAGAGGGCCGCGAACAGAAACTGGCGAGCTACCGGCTGAGCCGCGATCAGATCATGGGTCGGCTGAAGGCCCGGTTCGGATAGGCACCCCGACGTTGGCGCAGTTTTTCCGCCTGCTCACTCCGCAAAACGGTCGTCGGTCAAAGGGTGCGATCCGTTTCGGCAAGGGCCTGCGGGCGGTGCCACGGCAACGGAGGGGAAGGACCGATGCCCCGCCACCAGGTGCAGGCGACATCACTGATCGCCGGTCCGGGACCCGCGCGCTGATATCCCCCCTTGAACAATTCGCGATTTGGCCCCATCTAGCCGCATCCGCCGCCCTTTGCGGCCCACATCAGGAGAGAACATGGCCAAGGAAGAAATGCTCGAATTCCCCGGCGTCGTGCGCGAGCTCTTGCCGAACGCGACATTCCGGGTCGAACTCGAGAACGGCCATGAGATCATTGCGCACACGGCAGGCAAGATGCGCAAGAACCGGATCCGCGTCCTCGCGGGCGATAAGGTCCAGGTCGAGATGACGCCCTACGACCTGACCAAGGGCCGCATCAACTATCGCTTCAAGTAAGGTGCCGGACTCGGCCCCGCGCCTGATCCTCGGATCGGGTTCTCCCCGACGGCTGGAGCTGTTGGGGCAACTGGGTCTGACGCCGCACGACATTCGCGCCCCCGACATCGACGAGACGCCGCGCAAAGGCGAGCTTCCCCGCGTCTATTGCGAGAGGATCACGGCCGGTAAACTATCTGCCGTTATCGCAGATGAGGACGATGTGGTGCTGTGCGCCGATACGACGGTCGCCGTCGGCCGACGCATTTTGGGCAAGCCTGCCGATGCAGGGGAGGCCGTTCAATTCCTGCATCTTCTATCGGGCCGTCGGCACCGCGTGTTTACCGCGCTGGGCGTCCGGCGCGGGGCGCGCACATGGTTTCGGACCTGCGAGACGGTCGTGAAGATGAAGGTTCTGTCGGACACCGAGGTCAACGGCTATCTTGCCACCGACGACTGGCGCGGCAAGGCGGGGGCCTATGCGATCCAGGGACCGGCGGGGGCCTTCGTGTCGTGGATCGGAGGCAGCTTTTCGGGCGTCGTCGGTTTGCCGCTGCACGAGACGGCGAATGTGTTGCAGGCGGCGGGACTGGAGGTCTGGCGATGAAGGGCACGCAAATCATCTTGGGCGAACACGGGGGCCGTCGCGCCGCCGCGCGTATGGTCGACGGACAGCTTGACGATCTGCTGATCGACGCCGACGACGATCGCCCCGGGATCGGGGCCGTCTTTCGCGCGATCTGCGACCGCCCGGTCAAGGGGCAAGGCGGCATGTTTGTCCGGCTTGGCGACGGGCTGACCGGCTGGCATCGCAACGCCAAGGGCATGGCCCCGGGTCAAATAATGCTGGTCCAGGTGACCGGATATGCGGAGGCCGGCAAGGCGGTGCCTGTCACCGATCGCGTCCTCTTCAAGTCGCGCTATTGCATCGTCACGCCGGGCGCGCCCGGTCTGAACGTCGCGCGTAGCCTTACCGACGACGAGGAACGCGACCGCCTTCTGGAGATCGCGCATGATGCTGTTCCCGACCGGGACGGGCACGGCATCATCCTGCGCACCGCCTGCGAGGGGATCGACGAAGACGCTCTGACCGATGACCTAACGCGGACCTGGGCGATGGCGATGCAGGTTCTGGGTGACGGCGGCACGGAGGCGGAGCGTTTGCTGGATGCGCCCGACGCGCATACATTGGCGTGGCGTGACTGGGCCGGCGAAGATGTATCCGAAGACTGGGATGTGGCCGCGGATGCTTTGGACCTGCTGCGCGATCCGGCCGTTATTGGTGGGGCGGCAACATTCTATATCGAACCGACGCGCGCGCTGACGGCCGTGGACGTCAACACGCCGGAAGGCGGAGCGGGGGGGCTGAAGGCGAATTTGGCCTTGGCAAAGGTCCTGCCCCGGCAGTTGCGGTTGCGGGGGATCGGGGGGCAGATCGTTCTGGACCTCGCCCCGATGTCCAAGAAAGACCGCAAGGCCTTCGAGAGCGCCCTGCGCACTGCGTTCCGTGCCGATCCGATCGAGACATCGCTGATCGGCTGGACTCCGTTGGGCCATTTCGAACTGACCCGCCGCCGCGAACGACGCCCGTTGGAGGATCTGCTGTGAGTTGCCCGATCTGCCAGAAGAAGACGGACGCGGCGTATCGTCCGTTCTGCTCCAAACGCTGCGCCGACGTCGATCTGGGCAAATGGCTGAATGGTGCTTATGCCGTCCCATCGACTGATCCCGACGATGCGGAGGAGGCGATCGACGCCCTGGAGCAGGAGCTGGAGCGGCGTTCTCGACCACACTGACCATTTTCGTCTGGACACGGTTTTTCCCCTGTCCTAGACGGTGCGGACCCTACGAAGGCCATGCTTTCGTAACCCGGTGCCTGGGTAGCTCAGGGGTAGAGCAGTGGATTGAAAATCCTCGTGTCGGTGGTTCGATTCCGCCCCCGGGCACCATTTAAATATCTGATATTCTTGTATTTTCTGCTCATGGCTGATCCTCGTTTCGGTCGGGTTTGACGCTTTTCTGCGAAGGTTTGACACTTTCGGCCCGCCTTCGGTTCTCTTCTTCTAATGTCGCCATCGTCTCGCGGTTCTTGTCGGCAAGGTTCGCAGACCGCGAATAGTGCCGCGCCATGGACGGTGTTTTCTGCCCCAGAAGGTCCGCGATACGGCGTTCATCCAGCCCCGCCTCGCGCAAAGTCGTGGCGACCGTGTGCCGCAAGCCCTTGAGGGTCAGGCCTTTTTCGATAAGGCCTTCTTTCTCAAGGGCGGTCTTGAAGCGGTGCCAGACTGTCGAGAAGCCGTTGTAGGTCCATGCTTCGCCGCGCGAATTGGACAGCACAGTTTCGGCCTTGTGGTTCGGCATTCGGTCGAGCGCGGCCTGAAGCGTCGGACTAACCGGGATCGCGACCTCTTCACCGGTTTTGCCGCGCACGCCCCAGATAGTGCCGTCATCGACCTGATCCTTCCGCAGTCGCAAGGCATCCGACGGATCGAGGCCGGTATTCATCATCAAGGCCAGGGCGACGCGAACATGGGGCTTGGCCTTGCCCAAGACGGCGTCTCGTTCCTCGATTGTCCAGGGGCGGTTTGCATAGGCGCGGTCGCGTGGACGGCGCTTCGGGATCACATCTTTAGCGAAGTTGGCTGAGACGAGCCCCTTCGGGATGTTGTAGCGAAAGACCTCGCTGAGAAGCGTGCGAACCATGTTCGCCCGCCGCCAGCCAATCTTCTTTGCTGCCTTATCATGGATGCCCGCGATCAACGGCGTGTCGATCACATGGGTCGGCGTGTCGCGGATCGGCTCAAGGAAGTCGGCGCATTTGCGATAGTCGCGCCGGGTGGCTTCGGCGAGGTTCTGGTAGTGTTCCGTCTCAAAGTAGGACTGGATCAGCCCGCCAAGCGTTCCGGCCTTTGGAGCCTTGGCCCGCTGTGCCTCAGCTACGGCGCGGATCGTCTCACATTCAGCGAAGAACTCGGCGGAGCCGATGGGCGCGCGGGCAAGATCAACCTTGTGGCCGGTTTCGCGGTGATAGCATCGCTGCTTTCCGTGCCGGTCCTTGAAAATCTTGAACCCTTTGACCCGCACCTGTGTCATCAAAGGCGATCCAGAATGGTTTCGCGGGTATCGGTCACGGACCCAGACTTCACATCATCAATCCAGAGATCGATATCACGACGATCCCAACGAAGAGCGCCTTGCATTAATTCCACCGGGCGCACCGGACATGCGGCCTTGAAATGCTTCACTGGCAACCCGGCATAGCTCGCGGCTTCGGACTGCTTCAGCATGCGCTTGTCGATCACGCTGATATTCAGATTGGTCGTCGCCATGGCCTGACACCCCCGTCAATTCACCGCCGAACCCTCGGCCCCTTTGACCTTGGTCGCGTTCTTCTGAAACCGCTCCCATCCGCTCATCGTCAGCATCTTGGTCTTCGATGATATCTCCACGAACTCCAGTTTCCCGGTGTTCATGAGTGCGCGAATTTGCGCAGGACTAAGCCCAACGATTTCGCTGAGCTGTTTGGGAGAGAGAAGACGTTCCTGGGTCAATTTCAGCCTCCACTGTTGGATATGAATGGAATCGCTTGTTCCGCACCTTTTGACATGCTCAGATGGCATTAGGATAGAAATAACGTCATTTTGTGCAGTTTTGCTCGTTATGACGATTGCGTCAATGGAAACCTCGTATGCCGCAGGACAATAGGTCTGTTTTCGCTTCTATGGGCGCGCGGCTCGCAATCGCGCGGAATGAAGTCGGCCTGACACAAACAGCCATGGCGGAGGCGATTGGCGTCTCCCATCGCGCCTATCACAGCTACGAAAAGGGCCAGCGCGGTTTGCCGGTCGAAGCCCTCGTGGCGATGGCCGACCGGTTTGAGGTTGATGCTGCGTGGATATTGCTTGGAACCAAGGCTGTTCGCGCGGCGCATGACTTCGAGGCGCTGAAGCGGATCGAAACTTCACTCGATCAGCACCTGAATGAAGAAGACATCAAAATCAAAAGTGAAAAGCGCGGGGCAATCGTCGCGCGTTGGTACCAGTCGCATGTCGAGGGGCGGGAAGTAACAGATGATGACGTTCACACTTGGATCGAACTCGTAAGGGAGTAAGCAAATGCAAAAGCCAAGCGACCAATGGAAGAAACTTCGCCGGGCCTCTTTGGAGCGCGCGCGTCGTAATGCAATCGACCCTCTGGCACCCCTGCACTGGCTCTATGCCTTGGCATGTGTCGTGTACCTTGCTGGCTTCGTGGCTCTTCAATTCCACCCGGGCGGCACGGACTCTTCCGTACTGCTAGCAGTGATGCTTGTTCCGGTAGCCATAGCCGGCCTGTTGATCCCACTCCTGACTGGATCGGTTCTTACTCTGCATTTCACGAGCCGCCGCTTGGACGCGCTCGCGAACGAAAACTAACTGGCGCGCAACGCCACAAAAGAAAGAAGGCACGGAAATGTCCGGCAAGTATGACGATTTGAGCAAGGCACAACTGATCGAGCTTCTGGAAAAGCGTGACCGAACCAAGAAACTTGGTTTGGTTTGGGAGCGCGACGAGATCGCAGCGGATCAGGCCATCGATGAGAACTTCATTGCCTGCGAGATCGTGCCCGAGTTGTCGGACAAGCCTGCGCCCTGGGCGAATATGGTCATTGAGGGCGACAACTTCGATGCCCTGCGTTGGCTTCGGATGACATTATCCGGGCGGGTAAAGTGTATTTATGTCGACCCACCATACAACACTGGCAACAAAGACTGGGTCTACAACGACCGCTACATGGACAAAGAAAACCGTTTTCGGCAATCCACGTGGCTGGATTTCTTGTACCAACGCTTCACCCTTGCGCGCGACCTGCTAGACGAGAACGGCGTGATGCTAGTTTCAATAAACGACGAGCAAAGGGCGCTCTTGGAACTCATGCTGGATGAAGCAATGCCGGGCATGAAACTGGGCTGCTTCGTCTGGCGGACAAGGAAAGGTGGGTACGATAGTGGCAATTTCAGTAAGGATCATGACTTCGTGCTGGCGTACCGAAAGCCGAGGTTCGAGTTTCATGGAACCGAGAAAAATCGCAACGACTACTCCAACCCAGACAACGATAGTCGAGGGGACTGGACCGATGATCCCCTTCAGCAACCAAAGACCTATAAACAGCGGAAGAACGCCGTCTATTTCATAACTGATCCTGAGACAGGCATTGCCTACCCGCCAAACCCCAATCGCGTTTGGTCGGTTGGGCAAAAAGGCGACAAGGGTTTGACGGAAAAACCGTGGGAAGACTTGTTGGAAGAAGGTCTGTTGGTGTTCAAAAAGAAGGGTCAGTACGTCCAGTATGATTCATTGGATGAGCTCTGCGCAGCCATCGACGACAAGACCGCGCACAAATTTGCTAGGCGCGATCTTCCAAACATCGAGGATTGGGTTGGACGAAAAATCGGTCTCGGAAGCGTCCGCATCAAGAAATTCTTGAAGGATCGTGACGACGATGAGGTGAACCCCCTCTCCAGCCTACTGGACGGTGTAACGACTGAGGACAGCCTGTCAGTTAAAGTTGGAAAGACAACCGAAGGCACTCGTGAAGTTCGAGCGGTATTTGGGGAAAGCGCATTCGAGTATCCGAAACCGGTCTCATTGATCCGCGAGCTAGTTCGTCAATCTGCTGGATCAGGTGACATTGTCCTCGATTTCTTTGCAGGCTCTGCGACTACAGCGCAAGCCGTAATGGAACTGAACGCAGAGGACGGGATAGATCGACGCTTCATCATGGTGTCCTCTACCGAAGCGACAGAAGACGAGCCGGACAAGAACCTTTGCCGAGATGTTACAGCCGAAAGGATTCGGCTGTTAAATGCGCGCGATGACCCAAAATATGACAGCCTCGCCGCCCCGTTTGCCTATCTACGCACCCGTGAGATCGCGTTTGAGGATCTGGACTACGACCTCGCACCCAAGGACGCCTGGGCCGCCCTTGAAACGCTCCACGGCCTGCCTCTGACGATTTATGACGGCTCGGCAGCTTGGAATGCGCATGAAGGCGAAGGCGTCACGCTTGTCATGGTCGACAAGTACGATGCTGCGTTGTTGGACTGGCTGCGCGAAAGGTCGCGCAAAAACGTCTTTGTCTACGCTTGGGCTCCCGGTCAATTGGCCCGGGAGCTTGGCGACGTAGAGGTCGAAATCCGTTCTGTCCGCGACACGCTCGTCCGAGGTTTTCAGCAATGAGCGACGGTCGCTACGCACTTGCCAAATACCAGGAGCGCGCGGTCGAAGCGCTGACTGGCGTTGTTAAGAAGATCGCGGAATACCACGACGACCGGCCTAAAGATCGCCAACAGATTGCCCTAAAAAGTGGCGTAACCTTGCTGCAAGCCCCCACCGGTTCCGGCAAGACGCTGGTGCTGGGCCGGGTACTCGAAGGGCTGCGAGGCGGGCTTTCGCGCCCTGTGGTTTGGTTCTGGTTCGCGCCCTATGCCGGGCTAGTGACGCAAACCCGAGAGTCCATTGTGGATCAGTGTGGCGCGTTGCGGGTGCGAGATATCTCCAAGGATCGGGAGCCTGTGGGCACTCGGGATGGCGACGTATTTGTCCAAACCTGGGGCGCAGTGGCCGCGAACAACAAGGATGCCCGCAAAGTGCGGCGCACAAAGGAGAGTGCGTTATCGCTGGATGACATGATCGAGACGCTCCGCGATGACGGTTTCTTTGTGGGGGTTGTGATTGACGAAGCGCATCTGAACTTTGGAGCGTCCGCCCAGGCGGCAGCGAATTTCTACCTCAACACCCTCAAGCCAGATTTCACGATCCTGGCTACTGCCACGCCGAACGACGATAAGCTGGACGCCTTTGAGGTTAAGGCCGGGATCGAAGTGGCAAGCCGCGTCATCGTCCCGCGCGATGACGTTGTGTTGTCGGGCTTGAACAAGGAAGGCCTGATGATGGGCGTGATCCGCATGAGCGATGCGGACCGCGATCTGGTGGACCACGAGCAAGCGACGTTAACGGCTGGATGGACCCAGCATCTGAGGGTGAAGTCGCGCTTGGAAGAGCGGGGCATCGCACTCACCCCCTTGATGTTGGTACAGGTCGAGGATCAGGCCAAAGGCGGAGAAGACCCGGTTGAGCGTGTTCGCCAGAAGCTTGTCGAAGTCGGCGTTCCCGAGAGCGCAATCGCGACGCACACCTCAGGTCAACCCGACCCGGATTTCCATACCCTCGCTTACGATCCGGACAAGCAGGTTCTGATCTTCAAAGTTGCTGTTGCAACCGGCTTTGATGCCCCGCGAGCGTGGACACTCGTCTCGGTTCGCCCGAACCGCGGCAAGGAGTTTGGTCTTCAAATCGTTGGACGGATCATGCGCGTCCACCCACTCATTCGACCTTTCCATGGGGAAGACGATTTGTTGGACCGGGGGTATGTGTTCCTCACTGATCCTGAGATGCAGGCAGGCTTGGACGCCGCTGTCGAAGAGGTGAAAGCGGTCAGACAGAGTATCGAGCTTCTGACAGACAGATTGGATGTCTTCGAGTTTGGAAGTGCGTCTAAGCCATTGGTCAGCAATTCCTTTGCTCTCACAGCAACGGCCACACCGCAAACTCCGTCAGACCCTGAAGAACGCCAGCTTCGCCTTTCAAACTTGATCGAACAGGGGCTTGTAAAGCCAGAGGTTGAAGACCTTCCCGAGGAAGAGCAAGACCGTGCAATTCTCGCTGGCGAAGCTTGGCAGGAAATGACGCAAACACCGTTATTCGGAAATTTGCCCGAGACGGAGCGGCCATCGACGTCGGCGGGACAGTCTAAGCCCAACTTGCGCCCATATCCGTTGCGTACAGATATCGACTTGCCGAGCGGGCTGTGGCGCGAATTGCCGCCCGATCCAGGTAATGCAGACAAGCTTGTTGAAGATATCGCAAAGGTTTTTTGCAGCACGTCTAACATCGTTTCGCTGCTTCAAAAGAAACGCACAAAAGCCAAGATGAGCCTGCGGGACTTGTTTGCTGAAGACGTGTCTGAAGAGGTCGATCTTCGCCTGCGGCTTTCAAACGCCCGAGTCGCTGAAAAGGCTCAGATGGCCTTTAACTTCAACGACGCGATAGACCCTCGGTTGCTTAAGCGTTCCATGATTTCCGAGTTGCGGCGGATCGTTGACGACGAAGGCATTGAGGCTGAGGAGCGCGACTTAAGACGCGCTCTGGACCTCGCAGTCATGGGCGAGCCTGAAAAGCTCAAAGAGGCTATGAAAACGGCCCAGGGTCGCAACGTGAGGTTATCAGATGCTGAGCCAATCCCATCGAGCTACTACGGCCCGGACGGTTTGAAGGAAGCAAGAAAGTCCGCGTATGGCGTTTTTCCGGCACGTCTGAACACCGAAGAAACGAGCTTTGCCGAAGTGCTGGACGCCGACGGTACGGGAATGGTGCTTTGGTGGATGCGGAACCCCGAGAACGAACGATGGGCCACCAGGATTGTTTTGCCAAGTGGCAAAAACTTCTTCCCTGACTTTGTGGTTGGTGTTGCTGGACGTGCAACTCCAAATGCAATTGCGCTCGTTGAGATCAAAGATGACGGGGAGACCGGACGTCTTCAGTCGGATCGTAACATCGACAAGATACGCGTCCAACACAGGGAGTATCGCAACGTTTTCTGGACCTATCGAGACAACCGTGAATGGGTTCGAGCGCGTTACGCCGAAGGTTTGCACCGCATCCTGCCGAAGGACATGTTCCAGATTTCAGAGATGGTTTTCTTAGAGTGATAGTTGAGAAGTGCACATGACAAGACGATTTGAAATCGACGCAGAAACCCTCCCGGACCTTCCTGGAATGATGCTTGTCACGGTCGAGGCACTCAAAGACCTCGGCGGGTCGGCAACGATCCAGGAGCTCGACGAAAAGGTGATTGAGCTGGAGGGCGTGACGGAGGCCGAACAGGCTTTCACCATGCCCCGCGACGAAAACCGGACACGTGTGAATTACTACCTCGCCTGGGCGCGGACGTACCTGAAACGCGGTGGCGCGTTGAACAACTCAAAGCGCGGGGTTTGGGCGCTGACCGAAACGGGTTCCGCGATCTCCGACCTAAGCGCGACGCAAGCGATTTACGATCAGGTGACGCAGGAAGAACGCGAGCGCGCACGCTTGAAGCGTTTGGCCGCCAAGAAGGCGGACGCGGAAAGAGGCGAAGAAATTGAGATCATGGCCGAAGATGGTCCCGCTGACGAGGAAGACTGGAAGTCCGCTCTTCTCGCCGTCCTGGGCAAGATGACCCCTGACGGGTTCGAGCGGCTAGCGCAACGGCTTCTGCGCGAAGCGGGCTTCACAAAGGTTGAGGTGCGCGGGAAATCCGGTGATGGCGGGATCGACGGTGTTGGAGTTTTGCGCGTAAACTTGGTGTCGTTCCAGGTCTACTTTCAGTGCAAGCGTTGGAAGGGCAGTGTCGGCTCAAAGGAAATCCGCGACTTCCGAGGGGCATTGCAAGGCCGCGCTGACAAAGGACTTTTCATTACGACGGGGCACTTTACGAGCCAAGCTTCAGACGAAGCGACTCGAGATGGTGCAATCGCAATTGACCTAATCGATGGTGATCGGTTGTGCGAGCTACTCAAGGAGAACCGTTTAGGTGTACAGACTCGCATGATTGAGCAAATGAGCATACATACAAAGTGGTTCAATGGGATTTGACTCGTGTACTCCGCTGGCAGCAAGGACATTTCTCGTTCCGAAACATGTGCTTGCGAGCCTATGCGAAGCACCATGTCTAGGCACAGCGCACCCTTGGCGCACTAAATCTTGTAGTTGTGGTTGCGCAATTGTGCGCACTTCTGCTAACAAGTGCGAAAGACAAGAGGGGGACGACGTGACTGGCAAACAACGCCTGACAGTTTTGTTGGATCCAGAACTGGCCAAGGACTTTGAAGCCTTCTGTGAAGAAAACTCGCACAAGAAAAGCACCTTTGTTGCTCATCTAATCAAAGAGTTTTTGAAGAAGGAAGGCTACCCGGATCAAGCTCGGCTCTTATAAGGAGGGGACGCATGTACAGTTCAGAGACGCTGCTTGATTGGCAGAAAGATCAGTACACTCATGACATGAGAAATCATTTTGATATCCTGTCGCTCCACAAGCAAGATCGCTTGAAGCATTATGCTATGCACTTTGCAAAATACGCTGGCAGAATTGCCCGTGGCGATGCTGAAGAAAAGACGCCAGAGCGGACTTTCACTGATGCGCTTCTGGTTTGTCTGAGCGCGGCGAACACTCTCCACCAAAAACTAGAATATAGCCCAAACAAGTCCAATGAGACGTTTTTGGTCCGCCTCACCGATGCCGCGGGTAGAGTTAACGATGCCGCGGAGAAGATCGATCATCTTGAACCCTTCATAGAAATCGCCCGCGACGGCAACCAAGATATTTTGGACGCGTTGCTAGACTTCTCAGTGGCGGAATCTCTCAATGTCGAAGATTGCTTGGCTTCGCGGCGTTCCGAGCTGAAAGAACGCCAGTTCTTTGTAAGGTAGTTTAGATGGCTTTTTGGGGTAAGGCACGGTGGCTTGCTGAGGGCAAAAGAGGCTACCGAAGATGCCCCGTACTTCCATGGGAAGAAGAGAAGGTTGAGTCCGCTGGATACCGACTGTCAGTTGGCGCGGAATACTTTGTAAACGGCGGAGGAGAGTCCACCGTCGAGAAACTTGAGAGCCGTGAAGGCTTCGTTATTGAACCTGGGCAATTTGCATTCATCCTCACCAAGGAAAAAGTCTATATCTCGAAATCAGCCATCGGGTTTATCTCGATTCGAGCGTCGATAAAGTTCTTGGGCCTCGTCAACGTTTCGGGCTTTCAAGTAAATCCTGGCTTCTGCGGCAACCTCGTTTTCGCAGTATTCAACGCCGGGCCAAAGCACGTTAACTTGCGCGAGGGAGACGAAATATTTTCTCTCTGGATTGCGGATTTGGACGCAACTGTCGATGAAACGAGCGAAGACACAGGTAAAATTCCCAATAATTTGGATAAAATTCCGAGTGACGTCATCAATGGGATCGCAGGTGAAGCCTTAACGGCTTACCAACTTTCAGATCAGATATCAGAATTGAAAGCGGAGCTTCAGAAGATTAAGAACTATGCCTTGCGGGCGGTCTTGATCCTCACTGTGGTTTCAAGCGTCGTATTTGCGGTCTTTGGCAAGTCACTTGTGCAGGCAATTTTTCCAAGCGGTACAGCTACACAAACGGAACAGCCGGTCGAACAATCCAGCGATGGCTCTTAGTGCCGCAACCCCCTTTCCGCATGGGCCTCCTGGCTGTCTAGCTGTCCCTCAATCTCTCGGCGGCGGCTTTCGCTAAGGTCAAGCTCTGCTGCAAGCTCTCGTCCAGCGTCTTGTAGCTCGCCTCGTCGTTCAGCAATCCGCTCAAGGCCTTCATGGATGCGGCCTGTGAACGAATGAGCAAGGTCACGCAGTCTTTCAAGCCAGCCAGCTCCTTCTCGATCCTGCCGGTCGAGCGCGTCTCCAAGGCGGTCAAGTCCCTCGCGGAGGCCTCTGAGGCCGTCACCAACCGCTCGACGCAGGCGAGCAAGTCGCGTTCCAAGGCTGTCAGTTGGGTCATCTAATCCTCCTCGATCCGTATGCAGGTGACGTGTCTCTCGCCCATCGTGCAGGTCCTGAGCCGCGTTTTCGACGGGTCCAGGATCAGCCAGGTCCCCTGGGGTCGCTCGATCCGCGTCAGGCCCATCTCGGTCAGTTCCGAGCGTGTCAGATGCACCGTCCAGAAAAAGCTCGCGGCCATCATCAAGGCGATCCCCGTCAGCACCATTGCCGCGATCAGCCAAGGCGAGATCGTCAGCCACAGGCGGATCGCCCTCAGCCGCGTCTCGAAGATGCTCGCGGTCTCGGTCTGAAACTGGCGCGTATCGCTCGCGATGGTATGCTGCGCGGCGCCCACAATGTTCTTCAAATCGATCCTGAAGCTCTTGAGCTGGGACGAGATCGAGGCGACGTGTTCCTGCCTGATCTCGTCGAGCTCCGCGTTCAGTTTCTCGCTCAGCCGGACCCTGTTGCCAGTCTTCATGGAAAATCTCTCCTTTCAGCCGCCAGCGCTCACCGGTCTCGGGATCGCGGGCGGTGATGTAGGCCTTGCCGGTGCGCGGCAGGTCGAAGCCTGCGTCGGTGAGCGCGTCGACCATGGACGCGCGATCCGTGATCAGGCCCATATCGATCTGGTCCTGTATCCAGGCGTGCAGCTCGTCCCGGCCCTGGGCACGGGTTGGGGCTTCGACGGTGTCACGGACCTCCTGAGCCCGCTCCACATCCATTGGATCGGCCCAACCGTGCCGCTGGTTCATCACGTCCCGTAGGCTGTCATAGGCGTCCTGAAAGCCCGGTGGCGCGATGTTCAGGCTCTTGCCCGTCGTCAGCTCCAGGCGCGGGGTACAGAAGTGCAGCTCGACCCGGCCTTCGTGGCGATGGCGGACCCAGAGCACCTCATATTGCTCAGGGTCAAGCCCCGCGAAGGCAAGCCGCTCGAACTGGTCCATGACCTCGGCCTGCTGGTCCTCGGTCGGGTCGTCGCTGTCCGCAAAGCTGATCACGCCCGCCCGGTAGGTCCATTGGTGGCGGCTGGCGTCGATCAGGGCTTCGGTGCGTTCGGGGTTGCCCCGCATAACCTCGGGCAGCGGGTCGCGGGTGACGGTCTTGGGCAGACCGTCCGCATCGCGGATCAGGTCGCGGTTGCTGTCATAGGCCAGCACGCGCTCGGCCACGAGGTAGCCGACCGGACCCACGCCCGCGCCTTTGCCGTTGGGGAAGAACTTGATCAGCACCGCCGCGCCTCATCGAGAAGCGCGGCGAGCTGGCGTTCGATCACCACGAGGCGGCGCGCGACGGTCAGTGTGTCGAGGTCCGTGCGCCCAACCTTCATGGCATGGTTCAGCCAGCGGGCGATCTGGTTGACGTTGCCGCCAATGCGGCCGACGGCCAGCACGAGCGCCGGATCAACGCGAGGGATGGGCTTGCGACGGCGTGCCTCGGTCAGGCCAAGCGCCTCGCGCAGAAGGGTCGAGGCGGGCAGTCCAGCGGCTTCGGCCTTGGCGCGCAGCTGGGCCTTCTCAGACGCGGTGCAGCGGAAGACAAAGGTCTCGGTCAGCGACTCTTTGGCGGGGGCTTTACCCGCGCCGGTGGGGTTCGAAGGGGAGGCGTGCCGCCCCTCGCAAGGTCCCATGTCAGCAGCGCCAGCGTATGACATGGGTCGCCTTGCTGTTTGCGCTTCGGTGGGATCGGTATGGCTCATGATCTGAGGCCTACCGCCTGGATTTGCACCTCTGTCACCAGCTTCGCGGCCAGCAATGCATCGACTTGGCCGGGCGTGATATGGCGGCACAGAGGGTGCTTGTCGGCGACCCAGTTGGCCAGGCCTGCCAGCATCTCGACCTCCCTCGCCTTCGACTCTTCGCGGTTCTTGGCAATGTCCTCGACATAAGCCCGCCACCTGCTGGACCTGAACCAGTTGTCCGAGAAACAGACCTTCGACCGGGTGAAACCCGCACTCTCGGACGCGTAAACCTTCACGGCCTGCAACAGGTCATCAGCCTCCGTTCCAGCGTCCAGGATGTCCCTGATCCGCGCGAGGCACTCAGCCTTCCCACGCAGACGGTCGGGCGGATAGGCCGCCAAAACCTTCTCAGCCTCTTCATCCTCCGCCACCACGCGCTCGCGCGTAGGTGGTTTATGGATGGTTTTAGGATGGTTTGGGGGCCGTGGTGGCCCCGGTACCCCGGCCACTGTGGCCCCCGTTCCGGGTCCAGTCTGGACGGGGTCCACGGTGGCCCCCGTCTCGATATCGGGTTCGGCGGTCAGTTCCAGCGCCTCAATGCGTGCGAGATCGATCCGATAAACGACTGTGAATCCGTTCTTGCACCCCCGCGCGCCGGTCTCGATCAGAATGCCTTCCCTCAGAAAGTCCCGGATCGTCCGCTTGACCGTGGTCTCCCCAAGCTCGGTGTGCCGCTGGATCGTCCCCTTCGAACACCAGATGCCCGAGCCATCATCCGAGGCCTTATCGGCCAGAAACATGATGATCTGCTTGCGCGTGGCACTGCCAAACTTCCGCTCGGCACAAGCATTCGCAACCCGCCAGCTCATCGGATGGCCTCGGGGCCAAGGTTTGACAATTCGCTGCTAAGTGCTTGATGCGCCGTGGTGGGTTTGACAGAATTTTCAGACCTATCCTGTTGAGCCTTATCAATAAGCTTCGGTTTGAAAATCCTCGTGTCGGTGGTTCGATTCCGCCCCCGGGCACCATTATAGCAATAAAAATGTATGTATTACAGTATATTGCGTGGGCATTGCGAAGATTTATCCCCCAAAGCATCCCCCAGCTAACCCCGTTTGACGTTCTTCCAGCTGTCTGCTGAACAATAAGTACTTTGGCCCGTACCTACGATATCGATTGGCATATGGTCACCCTGATAGTCGGTCAGGGCGGGAAGCAGACATTCGCTGCAAGTGCGCACAGCCGCAATCGGACCACGCAAAGCTGACATTCCCCGCAAAATCAGGTGCTGTAGCACCGATTGACGCGCCTTCTGTTGAGTCTTGGGGCCGTTCATGGCTGTGCATCACCGGCAGGGGACGTTAGCTTGAGCCTCAAAGTACTTTTTTTTTGAGGTTGGCACTTGAAAATCATCGACAACATTTCTGTCCTTTTGGGAGATGAACTGAAAGCAGGGGCCGAAGCTGGTGCAAAAATCCGAGTGGCGGCCAGTTGCTTTTCGATCTTTGCATATGAAGCGCTGAGGGATGAGTTGGAAAGCGTTCAGGAACTCGAATTCATCTTAACGGATCCAACTTTCATTCCAAACGAGGCTCTAAGTCGATCAAAGAAAGAGAAGCGGGAATTTTTCATCCCGAAACAGCTTAGGGAAACCGCACTCTACGGCACAGAGTTCGAGATTCATCTTCGCAATAAGTTGACCCAAAAGGCCATTGCACGACAATGTGCGGACTGGATCCGGGAAAAAGCCACCTTCAAATCTAACGCAACAGATGCACCGATGCAGCAGTTTGCGCATATCGAAGCACGTAAAGGTAACCGAGTTTTCTCGCCAATCAGCGGGTTTTCAGCGGTCGACTTGGGCTACCAGCCAGGCAACGCTGTGTCGAACTTCACCCATGCTTTCGAAGACGACCTTTCTGCAAAGACATATCTTTCCCTGTTTGATCAGGTTTGGGCGAATCCTGCTAACGTCCAAGATGTGACAGAACAGGTGCTTCAACACATTGAGGCCGTGTACCAGGAGAATTCACCGCAAAGAATTTACTTCCTGATCCTGTACAACCTCTTCAAGGAATTCCTTGAAGAGGTTGATGACGATGTGCTGCCCAATGACCAAACGGGATATCTAGATAGTCTCGTTTGGAACAAGTTGTTCAACTACCAAAGAGACGCAGCTACGGGGGTCATCAATAAGCTGGAGACGTACAATGGCTGCATCCTCGCGGACAGTGTCGGCTTGGGAAAAACTTTTACCGCGCTGGCGGTAGTCAAGTATTATGAACTACGGAACAAATCTGTTCTGGTTCTCTGCCCCAAAAAGCTCGCCGACAATTGGCGCAACTACAACACGAATCTAAAAACGAACCAGTTTGCGGCTGATCGCTTTAACTACGACGTCCTTTGTCACACCGACCTATCAAGAACGTCTGGTGAGTCCTTGGGAATACCGCTGGATAGGGTGAATTGGGGCAACTATGATCTCATTGTAATTGATGAATCGCACAATTTTCGGAATAACGACGTCTACAAAGATCGGGAAACACGATATCAAAAGCTGATGAACAAGGTCATCAGGGCCGGTGTGAAGACAAAAGTCCTGATGCTTTCCGCGACCCCGGTGAACAACAGGTTCACTGACCTTCGCAACCAGCTTGCACTGGCATATGAAGGCCACTCGGACACGTTGAACCGCAACCTTAAGACCAAATCCAGTGTCGAAGAGATTTTCCGCAAGGCCCAAACGGCCTTCAACACTTGGGCTGAGCTTCCTCCAGCGGAACGCACAGCACAATCCATTCTTAGAGCGCTTGATCTTGATTTCTTTGAGCTATTGGACTCTGTGACGATTGCGCGTTCTCGGAAGCACATCGAACAGTTCTACGATACTGCCGATATTGGCCCGTTTCCAGAACGTAAGAAGCCCATTTCCCATCACCTACCGATCACGTTTCGCGAGGACGTTGTGGGGTTTGACGAGATTTATAGCGACTTGTCACTGCTCAAAATGGCCGTCTACGCACCGGTGAACTACATCCAACCCAGCCGCCTCACAAAATACGAAGAGCTCTACGACACCAAGACGGAGGGCTCTAAAGGAACTTTGCGCCAGGCCGACCGAGAGCGAAGCCTACAAGCGCTGATGACAACGAACCTTCTGAAACGCCTTGAAAGCTCAGTCGAGGCATTCCGACTTACACTGGGTGCGCTCGACCGAAACATCGCCGCTATGCTGGATGCCATCGATCGCTTTGAGGCGAGTGGTGGCAACGGCAGGATTGAAGACGTTTTCAATGACCTGGACAACTTGGATACAGACGATGATGACCTGTCGGGACTTGGCGAATTCACCATCGGAAAGAAGATCCAGATCGACCTTGCTGATATGGACATTCCCACATGGAAGGCCGACTTGGGAGGCGACCGCGAGATCATCCAAGGCTTACTGACCGAAATGGAAAAGGTTGGCGTCGAAGAGGACGCCAAACTTCAGCACCTGATTGACGTCATCAAGCAGAAAATGGCCGCCCCCTTGAACCCTGGCAATCGCAAGGTTCTGATCTTCACGGCCTACGCAGATACGGCGGAATACCTTTATCGACATGTCGCACCAGCCCTGAAGGCTGCGATGGATTCCGAAACCGGCATCGTCACGGGCTCGGGCAACCCAAAAACGACCTTGAAGCCTCACTATGGCTTCCAGTCGGTTCTGACGCTCTTCGCCCCCAAGGCGAAAGAGAAAGCACTGATAATGCCGGAGGTGCCAGATGAGCTGGACATTCTGATCGGCACCGACTGCATTTCCGAAGGGCAAAACCTGCAGGATTGCGATTATCTGATCAACTACGACATCCACTGGAACCCGGTCAGGATCGTTCAGCGGTTCGGCCGCGTGGATCGTATTGGATCGCCCAACTCTGCTATCCAGCTGGTCAACTACTGGCCAGACATCTCGCTGGACGAATACATCAACCTCAAGGAACGCGTCGAAAACCGAATGCACATCGTCGACCTCGCAGGCACCGGCGAAGACAACGTTCTAACGGCAAAAAGCAGCGATACCGCATATCGCAAGGACCAGCTCCAGCGCCTTCAGGACGAGGTGATCGAGCTGGAGGACGTCAAGACAGGTGTCTCAATCACGGATCTTGGCCTGAATGACTTCCGCATGGACCTGCTCAACTACACCAAGGAACATGGCGACCTGTCTGGCCAACCCAAGGGCCTTCACGCCATCGTCCCGTCCAACCCGGCGAAAGGCCTGGAGCCCGGCGTGATCTTTGCCCTGCGCAACATCCACCCTGATGTAAACGTCAACCAGCAGAACCGGTTGCACCCTTACTACTTGATCTACCTCGACAACGACGCAAACGTCATCGCCGACCACACCGAGGTGAAGCGCCTGCTCGACCTGATCCGCTCCAGCTGCAAGGGTCTCGACAAACCAATCAAGGCGCTCTGCGATGCCTTCAATGCCGATACCAAAGACGGGCGTGAGATGGGCAAATACTCAAAACTTCTCAGCCACGCGATCAAATCCATGATCGAGGTGAAGGAAGAACGCGATCTCGACAGCCTCTTTTCCGGCGGGCACACCACCGCGCTCACCCACACCATCGCCGGGCTCGATGACTTTGAGCTGCTCGCCTTCATCGTCGTGAGGGACGCTGCATGACCGCGCTCTACGACTACCCCAAATCGACGTTCCTGAAGCGCGTCGTGCCCAAGACGCGGATCTATGACCGGGTTCAGGCCACCACAGCGCTCAAGGACAAGTTCGTCGCGCAGGTGGACCAGATCACATGGCGCGCCAAATTGGCCCCGGAAACCGTCAACCTGCCCGCCACCAAATCCGTGCCGGAAATACAGGTGTTCCGCGTCTCGTTGAAAACTGACGCTGTACATGACGACGTGCTGCGGGCCATCGACCGCGCCATCCCCTTTCCCATCCTGTTTGAACTGGAACAAGACGGCCAAATCCAGATCGCCGCCGCCCACAAACGCCCGTCCGTCGCGGACGCGACCAAATGGGTGCTCTCGGACTATCTGCGCTCGGATTGGCTGCCCGCCGATACGCCCCGCAGCCCATTGCCAGTGGCGCTGAACCTTGGCGTGCTTTATGAACAAATCTTAACGGCGCTCATGCCGATCGTGCCCCAAACGGCGGAATCCCTGAGCGCGCGGATGGACCGGACCTACGCCCTCAAAACCAAAGAGCGTGAGATCAGCCAGCTGAAATCCAGGTTGAAACGCGAGACGCAATTCAACATCAAAATGACACTGCACGGTCAGCTGCGTGAGGCGCAGGCGGACTTCGAGCATCTGAAAAAGCCGGAATAGGCCCAAGAAAAGAACGTGGGGACGATAATGAGTGACGAGATCGAAAAGCTGAAAATGCACAGCCCTGACCTGACGCAGGACAATATCGCCAAGATCCGCGCGCTCTTCCCCGGTTGCGTGACCGAGGCGGCGGGTGAGGATGGCAAGCTGCGTCTCGCGGTGGATTTTGACCAGCTACGTCAAGAGCTGTCGGGCAGCATCGTCGAGGGGCCGCAGGAACGCTATCACCTGAACTGGCCGGGCAAGCGCGAGGCGCTGATCACCGCCAACGCCCCCATCGCCAAAACCCTGCGCCCCGCGCGGGATGAAAGCGTGGATTTCGACACCACCCAGAACCTGTTTATCGAAGGCGACAACCTTGAGGCGCTGAAGCTTCTGCAAGAGACCTATCTGGGCAAGGTCAAGATAATCTACATCGACCCGCCGTATAACACGGGTAGTGACTTCATCTATGACGATGATTTTGCTGAGAGTTCTACTGAATTTTTGGCGAAGTCAAATCTTGTAGACTCTGAGGGCAATCGACTGGTTGTTAACTCGACATCCAACGGGCGTTTTCACTCGGATTGGCTTTCGATGCTTTTCCCTCGCCTTAGGCTGGCGCGCAACTTGCTCGCAGAAAATGGGGCAATCTTTATCTCCATTGGTCAGGATGAAGTCGCCGGACTTTTGCAGATGTGCTTTGAGGTCTTTGGCGAAGAGAATTTTGTAACAGTGTGCTCGCGAGTGATGAAAACCGGTGGGCAAAAGGGTACGCATTTCTCTCCCTCCGTCGACTACGTCTTAGTGTTTGCAAAGAACATTTTTGAACTTGCTCCTTTCCGGGAACCGATAAGCCAAAATGTCATCGATAAAGTCTACACAAGCACCCAAGAGGATGGTCCACGTAAAGGTGAAAAATACCGGGCTATGGGCCTCTATCAAGCAATGCTGGATGCAAGGGCCAACCAGCGCTATTTTATCGAAGATCCCGACGGAAACTTGTTGATCCCCCCGGGGGTTAATTTTCCGTCCGTTGCAGCAGAAGGCGAGCAGATCAAACCTACCGATGATGACGGTGTCTGGCGCTGGACCTATCAGCGTTTCGACGATGAAAAGAAGAAGGGAAATATCCACTTCGTAAAGTCTGAACGTTCGTCGCTGGTCCATCCGGACGGATCAGCGGCCAAATGGAATGTCTATTACAAAATTTGGCTCAAAGATCGTTTGAAGGACGGCCAGCTTCCAGGGAACATCTTGGAAAAATTTCAGAGCCGACACAGCTCGTCGGAACTTAAAAAGCTGGACATACCGTTCGATTTCGCAAAACCGACAGACCTCATCAAATATTTTTCCGCGCTGATTTGCACCGAAAATGATGACGCCATCATGGACTTCTTTGCAGGTTCTGGCACTACGGCTCACGCATCAATTGCACATTCTGCTGAAACTGGAAGTCGCTTGCGATGCATTTCGGTCCAATTGCCAGAGCCGATAGATGAAAAGGATGCAGCTTACGGCGAAGGCTATCGAAAAATATCGGATATCACGAAAGAACGCATCCGCCGCGCGGGGCAGAAAATTCTCGAAGGGGAGTGTCACCCCGATTGGAACAAGGATGTCGGCTTCCGCGTGCTCAAGATCGACAGCTCCAACATGGCCGATGTGTTCTACACGCCGGATCAAACCTCACAGGCCGATCTGCTGTCCCGCGTGGACAACATCAAACCGGACCGCACGGCCGAGGATTTGCTGTTCCAGGTCCTGCTCGACTGGGGCGTTGACCTGACCCTGCCCATCCGCCGCGAGACAGTTCAAAGCAAAACTGTCTTCTTTGTCGATGACACCGCCCTGATGGCCTGTTTCGACGATGGTGTCTCCGAGGACTTGGTCAAAGAGCTGGCAGGCTACGCCCCGATGCGGATCGTATTCAAGGACACCGGCTTTGCCGACGACCAGACCAAGATCAACGTGCGCCAGATCTTCAAGGCCATGTCGCCCGAAACCGAAGTAAAGGCGATTTGACCCCATGAAGATCAAGTTCAAGTCGCAAGACTACCAAACAGCGGCGGTCGAGGCCGTGGTCGATTGTTTCGAAGGCCAGCCCAACACGGCGGCTCAAGTCTATCGGATTGACCCCGGTGTCCGCGCGCAGATGCGCTCCGACGAAGACGGCTTTCGCAACGCCGATCTGGCCATGCCTATGTCCACGGTGCTGGAAAACATCCGCAAGGTGCAGCAGCGCCAGAACCTGCCCTTGTCGGAAAGCCTCAGCGTGTTTGTCGATAACAACGGCAGACCGAAACCGGCCAGCTACAAACCCGGCGCGGCCATCAACCTCGACATCGAGATGGAGACCGGCACGGGCAAGACCTATTGCTATATCAAGTCTATCTTTGAGATGAACAAGCGCTATGGCTGGTCCAAGTTCATCATCATGGTGCCGTCGATTGCGATCCGCGAAGGCGTGGCCAAGTCGCTCGAGATGACGGCAGAGCATTTTGTCGAAAGCTACGGCAAAAAGGCACGGTTCTTCATCTACAACTCCAAGCGGCTGCACGAGCTGGAGAGCTTTTCCTCGGACGCGGGCATCAATGTGATGGTGATCAACGTGCAGGCCTTCAACGCCTCGGGCGCTGATAACCGGCGGATTTACGAAGAACTGGATGATTTCCAGTCCCGCCGTCCTATCGACGTGATCGCCAAGAACCGCCCCATCCTGATCCTCGACGAGCCGCAGAAGATGGAAGGCACGGCGACACAGAACGCCTTGCCCAAGTTCAACCCGCTGTTCATCCTGCGCTATTCTGCGACCCACAAGACGATCCACAACAAGGTGCATCGTCTGGATGCGGTCGATGCGTTCAGCCAGAAGCTGGTCAAGAAGATCGAAGTGCGCGGGATTCAGGCCAAGGGTCTGACCGGCACGAATGCGTACCTCTATCTGGAGGGCATCCAGATTTCCAAAAGCGACCCCATGGCGCGGATTGAGATGGAGGTGAAGACCAACTCGGGCATCAAACGGGTGTTCGGCAAGATCGAAAAGGGCCGCAACCTATTCGATCTGTCCAAAGGCCTCGATCAGTACAGGGATTTCGTCGTCTCCGACATCGACGCACGTGTCGACGAAGTGCATTTCACGAATGGGGCCGTTCTGAAGGCCGGTGAAGCGAGCGGGGACATAACCGAACGCGACATCCGCCGCATTCAGATCCGCGAGACAATTTCAGCCCATTTCGACCGTGAAAAGCAGCTCTTCGCCAAGGGTATCAAAGTGCTGTCCCTGTTCTTCATCGACGAGGTGGCGAAGTATCGTGACTACGACGCTGAAGATGAAAAAGGCGAATATGCCCGTGTCTTCGAAGAGGAATACGAAGCGCTAAAAACCGAGTATCTTGGCGAGCTGCCTCTAGAAGATGAGACCTACCGGAAGCACCTGGACAGCATCGACGTCGGTGCGACCCACAACGGTTATTTCTCGATCGACAAGAAGGGCAAGCTGGTTGATCCAAAGGTCAAAGCGCGTGGTGAGTTCGCCGGTTTGACGGATGACGTATCAGCGTATGACCTTATCCTCAAGGACAAGGAGCGCCTGCTTTCCTTCGAGGAGCCGACACGGTTCATCTTCTCCCACTCCGCGTTGCGCGAGGGCTGGGATAACCCGAACGTCTTTGTAATATGCATGCTCAAGCACAGCGACAACACCATATCGCGTCGCCAGGAAGTTGGCCGGGGGCTGCGCATTTCGGTCAACAAGAACGGCGACCGTATGGATCACGCAGCAACCGTGCATGACGTCAACGTCCTGACCGTTGTGGCTAGCGAAAGCTACAAAGACTTTGTTGGCGGCCTTCAGAAAGAAATCGCTGAAAATCTGTCGGAGCGCCCACGCCAGGCGAACGCCGAATACTTCGAGGGCAAGACGATCACGGTCAACGGCAGTGAAACCACTGTGTCCAAGGACATGGCCAAACGCATCGAGCGTTATCTCGTCAAGAACGACTACATCGATGACAACGATGGCGTCACGCAAGCGTATCATGAAGCGCGTGAGGCGGGCACGCTGGCTTCATTGCCCGATGAACTCCGCGACCAACAGGAACAGATCCTGCAGCTGATCGATACAGTCTTCAACGGAAGCCAGCTCGAGAATATGATGGGCGATGGCCGCAAACCCAAAGCGATCCCGCGAAACAAGAACTTCGAAAAGAAGGAGTTTCAGGAACTTTGGCAGTGCATCAACCGGAAGGCAGTCTATCAGGTTGAATTTGACTCCAACGGTCTGGTCCAACGCTGCGTCAATGCGTTGGATCGGGATCTCGTTGTCTCGCCTCTGCAATACGTCGTCACCGAAGGCAAACTTTCGGATGAGCTGACTGAGGCTCAGCTTCGAACCGGAGCTGCGTTCAAGCAATCGGGTATACGCAGTGAGGAAAGCAGCTCTGCCCACTCGCTTGTTTCATATGATGTCATCGGCAAACTTGCTGAAGGAGCGGATTTGACGCGTGGGACGATCGGGAAAATCCTGACCGGAATGAGCGCTGCGAAGTTCTCGGCGTTCCAGGCCAACCCCGAACAATTCATCTCTGAGGCCTCGCGCATAATCAAAGAGCAGAAGGCCACGACTGTCATCGAGCATCTGACCTATGATGCAACTGCCGACATATACGACACCGATATTTTCCCCGCGACCCAGAGTGGCACTGATCTGACGCGAGCCGTCGGGAAGTTGCGAAACCACATTTATGACTACGCTGTGGTCGATTCCGGCGTCGAACGAAAGTTTGTCGAAGACCTGGATACAAGCGATGAAATCGTCGTCTATTCCAAGCTACCACAAGGGTTTTTGATCCCTACGCCCGTCGGAGACTACAATCCGGACTGGGCGATAGCTTTCAAAGAGCAATCAGTGCAGCACATCTATTTTGTTGCGGAAACAAAGGGCTCCCAGCCGTCCCTCAAATTTCGCGAGTTGGAGCGAGAAAAAATCAAGTGCGCTAGGAAGTTTTTTGAGGAGATCGCGAGCAGCGTCCCTAATGACCGGGTAAAGTATGATGTAGTCTCAGACTTTTCTGAGCTCATGTCTGCAGTTCGGGGTAACTAGCCTTGCTTTGGAGGCTACCTTTGTTCAGTCTTAATTTGAACCAAAACCGATTGTCCCAGCTAGCCCATAAGCATTTGGGTGAAGTGATTCAGCGTGAGAGCAGAAATCTGCAAATGTTGTTGGTGGCCATGCAGGACTACGCTCGGTTGCGATTGTTGGGGAGAAATTTGGTTTGAGCAAAGGATCGTATAGCGGAGGCCACACCATCATCAGAGCAGATGGTTCCTTTGGCTCGATTGATCCGGCCGAAACCAGATACGAACCAAAGCGGGCTCAGAAAAACAAAGCCAAAAAACCCAAGAAAGCGGTCAAGCCATCCAAGCCACTGCCGCTAGCCGCGCAACGCAAGATGTTGCTGAATATCGCAGCCGACGCTCGTGCATCGAACAGGAAACAAGGCCTGAAGTTTCCAAAGAATATCTGTGATGAAGTTCAACAAGATGTGGCGCGCGTTGGCACGATCGAGGCTTGGGCATCCAAACAAGCGGGCTTTAACGATTTGGTCAAAACGAAGGTGGACAAGAAGCAAGCGAAAGCAAAACGGAAGAGCAATACCGCAGGCCCCGTGCAGGTAGAAGTTGTCGCCAAGCGTCAACGTGCAATTCAAAAACCGAAGCCCGACAATAATCGCATTGCCTTTCTAAAAGGCGAGATCGCGCAGGCACGAGAGTTCATCAGCCTTGCAGAAAAGGAAATCAAACACCTGGAAAGCGGTTCAAGCTAGTCTGGACCTGCCACGCTTTCGTACCGTCCCAGGTACTCGTTTGGGCTACTTCTCTTTCGAAAGCGACGTCCCGCGATCTGTGAGTTCGATCATCGCCAGATTTTGCGCGTGCGGCGAATGGCCGGTATGTGGGCTGCAGATGCAGCATCGAGACAGCGGGACGGATGTCAGCTTAGGGCCGGTTGCCCGCACCACGGCAAGCAACAGTTTCTTCTTGCAGCTTGTTCTTCGCCAGACATCGCTGGCTGATGCGCGCGGCAACCCGGCAACAATGCAAAACCCTCTGCGGCTGTCAGCGATCCTCTCGCTCTAATCGCCACATTACTGGATTTTCAACCCACCGGTTGATGTCGGATTCCCGCCATGCACGCTGATCCTGAGCTGGGCGGGGAAGGTGCCTTCGGCAATCTTGCGATAGATGGTGGACCGGGACAGGCCGGTTCGGTCGAGGACGGTGTTCAGGCGGATGATACGATCTGGGTCGGACATGGGTCTATTGCCTCCTGCTGGATGTTCTTGAACCAGACAGAACGCGGCGACCTGGTAGCGCAAGAGCGCCCAGCCCATCGTCGCAGCAGGGCGTGGAATGGGCGGCAGATCGGACAGGTGTCAGAGCCCGAGTCCGCGTACCCGGGTGATGCCGATGCCGTGACAATAACCCAACTCCGCACCGAGTCGGCGGCCCGAGTCCATTCGAATACCCAACTCGGCCTTGCGGTTGGCAAGGACGGATTCCAGTTGCGGATCGCGCTGCAGGCTTTTCGCCATCTCGCCCATCTCCGCTCGCGTGGCCTCGTAAGCCGTCATCTTGCCCGCCTGGTATTGGTACAAGCTGGTCCGATCAAGGTGCTGCCAGCGCTCCACGAACTGCGCGGCCCGGCGCTCTGGAGAGGTGCGCAACTGCGTCTCAAGTTGAAGCGTCCGGATGGTCCGATTGACGTGGCCCGATCTCGCCTCGTAGGCAAGGGACGGGTCCTTTGCATAGGCCGCTTCGGCATCGCGCCAGCCATGGGGCCGCACCTCGTCGAAGGTTGCGCGAGACTCAGAGAGGTGGCGCAACTGGTCGGGGGTGCCCGTGCCGCCCCGCTTCCTGGCCGTGAAGATCGCTTCCACCGCACGGGCATGGCGCTTGAGGGCGTCGGTGCGGGTCGTTCGCAATGCCGCTTCTGGGTCGTCCACCACGGCCCTTTGCGGCGTTTTCGCGTCAGGCCGGACATCCCTCCTTGCGTCTTCCCCTCCCGGCCTCTGCACGGCAGACGCGCCAGGCGCAGCGTCTCTCCCGGGTTGCACCCCATCCACCGGCCCGTTGATGCCGTCGCGCAACCTCTCGGGCACGACTTTGCGCAGCACCTCAACAACACGGTCCCGGAAGGTGATGCCGCGCCGCGCGGCAAAGTCCTGCGCCGGATTGGCGTCCACGTAGTCGAGCGCCATATCCTTGGCCCGGTCGCGCGAAAGGGTGCGGATCAGTTGATCTTGCGAGGCGAAGTCGTTGTGACCGTAGTGCAGGTTCAGTCCGTCCCGATGCCGCGACAGGGCGACATAGCTGCCATGGGCGTCCAGGCCCGGCGTCGCGAGAACATGGGTTCGGTCCACCGTCATGCCCTGGGCCTTGTGGATGGTCGCGGCATAGCCTTGGTCGAGGCGGTCGTAGTCCTTGAGGTCGAACTGCACCGATCTTCCCTCGTCGATCCGAACCGCCATGCTCTGCGCGCCGACCTCTTCGATGGTCCCGAGCGTGCCGTTCTTTACGCCAAGGCCGCGGTCGTTCTGCAGGAACATCACCCGATCGCCGCTGGCAAAGCAACGGTCACCGCGCTCGACCGTCAAGGAGACGGCCTCGCCCAGATCGCCCGCCGCGCGTTTCCGCGCCCGTGCCAATTCATTCAAGGCGTACACTTCGGCGTTGGTGTGGGTCAGGATGACCCGGCTCTGATCCGGTGCCTCCTGACGGTCGCGGTCCCAGCGGTCGATCAGGTCGGCGCGCGCCTGCTCACGTGTCTCGGCGGCATGCACCATACCTTCTGCCTCATAGGCCTGGATCGCCGCCCCGGTTCGACCGGTCGCCAGATCGCGGGTGGCGTTGCGCTGCCAGTCCGTGCGTTGGCGACGCACCTCACCGATCTCCGCGCCGCCGTGACGCTGGTGGAGCGACCGGAAGGCTGCGCCCGCCTCGATGGATTGCAGCTGTTGCGGATCGCCGACCAGCACAACCTTGGCTCCAGCATCTGCCGCATGAGACAACACGCGTTCCAGCTGCCGCGTGCCGACCATGCCCGCCTCGTCGATGACAAGGACATCGCGCGCGGTGAACCGGTCGCGGTTCTGCGCCCAACCGTGTTCCAGGCTGTCGATGGTCCGCGACGCGATGCCTGATCCGCTCTGGAGACCGTCTGCCGCGATGCCGGACAGGGCTACGCATCGGACCTGATACCCCGACGCCTCCCAGGCCTCCCGCGCCACGCCCAGCATCGCGCTCTTCCCCGTCCCGGCATGGCCAACAACGATGCCGAGATCGCGCTCGGCGGTGACGTGCGTCAGAGCGTCGGCTTGCTCGCGCGAGAGAACAAGACCGCACGCTTCAGCACGCGCCAAGGCTGCTTTGCGGTCCGCATCCCGCACCTCATAACGTTGCTTTTCGGCCAAGACTTTGGCGGCGCGATGCAGGCGCGTCTCGGCCTCGATCATGGCGCGAGTGGTAAAGCGGGCCTCGCCGCGCCCGTCCGTACCGAGCTCCACCAGATCGGGCGCGCTTCGGATTGCGTTGGTCAACGCGTTGAACTGATCGATCCCATCGCTGTGCCGATGTGCGAAGCGTGCCATGTCGCGCTGTGTGAAGGTCGATTGCTGATGGGTAATTGCGTCCAGTGCCAGCGAAGGTTCCGCGATGATCCTCGCTCCGTTGTCGCGTGCGATCTCACGATGCAGTTCGGCCCGGTCGGCAGGGCTCCCTTCACCCGCGATACGCTGCGCGGACGCGCCGATCTGGCTTTGCGGCTCCAGCGCGATGCCTTGGTCTTCCAGCCTCCTGTGATCGATGCGTGCGTCGATGTCGAGTTGAGCCAAGCGCTCGTTGGCAAGCGTCGCCCAGCGTTCCCTCCAACGCTCGACCGTCCCGGTGCTGTTCCAGTCGCGCACCTTTTTGCCGAACCCATCTTCATCGACGGACCGCATCGTCAGCATGACATGGGCATGGGGTTTGGGCAGGCCGTCCGCACCCCTGTCCCAATGCACATTGAGATCGGCGATCATGCCCCGGTCGACGAACTCGGCTCGCACGAAGTCGCGGGCGAGCGCGATGCCCTCTGCCTCATTCATCTCGCGCGGGATCGCGAACTCAACCTCGCGCGCCAGTTGCGCATCCTTGCGAACTTCGACCGCCTCGACCGCATTCCAGAGCTGTTCGCGGTCGGACCATCCTTCGGGTGTGGTCTCGGGCAGCAGGACCTCGGAGTGCACAACGCCACGCTTGGCGGTGAAGTTATGGGGACGTTCCAGCCGCTCATCCCGCAGCCGCGACGCCGCGCGGTAGGCTGCGGACGCCACCGCGCTGGAACCAGCTGCGCGCCCGATGACCTTCACGTGGAGATGATAGATTGCCATGATGGCGCAATCATCTACACCGGAACGTCGACGTCGGAACGACGTATAAGCGCGCCCTTCCGCAATAAAATCTCGGGAGCGATCAGCACGGATCGGACCGTCCCGGCAACCCTGAAGCCTTCTACAGTGTGCCTGGCTATCATCGACGTATCAACACTCTATGGAGGATGCTATGCGCAAACCACGGGATTACGACGCGGAACTCGAAGCGCTGGAGGAGAAGGCGAAAGTGCTGAAGACCCGCAGGGTGCAACAACTTGGCGAGTTGGTCATCGCCACCCGGGCGGATGCATTCAGCGCCGAAGAACTTGCTGGTGCGCTGATCGTCCTGGCGGAGACCACCGACACCGGCAAGAGGGAGGCCTGAGCAGAACGCGGGGCCGCGTTCTTTCAAGGCGGGTGGCGGAGAGCTGCAAAAGCAGATGACCGCGACGCAAAAAAGCGCCGCTGCGCAATCTAGCAGCGCGCCATCGGCATCAGGCCGCCCGGGCGCGGCATGACATGCGCAGCTGGCATGTCGCACGCCGTAAACGAATACGCCATCTGATCGAACTTGGAGGCCTCCTCGTCAAGTCGCGCGTCGTGGACCTCACCGGTGACGACCGCGCCCTGATCTACGGCGCGTTGCTCTGGATGGCCGAAAAGCTTGAGAGCAAACAAGGTACGCATGCGCGGAAGGTCTGGGCCGAGAAGTGGAAAAGCGCGCTCAAAGTGGATCGATAAGCAGACCTGCCCTCGGAAAGGTTACGTTCAAGATGTTTGCTGCCCGCGCCGTGCCCATGGCGTCACCCCACGCACAACTGCGCCCACTTCTCCAGCAGCGGCCGCCGCTGATCCAAGAAGTCGGTCTTGCGATAGGTGCGGACAACCTTGCTGTCGGACAGGTGCGCCAAGACCATCTCGGCCACCTCATGCGCGGCGTCCGTCTCTTCGGCAAGCCAGGTCCGCATGCTGGACCGGAAGCCGTGCGGGCGCGCTTCCAACCCTCTCCGCTCCATCAGGCGCGCCATCGTTGCGGCACTGATGACTCCCTTGCGAACCGACGGGAACAGATAGCCATCACGCTCGTAGGGGCGCACAAGCTCGATGACATGCAAAGCCTAGTCGCTTAGCGGCACCCGAAACGCTTCGGCATCGCCAACCCGCGCTTTCATGTTGTTCGCGGGCAAGGTCCAGATATCCCCTTCGATCTCGTCCAGCCGCGCAAACCGCACGGGCCGTGAGCGAAGCCCTGTAAGGATGAGCAGTCGCAGCGCAAGATCGTGATCGTTGGCTCATCAATGGAGGCGTAGAACGCCGGGACATCCTCCCACGGCATACTCGGGATCGACGTGACCTCGTGCCGCTGTCGACCGAGGAGTTGCTTCGCCTTGGCAACCGCCTGCAAATCGACATCGAGGCCCAGAGCGGCTGCGTGATCCAGAACGATCTTGAGGCGATTAGCGGCCTTCGTGGCAGTTGCAGCCTTGGCATGCCAGATCGGTGCCAAGGCGTCCCGGACATCGCTTTGGGTGATCTCGGTGACGGGCATGCGTCCAAGTTTGGGCAGCACGTGATGTTCCAACGGGCTATACCATCGTCCCGCAATCCCGTCCCCATTGAGATCGGCTTTGCGGCTCTCGAAGGCGTCCAACGCGACATCCTTTAGAAGATACCGATTAGGCATGGCGTCTTGGCGTTGTCGGCGCCGATGTTCGATGGGGTCTTTGCCTTTGGCGACCAAAGTCCGATAGCCAGAGGCGAGGTCCCGGGCGTCCTTCAGGGAGAGCGCCTTCAAGCCACCAAGCCCCATCTCCCGACGACGTCCGTAAAGCGTGTAGCGGAAAACCCATTGACCGCCGCCGCCCTCACGCTTGATCAGTCGCAGACCACCGCCGTCCTCGTGCTTACCGGGTGGCGCGGATTTGATGAAGAGGGCTGTTAGGTTCCCCAAGAATGTATCCCCCAAATTATCCCCCACAGGCTACGGGATTTGATGGGATGGCGCAAGAACTCCTGAGAGCACTGTGCCAGGAAAACACATTTATCTCAAAAGTTTAAAGTACGATATGGGGTCGTCTGAGACTAGGTCGCCATGCCGCCCCCGGGCACCACTTTTCCTCGATGGCCGGAATTGTTCCGTTCACCCTGTCGGACGACGTGCGTCTTGGCGACGGCAACAAATGACTGTCCGGTCCAGACTATCGCAAAACCGGGCGTCATCAATTATCCAATGAACCTGTAAAGAATCGCAAGCGGAGAAGTTTCCGGGTGTCAAAATATTACTGTGACCTTGGACCAGACTTCCGTCTACCGGTTGGCAGCATCGTGAGTCGAGCCGATCATGTCTAAACCCCGGATCAACACGATGCTAGAGTTGTCTGTCGCCATCGGCGTGTCGCGTCCGACCTTGTCGCGCTTCTTCCAGGATCCGGCCTTGGTCAAGCCGAATACGGCCAAGCGGATCCAGGAAGGGTTATCGCGCGTCGAATACGTGCCGAACTTCTTTGCGACGCGGATGAACCGGAAATCGACCCGCTTGATCGGGGTGATCATTCCTTATCTAAACGACCTCTTCTTTACCAAACTGCTGGAATCGATCGAGGTGGCCGCGATGGCGTCGGGGATGACCGTCATCACGCAATGTTCCCACTCCGACCCGGTGATCGAGGCGCGCGCCGCCGAGACGCTCATGTCGATGAGCGTGGACGGTGCATTGGTCGCGCCGCTTGGCGATCAAAGCGACGATGCCGTGCAGTTGCGGCTCCGCTCTCGGCTTCCGTTCGTGCTGATGGATTCGCGACCTGCCACCATGTCGAACGTTGATTTCGTTGGAACAAATCACGTTCAGAGCACGGGGTTGATTACCGAATACCTGTGCCGAGTCGGGCGGCCGCCTGTGTTTCTGGCCATGCCGCGCGTCAACTTCAACGCGCGCGAGCGGGAGGCGGCTTACATTGCCCGGATGACGCATCTGGGGCATCGGCCCGAGGTCATCGGGACGGAGTTGTTGAGTTCCGACTGGCATTTCGAGGACCACGGAGAAGCTGTCCTGAGCGCGGAGTTCGGGGCGGGGCGACTTCTGGACAGGTCGATTCTCTGCGCCAATGACAGAGTGGCGATCGGGGCGATCCGCGCTGCAGCGCGGCATGGTCTGGTTCCGGGCCGTCAGGCGGAAGGCGGCCTGCGGATCGCGGGCCACGACGACTATCCGCTGTGCCCCTATCTCAATCCGGCGCTGACGACGGTCGCGCAGGACACGAATGCAATCGGACGCAAGGCCGTGTCACGACTTCTGGAGATTATCGGGTCCGATGGTTTGCAAGATGAGCCGGAAATCACCCTGTTCGAGGGTAGTCTGAAACTGCGCGAGTCCGCCTGACGCGTAACGATGCTGCATTGCGGCGCAGACCTGCCTAAGAATCATGCTTGACAGAAATGTTCCCCGGCGTCACAGTTTACGTGTGTAAAGGGAGGACGATAATGTCTATCAACAAAATGCTGCTGACCTCTACGGTCGGCCTTGGCCTGTTCGCAGGCATCGCGGCCGCGGACGGCCACGCAAAGACCATCACCATCGCCACTGTGAACAATGGCGACATGATCCGCATGCAGGGTTATACGGATCAATTCACCGAAGAGTCCGGCATCGCGGTCGAATGGGTCACCCTGGAAGAAAACGTCCTGCGCCAGCGCGTCACGACGGATATCACGACGAACGGGGGGTCCTTCGACATTCTGACGATCGGAATGTATGAGACGCCGATCTGGGCCGCCAACGAATGGCTGCTCCCGCTCGACGATCTGTCCGACGACTACGATGCCGCTGACATCCTGCCCGCCATGGCGAATGGTCTGAGCTACGAAGGCACGCTCTATGCCGCGCCGTTCTACGGCGAGAGCTCCATGGTCATGTACCGCACCGACCTCATGGAAGAGGCCGGTCTGGAAATGCCCGATGCCCCGACCTGGGATTTCATCGCCGAAGCTGCTGCCGCGATGACGGACCGCGATGCGGAAATCAACGGCATCTGCCTGCGCGGCAAGGCCGGCTGGGGCGAAGGTGGCGCGTTCATCACCGCGATGGCCAACTCCTTCGGCGCGCGCCCGTTCGACGAGAACTGGACCCCGCAGCTCGACTCGGAAGAATGGGCCAACACCCTGAACTTCTACAAGGACATGATGGATGCGTCCGGCCCCGCCGGTTACGCGACCAACGGTTTTAACGAGAACCTGTCGTTGTTCCAGCAGGGCAAGTGCGGCATGTGGATCGACGCGACCGTCGCCGCGTCCTTCGTGACGAACCCCGACGAGTCGACCGTTGCCGATAGCGTCGGCTTCACGCTGGCCCCCGATAACGGTCTGGGCAAGCGGTCGAACTGGCTCTGGGCCTGGGCGCTGGCGATCCCCGCCGGGACGCAGCAGGAAGCCGAAGCCAAGCAGTTCATCGAATGGGCCACGTCGAAGGCCTACATCGAGCTGGTTGCCGAAAACGAAGGCTGGGCCAATGTTCCTCCGGGCGCACGTACGTCGCTGTACGAAAACCCCGAGTATCAGGAAGTTGCTTTCGCGCAGAAGACGCTGGACTCGATCCTGTCGGCAGATCCGACCGACCCGACCGTGGACCCTGTGCCCTACGTCGGTGTTCAGTTCGCCGCGATCCCCGAGTGGGCAGGCTTCTGGACGGAAGTGAGCCAGGAGTTCTCCGCGGCCTATGCCGGTCAGCAGACCGTTGAGGAAGCGCTCGAGAAAGCTCAGGCGATCACCGAGGAAGCAATGGAAGCGGCGGGCTACTAAGCCGCGCCACATCCGCAAGCGGCGCGCCCGTCGCGCCGCTTGCAACCCTTTATGCTCTAGACAGACGGCCCTTCCGTGAGTTCCATGGGACCTCTCGCAAGTTTCGGCCCTGTCCGGCCTCGATCCCAAATCAGGAGCGTTGTCATGGCGACACAGCATTCACGGTCCGCCGCGCGAATAATGATCGCGCCCGCCGTCTTCCTCCTGCTGGTGTGGATGCTGATCCCGCTTTGCATGACGCTCTACTTCTCGTTTGCCGACTACCGCCCGCTGCGGGCGACGTTCGAGGCGTGGATCGGCTTCGACAACTACGTCCGTTTCCTCAGCTCTTCATCGTTCCTGTCGGCCGTCGGCACCACGTTGCAGATGGTGGGGGGCATCCTGTTCATCACCATCATCGGCGGCGTGTTCATGGCGCTGCTGCTGGACAAGCAGATGTTCGGGCAGGGCATCGTGCGCATCCTGGTGATCGCGCCGTTCTTCGTGATGCCCACGGTGTCGGCGCTTGTCTGGAAGAACATGTTCTTCAATGTGGACAATGGCTTGTTTTCCTACCTCTACAAATGGATGGGGTTGCAACCCTACGACTTCCTCAGTCAGGCCCCGGTCTTCTCGATCGTGATCATCGTGGCGTGGCAGTGGCTGCCTTTCGCGACGCTCATCCTGCTGACGGCTGTCCAATCGCTCGACAGCGAACAGCTCGAGGCCGCGGAGATGGACGGCGCGCCCGCCGTCTCGCGGTTCCGGTTCATCATCCTGCCGCATCTGAGCCGGGCGATCACGGTCGTCATCCTGATTCAAACTATTTTCCTGCTATCGATCTTCGCCGAGATCTTCGTCACCACCAACGGTGCCTTTGGCACTCGCACGCTGACCTACCTCGTGTATCAGCGCGTGCTGGAAAGCCAGAACGTCGGCCTCGGGTCCGCCGGGGGCATCATCGCCGTCATCCTTGCCAACATCGTCGCGATCTTCCTGATGCGGATCGTCGGCAAGAACCTCGATAACTGAGGGGGAGAGAGACATGGCTCGCGCAGTCAGCACCAAGCAGAAAGTCATCTGGACGGCCCTTGCCTGGACCTTCGGCCTCCTGATGTTCTTCCCGATCCTCTGGACCTTCCTGACGTCGTTCAAGACCGAAGGACAGGCCATCGCGGATCCGCCGGTCTGGTTCTTCTTCGACTGGACGCTGGAGAATTACTCCGCCGTGCAGGAGCGGTCGAACTATCCCAAGGCGCTGATGAACTCGATCGTCATCGCCGTCGGCTCCACCCTGCTTGGGATCGTGATCGCCGTGCCGGCCGCATGGGCCATGGCCTTCGTGCCGGGCAAGTATACCAAGGATGTCCTGCTTTGGATGCTGTCGACCAAGATGCTGCCGGCCGTCGGCGTCCTCTATCCGCTGGTACTGCTGGCCAAATGGCTGGGCGTGATCGACAGTCGCATCCTGTTGGTCGTGGTGCTGATGCTGATCAATCTGCCGATCATCGTCTGGATGCTCTATACGTACTTCCGCGAAATTCCGGGCGAGATCCTGGAAGCGTCCCGCATGGACGGCGCATCGCTGAAGTCGGAAATCATCTATGTGCTTACGCCGATGGCCCTGCCGGGCATCGCCTCCACCATCCTTCTCAATATCATCCTTGCGTGGAACGAGGCGTTCTGGACCATCCTGCTGACGACCGTGAACGCCGCGCCATTGACGGCGTTCATCGCCAGCTTCTCGGCCCCCGAGGGTCTGTTCTACGCAAAACTTTCCGCCGCTTCGATGATGGCCATCGCGCCGATCCTCATCATGGGGTGGTTCTCTCAGAAACAGCTCGTTCGGGGCCTCACATTCGGAGCAGTCAAGTAATGGGCAACATCAGTCTCAACCAAGTCACCAAGAGCTTCGGTGACGTCCAAGTCATCCCGCCGCTGGATCTCGACATTCACGAAGGGGAGTTCGTCGTCTTCGTCGGCCCGTCGGGCTGCGGCAAGTCCACGCTGCTGCGGCTGATCGCGGGGCTGGAGGATACAAGCTCCGGCAACATCAGCATCGACGGTCAGGACGCCACCGAACTGCCGCCCGCCAAGCGCGGCCTGGCCATGGTCTTCCAGTCATACGCTCTTTATCCGCATATGTCGGTGCGCAAGAACATTGCCTTCCCGATGCGCATGGCCGGCATCGACGAGGCGGAGCAGAACACAAAGATCGAAGCGGCCGCCAAGGCTCTGAACCTGACCGACTACCTCGACCGGCGTCCCGGTCAGCTTTCGGGCGGGCAGCGGCAGCGGGTCGCCATCGGCCGCGCCATCGTGCGCGAACCCGCCGCGTTCCTCTTCGACGAGCCTTTGTCGAACCTGGACGCCGCCCTGCGCGTTGGCATGCGCCTAGAAATCATGGAGCTTCACAAGAAGCTCAGCACCACGATGATCTACGTCACCCATGACCAGGTGGAGGCCATGACCATGGCCGACAAGATCGTGGTCCTCCAGGCCGGTGTGATCGAACAGGTCGGCAGCCCGCTCGAACTTTACCATACGCCGCGCAACAAGTTCGTCGCAGGCTTCATCGGCAGCCCCAAGATGAACCTGATCGAGGGGGAGGAGGCGGCCAAGCACAACGCCACGACCATCGGCATCCGGCCCGAACATCTGGGCGTGTCCAAGACAGACGGTCTGTGGAAGGGCACGGTCGGCGTGGCCGAGCATCTGGGCTCCGACACCTTCATCCACGTCCACAAAACGGGGCTGATGGACATGATGACCGTCCGCATCACCGGCGACATCGAAGCGCGGCATGGCGATACGATCTATCTGACACCCGACGCCACGCAGATCCACAAATTCGATGCGAACGGATTGCGGATCGCATGAATCGACTGGACGGAAAATCGGCGCTGATCACCGGATCGGCCCGCGGCATCGGGCGCGGCTTCGCGGAAGCCTACCTGGCCGAGGGCGCGACGGTGGCCATCGCCGACGTCGATCCGGACGCGGCCGCCAAAACGGCCAGCGATCTGGGCGACGCAGCCTATGCCGTCACCATGGATGTGACCCGACAGGACAGTATCGACGCCGCGATCGAAACGGTCGTGGACAGGATGGGCAAGCTCGACATCGTGATCAACAATGCCGCCCTGTTCGATGCCGCCGAAACGGTCGACATCACGCGCGACAGCTTCGACAGATTGATGGCCGTGAACGTCGCCGGAACGCTTTTCACCATGCAGGCCGCGGCGCGGCAGATGATCGCCCAAGGGCACGGCGGCAAGATAATCAACATGGCGTCGCAGGCGGGGCGGCGCGGCGAACCTTTGGTTCTCGTCTATTGTTCGACCAAGGCTGCGGTGATTTCCATGACGCAATCCGCCGGGCTGAACCTGATTTCCCATGGGATCAACGTCAACGCGATCGCGCCTGGCGTCGTCGATGGCGAGCATTGGGACCACGTCGACGCGATGTTCGCCAAGCTGGAGGGCAAGGCCCCCGGCCAGAAAAAGGCGGAAGTCGCCGCCGGCGTCCCCGCCGGTCGCTTTGCCGTCCCCGCCGATCTGACCGGCATGGCGGTCTTCCTTGCGTCTTCGGACGCGGATTACATCGTCTCGCAGACCTATAATGTGGACGGTGGGCAATGGATGAGCTGATGCCCCTGACCGAACTGTCCCTCTCTAACCTCGACGGCTTTCCCGCAGATGTGGAGCGTCCGACGTATCGCCGCGATCAGCTGAGCGCGGGTATCGTTCACGTTGGTTTGGGCAATTTTCACCGTGCGCATATGGCGCTGTATCTGCACGACCTGTTCCAGATGGGGCGCGACCTTGATTGGGCCATCGTCGGGGCAGGGGTCCGCGCGCCGGATGCACGCGTCCGCGACGATCTGGCGGCGCAGGACTGGCTGACGACGGTCTGCGAACTCGACCCCGCTGGCGACCGTGCGGTCGTGACCGGCCCGATGATCGACTTTCTGCCGGTGGAGGAGGGCAACGGCCCGCTGATCGCCCGCATGACGAAACCGGACATCCGTATCGTATCGCTGACCGTGACCGAAGGCGGATATTACGTCGATGCCAAGGGGGCTTTCGACGCCGAACACGCCGACATCCGGCATGACGCGGAAAACCCCGATGCGCCCCGCACCGTGTTCGGCGCGATCATCGCGGCCTTGCGCACGCGCCGGGCCGATGGCGTCGCTCCCTTTACCGTCATGTCGTGCGACAACCTGCCGGAAAACGGCCATGTCGCGCGGGGGACGGTGACCGGACTGGCCCGCCTGATGGACGCGGAACTTGCCGACTGGATTTCCGCCAACGTCGCCTTTCCTTGCGCCATGGTCGACCGGATCACGCCTGCCACCTCCGACCGCGAACGCAAGATGATCGCGGAGCGCTTTGGCATCGAAGACCGTCGCCCGATCACCTGCGAGAGCTTTCGACAGTGGGTTCTGGAAGACCGCTTCAGCAATGGACGCCCCGCATTCGAAGATGTCGGCGTCACGCTGACGCCGGATGTGGCACCGTATGAGTTGATGAAGATCCGCATTCTGAACGGCGGCCATGCGGCCCTGGCCTATCCGGCGGCCCTTCTGGACATCCATTTCGTGCACGACGCCGCCGTGCATCCGTTGGTGCGCGGGTTTCTGGACAAGCTGGAGCGCGAGGAAATCATCCCGACGGTGCCGCCGGTGCCGAACACGGATCTGAATGCATATTACGGGCTGATCGGCAGGCGGCTGGAAAATCCGGGCGTGGCGGATACCATCCCGCGTCTGTGTCAGGATGGATCGAACCGGCAGCCGAAATTCATTCTGCCGACGGTCCGCGACCGTTTGGACGGCGGCGGATCGGTCGAGGGGCTGTCTCTCGTGTCCGCGCTCTGGTGCCACTATCTGTCGGGCGTCAGCGAAAGCGGTCGCAAGATCGAGATCGACGATCCGTCCGCGACTCGTCTCAAGGTGGCGGCAGATGCGTCGTTGAAAGACCCGGCCGCGTTTCTGTCACTCGACATCGTGTTCGGAAACTTGGCCGACAGGTCGAGCTTCGCTGACGCGTTTGCCCGGCATCTGACGTCCCTGCGCACCGACGGCACCGCGAAAGTGCTAGAGCGCTACATCCAAGGCACCTAGCCTTCGGCGCCGGTGATCCGCTCGGATCGTATCGAGCCCATCGCGCCTCTGCCTTCCTCCTACCGTGTAAAAGCGGCGTGCCACGGCGCGCCGCTCTGAACGCTTGCATTGGCATGTCCGATGCCGTTACCGTCAGGTATCGGAACATCGTTCTGCATAGTGGAATTTCTAGGGAGGAGATTCGATGAAACCCCTGAGCATCAAACAGGTGGCCCTGACCACCGCCGCCTTGTGTCTGGCGACGGCCACATCCGTCGCCGCCGAGACCAGGTTGATCCTTGGCGAGGCGGGCCCGAACCGCGGCGCGCGGGCCGCGGCGTTGCAGCACTTCGTCGACGAAGTGACCGCGCGCACCGACGGAGAGGTCGTGATCGACGTCCAGTGGGGCGGCGCATTGTTCAAGGCGAACGCCGCCGCCGGGTCCATCGCCGACGGCGTGGCCGACCTTGGCACGATCATCAGCGTCTATTTCCCGCAGGAGATGGTCGGCTACGGCATCGCGGACCTGCCGGTGGTGAATTCAGACGCCTGGGTCGGCATGCGCGCGACCGATGACCTGATGCGCGGATCCGAGGAAATCCAGGCCAATCTGGCTGATCAGAACCTTGTCTATCTGGGCACTTTCACCACGTCTGCCGTCAACATCGGTTGCAAGGACGCTGCGATCCGCTCCGTTGCTGACATCGAAGGGCTGAAGGTTCGCGGCGTCGGCGCTTATGGCGACACATTCAAAGACTTCGGCGCGAACATGGTGCCCATGTCGATCTACGATGCCTATCAGGGGCTCGACACAGGATTGCTTGATTGCTCGCAGGGGTATTCCTACGCCGTCGGCGCGCTCAAGCAGGAGGAGGTGATGACCTCCTACACCCTGCTGAACTGGGGGCAGGTCGGCGCACTGGGCATCTTCATGAACAAGGACGTCTACGACGGCCTTGACGAGGGTATCCAGACCGCAATGGCCGATGCGGGCGTCGCCATGGCCGACAAACTGGGCGAGTTGATCACCGCCGACAACGAAGCGGCGGTCGAGAAGATGCGCGCCGTCGGTGTCGAGATCATCGAGTTGGACGCGGTCGAACGCGACAAGCTGGTCGAGACGGGCGCGCAATACGTCGACGCCTGGGCCGAACGGGCCAGCGGCGTCGGCATCGACGGCACCGCGCTGCTGGCGGAATACGATGCGCTTCTGGCCAAATACGCGGCCGAGCGGGACGACCAGGGCTATCCCTGGACCCGCTGATTGGCCGACGGCACGCCGCCCCCGTGCGGCGTGCCGACCTTGCTAGGATATCCAATGCTCCACCGCATCGAACGCCTGCTGCTGGACCTCGCGGCCTTTGCCGTTGCCGGTCTGTGCCTGCTCATCACCGTCAGCGTCGTGCTGCGGGCAACGGTGAACGGCGGCATTCCCGACACCATCGTGATGGTGGCCGAATTGATGGTCGCGGCGATCGTGCTGCCCTTGGCGGCCGCCACCACAGCGCGAGCGCATATCGTGGTGGAATTCCTTTCCAACATGCTGTCGCCGGGCGCGCAGGACCGCTTGATCGTCTTGGGCAGTCTGGTCGGCGTTCTTGCGCTGATGCCGCTGCTCTATGCCGGGTGGAACGAAGCGGCCAAGAATATCGCATCGGGATCCTTCTACTTCGGGGAACTCAGCCTGCCCAAATGGCCGGGCCGGATCATCTTCCTCGTGGGTCTGTCGTTCTGCTGGCTGCGCCTGTTATTGATGGCCGTGGATGACATCCGCACGATCCGCGCGGGTGGCCACATCGATGCCGACGGTGGTAAGACCGTCGACCTGATGGCGGAGCGGGATTGATGGACGGCACCCTCGTCGGTCTGGTCGCCTTCGGCAGCGTTATCGGCTTGCTGGCGATCCGCGTGCCCATCGCCTTCGCGCTGGCCCTGGTCGCGGCCGTGGGCAGCTTCGTGATGTTTGCCTTTCGCACTGGGGACTTCACGCCATTGCGCGCGATCCGTCCGACGACGTCGATGGTGTTCTCGAATTCCTTCGACCTGATCCATTCCTACGACCTGTCGATGATTCCGCTGTTCGTGGCCTTGGGCCATATCGCCTACCGCGCGGACATCACCACCAAGATCTATCACGCCGCGCGCGTCTGGCTGGCGCGTGTGCCCGGCGGCGTCGCCATGGCCAGCGTGGTGGGCTGCGGCGGTTTTTCGGCCATCACCGGGTCGTCCATCGCCTGCGCCTCGACCATGGGCCGCATCTGCTCGCCCGAGATGTTGCGCATGGGCTACGACAAGCGGCTGGCCACGGCATCCGTCGCGGCGGGCGGCACACTGGGGTCGCTGATCCCGCCGTCGGTCCTGTTCATCATCTACGGCATCTTTACGGAAACCAGCATTTCCGCGCTGTTTCTGGCTGGCATCCTGCCGGGTCTCATCTCCTTGCTGGGGTTCATCCTCGTCATCTACCTGTGGGTCTGGCGCGATCCGTCGGCAGCGCCGGCCTTCACCGGCACGATCACGGGGCGCGACAAGGTGCAGGCGGCGATCGACGCCTGGCCCGCCGTCGCGCTTTTCGCGATTATCGTGGGGGGGATCTATGGCGGTATCTTCACAGCGACCGAAGCCGCCGCAATCTGCGTATCCGCCGCCGTCGTCATCGGCTTTTTGCAGCGCAAGCTGACGCTCAAGGCCCTGTGGGAGTCGTTGCGCGAAACCTGCATCCAGACGGCAAGCATCTTCCTCATCGCCGCCGCCGCCAAGATCTTCGTGGCTTTCATCGCCCTGACCGGCGTGGCCCCGGCCATCGTGAATGCGGTGACGGACGCGCAGCTGTCGCCCGTCGTCCTGCTGATCGCGATCGCCGCGATCTATCTGCTGCTCGGGATGTTCCTCGATCCCATCGGCATCATGGTCCTGACCCTGCCGCTGATGATCCCGCTGGTCGAAGGCTACGGCTTCGATCTGATCTGGTTCGGCGTCGTCGTCATCAAGCTGCTCGAGATTGGGCTGATCACGCCGCCTGTCGGCCTCAACGTCTTCGTCATTTCCGGCGTCGTGGGGCGGGAGGTGCCGATCGATCGCATCTTCGCGGGCATCCTGCGGTTCCTGACGATCGACGTGCTGGTCCTCATCCTCATCATGTCCTTCCCCATCATCTCGCTTCTGATACCGGGGAGTATGTGATGAACCAGAGCACCCAGATCGACACGACGGACCGGCGCTTCGCCACGACGCTGGCGCGCGGCCTTAGCGTGTTGCGCGCGTTTCGCCCCTCCGACGACGGTCTAAGCAACGCTGAAATCGCCGAACGCACCGGCCTGCCGAAATCCACCGTGTCGCGCCTGACCTTCACGTTGCAGACGCTTGGCTATCTGACCCATGCGCGTCACCACGACCGCTATCGCCCCGGTCCGGCCCTTCTGGTGCTGGGCAACACGGCCTCTGCCTCGATCAGTTTCGTCGACATGGCCGCGCCGTTGATGCAGCGGCTTGCGGACGAGACGGGGACGCTCTCGCTGCTGCTGGTGCGCGATGGGGCCAAGATGCTCATCGTGAAAACCTGGCGGCCCCGCGCCGTCGCCTCCCTCTGGTTGGAGGTCGGTCACCGCCTGCCGTTCAACGGTTCATCATCGGGCCAGACCCTGCTGGCCGCCCTGTCGTCGGAGGCGTTCGAGCGGATCGTGACCGAGGCGGACGGCGATCGCGATCTGACCCATGCACGCGCCGAAGAAATCCGGCGCGACATGGGCGGGCAGCTTCTGACGCGGGGTTTCGCGATTGCCGACCCGGCGCAATATTTCGCATCGCAGATCCACGCGGTCGCGACCCCGTTCCACCCCCGCGACCTGTCGGAGCCGGTGATCTTCACCTGCGGTGCCATGCCCGAAATGCTGAGCGTAGAGCGGATGGAGGCTGACGTCGGTCCGAAACTGCGCGCCACCGTGTCCGAGTTGGAGCGTATTCTGGGCCATGCGCCCGGTTCCGCCCGCGGCGACCTTTAGGAGATATCGATGAACCCCGTCACCACCCGCGTCTCGGACGGCATCGCCGTCATCACGATCGACAATCCGCCGGTCAATGCGCTGGGCCATGCCGTGCGGCAGGGACTTGCCCGCGCCGTCGCGGATTTTGCGGGTGACGAAACTGCGCGGATCGCCGTCCTGTGCGGCGCGGGGCGGCTGTTCCTGGGGGGCGCGGATATTTCCGAATTCGGCAAGCCATTGGCCGATCCGTCGCTTCCAGCGGTGATCGATGCGATCGAGACATGCGCCAAACCCATCATCGCCGCGATCCACGGGGCGGCTTTGGGTGGCGGGCTAGAGGTGGCGCTGGGCTGTCATTACCGCATCGCCATGCCCGGCACCAAACTTGGCCTGCCGGAAACGACGCTCGGCATCCTGCCCGGTGCGGGTGGCACGCAGCGCACGCCCCGGCTCGTCGGTCTCGACATTGCGGCGGATATGATCGTGGGGGCCAAACCCATCTCGGCCGCCGATGCCCTATCCGCCGGCCTGATCGACAGGCTGGGGCAGGGGACAGACCCGGAGGCCGAAGCGGTGGACTACGCCCGCACGCTTCTGTCCGACGGGGCGGCCCCCCGACCGACCCGCGACATGCCCGCGCCCAAGGGCGATATCGCGACCCACCGCGCCAAGGCCGAAGCGAAATACCCCGGCCAGATCGCACAGGTGACCGCCCTGGACGCGATTGCCGCCGGCATGACGATGTCGTTCGACGACGGCATCGCCGAGGAACGACGCCTGTTTCAGACCCTGATGCAGACCCCGCAGCGCGCCGGATTGATCCACGCCTTCTTCGCCGAACGGGCCGTCGCCAAGCTGCCCGAAATCGCAGGCGTCGAACCGCGGCATATTTCTCGGATCGGGGTCATCGGGGGGGGCACGATGGGGGCCGGGATCGCGACTTCCGCGCTTCTGGCGGGGTTGATCGTGACACTGATCGAACGCGACGCGACCTCTGCCGACGCGGCGCGCGCGACGATCACCCGCAATCTCGACGGGGCGGTGAAACGGGGCAAGCTGGACGGGGCGCGACGGGACACGGCCCTTGAAAGCCTTGCCACGGTGACGGACATCGACGCGCTGTCGGATGCCGATATCGTCGTCGAAGCGGTGTTCGAGAGTATGGACGTCAAGCGGGAGGTCTTCGCCCGTCTGGACGCCGTGGCCAAACCGGGTGCCGTACTGGCGACGAACACGTCGTACCTGGACGTGAACAAGATCGCTCAGGCGACGGCACGCCCGTCCGATGTGATCGGACTGCACTTCTTTTCGCCGGCCCACATCATGAAACTACTGGAGGTGGTCGTCGCCGACGCCACCGCGCCCGACGTCACCGCCACGGCCTTTGCGCTGGCGAAGCGGCTGGGCAAGACACCGGTGCGCGCCGGTGTGTGTGACGGGTTCATCGGCAACCGCATCCTGTCGCAGTACCGCGCGGCCGCCGATCACATGGTTCTGGACGGGGCCAGCCCTTACGACGTGGACCGCGCGCTGCGCGACTTCGGGTTCGCGATGGGTCCCTATCAGGTCAGCGATCTTGCGGGCCTCGACATCGGGTTCGCCACCCGCGAACGCAAGGCCGCCACCGCCCATCCCCGTGACCGCCGCCCGACCTTTGCCGACGCGCTGTATCATGCGGGCCGGTTGGGTCAGAAGACGGGGTCGGGTTACTACGATTATAGCGAAAGCCGTCAGGGCATGCCCGATCCGGCGGTCGACGCCATTGTGGCCAGTGCGCGCAGCGGAACCACGCGCGACTTCACCGATGAAGAAATCGTCCGCCGCTACATGGCCGCCATGGTCAACGAGGCCGCACGCGTCGTGGACGAGGGGATTGCGCTCCGACCGCTCGATGTCGATGTCGTCTTCTTGCAGGGCTACGGCTTTCCCCGCTATCGCGGCGGCCCAATGCATTGGGCGGATGCCTATGGCCTCGACCGTATTCTGGCGGACATCGCGGAATTCGCCCGCACCGACGATCATTTCTGGCAACCGGCACCGCTGCTGACCCGTTTGGTGGAGGAGGGGCGCTCCTTCGCCGACCTGAACAAGACCCGGAGGGAAGACCATGCGTGAACCCGTCATCGTCTCGCTTGCCCGGACGGCCATCGGCAAGGCCGGGCGCGGTGCGTTCAACCGAACCCACGGGGCCGTCATGGGCGGTCATGTCGCCGCGGCGGCGGTGGAGCGTGCGGGCATCGACCCCGCGCTGATCGAAGACAGCATCTGGGGCTGCGGCTATCCGGAATACGTCACGGGCGGCAACATCGCGCGCCAGATCGTCCTGCGCGCGGGCCTGCCTGACAGCATTGCGGGGGCGACCGTCAACCGGTTCTGCGCCAGCGGGTTGCAGGCCGTCGCCATGGGCGGCCACATGATCTCCGCCGAGGGGGCGAAAGCCGTTCTCGTCGGTGGGGTGGAGAGTATTTCGATGGTCCAGCCGCCCGCCCGCCCGTCGCCCGAGGCCTGGCTGCAAGAGCACCGCCCCGACCTTTATCTGCCGATGATCGAGACGGCAGATATCGTGGCGAAACGCTATGACGTGACGCGCGCGGCACAGGACGAGCTTGCGCTGGAAAGTCAGCGGCGGACGGCGGCGGCGCAGGAGGCGGGCCGCTTCGACGCCGAAATCGTGCCGATCACGGTGACCAAGGACGTGAAGGACCGCGAAACCGGGGACGTCTCGCAACAACATGTCACGCTGGAGCGTGACGAATGCAACCGCCCCTCCACTGACTTTGCGGGGCTTGAAAGCCTGCAACCCGTGCGCGGCCCGGATCAGTTCATCACCGCCGGCAACGCATCGCAGCTGTCCGACGGGGCGGCGGCCCTGGTGATGATGGAGGCTGAGGAGGCCGCGCGCCAGAACCTGACGCCGCTGGGGGCCTTCCGCGGCTTCGCCGTCGCCGGATGCGCGCCCGACGAGATGGGGATCGGACCGGTCTTTGCCGTGCCCCGACTGCTGGAACGGCACGGATTGAAGGTCGCGGATATCGACCTGTGGGAACTGAACGAAGCCTTTGCGTCGCAGGCGCTCTATTGTCGCGATACGCTCGGCATCGATCCCGGTATCTGCAATGTCGACGGGGGCTCCATTTCGGTGGGGCATCCGTTCGGCATGACGGGCGCGCGGATGACCGGGCACCTGATGATCGAAGGCAAGCGGCGGGGCGCACGCTTCGGCGTCGTGACCATGTGTATCGGCGGCGGCCAGGGGGCCGCTGGCCTCTTTGAAATCTACCGATAGGAGAGTGTCATGAACCTCGAATACAGCGACGCGCAGAAGGCTTTCCGCGATGAGGTCCGGGCGTTTCTGGCCGACAATCTGCCCGAACGTCTGACCGACAAGGGCCGTGGCATGCGCGGCCTGACCAAAGCCGATCACGAAGAATGGCACGCCATTTTGCACAAGAAGGGTTGGCTTGCGGCCAACTGGCCCAAGGAACACGGCGGGGCGGCGTTCGACGCCATCCAGCGGCACATTCTGGAGGATGAGATGACGCGCGCCGGCGCGCCGCGCATCGTACCCTTCGGCATCGCGATGTTGGGCCCGGTCTTGCAGAAGTTCGGATCAAAGGAACAGCAGGATCGCTATCTGCCACGCATCCTGAACGGCGACGATTGGTGGTGCCAGGGGTATTCCGAACCCGGTGCCGGGTCCGACCTCGCGTCGCTGCGGTGCGAAGCCGTGCGCGACGGCGACCACTATATCGTCAACGGGCAGAAGACGTGGACCACGCTGGGTCAGCACGCGAACATGATCTTCTGCCTGGTGCGCACCAGCAAGGAGGGGAAACCGCAGGCGGGCATCAGCTTCCTTCTGATCGACATGGACACGCCGGGCGTTGAAGTGCGTCCCATCGTTCTTATCGACGGTGGCGCGGAGGTGAACGAGGTCTGGTTCTCGGACGTGCGCGTGCCCGTCGAAAACCTGGTCGGCGAGGAGAATAAGGGCTGGACCTATGCCAAGTACCTGCTGACGCACGAGCGGACCAACATCGCAGGCGTGGGCTTTGCCAATGCCGGCCTCGATAGTCTCAAGCGCATCGCGCGGCTGGAAGATGACGGCGATCGCAAGCTGATCGAAAATCCTCACTTCGCCGCACGGCTCGCACGGCTGGAAATCGACCTGATGGCGATGGAGACGACCAATCTGCGCGTGGTGTCCGCCGCTGCCGCCAGACAGGCGCCGGGCGCGGAATCGTCGATGCTCAAGGTAAAAGGCACCATCATCCGGCAGGAGATCAACGCCCTGACCAAGACCGCCGTCGGCCCCTATGCCATGCCGTTCCAATCCGAAGCGGTCGACGGCGCGAACGAGGCACCAGTCGGCCCCGACCACGCGGCGAAGGCCACGGGCGCGTATCTGAACAATCGCAAACTCTCGATCTACGGCGGATCGAACGAGGTGCAGCGCACGATCATCGCCAAGACCATGCTGGAGCTGTGACATGAACTTCGACCTCTCCGACGAAGGCCGGATGCTGCAAGACGGGCTGCGCCGCTATCTGACCGACGCCTACACGCCGGACGCGCGCAGGGCGGCGGTGGCCGATGGTTTCTCGGCTGACATCTGGTCCGGTCTGGCCGAAATGGGCGTGATCGGGGCGCTTTTTACCGAGGCACAGGGCGGCTTCGGCGGCACCGGCTTCGATATCGCGCTGGTGTTCGAGGAAATGGGCCGCGCGGGGGCCGTCGACCCGCTGATCGACACCGGCCTTCTGGGGGGTGGCCTTCTGGCGAAAGCGGGCCGCGACGATCTGTTGGAGACGGTGATCGCGGGAGAGATGCAGCTGGCGCTGGCCCACACTGAGCCGGGCGGGCGCTACGACCTGTCGCGCGTGACGACCACAGCCACCCAGGATGGGGAGGGTTGGGTTCTGGCCGGGCGCAAGGCCGTCGTGGTGAATGCCCCGGCGGCCGACATGATCGTCGTTTCGGCCCGCACGTCCGGCAGCACCGGAGACGCGGACGGGATCGCCCTGTTCCTGGTGGACGCGTCGCACCTGACACTTGCGCCCTATCCGCTGGTCGGGGGCGGCATGGCCTCGGAGATCGTGCTGGATGATGTGAAACTGCCTGCCGATGCCCTGCTGGGCGGCGCCGGTGACGGCCTTGCGATGCTGGTGGAGGTTCAGGCCCGCGCGACCCTTGCCGTCTGTGCCGAAGCTTTGGGCCTGATGGAAGCGATCCGCGCGCTGACCGTCGATTACCTGAAGACCCGCAAGCAGTTCGGTCAGCCGATCGGCAAGTTTCAGGTCCTGCAGCATCGCATGGCCGACGTCCTGATCGAGATCGAGCAGGCGCGGTCAGCGGTCATCAACCTGGCCGGCAACCTCGACGGCGACGACCGCGACCTGCACCTGCACGCCACGAAGAACCTGATCGGGGAAGTCGCGAAACTGGTGGTGGAGGAATCGATCCAGATGCACGGCGGCATTGGCGTGACCGAGGAATACGATTTGGGCCATCTGGCGAAACGCCTGACGATGGTGGACCACCGCTTCGGCGATGCCCTGTACCATTTGGAGCGTTTCATCGCGCTGCGCGCCGCGTGACCGACCTGCCGTCGGATGGCATCGGTTTACCCGGGGCGGGGCCCGGGATCATCCGGGGGGAGACGGGAACCCAGCGTCTGCTGGGTTACGTGCTGGATGTGCGCGGGGGGCAGGGCAGCTCAGCACGCTGTCACATGGCGATCACGTCCGATCACACCAACCGTCACGGCGTTCTGCATGGCGGGATCACCACGTCGATCCTGGACAATGCGATGGGGGCCACGGCCAGCCTGACGGTCGATGACACGGGAACGGCCCCGTTTCTCACCATTTCCATGACGGTGAATTTCCTTGCCCCCGCGCGCGATGGTCAGATCCTTGTCGGCACGGGGCGCAGGACGGGCGGCGGGCGGTCGACCGTGTTCATCGACGGCATCTTGGAGGCGGCGGACGGCACCGTGATCGCCACCGCCACAGGTGTGTTCCGCAAGGTGCCGTCGAACAGACTGGACCCCGCCCGATGACCGACCCCGTGTTCGACACCGCGCTGACCCGCGTCTATGGCATGCGCCTGCCGATCGTCGCGGGCGGGTTGATGTGGTTGTCGGATGCCGACTACGTCGCGGCCTGCGCCCGTGCCGGCATCATCGGGTTCATCACCGCCGCCAGTTTCAAGGAGCCGGGGGCGCTGCAGGCCGAGATCGCACGCGCCCGCGGGGCCTGCTGCGAACGACCCTTCGGCGTCAACGTATCGATGCTGCCCAAGCTGGTCGAAGGGGAGACGATCGCCGAGACGTTTCGCATCATCGCGGGCGAAGGCGTCCGCTTCGTCGAGACGTCGGGCCGCAACCCCGAGGCGTTTCTGCCCATCCTGAGGGATGGTGGCATCCACATTCTGCACAAGGTCCCGTCGGTCCGCTTCGCGCGCAAGGCGCAGGCGATCGGTGTCGACGCGGTCAGCATCGTGGGTGCCGAATGCGGTGGTCATCCCGGCCTCGACATGGTCGGCACGATCGTCAATCAGGCGTTGGCCGAGCGGGACCTGACGATCCCGTTTCTGATCGGCGGTGGGATCGGGACGGGGTCGCAGATGATCGGCGCGCTGGCCTGCGGTGCATCGGGGGTCGTGATGGGCACCCGGCTGCTGATCGCCGAGGAGTTGAATGCGCACCGCGCCTACAAGGACGCGCTGGTCGCCGCGACCGAGCGGGACACGCAATTGTCGATGACCTCCGTGCGCAACACGATCCGCACGCTGGCCAACGAGACGTCGGCGCAGGTCGCCCGGATGGAGCGTGAGAATCCCGAGATCGGGATCGAAGCGCTGATGCCCCATGTTTCCGGCGCGATCGGACGACGCGCCTATGCAACCGGGGACGTGTCGCGCGGAATGCTTTCGGCCGGGCAGGTTCTGGGCCTGACGGACGCCGTGGCCCCGATGGCCCAAATCGTCGCGCGGATCGAGGCGGAGGCGATGACCGCATTGGGCCGCTTGCGACCGCCGCTACCGAAAAAGGCGATGACGGCATGAAGATCCACGACCTCATCCACCGCGCCACCGCCGCGACACCGGACGCCACCGCGCTGCTGGATGTCGACGGTCGCGCCGTCCCCTATGCGGACCACGCCGCTGCCATCGCTGAATTGGCCGGGCTGCTGACGGCCAGAGGGTTTGCGCCGGGCGATCGCCTGCTGATCGTAGCCGAGAATTGCCATGCCACCGCCGCCCTGATCTTCGCGGCCAGCCTGGCCGGCGGTGTCGCCGTCCCCGTCAACGCACGCATGACCGAAGGGGAGATTGCGCGGATCGTGGAGCATGCCACGCCGCGCCTGATCATCTTCACGACCGGCGTGTCGCCCGACGCCGGTCGTCACGCAGAGCGGTGGGCGGCCACGCGGCACGACACCGCAAGCGGCACCATCGCGCTGTGCGCCCCTGACGGTGACGTCGGCGAAGCGGCCACGCCGGACACCGCAGTCATCCTTTATACGACCGGCACGACCGGCGCGCCCAAGGGTGTGATGCTGACGCACGGCAATCTGATCTTCGCCGGCCGCACCTCTGCCGAGTTGCGCGATATCGAGGCGCATGACATCATCTATGGCGCGCTGCCGATGACGCATGTCTTCGGTCTGGCATCCATGCTGATGGCGGCCAGCACCAAGGGAGCCTGCATTCGGTTCGAGGCGCGGTTCAGGCCCGATCGGCTGTACGCGGCGCTCAAAGGCGGCGCGACTGTATTTCCAGGCGTGCCACAGATGCACGCCCTGTTGATGAGCCACGTCGCCGAGAATGGGTTGGCGGGCCTGAGCGACACGCCCCTGCATTACGTCAGTTCGGGCGGTGCCCCGCTCGACATGGCGTGGAAGCGCAAGGCGGAGGCGTTTTACGGACTGGCGCTTCAGAACGGCTACGGCATGACCGAAACGACGGCTGGCATCTGCGCCACCAAGAACCCGATCGGCACGCCCGATGTCAGCTGCGGCCCGCCGCTGCCGGGGGTCGAAATCATGCTGGATACGTCCGTCGGTGACAGCGCGGACGCAGGCGTCGGGGAGGTGCTGACCCGGGGACCGCACGTGATGGATGGATATTATCGCAATGCGGAGGCGACGAAATCGGTCCTGCAGGCGGACGGTTGGCTTCGAACGGGCGATCTGGGCCGGCTGGATGGGGACGGGTTCCTGCATATCGTCGGTCGCGCGAAGGAGTTGATCATTCGCGGCGGTTTCAACGTCTATCCGCCCGAGGTAGAGGCCGCGTTCAACGACCATCCGGACGTCATCCAATGCGCCGTCATCGGACGCGCGATTGCCGGTGACGAGGAGGTGCTGGCCTTCGTGCAATGCGCCGACCCCGACACCCTGGACCTTGACGATTTGCGGGCCTTCGCCGCGCGCAGCCTTGCGGCATACAAGCGCCCTTCGCGGATCGTGGCCGCCCGCACCTTGCCTGCGGCCCCGTCGGGGAAGATACTGAAACACAAGCTCGCGTCGGTGTTTGCCGACCGCCTGACCTGAGGAGACGACCATGCCCAAGGACATTCAACTGCCCGGTTTCGGGCCCGACCTCGGAACTTTCGACTGGGCGGATGCCTTCCGGTTGGAGGATCAGCTGAACGAGGAGGAGCGGATGCTTCGCGACGCGGCCCGTGCCTTCGCCGATGCGGAACTGGCCCCGGTGGTGCGCCAAGCCTATGCCGAGGAGACATCGAACCCCGGTCTCTTCAAGAAGATGGGCGACGCTGGCCTGCTGGGCGTGACCATCCCCGAAGAATATGGCGGTCTGGGTGGAAATTACGTCACCTACGGCCTTGTCGCGCGGGAGGTGGAGCGGATCGACTCGGGCTATCGCAGTATGATGTCGGTGCAATCCAGCCTCGTGATGTATCCGATCCACGCCTACGGATCGGAAGAACAGCGCAAGAAATATCTTCCCGGCCTGGCGGCGGGCGACCTGATTGGGTGTTTCGGGCTGACCGAACCCGATGCCGGATCCGACCCCGCGGGCATGAAGACGCGAGCGGTGAAAACGGCGAATGGCTACCGGATTTCCGGCGCGAAGATGTGGATCTCCAACGCGCCCTTCGCGGATGTCTTCGTCATCTGGGCCAAGTCTGACGACCACGACGGCAAGATCCGGGGCTTCGTTCTGGAAAAGGGGATGAAGGGTCTGTCGGCGCCCACGATCAAGGGCAAGCAGTCGCTGCGCGCATCGACCACCGGCGAAATCGTCATGGAGGACGTGGAGGTGGGCGAGGATGCGCTGCTGCCGAATGTCCAGGGGCTCAAGGGGCCGTTCGGATGTTTGAACCGCGCGCGCTACGGCATCGGTTGGGGCGTAATGGGGGCTGCCGAATTCTGCTGGCATGCGGCGCGGCAATACGGGTTGGACCGCAAGCAGTTCGGCAAACCGCTGGCGCAGACGCAGCTGTTTCAGAAGAAACTGGCCGACATGCAGACCGAAATCACGCTGGGCCTACAGGGCGTTCTGCGGGTCGGGCGTTTGATGGACGAGGGTAACGCCGCGCCCGAGATGATCTCCATGATCAAGCGCAACAATTGCGGCAAGGCGCTGGACGTGGCCCGACTGGCCCGCGACATGCACGGTGGCAACGGCATTTCCGAGGAATATCAGGTCATCCGCCACATGATGAACCTGGAAACGGTGAACACCTACGAGGGCACGCACGACGTTCACGCGCTGATCCTGGGTCGGGCGCAGACCGGATTGCAGGCGTTCTTCTGATCGACGCGACCGGCGCGGTTCAGGCCGCGCCGAGGCGATCGATCCGGGCCCATTCATAGACATGCTCTCCGGGTGGGCCCTCCAGGGCGTCGCGCGCGATCGCGCGGCCCAGACGGTCAACGGGGATCCCCCGAAGCTTCTCCAGCGGGCCGCGCAGGATCGGGGTGAGCCACGGCCAGACCGCAAGGGTCACCGCCTGCGTGAAACCATATCGGTTCGTCGGCGTCAGGATCATCGACGGATGAAACAGCGAAATCCGCTCGAACGCCAGATCGCGCAAACCGTCCTCCAGCTGACCCTTGGTGCGCAGTATGAAATTGCGTGATCCCGCATGCGCGCCGACCGACGATAAAATCGAAAACCCCCGTACGCCGGCCGCCTGACAGGCGATGGCGAAGGCCAAGGGAATGTCGTGGTCGATCCGGCGAAGGGTGTCGCGCGACACCTTCGACGGCTCCCCCACGCCCAGACAGCAGATTGCCGCGTCTTGCCCCGCAAGGTGCGCGGCATAGCTGGCGGGGTCTGCCAGGTCGATGGTGTGCTGCGTGGCCGCAAGCCCATCGACCGTTCGGCGACCCAAAGTGGTCAGCGTCGCGTCGCGCGCCAAAACGCCGGCGCAATGCCCGCCGACGGCACCTGTGGCCCCGATCATAACGATGTTCACGAATGCTCCTCCGCCGCTGTGGCGGCCAACGCGCGGTTGTACACGCGCAGCGCATCGACATGTAGCAAGACACCCAGGACGTCGGGCGCGCCGTCTTTCTCGGTCAGGCGTGTGACGGCCAGGAAGTCGGAGTTCGACCGCTCGAACAGGGGCATCGCCGCCTCCAACGTGTCGCCGGGGGCCACGAACAGACCTTCGTTCATGGCGCGTCGGATGCGGTCTTCCTTGGGAGCCTTGGGATGGTCGGGTGACTTCATCACGGCCGAAACCTTGAACATCGCCAGAAGATAGGCCTGCGGACCGGCGGCCAGATGGATGCCGCGTCGTTCCAGTTGCGTCAGGAAGAATGACCGATCCACCAACCGCCCCGACAGGGCCGAGGCGATCGACACGGCGATCATCACCGCAAGACCGGTCTGCCAGTCGCCCGTCAGTTCGAAAACGATCAGCGTCGTGGAAATCGGTGCCCCCAGCACGGCCCCGGCCACGGCCCCCATTCCGGCCAGCGCATAGAGCGTCTCGGAGCCGGAGATGTCGGGGAAGAACGACGTCGCGATGGCCCCGAAGGCCAGTCCCACCAATGCGCCGATCATCAGCGCCGGGGAAAAGATGCCGCCGCCCATGCGTCCGCCCATCGTGATCGACACAGCGACGACCTTGAGGACGGCGAAGATCACCGCTTCGCGCAGCAACAGATCGCCCGACAGCGCGGCCGAGGTCGTCTCGTACCCGACGCCGATGATATGCGGAAAGAAGATCGCGAATCCGCCCAGCATCAGACCTGCCAGCGCGGGGCGCAGCATGGCGGGCATCCTCAGGCGCGCCTGCAATTCGTTGGCGACGTCTTCGGCAAAGAACACCGACCGCATCAACACGAAAGCGATCAGGCCCGACGTCAGCCCAAGCAGCAGGAACGCCGGCAGTTCGATATAGAAGGCCAGCGCGCTGGCTTCGGGCAGGATGAATTCGGTAACGTCGCCGAAATGCGTCCGGCTGATGACCGACCCCGAGACAGCTGCGATGGTGATGGGGGCGAAAGCGTGGACGGCGAAGTGGCGCAGCACCACCTCCATCGCGAACAAGGCGCCGGCCAGCGGTGCGTTGAAGCTGGCCGCGACCCCGGCGGCAACCGCGCAGCCCAACAGGTCGCGGCCCGTCACCCCGTCGGCGTTCATCTTGTTGGACACCCAGCCCGCGATCATGCCGACCAGGTGGACGACCGGACCTTCCCGCCCGGTGGAGCCGCCCGACGACAATGTGATCAGCGATGCCGCCATGGAGGCAAGGCCCGCGCGACGTTCGACCCGGCCCTCCTTCATGGCCGAGGCCTGAATCACTTCGGCCGGGCCACGCACCCGCCCGTCGGGGGTGAACCGCGTCAGGATCCATCCTACGATCAACCCGCCGATGCAGGGCAGCATCAGAATCCAGTACCACGGCAGCGTCGCGGCAAAGCTGTGCAGGGTGCGCGGATCGTCCGTGCCGTAAAGCGAGGTCTGCAGGAATTCGATCGCCCGCATGAACCCGACGGCGGCATATCCCGATGCGATGCCGACCATCAGGGCGATGAACCAGAACTGTATCTTGGACGGGCCCCGGTCGCGGATCACGGCCCAGGTGCGGCGCAACGGGGCGGGCAGGCCGGATGCGGCCGGGTCGCGCGGGCGACGGGGGGCCGGCGTGTCGGTCAACGGCGCCACCCTTTCATCGCACTTGTCCTTCCCGCGGCCCTACCGCACCAAGGGGCGTCCGATGGAGGGGAAGGGCCGATGATCCCGCAAGACGCGCTAAGTGAACTCGCCTCGATGCTAGGCGAACGGCTATCCACGGGAAAGAGCGATCTGGATTTGCATGGTCGGTCCGAGACCTATCACGCCCCGATGCCGCCGGAGGCCGTCGTCTATCCCGACACCACCGAGGAGGTGTCGCGCATCGTCGCCATCTGCGCGCGCCACGGCGTTCCGGTTGTCGGCTGGGGCACGGGCACCGCGCTGGAAGGGCATGGCAGCGCGCCGCGCGGGGGCGTCACCATCGATTTCAGGCGCATGGACAAGGTGCTGGAGGTGGTCCCCGAAGACATGCTGGTGCGCGTCCAGCCCGGTGTAACGCGCGAGTCGCTGAATACCGAATTGCGCGCGACAGGTCTCTTCTTTCCGGTCGATCCGGGGGCGAATGCCAGTCTCGGCGGCATGGCGGCGACGCGGGCGTCGGGGACGACCGCCGTCCGCTACGGCACGATGGCCGATCAGGTGCGCGCGCTAGAGGTGGTGCTGGCCGACGGTCGCATCATCCACACGGGAACGCGGGCGCGCAAATCGTCGGCCGGTTACGACCTCACCCGGCTTTTCGTCGGGTCGGAGGGGACGCTGGGTCTGATGACGGAACTGACGCTGCGCTTGTGGGGTCAGCCCGAGGCCGTGTCGGCGGCCGTCTGCGGGTTCGACACCACCGATGGCGCGATCGACGCAGTGATCACGGCGATGCAGATGGGCCTGACGCCCGCGCGGATCGAATACGTCGACGTGGCGACCGTGCGCATCCTGAACGCCGCCGACGGCGCGGCCCTGCCCGAACGCCCGCATCTTCTGCTGGAATTTCACGGCACGGAGGAGGCGGTCGCGGCAGAGGCCGCGCGGTTCGGCGACATCGCCGCGGAGCATGGCGGCGGAGCCTACGCCTGGGCCACGCAAGCCGAGGATCGCAGCCGACTCTGGTCGATGCGGCACCGGGCGTATCACACCATTCTGGCGACCCGCCCCGGCGCGACGGCGGTGGTGACGGACGTCTGCGTGCCAATCTCGAAGCTGGGCGAGGCGATCATGCGGGCCGCAGCGGATATCCATGCTTCGGGTCTGGATGGTCCGATCCTGGGGCATGTCGGCGACGGCAACTATCACGCGATCCTGTTGGTGGACCGCGATGATCCGGACGAGATCGCAGAGGCGAAACGGCTGTCGGACGCGATGGTCGCGCACGCGCTGGATCTGGGCGGGACGGCGACGGGGGAACACGGCGTGGGCTTCGGCAAGCTGCATCTGATGGAGGCGGAACACGGCGCGGCCTGGGACGTCATGGGCGCGCTCAAACGCGCGCTGGACCCCGATGGCCTGATGAACCCCGGCAAGCTGGTGCGGCAGAACTGAGGGGTGTGGTCGTGACCAACCGGTTGCGAATCTGACCCCGACCGACAGAGTCCGTAATCTCGTCGTTCAGAGACAATTATCCCCACGCCTGCCGCACCGGATATCAGATCTGCTCGACCGTCACCTTGCCGGCATAGAACGCCATGTGCCCTTCGACAGCTTTTGCGTCGTCGTTGATGACGTTTTCATAGGTCCAGGCCACGTCCTTGAGCGTGCCCGACTGGCCGACATAGCTGTAATAGGCGGCCGTGCCCTTGTGCGGGCAGGTGGTGGTCGTCTGGGTCCGCTCGAACAGGGCCATCGCGATGTCTTCGCGTGGAAAATAGATGACGAACGGGCGGTCGCCTTCGACCAGGGACAGGGCGTTCTTGCTTTCGACGATGACGCCATCGTCGCTGCGGACGGTCCATGTGCCGGTGGCGGGCGTCACGGTGATCTTGGTCATTTCGGCACTCCTCGTGGGTAGGCGCGGACCGTAACCCGACCGCTGTCGGTTGGGAAGGTCACAGCGGCGCGCACATATTATCCAGCCACGTGCGGTCCGATCCGTCGACGCGGGGCCCGATCCGCGCGGCGACTGTCGCATGATAGGTGTCGATCCAGTTGCGTTCGTCGCCCGACAGAAGATCGGTCTGGATAAGACGCCGGTCGATGGGCACGAGGGTCAGCGTTTCGAACCGCAGCATGTCGCGGTCGTCGCCGCCGTCGGGGCGCGGGGCGGGCGTGCAGACGATCAGGTTTTCGATCCGAATGCCGTATTCGCCAGGGCGATAATATCCAGGCTCGTTCGACAGGATCATGCCGGCCTTCAACGGCACCGTGCTGGCCCGGCTGATACGGGCCGGACCATCGTGGACACCCAGATACACGCCGACGCCGTGCCCGGTGCCGTGGTCATAGTCCCGATGCTCCATCCACAGCGGCGCGCGGGCCAGCGCGTCCAGATGCGCGCCGGCGACGCCGACGGGAAACCGTGCCCGGCTGACGGCGATCATGCCCTGCAGGACGCGGGTGAAGGCGCGGGCGATGTCTTGCGGCGGCTGACCCAGCGGAATGGTGCGGGTGATGTCGGTCGTGCCATCGAGGTATTGGCCACCGGAATCCACCAGGAGGACGCTGTCGGTGTCGAGGGTGCGGTTCGTCTCCGTGTTCACGCGGTAATGGACGATGGCTCCGTTCGGACCGGACCCGGCAATCGTCTCGAAGCTGATGTCACGCAGTTGGTTGGTTTCGCGGCGAAACCCTTCTAGGGCGGTAACGACGTCGATTTCGGTCGTCTGTGGGGTGCAATCCTGATCCAGCCAGCGCAGGAAACGGACCATTGCGGCAGCGTCGCGCAGGTGCGCTTCGGTCGTGGCGGTGATCTCCGCGTCGGTCTTGATTGCACGGGGCAGGGCGAACGGGTCGGAGATGGCGCGCCCCTCCGACAGCATTTCTGCCAGACCGACGGGACAGCTGGCCGCATCGTAACCGACCGGTCCGGTCAACCCCGCGAGCAGCGACGGCATATCGGACGGGGCGCAGATGCGGACGTCGGGGCCGAGATGGTCGCGGACAGGCTCGGATTTGGGCGGGTCGCAGATAAGGTCGACGGAGGCATCGGCGTGCAGGACGGCGAAACACTGCGGGATCGGCGTGCGCGCAATGTCCCCGCCGCGAATGTTCAGCAGCCAGGCGACCGCTTCGGGTGCGTTGGTCAGCACCGCGTCCACACCATGGCCGGGCAATGTGGCCGCGATGTCCGCCCGCTTGTCGGCGGCGGACCGACCGGCCAGCGCCTCGGGGTAGACCGTCATCGGGGCGGCGGGGGCGTCCGGCCGGTCGTCCCATACCGCATCGACACCGTTGGCGCAGGGCACGAAGTCGATCCCCGGCAGATCAGAAAGGGACTTCATCTGATCGACCGGATGCAGCATCGCGTCGAAGCCGACACGCCCCCCATCGGGCAGCGCGTCCGGAAGCCAATCGGCCAGACCGGTCGCGGGCCAATTCACGGTTTCGAACACGTCGGAGTCAGTCTGCGCCTTGACCTGCACGGTGTAGCGCCCGTCCGTGAACACGGCCGCCCGGTCGCGTAGCACGACGACGAAGCCGGCGGATCCGGTAAAGCCGGAGATCCAGGCCATCCTCTCGTCGCGGGGGGCGACGTATTCACCCTGATGCGCGTCGGCGCGGGGCACGAGGAAGGCGTCGAGATTCTGATCTGCCATCCAATCGCGCAGCTTGGCCACGCGGGGGGCGGCGGCTTCGGGGCGGGCGGTGACGTCGAAGGTCTGGAACATGGGGGCCTCGTGCGGGGAAACGGTGTGTCTTGGATATTTGGAAAACGGAGAAGCGGGAAACCGTTTCTTAGGACGTTTCCGTCAGAAGGCTGGAGCGGTACAGGCTGGGAAGCCGATGATCGTAAACGAAGAAGCCCCATCCCTTCCCGGTCTTCCGGCGGGGGACGGGGCGGATCCGATTCTCCGTTTCTCAAATATCCCCGCCGGAGGCATCTGCCGTTGCCAGACGTGCCCCGTCACGACGCCCGGCGCATCCCCATCACCCGCGCGCGCTTGCGCGGATCGCTGTCGAACAACGCGGCAAGCTGTTCGGTCATAGCGCCGGCCAATTGCTCCACGTCCGTGATCGTGACGGCCCGGTCGTAGTACCGCGTGACGTCGTGGCCGATGCCGATCGCAAGAAGTTCGACGGCGCGGCGCTTCTCGACCATGGCGATCACGTCGCGCAGATGCTTCTCGAGGTAGTTGGCGGGGTTCACCGAAAGCGTGGAATCGTCCACCGGGGCACCATCGGAAATGACCATCAGGATCTTGCGCGCCTCGGGCCGGGCAATCGCGCGGCGGTGGGCCCATTCGAGGGCCTCGCCGTCGATATTTTCCTTCAAGAGGCCTTCCTTCATCATCAAGCCGAGGTTCGGGCGCACCCGGCGCCAGGGCGCATCGGCGGATTTATACACGATGTGGCGCAAATCGTTCAGGCGGCCCGGCGTGGCGGGCCGGCCGTCCTTGAGCCAGGCTTCACGCGCCAGCCCGCCCTTCCAGGCACGGGTGGTGAAGCCCAGGATTTCCACCTTGACGCCGCACCGTTCCAACGTGCGCGCCAGCACGTCGGCGCAGATTGCGGCGATGGAGATGGGCCGCCCGCGCATGGAGCCGGAATTGTCGAGCAGCAGCGTGACGCAGGTGTCGCGGAATTCGGTGTCACGCTCCATCTTGAACGACAGCGGCGTGGTCGGGTTGGCGACGACGCGGGCCAGGCGCCCGGCGTCGAGAATACCTTCCTCCAGGTCGAACTCCCACGATCGGTTCTGTTGCGCCTGAAGGCGGCGCTGCAACTTGTTGGCCAGACGCGACACGGCCCCCTTGAGCGGCTCCAACTGTTGGTCGAGATAGGCGCGTAGGCGTTCCAGCTCGGCCGGTTCGGCCAGCTCCTCGGCCCCGACGATCTCGTCGTTGGCGTCGGAATAGACGGTGTAGTTCGGGTCGGCGTCGGACACGGGCTGCGGGGCAGGCGGGTCCCCGTGCTCATCGCTGTCGGGCATCTCGGCCTCTTCGCCCATCTCTTCGTCGGCCATGTCGTCCATCGACACCTGGGCCTGCGACGGGTCGTCCTGCTGATCCTGCGACTGCTCGGGGGAGGCTTCGTCGTCCTGCTCGTTCTCCTCGTCATCGCCGGTGGAATCGGCGTCCTGCTCCTCCTCGTCAGTCTCGCCCTCGTCCTCCTGATCCTCGTCCTCCATATCCGGGTCATCGCCCAGCTGATCGCCGTAGCCGAGATCCTGGATAAGCTGGCGGGCCAAGCGTGCGAAGGCGGCCTGATCGGACAAGACGTCCGCAAGGCTGTCGCATCGGTCGCCGGTGGATTCTTCGATGAACCCGCGCCACAGGTCGACGGCATTCGCTGCCCCATTTGGGAGATCACGCCCTGTCGCCTGTTGGCGCAGCCAATATCCCATCGCGGCGGCCAACGGGATCTGCGCCTTGTCGGTCACGTCGCCGTATCCCTTGCGCGACGTTTCGGTCGCGATCTTGGCGTCGATGTTACCCGCGGTGCCAGGCATGGCGCGCGCGCCCACCGCCTCGCAGCGGGCCGTTTCCATCGCATCGTAAAGGTCGCGCGCCATGTTGCCCTGCGGCATGTACTTGGCGGACACGCCGGTGTCGTGGTGGCGGTGGCGCAGGGCGAAGGCGTCCGCCGTCCCGCGCGCCAGCAGAACCTCGTCGCGTGTCATTCGGCGCGACACCTGCGGCAGGCGCAGGCTGTCGTTCGTCTGCCCCGGCGGGTCGACGGAATAGGTGACGGCCAGATCGGTGTCGTCAGCCATGGTCTTGGTCGCTTCGGCCAAGGCTTTCTTGAACGGATCGGCGGGGTTGTCGGTGGGCTTGTTCATATCAGTGATAAACCATTCGGAAGGAACGGGAGCAATGGTGCTGGCGCGCCGTGATGTCGCGTCGGTTGATGCCGCTTGTCGTTCAATTCGGGGCGGCGTAGCGTTCTTTCACGCCTCGACCCCTGCAAAATCGGGACACGGGGCCGGGATCATCGCCCCAGACCCACGGGATCCGGGCAACCCTGATTCATCTATTCACATCGTGATGCGGCGGTGGCGTCTTGCGCCCGGGACCGCGTCGAAAGGACGACCATGGGCAAGGGCGACAACAAGAAAAGCAACAAGGAAGTGAAGAAGCCGAAGAAGGAAAAGCCCAAGGGGCCCTTTGTCGGTGAGGCGGGTGCCATTCGCGGGGCCGTCGTCGTGTCGGGCAAGAAGGTCAAATAAACCGGACGTCCCCTGCCGACGTGTCGGCAGGGGTGCCCATCATCACCCCAGGCTCAGGCTTGCCGCACTTTCCGGCAATTCCTCGTCGAAGCACCGCTGGTAGAATTCGGCGACGGTCTGGCGCTCCAGCTCGTCGCATTTGTTCAGGAACGTCAGGCGGAAGGCATAGCCGACGTCGTGAAAGATTTCGGCGTTCTGGGCCCAGGCCAGCACGGTGCGCGGCGACATGACGGTCGACAGGTCCCCGTTCATGAAGGCCGTGCGCGTCAGGTCGGCGACGGTGACCATGCGCGATATGGTCTGGCGGCCCTCGGTCGTGTCGTAGGACAGGTTCTTGGCGATGACGATGGCCGCCTCGGCGTCATGCTCAAGATAGTTGAGCGTCGCGACCAGGGACCAGCGGTCCATCTGCGCCTGGTTGATCTGCTGGGTGCCATGATAAAGCCCGGTCGTATCGCCCAGACCCACGGTGTTGGCCGTCGCGAACAGGCGGAAGCTGGGGTGCGGCTCGATAATCGTATTTTGATCCATTAGGGTCAGCTTGCCGTCGGTTTCCAGCACGCGCTGGATCACGAACATCACATCGGCGCGGCCCGCATCGTATTCGTCGAACACGATGGCAACCGGATTGCGCAGCGCCCAGGGCAAAATGCCTTCATGGAATTCAGTAACTTGCACACCGTCCTTCAGACGGATCGCGTCCTTGCCGATCAGGTCGATCCGGCTGATGTGGCTGTCGAGGTTGACGCGCACGCAGGGCCAGTTGAGCCGGGCGGCGACCTGCTCGATGTGGGTCGATTTGCCCGTGCCGTGATAGCCTTGGATCATCACGCGACGGTTCCAGCCGAACCCGGCCAGAATGGCCAATGTGGTATCGGGATCGAATTTGTAGGTCGGGTCGATTGCGGGCGTCCGTTCGGACGGGGCCTCGAACGCCTTGACGGTCATGTCGCTGTCGATGCCGAACAACTCGCGGACGGATAGGTCCTTGGTCGGAAGTGCGTTCATGTCGGTCGTTCCGTCAGCCATCCGATGTCTCCTTCGTGTCCGCCCGCCCGCTTGCAACATATCCTTTCGGGTCGCAAGGGAAAGGGTGTCGCGGGGGCTGCCCGCCGGAACCCCCGCCCCGAACGCCGAGTTGGCCTCTGTCCCGAACAGGAGAGAACGACATGGCCGACAAAGACACGCCAAAAGCCGTAGACAGCCCCGAAACAGGCGATGGGAGCGAAGCGGGGACGCCCGCCGGCGCACGCGTCGATCAGTTGGTCGCACGGGCGACGGATATGAAAAACAAAGCCTCGCAGTTTCAGGAGGATCTTGCCGCTTTGGAAGCCGAGGGGCAGGCCGCGGATGGTCTGGTCAAGGCGACCTGCGACGGGACGGGGCGGCTGCGGTCGGTCAAGATCGACCCGCAGTTGACCGATGGACCGGTCGCTGTTCTGGAGGAGATGATCCTGACGGCGGTGGAAGACGCCCGTTTGCAGGTCAAGGCGCAGACGAGCGCGCGACTGAAGGGTCTCACCGGGGATCTGCCTCCGCCGCGCAGTTTGATGGACCTGATCGGGTCGCTGCTGCCCGACCGCTGAAGATGTGGATGCCCCCGGTTGACGCCGGGGGCTCCTGGATCGGGTCAGCGCTTGAGCGCGCCGGTCACCGTCTTGATCGCGCCTTCCGCCTTGTCGGCAAGGCGCGACATGACGGTGCTCTCAAGGTCTTCGGCCGTCTCGGTTCCGGTGATCTTGCCATCTTCGTCATGCAAGATGAGGTTCACAGAATTGTTGCGCGCCAGTTCGCGTGCACGCTTCAGGGCCTTGGAGTGGCTCTCGAACTGATCCGACGGGCGACTGCCGCCTTCCTTCTTGACCGTCCATTGTTGGTTTTCGGCGCTGTAGGTCAGGTGATAATTCTCGGACATTTGCAGGTCTCCTGTCTGGATCTGTACAATTGAAGCCCCGGGGCATCGGGACGGTTCCAAGAATTTGCGAACCGATTCCGGTGGGCATCGTGAAAACTGCGCGACCACGGCGACCGATTCCGTGATATGATGACGTCATGAAACGCATCGTCATTCTGTGCGACGGCACATGGAACGCGGCCGAGGCGCCGTTTCCCACCAACGTGGTCCGGCTGGGTCAGGCGCTGTCGCCGCAGGGGGACGACGGGCGCGTGCAGGTCCCGATCTATGTCGAAGGCGTGGGAACCGGGCGACGCGGCGTCACCGGCCTGTCCAAGGCAATGGACCGCTGGCTGGGCGGCGCGCTGGGGTTCGGGCTGATGGCCAACGTGATGGAGGCCTATCGCCACCTCGTGTTCCTTTATGAGCCGGGCGATGAGGTCTATGTCTTCGGCTTTTCGCGGGGGGCGTTCACGGCCCGGTCGCTTGTGGGATTCATCCGCTTTACCGGGCTTCTGGCGCGCGCCGACCTCGACCGTATTCCCGAAGCCGTGCGCCGTTATTCCCAGAAACGGATCGAAACGGCGGAGCGGCGGCAGCGGCGCAATGCGGAATGGCGGGCCCGGTTCGCGCCGTGGTTCCTTGTCGATCCGGACGACGCGGCCGTCTACGCCGAATTCGGTGCCACATCGGCGGTGCCATTCGACATCACTTATCTGGGGGTCTGGGACACGGTGGGCGCGCTGGGCGTGCCGGGGCATTTCACCGCCGCCCCGCTTCTCAATCGCAAATACGCCTTCCACGATACGGGTCTTACATCGATGGTCCGCGCCGCCCGCCATGCAGTGGCTTTGGACGAGACGCGCAAGTCGTTCCGCCCGACGCTTTGGACCAATCTGGAAACGCTGAACGCGGGTCATGACGATCCGCCATATCTGCAACAGTATTTCGCGGGCGATCACGGGTCGGTCGGCGGGGGCGGCGACCTGACGGGGCTGAGCGCCAATGCCCTGACTTGGATGATGGACGGCGCGCGGGCCAGCGGGTTGGGATTCGACCCGATGGTGGCGAAGACGATCCGGACCGAAGGCGATCCGATGGCCCCGCTGCACAATCATACCGTTCCCAGCGGCGGCCTGGTCGCGGGGCTGATGCGCAAATACGGCGCGCCGCGCGACCCGGTCGGTCGGTTTGAGGATGTCAGCCTGCCGGCCCGCCAACGCTGGGCGTTCGAGGCCAAAGGCGACGGGTTCAAGCCTTACCGGCCTGAACCCTTGAAGCCGGTGGCATCCTATTTGAACGAATGGCAGGATCCGGGACGCCGCTGAATGGCGCGCCGCATCACTTGAAGTTGCGGCTGTCCTTCAGCTGATCCCAGGCCCAGACGACCTCGCCCAGCTGCTCCTCCTGACTGCGATCGCCGCCATTCATGTCGGGATGCAGCACCTTGATGAGCGATTTGTAGGCCTTGCGCAGCGCGGCCTTGTCCCAATCGTCCTTCGCCTCCAGGATATCCAGGGCCTTGCGCTCGGTCGGGGGCAGCTTGCGACCCACGACGCCGCGACCCGGATTGCGCGTGGCATTGCCGCCCAGCACCTGATGCGCGTCTTCGATCCCCAGTCGGGACCAGGCCCGTTCCTCGATGGTCTTCTTGAATGGCTGGGTCGGACGTTCGTCTGCCCCGGCTTGCCGGGCCAACTCGGCTTCGGTCGCGCCGTCGAAAAAGGACCACTTGGAATTGTATTCGCGCACGTGATCCTTGCAGAACCAGTAGTAGTCATCCTTCGTGTCGCGCGACTTGGGCGCGCGGTATTTGCCGCCCTCTTCGCAGCCCTCATGTTCGCACACGCGCGTCGACGTATCGACCGCGCCCGACATGCCGCGCTTGCCGCGTGGGTTGCGCTTCTTCGCCGTCGACACCCGCATGTCGAAGTTGAACGGGTCGTTCTTGGTCATGGCACACCCCTTACGTCCTGAGGCGTCAGAGATTAGTCATTGCAGCGGCAGAGGGAAGGGCTTGACGCCCAAATGAGAGGAAAAATCCATGACCATGGAAACGACCATCCACGAGCGGCTGTCACGGGCGCTGTCTCCGACTGCATTGGAAGTCCGCAACGAGAGCGGTAAACACGCGGGCCACGCGGGCGACGACGGCACCGGGGAAAGCCACTGGCACGTCGTCATCGCGTCGGATGCCTTCGCTGGCAAATCGCGGCTGGCAAGGCATCGCATGGTCCATGCGGCGTTGGGGGATGTGATGCAGACCATCCATGCGCTGTCGATGGATTTGTCGACGGGGGAGGCGGGCTAGGCCGGGCTGTCGCGGGTCGGTCAGGCCAACTCGCGGCTGTGCGGTTGGTCGGCGGCCGGGTCGCGGCGTAGTGTCTGGGCCGCGTCGGCGACCCATGTGTCGTCCTCGAACCACCAGCCATGCGAAAACTGAAACAGAGCCGCATCCGTAAGCCCGGATCCGCGCCTTTGTTCGGCGTAGTGGTCGGTGCAATGCACATCCTGATGGGTCGAGTAGCGGCGGGCCGGCAGGCCACGGCGCCCCGAGCGTTGACGCAAGCCGTTGACCACCGTGCCGGGCACAGCCAGCACCTCGTCCTGCGTATTGTGATAATGCGTCAGGCGGCGGGCGCGGGCGGCGAGGACGTCGCCCGCGGACCGGCCCGGTGCCAGCGCATCCCGGTCGACATCGGACGCAGTCATTATGGCGTGCCCCAGCAGCTGTCCGCCCGGCGCGCCGCTGCGCAGGGCGCGGATGGTAAGAAAGCTCCCCATGGAATGGGCCAGCAGGTGGGTTTGCGCCGCGCCGAACTGGCGGGCCAGGGGGCGGATTACATCGTTCATCAGACGCGGTGCGGCCGCGATGGCGCGCGTCCGGTCGCCGTCATAGCCGAACGGATTTCCACCGGCGGGCCAGTCAAATCCCACGAAAGCCCCCGTGAAGCCTTCCGCCCGCATCCGAGGCGCGAGGTCCAGCAGACGCTCGTAGAAGCGCTCTCGCGGCGTGTTGTAACCATGCACGAGGATCAGGACAGAGCCGTCGCCGCTATGGTCCGCGACGGTCGGAAGCCAGCGTTCACGGCGGATCAGGCCGAGGGTCGGGGCGCTGCCGGCGGTCAGCGTGCCGTGGAACGGCGGCTTCCCGTTCGCGGGATCAAGGCGGTGTGATACGACGGTGATCATGGCATCCTCCAGTTGTGGGGAGCCAGTCTAGCGCGGATGAAGCAGATCGCGAAATCGGGACCTGCGGACGGATAGGACAGTCCGAAGACCCGCTAGCTTATTGGTGCCTGCACGAAGGAAGGCCCGACGCAACCGCATGGCGCGGCACCGTCGCGCGCGGCGACGCATCTGGCGCAGGCGGGCGTCGACGCGAGCACGTTCCATGGCATAGCCGGTCCGTGGCTGGTCGGGCAGGTGGAGGGGACGAAGGATCGGTGTCATCGAATTGCTCCTTTTGCGAACACGTCGAAAGTATCGTCCCGACCGCCCGCTGTTCACCGCCCGGAACCGGGAGTAGGGTTTCAAAAATGAAAACCGGACCTGACTGGAACGACATCGCTTATTTCTCGGCCATCGCGCGGGCCGGGGGCTTGGCCCGTGCGGCCGAAGCCCTGGGCGTCAGCCCTGCGACCCTGAGCCGCCGGATGAAGGCCTTCGAGGCGTCGATGGGCCGGCATCTGTTCCGGCATGGGGCCGAGGGCTATGCGCTGACCGCAGAGGGCCGTGCTTTGGCCGACAGGGCCCGCGACATGGAGGAGGCGGCGCGGCAACTCGACCAGTGGCGCACCCGCGATCAGGGGCCGGTCCCGGTGCGGATTTCGGCGGGCACCTGGACCGCGGCCGATCTGGCGGAACGGCTGGCACGGTTCTGGACACCCGAAGCGACCTGGCTGCCAGAATTCATCTATTGCGACCTCGACCTGGATATCGCGCGGCGCGAGGTCGACATCGGCGTGCGCAACCGACGCCCGGATCAGCCATGGCTGGCGGGGCGTCAGATCGGCACGGTCGACTACGCCGTCTATGGCCGCGATGCGACGATCGAAGGCTGGATCGGTCCTGCGGAAACCGCGCCCGTCACCCCGTCGAGCCGCTGGGTCGCGGATCATCACAGCGGGCAGATCGTGACGCGCGCAAACGTGCCGCATCTTGCCGCGGCACTTGCCCGCGCGGGGATCGGGCGCATCGTCCTGCCGACCTTTGCCGGGGATCGAATGGAGGGGTTGATGCGCCTGTCCGACCCGATTGCGGAGTTGCGCAGCGCGCAGTGGCTGGTCGCCCACCACGACGCACGCAATGAACCGCCGATCCGGGCGGCGCTGGATGCGATCGGGGGATATCTGGAAACCCGCGCCGGGGCCTGAGCCGTCGCCGTTCGATCAGGCGATGCGATCCGCCAGCACAAGGGCGTCGCGCTGCGTCGGCACGGCAGGCAGGATCAGCGGGCGGCGAAAGACCAGAAGTGTGTGGGCCTTGGGCACGTTGCCGGCGATCCCGGTCACGTCGTCGATGTTGATGGTATCGGCGCGCACGTATTCCCAGCCTTCGACGGCCATATCATTGAAGAGTTCGCTGAGTTCGTGGGCGACGCGGTCATCCTCGCGGGTCAGGCCAGCGATGCGCTGCGGCTTTTTGGGCGCGGGAATGACGTCGTATTCGTATATGACATCGGAGATTTGCGGCATTTGGCTCATACTACGTGGCATGAACCGTAGTCGTGGCAGCAATGTGGTCAAAGCCCGGAGGTTTGACGACGTCACACCCTATTCGGCAGGATGATCCCGCTTGTTGCGGCGTTCGGCATCGCGCGCGTCGAGGCGTGCCTCCAGCCGGTCACCGGCCCATTTGAAGTAGCCGGCTCCGATGATGGCGATGGCCAGTGCGAAGATCGGCACGGCGATTTCATAAGTCATCGGGTACGTCCTCCTTCTTCAACTGTCCCATAACATAGTGTGCCGCGACGTGAATTGCCAGCCCGACCGCCGCCCAGCCTGCCGACAGGCCCGAAAGCAGGGCGACGTCTTCGGTCAAGGGGCGCAGCACCGCAAAGCCCACCAGACCCAGGGCAAGCGCGTTGAGAAAGCCCGCGAAAAGCCGTACCCTTTCGTTCCAGACCAGCAGTGTGTCGCGCTGGCGCACCGCTCAAAGGCCCAGCTTGGCGCTCACGACCTGGTTGACCACGGCCGGGTTCGCCTTGCCGCCGGTCGCCTTCATCACCTGTCCGACGAACCATCCCGCCAACTTGGGGTTTTCCCGTGCCTTTTCGACCTGCGCGGGATTGGCGGCGATGATCTCGTCCACCGCCGTTTCGATGGCACCGGTGTCGGTGACCTGCTTCATGCCGCGCGCCTCGACCACCTGCGCCGGATCGCCGCCTTCGACATAGACGATCTCGAACAGGTCCTTGGCGATCTTGCCGGAAATGTCGCCCGCCTCGATCAGCTTGAGGATCCCGCCCAACTGGGCTGGCGTCATCGGGCTCTCCTCGATGTCCTTCTCGTCTTCCTTGAGCTTGCCGAAGAGGTTGTTGATGACCCAGTTCGCCGACGCTTTGCCGTTGCCGGACGTCGCGGCCACCGCCTCGAAGTATTTCGCGGCGTCCGTGTCGGCGGTCAGCACGCTGGCGTCGTAATCCGATAGGCCGAAATCGGCGACGAAACGCGCCTTCTTGGCGTCGGGCAGTTCGGGCAGGGTGGCGGCGATGTCGTCGACCCAGGCCTGCTCGATCTCCAGGGGCATCAGATCGGGGTCGGGGAAGTAGCGATAGTCATGCGCCTCCTCCTTGCTCCGCATGGACCGCGTCTCGTTCTTCTCGACGTCGTAGAGCCGGGTTTCCTGCGTGACGGAGCCACCGGACTCCAGGATCGCGATCTGGCGCCGGGCCTCCACATCGATGGCGGCCTGGATGAACCGCATGGAGTTCATGTTCTTGATTTCGCAGCGGGTCCCCAAGTGGTCGAAATCCTGGGTCTCCCAGTATTTTTCGTACTGGCCGGGGCGACAGACCGAGACATTCACATCCGCGCGCAGGTTGCCGTTCTGCATGTTGCCGTCGCAGGTTCCCAGATAGCGCATGATCTGACGCAGCTTGGTGACATAAGCGGCCGCCTCTTCGGGGCCGCGAATGTCGGGGCGCGACACGATTTCCATCAGCGCAACGCCCGTGCGGTTGAGGTCGACGAAGGACATCGACGGATCCATATCGTGGATCGACTTGCCCGCGTCCTGTTCCAGATGAATGCGCTCGATGCGGACACGGCGCGCGGTTCCGTCGCCCAGCTCCACCAAAACTTCGCCTTCACCCACGATCGGCTCGTAGAGTTGCGAAATCTGATAGCCTTGCGGCAAGTCGGGATAGAAGTAATTCTTGCGGTCGAAGGCCGACTTCAGATGGATTTCGGCGTGCAGGCCAAGACCCGTGCGCACCGCCTGCTCGACGCAGAATTCGTTGATGACGGGAAGCATTCCGGGCATGCCCGCATCCACGAACGCCACGTTGGAATTCGGCTCTGCCCCGAAGGTGGTGGAGGCGCCCGAGAAGAGCTTGGCCTTCGATGCCACCTGCGCGTGCACCTCCATCCCGATGACCAATTCCCAGTCGTGCGTCTCGCCGGCGATGACGCGGGGCTTCGGGGTGGGCAGTTGGGTGTCGAGCATGGGGGCCTCCGGTCTGGAACAGGGGCGGTTTACGCCCCGCCCGCCTGCGGGGCAAGACGCGGGTGCGTCACCGTGGCCGGCGACGGGGTCCCGCGATGCGGGGCAGGGTTGCAAAGACCTGTAGGAGGATTTGTCGTGGTCGATTCCGACACAGTGCATGGACGGTTGCGCAAGACCGATCTGCCGGATTGGAGCCTGATCGCACGGGCGGCGGACGTGCCGGGGACCTATACCGATTGCTATACCTTGGATATTGCGCGGACGGTGCGCCTGGAGGCGTTCATCGCGGCCTTCTACGCGACACGCCTGTTCCGTGCGGAACGCGGCGTGCTTCGACTAGCCCTGTGGCGCAAGATCACCGACGAAGACGTCGCGCGTCTGGCCGATAACCAGTCGGACAGGTTCGCCGCCTGGTCGGTCTCGGGGCGGTCGGCGAACCAGATCTGGCTGACCGATCTGGGTGGATACACGATGTCGTGGCTGGCGGTTGTGTCGCTCGAACGGGGCACGCGCCTTCATTTCGGATCGGTCGTCGTGGCGCGGAACGGTCATTTGCCGATCGCCGCGCGGGCGCTGCTGCCGCTGCATCAAATTTATGCCCAAGCGCTTCTTCGCGCCGCCGGACGATCGCTTCTATCGGCGTGATGTCGCGCCCCGCCGGGCGGGCGCTTTGCCGATTTGGACCGAAGTGATACGAAACCCGAGGTCCGGGATCGGCTGCCACCTGTCCCAAGTGTTCAGGACCGCTATATCTAGTGTTGAAACGGCTTTGTCCCACAAGGCATGGTTCGTTTCAGTGAATTCAAGTCCGCTCCGGGGGGTGCATATATGACGAATCGATCTACGCGGCTGACGCGTGTGACCGCGTTCGCCACGATTTTTGGTCTTGCCGCAGGTGTCGCAAGTGCCGACATTCGTCCGACACCCGAGATCGCGGTCCCGACAACGCAAAGCGCCGCGCTGACCACGACGCTCAGCACGATGTCGCTGGCCACGCCGCGGAAATCCGGCCTTGCGCCGACGACCTCCGCCCTGCCCAGATCGCGGCCGCAGGTCCAGGACCTTCCCGATCTTCGCTGGGATCACATCCGCGGCTCCTCCCGCTGGACGGCGGCGGCGATGCGGGCCTTGGATAATCATGGCGAACGGTTGGTCGAAACCGTCCCGCGCGACATTCAGCAGTGGTGTCCCGCCTATGCCGACAGCGGCGAATGGGAGCGGAAGGCGTTCTGGGCCGGTCTTCTGTCCACGTTGTCCAAGCACGAAAGCACCTATCGGCCCACGGCCGTGGGCGGCGGCGGGCTGTGGTACGGTCTGGTCCAAATCCTGCCCGCGACGGCGCGCGGCTATGGCTGCGAGGCGCGGACCGGGGATGCGCTCAAGGACGGCGCGCTCAACATGGCCTGTGCGGTGCGTATCCTGAACCGGACCGTGCCGCGCGACGGTGTCGTTAGCCAGGGGATGCGGGGCGTGGCCGCCGACTGGGGTCCGTTTCATTCGTCGCGCAAGCGCGAGGATATGCGTCGCTGGCTGGTGAGCCAGCCGTTCTGCAACGGCCTGCACGCGTCGATGCGGCCCGTCGAACGGCCCGAATGGCTGGGCGAGCCTGCGGGTGCCGCCGACGAGGTGCCGCTGTTCGTCAGTTGGGAGCTCGACAAGGATTTCCTGACGCGGACCCATCCGGCCAACTTCGCATCCGACCGCGTCACCGCTGCCCCGATCGACGGCTAGAGCAGCAAAAGCCAGCCCGACACCGTCACGACCGATGCCGCAGTCCCGATCAGGACCGACGATGCGCTGATGCGAACGGCGCGGCCGTGCATTGCCGCGAAAAGGTAGGAATTGACGCCGGGGGCCATCGCCGCCGTCAAAACGGCCGCGCGGAACGGGCCTTCGCCCAACCCCAGAACCGTCCCGATGCCCCAGGTCCAGGCCGGATGCAGGATCAGCGCGATCCCGCAACACAGCACGATACCGCGCGCGTCGCCTTCGGGCCTGTATTGCACAAGGACGCCGCCAAGCCCGAACAGGGCCGCGGGAAGGGCCGCGCGGGCGATCAGGTCGATGGCCTCTGCCAGCGGGTCAGGCAGGGACAGGCCAGTCAGGTTCACCGCCAACCCGAGGGCCACCCCGATCATCAGCGAATTGGTCGACATCTTGCGTGCGACGGTCCGCATCCCGCCCAGGAACCCGCTGCCCCCCGCGCGCACCGCTTCCATCGCGGAAATGCCGATCAGGTAGCAAAAGGCCGCGTTGAACGCGATTATGGTGAAGTTCGGTGCCAGGCTGTCGCTGCCATAGGCACGCTCGGCGATGGGCAAGCCCAGCAGGACGGTGTTGGCGAACATCGCCGCGAAGCCGACGGCCACCGCATCCTCCGCTCCGCGCCTGAGCCACAGAAGCGTGCCGAGGATGCCGGCGACAAAGCAGACCAGCGACCCGGAATAATAGCTGACCAGAAGCCGCCAATCGAAGCCCTCGCTCAGGTCCAGCCGAACCATCGCGCCGAACAGCAGGCACGGGATCGCGAAGCGCTGCGTGAAGACCATCAGTCCGTCGACCTGGCTCTGAGTGAACAGCGACCGCCAGACCGCTAGATACCCCGCCCCGATGATCAGAAAGACCGGGACCGTGACGGCAAGAACATCGAGCATCGGCCCTAGTCCTCCAGCTCGATCACCATACCGTCGTAGGCGGCGTCGATGTGAGCCGCGGTTTCCGCCTGGACCGTGGCCCAGTCGAGGTCGATGTGCATGTTTGTCAGCACGCCACGCGCGGGCGTCATCTTGTCGAACCAGGCCAGCGCTTCGGCGTAAGACAAATGCGAGGGGTGCGGCGTGCGGCGCAGCGCGTCGAGGACCCACACATCGAGGCCAGAGATCAGCAGCTCCGCCTCCGGCGGAATGGTGTTGACGTCGGGCATATAGCACAGTCCCGCGATCCGGAATCCAAGGGCCCGAATGTCGCCGTGCCCGACTTCGACCGGATGCAGGGTGATCGCGCCGCCCGCCCCATCGATGCGCACCGGGCCATCGATGGCGTGGCGCGTCAGGATCGGAGGATAGGATGACCCCTGCGGCGTCTCGAACACATAGCGGAAGCGTTGCGCCAGGTCGGCCCAGGTCGGATCGTCCGCCCAGATGTTCAGGCGCGCCCGCTGGTTGAAGACGATCATTCGCAAATCGTCGATGCCGTGGCAGTGATCGGCGTGTGCGTGGGTAAAGACCACACCGTCCAGCGCGCCGACCCCCGCATCCAGCAGCTGCGCGCGCATATCGGGGGACGCGTCGATCAGGACGCGGGTCAGGCCGTCCGGCCCGCTGCGCTCGACCAGCATCGAACACCGGCGGCGGCGGTTCTTCGGCTCCGAAGGATCGCAATCGCCCCAGTGACCGCCCAAGCGCGGGACCCCGCCGGACGACCCGCAGCCGAGGATGGTGAAGCGTAGCGTCATGGGCACTTCATGCGCGGGCGGGCGGGCGGGGGCAAGGGGGCGCGGGCGCATCGCCGATGGCGCTTGTGGCGCGCGGCGCGGCTCGGCTAGGCTGCGCCGATGACGACCCCGGTCTTCCTTGCCGTTCTTTTGGCGGCCCTGCTCCACGCGGTCTGGAATGCCCTGGTCAAGGGCGGATCGGACAAGCACGCCGCGATGACGGGCGTGGTTCTGGGCCATCTGCCGATCGTCCTCATCGTACTGCCGTTCGTGCCGCTGCCGGACGCGGCGGCCTTGACATGGCTTTTGGCGGGCATCGCTCTGCATCTTGGCTATCAGCTTTTCCTGATCGCGGGGTACCACGTGGGCGATCTGACGCAGGTCTATCCCATCGCGCGGGGCTCCGCGCCGCTGATCGTCGCGCTGGTGTCCATTGGCGCGCTGGGCGTTGTGTTGACCGGGGCCGAGATGCTGGCGGTCGGTTTGATCGCGGCGGGCATCCTGTCGATCGCACTGGTGCGCCGGGCGGACGGTGGGCGCAACCCGCGGGCGGTGGCGATGGCGCTGGGCACCGGATGCTTCATCGCGGCCTATTCGCTGGTCGACGGAATCGGCGCGCGGGTCGCGGGCACGGCGCTGGGGTACTGGACCTGGGCTGCGCTGGGCAATGCCGTTCTGTTCGTCGTCTGGACGGCCGCGACCAAGCCCGGCCTGTTGCGCCGTCTGTCGCGCGACCGGCGGACGATGACCCACGGTCTGCTGGGCGGGACCGCGTCTTATGTGGCCTATGGCATCGTCGTCTGGGCCTTTACCCAGGCGCCGATCGCGCTGGTCACGGCCCTGCGGGAGACATCGATCGTCTTTGCACTTTTGATCGGGGTCGGCCTGCTGGGCGAACGGTTGGACCTTGCCAAGGTCGCGTCGACACTGGTCACGATCGCGGGGGCCGCGCTCCTGCGTCTGGTGCGGCCCTGACCCACCGGGTCAAAGCGGCCAGAAAAACAGGATCGACGGAACGGCGACTGCGATCACGATGATCTCCAGCGGCAGGCCCATGCGCCAGTAGTCACCGAAATTGTACCCACCGGGGCCAAGGATCAGCGTGTTGTTCTTGTGCCCGATGGGCGTCAGAAACGCGCAGGACGCGGCGACCGCGACAGCCATCAGGAACGGATCGGGGTTCACGCCCAGCGTCGCCGCCATCTGGATGCCGACCGGGGCGGCGACGATGGCCGTTGCCGTATTGTTGAGCACATCCGACAGCGTCATGGTGACCACCATCAGCACCAGCAGCGCGACCCAGGGCGGGCGACCCGTCGTCAGATCGGTCAGCAGATTGGCGATGAGTTGCGTGCCGCCCGAGGTTTCCAGCGCGGCACCCAGCGGGATCATCGACCCCAGAAGAACCACCACGGGCCATTCGATGTGGTCGTAGAGTTCGGCCAGCGGCACGATACGGGTGACGACATAGCCGACGACGACCACGCCAAGCGCCACGGTCAGGTCGATCAACCCGAAACTGGCCAGAAGGACCGCGCCGCCGAACAGCAGGGCGGCAGGCCAGATCTTTTTGTTTTCGGTCACGGCAAGGCCCCGGTCGGCCAGCGGCAGGGCGTTCAGCCAGGTGACCACTTCTTCCGAGCAATCGGCGGGTGTCAGCAGCAAAAGAATATCGCCGGTGCGGACTTTTTCGCGGCGCAGCCGATCGGTGATCCGGCGCCCGCGCCGCGAAATCCCCATCAGCACGGTGCGCTGTCGCCACGCCAGACCGATGCTTTGCGCCGATTTGCCGTTGATGCGGCTATTCTCGGTCACGACGACCTCGATCAGCGACAGACCGTGTTCCGCCGCCTCCAGCAGGGTCATGCGGCGGCCGTCGGCGAAATCGAGGTTTTCTGATGCGCGGAATTCGTCCAGCGCCTCGGGCGAGGCTTCCAGGATCAGCGCGTCGCCTTCCCGGATCGACACGTTGCGCCCGCTGCCGAACATGCGCCTTCCGTCGCGGATCAGACCCATGACCTGCACCCCCGTCTCGTCGCCGACATCGTAAAGGTCGCTCAGCGTGTCGCCGATACGGGGATGATCCTTGGGCACGGTCAATTCGGCGACGAAGTTCGCCGTCTCGGACGTGACGCCCGACTGCGCGCCATCGTCGACGCGCGGAATCAGCCGCCAACCGATCAGCGCCACGAACGCCAGACCGGCCCCGGCCGTCACCAGGCCGACGGGCGCGAAGTCGAACATGCCGAAACTCTCACCCAGTTGATCTTGCCGGATGCCCGCAATGATAATGTTCGGCGGCGTCCCGATCAGTGTGATCATGCCGCCCAGGATCGTCGCGAACGACAGCGGCATCAGCGTGGCCGCCGGCTTGCGCCCGGCCTTGCGTGCGGTGGCGATATCGACCGGCATCAGCAGGGCCAGCGCCGCGACGTTGTTCATAAAGGCAGACAGGACGCCGCCGATGGCCCCCATGATCGTGATATGCGCGCCCAACTTGCGGGAGCTGTCGATCATGGTGCGCGTGATCAGCATGACCGCCCCCGACCGCACCAAACCGGCCGAGACGACGAGAACCAGGGCGACGACCAGCGTGGCCGGATGCCCGAACCCGGAAAATGCGTCGGCCTTGGGCACGACGCCCAGGATGACGCCCAGCAGAAGGGCGGAAAAGGCCACGATATCGTATCGGAACCGTCCCCACAGAAGCATCACGAAGACGCCCCCGAAGAGCGTGAAGAGGATGATCTGATCGGTGGTCATGACGGCTCCGGCTGCGGAATGCATTCGGTCTATGCCGCCCGTGCGCGGCGCGCAAACGCTGGTGATCGATATGGCGTAGAAGGGGCCCGGTCGGCGATGTCTGAACAATATCACGGTTTGGCCCGGATCTCGCCGCACGGACCGGATAAGGGTTGGCACATGGAACAGAACGATTTTCGCCGCAGGGTCCCAATCCTCGACCATTTGCCCTGCCTACGCCGTCTTCGCCTAGTGTCCTGCCTTCTGATCGTGTCGCATAACCCGGCCCATGCGGAGTTGAACATCATACCGCCCTTCGAAGTCACGCCGGAAATCGTGGCGATGCGCGGATGTATCGAAGGGGTGGCGCATCCCTCTGAGCTGGACCTGACGACCGAAGCGCAGTTGGCCGCCTGCGACGATCATGTGACATTGGCCGAAGATCGCATCGGGGCCGTCGGCATACGCGGTCTCACGCTCTATGATATCGGAACGACGGACGACCATCGTGCCCAAGCGTTCACCGACTTTACCGAAGTGATCGAGGCGAGGGGCGATGCGTCCCCGTCCGTTTATGCCAACAGGGCATTCGTGACTTTCAAAAGAAAGAATAGGCTCGATCTGTCGCGCAGCGAACTTGACCTGGCGTTGGCCGATATCACTCGGGCGATCGAAATTATCGAAGCGACCGCCGCTCGGCCCAGGCCCTATTATTTCGAACGCCGCGCCATGATTTACGGGACCCTTTTCGAGAAACGTGGGGACCGCGACTATATCGTGCGGGCCATCGCTGATATGGACCACATCCTGACGCTGCAGCCCGATAGCCCGAGGACACGATGGATGAAGGCCATCTTCGTCAAATACCTGCCGGAGGGCTGAGGTCAGACGCGTCAGCCAATCGCCTGTCCAAAAAGGAACAGGGTCGGCCCGTGGATCACATGCACCTCGCGCTGGCCGTAGGCCTGATCGAGGGGCGCGCGCCACTGGGCCGGGGGCAGGGTCTCGATGAAAGCGCGGCGTTGCGACCAGAAGGCGTCGATGTCGTCGACGTCGAGATAGACCATCTGTTCGCGTCGCGTATCCGTCAGGTCCGCATCCGTTTCCAGCAGGCGGATCGCCCCAGCGTCGCACCGCATGAAAGCATAGCCTGGATCGTCCCCGCGGAACCCGCAGTCGAAGCCCAGACCTTCCAGAAAGGCGATGCTGGCATCCAGATCGGCGGTCATGACGAAAGGTGTGATCCGTTCGATGCGCATCCGTGAGACCTCCGGGCTTGCGGGCGCGGGGCGGCCCGACATATACCGCGACACCGCGAGCATAGCACGAAATGGGGGCGAGAAACATGGCCGGACACTCCAAATGGGCGAACATCCAGCACCGGAAGGGCCGGCAAGACAAACTGCGGGCCAAGCTCTTCTCCAAGATGGCCAAAGAGATCACGGTCGCCGCCAAGATGGGCGACCCCGACCCCGAAAAGAACCCGCGCCTGCGTCTTGCCGTGAAGGAGGCGAAATCGTCGTCCGTCCCCAAGGACGTGATCACGCGCGCCATCGACAAGGCCACGGGCGGCGACACCGAGAATTACGACGAAATCCGCTATGAAGGGTACGGCCCCGGCGGCGTGGCCGTCATCGTCGAGGCGATGACCGACAACCGCAATCGCACCGCATCTTCCGTCAGGTCCATCTTTGCAAAAAGCGGCGGCAACCTGGGGGAGACGGGAAGCGTCGCCTTCATGTTCGATCGCAAGGGGCAGGTGATCTATCCCGCCGCGACCGGCAGCGCCGACGACCTGATGATGGCCGCCATCGAAGCCGGGGCCGAAGACGTGGAGTCGGATGAAGAAAGCCACGTCGTCTGGTGTGCCGACACCGACCTGTCGGTCGTCAGCAACGCGCTGGAAGAACAGCTGGGGGAGTCGGAAACGTCCAAGCTGGTCTGGCGACCGACCACCACGACCGAGCTGGACCTGTCGGGGATGCAATCGCTGATGAAGCTGTTGGACGCGCTGGAAGACGACGACGATGTCCAGAACGTCACCGCCAATTTCGAAGCCAGCGATGATGTGATGGCACAATTGGACGAATGAACGTCGCGTCGTAATTCACTGTAATTAAAGTGTTTTTGGATCGGCTCCATCGGTCGATCCTTTAGCTTTGGGAACCCGGCAGCGGCACCCGCCGTTGGCTCCGCACAGATGGAGCGTCCCATGGCCAGATCCCCACACGAAACCCCCGACAGCCCCGGCGCACCGCTGATGGAGCATCCGCACATCCTGCGCGGAATGGCCGTGATCGCCTTCGCCGGACCCGTCATCTTCGCGATCTCGATCCTGATCGCCGATTTCGTGGTGCCCGACCACGACTGGATCGCCGACACGATCAGCGACCTGGGCGCGGGCCGGTACGAATTCATCGTCGACATCGGCATCTACGCCTATTCCGCGACATTGATCGCCTGCGCGGTGGCCGCATCCCACGCGCATCTGGGCGGTCGGGGGTGGAGCCTTGGGATCTACGGCCTGATTGCCGCCGGTCTGATCGTTTTCCTGATCGGGGCGCGCAACGAATATGGCGACGGTGACGACAGCACGTGGCATATCCACATCTACCTCGTCCTCGGGCTCTACGTGATCTTCGCGGTCATCCCGTGGAGCATGTCCGCCGGCATGGCGGCGATCCGACCCCTCGCGGGGCGCATCGCCAAGGGCGTCACCATAATCTGGGTTCCGACCGCCCCGGTGTTCTTGTTCATGTCCACCGAGATCGACGGCCTCTATGAGCGGTTTCTGGGGCTGCAGACCTTCATCTTCGTCTATGCGCTGGCGTGGACCTTCCTGTGCCGGGCGCATGCGGTGAAGGAAGAGTACGGCCACAGCTGACGATTGCCAATCGGACCGGCTTGGGTCCATCTGCACGGATGCTATCCGCTCTCTCCGGCTTTACCCTCGGCGTCTCGCTGATCCTCGCGATCGGGGCCCAGAACGCCTTCGTCCTGCGACAGGGCCTTCGGGGGCATCATGTCCTGGCCGTCGTGCTGACCTGCGCGCTGTCCGACGCGGTGCTGATCGTGGCGGGGGTGGCGGGCTTCGGTGTGTTGGTCGACACGGTCCCGTGGATCGTGCCGGTCTTTCGGTGGGGCGGGGCGGCGTTCCTGCTCGTCTATGGTGCCCGCGCCGCCCTGTCCGCCTGGCGCGGCGCGACTGCCCTGGATCCCGGTGCGGCAGCAGGCAGTCTTGGACGCGCGGTCGCGACGTGCCTGGCGCTGACTTGGCTCAACCCGCATGTCTACCTCGATACGCTCCTGTTGCTCGGCTCGATCTCGACGCAGGCGGCATCCTCCCAGCTTTTCGGTGCCGGCGCGGTGATCGCCTCGTTCACATTCTTCTTCTCGCTGGGGTATGGCGCGGCTTTGTTGCGACCCCTGTTTGCGCGGCCAGCGGCGTGGCGGGTGCTGGATGCGGGGATCGCGGTGGTGATGTGGGTCATCGCGGCGGGCCTCATGCTGGGATGAGAGGCTTGCGAACGGCCCCGAACCACCTCAAGGCTGGGGCATGACCGCACCGACGCGCCCGCTTCAGGGTATTCTCTGGATGATGGCCACTGGCCTGTGCTTCATTGCGGTGACGGCGGTCGTGAAACACGCGGGCCAAGACCTGCCCGCGGCCGAAGCGGCGTTCTTGCGCTATCTTCTGGGCCTCGTCTTTCTGATCCCTTTCATGCGGCACCTCAGGGCGGCGCGGATCGGCGCGCGCGACCTTGGGCTGTTCGCTGGACGGGGGGTGGCGCATACGATTGCCGTGATGCTGTGGTTCTATGCCATGACGCAGATCCCCATCGCCGAGGTGACGGCGATGAACTACCTCAACCCGGTTTATGTCACGCTGGGGGCCGCGGTTTTCTTGGGCGAACGGCTGGCATTGCGCCGGATCCTTGCGGTCCTTGCGGCGCTTTGCGGGGTCGTCGTGATCCTGCGACCCGGCTTTCGGGAGGTCGAGACCGGGCATGTCGCGATGCTGGTTACGGCCGCGCTGTTCGGGGCGAGCTATCTGTTCGCCAAGCCGCTGTCGGACCGTCATTCCGCCCCCGTCGTCGTCGCGATGCTGTCGATCACGGTCACGGTCGGGTTGGCTCCGTTTGCCTGGGCGGTGTGGGTCACGCCGACCGGTGTCGACCTGGCGTGGATGTTCTTGGTCGCGGCGTTCGCGCAGGCCGGCCACTACGCCATGACACGGGCCTTCGCGTCCGCCCCGATTTCGGTGACGCAACCGGTGACCTTCCTTCAGATGGTCTGGGCGGTTCTGCTGGGCTGGGCAGTCTTTGCGGAGCCGCCCGATGCCTTCGTCATCCTGGGGGCCGCGATCATCATTGCCTCGGTCAGTTTCATCGCTTGGCGCGAAGCACGGCTGAAACGTGGCATGACGCCAAACTACGTGGCGACGAAGCACTGATCTTAACGGATCGTTAACCTTCATTAAGATTAGGCGTTGCGAAGGGCTCGAGATGGCTCCATCTGACGGCCATGTTCAGACTTTGTTCTATTC
>NZ_CXSU01000012.1:1410547-1525978 GCF_001403795.1 Jannaschia donghaensis | reverse complement strand
GGGGGATCAGACCTGCACCGACCGGACGGGGGTGGCCATCCGCTGCGGTGCGTTGGCGACGGCGGCCACCCGTGCGCTCTACGAAGGGCGGATGGCGGAATGCCACGTCACGGCGACGGATCGCTACGACCGCGCCCTGGCGACGTGTCACGTCGGAGGTGTCGACGTGAACGCCGACCTCGTCCGCCGTGGATTGGCCCGCGTCTACCGCGACAACCGGACTTATCTGAACGAGCAACGGGACGCGAAGCGGAACGCGCGCGGTCTTTGGGCCTATGACATGATGGATCCGGCGGCTTGGCGCGCGCAGCGGCGTGCCGTGCGAAACACCGATGACGCTTCGGCGGGGCCGTGCTCGATCAAGGGCAACATCAGCGACAATGGCCGCATCTATCACCTGCCCGGAGATCGCTACTACGCCCGGACCCGCATCGCGGAACGCAGCGGCGAGCGGTGGTTTTGCAGCGAAGCCGATGCGCGGGCGGCCGGATGGCGGCGGACCCGATCTTAGCCGTATCAGCGCCTTACGGGGCGACGTTGACTTGGATCAGTCTTCCCGGCCGTCCGCGCCCTCGACCTCTGACTTGAAATTCTCGAAGAACGCATCGGCCATCTTCGCCGCGAAGCTGTCGATCAGGCGGGAACCGAGCTGCGCGATCTTGCCACCGACCTTGGCGTCGACCGCATAGGTCAGCTCCGTCCCCTCGGGCACTTCGATCAGGGTGACGTCCGCGCCGCCCTTGGCAAAGCCTGCGACGCCGCCCTTGCCCTCGCCTGCAATGCGGTAGCTTTGGGGCGGCACGACGTCCGACAGGGTCACGGCCCCTTTGAACGTGGCCTTCACCGGACCGACTTTCTGTTTGACCACCGCCTGGAACCCGTCCTCGGGTGTGCCGGTCAATTCTTCGCAGCCGGGAATACAGGCCTGCAATGTGCCCGCGTCGTTCAGTTTGGCCCAGACCACCTCGCGCGGGGCGGCGATCGTGCGGGTTCCCGTCAGTTCCATGGCGTCCTCCGAAGTTCCACTCATAGAGGCCAGATGCGGCACGCCGTTACAAGTCGTAAGGCAGCAAGCCACGGTCGTCCGGGTCGATTTTCAACGGACGTTCCAGCGGCGGAACCGCGCGCTGATGGCACGCGACGCGCTCGCAAATGCGGCAGGAAATGCCAATTGGCTCGAACGTCGCAGACAGGTCCAATCCGTCCGCATAGGTGATCCGCGGCGCGTGCCGCACGTCGCAGCCAAGGGCGATGGCGTGGCGGCGGGTCGGCGCGCCGAACGCCCCGCCGGAGCTGGAGATATCGCGCGCCAGGCAGAAATAACGCGCCCCGTCGGGCGTTTCCGCCAATTGGCGCAGGAACCGGCCCGGCGTGGCGAAGGCCGCGTGGACGTTCCAAAGCGGACAGGCCCCGCCGAAGCGTGCGAATTGCAGGCGCGTTGCGGAATGGCGTTTGGTGATTTGCCCGGCCTGATCCACGCGGACGAAGAAGAACGGCACCCCCTTGGCCCCCGTCCTTTGCAGCGTGGACAGGCGATGGGCGACCTGCTCGAGCGAGGCGCCGAATTGCCGGGCCAGGCGTTCAAGATCGTGGCGCATAGCATCGGCGGCGGCGCGAAACGCTTCGTAAGGCATCAACACGGCCCCGGCGAAGTAATTGGCAAGGCCGGTTCGGGCGATGGCGCGGGCATCGTCGCTGCTGAACCGGGCCAGATCGAGCGTTGCGTCGAGCAGGTCGGCCTGCGAATTCAGGGCCACTTGATGCAGTTGCTGAAATCGGTTCGTCGCCGCACTTGCGCGGGTCGACAGCGACAGATGACGCGCAGCGCGGTCGTATTGACGCAGGCGCGGCGCATCCGCGACTGTCACGGCGACATTTCGATCCGACCACCACGTCGCAAGGCCGGTGTCCAGGTCGGGACCGAGGTGCGTCGCAAAAGCCTCGGCCGCGCGATCGACGGTGTCGATGTAGTTATCGCAATAGTGAAAGAAGTCTCGCACTTCTTCCCAAGGAGAGGGGGCAAGAGTTCCGGATAAGCCAAGTGCTGCGTCAAGGGATGCAAGACGCTCCGCCCCTTCGCGGTGGGCGCGGTGCAGGGTCAGGAACGCGCGGGCCAGCGCGGGGGCGTTGGCCCCGGTTAGGCGCAGGTCGGCCATCGGCACGGCATCGGTGAAGACCGGATCGGCCAGTGCCTCGCGCATGTCGGACACCAATCGTTCGTCGTCTCCGGCCCCAAGTTCGGTCACGTCGAAGCCAAACTCGCGCGCCAGGGCCAGAACGACGGCGGTGGAGACCGGGCGGTTGTTGTTCTCCATCTGGTTCAGATACGGAAGGGAAATGCCAAGGCGGACGGCGAAGTCGGTCTGCGTCAGACCGATGCGCGTTCGCACCTCCCGCAGCTTGGCCCCGGCGTAGAGTTTACGTACAGCCATCCCTGGTCCCCCTTTGCAAAGGGGATTAGCAGCCTTTGCAATCCGGTGTCAGCCCGCGATTTGTCGATTGCGTCGGATGGTCAGCGCGATCGCCACGACCGAGCAGAGACCCGATGCAGCCATCAACAGGACCAGCGGCAGGGCCCCGCCGCCAAAGCCCAGCAGCCAGCCCGCCACGGCCGACAACGCCGCGCCGCCGCCGATCATGATCGCCCCGCCCAGACCGGACGCCGTGCCGGCCAGATGCGGTTTGATCGACAGCATCCCGGCCGTCGCGTTCGGAATGACCATGCCGTTGCCAAGGCCAACGAAGGTCATGAAGCCGAAGAAAACCCAATGGGTCTGGAAGCCCGCCAGGGTCAGCACGGTCAGCAGCGACAGGCCCGACGCCTGGCCGACGGCCCCCATCAGGATCATCCGGTCGATCCCGACCCGCTGCGAAAAGCGCCCCGAAATGCCGTTTCCGATCAAATAGCCCAGGGCGGGCGCGCCGAAGAACAAGCCCAGCGTCTCGGGCGTCATGGCGAAAATCTGAGTTCCGACGAAGGGCGCGCCGCCCAGATAGGCGAAGAATGCGCCCGACGCGAAGGCCGACGCGGCGCAATAGCCCCAGAACCGCCGGGACGTAAGGAGTTCGGGATACTGGCGAACCTGATCGCGAAAGGTGCCGCCAGCCTTTGGGGCGGTTTCGCCAAGATCAATGTAGGTCAGCAGCCAGAGGGCCGCGCCGACAATGAGCAGCAGCCAGAAGTTCGACTGCCAGCCGAATTGCGATTCCAGGACGCCACCGATGCCCGGCCCGATCATGGGCACGATCGACATGCCCATCGTGACGTAGCCCAGCATCGAGGCGGCCTTGTCCTGCGGATAGAGGTCACGGACGACCGCCCGGCTGAGGACCATGGCCACGACGATCGCGGCTTGTGCCATGCGGAAGAACAGGAAGGATTCCACCGTCGTGGCCATCAGGCAGCCGACGGTGGCCAACAGGAACAGCGCGATTCCGGTCAGGATGACGGGGCGCCGGCCGTATCGGTCCGAGATGGGGCCGACGAACAGCTGCAGGACCGCGTTCACCCCCAGATAGAGGCCCACCGAAAGCTGGATCAGCCCGTAGTCGGCGGCAAAATATTCGGCCATCGCGGGTAGGGAGGGCAGAAAGACGTTCATCGCAAGCGTCGACGTGCCCACCAGGGCGACGAGCGTCAGGATATGCGGTGGCGTCCGCGTGGCGGTCGCCTGTGGTTCCGTCAGAATGGTCATGGTCGTGCGCTACGCCTTTAGGATGTCGCTGTCTGCCCCCGTCGATGCACAGGCGGGTGTGCAGCGCGGTCAGACCAAAGGTGGGGCGATCGCCCCCTGCGACCAGGCATCGGAGAACCTTCGCAGCTTTGCAAATACTCCGGCATGTTCATCGAGTGATTTGCAAATATTCCATATCGCTCTTTCGGCGCTGTGGCACAACCGATAGACCGGACCCAACACGGAGGACGCGGCATGAAGGATATTCTGGGCGAGCTGGAAACCCGTCGGGAACAGGCCCGGATGGGCGGAGGTGAGAGGCGGATCGCGGCGCAGCATGCCAAGGGCAAGCTGACGGCGCGCGAACGGATCGAGCTGCTGCTGGATGCAGGATCGTTCGAGGAGTTCGACACCTTCGTCGCCCACCGCGCCACCGACTTCGGCATGGAAAAGGACCGCCCCGCCGGTGACGGTGTCGTTACGGGGTGGGGCACGGTGAACGGACGGCTCATCTATGTCTTTTCGCAGGATTTCACGGTTTTCGGCGGGTCGCTGTCGGAAACCCACGCGCAGAAGATTTGCAAGATCCAGGACATGGCCGTGCAGAACGGCGCGCCGGTCGTGGGGTTGAACGACTCCGGCGGCGCACGCATTCAGGAAGGCGTGGCGTCGCTGGCCGGTTATGCCGAAGTCTTCCAGCGCAACATCGACGCATCGGGCGTCATCCCGCAGATCAGCGTCATCATGGGGCCCTGCGCGGGCGGTGCGGTGTATTCGCCGGCGATGACCGACTTTATCTTCATGGTGCGCGACAGCAGCTATATGTTCGTGACCGGGCCGGACGTGGTGAAAACGGTGACGAACGAAGTCGTCACGGCCGAGGAGCTGGGCGGGGCCGCCACGCACACCCGCAAATCCGGCGTCGCCGATTGCGCGTTCGAGAACGACGTCGAGGCCCTGGCCGAGACGCGCCGCCTGATCGACTTCCTGCCGCTGTCGAACCGCGAGAAGCCACCGGTGCGGCCGTTTTTTGACAGCCCAGACCGGATCGAGGACAGCCTTGATACGCTGATCCCGGACAATCCGAATTCGCCCTACGATATGAAGGAGCTGATCGGAAAGCTGGCGGACGAAGGCGATTTCTTCGAGATCCAGCCCGATTTCGCCAAGAATATCCTGACCGGCTATATCCGCATTGAAGGGCGCACCGTTGGTGTCGTGGCGAACCAGCCGATGGTCCTGGCCGGATGTCTGGATATCGACAGCTCGCGCAAGGCGGCGAAGTTCGTGCGGTTTTGCGACGCCTTCGAAATTCCGCTGCTGACTCTGGTCGATGTGCCGGGGTTCCTTCCCGGCACCAGTCAGGAATACGGCGGCGTCATCAAACACGGGGCCAAACTGCTGTTCGCCTATGGCGAAGCGACGGTGCCGAAGGTGACGCTGATCACGCGCAAGGCGTATGGCGGGGCCTATGATGTGATGGCGTCGAAACATCTGAAGGGTGATTTCAACTATGCCTGGCCCACGGCGGAAATCGCGGTGATGGGGGCCAAGGGCGCGGTTGAGATCCTGTACCGCAGCGAGTTGGGCGATGCCGAGAAGATCGCGGCGCGGACGGCCGATTACGAAGACCGCTTCGCCAACCCGTTCGTCGCGGCTGAGAAGGGCTTCATCGATGAGGTCATCGTGCCCTCGGCCAGTCGCAAGCGTATCGCACGGGCCTTTGCGTCCCTGCGCAGCAAGCGGCAGGACCGGCCCTGGCGCAAGCACGACCTGATCCCGCTTTGAGGGACGGATCATGGAGTTCGGACAAACGTGGCTGGCACATCTGGGACGACGGGACGACCTTCGTCCTGGCGCGGCGGCTGCCGATCGCTTGGGACGTGGCGGCCGAGACGCGGTTGCCGGACATGGGGCGACGGCGGCTGGCCCATGCCGTGCGTCAGGACCTTTGGCGGATGTTGCAGCGCCTGCGGGGTTTCGCACCGATTGTGTCGGTGACGCGAGGGCCGCAGGGCGTGGCGGTTCGTGCGGGCGGCGCGGTTGCGGGGCGGATGCCAACGGATGTGCCGGGGCGGATCGCGGCGATGCTTGCCGATCCGGCCACGCGTGCAGCCTGGCTGAAATCGGCGGGTCACCGATGACGGGAACAAGTTGGAGAGATGCGGCGTTCGATCCGAAAGGAGAAACTTATGCCCAAGGATCACGGACCCAGCATCAAGGACGACGAAACCTATCAGGCCCTGCGCGAGGATGGCGCATCCAAGCAGAAGGCGGCCCGGATCGCCAATGCTCAGGCCAACGAAAACATGTCGCCATCCGAGAAGGGCGGCAAGTCGCCCCCCTACGAGAAGTGGCGCAGGGACGATCTGTATCACCGCGCGCAGGAGCTGGACGTGGACGGACGCTCGGACATGACCAAGGACGAGCTAATCGAGGCATTGCGCGCCGCCTGATCTTGGCGGCGGCATTGTCGTTGTCGTGGGGCGGAATGGCTGCGGCGCAGAATGCCCTGCCGTCGGGCCAGCCGCTGGTCCTGTGGGAAGTGGTCTGGGAACGGGTCGAGGGGGCGGGCACGCAGGCCGTGTTCCGATTCATCGCCCCGCAGATCGCGCGCGACGGCGGGACCGTCGACGCCGATGCGGCTTTCACCGATCTGGACTGGCTTTGTACGACGCACGCAATCCCCGTGGCGCGTCTTCCGGCGGCGCGTGCCGATACCGTGGTCGTCACCCTGATGGACCGGCCCGTCGCGCGGGGCACCACGGACGCGGCGGCCACCCAGTATTTCGGCGTCTATACGATCGAAAACGGCGAATGTTCGCCGTCTGATTTCTGATGCAGACGCTTTTGCAAATCAGACGCTTGTGGGACGCGACGCGGACCTGCACTTTGGCGTCCGCTGGGGATGGCAAACGATTCTGCCATGTCACCCCGCATAATTGGAGAGAAAAATGCAAACGTTCGTCAAAGCCTTCGCCGTCCTGGGCGTCACCGCAACGCTGGTCGCCTGTGGCGCACCCGCCGAAGAAGAAGTCATCATCGTGCCCGTCCAGCCCGAGCCCGTTTCGACCAAGTTCTGACGACCCTTCGACGGGCGGTCGGGAAATTCCCGGCCGCGCGTCGGCCTGGACACGGCCAGACCCCTGCATGCGTGTGGGTCTGGCCGTTTTTCAAGCGAAGATCCGCTTGAAGGTCGTCCACGAATTCGACGCAATCCGGCTGTCTGCCGGCATTGGTGCGGGGGCGACACAAGACCTTGCCGCAACTGGGGCATTTCTGAGGCAGGCATATCGGGACGAGAATTGTTCTGTTAGGTTTTCCACAGGCCGCACCAACGTGGCTGTCATCACGGGCGACGCCGGGATTGAACCCCCGGCGTCGCCCGTCAACGTCAGGAGACCAAGATGTCGAGCATCCTCAAACTCACCGTGGCCGTGGCCGCGCTTTCGGCCCTGTCGGGCTGCTTCCTCTCGAACCCCGAGCCGGAAGAAATCGTTATCGTCGAGCCGGCCCCCGTCGTGGTCCAGCCCGTCACCGGCAAGTTCTGATACGATATCAGGGCGGGGGGCAGACCCCGCCCTGAATTCCACCCCGTTTCGCAACCGCATATCTTCGGAGGTGCGCGCATGCTGAAGCACCGTGGCTTTCCCGGTCGTCTGACCGGATCTGATTTCCAGTTCACCATTCGCCGCGGCAATCCCAAGGGTGTGACCGCGATCACTCGACGCGAGCGGTTCCGGGACCGCAAGTCGGTGGACCGCCAGGCCGACGCAGCGTTCCTGAAAGCACTGGTCGAGTATTTCGGCGACGCCCCGTTCGAGCGGGGCAATCTGGATGCCGGCCGCCTGTCGTGGTTGTTCGGACGCGAGGTGCTGCCAGCCGAGGATCCGTTCGACCCCGCTGATTACGAGGCCCTGCTTCGCGTCGACCTGAAGGCCGCCGAGGCAAGTTTTCCGGATGTCTTCGCGTCGTCTGCCCCATCCGAAGATGACGATTGGGTCGACGATTGAGCGTGTTCCCGCCGATTGTTTCCAGACTTGCGCGAACCTGTGCCGATTGGCGCGGGGTCGGTCCGTGGCGCTTTGCCATGGTGGACGCAGGGCGCACGGTCCGATTGCGGTCACCTGCGGATGTTCCCCATGACCATCCGTTCGATCGTGAGTGGAAACGTACCCCTTCCCTGTCCGGTCGGCGGGCCGGCTTTCGAGCCAACCCGGCGACCGGACTTTCTTTCGCCTTGTCGATGGATCGGATCCGGGTATGCTCTGCTAAACAAAAAAGAAAAGACCGAGCAGGAGCCAATTCAAATTCCCGACCGTCCAGCAGGACGTTCGCCTTTGTGGGCGCAGTCTGCTGCGGGTCCACGGACCTGAAGAACGCTGGGTCTATTCGCCAATCCGATCGATATTGCGGTTCCGCACAGGGGCCGCAATCGTCATACCACCGCACGATACAATCCGGAGATTTTCCATGCACCGCAAATTCATCATTCCCGCTCTCGTCCTCGTTGCCGGCCTGTCGGCCTGCAACGCCGGCACCGACCTTGAGCGTGCTGCCATCGGCGGCGTCGTCGGTTGTGCCGTCGGCGAGATCGTCAGCGACGGCAAATGCATCGCGGGGGCCGGAATCGGCGCCGCCGGCGGCGCGTTGTCCAACGACTTCTGATCTGTCGCCCCGCAAGGGGCACTGCACCACCATCAAGGGCTGCCCGGTCAACCGACCGGGTGGCCCTTTCGTATTCGGAGCCGGCGTCAGACCGGCGGGGGAGGGACCATGTTCAAGAAAATCCTGATCGCGAACCGCGGCGAAATCGCCTGCCGGGTCATCAAGACGGCGCAGCGGATGGGCATCGCGACGGTCGCTGTCTACTCCGACGCGGATCGCAATGCGCTGCATGTGAAGATGGCGGACGAAGCGGTGCACATCGGCCCGCCTCAGGCGAACCGATCCTACATCGTGATCGACAAGATCATGGACGCCGTAAAACAGACCGGGGCAGAGGCGGTCCATCCCGGTTATGGTTTCCTGTCCGAAAATCCCAAGTTCGCCGAAGCGCTGGAGGCGGCGGGCGTGGCCTTCATCGGCCCGCCCAAGGGCGCGATCACGTCCATGGGCGACAAGATCACGTCCAAGAAGATCGCGCAGGAGGCCGGCGTCAGCACGGTGCCCGGCCACATGGGCCTGATCGCGGACGCGGACGAGGCGATCGAGATTTCCGGTCAAATCGGCTATCCGGTCATGCTCAAGGCCAGTGCGGGCGGCGGCGGCAAGGGCATGCGCATCGCCTGGGATGAGAGCGAGGTCCGCGAAGGGTTTCAGGCGTCCAAGAACGAGGCCAAGGCCAGTTTCGGCGATGACCGCATGTTCATCGAAAAGTTCGTCACCCAGCCGCGCCACATCGAGATCCAAATCCTGTGCGACAAGCACGGTAATGGTGTCTATCTGGGGGAGCGGGAATGCTCGATCCAGCGGCGCAACCAGAAGGTCGTGGAGGAGGCGCCGTCGCCGTTCCTCGACCCCGAAACACGCAAGGCGATGGGAGAGCAGTCGCTCGCCCTGGCACATGCCGTCGGATACGCCAGTGCGGGTACGGTCGAGTTCATCGTCGACGGGGACCGCAACTTCTATTTTCTGGAGATGAACACCCGGCTTCAGGTTGAGCATCCGGTGACGGAGCTGATCACCGGGGTCGATCTGGTCGAACACATGATCCGCGTGGCCTATGGCGAAACGCTGTCCTTCGGACAAGACGACGTGACATTGAACGGCTGGGCGATGGAAAGTCGGCTTTATGCAGAAGATCCGTACCGCGGGTTCCTACCGTCCATCGGTCGTCTGACCCGCTACCGCCCGCCCGCCGAAACGCCGGAGTATCAGCCGGGCGTGGTGCCAAGCGCCCCGGTCGTGCGAAATGACACCGGCGTTTTCGAGGGCGGCGAGATCAGCATGTATTACGACCCGATGATCGCCAAACTGTGCACTTGGGGCCCAGACCGTGCGGCTGCGATCGAAGGGATGCGCAACGCGCTGGACGGGTTCGAGGTGGAAGGGATCGGCCACAACCTTCCGTTCCTCAGTGCGGTGATGGACCATCCGAAATTCGTCGCGGGCAAGATGACGACCGCCTTCATCGAGGAGGAGTTTCCCGACGGTTTCAACGGTGTCGACCTGGCGGAGGTGCATCTCAAGCGCATTGCCGCTGCTTGTGCCGCGATGCACCGCGTCGCCGAAATTCGCCGCACCCGCGTGTCGGGACGGATGGACAACCATGAACGCAAGGTCGGGGCCGACTGGGTCGTCACGCTGGGTGGTCACCGTTTCGAGGCCACGATCGACGCGGACCGCGACGGGGCCGACGTGACGATCGACGGGGAGATCCTGCGCTGCGAGAGTCTGTGGACCCCCGGCGACATGTTGGCCCGCATCGCCGTGTCGGGCGAGGTCATCGTTCTGAAGGTCAGCAAGATCAGCCAGGGCTTCCGCATCCGCACACGCGGCGCGGACCTGAAGGTCAACGTGCGCACGCCGCGTCAGGCGGAATTGGCTGCCTTGATGCCCGAGAAGCTGCCGCCCGATACGTCAAAACTGCTGCTATGCCCGATGCCGGGCCTGATCGTGCGGGTTGACGTGGCCGAGGGCGATGAGGTGCAGGAAGGTCAGGCGCTGGCCGTCGTGGAGGCGATGAAGATGGAGAACATCTTGCGCGCCGAGAAGCGGGGCGTGGTGTCGAAGGTAAATGCGGCGGCGGGCGACAGCCTTGCCGTGGATGACGTGATCCTGGAATTCGAGTGAGACCTGCGACGCCAATATCGCCGACCGGAGTTTACTGCCGGTCGCGGCCGATCTCCCGCTGGCGCATGGGCATCTTGTCGATGGACCGCGACAATTCCCGCACGGTCCAGGGCAGGGGTTTGCGCAGCTTCACTTCGCCGTCCTTGCCCATCAGCACCAGCATGAACGCGCGCGGGCGCAGTTTGGTGCGCAGGGCCGATGGATTGGCCGGGTCGGTGTCGGTGATGATGATCACGTCGCGGGCGATGAGTTCCGGCAGGTCGCGCAGAAGCTCTACCATCTGGTCCTCGAACGACGGGTCGCGGGGCGAATTGGCGAAGACGACGACGGGCCGGGCGATCCACTGCAACTCGTCGATATCGATCTCGGCGGCGTCGAAGACTTGTCCGGGGTCGGCGCGCCATTGGTCCGCAAGGGTTGGCGCATCGGCACCGAATGCCGGCCAGGCCAGGGTCAGGGCTGCAAAAGTCGCGGTCAGGGTTGGGCGCATGTTCACCGTCCGAATTGTTTCACCCTATATAGGCGGGGTTCGGCCATTGACGAAGGACCGCATGTCGCATTGCCGCGAATTTGGCGTGAATGTCGCATTTAACCAAGTGTCAGGGGCTTTGAGTGTAGGACGGCGGGGTTCATGAAGGGATCCGACATGCCACATTTGACTGCCACTCCCCCCGTTACGCTGCACCTGGGCGCGCACCGAACCGGGACGACTGCCGTCCAGCATTTGTTACGCCGGAACGATGAATATCTTGCCGCGCGGGGTATCGCGACGTGGGGGCCGGATCGCACGCGGGGCGGGATGTTGGGTGGAATCGGGGGCGACCCGGGCCGCATCGACGCGCGACGTAATGTGCGCGCGCACCGCGCAGCGGGCCGCATCGCGATGCTTCGCGCGCAATTGGCCACGGTAGGTACGCATCGCATCGTGCTCAGCGACGAAAATCTGCTGGGCGGGCTTCGGGAAAACCTGCTTTTGTGCAGACTTTACCCGACGGTCACCACGCGATTGGATCGGGTGGCCGCCGCCATTCCTGGTATCGATCATGTCGTGCTTTCGATCCGCAGTCCCGACGCCTGGTGGACCAGCGCCTTCGCCTGTTTGATGACGCGCGGCTTCGCGGCGCCCGATCGTGCCACGCTGGATGCCGTGCTGCGGACCCGGCGCAGTTGGCGCGCGGTCGTCACCGATGTCGCGGCGGCCCTGCCGCACGCCCGGCTGACGGTTTGGACGCACGAGGATATGGCCACACGCGCCGACGCCGCGGTACACCGCCTGACGGGCGAAGTGCCGCAGGTTCGCAACGTGGCTCGGCTCAACGCATCGCCCGATTGTGCTACGCTGCAGGCGCGCCTGCTGGACGAAGGGTGTGTGACGCGGTTGCCCGATGTGGCGGGTCATTACGCGCCGTTCTCGCCGGATGAGCGTGCGTCGCTTCGCGGCCGATATGACGACGATCTTGCCTGGCTGCGCGATGGCGCGGACGGCCTGATCGAAATGGAGACCCCCGCAACGACATCCCCCGCAGAGGGGCCGTTCCGCGACAGGAGACCGAGATATGGCCGAGACCGACGACAAGAAGCGATGGGCGCAACTGGCTGAAGCGGAGCTTCGGGGCCGGTCCGTCGACGATCTGACCTGGAAGACGCTGGAAGGCATCGACGTCACCCCCGTCTATGGTCCGTCCGACCTGTCGGATGTGACACACACGGGGACGATGCCCGGCGAAGCGCCGTATACCCGCGGGGTGAAAGCCACGATGTACGCCGGTCGCCCATGGACGATCCGGCAATACGCGGGGTTTTCCACCGCCGAGGAAAGCAACGCGTTCTACAAGCGCGCGCTTGCGGGTGGTCAGCAGGGCGTGTCCGTCGCTTTCGATCTGGCGACGCACCGCGGTTACGATAGCGATCACCCCCGCGTGGTCGGTGATGTGGGCAAGGCCGGCGTCGCCATCGACTCGGTCGAGGACATGAAGATCCTGTTCGACGGCATCCCGCTGGACAAGGTGTCGGTCAGCATGACGATGAACGGCGCGGTCATCCCGATCCTGGCGAGTTTCATCGTCGCGGGGGAAGAGCAGGGCGTCGATCGTGCGGCCCTGTCGGGCACGATCCAGAACGACATCCTTAAGGAGTTCATGGTCCGCAACACCTACGTCTATCCGCCCGAACCCTCGATGCGGATCATCGCGGACATCATCGAATACACCGCCGACGAGATGCCGAAATTCAATTCCATCTCCATCTCCGGCTATCACATGCAGGAAGCGGGCGCGAACCTGGTGCAGGAGCTGGCCTTCACCTTGGCCGACGGCCGTGAATACGTGCGGACGGCCATCGCGCGCGGTATGGATGTCGACCGGTTCGCCCCGCGCCTGAGCTTTTTCTTCTGCATCGGCATGAACTTCTTCATGGAGGCCGCGAAACTTCGGGCCGCGCGCCTGCTCTGGTCGCGGATCATGGCGGAGTTCGAGCCGAAGAGTGCCAAGTCGTCGATGTTGCGGACCCATTGCCAGACCAGCGGCGTCAGCCTGGCGGAGCAAGACCCGTACAACAATGTCGTGCGCACCGCCTATGAGGCGATGAGCGCGGTTCTGGGTGGGACGCAGTCATTGCATACCAATTCGCTGGACGAGGCGATTGGCCTGCCCACCGACCATTCGGCCCGCATCGCACGCAACACCCAGTTGATCTTGCAGGAAGAAACCGGCGTCACCAATGTCGTCGATCCGCTGGCCGGGTCCTACTATGTCGAAAAGTTGACCCACGACATGGCGGAAGCGGCGTGGAACCTGATCGAGGAAGTCGAGGAAATGGGTGGTATGACCAAGGCCGTGGCTTCGGGCATGCCCAAGCTGCGGATCGAGGAATCGGCGGCGACCCGACAGGCCATGATCGACAAGGGCGAAGAGGTGATCGTCGGCGTCAACAAGTACCGCAAGGACAAGGAAGACCCGATCGACATCCTGAGCATCGACAACGACGCGGTGCGCGAAAGCCAGGTCGCACGTCTCAAGCGGATGCGTGATGAGCGCGATCCGGCGGCCTGTGATGCGGCACTGGCCGAAGTTGAGCGGCGCGCGCGTGACGGCGGCAACCTTCTGGCGGCGGCGGTCGAGGCGGCGCGCCACCGGGCGAGCGTCGGTGAAATCAGCACCGCGATGGAAAACGTCTTCGGACGTCACCGGGCGGAGGTGAAGACCCTCGCCGGGGTCTACGGGGCAGCGTACGAAGGCGACACGGATTTCGCCGCGATCCAGAAGGACGTGGAAAATTTCGCCGAGATCGAAGGTCGACGCCCCCGGATGCTGGTGGTGAAGATGGGGCAGGACGGACATGATCGCGGGGCCAAGGTTATCGCCACAGCCTTTGCCGATATCGGATTCGACGTGGATGTCGGCCCCCTGTTCCAGACGCCCGAAGAGGCCGCGCAGGATGCCATTGATAACGATGTGCACGTCATCGGGATCAGCAGTCAGGCGGCAGGGCACAAGACGCTTGCGCCCAAGCTGATCGAGGCGCTGAACGCCGCCGGGGCAGGGGAGATTATCGTGATCTGCGGGGGCGTCATCCCGCAACAGGATTACAATTTTCTGATGGATGCCGGTGTCGCTGCGATCTTTGGACCGGGGACGAACATTCCCGCCGCGGCGGTCGACATCCTGACGTTGATCCGCACCGCGCGGACCTGACCAACCGGGCCTGCAAGGGGCGGATTTTTCCCTTGCGGCCCGATCCGTGGTCCACTATTTCGGCCCCACGGTTGGGATGTGGCGCAGTGGTAGCGCATCGGTTTTTGGTACCGCAGGTCGTAGGTTCGAATCCTACCATCCCAGCCAATCTCTCTTTAGGTCTCTGATAATAATCGGAAAAACGGCCGCTGTCGGTCCCAGAACACCGCACTGCGATTCATGGGTGTGAGACACGGGTGCGATACAGCCGACCGATCCTGCGCATCTTACGTCTTCGATGACCTCCCCATGGGAGAACGTCAGATGCGGCTACCGACATATGTTCAACGGCGCGGAGCAGTCTACGTCTGGCGGCGGCGCGTGCCGCAAGCGGGCAGAAAAAAGTAATAAATTTCTGCAAGTTAGTTTGCGGACACGGGAGCTATCCACATGTCTTGGGCTCGCCTCTCTCCTCACATGGAGGTCCGAGGTGTATCTTGCTCAGGTAATGAACGGACACCTTTCCCATACCGAAGCCCAGCGCTTCCTCGCCGCGATCGTGACGGCCGAGATTTCGCGTATCCGTGCGGAGAGGTATGCGGAACCACTGGATCAGTCTCCGAGTGATTGGATCGCCCGTGCGTCTTCGGAGCGTGTCCGTCGAGCTGCGATGGAAATTGTTTCGGCTCGCGGGACGGCGGCAATCCTTCTCGCTCATGATGAAAGACGGCTATGGGAAGAAGGCTACGACCCGGAAGAGATCGCAGCTGTAGGACAAGAGCTTGGGCGATTGGTGGATTGGATCGCATGTCCGAAGCAGAGGGCTGAAGTTGAGCGCGCGACCTTGCAAACTATCGGTCGTCATCCATCCGATGATCGCGAAACAAGATTGCTTCAATGCCTTCATCTGTCCGGCCAGGCTGAAGCTTTAAGCACGATGGATCGTGTTCGGGCTACGGGTCCAATGATCAGTCCCGGTGTCGGAATTCGAGAGGGTAACATAGGGCGGGCAACTGGCCTCGGCGGGACGGCAAGTTCCCTTTCATTGACATCACCGAACGGTGCACGTGCTTCGGTCGCACCCATGTCGGATGCCGATACCCCTGGTGGCGGTGCTTGGTCGGAAGGTTCAAGAGCAATCCCGGGTCCGCAGCCATGCGAAGTAAACAGTTCAAAAACCGTTATCAGAGCAGTGCCTGAAGCAAGGGATGACCGCGAATTTCTCAGCCAGATTGCCGACGCCATGATCGGCAAGTTATTTCCTCCTGCGACGACGGACGCGGCCGAGAAGTCCGTCGCCAAGGATCGTCGTCAGACCCGACAAGTTCTCGCTCAGTTCATCGAGATCACAGGGGACAAGCCGATGTGCGATCTGACACAGGCCGACTGCGGCCATTACGTCGATACGCTGGCGTGTCTCCCGAAGGTCTATGGTCGGAGCAAGGCTGATCGCGATCGTTCGATCAGCGAACTGATCGAACGTGGAGAGGATTTGCCGGACGACGAAGTGGGTCTTGCCGCGAACACGATCAATCGGAACATCGGCCATCTTCAGAAGCTGTTGAAATATGCGCGAGGTCGAGGAATGCGTCCGGCCGAAGATCTCTATCTGAGCGATCTGAGGGCGACCGATCGACGAGATGCACGTTCCGTTCGGGAACCGTTCACGGAGGAGGACCTTGCCGCGTTGTCTCGGCACACGGTCTGGAAAGGATGCCAAAGTGCCGGTCGTCGTAATCTGCCAGGATGCGAAATCATTCAGGATGGCCTTTACTGGGGGCCGCTTCTCGCCGCGTACAGCGGGGCACGTCGCGAGGAGCTGATGGGCATGAAGCTGGCCGAGGTCAACGATAGTGGGCCGATCCCTTTCCTTCGTCTTCAACCCAACGGCAACCGACGCCTCAAGAATCCAGCGGCAGAAAGAGACATCCCGCTTCATCGCAGGCTTATCGATCTCGGGCTTCTAGAATACGTCGCGCGGCTGCGGATTGAGGGAGAGGTGGACCTCTTTCCAGAACTCGCGCCGAAATCGGTAAACGAGACCTTCGGCGGAAACCTATACAAGAAGTGGACCGAGTCCAAAAACTGCGTGCTCGGGGACGGCGGGCGGCGAAAGACGTTCCATTCCTTCCGGCACACCGTAGTCACCCGGCTTCGTCATGATCCAAATATTCCGAAATTGTTCGTCACTACCCTAGTTGGTCATACCCCACACGGAGAAACAGATGGCCGATACACGAAGAAGGTCGACCTCGCCAAGCTGACTGAAGTCGTAAACAGTCTTCCCGACTGGTTCTAACCTGTCAGATCAAAGAACACGCCCATGTCGAAATGATTACTGACTGGCTATTTCACTACGGGGAGAAACGAAATCGGGACGGTAGTCGAAAATGTAGGCCGGAGGCGAACGGGTCCAGCAGGCTGCTGGTCGGGGCAGGGGCTTGCATCGCGAAGCGGCGCGATCCTCCCGAGGGTTTTAAAAGGGGCTGGGTCCCTTCAGCTTGGGGTTTTGAAAGGGGAGCGCAGCAGTCCCCTTCACCGGAGAGACATAAGGAAATCTCGCAGAGATTTGCTTATGTCTAGTAGGTTCAGGCGCAGCGCTTAGTTCGACCGGGGTTCGCTCTTCTTAACGGACCGAAGGGGAAGAGCTGTTCCGCCGCCGCATCTTCAATGCAGGCGGGTGGCCTCGGGAGGATCTTCGGTCCGGGAGCGTTGCGCCGCTCCACCACGCCGCCGGGAAAACGGGGATATCCACAACAACGACCGGGGCGCCCTTAATCATCAGTGCGAACTTTCACTGACCCGCCCGATCATCTGGGCATGAACAAGAATGTCTCTCTCCCCGCCGTAACCCATCCATCGAAAACTGGCGCCGCAGACGCGAACCCACGCGCGGCATCGACCCGTCTGAAGGCACGCTCCCGGTCCCAGGCTCATGGCCAGCGTCGTCACGACTCCCGGAAGGGACCTCAGCCGAACTACGTCGACGAAGCGCGGTCGCACTGGAATCGAGAGCTGTTCGTTCCCCGGCCGATCGCCGAGATCCGGCGGGAGGTCGTGGGCCTTCGAGACAAGGGGGGTGCTCGGCGAAGGATGAAATCGAACGCAGCGATCGTGACCGCAGGCATCATTACCTTCGGGCACGAGGCGGCCGCGATGTTCGAGCGGTTGGAAGCGGAAACGCAGGACGCCGCGTTCCTCGCCTTGGCGACGGCCGTGGCGGATCGGCTTGGGACGAGGCTGGAGGGTCTGGTCGTCCATCTCGATGAGACCACGATCCACGCGCACTACGAGCTGCGGGGCTACGACGATGCGGGTACGCCCATCAGCAAGGTGGCGACGTTCAAGGTCATGTCCGAGCTTCAGGATCTGACGGCGGACATCATGGGGCGGTTTTGCCCGGGGATCGAACGCGGGCATAAGAAGTGGTCCCGGATCAATGCGGGGGCGGACTACGCCGATACGTTGAACCGAAGCGTGCGGGAGCTGCACCAGGATCTGCCCGCAGAGATCGAAACCAGGAAGGCTGAGGTGGAGCTGCTGCGGAAGGACGAGGCAGAGTTGGAGGCTTCCGCCGCAAAGACGCGCCAGTATCTCGCGAAGCTCAGGGCGAAAGCCGAGTTGAACGCGAAGGAAGAGAAGCGGCTCGATGTGTATCAGGCGCGGCTGGCGAAGAAAGAAGCCGAGCAGGCCGATGTCATCGCGAAACTCGAAGAGGCGATGACGAGGATCGCGGCGCATCGGGCGGCGAACGAAACTCGGGCCGGGGCGCTTGATGCCCAAGAGCGGTGTGCACGAGCGAAGTTGGCGGAGGCGGAGGTCAGCTTCGAAGCGGTGGATGCCGTGGTCTCCAGCCTGGAAGACGGCTCCATGAAGCTTCGGGACGATGGTGGTCTGCGAATGGCAGACCCGAAGCCTCTTCAGGCTGCACCGCAACGCCTCAAGAAAAGGCTCTTGAAACTCGCGCGGCGCTTCCTGGTGCAAGAACGCAAGATCGAAGCGAAGCTGTCTCGTCTTGACCGTCTTACCGTCGCGCTGAGGCGTTGGCTTCTGCGCGACGACCTGACGGTGGACGCGCGGCGGGACGGGGAGGAACTCGAGAGGGACGTGTCGCTGGGGCCGGACGTCTGACGCTGTCTCCATCGGTGCTGACTGTGGACGCGGTCAGGCGCGTTGCACTGCCCGCCGCGCGGCCAGCCAACGTCGACCGACGGTCCGCTGGCAAGGTCCACTCGATGAGAGATTGGCGGCAGTCCGCAGGCACGCTTGGCAGTTCTATAATTCAGGCTCGGGTCCCTCCGGGGGCATGCCGCCTGCGGTACTCAGGCCGTCATCACGATTGCACTCCGGATCTCCGGGCTTGCGCAGAGAGATCGGCTGGCCCGTGCCAGTCGTGCCTTCGTTCCCACCCCTGCGAGTCTCGGACATTATATCGTCAGGCCTCACATCCTGCCGCATCCCGCCGCGTCATCGCCGCTTTGAGCCGCTCCTCGATCGCCGTGATTTGCGCGATGGCATCACGCCGCGCGGCGTCCCGCTCGTCCCGCATCCTGTCCTCGCGTGTCAGTGCGGCCGCTGCTTCCGTCTTCGTAGCATGGGCCTCTGCGGCGCTGGTCTCGGCACGGGCTTCGGCGCGCGCTTTGGCGGTCTCGGCACTGATGACCCGGTCGGCCATCTCGGTCCGGTCGCTGTCGAAGGTCGCCTGCCGTGCGAGGAGAGCGGCGGTCTCGCGCTCCCTGGCGGCAAGGGCGTCTTCCAGCACCGTGATCCGGCCGAGGAGCTCCACTTCGACTGTCTCGGCGTCGGCGCGGCTTGCAATGAGATCCCTGCGCATTGCCTCATGCCCTGCCGTCGCATGCGCCATCGCATCGCGCCAGAGGCGGGCCAGGCTGATGGACATGTCGTCAGCGATCGCGTCTGGAACGGGGATCTGCCGCAGAGCGGTCCGCTCCGCATGCGCCGTTTCCCAGACTTTAATCATTCCGCGGATTGTTCCGGTGGATCCACCGCCGACGAGGCCGGTGACGGCGGTGATGGTCGTCCGCTCCCCTCCGGCGGTGAGCTGTTCGCAGGCGCTGTCGACGTCTTCCTGAGTGATGGGCATGGTGCGCGTCCTTCTGTTTGTCGCGTGGTGTCGTGTCCGACATCACACTACAGAAGCGCGCCGAGGCCGTCCGAGGTTGTCCACAGGTATCGAAAGAGCAGTCGGAAAAATAATCTGAAGCTATTCACCAAATCCAGTCAGTCATCCCATTCGCTGACATCGTATCCTTTGTCCTTCAAATGCGAGCGCAGGATTTGCCGGATGACTTCGGGGCGGCTGGGCGCTTGATCGTCTTTGCGGCGAAGGTCGTCGACCGCGTCAATGATGCGCCGGTGAAGCTTCAACATAACCGGATGAGTGTCGCGCTTCGGGGGTGCCATTCTTCTCTCCTTCAGCCTCTAAACCAGCTGATTATGACGCCCTTATCGAAATACATCCAGATCGCGAAAACTTTTTTCTTGCATTAATAGATATATGGCGATATCCAGATAGTACGCTATCGGGCGATGCGGGAGTTCGAGCTCCTACACCGCCCTCACCACAACGATCCGTAGGAGATCATCATGGCTGCTGCCACCTATACGACCCCGGCTTCCGGTACTGAACCCACCGTCTTTGCGATGGATAGCTTTTACGACGTGATCCTGTCCCTCGTAGACGTCGTCGAATCCGAGGAGCATCTCGAGGCGATCGCGCTCGAGGAGGGCGCGGATGTCGAATGCGCACAGGACGCGGCCATTTCCGCATGGCACCGCGCCGAAGCCGCGACGTCTGCCTTCCTGCGCGCCAACAGCAATGCCCCGGCCTCCGCTGATCTTGTCGAGGTCGCGGAACGCGTCGACGCGGTTCTGTCACTCAACGGCATCGAATGCCGCGATGATCTCTTCGGAGCTGTGACGGATGTCATGGTGATGCGGTCCTTCGTTCCTGCGGGCTCGCCCGTCGATCATCTGATCGCCGCGGCCTTGCCGTGGCTCTACCGGTTGTCGATCCGGCAGACGCCTTTCGTGCCCGAATATGCCGATGATCCGGGGTCGATGGCGGCCTGATCGGCGCCCGCGCCTTGCCCGCGTTCGCGCGGGGCAGGGCGCTCCTTCGCCATTCATCGACATCATTCGAGGAGGCTCTCATGGCCGTCCAACTCTCCTTGGCGGGTCTTGACCTGCCGCGCGTGCCCACGTGCGTCGAAGCCGCACATTCTCTGTGGGATTACCCCGACATCCCCGGGTCCGTGATCTGCGAACATGCCGTCCTGATCGGCAGTGCCGGTGAGTCGCTCGTCGACAGCTTGCTCCTCCGGCACGGGCTGTTGCCGATGCACGTGCCGGGCAATCTGGCCTCCGACCGGCTCGTCCACACGCCCGGCGGGTTGACGCGCATGCAGATCAAGACGTGCAGCCTGCCGCGCAACGGCGCATATTCTTTCCACGTGGGGAAAGGGTATCGCGGCACGCCGCAGGGCGTCCGCGCTTACGGGGCCGATGACTTCGACGTCCTGGCGCTTGTGTGCCTGGCCGACAATGCCGTGTTCTTCACGCACGAACTGCGGCCGGACTTCCGCATTCCCGTCTCCGCGATCCCGAGCCTGCGCGCCGCCCCGCGCGCGTCGCTCGAAGAGGCGCTCATAGGCATCGGCATCGACCTGACCGGCGATGCCTCCGATGCCGCGGTGCCCTGCGCCGCCTGACCTACCTGCTCAGGACTATTCCCATGACCGATCTTCTCACTGCGCCTGCGGGCGCACTCTCTCCTGCCGCCCTCGATCTTCAACGCCGGCTTTTGCGCGAAGTGGTCCGCCGTAACGACACCTTCCATGTAACGGGCGAGGTGCTGCCCGACGCGGAGCAAGACCCGGCGCGGTCGCGGAACGACGCCGACAAAGAGGCCAAAGCCAATGCGACGACACCGTCCAAGTCCCCGCTCCAGGCCGCTTTCGCCAACCGGAAGTTCCACCGGCCGGTCGCCGAAGACCTTGCGCCGGAAGAGCTTGCCGCACTCATCGAGCGCGGCGACGATCCCTGGGCCGCCGGCATCTACACGTCCGGCCCGATCGAGGACGTTCCGATCCGAGATCTTCTCGCGGCCTGCGGCCTTGTCCGCAGCCTCGGGTCGGACGGGACCCTCGATGGCCTGCTCGTGCTCGGTGCGATCACTTTGATCCCCGTACGATCGTCGACGCAGCGGGACGCGCTGCACAATGCGCTTGAGGACATCGTCCCGACCTATCTCAAGCTCGCCGGCCGGTCTGAAATGCAGCCTTCGCTGGCCGTCCTGCGAATGGACGACCCCGTCGCGTCGGGCAGGCGCGACGACAGGATCGTCGCGCAGCGCGAGATCGAGCGGCGACGGAAAGACTTCGACGGGGCGGTCGCCAAGAACACGCCGATGCTGGTTCTTGCCAGCGGGGCCGAGGCTCTTCCCGACATCGCCCGTCGACTGCCCGTGCAAATCCTGCCTTGGCCAGAGCTGACGGCCGACGACGTGGTCGAGGTTTTGAGGGCGACGCACTCGCACACCGGCTGTCTTGCCGAAGACGCCATCCGCGCCGCACTACCCCCGGCGGGGAGAGCGGCGACCCTTGCGCCGATCCTCTGGCGGCGGGCGCTGATGGAGGCCTCGCCGATCCGCGCGGCATGGCGGCTTGCAGAGCTCTGCGCGGAGGGTCCGGGATCAAAGGGCCAGACGCTTGAGGATCTCCACGGCCAGCCATCCGTGCGCGCCGAATTGGAGGCGCTGGTCTCGGACGTGGAGGCCTGGCGGGCCGGGCGGCTCGACTGGTCCGACGTGACGTCCAGCTTCCTGCTCAGTGGCCCGCCGGGCGTGGGCAAGACGTTGACCGCGGCGGCGCTTGCCGGGTCAGCGGATCTGCACTTCGTGTCGACGTCCTACGGTGCCTGTCAGGCGGCGGGCCATCTGGGGGACTACCTCAAGGCGATGGCGGCGCGCGTCGATGAAGCGATCGAACAGGCCCCGTCCGTCTTCTTCTTGGACGAACTTGACAGCTTCTCTCGCCGCGATGGCGGCGACCGCCACGGAAGCCGCTACGGTGTCAGCGTCGTCAACGCTTTGCTGACGGATCTGACGCGCCTCGCCGATGCGCCCGGCGTGATCGTCGTGGGCGCGACGAACCATCCCGATCGCGTCGACCCGGCAATCGTCCGCAGCGGTCGGTTCGATCGACACCTTCGGCTAGGGCTCCCTGACCGGACCGGCGTGGCCGCGATCTTGAAGGGGCACTTGGGTTCGCAGAGCCGCAAGGTCGACACCCGTCCTATCGTCGATCAGTTGCTCGGCTGCACCGGCGCGGACATCGCTGCCGTGGTTCGCGGGGCGCGTGGCTTCGCAAGGCATCGCAATGCGCCCTTGTGCCAAACCGATCTGGAGGCAGCTGCGGAGCGCGTTGCCCCGAAGCAGACCACGGCGGCGCTTTGGGAAACTGCCGTTCACGAAGCCGGTCACATCGTCGTCGCCGCCGCTCTTGGTCTGGCGCCGCCACGCGGCGCGCGGATCACCGCCCGGGGCGGAGAAGTCGAAGTCGACCTGCCGCAGCGGCTGACCCGCGACGTGCTGGACCGCCGCATGGCGGCGGTTCTGGCCGGGCGCGCGGCGGAAGGCCTGATCCTCGGCAGCATCGGACACGGAGCAGGATACGGGGACGGCTCCGACCTGGAAGTCGCAACGGCAATCGCCCTGAAAATCGAGACGGAATGGGGCCTCGCCGATCACCTGATCTACGCGCCGATTCCAGCCCATGAGCGTCTGCGTCTTCCAGAAGGCCTGCGCCGTCGCGTCGAACGGCATCTGTCCACAGGTGCACGACGGGCGTCTGATGTTCTGGCACGCCACGAGCAGGCTCTCATCGACATCGCGCTGACGCTTCAGAGGGAGCGCGACCTCAATGCGGATCGGATCGCGGATCTCACGCGCTTGCTTCGGAGGGCGTGCGAGGATGGCGTCTCCAACGCGCCCGCCTGCACGCTGCACTAGGGTCGCCGGTGGCGACAGCACTGGACGTCTCGACCGCTGAGCCCTCGGTAACGGTCGAGGCAGCAGGACGCGCGTGATCTGACGAGATTGGTTGAAGTGGGCGGGAAGCTGACCTTCGCTGCGTTCCGCACCAATGGCAGCTATGCGGAGGAAGAGCACACCTTAGAAAGATCAGCTAACTGCCATTTCTGTACATTTGATTTTTAGTTGGAAAACCGGGCGCGCGGCGATTTTTTAATTGGCCTCAATTTAACTGATGACCTTCCAATGTGAAGCAAAGCGATTTTCATCATAGAATATTGCGCAGCAAGGTTTCTCCCACGCCTTTTGGAGAATAAAACTCTCTGCATCAGCTTTGCTGGCAAATGAGCGATAGGTCCGTGCATGACCTTTTGGCGTTACCTTCCACTTTCCATCAAGGAACTTAATCTTGCAGTACAAAACGTCAGAACTCTCTATTGATCGACCACGATACAAAACCTGCTGATCACGGCGTTGGAACGCGTGAAGAGCTGTTTCTGTGAGGGCATCAAAGCATATAGAGATTGCGATGCAATTTTTCCTAAGCGTTTCAAGTTCTCCTACAGCAATGTTGGCATTTGGAACATGGGCCGCCTTGTGCCTGAGGGCCGCGCTCGACGTAAATCTTGATCTAAGATCTAAACCAAGCTCCAGTTCAGCTGCCAAGGAAGTCAGTTGCTGCCATGTCGCGGGAACACAAATAGCAGTTAGAAAAGGGGAAATCGTGTCAGCGCTTATATTGGAGGCGTCAAAGCCAAAAGAGTGTTCATACAATCTATAGTTTTCATTAACCGTCGAGAATATGGAGCCAGTGGCATCTTGAGCGTAACTTTCTCGTTCCTCTGATGGCCTGATCTTTAGCTGAAATGCGACTGAATTAATGGCACCATGGGTTGATGCTTTTCGGAGTTTTTCGGGAAGGTCTGGAAACGCTATCCCGCACTGGCTAATTTGACTCATAGCTTCCGAGGTTCGTTTCTTAATGAAGTCTTCCAGTGCTACAAAGGCAACTACTGCCATTCCTTGCCGAAAAAGGGAAGCCACTTGGTTGTGATTGGTTTCGGTCGTCGTAAGCTGCGCTATGCTTGGATTTTCAATCCCCAGTTCGAGTGCCTTTAGTCTTTGAAAGAGCTGGCTTCTCGCTTCACTCATTTGCAATTCCCCGCAGGAAATTCAGCATTGTATCCAGTCTTAGATTGATGGCGGACAGGTTGTTTGTGGATTGTGTAATCGACTTTACAAAGTTGCTGTCCGCTGCAAACAGCGCTTTAGTTTCGGCTTGAACTACATCTGGCTTCTGCGAGAGAACTGAGAACTCTTCTTCTGAAAGATGGAAGCAACCGAACATCTCAGCGTCGAACATTGGGGCTATAAATTGAGATCTCCATCCCCCTTCTACAGGCTTTCGAAAGGCATTTTCACCCCACAGGGTAAAGCAGCGGCTTATACTGGTTTCAAACGCTGATTGGTACACATATGGCCACTCGCCCTTATGATCTTTCATGAATTCATCCATGCCTCGAGACATGAAATTACTGTGGATCTTGCCAAAATTCATATAGAGAAACCGTAACACCATCTCGACATCGTTCATGTCCTTAGCGGGGCGATCGGGTTTCAACTTAAGAGCTTGCATTAGTAACGGATGTGATGAGGCCTCAATTATTCCCTCATTGAAAGGGCCATCAAAAGCCACATTTCTTATTTCTTGAGCAGTGAGGCTCTCACCTCCAGTATTTAGTCTCAAAAACACTTCGTAGGTTAAATCTGGGTCTGACTGATTCAAAAGAGTTGTTACTCGGAGGTATGGCCGCATTATCAAACCATTTTGTATCTCACGAGGTAGACTATCAAAGCGTAGGCCGTTCAGTTCCGGAAAGCTCTCCAAGCCCTCGAGCGGGAATTCTTGGTTCAGAAATTGACTTATGGCAGTTAATCGTTGCTTCCCATCGATCACGCTGTACGTGCCGTATTCGTGCTCTGAAAGAAAAATTGGAGGCACTGGGACATTTAGGATAAAAGATTCGATAAGGCGAGACTGCTTAACCCTGCCCCATCGATCACGGCGTTGATAATGTGGGCTCACGTCAACAGCACCACCAGCGATCATTTCACGCATTACCGACAATGAAAAATCTGAGTTCTGAATAACCAAGCTATGCTGAGCTTCTTTGAATTTTTTCAGTATTCTGGTTGCATCCATGCCAAAACTCCCAATGCTTTAATTTGAATAGTGGCCGGAGGAGAACAAGGAAACGTCTTCCAGCGAGAGGTATTACTGGAACCTACAGATGTCCGTGAGTAAGCGAAACTCCATCAAGGATAGAATTATCCGAAATAGTTAATTTTCTCGCTGCTACCGTCACTGAGCAATGGTCGAAATGCCACGCCTCGTGGCGATAAGTGGTCGCTAAACGCGTTTCGCACGAAAGGCAGCTAAGAGTCGGTCAATTAAAGCGGTGCAGGTTAATTATTTATTAATTGCTGTAGGGATAATTCCATTTTAGGCGCCAGATAACGCGCCGCACCAATCATTGTTGAATGTTTAAAGATCAGATGTAAAGCGCGCGGATCAAACCGGGAGATATTTCTGGCTGATTTGCACGTCTTCCCGGGCCTGCCCATGAAGGGAATACAAACATAATGCACATCGCTCTGAATGCGCGCGTCGATGTTCGTATGTGGGTCGATATCGTACGGCCATGGAGCGCGACGAAGAACGGAAAGGGGCACCTGAGATCTGATTTTGGGTGTAGCCTTTTATTCATAGGGATAAAGATAAACATACATTTCTGCCGTCAGGGGGCTGTTGGTCACACCTTGGAAGATGGTGCGGGCCCCGCGAATGGGTCGAGCGGCGGCGGCGTTCGCACGGAAGTCGCGGGTGCTCGACTGAACACTGTTGACCGAAGCAGCACGCGGAAGGCCGGGGCAGGAGTTCGACGCGAAGTCCGGATACTCGTTCTGCACCCAGCCGTAGAAATCTTTCCGGTCACCGACGCCCCAGCGTATCTGGCCCGTGGTGGCATCGTATACGATAGCGCGAGTACGCCATGCCTGTCCGGGCTTGTTTTCCAGAGTCAGGCCTTCTCCCATGACCGACTGACCGTAATTGACGTAGACCTGTTCCATATCACGGCGACCGACGTAGCATCGAAAGGCCGTGTCGTTCTGGAAGTAGGTCACGAAGAAATCGCCGTCGCGGCTTCCGTTGGACCGGTAGATAAAATACCGGTTGTTCAGGAGGTTTCGAAGATCGGATCCGGTCATGTTTCCAAGCGGCTCTTTTTCGTACTTGCCGCGCCAATTTTTCTTGGCGATGTCTGCCGGAGCCCGGAAAACAGCCTGACCAACGCGCTGCTCATGGCTGCGAGCCTGCGCGGCGAGTTGAGAATGCCCACTACTCATACCGCGGGGCTGAGTCGTCTCGACGGGCTGGGCAAAAACCGAGGTTGCCATCAACGAAAAGACGGCGACGAAAAGGGCCTGTAGGTTCATGTATTTACTCATTTTTCAGTCGGAACGTTACCGGAAATGTCAGTCCGAGCAAGCTCAAAATGGAGCGTCGGTCAAATTGACTTCAATATATGTTGGCGTGCGTTGAACGCGGTCGAAGACTCCATCGCGACGTACTCGATTTTCAATGATATTGCTTCATGTATTTGCTTCCGTGAAAATTCCGTGGCGCAGGGGTAGGAGTCGCAGCACTGATCTGCTGTGATCCCTTTCCATGATTGCTGTGACGAGAGCTTCGTCCACTAGACTGCGCCCGATCTCGTACAGCAGCCAATGGCGGCTTTGAGAAAGCTGCACTGCGGCGCAGTTGGCCAACGTGAACGTCCCCTCTGGGCCGTCCGTCACGGGCGGGACTACTTGGCAGGCGAAAATGCTACGACCGATCTAGTGGCGGCAAAAATCCATTTTACCAAATTTCTGCGATTCAGCTAAAGTAGCTCTTTATAAACACAAAACAGCGCGTAGGTAACTAGGGTCGAATGTGAACCTTGAGCGATCAAATTAAACCGGCAACAGGAGATATTCTGCGAAGTCTTCCGTAAGCTCAAATCGGTCGACATTGTTGTACGTCGTTTCAATGATTGCATTATAATTTTGCATCACTTTCAGCATCGGCTTCAAGTTATCGTGGTCTTCGAAATGATAAGAGAAAACCGGGTTTTCTGAGTCGCCATTGTAGGACCATTTCTTGGAACCGACAATGAATTCACGAGTGAATGGCGAGCCAGTTATATCGTCTCGCATTTCCGCAAGAAGGATTGGCATCTTGTCTTCAAGCTTCTGAAAGCTCCGGGACACTACAATCGCAAACCCGCGAATGCCTAGATACGCACGCATCTCAGCTAGGGTTTTCCACTCTCTAAGCTGACCAATGGAATGACTGGTGACATCCACGTCTACTAGCCTGCTACAGGTCTGACAGAGCCAAACACCATTTTCGGCAGCGGCTCGTTCCTCGGCAGTCAAAGTAGGATCATACCTCGGCCCGCCCTCAGCAGCGGCAGTAATGTGCGCGGCAACACCAATGCTGGCGCTTTCGTCAGCGCCGTCTGGTCCAATTGTCGGGCGCAAACATGTCTGATTTGAACAACGGTAACCTGCACGTTGCGCAATTGTTCTTACTACGGGAGCTCTAAAATCGTCACGTTTTGCCATGTGTAGAAGAATACGACATCAGAAGTTTTATGAAAAGCAGTCTTCGTTCGCGTCCTGGTAATCCACGCGTCGAGAATGCTGCGAGTTGCACCAATGTCCGTAATTCGGGGTGCGACCGCAGCATCCCAAGGCCATGCCCAACGTCTGCTAAGGGCCGAATCTGCAAGATTGTCGGCAGCGACCCCGTTAGCAAGCTCTTCGCGCGTGAAGCCGAATGTCTGCGTCGATCCGGGGAGACCTACCGTCACGAGCACCTGATCGCCATCGAGCTGAAAATTCGTTAGCGGAATAGGGTTGTTCTCGAACGTAGCGCTGACCCCGGCATCTATTACGATATCGGAGTCGAAGTTACGGCCCTGCGGTCCCCACTCCGAAGAAATTCCGACCGCACCTCCGACGGTTCCGGTGCCCCCGGAGTCGGGCACCCTGACACCGACGGTTGCGTTGATCGTGTAGACGTTCTGGAACGCCTCCGTAGAACCGCTCACCGTGTAGGTCAGCCCGCCCACCGGAATGATGACCGGCGGGACGTCCGCGAGCCCCATGTAGCGTCCTGGAATGCCGCTCATCTTATGATCATCCCTCTTGACCCACGATCCGTTTCTCGGGCCTCACTCCACCTCCCGGACGAGCCGGAACCCCGCATATCTGGTCCGAACTTCAGGTCTCCGCGCATGCCCGCGTGATGCGGGCCGCGCGGAGTCCGGTCCCGAATTGTACGCGCCTCCCTTGGTGACGAACCGGCAGTCGGGGGTGCTCCGGGCGTGGTCCAGATAAGCGCTCGACGTCGGTAGGCCGAGATGGCGGAACGCGTAGCAGGACATCGTCCGCTCCTGCACGTTGCCAGACATGTGGCGCAGGCCCCACGCGTTTTCCGCGTCCAGTTCATCCACCGGCACCGGGTGCTGCTGGTAAGTAACCTGCACCCCCTCCTCATAGAACCGCACCTGGTCGTGGCGTAGCACGTCGCCTTCGGCGAAGCGCCGGTCCGTGCCACCGCGCGCCGCGTATTCCCACTCCGCCTCGGTCGGCAGCCGATAAACCGGCGCACCGACCAAGCCGTTCAGCCACGCCGCGTAATCCATCCCGTCCTCGGCGGAGACGTTGATAACCGGGTGCCGCCCCGTGGCCATGTAGTCACCTCCGAGCATGATGACCGCCGGATCGGGCCGATGCGAACACCACCCCGCCGCGATACAGGCGAGGAACTCGTCATAGGTCACCTCGTTGCGCCCCATGGCGACCGCGCGGTCGATCTCGACTCGGTGCACCGGCCCCTCGTGCTTCAGCCCCGGCACGTCCTCGCCACGCCGCTCCCGCATGTAGGTCAAGAGTATCGACTGCTCCGGCGGTGCGCCCATTTCGAACGCACCCTTTGGCAGGACGATCATCTCGGGGCACGCGTCGCATTCGCGGAACTGTTCGAGGGCCGCAACCTGCGTACCGTCGGGTAGAACATAGGGCTCGGCCATCGTGGGGCCTGCCGCAATTCCGATCACGCCGGACGCGCAGACAGCGAGCCACCGCCCTACACTAGAGGTATCCTTCATCTTGACCTTTCAAACCCCGCGCCACCGACTCAGGAGAATACGTTCAAGATAATGGGATACAACCATCCGCAGACTCGCGGCAGTGAAGGAGTAATCGTTGGGTCACAATTCGACGCAGAGGCAGTAAATAGATGCGCATACACCACGCCTGTGTCTTTAAGTGCACCCCCGCGAAATGACCGAGTGGAACGGTCGCGCCGTCACATACGGGTCGGTCGCAGCATTTGGAACGGCAGCCGAGGCGGGTCTAGAGCCAATTTGAACGCCATTCGGCAGTCGCAGCACGATCCGCAAAGCCGCTATTCGCGCCCGTTGCAGCATTGTTCGAAGAGGGCTCACTGCCGACCTCGTGAGCCGCGCAGCAATCCCGTGATATGGTGCCTCGTCAACGTCGGGTTGTCGTTGTGGAGGGCATGGCGGATCGGAGGATCAGTCATGGAAACACCAAACTTACCAGCCATTCGCGCACTTCGCCCAGCCTGGAATAAAGGCCGCATCGTTGGCCAGAAACGGCCGCTGAAGCCAAAGCATGTGTGGGCAATCCGTGTTCGACTTGAATTGGCCGAAAACCATCGCGACCTCGCACTGTTCAACATGGCGATCGACAGCAAGCTGCGCGGCTGTGACCTGGTGAAGATGAAAGTCGTGGATGTAATGGCATCAGGTCAGATCAAGGAGCGCGCCTCCGTCCTGCAAAGCAAGACACAGAAACCCGTGCGCTTTGAGATAACCGAAGGCACATGCGCCTCACTCGAGAAGTGGATGGAAGACGAGCTCATGGTTGGCTCCGAGTACCTTTGGCCTGGCTGCTTCCACGAGCGACTGCATATCTCGACACGCCAGTACGCTCGGATCGTCCGCGATTGGGTCACATCAATCGGTCTAGAGGCGAGCGCATATGGCACGCATTCGATGAGGCGAACAAAGGTGACTCAGATCTACAAGAAGACAGGCAACTTGCGGGCGGTTCAGCTTCTGCTTGGACACACCAAGATGGACAGCACAGTCCGGTACCTAGGCGTCGAGCTGGAGGACGCGCTAGCAATCGCCGAGGCCATAGAAATCTAGCTACTTCGGGTCGCCTTCAAGGGCGGCCCATTTCGGACATTGACCAACCTTCGGCTATGCTGCATCCGCAGCCAGCATAACGGACATTGACCCATGAGCGCAGCATTATCGACATGCTGGATGCCTGCACCGCGGACGAAGTTGCCTTTCGCCGCGCCTCCGCAAGCGCCCGCTTTCTACGAGGGTTGACTAACAGTTGCTCAAGCTGCTCCGTTCTTTCAGTGGTTGACAGATAGCAAGATTCATTTTTCGGCCGTTGTCTGGCAACAAAATTCATTGAGTGGCGAAGCAATGACATACCTACTTATCATTCTAGCGTTCGCGGCAACCTTGATTTCATTGGTATCTAATGTTGTCGAAGGCTGGGTGAAAACTTTGGTTTACGGTTGTGCGGCCTTTGCAGCTTTAGCAGTTATGATTGTGTCGTTTTTTGTGCAGGCTGATCAAAATGAAACAGCAGGGACCCTACAAGAAACGCTGCGAAGTACTCAAGAACAATTAGTTCAAATCTCGGCTGCAAACGTATCTTTGCAAGCTGGTAACGAGGTCCTCCAGAGCAAAGTATCATCTGCTCGTGGTCAAATCTCTGCTCTTCAGCAAGAGTTAGCCGATGCTCGAGCGCAAATCTCTAGCTTCGATCAACAAGCGGCTATGAGGTTTGCAATCTCGGAGTGTCGGGCAGTCTTTAGTCCAATTTCTGATTGGGAGTCGATTGGCTACGTCTTAAGGAACGGGGGCGACTTGTGGATTGCGAATGTCAACATTGGGAACTCCGTGAACCGTGAGGTCTATCGGAGTGGCGTCGAGTCGGGTTGGGGCGGTGAATACGCAGGTCACATTTTTGGAATGACAAACGTTGGTAGACGATTTCATGAATATTTCAAAATTGATGGGGCGTACTTCGCTAAATTGCGCCGCAATGAAATTGACGAGAGAGTTAGCGAAGTCTACGCAAGAATTTCTGAGCTAGGATGTGAGATGCAGTTCGAGAATAGTGTGGGATTGGTCTGTGCATGTGAGTGAAAAAGGTGAGTAGCTTCTGATGCCTTTCATCTTCGGCGAAGCATCGGTCCAAGAGGGCTCGAAGCTATTATCGGAGCAGCCGTAGCATCTCGTTATCAGACTTGGATCGTATCGGTGACGACCCGGCCCAAAGCCGCCGTTAATTAAGATTAAAGATGCTACGCTTCGGATTCCCAAAGCAGACCTTAACCGGATGAATTATCGCGTCTACGATGAGGGTTTCTTAGGTGTCGACTGTCTCAGTCTGAGAGCTGGCACTCAAGCGCCTCTGCCACCTCGGAGGCTGTAAGTGGAGAAAGCAAGTCTGGCGCTTTTACGTGCGCCCATCTGTGGCAAGTTGGGCAAAGCACAATCAGATCATCGACACGGCTCTCGCGGACGCCAGCAGCAAGGGGCTGGAGGTGATGAGCGTCGAACATTCCGTCCGACATATCGCTGAAGCCACAAGCCTCGCAGCAGAGCGCGCCGCCATTCTTCGCCCGGTTTTGGGCCTTCACCTCGCGTTTCAAACTCGCGTCACGTTCGATTGCCTTCGACAGCTTCCAAACTTTTTTTCCCTCGGACGACTTGATGTTTAATTTAGGATACAAGGTGCCGATAAGCTTCACGCTACCGGGATCGCGGAAGCCGGAAGGTAGCTGCACCTCCCATCTGCGGGAAACATTGCGATCCTTCAAAGCGCTCCACAATGCTTCAATTTGTTCGGAGTACCGCATGACTCGGTCATATGCGTTTGCAAGGATGTTCATGTCGTCGAAACCCAGCTCGTCGACCAGCAACGGTTCGCCGTCAATTGCATAGACTTCAGAAAGAACAACTGCGACCGGCCATTGTTCAAGACGTGTTCGCAGCGAGGTACCTTTGACGAAAGCTGTCGTTTCGCCGTACGCACCAGTAGTGCGGACTAACTCAATCGCTCGCCCTCGCAACCCCTCAGGTATATGCTTACCACCGCCAATTGTGACGAAGTAAGGCTGCTCCTGCGCTTTTTCGGCCGTGATCCTCGCCTGCGAGTAATGACCTTTGTCCTTCTTCGCAGCATCTCCTCGCGACCCGAAGCACATTACAGCTTCTTCCGATCTTCCCCAGACGGCCTTGACGCCCATCAGGTCGTTTGCGCTTGGAACGACTTCATTGAACTTGACCATATGGGCCACTACCTCGCAATTCGACGGGTGAGAATTCCAGTGAAAAGGAATTGTGGGGCTGCTTCAATACCGAATTAGTCGGGCGGAATTATTCAGCACCAATGGCTGGCCAGATGCGACACCACTCCCCGGCCCTTAGCGGTCCTTAGCCGTCGGGACCTACGCTGCGATGCAGCTTCTCCGAAGCGGACAGTCGTCGATTGCGCAGTAGGTCACGTGTCCGCTGTGCGGACTTTGCGACCCTTTGAAATGTTGGACGTTTCCAGTTATCTATGGACCTACTCTAATCCATCTAAACTAATTCAGGTACGCAAATGCCCATGAAATTGGATCGTCCACGCCTTTATGTGGATTTCAACGAGATGCAAAGCGACAAGCGCGTTTTGCTTTCTAAAACAGATTCCAAATTGGATTCTGAGGGAAACGTAATTCAGCTCTCAGAGGGGCTTAGCGTCTATATTTATCAAGACGACCCAGATATCGACGGCCAAGACGATAACCTAATTGCTGACGGAACCTGCGTTAAAAACGATGCAAATGATTGGTCCCGTCTGGCCCGCTGGTCCTGTGAAATCGACCAATTGGGTATTCGGCATCAATCAGACATTCCCAAACTTGATCAGGAATCCTAGCGCCTCTTTGGGCTTGGAACCCACATTCGCAGTCTCCCAAAAACGACCGTTTTAGAACGTTGGTGAAGGTCGGCAGTGCGGACGAAGCGGCCATTCGACATCCGGCCAGCAAGGTCTGTTTAGTGCGGGCACCTCTAAAACAAGCTGAGTCTTTCAAAAAATCCCTTGCGAGGTTCGCAGGCCCCAAATGGGCTTGCAATTAGCAATCTGGGTCGCTCGACGGTTTGAAAAGCCATCCGACGAGGTGACCAATTGTAAACATTGGTTTCGCCTTCGGTTTCGATCAGAAGCAGACCGTGAAAATACCAAGCGTCTCCAATTTTGTAGCCAGACCGAGTTGTGTAGAAAGATAATCCACGTAATCCCATGATTGCATGCAGCTCTTTGTCTATAGGGCTGTGCTCCCCAATGCAGAATGGACGGTTCGAAGAGATTTCAACAGCGCTTGAGTAAGCGAGTGGGACCACCGCTAGTGACCAAACTCCGACCAAGACAGGAAACAAGAAAATACCAAAGACAACTGACCAAGCCTTTTGCCCAACGGCTGAAACCAACAGAATGGATGTAACACAGGCCAGCGTCAGAGCAGTCCCGTGTAGAATGGTCATCTCTGTTCCGCCTACAGCCAATGCCATAGAAATGAAAGTCACGAACACCCCGGCGCTCAATATCACCAGGGCAAGGACTACGGCGAAAACTACCGGCATTCTCCAGCGACTAACGACAGAAAGCGCTAAAATGGCGAATGGCATCAGAGGCAAACCAGCAATCGACCATCCCAGCCAAGTCGCTTTTGGCAGTGTTGGGTCTGTCAGTGGAACTGGAACAAAACCAAGGGCGATGATGACAGCTCCTATGAGCGCTGCATATCTTTGAACATAAGAGATGACTGCTTGTCCTCCACCGCACTGGTCGCCAGTACGTCAATTCGATTTCGCAATAGCAGACGTTGGCGGAAAAGCAGCATTCTTGCAAGATGGGCTCGAAGCGGACCTTTCCTGCCTCGAAGTCGCCTTGCGGCGGTGCAGCGCCAAGCCCGCGTCGAGGTGGTCTGAATATCGGCTTCCAACCTCGAAGCTTGGAGGGCTCGCTGCTGCTGCGAAGGTCGGCTGTCCGCCCCGTGAGACCGCCACCAGTTTACCAGGCTTCGTCCCCATCGCCTGCATCCGGCTCTGCACGCACTATCTTGTCAACATGCCCTAAGAGTTTTCAAAAAATAAGGGTCCACATACGTTATCATAAATTGATAACTTGCCGTAGGTAGCTCGCGCGCTCATAGTTACCTTTACGGTAGGGGGCGCGGAATGCGACAGACATGGCCGATCTGGTGCCTTTGCACCGCTTTAATTCTAAACATCTTCCAACTGCTAGCGAGTCCGATAGCAAGTGTTATTGATGAGCCCGCTATCCGTGCAGCGATAGCGGAAGGAACCAGGGCATTCGGAATGACGCAGTTCGGGTCGTGTACAAGTCAGCTCGAACATATCGCGAGCAACGCTGATCCGAATGCAATCACAATCGGTGGGATTCAACCTGTTTTCTTGGTAGAGCTAGTCCTGCTTCTGACAACTTTTCTTTTGATATTCCTTGTATATTCTAAAAGCCAGCCACTACTTGCGGAACATCCCGAAGTGTATTCGACGAAGTGGACTCTGGTCGCAGGGCTAGCATTGTTTCTAGTAGATCAAGCCCGATACCTTAGTACGTCTGTTTTTCCTGAAACGAAAAATTTCTTTACTTGGAGTAGCTATTGCCTCCAAGGTGATCTTTCATGGCTTTTTGACGCACTCGCATACGTTCCCGTCTATTTCGGGCTTGGCTTCGCCCTAGCAACATTTATACGCGGAACGGGCCGCGTGACCCCTAAGAATGCAATCTTGGGTCATCACTCTATTGGGTTGGCTAGCGAGCATTACTTGATTACCGGGACTTTTCCTGGACCGCTTGGATAAGTTCTGGATTCTTCATATTGTGGACGATAGGAACCGGTATTAATGTCGGCTCTAGCAAGTTCTATTCCGCGCAAGCTGCGTTAATTCTGGCTTTGATTTTATCGCTTGTGTTTTACTCGGGGTATAGATCATTTGTGCTGAATCGATGGTATCGGTATAGGTTCGAGGAAGCCCGCATAGAACTGGCTCTCGAACGGGGAATGGATCCTTCAACCGTTACGGATCATGACGTGCAGCAAGCATCCGTAAAAGCTAATCCGTTTATCGACTACATCGGACCTCATGGAACAAGCTTTGGAAAGCTGATCGTTTCCATAGGCATCCCAATAATTGGGTATCTAAGCATCCAGCATGAAACCCTTGAGGCGTGGCTGGATGTGGCAAAGCGCATACTGCTCGGGTGAACAACTTGTTAAAGCAAATCAATTCTTGAGGACTCCTGAAGAGATGAACGTAAAAGAGGACGCTACCCAAATTTTTGTGTCTTCAAGTGGTCTATTGCCCGCTAATTACCCACGGCAACCTATGATTGAAGGAAAGTGCGTTGAACTCCGTCTTCGGACCGCCTGGTTGTTGAGCCTTCGGCCTTCTATGCTGTACCGTAACGAATTTCTGCTTCCCGCCCATCAAGGCCACTGGCCATCCAGAACCTCTCAGGTTTTGTTGAACCCCGTCAGCTCGGGAAACCAAGCAGTTCATACACTTCATCATGGCTACTCTACGCCCCGCCGTCACGCCCGTGCACCTTCGACGTCAACTTTAAGGAACACCAGTCCGTACTGTCGCCCCTCGCTCTGAAATTTTTCAACTCCCCGCGCAAGAAGGTCCGTGCGCACGGCCCGCCATGTCGTCCCACTTTCCTGCGCAAGGATCGACGCCGTCACGAACCGTGCATGAAATGCGTCAGCATCTTTCTGGTTGATGTACAGTGCCTTATGTCCTGTCGCAGGGTTCACCATCTTCGTCGCCGGTGTATGGCCATCCTTGACCAGCCGCTCAAAGTTCCGATGGGCCCTCAAGCCCAGAATCCGCGCGAATTCAGGAACCGTCTTCGGCCGATCATCCGTAGCGCCAGCAGGTGAACCTGCAAGATCCTCCACGTCTGACCGCATTACGAAGATCGATGCGTAGCCTGCAAGACCATCCTGCTTTCCACATCGAACCGATCCTGCCTCTATCGCCTTGAGCAGGGACCGCAGACCCGTTCGCATGCGCGCGGCCGCCCGTGAAATGTGTTCCCAGCCGTCCTGTGACGGACCCACGGGGGCCGCGTAATTGAGGATCCCATCAACGAACGCCCTTCCATCCGACGGAAACCAAGGGGCCCGAAACCCCGCCCGGTTCGTGACAGGGAAGATCAAGCCCTCTCGAACTAGTGCTTCGAATTGCGTGATAGATGTCCCCATATGACGCTCCATCTCACGTCGGCCCACGAGATTTGGAATGTCATCGAGAAGAGGTTTGAACGCCTGTGCGTCAAAAGTCGCCAAACCATCTGGACGGGGGTCGGCCTTATCGATGGCGTTCTTCGCCACCAGCAATTCGCGCAGCACGCTTGGTATCATCCCCGTTTCGTCTGAGGCACTGCGAACAGAGTGCAGTCTGCGTTCGCCGGTCACCGTACCAATGACGGTCTCACCACCTGCGATAGGCCAAGTCTCCATTATCTGGTCTCGGACGAGGTCCCGGAAAGCGTCGAACGCCGGCTCACCAGCCAGGTCCCGGGAAAAGACTTCGTACATTTCACCAAAGACGTGTTTGGCCTTATGTTGACCATCGGTGGCGAGGGCGGTGAGGGCTTTGAGAGCCTGCCTGATCTCAGCGTCTCCTTTTGAGGCGACGTCAAAGCCCACGCGGGCTCTGGCCCGGAGGAGTTCTTCATCCTGAGCAACAGGCCATTGATCCAGGCGAAGAAGCTGACCTCCGAGGAGCCGACAGAACTCGGCGGCCGCGTAAGTCCCATATGCCGAGAGTGCGGTATCGTCTTGGCCATAGCTTAGCCGCACATCAAGCCAGATATCATAGCCGGACGGATCGGCGGCCGATGCGTCCAATGCTCCCGATATCACATCGGCCTGGATCGCTCGCAACTGCGCCCGCATGTCACGTCGTTCCAAGACAGTCTCGGCTTTCCATAATAGGACTAAAGGCCGCCGGTGGCGAATGCAGACGTGTTGATACCGCAGCTGCCAATCGCCCCGCATCGCCATGGCCTCCAGCGCCGGGCCGCCATGTCGTTCGGCATCTTCGCGAAGGCAGGTCGGACAGCCGCGGACCGTTGATCCGCGGAGTGCCCGTGTGACGAAGATTTCATCGCGGAACCGCATGCGAACGTCGCCGATCGCCTCGCCAGACCAGGTGGCCAAGTCTTCGACAACGGTCTCGTTGAACCCTGCGACGGCAACCAACTTTTTGAGTGCAATCCGATCGACGTTTGCGACCCTCTTGATCGAGATACCGATCTCGAAAGCAAGCTCGGTCGGATCGATCTGAAGACGAGAAGCCAGACGCGAAAGAAGGGAGAGCGCCGTCTCCCGGGGTACGGGGGGCACAAGGGGTTGCGCGGGATCTGTCATATTTGCTTGGTATCGCCTGAACTATTCGGCGGCCATTCCAAATCTTCCAATCGAAGAGTTAGACATCGACCCCATTCTGCCTCCATCCACCGACACATGGCACATATGGCTACGATACTCCTGCTTCATGGGATGTTTGAAAGCGAACGATGAAACAATCACTTTTTCCGGTGAAACGACGATTCCGGCAGGACGGTTTCCCAGGCGTCTTGTCTGATGCCGTACTGGAAGTCTTCGCCACAATCCGATTTGCGCCATCTGATGATCGCGCCGATCTTCGCGTCCGAGGCTGTCGTGCCTTTCGGCAGCGACCAGGATTTTGCCATCCGCCCGAGAATGTCACCACGGGTGTCAAAGATGAGCCACCTGTCATCGACGACCCTCAATTCGATCCGGTCGCCGACGACGCTATTTCGAACAGCCGCATGGGTTTGATTGGAGACGGGCAGGCGGCCCGCATACGACAGGTCGACCGTCGTTAGGGAGGGAGCCAAGTACTCTGACCCTGCCGGGATCAAAGTATGGTCGGCGGGTGCGTAGTCCCTTTTAAGAAATGTCCTTCCCGACTTCGAAAGAAACCGGTGCCGTCCGCTGGCCATTATGGCGAGTGTCTTCCGCGCCCGTGTCATCGCCACATAGAACAGACGCCGCGGGGCTTCGGCATCCTCGCCCTTCGATGTCCTGTCCCATCCCCCGTCCAGGATACAGACATGGTCGAACTCCAGACCTTTCGAGCGGTGGGCCGTTAGCAGAAGCAGGCCATGTTGTTCGCCGCGTGCGTCGCGGGCCCATTCCGCCAGCCATTCGATCACGTCGGGGACCGGCATCACCTGACTGCCGATTTCCCGCGCGAGGTCGGCGATGCCGGTCGCGATGAGCCTGGTCCAACGGTTCGGGGCCTGCCGGTTCAGCAGGACCAGGAGATCATCGATACCGGACATCTTTGCGGGGTCGCCGCGCAGGGCATCGACGATTGCCTGCATCTCGCGAAGCCGCCAGATGCTCGGCAGCTTTTCGTTCGCCATTTCGACGGGAGTGCCCAGTTTTTCGGCGTAAGCACGGACAGGTGCGAGAGACTTCCAGTTTCGCGCAATGACAGCGGCACGCGTCCAATTCCAATCCGGATCCAGACGTGAAAGGCGTATCAGCTCATCAATGGCGGCAATCGCTTGCGGTACGTCCCCAGGCGATACTTGAAAATGCTGGACTCTGCCGTGAGCGACAGGATCGGCCGCAGCCATCCTGCCACCTGCGGGCTCCATCCTGCGGGCAGCGTTCACGGTGATATCGTGCCCGTCCTTCATGCGACCCGGAGCCTCGCCGATCACCGCATTGGCGGCCTCAACGATATGGCGCGTCGAGCGGTAGTTCTCGACGAGGAACGTCGGCTTGGCCCGGTAGTCCTCCTCGAACTTGCGGATGTAGGTGACCGCTGCGCCTTTGAAGGCATAGACATTCTGATCGTCATCGCCGACCGCGAATAGGCTCAGCTTCAGGTCAGGATCCTCCAGCGACCGCCCGGCCACAGCGGAGATCAGGCCGTACTCGGCCGGGCCGATATCCTGATACTCATCGACGAGGATCCAGCGAAAGCCCTGCATCAGCGCGTCCCTCTGCGCTTCCGCCTCGGCCCGGCTCAGACCGTCTCCCGTAAGTTGCCGTGTCGCCTCCGCCAGAACCGCGTCGAAGTCGCGCCCCTCTGCTGCCATATCCACGAAGCTTGCACCGACGAGCCGCATCGCAAGGGCGTGGCATGTAGAGATCGTCACCCCGGTCGCATCGTTGCCGACGAGGTGTCGCAGGCGCGCGCGGATCTCGGCGGCCGCGTGACGATTGTAGGTCAGCACGAGGATGCCGCGCGGGTCCTCCCGCTTGATCCGGAGCAGGTAAGCGATGCGGTGGACGAGGACACGCGTCTTTCCCGATCCGGGACCGGCGAGAACGAGGACATTCGTTTGCTCGCGGTCGTCGGCCACGATGTCCTGCTGCACGCGGTTGCCAAGATCGTCGACGATCCTCTTCCAGGACGCACTGGAGGTCTGCCGGCGGATCTCGGTGCTTTTTCCGGGAAGCCAGCGGTCGAGGAAGCTGTCCTTCTCGCGCGTGAAGTAGTCATGCGAAAGGTTTTCGGCCGCTTTCATATCTTCCAAGCCGGCTTCGGCATAAGCCGCCATGACGTGGGTCTGGATGGTCTGTTCGGCATAGTGCTCTTCGAGCGGCAGGAAATTTGCCTGCGTGAACCGTCCGCCCTTCGGGTTCATCAACACCGTGATTGCAGGGCGGAACACCGTCAGGCCCTTGCCGAGTGTCACGACACCCTGCTCATGCATCCAGAGCAGCGCGCGCTCGAGCATCTTGGTCATGTCCCTGATACCACTGCTCGCCAGCAAGGCATCCGATGTTAGCGCCGCGAGGAGGTCTCCGACGGTGGTCTCGACCTGAAGGTCCTTGCCACGGGTCCCCTTCGCGAGTTTCCCCGCCAGATGAGCGAGAAGGAGACCGCCGGCCTGAGCCCGCAGTTCGGCCACTTGCTCGACGGTGCCCCAGGACCTCTCAAGGTGGACGTGGAGCGTGTTTCGGGTGGCCTTACGCAACCGGATATTGCCGCGCCCGCCGTCCCGGTCCCGTCCGTCCCGGGTCATGCCGCGCAAGAGCTTTTCAACGAGGTCCGGACGGACCTGAGAATGGCCGGCGTTGCGCAGAACCTGACACGTCTCAGCCAGATGAAGGGGGTGACCTGTGGAGGCGTCCGCGTCCGGGGCAGCTTCCTGCATCGCCGCGACGAGAGCTTTCTCAAGCGCGAAGGCGTCTGCAAGTCGCGCCGTCGACTGTCCTTCGACGCCGACGTGCAGAAACACTGTCACCGCCATGTCGTTGCGTGCGATCCCGAGGCGTTCGAGATCGGCCATCGCTTTCGAGAGCTGCGATGGCGCGAGGCTGCTTGCGCCGCAGAGCTCGTCCGTGGAAATGCCTTGGTCGGGTGGAGCGTTCATCAAATGGCCTACGATGGCCAGCAACGCCTTCTGCTGTGCGCTGGTAATATTCGCTGCCTTCAACAGGGCGCGGGCGTCTTCGATCGTTCGCACCAATAGAGAGGACGGAAAGACCTGAACCCGGTTCTCCTCCCGACTGACGAGCGTTGCTTCCTCCAGCCAGGAAACGGCCGTCTTCACGCGCGTGTCTTCGGTCGACGTATCCCGGATGAATTCATGATCCGTCTCGGCACGAACGATCTCACCGGGGGTTGCGACGACAGTGCCAGACTTCCGCGTTTTCTCGTCGATCTGGCGCAACGCCCGCAGGATGGCTCCGATCTCATGACGCGCAAGCCGCGACCGCGCCGTCAACGAGAACTGTCGCTCCACGTCTTCGGGCGTGTAAAGCAGGACGCAACTCGCGGCATCGCGGTCGCGCCCGGCGCGTCCTGCCTCCTGGAGGTAGTTTTCCAGCGATCCGGGGATATCGCCATGGACGACCAGACGAATGTCGGGCTTGTCTATACCCATGCCAAAAGCGTTGGTCGCGGCGATAATTCGGAGTTCACCGACACGAAAGCGTTCCTGGATGTCCTTCTTCACCTCCGCCGTCAGTCCGGCGTGGAAGTGCTCGGCGGACATTCCTTGCTGCTTGAGGAAGTCGGCCACCCGTTCGGTCTCACGCCGGGATGAGCAATAGACTACGGCCCCCGATGCTCCTTCAGATGGCAGCTTATCGGCGATGACGTCCAGAATGTCCGAGAGCTTCGTGTTACGTCCGGTCTCCTGAACGCCAAATGTCAGGTTCGTCCGGCTTGCGCCGCCATCAAGAAGGAGGAGATCCACTCCGACGCGTGTCATGAAGTGCTCCCGGATGTCCCGAACCACGTCGGGTTTCGCGGTCGCCGTCAGGCAGAGCACGGGTGCAGAGTCCTGATCGCCCGAAAACTCCTTGATGAAGCGACCTATGTATCGATAGTCCGGTCGGAAGTCGTGGCCCCACTTTGAGACACAGTGCGCTTCGTCGAGGACCCAGAGGCCGATCTCCCGCTGCTTGAGCACGGACCGGACGGAGACGCTCCGCAGCTGTTCGGGAGAGATGATCAGCATCGCCGCTTCGCCAAGACGAACCTTGTCTAGCGCGTCCTGCCGTTCAGGCATGGATAGCATGCCGTTTATCGTCACGGCTGAGGAAATGCCCGCGCGTTCCATGCCCTGCACTTGATCGGCCATCAGGGCGACGAGAGGCGAGATCACCACAGTCAGCGCCCCTGTCTTGTCAAATCGCGAGAGGGCCGGAATCTGGTAGCAAACGGACTTGCCAGTACCAGTTGGCAGAATGCCGAGTACGCTCGTGCCGCTCATCGCCTCGTCGACGATCCGTTCCTGAAGCGGGCGGCCCGTTTTGTCGACCGGGGCAGGGCGAAACGCTTCGAACCCGAACCAGCGATCGAGCGCCTGAACGGGATCGTTCATCTTGGCGCACCACGCACAATCTGGAGCCTTGCAAGACGTGTCGCGAAGGTGGCGCACAATGATCGCGGCTTCCGGAAATTGCGCGCGGACCCACGGCGGCATCACGGAGTCGCCGCCTGCGACCATTATCCATGAAAGTGCATAGGCGATCGGCCACCCAAGACGCCGGTCCTCCAGGCGTCCTAATGTTTGTTGAAGCCGCTTGCCGCACGCATTGCCATCGAGCAGGCGGTGGATCGCGGCCGTCGTGTCCGCCTTATCCGGAACCGGTGCCCTTCGGACAGACGTGAAGACCGCATCGAAGCCGCCCGAACGCTCCATGCGCGTCGCGAGGAAATGAAATGCAGCCAAGGTATCCGGCGTCTCGACGTGCATCTCCCGCAGGGCAACAAGCTGGTTCGCCAAGACATCAAAGACCAGTTTTGCGTCAAGCTCTGGATCATTTACGTGACCTGCTTGGAGGCGGCCGTCCTGATAGTGCTTCACAAGCCGGTGGTACGGATTGCGCGGGAAGGCGAGGGGGTTCAACCAAAGTGTATCGATCGGGGCTTCGATGATCTCTGCCAGTCGAGGACGCGCTGCGACGAGGTGTTCGAGATCGTGGCGAAGAACATTGTGACCGAGAAGATGCTTATAATCGACCAGCTGTCTCTCAAGCCGATCCAGATCGGCAGCCATATCTGTCCCACTAGAAACCACTTCAGGGGTCGCGCCTGCCGAAACAGCGGCAAACGCGAAGACTTTCGCAGTCTGAGGGTTTACCTCCAGATCGACTGACAGGCAGCAATTTAAGAGTTTGTCGACATCAGTCATGCATGAATAACGGCAGTTCGCTTCGGATGAATGTTTGAAACTGCCGGCATCAAAGATCGCCGATCAGCATGCTCTCTGGCTTGTTGCCGGCCTCCATGGCATCTTTGAAAGATGCCGACTGCCGCCCGCGTCCGCTCCAGGTCATCGCTTCATTCTCGGGATGGCGATACTTCGGCTTGACCGGCAAACCTACCTTTTTCTTAGTTTTCTAACCTTGCAGTGACCTGCCCCCCGCTGATCTCTCGTTCATAACGAGAGTCTAAGGTTTGATTTTGGTAGTCGTCGGTTTCGGGCTTGGCAAGCGCGCCGGTCGCGGACCTCTCAAATTGCTCAGGCGTGAGGCGCGCTTCGGCAGTGTTTTGTTCCCGAACGATGAGTCCGGCCTGACGGTGTTGTAATCGTAACGCCAGAGCGCCAGTTTCCGGCGGGTGTCGTCCAGGGTATCAAATATCTCCTCGTTCAGCCGTTCGTCGCGCAGGCTGCCGTTGAATGACTCGATAAAGTCGTTCTGCTGCGGCTTCCATGAGTCGATATAGTGCCAAGCCATTGCGTTCTGATTGGCCTACCTCAGAATGCCCCGGTTCGTGAACTCTGTCCCGTTGTCGCTGATATTACATCCGGGTTTACCGTAGATCCGCACCGGCGCATCCTGCTCACGTGCAACTCGTGCGCCGGAGATGCTGGTGTCAGCAATCAGGCACAGGTTTTCGCGGCTGCAATTGTCTATCACCGCCAGAATGCGGAGTTTCCCGAATGTTCCGAAGCTGTAAGCAAGGAAGTCCAGAGACCAGCGCGCATTGGGATGCGCAGCCTCCGGCATCGGGGAACGCGTTCCACGGGCCCGCTTTCCGCCGATCGACTGCATCTCCTTGCGGATCTTAGGGCAGTCCGGCAGGCCCGGCGCTGCGAGATGTCGCAATCCCGCACCACTCTGAGCGCTGCCTCTCGCCGCTTGGTCAGCGTCGTCAGTTCTTTCCCAGAAGATCCTTCAGAACCACATTGTTCAGCATCGTATCGGCCAGCAGCCGCTTCAGTTTGGCGTTCTCGTCCTCCAGCGCCTTCAGCCTCGCGGCCTGCGACACCTCCATGCTGCCATACTTGAATTTCAGCTTGTAGAACGTTGCCGGGATAAGCCCGTGCCTGCGGCAAACCTCCGCAGTCGGCATGCCTGCCTCTTGCTCCTTGATCATCCCGATAATCTGCGTCGAGGGAAAGCGGCTCCTCCGCGTTCGTCTGCTCCTTCAGGGTTGGGCAGACTCTACATCATGATGGGGGCTTTCGCGGGGGGCAGGTCAAGGTCAGTGTCCCTGCACGCTCCCCGCCGGGGGTCTGTAGATAGGCTAGAACGTTCACCTTCCCGTAGCTTGCGGTTACCGGCTATCGTTTTGGCCGGAGGTACATCATGGCTAGGATCTTGGAGACTCGGTGGTATCCGCACGACCTCTCGCTGGACGAAGACATAGCCGTCATTGGAGATGTTCATGGCATGACGGAACCTCTCGGTTCGCTGCTCGATCATCTCGACGATGTGCGTGTCATCCAGCTCGGCGACCTCATCGATCGAGGTCCGGACAGTCTTGGGAGCGTCAGGACAGGTTGGGAGCGCATCCATCTTCAAGGTGGCATCCTCTTGCCCGGCAATCATGAGGGCCTTCTCTTCGAGGCCTTAGCGCACCTCGATAGACCGAAGGTGACGGGTGACGGAACGTCTTGGCACGGGTTCGCGGACCCGATCGATGCATGGCTGTCCAACGGCGGTGGATCTATGTTGAAGGAAATCGATCTGTACGGGACTCTCTCGCCGCAAGACGGCCTACGCGCTATTCGTGCTGCCCTGCCGAGCGGCTACGAGGCATGGCTTCGTTCAGCACCGTCTCATCACCGCTGCGGAGAGATTCTCGTTGTTCACGCAGGCGTCCACCACAAGGCAAAAGACCCAGAGGGGTGGCTCGCTCAGCCCCTAACGCTTGACGCTGCCAATTCCTCAAGTCCTCATCATGATCACTGGGCATGGATCCGGGGGGATTGGGCCGCATGGGCGGAGGGTTGGACGCGTTACAACGCACGCGCCGTGATTCATGGGCACACTGCACCATGGACAAGGTCGTTCGAAGATGGTTCGGAACTGTCGACGCATCTCGACAAACTCGGAACCGTCGGTCGCATCAATGTGGATGGCGGTAGCTATCGAAACGGCACCGTCGCAGCGGTCCATCTTCGTAAAGGCGAGTATCGGTTCCTGGGGGCGGTAAGAGGCCTTTGAGTAAGCACTGCCCTTGCCCGACGGTTGCCGCCCCCGATCAGCGATGCCGTTTACCCATGACAGAAGCTTAGCCCAGGAGTGTAAATCCCTAGCCGATTCAGTAGAAAACGCAACGCACATACGCCGTATCGAAGGGCGGAAACCGGACTTTCGCTGCGGTGCGCAATGTAATTCGGTGAGGTTCCAAAGTAGCCATTCGCATACCCCTGATTGCAGGCGAAAAGAATTAATAGCTACAAAGGGCTTATTTTCTTGCGAGCACTCGTGTAATAGTAGTGCTCGTGTCCTCCAATCTAGTGGCAGAATTTATGTTTCCTCTATCGCCTATGCCAAAAAGACTTGAAGAGAACCAAAACACTGGTGCGTTTAAAGATTTAAGAAAGCAATACAAAGGTACCTTTGCTGCCCTGGAAAGTTCGGACCCGCTCGCTACTGCACTTTCCTTCGCCGCTCTTTTGCTAAATGAAAACCTCCAGAGTTCGACCTATCGGATCGAGACCTTGGTCAATTTGGCTTTGGCATTTGGTCGCGGCAAAACCAGGCTCAAACAGAAGGATTTCCGCAGACTTTATGGGGACATGGAAAAGGGCATCGTCGCTAGACAAGAGGATCCAGCTGAGGATGTGTTCGTAAGCAACATCAGCACTATGCGTGGCAATTTCCTCGTACTTGAGGGACTAAGTGAAGGAGCTGGATACTTCCTACAGGTATTCATGCAGATGGTCGACAGTTTTCCCAAGAACGAAAGCTACGATGTGATCAGGGATCCGGTCTACGCACTGTTGACCTTGTCAGATGAAGCCTGCAAACGCGCCGGTTTGTCCAGAAACCAGCTGGGGAATGAGATGCCTCAAGCAAAGCTCACTCCACAAGACGCTGAACGAATATCGGATCTGAGAAAGTGCCTTACGTTCAGCTCGGCTGATCTCGATGATTTGGGTATAAAGCTCGACGACCTTGGCGAGTTTGGTTTTAATCCATCAGCAAGAGCAAAACTTCTCAAACAGAGTCTACTCCACAACGATCTCGAACGTTGCCCCGTGTGCAATAAGGGCGGCAATACTTTCTTGATGCTTCCGACCGCAGTCAGCGGCAGCATTCGCCGCCTTGTTTTCGAGATGGTCGTCAAAGCCTACGGGCTTGACACCTTCTTAAAAGCTTTAGCCCATGAATACTCAAAGCGACTGAAATTGATACCTTTTCTCGGAGAATTTGGTCGAGTTCAGCTAGAATTCAAGCCCGCCGGCGACACTCTCATGGCAAGTGTGTTTCGCTGGGTGGACGACGGGAGAGCGCTTCACATTCTGTTTTTCATGGATAATCTGCGTGGCTTCGAAAAAACAGGGTTTGGCGGATGGGATAAGAATCAGCCCTCTACATCCGCCGCGATCCTCGATCACATCAAGCTGGCCAAAGCGAAAGCCGAAAAAGGCGATGACTTTAAATCAGGCATAATCCTAGTAGTAGGCTGTGGGGTCGGACGAGGCATCATGCATGATGTCAGCGTCTTAGAACATGAAGACTGGGACGTGGACTTTCTCTCTGTGCACGACTTTGAGGCTCTTTCGAACAAGAATAGCTTTGCGCCGATTTCACTATGGCGACTGAAGGATGCTGAACGACAGGTTTCGGAAGCTGGAATTAAACTACTTAATATCAATGGCCTACTCAATTTGATAGCTTGGCGAGAGCAACTTGGCGGCCACTTGGTACCGCACAATCAGGTTCCAGATGCCTTGGGAGACGGAGGTGCCTGTTTGATCATGGTCGATCAGAACGCACTGCGCACATTGCGACATCAAACAAAGCAAGAAGCCGATGTTCATTCTGCCTGCAAGCTTGATGGCAGTTGGACTTTGGTCAGACGCACATCCAGTTCGTTGAGCGAAGAAGACAAATCCATTTCTCTGTACGCAGACATGCTAAGCAACGAGAGCCTTCCGGCTTTGCTGTTCGAGGATCGAGGCACCGAATGGTGGACTCAGGTAAGTGGTGTTGAGGGTAGTCCGAGAGATGCGATCTTCGAACGTTGGAGGATGCTGTCAACATGGTTGCCTCGAATTGCCCAAGCATTTGGTGTACTTGAAGAACAGCACAAACCGCCAAATCGATTGCAAATCAATGCAACCTTTGATGGTGCAATGGCTGGCCTGGCAGAGCAGCCTAAGCCGTTCTCAGAGAATGAGCTGAGGGAAACTTTTTCAGTAAGCGCTCAAACCGACGAAGCGGTAGTAACTGTGAAAGCTAATAGGAGATTTGAAGACGCCTTCTTCAATGAAGATAATGTTGCCGAAAGAGAGTGGGTGCGGGCAGCTTGCCTCGGCGTTTCTCAACTCGCAGCTGAGCCGTTGCCCACAGAGCAGTTTGAGGATCTGATAAACTCAATTGTTCCCAACAACCGTGTGCGTCAAACGCACGCCTTCCCAGCAGTGAGTTTTCGCGATTTTGTACATCACAAACTCCCTCGAAAACCAGTATTCATAAACGATGCTGACACGGGCACACTGAAGCTTTTCCTTGGTTGGAAGGTCCGTGACCGCAAACTGGGCGCAACCGTGCAAGGAAAAGCGGAGTGTACGGCCTATCTACGCCAATTAGTTGAATTTCTTGAAAATAAACTGATCAATTTCTTAAGGAAGTTTGAGAAGAAGTCTATTTTGCAAAGGCTTATCACTAACCATGAAGCTGCAATGTGCGACCAAGAGACTTGGAAAAGAACCGCCGCTGCTGTCAGTGCATTGCACGAGGACAAAGGACGCGCACTGGAGGAAATACTCAAGCACCAGTCGAAGCTTAACGCAGTCTTCCAGTCATCGCGTGTTCTAGTCGAAGTTGCTAATTGCGTTTGCGGTCTCGACGATGGCGATGCGTTTGGCGAGTTTGATCTCGCAAAGTCCATGGCGATGATGATTGAGATTATTGAATTTGGGGGATGGTCTGACGCAATTCACTACGGCGCGATGGAACCAGCACTTATGGTGGCCGCGCTTGGCGATGTGCTTGCAAACCACGACTTTTTCCAGGAGGTTGTCGTCCCGTTCGGTCAAGCTGGCATGACGTCCAGGGTTGAGCGAAGCATTCAAGGCTATGGAGATCACTTCTCGGCACCTAAGGAGAAGATTAGCGAGCCGGAAAAGAAGTTTGCGGCAGAAAAGGAGCAGTTTTCGAAGGCTTGGGAATGCGAACTTGGCTTCCCTATTGAAGCACATGGAGCTTTTGTAGTTGCTTGTGAAGAGGTGGGGCTAGCCGAGGAGAAAGCGTGTTTTGTGGTTCGAAAGTCGGAGCTTACGCGGAAGGTTCTGGACCTGAGACCGGAACTGGAGCCGCATTTGAATAAAATCTTTCATGAGCTTTCTCTGCTCCCACGATCAGACTGGAGGGTCGCTCCTGAAGGATTTACAGATCTGGATCGCCAACCTTGGAAGTTCCGTCGTCTGCTAAGTGTCCTTCGGCGTCCACTGATCCAACTCGACGACGCTGAGGATCCTGAGATCTATCTTTGGCCGGGGATGGTCGGCGACGGGGGGAAATATACTTTCACTAGGTACTGGGATGCAGAATTTCGCGAAATACAAATCCGCACGAAGGAAATGCTGCGTTGGAATGGTGCGACAAAGGATAAAACTAGCTTCAACGATCAAGTGGCTGGAAGGCTCCGTGAATTGGGTTGGACTGCAAAGTCAGACGTTGGCCTTACACAGATTTTGGGTCGATCTCAGGATGAGACGCTCGGTAACATTAAGAAGCTAGGTGATGTGGATGTCCTTGCATGGGACGAACAAAGCCGCCGCGTGATTGCTATTGAGTGCAAAGATCTTATGTACCGCCAGACGCCTGGGGAAATTGCCGAACAGTTGTCAAGTTTTCGAGGTGAACTGGATGCAAAGGGCAAGCCGGACCTCTTGCTCAAGCATCTCAACCGAGCGTCCGCCCTGCGCGCAAGTCTTGATGAGCTAAGAAAATTTACCAAGATATCCGATCCTACTTTGGAGGACTACCTCGTTTTTAGCGGCCAGGTCCCGATGGGGTACGCAAAAGAGGGTATCCGCAGCAAGGCCAACATGTTGCTTTTCGATGAAATTGGTACCCTGGCTTTGAACACCTAAGATACAAAGTGAGTACAGGTATGACAGAAAAATCTATTCTGGACTACTTCGGGAGCGTTGACCGGCCCCAACGTCTTTATTGTGGCCTATCCTCCGCTAGTCCCACAGCAGCCGCGTCCTCGTCGCCGTCGTTCGCATTTTGAAAATTCTACGCAAATGACCAAGGTCCGGTTTGACGGGCCGCGCCGCAGCATCCAACACGACACTTGGACGGCCGGTTTGGGCCGGGAGGTCAGGACGTTCTGGTGGGCTCCAGATTTGCTTAGGATAGTGTCTCGAATTCCCTAATGGACCCTACTGGAACGTGCTGCATGTTTCATGCGGGGTCTCGCCTAGGCGCACTCCAATGGCCGAGGTGACGTTTGCTTGATAGACCTTCGCCAATGAACACGTATCCGACGCTTTGCATCCGGGCGGCCGAAGCTGCCGACGCCTCTGCGCTGACGGCGCTGGCAAACCTGCCCGGCGTGCGGGACGGCACATTACGACTGCCATACACGCCCATGGCGCTCTTCGAGCGCCGTCTCTCTTCCGGTTCGGGCAACCACTTGCTCGTCGGGACGATCGAAGGGGACGGATTAAACCGGGAGGTGATCGCGCACGGCGCACTCATGCCAAACGGTGGGCGCATGGCTCACATGGGTAAAATCCTCATGTTCGTCCACGACGACCATGTCGGGCGAGGATATGGCACGGCCATCCTCTCCGCGCTTGTCGATCTTGCCGATAACTGGCTGGGGCTGCGGCGACTGGAGCTTACCGTGAATGTCGACAACGCTGCTGCGGTCAAGCTCTACGAACGGCACGGCTTCGAGGTGGAAGGCACCAAGCGTGGCGACGTCCTAAGGGCGGGCGTCCTGATCGACTCACACATGATGGGCCGACTACGGGACGCAACTCCCTATGACCCGCGGCATCTGTGATCCATCAATCGCGATCCAGGCTGAAACGTCCCGCTGGTATGGCGATGGGAAACGGACCTTCGTCCATAGCGCAGCGACTTGGTGCTTCGTCCCGCAGTCCTGCCGTTCAATTAGGTCCGCTTTCATCCGGCTGAAGCACGCCAATGAGTATCTGGAATCGGCCCGATATGTGCAGCAACAAGCGGGCATGACAGCCGGGTGGCATCGGAGCTTCCCCAATCCCCTCGTTAGTGGTCAGGCGTACTCTTGAGGCGTTTCCCGAACCGATCCGCCGCCCTCACTGCCTCTTTCATTGGCGCGTCGAAATTATCTGGCGGATTGCCACCGTCCAGCATCCCTCTGAAGGTCGCATAGGCATCGGTCTTGCTGCCATACTTTCGCAAGGTCTTCTTGTCGTTCACCATGCAAGCACTAAGACCTTTGCGTCGCTGTTGATCCGGTAGAACAGTCGACACTGTTGGAAGAATTTTGCTCGGAACCAGTGCTTCCGGTAATCGCCACGAGTATCACCGTGCCGGAACGCCGGGGCGCTCGGTTCAGCTGGTATTGCCCAGTTTGCCAGTTTGAAAATTGCCGCCAGCCGCTTCGTACAGTTCTTCTTGTACCAGTTTTTGGAGTCGCGCACCTTGCGCACTTCGACCTCCTCGATCAGCCCTTCGAGCTGGTCAAAAAAGACCGGGTGGGCATAGATAGACCATCCGTTGACGACGAGCGGCGCTTCAGCGAACGCGGCACCGCGAGTCATTCATCCTCGAGCGAGAGCGGCTCATCGAGATCGACGTCAGCGTCTCCGACCAGTGCTTTGAGACGGTCATGCAAGGCACCGTCGAACGCCCGGAGATGTTCCGGATGCGCCTTTATATCAGCTTCAACGAAATCGAGGAATGCACCGAGCGCGGGATCTGCCTCTTCGGCGCGCATGCGCTCGATATAGACTCGGCCGCTCGGCTCGGTGCAGTAGCGAATCTTATCGCCCTTTCCCAATTTCAGCTGCTTGCGTACGCCGCTCGGTACGGTCGTCTGATAGCGATCAGTGAGCTTCGAGACATCTTGAACGAGCGTGGTCATAGCAGACTCCTTAGAGGATTAGCCGTTTGCGACATTGGGCAGGTGATGCTTTTGCATTGTCGTGGCAAGCCGAGTGGCAAGGTGTACCAGTTCAGCCGATTGTCGACCTACCTCTCCGGTTATCAACGTAGGCAGCCCAAGGGGCCAGTTACTAGGCTCAGGACCTATTGATTTGGTTGCGGCGACCGAGGTTGGCTGATTCAAGCTCCCGAACCCGGAGGCCCAAGATGAGTAATTTGTACTGGCTGAGCGAAGCGCAGATGGCGCGGCTTCGACCGTACTTTCCGAAGAGCCATGGAGTGCCACGCGTTGACGACCAGCGTGTCCTGAGTGGAATTATCTTCATCAACCGCAATGGCTTGCGATGGCGCGATGCGCCCAGGGAGTACGGCCCACATAAGACCCTCTACAACCGATGGAAGCGGTGGAGCGATATGGGGGTATTTGCCAGGATCATGGTCGGGCTTGCAGCAGAGGCTTCTGACAACAGGACGATCTCCATCGACGCTACTTATCTGAACACGCACCGCACGGCTCCTAGTCTACGGTCGAAAAAGGGGGGCGCGGTCGTCTGATAGTGCGGACGAAGGGAGGGATGAATATGAAGCTGCATGCCGTCACGGATGCAGTCGGGCGGCCGATCAGGTTCTTCATAACCGCGGGAGAGGTCAGCGACTACACTGGGGCAAGGGCTCTGGTGAGCAGTTTACCAGCAGCAGATTGGCTTCTGGGCGACAGAGGGTATGATGCAGATTGGCTCCGCGAAGCCCTTGCGGACAAGGGCATAACGCCCTGCATACCCGGCCGAAAGTCACGCGGCAAACCCGTCAAATACCCGTCTCGTGACAGTGCGGCGCACTGCCCTGCCGGGCAACGGACAAGCGACGCTACAGGAAACGCAATCGCACCTCTCGTGACATCGCTGCGCGATGCACTGCCGGGCACCGATCGAGATCATATTCGGTCGCCTCAAGGACTGGAGGCGCGTGGCCACCCGCTACGACAGACCTCCAACCGCGTTCCTCTCGGCCATCGCCCTCGCCGCTACCGTACTCTTTTGGCTATGAGTCCTGAGCCTAGTCCTGGTTCCGCAGAGCTGACCTTGAGCCGCCGTCAGGATCTCCGTTCACATCGGTAAGAAGTCAGCAGAAAATCTTCGGCAATTGACGATGGCTGCAAGCTCCCGCAACCAACGCTACTGGCGCGATTTGACGAAACGCAGGGGAGGCGGGTGTCGCGCTTTACAACCCATTCGCCAACAAAATGGCTGAATCGACTGGCTCCGAGTATCACACGTGATATCAATCAACGCGAAACATGGAGTTCGGATAAGACTTTAAGCTGCTCTTTATCAAGGCTTTAAGAAGGAACGTGGGGTTGGGTTCGAATCCTACCATCCCAGCCAATATCTTTTAAGCTTTTGATAGATGTCGTAAAACCGGCTATCGTAGACCCCAGAACACCACCTGCGACTAAAGGGTGTCAGACCGCCGATATAGTCCACTTTGATTCCGGTGGCGCAGAAAGTGCGACGGCACCACAACCGTCACAGTATTTCATAGATCGCCTTATTCATCGTATCTGAAAACTGCCCATACGCCGCCGCTGAGGGATAGAATAACTGATCCCCATGCTGCTCGTATTTCGACTTTCATGGTTATGCGTCTTCTATCGAGAGCTCAGCTAGTATTTCTTTGGAGAGTAGAACTCACTTGTGGTGGACGGGTCGATATCTCGTTCACAGATCAAATTACACATCTCGTCAGACGTGACCTTTTTGCGCAGAGCCGTCCAAGGGTTTTTCTGTTGTCAAAATATTGAGTTTTCTAGTCTTCTTACACACCTTCCTCAGTCTGTTTTAAGCGATGCGCTAGGCCAGGTTCTTAGGAACGTACCGAGCGGATGTGAACCTTCGACCTGACAAGCCGGAAGGCTACTTCGTCCCGTTGAGCTTTCATCCGTATCTATACAGTGCTGCGTGCCAAGCGAATGATCGCTTTGGGAAACCCGCGCCGCAGCGCTGTGGCCGTCCGTGAACGTTTGCGGTGGGCGGTTTGTGTCCCACCGGCATCAGGCGGCTGCGTCGGCAGTAGGCATATCCCGTGCGAGGAAGCCACCCGATTGCCGCTGCCAGAGCCTGGCGTAGAGCCCGCCCATCGCCAGCAGTGCTTCGTGGGTGCCAACCTCAGCGATCCGGCCGTCTTCCAACACCACAATGCGATCCATTGCCGCGATGGTCGACAGGCGGTGGGCGATCGCCAGCGTCGTCTTGCCCGCCATCAGCCGATCGAGATTGACCTGGATCGCGGCCTCGGCTTCGCTGTCGAGCGCGCTTGTCGCCTCGTCCAAAATCAGGATCGGAGCATCCTTCAGAAGGGCGCGCGCGATCGTCACGCGCTGCCGCTGACCGCCCGAAAGTTTGACGCCCCGGTCGCCGACGTAGGCGTCCAGCCCGCGGCGTCCCTTGTCGTCGCGTAAATCGCGGATGAACTCCATCGCCTGTGCTGCCTCTGCTGCGGCCTCGACCTCGGTATCCGTGGCGTCCGGGCGACCGTACCGGATGTTGTCGCGGATCGACCGGTGCAGCAGATCGACGTCCTGCGTCACCACGCCGATGCGACGCCGCAGGGACGCCTGCGTCACGCCGCGCACGTCCTGGCCGTCGACGGCGATCTGCCCGGCGTCGACGTCGCGTAACCGCATCAGCAACGACACGAGCGTCGATTTGCCCGCGCCCGAAAGACCCACAAGCGCAACCCGCTCCCCGGGGGCCAGGTCCAGCGACAGATCGCGGACCACCGGGTCGGCGTCGCCATAGCCGAAGGTGACGTTGTCGAAGGTGACGCCCCCCTTGGGCACCGACAGGTCGGGCGCATCCGGCGCGTCCGTGAGGGTGGGCGGCGTGGTCATGATGGGCATCGCGTCGGCGATTGTCCCGTACGCACGACTGATCGATTGCCCCAAACCAATGAACATCCCCGAAGACGCCGAAAGCGTGCGCGCGATCGCGGCAGCCGCAACGAAGTCGCCCAGTGTGACGAACCCAACGACAAGCCCCCAGAGACCCACCGCGAAGATCGACACGACAAGCGACACGTTGAGCAGATGCACCAGAGCGTCGGTCGATACATAGGCGCGGTTTTCGCGGTGCTGGGTGTCGATGGTCTGGCCGATGACCTTGCGGATGGCCCCGGCCTCGCTGTCTTCGGCGGCGAAAAGTTTGACCATCGCGATGTTGGAGTAAACGTCCGTCATTGCCCCCGTCGCCCGGCTGGTGGCGGCGGCCACCTTGCGCGATCTCGCGGCATAGACGGGCACGGCGAACCAGGCCAGCACGACGTTCAGGGCGATCCAGACCACCACCGGCAGGGCCAGCATCGGCGACAGCGCGACAAGAAGCGCCGCGGCCCCGCCAAAGGACACCACGACGCGGGGCACCATCTGCATCGCGATCATCATCGACCGCTGGACGGCACCGGTGACCTGACCGATGCGGCTGGCGACCTGTCCCGCAAAGACATCTTCGAAAAACGCGACGTCCTGCCTCTCGACCGCCTTGTGGGACTGCCAACGCATCGCGGCCGGCAACAGCACCTGAACCGTCTGCGCCATGAACGCCCCGCGCACGAAGGTGACAAGCGGGTCGATCACCGCAAAGAGCACGATCAACGCGCCGAGCATCCATGCCTCGGAGGACACGAACGTCGCAGCGCCTTGCGTCGTCACGCCGTCGACCACGAAGGCGAGGGCCCAGACAACGGTCAATCCGATCCCGGCAGAGATCACAGACAGCACGCTCACCGCGATCAGCACGCCGCGGAACAGCCGGGCAAAATGCCAGATCAAGGCCCAGACCCCGCTGCCGGGCATCGGGCTGACGGGAAGGTCGAAAGGGCGGACGAGGGTCTCGAACGGGCGAAAGATACGGTCAGCTAAACTCATGAGGAAGAACATAGGATTAATGCCCAAAGTTTCCCGCATCACAGCGTCCATCTCTGCTTCGCGCCGTCCGGTTGAGCCCCAACCCGGTCCGGTTGCCAAGATGCTGCGCCACCTCCGAAGTCGGTTTCGAGCCCAGAAGCACCGATGCCGCGGTGCCCCAGAGCGGCGGCTTCGGGGGACGGGTGCATTTCGGCGGTCGAGCTTCACGCGCCTGTGGTCGGAACGGCAAGCCGACCGGTTATACCTCCGTGATCGCTATATTCTGCTGGTGGCCCGGGCGGAGCGTCGGCGTCGGGTCGAGGACGGTCCATTCAAGTGGGGATATCACGTCGGTCATCAGACAGGGCCTGCTCGCAAGAACCCGGAGCACCCTTAATGCCGCCCCCACCACCGCCATGCCATACAAGAACGCCGAGAAAGAGTTCGGGCGACTTACAATCGATCAGACATCAGCGCCCCACATCAAGCCATCCGCGACGTTTTCAGGAGCTGAAGCGTTGGGCCGCTGACCAATCTCTGTACCCTAACACTCACCGATGAGAGCCGATTCTGGCGGCCCCGCGATCTTTTGAGGGCCGCCTTCGTCATCCCACTCAAGCGCGCCACGGATCAGTCGATCCTTGGAACCTGCGGCGAACAATCCGTAGGCCGTGCCTTGGTTCATCCCACTCTCTTGCGCAGGGATGCCAGCGATCGTGAATAATACCTCACCTTCGGCCAGGATCAGTGCCACGGCCAACTCACGGCTTTCCGTGCATCCGACGATCAGGCTTCGCTCGCCGAGCGGGATTTGCACTGCCGCGAGACCAGTCGCCTCCCATAACGGCAGTTCTTGCCAAGTCGCCGTGGAGGCGGAGTTGCCCTGCCCCTCAGAAGGCAGGACCTTCGAAACTGCCTCGACTTGCATCGCCGTCGCCTCCTCGGCCTCCTTGGCAGCCTCTTGCGGGGCAGGAGGGGCTTGCCCGAACAACACTGCAAGCCGCGCTTCATCCAGGGTCCCGAGAGCATCGGCACAAGCGGTGTCTCCGTCTGCCCAGTCTGTGACGACGACCGATGCGTCTTCGAAGTGTCTTCCCCCAGACTGCGACGTCCCCAGATGCGGCATCAGACGCCAGAGCTGCACAACCAACGCGCGTCGCCCTGCCGAGGAGGGCGTCGCATGCACGATGCAGGTCGCCATGTGATCGGACGTCGGCCCGCCACGCGTCGCCGCAAGCGATTGACCTGCCGGGATCAGCGGCAGGGTTTTGTCACTCCCGGCATAGAATGTCGCCTGACCGTCGGACGCGATGTTCCATGTCGAAAACTCGATCGTCGCCACAAACGTCTCGTCAAAGCCACCTCCCATCGAGGGGCCGTAGTAACCGCCGATCCAGCCGAGGCTTCCCCAGTCGGCAAAGACGACGACGCGCCCCATCTCGCTCTCGATACGCGGGGGCAAGCCCCCGTCTTCAACACTCAGGGACTGCATCGTGCTCAAGACTGGAATGCCTTCCGATACGGCTGCATCCACCACGGTGGAGAGTCCGGCCACCTGCGCCGCACCGTCCGCTGCCCGGACGACGACGCCGATCAGGCCTTTCTCGACCGTGGCGACCGGTGCGCCCAGAGTGAACCCGCTGAGAGCAGGGTTCCTGAGCGTCAACAGGTCACCCGCGCCGCCGGAGATAGGTACGGGCGAGACCGGCACCTCCCACCCCTCGAAGGAGTTCTGCGTGACGAAGACCGCCACCGGGGGATCGGTCGCCGGGTCGAAAGATCCGACCATGGGCATGGCGGTTATCGGATTGGCATCGAACTTGGCCTGACTTTCCGTTTCAAGCGCCGCGACCGATATCCACGCCATCCCCTCAAGTGCCGATGCAGCCTTGCTGCCGGGTCTAAGTGGGCTGCAGGGGCCGTCGGCCCAATACCGCAAACACGGCTCATCTGCGCTCAGCACCGCATTCGATGTGAGAAAGAAACCTGCCTCCGGGACATCTCCGACCCATGTGGCGGTCGCCAACGGCGTCCCCTCCGGACTCTCGATCATGGCCCCATGGACCAGAAGCTCAACCTGTTCCTGCCCCTGAATCGGACTAGCGACACAGAGCGCGACGGCGACCAGAGCAGACCTCATCGCGTTGCCTCCAGCTTCCGGCCATCGAACCGCCAGTCGACCTCGCAGATCTGTGTCGGGCCTCCGCAGGTGGCCCCCGTCGTGGTGGTTCGCAATGCGACCTTATCGAAGATCCGCCTGACGAACCGAGGTTTGAGACCCATCATCTGCTGATGCGTGCCGGGGCCGGTCAGCAGCACATCGATCCGACAGAGAGCTGCGCCGCAAAAACCCGCACCGCGTCCCTTTGTACGGTCGTCGCACGTGACACCGGCCCAGTCGAGCACGACATCCTCCCGCCCGTCTCCGTCAAGATCGGCGGTTTCCTCGGCCCCTACCGCGAGACTATACCCACCGCCGCACGTCGAAGCGATCAGCTGGCCGAACTGAACGGTCGTGCCATATGGCACCTCGCCGGGCGCATCTTGATCGGCCGCGGAGGGCACATCGCTCGCCGACACCAGCGCGCAATCCGCCAAGGCACCTTCAATGGCCCGAGATGATCCGCGGAGCCGAATAATCTGGGGCTGCTGATCCGGTGGTGCCACCCGGGCGACGTTGCCCGCCTTCAGCGCCGCGATCAGGTCGGCACTTGGGGTCGCCGTCCAGAGACCGTCAGGGGGGTAATGCTCTCCGAACGGTTCGAAGCTACGGCCGTCGACTTCGACCACGAAGGCTTCCTCGCGGGTTTCCCCGGCCCGCGCCGGGTAGCCGAGCGTAAAGAGAAATGGAGCGCCTTCGCGACAGGTGAGCGATAGAACGAAGGCGTCGTTCTCGGCAGAGCCTCGGGCCGTCGGGCGGTCCGAAATCCAACCCCCCTGCGGAGCAAGCTGCCAATCGGCCAAGGTTGCGCTGGCCCACAAGCAGACCATCGTCGCGATCGTCAGACCTCTCATTATGTGTCCTTCCTTGCCGTTAGGTAAAGAAAAGCACAACCACCTACGCAGGTCCATAATGACATCGGAAGACGCTTCATCTCTGTATCCGGTCGATGGATCAGCGCATTTCGCTCTCTGAGACTTGATCCGTTTTTCTAGCTGCTTTTTCGCGAGGGGCTTACTAATCGTGGAAATCATTTCTGAAGATGCGCAGACCTTTGGGTGCCCGCGGGCAATGGCCGCCAGGGTCCGCACAACAGGCAATGGGCAGCCCGTAAATCAAGATCAACTTTGGGACGTTCAGCGGCCACAACCCTACGTTTTTGGCGTCAGCGCAAACGAACTCCTCTGGCGGGAGGTCGTCATGGAATTCCCGCCCAACTAGCGCATGTGACTTCAAACGGGGGCGATATTCCGCCCGCGATGTACGCCCGTCGTCGCCTGTCCAGCGACGGAATACGCCTCCTCATCCGTGAAATACCTGTGAATGCAGCGGCCAAACGGCTGCCAACTCCAGATGAGGACCTGAAACCATGCCGAGTTTGCAAACCCTTGGGCTGACCGCGACCCTATCTGTCTTTCCACTCACCGTACTGGCCCACCACGGCGTCAGCGGTCAGTTCGATATGAGCCAAAGTTACGAAGTCACCGGAACGATCACGCGTATCAGCCTCGTGAATCCCCACGCCTACGTCTATTTCGACGTCGCCGACGAGGGCGGCGACATGACGAACATGCGCTGCGAATTGACGTCAGGGTCGCTGTTACGGCGCAGCGGCTGGACCGAGGAGATGTTCGAGATTGGGAGCGAGATTACCATCGAGGGCTCGCCCGACCGTGACGATCCGACGACTTGTCACATGAACGAGATAACGTTCGCCAATGGTGTGACGGCCAATCGCGAGAGTACATTCGGTGAGGACGGCACGCTCGACGTCGCGGAACGGGAGGTCGTCCGCGCGGATGGGACGCCCAACATCGACGGCAACTGGGCGGTGGCAAACCCCCGGGAACGCGGCGGAGGGCGGCCCAGTGTGACACTCACCGACGCGGGTGAGGCGGCAATCGCGGATGCGAGCCCGGAGCAAAACCCGCGCTTCAACTGTCAGCCCACGAACATCGTCATGGATTGGGTGTTCAACGGCATGGTGAACGCCGTCGAGCAGACGGAGACGGAGATCACGTTGACCTATGGGTTCATGGATCTGGTGCGTACGATTCACCTGGACGGTGACACACCGGACGCGATTGAGCCCAGCCGCGCGGGGTATTCGGTGGGCAATTGGGACAGCGACGCGCTGGTCGTGACGACGACCGGATTCGATGAAGGTTGGATCATGGCACCCATCGGGGGGCGTGCGGGCGTCCTGCCGAACAGTGCGGAGGCGGCCGAGAGACCGGAACACCCCGAACGCCCCGAAGGTGGCCGCGGTCCGCAGCCGGTCAAGAACAGCACCGAGCTGACCGTCACCGAACGCTTCACGCTGAGCGACGACGGCACAGTGCTGACCCGTGACTATGCTTTCATCGATCCGCTCTACCTCGAGGCACCGATCGAAGGGGTGGACGAGGTCGTACTGACGACGGACGCCTACCGGCCCTACGACTGCGAAGACCTCACGAACGAGCGGACGGAGTAGCCCGCTTGGGTGCCCGCGTGGCGGTTATGCGGCGACAATGGAACGGCGGAGGCGCGCGACATGGAAACCCTCTTCTGGCTGGAAGATTCCTTTATCGGGACAACGGTGTCCGGCACCCTCTGGGGGTATCCCATCGTGCTGTCGCTCCACGCGATCGGGATGGCCACGATGGTCGGCATCGCGCTGATGCTGACGATCCGGGTGTTGGGTTTTGCGCCCGCGATCCCGGTCACGGCGATGGCACCCTACTGGCGCGTGGCGCTTGGCGGTTTCCTCCTGAACTTGTTGTCGGGTGCGGCCCTCTTCTTGGGCGGGGCGTCGATGCTGTTCTTCAACTGGGCCTTCCGCATCAAGCTCGCGCTGGTCGCGGTCGGCCTGTTGCTGACGTGGTACCTCGTCCGCATCTGCATCGCGCGGATGGACGAGGTGTCGCCGGTCCACCGCAGCCTGGCCGGGCTGGCGATGGCCACCTGGATCGCCGCAATCATCTCGGGCCGCCTGATCGGCTACATGTCCTAGGGGTCGCAACGATGGAAACGCTGCTCAACTGGGTGATCGCCACCCTGAACGGATCGGCCCTGAACGGGCTGGTGATGGACAACCGTTACGTCTTCCCGATGCTGGAGATGGCACATTTCATCGGCCTGAGCCTGCTGTTCGGAGCGCTCCTGGTGGTCGACTTGCGGATGGTCGGGGTGGCGCGAAGAGTACCGATGCAACGGGTCGATCTCTTCGTCCGCTTCGCCCCGATCGGCTTCGCGATAAATCTGGTCACGGGGCTTCTCTTCCTCGTGGGGGACTCGGACCGATACCTCGTCAACGTCGCGTTCTGGGCAAAAATGGGGATGATCGCGCTGGCCGGTCTGAACACGGCCTACTTCGTGCGACGGATCAAGCCGCAGATGGCGGCGGGTGTCGATTCCGCCGACCTTGCGGGCGGGGCGCGGACGGTCGCGGTTCTGTCCCTCGCGTTCTGGTGCAGCGTCATCGTCCTCGGGCGGTTCATTCCCTATGTCGAAGACCTGTAGATCCGCAATCTTGGTCTGCGGGCTGGTCCCGGCGTTGGCCGTCGGCGCCGCGGCCCATGGCGTCGGGGCCGGGGACCGGGGGTTCCTGACCGGGGCGTCGGGCCTGCACATCGGACCCTACCTCTATCTCGGAGCGAAGCACATGGTCACGGGCTACGACCATCTGCTCTACTTGGCCGGGGTGATCTTCTTCCTGGGACGGCTGCGCGACGTCGTCACCTTCGTCAGCCTGTTCGCCCTGGGCCATTCGGTCACACTGCTCATTGGGGTGCTGTCGGGATTTCAGGTGAACACCTACGCGGTCGATGCGATCATCGGCCTGTCAGTCTGCTACAAGGCGCTGGAGAACCTTCGGATCATTCGCGGGATCGATCCAAAGGCCGCGGTCTTCGGTTTCGGCCTTGTCCACGGGCTTGGCCTGTCGAGCAAGTTGCAGGACCTGTCGCTGTCGCCCGATGGTCTGATCGGCAACATGCTGGCCTTCAACGCGGGCGTCGAGATCGGGCAAGTGCTTGCCCTGACGGTACTGTTCGGCGGCCTGTCGTGGCTACGGCAGCGGCCCGATTTCACCCAGATCGCGACGAACGCGAACGTCATCCTGTTCACGGCCGGACTTGTCCTGTTCGCAGTGCAGGCGGCCGGATTTTTCACCACATGAAGGAGGGGCTGCCATGACGCAGATACGCAAACTCATCATGGGGGCCATGGTCGGCGGTGCGCTGCTGATCGGTGCCGTCCTGCCCGCGGAATACGGGATCGACCCGACCGGCCTCGGGTCGAAGCTGGGCCTGACGGCCCTCGCGCAGGATACCCCCGAGGGGGCCCCGTTCGAGGGAGCTCTGGAGTTCAACATCGGTGACTACGACCCGACGGCCGACCTGATCAACACTTCCGTCCAGGGGCTGATCCACCTGGAAGACGCGCCCTTCCGCTCCAAGGTGATTGACATCGAGATCGAGGATTTCGGCGAGGTCGAGTACAAGTTTGTCCTGCCCGCAGACACCACACTGGTGTATTCTTGGGAGGTTCTGAATGCGGTCGGTGACGGCGTCTATTACGACTTTCACGGACATCCATCGAGCGAAGATGCCGCCAACTACCCCGAGGGTTTTGAAATGGCCTATTCACGGGGCGAAGGCCTAGCCCAGCACGGTTCATTCACCGCCCCATTTCCCGGATATCACGGGTTTTACTTCATGAATATCGAGGAAGGGCCGATCACTGTTCGTCTGAAGGTCAGCGGCTACTGGGAAGAACACAAGGAGATGTATCGCGCCGTGCAGGACAACGTGATCTTGAACGAAGACTTTTGAATCATCCGGCTCAGGACCCATTGATTTGGTTGGGGCTTCCAAGGTTGCCTGATTCAATCTCCCGGACTTCGGGGGCACGACATGAGCGATTTGTACTGGCTGAGCGAAGGTCAGACGGAGCGGCTTCGACCGTATTTTCCCAACAGCCTTGGGGTGCCACGCGTTGATGACCGGCGCGTCCTGAGCGGGATTGTCTTCGTCAACTGCAATGGTTTGCGCGGGCGCGATGCACCACGGGCGTACGGTCCGCAGAAGACGCTGTACAACCGCTGGAAGCGGTGGAGCGACACGGGGGTGTTTGCGCGGATCATGACTGGGCTCGCCGCCCGGGCATCCGACAACAAGACGATCTCCATCCCCTCTCGGGACATCACTGCGTGATGCCCTGCCGGGCGATGGACAAACGCCGCTATAGAAAACGCAACGGGATCGAGATCATGTACGGGCGCCTGAAAGACTGGAGGCGCGGGGCGACGCGCTACGACAGGTCTCCAGCCGTGTTCCTCTCGACCATCGCACTCTCCGCAACCGTGCTCTTCTGGTTATGAGGCTTGAGCCTAGCTCTGCCACTCCAAAATAATCTTACGGAAAGCCGCAACGAGCAGAAGAACACCAAATAATCTTGCCATCTAGCGTCCATACTTCGAAAAAAGTCGCCACCTCTGGTCGCCACTCCATCTTGATCCCCATGAAACGCGCAAGCCTCTCCTTCGTGATCACGATACTCGCCCTCACGCTCGCCCTGTGGTCCATCTACCGGCTCGAAAGCGCCCGATGGTCGATAGAGATAGAGGATGTCGTATTGGGACAAACGCCGGCGACGTTCTATTCGACCGAAGGTTCGAAGGGCGCGCTTGTCGTCGTATCCCATGGGTTCGGCGGGTCCCGGCAGATGATGGAGGCGATTTCTTTAACTCTGGCTCAAGCGGGTCATACCGCCGTTGCATTCGACTATATCGGTCACGGGCGTCATTCCGCGGCGCTGTCGCCCGCCATAGAAACGCTCACCGGTACGACCGAGGACCTCGTCAGGCAGACACTCGGCGTCGTCGAAGCGGCGCAGCTTCGTACCGGGCTGACGCGTGTGTCCTATGTCGGTCATTCGATGGCAACGGATGTGATCGTGCGGGCGGCGGCGCGTCTGCCAGAAACCAAGGATGTTGTGGCGATTTCGATGTACTCGGATGCGATCACGCCGACGCATCCCGAACGTCTGCTCGTCGTCTCAGGCGCTTTCGAGGGCCGGTTGCGCGAGGTGTCGCTTGCGGCGGTGGGGCAGGTCGGCCCCGCGCAGGAAGGCGAAACCGTCACAAATGCAACCGTCGCGCGGCGTGCTGTCAGTGCCCCTATGGTCGGGCACGTGGGTGTTTTGTGGTCACCCTTGACCCTGTCGGAAACGGCGCGCTGGCTGGGCGATCGTGCGGCCCCGGTGGCGATTGGAAAATGGATCGCCGCGCTGCTGCTCTCGATCCTGATCCTGTTCCAGCCGCTCGTCCGGCTGTTGCCGGCGACCGATCTGCCGCACCAGCCCGGGATCGGACGCGCCGCATTGGCCGCATCCGTGGCGGCTATCGGGGCAGGGGGCATTGCAACGACGGGCTTGCCGGTGCTCGGGGTGGCCGGGTTCGGCGCACTTGGTCTCGCGTTCGGGGTCTGGGGCATTCTGGTTCTGATGATCCTGCGCGTTGTTCCACGGTTTTCAGGTCTCGATCTTTTCGCGGGCCTGCTGCTGGTGGTCTGGGGGCTGGGCGCATTCGCCCTTGCGCTGGATCGTTACGGCGCAGCCTTCCTGCCGATGGGGCCGCGGCTGTCTCTCGCGCTTATCCTGCTTCCGTCGACGCTGCTCTTCGGGCTGGCAGACCGCATCCTCGTGCAGGGCCGTGGCCTTGGTGCTCGGATCGCTTTGCGCGTGCCGTTTCTGGTCGCGTTCACCTTGGCCATGATCGTCGCTCCGACGGCGCTTGGCCTCGTCTTCACGGTGCTTCCGGTGCTGGTGCTTTACTGGCTTGTCTACGGCACGATGGCCATGTGGCTGGCGCAAAGGAGCGGGCCGATCGGCGCGGGCCTCGGGGCGGGGGTGATCCTTGCCTGGGCCATTGCCGCGTCGACGCCGTTGTTTCAGGCGTAGCGGCCGATAAATCGTTATATGCCCTCAGCGATTGCGTCCGCGATGGCCTGCCCACTCGTCCACGCATCCTCGGCCCGCGCGCCGAGACACCAGTCGCCACCGGCGAACAGGGTCCGATCCGCGCTTGCCAAGTACGGCTGTGCAAGCGGTTGGGACACGAAGGCATAGCGCCAGCGGTGTCCGGACAGGTAAGCCGGGTTCGCGATCGGGTCGCCACCGATGGCGTCGGACAGCAGCGCAAGCATCCGTTTTGCAAACACATCCCGGTCCAGTTCTAGGTGGCGTATGCTCCAGTCTCGGCTGGCCTGGGCCACGATGCAGGTTGCGTCCGGTCGGCCCGGTTTCGCGCTATCGCACACGATCCAAGAGATATCCTGATCGGGGGTGCGGCGGGAAACGAAAGGCAGGTCCACATCCGCGGAAAGGCCGACCATGAGTGTCAGACAAGGATCCATCGTCACTGTGGCCAATGCGCCGCTGAAAGGATCCTCATCGGACAGAAGCGCACCAATCTGGGGGGCAGGGGTCGTGATGACTACGCGATCGAACATCTCGGTGCCGGTGTCCCAAGTCAGTTGCCAGCGGTTATTGGCGCACACGACACGGTCAATGCGCGTCTGCTTTCGGATCTCAAGGTCGTGCGCCAGATACTTCGCGAGCCCCGTCATCCCGGGGACCCCGACATATGCCGGCTGTTTGCCTTCGCGTTGCCAGCGCGCCACGGCACCAGCGGCCTCCGCATCCTCGAGCATCGCGGTGAAAGCGGCGCTGCGCGGGGTGAGATACTGAGCACCGTGATCGAATTGAAAACCGCCATCGGCGCGTCGTGTTGCCATCCGGCCGCCCAGACCACGCCCCTTGTCGAAAACCGTCACGTCCACGCCATGCTGCATCAACTCCCGCGCACAGGTCAGGCCCGACATCCCGGCACCCACGACTGCGACCTTCGGCACCACCTCTACCAATGCTCTGTTCCCGGCGCGCCCTTGATCCGGCCTTGCAGGTTCGCTGTCACCCAGCCGCCGTAAAAGTCACCGGGCTGCGCGATCACCCGGTCCTCTCCGACAAAACAGGCGTCCATCGCGCTGGCGTAGAAAGACAGATACCCCGCCAGCGCCGTGAAGTCGCGCGTTGGCGCGGCATAGCTCCAAGCCGCCCGAGGGGCCATTTTGCCGTCAATCTGGACATCGAAATACGCGGCCCGTCCCTTCCACTCGCAAAACGTCGTGCCGGGCAGGGGCGTCAGCGCCGCCGTCACGTCTTCGGGCGGAATATAATATGTGGGCGCGTGATGTGTTTCGAGGACGCGAAATGCGCGCGTTGTTTCAGCGGCGATCTTACCGTTCAGCACGATGCGCAGCTGTTGGCGCACAGGCTCGAGCGCGGGCGGGCGTGGATAATCCTGAACATTTTCCGGGGCGAGGTCAGGCATGGGTCGGCACGGGCTCCTTGACGGACGGTCATGGCAGGATCGATAGCGATCAGGACCGAGTGAGGACAACGTCTGTTCGAATGTCGAGCCCATCCTCGACGGCGTTGACAAGATAACACGCGACATCGCGTCGGGAGACAAGGCCGTTGCGCCAATATGAAGGCTCCCGCAGGACCGTGGACCTCCGCGATTTCTGGCTGTTGGTGAGGATGATCGGCCGCGCGGTCGTCCAGTCGAGATCACTGTCCATGATCAGCGCCTCCTGCCGGTCCTTGATGCCCAAGGCGTAAAAAATGGCACGGGTGCCGGTGAGGGTTGCCGTTATGTCGTCTAGTGAACGAGCATCCCTGTCGACAGGTTCAACAAGATCGGTTTTCTCAAGTCTATGCGCACTGTGTGAAAACGCCCACACGGCAAGCCCCCGACGAACAGCGTTCTCCAAAGCGCGCGTGTCAATGCCGAAGGTTGCCGCCGTGATGGGGATCGGTGCACCTGAATGCTCCTACATCTCGACGATACGCTTTGACACGGGCGCGGATTGCACCAACGCCGAGTTCGACGTTGCGCACGGGACGATCCGGTCAATCGTCGCCGCTATCTCGGTCATGTGGTGGACATCGGCGCAGGTTCGATCTCGGTCCCGAATTTTTCGCGCGACCTGCCGGATGGGGCATTGTCCTACGGAATAATCCCGAACTTGACGGCGCTGTTTACCGGGCGATTCCGACTCCTATTCGCGCGGAGAGAACCGGTGGACTCGTCCTGCTGAGCTTTCTGGGCACGGTCAGAGCTTCGACCGGGATACACGTAGCGATTTTGACTCTCGAGGGGGGCGCCTCCCGCCGATCTACCGTTAGCGGTGCCCTCTCGCGCAGCCCTAGGTCGATCAGCCAGCATGGCCCGTTCGCCATGGCCCAGTGGATCTTCGGGACGGCGAAGGCGGTGACCCCCAGCCACCTGTGCAGCCGGTAGGACTTGTCGAGCCCGTCGAGGCAGCGTTCCAGCCAGCGCGCGCGGATGGCGAGGATCATTGCAAGGTTCATGTCACCGATCGCGACAACGCCGGTGTCTTGCAGGCCCGGATTGCGCAGCGTGTCGAGGTCGAGCACGCTGCCCAAGGGCCGGCCGATTAAGCCAACACACGGTCCGAAACGTCATCCGACCCACGCCTAGGTGACGATCTATATCCATTTCAATAGGGACGGTTCCGCCGCTGGTACGTGGGAACACTCGGTCGGAACGGTCCCAAGCGGTCTGCAAGGCCGCACTTCACTGGCACTATTGGGTGGGCGGGATGCAATCGCTTGTCTCATTAGAACCGTCCGTTCAATGCAGCCATTTCCATCATCGCCACGTCGTCATGACCATCCAAACGGTAGCTTACCGACCCCCGGCCATCTCGGCGAGTCAGCTTGCCGCATCCGGTACCAGCCAACGCATGCAGGTCGCGGCAGCCTCGACCGGGTCGATCACCGGTACGGGCAGAGCAGCGCGCATCCGCGCCGTGAGCGCGACCATGCCCGCGCAGCCGAGCACGATGGCGTGCGGGGCCTCATCTGCGAGGGCCGCACGGGCCTGGGCCAGGATGGGCGCGCAGGCCGCCCCCGGATCGTGGTCCAGCGCGAGGACCGGCACGTCTGCTGCCCGCACCCGTCCTAGATGCGCCGCAAAGCCGTAGCGAGCGATGTTGGCCTCGATCACCGGCACCGCGACGGGCAGGGTCGTCACTACGCTGAAGCGCCATTGGCGCAATGCTGCGTTGGTGAAGGCGGCCTGACCGATGCCGATGACGGGGCAGGGAACAGCGGCGACAACAGCTTGCAGGGCGGTGTCGTCGAAACAGCCGATGATGATCCCTTGCGCGCCCCCGTCGGCCGCGCGCTTGGCCAACGCGATCAAAGGACCGGCGGCGGCTTTGCCATCTGCAGGCCCCTGAATGGCTGGGGGGCCCTCTTCGGAGGTCCATCCCTCGAAGGCCAGATCGGGTGCGGCGGCGCGAGCGGCGGCGAGCATGGCGCGGGTCATCGACGCAGTGCTGTTGGGGTTCAGGATCGCAATCACCACGGCCCTAGCGCCCGCCCGCACGGGTCTTGCGCCGGCGGTCCATCGCCAGCGCCCCGCCGAGGAACACGCCGATCACCGCGAACGAGAACACAGTCGTCAGCGTGCCGAGCGCGAAGATCACCGGCGAAGTGACGTTGGTGGTCATGCCGTACACCTCCAGCGGAAGAGTGTTATAGCTGCCCGCCGTCAGCAGCGTGCGCGCGAATTCGTCATAACTGAGGGTGAAGCCGAAGAGCGCGACGCCGATCAGCGACGGCGCGATGATCGGCAGAACCACATGCCGGACCGTCTGCCAGGGGGACGCGCCCAGATCGCGCGCGGCCTCCTCGAACGCCGGGTCGAAGCGGTTGAAGACGGCGAACATGATCAAGAGGCCGAAAGGCAGTGTCCAAGTCAGCTGCGCGCCGAAGCCGCTGGTGGCCCAGTGGACCGGCAGGCCCGCGCGTCCAAAAAGAAGGCCCACGCCGAGCGAGACCAGGATCGACGGAATTACGAGCGCGGCGATCATCAGATAGAAGAGAGCACCGGACCCATGGAACCGCTTGCGAAACGCCAAACCGCCCATGACCGATACGACGACCGTCACGATCATAACCATCAGCCCGAGGATCAGCGACCGGCGAAACGCCCCCCAGATGTCGCCCACGGCCTGCTGTTCGAACAGGTCGCGGAACCAGTGCAGCGACGTGCCGCGCATCGGAAAGGTAAGGCCCCCCTGCGGACCTTGGAACGACAGGATCGCGATCGTTACGGTGGGACCGTAAAGGAACACGACGAAGAGGGTGAAGACCGCGGCCAACACGTAGAAGGAGCGCGGGCGCGGTCCCATTACAGCTCCCTCCGGATATCGACGAAGCGCAGCAGCGTGCCGATCACCACCAAGACCACGACCAGCAGCACCACTGCCGTTGCCGATGCCGAGGGGTATTGCAGCAGCGCGATGTCGTTCGAGATGAGGCGCCCGACATTTGCCGATTGCGAGCCCGACATGAAGCGCACGGTAATGAAGTCGCCCATAACCAACGTGACGACGAAGATCGTGCCGATCATGATACCGGGCTTGGTCAGCGGCACGATGACGAAGGCCAGCGTTTGCCAACCGCTGGCACCCGCATCGTTGGCCGCCTCGATAAGACTGCGGTCGATGCGCATCATGGTGTTGAAAATCGGGACCACCATGAAGAGCGTGTAGAGATGTACGAAGGCGAGGATCACCGAAAAGTCGCTGAACAGCAGCCAATCGAGCGGCGCGTCGATCATCCCCCAGGACAGCAGCGCCGAATTGGCGATGCCTTCGCGCCCCAGAAACGGGATCCACGAGATCATGCGGATGATGTTCGAGGTCAGGAACGGGATCGTGCACAAAAGGAACAGCGCGATCTGCCAGGTCTGGGTGCGGACATGAAAGGCGAGGAAGTAGGCCACCGTGAAGCCGATCCCCAGGGTAAGGGCCCAAGTGATCACGGCGTATTTGAAGGTGTTGAGGAAGACGCGGTAAGTGACCTCCGATCCGAATAGGAAGGCGTAGTTGTCGAACTGGAACGCAGGATAGATCGAAAACTCCGTCGTGCCCCAAAAGCTGACGACCACGATCATGATTACCGGCAATACGAGGAACGCGGATAATACCAGCGCCAGGGGCGATACCAGCAGCCAGCCGGCGACGTTCGGCCCAAGGCTACGGCGCGGCGCGCTGATGCGTGCGTGGTCGGTCATATGAACCTCGAGGCGGAACGGAGGATGTGCCCCGGCGCTAAGCCGGGGCACCTAAGGCTCGTCAGGCAGAGATGAACTCGTTCCACTTGCGGACCATGTACTGGTTCTCGTCCATGACCGCGTTCCAGCAGGCGACCGAGCCCATGCGTGCCTCGAACGATCCGCCGTCGCGAACATCGCCGGCCTGGGCCAGCACGTCGCCGCCGGGCGAGGTGATCGGGCCAGTCGCGGCCTTGCCTTCGAACCAGTAGCCCCATTCGTTGGCGGACATGTGGTCCTTGGAGGTGGCGGGCACGGCCGAGTAGTAGCCTTGGCGCATGAGGTAGCCGCCGACCCAGCCATCGAGATACCAGTTGATGTACTCGTAGGCCGCGTCCAGCTCCATGCCCGAAAGCGCGCTGGAGAGGCCGATCCCGCCGCCCCAGCTGCGATAGCCTTCTTCCAGCGGTTGGTAGACACATGGGATGCCGCGGGACTTGACGGCCGTGATGGCGGGCGACCACATCGACTGGATCACGACTTCTCCGGACGCCATCAGGTTCACGCTCTCGTCAAAGCTCTTCCAGAAGGCGCGGAACTGGCCGGCGCGCTTGGCTTCGGTGAAGATCGCGATCGTGCGATCGATCTCGTCGCGGGTCATGTTGCCCTTGTCGGCATACTGGATCTCGCCCATCGACTCGCACACCATGGCCATGTCCATGATCCCGATCGAGCTGATGTCGAGGATCGACGCCTTGCCGGCAAACTCTGGGTTCAGAAGCTCGGACCAATTGCGGATGGGACGTCCGATCAGGTCGGGGCGAATCCCGAGCGTGTCGGCATTGTAGATGGTCGGGATCAGGGTCATCCAGTTCGTCGGTTCATCGGCGAAGGTGGTCGCGCCGGGTTCGGGGACGAAGCCCACGGTGTGCGGCGCGGTGCCCTGGGCGATCACGCTGTCGTCGCGCAGCTTGCCGTCCTTGAAGATGCCGACGATCTGGTCGTAGCGGGCGATCCTGGACACATCCATTGCCTGAAGGTTGCCGGTGGGCCAGACCTTCTTGCAGATCCAGTACTCGATATCCGCAATGTCGAAACTGCCCGGCTGGGTGGCAGCCCGCTGCGTTACGCTGTCGGAATCGAGGGCCGTCATCTCCAGCGTGAAGCCCAGATCCTCCTTCACCTTGTTGGCGACGTCGTTGAGGTTCGATACCCCCGTGCCGAACTGGCGCAGAACGATATTCTTGCTTTCCTGCCCCCAGATCATGGGCGCGGGCAGGGCCGTGGCGGCGAGCGCAGCACCCCCGGTTTTGAGCATGGAACGCCGCGAGTAGCGGATCTTCGAGATCGTGGTCATGTCGTGTATTCCCCGTTTGGTTTCATTTGATTTGTCCGGCCGCCGCCGCGCAGCGGATGCGCGGCGGCGGCTTCCCAGACAAAGCTGATGGCCTCGCCCGCATCCTTCGGCGCGCCGAAGAAATCCCCGTCGGTCAGAAGGACTGTGACCTCCTGCTTGCCGGTCACCTGCGCGGTCAGCGCGACATGGGTGCCCTGGTATTCGATGCCTGTGACGTGGCCCTGCAGCGGCGCGTCCGGTGCGTCCGTGACCCGCAGCGCATCGACACGGATCGCCGCCATCCCGTCGGGCAGGGCGACCACGTTATGCGACCCCAGAAATCGCGCCACGAAGGCTGTGGCGGGGGCGTCGAACACGTCCCGCGCGGCCCCCGCTTGCTCGATTTGGGCGTCGTTCATGACAACGATCTGATCGGCCAGCGCCAGTGCCTCGTCCTGACTGTGGGTGACGTGCACGAACGTAATCCCAAGCTCCCGCTGGAGGCGTCGGAGTTCGCCGCGCATGCGCACCCGAAGGAACGGATCGAGCGCAGAGAGCGGTTCGTCTAGCAATAGAACCTGCGGTTCCGTCACCAGCGCGCGTGCCAGCGCCACGCGCTGCTGCTGACCGCCCGAGAGTTGCGCGGGCAGGCGCTCCGCCAGCTGGGTCATATCGACGAGGTCCAGCATCTCCAGTGCGCGGGCACGGCGAGTGGATGTGGCCACGTGCTTCATCCGCAGGCTGAAGGCGACGTTGTCCACAACGCTGAGATGCGGGAACAGCGCGTAGTTCTGGAACATCATCGCCGTACCCCGCCGCGCCGGCGGTAGCCGCGAGACGTCCCGGCCACCTAGGACCACGGCACCTTCGGTGACGCTCTCGTGCCCGGCGATCATCCGAAGGGTCGAGGATTTGCCGCAGCCCGACGGGCCCAGCAGGCAAGCATAAGTGCCGGCAGGAAAGAGATGGGTTATGGCATCCACAGCGGTGGTGGAACCGTAGCGTTTGGTCAGGCCCACGAGTTCGAGGTCGAGATCGGATCGCATGATGTCCCCCAGTGGCTGGGACCAGCTTTGTCCGGACGCACGATGCTTGCGATGGATTCCCGCTCCTCGCCTTTGGGGGATCGGCGGGATGGCACATTAAGATGCAGAGTCGCGTCCGGTTGTCGAAAAAGGCGGCAGCGATTGTATACGATCTTTTGTGAATTGTTGGCATTGTAATAGGAGGTTGTCGGCTTTGCCGGGGTCTGGCACTGCGGATGCTGAGGAGAGCCGCGATGGACGATGCCGGGCACGCAGGGGGTGGAGGAGATGATCGCGCCACAGCGCGCGCCGCAGATCCGATCGCAGCCGACCTGATTGCCGCCATCCATGAACACCGCGTCTTGCCCGGCATGAAACTTTCGGAGGATGAGGTCGGGGACATTTACGGCGCCGGACGTACGGTCGTGCGCCAGGCCCTACGCGCGTTGGCGCACGAAGGGCTCGTTACCATCGAGCGCAACCGCGGGGCCTTTGTCGCCAAACCGTCTGTGCGCGAGGCACGCGAGGTGTTCGAGGCCCGCGCCCTGCTGGAGCCGACAATGGCCCGGGTCGCTGCCGGTCGCTGTGGTCATACCGATTTGGCCCGCCTGGAACGGCACATCGCGGACGAGCACGCCGCACTCGCCGCCGGGGCACAAGGGCGGGCCCTGATGCTGTCCGGACATTTCCATGTCGAAATTGCCTGCATCAGCGGGCAGGTCACCATCGAGGCCTTCATCCGGCAGCTCGTCGCACGTTCGGCGCTGGTGATCGCGCTCTACTGGCGTCGCCAGACGGCCATGTGCGAGAAGCACGCCCACCATGCTCTGGTCGATGCGATGCGGTGCCAGGACGGCGCGGCTGCCGAGGAGTTGATGAAGGGCCATCTGGTCGACCTGCTCTCGCTTCTGGATCTGCGCGAGGGGCCGGTCGGACCCGTTTCGCTGCGCGACGCACTTGCGGCACCGCCTGCGTCCCCGGCACGATGAGCGGTGGGGCAATCGTCCGGCGCGTGATGACCCCCGCCGAGTTGGAGACGGTTATCGACTGGGCCGAGGCCGAGGGGTGGAATCCCGGTCTGGACGATGTCGTCCCCTTTCGCACTGCCGACCCGGACGGCTTCTTCGTCGCGGTCGAGGAGAAGGTGCCAGTTGCCGCAATCTCCGTGGTGAACCATTCGGAGCGTTTCGCTTTTCTCGGCCTCTATCTCTGCCGCCCCGACCGACGGGGCTATGGGATCGCGCATGATCTATGGCGCTATGCTTTACGTCACGCAGGGGACCGGATCGTGGGACTCGACGGGGTGCCAGCGCAGCTGGCAAACTACCGCGCCTCGGGCTTCGTCGAGGCCGGAGCGACGGTGCGCTATTCCGGCCGGCCCGATGGGCACCTCTGCACTGGTGCCGTTCCAGCGACAGCGGCCGATTTGCCGGTTTTGACGGGTCGGGAAGCCCATGCATCGGGGTGGTCGAAGAGCGCCTACATGATGGCGTGGCTGGCACCTTCGGAGCACCGGACGACTTGGATCGGGCCGGATGGAGGGTTCGTCACCGTCCGCCGTTGCCGGAGCGGTGCCAAGATCGGACCGCTCGTCGCCTCCGATGCCGACGAGGCGCGCGCGCTCTTGACCCATGCCGCCGCCTGCGCGCCGGGCGAATTAACGATCGATGTGCCAGCCTCCGCGCCGGCCCTCGGTGCGATCTGCCGTGACTTGAACCTGGTTCCCGAGTTCGAGACCGTCCGCATGTATCGCGGCGATGTCACCGTGTCTCCGCGAGATTTCTACGCCGTGGCAAGCCTCGAACTTGGGTAAATACGGCGCAGCGGGATCTGACCGATGGGGCGACGCAAACGATATCGCGGCACCCATTTCGAATGGTGAAACGCGTCTGGGATGTGCACCCCGGAACGAAAGGCACCAAGTCGAGCCGGGCGGTCTAAGCTGACGGGGCAGGTCCACTCACGGCTCCGGTCGTGCAGCTTCCAATGCCTTGGCCAAGTCCTCTTCCCGGTAGGGCTTGCTCAGGCGCACGCCGGCGGCGCCTGGCAGGTCCGGCAGGTCGTGAGCGCCCGTCGCGAACACTACGCCGATCGACGGCTTCGACTGCCGCGCCGCGCGCGCCAACGCGCCGCCATCCAGGCCCGGCAATCCCAGATCGGTGATCATCACGTCGATGTCGGCCGTCCGCAGAACCTCCATGGCGGCCTCTCCCGAGTTGGCGTCGAAGACGGTGTGCCCGAGGTCGCGCAGCTGATCGACCGCCGCCATCAGGATCAAGATCTCGTCTTCGACGATCAGCACCCGCATGCCCGTCGGCAAGACGGGGAGATCGGCGGCGCGCGGCGTGGCCTGTTGCGACGCCGCCCGCCCGTCCGTGCCGATCGCGCGCCGAATGGCGGCGGCCAGCGCTGTGACGTCGTAGGGCTTGCGCAGAAGCTCGAACGAAGGATCAAGGCGGTCTTCGAATGCGTCCGCCTGCCCGGACGTCAGCAAAAGCCCGCCGTCGTTGGCCTTGGATTTGAACTCCTGCATCAGCGCTATGCCATCTTCGGAGTCGCGAAGAATGAGGTCGAGGATCGTCAGATCGACAGTCGCCGAACCCCGCAGATACCTCCGCGCCTCGGCCCCATTCTGCGCAAGAAGGACCGTGTACCCTAAATCGGCCAGAATGGAGCGCGTCGCCTCGCGGACTTCGTCGTCATCCTCCACGAGAAGCACGGTCTCGTCGCCCCCTCGGATGGGCACGGGCTCCGGCACGGTCCCGCCGTCCAGCGGTTTGGGCGACCGGGGCAGCCAGACCGAGATTGCCGTGCCCTCTCCCACGGCGCTCTGGATCGTGACCTGACCGCTCGACTGACGCGCGAAGCCATAGACCATCGCAAGCCCCAGCCCGGTCCCCTTGCCGGAGGATTTGGTGGTGAAGAACGGCTCGAACACCTTCGCCAGCGTCGCTGCGTCCATCCCCGCGCCGGTATCGACGACCCGGATCTCGACATGCGGCCCGTGGAGATCTTTGGGCAGGGCCGTCGCGCCGGCCGGCCAATCCCGGACGACGAGGGACAGCTCGCCATTTGCAAGGCCCTCCATCGCGTCGCGGGCGTTTATGCACAAGTTCAGGACCGCGTTCTCGAACTGCGAGACGTCGACCTCGACCGGCAGCACGCCGGGGGCGATGTCGAATGAGGTCCGTGTGCTGGAGCGGAGCGTCCGCTCCAGAAGGTCGTGCATGCCCTCGATCACAGCGACTGCATCGACGACCTTCGTCTCGACCGGCCCCCGGCGCCCGATAGCGAGCAGCTGCTGCGCGAGTTGTGCGCCGCGCCCGACGCCGGCCTGTGCGTTGGCCAGGAAGTCCGCGCCTTCCTTCGGAACGCGCTTGGAGAGGAGCCCCAGGTTGGAGGACACAATCTGAAGGATATTGTTGAAGTCGTGCGCGATGCCGCCCGATAGATTGCCGATCGCTTCCATCTTCTGCGCCTGGCGCAGCGTATCCTCCGCTTCCAGACGCGCCTTGACGGCCTTGCGTACACGGTCCTCCAGGTCCTCGTTCAGTTCGCGCAGGGCGTTGCGCGCGTCCAGAAGCTCGGTCTCGTAGCGGCGCCGGTCACTGGCGTTGAACACGGTCACGAGCATGGCTTCGATCGCGCCGTCCGCGCCCGTCCGTTCGGCGGCATTTACCAGCGCAGGCATTCGGGAGCCGTCGGCGCGCTTCAGGTTGAGCGCGACTTCGTGGAACGCACCCTGAAGACGCACGAGCGGCGCGAAGTGGGTATCGAAAAAGACGCGGCCGGCGACGTCGAGCAGATCGCGAAGATGACGACCGGCAAGCTCGCCCCGGCTCGTGCCGATCCATTGTTCGAGTTGGGCGTTCGCGCGCCGGATCGACCAGTCTGGCCCGACGATCAGGAACCCGCAGGGCGCGTCGTCGAAGAACGCGGCCGGATCTGGTTCGGCGTCCTGGCCCGGCTCCACGGTCTCAGACAAAGGCGGCGATGGCCTTTGTCGTCTCCTCGGGCGCGGAGAGGTTCGGGCAATGACCGCTCGCGTCCAGCATCGTGAACTGGCTGCCGGCGATGTGCTCGTGGACGAACCGGCCCACCTCCTCATTCGCGATCGCGTCGTCGCGGCATTGGAGCACGAGCGTGGGTACGGATACGGCTTCGAGATCGGCCCGGTTGTCGGAGGTGAATGTCGTGCGCGCGAACTGCTTGGCGATGGCCGGATCGGTGCGGCAGAACGAATTGGTCAGCTCCTCGCTCAACTCGGGGCGGTCCGCGTTGCCCATGATCGTGGGGGCCATCGCGGCGGACCAGCCCATGTGATTGGCATCGAGTACCTCGAGCAGCTCGTCGATCTCGCTTTGTGCGAAGCCGCCGCGGTAGTCTCCATCGTCGATGTAGCATGGGCTCGGACCGACCATAATCAGCCGGCCGATCAGACCCTCCGATCGGTTCGCGGCAAGCGCGCCGATCATCGCGGATACGGAATGTCCCACGAAAGCGACGTCGCGCAGGCCGAGACCCTCGATCAGCCGGACGACATCGTCGGCATATCCGCCCAGGCTCGCGTGGCGCTCGGGATCGTAGGCCGAGAGATCGGAGCCGCCCGCGCCAATGTGATCGAAGAGGACGACGTGGAAGCGATCCTCGAAGGCGGGTGCCACGAAGCGCCACATGTTCTGATCGCACCCGAAGCCATGCGCGAACACGATGGCCGGCGCATCCAAACCCCGTCCCGTCGCGCGGACGTTGTGACGTGTGCGAACGTCCATATCCATGCCCAAACCCCACTTCGTTCTGCAGGTGACAACTAAGATCAAAGAACGGTAATGTCTACGACGGCAGGACCATGGCTGGCGGAACTTTCCTTTGAGTACGCCCACTTGGAAAAGCAGACGTTCGGCGTCTTAACCCAAACGGTAGCAAAGTCTGCATAGCCGATTTTTGAGAGGCCCAAGCGCTTAGGCTCAGGACCCATTGATTTGGTTGCGGCTGCTGAGGCTGCCTGATTCAAGCTCCCAAACTTCGGGGCACGACATGAGCGACTTGTGTTGGCTGAGCGACGTTCAGGTGGCGCGGCTCCGGCCGTACTTTCCGAAGAGCCATGGAGTGCCACGCGTTGACGACCAGCGTGTCCTGGGTGGAATTATCTTCATCAATCGCAATGGCTTGAGATTGCGCGATGCGCCCAAGGAGCACGGCCCACACAAGACCCTCTACAACCGGTGGAAGCGGTGGAGCGACATGGGGGCATTTGCCAGGATCATGGACGGGCTCCCAGCAGAAGCTTCTGACAACAGGACGATCTCCATCCCCTCTCGGGACATCACTGCGTGATGCCCTGCCGGGCAGTGGACGCCACCTATCTTAAGGCGCACCGCACGGGTTCCAGTCTGCGGTCGAAAAAGGGGGCGTGGTCGTTTGATCACTGCCCGGCAGGGTATTTGCACGGCAAATGTCCTGAAAGGGAGGGCGGACGAACCGAGGGATGAACACGAAGCTGCATGCGGTCACGGATGCAGTTGAACGTCCGATCCGCTTCTTCATGACCGCCGGAGAGGTCAGCGACTACACTGGGGCAAGGGCTCTGGTGAGCAGTTTACCAGCAGCAGACTGGCTTTTGGGCGACAGAGGGTATGATGCAGATTGGTTCCGCGAAGCCCTTGCGGACAAGGGCATAACGCCCTGCACACCCGGCCGAAAGTCACGTGGCAAACCCGTCAAATACGAAAAGCGACGCTACAGGAAACGGAATCGCACCTCTCGTGACATCGCTGCGCGATGCACTGCCGGGCAACGATCGAGATCATATTCGGTCGCCTCAAGGACTGGAGGCGCGTGGCCACCCGCTACGACAGACCTCCAACCGTGTTCCTCTCGGCCATCGCCTTCGCCGCTACCGTGCTTTTCTGGCTATGAGTCCTGAGCCTAAAGCAGCGGATTTCATATTGGACAACGCTCTGGGCCACACATGCCGAATGACCATATCGGCTCTACTTATAAAAGACTTGATGGCCTACCAGTCGTCTTGGCTAAGGCCAAATTTCTTCAGCCGTGAATAGAGCGTCGTTGGCCGTATCCCCAATAGGGCCGCAGCACCCGTTTTTCCGGAAACTCTCCCGCCGGCTTCTTTCATGCAGGCGATCGTGTTGGTAATTGTTATCTGTTCGATATCGGCATCCGTCAAAAGTGTTGATGTTGCACGAACGGCAGAGGCCGCGTCTTGTTGGATTTCCACCAGCAACTTGTCCGATTGCGACACGATTGCTCCGCGCTCGATCACATTGGCCAATTCCCGGACGTTTCCGGGCCAATCGTAGTGGCGCAGCTTGCGCATCGCGCCTTCGGTTATCACTGGCACTTTTCGGCCAAGCCTCTTGCACGCGATACGCAACAGATGCGCTGTCAGGATTGGGATATCTTCGGTGCGCTGGCGCAGGGGCGAACAATAGATGGGAAACACCCCGAGATGCAGAAGCAGGTCCTGGCGCAATCGCCCGGCCTGTATCTCCCGGTCGACATCGCGGCTGGTCGAGGCAATCAACCTCAGATCGAGGCTGCGGGCCCGATCATCCCCAAGACGCGTGACCTCGCGGTTCTGAATCGCATCCAGCAAATGACCCTGAAGTTCGATGGGAATGTCACAGATCTCGTCGATGAAAAGCGTCCCGCCATGGGCCAGTTCCAACTTTCCGGGCCGATCCTTCAGGGCACCCGCAAACGCACCACGCATTTGCCCCAGCAGTTCGCTCTCAATCTTCTCTGGCGTGATAGCCCCGGCCTTGAAGTGGATCATCGGGCGGCGCTTGCGGGTGCTGTCATTGTGAATGGCCGAAGCCACGAGCGACTTTCCGACCCCGTTTTCCCCGCGAATGAAGACGCTGGTATCGGTGGGCGCCACCAATTCGATTTGCTTGATGATGCGGCGAACGGCGTCAGATCGTCCAATGATATCATGGTGCGCGCGCTCGATGCTGATGGCTTCCTGAAGGTAAGCGTTTTCCTCTTCCAATTGGTCCCGCAGGGCTGCGACCTCATCCATCGCCTCGCGCAGTTTGCGTTCGTTCTCCCAGCGTTCTGTGATGTCGCGAAAGATCACGACGGCCCCGACAAGTTGGGGTCCATCGTAGATCGGGGTCGAGACATATTCCACACGGATCGGCTTGCCATCTTTCCGCCAGAAGACCTCGTCTTCGATCCGGTTCACCTGTTGATACCGGAACGATTGATAGATCGGACATTCGTGGGAGGGATAGCGCTCGCCGTTGAGGTGGTGGTGATGGATCATGGCGTGGATATCGCGACCCAGCAGGTCTTCGGTGGTCCAGCCGAGCATCTCTTGTGCGGCGCGGTTGACGAACGTCGTCTTACCGTCTGCGTTGACGCCGTATATTCCTTCACCGGCGGCATTCAGGATCAACTGGTTTTCCCGTTCGAGATCGGAAAAGAAGGTCTGGGCCCTTTGCCATTCGATCAACCCGCCATCATAGAAGTGGCCCGCAGCCGCCTGCGTGGCGTGTCGTTCAAGTCTGGCAAGATCTAGCACATGCATAAGCAGCATTTTGCGCCCATCGCGTGACAGCGCGCGGGCCGTGACTTCGCAATTCAGCGCCTCGCCAGTGGCCGTCTGAAAAGTGATACGGCGAGACCACGCCATGCCCCGATGCTGCACTTCGGCAATGAAGACGACTAGATGCGGCATCCCCTTGGCGACGAACCGCGCGAAACGGGACCCGATCAACGCGCTGTCTGCAAAGAGGATGCGCGCTTCCGGCGTCGCGGCAAGGATCTCATCGGTGGCCAGGTCAATCAGGACGGTCGGCCCGAAAGCGCCGGCCAGTTCAGAATCATGAGTATTATCGATGTCGGTCATGCCTGATCGCACGCGATTGGTGCGCTATGCACAATACGAAATATCGTAATTTACGAAATATCGTAAAAACTGATCTAGGGAATGCGTCGTAACACTCGAAAATAATTGTAAAATCTAAATTATGGTTTTTCCGGCACGTCTCTTCATTTGCGTCATATCGCGACGCAACATCGATCCAACCAACGATGGAGCACAGCATGTCAACGAAATCACTCGGCGATCCATTCTCCTCAAAAACCGACCTGCGTCACGGAGCGGACTGTGGGTGTCACACCTGCAAGACGGTGACGCCGGACGTCGACGACAAGATCGACCTCTCAACATCCGAAGGTATGCTGGAGCGGGCCGTCGAAAGCGCGATCGTTCGTTCGGTCTTTGGGCAAAGCGACCTCGGTCGCCGGTCCTTCATGGGTATGATGGGGGGCTCGACCATGGCCGCCGCCCTCGCGTCGGTCTTCCCGCTCAACGAAGCCAAGGCCGCGATCCTCGATAATCTCGGCCCGCCCGAGAAAACCGATCTGAACATCGGCTTCGTGCCGATCACCTGCGCCACCCCGATCATCATGGCGCAGCCGCTTGGCTTCTACGAGCGCTATGGCCTGAACGCGCAGGTCATCAAGACGGCCGGTTGGGCCGTGGCCCGCGACAAATCGCTGAACGGTGAATACGACGCCAGCCATATGCTGACGCCCATGCCCCTTGCCATGACCCTGGGTGCCGGATCGGTCGCGGAACCCTACATCATGCCCGCGGTCGAGAACATCAACGGCCAGGCGATCGTGCTCTCCAACGAGCATCTCGACAAACGTGATCCCAAGCAGTGGAAGGGCTTCACCTTCGGCGTGCCGTTTGAGTACTCGATGCACAATTTCCTGCTGCGCTACTACGTGGCGGAATTCGGACTGGACCCCGATGTCGATATCCAGATCCGCGTCGTGCCGCCGCCCGAAATGGTCGCCAACCTGCGGGCCGGCAACCTCGACGGCTACCTGTCACCCGATCCCTTCAACCAGCGCGCCGTCTACGAGGGCATCGGCTTTCTGCACATCCTCACCAAGGACATCTGGGAAGGTCATCCGTGCTGTGCCTTTGCCGCACCGCTGTCCTTCGCGACCGAACTGCCCAACACCTAGGGCGCGCTGCTCAAGTCGATCATCGACGCAACGCAATACGCCTCTGCCGCTGAAAACCGCAAGGAAATCTCCGAGGCGATCGCGCCGACGAATTATCTCAACCAGCCCGTTACCGTCATTGAGCAGGTCCTCACCGGAACGTATGCAGACGGTCTGGGCGAAGTGAAACGCGTGCCCGATCGCATCGATTTCGACCCGTTTCCCTGGCACTCGATGGGCGTGTGGATCCTGACCCAGATGAAGCGGTGGGGCTATATCGAGGGCGACGTGGATTATAAGGGCGTGGCCGAAAGGGTCTATTTGGCCGCGGATTGCAAAAAGGTCATGGAAGACCTGGGCTACGACGCGCCGGACATCACCTACAAATCGCATACGATCATGGGCAAGACCTTCGATCCCGAGACGCCCGAAGCCTACGTCGACAGCTTTGCGATCAAGAAGGCCTAAGGGATGTACACCCTGTCCCTGTCCCTGAACCAACGCGCCGCCCTGCTGTCGGTTCTGATGCTCGTCGTCGGCCTCCTCGTATGGGAGGCCGTGATCCCAGGGCAAAAGGCCGTGGGAGAGTTGACCGAGTACGAGATACTGACCGGGGCCGGCGCGCCCAAGGCCGGTGTGCCGCTTCCAAGCGACGTGATCGCCAAGGCGTGGGAGCAGCTCAGCGACCCGTTCTATGACGCGGGCCCCAACGACAAGGGGATCGGCATTCAGATCGGGTATTCCATCTACCGCGTGCTCACTGGCTATTTCTTGGCCGCGCTCGTGGCGATCCCGCTGGGGTTCCTCATCGGCATGTCGCCGGTGGCTCACAAGGCGCTCAATCCTTTCATCCAAGTCCTGCGTCCGATTTCGCCGCTGGCTTGGATGCCCTTGGCATTGTTCATCATCGGCGACAGCGAGGCGTCGGCGATCTTCGTGATCTTCATCTGCTCGATCTGGCCGATGCTCATCAACACGGCCTTTGGTGTGGCGGGCGTTCGCGACGACTGGGTCAATGTGGCCCGCACGCATGAACTGGGCGCGCTCAAGACGGCATTCACCGTGATCCTCCCTGCCGCCGCGCCGACCATCGTGACGGGCATGCGTATCTCGATCGGTATCGCATGGCTGGTCATCGTCGCGGCCGAGATGCTCGTCGGTGGGACCGGGATCGGATATTACGTCTGGAACGAATGGAACAACCTCGACCTGACCTCCGTCGTCTTCTCCATCCTGATGATCGGCATTGTCGGCATGATGCTCGACGCGATGTTCGGCTTCCTGCAACGCCGCGTCACCTACGTCGAATAAGGGAAAGTCCATGAAACCGTATCTGAGCATCGAGAAACTCACCCAGCGCTTTCCGGACGGGGCAGGCGGAGACATGACGGTCTTCGAAGACGCCACCTTCGGGGTCGAGAAGGGCGAGTTCGTTGTGATCCTGGGCCATTCCGGCTGCGGCAAATCCACGATCATGAACATTCTCGCCGGCCTTGCGGACCCGACCGCCGGCTCGGTCATCATGGACGGGCAGGAAGTGAAGGGCCCGAGCCTCGATCGGGGGGTGGTGTTCCAGAATTACTCTCTGTTGCCTTGGCTCACGACCCTCAAGAACGTCACTTTCGGCGTGTCCGCGCGTCACCCGGAATGGAGCAAGGCCAACGTGGAGGCGCACTCCACGAAGTTCCTCGCCATGGTGGGACTTGACGGGGACGTAATCCACCGCAAAACCAGTCAGCTGTCAGGAGGGATGCGACAGCGCGTGTCGATTGCACGCGCCTTTGCCAACCACCCCAAGTTGCTGCTCCTGGACGAGCCATTCGGTGCGCTAGATGCGCTCACGCGGGGCACGATCCAGGACGAGCTTCTGAAAATCTGGGGCCAGATGGAGCAGACCGTCTTCATGATCACCCACGATATCGACGAGGCGATCCTGTTGGCCGACCGCATCCTGCTGATGACCAACGGACCGCAGGCCCGCGTCGCCGAAAGCGTCGAAATCACGATTCCTAGGCCACGCAGTCGGACCGAGATCGTCGAGCACCCGAATTACTACGCGATCCGCAACCACCTTGTTCAGTTCCTGGGCAAGCGCTCGAAAGAGCTGGCGGGTCAGCCGATGCAGCCCGGAGAGATGAACAAGCCCGCAACCATACGGATCGACAAGACAACCCCCTCGGATGACCCCGAGGACACCCAAACGGTCTTGCGTGCCGTCAACAGCTGAGACCGCAGGAGATCAACATGAAAGACCTGAGCATGACCGCGACGATGACCAAGGAAGACGCGACCGCCATGATCCTGTCGGCCAAGAAACAGGCTGGCATAACGTGGGAAGAGATAGCGGAGAAAATCGGCATGTCGCCCGTATGGACCCACTCCGCCTCCATGGGCATGAACGCCTTTCCGGCTGAAAAAGCCAAGCTGATGGTCAGTATCATGGGCCTGCCGCAGGAGGCGGAAAGCCTGTTGGTCGAAAGTCCGACCAAGATCTGGACCCAAGCGGTGCCGACCGATCCCTGTATCTATCGCTTCTACGAAATCGTCGGCGTCTACGGCCCGACGCTCAAGGCCCTGATCCAAGAGAAGTTTGGCGATGGCATCATGTCCGCCATCGATTTCGACATGTCCGTCACTCGGATCGAGAACCCCAAAGGCGACCGGGTCAAAGTCGAGATGTCGGGCAAGTATCTTGGCTACAATAGCTGGTAATTCGCGATGACGCGCATGCCAGTGCCACCGTTCAGCTTTCAAGACGCGGCCAAGAAGGTTCGCATGGCAGAGGACGCGTGGAATACGCGGGACCCCGGTAAGGTGGCGCTGGCCTACACGCCTGACACGAGGTGGCGTAATCGGTCGGAGTTCATAAATGGACGCGACGAAGTCCGGGCCTTCCTGATCCGGAAATGGTCGATCGAGAGCGGCTACAGATTGATAAAAGAAATCTGGGCGCACAGCGATAGCCGGATCGCCGTGCGCTTCTGCTACGAATACCACGACGAAAACAGACAGTGGTTTCGAGCGCACGGGAACGAGAACTGGGAGTTCGACGCCGACGGCTACATGGCAGTCCGCCATGCATCTATCAACGATGTCGCGATTGCCGAAAGTGACCGCCTGTTTCTGTGGGAGGAGGGGCCAAGGCCAGCCGATTACAAAGGCCTTAGTGCGCTTGGCCTTTAGCTTTTCCAGGATGAAAATCGGTGTCGCAGAGCATGTCGATGTTCTGTCACGAATGGACCTCTGCGGTAATTTCAACATTGCCTACGTTCGGGTCCGAAGTTGACGTTTGCTGCGCCGCGTAGGACCGTTCTCTATGGTCTGTCTAGATTTTCGGCCCGCCAACCATCGCGGCTAATACGCTGCCGCATGGAAGGCGGCTTCGAGCAAGATTGGCCAAAGCTGCAATATCAACCGACGGCTGCATTGATGATGATGACGTCCTGAAAGCTGTTCCGAGAGCCTCTAGACGCAAGTGTAAAACGTTCCAGTGGCTCGAAGGGCATCCGATCAGGACGGTTGAACCGTCTCGCCCGAACGTTCCGTACAGGTCAACCTCTTCGAAACGCCGCGGAAAGTATAGGATTGCGGCGTGCAGCCGCACGCGCCCGAAATGCTGCTCCAGCCATCTGAACGCTCGACTTCCGGCCGTCTCGTCCTTGGATGGAGGTCGAGAATGGCCAACCCTCGCCGCCCCTACAGATCCAAACGTAGATCATCCATCGCGCGTCGCGGGACGGACGCCAGGCGTGCATCCACTAGGTGACCGGCCCTGTTGCCGCCCTCGGGTCGGGGGCAAACGGTAACAATCTGCATTTGAGAAGTTGGTCATGGTGCGTAGCGGGGGCGGCGACTTGTCTGCCGGCCCGTCTTTGCCGAAGGGGTCTGGCTTCAATAATTGGGAACCTTCTCGCCCCGCGCGGCGTGCTCGGCGACGATGGCTACGCGCTTGGCCCTCGTCGCGTCGGCCTTCGCCTGCGCGATCCAGCGGAGTACGTTGCGACGGTAGGACGGGGCCGCATCCGTCCACCACGGCCATGCGTCCCGTGCCTCCAGCGCAAGGATCAGATCGGCGGGATCCTCCAGCGCGTCCACATGGGCCATCGCGTCCCAAAGCCCGCTGGCCCGGTCGCGGGCGATAACGGCGCGTCCGGGCGCGCGCATCCGGCCCGCCGTCTCCAAACGATTGGCGCGCTCGCGGTAGGTCGCGGCCCAGGCCTGCTGCTTTCGCGGCGCGATGAGTTGCATCGTGCGATCGGCGTCGAGCTTCATGCGCCGGCCGTCGATCCATCCGTACGCAATCAGCGCGTCCAGTACGGCATCGCGGGACAAATAGCGGTCCCGATGCGCGGCTTTCCATGTCACGAGCCAGACGCCTCGGTCTCGCTCATAATGCGCCTCGAGCCAGGCCCACAGAGCAGGCTCGGACGCAATTTCCACCCGCTCGACGCTATCCGCATCCGCTGGCGTCCTCGATCCGGTGGCATTCACCGCGCGGGCTCCGCGAAGGTCAGAAGCGGCATCGCGTCCCGTGCCAGAGCCTCCACTCGGTCCATCACGTCGCCGGACGTCCATGCGACCTTCGGCAGGTCTTGCCGCACGATGAGCGACTTGAGCTTGATATGATTGGCGTGGCGATGCTCCGCGTGATCCGTAAAGCCCCTGGGCATGGCGGTCAGCGCGTCTTCCGCCTCCAAAACCCTGTCCGCATCGCTCAGTACGCTCAGCACGTTGTCGAACCCATTGGCCCGCTCGATCATCGCCTCGCGAATGGGGCGGAGCTGTTTGGGGCTGAGTGCGTGGTATCCGGCGGCGGCGAACCCGCCGGTTGCATCAAGGTGCAGATAGACGAGCCCCGCTCCCTCGGACTTCGTGCCCGATGGCGTCAGCAGGCCCGACACATTGGTCTTGTACGCCGACTTGTCCTCGGAGAAGCGCACGTCGCGGTTCATTCGGAACATCGTGGACTTGCCGCCCGACAGGGGGCGGAGCGCATCAGCCAACCGGTTCGACAGGGCGTCGAGCAGGTCCGAGAAAGGACTTTCGAGCTTCTCTTGGAACGTCGCCTTGTTGGCGTGGAACCAGTCCCTGTCATTGTTCGCCGCGAGATTTTCGAGGAACGCGAAGCTCTGTTCGGTGAAGCCCGTCATTTGGATCTCCTTCAACAGTGCCGCCGTGCGACGGCCAAACGCGTGTCGGTCGCATATGTGGGATCAGGCGGCAGACCGTAGGCCCTCGAGCAGGGCCCGTTCGATCCGGTCCATCATTGCGGCCTGGTCGTTATCTCCGCCTCCTGGCTTATTCTCACCTCCCAATTCGCGCACATCGTCGTGATACCCGAGGGCCTTGGCTTGCTGGCGGAACGCGGTGAAGCCCGCGTCGGGATAGGCGGCGATGTTGCGCGTCTTCTCGACGATGGCGAGGTCGCGCAGGCGGTCGTCTGCATAGTTTCCATCCACCCACTCGGTTGCTTCCTCGGCCAGCGATTGGAGAGCTTGGTTCGCGGTTTCCGACGGCTGCGCGCCATGGCGGTCGAGGATGCGGTCGAACATCTCCATCGCACCGTTCATCGCGTCCAGACCGCCCGCAACCAGATCACGGACATCGGGGTGGGTCGCGGCATCGCGCATCCTCCTCATGCCGTCGAAGGTCCTGGCGCAGCCGGTCCGCTTGTCTTGAATGCCGAAAATGTAGAGGTCGTGGAGGGTGTCGATTTTCATTCCGATCTCCTTGTGGGAATTATTCCGCAGCGACTTTGAGGGGAAGCTCAGGCTGCGCAGGGTGGTCAGGTGGGCGTTTGGCGTCCGCACTCTCCGCACGCCGCTCGGCGCGCAGATAGGTGTGGTAGAGAACGGGCACGCCGATCAGTGTCAGGATCGATGCAAACCCGAGGCCCGCCATGATCGTCACCGCCATGGCCGCGAAGAAGCTATCCCACAGAAGCGGGACCATCCCGAGGATCGTCGTCGCCGCCGCCAGCACGACGGGGCGCAGGCGAGAGGTGGAGGCCTCTACGATGGCCTTCGATTGCGGCAGGCCCTCTCTCTTCTGAATGTCGATTTCCTCAACCAGAACGATGGCGTTCTTGATCAGCATCCCCGAGAGGCTGAGCAGCCCAAGCAGCGCGGTGAAGCTGAAGGGGAGGCCCGTGAAGTAGAGGCCAAGCGCCGCCCCATTCACGGCCATGGGCACGATCGTCCAGATGACCGCCGTCTGGCGCAATGCCCCGAACAACAGAACCGTGATGAGGAACATCGTCCCGAAGCTCAGCGGCATCTGGCGGCCCAACGACTGCTGCGCTTCGCCCGCGCTCTCGAATTCGCCGCCCCATTCCAGGGCGTAGCCGTCCGGCAGGTCGATGGCTTCGATGGGCGCGCGGATTTCGGCGAAGACAGTGGGCGGCGTCAGGCCTTCGATCACATTCGCCTGGACGGTCATCGTCGGCTGGCGGTCGCGGCGCCATTGCAGGGTGTCGCGGGCGATCACTTCGAACCCGTCGATAGCCTGAGCCAACGGCACATAGGTTCCGGTCGCCGGCGACCAGATCGGCTGATCCAACAGCGCGCTGGACCCGTTCGCGGGGCTGTCCGCGTCGGGCAACTGGCTGCGGACGACGATGTCGATCTGGCGGTCGCGTTCCCGCAACACCCCTGCGGGAATGCCATCGGTGACAAGCGCGATGCCGGTCGCGATGTCGGAGCGGGCGATACCGATGGCCTGCGCCCTGTCTGTCGCAAAGGTCGGGCGCACGACAGCTTCGCGTTCATGCCAGTCGATCGTCTCCGTGTGCAGGTTCGGCGTCGCGGTGCGCAGCACCTCCAGCGCCTCCTGTGACAAACGGCGCAGGACCGCCGGATCGGGGCCGGAGAACCGCGCTTCTATGTCTGCCGGTACGGCGGGGCCGTAGATGATCCGCCGGGTGGTGACCGTCGCCCAGGGCAAGGCCTCCGCCACGAAGAGGTCCAACTGCTGGCGCACCTTCGGAATCTGCTCGGCCGTCGGCGTCCGCACGATGAGCTCTCCGTAGGACGGCTCCGGGTTTTCGGGCGCATAGGTGAGCAGGAACCGGGACAGACCGCGCCCCGCGCTCATGGTCACGTCCGACACATCGTCGCGAGCCAACAGCCAGTCCTCCACGCGGGCGAGATCGTCGGCCGTCTGGTGAATGGAGCCACCCTGCGCGGCTTTGTACTCGACGTAGAAGAGCGGCGTGGACGCGGGTGGAAAGAACTGCTGGGTCACCTGACCGAACAGGAAAAACGACGCCGCCGTGACCCCGATCAACCCGGCGATCACCAGCCAGCGAACACGCAGGGCCATACGGACGATGCCGCGATACGCCTGGAATACGGGGCCCCCATAAGCATCTGCCCCGTCTTCCAGCCCGCCGGAGGCGAAAAAGTAATGACCTAGAAGCGGCGTCACAGTCACCGCAAAAAGCCACGAAAGCATCAGCGACAAGCCGATGACCGCAAAGAGAGAGAACAGAAACTCGCCCGAGGCATCCGGGCTCAGGCCGATGCCCGCGAAAGCCATGATGCCGATGACCGTCGCCCCCAGAAGCGGCAGTCCGGTCCGGCCGGCGGCATCTTCGGCGGCCTGGTCCGCCGACACCCCGCCGCGCATCTTCTGTTGCATCCCCTCCGCTACGACGATCGCGTTGTCGACGAGCATACCCATCGCGATGATGAGCGCGCCGAGGCTGATCCGCTCCACCTTGATATCGAACAGGTACATCGCGAAAAATGTCGCCGTGACCGTCAACAGAAGAGACAGGCCAACGACGGCGGCCGCCCGCCACCCCATAAAGAGCAGGAGAACCCCGATCACGACGCCGACCGAAAGTGCCAGCGACAGCAGGAACTCGCCCGCAGCGTCGTCGACGACCTGATGCTGTTCGTAGATCGGCTCGATCTCGACGCCGACAGGCAACTGCGACGAGATGGCGGCCAACCGATCTTCGACGGCGTGCCCGACGTCGACGATGTTACGGCTGGTCAGGCCCGCGACGCCCAGGGTAAAGGCTTCGTCCCCATTGTGGCGTACAATATGCGACGGATTGTCGATGCGCCCGCGCGACAACTCCGCGAAATCGCGCAAGTTCACGATTTCCCCGTCCACGCCGAGGCTCAGGGCCCCGATCTCTCCCAGGCTGTCATCGGGGCGGGGGGCCTCGATGATGAGATCGCGGCCCGGCTGGTCGGCCGTGCCAGTGGGCACCACTGCGGTCGATGTCGAAATCGCGCCGAGGATCGCGCCAGGCGGGACGCCCAGGCTGCTCAACAAGCGGTTGTCGATGTCCACGAAGATCGCTTCTTCGGGCAGGCCCAGAAGCTGCGCGTTCGCCACGCCGTCGACCGTCAACACCTCGCGGCGCAGGAAGGAGGCGATTTCCCAGATATCGTCGTCGGAATAGCCGGGGGCGGTGACGGCGTAGTAGATGCCGTAGACATCTGCAAAGTCATCATTGACCGTTGGGGCAAGCGCACCGGCGGGAAGCATTCCGCGTGCGTTCTCCACCCGGTCGCGCAAGTCGTCCCAGATCTGTGGCAGGTCGTCGCCATCGTATTGATCCCCGATTTCGATCTCGATCACCGAAACGCCGGGGGTGTTGCGCGACGTGATCGTCTTGACCTCGCCCATCTGCTGAATTTCGGCCTCCAGCGGCTCGGAAACTTCGATGGCCACCTGCGCCGCGGTTGCGCCGGGATAGGCCGTGATGACCAGCGCGGATTTCAGGGTAAAGAGAGGGTCCTCAAGTTTGCCTACGTTGAGATACCCGAAGGCGCCGCCCAGGGCGGCGAACAGAATGATGATCCAGGTATAGAGCGGGCGCTGGACGGACAAACGTGCGATGGCCTTGATCATCACGGCTCCTCCACCGTCAGACCGTCGTAGATGCGCACCGTCTCTCCATCGCGCAGAAGGTGTCCGCCGGCGGCGACGATGCGCTCGCCCGGCTTCAGCCCTTCTACTTCGAATGCCTTGCCGCGCGGGGCGAAGACCCGGACGGCCCGACGCTCGATCGTGCCAGTGGTTCCTTCGCCGGGTCGGAAGACCATAACCTCGAAGCCGCCCCCGGCCTCGGCCAGAATTGCACTCTGAGGCAGGATTGCGCCGCTGTCCGTCTGTGGCAACTGCGCGACGACCGTCATCGTCGATCCGGGGATCAGTCCGCTCGCCGCCGCGTCTGGGATGGCCAGCGCCACGCGAAAACTTTGACCCACGCGCCCGGTCTGCGCCTCGAACTCGACCAGTTTCAGATCAACGGATACCTTGTTCGGCAACGTGCCGGAGAAGGAAATAGCCTCGGGGTCACCGACGTTCAGCAGAACGCGCTCGGGCACCTCGATCTCGACGCGCACCTGGCTCATGTCGTGGAGCCGCAGGATCGGCTGGCCCGGCTCGACGTTTGAAAACGTTTCGGCGATCCGTGCGGCGACGATCCCGTCGAAGGGTGCCGTCAGGACGGCATCGACGACGGCCTCGCGGGCATCGCGCAGGGCGACGTCGGCAAGGTCGCGCGCGGTGCGGGCATCCTGGGCGCGTACTTCGGAGGTCACGTTCGAGGCCGCCAGTGTCCCAGCCCGTTCCGCATCCCGCTCCGCTTGCTCCAATGCAAGGACCGCACGTTCCTGCGCCCGAACGAATGGCTCTTGGTCAAGCCTGGCCAGGGTGCTTCCCTTCGGGACCGCACTGCCTTCGAGGATGGGAAAATCCACCAGGCGCCCGCCGACCTCGAAAGACAGCGAAACGGTCTCGCGGGCCGCGATCCTTCCAAAGAAGCGACGCGAATTCGCCTCGGAGGCATCGAGCGGTGCGATCAGGCGGACCGCGCGCGGAGCGACCGGATCTCCAGACGGGGTGACATCGCTTTGGGCCACCGCAGTCAAAGAACTCCAACTGATCGCAATGACGAACATCGCCGCGAAGGTATTTCGTCTCGACATCGACTGCTCCATATCTTTGACTGGCGTACGCTCCCGCGAGCCCTACCGAACGGTCGGGAGCCGAGTCAAGAACTAGGCCAAATGTTGGAGGGTCAATGCCGCGTTTCGATGAAGATATGCCGGACGATCGTCGCGAGGCCATCGCCCTGAAGGCTTTGGCATTATTCCTCAGTCGCGGTTATTCCGGCACATCCATGAGCATGGTCGCCAAAGCCGCGGGCATCCGCAAGGCGTCGCTCTACCACCATTTCGCGTCCAAGGAGGCGCTGTTCCTCGCCGCGCTCTCGGCGGACGTGGCCGCATCGCTGGCGCAGGTGGACCACTTGATGAAACGTGGGGACGGAACACCTGCGGACAGATTTCGCATCGCGCTTGGGCTGTTCTACGATGCGATGGTGCGATCTTCGATCGGCGCATTGACCACCGTCATCTCCGAGACCGCACAGTCTTTTCCGGCGGTCGCCGAAGGGTTCCATGACAACTTTATCGCGCGCTTCCAGACCACATTGGTGGATGTATATCAGCCCTGCGTCGCCGCTGGGTCGCACCGGGACCTGCCCGAAACGACCGTCCACGACGTCGTGTTCGGTCCTCTGCTCAGCATCGCGATGTCGGAAAAGATGTTCGGCCAAACGCCACATGTGGCTGCCATCTGGTCGAAGGGGCGTTCGCGTTCGGAATTCGTGGACCGTATGGATACGTTGTTGCGATCGGATTAGGTCGGCCGCAGTCGGGCGTCAGGAAAATGATGCCGAAATCGTCCGGTATTGAGCCGTATTCCGCGCGGTCGATCCGAGGTGGTTTCCGTGAGCGGGATCGCCGAACGTCGCCGATCCGTCACCTCCGGATCGATCTGTCGGCAGTCACGCAATAACGTCCGGCAGGAAGGACCATAAAGATCTCTGGAACGTACAGCTGTACAGGACATCTCGAAGCCTCGAGGACCACCCAGCCTGGCGACCGAAGCGCTCCAAGGCACCGGGCCGCATGCCCGGCGGTATAGCCTACGGCACCGGCCGCCTTCTCGGGTGGAAGCCCGGCGGCAATAATTCCTACGCGATCGACTTGCCGAGCGGTGACGAGTTCATGCGGGGTCAGCCCCGTCGCCGGGTTCGCCGGTCAATGTCTGACTGAAGGAGGCTGCGTCGCGACATGGGGATCCGCGGCCAAGGTCTGCTGCGGGTCGTCCTTAAAAAAGGACCAATACTGCCATTTGGAAGACCCCGCGCCGCATCGCAGGTCGACTGTCAGTTCATTTCGATCGATCTGCACGCGGCACCGATGTTTGTCTTCCTCTGAAGGCGGCTGAGGAGGAGCCATTTCAAACGCCTGGCGACCCCATTGTTGTGACAGAAAAAGCGTTCAATCAGGCTGCCGCGCGCTCTAGCCAGACGTCGACGACCGGGGTGCCAGTTGAGCCATTAACGACATGCGTTGGAACCATAATTGGGCAGTCGTCCCGGACTACGGGTTTCTCTAAACCTTTCTTTTCTGACGCTGAAAAGGCTGCGCGGAAAGCGGATTGGGAGGTCGGAAGCCCTGCGAGCGCGTCTGCCCGATTGCTGTCGTCGACACGCTGCATTCTTTCGCCGGCTTACCTTGGCACGGATCGCCACGAGGGGGGGCACTATTGATTGCGCCCGAAAAATTCAAAGCGGAACCGTGTCTGTAAAAGGAAAAACACGCGTGTGACGCGGACCGCCCGGCCCAAGACCGGAATTGACGGATCGAGCCTTTGCATCGCGACGAAGACGAGCGTTTTGCCCTGCTCGTGCTAGTCCCGTCAAACGGGTGCGTCGACGGTGGATGACCCCGAGGTGAGTGATACAGTGCACCGTGCAATTGCCTTATCCGCGAGCGCGCTAACTATGGTCATTGATATGAGGAGAGGCGGCGATGCAGGGACCCAGAGACATGGCCGCCGCCAGGCACACGGGCCGACCCGATACTGGGACGGACATATCGTCCGATACCGACATCAGCGGCGCGTGGGATGCAGACAATCAAGCGTGGTGGGATTGGTATGTGAGTCTTGCCGACAACGAAGGTGAGATTACGACCTTCGAGGTTGCCCCCCCGCTGCCCGACATCCCGCTGCCCGACGACGCGACCGTGATGGCCGAACTGGCCGAACCCTACGTGCTGACGGACGCGGACATCACTTTCTTTCAGGCAAATGGCTTTATCAAGCTAAAGGACGTCTTCTCTCCCGGTGCCGTGCTGCGCCTGCGCGCGCTTCTGATCGAACGGCTGACGGCTGTGTTCGGTGCGGGTGCCGACGGTGGGGTGCGCGACCGGTTTCTGTCGCTCGAGATGATCTGGACCGACCATCCGCTTTTGCGCGCCTACGTCGTTTCGCCCCGCGTGGCGAAGATCTGCGCGGAGCTTCTGCGCGTGCCGGCGGTGCGGCTCTACCACGACAATGTGCTCTCAAAGCAGCCGGGATGCGGCCGAACACCTTGGCATTTCGACGATCACCACTTCCCGCTCGATACCAATGATGTCGTAACCGCCTGGGCCCCCGCGCAGGCCATTCCGTTGGCAATGGGGCCGCTGGCCTTCGCCTATCCGCTGGACGTCCACCGCCTGGTCGATGCCGTGGCCTTTGAGAAATCGAGCACGAGCTACGATAAGGGCGTCGCAAAGGTCTTTGCCGAGAACCGCGTGGCCGTCGATGAAACGCCATTCGAGTTGGGGGAAGTCAGTTTCCACCACAACCTGAGCTTCCACACCGCTGCCCGCAACCGCACCGATCAAAGCCGGATCGTGATGGCCAACACGTATTACGCCGATGGCGCGCGGATCGTGGGTGCGCCGACCATGGTGTCGGGCGACTGGCAAAAATTCATGCCGGGCGTCGGTCCGGGCGAGGTCGCGGCAAGCCCGCTGAATCCGATCTGCTGGCCGGTGCCGTTGGACGGCGCACAATGACCGACATCCTGACGCGGTCGAACGCGCATTGGTCCGAAGCTGGACGCGCCGGAATGGACGCGTTCTATCACCTCGCCACCGACGATTATCGTCATTTGGCGCAGTCGCGGGACTGGCGCAGCTTTTTTGAGGACGCGCAGGCGCGGGCAGGGGACCGGGCCCTGCGGCTTCTCGACGTGGCCTGCGGGTCGGGCAAGTTTCCCAACGCGCTGGTCCGTCATGCCGGGCTGGCCGAGGCCAGCATCCGCCCGATCGAGACCGCACTTCTGGACCCATCCGCATTTTCTCTGGCCGAAGCCCGCGCGGCCCTGCCGCCCCCCTTCATTGTCGTGGCCGAACACGAGACCACGCTTCAGGACTTCGCGCCGCCCGAGGGGGGATATGACATCGTGTGGGCGACCCATGCGCTCTATGCCGTGCCCGCGGCGGAGCTGGACGACGCGATGGCGCGCTTCGTCGATGCCATCGCGCCGGGCGGGCTGGGCGTGATCGCCCACAGCGCGGCCGCCGGGCACTACATCGAATTCCACCGTCGCTGGCTGGCGGCCTTCGATCCTCAGGGCGTGGCCTACGTCCCGGCCGAGGCCATCGTCGACGCGCTGCGCAAGACGGGATGCGACCCCGAGGTGCAGACCGTGCGCTACGATAGCGCTGCCGGACCTGACGATGTCGCTGCGGTCGAGGGCTATTTGCAACGCTGCGTCTTCGACGACCGCGCGGGGCTGGAGGCGATGACCACGACCGAGCCGGTTGCGTCGTACCTCGCCGACTGCCGCGATCCAGATGGCTGGCGCTTCCCTCAGGACGTCTGGCTGATCACCGTTACACGCTAGGCGGCCGCGCGCCGAAGGACCCGACATGACCGATACTTCTTTGCGGACCTCGTGGACCGACACAGTCGGGCGCGGTGGAACGCCCGATGCGGCCGCGCTGCGCGACCATTTGCGCGCGGTCCACCGGGCAAATCCCGGCTTCACGGAATCCTGCGCCGGGCAGTGCCGTGACGCGGAGGGACGGACGACCTACGAATGGCTCGCCCAGGCGGTTACGCCCCAGCGCCATCGCAGCGTGCTCGATCTGGCGTGCGGGTCCGGCGCGCTGCTGGCGATCCTGAACGCGCGGCTGCCCTCAGGGGCGCGACTTTTGGGTGTGGACATGTCGCCTGACGAACTGGCACTGGCCCGCGCCCGGCTCCCCGAGGGTCGGGCCGATCTCATCGAGGGGCGGGCACAGCATCTTGATCATCTTGGGGACGGGTCGGTCGACGCAGTGCTTTGCCATTGGGCGCTGACCCTGATGGACCCGGTGGCAGCCGTGCTGGACGAGATCGCGCGCGTCTTGGCACCCGGCGGGCGCTTTGCCGCGCTTGTCGACGGCCCGCTGGATGCCGCACCGGGCTACCGGGCCGTTCACGACCTGATCTACGGCCACGTCCAGGCCGCGCTTCCCGCCTATGGCCGCATCGAACTTGGCGACCCCCGCGTGCGCAGCGCGGACGACCTTGTAGACCTGGCCCGCACAGCCTTCCCATTTGGGAAAATAAACATTGAGACCAACGTTGTCCGACTGCGGGGATCTGCAGAATTCGTGGCGCGCGAAGCTGCGGGCTTTTTCTACGCGGCATTCATCCTGACCGATGATGCCCGGGACGCGATGCTGGGCGATCTTGCCGCTTTGCTCTCCGACTGGGACATCGGCGGCGAGACGACCTTCGCCATGCCCGTCAACAGACTTTGTGTCGACCTGCCAGATATCCGCCCCCTAGCGTGATGCGACCGGACATAGACACCGCAAACGGTCTCTCGCCAGATGATGACCGCCTGGTGCCCTTCAGCCGTTTCCCAAATGTCGGATCGGCTTTGCGATCCCCGACAGCATTCGGTCACAACGCCATGTTGCAGCCGAATAGCGGCCTTTGCGCTTATGGATTATCGCAGGAAGTCTAGCACTTCTTGTAAAACCGCAGCGGCTTTCTCAAGCTGGGGCATGTGGCCCGCGCCAGATATCATTGTGAATTCTGCTTCGGGCATAAGCCTGTGCAGAGCTCTGCCTCTTTCGAGCGGTATCCATGGATCGTCTTCTCCCCAGATAATCTTCACAGGACAACGGACCTCTCCAAAGTGAGATTCAATCTCGGCGGTGTATTTCTCATCTGCTTGGGCGAACTGTCGATAAAAGCTTGGCCTACCGTCCTTTGTAAGCCATGGCGCAACCAAAGGGCCGAGATCGCCTTCGGGTATGTCGTTGGCCAGAGCGCCTTGGATGTATGCGGTGACGAGCGCCTTGTGAATATGTTGCGGCAACCCCTGAAACGCTTCGACATGCTGGCCCATGTGGTCGAAGAACTCTGATCCCCAGGGACGCATCGCCACCACGTTTATCAGCACATACTTCTCGAATTCGCATTCATGCAGCAGATGCGCCCTCAGCGTTGTCGCTCCGCCGAAATCGTGGGCAACAACGCGCGGCTTCGACAAGCCCCAATGCGCCATCATCTCGGTGAATACTTCACCTTGGACATCGAGAGAGGTGCGTTGGTGGCTGGATTTTTCCGACCTGCCGTAGCCCGGCATATCGTACCAATGGACGGTGAAGGATTTCGCTAGCTTTGGGATGACGCGATGCCAAGAAAACGAAGACCAAGGCCAACCATGGGCCAGCACCAGATCAGGGCCTTGACCTGCGAAACCGGCTGCAACCGAACCTGCTACGGTCTCATAGGTTTCTTCGAGGTTCCATCGGTCCATTCTAACCTTCGATATAGCTGACATCAGATATTCTAACTGTGAAGCATTCCCGACAGCCGTCACTCGTGCCTATCGCACGGACGTCCGTTTTGTCACCCAACCCAGCTTTTACGTCTGCCTCTCAAAGCTACCAAGACTGAAGGACCGCTTCGGCAAAGATGCGCTTCAGCATGGATTACCTTGGCAGGCGATCGTGTTAGATCTTTTAATCGAGTGGTTCGAGTCGGACCTTTTGGCCTTGCTCCCTTTCTCTCAAACAGAACTTCGTGCTTCGGAGCCCTCGTGTAAGGAAGGGCCCCAGCACTCATTCGTTTATCGGATCATTCAAGCGTTGCAGCGTCTGCCGACGCTTTGCCTAATCCGACATACTCTCCGTTCTTCTTGGTTCGCTCGGACCATTACCGGTGGCAGTTGGCTTGCTCAAAATCCCATCGGCAACTCCCGCAACGCCGTTTTCCAAGCTGATCCCGAGCTCTTTGCCCAGAGCCTGCATCGCCGGCATCTGCAGCGCCATTCCAAGGACGGAATCGAGCGCCTGATTGACGGGTGTTCCTGTGCCGACACCTGACCCGTCCGAACCACTTCCGCGACCCATCCCGGTAACTTGATGGATCTTGATCGAGTCGATTTTTTCGGCCGGCCGGACCATTTCTGCGATGATCGACGGCATGGCTTCCAGACTGGCCAGCCTTATTTTCATCGCGATGATCTCTGCGCTCAATTCGTTCTCGGAGTTCGCGATCGCCGTCTGTCCTTCCGCCGTCGCCAGCAAATCGGCCTTCTTGGCATCGGCCCTCACGATCATCGCGTTTGCATCTGCTTGCGCTTCTTCCAATTTGGCTGCCGCACGATCGCTTGCTGCGTCTTTTTCGGCAGCGGCCGCCAGTCGAATCCCTGTTGCCTGACGCTCGGCTTCCTTCTCCGCTTCGATGAGAGAGATCCGCTTGAGGCGCTCCGCCTCTGCCACGGCTCTGGCGGTCTCGATCGCTTCCGACGCCTTTTTGGCATCGGCTCGGGCGTTGTCGGCCGACGCGCGGGCCTGGCTCTCTTCTTCCGATTTGCGGGCCACGATGATCTGCCGCTCCTGATCGGCGACTTCCAGTTCGCGTTCCTTGGCGATTTCGGCTTCTCGGATCGTCCGCTCCCGCTCGATTTCCGAGGCTCGCACGGCGCGTTCACGTTCGATCCGCGCCTGATCTTTCGCCTGGTCAGAGGCTTCCTGATTGCGTGCGATCTCGGCTTCCTGCATCGCCTGAAGGGTCTGGATCTCCTGAATCTGTCGGATCGAAGCCTCTTTTTGCTCACGGTCGATCTGATACTTCAGCTTTTCGGCTTCCATTTCGGACCGGGCGACCGAGACATCGGCCTCTGCCGTGATTTCAGCGCGCTGTTTGCGCGACGTCGCGATTACGGCGGCCAATTTCTGCATGCCGACCGCGTTAAAGGCGTTGTTCTCGTCGAGCGACTCGAACGGGGTCTGATCCAGAGCGGTCAGCGACACGGCCTCCAGTTCCAGTCCGTTTTTCAGCAGGTCTTCGGAGATGGCGTTCTGCACCTCCTGGACGAAGCTCGCCCGATTTTCATGCAGTTCGTCCATCGTCATCTGGGCGGCAACGGCACGCAGACCATCGATGAGCTTGCCCTCGATCATCTCGCGCAGCTGGTCGACGTCGAACGTTCGGTCGCCCAGAGTCTGAGCGGCCCGCGAGATACCGTCTTCGGTGGCATTGACCGAGACGTAGAATTCCACGCCGACGTCGACGCGCATCCGGTCTTTCGTGATGAGCGATTGTTCGTTCACCCGCGCGACTTCGAGGCGAAGCGTCTTCATGTTGACCTTGGCAATCTCGTGCAAGAACGGGACCACGATCGTGCCGCCATCCATGATGACCCGTTTGCCGCCAGACCCGGTTTTGACCAGGCTCGTCTCGCGTGTCGCACGTTTATAGAGCCGAGCCATGATCAGGCCGACGAAGACCAGCAGGCCGACGATGATGCCGGCGATGGTCAGAATGTTTATGAGCTCCATGGAATTATCCTTGTGACGTGATGTGGAAGGCTGCGCGCGCGCGGCCCGTTAAATGACGAAAAACTTATCTCCACGCTTTCGGATAAGCGTGACGTCGCTGCCTTGTGGGAAGACGCCATCGTCTTCCAACGGCTCTACCCGCAGGTAGTGGATGTTGCGGTGTCGATCCTTGATCTTGACCTCGGCCGGTTGGCCCCTTCGGGCGGTCCCTTGGGTGATCGTTCCCCGATGGCCGCCAAGGAAACGCGTGCGCATGGCGCTCGTCTCTGTCTTTGGCATGATAAGCGCGACCCAATTCGCGATCACTCGTGTAACGGCCAGAGCGGGGATCGCGGCGATGATCACCGCAAGCACTGTATACAGCGGCGCGCCGATGGTCGTCATGGCCAGCAGTTGGATTAACAGGCCAAACAGGCCGAACATCGTTAAAAACGACACCAGCCAGATAAGGACCGGTACGTCGCGCGCGCCGATCCACGTCAAGATGTCAGACGGCGCAGCGGACATGTCATTGGGCACGTCTGCCGATGTCACGCCCCCCGGATCGACGTCAGCCGTCAGGTCGAAATCTGCATCGACATCTATATCCGGACTTTCCCCCCCGAGCCCCAGAAGAGTGCCACCCAGCACCAGTCCAACGACTTCCAGGAAGAACAGGCCCAGAACAACCGTCAGCGCAATCGAGAACGGTACAGCTTCGGGGATCAAAAACAGGTCGAGCATCGTATCTCCTTCCAATTTCATATAGTACGGATGGAGTAATTTTTTAGTTATATATGTGCAAAATTTTTGGCGAAGGCAAAAATAGTTGTAATTCTGTACCGTCGAAACTAGGTAGCCATCAAGGTTGGCGGAAATACGACCAAGGATGCTTCATGCCGAACTTCATCGAGCGCCGACGTCTAGCTCGCATGCTCGACCGCACTGCCGAACAGGTAGCGGATACGCCAACGCCCGAGAAAGGCTGGATTTCAGCCATGCGGACCGCCCTTGGAATGTCGGCGGAGCAGGTCGCCATCCGCAAGGGTGTTAGTCGCAACGCGGTCTATCAGGCGGAGCGGAGCGAGCAAGACGGGGGCGTGTCGCTGAACCAGATGGACAAAATTGCTGCAGCGATGGGTGCAAGGTTCATTTATGCCATCGTGCCCAACGCGCCGATCGAGCAGTTGAAGTATCAGCAAGCACTCCTCCGCGCGCGATCCATGGCGGCCGATCAACCGGAATTCGCGTCATGGTCGATGGACGACCAGCAGGATTGGATCGATGATACCGCCGCCCAGCAGCTTCATGACATGCCGCCCGACTTCTGGGACAACCGTTGAAATTTCGCGGACCGGTCTTTGCATCGATCAAGCGACGCCGGCTTCTCGATCTCAGCCGACGAGCGGTGGAAAAACTCTGAGCTGTTCGACAGCTGAAATCGGACGATCCGGTTGCTTGTACGCGTATCCGCAGTGTGCGGTGGAAGATCCGAAGCGACATTTGAATGCACGAAGTGTTGGTCGTCGAAGACAACGTCCTGACTGCGCTGGACCCGGAGATGGCACCGGAGGAAGCGGGCCATCTCGTCCGCGACCACTGTGGCCGAAGCCATAACGTTTGCAAAAATGGCATGCGCCGGATGTCATGGGTGTGGATAAGCGCCTGGCAGGCGGTTCCCGCGGTCCGGACGCCGTGGAGGAGGTGCTGTCGAAGGGCGAGGGCGAGGTTATATTCGCCGGCGGCAATCTTGATCGGGCAACCCGCGCGAGGCTTGAACGTTTCGATCCTCTCGCGAGCCCATCCTGCCATGTGAGGACACCAAAGAAGATCGCCGCCTCGATATTCATCCCGTTTTCCCGACCGGCGATTCACCTCGTTCTCAATCCCTCTGGGATTTGCTTTGGCTCCTACTTGCCGCCCAGTCGAAACCCATGACGACGTAACCCAAGCCAGCCTTCACATCTTTCATTCGGGCCATTCCTGGGTGCTGGGCAGCGCGGCCGTAGTCGCGCGACAAGGTCCATTGACACCTCATCGCAGCGTCTACAGGATCGGCTAAAGCAACAGGGGCATCCGGCATCCGCCGGGTTGAGACGTACCCTCTGAACCTGACCCGGCTCATACCGGCGGAGGAAGTTGCGCGTCGGCTGCCGGTTTTTCCCGTGCCGCATCGCGTCCTCCGCCCGAATATGGACAGACGCGAATGAACGACCCCTCCCGGCATCTGGACGCGATGCGCACGGCGACCCCGCTTGTCCAGAACATCACGAATTACGTCGCCATGAACGTGATGGCCAACGTCATGCTGGCCGCTGGCGCGTCGCCCGCGATGGTTCATGCGCGCGGAGAGGTGGCGGAGTTCGCGGGTCTCGCCGCCGCGCTTACCATCAATATCGGAACGCTCGACGCCGAGTGGGCGGAGTGTATGGCACTGGCGGCCAGGGCGGCGGTGGAACGTGACATTCCCTGGGTTCTCGATCCCGTGGCGGTCGGCGCGACCGCGATGCGCCGGGATGTCGGCGCGCGCCTTTTGGACCTGTCGCCCACGGTCATACGCGGCAACGCGTCGGAGATCCTGGCCCTATCGGGTGCGGTCGCGCGCGGGCGCGGGGCAGATGCGGCCGATGAAGTCGCGATGGCGCAAAGGGCGGCTCGTGACCTGGCGCGGGCCTCCGGGGCCGTCGTCGCGGTTACCGGTCCGGTGGATTTCGTGACGGACGGGGCGCGGACTGCGCATATATCGAACGGCGATCCGATAATGCCGCGCATCACTGCTCTGGGATGTTCGCTGACCGGCGTGGTCGGTGCTTTCGCAGCGGCCACCCCTGCCTTCGAGGGCACCATTGCGGCCCTTGCTTACTACGGTGTCGCGGGGGAGATTGCCGGGCGGACGGCGTCCGGTCCGGGCAGTTTTCAGCCGGCTTTCCTCGACGCGCTTTATGCGATGACCGGGGCCGAGTTGGACGCGATGACGCGGGTCGCGCTGACATGATACCGCGCCTGTGTTTCATCACCGATGCGACGGCGGCGCTTTCCATCGTCGATCAGGCCGAAGCGGCGGTGCGGGGCGGTGCCGGGTGGGTGCAGCTGCGCCACAAGACGCTGGACGACGTCGCCTTCACCGCTCTCGCGCGCGAATTGACCGAACGGATCGTGCCCCTCGGCGCACGTCTGATCGTCAACGACCGGGTGGAGGTTGCGCCAACCGTCGGGGCGCACGGCCTGCATGTCGGTCAAACCGACGGCGATCCACGCGCCATCCGGGCGCGGATCGGCCCCGACGCGGTGCTTGGCCTGTCGGTGGAACACCACGCGCAGATTGCCGCAATTCCACCGGGCTGCGTCGATTACCTGGGCGTCGGGCCGGTGCGTGCGACCCGTTCGAAAGCGGATCATGCGACACCGTTGGGGTTCGATCAGCTTGCCCGCATCGTGCGGGATACGGATCTGCCGTGCATCGCCATCGGCGGGTTGACCGCCGTCGACGCTCCCGCCCTTCGCACGGCGGGATGCGCCGGGATGGCCGTCGTCTCGGCCGTGTCCCGTGCGTCCGATCCCGAAGCGGCGGCGCGCGCGATCGTCGACCAATGGAGTAGGGCATGATCCCCAACATCCTTTCGATCGCGGGCTCCGATCCTTCCGGTGGTGCGGGCATACAGGCGGATATCAAGGCAATTTCCGCCAACGTTGGCTATGCGATGGCCGCGATCACCGCGTTGACGGCGCAGAACACCCGCGGTGTGCGTGCCGTTCAGATCGTGCCGCCTGACATAATCGCAGACCAAATCGCCGCCATCCGGGACGACATTCGCATCGACGCGGTCAAGATCGGGATGCTGGGCGATGTTGCCACCATCAATGTCGTCGCCAGGGCGTTGGACGGCATCGCGGCCCCGATTGTGCTGGACCCCGTGATGGTCGCCAAAGGGGGCGACCGATTGCTGGCGCGTGACGCCGTCGCCGCCTTGCGGGACATTTTGGTGCCGAAAGCCACGATCCTGACGCCCAATCTGCCCGAGGCGGCGGATCTGCTGGACGAAGACGAAGTCGTCGATCCCCGGCAGATGCGTGATCAGGGGGCACGCCTGCTGGCTATGGGGGCCACGGCTGTCCTGCTGAAGGGCGGGCACCTTGCCGGGCCGGCGATCGACTTGTTGATCGCACGGGATGGGGTGACGGAACTGGCCGCGCCGCGCATCGACACAGGCAACACCCATGGCACGGGATGCTCGCTTTCCTCCGCGCTCGCCACCCTGATCGGCGCAGGTCACTCGCCGCAGGACGCTGCGCGCGGTGCCAAGGCATTCGTCACCGCCGCCATCCGCGCGTCCGGCGACCTGTCGGTCGGCCACGGCCACGGCCCCATCCATCATTTCCACGCCCGTCATACGGAGAACCTCGAATGACTCTACCTCTGGATCATCAAACCGTCCTCGTCACCGGCGGCTGTCGGGGGCTCGGGGCCGCAATCGCGCGCGCCTTTGGACGCGAAGGCGCGCGCGTCGCGATCAACTATCGCCGCAGCCGCGACATGGCCGAGACGCTGGCCGCCGAGATCGGCCCGAATGCCGTCGCGTTCGAAGCCGACATACGCGACGCCGACGCCGTCCGCGCCATGGCCGGTGCCATCACCGAAACGCTCGGTCCGATCACCACAGTCGTGCACAACGCGCTGGCCGACTATTCCTTCAACGGCGACGAGCGCGATACCTTGGCGACCCTGGACGGCGCGGCCATCGCCCATCAGGTCGAAACGGCGGCCATCGGCGCGCTCAACGTGCTGCGCGTCACGACGGACACGATGGCCGCCGACGGGTTCGGTCGGGTGGTGACGATCGGCTCCAACCTTGTGCAGAATCCGGTCGTTCCCTATCACGACTACACCGCGGCCAAATCTGCGCTTCTGGCCCTGACCCGAACGGCGGCCGCCGAACTGGGGCCGAAGGGCATCACCGTCAATATGGTGTCGGGCGGACTTCTGCGTGTGACGGATGCGAGTGCGGCCACCCCGGATGCGGTGTTCGACATGATCGCGCAAAATACACCGTTGCGGCAGGTCACGACGCCCGAAGACCTTGCCGATGCCGTCCTTTTCTTCGCCAGCCCCTGGGCCCGTGCCGTGACGGGGCAAAACCTCATCGTCGATGGCGGTCTCGTTTTCGGCTGAACCGGAATACGCAGATCATGGCGAAGGCCGAGTGCCAGAGACGTACTGCGTCGAGCAGTAAGCCGACGCCCAAAACCCTAAGCCGTCGGCATCGACGCCGGTGATGCAAATCGCAATCGAAGGCATGGTAGCCCACCGGCCTCTCGAATTTTGGCAAAACTGCATTGCGGCAGCGGGAAGCGCGTTCAACTGTCGACCCAATGTGCTTGCGTGCTTCGGCCGATCCCAAGGACTGGAGTTGACCTGCCGCGACCGCGGCCAGTATTGTCTCCGCAAGACGACACGCGCCGGGCAAGGAGGGCGAGTATGAAGACGATCACTCTCGAACTCTTCCGCGGTCCCCGCTTCGGGGTCGCCGCCCCCTGATGGAAACGGGCGATCACCGCCGTCTCCGTCAGATTGCACGCCACGATCGCGTCCTTCGATCCTGGCTTCGTCTCATCCCTTAGCAGGACGCGGATATTCGTCCGGGATACGTTTCATGCCTCATACTCCGACCCGCGGCGCGTTCGCTCGCGTCCTTTCTTTCGCGGCGACGCGGTGGGCCCGGCGGCCCGGCCGTTTGGCGGCGATTGTCGCGCTTCAACTTCTTTCGACCGGCGCAGACGTTTCGATCCCTGTCCTGACTGGTCAGCTTGTCGCCGCTGTGGCCGACGGCACGTCCCCCTGGCTGGCCTTCTGGGGTCTGCTCATCCTTGGTGTGCTATCCATCGTCACCAAGATCGCCAGTTATTTCGCCATCATCGACCTCACGATCCCGACGATGCAGGAGGTCGAGGCCGAGGCTTTCGCCCGTGTCCAGCGCCTGCCGGCAAGCTGGCATGCGAACGCGTTCGCAGGCTCCACCGTGCGCAAAATCACGCGGGGGGCCTGGGCCCTCGACGACATGGGCGACCTTCTTATGCTTGCACTCGGGCCCTCCGTGCTTGTGCTGATCGGGACGATCGCGACGCTCACTGCGTTCCGTCTCGAGGTGGGACTGGTCGCTCTGTTCGGGGCCATCGTTTTCGTGACACTCTCGCTTCTCCTGACGCTCCGGTGGGTCGCTCCGGCAGCGCGCCTGGCCAATGCGCAGGACAGCCGTGTTTCCGGCGCGCTGGCCGATGCCATCACGTCGAACGCCGTCGTAAAGGCCCATGCCGCCGAAGCGCGCGAGGATAGACGGCTGACACGTGTGCTCGGCAAATGGGCGCACCGCAGCCGGCGCGTCTGGCGGCGCGGAACGTGGTCCGGCCTCGTTCAGGATACAAGCCTCTGGCTGCTGCGCGCGCTGGTCCTTGGGGGTGCACTCCTGGCCTTTGCGCGGGGGGCCGCCGGCGCAGGAGAGATCGCGTTCACCGTGTCCGCCTTGGGCATGCTGGATGGCTACCTTCGTCAGATCGGCAACCATGTGCGCAATCTGCAGAAAGCCGTGAACGACGCCGAGGAGATGGTCGAACTGATGGAGGATGCGGCCGAGATGGACGTGGCCCGCCCCCCGGCGCGCAGCCTGCCGCCCCGCGCCGCCGCGCTTTCCTTCGATCACGTAACCTATGGCTACGAAGGCGCAGAAACGCCGCTTTTCACCGATCTGCATGTCGCCATTCCGGCCGGGCAAAAGGTGGGGCTGGTCGGGCGCTCGGGATCTGGGAAAACTACGTTCGTCAAGCTGATCCAACGCCTGCACGAAGTGACCGAAGGGGCGATCACGCTGGACGGCGTCGACATCGCGTCGGTCCCTTTGGCAGAATTACGTGCCCATATCGCGCTGGTTCCGCAGGAGCCGATCCTCTTCCACCGGTCGCTGGCCGAAAATATGGCCTATGCCAAACCCGGCGCGACGATGTCGGAAATCCGCGCCGCGGCCGACAAGGCCGGGGCCGCGGAGTTCATCGACCGGCTGGCAAAAGGCTACGGCACGGCGGTGGGCGAGCGTGGGGTGAAGCTTTCGGGTGGTGAACGCCAACGGGTCGCCATCGCAAGGGCGTTCCTGTCCGATGCCCCCGTCCTGGTGATGGACGAGGCGACCTCGTCCCTGGATAGCGAGGCGGAGGCGCGCGTCGCGCAGGCGGCCGAGCGGCTGATGGAGGGGCGCACGACCCTGGTGATCGCGCACCGCTTGGCAACCGTGGAGCGCATGGACCGGATCCTGGTCTTCGACCGGGGTCGGATCGTCGAGGACGGCACGCCGGCCGAGCTGATGACGATGCACGGCGGGCTCTATCGCGCGCTGAGGGAGAAGCAGATGCTGGTGGCATAACGCACGTCGGGCATCGGGCGCGCTGTTCAGGCAATCGGTGAAAATCACGCGAAGGTATCACGTCCTGCAAGTCTTGAGGCCGCGCCAGAACCAGATGCCCCGATCGCGCGATATAAGGATGGTTTGGTGGCGTGGATCGTGATGTCGCTTTGCACTAACGGGGAAGGCCCATGGCTGATCCAGCTCTGAACTTCGGCCTCCTTCATGTTGTAATCGCTTACATAAGCGTTTCTTCGGCGGACGATCCGGCCCGCGTCTGTGGCAGGTATCAAGGTATCTCGGTCGACGGGAACGAACGCTGCTTCATCGCCTTCAATCGCGCATGACGATACGACGCCGCATGTCTTCTGCCCGTCGGCTGCGCAGGGACGGCGCGATCACGGCGGCTGCCGCGCGGTGCGGGGTGGATATTGCCGCCCCTTGGCGCTGCTCTAAATCGAAAGCCAAGAAAACAACGGTGCAGCCGCGCCAAGTCGCAGACGGGAAGGGATGACTCGGTGGAACGTTCGTCCCTTGCCTGCGTGACGTGGAACCTGCACCGATCCGTCGGACGGGACGGGCATTTGAATGCCGCGCGAACCATGGCCGCCATCGCATCCACCATCGTGCCGACCGCGCCGGACATCCTGGCCTTGCAAGAGGCGGACTCGGACGATGCCCCGCACCAGGCTATTCTGAACATGGAAGAATTGGGTCGGATGACCGGCCTGCAATCGGTTCACGATGGCGACAATATGCGGTGGGGCCCGCAAAGCGGCGGTTTTCTGGGCAATATCCTTCTGCTGGATCCGGCGATGACCCTGCGCGACCGACGCATCTTGGAGTTGCCGGGCCGGTGTCCCCGCGCCGCCGTTCTGGCCGAAGTCGAGGTCGCGGGGCACCCCCTTCGCATCGTGTCATGCCACCTGTCGCTGGCACAGGCGCTGCGCGCGGTGCAACTGCGCACGGTGGGGCAAGTATTGGCGCGACGCGCGCCGATGCAGACGATCCTGTTGGGCGATCTGAACGAATGGCGGCCTTGGGGTGGGATTGCTCTGTCACGGCCCATGATGGGGATGGACCTGACCGGGCCGGTGCGGCGCACGTTTCCGGCCGGATGCCCCCTACTGCCGCTTGATCGGATCCTTACCGACAACGGGACCGACGTGTTCGATGCTCGGGCGCTGAATTCCGATGCGATCCACGCGGCATCCGACCACCGGCCCTTGGCGGCCCGGGTCGAATTGCGGGGACGGGCCGCATGAACTGGGTCAGATACATCAACACCCGACACGCCGGTCCGGCGGCTTGGCTGGCTGCGGTCGCGGCGATGCTCGTGCCCGGCGTGATCGGACTGGCGCTGGCCATGTCCGCACCCGGCGCGGCGATCTCTCTGGCCGTATTCGTCGTGGGTGCGGCGATCGCGGTGGCGGGAATGGCGGCGGGGTATCCGCATGTTCGACCGGGTGGATGCAACATCGTCACCCTGATCCGCCTGGCGCTGACGGCGGGTCTGGCCGCAGCGCTCTGGCCGCCGGGGCCTGTGCCCGCGCAGACGGCATGGTCGCTGTTGGCGCTTGCCGCTTTGGCCCTGACGTTGGACGGCGTCGATGGCTGGCTGGCGCGGCGCGCGGGCCTGACCTCGGCCTTCGGCGCGCGCTTCGATATGGAGGTGGACGCCCTGCTGGCCGCGGTGTTGGCGGGCATCCTGCTGGTCCAGGGTCGCGCCGGGCCCGAAATCCTGATCCTGGGGGGCCTGCGCTATGCCTTCGTCGCAGCGACGCTGATCTGGCCTTGGCTCGGCGCGACATTGCCGGACAGCTTGCGGCGCAAGGCCGTCTGCGTCGTCCAGATCGGGGTGTTGACGGCTCTGCTGGCACCTGTCGTGTCGGACGGTCTCGGGCGCGGTTTGGCGCTGGTGGCGACGCTGGCCTTGGTCTGGTCGTTCGCGGTCGACGTCTGCTGGTTGGCGCGGCGGCGATGACGCATATGCTGCGCCTTGCAGTTCCCGCCATCGTGATCGGGCTGTTGCTCTGGGCCTTCGGGTCAGGCGACATCGGCACACGGCTGACGCGGGCCGATCCGCTGTGGGTCGGCGTCGCGCTCGCCTGTCTCTGGGGTCAGACGATTCTGATGGCGCTGCGCTGGCGATTGGTGGCGCGGTGCCTGGGCCTGCGGTTCGGCGCGGGCTGGGCAATCCGGGAATATCTGACCGGGCAGGTCGTGAACCTAACACTGCCGGGCGGTGTGCTGGGCGATGCGAGCCGTGCGGTCCGGTCGCGCGACGGGACAGGGTGGAAGCCGGCGGCGCAGGCCGTGGTGATCGAGCGGGTGGCGGGTCAGGTGGGTCTGCTGGTGGTGGGTCTGGCCGGTGCGGTCTGGGGCTTGGCCGCCCCCGGCGCGTTTGACTGGCCGCCGGGCCTGCTTCGCGGTCTGATCTTCGCCGTGCTGTTAGGGATTGGGCTGGCCGCCGGCATCTTCGCCGCGGCGCGTCGGGGCCGGATCGCGGATCTGCTGCGCCGCTGCCTGCCAACGCGCCGCATCGCGGGGGCGCAGGTCGCGCTGTCGCTGGGGGCCGCACTGCTTAACGTCGCGGCGTTCGCTGCCTGCGCGCGGGCGACTGGCACGGCCTTGGGTCCGCAAGCCACGCTGTTGCTGGTGCCGCTGATCCTGACGGCAATGTTGATCCCACTGTCGGTGGCCGGCTGGGGCTGGCGCGAGGGGGCGGCTGCGTTGCTGTTTCCTATCGCGGGGGCGACCGCGCAGGCGGGTATCGCGGCGGGCATCGTGTTCGGCGCGGCGATGATGCTGTCGGTTCTGCCGGTGCTGATCTTCTGGGTCTGGCCCGTGTCGGAACGTACGGGATGACGCGCGCCGGGGTCTGGATCATGGCCGCGGCGGGTATCCTGCTGCTGCACGCTATCCTGGTCATGCCGTCGCATCCTGCGGGGCTGAGCCTTGCGCGGCTGGCGCGCCCCACGTGGGAACTTCCGATGATCCTGCTGGCGCTGACGTTGCTGCCGGGCCGCTGGCTGCGCGGCACCTTGGTGGCGGTGGCGACCGTTCTGATGGTGCTGCGCGCCGCCGATCTGGGCACGTATCAGGCGTTCAGCCGCCCGTTCAATCCGCTGCTCGACCTGCATCTGCTGACCTCCGGCTGGTCGCTTCTGGCGTCGAGCATCGGGCGCGGGCAGGCGGCGGCGGCGGTGGGGGCGGTCGTGCTGGCCGTGACAGGGGTGGCCTGGGTGCTGTGGTTGTGCCTGACGCGATTGCGCGGCGTGCCCACGGTCGCGCGGGCGGGCCTGGCGGGGGGCGCGCTGGCGCTGGCGGGCGCGGCAAGCGTGGTGCCGGGCTGGGCCCCGTTGGCGGTGACGCCGGTGGTGGCGGCGCAGGTCACGCGGATGGCAACGGGCGTCAACGATCTGGCCGCGTTCACCGAAGACCTGCGTGCGGCGTCGGAGCAGGCCCCGACCTTCGCTGCCTTGCAGGGACGCGATGTGATCCTGGCTTTCGTCGAATCCTACGGTCGATCGTTTCTGGAGGATCCGGAATTCGCCCTCACCGCCCTGCCGCGTCTGGCGGCGGTGGAGGATCGGCTGGCGGCAGCGGGATGGTCGACCCGCAGCGGCTGGTTGGCGGCACCGACGCGTGGCGGGCAAAGCTGGCTCAGCCACGGAACACTGATGTCGGGTCTGTGGGTGGACAACCAGGTCCGCTACGATCGGCTGATGACCTCGCAGCGCACCTCCCTGAACCGGCTGTTCGGCGCGGCCGGGTGGACGGTGGGGGCGGCCATGCCGGCGATCACCCTCGATTGGCCCGAAGCCGCCTGGTACGGGTACGACATCACGCTGGACGCCGCGAGATTGGGCTATCGCGGCCAGCCGTTCGAATGGGTGACGATGCCGGACCAGTACACCTGGACCGTGCTGGACCGGGTGCTGCGGGGGCCGGGCGACGACATGGTCGAAGTCGCGCTCATCACGTCCCACGCGCCGTGGACGCCCCTCCCGGAGATCCTGCCGTGGGACGATATCGGCGACGGATCGGTCTTCGACGGCACCCGCCGGGCGGGCGACACCCCCCGCGTCGTCTGGTCGGACCCCGATACGATCCGGGCGCAATACGCCCTTTCGCTGGACTACGCGCTGGAGGTGATGGGGCAATACGTGGCGCGCGACGGCGACGGCGCGCTGTTCATCGTACTGGGCGATCATCAACCCGCGCCGCTGTTGACGGGGCAGGGCGCTTCGCCCGACGTGCCGATCCACATCATTTCAGACGACCCCAGGCTGCTGAACCGTCTGCCAGAGGCGCTTTTCACCCGTGGCATGGTGCCCGACCCCGCCCGCGCGACATTGCCGATGCAGGACCTGCGCGTCATGCTGACGACGATCTACGAGACACCGCTGACTGACAGGAGCGTCCCATGAAATTGCTTCCCCTCGCCGCCGCAATGGCGCTTGCCCCGACATTGTCCCCCGCGCAGGATCTGGTCACCCGCACCCGCGTGGGCCTGCCGGATGCGCCCAACGTCCTGACGTTCCGGCTGACGTCCTATGACCTTTATTCCAGCGACCCGGCCACGCGGGAAGGGTTCGAGGCGCTGTTCTCCGATTTCATCCGGGCGCGCCCCGCCTGGCGGATTGAGACGCAGCTGCAAACCGGCAACATCGGGCAGGAACAGGCCCGGATGCTGCAACAGGCGCAGGCCGGGCGCGGCCCCGATTGCGCGATGGTCGACAGCAGCCAGTTGGCCACGTTCCGCGACGCGGACGTGCTGCGCCCGATGAACGCGGTCTTCTCCGACGCGGAGGTGGCGGACTTGTTCCCCTATGTGCGCGACGCCGTGGTGAACGAGGCGGGCGACGTGCTGGCCTGGTGGTGGTTCACCGACCTGCGCGTCCTCTACCGCGACACCTCCGTCGTGCCCGATGCCCCCCAGACTTGGGAGGAGGCGCGCGCCGCAGGCCTGACGGCGGTGGAGGCCGGGCGCGAGGGGCTGCTCTTCAACGGCGGCAGGTGGGAGGGGACGGCCTTTGACTGGCTGGCGAACTTCTGGGCGCAAGGCGGCACACTGGTGAACGCGGAGGGCGCGCCGGTGTTCGATCAAGGCGACAACCGCGAGAAATTCCTCGCCGCCGTCGCCTATGTGCAGGATCTGGTCGACAGCGGCGCATCGCCTGAGCGGGTGACGTCGATCACCGATTACGACGCATTCAACGCGGCGGCGGCCGCAGGCACGGCGTCGATGTTCGTGGGTGGCAACTGGCAGTATGGGCAGCTGCGCACGACACTCGCCCCCGAGGATTTCGCCAACTGGGCCGTCTCCGAACTGCCGGGGCCGACCGTCGATCAGCGGGCTACGGGCACCGGCGGCTGGGCCATCGCGGCGATGACGGACGACCCCGCAAAGGCGGCGCTGTGTGGTCAGATCGCCAAGGAGATCTATGCCGGTCCGGGCAATGCACTCCAAGGTCTGCTGCCGACTTCCACCGCGCTCTACGATCAGTACGACGCCTACGACGGACCGGAGTTCGAGCTGTTCGCCCAAGCCCTGCAAAACGGCGTCGCGCGCCCCGGTGCCGCGATCTATCCGGAGATTTCCAACCAGATCCAGATCCTGCTGGGCGACGTTCTGTCGGGCGCGGCGACACCCGAAGCCGCCCTTGATGCCGCCGGGGATGCAGCGCGCGCGGCCTACGCCCGGCAGTGACGACACGCGGCCCCGCGCCCGCCGACGGGCGGCCGTTCCCGTGGCTGCTGCCGGCCATCGCGTTCACGGCGCTGTTCTATCTGGTGCCGGTCATCGACGTGGTCCGGTTGGCGTTCAGCGATGCAACGCTGGTGCGGGGCGCGTCCGGGTATTCGCTGGACGCGTTTCGCGCGGTGCTGGGCGATCCGGCCTTGCCGCAGGTTCTGGGCACGACGTTTGTGTTTACGGCCGTGAACGTGATCGCGCTGCAGGTTGCTGGGCTGGCCATCGCCCTGCTGATCGTGCGCGGGGAGGCGCGGGGGCTGCGTGGCATGGCGGCGTTTCGCACGTTGGTCCTGGCGGCCTGGGTCGTGCCGGGCATCGCCAACGGTCTGATTTGGCAGATGCTCTTCGACGAGGCACCTTATGGCACGCTGAACTCCATTTTGGGCGGGGTCGGGCTCGGTCCGGTGGCCTGGCTGTCGGACCCGCAGATGGCACTGGTCTCGGCGGTGATCGCGAACCTGTGGCAGGGGACGGCCTTTTCCATGATCGTCTTCTACGCCGCGCGCCGGGGCATCGACCCCACCCTTTACGAAGTGGCGCAGCTGGACGGCGCGCGCGCGTGGCGCAGCTTCCGCTCGATCACGCTACCTCTGCTTAGAACGGCCATCGCGGTGAACACGGTGCTTGTGACGGTCCAGACGCTCAACACCTTCGACAGTATCCTGGCGCTGACCGGGGGCGGACCGGGGCGCGCGACAGAAGTGCTGGCGCTTTTCACGTTCAACACCGTGTTCTACAATTTTGATCTGGCGGGGGGCAGCGTTCTGGCGGTGCTGCTTTTCACGATCAGCGCAGCGCTTGCAGCATTGGTCCACGGCTGGCTGGGGCGGACATGAGCGCGCGGGTCGGCGATTTGGCGACCTATGCCGTGCTGGCCCTGCTGGCGGTGTTCTTTGCCACCCCATTTGTCTGGCTGCTCAGCCTGTCGCTGCGCACCCCGGCAGAGGTGTTTCGCGGGGCGGCGCGCCTGATCCCGCACGAGCCGACGTTGGGCAACTTCGCCTATATCCTCTCCGATCCTGCATTCCTGACCTACCTGTGGAACGGGCTGAAGCTCTCCGCGCTCGGCGGTGGCCTTGCGGTCGTGCTGGCGATCCCGGCGGCCTATGCGTGTTCGCGGTTGGATTTTCGCGGCAAGCAGGGGGTGTTGATCGGCATTCTGGCCGTGCAGATGATTTCACCGCTGGTGATCCTCGTCCCACTCTATCGCTGGATGGGCGCGCTGGAGCTGCTCAACCTCGATGCATCGGTGGTGGCGGTCTATGGCGCGCTTGGGATGCCGTTGGCGGTCTGGCTGCTCAAGGTGGCGTTCGATGCCATCCCGGCCGAGATCGAGGAGGTGGCCTTCGTCGATGGTGCGTCTCGGCTTCAGGTGCTGACCCGCATCACGTTGCCGCTCGCCAGGCCCGGTATCGCATCGGCGTTCATCCTTGCGATGGTGATGAACTGGTCGCAGTTTCTGGTGCCGTTCATTCTGCTGGAACGCGATGGCGACTGGCCGATTTCCGTTGCCATCTTCAACTTCGCCGGCTCCACCTCCGCCTCCACTACGCAACTTCTGGCCGCCGCCTGCCTGATCGCGGTGGTGCCAGCCGTGGCTGTTTTCGTGGCGCTGCAGCGGATGATCGTTTCGGCCCTGATCGCGGGTGCCGTGAAAGGCTGACGGGGGGCTCGTCACTCCATCCGCATCGCCTCGGTTTCGATGATCAGCGTCACCTCGTCGCCCACCAGACCATTCGCAACGCCGTAGTCCATGCCCCAATCGGAGCGGTTCAGGGTGCCGCGGACCGTCAGGCCCAGGGTGAAACGCTTGTGTCCGAAAGGATAGGCGTCCGCCTTGTTGAGCGTCACGTCCAGCGACAGGGGGCGGGTGTTTCCCAACAGCGTCAACGCCCCATCGACTGTACCGGTCGTGGCGTCCGTGGGTGCACCGTTTGTGGCGGTGAACACGATCTGCGGATGGGACCCCACGTCGAGGAAATCGCCGGAACGGACATGTTCGTCGCGCGCGTCATTGAGCGTTTCGATGCTGTCGGCGGTAACAGTGACGATCACATCGGACAGGGCCTGTGTGTCTGTGTCGTAGGTAAATCCACCCTCCACCTGGGCGAAAAGGCCCAGCGTCGCGGCATAGCCGACGTGGTCGACCAAGAAGGCGACGGTGGTATGAGCAGGGTCCAGTTCATACCGGGCCGGGTCCGCGACGACCGACGCGGGAACCAGGGCAAGTGCGAAGGCGAGCGTTTTCATGGGGAGGTCTCCGGGTTGGGGGTCACGAAGCTCAGTGTCCGGCGGGAGCGGACGCGGCGTCAAGTCCCGTCGCCGACCTCCGACTGGTCATGACGCCGGCAATTTATGCCAGCCCTTATAATTGATGGGGTCTTCCTGATTTTCAGTCTGGCTCGATGCAAATGCTTGCGCGCGAATGCTATTTTCGGTGTCGAACGGTTCCCGGTCCTGGAAAACACCGGTGCTGGATCCTCTATCGAAGCAACGGGCGGTCCCGCCGAATTTGCGCCACCGCCATCAAGAGGTCGCGACCTTCATACCAACGACAGTCAAGAGAGGGTCGGGGATCCGTGACGAGGACGGTCGGCCCTTTGCAGCGACGGCCTACCCCCGCATATCGGAAGCTGCCGGATCGCACGTCGCCGAAACTGCGAAGGCGAAGCGCACGATCCAGGTCCGGGGGGCGTCTAGATGTGCTTCGATGACGTCGCGTTCAGAATGGGACGGCGCCCCATTCGGTCCGGCGTCAGCCTACTTGAAACCCTGTCACCAACTGCCGCAAACCGACGGTTGCCCCAAGGATGATCGCCGCGGCCGCAAGCGGCGCGGAATAGGCCAGCACCGAAAAGGCCGACAATCCCTGTCCGACGCTGCAGCCCAAGGCAAGGACGGCACCGACCCCCATCAGCACCGCGCCCCCGATCTGGCGACGCAATTCGCGGGGGTCCTCGCAGGCTTCCCAGCGAAAGTGGCCGCGCAGAAGGCTGCCGGCGAAGGCCCCGATCAGGACGCCGCCCACCGATCCGATGCCGAACCCGATGGATGTGCCGCTGGCGGTCATCAGCCACAGCATCGTCCCGCCCAGCGGTGCCGCGAAGGTATGCGAGATGACCGAGGCCGGGGCGAACCCGGTCGTCGAGATATAGGTGGTGCCGACCCAGCCGGTCGCAATCGCAACAGCCACGGCCGCGCCCGCCGCGATCAACCGGCGCTGCCGCAGGAATTCCAGATTGGCGAGAGAGACCAGAAGGATGCCGACACCGGCCAAACCCCCGATCGCCACAGGCGACGCGCCGGTCATTGCGGAGAGCGTTTGGGCGATGCCCTGGCTTTCACCGACGTTTCCCAGCGGGAAAAGCGATAGGCGAAGGGCCGCGAACGGACCCGACATGACGGCAAAGGCGGAGAGTCCCATGACAAGGACAATCACGAAGGCGCGAAGGTCGCCGCCCCCCAGTCGGGCCAAGGCACCGAAGCCGCAGTTTCCCGCCATCGCCATGCCGTATCCGAACAACAGCCCCCCCACGATCACCGACAGCGGCGACCATGCCGTCGCCAGATAGACCGAGGCCGCAGGATCGGCGAGGTCAAGCGCCGCTGCGCCGTACGTCAGCAAGATCGACCCGCCGAGGGCCAC
>NZ_CXSU01000012.1:1316554-1410421 GCF_001403795.1 Jannaschia donghaensis | reverse complement strand
CGACAAGGGCCATGGCACCCGCCTCGGAAATCCAGTCGAGCCACATCTTGCGATCCTCCCTCGATCTTCATGCGGTCAGGGTGCTCGCGACCCCTCCTCGTCGGGGCGGCAGAACAGGTCGTACACGACTTCCATGATCCGGATCGCGCGATCGTCGGTCAAGGAATAGAAGATCGTCTTCCCCTCGCGGCGGGGTTGGACCAACCCTTCCAACCGCAGCCGGGCCAATTGCTGTGAAATCGCCGCCTGTCGGGCCGACAGCAACCGCTCCAACTCGGTCACGGATTTCTCGCCCGAGGCCAGATGACACAAGATCATCAACCGGCCCTCATGGCTGATCGCCTTGAGGAAATTCGAGGCCGCAGTGGCGTTGTCGACCATGCGGTCGAGATCCTCGTCGGTTGTATCTGCGCTGAAGACGGGAAGAGACATGACGAGCATTTCCGTTGCCGCCGGGACGGACGGCACGACCTGTTTGATTTCGATATCGTGGCAATTACCCGCCATCGCGCCAACCGTCCAGTTCTGGAATGTCGCGGGCCGCAGCGTCGAGCATCTGGCCAAGAACGGGCCAGAAGAAATCCTCGCCCGGGTACCCTTCCCGGCGCGCGATTTCCTGTCCGTCGTGAACCAGCACGAAGGTCGGGGTAAACCGCAGACGGCCCTGCAGGATCAGATCGTCGGGGACCGGTTCGTGAATGTCGACCCGGCGCAGCGGGGCGGCTCGACCTTCGGCGGTTTTGGGATATTCCGGCGCGACTTCGGCGTTCCAGCGCGCGCACCAGATGCACCCCGCCTCTTCGCCCATGATCAGTTCGACCTGAGCCGACGCGGCGGCGGGCATGACCAGAAGGAGGCCGATGGCCGCGGCGCGAATGGAGTGTTGCATTTCATAACACATAAATTGAATATGTTCATCCGACAAGGGAGGGTCACTCGGATGTTCGACATCACCGTCGCGGGGGCCGTGTTTGCGGGACTTCTGTCCTTCCTGTCGCCCTGCATCCTGCCGATGGTGCCGTTTTATCTGTCTTATCTGGCCGGCGGGTCCGTCCAGGCGTTGGAAAACGGGGATCTTCCGCCGGGCACACGGGGTCGGGCGATCCTGTCGGCCATCGCCTTTGCGGCCGGTGTCGCGACGATCTTCGTCGGGCTGGGCGCGACGGCGACGGCCTTTGGGCAGATCGTGCGCGACTGGTTCGATGTGCTGCGCTGGATCGCGGCGGGGCTGATCGCGCTGATGGGGCTTCACTTTCTGGGCGTGATGAAGATCGGCCTGCTCTATCGTTCGTTCGGTCGCACTGGCGGGACGTCCACGCCCAGGGGCGGGATCGTCTCGGGCTATGTGATCGGCCTGGCATTCGCCTTTGGCTGGACCCCCTGCGTCGGCCCTGTGCTGGCCGCGATATTGTTCATGGCGGGCGCGCAGGACAGCGTGGGGCAGGGGATGGTGCTGCTTCTGGCCTATGCCATCGGCATGACGGCTCCCTTCGTTCTGGCCGCCGCCTTCATCGGGCCGTTCATGCGCTGGATGCGGCGGTTCCGACCCTACCTGCCGACGATCGAGAAGATCATGGGCGTGTTCCTTCTGATCTTCGCCCTGCTGATCGCGACGAATTCGATGAACGTGATCGCGAACTGGATGCTGCAATTCTGGCCGGCCATCGGCTGAGAGGAGGACGACATGAGACATCTTGCGACGTTTGGAGCGGCCTTGGCGCTGTTCGCCTGGGTGGGAGCAGTGCCCGCGGCCGAGATCGGCGACGACGGGCTGCACAAGGCCCCGTGGATGGTCGAGACGTTCAAGGACCTGCGCGAAGACCTGGGCGAGGCCAATGCAGAGGGCAAGCGCCTGATGGTCATCGTGGAGCAGCGCGGCTGCATCTACTGCACGCAGATGCACGAGGAGGTTTTCGTCGAGGAGGACATCGCCGCGATGCTGTCGGAAGAATACTTCGTGGTGCAGATGAACATGTTCGGCGACGTGGAGGTCACCGACTTTGACGGCGAGTCCCTGTCGGAGAAAGAGGCCGTCCGCAAATGGGGCCTGAATTTCACACCTACGCTGATGTTCCTGCCCGAAGACGTCGCCGAGGACGTCGACGCCGGCGATGCGGCGGTCGCGACCATACCGGGGGCGTTCGGACCGGGTACGACGCGCAACATGCTGACCTGGGTTCTGGAGCATGGATACGACGGCGAGGAAGGCTTTCAGGCGTATCACGCCCGCAAGCTGAATGGCGGGTAACGCATTTAAGTATTCAGAAGTATGCATTTGTTCTTGCCAGCAAGCGGAAATTCGACGTAGCCTAACCTCGGAGGACGACAATGGGAGGTTTCATGACACGCTTTGCGTTTGGCATCGTCGCGTCCGTGGTATGTGCCACGGCCGGGCTGGCTGCGGAGGTCGAGCCGTCGGATGTGCAATTCGACGAATACGGCGCGGTGGACGTTTCGCTCAGCGGGGCACCCGGCGACGCCGAGAATGGCAAGCTTCTGATGAACAAGGGGTCGGGCAACTGCATTGCCTGCCACGAGATCACGGAGCTGGAGGAACTTGGGTTCCACGGTGAAATCGGTCCGATGCTGGACGGGGTTGCCGATCGGTGGACCCAGGCCGATCTGCGCGGGATCGTCGCGAACGCCAAGGTCATGTTCGACGGGACGATGATGCCGTCTTTCTACAAGACCACAGGATTCATCCGCCCCGGCGACGCCTATACCGGCAGGGCGGCCGAGGGCGACCTCGATCCGCTTCTGACCGCGCAGGAGGTCGAAGACGTGGTCGCCTACCTGATGACATTGAAGGAGAGCTGAGATGCAAATCACCCGACGCGATGCACTGACACTGGGTGCCGGGGCGCTGACGCTTGCCGCGCTGCCGATGCCCGTTTTCGCCGCAACGGCGGACGTGGATGCCGCGATCGCGGAATTCACCGGCGGCGCGGAAATGGGCGCGGATGGGATCATCCTGACCGCCCCCGAAATTGCCGAGAACGGCAACACCGTTCCGATCGAGGTATCGGCCCCCGGTGCCGCTGCGATCATGGTTCTGGCGACCGGCAATCCCACGCCGAAGGTCGGCACGATCAACTTCGGCCCGCTGGCCGCCGCGCAATTCGCGTCGACCCGCATCCGGCTGGCCGGGACGCAGGACGTCATGGCGATCGCCCGGATGCAGGACGGCAGCTTCGTTCAGGCGTCGGCGGAAGTGAAGGTCACCATCGGCGGCTGCGGCGGCTGAGGTCCACAGGACATAGGAGAAGACACATGGCAGACGGCGTAAAACCCCGCGTCCGCGTTCCCAAAGAGGCTTCGGCCGGGGAGGCGATCCAGATCAAGACCCTGATCTCGCATCCGATGGAATCCGGGCAGCGCAAGGACGACGACGGAAATACGATTCCGCGTTCGATCATCAATCGCTTCACCGTGGAGTTCGAGGGCGAAAACGTCATCGACGTCATGTTGGAGCCCGCGATCTCGACCAATCCGTATTTCGAGTTCGAGGCGACCGTGCCCACCTCGGGAACCTTCGTGTTCACGTGGTACGACGACGACGGCGACGTCTATACCGAAGAAAAGGCCATCACGGTCGCCTGACCGAATGGCCCCCGCGCGTGGCCTTGGGAGGGGCTGCGCGGATCATCCTGCAAGGGAAGGGAGGAACGATCACATGAAATATCTTTCGACGACCGCCTGCGTTCTGGCCGTCCTGGCGACCGGCGCATGGGCCGACCCGGACGACGACGAACTGGTCATTAACGGCGATATCGAGATCGTCACGCAGACCGCCGCCCCCGCCCATCTGGAGGGCGTGATGGATACGATCTATTCGGGCTGGCGATTCCGGTCCGACGAGACGCAGTCGGTTCAAGCCGACGATTTCGACAACCCCGGTATGCTGGGCGTCGAGGTCGGGATCGACCTGTGGAACGCGGTCGAGGGGACGGAAGGCGAAAGCTGCGCGTCCTGCCACGGCTCGCCCGAGGAGATGGCGGGCGTCAGTGCCACCTATCCCAAATGGAACGAGGAGGCCGGCGAAGTCCGAACCCTCACCATGCAGGTCAACGACTGCCGCGAAAACCGCATGGGGGCCGAACCCTATGCCTACGACAAGGGGGACGCGGTCAACATGACGGCATTGCTGACCTCCGTCAGCCGCGGAATGCCGATGGACGTGGCCATCGACGGCCCGGCTCAGTCGACGTGGGAAGCGGGCAAGGAGTTGTACTACACCCGTTTCGGTCAACTGGAACTGTCGTGCGCAAATTGCCACGAGGACAACTACGGCTCCATGATCCGTGCCGATCACCTGAGCCAGGGACAGATCAATGGCTTTCCGACCTACAGGTTGAAGAATACCAAGCTCAACGGCGTGCAGTCGCGGTTCAAAGGTTGCATCCGCGATACCCGGGCGGCCACGTTCAACCCCGGCTCGCCCGAGCTGATCGCGCTGGAACTCTACGTCGCGTCGCGCGGCAACGGCCTGTCGGTCGAAGGCCCCAGCGTCCGTAACTGACGACCCAGGGCCCGCCGGCACATCGATGTCGGCGGGCCTTCTTGTTCGCATACATATGCTATTTTGCGAATATAAAGGAGATGACCGATGATCTCACGGCGCGACTTTTTGCAGGTGGCCATGGCCACGACCGCCATCTACGGGGCGTCGTCCTTCGGCAATTGGTCCCGTCTGTCGGCGCAGCAGTCGATCACGCAGGACGATCTTCTGTCGTTCGACACGACCGGGAACGTCTCGCTGATCCACATCACGGACATCCACGCGCAGCTTGTCCCGGTCTGGTTTCGGGAGCCGCAGATCAACCTTGGCGTCGGTGACGCGGCAGGTCAGCCGCCGCATTTAACGGGTGCCGATTTTCTGCAACGCTACGGCATCGAACCCAACAGTTCGGCGCAATACGCGCTGTCGTACCCCGATTTCGCTGCCCTGGCGGGTGAATACGGACGGATGGGCGGGGTCGACCGGATCGCCACGGTCGTCAACGCGATCCGAGCCGACCGGCCCGACGCGCTGCTGCTGGACGGTGGCGATACGTGGCAAGGCAGCCTGACGGCCCTGCGCACCGATGGGCAGGACATGGTCAATGTCTTCAACGCCCTGCGCCCCGACGCGATGACGGCGCATTGGGAATTCACGCTTGGGATCGAGCGTGTGATGGACATCGTCGAGAACCACCTGGAATTCCCGCTTCTGGGGGCCAACATCTTCGACGTCGAATGGGATGAGCCGGCGTTCGAGCCCTTCAAGATGTTCGAGCGGGGTGGCGTGCAGGTCGCCGTCATCGGACAGGCCTTTCCCTATATGCCGATCGCGAACCCCGGCTATATGTTCCCGGACCTGAGCTTCGGCGTGCGAGAGGCGCGAATGGCCGAGGTGGTGCAGCAGGCGCGGGACGCGGGGGCCGAGGCTGTCGTCGTCCTGTCGCACAACGGCTTCGATGTGGACCGCAAGATGGCGGCGAACGTGCCGGGCATCGACGTGATCCTGACCGGACACACCCACGACGCGCTGCCCGAGCCGCTTTTGGTCGGCAAGACACACCTGATCGCGTCGGGCAGCCACGGCAAGTTCGTCAGCCGCCTTGATCTGGATGTCCGCGACGGGGAGGTGAAGTCGGTCGCGCACAAGCTGATCCCGATCTTCGCCGACGTGATCGCCCCCGACCCGCAGATGTCCGCTTTGGTCGAGGAACAGCGCGCGCCCTTCGCAGACGACCTGGCCGAGGTGTTGGGCAAAACCGACTCGCTTCTCTACCGCAGGGGTAACTTCAACGGCACCTGGGACGACCTGATCTGTCAGGCCCTGCTGGAGGAGCGGGAGGCCGATATCGCGCTGTCCCCCGGTTTCCGCTGGGGCGCGTCGGTTCTGCCGGGGCAGGACATCACCCGCGAAGATCTGATGAACGCAACGGCTATGTCCTATCCCGAAGCCTACCGCACCGAAATGACGGGGGAGATGCTGCACACCATTCTGGAGGATGTGGCCGACAACCTGTTTCACCCCGATCCCTATTACCAGCAGGGGGGCGACATGGTCCGCGTCGGTGGCATGGGATACCGGATCGATATCGGCAAGCCGCAGGGCAGCCGCATCACCGAGATGACGGTGCTGACGACGGGTGAGGCCATCGACCCCGCCCGCAGTTACGCCGTCGCCGGATGGGCCAGCGTCAACCCGGAGGTCGAGGGGCCGCCCATCTGGGATGTGGTCGAGGCCTATATCAAGCGCGAAGGGACGGTTTCGGTCGCGCCCAACACCTCCGTCGTCGTCGACGGAGCCTGATGCCCAACCCCGGAGATATGCCATGAAATCCTTCGTAACCGCCGCAACGATCGCCCTCGCATTCGCCACCGCCGCGGTGGCCGAAGGCGAGACGCACCGCGTCGCCATCCACGTCGATGAAAACGATCCGCAGGTCATGAACATGGCCCTCAACAATGTCGCCAATGTTCACCGCTATTACGAAAGCATCGGTGACGAGGTCATCATCGAACTGGTGGCCTATGGTCCCGGTCTGAACATGTTCGTCGCCGGCAGAAGCCCGGTCGAGAGCCGGATTTCCGCGATGTCGCTGGAAATCGAGACCCTCAGCTTCGCCGCCTGCGGCAACACCCACGACGCCATGGTCGAGAAGGCGGGCACGGACGTGCCGCTGATGGACGAGGCGGTCGTGGTGCCGTCTGGCGTTGTTCAGCTCATCACGCTGCAGGAACAGGGCTACGCCTATGTCCGACCCTGATCCCGCGCGCATTAAGACGAAAGGCATGCCGATGACCAAGAAGACCACCAGACGCGATCTGCTCCGGGGTGGGCTGGCCATCGCCGGCGCAGGTGCCTTTGCCACCACGGCGGCCCGTGCCCAGGGCGACCCCGCCATCACCGAGCTTCAGCCCTGGATGCAGCAACTGGGCGAGGGGGTCGACGCGCGGCCCTACGGCATGCCGTCCCCCCACGAGGCGCATGTGAAGCGCCGCAGCGTGGAGTGGCTGACGGCGGATCCGGTGTCGTCGGTGAACTTCACCCCCTTGCACGACCTCGACGGGATCATCACGCCAAATGGTTTGTGCTTCGAGCGCCATCACGCCGGTATCGCCGAAGTCGATCCGGCGCAGCACCGCCTGATGATCAACGGTCTGGTCGACTACGAGCTGGTCTTCACCATGGAAGACCTGGCCCGCTTCCCCCGGCACAACAAAGTCTATTTCCTGGAATGCGCGGCCAATTCGGGAATGGAATGGCGCGGCGCGCAGCTCAACGGATGTCAGTTCACCCACGGCATGATCCACAACGTCATGTATACAGGCGTCATGCTGCGCGACGTGCTGGCGACCGCAGGCGTGCAGACGGCGGGCAAGTGGATCCTGCCGGAAGGGGCCGATGCCTCGGGCATGACCCGCTCCATCCCGATGGACAAGGCGCTGGACGATTGCATGATCGCCACCCACATGAACGGTGAACGTCTGCGCCCCGAACAGGGCTATCCGATCCGCCTGGTCGTGCCTGGCTGGGAAGGCAACATGTGGGTCAAATGGCTGCGCCGCATCGAAGTCGGCGATCAGCCGTGGCACCACCGCGAAGAGACGTCGAAATACACCGACCTTCTGGCCGACGGGGCCGCGCGGCGGTTCACCTGGGCGATGGATGCGAAATCCGTCATCACCAACCCGTCGCCGCAGGCACCGCTGACCCACGGGGCGGGTCCGACCGTTCTGACCGGGGTGGCCTGGTCGGGGCGCGGGTCCATTCCGCGTGTGGACGTCACGATCGACGGTGGCAAAAACTGGCATCAGGCCCGCATGGATGGGCCCAGTTTCGATAAATCGATGCATCGGTTCTATTTCGACTTCGATTGGGACGGGAAACCGATGCTTCTGCAAAGCCGGGCGCACGACAGCACCGGCTATGTCCAGCCGACCAAGAACCAGCTGCGCCAAGTGCGCGGCGAAAACTCCATCTATCACAACAACGGTATCCAGACCTGGGCCGTCGATGCCCGCGGGGAGGCTGAGAATGTCGAAATTGGCTAGTCTTCTTGTTCCCGGTCTTGCTGGGACCGGTGTCCTGATCGGCGGGGCCTATGTCGCCGCCAACATGATGGTGCCGCAGGTTCACACGCCTGTCGCCGCGACGCTGGGCCTGACGGCGCAGGCGCAGCAGACCGCCCCGGCCGATACGGTGGTCTTCGATCTGGGCCGGCCCGCGACGGCGGCGGAAATCGCCGCATGGGATATCGATATCCGTCCCGACGGCGCGGGCCTGCCCGACGGGTCGGGCGATGTCTGGACCGGCGAAGACCTCTACATTGATAATTGCGCCGTCTGCCACGGCGACTTCGGGGAGGCGATCGGCCGGTGGCCCGTCTTGGCCGGGGGGCAGGGCAGTCTGACGAACGACCGACCCGTCAAGACAATCGGCAGCTACTGGCCCTATCTCTCGACGGTCTATGATTACGTGAACCGGGCGATGCCGTTCGGGAACGCGCAGTCCCTGACCGACGACGAAGTCTATGCCGTAACGGCATATCTGCTGTATCTCAACGATCTGGTGGACGACGATTTCGTGCTGGACCGCGAAACCCTCTCGACCTTCGAGATGCCCAACCGCGACGCTTTCTACATGGATGACCGGGCGGACACGGAATACGCGATCTTCACCGGGGAGCCTTGCATGGAAAACTGCAAGGACACGGTCGAGATCACTGCACGCGCCGCCGTCGTCGACGTCACCCCCGAGGACGAGGCTGCCCGTATCGCGCGCCAGGCAGCGGCGACTGGTACCGACATCGGCGTGACCGAAGCGGATGCGTCCGCCCAAGTGGCCGCCGCCGAAACGGACGACCCGGTGGAGGAAGGCACCACGCCACTGGCCGCGACCGCCACTGACAATGCGCTTGCGGACGCCGGCCCTGATCCGGAGCTGGTTGCCGCCGGCGAGAAGGTCTTCAAGCAATGCTCCGCCTGCCATCAGGTCGGGGACGGTGCCCGTAACCGCACCGGCCCGATGCTGAACGGTATCGTCGATCATCCTGCGGGCGTCGTCGAAGGCTTCCGATATTCCAAGGTGTTCGGCCAATTCGCCGAGGACGGCCTTGTCTGGACCCCGGAGGAGCTTTCGGCCTTCCTCGCCGCGCCGCGCGACTATGCGCCCCGCACAAAGATGTCGTTCCGGGGCCTCGAGTCCGACGACGATCTGGCCGCGGTGATCGCCTATCTGGGAACCTTCGCTCAATGACCGGGTCGACATTTTCCACCGCGACCATCGCGGCTGGCCCCGCCCGTTATCCAGCGGGCACGCGGCGTCCTTCGACATTGGATGGGGCGGTCTTTTGACGGGGCTCAATGACGACAGGTCCGGTGCGCGCGATCATGCAGCCATGCGGACGATCGCGGCGATCCAGGCCGGGCGGACGTCCGTATATCGTCGCGGGCATGTCCGGCACCTGAACGCATAGGGCGCGCCTCGACTTCCCGGGGCCGCCATCATTTGGGAGGGACGACAATGATCCGTACATTAGCCACAATCGGGGCCTTCGCGCTGTCCGGTGTTGCCGCACAGGCGCAGGATGCCGCGACCGTTCCGTTCGACGGGGATGTCGAAGATGCCGCCTTCGCCGTCGAGACGGCCATCGTCAACCAGGGCCTGGTCATCGATTTCGTCAGCCACGTCGGAGAGATGTTGACCCGGACCGGTGCCGATCTGGGCCTTGGCCCGTCGCCGGTCGGGGAAGGCGCACAGATCTTCGTCTTCTGCTCCGCCGCCGTCAGCCGCGAAGTGATGGAGGCGAACCCGATGAACGTCGCGCACTGCCCCTACGGGATCTTCGTGGCGCAGATCGACGGCGAAACCCTCGTCGGTCGCCGCGTCTACGACGACGCCAGCATGGCCCCCGTCAACGCCTTGCTGGAAGGGATCATCGCCGAGGCGACGGAGTAAGGCGACAAGTCCGGTCGCCATCCTGGCGGACGGCCATGTATGTCGAAGGAAAGCGAGTTTCATCGCAGTTTTTGCCAGTGCGATGACGCTGACTGAAATCGCGCCGCTGGCAACCGAACAAATTTACGCGGCGCAGAAGGTGACCGACCATGTCGACGGTCCCAGCGGCCACGGCGATTGCCGCTATCTGAGTACGCTGCGAAAGGCGCAGAACCACGTCAACGCCTTGGGCGTCGATACTGTCGATTTGGTCGTCGTCATGCACGGCAACGGGTTGGGCATGCTGCAAAACGCCGTCGGCAACGACGATCTGAAGACCGGGATCGCCTGGTTAAAGGGGTAAGGGGTGCGCTTTCAGGTCTGCAACAACACGCTTGTCGGACGCGATGTCGATTGGGAGAGCGATTTCTCCGACGTCTGGGAAGAAGACATCGTACCCTCTGGCGTGGCGCACCTGTCATACCTGCAGTAACAGGGCTTCACCTACCTTAAACCCCGAACACGTGTCACGAACGTCACTTCGAAACCGCCGTCGACGCCCTGCGCCACGTGGCCGCCCGCGCCACCCATCACGTCGCCGGCCGTGATGTGACCGTCTGGTGCTCCAACAATGATCTGGGGAAGGGCACCATTCGGCGTTGCGCGCGGATTGCGTTCAGAAGTTTCTATCGGGTGGAAGGAGATCAATCACCCCACGGTGCCTTGGGGGATTGAGCGGCTGCGCGTTGCGCTGTCGCCGGTGCAGTTGCCCGATGACGTTGATCGCGTGATCGGCACCTTGTCGAAGTTGCGGCCAAAGTGCCGGCTGACGCGGGACCCGGTCGCCGCGCAGTAGCCGTCAGCCCGATACGAAGCGGAACCCTTCGCCCGCGCGCTCGACCCGCCCGATGCCACCGTCCGGCAAGTGGAAGCCGACGATGGCCAGCCCGTCGGAGGTGATCTTGTCGAACAGCGCGATCCGCGTTTTGGCCGCCTTCGCCTGATCGTGGTCATTGCCGGCCGGCCAATCGGGGCGCGCGAAGGCGACGTGATGGTTGCTGATCGCATCCCCCAGGATCACGACATCGTCCATCTGGAAAGACATGTGGCCCGGCGTATGGCCGGGCGACGCGATGGCCCGGACACCGGGCACGACCTCTGCCCCGTCGTCGAAAATCGAAAGCCGATCTTCGATCGCTTCCAAACGGCGTTTGGCCCCCATGGCAAAGGTCGCGCGGTCCGCCCCGATCGTGTCGACGGTCGCGGGGTCGGTCCAATAGGCGTGTTCGGCCGTGCCGATATGATGGGCGGCGTTGAGGAAGAGCGGTTCGTCGAAATCGTCCAGAACGCCCCAAATGTGATCGGGGTGCGCATGGGTGAATACCACGTCCGTCACATCCCCCGGGGACACGCCCGCCGCATCCAGCGCATCCAAAAGCGTGCCGGCGGTCGGCTGAAAATCAGGGCCCGATCCCGCATCGAACAAGACGGTGCGGTCGCGCTGTCGCAGCAGGGTAAGATTGCATTCCGGGGTCAACCGATCCCGGTTCAGGTCGAACGGCGCTATAACCTCGCCCAGCGCATCCTGCGGCATTGGCCCGAACACGAATTCGCCGGGCAGGACCAGCGATCCGTCACTTACCGTCGTCAAGGTTCCCCCGCCGGCAAGCGCGACGTCGGCAACGGCAAAGCGCGGCACGGCGATGGCCGAAACGGCCGTGGCAAGGAATATGCGGCGCGCGATCATCGGTGTTCTCCAATTATTCAAAAAAAAGAATATGACAAACAAAGCCGTGTCGCAATGGGTTGCACCCGAGATTTCATTGAGAAATCCAAGACCCACACACCATGATCGTGTCTGGGGTCACGCGTCAGGCGTAGAGGACCTGCGTGCCTGCGGTCGCGCAGAAATCGGCGCAGGCCGGGGGCAGGCCCCGGTCGGTGACGAAAACGTCGACATCGGCGATGGAGGCGACGCGCACCGGGGCCTTGCGGTCGAACTTGGAGCTGTCGGAGGCGAGCAGGACGGTCTCGCTGTGCTGGATGATGGTCCGGCTGACGCCGACTTCCTGCAGGTCGAAGTCGAGGATGTCGCCATCGTCGCGCAGGGCCGAACAGCCGATCACCGCATAGTCGAAACGCAGCTGCTCGATGGTGGCCTTGGCAAAATCGCCGACCAGCCCGCCATCCGACCGGCGCAGATTGCCGCCCGTGACGATGACCTGCGCGTCGGCATTCGCGGACAGGATGTTGGCGATGTTCATATTGTTGGTGACGACCAGCAGGCCCTGATGGCGCAGCAGTTCGACCGCGACGGCTTCGGTCGTGGTGCCGATGTTGAGAAAGACCGAGCAATCGTTCGGAATTTGCCGCGCGCACAGCCGCGCGATATCGACCTTGGTCGCTTGGTTGAGTTCACGGCGTTCGCTGTATCCGATGGCCGTCGTCGTGGACGGCAGGATCGCACCGCCATGCACACGCTCCAACTCCCCGCTGTCGGAAAGTTCGGTCAGATCGCGGCGGATGGTCTGTGGGGTGACGCCGAAGTGTTTGACCAGCCCATCGACCGTCACAACCCCTTCGCGGCGCGCCATGTTGATGATTTCCGGCTTGCGCAGCGTTTGAACCATGTCGTCCGTCCTTCACAGATGCTGCCGTGGTATCCTGCGGGCCATCTGTTGTCACGGCGCGGTCCAGCGACATCGCCAAAACGCAAAAAAGCGAAAACTACGCCTTTCCTTTTTGATCGTTTATCGGCAGGTTCCACGTCACAGCGGGGGGGAGCCCGCGAAGGGAGCATGATGGATCGGCCAGTCAACTCAGGCGAAACAGGGTGTCCGCAGGTCGATCGGGCGAAGACATCCGTGCGCACCCTTGACCTGAGGGGGACGGCATTGGTTCATGGTGGCGACGGGATCGTGTCGCCCTGCCTGCGCGCGGCCCCCAAGAAGCAGAACGACCGGGTGGCCCCGCAGGCCACCGATATCCGCGGGGAGGCGGCATGACCCTCGAATTCAAGGACGTGTCCAAGACCATCGACGGAAAGGTTCATATCCATCCGACCGATCTGACGCTGGAGCGTGGGACGATGAACGTCCTGTTGGGGCCGACCCTGTCCGGAAAGACGTCGTTGATGCGTCTGATGGCCGGTCTGGACGCACCGACGGCCGGTCGGGTGTTCTGGGAAGGCAAGGATGTGACCGGCCAGCGGGTTCAGGACCGCAAGGTCGCGATGGTTTATCAGCAGTTCATCAACTACCCGTCCATGACCGTCTACGAGAACATCGCGTCCCCGCTGCGCCTGATGCGCAAGTCGAAGGCAGAGATCGACACGGCCGTCCGGCAAGCCGCCGACCTTATGCAATTGTCGCCGATGCTGGACCGCAAACCGCTGGAGCTTTCGGGGGGGCAGCAGCAGCGTTGCGCGCTGGCCCGTGCGCTGGTCAAGAACGCGGGTCTTGTCCTGCTGGACGAGCCGCTGGCGAACCTCGATTATAAACTGCGCGAGGAATTGCGCGTGGAAATCCCCAAGATTTTCGCCGAATCCGGGGCCGTCTTCGTCTATGCCACGACCGAGCCGGAGGAGGCGCTTTTGCTGGGCGGCAACACCGCCGCCTTGTGGGAAGGGCGGGTGACGCAGTTCGACCTGACGCCGACGGTGTACCGCCGGCCCGTCGACGCCACGACCGCCCGCGTGTTCAGCGATCCGCCGATGAATTTCCTGAAGGTGGAGAAGACCGGGCAGACGCTGACCTTCGGGACCGGCCAGCGGGCCGAGGCCAGGGGCGCGCTGGCGACGCTGGCTGACGGGCGGTATCTGGCGGGGTTCCGGCCCAATCATGTGGAAATCGCGGGGCGCGGCGAACACGATCTGACGTTCGATACCCGGCTGACGGTGACCGAACTGACGGGGTCCGAAACCTTCGTGCATCTGGACCACGATGGCGACCGCTGGGTCGGGTTGATCCACGGCGTTCACACGCTGGACATCGGCGCCGCGTTGTCGGTGCATGTCGATCCGGCGCATATCTACATCTTCCGCGAAACCGGCGAACTGGTGGCTCCGGCCGCCTACGCCGTCGCGGTCTGAGGGGAGGGCGCATGGCCAAGATCACGCTCGACAATCTGGCGCATTCCTACCTGGCGAAACCGTCGTCGGAGGATGACTTCGCCCTCAAAGAGTTGAACCACGTCTGGGGTGACGGGGAGGCCTATGCCTTGCTGGGGTCGTCCGGCTGCGGAAAGTCGACACTGCTCAACATCATCTCCGGCCTTTTGCATCCAAGCCAAGGACGCATCCTGTTCGACGACATCGACGTGACCCAGGCCACGACCAGCGCACGCAACATCGCGCAGGTTTTCCAGTTTCCCGTCGTCTACGACACGATGACGGTGCGCGATAATCTTGCCTTCCCGCTCAAGAACCGGGGGGCCGAGCCGGCCTATATCGCCCGCCGCGTGCAGGAAATCGGCGCGATGATCGGGATGGAGGCGGAGCTGGATAAGCGCGCGCGCGGACTGACGGCGGACGCCAAGCAGAAGATCAGCCTTGGGCGCGGCATGGTGCGCGAAGACGTGAACGCACTGCTGTTCGATGAGCCGCTGACCGTGATCGACCCGCATATGAAGTGGGAGCTGCGGACGCAGCTCAAATCGCTGCACCACGAGTTCGGGCATACGATGATCTACGTCACCCACGACCAGACCGAGGCGCTGACGTTCGCGGATAAGGTGGTGGTGATGTACGACGGCCGCGTCGTCCAGATCGGCACGCCGCAGGAGTTGTTCGAGCGGCCCGCCCATACCTTTGTCGGCTATTTCATCGGCTCGCCAGGTATGAACGTGATCCCGGCCAGCGTCAGCGGATCGCAGGCGCAGGTCCACGGCACCGCCGTGCCCTTGTCGCAGAATTTCGGCACGCTGGCAGGCAAGGTCGAATTGGGCGTGCGGCCCGAATTCGTGACCCTGACGGAAGGCGAGGGCTTGCCCGTCACCATCCGCCGGGTCGAGGATGTGGGCCGTCACAAGATCGTGCGGGCCCAATTGTTCGGCAAGGACCTGAACATCGTCGCGGCGGAAGGGCAGGAAATTTCGCCCGACATGACGCGGGTGACGTTCATGCCCGATCACGTCAATGTCTACGTCGACGACTGGCGCAGCGAAGGGAAGGCCGCCTGATGGACAAGACGATCAATCAAAAGGCCTGGTTCCTGGTCCTTCCGGTGCTGCTGCTGGTGGCGTTTTCCGCCGTCATACCGCTGATGACGGTGGTAAATTACTCGGTGCAGGACACCTTCGGGAACAATCAGTTCTTCTGGGCCGGTCTCGAATGGTTCGACGAGATGCTGCATTCCGACCGGATGTGGAACGCGCTGGGCCGACAGGTGATGTTCTCGGCCATCATCCTGGCGATCGAGATTCCGCTGGGCATCTTCATCGCGCTCAACATGCCGAAATCCGGGTTCTGGTCGTCGCTTTGCCTGGTGTTGATGTCGTTGCCGCTGTTGATCCCGTGGAACGTCGTGGGCACGATCTGGCAGATCTTCGGACGGGTCGACATCGGGCTGCTGGGCCACACGCTCGACGCGCTGGGAATCCCCTATAACTACACGCAGAATACGGTCGCCGCCTGGATCACCATCGTTGTGATGGACGTCTGGCATTGGACGTCGCTGGTCGCACTTCTGGCTTTCGCCGGTCTGAAATCCATCCCCGATGCGTATTACCAGGCCGCCAAGATCGATCAGGCGTCGCGCTGGGCCATCTTCCGCTACATCGAATTGCCCAAGATGGCGGGCGTGCTGATGATCGCGATCCTGCTGCGCTTCATGGACAGTTTCATGATCTACACCGAACCATTCGTGGTGACTGGCGGCGGGCCCGGCAACGCGACGACGCTGCTGTCGATCGATCTGGTGAAGATGGCGCTGGGGCAGTTTGACCTTGGTCCGGCGGCGGCTTTCTCGATCATGTATTACCTCGTCATCCTGCTCGTCTCCTGGGTGTTCTTCACCGTGATGACCAACCTCGACAAGAAGGGGAGCTAGGCCATGGCCGATACAGCCACCGCCCCCGGCGCGGCCACGATCCCAGGCGACGTCGCCCCCTCCGTTCCACAAGCCACGCGGCGCAGGCGGTTCCGGCCCAATGGGTCGGTTGTCGTGATGACGCTCTATCTGCTGTTTTTGCTGCTGCCGATCTATTGGCTGCTGAACATGTCGCTGAAGACGAACACGGAAATCCTGAACGAATTCACGCTTTGGCCGCGCAACCTGACGCTGGCAAATTATGCCACGATCCTGACCGATCCGTCGTGGTACACGGGCTACATCAACTCGTTGATCTACGTGGTGATGAACACGGTCATCAGCCTCGCCGTGGCGCTTCCGGCGGCCTATGCCTTCAGCCGATATCGGTTCATGGGCGACAACCACCTGTTCTTCTGGCTGCTGACGAACCGCATGGCCCCACCAGCGGTTTTCGCGCTGCCATTCTTTCAACTCTATTCCTCCGTCGGCCTGTTCGACACGCATATCGCGGTGGCGCTGGCGCATTGCCTGTTCAATGTGCCGCTGGCCGTCTGGATCCTGGAGGGGTTCATGCGCGGCGTCCCCAAGGAGATCGACGAGACAGCCTATATCGACGGCTACTCCTTCCCGCGGTTCTTCATTCGCATCTTCACGCCGCTTATCGCATCGGGCATCGGCGTGGCCGCGTTCTTCTGTTTCATGTTCTCGTGGGTCGAACTGCTGCTGTCGCGCACCCTGACCACCGTGGACGCCAAGCCCATTGCGGCGATCATGACGCGCACGCAGGGCGCGTCGGGCATCGACTGGGGCGTGCTGGCAGCTGCGGGCATCCTGACCATCGTGCCAGGTGCCTTGGTCATCTATTTCGTGCGCAACTACATCGCCAAGGGCTTTGCCCTGGGGAGGGTGTGATCATGCTTGACTGGATGGCCTGGACCGGCCCGACCGCGATATTCTTCGTCGTCATCGCCAGTATCCTGACGGTGTTCACGGTGCTGGCGATCAAATTTCCCGAGACGCCCCGCCGGGGCATCCTTCGGATCGAGACGACGCGGGGCGATCGTCTGTTCATAACGCTTCTGGGTTCGGCCTTCATCAATCTGGCCTGGCTCGGACTCGTCGGCGCGTATCAACCGTTCGCGCTTGTTGTCTGCCTGGTCTATGCCGCCGCGGTTTTTCGCTGGGTATAGGCACGGGGAGAGAAGCGGTCACCGGGCACCACGAACCGGGGCCGCTGAAAACGAAATCGAATTTTCCATAGGGAGGAAATGATGAACCATTCACTTAAATCCAGTACGGCGGTCGCGCTGGCGCTCGGCCTGCTGGCCGGCCCGGCCATCGCCGACATGGAAGCCGCGCAGGCGTTTCTCGACAACGAGATCGACGGCCTTTCCACGCTCAGCCGTGAGGAGCAGGAAGCGGAGATGCAATTCTTCGTGGACGCTGCCGAACCCTATCAGGGCATGGAGATCAAGGTCGTCTCGGAAACGATCGCGACCCACGAATACGAAAGCCAGGTCCTGGCCCCGGCGTTCACCGCCATCACCGGGATCGAAGTCACCCACGACCTGATCGGCGAGGGCGACGTTGTCGAGAAGCTGCAAACGCAGATGCAGTCGGGCGAGAATATCTATGACGCCTACATCAACGACTCCGACCTGATCGGCACCCACTGGCGGTATCAGCAGGTACGCAACCTGACCGACTGGATGGCTGGCGAGGGTGCGGAGGTGACGCTGCCGACGCTCGATATCGACGATTTCATCGGTACGTCCTTCACCACCGGACCGGACGGCAAACTCTACCAATTGCCGACGCAGCAGTTCGCGAACCTCTACTGGTTCCGCTATGATTGGTTCAACGACGAGCAGAACAAGGCCGACTTCCAGGAGGAATATGGCTACGAGCTGGGCGTTCCGGTCAATTGGTCTGCCTACGAAGACATCGCCGAGTTCTTCACCGGCCGCGACCTGTCGCGTCTGGGGGTCGAGGGCGAGGTCTTCGGCAACATGGACTACGGCAAGAAGGATCCATCGCTTGGCTGGCGCTACACCGACGCGTGGCTGTCGATGGCCGGTGCCGGCGATGTGGGCGAGCCCAACGGATTGCCCGTCGACGAATGGGGCATCCGCGTGAACGAGCAATCGCAGCCCACAGGGTCCTGCGTTGCCCGCGGCGGTGCCACGAACGGTCCCGCGGCCGTCTATGCGGTCACCAAGGCGATCGAATGGCTGGACAAGTACTCGCCGCCCACCGCCGCCGGCATGACGTTCTCCGAAGCCGGTCCGATCCCGGCGCAGGGCAACATCGCGCAGCAGATGTTCTGGTACACGGCCTTCACCGCCGACACGGTCGCACCGGGTCTGCCGGTGATGAACGAGGACGGTACGCCCAAGTGGCGCATGGCCCCCTCGCCGCACGGCGTCTACTGGAAGGAAGGCCAGAAGGTCGGCTACCAGGATGCCGGATCGTGGACGTTGATGGAATCGACACCCGTCGACCGCGCACAGGCCGCATGGCTTTATGCGCAGTTCGTGGTGTCGAAGACGGTGGACCTCAAGAAGTCCGACGTCGGCCTGACGTTCATCCGCGAGTCCACCATCGACTCGGACCACTTCACCGAGCGTGCGGACAAACTGGGGGGTCTGGTCGAATTCTACCGCTCGCCCGCCCGCGTCGCGTGGTCGCCCACGGGCACCAACGTGCCGGACTATCCCAAGCTGGCGCAACTGTGGTGGCAGAACATCGGTGACGCGATGTCTGGGGCGAAATCCCCGCAGGAGGCGCTGGACGCGCTCTGCTCCGATCAGGAGCGGGTGTTGGAGCGTTTGGAGCGTGCCGGCGTCCAGGGCGATTTGGGCCCCGTCCTCAACGAGGAGCAGGACGCGGAATACTGGTTCGCCCAGCCCGGCGCGCCTTATGCCAAGATCGAGATCGAGGACGAAGAGCCTCAGACCATCGCCTACGATGAGCTGATCAAGTCCTGGGAGTGATCCCGCGCGCCTTGTCCAAGGCGTGACGAAACCGGGGGGGCGGCCGCAGGGTCGCCCCCCTTTCCTTTGCCCGCCCGACGCGCCACGCTTGGAGGCAATCGGGGGAGGGGCCATGGAGATCATCGTCGCAGGCGCGGGCATCGTCGGGGTATCGACCGCCATCTGGCTGCAACGTGCGGGCCATGCGGTTACTCTCGTCGATCGCGAAGGGCCGGGCAGGGGGACGAGCCACGGCAACGGCGGGGTGCTTGCCGCAGGGGCTGTCGTCCCGGTCACGACGCCGGGCCTGATGCGCCGCGCGCCGGGAATGCTGTTCTCGGGCGATCAGCCATTGTTCCTGCGCTGGTCCTATCTGCCCCGGCTGCTGCCGTTTCTGACGCGCTACCTGTCGCACGCCAACGATGTCCACGTCCGCAGGTATGCGGCCGCAATGGGCAGGCTGTTGCACGACAGCGTGGATCAACACGCCGCCCTTTGCGCGGGCACAGACGCTGAAAAATATCTCGGGCGCGAGGATTACTGCTTCGGCTACGCCACGCGCGCGGCCTTTGACGCGGATGGATACGGCTGGGGCGTCCGGCGACAGGCGGGCGTTAGGTTCGATGTGTTGGGCGGCGCGGAATATGCGACGAAAGATCCGGTCTGGGGCGATGCCTTCGGCTGCGTGGTCAGGTGCCGCGACCACGGCCGGATCAGCGATCCGGGGGCGTATGTGCGCGCACTGGCCGACCATTTCGTGGCACAGGGCGGCATCCTCCACCTGACCGAAATCACCGACATCAACGTGGCCGATGGCGACGTGACCGCGCTGCTAACGTCGGACGGCCTGATGACGGCAGACCGTATTATCTTTGCCCTTGGCCCCTGGTCGAAACGGATCGCGCACAAACTGGGCGTTGAAGTCCCGTTCGAGAGCGAGAGGGGGTATCACATCGAGCTGACGAACCCGTCGGCAATGCCGGTCAATCCGGTGATGGTCGCCGCCGGCAAATTCGTCGTCACACCGATGGACGGACGTATCCGGGCCGCCGGGGTGATCGAGTTCGGCGGACTGGACGCGCCGCCGTCGCGCGCACCGTTCGACCTGCTGCGTCGCCAGATGGCCGACCTTCTGCCGGGCGTGACTTACGACGATGTCACCGAATGGATGGGGCATCGCCCCGCCCCCGCAGATAGCCTGCCGCTGATTGGGGCGAACACCGTCGGGGGGCGCAGCTATTCCGCATTCGGCCACCAACACGTCGGCTTGACAGGTGGTCCCAAAACGGGTCGCATCATCGCGGACCTGATCGGGGGACGGGGGCCGAACATCGACCTTGCCCCCTTCGATCCGCAAAAACACGTCGCGCGCCAAGTGCGGCATCCAGGGAGAGACAGATGATCAAGACATCCGCCGTCACCGGCGCAATCGCCATGCTGACCGCCACCACTGCCCTTGCCGATGGCCACGCGCAGGCCTGGGACATGCCGATGGCCTATGCGGCCTCGAACTTTCATTCCGAACAGGGCGAGATCTTCGCCGACAAGGTGCGCGACTACACCGACGGCGCCATCGACATCACGGTGCACCCCGGCGGCTCGCTCTTCGGGGGCGGCGACATCAAGCGGGCGATCCAGACGGGGCAGGTGCCCATCGGCGAGCGTCTGATGTCCGGCCACGCGAACGAGACGCCGCTCCTGGGGTGGGACAACCTTCCCTTCGTCGCCACCTCCTACGCCGAAAACGAGAAACTCTGGCAGGCGGCCAAGGGGCCCGTCGCCGAGGAGTTGGAGGCGCAGCAGCTCGTCACGCTCTACACCTGCCCCTGGCCGGGGCAGGGCTTCTATTTCAACAAGGAAGTCACATCTTCCGAGGACACGCAGGGCATCAAGTTCCGCTCTTACAACACCGCGACGGCGACCTTCGCCGAGGAACTGGGCATGATCCCGGTGCAGGTCGAGGCGGCGGAGTTGAGCCAGGCCCTGGCGACCGGCGTAGCCGAGGCGTTCATCTCGTCGGGCGCGACGGGCTACGACCGGAAGGTCTGGGAACAGCTGAGCCATTACTACAAGGTCAACGCCTGGCTGCCGCGCAATTACGTCATGGTCAACAAGGGCGTCTGGGACGGCCTCGACGCCGATACGCAGGCCGCGGTTCAGCAGGCGGCGGACGAGACCGGGGCCTCCTGCCTCGCAAAGTCGGAGGAGCTGACGAACTTCTACTTCGACGAGCTGGCCAAGAACGGCATGATCGTCTCCGATGCCGGCCCCGAGTTCCTGGCCGAGCTCGAAACCATCGGCACCGGGATGACCGAGGATTGGCTGGCCGATACGGGCGAAGCGGGTCAGGCCATCCTCGACGCCTACACCGCCGAGTGACGCATTCGGGCCGGTCCCGCCCGGGGCCGGCCCACCCCCCGGCAAGGAATACCGCATGACCGACTGGGCGCCCGTACTGGGCCTGCCGCTCTGGGCGTGGCTCTTCGTGCTGCCCAGCCTGATCGCCGCCGCCTGTTTCGTGCTCGGGCCGCGCATCGCCGGGCCGCTCGGCCCGCTGTGGCGGGCGCTCGACTGGCTCTACCTTGGCGCGGGCTGCCTGTCGGCGGTCTTCATGTGCACAATCCTCGGGCTGATCGTGGCGCAGATGATCGCGCGCTGGACGGGCTTCGCCCTGCCGGGCACGACCGAATTCGCCGGCTATGCCATGGCGGCCACGTCGTTCTTCGCGCTGGCCCATGCCCTGACGCGGGGGGCGCATATCCGGGTGTCGATCATCCTGAACGCCAACGCCTTCCTGAAGCGCTGGCTCGACCTCTTCGCCGTCTTCGGGGCCGCCGTCATCGCGACCTATTTCGCCCGCTACGCCATCAAGGCGAACGGGTTTTCCGCCCTCCTGAACGACCGCACGCAGGGGCAGGACCAGATCCCCGAATGGCTGGTGACGCTGTTCACGCTGCCGTCGCGCGCGCCCGGCGAATGGGGCGCGGCGCTGGCAGCGTCCGAGGGGCTGGCCTATACCCCGATCTGGATCCCGCAGCTGGCGATGTCGGCGGGCACGGTCCTGCTGGCCGTCGCGCTCTGGGATACGCTCTGCCGGATGGCCGCGACGGGCCGGAACCCCATCGTGTCGGAGGCGGTGGAATGACCGAAGCCTACGCCACGATCGTTTTCCTTTTCGTTCTCTTCACGCTCCTGGGCTCGTCGATCTGGATCGGCCTGGCCCTGATGGGCGTCGCCTTCGTCGGGATGGAGCTGTTCACCACGCGCCCGGCCGGCGACGCGATGATCACCGTGATCTGGGCGTCGTCGAGCAGTTGGACGCTGACGGCCCTGCCGCTTTTCATCTGGATGGGCGAGATCCTGTATCGCACGCGCCTGAGCCAGGACATGTTTCGCGGCCTCGCGCCGTGGATGCGGTTCCTGCCCGGCGGCCTTCTGCATACCAACATCGCCGGTTGCACGATCTTCGCGGCCGTCTCCGGCTCCTCGGCGGCGACGCTGACGACGGTGGGCAAGATGTCGATCCCCGAGCTGCGCAAGCGCGGCTACCCCGAGTACATGATCGTCGGCACCCTGGCGGGGGCGGCGACGCTGGGCCTGATGATCCCGCCGTCGCTGACGCTGATCGTCTATGGCGTCTCCATCAACGAGAGCATCATCAAGCTCTTCATGGCGGGCATCATCCCCGGCCTCGTCCTCGCCGCGCTCTTCGGGTCCTACATCGTGGGCTGGCACCTTCTGCGACCGGGCGAGCGCCCGGCGGGCGAGCCCGCGATGACCCTGGGCCAGATGCTGTCGGAGAGCCGGTTCCTGATTCCCGTCCTCTGCCTCGTGTTCGCGGTGATCGGGTCGATGTACTTCGGCTGGGCCACCGCGACCGAGGCGGCGGCGGTCGGCGTTCTGGGCTCGCTCACGCTTGCGGCGTTCCAGCGGTCGCTGACGCCCGCGACCTTCTTCGAGAGCCTGATGGGCGCCACCCGCACCTCGGCGATGATCGCGCTGATCCTGATGGGCGCCGCGTTCCTGTCGCTGTCGATGGGGTTCACCGGCCTGCCGCGCGCATTGGCAGCCTTCATCGATGGTATTGATCTCTCGCCAATCGCGCTGATCGCGGCGCTGACGGTGTTCTACATCATCTTGGGCATGTTCCTCGACGGGATCTCCTCGGTCGTGCTGACCATGGCCATCGTCGAGCCGATGATCCGGCAGGCGGGGATAGACCCGATCTGGTTCGGCATCTTCATCGTCGTCGTCGTGGAGATGGCGCAGGTGACGCCGCCCATCGGCTTCAACCTGTTCGTTCTTCAGAGCATGACCCGGCACGAAATCGGCTACATCTCCAAGGCGGCGCTGCCGATGGTGGCCCTGATGCTGTTGATGGTGGTCCTGCTTGTGGCGTTTCCGGGGTTGGCGACGTGGCTGCCGAACAACCTGCGCTGACGGTCCTGCAACTGGACACGCGGTTTCCCCGCGTGCCGGGCGACGTGGCCTGCGCGCGGACCTACCGTGCGCCGGTCGAAATTATCCGTATTCCGCGTGCCACCGTCGCGCGGGTGGTGACGGACCGCCCCGACACCATCGACCTCGCTCCGTTCGACGCGGCCATCGCGCGGGCCAGGGGGGACGTCATCGTGACCTCCTGCGGCTTTCTCGCGCCACATCAAGCGCGGCTTGCCGCCCGGACAGGCCGACCTTTTATCGCCTCCGCCCTCGGCGCGCTGGTCGAGCTGTCGGAAACGCATGGGCCTCGGGGCATCCTGATCGCGACCTACGATTGGGGTAGTTTGACCGCCGCGCATCTGGCCGGATACGATTGCGACATCGTCGGCCTGCCTGAAGACAGTCATCTAAGACGGGTAATCGCAGGGGACATGGCGACGCTCGATACGGCGCGGGCCGGAGAGGAGGTCGCGGCGGCAATCCGCGCGCACTTGCGCTCGCACCACCGCCACATCCTTCTCGAATGCACCAACCTGCCGCCCTACAAGGCGGCGATCCGGGCGATTGCCGATCTGCCGATCACCGACATCCTGACCTGCATCGAAGCGGTCCGGCCGGGAACGGTTCGGCCGGCATTCCTCTAGGGCCGCTGCACGCCGCTGACGGCCAGCGTCACGCGGTAAAGACTGGTGGACCCCGTGATGTAGAGCTGATGCTTCGCCCGCCCGCCAAAGCAGACATTCGACACCACTTCGGGCACCAGAACCTTGCCCAGAAGTGCGCCTTCTGGCGACAGGCAATGCACACCATCCCCGGCAGAGGTCCACAGGTTGCCGTATTCGTCCAGCCGGAACCCGTCGGCGATGCCCACGTCGACCTTGTAGAAAAGCGTTCCTTCGCCAAGCCCCTCGCCTTGCACCGGATAGACGCGGATATGCTGCGCGTCGTCCGAAAACATCCGTCCCGTGTCGGCCACATAAAGCAGGCTTTCATCGGGGGAAAACGCCAAGCCGTTGGGGCAGTTCATGTCCGAGACCACCACCGTCATCGCGCCGTCGGTGCCGACGCGGTACACGACGCAGGGGTTTTCCTGCGCCCCGCGAAACCCTTCGTAATCGGTCATGATCCCATAGTGCGGATCACTGAACCAGATGGAGCCGTCGGACTTCACCACCACATCATTGGGCGAGTTCAATCGTTTGCCGTCGAACCCGTCGGCGATGATCGTGATCGATCCGTTAAGTTCGGTACGCGTCACGCGCCGCGTTCCGTGTTCGCAGCTGACCAGACGCCCCTGCAGGTCGCGTGTGTGGCCGTTGGAATAATTCGACGGCGCGCGATAGGTCGAGATTCCCGTCTCCTCGGACCAGCGCAGGATGCGGTTGTTGGGGATGTCCGAAAACAGCAGGCAATCGGCGTCGCCGAACCACACCGGCCCCTCGACCCAGTCGAAGCCCGTGGCAAGGCGTTTGACCGGCGCGTTGCCCATCACATAGCGCCCAAAGGCCGGATCGACGATCTGGAAATCTAACATGGGGCGGGTATCCTTCCTGGGCAGCGCGTGCCAGTTTGGTATCGTTAACACCGCCGTCCGTCAAACTTCGGAGCTGCCATGAACTACACCGCCGCCACCCGCGTCCTGACGCATGTCGGCGCGATGGAAATGCTGCGCGCCGCTATCGCCAAGGCCGAGGAGATCGGACAGCCCCAGTGCATCGTGATCGTCGATGCCGCCGGCGATGTCGTGGCCGAGGTTCGCATGACCGGTGCCAAATTCCTGAGCCGCAAATCAGCGCTGACCAAAGCCCTGACCGTCGCCAGTGCCGGCACTCCGACCACCGCCGTGCCCGAGGGCGTGCGCCCGGCCATCGCCGCGGCGACCGGCGGACGGGTCACCGGTCTGCCCGGTGGTCTGCCGATCCGGATCGACGGGGTTCTGATGGGCGGTATCGGGGTCGGGTCGGGCACCGGGGATCAGGACGTCGCCGTGGCCGAAGCCGCGCTGCGCGCCGTCGGGGCCGCGATCTAGGCGAAGATGATCTGGGCTTTCATCGTCCGACTGCGGTCGCCGGCCAGATCGAATCCCGACACCGCATCGTCGATGCCGACAGTATGGGTGATCAGCGGTTTGACGTCGATCAGGCCCTTGCGCATCAGGTTGACCCCGGTGCGGAATTCATCGTGGAAGCGGAACGAGCCCCGCAGCGACAGCTCCTTGGCGGTGATTGCCTGCATCGGCAGGGTCATGTCGCCGCCCAGACCCAGCTGCATGATCGTCCCGCCAGGCCGCATGGCGTGGATGCCGGCCGTCAGGGCCGGGGCCGCGCCGGAACATTCATAGAGCACGTCGAACGTGCCCTTGTCGGGCGTGAACCGCGCCAGGCCGTCGGTCGCGTCGCCCATGTTCACCACCTCGTCCACGCCCACGCGACGGGCCATGTCCAAGGTGAAATCCGAAAGGTCGGTCGCGACGATCAGGTCAGCACCCGCGCGTCGTGCGCAGATGATCGACAGGATGCCGATGGGGCCGCAGCCCGTGACCAGCACCGATTTGCCCACCAGGTTGCCCGCCCGCCGCGTCGCGTGCAGACACACGGCCAGCGGTTCCGCCATCGCCGCCTCGCCCGGCGTCAGGCCATCGGCCACGACGCACTGCGACGTATCGGCGTTCAAAACCTGTCGAAAGGCACCCTGAATGTGCGGGAAGGGCATCGCGGAGCCATAGAACCGCATGTTCAGGCACTGGTTCTGCGCGCCTTCAAGGCAGAATTTGCAATGATTGCAGGCGCGCGATGGTGACACCGCGACCAGCTGTCCAACCTCCAGACCCGACACGCCGTCGCCCAATGCTGTCACGTGGCCCGCCACCTCGTGACCCAGAACCATCGGTTCGCGCAGCTTGATCGTGCCGAACCCGCCGTTGTGATAATAATGCAGGTCGGACCCACAGATACCGCCCGCGGCCATGGCGATCTGCACCTCTCCGGGGGCGGGTGGGACGACCTCCGTGCATTCGATGCGCAGGTCGTGGGGGGCGTGGATGACAATGGATTTGCTGTGGACGGTCACGGGGTTCCTTCCGGGCGGCGGCGCGGTTGACTTGGGGTGTTAACGATAACATAAACGTCGCATCTTCCCCTGTCGAGACCAAGGACATCGCCCATGAGCCTCTCCCTTTTCGATCTGTCCGGCAAGCGCGCGCTCATCACCGGATCTTCCCAGGGGATCGGGTTTGCGTTGGCGCGGGGGCTGGCCGCGGCGGGCGCGTCGATCGTTCTGAACGGGCGCGATACCGCCAAGTTGGAGGCAGCGGCCGAAACGCTGCGCGGCGAGGGTGCGACGGTTGCCACATTGCCCTTCGATGCGACCGACCACGACAGCGTGCGAACGGCCATCGACGGCTTCGAAGCCGAGACCGGCCCCATCGACATCCTGGTCAACAACGCCGGGATGCAGCACCGCACCCCGTTGGAGGATTTCCCGGCCGATGCGTTCGAGAAGCTGTTGCAGACCAATATCGCGTCGGTGTTTCACGTCGGTCAGGCCGTCGCGCGGCATATGATCACGCGCGGCGCGGGCAAGATCGTGAACATCTGCTCGGTGCAGACGGCGCTTGCCCGCCCCGGTATCGCCCCCTACACCGCGACCAAGGGGGCCGTGGCGAACCTGACCAAGGGGATGGCGACCGATTGGGCCAAGCACGGGTTGCAGTGCAACGGGCTGGCCCCAGGGTATTTCGATACGCCGCTCAACAAGGCACTGGTGGACGATCCGAAGTTTACCGAATGGCTGTCGAACCGGACGCCCGCAGGCCGCTGGGGCGACGTCGAAGAACTGGTCGGGACCTGCATCTTCCTGTCGTCCGCCGCGTCCAGTTTCGTGAATGGCACCGTTGTCTATGTGGACGGTGGGATCACGGCGTCCCTGTGATCGGGTATTACGTCGTCATGGGCGTGTCCGGCTGCGGCAAGAGCACGGTGGCCGAAGGTATGGCCCGAAAAATGCGCGGCACCTACATCGACGGCGACGACCTGCATCCGCAATCGAACATCGACAAGATGAGCGCCGGAGAGCCGTTGACCGACGAGGATCGATGGCCCTGGCTCGACAAGGTGGGCGAGACGCTGGGGCAGGGGACGCCGCCGCGCATCATTGCCTGTTCCGCCCTGAAACGCGCGTACCGCGACCGCATCATCGCGCGGGCCGGCGTGCCGGTGGTCTTCGTCCACTTGCACGGAAGCTACGAGGTGTTGAAGGACAGGATGGCCAAACGCGATGGGCATTTCATGCCGACCAAACTCCTCGACAGTCAGCTCGAGACCTTAGAGATGCCCGGCGCGGATGAGCCCGTCGTGACGCTGGATATCGATCAGCCGCCCGAAGACCTGATCGCGCAAGCCGTCGCCGCCGTCGGCAGGATGCCCTGAGGGAGACGACGAGACAGGCCAGAAGATCGCCGCAGGTGGGGAAAGACCTGACCGCGTTGATGCAGGCCCTTCATGGCCCGACGGCCCTGACATAACGATCCCCCCGCTATGCCCGGTTCGGGGGGATCGTCCATCCCGGTAAGACAGACACGTTCCGCGCCGCTGTGCGGCAGAAACCGGTGCCTGTCTGGAAGCGGATGCCCGGTGTCGTTTTGGTCCGCATCACTGCCAAAAACGAGACACGCCGGAGTCTCCGCTGATCCGGTGAAGGAGTTTTTGAGTATGGACGCGGTTGCCGTCGCGCTTGGGTCGTTGGTGCCTATCGAGGGTGCGGGAGGCGAGGCTGGCCCTGCTGCGGCGCTTCTTCGACGAGCGGATCCACCACCATGTAACGACCGCCCCCCATACCGAACTAGGTCGCGTCCCCGTCCGGGGAGGAGCCCCGGGGCTGATAGCGTGGCTGCGGCGTGCCCGGCCCCCAGATCGCACGGTAGCTGTTCATCGCCATGCCGAGCTTTTGCAAAAGATATGCGATCGCCAGCAGCAACGACCACCACAGCAGCACGCCGATCCACATCCAGATCGGCCCGTTGGCCTGCCACATGCCAGTCAGGATCGTGATCGCGCCCATCGCCAGAACGCCGTAACCCAGGCCTTTGTGCACCACTTCGAAGACGATGCGCCGGACGGTCATGTCGTAATGGTCGCCGCGGATCCCGTGCGGATCGGTCGGTCCGCCCTTGGACCCGCGCAGAAACCCAGACGCTGCCTGAACCACGCCGAAACTGAAGATCGTCCAGCCCAGCCACGAATGAAGCCAGAGCGTTCCGGTCGTCGAGTCCGCCCCCGGCGAACGCAGGATCAGGATCACGCCCACCAACATCATCATGACCGCCGCCAGTTGGCCGATGCGGTGGATATTCCACCAGATCTGACTGTCGGTCTTAGACGGAAAGTCCTGACCCGGAATGACCTTGAGGTAGCGCGCGATCAGCACGGCCAGTGGTACGATCACGCCCCAGGCGAACATCATGATCCGCCCGTGAAGCGAGATTACAAGGCCCAGGTCATGGGGCCGGCTGGCGTCGATCGGTTGGAGGAGCCACTCCCACATCGCCGCTCACCCCTTGACCGCCCCGGCGGTCATGCCGGTGATGATTTGCCTGGAGGCGACGAAGGTGAAGATGATCGGCGGGATCGCCAGAAGCATCCCCGTTGCCATGATAACCCCCCAATCGATGTCGTATTCCGTCAGGGAGTTCACGATGGTGACGGGCACGGTCCGGCTGTTGCGGTCGGCCAAGGCATTGCCCAGAAGAAATTCGTTCCACGCCACGCGGAACGTAAAGATGGCTGCCGCCGCAAGGCCCGGCTTGATAAGCGGCAGGACCACCAGGAAGAATGTCTGAAACGGATTGGCCCCGTCCATCCGCGCAGCCTCCTCCAGCTGGATCGGGACCTGCACGATGAAGGACTGCAGAATCCAGATCACGAAGGGCAGGTTCATCGCCGTGTAGATCAGGATCAGGCCGAAGCGCGTGCCGTCGATACCGTATTGGAACGTCCAGATGCCGAAGACCGGGACCAGCAGGACCGCCGGCGGGACCATGCGCATCATCAGCGTCGTCATCGACACCGTGTCGCGCCCCATGAAGCGGAACCGCACCAGAGCGTAGGCCGCCATGCATCCGATCACGAGGGTCAACGCGGTAGAGACAGTCGCCACGATCAGCGAATTAACCAGCGCGCGCCCAAAGGTCGGGTCGCAGCGGCGAACGTGCTCCACCTCGTACCAGAGCATGTCGCACAGCGCAGTTTCGTAGTTGCGGATCGTGGGAAAGAAGAACAGCGCGGAACTGTCGGACATGATGTCGACGTTCAGTTTGAACGACGTCGCCAGCATCAGGAAAATCGGGCCCACCGACATGAAGATCAACGCGACCAGAAGGGCATAGAATGCGGGGTTGGCCGCCTGGGGATTCTTCGCGGCCATCAGACAGCTTCCTCGGCTTCGGCGCGGATGCGGGCGGCGCGGGCGTCCATGATCTTGCCATAGAAGAACATCGCCAGGGTCAGGACCATGAGCAGGATCAAAAGCAGATTGGACATGGCCGCCGCATATCCCAATTCGCGGAATTCCGAAGCGGTGCGGGAGATGCGCAGCGCCAGGATTTCTGTCGACAGACCCGGCCCGCCGTTGGTCATCACCAGGATGACCTCCAGCACTTTGAAGGCGTCGATCAGGCGCAGGAGCGCGGTCACGATCAGAACGGGCATCATCAGCGGCAGTTTGATGTAGAAGATCAACTGCCAGCCCGTCGCGCCGTCGATGCGCGCCGCCTCCATCGCGGATTTCGGCAGCGATTGCAGGGCGGCAAGCGACAGGATGAAGATGAAGGGCGTCCACTGCCAGACGTCGGCGATCACGACGGATGTGAAGGCCCAGCCGCCGTCGGACAGCCAGGGAACCGGGTCCAGGCCCATCGATTTGAGCGTCCGGTTCAGGATGCCGACGGTGGGGTGATACATGTAGCGCCACATCAGGCCCACCACGATGGGGGCAATCATCATGGGCAGGATGAACACGGTGCGCAGGATCGTCATGCCGCGCAGCTGCCGGTCCAGCAGAAGGGCCAGGCCGACGCCCAGAACCATCTCGACCGTCACGACGACGGCGGCGAACCGCAGCGTCACGCCCAGGCTTTCGAGGAAGGCTGCATCGCTGAACAGGTTGGTATAGTTGCGCAGCCCGACGAAGTCGGCCTCTGCGATCCGCTGACTGGGGTTCCAGTCGAGGAAGCTGGCCCAGATCATATAGCCGACCGGATACATCAGCGCGACCGCGAGGATCAGGATCGCGGGGGCCAGGAACAGGTATGGCGTCAGGCGGTTGGCATTGGCGAGCATGAGAGGCTTCCCGAAGGGGCGGATTTCACGTCGGACTCATGGGTGATCCACGGGGGATGCACATCGGACGTGATCGTCTGATGTCCGGCCCCGCACATCGGGGGACCGGACAGTTTCATCAGGCGGACGTTATTCCTGCCAGGCGTAGTAGCCGGCTTCGTCCATCGTAGCGCGCGTGCGCTCGGCGACGCCGTCAAGCGCCTCCTGGATGTCGAGGCCTTCGGTCAGGACCTGGCTCATCGTGGTGCCGATGTCGGCGTTGATCGAACCCCAAGTGGGGATGATCGGACGCCAGTCGGGGTCGGCAAACTCAAGCGCCTCGCCAAACGTCGCGGAGTAGGGGTACTTCGCGTTCAACTCCTCGTTCTGGTAGGTCGAGAAGCGCGACGGGTTGCCACCCTCCATCGCCACGGCCAGATCGCCCTTCTTGGAGGTCAGCCACTGCATCAGCAGGAAGGCCGCTTCCTTGTTTTCGGCGTTCTTGGGGATCGCCAGGCCGAAGCCGCCGGTCTGGCTGGCACGCTCCACACCCATCGGGTGCATCGCGTATCCGACGTTGCCGGCGACGGTCGATTCCGTCTCATCCTCGAACCCGGCCGCGAAGGCGATGGAATCGAGGAACATGGCCGACTGGCCCTGTTTGAACGACGCCGCGGCTTCGGCGGGGCCGAAGGTCGTGCCGCCTTCGGGGCCGCAATCGACGATCGTCTTGAGCGCGTTGGCCGCGGCGACGCCGGCCTCGTTGTTGATGATCGGCTCCCACTTGTCGTCGAATACCTGGCCGCCCAGGGGGGCGAGGTGCAGCAGGAACGCGTGGCTGGCCTGATGGCCGGACGCCGCTCGCGACGCCATGCCGCCCATACCCGGCTCAAGCTCGGGGATCTGGCACGCGATTTCCAGCAGTTCGTCATATGTGGTGGGCGCTTCGATGCCGTGCTTCTCGAAGATGTCCTTGCGGTAGGCCAGAACACTCGTCTCGGAGCCGAAGGGCACGCCAAAGGCGGAACCCATCTTGCCGGGCAGGTAGCCCTTTTCGCCACCGGCGACGCCGATGTTCTGAACGTAGCCGTCGATCAGGTCCGCCTGATCGTAGTTTGGATCGGCCAACGCCGGGTTCATGAAGTACTTCGCCAGGTTTTCCAGCTGATCGGCAAAGACGTAGTCCGCCTTGGAGAACACGACGTAGGCGATCAGGTCGTAATCACCCTCGTCTTTCGTGAGTTCCAGCGTCTGACGCTCGCGCATGCGAAGATACTGTAGCTGGTCGACTTCGACCTCGATCCCGGTCTCTTCGGTGAATTGGTCGAGCACGTTGATCGCGGCGTCGTAGTGGGGGTGCGCCGGGAAGTTCACCACCAGCGTCGTGCCTTCATATGGCGCGTAGGGGTTTGCCAGGGCCGTGCCCGCCGCAAGGGCGGCCAGCGTCGCGCCGGTCAATGTCGTCTTGAGGTTAAACATCTGTAATTCTCTCCCTGAGTAACAGTCTTCCAAGTCAAATCCGCAATCCGGAGGTGCGATCGAAAACCATCAGCTCGTCCGTGAGGACACCGAAGGTCCGGATCGTTCCGGGGGCGATTGGGGTTGCACTGTTGGCTTCGACCAACACGTCTTCGGTGCCGCAACGGGTGACCAGCACCGATTGAGCGCCGAGATATTCCGCCACGATCACACGGAGGTCAATGGCCGCGCCCGCCGTCTCCTCCAGTGTAATGGAGGAGGGGCGCAGGCCCAGCGTGACCGCCTTGCCGCCATGGGTTCGCAGGCGCGCGGCCAGTGCGTCGGACAGCGGCAGGCTGAACCCGTCGCCCGCGACGGTCATGGTGCCGCCGACATCGGTCAGATCCCCATCGAGGAAGTTCATCGTCGGGCTGCCGATGAAGCCGGCGACGAATTTGTTGACCGGCGACTTGAACAGATCTTCGGGTGTGCCCTGCTGCTGGATCACACCGTTGGCCATGACCACGATGCGGTCGCCCAATGTCATCGCCTCGACCTGATCGTGGGTGACGTAGACCATGTTCTTGTCGATGGTGTTGCGCATCTCGGCCAGTTCGGTGCGCATCTTGGCGCGCAGCTTGGCGTCGAGGTTCGACAGCGGCTCGTCAAACAGGAATGTGCCCGCGTCGCGCACCATGGCGCGGCCCATGGCGACGCGTTGCCTCTGACCGCCTGAAAGCTCGGCCGGTTTGCGATCGAGAAGGTGCCCGATGTTCAGAAGGTCGGCGGTGCGCTGCACCCGTTCGTCGATTTCCGATTTCGCCACCTTCTTCAGCCGCAGGGCGAAGGACATGTTCTTGGCGATGTTCATGTGCGGGTAGAGGGCGTAATCCTGAAACACCATCGCGATGTCGCGGGCCTTGGGGTCCAGGTGGCTGATGGGGTTGCCGTCGAAAGTGATTTCCCCGCCCGAAAGCGTCTCGAGCCCGGCGAGGATGCGCAGCGTCGTGGATTTGCCGCAGCCCGACGGGCCGACGAGCACCGTGAATTCACTGTCGGCAAGATGCAGATCGAACGGTTCCAGCACGCGGGTGGGGCCGTAGGACTTCTCCACGCTGTCGAATACGATCTCGGGCACATGGCCCTCCCCTGCCTTGGCTGATAACGATAACATTACAGGCGGGCATGGGTTTAGGTAGTCCGGTTGTCGCGGAAGCACGTTAACGTTAACGTCGTCGAGATTTCCAATTCCCGCCGAAGGGTTTGCATGGCCCGCCGTCCCCGCGACACCACCTCCGGCATCTATGCCGTCGCCGCCGAGGCGGGGGTCAGCGTCATGACGGTCAGCCGGGCGATGCGCGGCGTGGAGGGTGTTTCGAGCGTGCGGCGGGACGCTATTCTGCAGATCGCGCGACGGCTGAACTACGTCCCGAACTCGGCCGCGCGGGCATTGTCGCAGACCAATGCGGATCTTGTGGGCATCTCGGTCCCGAACCTTTTGAACGATGTCTTCGCGGATGTGTTGCAAGGTATGCGTGGCACCATCCAGCGGGCGGGATATTCGACGGTCATCGACACCACCGAATACGATGCGGAGGTAGAGCTGCGCTGGGTGTCCCGGATTCTGTCGTGGCGGCCTGCGGCGATGATCCTGACGGGCATCGATCACCACCCTGACCTGCGCCCGATGCTGCGTGACGCGGGCATTCCGACATTGGAGACGTGGGATTTCTCGTCCGACCCGATCGACATCTGCGTCGGGCTGGATCACGTCGCCGCCGGCGCAGACGTGGCGCGGTATGTCCAGGACCTGGGTTATGTCCGCCCGGCCTTCGTCGGCGCGCGTGTCGGAACGGACCCGCGGGCCGATGCCCGGGTCCGGGGGTTGGAGCAGGTATGGGGCGGCCCGATCGCGCGCGCGGGGGCCGCACCCGAAAACGCCTTTCGCATGGGCGCCGACGGGATGCGGACACTGATGGCGGATCATGCGCCGGATGTCGTGTTCTTCCTCAACGATCTGATGGCGTTCGGAGGCATGACCGTCGCCGCCGAAATGGGTCTGGACGTGCCGGGTGACATCGGGATCGTCGGGTTCAACGCGCTGGGCCTGAACACCGTATTGCCGGTGCCTCTGACCACGGTGTCCACGCCGCGCCGCCAGATGGGTGTGATGGGCGCGCGCAACCTTCTGGCGCGGATGCACGGCGTGGCGGGGGCGCGGGCGGTCGCCCTGCCGGTGAAGGTGCAGCCCGGTGGAACCACGCGGCCGCAGGGCCGGCGGTTGCAAGCCGGGGCGTGATCTGCCCTTATGGTATCGTTAACACCGACGCGGGAGAACCATGCGACGCACACCGACGATGAAGGACGTGGCCCGCGCCGCTGGTGTTTCGGTCATGACCGTCAGCCGCGCCTTCAAGCGCGACACGTCCGTCGGGGAAGAGACACGAAAACGCATCCACGCCGCGGCCGATGATCTGGGATATGTCTTCGACAGCATGGCCGCGAACCTGCGCAGCCAGCGCAGCCATTTCGTCGCTGTCACGATCCCGTCGCTCAACAACGCCAATTTCGCCGCCACGGTCGAGGCGATGACCGCACGGCTGGGCGCGGCGGGGTACCAGGTTTTGCTGGGGCATACCGGCTACGACATCCTGCGCGAGGAGGAGCTGATCGCCGAATTCCTCAGCCGGCGGCCCGAGGCGGTGATCGTCACCGGCGGACGGCACACGCCCCGCGCGCGCAGCCTTTTGTCGAACGCCGGGGTGCCCGTCGTCGAAACCTGGGACCTGCCCGACGATCCGATCGGCCATGTCGTCGGGTTTTCCAACGCCGCCTGCATGGACTTGCTGGTCGATCATCTGGCGGGGCAGGGGTACGTGCGCATCGCCTTTATCGGCGGCGACGCGGGGGGCGACACGCGCGGGGCGGACCGCCGCCGGGGGTTCGTCGCGGCGATGCAGGCCCGCGGGCTGGACGCGACGCGCCTGATCCGCGCGGGTCAGCCGCCGATCTCAATGCACGAAGGGGCGGCGGCGATGGCGTATCTGCTGGATAAGGCCCCCGACACCGAGGCGGTGATCTGCGTGTCCGACTTGTCGGCCTTTGGCGCGCTGACGGAATGTCAGCGGCGCGGCGTGTCCGTTCCGGACGACATCGCCATCGCGGGCTTCGGCGCCTACGACATCGCGGGCATTTGCGTGCCGACCCTGACGACCGTGGACCCGTGCCCGGCGCAGATCGGGGACCGGGCCGCGGACCTCGTCCTGACCCTGATCGAAACGCCGGGCGGTCCGGCCGTCGCACGGATCGAACCGGTCCTGAAGATCGGGCAATCGACGACGCGCGACCCCTGACCTCAGCCGCGTGGCACCATCGGATCGGGCAGCGTGACCGACCCGCCGGGCCGCGCCTTGTTGAACTCCGCCATCCGGCCCAGCACGTCCACGCCCAGCTGTCGGTACACGTCCAACAGATCGACCAAGACCCAGTTTTCCCGGATCAACCCGTCCTCCACGCGCCAGAAATCCAGCGAACGCATCAAGATTTCCGTCCCCGACGGGGCGATGCCCATCCACCCGCCTTCGGTCACGGTCAGGCGCATGTTGGGCCAGCCCGTCTCGCAAATATAATTCCCCTCGCCGACCCAATGGGACATCAGATCGCCCATCGCATCCAATTTGCGGTCCGGCATTCCGTTCAGAAACGGAATTTGGTGCCAATGCCGGAACCCCGCGATGCCCCGCGCCGTGCCGATGCCTGCAGGCCCGTACCAGTTCACGCGGGGGTGCCAGTGCGTGCCCAGGTTCATGACCGCCGGATCGGGATCGGCGGGATATCTGCACAGGTCGGTCAGCATGTCGACGACCCGCGCCATCGCCGCCGACCCGTCACCCGATACCCGCAACCCGTCGCCCGTCATCGGCGCAGGGGTATTCAGATAGGCACCCAGTTGCGGTGCCATGGGCCAGGCCCCGGCCAGCATCATCAGCTCTGGGATGTCCCAGATGGCCTGCATTTCGGTGACACGCCCCGCCTCGATACGGAAGAATTCGTGGTAGCGCATGTGCGCCAGGTGCCCGGTGGGCGGAATGTCCAGAAAGGGGTTAAGGAATGTGCCCATGTAGCTGCCCATGCAGCCGATCCAATCCTGTCCTTCCGGCGTGGTGCCGGCCATGACGATCATGTCGCGCCGCTCCAGATCCGGCAGGGCGGCCTGCAGCGGCGTCAGACAGGCGTTGCGGAACGCCTGCGCGCCGTTCAGCGTGCCGAACGGATGACACATCCTGATCGTCGCATCGGGGGCGAAGACCGCGTCCATCGCGGCGGTTACGGCGTCGCTGTCGTAGGTCGCCGCCGCGTGGCGGTAACCGGCCAGCACGGCCTTCAGGTCTTCGGGTGTCATCGCCGCCTCCGGTTTCAAGCTCGGACGCAGGATAGGCTGCTGCGCCGCACGTTCAATCGAAACCTGCATACGTATTCATATCGATCCACTCGACCGGTGCACAAGCGATTGCGACGCCGCGCCATTTGACGCGGCGGCGCGAATCCGGGCATGCCCTGCACGCACCACAAGGACATCGCCATGCAGCCCGACACGCCCCTGACCCGCGACCTCGTCCTGATCGGCGGGGGCCATGCCCACGCGCTGGTCATGCGGGCCTGGGGGATGGATCCGTTGCCGGGCGCACGGCTGACGGTGATCAATCCGGGGCCGACGGCGCCCTATACCGGGATGCTGCCGGGGCATGTCGCGGGGCATTACACCCGCGCGGAGCTGGATATCGACCTGGCCCGGCTGGCGCGGTTCGCGGGGGCGCGGCTGATCGACGGCGCGGTGGACGCGATCGATGCCGACGCGCGCCGTTTGCACATCGCGGGCTGGGGCGATTTGGATTACGACGTCGCCTCCATCGACGTCGGCATCACCGCTGAAATGCCAGAGATTCCTGGGTTTGCGGAACATGGGACGGGGGCCAAGCCACTGGGCGCGTTCGCCCACCGCTGGCGCAGGTTCCTGGCCGAGGTCGAGGAGGGGACCAAGCCGCCGAACGTCGCGGTGATCGGCGGCGGCGTCGCGGGGGTGGAGCTGTCGCTGGCGATGGCACATGCCCTGCGTGCGCCCGGCCGGGCCCCCGCCGTCGTGATGCCTGCCGTCGTGGTGATCGAGACGGCCGATCAGATGACGGGCATGGGGGACCGGGCGCGTAAAATCCTGCGCGCCGCGATGACCGATCTGGGCGTGACGCTGCGGACTGGTGCCGGCGTGGCACAGATCGCAAAGGACCACGTGGTCCTTGCCGACGGCGATACGATCGACGCGGCCTTCGTCACGGGGGCCGCCGGGGCGCGGCCGCATGGCTGGATCGCCGACACCGGCCTGCCGCTGGAACGGGGGTTCATTCGCGTCGGGCGAACGCTGGCCGTCGAAGGGCGCGATGATCTTTTCGCGGCGGGCGACTGCGCCCACATGACCCACGCCCCGCGCCCCAAAGCGGGGGTTTTCGCCGTCCGGCAAGCCCCGATTTTGCACGCCAACCTGCGGGCGGCGCTCAGCGGCGGGCGGGGCCGCATCTATCAGCCGCAGGCGCGCTATCTCAAGCTGATCTCGCTGGGCGGAGAATCGGCGTTGGCGGAACGGGGCGGTGTGGCGGTGTCGGGGCCATGGCTTTGGCGGTGGAAAGACCACATCGATCGCAGTTTCATGGACCGGCTGACGGATCTTCCCGCGATGGCTGTGGCACCCCCACCGAAGCAGATCGCGCAGGGCGGGGATGCCGCCAAGCCGCTGTGCGCCGGATGCGGGTCCAAGATCGCGGGCGACGCATTGGCCGCCGCGCTGCGTGTCCTGCCAGAACCGTCGCGCGACGACGTGCTGTCGCGGCCCGGCGACGACGCCGCCGTGCTGGACCATGGCGACACGCGGCAGGTCATCACCACCGACCATCTGCGCGCCTTTACCCACGATCCCGCGCTGATGACGCGGATCGCCGCGGTCCACGCGCTGGGCGATGTGTGGTCGATGGGGGCGCAGCCGCAGGCGGCGTTGGCGCAGATCACCTTGCCGCGCATGTCCGAAACGCTCCAGACGCGCACCCTGACCGAAGTGCTGGCGGCGGCGGCAGAAGTTTTCGGGGCGGCGGGGGCCGACCTCGTGGGGGGGCATTCGACGATGGGGGCGGAAACGGTGATCGGCTTCACGGTGACGGGGCTGACCGATGCGCCCATCGGCCACGACGGCGCGCGGCCCGGCGACGCCATCATCCTGACCCGACCCATCGGCACGGGCGTGATCCTTGCTGCCGAAATGGCGGGGGCCGCGCGGGGGCGCGACGTAGTGGACATGCTGACCAGGATGGCCACGCCGCAGGGCGATGCGGCGGCGATCCTGTCGGGGGCCGGGGCGATGACGGATGTGACGGGTTTCGGCCTGGCCGGGCATCTGATGGCTGTTTGCCGGGCCAGCGGTCTGGTTGCCGAAATCGCGCTCGATGCGGTTCCGACCTATGCCGGCGCGATTGAGCTGTCGGAGGCGGGCCATATTTCGTCCCTCCACGCGGCGAACCTGCGTGGTGCGCCGGTGACGGGCGGGCAGGGCGCGCGGCTGGCCCTGCTGCACGATCCGCAGACGGCCGGCGGATTGCTGGCCGCCGTGCCGAACGAACGGGCCGACGAAGTGGTCGGGCAGCTTCGGGCGGCGGGCCATGACGCGGCGCGGATCGGGACGTTCGCAGACGGGATGCCCGCGATCACCTGCGTCTAGCCCGCCAGCGCGATGACCCGATCCGCGGCCTGGGCCAGAGCGGCGTCATCCACCGACGTCATTTCCACGACACCGATATCGCGCCGCATCGATCCTTCGGGGCGGCGATAGCGGGGGTCGTAGTGATGTTCGATCAATTCCCCGGCCAGTGCTACGTACTCTCCGGCTTCGGCCAGCCCGTGCCAATCGGCGATCCGCTGGCCGGGCTGGTAGTTGCGCAAGGTTTCGATCCGCTGCCGCAGCAGGTCCGCATCCGCCGTCAGGTCGGGATAGGTCGTCATCAGGAACTGCGCGCGGGCGGTCAGGGGTGCGCGCAGGCCGATGACCTCGGCCGTGCCCATTACCGACCAAAGCGCGGGCGGCAGCAGGACGCGCCCGATGGCATTGCTCTCGCTTTCCACGAAGACGGGGCGGGCCGGGTCCTGCGCACCGAACGCCTGGGCCAAGCGACTCTCGAACATCTTCTGGCTGGGCTGTCCGTTGGCCCAGCCGCCGAAGTTCGACCCGCGATGGTTTGCCAGCCCTTCCAGATTCACGATCTGCGCGCCCGCCGCCGCCAGATGGTCCAACAATTGCGTCTTGCCGTGCCCCGTGCCGCCGTCGATCAGGACGATCCGCAGGCCCAGCGCATCCTGGTACAGGCGGTCCGACACCATCTTGCGATAGGCCTTGTAGCCGCCCGTCAGCCGTCCGACGCGCCACCCGATCTGATCGAAGATCGTCGCGACCGACCCCGATCGCTGACCCCCGCGCCAGCAATAGACCAGGGGGCGCCAGGACCCGTCGCGGTCGGCCAGCGGCCCTTCCAGATGGGCGGCGACGTTGCGCGACACCAGCGCCGCACCGATGCGGCGCGCCTTGAACCGGTCCTCGCGCACATAGATCGTTCCGACCTGCGCGCGCTCCGCGTCAGACATGGCCGGCAGGTTGATGGCCCCCGGAACATGGTCTTCGGCGAATTCGGAAGGAGAGCGGACGTCGACGATATCGTCGAACGGCAGGTCGGTCAGGCGCAGGTCGGGAAGGGTGAAATCCATGGGCGACAGGTGCGGCGCGGCACGCGTGGCGTCAAGCCGTCCGAAGCACGTGGTCCGCGGCGACCGATCCCGTCTGCACGCGTCGCGCATTGGGCAGGTCGTTCGCCTCGGCGCGCGCCAGGCCCGCCTGCGTCGTCATTCCGTGGGCCACCCAGCGTGCAACAAGGCGGTCGCGCAGCACGTCCTCGGGCACATCCAACATGACGGTCGTATCCCAAAGGGGGAGCAGCCCCCGCCAGGGGTCTTCGTCCAAAAGCAGGTAATTGCCTTCGACGATCGCAATATCCGCGTCGAAGATGCCCCCGTCCGGAACCGTGGCGTCGACGGCGCGGTCGAACGTCGGGAAGGCTACGGGGCTCCCGCTGCGAAGCGCCGTCATCAACGCCAGCAGTCCGGGCACGTCAAAAGTCTCAGGCGCACCCTTGCGTGTCCGCAGGCCAAGATCGTCCAAATCCGAATTGGACAGGTGGAAACCATCCATCGGCACGACCTGTGCACGCCGTCCCCGCGTGGTGATCCGCGCGGCCAGATTTTCGGTGACGGTCGATTTGCCGGCAGCGGGCGGTCCGGCCACCGCGACCAAACGACGACCGGGGGGCAGGGCGGACAGATGCGCCGCCAAAGCCGTGATATCGATCGCCTCAGCCACGTCGGGCCAGCCAGCGCAGCGCCGCGAGGTAGCCTTCGGTGCCCAGCCCGGCAATCACCGCATCCGCACGGGCCGAGACATGGGAATGGTGGCGAAACGCCTCCCGCTGGTGGATGTTGGAAATATGCACCTCCACCACCTTGCCGTCGAAGGCGTTGAGCGCGTCGAGGATCGCGATGGAGGTGTGGGAATAGGCACCGGGGTTGATGACGATGGCATCCTGACGGCCGCGCGCATCCTGGATCGCATCGACCAGCGCGCCTTCGTGGTTGGACTGCTTGCAGGTCACATCGCCCAGGTCCAGGTCGGCGGCCAGCGCGGTGCAGGCCTCCTCCACATCCGCCAACGTCTGCGCGCCATAGATTTCGGGCTGCCGCTGGCCCAGCAGGTTCAGGTTCGGGCCGTTCAGGATCAGTGTCTTGGTCATCGCGTCCTCGTGCGTTTGCCGGGTTCTACCCCACGCGGGGCCGCGTTCCAACGCGGAGCGATGCGCCGCCCCGCGCGCTATGGCGGGAATGTCGCAGGACTTGACGCAACGGCGCGCGGGGCCGACGGTATATTCCATGTTTCCGCTGCGACTCACGCCACATCGTATTTTCCCGACGCTTGCCCTGCGCGGCACGCCGGTCGCGGTTTCGATGATGGACGTGATGGACGCGCCGCCGGACCACCTCGCCGTGTGACGTCCGCCGGGGGCCACGTCCCCCACCCGCACCGGGCCGCGCGCCCCTGCCGTGAGCATACCGCATGAACACCAGTGAAACGGGCCGCCTGCCCGCAAAGGCCAAAGTCGTCATAATCGGGGGCGGGGCGGTCGGCGTGTCGTCTCTCTATCATCTAGCGCTGGCGGGATGGACCGATTGCCTGTTGCTGGAGCGGAACGAGCTGACGGCCGGATCGACGTGGCATGCCGCCGGGAATTGTCCGAACTTCGCCGGATCCTGGGCGATCATGAATATTCAGCGCTATTCGATGGCCCTGTATCGCGGTCTGGCCGACGCGGTCGATTATCCGATGAATTACCACGTGTCCGGCACGATCCGCTACGCGCACACCCCCGAGCGGATGGAGGAATTCGAGCATGTGCGCGCCATGGGCGACCTTCAGGGCCTGAAGATGGAGCGGATGACCTGCGAGGAGATAGAGGCGAAATATCCCATCGGACAGACGCACGACCTGGTCGGCGGATTGTGGGACCCCGAGGATGGCGACATCGACCCCGCGCAGCTGACGCAGGCCTTGGCCAAGGGCGCGCGCGATCTGGGGGCCAAAATCGTGCGGCACTGCCCGGTGACCGGCGTGACCCGCGATGGCGACGGCTGGATCGTGCAGACCGATCTGGGCGATGTTGCCTGCGATGTGGTGGTGAACGCCGCCGGGTACTATGCCGCGCGCGTCGCGGAATGGTTCGCGCCCCACGGACGCCCGCCGCTGCCGATGGTCGTCATGTCCCATCAATACCTGCTGACGGAGCCGATCGCCGAGATCGAGGCCTGGAGCAAGGAACACGGGCGCAAGCTGCCGATGGTGCGGGACCCGGACGTGTCGTATTACCTGCGCCAGGAAAAGACCGGCCTGAACCTCGGCCCCTATGAACGGGACTGCAGGGCGGTCTGGACTGGCCCCGAAAACGGCGGCGACATGCCCGAGGATTTTTCCTTCCAGCTGTGGCAGGAAGATCTGGACCGGATCGAGGATTACATCGCCGACGCGATGGAGCGGGTGCCGGCCCTCGCCTCCGCCGGTGTGAGCAGCGTCATCAACGGCCCCATCCCTTACACCCCCGATGGCCTGCCCCTGATCGGGCCGATGCCTGGGGTAAAGAACGCCTATGACGCGAATACCTTCACCTTCGGCATCGCGCAGGCCGGCGGTGCGGGCAAGGTGCTGGCAGATTGGATCACCAAGGGCGCGCCCGACTGGGATTGCTTTGCAGTCGATCCCCGTCGCTTCGCCGCGTGGGCGTCCGACCCCGCCTATTGCAAAGCCAAGGCCGAGGAAGTCTACGGCCACGAATACGGAATGCACTTTCCCCACATGCGCTGGCCTGCCGCGCCGAACATGCGCACCTCGCCGAACCACGACACGCTCGCCGCGCAGGGCGCGCAATTCGCCCCCTACGGCGGGTGGGAGCGGGCGACGTGGTTCGCGCAACCGGATGACGATACATCGTGGAACACGACGCAGACCTGGCGGCGCGACGGCCCATGGCACACGCGCGTGGCCAAGGAGATCGCCGCTGTGCGCGACGGGACCGGCGTTCTGGACCTGTCGGGATTTTCCCGGTTCGAGCTGTCGGGCGACGGGGCCGCGGACTGGCTGTCGGGGATGATCGCGGGGCATCTGCCCAAGGTCGGGCGCATGACCCTGTGCTACTTCACCGGTCCCACGGGCCGGTTCGCCACCGAAATGTCGGTCAGCCGGTGGGACGAGGATGCCTTCACCCTCATCACCGCCGCCGCCGCGCGCGACCATGACCGTGACCTGCTGACCCATGCGATGCCCGCCGCCCTGACCTTGACGGATCGCAGTGACGACATCTCCTGCCTGTTGGTCACCGGGCCGACATCGCGCGCCACTCTGGCCCCGCTGACCGACGGCGACCTGTCGCTGCCTTGGCTGTCGGTGCAGCAGGCGACGGTCTGCGGCAGGCCCGTGCGGCTTCAACGGGTCAGTTTCGCGGGGGAGTTGGGCTGGGAAATCCACGGTCCGTTCGACGCGATGCCGGAGATCTATGCCGCGCTGACGGATGCGGGCGCGCGGCCCTTCGGCATGTTCGCACTCGATTCCCTGCGGATCGAAAAGGCGTACCGCGCTTGGGGGTCGGACCTGTCGCCCGGCTATACCCTGCGAGAGATCGGGGCGGACCGTTTCATCCGCAAGGCGGAGCGTGGCGACGACCCGCCCCGCGCACTGCATGTCCTGACACTCGACGATATCGGGTATGACCCGCTGCCCATGTCGCCCGTGCGTCGGAACGGTCAGATCGTGGGGGAGATCACCTCCGCCGCCTATGGTCACCGCGTGGGCAAACCGATCGCACTTGCCATGCTGGCCAAAGCGGACGCCCCGGGCGGAAGCACTGTCGAGGTCGAGGTTTTCGGCCGGATCGTTAACGCCAAAGTACACGGCGACGGTGCCCTGTGGGACGCCGACAACGAAAGGGTGCGCGCATGAACGTCGCATCGCAACTCCTTGAAAAAGCGCGTGTCGTCATTGTCGGCGGCGGTATCATCGGGTGTTCCGTCGCCTATCATCTTGCCAAACAGGGCTGGACGGACATCGTCCTGTTGGAACGCAAGAAGCTCACCTCCGGGACCACGTGGCATGCCGCTGGCCTGATCGCGCAGCTGCGATCGTCGCAGGCGGCGACTCGACTGTCCAAGTATTCCAATGACTTGTACGTCGAACTTGAAGCGGAAACGGGCGTCGCGACCGGATTGCGGCACAACGGCTCGGTTTCCGTGGCGCTGACGGCGGCCCGTCAGGAAGAATTGTTGCGCACCGCTTCGATGGCGCGCGCCTTCGGCATCGAAGTGGAGGAGCTGTCGCCCGACGGTGTTCTGGAAAAATATCCTCACATCAATCTCGACAATGTGCAGGGTGGTGTCTGGCTGCCGGGCGACGGACAGGGCGACCCTGCGAACATCGCGTTGGCGTTGGCCAAGGGTGCGCGGCTGAAGGGGGCAAAGATCGTCGAAGGCGTGCGCGTCACCGGCATGACGTCCGACCACCGCACCGTGCGATCCGTCGAATGGGCGGCGGGGGACCAGACCGGGTCGATCACCTGCGACCACGTCGTCAACTGCGGTGGCATGTGGGCGCACGAGGTGGGGCAAATGGCGGGCGTGAACGTGCCGCTGCACGCCTGCGAACACTTCTACATCGTGACCGAAAGCATTCCGGACCTGGCGCGCTTGCCGGTTCTGCGGGTGCCGGACGAATGCGCTTATTACAAGGAAGACGCAGGCAAGATCCTGCTGGGCGCGTTCGAGCCGCGGGCGAAACCCTGGGGCATGGATGGCATTCCCGACACGTTCGAGTTCGATCAATTGCCCGAAGACTTCGACCATTTCGAACCGATCCTGGCGCAGGCCATAGACCGCGTGCCAATGTTGGCGCAGGCGGGAATCCATACGTTCTTCAACGGACCCGAAAGCTTCACCCCCGACGATTCATATCATCTGGGACCGTCGCCCGAAGTGCCGAACCTTTGGGTCGCAGCGGGGTTCAATTCCATCGGAATCCAGTCCGCCGGGGGGGCCGGCATGGCGTTGGCCCGGTGGATGGACGACGGAGAGATGCCGTTCGATCTGGTCGACGTCGACATCGCGCGCAACCAGACCTTCCAGCGCAATCGGCGATATCTGAAGGAACGCGCGACCGAAAGCCTGGGCCTGCTCTATGCCGACCACTGGCCGTTTCGCCAGAAGGAGACGGCGCGCGGCGTGCGGCGGTCGCCGTTCCACGCGCAACTGGCTGACCTTGGGGCGGTGTTCGGTGAATTCGCGGGGTGGGAACGGGCGAACTGGTTCGCCTTTCCCGGCGAGCCGCGGGGCTATGACTACAGCTGGGGGCCGCAGAACTGGTTCGCGAACGCCGCCCATGAACACGCCCTGATCCGTGAAAAATGCGGCTTCTACGACATGTCGTCCTTCGGCAAGATTAAGATCGACGGGCTGCACGCCGAAACCTTCCTGAACCGCGTCTGCGGCGGGGACATGTCGGTGGACGTGGGCCGGATCGTCTATACGCAGATGCTCAATTCGCGCGGCGGCGTGGAGGCGGACGTGACCGTGACGCGCCTGTCTGAGTTCAGTTATCTGATGGTGACGCCGGCGGCGACGCTGGTGCGGGACATGGCCTGGCTGCGCCGCCACGAGGACCCGTCGGACGCCGTTTTCATCACCGACATGACTGCCGCAGAGGCGGTGCTGGCCGTCATGGGGCCGGAGTCGCGCAAGGTGTTGCAGGCCATCAGCCCGGCGGATTTCTCGAACGCCGCATTCCCGTTCGGCACCGCGCGAGAGATCGACATCGGCCTTGGCATCGCGCGGGCGCACCGCGTCTCCTATGTGGGAGAATTAGGGTGGGAGATCTACATCCCGTCCGACATGGCCGCCCATGTGTTGGAAACGCTGATCGACGCGGAAACCGGCGCGCGTCCGGTCGGTCTGCATACAATGGACAATTGTCGGATCGAGCGTGCCTTCCGGCATATGGGTCACGATATCACCCCTGCCGATCATGTTGTCGAGGCGGGATTGGGCTTTGCGGTCAAGACCGGAAAACCGTTTGATTTCATCGGGAAACAGGCCGTTCTTCACAAGCGCGAAACCGGGCTGAGCCGGCGGATGCTGCAATTCCGCCTGACCGATCCCGACGCGATGCTATACCACAACGAACCGATCGTTCGCGATGGCAAGATCGTCGGCCACATCGCGTCGGGGGCCTATGGCCACACGCTGGGCGGTGCAATGGGCCTGGGATACGTGCCCTGCGCGGGGCAAAGCGTGGAGGACAGCCTGTCCGCGCGCTACGAGATCGAGGTGGCCGGGCGGCGGATCGCGGCGGAGGCGTCGTTCCGACCGATGTACGACCCCAAGGGCGAACGGCTTCGGATGTGATCCGGGCCCCGCTGCGTTCCCCCTAAATCTGTCCATATTTCTTAAGCCGGACGTCGGCGGCGCGGGCGTGGCCCTCCATCCCCTCGATCCGGCTGATCCGGGCGGAGGTTTCGGCGACGCCCTTCGCGCCGTCGCGGGTGGCACGCTGCCACGTCACGATCTTCACGAACTTGTGCACTGAAAGCCCGCCGGTGTAACGCGCGGCCCCGCTGGTCGGCAGGACGTGATTGGTGCCCGACGCCTTGTCGCCGTAGGTCACCGTCACCTCTTCGCCCAGGAAAAGCGAGCCATAGCAGGTCAGACGGTCCAGCCACCAATCGGGATCGGCGGCCTGAACGCTCAGGTGTTCGGGGGCGTAGTCATCGGACACACCGGCCATTTCCTCGCGATCGGAACACAGGATCACCTCGCCGAAATCGCGCCATGCGGCCTCCGCGCTTTCGCGGTTTGGGCTGGGCAGATCGGCGATCAGCGCGTTCATCCGCGCCATGACCGCGTCGGCCAGGGCCCGGTCGTCAGTGACCAGCCAGACGGGCGAATTCCATCCGTGTTCCGCCTGCGATACCAGGTCGACGGCCACGATTTCGGCGTCTGCCGTCCCGTCCGCCAAGATGAGGCTGTCGGTCGGGCCGGCCACCATGTCGATGCCCACACGCCCGAACAAGAGGCGCTTCGCCTCGGCCACATATTGATTGCCGGGTCCGACTAGGATCGACGCGGGTGGCGTGTCGAACAACCCGAAAGTCAGCGCGGCGATGCCCTGCACGCCCCCCATGGCAAGGATCTTGTCGGCCCCGCACAGATGCGCGGCATAGGCGATGGCCGGGTCCATCCCGCCACCCCGGCGGGGCGGGGAGCAGACGGTCACATGCTCCACCCCAGCCACCTTGGCGGTCGTCACGGTCATGATCGCGCTGGCCACGTGGGCATAGCGCCCGCCCGGAACATAGGCCCCCGCCGCCGATACTGGAATAACCTTCTGTCCGGCCCACAGACCGGGGTGCAGCTCTACCTCCGTCTCGGTCAGGGTGGCCTTCTGCGCTTCCGCGAAACGGCGGACATTGTCGTGGGAAAACGCGATGTCTGCCTTGGTCTCATCGGACAATGCGGCGGTCGCGGCGTCGATATCGGCTTGGGTCAGAACCGGATGGCCGGGGGCGTTGTCCAGCTTCGCTGCATAGGCAAGGGCGGCATCGTCGCCCCCGGCTTCGATCTCGGTAAGCATGTCGCGCACGGTGCGGCTGACGTCATCGTGACCCGTTTCGGCCGTCCGTTCGGCCTTTTTCAGATAGATGGGCATATGGGCCTCCGCCGTGGTCAGATGTTGAAGAATACAGTTTCATCAGCGCCTTGCAGGGCGATGTTCATGGTCCACGCGTCATCGTTTCGATGGGCCATCAGTGTTTTGCGGCGGGCCGCTGGAACGCGGGCCAGGACGGGATCGTCATTGTTTTCGGACGCATCGTCGAAATAGGCGCGCGTCTGAAGCGGCAGGCCGATGCCGCGCGCCACGATCCATAGGGTAAGGTGTGGGGCTTGGCCCGGAAGGGCCGCGGGTCGCACAGTTTCAAAACGGACATGCCCATCGCCGTCGCACGCCGACCGCCGCCACAGACCATGGCCCGCCCCATCGATCTGCCACAGTTCCACCAGGGCGTCGGTCACAGGCGCGCCCATGCCATCGACGATTGCGGCACGGAATGCGATCGGCTGACCGACGGCGACGGTGCCCACAGGGGCCGCCACGATTTCATCGCCAGCCGCTGTCAGGCCCGCCGCAGCCGGCAGAAGCCCGATGTGCAGATAGGGGCCGGCAGTCTGGCTGGCGGTTTCGCGGGTCATGCACCGGCCCCGAACGGGGTCGCGGACAGGCCGCGCAGCGTGATGTCGAAACGATAGGCGCGGGCGTCGAAGGGCACGGTCGCGCCCATGTCGAGGCGCGCGATCAACCGGTCGATTGCCGCCGGATCGGGGATGGATTGGACGATCGGGCAAAGCGCGATATGCGGATCGCCCTCGAAATACATCTGCGTCACAAGGCGTTGACCGAAGGCGTGGCCGAAGACGGAAAAATGGATATGCGCAGGCCGCCAGTCGTTTCCGCCATTGGGCCAAGGGTACGCACCGGGGCGTATTGTGCGGAATGAATAGGCCCCGGCGTCATCGGTCAGGCACCGGCCGCAACCGCCGAACCCGGGATCGAGCGGGGCAAGGTAGCCGTCGCGCGCGTGGCGGTAACGGCCACCTGCATTGGCCTGCCACACCTCGATCAAGGCGCCCGCGATCGGACGGCCGCCTTCGTCGCGCAGATGCCCCATGACAAAGACCTGTTCCCCGATGGCCCCGCCGGATCCGAAGTTTGCCGTCAGATCGTGGTCCAGGGGGGCGATCATGTCGTGGCCGAAGACCGGCCCCGTCTCCTCGGTCGTGGTCGACGGCATCCGGATCGGCGCATGGCGTGGGCTGCGCAGGGCCGTGCTGCGATAGGCGGGGGCGAGCGGGGGCGGGTGCAGCCCGTCCGCGCGCGGCGTCAGACGACCGGTGAAGACATCCGTCATCCCTCGCGATCCGCAAGGACCCGCTTGGCAAGGGTGATCGCATGGTTCGCGCGCGGGATGCCGGCATAGATGCCGACGTGTTGGATCAGTTCCGCCACGTCTTCGGCGGTCGCCCCGGTGTTTGCGGTGGCGCGAAGGTGCAATTCGAACTCGCCCCAATTGCCAGTGGCGGCCAGGATGGCAAGGGTCAGCATCGACCGTTCCCGCAAGGTGAGCGCGTCGGACGCCCAAACCGTGCCCCAGGCGGCGACCGTCGTCAGGTCCACGAACTTCGCGTCCAGCGCCGCTGGGTCGGCCTGCGACCGGTCCACATGGGCATCGCCCAGCACCTGTCTGCGGCGCGCCTCCCCGCGAATTTTGCGATCATCGGTCATGGCGGCACGATGGCGCGGCGGCGCGTCTTACGCAAGACGGACCGAGACGCCATGAAAAAGGGGGCACCTGTCAGGTGCCCCCTTTCGCCGCGTCGACGAAGGGTCCGGCGTCGGACCCCTACGGCTCAGCAGGAGTAGTACATCTGATACTCGACCGGGTGGGGTGTGTGCTCATAGGCATAAACCTCGTCCCACTTGAGCGCCATATAGCCTTCGATCTGATCGCGGGTGAAAACATCGCCGGCCAGCAGGAAGTTGTGATCCTTCTCCAGCTCGTCCAGGGCTTCGCGCAGGCTGCCGCAGACGGTCGGGATGGCGGCCAGTTCTTCGGCGGGCAGATCGTAAAGGTCCTTGTCCGACGGCTCGCCCGGGTGGGTCTTGTTCTTGATCCCGTCCAGACCGGCCATCAACAGCGCCGCGAAGCACAGATAGGGGTTGGCGGCCGGATCGGGGAAGCGGGCCTCGACGCGCTTGGCCTTGGGGCTCTCGGTCCACGGGATCCGCACGCAGCCCGAACGGTTGCGGGCCGAATAGGCGCGCAGAACGGGGGCCTCGAACCCGGGGATAAGACGCTTGTAGCTGTTGGTCGCCGGGTTGGTGAACGCGTTGAGCGCCTTGGCGTGCTTCAGGATACCGCCGATGAAATACAACGCCTCGTTCGACAGGTCGGCATATTGGTCGCCCGCGAAGAGCGGCTTGCCATCCTTCCAGATCGACATATTGACGTGCATGCCGGTGCCGTTGTCGCCCGCGATGGGCTTGGGCATGAATGTCGCCGATTTGCCGTAGGCGTGGGCGACGTTGTGGATGACGTACTTGTACTTCTGGATCTCGTCGGCCTGCTTGGTCAGCGTGCCGAAGATCAGGCCCAGCTCGTGCTGGCAGGACGCGACTTCGTGGTGGTGCTTGTCGACCTTCATGCCCATGCGCTTCATGGTGGACAGCATCTCGGAGCGCAGATCCTGCGCGGAGTCGGTCGGGTTGACTGGAAAATACCCACCCTTGATGCCCGGACGGTGACCCATGTTGCCCATTTCGTAGTCGGCATCGGTGTTCCAGGACGCGTCGGCCGCATCGACCTCGAAGCTGACCTTGTTCATGGTGTTCGAATACTTGACGTCGTCGAACAGAAAGAACTCGGCTTCGGGGCCGCAATAGAACGCATCGCCGATACCCGAAGACACGAGATAGGCTTCGGCCTTCTCGGCGGTGCCGCGCGGGTCGCGGTCATAGGCTTCGCCGGTGTCCGGCTCCACGACCGAGCAATGCACGCAGACCGTCTTTTCCGCATAGAAAGGGTCGATGTACGCGCTGTCGACGTCCAGCATCAACTTCATGTCGGAGGCTTCGATCGACTTCCAGCCTGCGATCGAGGAGCCGTCGAACATGAAGCCTTCCTCGATGAAATCCTCGTCGACCAGATCGGCGACGACCGTGACGTGCTGCAGCTTGCCGCGCGGGTCGGTGAAGCGGACGTCGACGTATTCGACTTCCTCGTCCTTGATGAGCTTGATCAGGCTGTTTGCCATGATGATCCCTTTCCCTTGGTGGTATCTTGTAAAACTTGTGGTTCAGATCGCGTCTTCGCCGGATTCGCCGGTGCGGATGCGAATGGCCTGTTCGATCGGGGACACGAAGATCTTTCCGTCGCCGATCTTGTCGGTGCGCGCGGCCGCGATGATCGCTTCGACCGCGTCGTCGACCTGATCGTCGGCAAGAACGACCTCGATCTTCACCTTGGGCAGGAAATCGACCACGTATTCGGCACCGCGGTACAGTTCGGTATGGCCCTTCTGGCGTCCGAAGCCCTTGACCTCGGTCACCGACAGGCCCTGAATCCCGATGTCCTGCAGCGCTTCCTTCACCTCGTCCAGCTTGAACGGCTTGATGATGGCCTCGATTTTCTTCATGGACGTCCTCCCCGGCGGCATTGAGGTCGGCTTCGCAGTCTGGACGGGGACGGACAATTGCATAGGCTGTCTTCAACCAGATCCCGCCACTTGAATCGCGGCGAGTAGCCTGAATTTCGGGCGCAGAGATCAATAATTAGGCGAAACGGAAATCATGGATAATCTGCTGCTGACCGCCGCCCAGATGCGCGCCCTGGAACAGGCCGCTATCGACAGCGGGGTCGTCACGGGGCTGGAGTTGATGGAACGTGCTGGCACGGGCGCAGTGGACGCGATCCTGGACGAATGGCCAGATCTTGCCGCCGCGCCCGGCCGGGCGGTGGTGCTGTGCGGGCCGGGCAACAACGGCGGTGATGGATTCGTCGTGGCGCGGGTGCTGGTGGGCAGGGGTTGGGATGTGGAGGTGTTCCTGTACGGCGACGCGGAAAAGCTGCCGCCGGACGCGCGGGTGAATTACGAGCGGTGGCGGGAGGTGGGGGAGGTGCAGACGCTGACCGGCAGAGATATGGACGGGCGAGGGTATGTTCCTGACCTTACCATCGACGCCATCTTCGGGACCGGTCTTTCCCGAACGCTCTCCTGGGAGTTGTGCGATGCGGTGAAACAATACGCGTGGACCTTCACGCAAGGAACGAGAGTCGTCGCCTTGGACATTCCATCCGGTTTGTCAGCCGAGTCCGGCCGACGTATTCCATGCGCCGACCCGCCCGAGGACCGGCTTGCCTTTCCGACCGTGTCGCCCGCGGCCGCGCTTGCGATTGACCTGACACTTGCCTTTCACGCGCCGAAGATCGGTCACTATCTCGGCGACGCTCCGGCCGACTGCGGAAGGCTGCGCGTCGTCGATATCGGTTTAAACGGCGGCGCGACCGACGTGGAGACGGCACGTCTCGTTTGCGGTCCCTTCGAAGGCGTCGCCAAGGCGTCCGGCCACAAGTACGACCACGGCCACGCGATTGTCCTGACCGGCGGCATGGGGCTGACCGGGGCCGCGCGTCTGGCCGCGCGCGGGGCGCTGCGGATCGGTGCGGGCCTGGTGACCTGCGTGGCCCCCGGACCCGCAATGATGGAATGTGCGGTGCAGTTGACGGCGGTCATGCTGCGGCGGTGCGACGATGCGGCGGCGCTGGCGGATTTGCTGGAAGACGATCGCATCAATGCCCTCTGTCTCGGGCCGGGAATGGGGCTGTCGGACCGAGCGGGGGATTTGATCGATGCGGCGCTCTCCGCGCGGAGGCACATTGCCCTCGATGCCGATGCCCTGACGATCCTTGCCGAACGGGACGACCCCTTCGCCATGCTTCATCACGACTGCGTTCTGACCCCGCACGGCGGAGAATTCGCGAGCCTGTTTCCCGACATCGCGGAACGGCTGAACGTGCCCGCCATGGAAGGCCCGGCTTATTCCAAGGTCGATGCCACCCGCGACGCCGCCGACCGCGCGGGCTGCACGGTGCTCTTCAAGGGAATGGACACCGTCATCGCCGATGAAAAGGGCAACGCCCGGATCAACGCCGCCGTCTATGACCGCGCGGCCCCTTGGCTTGCGACGGCGGGGGCGGGGGACGTGCTGGCCGGGATCATCGCCGGATTGCTGGCGCGGGGTCTGTCCCCGCTCGACGCCGCATCCTCCGCGGCCTGGCTGCATGTCGAGGCGGCGCGCGCCTTCGGACCGGGCCTGATCGCGGAGGACCTGCCCGAGATGCTACCGCAGGTTTTGGCCGCGCTGGAGCGCTAGGTCCGCACTGCGCTCAGCGCGCCCGACACCAACTCCAGCCCATCGACATAGAGAGCGGAAGGTCGATCGAGGACGATGCACCAGACGGACCCGCCGTTGGACGTGACGCTGCGAATGACCGACCCGTCGATCAGGCGCTGCGCCGCGACGCGCGCCTCGCGGGCCCTGAAGATCGTCTTCGCCCGCCAGTCGCGCAGCACCACCGGCTGATCGCAGGGCAGGGTCACGTCGCGTTCCGGTTTGCCCCGGCCCATAGCATTCGCCGGGATGCGGATCATCGGGGTGCCGGGGGCCACATTCATACGGATTACGTCGCGCACGGTGGTCATGCCGTGATCGCGGGTGATGATGCGCGTACCGGGATCAATGGCTTCGACCTGCATCTCACCGCTTGCGGTCAGAACGCGGCTGCCGGCGGGCAGGGCGTGGCGCAGGGTGCGGTCGGCCAGAACCGGCACGCCCAGGGGCGGCGGGGAAGGAGTGAATACCGTCATATGACTGCTCGCGCGATTGTTCGCTTGTTCTGCCATCAGCCTAGGGCACCCCCGATGCGGGGCGCAGCAGAATTCCACGCCCTTTCCCAAACGCTTGCAGCAAAGTGTTGCAATCCCGTTAACGGCCACAATTGCGACACGAAAAAAACCCGGACGCGTCAGCATCCGGGCCGTAGTCTTGAGCGGTCGGGTTTAGGCCGCGTTGTTCGCGCGCCAGATCAGTCGGCTTCGATGATCTCGACAACGCCGGACTCGGTGCGGCCCGTTGGTGTTTCCAACCCGTTGGCATAAACGGTCAAAGGGGTCCCGAAATCCAGGCGGAAGAAATCGGCCTCGCCAAAGGCGGCGATCTGTTTGCCATCGGCCAGGCGACGGGCGGGGACGAGGGCGGCGACGCAGTCGAACAATGCCTCGGCGCGCCAATCGCGCACGATGACGTGCTGGTCGCAAGCGACGGTCGTGTCACGCTCGGGCCGACCGAGACCAAGGCTGTCGGTGCGCACCGAACAGGCGGGAGCGACAATTTGGGTAACTGCGGAAAGGGAGGACATGCCACGCTCCCGGGTGATGATACGATCGCCCGCGACCAGGTGTTCGACCGCAACTTCGCCCTTGGCCGTCAGGATGAAGGTGCCGCGTGCGATGCCGCCCTTGATACCACTTTTGACGTCGACGGCCTGCGCGGTAGAGCTGGCGGTCAGATTTTCGGCATTCTGGCGAAGTTGGACGGTCATGGCAGTGATCCTGTCTGGCGATTTTCGGTGTTATTAATCCATCCATGCGCTCCAATTGGGGCACGATCTGGGCAAGAAGCGGGACTCTTCTAGGCTCTTTCCAGTCGATTTGCGGAGTGTTAAGCGCATCCCGTGCGGGTGTGGCGGAACTGGTAGACGCACCAGATTTAGGTTCTGGCGCCGCAAGGCGTGGGGGTTCGAGTCCCTTCACCCGCACCACTTTCCCGCTCTTTCAGGCGCGTACACGGCGCATTCCGGGCTATTGAAGGGCCGGTCGCTTGACCTTTGGCGCGGTTCCGGCCCCATGTCGGGTAGGGGGCGGCAAGATGCGCGACAAGATGATCGAGATCTTCAGGGCGGGCGTGGCGCGGGCCGACCCGGCGGCGGCCGTCCGGGCGGCAACGACGGACGCGCAGACACCCGACCTGATCGTGGCGATCGGCAAGGCTGCGGGGGCGATGGCACGGGCCGCGCTGGTCCGGTTTCCCGGCACCGACTGCCTGATCGTCACGAATCCTGAAAACGCCACCGAAATTGCCGGTGCGCGCGTTCTTATCGGCGGACACCCCGTGCCCGACGCGGGCAGCGCGCGGGCGGGCGAGGCGGTGCTGGCGGCTGTGACTGCGTTGGGCGCGGGGCAGCATTGCCTTGCCCTGATTTCAGGCGGCGGGTCTGCCCTGGCCGTCGCGCCTGTTGATGGTGTTACGCTGGAGGATAAGGCCGAAGTCTCGCGTCTGCTGCTGGCAGCGGGGCTCGACATCAAGGCGATGAACCTGGTGCGCCAGAATCTCAGCCGGTTGAAGGGGGGTGGGCTGGCAAGGGCCTGCGCGCCCGCGACGATGGAGGCGCTGATCCTGTCTGATGTGGTCGGTGACGATCTGGGGGCCATCGCCTCGGGCCCGACGGTGCCGCCGCTCGGCACGGCGGCGGACGCGCGCGATCTGTTGCGGCAATCGGGTCTGTGGGGGCGGCTGCCCGAAAGCTGTCGCGTGGCCCTGTCATCGGCCCGCGTCAGCCCGACGCCAGCGGTTGCGACGCGCGTGATCGGATCCAACCGCCTGTCGGCCGAAGCCATGCGGACCGCGGCCCCCGACGCCACGCTCGACCCAATTCCGCTGGAGGGGGACGTGGCGCAGGCAGCGGCCCGTGTGGCCGCGCGGGTGGCAGCAGGACCGGGCCTGACGCTCTGGGGTGGAGAGACGACGGTGGTTTTAAGGGGGCAGGGTCGCGGGGGGCGCAATCAGGAACTGGCGCTGCGCGTCGCCGTCGCGCTGCGCGATTTCGATCGGCCCTGGGCGTTTCTGTCGGGCGGCACCGACGGACGCGACGGGCCGACGGACGCGGCAGGGGCGTTGGTCGACGACGGAACGCTGACGCGGGCTGGGGCGGCGGAGATGGATGTGGCGGCGGCACTTGCAGACAACGACAGCTACCGGGTGCTGGCTGCGACGGGCGACCTTTTGATGACGGGGGCGACTGGCACGAATGTCGCCGACCTTCAGATCCTGTTCGTCGGGTAAGCAGGTGACAGCGCCGGTGTCGGTGCTATGTCAAACGGTATGATTAAAACGACACTCTTCGTGGTCACCGCTGGCGTCGTGGTCGCCGGTCTGGGCTATATCCGACTTGCACCGATGGAAGCGGAGGCGTGGCACCTCGATCCGACCACGGCCACGCGCACGGGCAAGCCCAACGATTATCTGGTGGCGGACGGCGGGGACCGGCCCGCCATCGTCTTGCCCGGCACGCCCGAAGCGGTCCTGAATCGCCTCGACGCGGTCGCCATGGCCGAAGCGGGGGTGACCCGTCTGGCCGGATCGCCGGCAGAAGGTTTGGTGACTTACGTGCAACGCACAAGGCTGATGGGGTACCCGGACGCGATTTCAGTGTCCGCCGTGCCCGACGACGGCGGCGCGCGCCTGTCGATCTACAGCCGGTCGCGCTATGGCCAAGCGGACCTTGGTGTGAACAAGGCGCGGGTCGAGCGTTGGCTTGCGGCGCTCGACCTGTGAGCGACGCGCGACCCGGCCCGATCAATACGGCAGGGGATGCGCCCGGTTCAGGTCGTCGATCGCGCTTACCAATTCGTCCGAGAGAACCATATCCTGCGCCTTGAGCCCGTGTTCCAACTGCGCCGTCGTCGTCGCGCCCAGAATGGCGGAACAGGCGAAGGGCCGGGTCTGCAACCACGCAAGCGCCATATGCACCGGGTCGATCCCGTGTTCGGCGGCCAGCTTCAGATAGGCGTCGACCGTGGTTTCGACACGCGGCGACCACCGCCCGCCCAGACCGTCGTTGATCGACTTGCGCGACCCGTCGGGCACCGCGCCGTTCTGGTACTTGCCGGTGATCATTCCGGTGGCGAGTGGGGAGAAAGCCAGCATCGTGACGTCTTCGTAGGTCATCATCTCGGTCAGGTCGGTGTCGGCCAGCCGGAACAACACGGAATATTCGTTCTGGATGGCGACGGGGCGGGCGGGGCCGTCGCCGCCGTCTTCGTCCGACGCCAGCATCAGCCATTGGTCCATGCCCCAAGTGCCTTCGTTCGACAGACCGAACGACCGGATCGTGCCCCGCTCCACCTCCTGCTCCAATGCGCCCATGCAGTCGGCCATGTCCTGCAGGATGACGTCGCGCGTGCCCTGCGGCCTGAACTGCCAGTACTTGCGAAACTGGAAGCTGCCACGGTTGGGCCAGTGAAATTGATAGAGGTCGATCGTCTCGGACTTCAGACGCTTCAACGATCCTTCGATGGCCTTGGGGATGCTTTCGCTCGTGATCGGGTCGCCGCCACGCGCGTGCGATCCTTCACCCGAATGTTTCGTAGCCACGCGCAACCGACCTGCATTGCCCGATGCGATCCAGTTGCCGACGATCTCCTCGGTCAGGCCGACCGTTTCGGCGCGGACCGGGTTCACCGGATACATCTCGGCCGTGTCCAGCCATGTGACGCCGGCGTCTGCGGCCATGTCCATCTGGGTGTGGGCGTCCGCTTCGGCGGTCTGGGTGCCGAAAGTCATCGTGCCCAGCATGATTTCGGAGATGGTGTCGTGACGGCCGAGGGGAACATTGCGCATGGGATGCGGTCCTTTCGGTTGGGAACGTGGAAATGATGTCAGATGTCGAGGTCGAGCCAGACGGGCACGTGGTCGCTTGGCTTATCGCGCCCGCGCATGTCGGACTGGATGGTGCAATCGGTCATCCGGTCGGCCACGGCGGGCGACAGCAGGAAATGGTCGATGCGGATGCCGTCGTTCCGATTCCAGGCACCGGCCTGATAATCCCAGAACGAATAATGACCCGCCCCTTGCGTGCGGGTGCGGAAGGCCTCGGTCAGGCCAAGGTTGAGGAGACGTCGCCATGCCGCCCGCGTCTGCGGCAGGCCCAGCGCATCCGTCTCCCAGACCTTGGGGTTTGCGGCGTCGCGCGCGTCGGGGATGACGTTGAAATCTCCGGTCATCAGGAACGGCGTTTCCTCGGCCAGCAAAACACGCGCCCGCGCTTCCAGCCGCGCCATCCAATCCAGTTTGTAATCGTATTTCGGCCCGGGCGCCGGATTGCCGTTGGGCAGGTAGAGCCCGCAGATTCGGACCGCGCCCTGTTCGCCGATCACCGTACCTTCGATATACCGCGCCTGTTCGTCTTCGTCGTCTCCGGGCAGGCCGCGGGTCACGTCCTCCAGCGGGGTCTTCGACAGAAGGGCGACGCCGTTGAACCCTTTCTGCCCGTGGGTGTGCAATTCGTACCCCGCATCTTCCGCCACTTCGCGGGGGAACGCCTCGTCCATCGACTTGATCTCCTGCAGGACGGCGACATCGGGTGCGTCGTCCCGCAGCCAGGCGGACACGGTTTCGTACCGGGCCTTGATCCCGTTGACGTTGAACGTGGCGATTTTCATGGGGCGGGCCTCCGGTGTTGGGGCGGGTGTAGGACAGGCGCAGGGGGGTGTCACGGGGGCGGCCGTCCGAAGGCCGGTAATCAGCCCAGCAGCTTGTCGGCCCGTTTCTTGACCAGGACCGTCCGCAGGTCGTGCATCGCCAGCAACAGCCGGTCGGTCACATCGTCCAGTTGCGCGTCCGTAGCCTTCGATTGAACCCAGTGGGCCGTCAGGTTCAGGTGGTCGACGGTGCGCCGAATGTCGTCGATGTCGCGGGCGGTCAATTCCGTTTCGCGCGCGGATTTCCAGGCGTCGATCGCGGCCTGATCCTCATCTGTCAGAACGGTATCGCCTTGGGGCTTCACCTGTCCGTTGTTGATGTTGATCGTCGCGATCTGATCGAGTTCCAGCCGCCGTTGCCGGTTCTCCGAATCCACCCGAAACACCAGCGCGCCGTTGTCCTTGACGCGAAAGTAGTACGGGGGGAGGCCGCCGTTCATCGGCTTGCCTCGTTCTGTCTTGTCAGTTCCGCATCGACGACCGCACGAAATTCCGGGCGCGAAACGAAGCCGTTACCATCAAGATCCCAATGGGCGAGATCGGTGATGAGGTCTTCGCCGGTCAGGATAACCCCGGTGGCGGCTGCGTCGTGCAATTCGTCAAGGCTCACGGAACCGTCACCGTCATCATCCAGGGTCGCCATCTGCGCGTCTGTTTCTTCATCGTCCGACCTGTGCCGGCGGGCGATCTCTTCCCGCGTAAGGCTACCGTTCCAATCCAGGTCGAGTGCAGCGTAACCTGTCATCCAGGTGGCAAGTTTTCTGGCGCGATCAGCTTGGATCAGCTTTGGAATGGATGCGATTTCGATCCCCGCAGATGATGCGGACAATTGGAGGAATGGATCAAAGAACCGAGCCTGCATATGGTCGAGGTCGCGGGAGTACTCGATGACACGCGCCATTCTGTCGGTGACCAACGCATCTTCCGCTGGTACCGCGACCTGCGCCACCGCTACGGTGCCGACAGACACGACGAGAGCGGTCAAGACAGCGTTCACACCAACCCCTCGCAGAACCGCTTGATCCGCGCGCAGGCTTCGGTCAGCGCCTCGTCCGACGTGGCGTAGGAAACCCGGAAATGCGGGCTCAGGCCGAAGGCCGCGCCGAACACGACGGCCACGCCCTCTTCCTCCAGCAGGGCGGAGGCGAAGGTCTCGTCGTCCGTGATCTCGACCCCGCCCTTGCTCGTCTTGCCGATGCAGCCGGCGATCGACGGATAGACGTAGAACGCGCCTTCGGGCTTGGGGCAGGTGATACCGGGGCAGGCGTTAAGGCCGTCTACGACCAGATCGCGGCGGCCCTTGAACAGTTTCTGGTTGGGCCGGATGAACGCCTGCGTGCCGTTCAGCGCCTCGACGGCCGCGTATTGCGAGATGGAGCAGGGGTTGGACGTCGACTGCGACTGCACCTTGCGCATGGCTGCGATCAGATGCTCCGGCCCGGCGGCATAGCCGATACGCCAGCCGGTCATGGAATAGGCCTTGGAAACGCCGTTCATCGTCAGCGTCCGGTCGTACAGGCCAGGCTCCACCTGCGCGGGGGTGGCGAAGACGAAATTGTCGAAGACCAGGTGTTCGTACATATCATCGGTCAGGATCCAGACGTGGGGATGGCGCATCAGCACATCCGTCAAATCCTTGAGCTCCGATGCCGAATAGGCCGCGCCGGTCGGGTTCGAAGGGGAGTTGAAGATCAGCCATTTCGTCTTGGGCGTGATCGCCGCCTCCAACGCCTCGGCCGTCATCTTGAAATTCGTCTCGATCCCGGCTTCGACGATCACCGGCTCCCCCCCGGCCAGCAGGACCATGTCCGGATAGCTGACCCAGTAGGGGGCGGGAATGATGACTTCGTCGCCGGCGTTCAGCGTGGCGACGAAGGCATTGTAGAGCACCTGCTTGCCGCCCGACCCAATGGTGACCTGCGACGGGGTGTAATCCAGTCCATTGTCGCGCTTGAATTTGGCGCAGATGGCGTCCTTCAGCTCGGGGATGCCGTCGACGGCGGTGTATTTCGTGTGCCCCTCGGCGATGGCGCGCGCACCCGCGTCCTTGATATTCTGCGGCGTGTCGAAGTCCGGCTCTCCGGCGCCCAGGCCGATGACATCGCGCCCGGCGGCCTTCAATTCGCGCGCCTTGTTCGTCACGGCGATCGTGGGCGAAGGTTTCACGCGGGCGAGTGTGTCGGACAGGAACGCCATTGGGTCGGTCTCCGGGTTTGCTTCTGGTCGCTGACTTCCTAGGTTGCGAAACATCCGCAATCAAGGAGCGCCTGCGATGCCCGACGATACCGAATGGTTCGACCCCGCCGCCACGACTTTCGGCGACCGCCTGACCGGCGCGCGCGAAATCGCGGGCCTCGACGTGGAAGAACTGGCGCGGCGGCTGGGCGTGAAGCCCAAGACCATCCGCGCCTGGGAAGACGACCGGTCGGAGCCGCGCGCCAACCGCATCTCCATCCTGGCGGGCCTGACGAACGTGTCGCTGATGTGGCTGATGACGGGCACGGGCGACGGGCCGACGCTGACCTCTGCGGAGCCCGAGGGCGATCTGTTGGCCGAAGTGGAGCGTCTGCGTCGCGACGCCGCGCGCATGGCCGACCGGCTGCGTATGTTGGAGGGGCGTTTGCGCGCTCAGCTGGAGGACGTCGCATGACCGCATTGTCCGCAGACGAGGCGCGCCGCAAGCGTCTGAAGATCAGGGCCTGGCGGCGGGGTATCAAGGAAATGGACCTGATCCTTGGGGGATATGCCGACGAACGGCTGCCCGACATGGACGCGGCGGACCTGGCCCTGTTCGAGGCGATGCTGGGCGAGAATGACCACGATCTGTATGCTTGGGTCACCGGTCAGCAGGCCCCGCCACCCCGCTTTGCGCCGTTGATCGCAGTGCTGGGCGAACGCGCGGCGGGCATTCGCGGCTAAATCGCGGCGGATTTGAGGCATTTTAACGAAATCCTAAGGCTTTGGCGTCAGGTACGGAGCAACGATGACTGCCACGGGATCTGCCGAAATGAGCCGACTTGAGAACTTCAAACCCCGCCAGCAGCCGGATTTCATGTCCGGCTACCTCGATGCGCTGACCTTGGTAGAACGGCTTCACCGCCTTCTGCTCGATGTCATCAAGGATGAATTCGAACGCGTCGGCATCCTTGAGATCAACGCGGTTCAGGGCCTGCTTTTGTTCAACATCTCCGACAATGAGGTGACGGCCGGGGAGTTGAAAAGCCGCGGGTACTACCAAGGCTCCAACGTCAGCTATAACCTCAAGAAACTGGTCGAGATGGGGTACATGCACCACCAACGCTGCGAGATCGACCGCCGCGCCGTCCGTGTCCGTCTGACGGAAAAGGGACGGGACGTGCGCGACGCGGTCGAGGCGCTGTTCCTGCGTCATGCGGACGGCATTCGGCACACCGGTGTGTTGTCCGATGCGGGTCTGGTGGAGATCGTGGGCACCCTGCGCCGGGTGGAGCGGTACTGGACCGATCAGATCCGCTATATCTACTGATCCTGGCAGTCCGCGCACCCGGCGTGCGCGGCCCCGGTTTCGGCTTGCACCCCATGCCGTCGGCACATAGAGACAGGCTCGATTTCACCCCGCCCCCCGTGGCGGGGCATTTTGCATATGCCGCGGCGCGCAGGCTCCGGGCGGACACGGAAGGACGATCCCATGCAGGTGACCGAGACCCTGAACGAAGGCCTTAAGCGCGGCTATACCATCACGGTCCCCGCCGCCGATCTCGATGCGACGGTGAACCGCAAGCTGGTCGAAGCGCAGCCCGAGGTCGAGATGAAGGGTTTCCGCAAGGGCAAGGTCCCCATGGCCCTGCTCAAAAAGCAGTTCGGTCAGCGCCTGCTGGGCGAATCGATGCAGGAAAGCATCGACGGTGCCCTAGGCAAGCACTTCGAGGAAACCGGCGACCGTCCGGCCATGCAGCCCGCGATCGAGATGCAGAACCAGGACGGCTGGAAAGAGGGCGATGATGTCGTCGTCGCCGTCACCTATGAAGCCCTGCCGACCGTGCCGGACGTCGATTTTTCTGGCGTGAAGATCGAAAAGCTGACGGTCGAGCCGGCCGAGGCCGACATTCAGGAAGCCTTGGAAGGGCTGGCCAAGAACGCGCAGGTCTTCGTTACCAAGAAGGGCAAGGCCGCAAATGGCGACCAGGTCGTCTTCGATTTCCTGGGCAAAGTCGATGGCGAGCCGTTCGAGGGCGGCGCCGCCGAGGATTACCCGCTGGTGCTGGGATCCAACTCGTTCATTCCCGGCTTCGAGGATCAACTGGTCGGCGTGAAGGCAGACGAGGAAAAGAACGTCGAAGTGTCCTTCCCCGAGGATTATCAGGCCGAGCACCTGGCCGGTAAGGCCGCGATCTTCGAGTGCAAGATCAAGGAAGTGAAGAAGCCGGGTGAAGCCAAGATCGACGACGATATGGCCAAGCAGTTCGGGGCCGAGAGCCTTGATGCGCTGAAGGGTCAGATCAAGGAGCGTCTGGTTTCCGAATACGACGGGGCTGCGCGCCAGATCGTGAAGCGTCAGCTTCTTGATCAGCTGGACGGTCTGGTGACGTTCGACCTGCCGCCCAGCCTGGTGGAGGCCGAAGCGCAGCAGATCGCGCATCAGCTTTGGCACGAAGAGCATCCGGAGGTGCAGGGTCACGACCACGAGAAGGTCGAGCCGACCGAAGAGCACAATAAACTGGCCGCCCGTCGCGTCCGCCTTGGGCTGCTGCTGGCCGAACTGGGTCAGAAGGAGAAAGTCGAAGTCTCCGACGCCGAGATGACGCAGGCGATCATGACCCAGGCCCGCCAGTATCCTGGCCAAGAGCGTGAGTTTTTCCAATTCATCCAGCAGAACCAGCAGGCCCAGCAGCAGCTGCGTGCGCCGCTGTTCGAAGACAAGGTCATCGACCTGATCCTGGATCGTGCCGAAGTCACTGAAAAATCGGTCAGCAAGGAAGATCTGCAGGCCGAAGTCGAGAAGCTCGAAGAAGTCTGATCGCATTCGTATGGCGATCATGGGGCGGCCTTTCGGGGCCGCCCTTTTTCATGGGTCGCTAGATGTGTTGCGCATCGAAAATCCCCGGCATGTCCGCCGGGGATCTGTACGTCGGGATGTCGCCGCCGGCGGGCGGCGAACGGTGTTCGGAACGGTCGTGGGACCCGTTTCCCAATCGGGTCAGGTTCCCGGTGTCACATGAATGACCTGGCCATCGTCCCTGTCCGTCAAGACGATGAAGGATCCGTCTGGCAGGATTTCGACATCGCGGACCCGGCCAAGGTCCATCAGCATCCGCTCTTCTTCGACGACCACACCATCCTCCAGCGACAGGCGCACCACGCCGCCGGGGTTCAGTGACGCGATCAACGCGTCGCCATTCCAATCGCTGAATGCCGCGCCGGAATGGAAGGCCATGCCACCGGGCGCGATCACGGGATCCCAGAAGTACGTCGGCTGCTCCATCCCGTCCTGGACGGCGTCGCCCGACCCGATCTCGCCGCCCGAATATCGCTTGCCGTAGGAAATTACCGGCCAGCCGTAATTCAGCCCGGCCTCCGGCGCGTTCAGTTCATCGCCGCCCTTCGGCCCATGCTCGATCGTCCAGAGCGTACCGTCCGCATCCACGGCCGCGCCCTGAATGTTGCGGTGACCATAGGACCAGATCGTGTCGACGGCCCCATCCTGATCGACGAAAGGATTGTCCTGGGGCACGGACCCGTCGAGATTGACGCGGATCACCTTGCCGTAGGTCTTGTCGAGATCCTGCGCATAAGGCCGCTCCTCGTCCGAGGAATGCTCCCCCGACGTGATGGCCCATGTGCCGTCGGCCAGTTGCAAGATGCGGCTGCCGTAGTGCTTGGCCGTTGGCGAGGGCGGGTCCTGAACGAAGATGTCGGTCACATCCGACAGGGTGGTCATATCATCGGACAGCACACCGCGCGCCGCCGCCGTCGCACTGCCGCCCGGGACGGGCTTGGCATAGGTGATCAAGACGGTGCCGCTTTCGGCGAAGTCGGGGGCCAGCGTCACATCGAGCAAGCCGCCCTGACCCTGCGGCAAAACCTCCGGTACACCAGAAATCGCCTCCGACAGGGTGCCGTCGGGCGACAGGTGCCGCAATTGACCGGCGCGTTCGGTCACCAGCCACCCCGCGTCGTCGGGCAAGGTTGCGATGCCCCAGGGGTGGTTCAACCCGTCCGCCAGAACCTTCATGTCTAGCACGACGTCGCTGGTCGTCAGCGGCGCGCGGGTCTGTTCGGGGAAAACGGGCGGGAAGTCGGTGTTCCGCGGTCCGTATTCGAAGCCTTGCGCCGTGGCGGCGGCGGGCAAGAGGGACAGGATGAGGGGCAGGGCGCGCATGTGAGATCTCCGATGTTTGCAGATGACCGATACTTAGAGCGGCCCGCGCACCTGTCACGTCACGCGCGCGTCCGGGGGGCACCCCCCCGGGATCCGTTCGTCGTCAGAGCGCGATGCGGAATTGCGCAAAACCCTCGTCGGTCATGCCCACTTCCTCCAGCGACACGCCCGGCACGCCTTGCGCATATCCTGTGCCCGCTGGCCCCGTCTCGAACAAAACGGTGGTGCCGTCCATCGGCGCAAAGGACCAGTTTCCATCGGCCGACGGGCTGATCGTGCCCTGTTCCACAATATAGCGGACGATGACATCGCGGTTGGTGTCCGGCGCCTCCAGAATGATGGTCGAGCCGTCCGCGCCCGGAAACGCGCCGCCGCCCGACGCCCGGTAGTTGTTGGTCGCGATCACGAACTCCGCAGTGGGGTCCAGCGGCGCGCCATCGTACGTCAGATCGACGATGCGGTTCGCGTCCGGGTTCGTAACCGCGCCTTCGCTGTCGAACCGGGCGGGTTGGGACAGATCGATACGGTACGACACGCCATCGATGACATCGAAGTTGTAGCTGGGGAAGTCGGGGTTCAAGAGCGGCGCGTCCGCTGCCCCCGCCTCCACCTGGTTGAACATGCCGGCGGAGCGTTCCAGCCAGTCCTTCACCTGCTGCCCGGTCACTTTCACCGCGCGCACCGTGTTCGGGTAGAGATAGAGGTCGGCGACATTGCGGATCGCCACGTCGCCTGCCGGGACGTCAGTATAATATTCCGCCCCGCCCCGGCCGCCCGCCTTGAAAGGGGCGGCGGCGGACAGGATGGGCAAGCCTTCGTATTCGGTGCCCGCAAGCAGTTGCTCGACATACCATTTCTGCGCGATCGATACGATCTGCACCGACGGGTCGTCGGCGACCAGCGCGAAATAGGAATGCAGCGGCGCGTCGGTCTTGCCGACGGCGCGGCGCACATAGGCCAACGTCTCGTCGTGGGCCAGTTGCGTCGTGCCTAGAACGCCGATGTCGCTTTCCACCTGCGGGACCCAGTTGCGATCTTCGTCCCGGACGGCGATGGGGCGCAGCTCGGAGGTGGACGCGGCGACGCGCCATTCCCCGCCGTCGCGTTCCAGCATCAGGTCGATCAGGCCCATGTGACTGCCCCAGAAACCGGGCATGACGGCGGGCTTGCCGTGGATCGTGCCGGCCACCGCATCCACGCCTTCGATGCCGGCATAGGCTTCGCCGGGGAATTCGCGGTGATGGTGTCCGGTCAGCACGACGTCGATGCCCGGAATTGCGGCCAACGGAACGCTGGCGTTCTCCATCATTTCCTCGGGCTGGGCCGGTCCGATGCCCGAATGGGACAGCGCGATGATGATGTCGGCGCCTTCCTCCTTCATCTGGGGGACGTAGGCTTCGGCGGTCGCAAGGATATCGCGGGCGGTCACGTTGCCTTCCAGATGACGGCGGTCCCAGGTCATGATCTGCGGCGGGGTGAATCCGATGATGCCGATCTTGATGGGATACGTCTCGCCGGCACCGTCCACCAGATCCCGGTCGATGATGACGTAGGGCGGGATCAACGTCGTATCGGCGGTGGGCGTGGCCCCTGCGGTCGTGGCGACGTTGGCCAGCACCATGGGGAACTGCGCCCCGGCCAGCGCCTTCATCAGGAAATCGAGGCCATAGTTGAATTCGTGATTGCCCAAGGTGGCTGCGTCGAAGCCGACAGTGTTCATCGCCGCGATGATGGGATGGAGGTCGCCCTCCTTGAGCCCGCGCTCATAGGCCATGTAGTCGCCCATCGGATTGCCCTGAAGGAAGTCACCGTTGTCGAGGACAAGGCTGTTGCCCGCCTCGGCCCGGACCTGTTCGATCAGGCTGGCGGTGCGGGCCAGGCCCACGGTGTCGACCTCCCGGTCGCCGTAGTAATCATATGGCCAGACATGCACGTGCATGTCCGTCGTCTCCGCGATGCGAAGATGCGCCTGATTCGCCTGCGCGCGGGCGGCGAACGGATGCACGATGACCAGGCCCGCACCGGCGATCACGGTGGTCGAAAGGAAGCGGCGGCGTGTCAGGGGCATGTCGGATCTCCGGGTTTGGGTGCCGGGTCAGCCTAGACCGCAATAGGCCAAATGGGGAAGAACCCCTGTCGCCGCGCGTAGGGATCACGGGCCTCGCAACGAAAAAGGGCCGCCCCCGAAGGTGCGGCCCAAATCCTGTGCGGGATGTGCTGCCGATCAGGCAGGCTGCTCCGCGTCGTCGTCGCCTTCGGGCGTCGCGACGGGGGCGGCTTCGTCGTCGCCGAAGTCTTCGGCGGCGGATCCGATGTCGTCGAACAATTCGCTGATCTCGAACTCGGCAGCGGCTTCTTCTTCTGCAGCCAGTTCCTGAATGGACTTGCCCGCGGCCTGAAGCTCCGCTTCTTCGTTCGAACGTGCGACGTTCAGCTCGATCTCGACTTCCACTTCGGGGTGCAGGCGCACCGTGACCGGGTGGATGCCCAGCTCCTTGATCGGCGCTTGCAGGATGACCTGCCCGCGCGCGACGCTGAAGCCATTCTCGGTCGCCACGTCGGCGGCGTCACGGGTGGTGACGGAGCCGTAGAGCAGACCGGAGTCGGAGGCGGAGCGGATGATGACGAACTGTTCGCCCGCCAGCTTGCCGCCTGCGGCCTCGGCTTCCTTGCGGGATTCGAGGTTCGTCGCTTCCAACTGGGCCTTGCGGCCCTCGAACGCCTTCACGTTGGCGTCGGACGCCGAAAGCGCCTTGCCCTGCGGCAGCAGGAAGTTGCGTGCGAAGCCGGGCTTGACGTCGACGACGTCGCCCATCTGGCCCAGCTTGGCCACGCGTTCCAGAAGGATCACTTGCATGTCGAAGTCTCCTTATTTGACGGCGTAGGGCAGCAGCGCCAGGAACCGGGCACGTTTGATCGCACGGGCGAGCTGACGCTGGTTCTTGGCCGACACGGCCGTGATGCGGGACGGGACGATCTTGCCGCGCTCGGAAATGTAGCGCTGAAGAAGACGGGTGTCCTTGTAGTCGATCTTGGGGGCGTTGGGGCCCTCGAACGGATCGGACTTGCGACGACGGAAGAAAGGTTTGGTAGCCATGATATCCGCTCCTATCGACGTTCGCGGCGCTCGGGGCGCTCGTCGCGTTTCTGCATCTGAACCGAGGGGCCTTCCTCGTGCGCGTTCACCTTGACGGTCAACACGCGCATGACGTCGTCATGCAGGCGGCACAGGCGCTCCATTTCCTGCACGGCGTCCGACGGGGCGTCGGTGCGCAGGAAGGCATAGTGGCCCTTGCGGTTCTTGTTGATCTTGTAGGCCATGGTCTTCACGCCCCAGTACTCGCTCTCGACGACGGTGCCGCCGTTGTCCGCGAGGACGGTGCTGAAGTGTTCCACAAGGCCTTCGGCCTGCGCGGTGGACAGATCCTGCCGCGAAATCATGACATGCTCGTAGAGCGGCATGCGAACTCCTGTTTTGTCGTCGCGCGTTTCACAGTCCGGGTCTTACCCGCCCCCCGGACACGAGAGACCACGCGGTAAAAGTGCATGGCGGGATGGGCGGGGTATAGCGATATGGGGCAGGGGCGCAACCCCGAACGCCAGCCGGGGCGGACGCACGAAAAAGGGGGCCACGAAGGCCCCCCGAAACTCGTTAAAAAGTTACTTGGTCGAAATGGCGGTGATCAGTTCCACCAGCCTTCGTTGACCGAGGGCATCTCTTCGAGCTGCTCTTCGCTCATGCGGGTGACGAAGCTGTAGGTCGCGTCGTCGACCGGCACGAGGCGGACGTCGTCGACGCGCAGCATCACATGCTTGTCACCGATGTCGAGGAAGCCACCGACCTCGGCCACGATGCCGATCATTTGGCCCGAACGGTCGAGAATGATGTCTTCGATTTCACCGATCTGGCGCAGGTCGTTACCATAACCCATGGTATCGTTGCTGTAGGCGGACTCGACATCGTCGCCCATCCAGCTCTCTTCTTCGTAGCCTTCGGAGACGGAGTAGATCGGGCCGCCGGTGATGTCGCGTGTGCGGATCAGCTGTGCGCTTTCCTCGTCGGTCATCTCGGCCATCGAGGGGTTGGCGGCGTGCGCGTCGGCGAAGGCGGGGCCGGCCAGTGCGAGGGCCAGGGCGGTCGTGGAAATCATGCGGAACATGTAATGTCCTTTCATTTGCAGGTTGTGTCCATTCAACACCGATTGCCGCACCTTGTTCCGCAATCTGAAGAAATTTTCGCGGTGTCGGCAGGCTTTCCCCAACGGAACGTGTCAGGATGTGACGATGGATGAACTGGTCCTTTGCGACGACGGCAAGACCCGCTGCGGATACCGCGCGCATGACCCCGTGTTCCGTGTTTATCACGACACCGAATTCGGCCGTCCGTCGGCGGACGAGACATGGATCTTCGAGAAGCTCTGCCTCGAAACACTGGCGGCGGGCCTGTCGTTTCACATGGTGCTGGGCAAGCGCAGGGTGCTGCGCGACGCCTTTCACGGGTTCGATCTGGACCGGGTGGCGCGGTTCGACGATGACGCGATCGACCGGCTGATGACCACGGCCGGCGTCATTCGCAATCCGGCGAAGCTGCGCGCCTGCGTCCACAATGCCCAGGCGGCGCGCGCGATGCGCGACGAGGGCGGTTTGCCCGCTTTCCTCTGGTCGTTTGAACCCGCCCCGTCCGAGCGCCCCAAGCGCATGACGCTCGACTGGCTGCGGGACAATCCGGTCAATGCGTCCTCCACCGCAATGGCGAAGGCGATGAAGAAACGTGGCTTCAAATGGGTCGGCCCGACCGTGTGCTACGGCATCTTCCAGGGGCTGGGTGTCGTGAATGATCATTTCGAAGGCTGTGACTTCCGCCCCCAATGCCTCCGGGACCGGAGCGCCTTCACCCCGCCGGGCTGACGTTCCGGCATCGAACGGCGGTGCGCCGCCGCACACAACCTGTTGAACATCCGCCTGTTCCGCATCGGCCCGCGATGAACCAGACTGCGTTACCAATCAACTGCCCCTAAACGGAGGTCCATCATGGTCCGCACGACACTTGCCGCCGCCGCCCTTCTGGTCGCCACCGCGCCCGCATTCGCCGACACCGAAACCTATCAGGTCGACTCCAGCCACGCGCAGACGCTCTTCAGCTACACCCACCTTGGCTTCTCGACGACGTTTGGGATGTTCTCGGGCTGGGAAGGCACGATCGAATGGGACGCGGAAGACCCCGCCGCCTCGTCGGTCGACGTCTCCATTCCCGCGGCCGAGATGTTCACCGGCTGGGAAGAGCGTGACAAGCATTTCTCCTCCGAGGACTTTCTCGACGCCTCCACGAACGACACCGTTCGTTTCGTCTCTACCGGAATCGAAGTGACGGGCGAAGACACTGCCAAGATCACCGGCGACCTGACCCTGGGTGGCGTGACGCAGGAAATCGTCCTCGACGCGACGCTCAATCAGGTCGGTGACCACCCGCAGCAGCAAAAGCCGTGGCTTGGCTTCGACGCCACCACGACGATCCTGCGGTCCGATTTCGACGCCGGGGCCTTCGCGCCCTTCGTGTCAGACGAGGTCGAGGTGATTATCTCGATCGAAGCGGGCAAGGCCGACGCCTGATCCCATCGGCCGGGGGGCACCGCGTTCCCCGGCCAGACCATCGGCGAACCGACACGCCGCCTTGACCCGGCCCGTGCGACCGTGCCCCATGCGCGGATGAAATCCATCGATGACGTGCAGGCCGCGCTGGCCGAACAGAATTACGTCTGCGGGCGCGCGCTTGCCACCGTGACGTATCTTTCCCTGACCCTGGGCCGCCCGCTTTTCCTGGAAGGCGAAGCGGGGACGGGCAAGACCGAGATCGCCAAGGCCATCGCGGCCGCCTTGGGGCGTCGCCTGATCCGGCTGCAATGCTACGAAGGGCTGGATGCGGCCTCTGCCGTTTACGAATGGAACTTCGCCGCGCAGATGATGGCGATCCGGCGGGCCGAAGCGACGGGGGCGGAGCCGCCTGATCTGTTCTCCGACGACTTCCTGATTGCGCGCCCGTTGCTGGAGGCGATGCGCGCCCAACCCGGTGGCGCCCCAGTCCTGCTGATCGACGAGATCGACCGCACCGACGCGCCGTTCGAGGCCTTCCTTCTGGAGGCATTGTCGGACTTCCAGGTCACCATTCCCGAAACCGGCACCGTTACCGCACCCGCGCCGCCGATCGTGATCCTGACGTCGAACCGCACGCGAGAGGTGCATGACGCGCTCAAGCGCCGCTGTCTCTATCACTGGGTCGATTATCCTACCCACGACCGGGAGATGGAGATCCTGTCGGCCCGCGCGCCCGAAGCCTCGACTGCACTGTCGACCGAAGTCGTCGCTTTCGTCCAAGCCTTGCGCACCGAGGATCTGTTTAAGAAACCCGGCGTCGCCGAGACGATCGACTGGGCCAAATGCCTGCTGGCGCTGGATATACTGGAGCTGTCGCCCGCGGTCATCGCCGATACGCTGGGCGCGCTGCTCAAGTATCAGGACGACATCCAGAAGCTGCAGGGGTCGGAGGCCAAGCGCATCCTGGACGAGGTGCGGGCGGAGGTGGCGTGACATCTGCGCCCGTGATTCACATCTGCGGCTGGCCGGGGAGTGGAAAGCGGGCGATTGCACGGCTTCTGCGGGACAGGATCGGGGGCCGCCTGCTGGACAATCATCTTATTCTCGACCCTGCGAGCGCGCTGTTCGCGCGTGGAACACCCGAGCGTGCGACCTTGCGCGACGATCTTCGCCGGATGCTGTATGATGCGGCTCTCTCATTGCCGGCGGATGTGCCGTTGATCCTGACGGACGCTCTCGCACAGACCGATCGACACAGCAGTCTTGTCGAGCCGACGCTTCGACTGGTGCGGCGCAGGCGCGCGGCTCTGATGGCTTTCGTCCTTCAGATCGAACTGGCCGAGAACCGCAGGCGCTTGTCCGACCCCGCCCGGCACGATGGCTATAAACTGACGGATACGGCAACCCTCGACGACCTGCGCACGCGTCATGCGCTGCTGCATCTGCCCGGCGCACGGACAATCGACGTCACGACGCTGAGCGCGGCGCAGGCAGCGAAACGGATCGAAGGTTTGCTTCATGCCTGAACATCCCCCCCTCGACCTGCCTGACGCCCCGCAACTGGCGGCAAACATCGCGCATTTCGCCCAGGCCCTCCGCCGCGCGGGGGTGCCCGCCAGTCCGGACCGCCTGATCCTTGCGACCCGTGCGGTGGCCGCCGCCGGTTTCACCGACCGGGCCGATTTCTTCCACGCGCTGCAGGCCGTCTTCGTGCAGCGGCCCGAACATCGCGCGACCTTCGCGCAACTCTTCCGCCTTTACTGGCGCGACCCGCGCTATCTCGAACACATGATGGCGATGCTGACCCCCACGGTGCGCGGCGTGCAGGAAGAGCGGGGGCCGAAGCCGGCCGAGAAACGCGCGGCCGAAGCGCTGCTGGATCAGCCGGAGCAGATCCCCAAGGACGAGGAGGCGGCTGCGGAGGAGTTGCAGCTGGACGCGGCGGCCACGGCCAGCGCGACGGAAACCCTGCGGACCCTCGATTTCGAGCAGATGTCCGTCGCCGAAATGGCAGTGGCGAAGCGGATGCTGGCCCGTCTGCGCCTGCCGGTCGCGCCGTTGGTCAGCCGGCGAACGCAGGCCGCCCCCGCCGGGCGGATCGACCGGCGCGCCACCCTGCGCGCGGCCCTGCGCCACGGAGAGATCAAGGCACTCAAGTACGCCAAACCCCGCATCCGTTGGCCGAACCTGGTGGCGCTTTGCGATATCTCCGGCTCCATGTCCTCCTATTCGCGCGCTCTGCTGCATTTCCTACACGCCGTCGCCAATCGGCAGGGACAGGGCTGGGCCGAGGTGCACGGTTTCACCTTCGGCACACGGCTGACGAACATCAGCCGGCACCTGGCGACCCGAGACGTCGATGCGGCACTGGCCGCCGCCGGTGCCGAGGCGCAGGATTGGGAGGGGGGCACGCGGATCGGCGATGCGCTTCACGCCTTCAACCGCGACTGGTCGCGCCGTGTTCTGGGGCAGGGGGCCATCGTCCTGCTGGTCACTGACGGGCTGGACCGGGGCGACGCGGACCGGCTGGCCTTCGAGGCGCGCCGCCTGCATCTGTCGGCGCGGCGGGTGATCTGGTTGAACCCGCTGCTGCGGTTCGATGGTTTCGCCCCCAAGGCCGCCGGCATCCGGGCGCTGTTGCCCCATGTCGACAGCTTGCGCGCGGGCCATTCGATCGCCGCGTTGGAGGGGTTGGCCGACGCGCTCTCCCGTCCCGACGATGTCGGGGCCCTGGACCGACTGCGCCGATAGCGCATCTTCCGGGTCGCCGCCGGCGCGCGATTCTTGCCATCTGGACGGATCGACAACAAAGGATCCGACAATGCAATTCGTCCCTCTCGACCCCACTTTCGTCGCTCATATCCGTGCGGGCGGCCCCGACGCCAATGGCCAACCGGCCGACCGCGCAATCAGCGATGGCACCGGGGTCCCGTGCCGGTCCTGCCTGCGTGACGTGCCCGCCGATGATCCCTATCTGATCTGCGCCGCGCGGCCCTTCGCGACGCTTCAGCCCTATGCCGAAACGGGCCCGATCTTCCTGTGCGAGGCGGCCTGTGTGCCCTGGGCGGACGCGGGGCTTCCGCCGATCCTGACGACATCGCCGGACTATCTGATCAAGGGATACACCGCCGACGACCGTATACGCTACGGCACGGGGGCCGTCGTAGCGTCAGCCGATCTGATGGAGGAGGTTGGGACCAGACTGGCCGATCCGGCGCTGGCCTATGTCGATGTCCGTTCGGCCCGAAACAATTGCTTCCTGACGCGGGCGTGGCGCGACGTCGAAACGGCGCGTGATATCCGATAACAGCGGGACGCATTGGAACTGCGGGGTCGGCTTGGCGTTTCGTTCGGAACATCACGCCCACCAACAGGAGGCTTTCATGCCCCGCCGCCCCCAGTCTTCCAAGCGCAACCGCGCCATCGCCCTTGCCGCCAGCGTTTCCATGCTGGTTCCCGGCCTGACCCTTCCAGTCATGGCGCAGACGTCCGAGGAGATCCTGGCCCAATGCACCGCCGAATTCGGGGCGGACGTCGACGGGTTGTCCAACTGCGTCGCCGAGCGCGCGACCGATGCCGCCACGCCGGACGCGGCTGCCGAAGAGCCGACTGAAGAAGCTACAAACGCCGATTCCGATGCTGCGAACGCCGACGCCGAAGCGGCGGCCCAGGCCGAAGCCGACGCAGCGGCACAAGCTGCCGCGGAAGCCGAAGCCGCGGCTGCGGAACAGGCAGCCGCCGATGCCGAAGCTGCGGCCCAGGCAGAGGCAGACGCCGCAGCGCAGGCGGCAGCGGACGCCGAGGCCGCGGAACAAGCCGCAGCGGATGCCGAAGCGGCAGCTGCGGAACAGGCCGCCGCAGACGCGGAAGCCGCCGCACAGGCAGAAGCGGAGGCCGAAGCGCAAGCGGCAGCCGAAGCCGAAGCTGCCGAGCAAGCCGCAGCGGACGCCGAGGCGGCGGCAGACGCGGAAGCCGAAGCAGCCGAACAGGCCGCAGCCGAAGCGGCGGCGGAAACGGAAGCTGCCGAAGCCGAACAGGAAGCTGAGACTGAAACCGAGACCGAGGTGGAAACCGAAGCGGAGGCTGAGGTAGAGACCGAAGAGGTTGAGACCGAGACAGATACGGCCGCCGACGCGGAAGCCGAAGTCGAAGCGCCCGAAGGCGACATCATTGAAACCCTGGCGGCCGAAAGCGAAGACGCGACGCAAGCGCCCGAGGTCGAGGAGACCGCCGAGGCCGAAGCCCCCGCTGCCGATGAAACCCCGTTGGTCGAAACGCAGACCGAAAGCGCCATCGCCGACGAGGTTGCCACCCGCCCCGAGCCGGAACTGTCCGAGGAAGAGCAGACCGCCGTCAGTCAGGCCGAAGCCGCCCTGGGCGCGCTTTTGGGTGGCGGCGGAGCGTCGGATGCCGTGTCCGCCGCTGTGGCCGCCGGTGACGACGCGTCCGAGGATGCGCAGGTCGAGGAATCGGTCGTCGCGGCCGAAGACGTCCGCACCTCGGACGAAGATTTCGAGACGCGCGCCGTCGTGACCGAGCGGGAGGACCGCTTTGACCGCAACGACAAGATCCTGCTGGGGGCCTTGGGCGCGCTGGCCGTCGGGGCCGTTCTGGTGAACCAGAACAACCGGTCCCGCGTCGTGTCGAACTCGGGTGACCGCGTGGTCGTCCAGCAGGATGACGGCAGTCTGCGCGTCCTCAAGGACGACGGCGTGCTGATGCGTCAGGCCGGATCGAACGTCCGCACCGAGCGGTTCGACGACGGATCCACCCGCCAGACCGTTTTGCGGGAGGATGGAAGCCGCGTCGTGACGATCCGCGATGCATCGCTGCGGGTCCTGCGGCGTGAATTGATCGCCGAAGACGGCACCCGCTATCTGTTGATCGACGATACGGCCGAAGTGGAGCCCGTCGACGTCGCCACCTTGCCCGAGCCTGTGGTGTCAACACGCGCCGCGGATCGGGATGATCCCCTGGCCGCAGCGCTGCGCCAGCAGGAGCAGCTGGACCGTCGGTTCAGCCTGGCACAGGTCCGCAACATCGCGGAGGTCCGCGCATTGGCCCCGGCGTTCGACGTCAGCACCGTGACATTCGCGTCCGGGTCGGCGGCCATCGCGCCCGAACAGGCCCAGAACCTGCGCGGACTAGCTAATGAAGTGCTGGCATCGATCCGCGCCAACCCGCGTGAGGTTTTCCTGGTCGAAGGTCATACCGACGCCGTCGGCGATGCGGCTTACAACCTGGCCCTGTCGGACCGGCGCGCCGAAAGCCTGGCCCTGGCGCTGAACGAATACTTCAACGTTCCGGTCGAAAACATGGTCGTCCAGGGTTACGGCGAATCGTTCCTGAAGGTGCAGACGCAGGAGGATGAGCGGGCCAACCGTCGCGCGACCGTCCGCCAGATCACCGGATTGTTGCAGACCGCCGCAGCCAACTGATCCCTGTCCATCGCCATGATCGGCCCGTCCCTTTCCGGGGGCGGGCCGTTGCGTTTAAGGTGCAATGAGATTTCAGTTCATTCCCGAAGAGATAACATCATGACTGGCTTGGATGACGCGCCCGCCGCCGCGCTGGCCTGGGCGAAGGCGGGCAAGGGTGCCGCGCTGGCGACGGTGATCGAAACCTGGGGCAGCGCGCCGCGCCCCCGGGGATCGCAGCTTGCCATATCGCAGGATGCGGAACTGGTCGGGTCGGTTTCGGGCGGTTGCGTCGAGGGGGCCGTGGTGGCCGAAGCGTTGGACGCGATGGGCGATCTGACGCACCGCGTTCTGGAGTATGGCGTGTCCGACGACGAAGCCTTTGCCGTCGGTCTAGCCTGCGGTGGCACGATCCGTATCTTGCTGGAGCCTGTTGGCGGCGGCCTGACGGTCGAAACGTTGACCGATCTGGTCAATCGGCGGGCTCGTCCCGAAGCGGTCGGCCAGGCGGTGAACGTCGCCAGTGGCACCACGCATCTGATCGCGGCGGACGACCTGCGCGACCGATTGAACGCCGATCGCAGCGGGTTCGAGCCTGACGGCGAAACCTTCGTGACGCTTCACGCGCCCCCCCTGCGGCTGGCGGTGGTGGGCGGCGTGCACATCGCGCAGGCGCTTGTCCCGATGGCGCGGATTGCGGGGTACGCGGTGACCGTTATCGACCCGCGGGAGGCCTTTGCCTCGTCCGATCGGTTTCCCGATACCACGCTGGTTCATGATTGGCCGGACGAGGCGATGGTGGCTTTTGCACCTGACGCGCGCACGGCCGTGGTGCTTTTGACCCACGATCCGAAGCTCGACGATCCGGCGCTGCGCGTGGCGTTGGGATCGGACGCCTTTTACGTCGGTGCATTGGGTTCGACCCGAACGCACGCGAAACGCCGCGACCGGCTGGCGGATCTGGGCCCGGCCCTCGACCGGATCGACGCGCCCATCGGTCTGGACATCGGATCGAAGACACCCGGAGAGATCGCAGTCGCAGTCCTGGCTGCGATGACGCAGGCGTTGCGGCGACCATGAAGTTTGGCCCCGTTTCGCTGACGGAGGCGTCGGGCGGCGTGCTGGCCCATTCCGTCGCCCTTCCGACGGGTCGGTTGCGAAAGGGTCAGGTGTTGGACGAAGAGACACTCGCCCGCCTGCGCGACGCGGGGATCACACGTGTCACGGTCGCGCGGCTGGCCGACGACGATCTGCCAGAAAACAAAGCCGCGACCTTGGTGGCGGAGGGTGTGACCGGTCCGGGCCTCGAAATCCGGCCCGCATTCACGGGGCGGGCGAACATCCACGCGACCGGGCCGGGCGTCGTGGCCGTCGATCGCCTGAAGGTCGACGGGGTCAATGGTATCACCGCCGATGTGACGCTTGCGACAGTGGCGGAATGGCAGCGCGTCGGGACGGGCGACATGGTCGGGACGGTCAAGATCATCCCCTATGCCACGGCGGCGGGCCATGTCGCGGACAGGCTGGCCCCGTTCGCGGGGGCCCTGCGTCTGATGCCGCCGGTGCTGGACCGCGCAGACCTGATCGTGACGCGGTTGCCGGGCGATGCGGACCCGAAATCGGCACCGATTCTGGATCGTCTTACCCGGCTTGGCGTCGAGGTGGGGGTGACGGAGGTGCCGCACGAGACCGCGGCCCTGACCCAAGCGCTGCGGGAGGCGATGGCCCCGCTGCGCCTGATCCTGACGGCTTCGGCCACGGCAGATGTCGCGGATGTCGGCCCGGCGGCGTTGCGGGCGGCGGGCGGGCGGTTGGAGCGGTTCGGTATGCCGGTCGATCCGGGCAACCTGCTGTTTCTGGGCGATCTGGACGGCGCGGCGGTGATCGGGCTGCCGGGGTGCGCGCGGTCCCCGGCGCTCAACGGGGCGGACTGGGTGCTGGAGCGGGTGATCTGCGGGGTCCCGGTCACGGGGGCCGATATCGCCGGGATGGGAGTCGGGGGTTTGCTGAAGGAAATTCCCACGCGGCCCCAGCCCCGTGAACGGCGCTAGGCCGCCGCCCCGAGGCCCTGCGGTAAAAATGCCCTGTTCCCAGATGCGGCGGCCTGTGCTTCACTGATTCTTGGAACAAGGGAGGACGACCAATGACAAAGGTCACGATGACGGTGAACGGCAAGACCCGCACCGCCGAAGCCGAGGGCCGCACGTTGCTGGCCGAATGGCTGCGCGAAGGCGTGCGGCTGACGGGTACGCACATCGGCTGCGACACGTCGCAATGCGGGGCCTGCGTGGTCCATGTGAACGGCGAGGCGGTGAAGGCCTGTTCCGTTCTGGCGCAGGAAATCGACGGCGCGGAGGTCACCACCGTCGAAGGTATGGCGAATGCCGACGGCAGCCTGGGCGTCATCCAGCAGGCATTTCAGGATTACCACGGCCTGCAATGCGGGTTCTGCACACCGGGCATGGTCATGTCGACCGCGGCCCTTCTGAAGGACAACCCCCAGCCGACCGAGGCCGAGGTGCGTCATTACCTGGAAGGCAACATCTGCCGCTGCACCGGGTATCACAACATCGTCAAGGCGGTGATGGCGGCGTCCGGCCAGCAGGTCGCACCCGTCGCGGCCGAATAGGCACCAGGAACAGGGGCGGGTGAATACCCATGACCCCTTGGGAGCGCGCGGAGGGGAGGCCGCGCGCTCCACCATACACCAGCGGGGCGAGGTCGAGGCCCCCCGCATCAAAGGGAGAAAGACACATGCCGAAGGACACTGGTATCGGGGCAAGCCCCAAACGGCGCGAAGACGTCCGCTTTCTGACCGGCAAGGGCCGGTACACCGATGACATCAACGTAGCGGGGCAGGCGCATGTCGTCTTCCTGCGATCGGACGTGGCCCATGGCACGATCAACGGGATCGACACCGCGGCCGCCGAAGCGATGGAAGGCGTCGTCGGCGTCTTTACCGCCATGGATTTCGATGGCGTGGGCGGCATTCCCTGCGGTTGGCAGATCACTGACCGCGAAGGCAACCCGATGCAGGAGCCCAAGCACCCGATCCTTGCCGAAGGCAAAGTGCGCCACGTGGGCGACCCGATCGCCGCCGTCGTCGCCGAAAGCGTGTCGATCGCCCGCGACGCCTGCGAGGCGATCGAAGTGGACATCACCTCGCTGCCCGCGGTCATGGATATGAAGAAGGCCGTACAGGCCGACGCGCCCAAGGTGCACGACGATCTGACGTCGAACCTGTGCTACGATTGGGGCTTCGTGGAGGACAACCGGCAGGCCGTGGACGACGCCATCAAATCGGCCGCTCATGTCACCACGCTGGAATTGGTGAACAACCGCCTGATCGCCAACCCGATGGAGCCGCGTGTGGCGGTGGGCGATTATGCGCGCCACGACGATTCCTCGACGCTGTATACGACATCGCAGAATCCGCACGTCATTCGCCTGTTGATGGGGGCCTTCGTTCTGGGCATCCCCGAGCATAAGCTGCGGGTCGTGGCCCCCGACGTGGGCGGCGGGTTCGGCACCAAAATCTTCCATTATGCGGAAGAGGCCTTCTGCACCTTCGCCGCCAAGCAACTGGAGCGCCCGGTCAAATGGACGGCATCCCGGTCGGAGGCGTTCATGTCCGACGCCCATGGCCGCGACCACGTCACCAAGATCGAATTGGCCCTGGACGCCGACAACAATTTCACAGCCGTCCGCACTGAAACCTATGCCAATATGGGAGCCTATCTGAGCACCTTTGCGCCGTCTGTGCCGACATGGCTGCACGGCACGCTGATGGCCGGCAACTACAAGACGCCGCTGGTTTATGTGAACGTGAAGGCCGTGTTCACCAACACCGTGCCGGTCGATGCCTATCGCGGGGCCGGCCGCCCCGAAGCGACGTTCCAGTTGGAGCGGGTCGTCGACAAGGCGGCACGCGAACTGGGCATCGACCCGGTCGAGCTGCGGCGACAGAACTTCATCCGGGAATTCCCCTATCAGACGCCGGTGGCCGTGGAATACGACACCGGCGACTATGACGCGACGATGGACAAACTGCTGGAGATGATCGACCGCGACGGCTTCGAGGCGCGCCGTAAGGAAAGCGAAAGCCGGGGCAAGCTGCGCGGGCTTGGCATCAACTGCTATATCGAGGCTTGCGGCATCGCACCGTCCAAGCTGGTGGGGCAGCTGGGCGCGCGCGCGGGCCTGTACGAATCCGCCACGGTCCGGGTGAATGCCACCGGCGGTCTGGTCGTGATGACAGGCTCGCACAGCCATGGACAGGGGCACGAGACGTCCTTCCCGCAGGTGATCGCCGACATGATCGGCATCAACGAGGATCAGATCGAGATCGTGCACGGCGACACCGCCAACGCGCCGATGGGCATGGGAACCTATGGCTCCCGCTCTCTGGCGGTCGGCGGATCGGCCATGTTCAGGGCCACGGAAAAGATCATCGCCAAGGCCAAGAAGATCGCCGCCCACATCATGGAAGCCTCGGACGAGGATATCGAGCTGAAGGACGGTAAGTTCACCGTCGCCGGCACCGATAAGGAGCTGGCCTGGGGCGACGTGACATTGGCGGCCTATGTCCCCCACAATTATCCGCTGGAGGACCTGGAGCCAGGGTTGGAGGAGACGGCATTCTACGATCCCAACAACTTCACCTATCCCGCCGGGGCCTATGCCTGCGAAGTGGAGGTCGACCCCGAGACGGGCTTCGTCGAGGTGCTGTCCTTTGCCGCCGCCGACGATTTCGGCAACGTCGTCAACCCGATGATCGTCGAAGGTCAGGTTCACGGCGGGCTGGCGCAGGGCATCGGCCAGGCCCTGTTCGAGAATTGCGCCTATGACGAGGATGGGCAGCTTCTGTCGGCCAGTTACATGGATTACACCATGCCGCGCGCCAAGGACCTGCCCATGTTTCAGGTGGATCATTCCTGTGCCACGCCCTGTACCCACAACCCACTGGGCGTGAAGGGCTGCGGCGAGGCGGGGGCCATCGGATCGCCACCCAGTATCGTCAACGGTGTTCTGGATGCGCTGGCGTCCGGCGGGCACGACGTGGGCCATATCGACATGCCGCTGACGCCCGCCAAGGTCTGGGCGGCGATGCAGGGCACGGGCGGCACTGGCGACGGGACGGCACATGCCCGATCCGTCGGCGGTCCGGCCAAGAACGTCTGAGGAGAGAGAGATGTATAATTTCGAGCTGGTGAAACCCACCACCCTGCAGGATGCCGTCGCGGCCCTGAAGGACGACGATGCGCAGGCCTTGGGCGGCGGCCAGACCCTGTTGCCGACAATGAAGGCACGGCTGGCGATGTCGGACAAATTCGTGGCACTTTCGGGCGTGGCGGAGATCAGGGGCATCTGCACCGACGATGACGGGCGCATCTGCATCGGCGGGGGCACCACCCACGCGGATGTCGCCAAGGGGGCCACCGATTATCCCGCACTGGCGTCGACAGCGGCCCGCATCGGTGACCCGGCCGTGCGCAATCGTGGCACCATCGGCGGCAGTCTGGCAAACAACGATCCATCGGCCTGCTATCCGGCGGCAGCGCTGGCGTCGAACGCCACCATCTGCACGCCCGACCGGGAGATCGCGGCCGACGCGTATTTCCAGGGCATGTTCGAAACGGCGCTGGAAGAAGGGGAGATCATCACGGAAGTGAAATTCCCGGTGCCCCAAAAGGCCGCCTATGAAAAGTTCATCCAGCCCGCGTCCCGCTTTCCGCTGGTGGCGGTCTTCGTGGCGAAATTCTCGGACGGGGTGCGTGTCGCCGTGACCGGGGCGTCGTCGGATGGCGTTTTCCGCTGGTCCGAAGCCGAGGCCGCGCTGTCCGACAATTTCTCCGCCGAGGCGATCCTGGGGCTGTCGGCACCGTCGTCCGACGGCATGATCTCCGACTTGCACGGGGATGCCACCTACCGCGCGCATCTGGTCAAGGTGATGACGGCGCGGGCGGTCAAGGCCGCGATCTGATAACCGCGACGAGTGCAAACGGATCGCGCCCCGGCGCGGTCCGGACCCTGGTTCCAGACCAAGGCTGGTGGCGATCTGGGTCGGGGTCGTACCGGGGTCACGTCTTCGGCTTGGTCAGCAAGCCACGCTCTTCAACACCCCCGCTAGGAATCGCGAACCGATAGGATCGGCCTGCCAGACGCTTTCGCGCTTTTCAGGCCATCGCGCATGGAGGGAGCTGACCGGACGAACGAAGGGTGAGCGGATCGGCCATGACCGCTCACGACCACGAAAAACCTCAGCAACAAGAGCTACTTGCCCGCCAATTTCCGAAAATGAAAAAGGGCACCCGAAGGTGCCCAGATCATCGTGTCATGTGGTTCAGGTCAGCGTTGCTGCGGGCCGATCATCATGACCATCTGGCGGCCTTCCATCTTGGGGAAGTTCTCCACCTTGCCGATTTCCTTGGTGTCCTCGGCAACCCGTTCCAACAGCTCGCGACCCAGGTTCTGGTGCGCCATTTCCCGGCCGCGAAACCGCAGCGTGACCTTCACCTTGTCTCCGTCTTCCAGGAAGCGGAACACATTACGCATCTTGACATCGTAATCGTTGGTGTCGGTGTTCGGGCGGAACTTGACCTCCTTGATTTCGATCGTCTTCTGACGCTTGCGGGCCTCGGCCTCTTTCTTCTGCGTCTCGTATTTGAACTTACCGAAATCCATGATCTTGCAGACGGGCGGCGCGGCATTCGGGCTGATCTCGACCAGGTCGAGGCCCGCATCCTCGGCCATTTGCATGGCACGGGCGGGCGTGACGACGCCGACGTTTTCGCCTTCCGCCCCGATCAGACGGATTTCGGTGGCGCGGATGCGGTCGTTGATGCGGGGTCCGGTGTCGCGCTGCGGGGGCGCGTTATGTGGTCTGCGGGCGATGGTGGTGGTCCTTTCGGGACATTTCGATCAGGTCGACAACTTAACGCTTGAACATGACGCGTTCAAGACTGGAACGGCGGTGCGGCGGCGATTTGGGGCCACACCGGGGGCCGCCATTGTTCTTGTCGCGGGGATGCTGCACTCAGACGCCCAGATGGAATCATGTTGAGGAGGTTCGCATGTCACGCAATCTTATCGTCGGTCTGGCTGTTCTGGTCGTCGCCGCCCTGGGCTGGGTCGTGTTCGACCGCATGGGCGACGCCCGCGAGGAAGCCGCCCGGATCGAAGCCGAAACGGCCGCAGCCGCAACCGCCGCCGAAGAGGAAGCCGCGCGCCTGGCCGCCGAAGCCGAAGCCGAAGCGGCCCGCGTCGCCGAGGAGGCCGAAGCCGAAGCCGCCCGCCTGGCCGAGGAAGCGGAAGCTGCCGAAGCCGCCGCCGAAGAAGAAGCCGCGCGTTTGGCCCAAGAAGCCGAGGCCGCCGCCGCTGTCGAGGAAGAAGCCGAAGCCGCCGCCGACAGCCTGACGGACACCGTCGACGATGGCACGGCCCCCGCGACCGACGGCACCAACGAGACGGGCACGGTCGAAGATACCGTTGACGACGCCGAGGCACCTGCCACGGACGGCACCAATGAGACCGGCACCGTGGAAGATGCGGTCGACGACGCCGAAGCCCCGGCGACGGAGCCGACGGTCGATGCGGACGACGCCCCCGAAAGCGTCGACGATGCTGCCGACGCCGCGACCGATGGCACCGAAGCGCCCGCCGCGACCGAACTGGATATCGCATCGCTGCTGACCGCCGAAGGCTTCGACGCGGATGCCGTGGGCGCCTACGTCGATCAGTCGGACATGAATGCGCTGGCCAAGACGGCGCTGAAGACATCCATCGAAGCGGCGAAGGACAATCCCGCGCTGGTCGAAGGTGTCATTGCACAGGTCAAGGCACGTCTCGGCGTGGAATGACCTGACCGGCCATGGAATGAAAGGGGGCCGCGCGAGTGATCGCGCGGCCCTTTTCTATGCGGGTTTGTCTGGTCAGGACGGCCGAAACGGAGTCGCGCGCCGCCCGGCGCGGTCAGCCGACGAAGGCCTTTTCCACCACGAAATGCTTGGGGTCGGAGTTCGCCCCTTCCTCCAGGCCGTAACCTTCGAGGATTTCCTTCAGGTCGGTGTTCAACCCCATGGAGCCGCAGATCATCGCGCGGTCGGTGTTGGGTGAAATGGCATCGACGCCCAGATCGCGCTGTACCTCGCCCGATTTCAGCAGGTCGGTGATGCGGCCCATCTTGGCCGAGGTTTCCCGCGTGGTGGTGGGATAATATGTCAGTTTGGCTAGGTTTTCCTCGCCCAGCAGTTCGCCCAGCATCTCGTCGGTGCGGATGCTGTCGATCAATTGCCGTCCATACTCCAACTCCGCCACGTCGCGGCAGGTATGGGTCATGATGATCTCGTCGTAAGCCTCGAACGTCTCGGGGTCGCGCAGCAGCGACGCGAAAGGTGCGAAGCCCGTGCCGGTCGCAAAGAGCCACAGCCGCTTGCCTGGCAGCAGCGCGTCGTGGACCAGCGTTCCGACGGGCTTGGGGCGCAGGATGATCTGATCGCCGGGCTGGATATGCTGCAACCGCGATGTCAGCGGCCCGTCCTGCACTTTGATGGAGTAGAATTCCAACTCCTCGTCCCAGGACGGGGAGGCGATGGAATAGGCGCGCAGCAACGGTTTGACCTTGCCCGTCTGGGGGTGTGGGTCGCCCATCAGTCCGATCATCACGAATTCGCCCGACCGAAAGCGCAAACTGGCCGGCCGCGTCACGCGAAACGAGAACAGCCGGTCGGTCCAATGCGTGACGGAGGTGACGGTCTGGGCGTCGGGCAGGATAGGGGTCGCGGGGGCGGTAGCGGTCATCTGGTTCATGTCTTCGATTGCGGAGCCTGTCCGCACCTCTAGGAAATCGGGGGGGAAGTTTCTAGGCGGACGCGGTGTCGCGCATCCGGCCCAATCTGCTTTGATAGTCGTGGGCCTGCCAATCGGCGCGGGCGAGCCATTGTGCCTCGGGTTGACGGGCGGCCAGGTCGTCGGAAATCTCGACCTCGTCGAAGCCGCTGCGCCGTGCCATCGCGTATTGATCGGCAATGACGTGCCCCTGGGCACGCAATCGCCCGGTGTACCCCGCCCGCCGCAATTCGCGCGCGATGGAAAACCCGCGGCCATCGGCAAAACTGGGGAAGGCGACGCGGATCACGCTCGCCTCGTCCAGACGCGCAAGTATGGGACCAAGGTCCGCGTCGGGCGCGATGTCCACCGCCATCGGCCCGTTCGCGGGCAGATCGTCGGAGGTCGCGAAGGTCGCATTCAGGGTGTCCGGGGCGAATCCGGCGTCGTTGACGATCGGCATGTCAGGCGTCCTTATTTTGGCCGGGGTACACGCGCCCGCCGGAAAAATGGATGCCGCATTCGGTTTTCACGCGACCGCGCCAGCGCCCGGCGCGTGGGTCTTCGCCGGGGGCGACCTTGGTGGTGCAGGGCGCGCAGCCGATCGACGCGAAGCCCTGCGCGACCAAGGGATGCCGGGGCAGATCATGCGCATCCATGTAATCGGCGATATCCTGCGGCGTCCAACCGGCCAGCGGGTTGATGCGCAGCTTGCCCGCGTCGACTTCCACGATCTGCATATCCGCGCGGTCGCCCGTCTGGTGGCGTTTGCGTCCCGTGATGACGCCATCGAAGGCAAGCAACGCCAGTTCCAGCGGCTTGGTCTTGCGGATCGCGCAGCAGGCGTCGGGATCGCGGTCGTGCAGGTCGCCGTCGGGGTCGTGCAGGAAGGTGTCGAGCGTGTCGGGCCGGATGATCCGCACGTCCCCAAGGCCAAGCATTTCCGCGACGCGTGTCTGATAGGTCAGCGTTTCGGGGAAAAGCATTCCCGTCTCCAGAAACAGGACCGGTGTGTCGGGCGCGACCTGCGCCAGCAGGTGCAGAAGGACGACCGATTCCGCCCCGAAAGACGACACCATCGCCAGATCGCCGACGGAAGCGTTGCGCAGGGCGGTGTCGAGTATGGTCGCGGCATCGGCGTGGGCCAGATCGGCGTTCAGCTGCGCGGCGCGGGCCGTCAGCAGGGCTGTGAGATCAAGCGGCATCTTGTTTCTCCTGTGGGTAAAGCGCGGCCTTGAACGGCGCGGCGCCCAAGCGGCGGAACGTATCGATGAAAGTTTCGTCCGCTGATTGGCGCACGTCGAGATAGGCGAAGATCAGGCGTTCGATGGCGGGCACGACCTGATCGTAGGCGAAGCCGGGACCGGCGCGTTCGCCGATTACTGTCGTCTGGGTGTGGTCGCCGCCCAGCGTGATCTGGTAGTTTTCCACCCCCGCACGATCCAGGCCCAGGATCCCGATGTGCCCGACGTGGTGGTGGCCGCAGGCGTTGATGCAACCCGAGATCTTGATCTTCAGGTGCCCGACTTCGTGCTCGATCTTCAATTCGTCGATGCGGGTGGCGATGCCTTGGGCGACCGGGATGCTCCGCGCCGTCGCCAGCGCGCAATAGTCCATGCCGGGGCAGGCGATGATGTCACTGGCCAGCCCGACGTTAGCGGTGCCCAGACCGGCTGATTTGAGCGCTGCGAACAATTCGGGCAGGGCGTCGCGGCGGACGTGGGGCAGGATCACGTTCTGCTCATGGCTGATCCGCAATTCGCCGTAAGCGTGGGCATCGGCCAGGTCGGCCATCAGATTCATCTGTGCGGTCGTGGCATCGCCGGGCGTCTCGCCGTGCTTCTTGATCGAGATGGTGACGATGGCGTGGTCGTCACGCCGGTGCGCCGTGACGTTGGTGTCCACGAAACTTTGCAGCACCGGGTCCAGGATCGGGGCGGGCGTGTTGGCGACGAAGTCGGGACGCGCGAATTGCGCTTCGATCCCGGCGAGCATCTGTCGGTCGACGCCGGAGAACAGCGGCTTGACCTCCGCGAAGCGCGCCTCGATCAGGTCGCGCATCGTGTCGATCCCGTTCTCGTGCACGGTGATCTTGATGCGCGCCTTGTACTTGTTGTCGCGCCGACCCAGCCGGTTGTAAACGCTGACGATCGCCTCGCAGTAGGGCAACAAATCGTCGAGCGGCAGAAACTCCCGAACCGTCTTGCCGATCATCGGGGTCCGGCCCAGGCCGCCGCCGATGATGACCTCCACACCCACCACGCCGTCCTGTTCCTTGAGCAGCAGGCCGATGTCGTGGGCGCGGGTCACGGCGCGATCATTCACCGATCCGGTCACGGCGATCTTGAACTTGCGCGGCAGGAACTGGAACTCCGGATGGTCGGTGGACCACTGGCGCAGCAGCTCGGCCACGGGGCGCGGGTCGGCCACCTCGTCGCCCGCCGCCCCGGCGAAATGGTCGGCGGTCACGTTGCGGATCGTGTTGCCGCTCGTCTGGATCGCGTGCAGGCCGACGTCAGAGAGCCGATCGAGCATGTCCGGAATGTCGGTCAGCTTGGGCCAGTTGTACTGAATGTTCTGACGGGTGGTGAAGTGGCCGTAGCCCTTGTCCCATCGCTCGGCCAGCTCGGCCAGAACGCGCATCTGGTCTGATGACAGCGTGCCATAGGGGATCGCCACGCGCAGCATGTAGGCGTGCAGTTGCAGATACACGCCGTTCATCAGGCGCAGCGGCTTGAACTCGTCCTCGGTGAGCGAGCCGTCGAGACGGCGTTCGACCTGCGCGCGGAACTGGGCGTTACGTTCGGCCAGGAAATCGCGGTCGAAATCGGAATAGTGATACATGGTCTAAACCTCGGATCCGGGGCGTTGACCATGGGCCTTGCCATGGTCGTAGTTGGTGGGGCCGGCGGCGCGAAAATCTTCGCGGAAGTGCGCGGGGGCGATGCCGCTGTCGGTGCGGATCACGTCGGCTAGGTAAACGCCCACCACAACGGCGGGATCGTCGGCCTCGACCAGACGCATCTGGGCATGGGCCTCGTCTTCCAGCACCTCGGCGTCGGCCAGATTTAGCGACCAGCGGTCGCTTTCGGTATAGTACACGACGTCACCGTCGCGCAGCAGATTGGCGGTCAGCACCTTGGGGGTGAAGGGGCGATTGCGGCTCATAGCGCGATCTCCTGCAGGGCAGTGCTGGCCGCACGGGGGGCGAGGCCGAAAAGGATGACGGCGGGGCCGGTCACGGACGTCAGCGTGTCGGGCAGGGTGGCCAGCGTCGCGGCATGGATGTTTTGATCCGCCCGACTTGCGTTTTCAATCACCGTGATCGGGGTCGCGGGCGCGGTGCCGTGCATCAACAGCCGACCCTGCATCCAGCGCGCGGCCCGCTTGCCCATATAAATCGCGGCGACCTCGCCGGGGCGGGCCAGCGCGGCCCAGTCTTGATCGGCGAAGCCCTTCATGTCGTGACCGGTCAGAAACCGGACCGATCCGTTGCGGTTCCGCTTGGTCAGGCTCTGCCCGATGGTGGCAACCGCGGCGGAGGCGGCGGTGATACCCGGAACGATGGCATAGCTGAGGCCCGCGGCCTCCAGCGCGGCGATCTCCTCGTCCAGCCGCCCGAATACGGTCGGATCGCCGGCCTTGAGCCGCACCACATGCGCGCCGTTCAACCCATGCTCCACGATCAGTGCGTCGATGTCCGCTTGTGCGGTCGAGGGGCCGAACCCCTCCTTGCCGACGTCGATGATCAGCGCCTCGCGGCGGGCGAGCTCCAGGATCTCGGGCGTGACCAGACGGTCGTGGATCACCACGTCAGCGCGGTCGAGCGCCTTGCGCGCCTTGAGCGTCAGCAGGTCTGGGTCGCCGGGACCGGCCCCGACCAGATCGACATGACCTTGACGCGCTTCGGCGTTCACATGTTTGTCAAGCAGAAGATCGAGCGATGCGCGGATCGCAGCCTCTCCGGCGTCGGCGGCGCGGGGGCCGGCGGTGTCGTAGTATTCGGCCCAGAACCGGCGGCGGACGGCGCCCATGGGCAGGATGTCGGCCGTTTTTCGGAACGTTTTCCCGATCCGCGCCAGAAGGCCGGTCTGTGCGGGCAGCCTGGCCTCCAGATCCGCCTTGATCTTGCGCGCCAGGACGGGGGCCGCGCCTTCGGTGCCGATGGCGATGACGACGGGATCGCGGTCGACGATGGCGGGGGTGATGAACTGCGACTTCTGCAGGTTGTCGACCAGGTTCACCAATGCCCCATCGGCGGCGGCCAGACGCAAGGTGCGGGCGTCCAACGCGTCATCCTCGTGCGCGCCATAGGCGATGACACAGCACAGCGCATCGCCGGGTTCCTGCGCGCGCGGGATCAGCGTCAGCCGGCCTTCCGCCGCCCATTGCGCGATCAGGGGGTCGGCATCTTCGGCGACGACGGTGATCCGCGCGGTCGTCTTGAGCAGCAGCCGCAGCTTGGCAATCGCCGCGTCACCGCCGCCGGCGACGAGGATTCGGCGGCCTTCTAGGGCGAGGAAGATGGGGAAGTGGTTCATGGCGCGGCTCCGGTTCCTGTCGTAGATATAGAACATCGTTCTGTATTTTGGACAGAGGAGCGGTGGTAACAGGGACGTTGCCGCGATAATACTTTCTCAAATAGAAAGGTGTTCCGAATGACTGCCCAGACCCGAAAGCCTGCCCGATTGGACGAGTTGGACCGGAACATCCTTCGCGCATTGCAGGCGGATGCCGGGCAATCGCTGGATGAAATCGCACGTCAGGTGGGGTCGTCGAAGACGCCGGTCTGGAATCGCATTCGCAAGATGCGGGAGGCCGGGGTGATGGGGCCGTCGACCGTGGTGGTCGACCCGCAGGCCATTGGTCTGGATGCCTGTTTCTTCGTTCTGATCCGCACGTCCGAGCACGAGGCGGAGTGGCAGCGGACCTTCCTGGCCGCCCTGCGCGCCCGGCCGGAAGTGCAGGAGGCGCACCGGCTGGCGGGTGAAATCGACTATATCCTGAAGGTGCGGGTCGCGGATGCGCGGGCCTATGACGTGTTCTATCAGGCGCTGATTTCAGAGGTGCGGGTGTTCAACGTGACCGCGCTTTTGTCGATGGAGGAGATCAAGACGGGCACCGCGCTGCCGGTCTGACCCGGGGGCAGAGCGCGCGGGAAATCTTCCCTATCTTTGTCGGTTCGGCAGGGTCCAATCCATGGGTGATCTACGGGTGATCTACGTCGGATATACGTCACCCGTATCGGATCGCACCGAAAGGGTCGGAGCAGAGCGGAATGGTGCGCTGCTGTTTTTCCGAGTGATTGAGAGCGCAGCTTGCAGTGCGAAGATGCGGTCGCGGCGGTCAGTGAATTTCGAAGATTGATACAGGCGGCAACCGGATCGCCCCACGTACGGTCCTATCGAGCCGGGACGGGAGCGCCTCGTCCAGCAGACGGTCGAGGAACGATATTAGGCCACCCCTGAGCTGATCGGCGCTTGTCAGCGGATGGGACGCCCGTGGTCAGCGTCCCCTTGCCGAAAAAACGGGGCGCGGTATCGCGGCCTGCGAAGTCTTTGCTACGCTTTTGTGACCCAGGCCGCGTGAGGACCGTCGCTCATGATCACATTGTCATTTTCCGGAGACTTCCCTGCGGCCCGGCGCGCGGTCTTCGAGCGGGCCGCCGTCAGGTGGGACGAGATCATAACCACGCAATTCGACCCCATCACATACGAAGGTGTGACCATCACCGGGATGCGGATCGATGCCTCGGTCGTGGACATAGACGGGGCCGAAGGCGTCCTGGGGCGCGCGGGGCCGACCGTCTTGCGAGCAGGATCTGAATTGCCGTTGATCGGGGTCATGGAATTCGACCGGGCGGATGTGGTCGATCTTGAAGGCGCCGGCAGTTTCGAAGACGTGATCCTGCACGAAATGGCCCATGTTCTTGGCTTTGGAACGCTGTGGTCGCGCAGGAACCTGATCGCGGGTGCGGGGTCGATCGACCCACGTTTCATCGGGCCGGCGGCGTCGCGGGAATTCGCGCTTCTTGATGCGGACGGCGGTTCGGCCGTGCCGGTGGCCAACACCGGCGGAGCAGGGACACGGGACGGGCATTGGCGGGAGCTGATCTTCGGGGACGAATTGCTGACCGGCTTTCTGTCGGGAACCGGCCGACCGTTGAGCCGGATGTCGATCGCGTCCTTCGAGGATCTGGGGTATGCCGTCGATTATGGCCGTGCGGACGATTTCGTCTTGCCCGGTTTCCGGGACCTAGCCTTGAAGGGCGTCCCCGAAGCCGTGCGCAGCGGTATCCTGTGCCGGATGGAGCGACCCGAACCGATCGTCCTTCGCCAAGACGAGAGTTAGGCGGCGCACCGGCCACGAGGGCGCGGCATCGGTCCCGCCGGCAAGCCGGACATCGACCGATTGGGCCGGGTGTGTTGCGTCACGTTACCCCGAGGTCGCGCGGCACCACGAAGTCGAGGAGGCGGCCCGGCCGGTCGTCCGTCAGGTCGACCACCAGACAGGCTCCGGTGGGGTAGTGGGCGAATTCGGTATGGACGGGCGGGGTGGCGACGGCCTGCGTTGCCGCCTCGGCGATGCCGGGGTTGTGGGCGACGATGAGGACGCAGGCGGCGGTCTGCGCGCGGGCGAGGGCCAGGATGGTGTCGGCGTCGGCCAGGTAAAGGTCTGCGCGGTGGTCCACGGTCGTGTCGGGCAGGTCCAGGGCGGCGAACGTCTCGCGCGTGCGCACGGCATCGGAGCAGAGCACGAGGTCGGGCAGATAGCCACGCGAGGTCAGCCATTTGCCGACCTCGGCCGCGGCGGCGCGGCCCCGGTCGTTGAGCGGGCGATCCCGATCCTGCTGCGCGGGATCGGTCCAGTCGGATTTCGTGTGCCGCAACAGGATGAGTTTCATCGGTCGGTCCCTCTCTCGGTGGTGTGGAAGCTGGCCATGTGGTGGGCCGATTGGGCGTCGGGGCGCGGTTGCGACACGGGGCAGGCGCGGCGCACGGCGCAGCCCCGGTCCATGCAGGTGTTGCGCGGATCGTCGAGCCATCCGTGGCAGACCGGCAAGTCGTAGCCGTCGGGCCCCAGGGCATCGACCGGGCAGGCGGTCAGGCAGGGGGCCGTGCAGGTGTCGCAGGGTTTGGGCGGCGCGGCGGGCAAGGCGATTTCATGGTCGAACAGCAGCGCGCCCCGAAAGCTGACCATCAGGCCCTGCGTGTCGTGGACCAACATGCCCACGGGCGAGATGTGGCAGCGCCCGGTGTTCATCGCCCAAGTCAAAAACGGTTGCAGGGGCTGTCCAAAGGGGAACCGCGCCTGCGCGCCCAGATCGTCGGCCAGGGCGGTGACGACGCGGGTGGACCAGGTGTCGACGGGGTTGGGCAGGTCCCTTTCGGGCGCGGCTTGCAACGCGGGCCAGAACCGGTCGGGGTCGGGGCCGAGCAGGACCGTGGTGCGGCCATCTTCGGTGAAGCCGCCCAGCACGGTCAGCGCCTGCCGGGCCGCACGATCGACAAGCGTGTCGTGGGTCGTCATCCGCCCGTATGGCTCATGTGGCGCGACATCTGGCCGGCGACGTCCTGGCGCGAATAATCGAAGTCGTGGCCCTTGGGCTTGCGGGCGATTGCGGCGCGGATCGCATCCTCCAGCCCGGCATCGGCTTCGGAGGCGCGCAGCGGGGCGCGCAGGTCGGCCATGTCTTCCTGGCCCAGGCACATGAACAATTCCCCGGTGCAGGTGACGCGGACGCGGTTGCACGATTCGCAGAAATTATGGGTCAGCGGCGTGATGAAGCCGATGCGCTGGCCGGTTTCCGCGACTTCGAAATACCGGGCGGGGCCGCCGGTCTTGTAGGCCAGTTCCGTCAGGGTGAACCGTTCGGCCAGGGACGCGCGCAGATCCCGCAGCGGCCAGTATTGGTCCAGGCGCTGCACTTCGCCCATGTCGCCCATGGGCATGACCTCGATGAAGGTCAGGTCCAGGTCTTCGCGCGCGGCCCAGGCCAGCAGATCGAAGAGTTCGACGTCGTTGAAATTCTTGAGCGCGACGGCGTTGATCTTGACGCGCATGCCGACCGATTGCGCGGCGCGGATGCCCGCCAGCACCTTGTCGAGGCTGCCCCAGCGGGTGATTTCCTTGAATTTGACCGGGTCCAGCGTGTCGAGCGAGACGTTGATCCGCCGCACGCCCGCATCCCAAAGCGGCTGGGCAAAGCGTTCCAGCTGACTTCCGTTGGTGGTGAGGGTGAGTTCGTCCAGGCCGTCGCCGAGGTGGCGTGACATGCTGTCGAAGAAGGTCAGGATACCCTTGCGGACCAATGGCTCGCCCCCGGTGATGCGCAGTTTGCGCACGCCCATCCGCACGAAGGCGGAGCACATGCGGTCCAACTCCTCCAGCGTGAGCAAGTCGCGCTTGGGCAGGAAGGTCATGTGTTCGGACATGCAGTAGGTGCAGCGGAAGTCGCAGCGGTCCGTTACCGAGACCCGCAGGTAGTCGATCGTGCGGGCGAAGGGGTCGATCAGGGGGGCTGTCATATCCAAAGGCTACGCGCCGGGCCGCGCAGTCACAAGTGGCAGACGGTGCGGGGCTGACACCACCCGCATGTCCGCTAGAGTGAACCGACTCGTGCCTGGAGAGCCTTCATGAACCGCTTCGTTTTTATCCTCCCGCTTCTTGCGATGGGCTGTGCTGACATACCGCTGCTGAATCGCGTGGGCGGTGGATCGGGCGACCCCGCGCCGACCGTCGATCCGGCGGTGCCGACCCCCGTGCCGACGGGTGCCACGGTGACAAGCCCGCTGGCGGGGCCGGCCACGCGGCCCGAAGCGCTGGACACCGTGTCGGAGGCCGAAAAGGCCCAGGCGCGCGACGTTGCCGCATCGGCCCCCGCCGGGGGCGAGTTGGGCACCGTGACCGTCGCGCTGGGCAGTCCGGCGGAAACGGGGCTTTGGGTCAAATCGGCTTTGGTCACACAGGACACGCCCGGGACCGTGCGCACATCGGACGGCGACGCGATCGCCGTCACCCTGCGCCCGCTGGGCGGCGCGGGTGGACCTCAGATTTCGCTGTCGGCGTTGCAGGCGTTGGGCCTGCCGCTGGTCGGCCTGTTCCCGGTGACGCTGGCGACGACCGGATAGGGCGTTGACGCGCCGCATGATCCCCGCGCTGGCCCCCTGGGCCGAGATGCGCGCGGGGTTCCGGTGGGACATTCCCGCGACGTTCAACATCGCGCAAGGCTGCTGCGACAGCTGGGCCGAGGCGGAGCCGGACCGCACGGCGATCATTGACCTGTCTGACGGGCGGCGCGTCTGGACCTTTGGTCAGCTGAAGGCGGCGTCGGACGGGTTGGCGGCCCTGCTTGCCCTGCGTGGCGTGAGGCGCGGCGACCGGGTCGCGATCCTTCTGCCGCAGCGGGCGGAGGTGATGGTCGCACATTTCGCGGCGATGAAGCTGGGCGCGGTGTCGTTGCCGCTCTTCTCTCTCTTTGGACCCGAGGCGCTGGAGTACCGTTTGCGCGATTCCGGGGCGAAGGCGGTGATGACGGACGGTGCCGGTTTGACGCGGCTTGCCGACCTGCATCTGCCGGATATGGCGGCGATGATCGACGTGGACGATTGGAACGCCGTCGCGCCGGTCCCCGCGCCGGTCCAGACGCGGGCCGAAGATCCGGCGATGATGATCTATACCTCGGGCACGACCGGAACACCCAAGGGTGTGCT
>NZ_CXSU01000012.1:1294498-1316457 GCF_001403795.1 Jannaschia donghaensis | reverse complement strand
CGTCGGGTGGACGCCCGCCGATTGGGCCTGGATCGGCGGGTTGATGGACCTGGCCTTGCCGTGCCTGTGGTTCGGCGTGCCGCTGGTGGCCAAGCGGTTCGGCAAGTTTCAGCCCGACGACGCCTGGGACCTGATGGTGGGGGAGGGTGTGACGGTGTCCTTCCTGCCGCCCACCGCGCTCAAGATGTTGCGGCGGACCGAAGCACCACGGGAGTTGCGCCTGCGCGCCGTCCTGTCGGGCGGAGAAGCGTTGGGCGCAGGGTTGCTGGACTGGGGGCAATCGGCGCTGGGCGTGCCGATCAACGAAATCTACGGTCAGACAGAATGCAACTTGGTGATGGCCAGTTGCGCAGGCACGCAGGACGTGGTGCCCGGCACGCTGGGCCGCGCGGTGCCGGGTGTCGAGGTCGAGGTTCAGGACGGCGACGGGAGGCCGGTCGCCATGGGCGAGACGGGCGAGATTTGCACCCGCGGGTCGCCCGCGACATTCCTGCGGTATTGGAACAAGCCCGAGGAGACGGAGGCCAAATGGCGCGGCGGCTGGTTGCGCACGGGCGACCTGGCGCGTGTCGAAGCGGGCGGTGTGATCACATATGTGTCGCGCGACGACGACGTGATCACATTCGCCGGATACCGCATCGGCCCCACGGAGATCGAGACCTGCCTGACCGCGCATCCCGATGTCACGATGTGCGCGGTCGTGGGCCTGCCCGACGCCCTGCGCGGGGAGGCGGTCACGGCGTTCGTCGTGGCACCCGAGCGGGGCGAGGGACTTGAGGCCGAGTTGATCGACTGGGTGAAGGCCCGCCTGTCGCCGCATATGGCCCCGCGCGCGGTGCGGTTCGTCGACACCCTGCCGATGACGGCGACCGGCAAGATCCAGCGGCGCGATCTGCGCGAGACATAGGGGCGCTGCCCCGCCGGCTGCGCCGGCCCCCCGGGATACTTTTCGCAAGAGAAATCCGTTAACCGGTTTTCAACGTTCCTCCCCCAAGGTTCCGGGGCGGAACAGGCGGGGACGCCGATGGCCGTGCAAGGGGAAGATGCCCCGATCCCCGGTCCGCCAGGCGAATGACGGGGGCGGGGCATCCGACCGTGGCTTCCTCTTGCCCGAAATATCCCGGGGGTCCGGGGGCTGGCCCCCGTCCGGTCTTCAGTCGCGGAAGCGACCGCTGCCCCGCTCGATGAACATCACGTGCGTGCCGACTCCGGCGAGGGGTCTGCGGATCATCGGATCCTGCTGCGGGGCGCGGATCGAACGGGACGGTCGGACGATTGCCGCAAACCGGTCCGGGGCGCACGCGAAACGCCGCCCGGCCCGGATCCGGTCGTCGTCAGGCGGCGGGCATCCGGCGTTCCACCACTTCGGCCCACCACGAACATCCCGCCGGGATCGCCTCGTCGGTGAAATCGTATTCCGGGTGGTGGACCGGCGCGGTATCGCCGTTGCCGACCAGGATATAGGCCCCTGGCCGTTCCTCCAGCATATAGGCGAAATCCTCCCCGCCCATGACCAGCGGTGCTTCGGCGCAGTCGCCCGACACGGCGCGGGCGACCTGGGCCGCGAATTCCGTCTGTTCGTCGTGGTTGACCATGACGGGATAACCGCGGTGATAGGTGACGTCGGCCGTGCCGCCGAAGGTGGTGCAGATGCCGGCCGTGATTTCCGCGATACGGCGTTCGGCCAGGTCCCGCATCTCGGACGTCATGGTGCGGACGGTGCCCTTGAGCTGCACGCGCTGGGGGATGACGTTGAAGGCCTTGGACGACGATTCGATCGACGTGACCGAGACGACGATCTGATCGACGGGATCGGCGTTGCGCGACACGATGGTCTGCAGCGCGGTGATGACATGGGCGGCCATGACGGTGGTGTCCACCACCTCCTGCGGTTTGGCGGCGTGGCCGCCGCGGCCTGTCAGCGTGATGTCGAATTGATCGGTGGCGGCAAAGAACGCGCCGCTGCGGATCGCAAAGCTGCCGACGGGGCGGCCGGGCCAGTTGTGCATGCCGTAGACCTCCTGAATGTTCCAGCGGTCCATCAGGCGATCGTCGCACATTTCCTTGCCGCCGCCGCCACCCTCTTCGGCGGGTTGAAAGATGACGACGACAGTGCCGTCGAAATTGCGCGTCTCGGACAGGTATTTGGCCGCCCCCAGCAGCATCGAGGTATGGCCGTCGTGGCCGCAGGCGTGCATCGCGCCGTCGACCTTGCTGGCGTGGGGCACGCCGGTCTGTTCGTGGATCGGCAGGGCGTCCATGTCGGCGCGCAGGCCGATGACCTTGCCCGACCCGTTGGTCTTGCCGTGGATGACGCCGACGACGCCGGTGCGGCCAATCCCCTCCACCACCTCGTCACAGCCGAAGGCGCGCAGCTTTTCGGACACGACGGCGCTGGTGCGGTGGGTGTCGAACAGGATTTCGGGGTTTTCGTGCAGGTCGCGGCGCCATTCGGTGATTTCGGGCAGCAGGTCCGCGAAGCGGTTCTTGACGGGCATTGGCACTCTCCTGAAAGGGGTCGGGCGGAGGGTGCCGGGCGCGCGACCGGAGTGCAAGTTGCGTCTGCTGCACCAGGTCGCGCGCCGGGGTCGCGGTGGATCAGCCGAAGGGTTTCGACGCCTCCCGCTCCTCGTCCGACCGGGAGGGTTTTGCCTGACCGCTGTCTTGATCGGAGGGGTCGCCGCTGTCCTTGGCCCCCTTGCCCCCGTCCTGTTCGTCGCCGCCATCGGTGCGGTCGTCGGGGTGGGTGCCCGTCTGGTCGTGCCAGAGCATCGTCGTGGTGGGGAAGGGGATGGCGATGCCGTTTTCGGCGAAGGCCTTTTCGACCGCGAGCATGACGTCCGACGTTTGATGGATGACTTCGGCCCGCGTCGATTTGGTCCACCAGCGCACGCGCACCACCTTGGAAAAATCGCCCAGGTTGAGCGACAGCGCCTCGGGGGCGGGATCTGATTCGACGTTCTCGACGCCTTTCGTCGCCTCGACCGCGATGCGCATCGCTTCGGCGGTGTCGGCGTCGTAATGAATGCCGAAGTCGTATTCGCTGCGCCGGATGTCGAAGGCCGTATTGACGACGATGGGGTTGGTATAAACCTCGGCGTTGGGGATGACGACGCGGCGGCCGTCGTAGGTCTTGAGCAGGGTGGCGCGCGTTTCGATCTTTTCGACCGTGCCTTCGTGTCCCGACGTGGTGATGATCTGATCGCCGGTCTGGAACGGCTGACGGATCAGGATCAGGATGCCCGCGAATAGGTTTTGCAGGATGTCCTTGAACGCGAAGCCGATGGCGACCGACCCGACGCCCAGACCGGCCACAAGGCTGCCGACGTTGAGCGATGGCACGATGATCGTGGCGGCAATCAGAAGTCCGAAGATGATGATGATCGCTTTCACGATCCCGCCTAGGACGGCCCCCAGGCTGACCCGATTGCGCGATGTCGCGGTCCGGTTGATCAGCCAGGCTACGACGAAGGCCGCGATGAGAAAGAGAAGGAAGACGATCGCGGCGACCGCGAGGTTCGGCAGCAGCTTGAAAAAGCCGTCGACCCAGGTGTCGATCTTTTCGAAGATCAGGCCGGGTTCGGCCGAAATACTGGACAGGGGTCCGCCGCCGCCGTCGGCCCCCGAACCTTCGCCGCCACCGGTTGCCGCGCCGCCAGAGGAATCGCCAGCGGATTGGTCCCCGTTTCCGCTGGCCCCATCGCCTTCGCCCGTCTGCGGGCCGCCGGCCGGGTCAGCGGTTCCGGTTTGGGCGCTGTCTGCGGTGGCTTCACCCGTTTGTGGTCCCCCGCTCGTGTCGGGCGTTCCGCCGTCGGCGGCGGAGGTTTCGGCGTCCGTGGTTTCCGGCTGCGGGGCCTCGGGGGTGTCGGTGTTCACGCGGGGCGCATCTTCATCGGCGCGGTCTGCGGACCCGATGGTCGCGTCTTCGTCGCCGAGAAGGCGGGTGTCGGCGTCGTCTGCCTGAGCCAGGACGATGAAGTCGCCATTCATTTGATCTTCGTATTCCACGCCGCACTCCGTCCGTCTTGAATTCGGGGCAAACGCCCGTGGACCCCGTCGGTTCCGACGGCCCTAGTCCGCGGTCTTGAGTAATGCGTCGAGGTCGAGCGGCCCGTTCACCATGCGCAGCGCCCCGGTCGCGTCGCGGGGCCATGTGTCGCGCGGGCGGTCGCAATAGAGCTCCACCCCGTTGCCATCGGGATCGTCGAGGTACAGCGCCTCGGACACGCCGTGGTCTGCCGCGCCGGTCAGCGTGACGCCCGCCGCCGCGACCCGGCGCAGGGCGGCGGCCAGCGCGGCGCGGTCGGGAAAGAGGAATGCGGTGTGATAAAGGCCGGTGTGACCGCGTGGCGGGGGCGTGGCCCCCAGGCTGTCCCAGGTGTTGAGCGCGATATGGTGGTGGTATCCGCCCGACGACAGAAACGCCGCCTGCGTGCCGTAGCGGGCCTGCACCTCGAGCCCGATGACGTCGGTGTAGAAGGCGATGGCGCGCTCCAGATCGGAGACGCGCAGGTGGACGTGGCCAATCGTGGGGCCGGGGGCAGGGGGCATGACGTCTGTCCTTTCGCGTGGCCCCCGGATCGTCGCGCCGGACGGAGTGCGGGGCAATTGGGCACCGGCGCGCGGTGGCTGTGCGCCGTGGTTCGGAGCGACGGTTTCGCACGGTGATTTCCGGCCCTGCGGCGCAGCGCGGCGAAGATGAACGGTGATTTCGACCTGATTGGAACCGGGCACAGGCGCGGCGGTGCGCCGGACGGCGATGTCGAGTTGGCAATGGGCCGTGACTTTGTGCGTGCGCTTCAGGCGGCCCGAGGAGGCGGTTCGGGGCGAAACCGCAGGTCGCCCGCGACGTGGTGCAGGCGAACCTGTCGTCGTCATTCCACCAGCGTATCCACCACCCGGCGCATCAGATCTTCGCCCGCGTGAAACTGCGCCTTGTCGATCCATTCGTCGGGTTGATGCGCCTGCGCGATGTCGCCGGGGCCGCAGACCACGGCCGAATAACCGCGGTCCTGAAATTGGCCGGCCTCTGTGCCGTAGGTAACGACGTGGGGGGCATTGTCGCCCGTCAGGCGGCGGATCAACGTCTCGGCCGTCCCGTCCGCTTCGGGGGTCAGGGCGGGGACGCCGTGGGTCTGATCCCAGGTGACGCCGGCGTCGGAGTGCCGGGCTTTCAGGTCGGAATCGAGCCTGGTCAGGAAGGCGTTCAGGGCCTTGGCGTGGCGGTCCACATCGTCGCCGGCGGGACACCGGAAGCCAAGTTTGAAGGTGCAGTCCTTGGCCGTGATGTTATGCGCCGTGCCCCCCTGGATCATGCCGACGTGGGCGGTCGTGTGGGGCGGGTCGAAGGCGGCGGAAATCGGATCGGGGGGTTCGGCCATCAGCCGCGCGTTCCAATCGTTGACCCAGGCCAGGATGCGTCCCGCTTCGTGGATGGCGGAGACGCCTTCGGGCAGTTTGCTCGAGTGCACCTCGAAGCCGTGCACCGCGACGTCGAAGATGGTGGAGGCGTTGTGGCCCGTGACGGGGCGCAGCATCGACGGCTCTCCGATGATGGCGGCGGCGGCGCGGGGCAGGTGCTTGACCATGTCGTCGATCATGGGCGGCGCGCCGATGCAGCCGATCTCCTCGTCATAGGACAGCGCGATCTGCAGGGGGCGGGTCACGCCACGCCCGAGCGCGTAGGGCACCATGGCCAGCGCGATGGCGTCGAATCCCTTCATGTCGCAGGTGCCGCGCCCGTAATACCGCCCGTCGCATTCGGTCACCGCCCAGGGATCGAAGGACCAGTCCTGACCATCGACGGGCACGACGTCGGTATGCCCCGACAGAACCACGCCGCCCGCCACCTGCGGGCCGACGTTGGCATAGAGCGCGGCCTTCTGCCCGGTGGCATCATAAACGCGGGTGGCATCGACCCCGTGCGACGCCAGATATCCCTCGACCCAGTCCACCAAGTCGAGGTTGGAATCGCGGCTGACGGTCGGAAAGGCGATCAGCCGTTCCATGATCTGATAGGCGGAAAGCATCATCGGCTGGGCCATGGCGTCACCTTGGGGGCAGGGGAGTTCGCGCAATGGGTGCGTCCGCCTTGCGCAACAGTCAAGCGAACCGCCTTAAATCCGGGCGACTGCGACGACATGCCTGCCAATTGGGCAAATGGCTTGCGGGACGCCGATCATCTGCTACCGTCCGTGCAGCGGCTGGCGTCAGATCGGCCGGGGAAAACAAGCAACGGGGAATGGTGGATGCCGGATGGCGACACCCGGAACGTGCTGGAGGTGAACAACCTTCGGACGGTCTTCGGTACACGGAGCGGCGAGGTTCATGCCGTCAACTCGGTCAGCTTTCATGTGAAGCCCGGCGAATTGCTGGGCGTCGTCGGCGAGAGCGGGTCGGGCAAGTCCGTGACGATGATGTCCCTGATCGGCCTGCTGCCCAGCCCCCCCGCAGACGTGCGCGAAGGCGAGGTGCTGCTGGACGGTGAAGACCTGTTGAAGGTCACGCCAGACCGGCTGCGCGACGTGCGCGGCGGCGAAGTCGGTTTCATCTTTCAGGACCCCATGACGTCCCTGAACCCGGTGTTCACCGTCGGATACCAGATCATGGAGCCGGTGCGCCGGCACATGGGACTGAACAAGAAACAGGCCAAGGCGCGGGCGATCGAACTGTTGGAGTTGGTGGGCATTCCGGGGGCCGCGGGCCGGCTGTCGGATTATCCGCACCAGTTTTCCGGCGGGATGCGCCAGCGCGTGATGATCGCGATCGCGCTGGCCTGCGACCCCAAGGTCCTGATCGCGGATGAGCCGACGACCGCGCTGGACGTGACCATCCAGGCGCAGATCCTGGAAATCGTGGAGGATCTGCGTGCCAAGCTGGGCATGGCGATCATCTGGATCACGCACGACCTGGGCGTCATCGCGGGGATCGCCGACCGGGTCGCGGTGATGTACGCGGGCCAGATCGTGGAACACGCGCCGGTCTTCCCGCTGTTCAACGATCCGCGGCATCCCTACACACGCGCGCTGCTCAAGACGATCCCGACGGTGTCGGGCGAACGGGCGGCGAAGCTGCAGGTGATCGAAGGGCAGCCCCCGATGCTGGGCGCGGCCCCGACCGCATGCCCCTTCCGCGACCGCTGCCCGCTGGTGTTCGACCGGTGTCACGCCGAGAACCCCCTGCGCGCGGATGTGGGCGACGGCCACGACGTCGCCTGTTTCCACCCGCTGGCGCACACGGCGAAGGAGGCGGTCGCATGACCCGGCCCCTGGTGAAGGTCCGCGATCTGAAGATGCATTTCCCGATCTATGCCGGGCTTCTGCGCCGTCAGGTCGGCGCGGTGAAGGCCGTCGACGGGGTGTCGTTCGACATTCTGGAAGGCGAGACGCTGGGCCTGGTCGGGGAATCGGGTTGCGGCAAATCCACCTGCGGGCGCGCGGTGCTGCGCCTGTACGACATCACCGACGGCGAGATCACGGTGGACGGGCGCGCGATCGGATCCGAGGATCAGCGGTCCCTGCGCAAGATGCGGCCCACCATGCAGATGGTGTTTCAGGATCCGCAGGCCTGCCTGAACCCGCGCATGACCGTGGGGTCCATCATCGGGGAGCCGTTGGTCGAGCATACTGCGATGTCGAAGGCGGAGCGGACGGACAAGGTGCGCGACCTGATGGACAAGGTCGGCCTGAATGCGGCGTTCATCAACCGCTACCCCCACGAGTTTTCGGGCGGCCAACGGCAGCGGATCGGGATCGCGCGCGCGCTGGCCCTGAACCCCAAGTTCATCGTCTGCGACGAGCCGATCGCCGCGCTGGACGTTTCGATCCAGGCGCAGGTGGTGAACCTGTTGGAAGAATTGCAGGACAGTCTGGGCCTGACGTACCTCTTCATCTCCCACGATCTGAGCATGGTGCGCCATATCGCGGACCGCGTGGCGGTGATGTATTTGGGCAAGGTGGTGGAGCTGGCCCCGCGCGACGCGCTGTATGATGAACCCCTTCATCCCTACACCGAGGCGCTGCTGTCGGCGGTGCCCGAACCGGACCCCGCCAAGGCCGGTCAGAAACGCGACCGCATCGTGTTGCAGGGCGATGTGCCCAGCCCCGCGAACCCGCCCGAAGGATGCAATTTCTGCACGCGCTGCCCCCGCGTGATGGACGTCTGCACCCGGCTGGACCCCGAATTTCGTGAAGTGAAGCCCGGCCATTGGGCCGCTTGCCATCTTCACGATTAACCCCGGACGCGGGAATGAACCCGCGCCACATCGATGACCAACTAGGAGAGACACAAGATGACAACGAAAGCAGCCCTGCTGAGCGCAGCCGCAAGCTTCGTCCTGGCCCCGATGGCATATGCCGACGGCCACGAAGGCGAGCGCGGACGCGACGGCGAAGTCAGCATCATCTACTGGCAGGCCCCGTCCACCATGAACCCGTTCCTGTCGGGCGGCACCAAGGACGTGGAGGCGGCCAGCCTCGTGATCGAACCGCTGGCGCGTTTCGATGAGACCGGCGCGATCCAGCCCTGGCTTGCCTCCGAGATCCCGACGACCGAGAACGGTGGTATCTCCGAAGACCTCAAGACGGTGACATGGAAGCTGCAGGACGGCATCACCTGGTCGGACGGCACGCCCTTCACCAGCGCGGACGTCAAGTTCACCTATGAATATTGCACCGACCCCGAAGGCGGTTGCGCCCAGGTGACCAAGTTCGAAGGCATCGAGAGCGTCGAGACGCCCGATGACCTGACGGTGGTCATCACCTTCGCCGAGCCACAGCCCTATCCGTATTCGGCGTTCACCGGCGGTGAGAGCCCGATTTTGCAACAGGCGCAATTCGCCGATTGCGTCGGCGCGGCCGCGTCCACCTGCACGGAGCAGAACTTCAACCCGATCGGCACCGGTCCGTTCGTCGTCGACGAGTTCAAGACCAACGACGTCATCACCCTGTCGGCCAACCCGAACTTCCGGTTCGAGGGCAAGCCCGCCTTCGCGTCGATCAACTTCAAGGGCGGCGGCGACGCCGAAGCGGCGGGCCGTGCCGTGATGCAGACGGGCGAGTTCGACTACGCCTGGAACCTGCAACTGGCCCCCGAGGTCATCGCACAGATGGAGACCGGCGGTCTGGGCACGCCCGTCGCGGGCTTCGGTCCCCTGGTCGAGCGGATCATGCTCAACAACACCAACCCAGATCCGGCGCTTGGCCCGGACGAGCGGTCGGTCGTGCGCCCGCACCCCTTCCTGAGCGATCCGGCCGTTTACCGCGCCATGTCCATGGCGATCGACCGGCCCCTGCTGGTCGAAATCGGCTATGGCCAGGCCGGTAAGGTCGGCTGCAACTGGGTTCCCGCGCCCGAGGTCTATGCCTCGACCTCGATGGAATGCTCCACCCAGGATATCGAAGGCGCCAAGGCGATGCTGGAGGAAGCCGGTTGGGTCGACAGCAACGGCGACGGCGTGCGCGAAAAGGACGGGGTCGAGCTTCGGATGCTCTATCAGACGTCCACCAACGCCGTGCGTCAGGACTTCCAGCAGCTGATCAAGGAATGGTGGGAAGAGATCGGCTTCGCGGTCGAGCTTCGCAACGTCTCCGGTTCGGTGTTCTTCGGCGGGGACGCCGGGAGCCCGGACACCTTCCAGAAGTTTTATGCCGACGTGGAGATGTACGCCAACACCTTCAACGGCACCGATCCGCAGTCGTACCTGGGCAACGGTCTGTGCGACAAGGCCCCGCGTCCCGAAACGCAGTGGCAGGGTGAGAACATCTCGCGCTTCTGCGACGAGGAGTATGACGCGCTTTGGGCCGAACTGGCCGCGACATCGGGCGTGGAGGCGCGTGCGCCCATCGCCAAACAGCTCAACGATATGATCGTGCAGCGCGGCGGGATGATCCCGCTGGTGCACCGCGGTCGTCTGTCGGCCCACGCCAACGATTTGGGCGGCGTCAAGCTGAACGTCTGGGACAGCGAGTTGTGGAACGTCGCCGACTGGTACCGCATCGGCGAGTGATGTGACGCGACGCAAAAACGGGGGCGGCGTTCGCGCCGTCCCCTACCGGCCAACCCCCGGCACCAGAAGGATGACGCGCAATGACGATCGACCTGTGGACACTTGAGCGGCGCCTCTGGATCGAAGGAACCGACGCATTCGCCGAACTCATGGACATCGAAGCCGTCATGGTCTTTCCCGAACCGATCGGCATCCTATTCGACGGCGATATCCTGTCCGAAATGGATGTCGCCGCCCGTTGGGACGAAATCGAAATGTCGCGCAAGGTCGATCGCAGGCGCGACGCGTTGGTCATCCTGAACTACGTGGCCCAGGCACGACGCGGGGATGGCACATCCTACCGCGCGATGTGCACATCGGTCTGGCAGCAGATGGATGTCGGGTACCGCATCGTTTCGCATCATCAGACGCCGACGAAAGCGGAAATCGAACATCCCGACATCGACCGGCCGAAATCCAAGCGACGTGTGTCCGACGACGACGATATGGAAAGCGCCGGGTCCGGTCGCGCAAGTTCCGGAGGGTGACATCATGCTGACCTTCACCATCCGACGATTGCTCTTCGCGATCCCGACGCTTTTGTTCATCGCATTGGTGATCTTCATGCTGCTTGAGCTTGCCCCCGGCGACCCGATGGCGAACGTGCCGTTGACCGTACCGGCGGAGGTGAAGGAGCAGATGCGTCAGGCCCTTGGGCTGGGCGAGCCGGTGCACATCCGGTTCTGGAAGTGGATCGTGCAGTTCTTCTGGATCGAGCCGCTCAATGTCTTCGACCACATGTTCGGCACGACGTTCGCCGAAGGAAAGCTGCGCATCATCAGCTGGCAGAACCGCGCGCCGGTCTTCATCACCATCGCCGAACGCATCCCCCAGACGCTTTGGGTGGTCGGGACGTCGTATGTCGTGGCGATCCTGATCGCGATCCCGGTGGGCATCTATTCGGCGTACAAGCAATATTCGGTCTTCGATCAGGCGGGCACCTTCGTCACGATGATCGGCTTCTCGGTGCCGCCGTTCTTTTCGGGGGTGCTGGTCATCATCATCTTCGCGGTGCAGCTGCGCTGGTTCCCGTCGATCTACGACACCCGGCTGGTGGTGGATTCGTGGGACAGCTTCGGCATGCAGGTGCGGCAGATGTTCCTGCCGGTCATGGTTCTGGCGCTGCAGATCACCTCGCAGCTTAGCCGGTTCATGCGGGCGTCCATGCTCGACAATCTCAATCAGGATTACGTGCGGACCGCGCGCGCCAAGGGTCTGCGGGAAAAGACGGTCGTGCTGGTCCATGTGCTGCGCAATTCGATGATCCCGGTCGTCACCGTCATCGCGCTGGGCGTGCCGGCGATCTTCGGCGGGGCGATCATCACCGAGCAGGTGTTCAAGGTGAACGGCATCGGCCAACTTCTGATCACCGCGATTCAGGCGAACGACCTGCCGATGGTGCAGACGCTGACGTTCATCTTTGCCGTGCTGATCGTCCTTTTCAACCTGATCGCCGACGTCCTTTACGGCATTCTCGACCCCCGGATCCGCTATGACTGATGCCCGCGACCCCCTGACCCCCGTGGGCAACGATATCGGCGTGGTCGCGGCCTCCGCCGCCGTGGCCGGGGCCGAACCCTTGCTGATAACCGCCGCGCGCAGCCAGTGGTGGGATGTCTGGGACCAGTTTCGCACCCACAAGGGCGCGATGGTGGGGGCCGCGATCTTCCTTGCCATCCTGGCTCTGGTCGTGATCGGCCCGCTGTTCGTCGACATGGAGGCGGGCATCAAATCGGACATGCGCGCCCGCAATGAGCCGATGAGCCTGGAGTATCCGCTGGGCACCGACCGGCTGGGCCGGGATATGTTCGCGCGGATGATCGCGGGCGGGCGTGTGTCGCTGGCCGTGGGTCTGACGGCGATGGCGCTAAGTTTGGTGCTGGGCACGCTGATCGGGGTGCTTGCCGGGTATTTCAAGGGGCTGGACGGGCCGCTGATGCGCCTGACGGACCTGTTTCTGGCCCTGCCGCTGCTGCCGCTTCTGCTGGTCATGGTGCTGCTGTTTCGGGAGCCGTTGACGGCGGCGTTCGGGATCGAAGTGGGTATTTTCATCCTGATCGTCTCGGCCATCGGCATCACATCTTGGATGCAGACCGCACGCATCGTGCGCGGCGATGTCCTGGCGTTGAAAGAGCGGGAGTTCGTGCTGGCCGCACGCTCCATCGGTACGCCGTCGCGCCGGATCGTCACGCGCCATATCCTGCCCAATGTGCTGTCGCCGATCATGGTGTCGGCGACGCTGGGCATCGCGACGGCGATCATCACCGAAAGCGCGCTGTCGTTCCTGGGCCTGGGGTTCCCGCCGGACTTCCCGACCTGGGGGCGGTTGCTCAATGACGGGGTGCCGTTCCTGGAGCTCTATCCCGGCCGCGCGTTCTGGCCCGGTCTGGCAATTTCGCTGGTGGTGCTGTCGATCAACTATGTCGGCGACGGCCTGCGCGACGCACTGGATCCGCGTATCCGGGGGCGGTGACGGCCTAGAGAAACGGCTCCAACACGTCCCGGTGGACGAAATGCAGCTTGTTGCCGTCGGGGTCGCGCAAATAGGCACCGTAGTAGCCGGCATCGTAGTTTTCGCGCACGCCCGGTGCCCCCTCGTCCGTTCCACCGTGGGCCATCCCTGCGGCATAGGCCGCATCGACCGTGCGGCGGTCCCGCGCGATAAGCGCCACCATGGTCCCATTCCCGGCGGTGGCGGGCGCTTCGTCAAAGGGCGTCGTCACGAAGAGCGTCGGGGCCGCGCGCCCGGAGCGTGCGAAGGCAAGCATCTCGGGCCCGCCGTCATCCTCGAACACGCGTTCGGAAAGGCCCAAGGCCGAGGCGACGGCGCGGTAGAATGGCGCGGCGCGGCCCATGTCCGCGACGCCAAGGGTGATGTGGGAGATCATCTGCTGTTCCTTCGGATGAGGGTGGCCATGGGAGTTGTCCCAGAAATCGACTCATGTCGAAAATAAACGGCCCGGGCGGGAGGATCGAGACCCGTAGGAACGTCGTCCACGGCCGGTGCCATCTGCCACCTGATGTGTGTCGCTGGACATTAGCCGAAGTGGCGATGCCGACTGCAAGGGCCATCGACCACCATAGACCGTGCCCAAGAGCAGCGTCCCCAGGTTGGGATACGAGCCCAGCATTTCATCGAAGTCGCAAATGTAGAGCCGGGCGAAGCTGACACCCAGGAACAATGGCGGCGGCACAGCCCGGACGATATTTCGAAATGCCAGACCGAAACAGGTCGCGCAGAGACCGAAGAAACGTCTTGAGAAAAGAACCCCGTTATACAGACCTACAAGATGCAAGATCTCAGTCTCGGACGGGAACAGCTCAGCCCGTCTTCGCCACGCCCACGCCGATCATGCTGTCGCGGGTGACCAATTCGGCCAGCGCCGCTTCGTCCAGCCCGTCGGTGCCATCGGGGCGGGCGGGGATCACGATGTAGCGCATGTCGGCGGTCGAATCGTGGACGCGGACGGTGACGTTTTCGGGCAGGGTCAGGCCGAATTCGGCCAGGACCTTGCGCGGCTCGCGCACCGTGCGGCTGCGGTAGGCGCGCGATTTGTACCAATCGGGCGGCAGGCCCAGCAGGTTGCGCGGATAGCAGGAGCAGAGCGTGCAGACGACGACGTTGTGGACGTCGGCGGTGTTTTCCACCGCGATCAGCTTCATCGGACCGACGTCGAACCCCATCTCGGCGCTGGCCGCCGATCCGTCGGCCAGCAGGCGCTCCCGGAAGGCGGGGTCGGTCCAGGCGCGGGCGACGACTGCGGCGCCTTGCGACGGATCGCGGGCGTCCATCGCGTCGATCTGGGCGGCGACCTCCTCGGCGGTGACGATGCCCTTTTCGATCATCAACTCGCGCACGGCGATCTCCATCGCCTGCCAATAGCTCAGCGAGTTGTCCTGATCTTCGCGGTAGGGATGACCCGAGGGCGACAGGCCAGCGTGGTCGTGGTGATCGTGGGGCATCAGAGGGCCTCCAGCCAATGGGCGTAGATTTCGGCGTCCAACGTGTCGTCAGGCGTCGCGGCGTCGGGCCAGACGTCGCCCAGACGGAACCGCACGCGGTAGAGCGGCAGCCTGTCGGGCGTGTGCCCGTAGGCGAGTTGCTCGGGGTTGCCGAAGGGGCCGAGGACGCGTTCGACCGCGCCGGTCTTGCCGCGCAGATAAGCGGGGGTGCGGACGTGGCCCGGCGGCATCATCCTGCGCACGCGAACCGGTGTTCCGGGCTCAAGCGCCTGCATCGGTCGCATCCGCATAGGTGGTCCCGCGCGCCTGCACCTCGGCCATGCGCGCGCCGAGGTCCGCGACGGAATAGACCCCCTGTTCAAGCATGTTCTGGTTGAGCGACGCGACCCAGCGTTCGTAGTAGGTCATCGTCTCGAAGGCGTCCTCGCCCATATCCTCCAGCACCCGGCGCAGCCCGTCGACGGTAAACACGCCCTTCAAACCGGCCAAGATCACCAGGGCGTCAACGCGCTTTTCCCAAAGTGCGAAATCGTGGTCACCGTCAGGGATCGGCCCGGCCAGGGGATGGGCCAGATCGCCGCCCATGTCATGCCAGCGCTTGCCGGTCGCGTCGGGGGTCATGCGCGCGCCTCCAACTGCTCGATCTGATTGCGGAGCCCGTCGAGCGGATAGCCGGCGGCCGCCGTTGCCGCCAGAATATCGTCCGCGCTGCGCCGGCCCGCCTGCGCCAGCGCCCACAGGATCGTGGAGCGGGTGCCCGACGCGCAATAGGCGACCACCTTGCCGTCCGCGCCGTCGATGGCATCGGCCTGTTCTTCGACCGCATCCACCGTTAGCGCCATGCCGGCAATCGGGTTGAAGACATAGGTCATGCCCGCCGCTTCGGCCGCGGACTGCATCGCGGCGGTGCGGTGGCTGGGCGGCACTTCGGCGTCGGGGCGGTTGCAGATCACGGTGGTCACACCCGCCTCGGCCAGGGCGGGCATGTCCGATGGGTCGATCATCGGCGCGGCGAAGGTGGTGTCATCAAGCGGGCGCAGATCCATCGGGGGGCCTTTCGAGGTTTCGATGCAAGGACCATGCCCGCCCCCGTGGCACAGGTAAAGACGCGGACCGGCCCACGAGGTTGTCATTCTTGGGCCGGTATCGATGTGTGTCGCAGGAGGGTGTCGCCTCATCCGTCGGCGCGGCCGCGAAGAGGGATTCGGATGCGGACAGCAATTGACGCTCGGGATGACGGCGGATGCAAAGTGGGGATGGCCGTTTGGTCCTGTCATGTGCCGTCAAAAAATCGACGGCAGCGGGAAGGGCCGTCGGGCGCAGAAGCGATGGATGATTATGCCCGGGTCATCGTGAAGTTCCTTGAAGCTGAGGCAGTTGAGGCTGACCACCCCGAGACTGCCGGTCATGATGCAGCGGCGATGGCCGAGCGGCAGCACGTTCGGCGGCGCTGTGTGGCTCACGGTCTGGCCCATCCTTCGGGGCAGGGCCGTCATAACGTGCCGATATAGATCCTGCGCACCCCCCTTTGGGTGACGGATCGAACGCCCAGAACACCGGTTGGAGTCCGCCTTTATATTGCGCGCGCCCACCCGCTCCTCGTATGAAGGCGGGAATTGCGAGTGGGGTGTGTTATGGGGTGGAAAGCGGAATGGGAGCGGTCGATTTCCGACCCCGACGGTTTCTGGATGGAACAGGCGCAGGCGATCGACTGGGACGTGATGCCGACCAAGGCGCTGCACGACCGGGGTGGCCCGGTGGCCGAATGGTTCAGCGACGGGATGGTCAACACGTGCCACAACGCCGTCGATCGCCACGTCGCCGCCGGCCACGGCGCGCGCACCGCCATCATCTATGACAGTCCCGTCACGGGCACGGTCGAACATGTCAGCTTCGCGCAATTGCAGGGCCGCGTGGCGCGGCTGGCCGGGGGGCTGGCGGCGCAGGGTGTGGGCGTCGGCGACCGGGTCATCATCTACATGCCGATGGTGCCTCAGGCGCTTGAGGCGATGCTGGCCTGTGCGCGCATCGGCGCGATCCATTCGGTCGTCTTCGGCGGCTTCGCTGCGGCGGAACTGGCCGTGCGCATCGACGACGCGCGCCCCAAGGCGATCCTGGCCGGGTCCTGCGGGATCGAAGGGACGCGGGTGATCGAATATAAACCGCTTCTGGATGCCGCGATCGACATGGCCGCGCACAAGCCGGAGTTTTGCGTCGTCTTCCAGCGGGAGCAGGCCATCGCCGACATGACGCCCCGCGATTTCGACTGGGAGGATTTCTGCGAAGCGGATCCCGTTCCTTGCGTGCCGGTTGCGGGCGACCACCCGGCCTACATCCTCTATACGTCCGGCACGACGGGGGCACCCAAGGGCGTCGTGCGGCCCACCGGCGGGCATCTGGTGGCGATGGATTGGTCGATGGCCAACATATACGGCGTCGACCCGGGCGAAGTGTTCTGGGCCGCGTCCGACGTCGGCTGGGTCGTGGGCCACAGCTACATCTGCTATGCGCCGCTGATCCACGGCTGCACGACAGTCGTGTTCGAGGGTAAGCCCGTCGGCACGCCCGATCCGTCGACCTTCTGGCGGGTGATGGCCGATCACAAGGTCGCCGCCTTCTTCACCGCGCCCACGGCCTTTCGCGCCGTGCGGCGCGAGGATCCGCAGGCGACATTCATGGACGGCCACGATCTGTCGGGTCTGCGCACCATCTTCCTGGCCGGGGAACGCGCCGACCCAGACACTGTCGAATGGATCGGCACGGTCACGGGCAAGCCGGTCATCGACCATTGGTGGCAGACGGAGACCGGCTGGACCATCGCGGGCAACCCTATCGGGTTGGAGCCGCTGCCCGTCAAGCTGGGCTCCCCGTCGGTGCCGATGCCCGGCTATGACGTGCAGGTTCTGGACGAAGGGGGCCATGCCACGGCGCCTAACACGCTGGGGGCGATCGCGATCAAGCTGCCGTTGCCGCCCGGCACCCTGCCGACCCTGTGGAACGCGGAGGAGCGGTTTCGCAAATCCTATCTCGACGCGTTTCCCGGATATTATGAGACGGGCGACGCTGGCATGATCGACGAAGACGGATACCTTTGGATCATGGCGCGCACCGACGACGTCATCAACGTCGCGGGGCACCGTCTGTCGACCGGCGCGATGGAGGAGGTGCTGGCCGGCCATGCGGATGTGGCCGAATGTGCCGTCATCGGCGTGGCCGACGCGCTGAAGGGGCAGGTGCCGATGGGCCTTCTGTGTCTGACCAGCGGTGTGGACAGGCCCGAGGCCGAGATCGTGGCCGAATGCGTTGCCCGCGTGCGCCAGACGATCGGCCCGGTCGCGGCGTTCAAGCTGGCCGTGGTCGTGGATCGTTTGCCCAAGACCCGGTCGGGCAAGATCCTGCGGGCCAGCATGGTGAAGGTGGCCGAAGGCACGCTGGACAAGGTGCCCGCGACCATCGACGACCCCGCGATCCTGGATGAGATCGGGTCCGCGATGGCCCGTCTGGGCTATCCAGTCCGATGACCGGGGGGGCCGACGAGAGGAAGACCGGGCGGACCACGGGGCCGGACGGGACGGTGCTGCTGGCCCATGACATCCGGTCGGCCGTGTCGGATGTGATCGGCGGCGTCCGCCTGATGGACCGCGACAGCCTGCCGGCACAGGCCCGGACGCAACTGGACCGCGTGCAAAGCTCGGCCGAACTGCTGGCCCGCTTGGTCGAGGACCTGCTGGACGGCGCGCCGCGCGACACCGCCGGTCCGGTCGGAAACCTGAACCTGCGCCGCTTCATCGACGACGAATTGCGGCGCTGGCACGGGGCCGCGCAGGGCACCGGCGTCATCGTCAACACCGATCTGGGCGGCGGGTTGCCGGATATCGTGCAGCTGCCGTTGCTGCCGCTGCGCCGGATCATCGCCAATCTGATGTCCAACGCCCTGCGCCATTCCACCGGCGACCGCATCACGCTGGGCACCGAATTGCTGGATGATGGAACGCTGAACCTGTGCGTGCAGGACAACGGCGCAGGCCTGCCGGACGATATGGTCTGGCCCCCGGAGCAGGGTGACCCGCCAGAAGGCGAGCGGCACGGCATGGGCCTGCAGATCGCCAGTGCCCACGCCCGCGACATGGGCGCACGCATCCTGTCGGAGCGCAGTCAGATGGGCGGCGCGCGCGTCATGCTGTCGATCCCCAAATCCGTCTGGTCGCGCATAGAGGAGCCTGGCCCCGACGACATGCTGCCGGACCTGCGCGGTTTCCGCATCCTCGTGGCGGACGATAGCGGAACGAACCGGATGTTGGTGCAGGTGATGCTGACCCGGTTGGGGGCGGAATGCGAATTCGCCCGCGACGGGATCGAGGCGCTCAACTGGCTGGCCCGCGAACGGTTCGACCTGGCGTTGATCGACGTGGAGATGCCGATGCTGGGCGGCCTGGACGTCATGCAATCGGAACGCCTGCGGCAAGCGCGGGGCGTCGCCCCGCCGACGTCCATGGTCGCCATGACCGCCTATGTGCGCGGCGACAACAAGGATGCGATCCTGGAGGCGGGGGCCGATGGTATCCTGTCGAAACCCTTGGGTACCATCGAGATGTTCGGCGCGGCCATTTGGCAATTCCTGAAAGCCGCGCCCGACTCCTCTGGCTGGGCCCCCGAGACTGCCCCGGCGCTGTCGGCCGCGACCCTGTCAGAGCTGATGCGAGCCGCCGGGCCCGCGCAAGAGGCGGATCTGCTGGACCGTCTGCGCGAAGACCTGCGCATTGTGGAACGGGCGCTGACGGATGCGCTGGACCGCGACGACCTGCCCGCCGTGGCCGCGCAGACCCATGTCCTGTTGTCGCTGAGCAGCGCGATCGGGGCCTTGCCGACGCAGGAAACCGCGCGCCGCCTCAATCGGTTGGCCCGCGACGGTCAGATCGACGCAGTCAGGGCGACCGGCAAGGTCTGTCTTACGCGGCTGGCGCAGCTGCGCGCAGAACTGGTGCATGCGAACTGACGTCTATTCGGCGGCGTTGCCCATGATGTCGGCCGGCGCCGTCTGCTCGTGCAGGACTGTCTCGACCCGGGCCCCGGTTTCCAGCGTCCTGTGGACGGGACAGCGGTCCGCGATTTCCAGAAGGCGGGCGCGTTGGTCGGGGTCCAGCGGGCCGCGCAGCCAGATCTCCCGGCGGAAGCTGTCGATCCGCTCTCCGTTGGCCGACGGCGCGTCCTGTGCGTGCATGCGGTCGTGTGTGACGTCGACCGACACGTTTTCCAGCGGCCAGTTCTTGCGTCGCGCATACATCCGCAACGTCATCGACGTGCACGCCCCCAGGCTTGCCGCCATCAGCTGATAGGGCGACATCCCGCGATCCGTGCCGCCATAGGCCGCCGGTTCATCTGCCTTGATGTGGTGCTTGCCCCCCGATGCCACGACGTCCTGCGCATAGCCGTCGGGCGAGATTTCGGTCACGCGGGTCACACCCTCGGGGGCGCCGATGGGCGGGGCCGGGCGGCGCAGGTCCAGATACCGCATGGCCCAGGCGGCGATCACGTCGGCGGCATATTCCGCATCTTCCGCCCGCGTGATCAGATGATCCGCATCGTCCAGCGTCACGAAGCTCTTGGGGTGTTTCGCATGCAGGAAGATGCGTGTCGCACTGTCTATGCCCACCGTTTCGTCGCGGGGGGCGTGCAGCACCAGAAGTGCGGGTTTGAGCGTGGCGATCGACTGCTCCAGCTTCACGCCCGAGATGTCGTCGACGAAACCCTGCCCGATGCGCAGCTTGCGTCCGCCCAGCTTCACCTCGCCCACGCCGTCGCGCGCGATCGTGTCCAGCGCGCCTTCGAAATGATGCGTGACGTGGCCGGGATCGAAGGGCGCGCCGATGGTGGCGACCGCCTTGACCGACGGAATATCGTGAGCGGCGCGCAAAACGGCGGCCCCGCCCAGCGAGTGGCCGATCAGGACATCGACACGCATGTCGCGCGCGTCCAGCGCCTGCGCCGCCGCGACCAGGTCGGCGACATTGGTCGAGAAGGAGGTATTCTCGAACTCCCCCTGCGAATGGCCCAAGCCGGTGAAGTCGAAGCGCAAGACGGCCATGCCCATACCGGCCAGCCGCGCGGCGATGCGGCGGGCGGCGGGGATATCCTTGCCGCATGTGAAGCAATGCGCCATCAGCGCGGTGGCGATAGGTGCCCCGTCGGGCAGGTCGAGACGGGCGCTCAGGTCGCTGCCGTCGTGACCCCGGAAGGTGAAACGTTCGGTTCGCATGGGACGGTATCCTTTGGTTGCCCCGAACATGGGCCTGCGGTGGTGGGTCGCGCAATGGGTGCGGCGGGCGATGTCACGACCCTGTGACGCGGTGCGAGGACGCCGTGCGATGTCGGAAAGGGCGCAGCCCATTGCACTGGCCCACCGAACTGCCGATCCGGTGGTCTGGCTGCGACAAAAACCGATGTTTCAGAGGGATGCCCAAGACGCCCGGGTCGAAATGCGATTGATCGGCGTCGCACGCCCGCTCGCGCCGATGCGCCGCTCCGGGATGGTTCAATGCCCCGCTCACGGTCCTGACTCGTGTTTTACCGGCGTCTCGGCGCTCAGGCGTCGGGGCGTTTGTGCAGCAGGGGCATCAGGTCGCCCATGCCGGGACCGTTCGCCCGACCCGTCAGGGCCAGCCGCAGGGGCTTGAAAAGGGAGGCCCCCTTGCGCCCGGTGGCGGCCTTGACCGCTGCCGTCCACTCGCCCCAGGTCGCATCCGTCCAAGGCTGTGGTGGCAGCAGGGCCAGCGCTTCGGCGACGAAGGCGCGGTCGTCTTCGGGAATGGCGGGCGTCGCGCCGTTGCGCATCAGGTCCCACCAGCCGGCCATGTCGGCCCGCGTCTCGATGTTTTCGCGCACGACGGTCCAGAAGGCGTCGCGCTGATCCTCGGGCACGCCCAACGCGGCGATGTCGTCCTCGGCGTCGACGCGGGGCAGGGTGGCCAGGTAGTTGGCGGTCAGTGGCTTCAGGTCGTCCACGTTGAACTTCGTCGGGGCCACGCCGAAGGCATCCAGGTCGAAGTTGGCGACCACTTCGTCCATCGACTGGCGCAATTCGATCGGTTGCGACGATCCCAGACGCGCCATCATCGACACGAGGGCCATCGGCTCGATCCCCGCGGCACGCAGATCCCGGAGGGACAGGGTGCCCAGACGCTTGGACAGCGCCTCGCCCTGCGGGCCGGTCAGCAGCGAGTGATGCGCGAATTTCGGGGCCGTACCGCCCAATGCCTCGATGATCTGGATCTGCGTCGCGGTGTTGGTCACGTGATCCGAGCCGCGCACGACGTGGGTCACGCCCATCTCGGTGTCGTCCACAACGGACGCAATAGTATAGAGAACCTGCCCATCGCCCCGGATCAGCACCGGGTCTGATACGCTGGCCGCGTCGATGGACAGCGGGCCGAGAATGCCGTCGAGCCATTCGATGCGCGTCTGGTCCAGCTTGAAACGCCAATGGCCGCCGCGTTCGGTGCGCAGACGGTCCTTTTCGGCGTCCGACAGGGCAAGCGCGGCACGGTCGTAGACGGGCGGCTTGCCCATGTTCAGCTGCTTCTTACGCTTGAGGTCCAGCTCGGTCGGCGTCTCGAACGCTTCGTAAAGACGCCCCGCCGCACGCATCTCGGCGGCGGCGGCGGCATAGCGATCCATGCGGGTCGATTGACGCTCCTCCCGGTCCCAGGTCAGGCCCAGCCACTCCAGATCCTCGCGGATGGCGTCGGCGTATTCGTCCTTGGACCGATCCGGGTCGGTATCGTCCAACCGCAGGATGAACGTGCCGCCCGCCTTGCGCGCAATGGCCCAGTTGAGGACGGCCGTGCGCAGGTTGCCCACGTGGATGTGGCCGGTGGGCGAGGGGGCGAAACGGGTGACGGTGGACGTGTCGGGCATGGAGCGGCTCCTTTGTCGGCGCATGTGCCACCGACGC
>NZ_CXSU01000012.1:1118470-1294374 GCF_001403795.1 Jannaschia donghaensis | reverse complement strand
CCCGCCGCGCCGCACTTGGTGCCGCTGCCGCCCTGCCTGCCCTTGCCACACTGGGAACGGCCGGTGCCGTCCGCGCCGACGGCCATTCCGGTACGGGCCCGACACAGCCGCGCGCCCGTGGCATCACGCTGGGCGACATGACCGTTACCGCGCTTTTGGCCGGCACCACGGGCCGCGAGGGTGACCAGCAGGAAACCTTCGGCATGAATGTCGATGCGGAAACCTTCGCCGAAGCCAGCGCCGAGGCCTTTATCCCGACCGACAGTTCCCAGTTCTTCTTTACGCCGACGATGGTGGAGACGGGCGAAGCCACGATCCTATTCGACACCGGCCTGAACCCAGGCGGCATGACCGACGCGCTGGCCGCCGCCGGCAAGGAGCCGGGCGACATCACCCACGTCATTATCACCCACATGCACGGCGACCACATCGGCGGCCTGGTAACGGACGGGAAGCCGACGTTCGCCAACGCCGAACACATCGCCGGGCAGAAGGAATACGATTACTGGTCCGAAAACGCGAACGATGGCTTCAACGCCAACGTGAAACCGCTGTCGGAGCAGTTTTCGTTCATCGAAGACGGTGCGGATGTGGCCCCCGGGGTGACGTCGCAGGCGATGTTCGGTCACACGCCGGGTATGCTGGGCTTCATGCTGTCGTCGGGCGACAAGTCGATGCTGATCACGACCGACATGACCAACCACTACGTCTGGTCGCTGGCCCATCCCGATTGGGAAGTCCGCTTCGACATGGACAAGGAAGCCGCGGCTGCAACCCGTCGCCGAGTGTTGGAAATGCTCGCCTCCGAAAAGATGCCGATGCTGGGCTATCACATGCCGTTCCCGGCCATGGGTTATGTCGACACCCGCGAAGACGGGTTCCGCTGGGTGCCCGAGAGCTATCAGCTGATGCTCTGATCCCCGGATCGAACTGGAAGGGGGCCGGGTTTCGGCCCCCTTTTTCGTCTCAGATATCGGCCACGATCCGCGGCCATCGGAGATCTGCCTGACGGATGAAGCCGGGTCGGTCCGTGTCCCACGTCGCCTGCACCGCATCGTCGAAGTTCAGATACAGGCGGTCGTCCACGATGGCCCAATTGTCGGGATGTGTCGGAAACAGCGCGCCCTTGGCGGCGACGGCCCAGGCGCAGAATCCGCCATAGGCCGGGGCGAAGGCCGTTGGATCGGCGGCGAAGTCATCGCGATTGCGCGCAGTGATGAAACGCCACGTGGCATTCGCCCAGACGTGGGTATGCGCCGGATCGCCGCCGATGGGCCGGGCGTGGGTCCAATAAGCGACGGGGTCGGTGCCGCCGATCGCCAGACCGTCGCGCGTGAAGGTCAGCGCGGGGGTCAGGGTGCGCGGCAGCAGCAGGCTTGCCGCCGCGGCCGAGGTGGTCAGGGCGGCCGCACCGCCCAGAAGCAGGGTTCGTCGATCCATCGGACATCCTTTCGTGTTGCGGCGGATATGGGCACCGTCGGGCACACATGCCAATCAAGCCCGCTCACGCTTGCGACAGCGCCGCGTGACGCGCATCCGGGCTTGCATCCCGGCGGACCGGGGGCCAATCAGGGGGACTTTCTGCCGAAGGGGGTTCCTCCATGTCCGATCTGCGCGATGCTGCCCTGTCCGTGCGCGAAAACGCCCATGCGCCCTACTCCAACTTCAAGGTGGGGGCCGCGATCCGGGCCGTGTCGGGCCGCATCTATGCCGGGTGCAATGTCGAAAACGTGGCCTATCCCGAAGGGACCTGTGCCGAGGCCGGGGCCATCGCGGCCATGATCGCCGCCGGCGAGACACGGCTGACCGAAGTCTATGTCGTCGCCAGATCGCCGGCCCCCGTGCCCTGCTGCGGTGGATGCCGGCAGAAGCTGGCGGAATTCGGCGCAGGCGATGTGCCGGTGACGATGGCCACGGTGGACGGGGCCGAACAGGCGACGACGATCGCGGCCCTTTTGCCCGGCAAGTTCGACGCCGGGTTCATGGCTTGACCGGCCCGCGCGACACGCTGGGTCGCCTGCGCCGCGGCGAGGTTCTGTCGCCCGAGGCCCTGACCGATTTCGCCGACGGTCTGGCCGAAGGCACCGTATCGGACGCGCAGGCCGGCGCATTCGCCATGGGGATCTGCCACGCGCCGCTGACGCCCGAGGGCCGCGCCGCGCTGACCCGTGCGATGCGCGACGGCGGCGACGTGCTGCAATGGGATCTGCCCGGCCCCGTCGTCGACAAGCATTCGACCGGCGGCGTCGGCGATTGCGTGTCGCTGGTGCTGGCCCCCGCGCTGGCCGCCTGCGGGGCCTATGTTCCGATGATCTCGGGGCGGGGTCTGGGGCACACGGGCGGCACGCTGGACAAATTGTCGTCGATCCCGGGGTTCCGCACGGAAATGCAGACCGATGAGCTGCAGTCCATCGTGTCCCGCGTCGGCTGTGCGATCGTGGGGGCCACCGGCGACATCGCCCCCGCCGACCGCCGGCTTTATGGGGTGCGCGACGTAACCGGCACTGTCGAGAGCCTGGACCTGATCGTCGCGTCGATCCTGTCGAAGAAACTGGCCGAAGGACCCGAGGCATTGGTCCTGGACGTCAAGACCGGGTCCGGCGCGTTCATGGCCAATCCGACGGCGGCGCGGGCCCTGGCGCAGGCCCTGGTCGAGACGGCGCAGGCCAACGGCGTCATGACTTCCGCCATCCTGACCGACATGTCCCAGCCGGCGGCGACCAGTGCGGGCAACGCGCTGGAGGTTATCGCGGCGATGGAGGCGTTGACCGAACCGAACGGGCGCCGCTCCACCCGCCTGATTGCATTGACCAAGGCATTGGGCGGGGAGGCGCTGGCGCTGGGGGGTCTGGTGTCGGACGCGAATGACGGTGCGGCCCGCATCGCAGCCGCGCTGACCTCGGGGGCCGCCGCAGAGGTGTTCGGCCGCATGGTTGCGGCGCAGGGCGGGCCCAACGACTTCCCCGACCGCTGGCGCGACCGTTTGCCCGCGGCCCCGGTCGTCGCCGAACTGCGCGCCGATCGGCCTGGGGTCGTGGGGCGCATCGACACCCGTGCGCTTGGTGAAATCGTCGTCGATCTGGGCGGTGGACGACGGCGCGAGGATGATCGCATCGACGTCACCGTCGGCATCAGCCACATCGCGCAGCTGGGGGCCGTGGTCACCGAAGGCCAGCCGCTGGCCCGCGTTCACGCCGCCGACAGCGACGACGCGGCAGAGGCGGCGGAACGCGTGGCCCATGCCATCGTCATGAAGGGCGGCGCGGTCACCTCCCCGACCCTGGTGCAGGAGACGTTGCGATGACCCGAGCCTTCCTTGTCGTTCTGGACTCCGTCGGCTGTGGCGGCGCACCGGATGCCGCCGATTTCGGCGATGCGGGCGCGAATACGCTTGCACATATCGCACAGTATTGTGCCGAAAGCCGCGCATCGGGGCCGTTGAAATTGCCTAATCTCGATAATCTTGGTCTGGGCGCGGCCGTTCGTCTGGCATCTGGCGATCCGACCCCCGGTCTAGATGCGACACCCACGGGTCTGTGGGGGGCGGCGACCGAAGTGTCCAATGGCAAGGATACGCCGTCGGGACATTGGGAACTGGCCGGTCTGCCGGTGCCCTTCGACTGGCATTATTTCCCGCAGACGCAGCCCTGCTTTCCGCCCGAGGTCGTGGCGGAGGTGATGCGGCTGGCCGGAACGGACAGCATCTTGGGCAATCGACATTCGAGCGGCACCCTCATCATCGAGGAGGAGGCCGAGGCGCATATCCGCACCGGCTGGCCGATCTGCTATACCTCTGTCGACAGCGTGTTTCAAATCGCCGCGCACGAGACGCATTTCGGCCTCGACCGGCTGATCGAGCTTTGTCGCGATATGGCCGCCATGCTCCACGACATGCGCGTGGGCCGGGTCATCGCACGCCCCTTCGTCGGCGACGGACCGTGGGAGCGGACGGCAAATCGCCGCGACTTCGCGATCCTGCCGCCCAAAGACACGCTGTGTGATGTGGTGCAAACCGCCGGTCGCCGGGTCCACGCGATCGGCAAGATCGGGGACATCTTCTCCATGCGCGGTATCGACACCAGCGTGAAGGGCAAGGATATCAAGCTGATGGATGATCTTGCCACGGCCGTGCGCGACATGCCCGATGGCAGCCTGACCTTTGCAAACTTCGTCGAATTCGACAGCGTCTATGGCCACCGCCGCGACCCGGCGGGCTACGCCGCGCATCTGGAGTGGTTCGACGCCGGCCTGCCGCCAATCCTGAATGCGATGCGCGACGGCGACGTGATGATCTTCACCGCCGACCACGGAAACGATCCGACGTGGCGCGGCACGGACCACACCCGCGAACGGGTGCCGGTGCTGGTGGCGGGCGCATCGGGCGAGGCGGGGCAGGTCGCCTTTGCCGATGTCGCCGCCAGCATCTGCGCCCACCTGGGCGTTCCCACCGTCGGTCCGGGGCAGAGCTTCCTATGACACACGCACCGAAACTGGAACTACACCTGCATCTGGAAGGGGCCGCGCCGCCGGCCTTCATCCGCAAGCTTGGGGCCGAGAAGGGCATCGCGCTCGACGGCGTGTTCGACGACAAGGGTGCTTATGTTTACAATGACTTCGAGGGCTTTCTTAAAGTCTATGAGGCCGCGACCGAAGTTCTGAAATCGCCCGAGGATTTCGCCCGCCTGACCACCGCCGTGCTGGAACAATCGCGGGCCGAAGGCGTCATCTACACCGAGTGCTTCATCAGCCCCGATTTCTGCGGCGGGCGCGACCTGTCCGCCTGGCGCGACTATTTGGCCGCGATCGCGGAGGCCGCTTCGGCCGTTGACGGGATCGACATGCGCGCCATCGTCACCTGCATTCGCCATTTCGGTCCGGACGCGGCGCGCGAAACCGCCCGCTGCGCGGCTGAAACTGCGGGCGTCTTCGTGACAGGGTTCGGCATGGGCGGGAACGAGGGGATGCACCGCGCAGCCGATTTCGCCCCCGCATTCGCCCAAGCCGGAGAGGCCGGGTTGGGCCTGACATCGCACGCGGGCGAATTCGGCGGGCCGACTTCCGTACGCGAAACGCTAGACCATCTGAATGTGACCCGGATTGGCCACGGCGTCCGCGCGACCGAGGACGCGGATCTGATGTCGCGCCTGGCCGAGGAATCGGTCCATCTGGAAATCTGCCCCGGATCCAATGTCGCCTTGGGCGTCTATCCGAACGTCGGTGCGCATCCCATTGATACCATTAGAACGGCAGGTGTCCCTTTCTGCGTATCGACCGATGACCCGCCGTTTTTCCATACGACGTTGACGCAAGAATACGACGCGCTGGCGTCGGCCCATGGCTGGGACGCCGAAACCTTCCGCGACATCAACCTGACGGCGTCGCGCGCGGCGTTCTGCGACGCGGACACGCGTGCCGATATCATTCGACAACTGGAGGCCTGAGATGGACCACCTGACCCACGTCAAACACCCGCTGGTTCAACACAAGTTGAGCCTGATGCGCGACAAGGAGACGTCGACGGCCGTGTTCCGTCAGCTGCTGCGCGAGATCAGCCAGCTTCTGGCCTATGAGGTGACGCGGGAACTTCCCATGACGACCCGCGCGATCGAGACACCGATGCAGTCCATGGACGCGCCTGTCCTTGCGGGACGCAAGATGGCGTTGGTGTCCATCCTGCGGGCGGGCAACGGATTGCTGGACGGGATCCTGGAATTGGTGCCGTCGGCCCGCGTCGGCTTCGTCGGTCTTTACCGCGACGAGGAGACGCTGGAGCCGGTGCAGTATTACTTCAAGGCCCCGGATCAGCTGGACGAGCGGTTGGTCATCGCGGTCGACCCGATGCTGGCGACGGGCAATTCATCGGTCGCGGCGATCGATCTGCTCAAGACGAAGGGGGCGAAGGACATCCGCTTCCTATGTCTGTTGGCCGCGCCGGAAGGCATCGCCCGCATGAAGGAGGCGCACCCGGATGTGCCTATCGTGACGGCGGCAGTGGACGAGCGGTTGAACGACAAGGGTTACATCGTTCCCGGACTAGGGGATGCGGGTGACCGGATGTTCGGTACGAAATGAAGTGTATCGCCCGCATCCGTCGCTTTACTTGGCAGCAGGCGACGGGCAAGGTTCCGGGCAGTGATTGTACCGGCGGAGGGGATGACATGGGGCTGTGGCGGAAGACGAGGATGCGCGACCTGACGCTGGGGCTGGCGACCTGCGCCCTGATCGCGGCGGGCACCATGGCCGAAGCGCAGAGAACCGTGCGCAACACGCCCGGTCCGGCGGAAATTCCGCCCGAAAGCTTTACCGCCGCGCAATACGTCGACAGCCGGGGGTGCGTTTTCGTGCGCGCCGGTGTAGATGGCGCGACACGCTGGGTGCCGCGGGTGAACCGCGACCGCACCGTCGTCTGCGGTCAGCCCGTGTCCCGCCCCGCCGCGACCGCCGCCGTCCCGAGGGCACCCGCACCTGAGCCTGCGGCCGCCGCGCCGGCCGCCACGGTTCAGACGGCATCGCCGGTCATACCACGGGCCCCCGCAGCCGCCGCCCCGCGCGAAATCGTCGAAGACGCGCCGCGCGCAACACCCGCGATCAATGCGACCGCCCCGCGTCGGGTAGCCCAGGCCCCACGCCCGGCCGCACCGCGCCCCGTGCAGCAGGCCGTGCGCACCGCCGCGCCCCGGGTCGCCGCGCTGCCGATCCCGCCGGGATGCGGGGCGTCTGAATTGTCCGCCCGCTATCTGCGCAACACGCCCGCCTGCGCCGCCGCGCTACAGGGACGTGCGGCCAGCGCGCCGGCCGCGATCACGACCTTTGCGCCGGTGGTGGCCACGGCCCCATCGACGCCGCGCCGGGCCGTTCGTGGCCAGCGCGCGCCGGCTGTCGCTTTCGTATCGCCGCCGGCAGGGGCCGTTCGCGTCAACCCGGCAGCGCCCAGTCCGAACCGTCGCAGCACGGCACCCGTCCCGGCGCAGGGATGCGCGGGCGCATCCGAGCTGTCGTCACGCTATCTGCAGGGCGCGACGCAATGCGGCGGGGACGCGAATTGGTCGTTGCAACAACGCTCGGCCATCGAAACGGACGCAACGACGGTGACGACGGCCTCGACCCGTGGCGCGCCCCGGACGGTCATCGTTCCCGCCGCGCGCACGACATTCGACGTCGGCACGCCGCCCAGCGGGTACCGCGCCGCATTCGACGATGGTCGGCTGAACCCCCACCGGGGGCCGCGCACGCTTGAGGGGGATTACCAGTCCCAGGCGGTCTGGACGAATGAAACGCCGCGCCGGCAACGGCGCGTGATTTACGTCAGCCGCTAGGGCTGCACTGGCAATCAGGACGGGCCGCCGTGGAAACACGGCGGCCTTTCGCGTGGGGTCCCGGTCAGCGTTCGATGACGCCGATGGCATTCATCATCGCTTCGAAGGCAACGCGGTCGGTGTCGACGTTCCTGACCTTCAGCGCGTCGAAGCGACCGCGAAGCGCCTTCTTTTCTTCGCCCTTGCAGTCGTTCCAAGGTCGCCCCTGCAGCGCCATTTCCAACACATAGTATCCGATGAAATGCGGGCGGGTGCCTGCCGCCAGAAGGCGCCCATAGGCGGCGTCGGCCCCCAGATCGCGCAGCTGTCCGACCGTGACGATATCGACGGCGGCAAACGCACGCTCCATCGCTGGACCGAGGTTGCGCAGGGTCGACAGGGGGGCATCATCGTCCATTCCCGCAATCAAGCGGATGGGACGGGCTGCGTCCAGAGTTGGTGCCTCAGATCGCGGCCCAGTCGGTGAAACGGACCGGCGCGGGGCGCGGCTTCTGCTTGACCGGGGGTTGGGCGTTGACGGGTGACGGCGTGGGGGTCGCGTGGATCATCGGTTTGCTCCGGGGGAGGAGAGGGAGACCTGTAGCCTGCCCGGAAACGATGATTTTCTTTTGTCGAGATATTGTCCGAAATGCGGCCCTGCTCAGGGAGGAGGAAGAACAGGGCCGCTTTCCGTAAGGCCGGCGCAGATCAGGGAGGAGGAAGACCCGCTGCCGTCCGATAATCCAGAGATAAGCTGCACTGCGGCGTGGTCAACGATGCACATGCAGAAACAACTTGGAATTGTGAAAAAACGTGGCTGAGCCGGTACAGGCTGCAATTTGCGCGCGAAGCAAAAGCGCTTCGCACAACAAAACGGCTTTCTCGAAACCGACGGAGCCGGATTGCTGTCCGCCCGGCACGCGCGACCCTATTCCGCCGCTCGCAGCGGGGGGTGGGGCCGGTCGCTCTCGGCGGGCTCCGCCTGGGCGTCTGCGGTGCGCGGCATCTCCATCGGCAGCTCCGGCTCGGCCGTGCCGTCGGTCTGATCGTCCGACCACAGCAGCACCGGCATGCGCACGCGCTTGGCCTGCCGGCGCAGGGCCCAATCCTCGGCGGCGCGGCTGCCCCGTCCGACGCCCATCCGACCCAGAAGCCGGGCGAACGCGATGACATAGACCGTGGCCCACACCCGTCCGGCCAGCATTGCGGGCGTGAACATCAGGGTCAGGACCGTCGCGATACCCAGGCCCCAGACCACCGCCGTCGCCAGTTGGATCCACCACAATGCCGTGGGGGAGCCGATGGAATATCCCCCGCCGATGAAGTTGAACGACAGGCCGAACATCATGGGCGCAAGACCGGCCATCGTGGTCAGCGTCGTCAAAAGGACCGGACGGATGCGATCTTCGGCCGTGCGGGTGATCGCCTCCAGCTTGGGCATGTACTGTGAATATTCCTGGTAGGTGTCGATCAGGACGATGTTGTTGTTCACCACAATGCCGGCCAGCGCGACGATGCCGGTGCCCGTCATGATGATCGAGAAGGCCTGATCCATGACCAGCATCCCGATCAGGACGCCCGTCGTCGACAGCACCACCGCCAGCAACACCAGCACCGAGTTGTAGATCGAATTGAACTGCGCCAGCAGAATGATGAACATCAGGCCCAGCGCGCCGGCGAAGGCCTTCATCAGGAAGGCCCCGGATTCGGCCTGCTCTTCCTGATCGCCGGTCCATTCCCATTGGACGGACGCGGGCAGGATGTCGGGGTTGTCGGTCAAAAGCGCGCCGATTGTTTCGATCCGTTCGTTCGGATTCACCGGGATCGCCGTTAGGTCGCTACCTTCGGCATCGGCTTCGGGAACAATGGCCTGCGTTTCGCCCTCGGCATTCACCAGCTTCACCAAGCCTTCGCGCACGTCCGCTTTGATGTCGAAGAATCGCTCGCCATCGACGCGGTCGATCTGTGCTAGGCGGGGGACCGGCTGGCGGGTGATGAAATTGTCCAGCGGGACCAGGCCTTCGTTCGTTCGCACCTTCAGCGTGTCCAGCGTGGATAGCACGCGGTCGTCCTCGGGCAGGCGGATACGGATGTCGATCTCGTCGTCCGACGACTCCACGCGCATCGTGTCGAGCAGGATGCCACGCGTGACCATCTGCACCATCGCGCCGACGGTCGCGACGTCGGCCCCGAACCGGCCCGCCTTTTCGACGTCCACGTCGATTTCCCAGTCGATGCCGGGCAGGGGGAGCGTATCTTCCAGGTCGATCATCCCGTCGAGCGCACCGATCCGCGCCGCCATGTCGCGGGTCGCGGCCTGCAAGTCCTCCCAGTTTTCACCCTTCAGACGCAGTTGCACGGGCTTGCCCTGCGCGGGACCCCGGTCCTGCGCGGACAGATCGACCTTGATGCCGGGCAATTCGCGCAGGTTCGCCAGAAGCGTATCGGCGATGGCATCGCCGTCGAAGGCGGGGTCCACGACGGATTTGTTGACCGTGATGCCGAAGATGTCGAACAGCGGCTCCGAGACGGTGGGGCGATCCTCCCATGGGACCATCTCGATCTGTATCTGACCGATGGTGTCGCGGGGACCGCCGGCGGCACCGGGGCCGCCGGACGACAGGCCACCCTCGCCCGCGAAGGCGAAGGCCGAGTCGATGCCGGGCGTATTCAGGACGATACGCTCGGCCTGCCGCAGCAGCGCGTCTTTTTCCTCGATCGACAGGTTGCCGCGGGCCCGCACGAAGACGTTCGCCTGCTCCAGCTCGCTTTCGACGAAGAATTCGACACCGTTGTTGTTGTTCCCGAAATAGGTGAACACCGAAACGACCGAGAAACCGACCACGAGGACGGCCGCGATCGGGCCCAGCGGATTGCCGACGATCAGGTTGATGACGTGGCCGAAAGCGCTGCGTCGATAGCCCGAGCGGACGCGACGTTGCCGCCGCTGGAACGTCACCGACCCCAGGGTCGTCGACAGCGCGCCGGACGCCACCAGAAACAGGACTGGCCCGAGAAATCCGGCAAGCGGTACGCCTTCGGGCAACAGGTAGAGCGGGTTGAGCGTCTGCAAGATCGCGACGATCATCAGCCAGGCCGAGGCGGCGGCAAGGGCGGCGCGCACGATCCAGGGAAACAGCCCGCGCAGCCAGTTGGAGCCCCCCTCGAAGGCCCGTGAAATCCGCCCTGCGACGCCGCCCAGAACCGGCAGATACACAAGCGCCACCACCAGCGATGCCGACAGCACGAAGATCAGGGTGACGGGAAGGTTGCCCATGAATTCGCCCGGAACGCCGGGCCAGAACAGCATCGGCAGGAACGCGCAGAGCGTCGTCGCCGTCGACGAGATGACGGGCCAGAACATGCGCTTTGCGGCCTCGGTGAAGGCCTGCATCGGGCCGGTGCCCTGCGCGATCCGTTTGTCCGCGTATTCGACCACCACGATCGCCCCGTCGACCAGCATGCCGACGGCCAGGATCAGGCCGAACATCACGATGTTGGAGATGGTGATCCCCATCACCGCCATGATCGCGAACGACAGGAGGAAGGACGTCGGAATGGCGAATCCCACCAGCAAGGCGGAGCGTGTGCCCAACGTCGCCAACACGACGATCATCACCAACGCGATCGCGGTCAGAACCGACCCTTCGAGTTGGGAGACCATGGACCGGACGGTTCGCGATTGGTCCAGCGCGGTCGTCACGGTGACGGATTGGCGCAATTCTGCCGGCCAGGTCGCGACCTCCGCGTCGATTTCCTCGCGCACCAGTTGCGCAGTCTCGATGATGTTGAAGCCCTTGCGCTTGACCACCTGCAGCGCGACCGTCGTCTCGCCGTTGTAGCGGGCGGTGCCCTCCCGGTCCTCGAACGTCAGGTTGATCTGCGCCAGATCGCCCAGCGTGATGACGCGGTCGCCGTCGGTCTTGACCGGCAGGTCGTAGATGTCCTGCGGCTCGTCGAATGAGCCGGGGATCTTGACCGGGAAGGCCCCCGATGCGGTTTCCACCGATCCGGTCGCCACCAGCAGGTTGTTCTGCGTCACCGTGTTGATCAACTCTCCGGCGGTGACATTATAGGATTCGAGCGCCAGCGGGTCGATGATGACCTCCAGCATTTCGTCGCGGTGACCGGCCAGTCCCGCCTCCAGAATCGCGGGCATGCCTTCCAGCCGCTCCTGCAGGTTGGATGCCAGTCGCAGCAGCGTGCGCTCGGGCGCGGATCCGGCCAGCGAGACGATAAGGATTGGAAACTCCGAGAAGTTGATCTCGTCAATGGTGTATTGCTCGGCCCCGTCTGGAAACTCCGATTCCGCCTGTCCCATCTTGTCGCGCACGTCGGCGATGGTGGCGGACTTGTCCCAGCCGAACTCGAATTCGAGAAATACGCCGGCGAAGTTTTCGGAGGCCGTGGCCGTCATGGACTTCAGCCCGTCCAGCTCCTTGAGCTTGGTCTCCATCGGCTTGATCAGTAGCTTCTCGGAATCGGATGCGCTGATGCCGGGAAAAGGGACGGCGACGATGATGCCGGGGATGTCGATGTCCGGCTCGCCTTCCTTGGGAAGGGAGATATAGGCCGCGGTGCCCGCGATGATCGACAGGACCACGAAGGCCACGACCATCCGCGCGCGTTTGGCGGCCCAGTCGACCAAACCGGTCATTGGCCCACCTCCGCCTTCTGCTCTTCGGCATAGGTCACGCGCAGGGGGACGCCGTCGGTGACGTATTCCTGCCCGACGGTGATGATATCCGCCTCCTGCGGGAGGCCGGTCACCAGCACGCCGTCGGGCGTGTCCCGGATCAACTGCACCGAAGACCAGGCCGCCGCGCCGTCGACCGCCAGGCGCAGGCCCAGCTTGCCATCGTCATTCAGCGTCAGCGCGGAGGCCGGCACCAAATGAGCGCGGATTGGATCTGTTTCGATGCCGATTTCCGTGCTTTGACCGTCCCGGATGGCAAGGTCCGCGTTGGGGACCGAAACCTCGACGCGGAAGGTGCGCGTGGTGGGATCGGCGGACCGGCTGAGGAATGTCACCTTTCCGGTCACTTCCTGGCCCGATGCCAGACGGGCGGCTGCGGGGCTGCCGACGGATACGCTGTCGACCTGCGCTTCGGGCAAGTACCCGACCAGCTTGATCGGATCCAACTGCACGATGGTGGCACAGGCGGCGTTCCCGCCCTGCGAACTCAGCAAGGCACCCAGTTCGGCGGTGTCCGTCTCCAACAGGCCGGCAAAGGGTGCCTCGATGGTCAGATAGTCGATTTCGAGCCGGGCGCGTTCCACCGCCGCTTCGGCGGCCTGCACGCCGGCCTTGGCGGCTTCGATCCCGGCGCTGACGGTTTCCAGCCCGGTCGTCGCCGCCACCAGCGCCGCGCGGGCGGAGCTGAATGCGGCGTCTGCGTTGGCGACCCGCGTCTCGGAGGCGAAGCCGCCTTCGGACAGGCGGCTGGCCGCAGTCTGGTTCAGACGAGCTTCTGCAATGCGGGATTCGGCCTCGGCGATGCGGGCTTCGGTTTCGGGAAAGCGGGCCTCGGCCTCGGGCACGCGGGCGCGCGCTTCGGCCAGGCCCGCCTCCGCTTCGGCCAGGCTGGCGCGACGCGTGCCGGGCGACAGCTCACACAGCAATTGTCCGGCCTCCACGAAACTGCCTTTGCGGATCGGCTCGGACATGACGGCCCCGGTCGTTTCGGCCATGACGGTCACTTCGCGGGCGGCTTCGGATTCGCCCCGGACCCTGACGCCGTTGGCCACGTCCATTGCGACCGACCGGATCGCCACGACGTTGATCGCCTGCGCGGCCGCACCGCCCGCGGGGTCGTTGATGGCCACGGGCGCAGACGCCGTTTCCGCCGCATTTTCGATAACGGGCGGGGCCTCGCCTTCGGTGGTGACATCGGACGCGAACCGGAACAGCGCCTCGCGTTGCAGGACCACGAAGAAAAGGGCAACGCAGACCAGCACGGCAGTCACGATCGGGAGGAGGCGCATGGCGAGCCTTTCAGGCAGCAAAGAGCATGTATCGACTCCTCCCTGCAGGCGAGTAAACCGATTGGTTCAGTTTTAGTGCGGCAGTGCGGCACGGACAAGGGCCTGGGCCGATTTCGTACCTTGCGCGAATGCACAGCGGCCCTGCGGTGGCGGTGTTTGCGGGTTGGCCCCTGCCGGAGCCTGCGCTAGAACGCGCGAAACCCGCAGGAGCCGTGCGCATGTCCAACCCCGAAAGCTTTATCGACGAAGTCAGCGAAGAGGTGCGCCGCGATCGCCTTTACGGGCTGATGCGCCGCTGGGGCTGGGTCGCGATTCTGGCCGTCGCGGTGATCGTCGGTGGCGCGGCCTATAGCGAATGGTCGAAATCGAGGGCCGAAGCATCGGCGCAGGCGTTTGGCGACGAATTGCTGACGGCCCTGCAGGGCGAGGATATGGACGCCCGCCGCGCGGCCCTTTCGCAGGTGGAGCCGTCGGATGCCGATCAGCGGGCGATCCTGTCTTTGCTGCGCGCCACGGCAGCGCTGAACGGGGAGGGGGCCGACGCGGACGCCGCGCGGGCCGAGCTTCTGACCTTGGCTGACGCCGTCGATATTCCCGCCACCTACCGTCACCTTGCTTTGCTCAAGGCGATGCTGGCGGGCGGCACCGGCGACGCGGCCCGCGATGGCCTGATCCTGGAGGAGCTGAGCGCGCCGGGGGCACCGTTTCGCACGCTCGCCGTCGAACAGCAGGCTCTCATGGCGGTTGCGGCGGGCGACGTCGCGACGGCGGTGACCCTGCTGCGCGCGCTGCTGGAAGATGCGCAGACGACGCAAGGCTTGCGTCAACGCGCACAGCAGTTGATTGTCGCGCTGGGCGCGGACGTCGAACCGGTTTGAACCGGCACAGGCGACTGACGGAATGTGAGGGCGGGACGATGAAATCATTTGCAGGCCTGTTGGTATGCGCGACGATCGTCCTTGCCGGATGCGGTGACGAAGAGGTTTTCCTGCCCGGGGAACGTCTTCCCGTGCGCGACAGCGGCGGGGTCGGCGTGATCGCCAACGCGACCGCCCCGACGCAGGCGCCTGGCATATCGCTTCCGGCCGCGCGCCGATTGCCGGACTGGCCGATGCGGGTCGGAACGGCGTCCAACGATCCTGGGCATGCCACGCTGTCGAGCGCCCCATCCCTGCTGTGGTCGGCGAACATAGGCGCGGGCGATACCCGCCGGCAGCGTATCACCGCCGATCCCGTGTCTGACGGCAGCCGGTTGTTCACGATGGACGCGCTGTCGGGCGTCGCGGCGACCGGCCTGAACGGCGCGACCCTTTGGTCACGCAGCCTTGTGCCGGGTTTTGAACAGGCGGGCGACGCGTCCGGCGGCGGCCTTGCGGTCGTGGGCGGCACGGTTTTCGTGTCCACCGGCTTCGGCGAATTGCACGCGCTGGACGCGGCGACGGGGGGCGAACGTTGGGTGCAGCGTTTGGACGCGCCGATCACCACGCCCAAGGTGGCGGGCGGCATCGTCTATGTAGTCAGCCGCGACAGCCGCGCCTGGGCGATCGACGCGGGCACCGGCCGGATCCTGTGGGATTTGCCGGCCGCCGATGCCCGTGCCGTCACCGCAACCGCCCCGTCGCCCGCGATTACCGAACGCGCGGTCCTGTTCCCCTTCGGATCCTCTGAAATCCTGGCGGCGTTGCGCCAGTCGGGCATTCGCGTTTGGGGCAGCTCCGTTTCGGGCAGGCGGCGCGGCGTCGCCTATAATGACGTGGGCGACATCACCGGCGATCCAGTCGTGTCGGGTGGCACGGTTTATGCGGGAACGTCCGCCGGGCGGATGGTAGCGCTGACCGCATCGTCGGGCACCCGCGAATGGACCGCCGACGAAGGGGCCGTGTCGCCGCTTGCCGTCGCGGGCGGATCGGTCTTCGCCGTGTCCGACCGGGCGCAGCTGTTGCGGCTGGATGCGGCGACGGGCGATGTGCTGTGGCGCAGCGACCTGCCATTCTATCGCAACGCGCGTCTGAAACGCCGGCAAGGTATCTATGCCCATTATGGCCCGGTCCTGGCCGGTGGGCGGTTGTGGGTGGCGTCGTCCGACGGTGCCTTGCGCGGGTTCGATCCGCAAAACGGGGCCCTGACGGCCAGTGTCGAGATCCCGGGCGGGGCCGCATCGCGTCCGATCGCCTTCGGTGACGCGATGTATGTCGTCGGTCGCAAGGGCACGCTCAACGCCTTCCGCTAAGCCTCTGGTCACGGGGCACGGCTTGGGGTAGGGCGCGTCCCTGTCATTTCGGAGAACACCATGTTCACCCTCGCCATCGTCGGACGGCCCAATGTGGGCAAGTCCACGCTCTTCAACCGTCTGGTCGGCAAGAAGCTGGCGCTGGTCGACGACCAGCCCGGCGTGACGCGCGATCTGCGCGAAGGGGCGGCGCGGCTGGGCGATCTGAAGTTCACCGTGCTCGACACCGCCGGTCTGGAAGAGGCGACGGACGATAGCCTTCAGGGTCGGATGCGCCGCCTGACCGAACGCGCCGTCGATCTGGCGGATGCCGCGCTGTTCATCGTGGATGCGCGCGTTGGAATCACGCCGACCGATCAGGTCTTTGCCGAAATCCTGCGCAAGAAGGGCGGCACGGTGATTCTGGCGGCCAACAAGGCCGAGGGTCGCGCGGCCGAGTCCGGTTTTCTGGAGGCGTATTCTCTGGGTCTTGGCGACCCGCTTGGCCTGTCGGCCGAACACGGGGAGGGGATGGCGGAGCTTTCGGTCATCCTGCGCCCGCTGATCGAGGCGGCCGCCAAGGAAGACGCCAACGACGAGGAGATGGATGAAGCCGATTTCGACGTCTCCGTGTCCGAAGACGACGGCGAGACCGAGGCCGACTGGGCCCCGACCGAGAGACGCCCCCTCAAGATCGCGGTCGTCGGTCGCCCGAATGCGGGCAAGTCCACGCTGATCAACCAGATCATCGGGCAGGAACGTCTTCTGACCGGGCCGGAAGCGGGGATCACGCGCGATTCCATCTCCGTCAACTTCAATTGGGATGGCGTGCCGACACGGCTGTTCGACACCGCAGGCATGCGCAAGCGCGCCAAGGTGGTCGAGAAGCTGGAGAAGTTGTCGGTCAGCGACGGATTGCGCGCGGTCAAATTCGCCGAAGTGGTCGTCGTTCTGCTGGATGCCGACATTCCCTTCGAGACCCAGGACCTTCGGATTGCCGATCTGGCGGAGCGCGAGGGCCGTGCGGTCGTCGTCGCCGTCAACAAATGGGACCTGGAGGAAAACCGACAGGAGAAGCTGGCCGAGCTCAAGGAACAGTTCGAGCGTCTTTTGCCGCAGCTGCGCGGTGCCCCCCTCGTGACCGTTTCCGCCAAGACGGGCCGCGGCATGGACCGTCTGCAGGAGGCCATCCTGCGCGCCCATGCCACCTGGAACCGCCGCGTGCCGACGGCCGCGCTCAACCGTTGGTTGGCTGGAATGCTGGAGCAGCATCCGCCCCCCGCGCCGCAGGGCAAACGTATCCGTCTGCGCTATGCCACACAGGTCAAGACGCGTCCGCCGGGCTTCGTCGTCATGTGCTCGCACCCCGATCTGATGCCCGAAAGCTATTCGCGGTATCTGGTCAACGGGATGCGGGTGGATTTCGACATGCCGGGCACCCCGATCCGCCTGCATATGCGCGGACAGGGGGATGCGAACCCCTACAAGGGACGCAAGCGGCCCGAGGCGTCGCGTCTGCGCAAGCATACGCTGGGGCGTCGCAAGGACTGAACCGCGCCGCAAATTCTCCCCGGTTTATGTGGCTGGCTCCTTATTTCTGCCGCATCGGGGTGGTCTGACGGGGTCAACTTAACGAATTCCGGGGGTTTCCCATGCTTGCGATCAGTTCATTCCTCCATGCCGAAGACGGTGCCGTGACTGTCGATTGGGTGGTGCTGACCGCGACCCTCGTCGGGCTCGGTCTGGGCGTGGCGATTTTGCTAGGCGAAGGATTTCGGACCAGTTCGACCGAGCTTCAGGTAGAATTGTCGCGCAACGACATAATCTGCTTCGATTTTTGCGACCGTTTCGCATCCGCCGAGGATCCGGAGGCTGAACCGACCGTAAATCCGTAGACGATTGACTGAATTGGAAAAAGGCGCGCCTCCCGATCGGACTGCGCGCCTTTTTGTCGTTGGCAATCAGGCGTTGGCTTCGCGGATTTTCTCGGCGGCGTCCTTGTCGAAGCTGACACCGTTTTCGGCCAGCATCGTGTCCAGCTCGCCCGACAGTGTCATCTCGGTGATGATGTCGCAGCCGCCCACGAACTCCCCTTTCACATAAAGCTGGGGAATGGTGGGCCAGTCCGAATATTCCTTGATACCCTGCCGGATGCCGTCGTCGGCCAGGACATTCACGTCCTTGAACTCGACCCCCATGTAGTTGAGGACACCGGCCACCTTGCTGGAAAAGCCGCATTGGGGCATCGCCTTGGTGCCCTTCATGAACAGGACGACGTCCTGCGATTTCACCATCTCGTCGATCTGGGTCTTGGCATCGGCCATATCGGTCACTCCTGATTTTCTGTCGTGTGCTTGCCGGCGCGTCTGGGCACGAAGGCGCGGGCGTATTCCTGTGGATCCTGCGGCACGCGGGTGGTCAGCTGGTTGCCGCCCCCCACGCCCGACGAATAGTCGCTCTCGATCTGCGTATACCCCTTGCCGGGCGGGATGCCACGGGGCCGGCCTGCATCTTCATCCCGCGCTTCCGCACGCAGGATCCAGATCGCCCGCCCCAAAAGGATCAGTGCGATGAACCCGGCCAGCCATGCGGACAGGCTCGTCACCGCGTCACTCCGGCGCGCGGGTGGTCAAGGCAAGCGCGTGCAACTCGCCCTGTGCACCGTCCATCTTACCCCGCAAGGCGGCATAGACAGCCTTGTGCTGCTTGACGCGGCTCATCCCCGCGAAGGAGGCGTCGACGACGACGGCAGCCATATGCACCCCGTCGTCGCCCGAAACTTCGATCTGGGCGTCGGGGAATTCGGCCCGCAACAGGGCCTCGATCTCGTGGGCTTGCATGGCCATCGGCGCACTCCGTTGTTCGCAGTCCCTAGCTAGGCGTCGCCGCGGCGCAGGGCAAGGAGGAGACGGTACAACGCCGACACCCAAACGCATGCCGCCATGGCCAGGAACGCGACCGAGAAGGCGAGGAGAATTTTCAGCACATCGTTTTCGGGTTTCAGACGCTCAAGGCCGGGGATGCCGGCAACGGCCGCCAGGCCAAGTAGAAGTGCCACCACGATCGCCGACGGGGCGGCCGCAACGCGCCACGACCCTGTCGCCCACCGGCCCAGCACCACCAGCGGCAAGCCGCCCACCCCGCCCGCGCCCGCCACCAGCAGCGGCAGGACAAAGGTTTCTACGGCCTGAATACGTGGCACAAAGACGGCTTCCCAAGCGACCCAGATGGCGATCTGCACCGTCAAAAGGGCAAGCAGGGGATAGACGACCGCAAACACGAGAAGGAAGACGAGGCCGCGCCACTTCATCAGCTTATGCCCCGAAAGACGATATGGTCGCGGGGCCCGTGGGTCGTGTCAGCCGCCATACCCCGCGCAGGAAGACGGCGAAGGACACCGTGGCAAAGGCGACCGGCAGGGCAAGAACCATCTCGGGCGCGGGTGCAGCTTGGGGCAAGACGCCGACGCAGCCGCCGGTCGCGCGAAGGGTCATGACGCCGATCACCATGAGGCCGCCCCAGATCGGCGCACCCCCAACACGCCGCGATCCGCAGGCCGCGATGCCCATCGACAGCATCGGCAGGCCGGACAGGACGAAGGTGCAGGCGACGACACCACCCGCCACAAGGGGCAGGCCGCAGATCGGGGCGGCCATGCGCGTCGCGATTGAAAAAGCGAACAGGGCGAAGGTCGTGCACCCCGCTGCCAGCATGGTGGCGGGAAGGTAGGTCAGGGCGAAGACGGGGAGGGAGATGCGATGTGCCATAAGGCAGTCATCGCATCCGCCCTGCGCAGGGATCGCGGTGAAATCGTGCAGATCGCGTGCAGCCGGGGCGACCCGTCAGGCGAAGGCCGTCTCGAAGGTCGACCGATAGAGTGAGGAGATTTCAGACAGAGCCGCCTCGGCCTTGCCGAATTTGACGACGTCTCCGCCGAACTGCCCGACCATCGTCAGCAGAACATTCGCCTGGCCCGCGGACACCATCAACGCCTCGGCGCAGTCGAAGGTGCAGGCCAGAAGGTACCGGCCCTGATCCTCGCCGAACAATTGCGCCGTGCCTTCGACATCCAGGGTCACGCCAAGACCCGCATCCTCGGCCAGCGTGAATGCCGCCAGCGCCAGACCGCCGTCCGACAGGTCGGTGCAGGCGGTGATCCAGGCGCGGTTGTCGAGGATGAAATCGCCGTGCTGCCGCTCGGCCTCCAGATCGACGGGGGGCGCATCGCCATCGCCGCGGCCCAGGTGTTCGGCCAACAGGGCGGAGCACCCCAGATGCGTGCCTTCGGACCCCAGAAGCAGCGCGATCATGCCTTCGCGCACCGGGCCCGCGATCCGCGATCCGATTTCGTCGATCAGACCGACGGCCCCGATCGTCGGGGTCGGGTCGATGCCGGTGCCGTCGGTTTCGTTGTAGAGCGAGACGTTGCCCGACACGATCGGCATGTCGAGCGCGCGGCAGGCCTGCCCGATCCCGTCGAGTGCGCCGACGAACTGCCCCATGATCTCGGGCTTTTCGGGGTTGCCGAAGTTGAGGTTGTCAGTCGTCGCCAAGGGACGCGCGCCCTTGGCCACCAGATTGCGGTAGGCTTCGGCCACGGCTTGCTTGCCGCCTTCGACCGGGTTCGCCTTGACGTAACGGGGCGTCACGTCCGATGTGAACGCCAGGCCCTTGGTCGTGCCGTGCACCCGGATCATCCCGCCGTCCAGACCGGGCAGGACGGCCGTGTCGCCCATCACTTGCGTGTCGTACTGACGGATCACCCAGTCGCGCGCGCAGTAGTTCACGCTGCCCACCAAGGCACGCAACCCGTCGATCGCGTCGACCTCCGGCACATGCGCCAACGGGCCGGCCTCGGGGGTCGGCACCCAGGGGCGGTCGTATTCGGGGGCGGAGGAGGCGAGGGTGGACAGGGGCAGATCCGCCACCGTCTTGCCGCGGTGGACGATCTCGAACCGGTCTTCGGCGATGGTTTCGCCCACGATGGCGAAATCCAGATCCCATTTGTCGAACACCGCCCGGGCCGCATCCTCCAAAGCCGGGTCGAGGACCATCAGCATCCGTTCCTGGCTTTCCGACAGCATCATTTCGTAGGCGGTCATCGCGTCTTCGCGGACGGGCACGCGATCCAGGTCAAGCCGGATGCCAAGGCCGCCCTTGTCGCCCATCTCCACCGCCGAACAGGTTAGGCCGGCGGCCCCCATGTCCTGAATGGACACGACGGCCCCGGTGGCCATCAGCTCCAGCGTGGCTTCCATCAGGCGCTTTTCGGTGAAGGGATCGCCGACCTGCACCGTGGGGCGCTTCTCCTCGATGGTGTCGTCGAACTCGGCGCTGGCCATCGTGGCCCCTCCGACGCCGTCGCGACCCGTCTTGGCCCCCAGATAGACGACCGGACGCCCCACGCCGGACGCGGCGGAGTAGAAGATCGCATCCGCATCCGCGATCCCGGCGGCGAAAGCGTTGACCAGGCAGTTGCCGTTGTAGCTGGCGTGAAAGCGCACTTCGCCGCCCACCGTCGGCACGCCGAAGCAATTGCCATAGCCGCCCACGCCCTCGACCACGCCATGCACCAACTGACGCGTCTTGGGGTGCGAGGGGTCACCGAAAGACAGCGCGTTCATGGCCGCCACGGGGCGGGCACCCATGGTGAAGACATCGCGCAGGATGCCCCCCACGCCGGTCGCAGCCCCTTGATAGGGTTCGATGTAACTGGGGTGGTTATGGCTCTCCATCTTGAAGACGACCGCCTGACCGTCGCCGATGTCGACGACGCCGGCGTTTTCGCCCGGCCCGCAGATCACCTGCGGCCCTGTCGTCGGCAACTTGCGCAGATGCAGCTTGGAGGATTTGTAGGAGCAATGCTCGTTCCACATCGCCGAGAAGATGCCCAATTCGGTGAACGACGGCTCCCGATCCATGATCTCCAGGATTCGGGCGTATTCGGCCTCGCTCAGGCCGTGGGCGGCGATCAGGTCCGGGGTGATGTCAGGGTCTTGCATGGGCCGCCTCGGTGCGTTGATGCGGTTCCATACCCGCATGCACCGGGAAGGTTAAGTCCCGCGCGCCGGTCGCACGTCGGATCGTGTCAGAAATGGAAAGGTGGGCCAGATATAAAACCTCCGCGGCGGTGTGCGGGGGGATACGGGGACCGCGCACGAAGCACATCTGACCCACCGGGCCCCCAGATCGGTCACGAGGGAGCGACCGCCGGAGTGCCTTAGGTAAATAATTCTCATGATCCGCGAAACAACCGGGACGCGTCCCGAAAGTCGCGCCCCTTCAAAGGCCCTTCAACGAACTGGCCAGATCGCCATATCCTGTGGGTCGATGTTCGAAGGCCAGGTCCAGCGCCGCCGCCGCGTCTTGCGCCCGCGCCAACAACGCCGCATCTTCTGTCTGCGAAAGATACACCAGTTTGGAATAATGCCGGAAATAGGTGTCCCGCAGCTGCGGATGCCGGTCCAGACCCAGAGGCCGCGTGACGAAGGCGTCGAATTGCCGGGCCAGGAAATCCGTCAGATAGAACGCGTCGATTTCGTCGCGCGCCGCGAACCGCTCGATCCCGTCGAAGAATGCGTAGCAATGCGGCCCGGCAATCATTTCGACGCCCAGCCGCGCGCAACAGGCCTGTAATTCGCCGCCCGTTCCGCAATCGGCATAGGCCACGAAGATGCGGGCATAGCGGCCCGTTTGTTCGGCAATCGCCGCTTCGACCGCCGGGGCGATCCGATCGGGGTGGTTGTGCAGAATTGCGGGCAGACATTGCAGATCCAGATGATCCAGCGCGTTCAGGGCCTTGATCGCCAGGATTTCATGGGCCAGCGCCCCGCAGGCCAACACCAGAACGCGGCCTTCCCCGGCTGCCGCCAGGCCGTCGCGCGTCAAGGCGTCGTCGTCGATCACACCAATTTCACCGCCGTGCCGTAGGCCATGACTTCGGACGCGGCATGGGTGATCGTCGACGTCTCCAGCCGCACGGCGACTACGGCGTCCGCGCCCAGCAGGCGGGCCTCGGATTTCATGCGGTCGATCGCCTGCTCCCGCGCGCCGGTCAGAAGGGACGCGTATTCCTTCACTTCCCCGCCGACGATGTTGCGCAGGCCCGCGACGATGTCCGACCCGATATGCTTGGAGCGGACGGTCGATCCCTTCACCAGCCCGATGCAATGGGCAATCTCGCGCCCCGGTACGGTTTCGGTCGTGGTCAGCATCATGTCCATGTCAGCCCTCACTTCATCTTGTCGTAGTGGTCGTCGTCGGAATTGCCCATGCGATCGGCCACGACGCGCCAGACGACATAGCCGATCAACAGCGCGGGCAGCAGGGCGACTGCGCCGAACGGCACCGCAAAACTGGTGGCGATGATCGCGCCCAGCCAGATGGTCGCGCCGGCGGCAATCAGCACGATGAAAAGGATCAGGACGAAACGGTCGAGGGGCATGACATCTCCTTTGCGTCGCCACTTCATATGGGGGCAGTCCCATCAGGACCAAAGGTTTTCACATCCCCCGATTTCTCGTGCGGTTAACGAAGCCGTCAGCGGATCGACCTTCAGCGCCCCTCGTGGAGCGTGGTGACGCGGCCGACGGCGGGGCGCGCGGCGATCCGGTCATGATGGGCCCGCAGCCTGGGAAAGTCGTCCATCGCCACGCCGTCTCCCGGCATCCAGCGCGTCACGTTCCACAGATACAGGTCCGCGACCGAAAGCTCCGCTTCGACGAAGTCGCCTTGTAACCGGCTCTCCAGATATTCCGCGCAATCGGTCATGTTGGCCGTGACCTTCGCGCGCAGCGCGGCCTGCGCCCCCGCGTCGTCCGTCCAGCGGTGGCCGCGCATCTTGTGGGCGTGGTTCACATGAACCGTAGAGGACAGATATCCCATCATCTCGCGTACCCGGGCCGCGGCAAGCGGGTCGCCGGGCATCAATTGCCCCGTCGTCGCCGCGATCCAGTCCATCAGGGCGGGGGCCTCGGTCACGACCGTTCCGTCGATCACCAGCGCCGGAACGCGGCCCTTGGGGTTCACCGCAAGATAGGGGGCCTGCGTCTGCGCGCCCGCCCCGAAATCCACCCAGGCCAGATCATGCGCCAACCCGGTCTCCTCCAACGCGGCGTGGACGCACATGGCGATGGTGCCGGAGGCAAGGTGCAGGGTCAGGGTCATGAGGCTCTCCCGGTTTCCGTCATCCTGCACGATAAGAGGGGCCGGACAAACCCGACCCCTCTCCGTTTCGCAAATATCCGGATCCGACGCTGCGGCTCACGCCGACATCCGGTTGTGCTTGCGCGCCATCCATTCCTTCGCCGTCTCGACCGCCACGGCGGCATCGCGGCAATAAGCGTCGGCCCCGATGGCCTTGCCGAATTCTTCGTTCAGGGGGGCACCGCCGACCAGAACGATGTAATCGTCGCGGATGCCCTCGGCCACCAGCGTGTCGATCACGACCTTCATGTAAGGCATCGTCGTCGTCAGCAGGGCCGACATGCCGATGATGTCTGCACCCTCCGCCTTGGCCGTTTCGATGTATTTCTCGACCGCGTTGTTGATGCCGATATCGACCACCTCGAACCCGGCCCCCTCCATCATCATGCCCACCAGGTTCTTGCCGATGTCGTGGATGTCGCCCTTGACGGTGCCGATCACCATCTTGCCCACGCGCGGCGCGCCCGTCTCGGCCAGCAGCGGCTTCAGGATGGCCATGCCGCCTTTCATGGCATTGGCGGCCAGCAGGACTTCGGGGACGAACAAGATGCCATCGCGGAAATCGTGGCCCACAATGGTCATCCCGCCGACCAGGGCCTCGGTCAGGATGCGATAGGGGGGCCAGTCGCGGGACAGCAGGATGTTCACCGACTCCTCGATCTCCTCGCGCAGGCCGTCGTAGAGGTCGTCGAACATCTGCGCGACGAGTTCCTCGTCGTTCAGGTCTTTCAGGATGATGTCATCTTCGTCGGACATGGGGCCTCCGGGGGGACGTGGTGTTTCAAGATGTGGTCGTGGGACCGACGGAGGTCAGCGCAAAAAGCGACATAGGGCGGATGCAGCGCGACCGATCTTGCGATTTCGGCGTCGATGTTCTATTTATGTTCTCATATCGTTCACCACGTTCGGGGGTCGAAGCATGGGCCACCACAAGCACGACTACGCCGGCCTTGCCGCCCGCGGGGCGCTGACCAACGACATCGGGCGGTTCGAGCCCTACAGCTACGATGCGCCGTTGCCCGACCGTATCGAGACCGAAGTCCGCGACGAGGTGATCGGCCGTGCCATCACCACCAACCGGTCGCCCGACGTGCCGTTCGACCGATCGGTCAACATGTACCGGGGGTGCGAACATGGCTGTATCTATTGCTTTGCGCGGCCTACGCACGCCTATCTGGGCCTGTCGCCCGGCCTTGATTTCGAAACGCGGCTGATCGCGCGGCCCAACGTCGCCGCCGCCCTGCGCAAGGAATTGCGGGCCCCGTCGTATCGCCCCGCGATGATCGCGCTGGGCACCAACACCGACCCCTATCAGCCGATCGAACGGGACAGGGGCCTGATGCGCGGCGTGCTGGAGGTGATGCGCGACCATGCCCACCCCGTCGGGGTGACGACCAAGGGGACCATGGTCGAACGCGACATCGATATTCTGTCGGACATGGGGCCGGACCTTGTGCGCGTCGGCCTGTCGGTGACCACGCTGGACGCCGATCTGTCGCGCCGGTTGGAGCCGAGGGTGCCCGTGCCCGCGCGCCGGCTCAAGGCGATCGAGAGGCTGGCGGCGGCCGGCATCCAGGTGCGGGTCATGGTGTCGCCGGTCATCCCCGGCCTGACGGATCACGAGGTGGAGGGCGTTTTGCGCGCCGCTGCCGACGCCGGGGCCGTTGCGGCCAGTATGATCCCGCTGCGCCTGCCGCTGGAGGTGGCACCGCTGTTCGAGGATTGGCTGCGCGCGCATTATCCCGACCGGGCGCGCAAAGTGCTGGGGCGCATTCGGGAGTTTCACGACGGCAAGCTTTATGATGCGGGCTACGGCCACCGGATGCGGGGGCGGGGCGTTCACGCCGATCTGCTTCAGACCCGGTTCCGCCGCGCCTGCCGTGACAGCGGCCTGGCAACCCATCTGCCGCCCCTGCGAACCGATCTGTTCACCGTGCCCGGATCGCAGATGTCGCTGTTCTAGATGCGGGTCGCGCCCCTCACCCTGGGGCTTTTCGCTGAGCGAACAGGCCGGGGTCATCGATCGGTCCCCGGTCCAACGAGGGCGATCAGCATCTGATGATCCGATCCATGCGCCCCCGCGATCTTCGCACGTCCCGACCCGCCGCGCGGCACCAGAACATGGTCGATCGGAATGCGCAGAAAGCCCGAAAACTGGTTCAGGGTGATGCGCACGCCGGGCACGAACCGCGTATCGGTCGCGGCGGTGATGCGCTTTGCGGTCGCGGACCACGGTGTCTGATTGAAATCGCCGGCCACGATGACGGGCCGGGGCAGGGCGCGCAGGTCAGGCTCCAACCGGGCGACCTGATCCGTCTGCCCCTTCGGCCAGGGCCAGTAGAGGTGAAGGGACACGAACGTGACGGGGCCGTCCGGGGTCTCGATACGCTGCCATGTTCCGCCTTCGAAACAGCCCGACGCACGCACGGGCCAGCGCGTCGCAACCACCGTCGCGGTGACCGGGCTCATCACGCAGGACGCGACGGTCCAGTCGGATGGCAGGGACGCTATGGCATCGGTCGCGGCGCTGACTTCCTGCAAGGTGACGACGTCTGCATCCGCCATTCGTGCCAAAAGGTCCGGGGCCGGGTTGGTGAACAGAAGATTGTGCTGGAGGAGGGCGATGCGCCCCATCGACGGGGTCGTGAAATCTCCGCTCGCCGGCACCAGGATGGCCACGCCGGCCCCGACGATTGCCAGGCCGGCGATCGCCGCCGGCCAGCGGCGCAGAACCCCGAATATCACGGTCAGACCCACCGCGACGACGACACCGTAGATCAACCCGACCCCCAACGAATCGAGGATCGGATGCGCACGACCGAACCAGGCCCCCGCCACGGTCAAGGCGCAGCCCAGCAGGCCGAGGGCCAGGATCAGCAGTCCGGACTGCACGTCGGGACCAGTCAGACCTGTGTGCGGCGGCGACGGTTCGCGGAGCGGTCGCGCACCGGACCTTTGCCGTCGGTGCCATCGCTGTCGGATGAAAACCCACCCAGTCGCGCGGCAATATCTTCCAGCGTCGGGGCAGGGCTTCGTCCCGTCGTCTCCAGCGCGGCGCGCATCGCGCGCAGATGGTCGGGCGTCGTCCCGCAGCAACCGCCGATGATCGTGGCCCCGGCGTCGCGCGCCAGCACGGCGTAATCCGCCATCAGCGCGGGCGTGCCGTCGTAGTGGATGTGGCCGTCGTGGTACTTGGGGATGCCCGCGTTGCCCTTCGCGATCAGCGGCCAGTCGACGGTGCCGAACCCCATGACCGTACGGATCAGGTCTGCGGCCCCGACGCCGCAGTTTGCGCCGTAAGCGACGGGCTTATAATCCAGCTTACCAATGAGGCGCGTCATCTCGGCGGATGTCGTGCCCATCATGGTGCGCCCTGCGGTGTCGAAACTCATGGTGATGCACCAAGGCATGTCGGCCAGACGGGCGGCCTCGGCGGCGGCGCGCAGCTCCTCGGGGGCGGAAATCGTCTCGACCCACAGGACATCCGCGCCCCCGGCCTTCAAACCCTCGGCCTGCTCGTGAAAGATTTCGACGGCCAGATCATGCGTCAGCGGGCCCATCGGGGCCATGATTTCCCCTGTCGGCCCCATGGAGCCCGCGACGATCACCGGCCGGCCGGCGGAGTCCGCCACCTCCCGCCCGATCTCCGCGCCTATCCGGCTCAGCTGATGGGCCCGCCGCTCCGCGCCGTGCAGCTTCAGCCGCGCCGCGTTGCCGCCGAAGGTGTTGGTCAGGAACAGATCCGATCCGGCCTCCACCGCCCCCGAATACAGGGCGCGGATCTTGCCCGTTTCGGTCTCGTTCCAGAGCTCGGGCGCGTCACCCGACATCAGACCCATGTTGAACAGCGTCGTGCCGGTCGCGCCGTCGGTCAGCAACCAGTCACGGGTCTTGAGCAGGTCGGTCAGGGCATCGGGCATGGGTGGGCCTCCGGGGCGCGGGCGAACAATCGGCCGCGCCTTGTCGCCCGCCAGGGTGGGACAGGCAAATTCATGTCGTGCATGAAGATGATGAGGGCGCGCACATGTCGCCCCCACCCGCGTCCCGAAGCGTCGGTCACTTCAGCTCGGTCATCACCTGTTGCTTGGCTTCGACCATCAGGGCGTCCATCTTGGCGCGCACCTCGGCGGCCGGGACCTTCTCGCCCAGATCGCCGGTGACCTTGCGCATGACGTCGTCGTCGCCCGCCTCCTCGAAATCGGATTTCACGACTTCGGTGGCATAGGCCTTGAGGGCATCGCCCTCCTTGCCCAGGATTGTGCCGGCCCATTCGCCCAGCAGGCGATTGCGCCGCGCTTCGACCTTGAACTGCAATTCGGCGTCGTGGGCGAACTTGTTCTCGAAACTCTTCTCGCGGTCGTTCATGCTATTGGACATGGTGGCCTCCTCGGGGCAGATGCTGTGCCCTTCCGATATGTGCCGCGCCACGCGCGCGCGCAAGCGGGGGTCGCTTGGCAAAGGCGTCCGAACGGCATAAGACCCGCAAAACCGCCCGAACTCCCCCCAACCCCGAGGATATCATGGCCAGACGCAAGCTCGTGTATGAAGGCAAGGCCAAGATCATGTACGAGGGTCCCGAGCCGGGCACGATGGTGCAGTACTTCAAGGACGACGCGACCGCCTTCAACGCCGAGAAGAAGGCCGTGATCGACGGCAAGGGCGTGCTCAACAACCGTTTGTCCGAATTCTTCATGGTGGGTCTGGGCAACATCGGCGTGCCGACGCATTTCATCAAGCGGCTCAACATGCGCGAGCAGTTGATCCGCGCCTGCGAGATCATTCCGCTGGAGATCATCGTGCGCAACGTCGCCGCCGGATCGCTCTCCACCCGGCTGGGCATCGAGGAGGGCACGGCGCTGCCGCGTCCGATCATCGAATTCTGCTACAAGGACGACAAGCTGGGCGATCCGCTGGTCGCCGAGGAACATATCATCGCCTTCGGCTGGGCGTCGCAGCAGGATCTGGACGATATCGTGGCACTGGCCCTGCGGGTGAACGACTTCCTGTCCGGCTGCATGCTGGCCGTCGGGATCAAGCTGGTGGATTTCAAGATCGAGGTCGGGCGCGTCTGGGACAATGATTTCCAACGCCTGATCCTCGCCGACGAGATCAGCCCGGATTCCTGTCGGCTTTGGGATATCGAGACTGGCAAGAAGCTCGACAAGGATGTGTTCCGCCGCGATCTCGGCTCGCTTACGGATGCCTATACCGAAGTCGCGCGTCGTCTGGGCGTTCTGCCCAACAACTCTGGGCCGGTCACCCGCCCGACGCTGATCAACTGAAGGGCGCTCCGATGAAGGCCAAAGTCACCGTCATGCTGAAATCCGGCGTCCTCGATCCACAGGGCGAAGCCGTCCGACATGCTTTGGGCGCGCTTGGCTTCGACGGGGTCGATGGCGTGCGGCAGGGCAAGCTTATCGAACTCGATCTGGCCGACGGCACGACGCAGGCCGACGTGACCGCGATGTGCGAAAAGCTGCTCGCGAACACGGTAATCGAAAGCTACACCATCGAAATGTAAGGCGGGCCGGGCATCGCCCGCGCTGACGATCTGGTCCCTTTCGGCCACGCCCGACCTTGCCAAACCGCCGCGCAACCGCTTCCCTCCGCTCAAATGGGAGGAGTCACCATGCGCGCCGCGATCTTACGCGATTACAACGCCCCGCTGTCCATCGAGGATGTGCCCGACCCCGCATGCCCGCCCGACGGCGTGGTCCTGCGCACCATCGCCTGCGGCGTCTGCCGGTCGGACTGGCACGGATGGGTCGGGGAGCATAACCGCGTCAAACCGGGCCAGATCGGCGGCCACGAATACTGCGGCGAGGTGATAGAGGCGGGGCCGGACGCGCAATTTGCCGTCGGCGATACGCTTGTCGCGCCGTTCATCCTGGCTTGTGGAACTTGCCCGCAGTGTCGGTCGGGCCATCAGAACACCTGCCTGGATCAGCGCCTGCCGGGGTTTATCGAACCGGGGGCGTTCGCGGAATACGTGGCGGTGCCGCGCGATCACAATCTTGCCCGACTGCCCGAAACCCTGTCGGCAACGGTGGCCGCCGGTCTTGGTTGCCGCGTGACGACCAGCTGGCACGCGCTGACCGGGCGTGCGGCGTTGCAGGGCGGCGAATGGCTTGCGGTGCATGGCACCGGCGGTATCGGGCTGTCGGCGGCGCTTCTGGGGCGGGCGCTGGGGGCGCATGTCGTTGTGGTCGACGTGGTTCAGGAAAAGCTGGACCACGCGCTCTCGCTCGGTATCGATGCGGCCGTTCTGGCCGATGACGACACGGCCGCGCGCATCCGCGAGATAACCGGCGGCGGTGCCCATGTCAGCGTCGAGGCGCTTGGCATCCCTGTCACCGTCAACGCGTCGCTTCGCTGCTTGCGCCCGCTGGGGCGGCACGTTCAGGTCGGGCTGCCCACGGGCCACACCGCGCAGATGGAGGTCGACATGGCAGCTGTCTATCAGGGGAACCTCGCGCTTTACGGGACCCGCGGAATGCCGTCGTGGCGATATCCGTCGCTGCTCGACATGATCACAAGCGGCAAGGTCGATATGTCCCCGCTGATCGCGCGGGAGGTGGCGCTGTCGGACACGTCGGCCGAACTGGCCGCATTCAACGGCCCCACGCCGCCGGGCGTCGCGGTGATCACCGATTTCGGACGGTGATCACCGCGTCAGCGGCCACGGCCCCGCGGATCAGCGCGAGCGCGAGCAGACGCCGGCATCGTCGCAGAAGATGCCCGCCAAGCCGCCGATGATCGCACCGCGGTCGCCGTTGCCGTTCACGACTTTTGCGGCGCCATAGCCGGCGGCGGCACCAACCAGGCCACGTTCGACGTCGCTGTCGATGAACCCGCCCTGGGCACAGCCCGACAGAAGGGCGGCGGAGGCGACGAGGGGCAGAAGGATTTTCATGGTGTGTCTCCAATGGATCGGGCCGACATGTCGTCGGACAGGGGGAAGGCACGGTCGCCGATTCCCCGGCCACCGCATGCCGCAGATGGGGCAGGTGACCCCTGCTATGCGATGACGGCGCGGGCCGGATCAGGGCCTGAATGCGTGTTATCGCATGTCGAAGGTGCCCTGCCGGCGGGGTTCCGCCGACATCGTGTCACGATGGAAAGGGGCGTATTCGACCGGTCCGACCCGGTGCTGGAAATCCTGTCCGAAATGTGGAAATACCCGCGTAACGCTCTCCTATTCGTGAAGAATGCCCATGAAAGCCGCCGTCCTCGTCTTCCCCGGCTCCAACTGCGACCGGGACCTTGCCGTCGCCTTTCGGGCCGCCGGATTCGACACCACGATGGTCTGGCACAAGGAGACGGATTTGCCGTCGGGCATCGACCTGGTCGGCGTTCCGGGCGGATTTTCCTATGGCGACTATCTGCGGTGCGGGGCCATTGCCGCGCGCTCCCCGATCGCGGGCGCGCTGAAGGCCCATGGGGATCGCGGCGGCTTCGTTTTCGCGCCCTGCAACGGTTTTCAGATCCTGACCGAGGCGGGGATGTTGCCCGGTGCCCTGCTGCGCAACGCGGGTCTGAAATATATCTGCGAGACCAGCGCCCTGCGGGTCGAAGAGACTGAAAGCGCGTTCACCCAAGGGTATGACAGGGGACAGGTCATCGACATCCCGATCGCGCACCACGAGGGCAATTATACCGCCGACGCCGAAACGATTGCGCGGCTGAACGGCGAAAACCGCGTGGCGTTCCGCTATGTGGCCACCCCGAACGGTGCCACCGACGGCATCGCGGGTATCCTGTCCGACAATCGTCGCGTCCTTGGCATGATGCCCCACCCGGAGCGGGCGTCCGACCCGCTGCACGGCGGCACCGACGGCGCGGCCCTGTTCCGCGGCGTGGCGCAGGCCCTCGTCTCCGCGTGATCCCGCGCCCCGCGCATCGCGCGCTTGAGGCGAAGGCTTCGCGGGGCTACAAAAGCTGATGTTTTGGCGTGTCTCCAAGGACAGGGCGGCGGAAAACCCCGCGATCGTCGACGGGCCGTCCCCCGACCGCGTGCGCCTTCCGTGGGCCGTCCGGATTCTGATCGTGCTGACGATCATCGCCGCCGGCGTGGCGATCTGGGTGGTAAACATCCTGTTGACGGAACGATTGGTCGAGACGACGCGACAGCGGGCCGAATTGCGTCAGGCCCTGTATGGCGGGGCGATCCTGTCGGAGTTGCAGCGAAACTCTGTCGTGCCGCTGTTGCTGGCGCGCGATTCGACCCTGATCTCCGCGCTGAAAGCGGATGATTTCTCGACCTCCAGCCAGCGTCTGATTTCCTATGTGGACGAAATCGGGGCCGCCTCGATCCGCCTGCTGGACATGGATGGCCGCACGGTCGCGGCGACCGACCGCGAACAGCTGGGCAGCCTATATGCCGAAAGCCCCTTCTTCACCGAAGCCGTGGCGACCACCGATACCGTGTTTACCATCTTTCCAGACGAAACAGGGGCCTATGGCGCGTCCTTCAGTCGGGTCGTGCGTGACGGGGCGGAACAGCTGGGCGTTTTGCAGGTGCAGGTGAACCTGGCGCAATTCGAAAGCCGATGGCGGGGAACGACGGCGGCGGTGGCCGTGACGGACGCGGCCGGCACCGTCATCCTGACGACGGAGCCGCGCTGGCGGGGTCAGCCGCTGAGCGAGGCGCTGGCCGCGACGTCGGTGCCCTCGGCCCTGGAACGCGCGCTGGCGACGACGGGGGCGTTCGGCCCGGATGTGAACCGGGGTTATTTTTCGGGCAACGCGCTGATTCAGTTGGAAACGCGCGTGCCGTTCCGTGGCTGGCGGTTGGTCAGCTTCACCTCCTACGAGTCGGTGCGCGAAAGCGTCAACGGCGTGCTGGCCCTGATCATCACGGGCTTCGCCCTTCTGCTGACGCTGGGCTTTTATCTGCTCAACCGCCGCTCGACGCTTCGCTCGATGCTGTTCCAGCGGGAATCGCTGCAACTTCGTCGCCTCAACAATCGCCTGTCGTCCGAGATCGCGGAGCGCAAGCGCGTGCAGGAAGAGTTGAAGGAAACCGAGCAGAGCCTTGCGCAGTCGTCCAAGCTGGCTGCCTTGGGCGAAATGTCGGCTGCCGTCAGCCACGAATTGAACCAACCGCTGGCCGCGATGAAGACCTATCTGGCCGGCGCGCGGCTGTTGCTTCAACGGCGTCGGGCGGACGAGGCGCTGTCTTCGTTCCAGCGGATCGACGATCTGATCGATCGAATGGGGGCGATCACCCGACAGCTCAAATCCTATGCCCGCAAGGGCGGCGAGGCGTTCGAGCCGATCGACGTGCGCGCGGCCCTGTCCTCGGCGTTGACGCTGATGGAGCCGCAACTGAGGCAGGAGAAAATCCAGCTGAGCCAGATCGTCCCCGAGGAGCCGGTGATGGCGATGTGCGACCGCCTGCGGCTGGAACAGGTCATTATCAACCTGGTGCGCAATGCCCTTGATGCGATGAAGGGGTCCGATGAGCGGGAGCTCGATATCCTGCTGACCTCCGGGGAGGAAGTTGTCCTTGCCGTTCGCGACTCGGGCCACGGCCTGCACGAGCCCGAAAAGCTGTTCGAGCCGTTCTATACCACCAAGAAACCCGGGGAAGGTGTGGGCCTTGGACTGGCCATCAGCTCGGGAATTGTCGGTGACCTGGGTGGGCGGTTGACCGCCCGGAATGCCCTTCGCGGCGGTGCCGTGTTTGAAGTTCGCCTTCCCGCGATAGATATGGCGCTAGACGCAGCCGAATAGGAATTTCCATGGCCGAGCAGATCCGGATCGCGATCGTCGACGACGAACAGGACATGCGGCAGTCGATTTCACAGTGGCTGGCCCTGTCCGGGTTCGCGACGGAAACCTATGCCAGCGCCGAAGAGGCCCTCAAGAAGATCACGCCCGAATTCTCCGGTGTCGTCATCAGCGATATCCGCATGCCGGGCATGGATGGCATGGCCTTCCTCAAGCGATTGATGAGCTCCGATTCTTCGCTGCCCGTCATCATGATCACCGGGCACGGCGACGTCCCCATGGCCGTCGAGGCGATGCAGCTGGGCGCCTATGACTTCATGGAGAAGCCCTTCAACCCCGATCGCCTGACCGATCTGGCGCGGCGCGCGGCACAGGCCCGCAAACTGACGCTCGACAATCGGGCCCTGCGGCGGGAGCTTTCGGACGGCACCGTCCTGATGCGCAAATTGATCGGCACGTCGCCCGCGATGGAGCGTCTGCGCGAGGATATCCTCGACTTGGGGCAGGCCGACACCCATGTCCTGATCGACGGCGAAACGGGGACCGGCAAGACGCTGGTCGCACACGCGCTGCATGCGGTTGGTCCGCGTCAGGGCAAGACATTCTCGCTCACCTCCTGTGCCGCGCTTGGTGAAGGGGCACTGGAGGCCAAGCTGTTCGGCCCCGTTACCGAAGGCGGCCTGCCGCTGGTCGAAGAAGCACGGGGCGGCACGCTGGTGCTGGAAGATATCGAGGCGCTGCCGCTGGCGTTGCAGGCCAAGCTGCTGACATTCATCAACGATCAGGGCACGCCCGCCGAGACGCGCATCGTGGCCATTCACAACGGGTCGGACCCCGAAAAGACGCTGGAAGATTCGCTACGCCCGGATCTGTTCTTCCGGCTGGCGGCGATGAAGCTGGTCCTGCCGCCTTTGCGCAACCGGGGCGAAGACGTGCTGACGTTGTTCACCCATTTCGCCGAAACCTTCGGCGACGAATACGGGGCCACCCCACCGCAATTGTCCGCCCAGGAGGCGGCGCAGCTGCTGCAGGCACCGTGGCCGGGCAACGTTCGCCAGCTGATCAACCTGGCGGAACGCGCCGTGCTGCAACAGCGTCGCGGCACCGGCTCGATCTCGTCGCTTCTGATGTCGGATACGCAGGAGCAGGGGGAGACCGTTCAGGTCACGACCGAAGGCAAACCGTTGAAAGAATACGTCGAAGCCTTCGAGCGGATGCTGATCGACAACACCATGCGTCGCCACCGCGGGTCCATCGCCGGTGTCATGGAGGAGCTGTCGCTGCCCCGCCGGACCCTGAACGAAAAGATGGCGAAATACGGGTTGAGCCGGTCGAACTATCTTTGATGCGGCGGGCAATGGCCCCTTGGGCATGGCGGTGCGGGTCCATCGCCGGTCGTTGTGTCCGGGGCACACCGGGGACATGGGCCTATCCGTGCTGACCCGGCGGTTTGGCGTTGCGAAGACGTCAATTATGTAACACACAGGATATACGGTTGTGCCGCCGAACGGTCGGCGGTCGGAACCGGTGAGATTCTTTCCCGTGCAGTCAGGTCCCGAACACGAGGGCCGTGCATCGGGGGAAGTTTACGGGGGCGCATGTCGCCCCCGACGAGACGTCCGGACCACACCTCCGGGCATTGTTTGGACCCCAGGTTGCGTCGTTTCGCGGTCACGGGTCGGAGTAGACGCGCTATGACGCAGGACTGGATCATGATCGACGGGATGCGGCTTGTCCGCCCCGCCGTGATCCGTGTTGCTGGCGCCCCATCACAAAGACGGATCATGTCGGCCCCCCCCGGGGGAACGGCCATCCGTCGCGGAAAGTACCATGGCGAAGAAAATGCTGATCGACGCCACCCACCCGGAGGAAACCCGGGTCGTGGTGGCAGATGGAAACAAAGTCGAGGAATTTGATTTCGAGAGCCTGAACAAGCGACAGCTTGCGGGCAACATCTACCTGGCAAAGGTTACGCGGGTCGAGCCGTCGCTGCAGGCGGCGTTCATCGACTATGGCGGGAACCGTCACGGTTTCCTCGCCTTTTCGGAAATCCACCCCGATTACTACCAAATCCCCAAGGCCGATCGCGATGCGATCCTGGCCGAAGAACGCGCCTATGCCGACGCGCAGGCCGCGGCCGATGAAGCGGCCGATGCGAAAGTCGCCGCGCGCGACGCCACGACCGGCGAAGACGAGAGCGAAGACGACGGTGAGGAAAAGCCGAAGAAGTCCCGCTCCCGGTCCCGCTCGCGCAGCCGCACGAAGAAGCCTGCCGCGACCGAGGGCGAAGGTGCCGATGCGTCCGACGACAACGATGCGCCGACCACTGCGAAGGCCGAGATCGCCGCAACGGAAGCGGAGGCCGATGGCGTCGTGACCGGCGGGGCCGCCGATATTTCCGAGGCCGCAACCGAGACTGCAGGGCAGGGCGGCGCAGCCGAAAGCGACGCCCAGACCGACACCGCAACCGACGCCGACGACGACGGACCCGTCACGACGATCGCCGAAAGCGCCGGTCTGGAGGATGACGAGGTCACGTCCGATGCGCCTGCCGAAGATGCGCCCGCCGACACTGCTCCGGCGCTGGACGATAGCGTTCAATCCGACGCCCCGGCGGTCGAACCTGCCGGCATGGAAACCGTCGATTTGGGTAATGCGGCTGCCATCGTCGCCGATGATGAACCGCAGCCCGAGGACAAGCCCAAACGCTCCCGCAGCCGGTCGCGCAGCCGGTCCAAGAAGGTCGATCCGACCGAGAAGGACGACAACGTCGAGACCGTCGCCGACGACGACACCGAAGAAGACGTCCGTCCCCCGCGCGTGCAGCGGCCCAAGGCCCGCAAGTATAAAATCCAGGAAGTCGTGAAGGTCCGCCAGATCATGCTGGTGCAGGTCGTCAAGGAGGAGCGGGGCAACAAGGGCGCCGCGTTGACCACATACCTGTCGCTGGCCGGGCGGTACTGCGTCCTGATGCCCAATACGGCGCGCGGCGGCGGCATCAGCCGCAAGATCACCAATGCGCCTGACCGCAAGAAGCTCAAGGAGATCGCGCAGGAGATCGACGTGCCGCAGGGCGCCGGTCTGATCGTGCGCACGGCGGGGGCCAAGCGCACCAAGACCGAGATCAAGCGCGATTACGAATACCTGCAGCGGATGTGGGAACAGGTGCGCGAACTGACGCTCAAGTCGATCGCGCCCGCGCCCATCTACGAAGAGGGCAACCTGATCCACCGCTCGATCCGCGATTTGTACAACCGCGACATCGACGAGGTCATCGTTGAGGGCGAGGCCGGGTACCGCGACGCCAAGGACTACATGAAGCTGATCATGCCGTCCCACGCCAAGAACGTGAAATTGCACGCCGAAGGCGGCCAGCCGCTCTTCGCCAAGCACGGCGTCGAAACGTATCTGGCGGGCATGTTCAATCCCACGGTGCAGCTGAAATCCGGCGGATACATCGTGATCGACGTGACCGAGGCCTTGGTCGCGGTCGACGTGAACTCGGGCAAGTCCACAAAGGAAGGGTCCATCGAGGATACGGCCACTAAGACCAACCTGGAGGCCGCCGCCGAAGTGGCACGTCAGGCCAAGCTGCGCGATCTGGCCGGTCTGATCGTGATCGACTTCATCGACATGGACGAGCGCAAGAACAACGCCGCCGTCGAGAAATGCCTCAAGGACGCGCTCAAGAACGACCGTGCCCGCATTCAGGTGGGTCGTATCTCGGGCTTCGGCCTTCTGGAGATGTCGCGCCAGCGTCTACGCCCCGGCATGCTGGAGGCGACGACACAAGCCTGCCCGCATTGTCAGGGCACGGGCCTGCTTCGGTCTGACGATTCGATTGCGCTGTCGATCCTGCGCAGTCTGGAAGAGGAGGGCGTCCGCAAGCGGTCGCGCGAGGTGAAGCTGACGGTGCCGGTGAACGTCTGCAATTATCTGATGAACGAAAAGCGGGAGCATCTGGCCACCATCGAAGCGCGTTTCGATATGGCCGTGCGCGTGGTCGCCGACCCGCATATGACCGCGCCGGATCACACCATCGAGAAGTTCAAGACCGCGACGCGGGTCATTCCCAAGGCCAAGAATGTCGTGCAGATGGACACGTCATGGTCGGATGACGACGACACCGACGATGAGGTGATCGAGGCCGAAGTCGAGGTCGAGGAGGATGAAGCCCCCGAAACCCCGCCGCAGGAAAACCGCGCCGAAGATGGGGCCGGAACGGGCGAGAGTGCCCCCAAGAAGAAGCGCCGCCGCCGGTCGCGCCGCAAGAAGGGCGGGAACGGTGAGGGCCAGTCGGCCGAAAACCAGTCTGGTGAGAGTCAGTCGGGCGACCAGCCGGCCGGCGGGCAGAACGGATCCGACCGTGCCGCGCCCGATGCAGGTGCCGACGGGGCCGCAAACCCCGATGTGCCCCCGCAGGACGGCGTGCCGGACACGACCGAAGCGCCCGGACCCGAGGCGGAGGCGACAAAGCCCAAGTCACGGTCGCGCAGCCGGTCCCGGTCGAAGAAACCTGCGGTCGAGACGGCGGAAACCCCGGTGGACACACAGGTTGAGCCAGAACCGAAGCCCGCAGACGTCGTGGCCGAGCCGGAACAGGTTGCCGAACCAGTCGCCGCACCAGAGGACGCCCCGGCCGAGCCGAAGCCCAAGACGCGGTCGCGCGCCCGCGCCAAGGCACCGGCTCCCACGCCCGAAGTGTCCGAAGCCGTGGAAGAGGCGGCCGAGATCGTGGAAGCGGTCGAAGCGGAGTCCGCGCCCGAGCCTGCCGCCGCTCCGGCGGAGGAGGCCCCGGCCAAGCCGAAGCGCAAGGGCTGGTGGTCGTTCGGCAGCTGACCGGACGGAATTGACAACGGAGAGGAGCGCGTCGCCCGGCGCGCTCCTTTTTCACGAGTGGCGATGACGTGACGCGCCGCCGAATGCCGCCGTCGTCATTGGGTGGCACCAGGAACGGAGGGGGCAGATGGAAGGTGCACGACAGGTCTCGGACCGCAGCCAAGTCGATCCGTTCATCGTGATGGACGTGATGGAGCAGGCACGACGCTTGGAAGACGCGGGCCGCAGCATCATCCATATGGAAGTCGGTCAACCCGGCACCGCCGCACCTCAGGCCGCCCGCGACGGTCTGGCTGCTGCGATGGAGAGCGGTGCTCTGGGTTATACCGTCGCCCTCGGCTTGCCGGAATTGCGGGCGCGGATCGCGGGGCTGTACCGTGACTGGTACGGCATCGACCTCGACCCGAACCGTGTCGTCGTGACCGCCGGGTCGTCTGCCGCGTTTTTGCTCGCGTTCACCGCGCTGTTCGATGCGGGCGACCGGGTTGGGTTGGGCCTGCCCTGCTATCCATCCTATCGCCAGATCCTGAAGGCGCTATCGCTCGATGTCGTCGGGATCGAGACGCAGGTGGAAAACAGGTATCAACCCGTTGCGGGCGACCTGCCAGACCTTGCCGGGCTGATCGTCGCGTCGCCGGCGAACCCGACCGGCACGATGCTCGACCACGCGTCGATGGCCGACCTGATCGGGGCGTGCCACGCGCAGGGGGCGGCCTTCATCTCGGACGAGATCTATCACGGGCTGCACCACGAGGGGCGGGCGGTGTCCGCGCTTGAGGTGTCGGACGACGTGTACGTCATCAATTCGTTCAGCAAGTATTTCTCCATGACCGGCTGGCGCATCGGCTGGATGATCGTGCCCGAAGACCACGTGCGAACCATCGAACGGCTGGCCCAGAACATGTTCATCTGCGCCCCCCACGCCAGCCAGATCGCCGCATTGCATGCCATGGACGCGACCGAGGAATTGGAGGCGAACCGGGCCGTTTACGCGCGCAACCGTGCGCTGATGCTGGATGGGTTACCGAAGGCGGGCTTTGACCGCATCGCACCGCCGGACGGGGCGTTCTACATCTATGCCGATGTCGCCCACCTGACCGACGATAGCGTGAAGTTCGCCGCGGAAATACTTGAAAACGCAGGCGTTGCCGTCACGCCCGGCGTCGATTTCGATCCGAACCGGGGGCGGACCACGATGCGGTTCAGCTATGCCCGCGCGACGGCAGATATCGAGGAGGGGCTGGACCGCCTGCGCAAATTCATGGTCGCACGATGATCCGGGTATTCCTCGTCCTCTTGGCCTTTGCCTCGGCCGCCCCCGCGCAGGATTTCAACGCCCGCGCCACCGTCGATGCGATCCGCATCGATGGTGAGGAGTTGGTGATTGCGATCAGCCAGCCGGTGCCCTGGCGCGTCTTTGTGGAGGCGGAGCCTTGGCGGCTTGTCCTCGATACGTCCGAGGTGGATTGGGCCACCGTCGATCCCGCGACCACGACGACCGACGCGGAATGGCGCGCCGGTCGGATCCGCGCGGGGTGGTCCCGTCTGATGATCGAACTGCCCGGTCCCATGCGGATCGAGCGGGCGTGGATGCAGACGGATGCCGGCACCTCCATCAACGTCATGCTGGCCGAAGGGGCGGGCGACACCGGGCCCCTCAACCCGCGAACCTGGGATGCGGCCCCGCCGACGGAAGTTCCGACGACGACGCGGCCCCGGCAAACGGGCGACCGCCCGCTGGTCGTCGCGCTGGACCCCGGTCACGGTGGCATCGATCCGGGTGCGGAACGCGGTGGCCTGACGGAAGCGGCGTTGATGTTGCGGTTCGCGCGGGAGCTTTCGGACGTGTTGCGCCGCCGGGGTCACGACGTGGTACTGACGCGAGGCGGGGACGACTTCGTCGGGCTGCGCGGACGCTCCTCCATCGCGCGGACGGGCGGGGCGGATTTGATGATTTCGTTGCATGCCGATGCGGTCGAAGGCGGCGGGGCCGAGGGCGCGACCGTCTATACGCTGTCGCCCGGCAACGACAGCCAATTGGCCGCCGAAATCGCGCAGCGGCACGCGCGCGACGATCTGCTGCTGGGGGTCGGCGACGTGGAGCAGGGGGACGAGATCGCGCGTATTCTGGTCGAACTGGCGCGGGCGGAAACCGCGCCGCGCGCGGGCAAGCTGGCCGATGCGCTGGTGACCGGGTTGAACGGGGCGGGCATCCGGTTGCACAAGCGTCCCCGTCTGGGCGGCAAGTTCACGGTGCTCAAGGCACCTGACATTCCGTCGGTCCTGCTGGAGCTGGGGTTCATGTCGAACCCGACCGATCTGGCGAACCTGTCGTCGATCGACTGGCGGTCGCGGATGGCGGTGGCGATCGCCGACGGGATCGAGGCCTGGGCCGTGGCGGACGCGGCCGATGCGCTTCGCCTCCGGCAGTAGTCAGAGCAGCCGAGGCTGATCATCGCCGGGCAGCGCGCCTTCGTGCCGCAACAGGAACTCCTTGGTCGGCAGGCCGCCCCCGAACCCCGTCAGTTTGCCGGATGCACCGACGACCCGGTGGCACGGCAGAATGATCGGCAGGGGGTTCGCACCGTTGGCCGCCCCGACCGCCCGGCTGGCCCCCGGACGGCCAAGGGCCTTCGCCAGATTGCCGTAGCTTCGCGTGCGGCCGAACGGGATCGTGGCGAGGATGTTCCAGACCTGTAACTGGAACGCCGTACCCGACGGCGACAGCGGCAGGTCGAACGTCGTCAGATCGCCCCCAAAGTAAGCGTCGAGCTGCGTGCGAACCGCATCGAAGGCACCGTCGTCGCGGGTCCATTCCGGATCGGGACCGAACGCCTTGTGACCACCGGGGAAGCTGAGAAAGTGAAGCGTGGCACCGTCGCCCGCAAGCAGAAGCCGACCCACGGGGCTGTCGTGCAGGCTATAGGCGAGCGGGCGCGTCATACCGCGTTGTCGCACGGAAATCGCCGTCGGGAAAAGGGCTGGCGGCGTTCACGATCTGTTGACCCGACTGCACGTATCCTGCACCGAAAATCGGCGGCGGCCTGCCGGTCGCGCTTTGACGGCAGGGGGCGAAGCGCGTAAGACGAAGGGGTGCCAGGGGTGGCATTTCAATACATCTGGACAGCTCGATCCGAACGGGCGGCGCAGCAGGCAGGGGTCGAGAATGACCATCATGACGACGATGAAGGCGATGGGCGGGGCGGCCAGTCGCGGGCTTCAGGGCACTGGGATGTTCCTCCTGTCCGCGACTGGGGGCATCTTTTCGGCTTTGACGCTTGGTATCATTGCCATCGCGATCAGCATCGGCGGCGTGCTATGGATGTACGGACGTGATCTTCCCAACCACGAACAATTGTCGCAATACACCCCGCCGACGATCAGCCGCATCTATTCCGGCGAAGGTCGTCTGATGGACGAATTTGCCCGCGAACGCCGTCTGTTCGCCCCGGCCGAAGAAATTCCCGATCTGGTGAAACAGGCGTTCATTTCGGCCGAGGACAAGAATTTCTACCAGCATGCCGGCTATGATCCGGTCGGTATGGTGTCAGCTGCGGTCGATGCGGCGCGCGGCGGACGTCTGCGCGGCGCGTCGACGATCACACAGCAGGTGATGAAGAACTTCCTTCTGTCCTCCGATCGGTCCGCGGAACGGAAGGTGAAGGAGATCATCCTCGCCTCCCGGATCGAGGAGACGCTGGATAAGGAAGGCATCCTGGAACTTTACCTCAACGAGATCTTCCTGGGGCAGAATTCCTATGGCGTGGCCGCGGCGGCGCAGACCTATTTCAACAAGACCCTGGCGGACCTCACGTTGGAGGAGGCGGCCTATCTTGCCATCCTGCCCAAGGCCCCGTCCGATTATCACCCCGTTCGACAGGCCGAGCGTGCGATCGAGCGGCGCAATTTCGTCCTCAAGGAGATGTTCGAGAACGGATACATTACCCGCGCCGAAATGGTGGAATCCCAGACGAAGCCGCTTTTGTCGGTCCAATCGGGCCACTATCAGCCGTTCCGCGCCGCGCTGCCCGATCGGGACTATTTTACCGACGAAATCCGCCGTCAGCTGACCCGCGACTTCGGGGAGGAGGAGTTCTTTACCCAAGGCTTCACCGTCCGCGCGACCGTCGATGCAGGTATGCAGGCCGTGGCCGCAGGTGCGTTGCGGAGCGCCCTTGAGAAGTTCGACCGCAACCAGGGCATCTGGCGTGGCACCGGCAAGACCGTTCCGGTCGACACACTGGATAACGACGTCGCATGGCGGGCCGCCCTGTCGAACGTCTCGGTGGCACGCGACATCGATCTGGGCAACCGCTGGTTCCCGGCGGTCGTGATGGAAGTCGCGGATCAGTCGCTGACCCTGGGCGTGGAGGACATCGACGACCGGGTAAGCGTGCCGCGCGAGGATATCCAGTGGATGCGCGGCGACTTCTTCGACAACTTCGAGCCTGGTCAGGTGGTGCACGTGCGCCGCATGACGGAAGACGACGACAATACGTTGATCCGCTGGTCCCTGCGCCAAGTGCCCGAAGTGCAGGGCGGCTTCATGGCGATGGACGTCAACACCGGGCGCGTCATCGCGATGCAAGGCGGCTTCAGCTATCAGCATTCGGTGTTCAACCGCGCGACGCAGGCCACCCGGCAGCCCGGCTCCAGCTTCAAGCCCTTCGTCTATGCCGCCGCGCTCGATTCCGGCTATCAGCCCAATACTATCGTCGTGGATGCGCCCATCGAGATCGTGTCGGGGGGCGAGATTTGGCGCCCCAAGAACGCGTCCAACCGCTTCTACGGGCCGTCGCCCTTGCGGACCGGGATCGAACGGTCGCGCAACCTGATGACCGTGCGCCTGGCCCAGGACGTCGGCATGAACGTCGTCGCCAGCTATGCCGAACGTTTCGGTGTCTATGACGAGATGGACGAGTTGCTGGCCAACTCCCTCGGCTCTCAGGAAACCACGCTTTACAAGATGGTATCGGCCTATGCGATGTTCGCCAACGGCGGCGAGCGGGTCGAGCCGACATTGGTCGACCGCATCCAGGACCGGTATGGTCGCACGGTGTTCAAGCACGATCAGCGCACCTGCACCGACTGCGATGAGTTCGCCACGCTGTCGGCCGGATACGGCCCGCGGATCGTGTCGAACCGGGAACGCGTCATGGACCCGATCACCGCTTATCAGCTGACATCGATGATGAAGGGTGTGGTGGACCGTGGCACGGCGTCCAGGTCGGTCAACCTGCCTGTGCCGATCGCGGGTAAGACGGGCACGACGAACGATGCCAAGGATGTGTGGTTCGTCGGCTTTTCGTCCACGATCGTGGCGGGGTGCTATATCGGATACGACCGCCCCCGGTCCATGGGCAACAGCGCGTCGGGCGGTGGTATGTGCGGACCGGTCTTTAACGAATTCATGCGTGAGGCGATCCAGGAATATGGGGCCGGCCCGTTCGAGGTTCCACCGGGCGGTTATTTCGTCAAGATCGACCGCTTCACCGGCGCGCGCCTGCCCGACAACGCATCGGGCGAGAATGTTGTGGCCGAATATTTTCGCGACGGCGACGACGCATTCATCGGCATCGGCGGTGGTGTTGTCATCGACGGCGGTTTTGCCATGGCCGGCGATCTCCCGCTTTTTGGACGCGGCGACGGCAACGCGGCCGACGCACCGGTGGCATCCGAAGTGGAGACGTCGACGGGGCGCAAGGTCGTGGTTCCGGGCCGGGCCACGTTCGGGTCACTGTCGTCGGGCGGTCTTTACTGATCACATGATCCGCATGCGGGGACGGGGCGGGCATCGCCTTGCCGTACGCGCGCGTGCGCGATACCCCATGCGCAACAGGTTTTTCCGGAGGCGACGATGCGCGCAGAAGTTCAGAATAACGTCGATGCTATCGCCAAATCCGTCGCGCTGCTCAAGCGTCGGATCGACTGGGAAACCGCGCCGCACCGGCTGGAAGAATTCAATGCGATGATCGAGGATCCGACCCTGTGGGACGATCCTGAGCGCGCGCAGAAGCTGATGCGCGACCGGCAGGCCCTGATGGACGGGATCGAGGGGATCGAGGCGTTGGAGCGCGACACCTCCGACAACGTCGAGATGATCGAAATGGGCGAGACCGAGGACGACGCGGAAATCGTGGCCGACGCCGAAGCCGGGATCGCGAAGCTGGTCGAGACCGCCGCCGAGAAGGAGCTTGAAGCCCTGCTGGACGGGGAGGCTGACGGCAACGATACATTCCTGGAAATCAACTCCGGCGCGGGTGGAACGGAATCCTGCGACTGGGCCAACATGCTGGCGCGGATGTACGTTCGTTGGGCCGAAAAGCGCGGTTATACGGTGGAGTTGCAGTCGCGCAGTCCCGGCGAAGAAGTCGGGATCAAATCCGCCTCCTACAAGATCAGCGGCAAGAACGCCTATGGTTGGCTGAAGTCGGAGTCGGGCGTGCATCGCCTGGTTCGGATCAGCCCCTACGATTCCGCCGCGCGCCGCCACACGTCGTTTAGCAGCGTCTGGGTCTATCCGGTCGTCGACGACAATATCGAGATCGAGGTAAATCCCGCCGATATCCGCATCGACACCTATCGGTCGTCGGGCGCGGGCGGTCAGCACGTGAACACCACCGATTCCGCCGTGCGCATCACCCATGAGCCGTCGGGCATCGTGGTGACGTCGTCCGAGAAGTCGCAGCACCAGAACCGTGACATCGCGATGAAGGCGCTGAAATCCCGGCTCTATCAGATGGAGCTGGATCGCCGGAACGCCGAGATCAACGCGGCTCACGAATCCAAGGGCGATGCGGGCTGGGGCAATCAGATCAGGTCCTACGTCCTGCAACCCTATCAGATGGTGAAAGACCTGCGCACCGGGTTCGAATCGTCCGACACTGGCGGCATCCTGGACGGGAACATCGACGCGATAATGGCCAGCGTCCTGGCCTCGGACGCCAGCGGAAAAAGCCGGGCGGACGCCAACGACGGCTAATCTCGGACTGCCGCCACCTTGGCCAGCTGCGCCGCCGCCGCCCGCGCACCGTCCTCGGCGGTGATGTAGTCGGCCAGATCGCGCGCCGCAGCGTAGTCGAAACGATCCAACAGCGCCCGCATCAAGGGCAATGCGCGCTTCTCGGTGAATTTCTTTGGCGGCAAGGTGACCGCGACGCCCATCCCGACCAGACGTGCGGCATTGTCGGGCTGATCGCCACCGATCGGCATGACGAACTGCGGGCACCCGGCGCGCAACGCTTCGGCGCTGGTGCCCATGCCGCCGTGGTGCAGGACGGCGGCAGCGTGTTCGAACAGGGGCCCGTGCGGGATGCCGGGCCGGGCCAGAACATCGTCCGCGGCATTCGGGGCCGGTGCTTTGCCATGCAGCACCACGGACCGCAGCCCCAGTGCGCGCGCCATGGCGATGGCCCGGTCGTAGAAGTCGGTTCCGCCCAAATTCTGCGCCACACTGCCCAGCGTAATGACGAGCGGTGGGGGCCCGGCCTCCAACCAACTGCGCACGTCATCGGGCAAGGTTCCCAGAGGGCTGCGGGCAAAGCCAACCGCGCGCAGGCCCGGCGGCGCGTCTTTCGGGACCAGCGCGAAGGTATCCGACCAGAGCCCCAGCCGCATCGGAACGTAAGCCCCGCCTGCGTCCACCAGAGACGTGCCCTGGAACGGCGGCAGCCCCATATCCGCGCGCGCACGGTCGAGCGGGCCGTGCAATCCCAGCCGCATGATACCCTTCATCGCCCCCAGAATGGTGCGGTTGTAACGCCGTGTGACGGCGTTCGCCGGGGCGCGGACCATCAGATCGAACCCCGGACCCCGCGCCGGGGACAGTACGGAATAGGTCAGCATCGGTTGCAGCAGCAGCGGAACATAAGGCAGCCCCGCCTTTTCGGCGGCAAAGGCCGCGCCAAAGGCAAGGAACGTGCCACTGACACAGGAGGCACCGACGCAGGCAAGCTCGATTTCCGGCATGGCATCCGCCATCGCAGGAATCGCGACGCGGCGCAGAAACGGCAGCGGATTACGAAAGAACGACTCAGCGATCTGGTCTTCGGTCTGACCCAGAACGGCGCAGATTTGTGCGCGAGTAGGGCCGATCGGGGTGGCAAGCAGACCCCAGGACCGGGCGATTTCGCAGTCGTCAGGCGACAGTAGAAGCCGCGTTTCCAAGCCGAGGTCTTCCAGTGATATCGCGGTGGACAAGACGGGATAGAGATCGCCGAGGGAGCCCGCGGTCGCAAGCACCACCGCTCCGCGCCGGGATTGCGCGATGCGCCCCCCCAGACCTGGAAGGCGCGAAACCCCGCCCCGATGTGGGGGCGGGGGGTCCGATCCGTCAATCACGGAGCGCGTTTCAGCCGGCCTTGGGCGGCTCGGCCGGTTTCTGGTGCGGCACGGGCTTGCTGCTGGCGCTGCCCAGCGGATCGTCCTGACGCTGAACCGCACCCTCGAAATGGGCCCCCGATTCGATGGCGATCGTTTTGTGAATGATGTCACCTTCGACACGCGCGGTGGATGTCAGGCGGACCTTCAGGCCGCGAACGCGACCGATGACGCGGCCGTTGACGACGATGTCGTCGGCGATGACTTCGCCCCGCACGACGGCGGTTTCGCCGACAGTCAGCAGATGGGCCTGAATATTGCCCTCGACCTCGCCCTCGACCTGAATGTCACCGGAGGTTTTGATATCACCCTTGATATTCAGGTCCGAAGACAGGGTGGATGGTGCGACCTTCGACTTCATCGCAGCCGCTCCGGCACCGAGTTCCAGGCCAGCGGGCTTCGCGGGCGGGGTCGCCGCCGACGGGGCCGACTTGGGAGCGTTGGGCTTATCGGCGTCGCCGCCGGGCTGGTTCAGCTTCGATTTAGAAAACATCCTGACCTGCATTTATAAAGGTGACTGGGTTCAGGGCCTGACCATTGCGCCGGATTTCGTAGTGAAGGTGCACGCCGGTCGACCGTCCGGTGGTTCCCATACCACCGATATTCTCCCCGCGCGAGACCCTTTGGCCCTTGCGCACGGATATGGAGCTAAGATGCGCATACCGCGTCTCGAAGCCCAGCGGATGTTCGATCTTGACCAGCTTGCCATATCCCGATTGCCAACCGGCATGGGTCACCGTGCCTTCGGCGGTGGCCAGGATCGGCGTGCCGCGACCGGCGGCGAAATCCATGCCCGAATGCATCCGGCCCCAGCGCGGCCCGAACCCGGAGGTGCGGCGGTGCGGTGCGGTCACGGGATGGGCCAGCGGCAGGCTTTCGGCGGCAAGGCGGTACATGTCCACGTCCTCCAACTTGTCGAGGATGCGGTTCGCGCGCGGCGTGTCCTGATCGGGCAATTCGTTGCCGCTGCGGGTCGATACGACGACAGGCTCCAGCGGGCCACCCGTACCGTTGTAGCCGGTGCGCACCGAGCGTAGCAGAGCGTCGGACGAAATTCCGGCGCGGGCAAACACGCGCTCCAGCGGGGACAGCGAGGTCTCCAACGCGTCCTCCAGACGTTGGAAGATGCGGTCGTTGCGGTCGGCGACCACCTCGGCCATGGCTTCCATCCGGGCGATCTCTGCGTCGGCGGAGGAGGCGACAACCATCGCCTCGTCGCGGGCCAGCGCCGTCGCATCCAGCGCTTCGGTCAGAACTTCGGCGGTTGCGGCACTGTCGGCGGCCAGACGCTCGGCACGGGCGGCGGCCTGCGGGGCGTTTTCGGCGCGGGCCAGCAGTGTCTCGGCCTGCGCGCGCGCTTCGTTGCGTTCGACGACCGCGCGGCGCAACGTGCGCTGGATCACCTCGATGCCGGTCTCGAGTTCGCGCGCGCGCTGCTCGGAGGCGAGAACGATGCCCTGCATCTTGGAAACTTCGTCGAGTGCGGAATAGAATCGCTCGAGCGCCTGCTCCGCCTCCTCGGTGCGGGCGTCCCGCTCGCTCGACAGGACGGCCAAACGCGTTTCATAGGCGACCTGCGCGCGGGCGGCTTGATCGCGGTTGGATCCGGAGGTGATTGCCCCAATCAGGAAGAAAGACGTGACGACGACCGTCCAGCCGACCACCAGTGCGCCGCCCAGAAGGGCCCCGGCCTGGGTCATCGGCCGCAATCGGACGAAACGTGTTCCTTCTTCGGATTTCAAGAACAGCCGCTGCTCCGGCAGATGGCGTTCCAGTCGCGCGTTCAGTCTGTCCGATAGCCGTTGCTTCACGAACCATCCCCCCGTCTGTGAATGCGGACCATGATCTGCCGGTCCGACGTATCCCCCCGGAACCCTTTCATTCACGAAGGATTTACCGTTGCGAAGGGTCTAGTCGGACTGTTGCCGCCGGGCAACCGTGCAGCATTCGTGCAGGGCACGGGGTGGCGATTTCCCGCCACCGTTCAACTGCAAGAAGAATCACACATCTTCCGTCAGCGGCCAGTAGAAGTCCGGCGGCAGACCGGCGTCCGCCCGCTTTTCTTCGTTGAAGGGCGGCTTCAAGACGCCGTGGAAATGCTTTCGGACAAGGTCGTGGAAGACGACCTTCGGGTCCTGATCGGTCCGGCCGCACAGAAAATTGAACCACTTGCTGCCATAGGCGACGTGGCTCACCTCCTCGGCATAGATGGTTTCCAGTGCTTCGACGGCGGCGGTCTCCTTGGCGCGTCGAAAGACCTCGATCATGCCGGGGGTCACGTCCAGACCCCGCGCTTCCAGCACCATGGGCACGACCGCCAGCCGCGCCATCAGGTCGTCGGCCGTTTCTTCGGCGGCGCGCCACATCCCGGCGTGGGCAGGCAAGGCGCCATAGTGACTGCCGGCCGCTTCAAGGCAATCGGCCATCAGGTTGAAATGCTTCGATTCGTCTTCGGCGGCGGACACCCAATCATCGAAGAACCCCATCGGCAGGGGCACGTCCGAAAACCGCGCGATGATGTCCCAATGCAGGTCCACCGCGTTCAACTCGATATGTGCGACGGCATGGAGCAGGGCGATCCGGCCTTCGGGCGTGCCGGGCTTGCGCCGTGGCACGTCGCGCGGGTGGGCAAGTTCGGGGCGGTCCGGCCGGGCGGGCTTCATCGGCGGCTTGGCGGTTCCGACGGGGATCGCGGGGCCGTCGTCGCGCGACGCGCGCCATGTCGCCGCATGTTCGCGCGACAGGGCGGTCTTGGCGCGCCCGTCGGCGGTGGTCAGAACCTCCACCGCCATCTGCGCAAGGGTCGTCGTCACGCGCGCACAGCTTCCAGCACCGCATCGGAATGACCGGGCACCTTCACCTTGCGCCAGACCTGGCGGACAAGGCCGTCGGTGCCGATCAGGAATGTTGCCCGTTCGATGCCCATGTAGGTCTTGCCGTACATGCTCTTCTCGACCCAGGTTCCGTAATCTTCGCAGGTGGTGCCGTCGGCGTCGGACACCAGGATAACCTTCAGGTCGTGCTTGGCCACGAACTTGTCGTGCTTGGCGGCGGTGTCCTTGCTGATCCCTATGACGACGGCCCCTGCGGCGGTGAAATCGTCGATCGCCTCGGAAAAGGCGATGCCTTCCTTGGTGCAGCCCGGCGTGTCGTCCTTGGGATAGAAATACAGCACGACTTGCTGACCCTTCAGATCGGACAACGTGATCTCTCCGCCGCCATCGCGGGGCAGGGTGAAGTCGGGGGCCGGGGTGCCTGCGGTGATCTGATCGGTCATGGGGTCCTCCGGGACGCTGGGTTGTTACGCCATGGGACTTGGAACCGGGGAGGGGTCAGGTCAAGGTGAAGCTCCCGAAGTTCGCACCCGGATCCAGCACCCCATGTCCGACATTCCGCCCCCACGTCCCCGCCGCGTTCTGCGCGCGCTGCTGTGGGTGATGCTGGTTCTTGTGGGTATTGTCGGCGGGACCGCATGGCGGCTGACGGAAGGACCGATCGCCGTGCCGGAGTGGACGGTCGCGCGCATCGAAACCCGGTTGGCCCGCGACCTGGCCCCGATGCGCGTGTCCCTGGGGGAGGTGGCGCTGTTCTACGACCTGGAGGATCATGCCCTGCGTCTGGCCCTGTCGAAGGCGCAGCTGACCGACGGCGACGCGACGATCCTGTCGCTGCCCCGGTCGCAAGTTGCCTTGGATGGTGCGGCGCTTTTGCGGGGCAAGCTGCGGCCGCGCACCGTCGACGTCGACGGTCTGGTTCTCAACGTCGCGCGGGACGCGGAGGGGCAGCTTTCGCTGGCGTTCGGGTCGGGCGGTGGAGCCTTGCCCGCCACATGGGCCGAGGCGTTGGAGACGCTGGACGCCGGTCTGGCCACGCCCGCGATCGCCGCCTTGGACGAGGTGACGATCGAAGGCGTCGCCATCCGCTTCGACGACGCAATCACCGGCCTGGCACAGCAGACGCAGGATGGCACGGTCACCTGGCGTCGCGACGCGGGGGCCGTGCGGCTTGCCCTGACCTCCACCTTGCGGCTGGGGCCTGACACGGTCGACATCGCGGTCAGCCTGGCCCGCGGCACTGGCGGTAAACAGGGGGCCGAGGCGCAAATCGACGTGACCGGCCTGTCGGTCGGAAGCCTGTCGGAGATGCTGCCCAACGTGCCGGCCCTGTCGCTGGTCACGGCCGAGGTATCCGCGACGGCCCGGATGACGCTGGCCGAAGACGGCACGCCCGGCCCCCTGCGCGGCCGCGTCGTCGGGCGGGACGGCGCGATGGTCGACCGGCCCGAATTGGCGCTGGACCGCGCGGTGCTGGCATTCGACTGGCTGCCGGGGTCGGGCCGGATCGGCCTGTCGGAGGTTTCGGCGTCGTCCGACGACGTCGACATAGCGGCCGATGGGCAATTGCTTCTGGAGGATGGTCTGACCGGACCGATCCAGATCCAGTTCCGCCTGGGCCAAACGGTTCTGGACCCCGAAGGCATGCTGGACCGCCGGGTCGAATTCGAAGCGGGAGTGTTCGAGGCGCGTGTGACGCAGCGCCCCCTTGGCCTGCGGATCGGGCAGGCCATGGTGACGGGGCCGTCGGGGACGGCGCGTCTGTCGGGCCGCCTGGCCTTCGATCCCGCTGGCGTCGCCGGGGCGCTGCGCCTGGCCGTTCCACAGATGAGCGTGGCGGATCTGGTCGCGCTATGGCCACCGACGTTGCAGGTGCAGGCCCGCAATTGGTTCACCAACAACATGCTGGACGGCATGGCACGGGATGCCACCGCGCTTTTGCGGGTGGCACCGGGCCAACCGCCCGATGTCGCGGCCAGTTTCGGGTTCACGGGCGGGTCGGTCCGCTACATGCGTTTCATGCCGCCCGCGGTCGATGCCACGGGCTTTGCGCAGCTTGCGGACGACCGCCTGACCGTCCGCGTCGATCGCGGCCGCGTGCCGGCGACGGGTGACGGGAGCGGCATCGACGTTTCGGGCACGGTGTTCAGCATCCTCGATACGACACAGCGGCCGTCGACCGGCGATCTTGCGCTGGTGGCGCGCGGGGACGTGGGTGACATGCTGGAAATGCTGGATAATCGCCCGTTCCGATTGCTGGAGCGGTTGCGCAAGACCCGCGATTTCGTCTCGGGCACGGCGGTCGCGCAGGTGTCGGCGCGATTGCCGTTGCGCCGGGGAAATGCGCCGGCCGACATCTCCTATGACGTGACGGCGCAGCTTTCGGATGTGACCAGCGGCGACATCGTTCCCGGTCGCACCTTGCGCGCCGATGCGCTGACCCTGACGGTGGTGCCGGGCCGCGTGCAGGTCGAAGGCGACATGACCCTGGAGGGGGTACCGTTTTCCGGGCGATGGACGCAGGCATTGCCCCCGCCCTCGACCGAGGCGATCGACCCGGACGCGCCGCCGCGCGCGCCCCAGCCCCTGCCGGAGCCGGGCCGCGTGACCGGGACGGCGCGGGTGTCGCCCGAAGGTCTGGCGCGGCTTGGCATCACACTCGACGCGCTGGAGCTGTCGGGCTCCGCACGTGCCGATGTGACCGTCGATCTGCCACAGGGTGCGCCGCCGCGCTTGACCGTCCGCAGCGATCTTCGGGGCCTGAGCGCCGCGCTGCCGGTGATCAGCTGGCGCAAGGCCCGCGACCGCGCCGCGACGTTCGAGGTGGACGCGACGCTGGCCGCCACGCCCCGGATCACGCGCATCGCGCTGGATGCGCCGGGCCTGACGGCGTCGGGCCGTATCACGATGCGTGCGAATGGCGGCGGTCTGGATCAAGCCAGTTTCGACCGGGTCGACACCGGATGGTTCCGGGGGCCGCTGGTCCTGACAGGACGGGGCGCGAACGTGTCACCGGCCATCGGCATCCGGGGGGGGCGTGCCGATCTGCGCCGCGCCCTTCTGGTCGGCAAGGGCGGCGGTGGCGGCGAGGGCGGTGCGCCGCTCGATATCGCGCTGGAGCGTCTGACGGTCACCGAAGGTATCGCCCTGACCGACCTGCGGGCGACCCTGCGCGGGGGGTCGGGCCGCTTCACCGGGCGCATCAACGGCGGCGCGTCGGTCGAAGGGGTCTTGGCCCAGCAGGGTGGCGGATCGGCCGTGCAGATCCGCGGATCGGATGGCGGCGGCGTCCTGCGGTCGGCGGGTCTGTTTCAGGATGCGCGCGGCGGCTCCATCTCCTTAACGTTGCGACCGACGGGAACCACGGGACAATATTCGGGCCAGTTGCGCATGGGGGAACTGCGGGTCCGCAACGCCCCGGCGCTGGCCTCGCTTTTGCAGGCGCTGTCCGTCGTCGGCATTCTGGAGCAGCTGACGGGTGAGGGATTGTTCTTCCAGACCGTGGAATCCGATTTCACCCTGCGCCCCGACGACATCGTCGTGCGCCGTGCCAGTGCGGTCGGCCCGTCGATGTCGATCACCGCCGACGGGACATTCGATCTGGGGACCAAGCGGATGGACCTGCAGGGCGTGATTTCCCCCATTTATCTGGTCAATGGGTTGTTCGGCGCGCTGTTTTCGCGGCGCGACGAAGGGTTGTTCGGCTTCACCTATCGTTTGACCGGGGCCGCCGCCGACCCGTCGGTCAGTGTGAATCCCCTGTCGATCCTGACGCCCGGTATCTTCCGCGATATCTTCCGCAAGCCGCCACCTTCCTGACGATGGGGGGGCCTGATAAGGCGCGGGCATGAGACTTTCCGATTTTGATTTCGACCTGCCCGAAGACCTGATCGCGACGCGCCCCGTCACGCCTCGTTCCGCATCGCGGCTGCTGGTGGGGCGGGGCGACGGGATCGCGGATGCCGTGTTTTCCGACCTGCCGGAGTGGCTGCGGCCCGGTGATCGTCTGGTCCTGAACGACACCAGGGTGATCCCGGCACGGCTGAACGGGACGCGCGTGCGGGCGACGACCGATGGGTCGGGGCGCGCCAAGGTGGAGTTCACGCTGACGACCGCGCAACCCGACGGAAGCTGGCGGGCGCTGGCCCGGCCCCTGCGCAAACTGCGCGCGGGCGACGCGATCGAGCTGGACGCCGGTCACCGCGCGACGATCCTGGACCGGGCGGAGGGCGATGTGGTCCTGCGCTTCGATTGCGAGGCGGAGGACGTTCACGCCCTGCTGGACGCGGCGGGCCAGATGCCATTGCCCCCGTATATCGCGGCCAAGCGCGCGCCCGATGCGCAGGACCGCGACGATTATCAGACCGTTTGGGCGCGCCACACCGGTGCGGTCGCCGCCCCCACGGCCAGCCTGCATTTCGATGCGCCGCTTCTGGACCGATTGCGCGCCATGGGCGTCGATTTTACCGAAGTCACGCTGCATGTCGGCGCGGGCACCTTCCTGCCGGTGAAGGTAGAGGATGTGACGACCCACAGGATGCATTCCGAATGGGGCGAGGTGACGCCCGCCGCCGCCGCCGCCATTGCCGCGACGAAAGCCGCCGGCGGACGCGTCATTCCCGTCGGAACCACCGCCCTGCGCCTGATCGAAAGCGCCGCCGCCACCGGCACCATCGCGCCGTTTCGCGGGGATACCGACATTTTCATCTATCCCGGTTATGAATTCCGCGTCGCGGACGGGCTCATCACCAATTTCCACCTGCCACAATCGACGCTTCTGATGTTGGTGTCCGCATTGATGGGCCGCGACCGGATGCGGGCGATCTATGCCCACGCAATCGCCGAACGGTATCGGTTCTTCAGTTACGGCGACGGCTCGCTTTTGCTGCCCGACGGCTGATTTCCGTCGAATGCGTCGAATGTCGCAAATGGCCTAGACGCGTTTGGTCGCGGGGCGTAGGCGCGACTGCGAAACACCCGGTCCGAAAGGCCCTGCCATGCTCCCCGTGATCCGTAATTCCTGGGCCCTTCTGGTCGGGATCATGCTGCTGATGCTGGGCAACGGAATGCAGGGCACCCTGTTGGGTGTGCGCGGCGACATCGAAGGATTTTCGACCGGCGCGATGTCGATCATCATGTCGAGTTACTTCGCGGGGTTCCTGCTGGGCTCGCAACTGGTGCCGGGGTTGATCCGCAAGGTCGGTCACGTCCGCGTCTTCGCCTTCCTGGGCTCGCTCGCCTCGGCGGGGCTGATCCTCTATCCGCTGCTGACCCACGAAGTGGCCTGGACGCTTCTGCGGCTTTTGCTCGGGTTCTGCTTTTGCGGCGTGTATATCGTGTCGGAAAGCTGGCTCAACAACACCACCACGAACGAGACGCGGGGCCGGGCGCTGTCGCTTTACATCATTGCGCAGATGATCGGCATCGTGGCGGCGCAGGCCCTTTTCGCCTGGGGCGACGCGGCGGATTTCACGCTGTTCATCATCGTGTCGGTCCTGGTGTCGCTGGCTTTCGCGCCGATCCTTCTGTCGGTCACGCCCGTCCCCCCGTTCGAGAGCGCGAAGCCCATGTCCTTCGCCAAACTCTACCGCACATCGCCTCTGGGCTTCGTGGGTGTCTTTCTGTTGGGCGCGGTATTCTCGGCGCTGTTCGGCATGGCGGGGGTGTTCGGCGCGGCCGCCAAGCTGACGACGGGGCAGATCGCGCTGTTCGTGTCGGCCATCTATCTGGGCGGATTGGTCCTGCAATATCCGATCGGCTGGGCATCGGATCGGTACGACCGTCGGATGATGGTCCTGATCGGGGCGGTGGTCGCGGCGTTTGCCTGCGTGCTGGGCGCCGCGGGGCTTGGCGGGATTTCGGGGCTTTACCTGTCGGCCGCGATCATCGGGGGCATGGCGAACCCGCTCTATGCGATCCTGCTGGCCTATACGAACGACTATCTTGAAAGCGAAGACATGGCCGCCGCTTCGGCCCGTTTGTTGTTCGTCAACGGGGTGGGGGCCGTCGGTGGCCCGCTGGTGACCGGCTGGCTGATGAGCGTGATCGGTCCGGCGGGATTCTTTGTATTCCTGGGCGTGTTGATGACGGCGCTTGCGGGCTACGCCGGCTGGCGAATGACACGCCGCGCCGCGCCGCAGGGGGACGACGACTATCAGGGCAGCTACACCGCGATGTCGCCGATGACGACGACCGCCGTCACGATGGATTCCATGATCGAAAGCTGGGAGGATGCGGCCGACGCGGAGCGCAGGGAGGACGCGGCATGACCACACGTACCCCACAGGATGTCATCGGGTTCTGGACCGAAGAGCTTTCGCCCGACGATTGGTATCGACAGGACGACGCACTGGACGACCGGATCCGCGACGGCTTCTTCGACACTTGGCAGGTGGCGCACGACCTCTACCGCACGTGGGGGGCAACGGCGCGGGGCACGCTGGCGCTGCTGATCCTGACCGATCAGATGTCGCGCAATATGATGCGGGGCCAGGCGCGCGCGTTTTCGACCGACGGTCTGGCGCGGGCGGCCACCAAGGCGGCCCTCGTGCGTGGCTTCGACTTGGCGATCGACGATCCGGTGCGGCAGTTTTTCTATCTGCCGCTGGAGCATTCCGAAACGATGCAGGATCAGGACCGGGCCGTCCGCCTGATCCTGATGCGTATGGATGCGCCCGAGACGCTGCTTCACGCGCGCGCCCACCGGCACATCATCCGTACGTTCGGGCGATTCCCGTTCCGCAATGCGGTGCTGGGGCGGACGTCGACATCCGCCGAGCAGGCGTTTCTGGACGGCGGGGCCTACGGCGCGGTGTTGCGAGAGCTGCGGGCCGAAGGCTGAGGTGGCAGAAGCCACGCGGCCAGATAAGTCTCCAGCGGTGCGTGCAGGCCTTGGGCCGCGTGCAGGGCGCAGAACCGCAGCGCCATGACCTGAACCGCAAAGGCCTGAACCCCTTCGGCAAGGATGGCCACGGGCACGTCGCGCCGGAAGGGGCCGTGTTCGATCCAGCTGGCGAAGACGTCGATCTGACGGGCGAACGTCGTTGCGATGGGGCCGATGTCTTCCTGCGCGGCGGCCCCTGAATACCGCAGGATGACGTCGAAGACATAGCGTTCGCAGGTCATGAACGTCAGCATCGGACCCATTCGGGCGACCAGGTCACGTATGTCCCGAATACCGGTTTCCAGATCCATAGCGTCAAGGATGGTGTCCAGGCGCGCGCCGATCAGGCGGTCCATCAGCGCATCCTTGTCGCGGAAATGCGCGAAGAATGTGCCCTTGGCGACACCGGCGGCGCGCACGACGTCTTCGACGCGCAGCGCCTCGAACCCATTCCGATCGATCAGCTTTTCGGCCTCGGCTACCAGCCGGGCCCGCGTTTCCAACGTCCGTTTCTGCACAATACGACCCATGATGTTCATTCGCACAAGATGTGACCATGGTCAAATTTTGTATTGACCGTGGTCATTTTATCCTGATTATGACCGTGGTCACTTATAGGAGGGCACCATGACACCCAAACGTATCTTCATCCTCGATGGCCATCCCGCCGCGCAGTCGTTGTCGCGCGGCCTGTTGCAGACCTACGCCGACCGCGCGCGGGCGGCAGGGCACGAGGTTCGCATCGCCCACCTGCATGATCTGACGTTCGATCCCGATTTCGGGGCCGGAAATTATGAGAACTGGAAGCCGCTCGAACCCGATCTGGAACACGTATTGGCGCAGATCGAATGGTCGGAGCATCTGGTTCTGGCGTTTCCGCTTTGGTGGGGGGCGATGCCCGCGCGATTGAAAGGGGTCTTCGACCGGGCGTTCCTGCCGGGCCGCGCCTTCGATACGCGTGTCACGAAGATGGGGATGCCGACGCCGATGCTGGGCGGTCGAACGGCGCGGGTGATCGTCACCTCCGACACGCCGATATGGTTCCTGCGGCTGGTGTATGGAAATGCCGTGCTGCGTCAGACGCGTGGTCAGATCCTGGGGTTCGCGGGCATCAAGCCGACGCGGTTCACCCTGTTTTCAGGCGCAAGCGCGCCCAAGCCGGGGGCGGTCGATCGCTGGATGAAGCGGATCGCGCGCCTTGGGACGGCGGGGGCCTAGCACCCGGGGACTTGCATCAGGTGCAGGGCGGCATTGCGGGTCCGTCGCTTTTCAGGCAGCGTTAGATGAATTAATTCAACGTTGAACAATGCCCCATCCCTTCGAAAGGTGACGCCCCATGGCCCAGAACTTCGACCTGATCGTGATCGGTGCCGGCCCCGGCGGATATGTCGCCGCAATCCGCGCGGCGCAGCTTGGCATGAAGGTCGTCTGTGTCGAACGCGAACATCTGGGCGGCATCTGCCTCAACTGGGGCTGCATCCCGACCAAAGCCATGCTGCGCTCGTCCGAGGTGTTCCACCTGATGCACCGCGCCAAGGAGTTCGGGCTGAAATGCGACGGGGTCGATTACGATCTGGATGCTGTGGTCAAGCGGTCGCGCGGCGTGGCCAAGCAACTGTCGGGCGGCATCGGGCACCTGTTCAAGAAGAACAAGGTGACGACCATGATGGGCGAGGCCAAGATCACGGCCAAGGGCAAGGTTTCGGTCCAGACGGACAAGGGCACCGAGGAGTTGACGGCCAAGAACATCGTCCTGGCCACCGGGGCCCGCGCGCGCAACTTGCCGGGTCTGGAAGCGGACGGGGAGCGCGTCTGGAACTACAAGCACGCGCTGGTGCCGCCGCATATGCCGAAAAAGCTGCTGGTCATTGGATCCGGTGCCATCGGCATCGAATTCGCCAGTTTCTACAACACGCTCGGATCGGACACGACGGTGGTCGAGGTGATGGATCGCGTCCTGCCTGTCGAAGACGAGGAAATCTCTGCCTTCGCCAAAAAGGCGTTCGAGAAGCAGGGGATGAAGATTCTGCAAAAGGCCATCGTCAAATCGCTGGACCGCAAGAAGGACAAGGTCGTCGCCACCATCGAGTCTGGCGGCAAGGCCGAGCAGCACGAATTCGACACCGTCATCTCGGCTGTCGGCATCGTCGGCAATACCGAAGGGCTGGGGTTGGAGGATTTGGGCGTCAAGATCGACCGAACCCACGTCATCACGGACGAATACTGCCGCACCGGGGTCGAGGGGCTGTATGCCATCGGGGACATCGCGGGCGCACCCTGGCTGGCGCACAAGGCCAGCCACGAGGGTGTGATGGTCGCCGAACTGATCGCGGGCAAGAACGACGTTCATCCAGTCAAGCCCGAGAGCATCGCCGGTTGCACCTACTGTCATCCGCAGGTCGCCAGCGTCGGCCTGACCGAGGCGAAGGCCAAGGAGGCGGGACACGACATCAAGGTTGGACGTTTCCCCTTCGTCGGCAACGGCAAGGCCATCGCACTGGGCGAACCCGAGGGCATGGTGAAGACCATCTTCGACAAGAAGACCGGGGAGTTGCTGGGCGCCCACATGATCGGGGCCGAGGTCACGGAACTGATCCAAGGCTATGTCATCGGTCGCCAGTTGGAGACCACCGAGGAGGACCTGGCCCACACCGTCTTCCCACATCCGACCCTGTCGGAGATGATGCACGAGTCGGTTCTCGATTCCGACGGCCGGGCCATTCACTTCTGATCGCGACTTTCGGGGCGCGGCGAATTCGGACATGAAGAAGGGGGCACCGTAGGGTTGCCCCTTTTTCCGTATCGGAGACCCCCATGAACCTTCTTGCCGACGTGCTGATCGGGCTGATCGCCCTGCTTCACCTCTATATTTGCTGGTTCGAGATGTTCGCCTGGGAAAGCCGCGGGCCGAAGGTCTTCGATACGCTCCCCCGCGATCTTTTCGCCCCGACGACGGCGATGGCTGCCAATCAGGGCCTCTACAACGGATTCCTGGCTGCGGGCCTGATATGGTCGCTGTTGATCGGGGACGCCGATTGGTCGCGGAACGTGGCGGCGTTCTTCCTGCTGTGCGTGGCGATCGCGGGGACTTACGGGGCCCGGACTGTGACGCGGCGCATCTTTTGGATCCAAACGGTGCCCGCGCTTGCGGCGCTCTTGACGCTTTGGCTGGCCTGACGCGTCGATGGACCGCACGCGCTGGACCCTTGTCGCACTGATCTTCTGCGGTGGCCTTCTGGCCGCGGCGCAGTTCGGCAAGATCACCCTGACCCTGCCCCAAGTCGCGCAAGCCTTCGACCGGCCGGTCACGGCGGTCGCGTTTCTGGTGTCTCTGGTCGGGATCATGGGCTTGATGTTGGGGCCGATGGCGGGGGGCATCGCGGCTGGCCATGGCATAGGACGGACGTTTCTGGCGGGTCTGGTGTTGGGCGGCGCCATGTCGCTGGTTCAGGCAACGCTGCCGCCGATATGGCTGTTTTCCGCGTCGCGCGCGGTCGAGGGGGTGGCGCATCTGGCGTTGGTCGTCGCGGGCCCGCCGCTGATGGCGGGCGCGTCGTCCGATGCGGACCGACCTTTGGTGATGGGCCTTTGGGCGGTGTTCTTCGGCGCGTCGCTGGCGCTGTCGGCGCAGATTTTTCCGGGCCTGCTGGCAGCCGGGGGGCTGCCGCTGCTGTTCGCGTTGCACGGGGCGCTTATGCTGGTCCTGGCGGCGGTGATGTGGCGCATCGTCCCCCGGCTGTCGCGGGCCCCGATCTCTCTCAACCCTGTGACGGTACACCGGGAGATCTATGGCTCGATCCGCTACATGGCCCCCGGCCTGGGCTTCGTCTGCTACACGTTCCTGTTCATCGCGGCGATCGCCTTTCTGCCCGACGCCCTCGGCCGGCCCGCGCTTGCGACGATCCTGCCGCTGGTGACCTTGGTGTCGACCCTGGCCGGCGGCGCGCTCTGCCGGCGGTTCGCGCCCCATCATGTCGGGGCGGCGGGCTATGCTGGAACGGCGCTGGGCGCGCTCGGTCTGGCTTTGGGCCTGCCTTTCGCGGTGGAGGCGTGTTTCGTCTTCATGGGCCTGATCCCGGGGGCCAGTTTCGCGTCGATCCCGGCCTGGAACGCCGCACCCGGTGACCGGGCCCGCGCGACGGGGGCGATCGCACAGCTGGGCAACCTGGGCACCGTCACCGGCACGCCCCTGTTCGCTGTGACCTTCGCAGCCGGCGGACTGACCGCGCTGATCTGGCTGACGGTCGGGGTGGCGCTGCTTGGCCTGATCCTGGTGAGTTGGGCCGGGGCGCGCGCCTCTGGCAGCGCGGGGGCGGGCGTGTTAAACGTTCGCTGAATGTTCCTTAAGGAATCGTTGCGGTAAATCCACCGGAACGATTGTAACGCCACCACGTCTGCCTATGTCGTGGCATTGCATCAACACGAACGACGTCCGGGGGCGGTATGGCCGATCAGAAGTACATCGAAGTCCGCGGCGCGCGGGAGCATAATCTCAAGGGCATCGACGTCGATATTCCCCGCGATCAACTGGTCGTCATCACCGGGCTTTCGGGGTCGGGCAAGTCGTCGCTGGCCTTCGACACGATTTATGCGGAAGGACAGCGCCGATATGTCGAGTCGCTGTCGGCCTATGCCCGCCAGTTTCTCGACATGATGCAAAAACCCGACGTCGATCACATCTCGGGCCTGTCGCCCGCGATTTCGATCGAACAGAAGACGACGTCCAAGAACCCCCGCTCCACCGTCGGCACCGTCACGGAAATCTATGACTACATGCGCCTGCTTTTCGCGCGCGCGGGCACGCCTTATTCGCCTGCGACCGGAGAGCCGATCACCGCGCAGCAGGTGCAGGACATGGTCGACCGCGTCATGGCGATGGAGGAGGGGACGCGCGGCTATCTGCTGGCCCCCATCGTGCGCGACCGGAAGGGCGAATACCGCAAGGAAATGCTGGAGCTGCGCAAGCAGGGCTTCCAGCGGGTCAAGGTCGATGGGGAATTTCACGACCTGGACACCCCGCCCGAGTTGGACAAGAAATTCCGCCACGACATCGACGTGGTCGTCGACCGGATCATCGTCAAGGACGGGCTGGAGCAGCGGTTGGCGGATTCGTTCCGCACCGCACTGGACCTGGCCGACGGCATCGCGATCCTGGAAACCGCGCCGAAGGAAGGCGACCCGGAGCGGCTGACGTTTTCCGAGAAATTTGCCTGTCCGGTGTCGGGCTTCACCATTCCCGAGATCGAGCCGCGTTTGTTCTCGTTCAACGCGCCCTTTGGAGCCTGCCCCAAGTGCGACGGTTTGGGGCACGAGTTGTTCTTTGATGATCGATTGATCGTCCCGGACGTGACACTGCCCCTATCCAAGGGGGCCATCGCGCCCTGGAACAAGGGTAAGAGCCCGTATTTTTTGCAGACGATCCAATCGATCGCCAAACACTACGACTTCGACCAAAAGGCCGCGTGGAAGGATCTGCCCGAGAATATCCAGGCCGTTTTCCTGCGCGGATCGGGGAGCGAGAAAATCAAGTTTCGCTATGACGAAGGCGGGCGCATCTACGAAGTGTCGCGCGTGTTCGAGGGCGTGGTCCCCAACATGGAGCGTCGCTACCGCGAAACCGATTCCAGTTGGGTCCGGGAGGAATTCGAGCGCTATCAGAACAACCGTTCCTGCGGGGCGTGCGGCGGATACCGGCTGCGGCCCGAAGCGCTGGCCGTCAAGATCGACATGAAGCACGTCGGGCAAATCGTTGAAATGTCTATCGCCGAAGCGTTGGCGTGGTGCGACGAGGTGCCAAAGGCGCTGTCCAAGCAGAACAACGAAATCGCGCGCGCCATCCTCAAGGAAATCCGCGAACGTCTTGGGTTCCTCAACAATGTCGGCCTGCAATACCTGACGCTGAGCCGCAACGCGGGCACGCTGTCGGGCGGCGAGAGCCAGCGGATCAGGCTGGCCAGTCAGATCGGGTCGGGCCTAACCGGTGTGCTGTATGTTTTGGACGAACCCAGCATCGGCCTGCATCAGCGCGACAATGATCGCCTGCTGACGACGCTCAAGAACCTGCGCGATCAGGGCAACACCGTCATCGTCGTCGAACACGACGAGGAGGCGATCCGGGAGGCCGATTATGTCTATGACATCGGTCCGGGCGCCGGTATTCACGGCGGCACCGTCGTCGGCCACGGCACGCCCGCCGATCTGATCGAGAACCCGAAATCCATCACCGGCGATTATCTGGCCGGGCGCAGGGAAATCGGCGTGCCCGCCAAACGGCGCAAGGGCAACAAGAAGAAGGTCACGGTGGTCAAGGCGACGGGCAACAACCTCAAGGGCCTGACCGTCGATTATCCGCTGGGCAAGTTCGTGGCCGTGACCGGCGTGTCGGGCGGCGGCAAATCGACTCTGACGATCGAGACTTTGTTCAAGACCGCCTCCATGAAGCTCAACGGCGCGCGCCAGACGCCCGCGCCCTGCGAGACGGTCAAGGGGTTGGAGCATCTGGACAAGGTCATCGACATCGACCAGCGACCCATCGGGCGCACGCCCCGGTCGAACCCGGCGACGTATGTGGGGGCCTTCACCCCGATCCGCGACTGGTTCGCCGGCCTGCCGGAGTCGAAGACGCGCGGCTACAAGCCCGGCCGGTTCAGCTTCAACGTCAAGGGCGGGCGGTGCGAGGCGTGTCAGGGCGACGGCGTCATCAAGATCGAGATGCACTTCCTGCCGGACGTCTATGTCGAATGCGAGACCTGCAAGGGCAAGCGCTACAACCGCGAAACGCTGGAAATTCAGTTCAAGGGCAAGTCCATCGCCGACGTCCTCGACATGACGGTCGAGGATGCGCAGACCTTCTTCAAGGCGGTTCCGTCCATCCGTGAAAAGATGGATGCGCTGATGCGTGTCGGCTTGGGCTATATCAAGGTTGGCCAACAGGCGACGACGCTGTCCGGGGGGGAGGCGCAGCGGGTAAAATTGTCGAAGGAGCTGTCGAAGCGCAGCACCGGGCGTACCCTCTATATCCTGGACGAACCGACGACGGGTCTGCATTTCGAGGATGTGCGCAAGCTGCTCGAAGTGCTGCACGAATTGGTGGATCAGGGAAATTCGGTCATCGTGATCGAACACAACCTCGATGTCGTGAAAACGGCCGACCATGTCATCGACATCGGTCCCGAAGGCGGCGACGGCGGGGGCACACTGGTCGGGGTCGGCACGCCCGAACAAATCGCTCAGATCGAGGGCAGCCATACGGGCCACTACCTCAAGTCACTTTTGGCGGCGCGCAAGGTGGCGGCGGAATAGGCCGCCACCTGTCCGGCATCAGTTCAGGACGGTCGCGACGATGTCGAGGATCAGCCGTTCTGCCCGGTCCAGTCGCAGAATGCGGTCGCCGACACGCACATAGGCTTCTCCGTCCTCCAGCGGCGGCAGGTCGTAGCCGCGCCGATCCACGATGACGTAGTCGCGGTCCAGCCGGTCGCCGATGCGGTAGTCGTAACCGTCGAACCGGTCGCGCTGCCGGGCCTGACCGGGAGGCACGCAGGGCGGGTCCTTCTTGGCGAGGCCGGGTGGGCAACCGCCGTTCGACGGGTTGGCGACCCGTTCGGCGCGGGAATTGCCGTTGCCGTTGTTGCCATTGTCCTCGGCGAAGGCGGGCGCGGCCAAGATTAACGCCACGGCGACCGTCAGTGCGGATGCGGATTTCATGGTCGTTCTCCTTTGATGGCATGTCAACGCGCGGGGCGGGCGCGGGTTCATCGGGATATCTTGCAATGCGCGTGAAGTCGCCGCTCGCGCAAGGATGGCGAGCGATAAGGCGTGAGTTCTGCAAGTCGTTTGTAGGCATCGGTTCCCAGCTCTTGCGCCGCGTGACAGACGGCCCGAGCCTCCGGTCATTCGACCATCAGCGCTGCCAGCCCGTGGAAGTGATAGATGTCGGCGTACTGCGGCGCGGCGCTCACCCTCAGATCCGGGCGGCGGGTCGAAAGTGCGCGCAACCCGTGCAGCAGTTCCAGCCGCGCCAGCAGCGCACCAAGGCAGAAGTGCAGACCCGCGCCGAAACTGGTGGGCATCGGAGCATCCGGGAAACGGCCGGGATCGAACCGCGCCGGGTCGGGAAAGGCCAGTGGGTCGCGGTTGGCCGCCCCCAGAAGCAGGCCGACCTGTTCGCCGCGACGGAACGTGTGGTCGAAGATCGTGACGTCTTGCATGGCGTAGCGGGTAAACACGTGCAGCGGCGGATCGTGACGCAGCACCTCCTCCACCGTGTCGGGCGTGATGTCGTCGCGCCAAAGCCCTGCCTGGATCAACCCGGCCACGCCGTTGCCCAAGGTATGGACTGTCGCCTCGTGCCCCGCGTTCAGCAGAAGGATGCACGTCGCGGTGACCTCCTCGATGGACAATCCGCCGTCACCCATCACGTCCAGAAGCTGCGCGATCAGGCTGTCTGGTCGCGGACGGCGGAAGATGTCGCGCAGGTAGGCGGCGAAGTCCGATGCGGCGCGCGCCGCCATTACCTCGTCCGCATGGGTGCGACGGGCCTGATACATACCCACCATCGCGTTGGACCACGTCAGCAGCAGGGGGGCGTCGTCCTCGGGCACGCCCAGCAGGCGGGCGATGACGCGGACCGGAAGGGGGCGCGCAAAGGCATCCAGCAGATCGAATTCGCCGGACGGAAAGGCGTCGATCAGGTCATGGGACAGAGTCTCGATCTCGGGGGCCAGCGCCGCGACCCGCCGCGATGTGAATGCGCGCAGGACCTGGCCGCGCAGGGCGGTGTGGCGCGGCGGCTCCAGTTCCAGCATCGAATGATCTTCGATGGCCCAGAACCCGGCCTGATGGGCGGGCCGGTCGGGCGGAAACGGATCTTCGCGCCCGAACCGCCGATCCCGCAGCAGCGCCGAGACCGCAGCATGGGACGCGGCGACCGGCATGTCGTAGTCCGCCCAGAATGCAAGCGGCCCCGCATCGCGCAGCCGGTCATAGAACGGATAAGGGTCTTGAACGAAGGCCGGATCTGTCGGCGATTGGGCAAAGCGGTGCATGGCGCATCGGTGGCGCGCGCCGGGTGGCGCGTCAAGGCTTGGCCCCGGCGGATCGCGCGCCTAGTCTGACGTGCATGCACCGCCTGCTCCTGATCCTCGTGACGCTTACCGCTGCCGGTCTGATGGCCGGTGCCGTGTGGTGGGCGACGCTGGGCACGGCGCTGACCGCGTTGCAGGCCAAGGGCAGTTCGGACCTGAGCCTGGCGGCCGATCGTTTGCGGCTGGAGTTGCAACGCTCCCGCGATCTGGCGGTTTTGCTGGCGGCCGATCCGGGCATCGCCGCCTCGGTCTCGCAACCCGGCATCTTCGACTATCCGGCGACGCGGTTGCAGGGCTTCGCCGACCGTTCCGGCGCGTCGGATGTCCTGCTTTTGAACGGGACGGGTACGGTCATCGGGTCGGCGTCGGGACGGCGGGGCGATCTGTCGGACGCGGTTTGGATGGTCCGTCCGCGCCAAGGCGCGCTCGGCGTCGGGCCGATGCCGCAGGGTGCCGTCTTTGGCGGGCGTGTCTTCGCCCATGCCGCCCCGACCTTCGACGCGCAGGGCAAGGTGTCGGGCGCGGTCGCCGTGACCCGCGATCTGGCCGTTCTGGAACGTGGCTGGCGCGGCGATCCGCAGGCCATCTATTTCACCGATGCCGTGGGCCACGTGGTCGTTTCGAATCGGGAGGAACTGCTGGGCGGGCCACCCCCGCAGACCCGTGCACCGATCCGGGGTCTGGACATCCGGCGCACGGAATCCGGTCGCTATATCCCGCGCGATGCCCTGCATCTGGAATTGCCACAGCCGACGCTGGGCCTGACGGCCGAGGTGCTGCTGGACACGGCCCCTGCGCGCGCGCTGGCGCAGGCGCGCGGCCTTGCGGCGGGTGCGGCACTTCTGGTGCTGGGCGGCCTGCTGGTCTTTCTGTGGGAACGGCGGCGCGTTCTGGCCCGCGCCAACCAGACTTTGGAGGCGCGGGTGGCCGAACGCACGGCGGCTCTGACCACCGAAATCGGCGAACGGCGGGAGGCCGAGGCCGCGCTGACCCGCGCGCAGGCCGATCTGGTGCAGGCCGGCAAGCTGTCGGCCCTGGGTCAGTTGTCGGCGGGCATCAGTCACGAATTGAACCAGCCGCTGATGGCGATCCGCAGTTTTGCGCAAAATGGGGCGACCTTTCTGGATCGCGGCAACGCAGAGGCGGCGGGCGCGAACCTGACGCGGATCAACGATCTGGCCGGGCGGATGGGGCGGATCATTCGCAACCTGTCGGCCTTCGCGCGGTCCGAGCCGCAGGCAGCGGTCGAGACCGATCTTGCGACCGTCATCGAAGATGCGCTTGAAATCACCGAGGCGCGGCGCGCGGCGGGGCAGGTCGATACGATCGTGCATTTGCCCGAGACTCCGGTCCTGGCCTTGGCGGGCGAGGTGCGGATGGGTCAGGTTCTGGTCAACCTGATCGCGAACGCGGTGGATGCCATGGCCGACCGGTCGGATCGCCGCCTGACCATCGCCCTGACCGACGGACCGCCCACCATGCGCGTCAGCGACACCGGACCTGGATTGCAAACGCCCGAAGCGATCTTCGATCCGTTCTATACCACCAAGGAAGTGGGGGCTGGGTTGGGGCTTGGCCTGTCGCTGAGCTATGGCATCGTGCAGGGCTTCGGCGGCGAAATTCGGGGCCGCAACACCGGGCAGGGGGCGGAATTCACCGTGACGCTGCCGCCTGCGGTCGGGTCGGTCGCGGCATGACGGATGTCCTGCTGGTGGAAGATGATTTGAGCGTGCGCGAGGCGCTGTCGCAGACGCTGGAGCTTGCCGATCTGACGGTGGCGACAGCTGGCAGTTTCGTCGCCGCCCAGCCGCGCCTGACGCGCGATCTGGCTGGCGTCGTCGTCAGCGACATCCGGATGCCGGGCCGTGACGGGTTTCACCTGCTGGCACAAGCGCGGGCGGCCGATCCGGACCTGCCGGTGATCTTGCTGACGGGGGAAGGGGACGTGCCGACGGCGGTGCGCGGCATGTCCGAGGGAGCCTTCGCCTTCCTTGAAAAGCCCTGCGATCCGGAAGAACTGGTGGCGACGGTCCGTCAGGCGCTGGCGCTGCGCCGGGCCACGCTGGCCGCACGGCGCGAACGGGGCGCCGCTGACGGGGGGGACGCGGCCGCCCGGATGCTGCGCGGTGTGTCGCCCCAAAGCCGCGCCATGCGGGACCGCGCCCGCGCCGTCGCGCGCGGAAGCGGCGCGGTGCTCGTCCACGGAGAGCCGGGATCGGGCACGTCGAAGGTGGTGGAGGTCATCCATCTTCTGTCGCCGCGGGCCACCGGGCCGTTCGTCAAACGATCGGCACCGGGCCTCGACGCCGATGCACTGGCCGAGGCGATCCAACTGGCCGAGGGCGGAAGCCTGCTCATCGATCACATCGACGCCCTGTCCCCCACGTTGCAGCATCGCCTGCCCGAAGACGGCGAGGTTCGTCTGCTGGCCGCGACCAACCTCGACCCCGTCGCTTTGACGGATACGCTGGATGCGGAGTTGTTCTACCGGTTGGACGGTTTGCGCCTGCATATTCCGCCCCTGCGCGACCGGCCCGGCGACATTCCGGTGCTGTTCCGCCACTACCTTCACCTGGCCTGCGAACAGGCAGATTTGCCTGTGCCGGACGTGCCGCCGGATATGCAGGCACGGCTGATGGCGCGTCCCTGGCCTGGAAACGCGCGGGGCCTGATGAACCATGCGATGCGCTATGCGATGGGTCTGCCCGACGCCGAAAGCGGGGACGGCGGGACCACGCGGGCCGGCCTGGCGGACCGGATGCGGGCGGTAGAGCGGTCGATCCTGATCGAAACACTGACCCGGCACCGGGGTCAGGCGACGTTGGCGGCGCAGGATCTCGAACTGCCGCGCAAGACGTTTTACGACAAGCTGGCGCGCCATGGGGTAAAGCCCGAGGACTATCGCCGCGACTGAAAGCGGTGTGCGAAAATCCGCACAAAGCGCGAAGCCGCGGCGTGTGAGAATCCGCACGCGTCTTGCGAATGACATGAAGGTCGAATTGCAAGTATCGAAATATAAACAACTTCGTCCGTTCGCGGTTTTCCGCTTTACCCCCGCAGGGCGCCTGATACCGTTTGTGCCAAGCGCCCGCCAACAGGCGCCTTAAAGGGAGAGAGAGAACCATGAAATTCATGACAACCGCCGCGACCGCGCTGGCCCTGTCCGTGCCTGCCGCGACCGTTTTCACCGCCGCGAACGCCGACGGCCACACCGGCTGTGACGATGGTGAAATCGTCGTCAAGTTCAGCCACGTTACCAACACCGACCGTCACCCCAAGGGCATCGCCGCCTCGCTTCTGCAGGAGCGGATCAACGCCGAGATGAACGGCACGATGTGCATGGAGGTCTTTCCGAACTCCACGCTCTACACCGATGAGCAAGCGCTCGAGGCGATCTTGCAGGGTGACATTCAGCTTGCCGCACCGTCGCTGTCGCTGTTCGGTCCGTTCACCAAGGTGTTTCAGGTCTTCGATCTGCCCTTCATGTTCTCGGACATCGCTGCGGTCGACGCTTACCAGGCCTCCGACGACGGTCAGGCCCTGCTCGACTCGATGCAACGTCGCGGGCTTCAGGGTCTTGGATTTTGGCACAACGGCATGAAGCAAATGTCGGCCAACGTGCCGTTGGAGATGCCGGAAGATGCCGCCGGTCTCAAGTTCCGCGTGCAGCCCTCGGACGTTCTCGTGGCGCAGATGGAAGCAATCGACGTCTCGCCGCAGCCGATGGCCTTTGCCGAAGTCTACGGCGCGTTGCAGCAAGGCGTCGTCGACGGTCAGGAGAACACCTGGTCCAACATCTACGGCCAGAAGTTCTTCGAGGTGCAGGACGGGATCACCGAAACGAACCATGGCATCATCGATTACCTCGTCGTGTCCTCCGTCGACTGGCTGGACAGTCTCGACGATGACGTGCGCGAGCAGTTTCTGACGATCGTTGGGGAAGTGACCGAGACGCGGAACGCGGAATCGACGGCGGTGAACGAAACCGCCAAGGAAGCCATAATCGAGGCCGACGGCGTCGTTCGTCAGCTGACGCCCGAGCAGCGGACCGCCTGGGTCGAGGCGATGAAGCCCGTCTGGGATCAGTTTGCCGGTGATATCGGCCAGGACGTGATCGACGCGGCGTCGAGCTACTCGGAGTAAGGGCTCCGGCCCGATACCGCCCCGGGCCATGCCACATGGCCCGGGGCATCGCGCAAAATGGGGGGGATACGACGATGGCCAAACGCTATGAGCCGACCGGCCGCGTCGGGCGCGCCGTGCATTCGTTCGAGGAAACGGCGATCGCGCTCCTACTGGGGTTGATGACGCTGCTGACCTTCGTGAACGTGGTGCTGCGCTACATCTTCAACGCTTCCATTATCTGGTCGCTGGAGGTCATCCTGATCCTGTTCGCCTGGCTGGTGATCTTCGGTGTCAGCTATGCTTTCAAGATCACCGCACATCTGGGCGTCGATGCCGTGACGAACCTGCTGCCCGACCGGGGAAAGCGCGTCTGCGCGTTGATCGCCGGGGCGGTGACGATCGCTTATGCCTTCCTACTGCTGAAGGGATCGTGGGATTACTGGGCCCCCTATGCCGCGCTGAACCGGACGACCGGGCCATACGAATGGCTGCCCACCGGGTTCGAGCAAACCCGCGACGCGGCATGGTACGTCACCGATCAGGTGCCGCCGGTGCGGTGGCTGTTCGGCTGGCTGGAGCCGCTGATCAATCAGGGGGAGGAATACGAAAAGCTGCCCCGCGTGATCCCCTACGTCATTCTGCCCGTCGGATCTGCGTTGATCCTGTTCCGGGTGATCCAATCGGTCATCGCCATCGCCCGCGGCGATCGGATGAGCCTGATCGTGTCCCACGAAGCCGAAGACGATGTGGCCGAGGCGGCGGCGGCGCTCCAGTCGCAGCCTCCGGGTGCGGTCGATGTCGCGAACGTCACACGCCCCCGTCCGCTGGTCGAGGCGGCACCCTATGAAACCGTCGCCCCGCGTATCCCCGCGAAAAGAAAGGTCTGAGTTATGGAAGTCGTCCTTCTTTTCGTGATGATCATCGGCCTGCTGCTGCTGGGCGTGCCGATCGCGGTTTCCCTGGGCTTCAGCTCGATCTTCTTCCTGCTGGCGTTTTCGGATACGTCGCTGGGGTCCATCGCGCAGTCGTTCTATCAGGCGATGGCCGGGCATTACACGCTGCTGGCGATCCCGTTCTTCATCCTGGCGTCCAGTTTCATGTCCACCGGTGGTGTGGCGCGGCGGATCATCCGCTTCTCCATCGCCTGTGTGGGTCATTTCCGCGGCGGTTTGGCCATCGCGGGTGTGTTTGCCTGCATGATGTTCGCGGCCCTTTCGGGTTCCAGCCCGGCGACGGTCGTCGCCATCGGTACCATCGTGATCGCGGCGATGAAGCAGGCGGGCTATACCAAGGAATTCGCCGCCGGGGTCATTTGCAACGCAGGCACCCTGGGCATCCTGATCCCGCCGTCCATCGTGATGGTCGTCTATGCTTCGGCCACGGATGTATCAGTTGGTCGGATGTTCTTGGCCGGTGTCATTCCGGGTCTGTTGGCGGGGTTCATGTTGATGGTCACGATCTATGTGATCGCGGTGAAGCGGAACATGCCCAAGGGGAAATTCGCGGGCTGGGGCGAAGTGGGCGCATCGTTCCGCGACGCGTTCTGGGGCCTGATGCTGATCGCGATCATCATGCTGGGCATCTACGGCATTCCCGGTGTCACGGGCGCGATCTTCACGCCGACCGAAGCCGCCGCCGTCGCGTCGTTCTATGCCTTCCTTGTGGCGATGTTCGTGTACCGCGACATCGGGCCGCTGGCCGCGCGTCCCCCGCAATCCGCCGGGGCCGCGGTGGCCGACGGGCACCTGATCGAAAGCACGCCCAAGTCGTTGCTGTCGCATCCGCAGGCCCTGCTGACCGCGTTCTTCCACGAGGATACGCGCAACACTCTGCTGGACGCGGCCAAGCTGACCATCACGTTGATGTTCATCATCGCGAACGCGCTGATCCTGAAGCACGTGCTGACGGACGAGCAGATCCCGCAACACATCGCCAACACGATGCTGGGCGTGGGGCTGGGGCCGATCACCTTCCTCATCGTGGTCAACATCATCCTGCTGATCGGCGGTCAGTTCATGGAGCCGTCGGGCCTGCTGGTCATCGTGGCGCCACTGGTGTTCCCGATCGCGATAGAACTGGGCATCGACCCGATCCACCTGGGCATCATCATGGTCGTGAACATGGAAATCGGGATGATCACGCCGCCCGTCGGCCTGAACCTGTTCGTCACATCCGGCGTGGCGGGCATGTCGATGATGGCGGTCGTCCGCGCGGCCCTGCCGTTCCTGGCCGTGCTCTTCGTGTTCCTGATCATGGTGACCTACATCCCCGCGATCTCGACCTGGTTGCCGAATTCGGTGATGGGGCCGGAGTTGGTGATAAAGTAGCGGGGCGATCCGCAGGGATGACGAAGGGCGGCCCGCCGGGGTCGCCCTTCTTGTTTCAGGACGCGGCCAGCGCCTCGACGATGGGCACGAAATCCGCGGCCTTCAGGCTCGCCCCGCCGACCAATGCGCCGTCTACGTTCGTCAGGGCGAAAAGCTCTGCCGCGTTCCCGGCCTTGACCGATCCACCATAAAGCAACGACATCTCCGGTCCGACGTGGTCGCGCAGCGCGTCGTGGACTTCGGCCACCTGGTCGGGGCTGGCGACCTTGCCGGTGCCGATGGCCCAGACCGGCTCATAGGCGATGATCGTATTTTCTTCCGTTGCACCACCCGGCAGGGAACCCTCGAGCTGGGCGGTCAGCACGTCAAGCGTCTCGCCGGCCTCGCGCTGCTCCAGCGTCTCACCGATGCACAGGATGGCGCGCAGCCCGGCGGCCCAGGCGGCTTCGGTCTGCGCCCGGACATCATCATCGCTTTCGCCGTGATCGGCGCGGCGTTCAGAATGTCCGGTGATGCAGTATGTCGCGCCGGCATCTGCCAGCATTGCGGCCGAGATGTCGCCGGTATGCGCCCCAGACGCGGCCGGGTGACACGATTGGCCCCCGATCCGAAGATCCGTGCCCTGCGCCGCAAGGGTCAGCGGCCCGATCAGCGTGGCAGGGGGGCAAAGGATCGTCTCGACCGCTCCGGACGCGGCGGCAATGGCACCGGCCTCCGGCACCGCTTCGAGCGTTCCGTTCATCTTCCAGTTTCCGGCGGCGATCTTCTGGGGCATCTCGTCTCTCCTGTATTGCGACAGGGATAGCAGATGCGGGGTCTAGATCACAGGCGCGGCGCACCGCCCGCGGGGACGTCCAGGCTTTCGTCGAACTTGATCGACTCGCCGCAGCCGCAGGCATCGACCACGTTGGGATTGCGGAACTTGAAGCCCGATTCCAGCAGCGACGTCTCGTAGTCGATTTCCGTGCCGAACAGGAACATCTGCGCCATCGGCGCAATCAGAACGCGGGCGCCGCCATCGACTTCCACCACTTCGTCGTGGGTTTCGGCCTCGGCCACGTAATCCATGGTGTATTCCATGCCCGCGCAGCCACCCTTCTTGACGCCGATGCGCAGACCGGCCGCATCCTGCTTGGCCATCAGCCGCGCGATCTGCTTGGCGGCAGCGGGCGTCACCGTCACGGGGGATTGTCCTGGAATGGCAAACATCGGGCGTTCTCCTTGACCGATATCTAATCGCCGCCGGACCCGATCTCAAGGGCCGGGGATCACGCGGCGTCGGCCACGGCACTTTGCGGATACAGCGCTTCATCCTTGTCGAAAACTTCGTTCGCGCGGACCAGCAATCGCTCCCGCACCTCGCAGGCCACTTCGAACGATGTGTTGGCATCGGCGCAGGGCACGTTGAACCACACGTCTATGCCAAGCGTGTCTTGACCGGCGACGTTTACGGCCATGTCGTCCAGATCGCCGAGGTTCTGACCGATTTCGGTCTCCTTCACCTCGCGCACGACGTCGAAGAATGCCTGGCGCAGGCGTTCCACGTCGGCGCGGGGCGACAGCTTGAGCTTGATGACCCGCGTCATCTCCGGCTCGACCAGCGACCAGTTGCGGAATGCCTTGGACACGAATTCCTTCACGGGCACTATCATCCGGGTGCCTTCCCAATGGCGCAGCTGCACGAACGTCATGTGGATGCGTTCGACATGGCACAACTCGCCTTCGAAGATGATGCGGTCGCCGACGCGCGCCGATTGGTTCAATGCGATCTGAAGGCTGGCCATGATGTTGCCCAGCACGTCGCGGGCCGCGAACCCCATCACGAGTGTCAGCGCGCCGGCGGATGCCAGAAGCGACAGGCCGATGGAGCGGAAGATGTCGGCGGTGGACAGCACGATCCCCGAGCCGATCAGCACGACGAGAATCACCAGGATCCGCTTGGCGGCATTCAGGCGCGTTGCCGCCACACGACTTTCGGCGCGGTCGGGGGCGGTCAAGTCGACGTCGTCGCCCGGCGCGATCAGCGTGTCCATGATCGCTTCGACAACATTTACGATCAGCATCAGGACGGCGGCGACGAAGCCGATCGCGATCAGCGGCCCGATGAACAGATCGATCTGGCCCGAGAAGACGAAGAGGTTCCGCGTGATGGAGGAGATGAGGATGGCGACCGACGCCACGACGAGGGGGGTCGAAATCGCATGCAGAATGCGCGACGGCAGGCCCGACGCCGCAAATGTTCGGTTTGCCCATTTCAACGTCGCGCGCACGAAATATCCAAGACCGCCCGCCGCGATCAAAAGAAGTGGCAGGCCCAAGATTTCCCACCACATCAGGCCCAGAAACGCGTCTTGGCGCAGGACCGATGGCAGATTCTTCTCAAAGGCTTTGGGGCCATAGACCTCGTACATGGCGTCGATGTCCGCGACCGTTTCGCGCGGAAAGATCCAGAACGGGGTTCCGTTTTCGCCGACTTTGACGCGGTTCAGGCGGATCGCGGATGGCACCGGGTCCAGGCTGACGTCCCGCAGCAGAAGCGAGCGGCGCGGCTCTCCGGCCTGGGCTTCGTTCTGGCCACCGCGTGCCTGCAAGGCGTCGGGGCGCTGCAGGAACGTGGACCAATCGATGACCGCCTTGCGTTCGAGCAGTTGGAACAGTTTCTCGGCCAATTCCGGGCCTTGAACGGCCTGATCCGCGACGGCGAGGTCGGACAGGTCCAGAAGATGCGCGGCGCTGGCCCAATCCTCCGCCGCTGCAGCGCGGTAGAAACTCTCCATCGCCGTGCGTGGCGTCCGCCGGTCGACGTCTTCGGGCAGGTCCGAGAGACCCGTGTTCACCGCGTCGACAGCAAACCACGGATCTTGCTGAGCGTGAGCGGCGGTGACGGAGAACAGGCAAAGGATGCCGACAAGGGCACTACGGAAAAGGCATGACATGTCGGCGAAACACGCCAGAGGAAATCAGGTTCCCTCCGGCGTGAAGGTTCGTGGCGTGAGGGTTAATCGAGACCGAGGCAGTTCGCGTAATAGGTGACCGTCGCCGGCCAGTCGGAGAAGATACCGACCACGCCGACGTCCTGCGCCAGAACATCGACCAAGTCATAGGTGACACCGTCGTTATCGGTCACATCCTCGATCGATTGATAGTACCACCCGCCGCCATCGTTCAACGGACCGGACCGTTCCAGCGACCATGCGATCATGTTCAGGCCGGCGGCCTTCGCCTCGGTCGCATAGACGGACGGCACGATTTCCCCGTCCTGAACCGTGACCAACATCCACAGGGGTGGGGCGATGTAGTTCACACCCATATCGGCCAGTTCGGACATCGTCGGCTTGAAGGTGGACGCATCCATCGGGTCGATCAGGCCTTCGTCCGCGTCCTCCGCCTCATATCGGTCATCCAGATAGACCGCCTGCGCGCCGAAGTCGGGCTCGTTCTCGATCCAGTACAGGATGTCGTCGAGGTTGAAGGACTGCGCCCAGACATCCGACGCCGGGACGCCCGCGGCTTTGTATTCATCGATCAGTTTTTGCGCGTAATCCTGTTGGCTGAAGCCTTCGTGCGGCATGTCCACAACGGGAGATTTCAGTTCGGGCGTGAATTTCGCGCCAAGCGCGCGGAACAGCTCGATCGACTCGGCATGGGTCATGATCGTCGTGCCGTTGCCATACAGCGCCGTGCGGTAGTCCGCGATCCCGCCCTGATAGTCCTCGGCGGTGATGGCGCTGCCGTCGGCAGCGTCCATCTTGGGCGACAAGGTGCGGTATTCGGCCAGCGTGATGTCCGACGTCCGGCATTCCGCCGTCGCATCCTCGTCGCCGCTGGCCGGTGTGAAGGCGGTCGCGCAGGTGTCCGCCAGGTCGGACACGAGGATATCGGTCGTCGTGTGCAGGTCGTTTTGCGCGTGGCGGCAGACCAGTTCGTGATCTTTGGTGAACGTCACATCGCATTCCAGAATACCCGCGCCCATGGACGCCGCGGCGACGTTGGATTCGACCGTATGTTCGGGAAACATCAGGGGCGCGCCGCGGTGCCCGATGGAAAAGTTACTGCGCGTCGGCGTCTGGCCGGAGCAGGCCTGCAGCCGGGTCTTCAGATCGCCCTCGTCCATCTGACTGATGAGCCATGCAGGGCGGGGACCATAGCTGAGCCCCGTGTCGGTGGCATGGGTCTCGGCTGCGGCGGGGGTCGCGATAAGCAGGGCGAGTGCCCCCAGACCTGGTCGAATTTTCATGGATGTCTCTCCTGGATCGATGTGACGACCACATCGGGCCCAGTGGTGAACCTGTCGTGACCGGTGGGTGAACGAAAGATGACAACACAACGGCGCAAATATACAAATGCCCGCCACGACAGTGCAGGGGGCACGGCCGTCGTGGGCGAATGGAGCGTAGCGCTCCGCCTCCGGCGGGATAGGTCGTCCCCCCGAAGCGAGGACGCCTCTCGCGAAACATCCTCACGGTCGAGTGAACGCCATGTTATGCATCGGTCACAAGTGTTTTCGCAGAAAAACGGGTTTCCGTATCGACGCGAACCAATCCCGGCCCGATCGCGCACAGCGTGCGCCGGACCGGCCGGTGCGTTACATGAAGCCCAGTTCCAGCCGCGCCTCGTCGGACATCATTTCCATGCCCCAGGGCGGTTCGAACACCAGATCCACGTCCACGTCTTTCACGCCCGGTTGCGCCAGGACGGCATCGGCGACCCAACCCGGCATCTCGCCGGCGACGGGGCATCCGGGGGCCGTCAGGGTCATGATGACCTTCACCGAATTTTCGGGATCGATATCGATCGTGTAGATCAAGCCCAGATCGAAGATATTGACGGGAATTTCGGGGTCGAACACGGACCGACAGGCATCGACCACCGCCTCGTGCAGGGGGTGATCGGTCGTCGAAGGCGCGATGAGCGGTGTGCCCTCGAGGCGCTCATCGGTCTGGGAGGAGGCGTCGGTCATGTAATGAACCCCTGAATTGGTCGACTGAAAAGATAAGGATTGCGACCGGGGGCGTAAAGGGGCATCGGCCCCCGATCGCGCAGGGCGGCCCCGAGAGGACCGCCCGTGGGCTGGATCAGAACCGGTAGTTGAGGTTCAAGCCAACGGTCGTGGCCGTTGCATCCGTTCCGTCGGCATCGTCGAAATCGTCGAAGTCATGGTACATCGCTTCGGCACCGAAGGTGACGTTCTCGGTGATGAAACGCTCATACCCCAGACCGGCGAAATACCCGTCGGTGTCGCCGATCGAGTTCGTGTCGGCCTGTGCGTAGCCGGCCAGACCGTAATACAGCGCGGCGCCGGTCGTGATACCGTAGCGGGCACCGATGCGTAGGACGTTTTCGACCTCGATGTCGGAATCTTCCAACTCGATCTCGCCGAAGTCGTACTGAACCAGACCGCCGAACACCTGGCTGCCGCGCTGGAAGTCATAGCCCGCGCGCAAACCGTAAAGGCCGCCGTCGTCGTCGAGTTCGACATCGCCATCGGTGCTGATGTCCGCATAGCTTCCTTGCGCACCGATATAGGCACCGGACCATTCATAGGCGGGCGTCGGCTCCACGAAGACCGGCGCGGGGGCCGGTTCGGCGACCGGGGGTTCGATGTTGCCGGCAAACACCGGCGTGGCCGCAAAGGGAATCATCGCGAGAAGAGCAAGACGTTTCATGGGAGAACTCCTGTTTGTTATCCGACCCCTTGCCCGGGGCCGCTTCCGCCGACGTAGGAACAGAATCGCGGGCCGTCAGGTCGTATCGTCGTGAGCGGCGCGGGATGGCTGGTTTTGGCCAGATTGCGATCATTATGGGCAAAATCCCGCGCAGCTTTTGTAACACGTGGCTGGGGGTATCTTGTACGCGGGCCCCATCGTTCCAATGACCCTGCGGCGTCCGGATTGGTGGCGGGGCGCGCGGACGCCTGCTATGGCCCGCCGACACCGCGCACAAAGGCAGGCCCGCGAATGACCGACCGCATTTCCTTTCACCTGGACGCCACCGACGGCAAGGCCCGGACCGGCAAGATTCAGACGACACGCGGTGCGATCCGCACGCCCGCCTTCATGCCCGTGGGCACGGCCGCGACGGTCAAGGGGATGATGCCGGAGTCGGTGCGCGCGACCGGGGCCGACATCCTGCTGGGCAACACCTATCACCTGATGCTGCGGCCCACGGCGGAGCGTATCGCGCGGCTGGGCGGATTGCATGGTTTCATGAACTGGGATGGTCCCATCCTGACGGATTCCGGCGGGTTTCAGGTGATGAGCCTGGGCGCATTGCGCAAGCTGGACGAGGATGGGGTGACGTTCAAATCCCACATCGACGGATCGAAACATCGCCTGACGCCCGAGCGTAGCATGGAAATCCAGGCCCTGCTGGGGTCGGACATCGTGATGTGTTTCGACGAATGCCCGGCCCTGCCGGCGGACCGCGACCGCATCGCCACATCGATGGAGCTTTCGATGCGGTGGGCGAAGCGGTCCAAGACGGCCTTCGGCGACCGACCCGGACACGCCCTGTTCGGTATTCAGCAGGGCGGGTTGGAGCAGGACTTGCGCGCCCAATCGGCGGACGCGCTGCGCGACATCGGGTTCGACGGATACGCCATCGGCGGTTTGGCCGTGGGCGAGGGGCAGGCGGCGATGTTCGATTGTCTGGACTATGCACCCGATCAGCTGCCGGTGGACAGGCCCCGCTATCTGATGGGGGTGGGCAAGCCGGATGATATCGTGGGGGCCGTCGCGCGCGGTGTGGACATGATGGATTGCGTGTTGCCGTCGCGGTCGGGCCGCACGGGGCAGGCGTTCACGCGCAGGGGCGTGGTCAACATCCGAAACGCGCGTCACGCGGACGACCCGCGCCCGTTGGATGCGGAATGTGCCTGTCCGGCCTGTTCAAGCTATTCCCGGGCGTATCTGCACCACGTCTCTCGATCTAAGGAGATGATCGCGGGGATGCTGCTGACATGGCATAATTTGCACTATTATCAGGATCTGATGGCCGGAATGCGGGGCGCCATCGCGGCGGGCACATTCGACGCATGGCAGGCGGTTTTTCATGCGCGGCGGGCCGAAGGCGACGTGGAGCCGATTTGAAATAATTTGAAATAACGGTATTCGCCTGTCGCGGATTGGCCGTGTTCCAGGGCGCAAATTCGTCACGCTCCCGTGGAAATGGATGGTCGCGGTCTTGTCCCTGGGTGTGCAAACCAACAGGATGTTGCGAAACGGAAGCGGAACATCGCAGGTTGAAGGTGTCGGGCCCAGGCCCCAAATAGGACTTCGATGACGGAAGGATCCCAAGGCTGCCGTATCCGGGGCGGGATTCCTTTGCGAAAGGATATAATATGACGACTTCCATTCACCCGGTGCTGCCGCTGCGCGACATCGTGGTTTTCCCGCACATGATCGTCCCCCTGTTCGTCGGCCGCGAGAAATCGGTCCGCGCGCTGGAGGAGGTGATGGCAGACGACAAGCAGATCCTGCTGTCGAGCCAGGTCGATCCGTCGGTGGACGAGCCCGAGAGCGATGGCATCTACCGCGTTGGCGTGCTGGCCAATGTGCTGCAACTGCTGAAACTGCCCGACGGCACCGTGAAGGTTCTGGTCGAGGGCCGCAGCCGCGTGAAGATTCACCGCTTCCTTGAAAACGAGCATTTCTTCGAGGCCGAGGCCGAGGAATTGACCGAGTCGAACGGCGATCAGCCGACGATCGACGCCTTGCTCAAATCCGTCTCCGACGAATTCGAGCGCTATGCCAAGGTCAAAAAGAACATCCCCGAGGAAGCCCTGGGTGCCGTGCAGGAAGCGCAGGATCCGGCCAAGCTGGTGGATCTGGTGTCCGGTCATCTGGGCATCGAGGTCGATCAGAAGCAGGAGCTTCTGGAGCTGCTGACCGTGTCGGAACGCCTTGAGAAGGTGTTCGGCATGATGCAGGGCGAAATGTCCGTCCTACAGGTCGAGAAGCGCATCAAATCCCGCGTCAAATCCCAGATGGAGAAGACGCAGCGCGAATATTACCTCAACGAGCAGATGAAGGCGATCCAGAAGGAGCTGGGCGACGGCGAGGACGGCGAGGGCGAAGTCGCCGAGCTGGAGAAGCGCATCGCCGAGACCAAGCTGTCGAAAGAGGCGCGCGACAAGGCCGACGCCGAGATGAAGAAGCTCAAGAACATGTCGCCCATGTCCGCCGAAGCGACGGTCGTGCGCAACTACCTCGACTGGATGCTGTCGATCCCGTGGGGCACCAAGTCCCGCGTCAAGAAGGACATCACCAAGGCGCAGGCCGTCCTCGACAAGGATCATTACGGTCTGGAAAAGGTGAAGGAACGCATCGTCGAATATCTGGCCGTGCAGGCCCGTTCGACCAAGCTCAAGGGGCCGATCTTGTGCCTTGTCGGGCCGCCGGGTGTGGGCAAGACCAGCTTGGGCAAATCGGTCGCCAAGGCCACGGGGCGCGAATTCATTCGCATCTCGCTGGGTGGGGTGCGCGACGAATCCGAGATCCGCGGCCACCGCCGGACCTATATCGGGTCGATGCCGGGCAAGATCATTCAGGCGCTGAAAAAGGCCAAGACGACCAACCCGCTGATCCTGCTGGATGAGATCGACAAGATGGGCAACGATTTCCGGGGCGACCCGGCGTCGGCCATGCTCGAAGTGCTCGATCCCGAACAGAACGGGACGTTCGTCGATCACTATCTGGAGGTCGAATACGACCTGTCGAATGTGATGTTCCTGACCACGTCGAACTCCTACAACATGCCGGGCCCGTTGCTGGACCGGATGGAGATCATCCCGCTGGCCGGCTATACCGAGGAGGAGAAGGTCGAGATTGCCAAGACCCATCTTCTGCCCAAACAGGTCAAGAACCACGGCCTGCGCAAGGGCGAGTTCGAGCTGACGGACGATGCGCTGACAGCCATCGTACAGACCTACACCCGCGAGGCGGGCGTGCGAAACTTGGAGCGTGAGATCGCCAAGGTCGCGCGCAAGGCTGTCACGCGGATCGTCGGCAAGAAGGACAAGTCGGTCACGGTCTCGGCGGAGAACCTGGACGACTTCCTGGGGGTCAAGAGGCATCGTTACGGTCTGGCCGAGCTGGAGGATCAGATCGGTGTCGTCACCGGGCTGGCCTATACGTCCGTCGGCGGCGACCTTTTGCACATCGAAGCGCTGCGCCTGCCGGGCAAGGGTCGGATGAAGACCACCGGCAAGCTGGGCGACGTGATGAAGGAGAGCATCGACGCGGCCAGCAGCTATGTCCGCTCCATCGCGCCGCAGATCGGGATCAAACCGCCGAAGTTCGACACGATGGATATCCATGTCCACGTTCCGGATGGTGCGACACCCAAGGACGGGCCAAGCGCGGGTCTGGCGATGGTCACATCCATCGTGTCTGCCCTGACGCAGATCCCGGTGCGCCGCGATATCGCCATGACGGGCGAAGTGTCGCTGCGCGGCAACGCGATGCCGATCGGGGGCCTCAAGGAGAAGCTGTTGGCCGCCCTGCGCGGTGGCATCAAGACGGTCCTGATCCCCGAGGAGAACGAGAAGGACCTGGTCGAGCTGCCGGACAGTGTGAAGAACGGGCTGGAAATCGTGCCGGTCAAGCATGTGTCCGAAGTGCTCAAGCTGGCCCTGACCGGCACGCCCGAGCCGATCGACTGGGACGAAGCGGCAGAGGAGGCCGCGGCACTGGCGGCCAAGGCCGCACAGACCGGGGCAAGTGGCGCGACCGCACACTGACCTTACCCAAACTGACGATCGGGGCACCTTCGGGTGCCCCTTTTCGTTTCAGTCGAACACGGACCATCCGGTTCGCGCGGCCAACATTTCCATCGCGATGCTGCCCAGATGCGAATTGCCGTTTGCGTTCAATCCCGGTGACCAGACGGCGATCGACGCGCGGCCCGGTGCGATCACCAGGATGCCGCCGCCCACGCCGCTTTTTCCCGGAAGGCCGACGCGGAAGGCGAAATCGCCCGAGGCGTCGTAATGTCCGCAGGTCATCATCAGCGCCAGAACCCGTCGCATCCGGGCGGGTGACACCAGGCGCGGCATGTCGGGCGCGCCCATCAGGAACCGCCCCGCGAGGGCAAGCTGACGACAGGTCATGGCTATGGCGCATTGGTGGAAATAGGTCCCGCACGTCTTTTCGACCGGGTTTCGCATGTTGCCATGGGCGGCCATGAACTCCGCCAGCGCGGTGTTGCGGTGACCATGCGCCTGTTCGGATCGCGCGACGTCCGCGTCGATATGAAGGTCGTCGTCGTCCGCAGCGGCGCGCACGAATTGCACAAGCTCCGCCAGGGTTTCCTTGGGCGCCCGCCCGTCCAGAATGGTATCAGTCACCACCAGCGCGCCGGCGTTGATGAACGGATTGCGCGGAATGCCCGCTTCGGTTTCCAACTGCAGGATGGAGTTGAAGGCATGGCCCGACGGCTCCCGCCCGACGCGCGACCACAGCCCGTCCCCCTGGCGGCCCAGGGCCAGCGCCAGGGTGAAGACCTTGGAGACCGACTGGATCGAGAAGGACACGTCTGCATCGCCGGTGGTCAGGACGCGGCCGTCGGCCAGGGCGACGGCCAAGCCGAATTGCGCAGGATCAATGCCGGCCAGTTCGGGGATATAGGTCGCCGCCAGCCCCCGGTCGGGCCGGGCGGCCATGTCCGTCCCGATATCGTCGAGGATGCGCTGCACGTCCATGCGGGCGGTTCTGGGTCAGCCACCGCGCGGCGGCAAGGCTAAATGCCATTCGTCGGCCGTCGCTTGAAGTCGCCGGGTCAGTCCAGCGTGGCAAGAAAGGCGCGCACGACGCCGGCGGAATTGCCGGCCGCGATGGACATGAAGGTCCCCATTTCGTTCTCGCCGTCGCCGCCGCCGGCCAGATCCGACAGGGACCGGAAGGCGATGAACGGCACCTCGTTGGCCCAGGCCACCTGTGCGACGGCCCCACTTTCCATGTCCAGAACCTGCGCATCGAATTCCCGGAAGGCCCATTCCCGCAATTCCGCGTTGTCGACGAAGGCAGCGCCCGACACGCCGTTTCCGCCCACGACGATCTGGGGCGCTTCGCTTAGGCAGGTTCCGTCGGCGTTGCAGGCCGGCAGGTCAAAGTCCGTGGCCAGCGTCCGCGCCTTTTCCAGCAGCGCCGGATCGGCTTCGAACCAGAACTTTCGCTCAGGCGCATCGGCGCGGGCGCTCTGCACCGCTTCGGTGCGGGTGAACATCATACCCAGCGGTCCGAAATCCGACGTCATCCAGGGCGGGATCGCAAAGCCATCCGCCGTTTCGCGGGCCATGATCGTGTTGAGGTAATTGCCCCATCGCGCCGCCACGACGACGTCCCCGATCGAAAGATCCGGGTCGACGCCGCCCGCGATCCCCGAGAAGACGATCGCCTCGATCTCGAACCGCTCCAGCGCCAGTTGTGTGGTCATCGCGGCGTTCACCATGCTGATGCCGGACAGGAACAACACGACCTCTTGCCCGTCCATCGTGCCGGTCACGAAACGGTTGCCGTTGATGAGCTGCGTTTCCGCATCCTCCAGCCCGTCCTGCAGGGCGATCCACTCCGGCTCGAAGGCAGAGATGACGGCGATCCGCGGCTCGGCCAGGCCCGTCGCGGGCAGCAGCGCAAGGGGGAGGAGGAAGTATTTCATGGGCATGCAATCCTTTGGGTCCCCCCAAGGGTCGCCGCCCGAAGGCGCGGCGTCAACGATCTGCACCGATGCGGTTCGCGGGTCTTGAACCCCGTATCGCGTTTGTCTAGAGAACGGGCACGGTTCGGGTGATTAGCTCAGTGGTAGAGCGCTTCGTTCACATCGAAGATGTCAGGGGTTCAAATCCCTTATCACCCACCGCCACCCCCTTTTTTCGCCAGATGGTCCGCCGATGCCGCCTCTCTACATTTTGCGGCACGGTCAGACGGTCTGGAACGTCGAGGGTCGCCTTCAGGGGCGGCTCGACTCGGCGCTCACGCCGCTCGGTCAGGTGCAGGCGGCGCGTCAGGGGGCGATCCTGCGAAGGTTCGGCGTGACGGCACCTGTCCTCGTCAGTCCGCTCGGTCGCGCGCGTGCCACCGCCGCGCTGGCCGGTCTGTCCGCTGATGTCGACGACCGCCTGGCGGAGATCGACATGGGACGTAGGCAGGGCCGGACCCGCCAGGAGATGGACCAGCCGCCCGGTCCGGGGTGGCGGTTCGACAGCCCGGACGGAGAGACGCGGGCGGCCTTGACGCGCCGCGTCGATGGTTTGCTGGGGGATCTGCGCAAGCCGGCGATCCTGGTGACCCACGGCGTGACGGGCATTGCCCTGCGCGCCCTTCTGACGGGCCGTGACCTGTCGGACTGGGATTGGATGACCAACCCTCAGGGCGTTGTGCATCGCATCGAGGCGGGCGAAGAGACGGTCCTGCGATGACTTGATGCGGCCCGCGGTCCACGCTATCCCCGCCACGCGGGTGGTTAGCTCAGTTGGTAGAGCGTCTCGTTTACACCGAGGATGTCGGGGGTTCGAGCCCCTCACCACCCACCACAGAAGCCCGCAAAGCAAACTCTGAATGCGCGAAAGCGTCCGACAAAGTCGGGCGCGCCGCGGCCTTCGGTCCGAGCCGGACGCACTTCAAATCATTCCCGCAGTGACGGCAGGCCGATGCCCGTCGCCTCGAACCCGCCGTCCACGGCCAGACGCTGACCGGTCACGAAGCTCGCCTTGTCGGAACATAGCCAGACGATCGCCTCGGCAACCTCCGTTTCCTGACCATATCGGTTCAGCGGGATGGCGTCGTGATAGGCGTCGATGATGTCCTGCGTGTGCACCGCCATCGCCAGCTTGGTGCGGACCGGACCGGGACAGACGCAATTCGCGCGGATGCCGTGTTCCCCCAACTCCACCGCCTGTTGCTGCGTCAGATGTGCGACGCCGGCCTTTGACGTGCCATAGGCCACGCGCAGCGTGGAGGCGCGCAGCGCACTGATCGACGCGATGTTCACGATGGCGCCCTTCGTGGCCTTCAGCGCGGGCGTCAGCGCCTGACTCATCAAAAAGACGCCGTCCAGATTGGTCGCCATCACCGCGCGCCACCGCTCGAAATCCGTCTGCTCGATCGGACCGAAATCGGCCAGGCCGGCGTTGTTGACCAGTGCGTCGACCCGACCCACCGCGTCCATCACCGCCCGCGCCAGCAGGTTCACGCCCTGCGGGTCGCTGACGTCGCAGGGCAGGGGCGTCGCCCCGGTCAGGCCGTCGGCGGCTTTCGCCAGCTCCGCCTCGTCGTTGTCGACCATGATCACCCGCCGGCCTTCCGCCAGGAACAGTTTCGTCGTCGCCAACCCGATGCCGCGCGCGGCCCCCGTCACCACTGCCGTCTTCGTCATGCCGTCTCCCCTTCGGTTCGCCGCCACGTTGCACGGGGATCTCGGCAATGCCAACGGGTTGCGGAAATGCGCAGGGGGTCCGTGCGCCCCCGCCGGTGGCGCGCTGTATCCATTCCTCCTAAATTCACCATCAAAGCCGGAGGAGCGCGACATGAGCTGGAACCCCATTCTCGACACCCACGTCCCCATCGGCAACGCCGTCGATGCCATTGAAACGGTCATCGTGCCCCGCGCCCGCGATCTGGGCGGCTTCGAGGTGCGGCGCGCATTGCCCGCGCCCAGGCGGCAGATGGTCGGGCCGTTCATCTTCTTCGACCAGATGGGCCCGGCGGAATTCCTGACGGGGCAGGGCATCGACGTTCGCCCGCATCCGCACATTGGCTTGGCCACGGTGACCTATCTGATGAAAGGACGCATTCATCACCGCGACTCGCTGGGCACCGATCAATGGATCGAACCGGGCGCGGTCAACTGGATGGTCGCCGGCAACGGCATCACCCATTCGGAGCGGATGGACGGCGCGTATCGCCAGACCGAGAAGTCGCTGTTCGGCATTCAGACCTGGGTGGCCCTGCCCGAGGACCGGGAGGAGGACGCCGCGGCCTTTGTCCACGCGCCCAAAGCCGACCTGCCGATGCTGGAGGCCGAGGGCAAGCAGGTCCGCATGATCCTGGGCGACGCCTGGGGTGCCTCCGCCCCGGTCGAAACGGCAAGCCGCCTGTTCTACGCCGACGCGATGCTGGAGGCGGGAGCGATGATCCCGCTGCCCGACGACCACGAGGATCGCGGTGTCTACGTGATGTCCGGCGACGTGTCGGTCGCCGGCCAGACGTTCGAGGCAGGTCGCATGATGGTGTTCCGCCCCGGCGACCGTCTGTCGTTGAAAGCGGGCGATCAGGGTGCGCGCGTGCTTTTGCTGGGCGGCGATACGCTGGAGGGGCCGCGCCATATCTGGTGGAATTTCGTAGCCTCCTCGCGCGAGAAGATCGATGCCGCCAAGGAGGCGTGGCGCGCGGGCGACTGGGCGCACGGACGCTTCAGCCTGCCGCCGGGCGACGATGCGGAGCATATCCCGTTGCCCGATCGCTAGGGCCGGATCGGCGGGCGCGACAAAAGGCGCGAATTGCGATGCTATCGCGCTTGACGCCCGCCGGGACGCACCATAAACCGCGCACACGCCGGGGGACTGGCGGGCAAAGGCTGCGGTTGTAGCTCAGTTGGTTAGAGTACCGGCCTGTCACGCCGGGGGTCGCGGGTTCGAGCCCCGTCAACCGCGCCACCGCCCACCAGTCCCCCGCGTGATGCGCGGTTGTAGCTCAGTTGGTTAGAGTACCGGCCTGTCACGCCGGGGGTCGCGGGTTCGAGCCCCGTCAACCGCGCCACTCCCTCCCTTTCGTACGAAGACCGTGCGCCTACCTACGTTGCATTTTTGTGTCGGATCCATGGGTGATCTGCGGGTGATCCACGGGTGATCTGGGGCAGACGTGGTTTCGCGGGTTGAATGAGAGCGTGCTCGGGGTTTTGGTGTCGCGTCAGAGGGTGGTGTCAGAGCATCATGGCCCGGCAGCGCGGACCTCGAGCAGGGCCCTGATCCGGTCGAGCATCGTTCGGGCCCACCAATAGATGTCGTCACCCAGGGACAGCGCGAGGGACGTGAGCGTATCTGCGTTCGAAACCGCCCATGTGAGCCCTTGCCATGACCCCGTTCCGATGACACCGGCAACAGCAGCACGCGCACCTAGTTTGAGCATTGCGATCATCCCATTTCGGCTTAGGATCCGCCGCAGGCTAGTGAGACGGTCCGCACGATCTGGGTCCGCCGCAGCAACCGCTGCATCGCGGACGGCGGGGGCGAAGGGGGCGTCTTTATCGGCCATGCGGTCCAGCACCGCGCGCTCGCGGGCCGGGTCCACGCCGAACGGTGTGGCCGTTCGGTCCGCCTCCTGCCGTCCAATCAAGGTCAGGACGTCGGGGTTCGTCAGCGTGATGCCTGGCACCACATCGCGCAGACTGGCGAGGGCAGCGACCGTTTCGTCGTCGAATTTCTCTTGGCGCGCGTCCGCCCCGGCATGGAGCCGCATCAAGGCCTGATACTGGATGTGCAACTTCAGCGCATCGGGCAGGTCCGTGTCGAGCAGGGTTAGGGCCTTTCGGGCGCGCGCATACAGATCATCGTGTGCGTTTCCCTTGCGCAGCAGAGTTTCGAGGAGTTGTCGCAACTCCTCCAGCGCGGCATCAACAATGGGATCGCGTCCGGCCTGCGCGGCGAAGAAATCGAAGCCGTTTTCACCCCAGACAAGCTTGAGGTCCGGATCCTGTTCCGGCGGCGAGATGGCGTCCGGATCAGCCGGTCTTGGCGGTATGTCTTGCGGCAAAGGCTCCGGCCACGGGGGAAGGGTGCGCAGGTGGGCGACCAGAGCTTGGATCCTAGCTTCTTCAGAGCTGACCTGTGAGGCGGCTTCAATTTTCGCATCAGCGCAAGCCGCGGCCCTTTTGAAGGAGAGGCTTCTCCCGGAGCTAATCGGATAATCAGGAGTGATCTCTGGAAGATCCAAGAGCGGGCGGAAGTCGGAAGCGTGAACACCGTCGAGGTTGATATACTGAAGACCCTTGAGCTTCGAAATTGGGGACAGGTCGACTACCATCGTATTCTCGATGTCGAGGCGTCTAAGCCTTGTTGAAGCTTTGGAAGAAAGTGGCGAAAGATCAGAAACTCTAGTGTCTCCAAGTTGAAGAAATGTGAGCCAAGCCATTTCGGAGAGGGGCGACACGTCAGAAATCTGGGTCGAATCGAGATAGAGACTCTCGAGGTCGGGTATTTTCGTGATTTCATCAGGTATGCGATCAATCGCAAGCCCCCGGAGATCTAGCACGCTTCCGTATCCCCCACACTTCCCAATCCGTCGAAGGGCTTCGTCCCAATCTTCATTTGCCATTCGCGTAACCCCTTACCCCGTCGCGCGAACCTTGCGCAGGACGGGGCGGGTCGCAACCCTGACGGGGAATGTCGATCTACGTTCGCCCCCGACCCACGAACCGCTCCAACAGCGCGCTGAAATCCTTGCCGCGTCCGTCGTCCTCGACGAAGTCGGTGTATTGCCGCAACGCCTCCGTTCCCAATGGCGTGGGGCTGTCGACGGCTTCGGCGGCCTGCAGCGCCAGCCCCAGATCCTTCTGCATCAACTCGGCGGCGAACCCCGGTTTGTAGCCATTGTCCGCCGGCGAGGTCGGCCCGACGCCCGGCGCGGGGCAATAGGTGGTCAGCGACCACGACTGCCCCGAGGAGGTGGAGGCGACGTCGTACATCGCCTGACGGTCCAGCCCCAGCTTGTCGGCCAGCGCGAAGGCTTCGCAGGTCACGGCCATCGTCGCGCCCAGGATCATGTTGTTGCAGATCTTCGCCGCCTGTCCGTTGCCCGACGGCCCGCAATGCACGGTGCGCCCACCCATCACGTCGAACAGCGGCATGGCCTTGGCCAGCGCGTCCTGGGCCCCGCCCACCATGAAGGTCAGCGTGCCCGCCGCCGCGCCGCCGATGCCGCCCGACACCGGCGCGTCCAGCGCGCCGCAGCCATGATCCGCGGCCATGTCCGCGACGGCGCGCGCGCTGTCCACGTCGACGGTGGAGCAATCGAGGAGAACGGCGCCTGCCTGCATCGCCGGCACGACCTCCGCCGCGACGGCGCGCAGGATGTCGCCGTTGGGCAGCATGGTAACGACGATGTCCGCGCCCGATGCGGCCCCGGCGGCGTTTTCGGCCATCGTCACCCCGTCGGGCGCGGGCGCGGCCATGTCGAAGCCGGTTACGTCATGGCCGGCGGCGGCAAGGTTCGCGGCCATGGGCGCGCCCATGTTTCCAAGTCCGATGAATGCGATTTTCATGTGGAGGCCTCCAGGGTCAGGGGGAAGGGGCGCAGCATGGCCGACAGATCGGCCAGCGGCACGTCCTGCGGACCGGGATGGGCCCATTTCGGGGCGCGGTCCTTGTCGATGATCTGGGCGCGGATGCCTTCGATGAAATCGCCCTGTTCGCTGGCGCGGGCGGTGAAGCGGTATTCAAGACCAAGCGCCTGTTCGATGGTTGGATCGTCGCCCAGCCGGTGCAGGATCTCTACGCAGGCGGCCATCGACAGCGGAGCGTTGCGCGCCAGGGCCGCCGCCGCGTCGCGGGCCAGCGGGGTGTCGGCGGCGTTCACCGTGCGGGCGATATCGGCAAGGGTCTCTCCGCCGAACAGCGTGTCGATCTCGCTCAGGGCGGCCTTCAAGGGGGCTTCGGGTGGCGGAGCGGCGGCGGCGTCGATGGCCGAGACGTCGTCGGTTTGGCACAGGGCCGCTTTCAGATCCTCCCACGCACCGGGCAGGTAGTAATCCGCGAAGCCGGCAAAGATCGCATCCCCCGGCCCCATCCGCGTGCCCGTGGTGCCCAGATAATCGCCCAGCCGCCCCGGCGCACGCGCCAGGATCAGCGATCCGCCGACGTCCGGGATCAGGCCGATGGCACATTCGGGCATCGCAATGCGGGATGTATCATCGACGATGCGGTGCGACCCGTGGCATCCGACCCCGACGCCGCCGCCCATGGTGAAGCCGTGCAGGAAGGTGACCACCGGCTTGGGGAAGTGGAACAGCAGCGCATTCATGCGGTATTCGTCGGCCCAGAACCGTTGGCCGTAGTCCCAGCGTTGCTCGGTCCCCGCGGCGTGCATCGCCTGAATGTCGCCGCCGGCACAAAAGGCGCGGCCGGGGGCTGCGTCGATCAGAATGACATGAACGTCATCGTCCAAAGACCAGTTCCGCAACGCTTTTTCGATCTTCAGGCACATGTCCCAGGACAGGGCGTTCAGCACGTCCGGGCGGTTCAGTGTGATGCGTCCGGCGTGGCCTTCGGTGCGGATCAGGATGTCGGTCATTGCAACGCCTCCAATTCGGCTTCGCGTCTCCGTCTCAGGGCGAAGATGGCGATGGGATCGACCGGGTTGCCGATCCCGAGGGCCTTGCCGGTCTGGCGGCTCCAGTAGAAGAATAGGATGAACAGATAGAGCACTGGGATCGTCGCAAAGAAGAATATGATTGCAGCCGCTTCACTATCGCTTGGAAAGACGAGCGGGCAGGTCAGCAAGAGGGGGATAGCTGGCCAGAAGGGCAGGGTCGCCACGCGGATCGCAGGGAAAATCCCATGCCCTCCTGCCGTTTCGGCCATCCGCAAAGCGGCCACCTCTTGACCGAGGTACCAACGCCGCAACCAGATCGGTGGATCGAACGACGGGATCACGCCCGCAGCATGTCGCGCGCGACGATCATGCGCATGATCTCGTTCGTGCCTTCCAGGATCTGATGCACGCGCAGGTCGCGGACCAATTTCTCGATCCCGTAATCGGCGAGGTAGCCGTAGCCGCCGTGCAATTGCAGGCATTGATCGACAACGCGACTTCCGGTTTCGGTCACCATCTTCTTGGCCATGGCGCAGAATTTGGTCGCATCATGGGCCTGCGTGTCCAGTTTCCATGCTGCTTGGCGCAGGAAGGTACGCGCGGCCTGCAGTTCGATTTCCATGTCGGCAAGGCGGAACTGAAGCGCCTGAAACTCCGCGATTGGCTGGCCGAAGGCCTTACGCTCCCGCATGTAATCCAGCGTCTGGTCCATGGCCTGCTGCGCGGCCCCCAGCGAACAGGCGGCGATGTTGAGACGCCCTCCGTCCAGGCCGGCCATCGCATATTTGAACCCGTGACCTTCGTCGCCCAGCAGGTCGTCTGCGTCCACCAGACAATCGTCCAGCTGCACCTGACGGGTGGGTTGGGATCGCCAGCCCATCTTGTCTTCCAGCCCCCCGAACGACAGCCCTTCGGACCCGTCTTCGACGATCAGGGCCGACACGCCCTTGGGGCCGTCGTCCCCGGTGCGGGCCATCACGATATAGGCGTCCGAATATCCGCCGCCCGAAATGAACGCCTTGGTGCCCGTCAGGCGGTACCCTTCGTTCGTCCGTTCCGCGCGCGTCTTCAAAGCGGCCGCGTCCGACCCGCTGGCCGGTTCGGTCAGGCAATATGAGAACACCTTTTCCATGGTGACGGCGTCGGGCAGGTGGCGCGCCTTGAGATCGTCGGATCCGAAGGTGTCGATCATCTTGGCGCACATGTTGTGGATCGACAGGAAGGCCGCGACCGAAGGGCAGGCCATCGACAGCGCCTCGAACACCAGTGTCGCATCCAGCCGCGACAGGTTCGACCCGCCCTGATCCTCGGAGACGTAGAGCGCGCCGAAGCCAAGCTGTGCCAACTTGGGCCAGAGGTCGCGGGGGATCGTGCCAAGCGCTTCCCATTCGCGGGCGTTCGGCGCGATCTCGGCCATGCCGACGTCGCGGGCCATGTCGAAGATAGCCTCCGATTCCTCGGAAAGTGCGAAGTCCATGAAGACCCTCCCGTGCCTTTAATCGAACGCTTGTTCAATTGTGCGATGCGGGGGCGCAAAGGGCAAACGAAAAAGCGCGCCCCGAAGGGACGCGCCGTCACGCCGTCGCAGCAGATCGTGTCAGATGACGCGGACCTGTGCGCCGATCGGCGTGATCGCGAACAGCTCGGCGATTTTCTCGTTGTAGAGGCCGATGCAGCCCGACGACGACCGACGTCCGATCTTGCGCGTGTCATGCGTGCCGTGAATCAGATAGGCGGGCCAGTCGAGGTACATCGCGTGCGTGCCAAGCGGATTGCCGAACTCGCCTCCGGCCATGGTGATGGGCAGGTCGGGATTCCGCTCTCGCATGTTGGGGGTCGGCGTCCAGCTGGGACCGACCTTCTTGCGCACGATTTCGGTATAGCCCCGGCGCGTCAGCTCGTCCGTCATCGGGACGGACGTCGGATAGAGGCGGTAATCCGTGCCGGTGCTGTCCCAATAGTGCAGCGCGCGCGAGGTGGTGTCACAGATGATCGTGGCTGCACCAAGCACCTCGAAATGGTCGCGCCAGTCGATCCGCGTGAAGCTGGAGGTGTTGCGCCGCGCCTCGCTGGGGCCGGTCACGCCCCCGAACTGCTCGGCCGTGGGTTGCTGCGCCCGCAGGATCGTGGGCGTGGCGAGGGCTGCGGCGCCCCCGAGAATAAGGCTACGACGGGTCTGATCGCGCATGGTGTGATCTCCGATATTTTGCCCGGCGAATAGCAAGAATCCGGGTCTTCCGAAAGGGGCGCGGCCATCACATTTGCGCAATCACGCCGCTTCCGATTTGTAGCAACATCCTGAAAATCAACCGCGACGTCCGCCAATCTCCGCAAATCGGTCGCATCGACGCCTGATTTCAAGGCCAGATCGACGACGGTACAAAGACGGAGTGTCTAAATGGGACCGATTCAAGCCACCGCCAGCTGCGTCAGGAAGGCCGTCACCTTTGCCGGACGGGCGTCGCGCAGCGAATTCTGGTGGTTCATGCTGGTGTTTTTCGTGGCAAGCTTCATCGCAAGCGGAGTGATCCTGCTGCCGCTCGTCCCGGTCATCGGTGATCTTGCGGCGCTGGAACAATCGGGTCTGCCCACCGCGGATGCCAGCCGACGATTGGAAGGCGTCCTGGCTGGGACGGCGAGAAATTACTTCATCTATTTGACTTTTTCAGCCGTCTTTTGGGTCGTCAGCATTTCGGCCACCGTGCGCCGCCTGCACGACACCGATCGCAGCGGTTGGTGGTGGTGGGTCCAGGCGGTGCCCTTCGTCGGTTGGATCATCCTGCTGATCCTGACGGTCGCGCCAGGGGACGACGGGCACAATCGCTATGGCGCGCCGCCCACATCCGGCAAGGGCCGCAAGGACGTTACGCTTCGGGCCGACCTGCCGCGCAAGACCATCCCCAAGGGCCTGCCGGGCGAGCCGTACAACCCGGTCAACGAATTGACCACGACCGAGGAGCTGCGCGCCTTGCGGGCGTCGCGGATGGCGAATTGACCGAAGCCAACGAAGGGGCCGTTGTGAACGGCCCCTCGCGTTATCCTATTCCATCACGGGGATGGAGAATTCGCCGCCTTCCTTGATACCCGAGGGCCAGCGCGCGGTCACGGTCTTGGTTCGGGTGTAGAACTTGAAAGCATCCGGCCCGTGCTGATTGAGGTCGCCGAACATCGACTTCTTCCAGCCGCCGAAGGTGTGGTAGGCCAGCGGCACGGGGATCGGCACATTCACACCCACCATCCCGACATTCACGCGCTTGGCGAAGTCGCGGGCCGCGTCGCCGTCGCGGGTGAAGATGGCGGTGCCGTTGCCGTATTCGTGGTCCATGGCGAGGCCCAGAGCCTCCTCGTAGTCGGCCGCGCGCACGCACGACAGGACCGGGCCGAAGATCTCCTTGGTGTAGATGTCCATGTCCTTGGTCACATGGTCGAAGAGGACCGGGCCGACGAAGAACCCGTCTTCGTAGCCCTGCACCGACATCTTGCTGCCGTCGACCACGGCCTTGGCACCCGCGTCCTTGCCGGACTGGATCAGGCCCAGGATGTTGTCCTTGGCCGCCGCCGTGACGACCGGGCCGAAATCGACGTCCTTGCCCGATGAATAGGGCCCGACCTTGAGCGCCTCCACCTTGGGGGCGAGGGCGGCGATCAAGCGGTCCGCCGTCTCGTCGCCCACGGGGACTGCGACCGAAATCGCCATGCAGCGTTCGCCCGCCGCACCATAGCCCGCCCCGACCAGCGCATCGGCGGCCTGCTCCATGTCGGCGTCGGGCATGATGATCATGTGGTTCTTGGCCCCGCCGAAGCACTGGGCGCGCTTGCCCTGCGCGCTGGCGCGTTCGTAGATGTAGGCCGCGATGGGGGTCGATCCGACGAATCCCACCGATTGGATCACGGGATGGTCCAGGATGGCATCGACCACTTCCTTGTCGCCGTTGACGACCTGCAGGATGCCCTTGGGAAGCCCCGCCTCCTCCAGCAGTTCGACCAGCATCATCGGGACGGACGGGTCACGTTCCGATGGCTTGAGGATGAAGGCGTTGCCGGCGGCGATCGCGGGGGCGAACATCCACATCGGGATCATGGCCGGAAAGTTGAACGGCGTGATGCCGGCGGTGACGCCCAAGGCTTGCCGCATGGAATACATGTCGATGCCGGGGCCGGCGCTGTCGGTGAATTCGCCCTTCAGATGGTGCGGCGCGCCGATGCAGAATTCCACGACCTCCAGACCGCGCTGCACGTCGCCGGCGGCATCGGGCAGGGTCTTACCGTGCTCGCGGCTGAGCGCTTCGGCCAGTTTGTCCATGTCGCGGTTGAGAAGGTCGACGAATTTCATCAGGACGCGCGCGCGCCGCTGCGGGTTCGTGGCTTCCCACTTGGGCTGCGCGGCGGCGGCGGCTTGGACGGCGCGGTCCAGATCCGACGCCGAAGCCAGCGCCACCTTGGCCTGCACCTCGCCCGTGGCGGGGTTGTAGACGTCCGCCGTGCGACCCGATCCGGAAACCTGCGCGCCGTCGATCCAATGCCCGATATTTTCCATGCGACCCTCCCAAAGTTTCGGCCATCCTAACGGTCGCGGCCTTGCGGCGACAGGGGCAGCGGGGCAGGGTGGTCTTGCGAAATTGTCGGGACAGGGCGCGGTATGGACTGGGACGACCTGCGGATTTTCCTTGGTGTCGCGCGCGGCGGATCATTGGCCGAGGCGGCGAAGGGCTTGCGGTTGGATCCCGCCACGCTCAGCCGCCGCATCGCGCGGTTGGAGGATCGGGCGGGGACTGTGCTTTTCGTGAAATCCCCGCGTGGCTATGCCCTCGCCGACGCGGGCCATCGGCTGCTGCCCCATGCCGAAGGAATGGAAGCGCGCGCGCGGGCCGGCGTCGCGGCACTGGCTGGCGATGACCGCCTGCGCGGTCGCGTGCGCATCGGCGCGCCGGACGGTGTGGCGAACCATGTCCTGCCCGCGGTGCTGACGGCGCTGCAGGCGGCCCACCCCGAGCTGGGCCTGGACCTCGTGGCGCTGCCGCGCGTGTTCGATCTGGGCCGGCGGGAGGCGGATCTGGCGATCACGGTCAGCGCGCCCAAGGTCGGGCGGCTGCGGGTGCGACGGTTGTGCGATTATGGGCTGAGCCTTGCGGCGCACCGCGATTATCTGGCGGCGCATCCGCCGGTGACGTCGCGCGCCGATCTGAAGGGGCATCGGATCGTCGGCTATATCCCCGACATGATCTTCGACGCCGACCTCGATTATCTGGGGGAGGTTGGGGCGGCGGCACCGGGCCTGGCGTCGAATTCGGCCGCCGTGCAGCTTGGCCTGATCCGGGCGGGTGGGGGCATCGGAGTGGTGCATGATTTCATGCTGCCGTCTGCGCCCGACCTGCGTCGCGTCCTGCCCGGCGATGTGCGTCTGACGCGGGCGTTCCACCTGAGCCGTCATTCCGATGCGGGCGGGCCGCTGATCACGCGGACGGCCGATCTGCTGGCTGACGGGCTGCGGGCGGAAATGGCGCGGCTGGAGGCGGCGGCAACGGAATCCTAACGCTTTGATGACAGACGGGGGGCATGATGCGCGCGCTCCTCCTCGTCCTGCTGTTGCCTGGCTGCGGCTATTTCCGCCCGGCTCCGGTAATCGTGCCCTTCGTTCCGGGCTGCGTCGACTACGTCTCGTTGGCCAAGGCCGTGGTCGATGGGCGCAAACGGGGGCAGTCGCGCGACGAACAGCGTCTTTTGGCGGCGCAAACCAGTCCATATGACGGGATCCACCGCGCGATGGTCGAAAGCGTGTACGACTGGCCGCGCCCCACCAGCGACGGGGCCTGGCTGATCCTAGCGACCGAGGCGGCGCAGGCGGCGGAGGCGCGGTGCATGAACCGGCCTGCGGCCGCCCTTCAGGGGCGCTTCATCCCGTGATCGCCCGCGCCGCGCCCAGCAAGAGGGCCGCGCCGGGCACGATCAGATCGTCGTCAAAGTCGTAATCGGGATTGTGCAGGGCCGGACCGGGACCGGCCCCCAGCAACAGCATCGCCGACGGACAATCGTGACCGAAGCGGCCGAAATCTTCCGACGCGCGCAAAGGCAGTCCGGGATTCGCGTCCAGACCCGCCGCGCTGGCGGCGTCGCGCAGAATGCGGGCGGCATCGGGATCGTTCACCCCCGCAAGAAAATGATCGTGCTCGGTGATATGGAACCCTACTGACCCGCACCGCGCGGCGACCATGTTTCGAACGTCGTCGACCAGCGCGGCCAGACTGTCGTCCGACGTCGTGCGGCAGGTCACCAGCACCTCTGCCCGGCCGGGTGCGATGCCGAACGCCGGCGTGCCAAGCCGGGCGTGCGTCAACGTGACAAGGCGGTAGTCGTCCGACGGGAAGGCACCCTTCGTCAGCGCGGGCAGGGCCGTCATCAGATCGGCCATGGCCCCTGCGGGCGAAACCCCATCCTCGGGCGCGCAGGCATGCGCTTCGATCCCGGTCAGTGCGATGCGTAGGCCGACGGACGGCGCGCTGGCCAGGCCATCCGGCACATGGGCGACACCGCGCGGGATGTCCGGTTCGTTGTGCTGCGCGAAGGCCCAGTCGGGCCGCAGGTCTGCAAACGCCGGGTCGGCGCAGACCGCGATGGCACCGCTGCCGTCTTCTTCGGCCGGTTGGAACATCAGAACGATGCGGCCCGCGGCGGGACGCGCGCGGGCCAGCATGTGACCGACGGCCAGCATCGTGACCATATGGCCGTCGTGGCCGCACAGATGCGCCTGGCCCGGAACCGTGCTGCGCCAGGGCGGTGTTCCGACCTCCTCGATTGGCAAGGCGTCCAGTTCGCAGCGCAGCAGGACGGTCGGGCCGGGTGCCGCGCCGGCGAACACCCCCGCGACGCCGTGGCCGCCCAAGCCGGTCACGACCCGGTCAGCCCCGAGGTCGGTCAAGGCGCGCGCGATGCGGCGGCTGGTGCCAGCCTCCGCCCCCGACACTTCGGGGGTTGCGTGCAGGTCGTGGCGCAAGGCCACCAGCGTCGAGAGATCGGAATTCGTCAATTTGTCCATGATCCATACCTGTCGCAAAGTCGCGCGCGCGTCACGCCGGATCGGAATTTCTTGACAGAGGCCAGTGACAGGCCGACCCTTCCGGGACGGCAGCGCGCAAGGGAGATACCAGATGTTCGTCACACAGATCCTGAAATCCAAGCAGACCCAGGGCGTCCTGACCATCGATCCGGCGGCCAGCATTGCCGACGCGGTGGCCGAATTGGCCGCGCGGCGGATCGGTGCCCTGGTCGTCAGCGCCGACGGGCGGCGCGCGCAGGGCATCCTGTCGGAGCGTGACATCGTGCGCCAGCTGGGCTCCGACGGGGCCGCGATCCTGGACCAGACGGTGGGCGATTTGATGACCCGCGACCTGACGACTTGCGCGCCGGGCGAAGACGCGGAAGCCATTCTGGCCGCGATGACCGAGGGTCGGTTCCGTCACATGCCGGTCGAGGAGGACGGGCTGCTGATCGGGCTGATCTCCCTTGGGGATGTCGTGAAGGCCAGGTTGAGCGAGGTTTCCATGGAAAAGGACGCGCTGGCGGCCATGATTTCCGGGAATGGGTAACACGCCCGATCTGTTCGACCCGGACGACGATCGGCCCGCGTTAGAGCGGCGCTGGCGCGACCTGACGACGCGCGTCCTGCCGGCGGCGGCCACGCGGGAGTGGCCTGTGCATCTGGACCATTGCTTCCAGCGAATCCTGCTGGACGCTGCGACCGGCGGCGTCTGGTACGACGCGATTGCGGGTCGTCCCGCCTATGCCCATGCGCCCCGCGATATTCTGGAGCGGGCGATCGCCACGGGCGAGGCGGTGTTGGCCGGGCGTGCGGACCTTGCCGCATTGAATGCGCAAAGTCTGGCGTGGCGCGGCAAGGCCGGCCCCAAGCGCCGCGCTTGAACCCGGTCGCGACCCGTGGCAGGCGTTGCGCAATATTCTTGCGGGAGCCTTCCCATGCGCACGGCCCTTTACCCCGGCACCTTCGATCCGATCACGAAGGGCCATATCGACATCATCAAGCGGGCCTGCACTCTGGTCGATAAGCTGGTCATTGGCGTGGCCATCAACCGCGACAAGGGCCCCCTTTTCGATCTGGAGGAGCGGGTGTCGATGGTCGAAGCAGAATGCGCCTTCTGGTCGGAGCGGACGGGCACGCAGATCGTCTGCCATCCGTTCGAGAACCTGCTGATCGACTGCGCGCAAGATGTGGGCGCGCAGATGATCGTGCGGGGCCTGCGCGCGGTCGCCGATTTCGAGTACGAATATCAGATGGTCGGGATGAACCGCATCTTGAACAACAAGATCGAGACTGTGTTCCTGATGGCGGAGGCGGAACATCAGGCGATCGCGTCCAAGTTGGTCAAAGAGATCGCGCGTCTGGGCGGTGATGTGTCGTCTTTCGTCACCCCCCCGGTCAACACGGCGCTGAAGGCGAAATTCGCGTCCTGACACCGGGCGTGCCGCGAAATCGCCCCATTCGCGCATCAAATATCAGGGTGTATCAAAGCCTTGAGGATCCACCATGCCGGTAGAGACGACCCGCACTGTGACCGCCGCCGACGGCCGCGTCACCACCTTCACCTATGAGGATGGACGCCTGGTTCGCAAGGCGACCCAAGATGTGGGCGACGTCAAAGGCTGGACGTCGATCGTCTGCGATTACGACCCGGTGACCGGGCATCTGATCGGCCTGGAACGGGTGGGCGACGATGGCGTGATCCGTGCGGAAACCTATGTGGATGGCCAGCTTTCGACGCGCGTCCTGACCGATGCGGGGAACGCGCGCGCTTGGGACTCGATCGTGAAGACCTACGACGCGACCGGCACGATTCAGTCGCAGCAGGCGACGGCAGACACGGGCGTCGTCACGCAGACACGCTACGACGACGGAAAACGCGACATCGTGATCCGGACCGACGCAGCCGATACCTTCGGATGGGATCGGCAGGCTACGGCGTACGACGAGGACGGCACGCGCCGGATCTTGGAGCGTGTGGCCGACAACGGTGTCGCGACGGTCAACGAATACGGACAGAACGGCGACATCATGTTCGGGGGCCGCATCGACATGGCAGATGCGTTCGATTGGAGCCAGGCGTTCAGTATTTTCAATGCCGATGGCTCTCTCTACGAGACTGCGACCCTCGATGATGACGGATCGACCGTGCGCGAAGTCTGGATCGACGGTATGCTCCGCCGGACCACGCAGGACAGCGTTGCGGCGAATGGATATGACAGAACGACGCAGATCACCGACTATGACGCTGACGGGGTGGAGGTCGGACAGATCACGACGACACTGTCCAACCCGTTCGGCGGCGGCGATGGATCGGACAGCGAGGTCATCATCGGCCTGCCCTACGGGACCGATGCGCGCGACCGGCCGATCATCGATGGGGTGGAAGACCCGGAGGTCCTGCTGTCCGACTTCGCGAGCGGCAGCGGCCCCGACACGTTCCGGATCGATGCGGACGACTGGGATGCCTTCGACCTCATTCAGCCGCCATATTTCATGACGGACGCGACAGAGGTTTTCTGATCGCCGCGCCCGCGGGGAAATTGTTCCGCGCTATTGCGCGCCGCGGGCCAGGGCGGCGACGCCGGTGCGCGCCATCTCTACCAGACCGATGGGACGCATCAGGTCGGCGAAAGCTTCGATCTTGCCGACGTCGCCGGTGATCTCGAACACGAAACTGTCCAAGGTGCTGTCGACCACATTGGCGCGGAAGATCTCGGCCAGGCGCAATGCCTCGATCCGCTTGTCGCCCGTGCCTGTCACCTTGAACAGCGCCAGTTCCCGCTCGACCGGTTTGCCCTCGACCGTCAGGTCATGGACATCGCGAACCGACACGATGCGGCCCAGCTGTGCCTTGATCTGTTCGATCACCTGCGGCGTGCCGACGGTGACGGCCGTGATGCGCGACGTATGCCCCTCGTGGTCGACTTCGGCCACGGTCAGGCTTTCGATGTTGTAGCCCCGCCCCGAAAACAGGCCGATCACACGGGCCAGCACTCCCGCCTCGTTGTCGACCAGAACGGCCAGCGTGTGCCGTTCCTGCACGTCCGAGAAATTCGGGCGAAGGTTATAGGCGGAATGGCTCGTGGAGCCCTTTTTGAGTTTCAGCGCGGACATGACGGCGGCTCCCTTGGCGTTCGGCACGTTATCGCCGGTTTTGAAGGTCTGTGAAAGGCCCGTCGGGAACCTTCCACCGGGGGGTCCGTGTTGATGGGACACAGGGACGGACGAATACTCCGGCCCAACCTGCAAGACGAAAGGAAGACCCATGACCAAGATCAATATTTTCGCCGCGAGCGCCGTTGCCCTGACCCTCGCCGCCCCCGTTGCAGCCCAGAACGCGATCATCGGCTACGACGTGGATGGTGACGGAATGCTGACCGGCGCGGAATTCCGCGACGTCCTCGACAAGGCGCGCAGTTTCCCCGGTTTCGACGTGAACGGCGACGGAATGCTGGACGAAGCCGAATTCGCCACGTTCTACGACGGCCTGGAAGTCGACGTCGCCGATGATGCCACGCCCCTGACGCTGGTCGATTACGATACGAACGGTGACGGCATGCTGGACGAAGTAGAATACGCGACGGCTTATTTTGCGGGCTACGACCTGAACGCCGATGGCGCGCTGGACGCGGCGGAGCTGGTCGACCTGGAAAACGATCTGGGCGACGACATCAAGTTCGACAACTGAAGCGTCTTTCCCTTCGGATGTACAAAGGCGGCCCCTCGGGGTCGCCTTTTTTTCGTGCGGATCCTGACCGCGATAGGCGGGGGACCGCGATGGGCGGTGACCTGCGCGAAATCGCGCGGGTCCTTGCCACCCGGCTGGCGGGAAACCGGCCGATCGACGGGGGTCGCGCGCGCGGCGTGGCCGGGCACCGCAATCGGGCGCAAACCGGCACGGAGCGGACGCACCCCGCGCCCCCACCCCATACCGGAGAGAGACCCATGACACGACAGACGATCATCAGCCTTGGCCTGATCCTGGCCAGCACCGTCGCCGCATCGGCGCAAGTCAGCTGGGATGTGAACGCCGACGGACAATTGGACCCCGGCGAATTCGTCGACGGCTTCGGCAACCTGGGCACCTTCGCCAAATTCGATGGCGATGGGGACGCCAGCCTGAATTCCGATGAATGGGGCAATGGGTTGGGCACCGTGGGCGAATACGTCAACATGGATCTGAACGCCGACGGCGGCGTGGATGAGGCCGAGTTCAATGCGCTTTTGTTCAACCGCTATGACGGTGATGGATCGGGAACCATCGACACCGGAGAGATGGCCCTGATCGAAGCGGATCTGGCCGAAGACGGCCTGCTGGCGCGCTGAGAAAAAGGGCGCGCCAAAGCGCGCCCTGTGCCCTGAAAAACGGGGTCGTCAGACCAGGACCGACCCCTTGGCGTCGATCACGCCCTGGGTGTCGGCGTCGCCCAACAGCATGTCATTGTGCGCCTTGCCCGACGGGATCATGGGGAAGCAGTTTTCGTGCTTTTCCACCAGGCAATCGAACACGACGGGGCCGTCGTGGGCCAGCATCTCCTTGATCGCCTCGTCCAGATCGTCGGGATCGTCGCATCGGATACCCTTGGCCCCGAAGGCTTCGGCCAATTTCACGAAATCGGGTAGGGCCTCGGACCAGCTCTGGGAATACCGCTCACCGTGCAGCAATTCCTGCCATTGGCGCACCATGCCCAGACGTTCGTTGTTGATGATGAACTGCTTGACGGGCAGGCGGTACTGCGCGGCCGTCCCCATTTCCTGCATGTTCATCAGCCACGATGCCTCGCCGGCGACGTTGATGACGAGGGCGTCGGGATGCGCGACCTGCGTGCCGATGGAGGCGGGGAAGCCGTAGCCCATCGTGCCCAGGCCACCCGACGTCATCCAACGGTTCGGATCCTCGAACCCGAGGTATTGCGCGGCCCACATCTGATGCTGACCGACTTCGGTGCAGATATAGCGGTCGTGGTCCTTGGTCAGCGCCTCAAGCCGCGAAATGGCGTATTGCGGCTTGATGATCTTGCCTTCCTGCTTGAACTTCAGGCAGTCGACCTTGCGCCACTCCTCGATCTGGCCCCACCATTTCTGGATGGCACCCGCGTTCGTCTTGCGCCCGCGCGCCTTCCACAGGCGCAGCGCGTCTTCCAGGATGTGACCGACATCGCCCAGGATCGGGACATCGGCCTTGACCACCTTGTTGATGGACGACGGATCGATGTCGATGTGGACCTTGGTGGATTTGGGACTGAATTCGGACAGGACACCGGTGATCCGGTCGTCGAAGCGGGCGCCGACGTTGATCATCAGATCGCAGCCGTGCATCGTCATGTTCGCTTCGTAGGTCCCGTGCATCCCCAACATGCCCAGCCATTTGGAGCCGGACGCGGGATAGCAGCCCAGACCCATCAGGGTCGAGGTGATGGGGAAGCCGGTGCCGTCCACCAGTTCGCGCAGCAATTGCGACGCGGCAGGGCCGGAGTTGATGACGCCGCCGCCGGTATAGAACACCGGACGTTCGGCGCGTTCCATCAGGTCGACCAACTGCTCGATCGCGTCGGCGTCGCCCTTCAGCTTGGGCTGGTAATGCGACGTCTCGACCTGCTTGGGGCCGGTGTAATTGCCGTTGGCGAATTGGATGTCCTTGGGGATGTCCACCAGAACCGGGCCGGGGCGACCCGAGGTGGCGACGTGAAACGCCTCGTGCAGGGCCTTGGGCAGGGTGTCCGTCTCCTTGACCAGCCAGTTGTGCTTGGTGCAGGGGCGCGTGATGCCGACGGTGTCCGCCTCCTGAAAGGCATCCGAGCCGATCATGAAGGTGGGCACCTGACCCGACAGGACGACGATCGGAATGCTGTCCATCAACGCATCGGTCAGGCCCGTCACGGCATTCGTCGCACCGGGGCCGGAGGTGACCAGCGCCACGCCGGGCTTGCCGGTGGAGCGGGCGTAACCTTCGGCGGCATGGACGGCCGCCTGTTCGTGACGCACCAGAATGTGCTTGATGTCCTGCTGCTGGAAGATCTCGTCGTAGATCGGCAGGACCGCACCGCCGGGATACCCGAAGATCGTGTCGACCCCCTGATCGCGCAGGGCCTTCACCACCATCTGCGCGCCGGTCATCTGCTTGCTCATCACTTCATTCCTTTTGTCGTCGCGTCTCACGAAAAACCCCCGGAGGGGTCAACTCCGGGGGGGCGCATGGTTACCGATATGGTTGCTGATATTTCAGCCCATGCACCCTGATCCGATTACTACGAGAAGCGTTTTCATATTCTTGTCCTTGCCGCCGCTATGAATACCCGGTCCGGCAGGGGGGTCAACAGCCTTGGTGGAGAAAATTGCCCGACAGCGCAGTTTTGTTTTCATTTGTTGCGTCGATTTGAAGCGGATCGGCGACGGAAAACCCAAAGCGATGCGTGAAAGGCGCAGTGAACCTGAACCGGAGACTGCCGATGACCCGCGTCCTGACTGCCTGCCTTGCCCTCTCCCTCCTCCCGCTTGGTGCGGCGGCGCACGAGAACGAGGTGTCCTATGTTCAGCGAGGCGACATGACCTGCATCGCGTCCAACGGGGCACCGAACCACGACATGGGCGCGTTTCCGAATCCCGCCAATCCCAACGCCTTTGTCTCACAACCCCTGAGCTTCTGCTTTCCGACGGAGCCGCAACTGGCCGACACCGTCACCACCGGCGCGATGACGGTCGGCGTGTCGACCACCGGTGTGCCGTTCCGGCCTTACACCGCCGGATACTATGACCCGAACGGGCGGCGCGGATTCGGGCGTGACCCGTCCAGCGGCTGGCGCCAGCAGGCGATGCACGATCCCCGGTCTCTGGGCATGGACGACGAGAATGCGCATGTGGACCGTTCGGGCCTGTACCACTATCACGCCGTCTCACCCGCGCTTTTGGCCGCGAGCGAGGGGGCCTTGCTGGGCTATGCGCCCGACGGCTTCGAAATCCGGTACAGCCCCACGACCGCGACATCGTCCTGGGGGCTGAAACCGGGGGATCGGCCCACAGCCCCCTTCGGTGCCTACGACGGTACCTTCGAGGAGGATTTCGAGTATCGCGCCGGGTCCGGCACGCTGGACGAATGCAACGGCGGAATGATCGACGGGACCTATACCTATTTCGCCACGGACGCCTATCCGTACCTGCCGCGGTGTTTCAAAGGCGTGGTAAATCCCGATTTCATGACGCGCGGCTGATACGCGATCGTCGAACCCTAGAGCAGGCCCGGCAGGAACAGCACGATACCGGGAAAGGCCACCAGGACAGCCACGGTAATGACGTCGGCGATGAAGAACGGCGACGCGCCGCGGAACACGTCCGACACCGAAATGTCCATCTTGGCGTCCTGCGCCACGCCTGCGACGACGAAACAATTCAGGCCGATGGGCGGCGTGATCAGACAAAGCTCGGCCATCTTGACCACGATGATGCCGAACCAGATCGCCGCGTCCTCATTCGTCATGCCAAGGCTGCCGAGCTGTCCGCCGACACCGCCGTTCAGGGCCATCACGGCCGGAAAGGTGACGGGCAGGGTCAGGATCAACATCCCGATCGCGTCCATGAACATGCCCAGCACCACATAGGCCAGAAGGATGCACAGCAGGATCGCATAGGGCGGATATTCGAGGCCCGAAATGAAGGTCGCAAAAGCATCGGGCAGTTTGGCGAACCCGAGGTAGCGCACGTAGATCAGCACGCCCCAGATCATCGCGAAGATCATCACCGTCAGCTTGGCCGCTTCCATCAACGCGCCATGCAGCTGGTTCCAGCGCATCCCCTTCCAGACGGCCATCACGAGGACGACGCCGGCACCCAGAGCACCCGCTTCCGTGGGCGTGGCCCAGCCGAAATAGATCGAATAGACGATGATGAAGACGACCAGGAAGATCGGCATCGCGCCGGGCAGGGATTCCAACCGTTCCTTCCAGGAATAGCCGCCGACCGCCGGCCCCAGGGTCGGGCGCATCTTGGCCAGGATGATGACCAGCCCGCCGTAGATCACCGCACTGACCATGCCGGGCAGGAACCCGGCCAGCAGCAGTTTGCCGACCGATTGCTCCACGATGATGGCATAGATCACGAGGATGGCCGACGGCGGGATCAGCGATGCGAGCGTGCCGCCGGCGGCCACGACTCCGGCCGCGAACCGCTTGTCATACCCGTCGCGCAGCATTTCCGGAATGGCGATGCGGGCGAACACGGCTGATGTTGCGACGGAGGCACCGGAGACCGCGGCAAAGCCTGCGGTGGCGAAGACGGTCGCCACCCCCAGGCCGCCCGGCACCCAGCCGACCCAGCGTTTCGCCATCTCGAAGAGATAGCGCGTCAGACCGGCGTAATACGCCAGATAGCCGATCAGGATAAACGTCGGGATCAGGCTCAGCGCGTATTGCGTCGATTTTGCATGGGGGATCTGGCCCACGGTCTTCATCGCCGTGACGATGCCTTTGTCGAACCCCTGCTTTTGCATGAAGAACAGGCACAGGCCCACAAACCCGATGAACGCGGCGGCGAAGGCCACGCGCACGCCTATGATGACCAGCACCAGCAGCAGACCGGACAGCCAGAGTGATGTGGTAAAGACATCGACGCCGTCCAGCAGCGCCTTCATATCGATGATGCTGTCCATCAGTCGGCCCCCGCCACGGTTGCGGCTTCCTTGTTGGCCTGAACGGCCGGATCCTCGACCAGCGGGACGCCGACGGGGGCGTCGGTGCCGGTGCGGATCGCACGCCCGTAGGCCCAGAGTTGCAGGGCCAGCCGCACCCAAAGCAGGGCGAAGGCGATCGGCACGACCAGCTTGGCGGGCCAGACGGGCAGGGCGATGTCGATCGTGCTGTCCGTCGACCAGTTGGGCGCGGCGAAATCGAACGACCGCAGGAAGTGGAACCAGGTGCCGTAGATCAGCGCGGTCACCACCAACAGCATGAACAGGGCGGACACGAACTCGAAAACCCAAAGCGTGCGACCCGACAGCTTGCTCACGAACAGGTCCATGCGGATATGCCCGCCTTCGCGCTGCACATAGGACAGGCCCAGAAAGGCGAAGATCGCCATGAATGTCTGCGTCCAGTCGATGTAACCGGGGACGGGGGCGTTGAAGAACTTGCGCAGCAGGACGTTGGCGATCGCCAGCAGGACGAGGGCGAAGATCGTGATGCCCGACATCAGGTTCAACAGCGCCTCGACCCGCAGGGTCGCCAGATCCAGCCGCGACAACCGGGTCTCGTCCGTCAGGACGGAAGAAGGTGTGGACATGAATTCCCCTGTGCGTGCCGGTCGGACGGCCCGTCATCGTCGTGTCGGTGCGGCGGGGCCCGTGCGGCCCCGCCCCGAAGTCTCTTTACTGACCCTTCGCCTTCAGGATCTCGGCCTGAACAAGATCATAGAGTTCCTGACCCGGCAGGCCGTTTGCGTTGGCCTCCTCGATCCAGGCTTGGTGGATGGGCTGCGCGCCGTCCGACAGCTTGACGATCTCGTCGGCGGCCACGGTCACCTTTTCCACGCCTTTTTCGGACAGCGTGGCTTCCCAGCCTTCCAGCAGGTCGGCGTAGTTTTCCAGGTAGTAGTCGATGCTGTCGTCCACCGCCTCGTCCAGGATCGCGCGGTGTTCGTCCGACAGCGCCTCGTAGGCGTCAATGTTGACCACCACGGGGCAGTTGACGGTGCCGGGGTTCAGGTTCTCGGTCCACCAGTCCGCGATGTCGAGCGTGCCGAACGACAAATGCGCGTGCTGGGCAAAGGCGACCGAGTCGACGACGCCGGATTCCATCGCGTTGTAGGCTTCGGACGACGTGACCGAGGTCGGGACCGCGCCCACGCTCTCGAACATCGAACCGATGCCACCGGTGGCGCGCACACGCATGCCCTCGAAGCTGTCGACGGTGACGCGGGGATCGCCGGTGCCGACCAGATTGTATTGCGGCATCGGGCTGGTCATCAGCATCCGCGCGTTCCACTTGGCCATCTCTTCGGTGACGGCGGGGTGGTCATAGATCGCGTGGCTGACGGCGACTTCCTGATCCAGGTTCTCGACGCCCAGGAACGGCAATTCCAGCACGGTGATCGCGCGGTTCTTGTCGCGGTGGTATCCGGCGCAGAACTGCGCCATCTCGAATGCGCCGATGGAGATACCGTCGAGGTTTTCGGTGTTGTTGGACAGACCGCCATAGCTGATCGACATGGTAAAGTCGCCGCCCGACCGCTCGGCCACCAATTCGGCCAGCTTCTCGACGTGTTCGGTAAAGGCGCGGCGCTTGCCCCAAAGCGAGACGTTCCATTCGGTCGCGATCGCTTCGGAGGCGAAGGCGAGCGTGAGGGCGGCGACGGACGCCGTTGTAAGTATTTTCATGTATATTCTCCCTGTACGCGAGGCTCCCTCCCCGCATCTGGCGAAAGCCTAGCAGGCGGCCTGAGGCGTTCAACAGATGAATCGCGTTTCTTCAAAATAGATTTAGTCCAAGGCTTTACCGGACGAAGATCATACAATTCGACACCCGTGTGCGAAATTCCACACAAACTTCGAGAGCAGGGGCGGCTTGCCTGTGCCGTCCCCGCCGTGGCACCTGCGATGCCATGAACACGTTGAAATCGAAGCTGGCCGCTGGCGCGATCACGCGGGGCATCTGGCAGAACCTGCCGGGGCCGGAACTGGCCGAACTTGCCGCCGCGGCCGGGTTCGACTGGATCTGCATCGACGGGGAACACGGGGCGTGGGACGTGGCTGATATCCGCGCTCGCCTGATCGCGGCCCCGGACGCGGTGGTCCGCGTGCCCACGAACGACGACTGGCTGCTCAAGCAGGCGCTTGATCTGGGGACGAAGACTGTTCTGGTGCCGATGGTCGACACCGTGGATCAGGCAACGCAAGCGGTGGCCGCCTGCCGTTATCCGCCACAGGGCGTGCGCGGGATGGGGGCCTTCGTCGCGCGCGCGGCGATGTATTCGCTGGACCCAGAATACATCACCCGCGCGAATGCCGATGTGTCGGTCTGGGTGCAGGCGGAAAGCCGGACGGCGTTGGAAAACCTGGAAGACATCTGTGCCGTTCCGGGCGTCGATTGTGTCTTCCTTGGTCCCGCCGATCTGGCCGCCGACATGGGAACGGACGCCGCCGATCCGGTGGTTCACGCGGCGCTGGAGGATGCCATTGCGCGCATCGCCGCGACCGGCACGCCGCCGGGCATCTTCGCCGCCGACCCGGACCGCTGGATCGCGGCGGGCGCGCGGGTGGTCTGCATGGGGTCGGACGCGATGGTTCTGGCGCAGGGGCTTCGGGCGCTGACATGATGCTGTCGGCCCGGGGCATCGTCGCCGAGTGGGAGGCCGCGACGGGCCATCTTCCCCGGTTGGAGATCGCGGGCGCGGCGATCCTGTGGGCCGCGCCCTGGCGCGACGATCCGGCGGTGCAGGCGGACAAGGACATTCCGTTGGTCGACCGTCGGCTGGCCGGGACCTTCGTCTGCGCGCCCTTCGGTCCCGACGATCTGGACGACGGCCCGTCCCACGGATTGTCGGCGAACGCGCCCTGGCATGTTACCCGCGCCAGTCCCTGCGCCCTGTCGGCGACACGCAGGATCGCGCGGGGGCGTATCACTGCGCGCATCGCGCTGCGCGACGATCATCCCATCCTTTATCAGACGCATATCCTCGACCTCGACCAGCCGTGCACCTTCGCCCATCACCCCATCGTTCAGACGCGGGCCGGGGCGGAGCTCTTTTCGAACGCTACGACGATGCTGACTTTTGATGCCGAGGCGCCGTTCCTGCCGCAAGCCACCCGAAGCGATCCGATCCACGATATCCCCGTCGGTCCGCACGAAGATTTCGCAACGCTGGTCGGAGCCCACGATCTTGGTTGGACGGCCATCGCGCGACGGGCCGAGGGCGATACGATCGTCACGCTGCGGCAGACGTGTCAACTTCCCGTCACAAACCTCTGGTTTTCCAGCGAAAGCCGATCCGGAATATGGCAAGCGGCGGCAGGCCTGATCGGGGTGGAGGATGCGATCTGCGCGGGGGACGAAGGTTTCGCCGCCGCCCTGTCCGACAACCGCATCGCGGCCGAAGGCGTCGCGACGGCCCTGTCGGTCGGGCGACATGTCATCCCCCATGCGATCTTGCGGGTCCCAGGTCGGGTGCCGATCACGGACGTCAGCCTTGCCCCCGGCGCGCTGCACCTGCACACGCGAACCGGACCGCTGACGATCCCCTTTGACGAGACGCATTTCACATGACCGCAATCAACCTGATCCTGATCGACGCTGACGCCTGTCCGGTAAAATCTGAAATCATCGAGATGGCTTTGCGCCGCAACATCCAGGCGATCTTCGTGGCCGCCACCTATCTGCGCCTGACCGATCATCCGCTGATCAAGATGTTCGCCGCCGGGGACAAGTTCGATGCCGCCGACGACGCCATCGCCGAAGTCGCCCGGCCCGGTTCGGTCACGATCACCGCCGACATCCTGTTGGCCGAACGCATCGTAAAGGCGGGCGGCGCGGCGCTGGACCCGCGGGGACGCGAATACACCGAAACCTCCATCGGCGAGACGGTGGCAAGTCGGAACCTGATGCACGAATTGCGCCCCGGTCTGGACGGGATGACCGGCGGGCAGGGCAGCGGTCAGGCCCCGTTCGGCCCGAAAGATCGCGCCGCGTTCAAGAACGCGCTGGATCGTATCCTGTCGCGAAAATAACCTGGATCAGCGGTTGCCCTGCGCGGTGAACCGCCCCGCCTCCTGCGCGGCCATCTTGAGGGCGCGGGATTTGTTGACCGTTTCCTGCCATTCGGCTTCGGCATCGCTGTCCCAGACGACGCCGCCCCCGGCCTGCACGTAAAGCTTGCCATCCTTCACCACGCCGGTGCGCAACGCGATGCACATGTCCATGTCGCCCCCCGCGCTGAAGTACCCGACGCCGCCGCCATAGACGCCGCGTTTTTCGGGCTCCAACTCGTCGATGATCTGCATCGCGCGGACCTTGGGTGCGCCCGATACGGTGCCCGCGGGCAATCCCGACAGCAGGGCAGACAGCGCATCGTGATCGGCCGACAATTCGCCCACGACGTTGGACACGATGTGCATCACATGGCTGTAGCGTTCGATGATGAACTTCTCGGTCGGGCGCACTGTGCCGACCTTCGACACCTTCGCGGTATCGTTGCGCCCCAGATCCAGCAGCATCAGATGTTCTGCCAATTCCTTGCCGTCGGCCAGCAGATCCCGCTCCAGCGCCAGATCTTCCTCGGGCGTCTTGCCGCGCGGGCGGGTGCCGGCGATGGGGCGGATCGTGACCTCATCCCCGAACACCCGGACCAGGATTTCGGGACTGGCCCCGACGATCTGGAAACTCCCAAGGTCGAAGTGGAACATGAAGGGCGACGGGTTCGTGCGCCGCAGCGCGCGGTAGAGAGAGAAGGGCGGCAGCGGAAATTCGTATGTCCAGCGCTGCGACGGAACGACCTGGAAGATGTCGCCCGCTGCGATGTAGTCGCGCGCCACTTCGACGGCCGCCATGTAATCGTCCTTGGAGAAATTCGAGACCGGCTCTGGCAGGTCGAACGGCTCCGCCATGTCGTGGGGCGTGGGCACGGCCCGGCTGAGCGCGGACAGCGCGTCCTGCAGACGTTCGGCGGCCTGGGCATAGGCTGCGCGGGCGGTCGTTGCCCCGGCGCGCCAACTGGGCGCGACCAGGATCACCTCGCCCTTCACACCGTCCAGCACCGCCACGACCGATGGGCGCATCAACACCGCGTCGGGCAGGTTCAGCGTATCTGGGTTCACGTCGGGCAGATGTTCGACAAGCCGGATCATGTCGTAGCCAAGGTATCCGAACAGGCCCGCGCTTGCCGCCGGCAGGCCGTCGGGCAGGGCGATGCGGCTTTCGTCCAGCAGGGCGCGGATCGCGGCCAGCGGTTCCCCAGCGTCGTCCCACGCCTGCGAATCGTAGCGCGCGGCACGGTTCACCCGGCTGGTTGTGCCATGACACTCCCAGATCAAATCGGGCTTCATGCCGACGATGGAATAGCGGCCCCTGACTTCGCCGCCGGTGACCGATTCCAGCACGAAGGAATGGGGCTGCGCCTCCGCCAGCTTGAGCATCAGCGAGACGGGCGTATCCAGATCGGCGGGCAGACGGGACCAGAGGACCTGATTTTCGCCCCGGTCGAACGCCGCTTCGAACGCGGGAAAGGCCGGCGCAATCATCCGCCGTAAGTCCCGCCAAGCTGCGCCTGAATGGCCTGGACACTTTGCTGGTCGACGGTAAAGCCGGCACTGTCCTGGATGGCCTGGCCGTAGCCTTCGAAGACATCCGACGCGATGGTCTGACCGGCCTGCTGTTCGACGGCCGCGCGGATATCCTCGGCCTCGCCGGCGGTCAGGTCGGGCACGTTGACGGCATCGATCGACACGATATAGGCACGCTGATCGTCGCCCTCGATCGCGATCCGGACCCCGTCCTCGGCCGCGAAAATCTCGGACACCAGGGTCCGGGGCGTGCCTTCCAGCGTCGCGTCGCGGGCCAGACCGATGATCTCCTCGGATGGGGCGGCGGGAACGTCGGTGTCACTGGCCGCCAAGGCTGCGGCGCGTTCGGTCAGCTGGCGGGACTGCGTCTGCGCACGCCATGCGGCCTCGACCTCCCCGCGCAGCTGCGACAGCGGCGGCACGGTCGGGGGGACGATTTCGTCCAGGCGCAGCGCGAAAAGCCCGCCGTCCGAAAGGGTTTCCAACTCGGGAAAGTCCCCGCTTTGGGCCGCGCGCGCCACGGCACGAAATTCGTCATAGGCGGCGATGTCGGCCCCCTGATCGTCGCCGCCGGCATCCCAGCGCACGGTGCCCAACGTCAGCATCGTATCCGCCGCCAGTTCTTCCAGCGTCGCGCCGCCGGCCAGCATGTCGTCCATCATTTCCCGGTCGGCGTCGATGCTGCGCCGGGCGGTGTCCAGCCCGACCTCGGCCACAAGGCTGTCGCGAACCTCCTCGAAGGTAATTTCGGTAGGGTTGAGAATGGCATTCACGCGGAAAAGCGCGGGGCCAAGGGACGTCTCGACCGGACCGGCGATGCCCGGCTCCTCCAGCGCAAAAAGGGCGTCGGCGACGTCTGCGTCGACATCGCTCTGCGCAATCTCGCCTTGATCGACGTCATCGAGCGTCAGGCCCCGATCTTCCACCAATGCGTCGAACGTCATCTCGCCGGATTCAATGGCCGCCAACGCGGCTTCGGCGGCGGCGGTGTCGGCAAAGGCCAAACGCTCGGCCAGGACGCGGGCGGGCTGCCGGTACTGATCGATGCGATCCTCATAGACCTCGCGCAGCTGCACCTCGTCCACCTCGATGCCGTCGACGATCCGGTCGGGCGCGACCCAGGCATAGGTGATGGCGCGCAATTCGGGCGTTTCGAAAAGGGCCTGGTTCTCGTCGTAGAACGTCTGGAGATCGTCCTCGGTCGGCGCGATCTGACCGCCGGCCAGATCCGCAACCGTCACCGGGGTCAGCGTCACATCGCGGGTCTCGGCGACGTAGCGGGTCAGCGTATCGACATAGGTGGCCGGAGCTTCTGTCCCGCCCACGACCGCAGCCTGCAGCAATTCGCGCGCGATGTCGTTGCGGATCTGCTCCTCGTAGGCGCGTTCCGACAGGCCGGCGCGGTCCAGCGCGAAGGCATAACCCTCCCGGTCGAAACCACCGGCGATGCCGCCGAACGCGGGGTTTTCGCGGATGCGGCGGGCGACTTCGCCATCGCCGATCGACAGGCCGACGCGGTCTGCCTCCTCCTCCAGCGCGGCGCCGGCCAGCAAACGCTCCATCACGCGACGATCCAGGCCCAGGGCCTGCATTTGCTGGATGGTCAGGCGCTGACCGAACTGCTGACCCACGCGGGCCTGTTCGGCCTGCAGCGCATCGGCGTATTCCTGGACGGTGATATCGCGGTCGCCCACGCTGGCTACCGTGGAGAGAGAACTGCCGAACCCGCCGACGCCGAACCCGCCCAGCGCCAGGATCAGAAGACCCAGAACGACCCATACGGCCATGTTCGATTTCTTCTTGCGGCGTTTCGTTTCGGCCATCCGGCTGCCCCCCGATTTCATCGCGCCGTTGATAGGGCGCGGGCCGGGTGGGGGCAAGCGGTCAGAGGCCGGCGCGCGTGACGGTGTCCAGCCTGTCGAACAGGGTCGCGATGCCGTCCGCGTCCGCGTTGGCGAAGGCGATGCGCAACGTGGCCTCCGCCCGGCCAGTGCCGCCTTGGGTCCGAAGGGGGCCGAACATCGTGCCGGGCAGCACAAGGACGGACGCGCGGTCGACCAGCGCGCGGGCCACGTCGTCCGACGTTCGGTCGAACGGATGCGCGACATAGCCGAAATACGCCCCGCACCCCAGCAAAGTCCAATCGGGACGGACGGCGAAGCCCGCGTGCAGCGCGGCGCGGCGGCGCAGAACCTCCTGCCGTTCGCCGGCCAGCCAGTCGCGCAGGTTCTCCATCCCCCAGAGTGCCGCGCGCTGGCCCAGCCCGGTGGGGCAGATCGCCACCGAGTCCAGCCATTTCTCGACCTGCGCCAAACGCGTGGGCGACGCCACGATGGCACCCACGCGATGCCCGGTCAGGCGGTACGCCTTGGAAAAGGAATAGAGCTGGATCAGCGTATCGTCCCAGTCGGGATCGACGAACAGGTCGTGCGGCGCGCCATTGACGGCGTGAAAATCGCGGTACGTCTCGTCCACGATCAGCGCGATGCCGCGTGTGCGACACAGGTCGCGGAACGCAGCCATCAGGGGCGCGGGGTATTCCACGCCGCCCGGATTGTTCGGGCTGATCAAAACGATCGCGCGGGTGCGCGCGTCGATAAGTGCCGCGGCGGCGTGCGGGTCGGGCAGAAGACTGTCATCCGTATCGAGCGTGCGCGCCTCGATCCCCGTCATGTCGAGCCACATCTTGTGATTGAAGTAATACGGGATCGGCAGGATCACGTTGTCGCCCTCGCCGGCGAGCGTGGCGATGGCGGCCGAAAATGCCTGGTTGCAGCCCGACGTAATGGCGACCTGATCGGCGGTGATACTGCCGCCGTAATCGCGTCGCCAGTCGCCCGCGACCCGTGCGCGCAACTCCGGCAGGCCCAAAACCGCGCCGTACATATGCGCCGCCGGGTCGGTCAAAATGATGTCGGCCATCGCGCGGCGCAAGGCTTCGGGCGGCGGGTCGGCGGGGGCCGCCTGGCTGAGGTTCAGAAGCGGGCGATCCTGCGGAAAGGTCGCGTCTTCGATCCAGCGCCGGGCCTCCATCACCGGGGGCGGGAAGGTGGCGACAAGATTGGGGTTCAGCGATGACATCCGGGCCTCCGGTCACGGGGATGACGTCAGGGGTAGCGGTCCGCGCGGTATGTCGCAATCGCCCGTGCGGCCCGGCCGAAACGAAAACGGCCTCCGCATCGGGAGGCCGCAGTCACGCGTCGGGGCGCGGTGATCAGAACGGAATTTCGTCGTCCAGATCGGATCCGCCGCCATAACCGCCCCCGGCATTTCCGCCGCCGCCCTGATTGCCGCCGCGGTCGTCGTACCCACCACCACCGCCGCCGCCGCCGTAATTGCCGCCGCCCCCGCCCCCGCCGCCGCCTTCACCGCGCCCGTCGAGCATGGTCAATTCGGAGCGGTAGGGCCGCAGCACCACCTCGGTCGAATACTTATCCTGACCGGATTGATCCTGCCATTTGCGGGTTTCCAGCTGCCCCTCGATATACACCTTGGAGCCCTTCTTGAGGTATTGCTCGGCCACGCGGACCAGCGGCTCCGAGAAGATGGCGACGCTGTGCCACTCCGTCTTCTCCTTACGCTCTCCGCTGGCCTTATCGCGCCACGTCTCGGAGGTGGCGATGCGCAGGTTGCACACCTTGCCGCCGTTCGAGAAACTGCGCACTTCGGGGTCGCGCCCCAGGTTGCCGATGATGATGACCTTGTTCACGCTTCCGGCCATGCCGCTCTCCCCGTCTTGTCGAATCTGTTGGCCGCCTTTTGACCACCTCTCCGGTTAAAGGTCCATCGCCCGAACGGGGGCCAGGGGGGCAGGCTTTCTTTCAATGCGCGTTTGATCTAGCGTGCCCGCAGTTCGGATGTTCCCGGAAAAACGGGGCGGCGGGCGGACTTGGGACAGTCAGGGGTTTTCGTGTGATCCGTATTTCAACGCTTGCCGCGCTTTCGGCGGTAGTTTTCGTGGCAACCGCAGCCGAATCGCAAACCCTGTCCAGCCGGTCCCGCGGCGATCTGTTTTCCAATCAGACCGCATTGATGGACCGCCGCCTGTCCGGCCAATACGCCCATTCCAAACGCCTAATTCCCACGTCGCCCACGCCGATCGCCGTTCCGTCGGCCGAGTCGATTCCGCGCTATACCGGCAGCCAGCGATCGGCCTGGATCGACACGGCACGCACCGCGGCACGGCGCAACGGCATTCCCGAAGATCTGTTCTTGCGGCTGGTCCGGCAGGAATCGGGCTGGAACCCAAACGCCCGGTCCCACAAGGGCGCGATGGGTCTGGCGCAGTTGATGCCGGGCACGGCGCGAGCTCTTGGCGTCGACGCCAACAATCCGGCCCAGAACCTGGAAGGCGGCGCACGCTATCTTGCGATTCAGTATCGCAAATTCGGCAGCTGGCGTCTGGCCCTGGCCGCCTACAACGCCGGTCCCGGCGCGGTCGAACGGCACGGCGGCATCCCGCCCTACCGCGAAACGCGCAACTACGTCACTGTGATCATGGGGCGTGGCTAGCGCCCTGTCCGACGACCGCCCGTGCATGACCGGGCGAACGGTGGCCATCCATGCGGCGCTGGTGGTGTCTTCGAATACTTCGTGACCGTCGATCGGGGTCCTATCGCATTCCTCCGGCCGTTGAAGGTCGCTCTGGTGAGTTTTCTTGGATTTCTGAAGCGCGACGGCGTACGCTTGATGCGCAGGACTTGACGATCAGGGCGTCAGCCCGGTTCCCTGCAGCACGCCATGTTCCATAGCATAGCGCGTTAGGCCGGCGGTCGTCGCGATCCCCAGTTTGCGCTTTAGGTTCTTTCGGTGGGTTTCGACCGTCCGGACCGAGATATCCAACTCGCCGGCGACCTGTTTGTTGGACCGACCCTGCGCCAGCAGCAGAAGGATGGTCTGTTCGCGCGACGTCAGCGGCTCCGACCCGTCAGTGGACGGCTCCAGCGCGGTTTCGGCACCCGGACACAGATAACGGTCGCCGCGCAGGACCGTGTCGATCGCACGGCGAATTTCCTCGGTCGGCTGATCCTTCAGGCAATATCCGCTGGCCCCATGACGCAGGGCCGTTGCCACGTACTCAGGCGCATCGTGCATCGACAGGATCAGGATCGCCACCTGCGGATGGCGGTCACGCAGGATTTCGGTCGCGGCCAGCCCGTTCATCTCAGGCATGTTCAGGTCCAGAAGGATGACATCCGGCGTCAACGTCGCCACCTGTTCGATCGCGTCGCGTCCGTTGCGGAACGTGCCTACCACGCTCAGGTCGTCGTAAGTCTCCAGAAGGGCGCGCATCCCATCGACGACCATTGGATGATCGTCGACGATCATCACGCGAATGGTGTCGGCGGCGGCTTGGCCGGTCTGGGTCGGATCGCTCGGCATTTGGCGCGAATAGGCGAGGGCGCGCCTGTCGGCAAGCGGCTAGCCGCCCAGACCGCCCAGCGCCAGAAGCGGCAGCAGGCCCAGCAACCACACCAACCCGTCCATCATTCCGCCGCCGCCATCGTCGTCGGACCCGGCGTCCGCTTCTTCGGGAGGATCGTCTTCTTCCGTCACCGGGATCGTCGGCAAATCGTCCGGCATCGTGTCGTCCAGCGGCGGAACCATGGGGACCGGATCGACCGGCGGGGCGATCGCGGCCGCGAAAGCGTCGGTCGGCACGAAGTCCGCGATCCGCACCTCCAGGATTTCGCCAGGGTCCAGGGCGACGGCAATCAGCCCGTCATCGAAGAAATCCGCCTCCTCCAGCGTCTCGGTCTGGGCCCGGGCGGTGGTGGACCCCGGTGCGTCGCCATCGCGCACGCCAAGGATCTGCCCGGTTACGCGCCCGCCCTCCTCGATCATGTCGTCCAGATCGAAGGTCAGCGTCTCGGTGCTGTCCGATGTCGAGACGACGTAGAGCACCATCTCCCCGTCGCCGTAGAAGCCGTGGATATCCGCTGTGTCCCCTTGAAACTCTGTCACGTCATCCTGGCCGACGGCGAAATCCAGCAGGTGCTTGCCGGGAAGCGCATCTGACATCATCGAAAAGAGCGCGCCCGTCGGGCTGAGTTCGCCATCGAAGGAATCGGGTTGCAGCGCGTTGCGGGTGTTCTGCAACAATGGCCAGACGTTCGCCTGATCGACCCCCGCCGACACCATCGTCTCGAAGGTGTTGAGGACCTCGTGGGCCTTCATCAGGCCGAAGTCCCTGTCGCTGTCGAACCGGGGTTCGGCTGCCGATTGGTTCCATTCGGTGACATAGATGTCGAGATCGGGGTTATCCTCGATCCAGGTCTTCTGGATCGTGTCCAAGCCGAATTCGCGCTGCCCCGGCTGCACCGGATCCTTGGAATAGAGATGGGTAACGACGCCGTCCACGGCGTCCATCTCCGCGTCGTCGAATTCGCGTTGCAACAATTCCTCGTTGACCATCCGCCAGTTCACGTTGCCGCCCCGAAACACGACCTCGTCGCCGAAATCGGTGCCATAGCGGTCGTTCAGGTCCTGCAGGATATCTTCGGTCGACTGCCCCTCATACTGCGACCGCAGGTCGGAGGAGCCGAAATTCGTGCCGGTTTGGACGACGATATCGATGACAGTGTCCGGGCCGGCCTCCGACGCGACGGCGTCCAGTTCTTCATCGATGACGCGGGCCATCTTCGATGACAGCCGTCCGTATTCCACGGCCGTCATTTCGCCGCTGCCCCAGTATTCGTTGCCGATCTCGAAGGCCGTGATCTCGGCGTCGCCGTATTGCCCTTCGGCCACGTCCCGCACGAAGGTCCGCAGCGCATCTTCGTCGAAGGCGGCGAAGCGGTCGCCGTTCGCGTCGCTGTTCTGGGACAGGAAATCGCGTGTCGGAATGACGATCGTCACAGGCTGCCCCGCATCGTGCGCGAAGTCGATGAAGGTCGACAGGGGGACGAAATCGACCACCGACCCATCATCGTTCACGGCTGTCGGACTGTCGGGATCGGTGATGTCGAACAATCGTTCGGTCAGCGATCCGCCGGGGTATCGCAGACCGGTCACGCCAAGGGTGTCGATCGCGCCTTCCACGCCGTTTTCCTGGCCAAGCATATAACGGTCAGCAAGAAAGTTGCCGCCGAACATGCCGGTGCCGATCACGTCGCCTTCGATTTGCGGGAGCGAGAGCATCAGAAATCTCCGAAAGGTGGAGCTTGCTGATACGGGTCGACGCTTTACGATTCAGTTGAGATTATGATGCGGATACGACGGAGTTCCGTCCAAATTCCTGTATATTGAATAAAGGTTTATGCCTTAACCAAGGTCGGGTTGTTGTGGGGTCGGGGCGGGGGCCACCCCATCCGATTTCGTCCCTGGCGTCAGCAGATGGCTCAGCGGGACGGTCGCCTCGATCACCGTGCCGCGGCCCCCCGGGCCGGCCGCGATCGTCAGGGTTCCGTCCAGCTGTTCGATCCGTTCGGCCATGTTGCGCAACCCCATGCCCGACCCGGTCGTGGCGTGCGCCATGCCGCGGCCATCGTCCTCGATCCGCAGGGTGGCGCCCCGCCGGTGGCCGAACACACGCACCGACACGCGCGTCGCACCTGCATGGCGTTCGATGTTGGTCAACGCCTCCTGCGCGATGCGGAACAGGGCCGTCTTCGCATCGATGTCCAGCCGATTGCGAAAGACGACCGTGCGGAATTCGACCGTCAGCCCGGTCCGCCCCTCGAACGCTTCGCACAGGGTGCGCAGCGCGGGGCCGAGGCCCAGGTCGTCCAGGACCCCGGGGCGCAGGTCGTGGCTGATCCGGCGCACTTCGCCAAGCGCGCTCTGCAATCCGGTGATCGCGCCGTCCACCGCGCCGGCCGCCGCGGCATCGCCTTTGGTCGTCAGGCGCCGCGCCAGTTCCAGCTTGTACCGTATCCCGACAAGAAGCTGGCTGATGGAATCGTGCAGTTCCCGCGCGACGCGGCCCCGCTCTTCCTCCTGCGTGTCGAGGACGCGCTGCGTCAGCTGCTTGAGCTTGGCATCGGCCAGCCGCCGTTCGCGCACGGTAATCAGGAACCCGGAGGCGAAAACCAGCAGAAGCGCGGCCAGTGCGATCGCCCCGATCCACCGAAACTGTGCCGCGACACGGGCCCGCACGTCGGCGCGCGCCGCGTCGCCCTGGGCCAGCACATCGTCCAGCCAGACGCCCGTGCCGATGGCCCACTGCCAGTCCTGAAGGCCGATCACATAGGTCAGCACCTGCGCCGGTTCCCCGGTCGACGGCTTGCGCCAGTCATAGCTGTGATACCCCGAGCCCTGACGCGCCACGTCGATCAGCGTGCGGGTGATCGGGGTGCCGCCGGCATCCGACAGGTCCAACCAGTTGCGCCCGATCAGCCAGGTCTGGCGGGGGGCCACCAGGTTGTTGCCGTCGTAGTCATAGACGAAAAAGAACCCGTCGGTGCCATAGACCATCGCCGACAGGATCTGCGTGACCCGCAGCTTGGCCACCGCATCGTCGGGGGCCGCGTTGCCGTAGATGGTGATGAAGGAGGTGCGGGCCAGTTGCAGGTAGTTCTGCAATTCGCGCCGCTTGGCTTCGATCATCGTCTGCTCCAGCGCCGCGATCTCCCGCGTGGCGGCCCGGTCGGACTGCACTGCGATCAGCACGGCAATGGCCCCGACCGCCAGGATCAGGGGCAGGGTGGCTAGCAGAAACAGGGATTGACCGTAGGAGGGGCGGGGCAGACGCATTCCCAAGATAGAGCGCAGCCGCGCGCCGGGGGCCAGAGGGGTCGCGCGCTTTTGCCCCCGCTAGGCCCGTTGCATGCGTCCTGTGCAGGCCGGATCGTGGCGCAGGATGGAAAAAGCGGGACGCATCGCAGGCGGGACGGGCCGTAACGCGCGGGCCATTCGTGCGCGGGTGTAATCTGTGACCGGCAGTGTTTCGGCCGGACATCCGTTGGCGAAAACGACCGAATGGCGACCGAGTAGGAGACTGACACAGGAGGCGACCGCGCCCCCGTGGATCGCGTCGTTGCCCTTGCCGCCGTCGATACTGTCCGATCCACCTCCGCCCTTTATGCTTTCGTCGCCGTCATTACCGTGAATTGAGTCGTCGCCCGCGCGACCCCGACAGGGAATCGGTGGTGTTTCCGCCGTTGATCGTCGCCATGGCGATCCTCACCGAGGAATGGGGACCGTTTGCCACCGGAGGATGAATCGACTGCTAACGTTAAAATTCGTTTCGACTGCGTGCCGCGCCGCGTCTTCTACGCGTTTTCCGGTATTTGACTCCGCCCTTCCAATCCCTATCGTCGCGACACGCTCCGCCAAGGGGGCCGTCGCCGCGCCGGGAGGGTGGGCGACACCAGATAAAAAGGGAGGGTATCAATGGACCGTCGTTCATTCCTGAAGAATTCAACAATCGGGGGCGCCGCCACCGTCGGCGCAGCCACACTGGCCGCGCCCGCCTATGCGCAGGGCAACCGCACGCTGACCATGGTCACGACCTGGGGTCGCGGCCTGGCCGGTGTGCACGACAGCGCCCAGCGCGTCGCCGACAGCATCACCGCCATGTCCGATGGCCAGCTGACCGTCGATTTGAAGGCCGCAGGCGAGTTGGTCGGCGCGTTCGAAGTCTTCGACGCCGTCACCTCGGGTCAGGCCGACATGTACCACGGGGCCGACTATTACTTCGTGGGTCAGCATCCGGCCTATGCCTACTTCACCGCCGTGCCCTTCGGCATGACGGCGCAGGAGCTGGCCAACTGGTACTACCACGCCGGCGGCATGGAGCTGCACGACGAGTTGGGCTCGATCTTCGGTCTGAAATCCTTCCTGGGCGGCAACACCGGCGCGCAGGCCGGTGGCTGGTTCCGCAACGCCGTGAACACCCCGGAAGACTTCCAGGGCCTCAAGTTCCGTATGCCCGGCCTCGGCGGTCAGGCGCTTGGCAAGATGGGTGCCTCGGTGCAGAACCTGCCCGGCTCGGAAGTGTACCAGGCGCTGGCGTCCGGTGCGATCGACGGAACCGAGTGGATCGGTCCCTGGGCCGACGAAAAGGCCGGTTTCCAGGAAATCACCAAGACCTACTACACCGCCGGTTTCCACGAGCCGGGTGCCGGTCTGTCGGTCGCCACCAACCGCGACGTCTTCGAGGAGCTTTCGCCGGCCCACCAGAAGATGATCGAGATCGCCTCGGCCGAGTGTCACCAGTGGAACCTGGCGCAGTTCATGGCCAACAACGGCTCCGCGCTGCAGCGTCTGCAGTCGGGCGGCGTCCAGCTGGCCGAATTCTCCGACGGCATCTGGGATGCGATGGGCACGGCCTCCATGGCCGTCACAGAGGAGAATATGGGCGACGAGCTGTTTGCCAAGATCCACAACTCGGCCATGGAAAGCATGCGTGCGTCGTCGAACTGGATCAACCGCTCCGAAGGGGCGTACCGCGCCCAGCGCGACCGCGTGATGGGGTGATCCGTCTGGCGGGCGGTCCCGGCTTGGACCGCCCGCCGACGATCCCGACGGAGGGTCGGCGGTTCCAGCTTGGGATGCCGCGCCTCCGATATCTTTGATCCCGATCCGACCGGCACGGCGCCGGTCGGGTCACCCCGCAGCCCCGCGACGGGCCGCGACACCGGGGGGACTTCATGGAAGACGAAACCGCACCGCTCTGGCCGTATGAAAACGGTTTGCAGGCGTTTCTGGAACGGCTTCAAGGCAATGCGCCCGTGCCCGAAGGCACCGAGGCGGAAGCCGCAGGCGTCTTGTCCACCATTCTGGGCGCGATCGGTTATCTGATCGGCAACGTCCTCGAAGCGATCTACAACGTCATCTACGCTGTCACGCATCCCGGCATGTGGCTCGATTGGTCCAACGCCGATGCGGTCATGCGCTTCGTCTATTACGGGGCGAGCGAGGAGTTGTTCTTCGTCATCTTCACCGTGCTCATGGGGCTGACGGTCGCCGTTGGCCTGTCGAACCGGTTCGGCTGGGGCCTCGTGCGCGGATCGGAATTCGTGCTGAACTGGACCGGCCGGATCGCGGCATGGGCCGGGTTCTTCATGGTGATGCAGCAGATCCTGATCGTGTTCCTGCAACGCATCTTCCGGGTCTCGGAAATCAGCGTCGGACCGTTCGGCAGCGTCTTCACCCGCGATCTGAGCTGGTATTCCGAAGAACTGAAGCTCTGGAATGCGATCATCGTCTGTCTGTGCGTCGCGTGGACGTTCATCCAGGGCGGGCACGTGCGTGTCGATCTGGTCTATTCCGCCGTCCGGCACCGCACCAAGCGGATCATCGATATGGTCGGGTCGATCATCTTCATGATGCCCGCGCTGATCCTGATCTGGCTCTACAGCTGGTTCTTCCTGTGGCGCAGCCTGATCACGCCTGCGACCTCCGCCTCCGACACGCTGGACCGTCTTTTGCTGAAATCCCGCGCCATGCGCTGGAACGTGGAGACCATCGGGTTCAGTCCCAATGGGTTCGACGCATATTTCCTGTTCAAGATCCTGATCCTGCTGTTCGTGGCCACGGCCTTCGCGCAGGCCTGCGTGTTCTTCTGGCGCAGTTGGCTGGAAGCGCGGGAAGGGGAGTTGAGCGCGAACCGCTATCTCGACCGCGACATCCTGGGCGACGAAGATGCGCAGCGCGTGGCCGAGATCCACTGATGCGCGCGTTGCTCTGCCTACTGTTGACGACCGGACTGGCCCGAGCGGAGGGCCTGGCCCTTTATGCGGCCGATCCGTCCGACTGCGGGACCTATGCCGACGGCCGGGAGGTCGTGCGTGTCTTCACCGGGGCGGAGCCGATGCAGGAACACCGGGTCTGCCCGGACTGACGAGATGACAGCCGCACCGCACGCAAGGAGGCGGGGCTGAACGAACACAAGGGCCCGTCGAGGGCGCAGGGGGACGAAGCAATGCTATTCGGATTGGACGGGGTCGAAATCGGCCTGATCATCGTCTTCCTCTGCCTCTTCGGCGGGATCATGTCCGGCTTCCCGGTCGCCTTCGCCATCGCGGGGGCCGGTACGATCAGCTTTGCGATCATCGCCGCGCTCGACAGTGGGGGCATCCTGATCCACCAGGCCATCGACACCGGATCGGTGGAATACGCGGCCCTGATTGCGGAAGGCATCGCGCGCGAAAGCATATCGACCTTCCGCTTCCCCGAACTTCCACGGATCGAGGAGCCGCTGTTCCCGCAAGGCTGGGAAACCGCGCTGGACCGCAACATCGGCTTCATCGTCAACCGGATGAACGAACGGGTGATCGCCGGTGCCTCGATCGAGACGCTGCTCGCCGTCCTCATGTTCGTGATGATGGGCATTACGCTGGAACGCTCCAAGATCGCCAACGACCTGTTGACGACGATGGCCAAGGTCTTCGGCCCGCTGCCGGGCGGTCTTGCCGTCAGCATCGTGATCGTGGGCGCGTTCCTTGCCGCCTCGACGGGGATCGTGGGGGCGACTGTGGTGACCATGGGCCTGCTGGCCCTGCCCACGATGCTGCGCAACGGCTATTCGCCCGAACTGGCGACCGGCGTCATCGCCGCAAGCGGAACCTTGGGGCAGATCATTCCGCCGTCCATCGTGATCGTCCTTCTGGGCACGCTGGCGGGCGACATCTATTCGACCGCGCAGGAACAACGTGCCGCCGCCGTCGGGTGTTCTGACGCGTTGACGTATCTGGGACAGCCCGCCGTCGTGTCGGTCGGCACATTGTTCCAGGCGGCCCTTCTTCCGGGCATCTTCCTTGCTTTCCTTTATGGTGCCTATGCCTTCGGCTTCGCCCTTCTGAACCCGGCCAAGGCCCCGGCGGTGCAATTCGACGATGCCACCGTATCGACCACCACCAAGCGCGACGCGCTGATCTGGTTTCTGGCCGTGCCCGTCGCCCTGATCGTCGGTGCCATCGTTCTGGGTCAGTTCGGCGTAATCGGCGGACAGGGCGTCGCGGTCAGCGCCTATTCCGAGGCGGGCGAGACCTCTATCCTGCGCACCAACGTGTCCGAGGCCTGTCAGGCCGCGATGATCGAATTGCACGGACAGAATATGTGGGAAATCGCCGTCGCGCAGCAGGCGGCCATCGACGCTTCGGGCGGCAACCTTCTGGCCCGCGAACTGACGGCCGAGGAGTTGATCGAGTCGCGCAACCTGGCGATCGCGACAGCGGCCCCCATCGGCACGGGCATCAGCGTCCTGTTCATCGGTATGGGAATGGTGCTGGCGGCGGCGCGCGGCATCAACCCGCTGGCCGACGAACGCCCGTTGCTGATCGGCGCGGCCGGTGTCGCATTGGCCTTCGTCATCGACATCCTGCTAATCGGTCCCACGACGTCGTCGGGCACGACTTTCGTGCTGATGGCCGTGCCGCTGGCGATCACGCTGGTCGGCATCTGGCCCGCGTTCAAGCGGCTGGCACAGAACGACCTGATCCGCGTGGTGTTTCCGCCGCTGGTCCTGATCGTTGCCGTCCTGGGGTCCATCCTGGGCGGTATCACCAACCCGACGCCTGCCGCGGCCCTGGGGGCTGGTGGCGCGATCATGCTGGCCGCCTATCGCAAACTGCAGGAGGAGGGACGCTCGGGCGCGCCGATCCTGCTGGCCTCGCTCGCCATCGTGGTAATGCTCCTCTTCGGGGTGAACTTCGATCTGCGCACGGGGCTGGCGACGACCACCGTCGCCGATTGGATCGCCCTGATTATCGCGCAGGCCGCGTTTCACGGTGCGTTTCTGGGTCTGTTGTTCGCATCCTGGGTTCTGCTGCGCGCGGGTGTTCTGGCCCCTGTCGTGCGTGAAACGGCCAAGGTCACGTCCATGGTCTTCACCATTCTGATTGGGTCGCAGCTGCTGAACCTGGTGCTCATCTCCTTCGGGGGGGAGCATTACATCCAGCAGTTCCTGCAAAGCTTCGACAGCGAGTTGAAGGTCTTCCTGATCGTGATGCTGGTCCTATTCATCCTGGGCTTCGTCCTGGATTTCCTGGAGATCATCTACATCGTCATCCCCATTGTCGGCCCCGTCATCTATGGCGGTACCTTCGATCCCAAGTGGGTGACGATCATGATCGCAGTGAACCTGCAGACGTCGTTCCTGACGCCGCCCTTCGGATTTGCGCTATTCTATCTGCGCGGCGTCGCGCCCAAGCAGGTCACGACCGGACACATTTACCGGGGCGTGATCCCCTTTGTGCTGATCCAGGTGATCGGTCTGGCCATCCTGTGGATGTTCCCGTCCATCGTCACCATAGTTCCCAACCTTCTGCCGTCGGGCTGAGGGTGCTTCCGATACGTAATGTCGCACCCACTTGTCGTGGGTGCGCCAAATATGGTCATTTCACCCGACTTGCGGGGACGACCGAACATGACCATTCAGAAGCACGATGCCGGAGTATATCTGCGCGCGGGTCAAGACATTTTGGCCGACTTGCCTTTGTCGATGGTGTTGACTGACCCAACCCGACCGGACAATCCGATTGTCTACGTCAACCGCGCGTTCGAGGAGCTTTCGGGGTATTCCAGCAGCTTCGCGGTTGGTCGCAACTGCCGGTTCATGCAGGGCGAGGGAACCGATCCGGCCGCTGTCGCCCAGATGTCCCGCGCCATCGAAGCACGCGAAGCGACGACCGTGACGCTCGAAAATGTTCATGCCGACGGAACGAAGTTTCGCAACCGGCTGATGATCTCGCCGGTCTTCAACGATAACGGCGAAATCTATGCCTTCGTCGGAATTCAGAGCGCGCTGACGGATGCCAAACCGGAAGTTCTGTCCGTCGCCCGCGACTTCGACGCGCAGCTCAGCGAAATGCAGCACCGCGTCAAAAACCACCTTCAGATGATCTCCTCGCTTATCCGGCTGGAAGCGCGGGGCAAGGGAGAGCTTCCCGAGAAGTCCACGCTCGCCCGCCGGGTCGAGGCGCTGGCGCTTCTGTACGAAGAGTTCACACATGCGCCGCGCGGGGGCTTCGACCGCGACTACGACGTCGTCTCGGCCGGCAGCTATGCCAGCCGGGTCGCCGCGACCGTCGGCGCACTCGATGGGCGCAGCGATGTGCGGATGACCATCGACACCGACCCAGTCTACATGCGCTCCGATCAGGCCGGACGCATGGGTCTGCTGATCTCCGAGGTGTTGTCGAACACCTTTCAACATGCGTTCGGCAACCGCGCCGAAGGCCTTGTAACCGTCAGCCTCAAGCAACATGGCGGTGACCGCGTCCGTCTTATCATTGCCGACGACGGCATGGGCATGGGCGACAGCGACTGGCCCAAGTCGGGCAACCTTGGCGCGCAGATCGTCCAGGGCCTCGTCGCGCAACTCGGTGCGGACCTAAACGTCGTGACGACCGACGCCGGGACGCTCATCACCGTCGATCTGGAGAACCCGATCGACACCAGCATCAACGAGGATGGCGTCCGCGTTCTTGCCGATACGGACGGCCGACGCGATGGAACCGATCGTTCCGCGACGCTCTAGCCCACGGGCGAACTTTCGCGGGCCGCAGGGTGTGTATGCTTGGAACCCGCGCCACGGCCCCTATCTTGTCTTCCGAACACACCCGGAGGATGACCATGTCACTCAAGCGTATGGCGATGAAGATGGCTTTGGCCTTCGCGGCGGCCAAGGGCTACCAGGCTTTCAAAGGGCAGGGCGGCATGGCCGGCCTCAAGCAGAAAATGTCGTCGGGCGGCACTTCGGCGAAGGGCGGCGGCCTGGCCGGAATGCTCGGCGGGTTGGTGTCCGGCTCCACCGCGCAGGGCGGCTCTGGCGGTCTGGGCTCGATGCTGGGCGGCCTGTCGGGGTCCGGCACCTCGGGCAGTTCGTCCATGGGTGGAATGGGTGGCCTTCTGGGCGGGCTGGCGGCAATGGCCGGCGGCACCGCGATGGCGGGCCGTGATCAACACGAACAGATGGCGCAGGCCGAAGCCGGCCCTGCGGACGAGGCGACGGCCGCCGCGATGATCCGCGCCATCGGTCAGGCGGTACGCGCCGACGGCGAAATCGACGACGAGGAGCGCGCCGCCCTGCACGACATCATGGGCGACGCGGAATCCGCGCAGGACCGGCGCGCCATCGAGGACGCGCTGAACGAGCCGCTGGATCCCAACGGTCTGGCCCGCGATGTGCCCATCGGATCCGAGGCGCAGGTCTATGCCGCCGCGCTGACCGCAATCGACCCCGATCATCCGGCGGAAAAACAGTTTCTGTCCGATTTCGCCCGTGCCCTGCGCCTTGACGCCGGCACGATCCAACAACTGCACGACACCGCAGGCAAGCCGGTCTAGGCCCACCGGGCGCGACGGGACGCATTGCGGTTTCCCTTCGTCCCCCGATGCCCTAGCTCTGACTCCGATACGAAACACGAGGACGCCCCATGGCCGATATCAAAGACCCCGAGAACACCATCATCGTCGAGTTGAAGGACGGCCCCGTCCACATCGAATTGCTGCCCGACGTGGCCCCCGGCCATTGCGAGCGGATGAAGGAACTGGCCCGCGCAGGGGCCTATGACGGCGTGGTCTTTCACCGCGTCATCGACGGCTTCATGGCGCAGACCGGCGACGTGGAGCACGGCAAGGAGGGTGGCAACACGTCCCGCGCCGGCACAGGCGGCAGCGACAAGCCCGACCTCAAGGCGGAGTTTTCCGGCGTGCCCCACGACCGCGGAACGCTGGGCGCGGCCCGGTCGGCCAACCCGGATTCGGCCAACAGCCAGTTCTTCATCAACTTCGGCGACAACCATTTTTTGAACCGGCAATACACCGTCTATGGCCGCGTAATCGAGGGTATGGACCACGTCGACAAGATCGCCCGAGGAGAGCCGCCCGCAAACCCCGACAAGATGATTTCCGTCAAGGTGGCCGCTGATGCGTAATGCCCTTGCCGCCCTTTTGATGACGACCGTCGCCGCCGGTGCCACGGGTCTTGAAATCGACGTGTCCGGCGAAGCTGACGGCACGATCACGATCGACCTTCTGGAAGACGTGGCCCCGGCGCATGTCGCGCAGATCACCGCGCTGGCCGAATCTGGGGCCTACGACGGCGTGGTGTTCCACCGCGTCATCGACGGCTTCATGGCGCAGACCGGCGACGTGCAGCATGGACGCCCCGGCGGGGACATGTCGCTGGCGGGCACCGGGTCCAGCGATCGGCCCGACCTTCCGGCCGAATTCTCGGACGTGTCGTTCGAGGAAGGCGTGGTCGGCATGGCCCGGTCGTCCGACCCGAATTCGGCCAACAGCCAGTTCTTCATCATGTTCGCCCCGGCCCCGCATCTGGACGGGCAATACACCGTCGTCGGACGCGTGACCGGCGGACAGGATGTCGTCGACGCCATCAAGCGCGGCGCAGGAAGCAACGGCGCCGTTGTCGGGGACCCGGACGTGATGTCGGACGTGCGCGTCATCGACTGATCGAACCGATAGTTTTGGTAGATGGGGCCGTCCTAGGGGGCGGCCCTTTCGCGTTCCGGGATGTCGGCATAGGTTTCGGATACCGGAGTGGACGCCATGACCCATGACAAGACCATCGCCACGATCGTCGCTGCCACCCGCGACGTGCTGGGCCTGCGCGCCCTGTTCCTGAGTGGCAGCTACGGCATGGGCACGCAGGACGCCTTCAGCGACATCGACTTCCTGCTGGTCGCGGAAGAGGGGGCGAGCGATGCAACCGCCGACCTTTGGCGCAAGGCGGTCGCGCGGACCGGAGAGATCGTCCTGTGGTGGGACCGCACGAACGTGCCCGTCCTGATCAACGCGATCACCGCCGACTGGACGCGGACCGATGTCGTCATGCTGAAGCCCGATCAAATGCGGGGCCAGTCCCGCGCGCGGCTGAAACCGTTGTTCGACCATGACGGGCTCTACGACACATTGCCCGAGAGGCTTCCGCCGGCGGCCGCGAACCCGACGGGGTTTCGCCGTCAGGTGGAGGAGTTCATTCGCATCTTGGGTCTTCTGCCGCTGGCAGCGGGGCGCGGGGAATACATCAACGGCGTGCTGGGCGTCTTCCACCTGCGCAACCTGCTTGTCGATCTCATGATCGAGGAGACGGGGGTGCCCGACCGGGGTGGCGTGCTGTCGCTGAACCGGCTGCTGACACCGGAGCAGCGGGCCGAACTGACCGGACTGCCGCCCGCAATCGCCGATCACGAGGCGATGATCGCCGCGCATCTGGCCTATGCCGCCGCTTATCTGCCGCGTGCACGGCGGCGGGCGATGGCCATCGGCGCAGATTGGCCCGACCGGTTCGAGGCGGTGACATGGGCGCGACTGGGCAAAACGCTCGACCTGACCCGCCCCTACGACTTGGCCTGACCCACAAACGCAAACGACCGCCCCAAGGGGCGGCCGCCTGCGGTGTTTTTGCGTGGATCAGTTCGTGTCGGGGTTCTGATCCGTCTCGGCGTCATTCTGTTCGATGGTGGCATTGCCATCCGTTTCCATGGCCTGGCCCGTCGGCGTATTGTCCGGCGTATCGTCCTCGGGCGTTGCGATGAAGAAGATATAGGCCACCAGGATGATCACGGCGAACACCACGCCGGCTCCGATCCCGATGATCGGTCCGAAATGGTTCTTGGCTTGTTTTTCGACGTCTGTGTCGGGGGCGCTCATGGCGGTCCTCCTCGCGGTTGTGATCGGTGGTTGCAAAGGCCAACCCCTTGCGACCACCTTTGTTCCGTCAATCGCGAAGCTTGATCAGCGCATGACGCTTGCGCCCCGCCGACAGCTTGACCGGCACCGCAAGCGTTCCCGCATCGACCACCAGGCCTGCGTCCGCCACGGCGTCGTCATTCATTCGCGCCCCGCCCTCGGCGATCAGGCGCTTGGCGTCCTTGCCTGACTTGGACAGGCCGGCGCGGACGAACAGCTGAACGATGGAAATACCCTGCGCGGCCTCGACCGGGTCCAGAAGAACGGTGGGCAGGTCATCGCCCGCGCCGCCCCGTTCGAACACCTCGCGGGCCGTGGCCTCGGCCGCCGCCGCCGCGTCCGCGCCGTGCAGCAACGTCGTGACTTCGTTGGCCAGGGTGATCTTGGCGTCGTTGATCTGCTGCCCTTCCAACGCGCCCAGGCGGTCGCATTCGTCCACCGGCAATTCGGTATAGAGCTTCAGAAACCGCCCGACGTCCGCATCGGTGGTGTTGCGCCAGAACTGCCAGAACTCATAGGGCGACAGCAGATCGGCGTTCAGCCAAATCGCGCCCTGCTGCGACTTGCCCATCTTCTTGCCGTCGCTGGTCGTCAGCAGGGGCGACGTCAGGCCGAACACCTGATCGTCCAGAATACGCCGCGTCAGGTCGATACCGTTGACGATGTTTCCCCACTGGTCCGACCCCCCCATTTGCAACAAGCAGCCGTGGCGGCGATGCAGCTCCATGAAGTCATAGGCTTGCAGGATCATGTAGTTGAATTCCAGGAAGGACAGCGATTGTTCGCGATCCAGCCGGGATTTCACGCTTTCGAACGATAGCATCCGATTGACGCTGAAATGGCGCCCCACGTCGCGCAGGAAGTCGAGGTAATTCAGACCGTCCAGCCAATCCGCGTTGTTGGCCATGATCGCATCCGTCGGCCCGTCGCCAAACGACACATAAGGCGAAAAGGCCGCCTTGATGCCCGCGATGTTGTCGTCGATCTGCGCGGGCGTCAGCAACGGGCGTTCGTCGGCGCGAAAGCTGGGGTCGCCCACCTTGGTCGTGCCGCCACCCATCAGGACGATCGGCTTGTGACCCGATTTCTGCAGCCAGCGCAGCATCATGATCTGGATCAGCGATCCGACGTGCAGCGATGTGGCCGTCGCGTCGAACCCGATATATCCCGGCACCACGCCCGCGACCAAAGCCTCGTCGAGTGCTTGATAATCGGTGCAATCGGCCAGGAAGCCGCGCTCCATCATCACGCGCATGAAGTCTGATTTGGGGTGGTAGGTCATGGGTCTTTCGGTCCATTTCTATGTGGTGACCCGCCTTAGCGCGCGGGCAGGGCAAGGGGAACCCGAATGGAGCCGATCCACGCGCTCGGAGCGATGTCAGGCACCTCCATGGATGGGGTGGACGCGGCGGAGCTTTGGACTGACGGACAGGTGATCCACCGCTTTGGTCAAAGCGCGTATCACCCGTATTCCGACGCGGACCGCGCCGTCATCGCCCGCGCCATGGGACAATGGCAAGGCGACCCGGACGTCGCCGCGGCGGCCGAAGTGGTCGAGATGGCGCACGCGAGACTTCTGTCGAAATTCGACGCCGCCGTCGTCGGCTTCCACGGTCAGACACTGGCCCACGACCCCGACAATCGCCGCACCCATCAGGCGGGGGACGGCGCGCTGTTGGCCGAAGTGCTGCAGACGCCCGTGGTGTGGGATTTCCGGACCGCCGATGTGCATTTGGGCGGGGAGGGGGCACCGCTGGCCCCCGCCTATCACCACGCCTGCGCCCGGTTCATCGGTGCGACCGGTCCGGTGGCGTTCCTGAACCTGGGCGGGGTCGGCAACCTGACGTGGGTCGATCCGAGTAAGGAAATGGACGAAACGGGTGCTCTGCTGGCCTTCGACACCGGCCCGGCGAACGCACCGATCAACGATCTGTGTGTGGACTGGCTGGGGCAGCCTTTTGACCGGGACGGCGCATTGGCGCGCGAGGGGACGGCGGACGGGGATTTGGTCGTGCAATTCATGCGCCATGCCTATTTCCACCGAATGCCGCCCAAATCGCTCGACCGGGATGCGTTTCGCCGGGCGGGTGCCGCGATCGACGCCCTGCCGCCCAGCCATGCGGCCGCCACCTGGGTCGCGGTGATCGCGGCCAGCGTGGCGCAGGGGTTGGACCATTGCCCGACCATGCCCACGCGCTTGCTGGTCACGGGGGGCGGGCGGTTGAACCCGGCGATTATGGACGCGCTTTCGGTCCTGCCGACCGTCGTGGAGCCGGTGGAGGCCGCGGGCCTGGACGGCGACATGCTGGAGGCGCAGGCCTTCGCATTTCTGGCCGTCCGCGTCCTGCGCGGATTGCCGACCAGTTTTCCCGGCACAACCGGCGTTTCCGCCTGCGTCGGCGGAGGAGAGGTCAGCCGACCGGAAGGCCGCTTGGACAGCCTGCCCAACACCGCTAGACACACGGACACCCGGCGGGTAACGAAAGCCCGTTAGCGGTAACACAGATAACCGGAGCAGCAGACATGGTCTCCCGCACGATACCCGTCGATCCCTTTGACCTGGTCCTGTTCGGGGCCACCGGTGACCTTGCCCGGCGCAAGATCCTCCCCTCGCTCTATCGCCGGTTCCTGGCCGGTCAGATGCCGGACACGGCGCGCGTCATCGGCGCCGCCCGGTCCGAGCTGTCGAACGAGGAATTTCGCGACCTGGTGCGCGAGGCGCTGGCCGAATTCGTGTCCAAGGCCAAGACGGACAAGGCGGCAATCGACGCCTTCGTGGCCCAATGCTCCTACATCGCGATCGATGCCAAGGGCGACGGCGGCTGGTCGGACCTCAAGCAGATGGTCCGCGAGGACGCCATCAAGGCGTTCTATTTCTCGGTCGCGCCGTCGATCTTCGGCGCGCTGGCCGACAAGTTGCGCAGCCACGGCATCGCCTGCGACAACAGCCGTCTGGTCGTCGAAAAGCCGTTCGGAACCGACCTGAAAACCGCAAAGAAGTTGAACGCCGATCTGGCCGCCAGCTTCCGCGAGGATCAGATTTATCGCATCGACCATTTCCTGGGCAAGGAAACGGTGCAGAACCTGATGGCCGTCCGTTTCGCCAACGTCCTGTTCGAGCCGCTGTGGAACGAACGCTACATCGACCACGTGCAGATCACCGTGGCGGAGACCGTCGGCGTCGGCGGACGCGGAAGCTACTACGACAAATCCGGTGCGATGCGCGATATGGTGCAGAACCACCTGATGCAATTGCTGTGCCTGACGGCGATGGAGCCGCCTGCCGCCTTCGACCCCGACCGTTTGCGCGACGAAAAGCTCAAGGTGATCCGCGCGCTCGACCCCGTACCGCTCAAGGACGTGGTCCGGGGGCAGTATAAATCCGGGCCGGAGCCGTCCTACATCGAGGATGCGGAGAACGCCGACTCCAAGACCGAATCCTACATCGCCCTGAAGATCGGGATTTCCAACTGGCGCTGGAAGCACACGCCCTTCTATCTGCGCACGGGCAAGCGGCTGACCAAGCGGATGTCGGAAATCGTGGTCCAGTTCAAGGAAACGCCGCATTCCATCTTCGACCGCGATGACGGCAGCACCGCCAATGCCCTCACCATCCGGTTGCAGCCAGATGAAGGCATCGACCTGTCGGTCACCATCAAGGAACCGGGGCCGGGCGGGATGCGCCTGACGAATGTGCCGCTCGACATGTCCTTCGCCGATGCCCTTGGCGCGGACGACGCGGAAATGCCCGACGCCTATGAGCGCCTCATCATGGACGTGATTCGCGGCAACCAGACCCTGTTCATGCGCGGAGACGAGGTGGAGGCGGCCTGGGCATGGACCGACCCGATCATCAATGCCTGGGAAGCGCAGGGCGACAAGCCCAAGCAATATCCGCAAGGGTCCAGCGGCCCCGAAGAGGCACTGGCGCTATTGCTGCGCGACGGCCGCCGCTGGCGCGATCTGGAGGACTGACGATGGACTTTCGCAGCTATCCCGACCGCGAGGCCCTGGCGATGGGGCTGGCCGATGAGTTGGCCGGCGCGCTCAAGAATTGTCTGCTGGTCCATGACCACGCCAGTTTCTGTGTGCCGGGTGGATCGTCGCCAGGCGACACGTTCTCGATCCTGTCCGGCGTCGATCTGGACTGGAAGCGCGTCCATGTTTTCCTGAACGACGAACGCTGGGTGCCCGAAGGCCATGCGCGGTCGAACACGACGCTGCTCAAGACCACTTTGCTGACCGACAAGGCGGAGCGGGCCGTGCTGGTTCCCATGGTCAACGACGCCGACACGCCCGAAGACGGCATTCCCGCGCTGGAACAGGGGTTTGGGCCGGAACTGCCGATTTCCGTCCTTCTGCTGGGCATGGGCGGCGACATGCATACCGCCAGCCTGTTTCCAGGTGCCGACAGGCTGGAACAGGCGATGTCGAGTAACGCGCCGGTCCTTGTCCCGATGCGCGCCGACGGGGCCGGAGAGCCGCGCGTGACCCTGTCGCGACGTGTGCTGGCCGGTGCGATGGAGACGCATGTACTGATCATGGGCGAAGAAAAGCGCGCGGTGCTGGAAAAGGCCCGTAGGCTTGACCCGATGGAAGCACCGATCGCGGCCTTCCTGAAGGACGCCACCGTACATTGGGCCCCCTGAGGAGAGAGATCATGGACTTCTGGACGGGAATCGAAGCGCTGCGCGCGAAACAGGGTGCCAGAATCGCCGATCTGCTGACCGACGACACCCGGACGGCCCGGCTGCGGGCGGCCGCCGGGCCCTTCGTCTTCGATCTGTCCAAGACGTCGATCACCGGCGACGCGCTGAATGATCTGCTGGCGCTGGCTGTCGATGTGCCCGACCGCCGCGATGCCATGTTCGCGGGCGAGAAGATCAACGCCACCGAAGGCCGCGCCGTTCTGCACACCGCTTTGCGGGGCACCGAGCCCGTAATCGTCGACGGCGCGGACGTGATGCCGGGCGTGCGCGATACGCTGGATGCGATGCGCGCCTTCGCCTCGGACGTGCGCGATGGCACGTTCCAGGGGCAGGGTGGGCGTATCACCGACGTCGTCAACATCGGCATCGGCGGATCCGACCTTGGGCCCGCGATGGCCGTTCTGGCGCTGGCACCGTTCCACGACGGACCGCGCTGCCATTTCGTGTCGAACGTCGACGGGGCGGACTGGGCCGATACGGCCAAGACGCTGGACCCGGCCACGACGCTGGTGATCGTGGCCTCCAAGACCTTCACCACGATCGAGACGCTGACCAACGCGCGCACCGCCCGCGATTGGATGGCCGAGAGCGTGACCGACCCGACGGCGCAATTTGCCGCCCTGTCCACCGCGCAGGACAAGACGAGCGATTTCGGCATCGACCCGTCCCGCGTGTTCGGGTTCGAGGATTGGGTCGGCGGACGCTACTCCGTCTGGGGGCCGATCGGCCTGTCGCTGATGCTGGCCATCGGGCCGCGCAATTTCGATGCCTTCCTGACCGGCGCGCGGCAGATAGACGACCATTTCCGCACCGCGCCCCTGGCCGAAAACCTGCCGGTGCTTCTGGCCCTGGCGGGCATTTGGCACCATCAGGTGTGTGGCTATCCGACCCGCGCGGTCCTGCCCTATGACAACCGCCTGTCCCGGTTGCCCGCCTATCTTCAACAGTTAGAGATGGAGTCGAACGGCAAGGGCGTGACGATGGCGGGCGACCCGTTGCAAGGCCCCGCCGGCCCCGTCGTCTGGGGGGAGCCTGGGACGAACGGGCAACACGCGTTCTACCAATTGATCCATCAGGGCAAGACGCCGGTGCCGTGCGAATTCATGGTCGCCGCCGAAGGGTCGGAGCCGCTTCTGGATCACCATCACAAACTTCTCATCGCCAATTGCCTGGCGCAGTCAGAGGCGTTGCTGAAGGGGCGGTCCCACGCCGAAGCCCGCGCCACAATCGCCAACCGGTTCGAGGGGGAAGAGCTGGAACGGCAAGCCGCGCACCGCGTGTTCGAGGGCAATCGCCCCTCCACCACGTTGATCTATCCTCGCCTGACGCCCGAGGTGTTGGGCGGGATCATCGCGCTGTATGAACACCGCGTGTTCGTCGAAGGCGTGATGCTGGATATCAACAGCTTCGACCAATGGGGGGTGGAGTTGGGCAAGGAGTTGGCGACGTCGCTGGGCCCGCTGGTCGATGGGGCGGATGCGTCGGACAAGGACGCGTCGACGCGGGCCCTGTTGGAACAACTTCTGGAATGGCGCGGCTAGATCAGCCTTCGAAGGTCGCCTCGTCGCGGTCGCGGAAGGCCTGGATATAGCTTTCCGGCAGTTTGCGACGCGTGACGAAATCGTTCTGCATCAGCACAATGACCGCCTCGCTCGTCGCGCACAGCTGCCCATCGCGCCAGACGCCGTATTCCATCGACCAGGATGTATTGCGATAGGCCCGCGTGCGTCCGGCCACGATATAGGTATCCTCCAGATGAAGGGGGGCCTTGTAGTCGATGGCGACGGATTTCAGCACCAGAACGGGGCGATTTTCGGCGTCCGCGTACCGGCTGATGCCGTAGTCGCGCAGATAGGCGATGCGGAATGTCTCGAACCAGCTGAGGTAACGGGCGTTGTTGACGTGGTCGAGCACGTCAAGCTCGTGGAACCTCACCCGGTCTGCCTGCCCGAAGGCAAAAGGTGCGGGGATATTTTGCGCGCGCAACTGGTCGGTCGACAGCGGGGTCAGAAGGGGGAACGACATTCGTCAGGTGTAGCGCAGCCACCGGCGGGCGCAACCACGTGAACATCGTGCTGTAAAGATTTGAAATTGTTGGAGCGGGTAACGAGAATCGAACTCGTAACTAAAGCTTGGGAAGCTGCCGTGATACCTTTTCACCATACCCGCTCAGGGTGCCCCATGCTCTACCATAAATCGGCCGCTTGGGGAAATTGGCTCCGGCGGTAGGGATCGAACCTACGACCAATTGATTAACAGTCAACTGCTCTACCGCTGAGCTACGCCGGAATACCGAGGGCGGGATTAGCCAAGGGGCGCGCAGCGCGCAAGGGGGCGCGGTGCTTTTTTCACGATTGTTCCCAGCGGGCGTCCGGACCGATGTCGGGATGGGCCCGCACGCGGCCCTGTTCCGACAGGTGGATCAGATGCGCCAGCACGTTGCGCGCGGCCGCTCCGTGCAGGGCCACAGGCACATCGGCATAGATCCGCGCCACCAGATCCGGGATCGTGGGGGCCGTGGGCAAGGCACCGAAGATCGCATCGCCCCGGCCCCGGCGATGGTTCACCAGATCCGTGCAGCGACCGGCGGGGTCGGTGATCGGATCGCCGTGCCCGCAATGGAACACCCGTGCCTTCAGCGCCGCCAGCCGCGTCAGCGATGCCATGAATTGCCCCAGATCGCCGTCGGGCGGCGAAATCATCGTGCTGGCCCAGCCCATGACCGTGTCGCCGGTGAATACGGCGCGCGCCTCCGGCCATTCGAAGCTCAGATGGTTGGCCATATGGCCGGGGGTATGGTGGGCCTGCAGCGTCCAGCCGTCGCCCGTTACGGTATCGCCCTGACCCAGCGTGGCATCGGGGGCAAAGGACGTGTCCACGCCCTCGCCGCCGCCCAGATGCGTCAGACGCGTCATCGTGTCCGACCGGCCCGCATCCGACGGCCCGAAGGCCAGGACCGGCACACCGCCCAGACGGGCCTGCAGGGGCCGGGCGGCGGGCGAGTGGTCGACGTGGGAATGGGTGATCAGGATCGCGCGGACAGGCCGGCCCGCGATGGCGTCCAGCAGGGCATCGACGTGACCCGGAAGGGCCGGACCGGGGTCGATCACGGCGACGTCGTCATGGCCCAGGACGAAGGCGTTGGTCCCCGTATGCGTCATCGGCGACGGGTTGGGTGCCAGCACCCGGATCAGCCCGCTTTCCTTGCCCCCCTTCGGGGGATAGCCTTGGTGCATGTCCGTCTCCCATGATCTGACCCGGCGCGCCCTGTCCCGCCGCTGGCTGCCGCGCAGCTTCTACGCCCGCGCGGCGCTGATCCTGATCTTGCCGATCGTCACGCTGCAATTGGCGGTCGCCGTCATGTTCCTGCAACGCCATTACGAAGATGTCACGGTCCAGATGACGACCAACATGAGCCGGGAGATCGCGCTGGTCCGCGCGCGCCCCGAACTGGCCCCCGAGTTGCAGATCGACCCGATCCCGCCGCCCACGCGGATGCGGATGCGGTTCTGGGACCTGTCGGGCCGCGCCATGCGCGAGGAACTCATGTCGCGTTTCCCCGGCCTGGTCGCCGTCGACACGGTCGCCGACCGCAAGGCGGTGTCACTTGCGTTCGAGGACGGGACGGGTTTGCGATTCGCGCGGACCGATGTGTCGGCGGCCAACCCGCATCAGCTTTTGGTCCTGATGGTGGTGACCGCGCTGATCATGACGGCGGTGTCCACGCTTTTCATGCGCGGCCAGATCCGCCCGATCCGGCGACTGGCGCGCGCCGCGCAGGCGTTCGGCCGCGGGGAGCTTGCGGAGTATCACCCCTCGGGCGCGACGGAGGTTCGGGCGGCGGGCACGGCCTTCCTTGAGATGCGCGCCCGGATCGAGCGGCATATCGAGCAGCGGACCCTGATCCTGTCGGGTGTCAGCCACGACCTGCGCACGCCGTTGACGCGCATGAAGCTGGAACTGTCGATGATGGACACCGACGAAGCCGCGCTGCTGGCCGAAGACGTGTCGGCCATGGAGCGGATCATCGGCACGTTCCTCGACTTCGCCCGCGAAAGCGCCACCGACGAATTGCGGCGCACCGATCTGATCCCGTTGCTGCAGGATGCGGTCGACATGGCCGCGCCCGATCGGGACCTTCTGGTCGAAGGTCCGGCCATGCAGGCCGATGTGCATCCCGACGGCCTGAAACGCGCGGTCGCAAATCTGGTCAAGAATGCCGAACGCTATGGATCGCAGATTCGGGTTTCGGTGCAGGCGGGGGCGGCAACGCTGGTGATCGCGGTGGAGGATAATGGCCCCGGCATCCCCCTTGACGACCGGGAGGAGGCGATGCGCCCCTTCGCGCGGCTGGACAGCGCGCGCACCAATACGGCTGGAAACGTCGGTCTGGGCCTGAGCATCGTGCGCGACGTCGCGCGCGCCCACGGCGGCGCGCTGCGCCTGGGTCAGTCGGACATGGGGGGCCTGAAGGCGGAAATCGTGGTCCCGCAACGCCGGATCGAGAGATGAAGGTGGGAGGGGGTGTCGCCGCACATCCGGCGGCGTCGAAGTTCGCCGTCCGGGGCGGAAGGCGACTGGTAGGCCCGGCAGGACTTGAACCCGCAACCAAAGCGTTATGAGCGCTCTGCTCTAACCAATTGAGCTACAGGCCCCCGTGGGCTAGGGCGTATCAGAAGCGGCGCAGCCGTCAAGACCGCACCCCATCAGAGGATCTGACATGACTGAAAGTCCGACGCCCTTCGCCTACTTGGGGAAATATGCCCTGATCCTCGTCGGTGGCATCGCCGCGCTGATGGTGGCCAACGCGGTCATGTTGGGGACGATCGGCGTGCCGGTGCCTTCGGGGGCCGCGACGATCATTCCGCCCATGATCGCCGCACTTGTCGTGGGTCAGACATGGGGCAAGGATGCCGGGGCGCTACCCGACAGCCGTGCGGCCTGGCGCTTTGCCGCGATGGCGGCAGGCGTCTTTCTGGCGGTGCAACTTCCCCTGACGCTGTTCGGCCTGTCGGCCGTTGGACCGGCGGGGCAGGGCGTATTCACGTTTGCGGCCATCCTGTTGCTGGTCACGACCGCGATCGTGCTGCTGGCCAACCGCTGGTTCGTCAGCGTCGGGGCCAAAGGGGCCATCAAGCAGCGTTGAAGCGGGGCGGGGGGCCTGCTAGGCCGCGCGCGACGGACACCACCGGACAGCAGACGGGGAATCGCATGGCAGACGCAAACCAGGGTCTCACCTACTCCGGCGCGGGCGTCGACATCGACGCGGGCAACGCGCTGGTAGACCGGATCAAGCCCGCCGCCAAGGCGACGCAGCGGCCCGGAACGATGGCCGGTCTGGGCGGGTTCGGCGCGCTGTTCGATCTGAAGGCCGCCGGGTATTCCGACCCGATCCTTGTGGCCGCGACGGACGGGGTGGGCACCAAGCTGCGCCTCGCCATCGATACCGGTAAACTGGACACCGTGGGCATCGACCTGGTGGCGATGTGCGTCAACGATCTGGTGTGCCAGGGGGCGGAGCCGCTGTTCTTTCTCGACTATTTCGCCACTGGCAAGCTTGCCGTGCCCGAGGCCGCGCAGGTGATCGAGGGGATCGCCGCAGGCTGCGCCGCGTCCGGGTGCGCGCTGATCGGCGGGGAAACCGCCGAGATGCCGGGCATGTACCACGACGGTGATTTCGATCTGGCGGGCTTTGCCGTCGGCGCGATGGAGCGGGGGGCCGACCTGCCCGCCGACGTGGCCGAGGGCGACGTGCTGCTGGGACTGGCGTCTGATGGGGTGCATTCCAACGGCTTTTCGCTGGTGCGCCGCGTTGCGGACCGCGCGGGCCTGACGTGGGCCGATCCCGCCCCTTTCGAAGACGGCACGCTTGGCGACGCCCTTCTGACGCCGACGCGCCTTTACGTGCTGCCGACCTTGGCCGCTGTGCGCGCCGGCGGTGTTCATGCGCTGGCCCATATCACTGGGGGCGGATTGACCGAAAATCTGCCGCGCATCCTGCCCCGGGGGCTGGGTTGCGACATCGATCTGTCGGCCTGGACGCCGGCGCCCGTCTTCGGCTGGCTGGCGGCCGCGGGCGGCGTGGCGCAGGCCGAAATGCTCAAGACATTCAACTGCGGTATCGGCATGGTGCTGGTCTGCGCGCCGGATCGCGCCGGGGAACTGGCCGATCTGCTGGAGGCGGAGGGCGAGACGGTCCGTCGTTTGGGCACGGTGACGCCTGGCGACGGCGTGCGGTATTCCGGCGCGCCCAACTGGTGAAACGCGTCGCGATCCTGCTTTCGGGCGGCGGGTCCAACATGATGGCGCTGGCGCAAAGCATGACCGGCGATCATCCCGCGCGGCCGTGTCTGGTGTTGTCCAATGATCCCAAAGCGGGCGGGCTGGTGCGGGCGCGCGCGCTTGGCATCGAAACGGCCGCCATCGACCACCGCGCCTATCCCGACCGTCCCGCGTTCGAGGCGGCGGTCCAGGCCCGACTGCAACACTCCAGCCCCGATATCATCGCGCTGGCCGGTTTCATGCGCATCTTGACGGCCGGGTTCACCGGGGCCTGGGCGGGGCGGATGATCAACATCCATCCCTCACTGCTGCCGAAATATCGCGGGTTGCATACCCATGCCCGTGCGATCGACGCCGGCGACGCCCAGGCGGGATGTTCGGTGCATGAGGTGACGGCGGAATTGGACGATGGGCCGATCCTGGGGCAGGCGCGCGTGCCCGTTCTGCCCGGCGATACCGCCGACGATCTGGCGGCGCGGGTTCTGGTGCAGGAGCATCGTTTGTACCCTGCCGTGCTGCGCCGCTTCGCCGCCGGGGATCGGACGCGGCTGGACCTTCCCCCCGTTGTGGGAATCGACTAGCGTCGCGCGACAACTTACTCAGGTGACCGCTATCTCTGCCGCGACAATTACGACGCTGACCACCACGGACGACCTTGCGACCTTCTGCATCCGCGCGGCCAAGGCCCCCTATGTCACCGTCGATACCGAGTTCCTGCGCGAACGGACGTATTATTCCAAACTCTGCCTGATCCAGCTGGCGTATCCCGGCGACGGTGAAACGGATGCCGTTCTCGTCGATCCGTTGGCCGACGGCCTGGACCTTGCGCCGCTTTACGATCTGTTCCGCGCGCCGGATTGCGTGAAGGTGTTCCACGCCGCGCGCCAGGATCTGGAGATCTTCGCCATCGAGGGGGAGGTCATTCCCGCACCGCTCTTCGACACGCAGGTCGCGGCGATGGTCTGCGGCTTTGGCGAACAGGTCGGATACGAGACATTGGCCCGCAAGGTGGCCAAGGCGCAGATCGACAAGTCGTCGCGCTTCACCGACTGGTCGCGGCGTCCCCTGTCGGACGCGCAGAAATCCTATGCGCTGGCCGATGTGACGCATCTGCGGGTGATCTATGAATATCTGGCCGCCGAATTGGAAAAGACCGACCGCACCCCTTGGGTGGAGGAGGAGATGGACGTCCTGCGCGACTTCGGCACCTACCGCGTGCAGCCGCGAAATGCGTGGAAACGTCTTAAGATGCGCAACCCGTCGCCGCGCTATGTCGCCATCGCGCGCGAGCTGGCTGCCTTTCGCGAAGATTACGCTCAAACCGCGAACATCCCGCGCACGCGCGTCTTCAAGGACGACGCGCTGTTGGAGATGACGTCGCTGAAGCCGAAGGACCTGGGGGAGCTGAACAAGGCCCGCTTGCTGCTGCGCGAGGCGCGCAAGGGTCCGATCGCCGACGGGATCATCGCTGCCGTGGGCGCCGGTCAGGCCGTCGACCGCGATGACCTGCCGAAGGTGCCCAATCAGAAAAGCCGCGATCAGATCAACGCGGCCCTGGCCGATCTGTTGCGCGTGCTGCTCAAGGCCAAGGCGGAGGATGCGGGCGTGGCCTCCAAGCTGATCGCGACGGCCTCCGACCTCGACGACATTGCGTCGGGGGAACGGGACGGCAGCTGGGCCAAGGGCTGGCGGCGGGAGGTATTCGGCGCCGACGCCCTTCGCCTGTGCGAAGGTCAGATCGCGCTGGCCTGCAAGGGACACACGGTCAAGATCATCGACCTCTAGCGCGTGACGTCCTAGCGCGTGACATAGGCGTCATAGGCCCAACCCTCCGCGCCCGACACATGCCGCACCCGCAGCCAGCGGCCGCGACGTTCCAGCGTGTCAAGCCGGTCGCCGGGATACATGCGGCGCAGGATCGCGTGATCTGTCCCCGGACCCGCGCGCAGGTTCAGATAGCCATCGTCGCTGCGCGCGACATAGCGCAGGCCGTCGGCAGGCTCTCCACGTTCCAGGAAATTGCCCGAAACCCAGCCCCGCTCGCCCGACGGCAGGCGGACGTAGTACCAAGCCCCTTCCGTCTGCTGCACGTCGACCCGGTCACCCGGCGACAGCCGCTGCGTTACATCGAACCGCGTGCCCGGCCCGGTCCGCATGTTGAGGAATCCGTCGTCCGTGCGGGTGACGTACAGGGTCTGCGCCGCCGCGGTCAGCGGCGACAGAAGCAGGATAAGGGCAAGGATCAGGCGCATCGGGGTCTCCGGTTGGTAGGGCGTCATCGTGTCGGGCGCGGCGGCGCGGATCAAGCCCTGGCGAACAGCGTCACCGCCCCCGGCGACCAGGCCAGCCGCGCGGGCGCGCCGATGTCGAGCACGGGGCGACCGAAAACGTTGCGCATGGAAATGCGGACAGGGCGTTCGCACCCGTCCAACGTTACGTCGTAATAGGTCATGTCGCCGTAATACACGACCTCCGACACGGTCCCGGACGCGATACGGCCTTCGGTTTTCTGACCGGGAAACAGCAGCGTCGCCGTCTCGGGGCGAAAGCCCGCCATGGTGTCGCCGTCGGTGGTCGCCATCGACTGCGTATCCGACAATTCCATATGGCCCAGGCCCGCCACCTCTACCTTCTCACCCGCGACCGTCGCGGGCAGGAAGTTCATCGTGCCGATGAATTCGGCCACACGGCGCGATACCGGCTTGCGATACAGATCCTCGGCCTCCGCGATTTGTGCGACTTCGCCGTCGAACATGACGGCGATGCGGTCGGACATGACCAGCGCCTCTTCCTGGTCATGTGTCACCAGGATGAAGGTGATGCCGACCTGCCGTTGCAGGCGGATCAGCTCCACCTGCATCTGTTCGCGCATCTTCTTGTCGAGCGCGCTCAGCGGCTCGTCCAGCAGCAGGACCTTGGGGCGCAGGACCAGCGCGCGGGCCAGGGCCACGCGCTGCCGCTGGCCACCCGACAGCGCATTGGCCGCGCGCGCGCCGTAACCATCGAGCCCGACCATATCGAGGGCGTCTTCGACCAGTGTCATGCGGGCTTGCGCGTTCAGGTCCGACCGCTTGCGCAGGCCGAAGGCCACGTTTTGCGCCACGCTCAGGTGCGGAAAGATGGCGTAGGACTGGAACACCATGTTCGTTGGCCGCTTGTTGGGCGAAACGCCTGTCATGTCCTTGTTGGAGATCATGACGCTGCCCGACGAGACATCTTCGAACCCTGCGACCACGCGCAGAAGGGTGGTCTTGCCACAGCCCGACGGCCCCAGAAGCGAGAAGAATTCGCCCTCGGCGATGTCGAGGTCGATGCCGCGCAGCGCGTGATAATCACCGTAGTACTTTTGGATGCCACGCAATTCGATGAGGTTCACAGGAACCCTCCGCTGTCTTTGCCGCCCATCCGCGCGATGCCGCGGCGGCGGTTCCATTCGGCCAGCGTCAGGATCAGGATCGAGACGATCACCAGGATCGTGCCCAGCGCCATGATAACCGGCAATTGATTGGGGAAGCGGAGCAGCGACCAGATGTAGACGGGCAGGGTGGTATCGCTGCCGGTCAGGAAGAAGGCGATGATGAATTCGTCCAGCGAGATCGTGAAGCAGATCAGCAGCGCCGCGATGATGCCCGGCATGATGAGCGGCAGCGTCACGAGGCGGAAGGTCGAGGAGCGGGTCTCGCCCAGGTCGATCGCCGCCTCCTCCAACGCCGGATCCAGCGACTGAAAGCTGGCGTTCAGGATGGCGATGGCGAATGGCGTGCAGATCAGGACGTGGGCCGCGACGACCGTGACCAGCGACAGCGACCAGCCGAAGAACTGTACCACCACCACCAGCAACGACGTGGCCACGATGATCTCGGGCAGGACCAGCGGGATCATGACCAAACCCATGGCCGCCGCCTTGCCCGGAAAAGTGTACCGGATGTTGGCGCGTGCGGCCATCAGACCCAGAAGGACCGACAGGACGGACGTCGTGCCCGCCACGGTCAGGGAGTTGAGGAGCGCGGAATGAAGCTCCGAATTTGTGCGCAGGGCTGCGAACCAGTCAAGCGTGAAACCGTCCAGCGGAAACGCGATGACCGTGCCCGAATTGAACGCGAACACCGGTAACAACGCGATGGGCGCATAAAGGAAGATCAGGAAAGCGACGACATAGGCGCGCAGCATCTATCGCACCCCGCTCAGCCGTCGCGCCAGCCAGACGGTCGCCAAGGCGATGACCGTCACGATCAGCATGGCGATCACGGCCAGCGTGGCCCCCATCGGCGCATTGTTGAGGCCCAGGAACTGCGTCTGGATCATGTTGGCGATCATCAGCCCGCCCGGGCCGCCGACCTGCGCCGGGGTGACATAATCGCCGACCGTGGGAATGAATACGATCAGCAGCGCAGCGACGATGCCGGGCGCGGCCAAGGGCAGGGTGACGCGAATGAAAGCCGTCACGGCGGTCTCGCCCAGGTCCCGCGCGGCTTCCAGAAGGCTGCGGTCGATCTTTTCCAACGCCACGAAGATCGGCAGGATCGCAAAGGGCGCGAAGGCGTGGGACAGGGTTAGGACCACGGCGGACGCGGAATAAAGCGGTGCCGACAATCCCTCCTGCATCCAGAGTATTCCGGTCGCGTTTCCAACGGCTTCCAGGGGGACGTTGATGTAGGACAGGATGGAATTCAGCACGCCGTTGTACCCCAGGATGACCTTCCACAAGAAGATGCGCAGCAGGTAGCTGGTCCAAAATGGGATGGTGATGAGGAACAGCCACAGCGATTTGCGGCTGGGGTCGACGTGGAAACTGACGAAATAGGCGACCGGGAAGGCCAACAGCACGGTGATAAGCGTCACCAGACCCGATATCCACAGCGTCCGACCCATGATCGCACGATAGATCGGATCGCCAAAGGCCTCGACATAGTTGGCGATGGTCGGGGTGCGGTCGACGGTCAGGTAATCCTGCGTCCAGAAACTGAACACCACGATCGCCAGCAGCGGCCCCGCCATCAAAAGCACCGCATAGAAGAACGGCGGTGCGATCAGGCCCAGCCCGCGTTTCGTCTCCTGCTGCACCGAAACCCCCTGCCTGTCCCGCGGTCGACACTGCGGCAGGGTCCGAACCTTGGCAAGGGTTTCAGCGGCGTGTCAGGGCCGGGTCGGACCGTCCGGCGGGGGGTGCGGGTTTCGCGGGCGACGTCGCCTCCAATCGGGCGAGGATCGCACGGGCCGTTTCGGCGGTGACCACCTGAATGCGCGCGGCCAATGTCAGCGCCACGACCAGCAGGCCACCGATCGCCAGCCCGCCCCCCGTGCCCATCAACACCGGATCGCCAGCATAGAGATATATGCCGCGCCATGCGATCCAGCCACCGAACCCCACAAGGCCCCAACCGCAGACCGCGATGACGAACAGCAGGATGCGGGTGAAGAAGAAACGGAACATGGGGACTCCCGGCAGTAGCTCGCCCTCAACCTAGAGCGATGCGCCACGCTTGTCCCGCATCGTTCGGACGGGCTGCGCGCGATGGGCGGAGGGCTGCGGGACGTGGCGTCGCCCGGTTCGCCGGTCAGTGCCGGCGCGGCGCACGAAGCTGCGATATCGTTTCATCGTCGGTCCGGGTCAGCGGCGGCGCCACGATGCGCCGGTCCGGGCGAGGGGCCTCCAGCGCGGCGCGAAGCAGATGGACCATGCGGTCGGTGTTTTCCGCCGTGGCGATCTGCGCGACCCCCATCTGGCTGACGACGACCGTCAGCACGCCTGACATGGCGATCGCCAGAAGGATCCCAGCGGAAATCCATCCCAGGGCACCGAATTTCGCAAAGATGATGGCCATGGTCAGCAGGCTGACGCCTGTGGTCAGCCATCCCACGAAGATCAGGACGGAGTGGACGATACGGGCGGTGCGATAGGTTTCCATGAGAGTTCCGGAGTTTTGAAATACGCCGCCGGATCACCATAAGAAAAAGGCCCGCACATGGCGGGCCTTTGAAAATTCGACGAAAGCGTCTGAAATCAGCGCTTGGAGAACTGGAAGCTCTTGCGGGCCTTGGCCTTGCCGTACTTCTTGCGCTCCACCACGCGGCTGTCGCGGGTCAGGAACCCGGCGGCCTTGAGCGCGCCGCGCAGGCCCGGCTCATAAAGCTGCAGGGCCTTGGACACGCCGTGCTTGACCGCACCGGCCTGACCCGACAGGCCGCCGCCCTTGACGGTGGCCATGACGTCGAACTGGCCTTCGCGGTCGGTGATCTCGAACGGCTGCTTGAGGATCATCTGGAGCACGGGACGGGCGAAGTACGTGTTGATGTCCTTGCCGTTGACCGTGACCTTGCCGGAGCCGGGGCGGATCCAGACGCGGGCGACCGCATCCTTGCGCTTGCCGGTGGCATAGGAGCGGCCCAGCTCGTCGCGAACGGGTTCGCGCGGCTCGGAGGTGTCCAGCAGGACCGTCTCGCCGGCCTCATTGGTGACCTCGGCGGGGGTGCCTTCGACGGCGCCCTTGAGATCTTCGAGGGAGTTCAGTTGCTCAGCCATCAGGAAGCGCTCCGGGTGTTCTTGGGGTTCATCGACTTGACGTCGAGGACTTCGGGCGACTGTGCTTCGTGCGGATGCTCGGCCGACGCATAGACGCGCAGGTTGGTCATCAACTGACGCGACAACCTGTTGCCCGGCAGCATGCGCTTGACCGCCTGGATCATCACACGTTCGGGGAACTTACCCTCGAGGATCTCGCCGGTGGTGCGCGACTTGATGCCGCCCACGGTGCCGGTGTGCCAGTAGTTCGGCTTCTCGCGCTTGTTGCCCGTGATCTGCACCTTGTCGGCGTTGATCACGATGACATTGTCGCCCATGTCCATGGACGGCGTGAAGGTCGGCTTGTGCTTGCCGCGCAGGCGCATCGCGATGATCGAGGCGAGGCGGCCCAGAACGATACCTTCGGCATCGATCAGGATCCACTTCTTCTCGATCTGGTCGGGGGTCATGGTGAAAGTCTTCACGGGGCCCACTCCTTGTTTCGATCGGTGAATACGGTCGGAGCGGATGCCCCGGATAGCGCGGTTATATAGACGTCTTGCGTCGCGTCAACGTCGGCCGATCGGGCAAAAGAAAGCAAAAACAGTAGGTTGATATTGGGGTTTTATTTTACCCCACTCGATCAGACCCCCAGGCCTTCGTTCGGACGGTCCAGAAGGGCGCGCAGGCGGACGAGCGCCGCCTCGAAGCTGCGCAGCGACACGCCGGCGTTGATCGCCAGCCGCACGGCATGGGGGCTGTTGGCGTCGCGGCCGGCGTATTCATCGGCCGTGCGCAGTGTGACGCCCTCGGCTTCGGCACTGCGACAGAACGCACTGGCCCGCCAGCCCACCGGCAGCGTCAGCCACAGGAACGGTACGTCCGTGCGCCACACCAGATCGTGCCCCGCCAGGATATCCACCGCCCGCGAGACATAGCGCGCCACAAGGGCGGAGGTTTCGGCCTGAAGCGCGGCCAGGTCGGGATGGATCAGCAGCTTGGCGGCCAGATCGCTCATGGGGGTGGCCATGCCGAACTGATTGTATTCCACGGCGCGTTGCAGGGCGAGGTGCTGCGCCGGTGGTGGCACGACGAACCCCAGCCGCAGGGCAGGGGTGATCGTCTTGGCGATGGACGACACCGTCCACGTCCGTTCGGGTGCCAAGCGGCGATATCCGGGGGCCGCGGCGCGTCCCATGAGATAGCAGTCGTCGTCGATGATCTGAATGTCGTGGGTGCGCGCCACTTCCACGATTTCCCTGCGGCGGGCTTCGGGCGTGAAGATCAATGTCGGGTTGTGAACCTCCGGCGAGGTGCACAGGACCTGAACGTCGTGCCGCTGCGCCATGGCAGCCAGCGATGCGGGGATTATTCCGTGGGCGTCCATTTCTACTGTGACAACATCGGCGCGCAACATTTCGGCGGCGCGGCGGAAGCCGGGATACGACAATTCCTCCAAGGCGACGACCGGACGTCGGCCCCGCAGGATCGTCTGAAGCGACAGGGCGATGGCGTTCTGCCCGCCGTTCGTCACCACGATCTCCGCTTCGTCGACCGGGCCCAGCATCGGGTCCGCCAGCCAGTGTGCCGCCGCGACGCGGACCGGTCGCTCGGTGCCCGATACGGGGTAATGCATCACGCCCGACGGTGGATCCTCGGCCACGTCGGCCAGCAGTTTGCGGATCAACGCGGCCTGACCGACCGACGGCAGGTGCGGGGACATCAGGTTCACGACGTCGGTTTCGCCACCCGTCAGATGCGGCGTCGAATCGACCATCACCGGGGGCGGGTCCCGGAACATCGACTCGGGCGCGTGGACTTCGGACACGAAGGTTCCGCGCCCGACCGCCGCGTCCAGCGTGCCGTCGTCGGTCAGTCGCGAATAGGCGCGCGCGACAGTGCCGGGCGTGACGCCCACGCGCCAGGCCAGGTCACGCGTCGCGGGCAGGCGGGTCCCGGCGGGCAGGACGCCGCGCCGAATCGCATCGCGGATCGCCCCTTCGAGGACGACGTACTTGGGTCGATCGTCGGTCGTGAAGTCGACCTCGATGACATTCCGATCCGTTATTGTACTCATAACAATGTATCGCTGGATTCGATGGCTGGGGAATTGTATCTACTGAATACGCCCTAGCGGCGAAATTGTATCGACACAAGTAAAACCGAAAGACGCCCCGAAAGGACATCCCATGACCGCCCTCGCATTCGATCATCCCGCCCTGAACAGCCACGCTGTTCCCGCCGCTTCGCCGGTCGCCATGGCGCTGATCTCGGCCGGATCGACGCTGGCCAACTGGGAAACCCGGGCCCGGACCCGCGCCGCACTGCGCCGGTTGGAGCCTGAATTGTACCAAGACATTGGCCTGACCACGGCCGAGGTGCTGATCGAGACGGCCAAGCCCTTCTGGCAGGCCTGATCCCCCCCGAATTCGTCTTCCCCCCTGGGCCGGGTCGTGCAGCGCACACCCGGCTCCTTTTTTGTCAGGCCTTGGGGATGGAATAGGTCAGGGATGCGCGCGCCACGGGTCGGTCATCACCGTCGGATCGCAGCAGGCAATCGCCCACGGCCAGGACCCGCCCAAGCTTCAGCAGGCGCACATCGCAGATCAGGTCGGCGTTCGCGACGGGTTTGCGCATGAAATCGATGGAGCAATTCGTCGTCACCGCCAGCGCGACCGGCCCGATCCGCGACAGGATGGCCAGATAGACCGCGACATCGGCCAGCGCGAACATCGACGGTCCCGATACGGTGCCCCCCGGGCGCAGATGACGGTCGGCCACGTTCAGGCGAACGGTCAGCCCGTCGTCGTCCACACGCTCCAGCGTGAAATCCTCGGCCACTTGCAGGAATTCCGCAGAGAGGAATTTCTCCAGCGCAGGGGCGTCCATCTTGATCATTGCAATCTTCCTTCCGTCTTCGCAGGCTCATCGTCGGAGGAGATGCCCATGACCGATATCCTTTTGCGCGACGATCGCGACGGGATCGCGACGCTGACGCTCAACGACCCCGGCACGCTCAATGCGTTGTCGGATGAGATGCTTGCCGCGCTCGCCCGTCAACTGTCCGACATCGCCGCGTCGGATTTACGTGTCGTCATCCTGCGCACGGCGGGCCGGGCGTTCTGCGCGGGCCACCACCTGCGTCAGATGCAGGCGATGCGGCAGGCAGACGATGGCGGGGCCGCGGCCTTCGCCGATCTGTTCGACCGCTGCGCCGCCGTGATGGCGCATATCCGCAACCTTCCGCAGCCGGTCATCGCACGCGTCCACGGGCTGGCCACGGCCGCCGGGTGCCAGCTGGTCGCGACCTGCGATCTGGCCATCGCGGCGGAGGATGCCAAATTCGGTGTCAACGGCGTGGACATCGGATTGTTCTGTTCGACGCCGATGGTCGCGCTGACCCGCAATGTGGGCCGCAAGCGCGCGTTCGAGCTGCTGTCCATGGGCCTAATGATGAGTGCGGAGGAGGCCGTCACCGCCGGTCTGGTCAACCGCGCGGTGCCAGCGGATGCGTTGGACGATTGCGTTGCGTATTACGCCGGCCACCTGGCCCGGAAGCTGCCGGGCGCGGTGCGGGTCGGCAAGGACATCTTTCACGCGCAGGCCGAGTTGCCGATCGACGACGCCTATGCCCTGGCGCGTGACGCGATGGTCGCAAATCTGGGCGATCCGGATACGGCAGAGGGGATACAGGCCTTTCTTGAAAAACGCGCGCCGCGCTGGACGCCCTGACCCCCGCGACTTAACAGGGGCGAAAGGAGCCCCTGCATGCGAATTCTGATCACCAACGACGACGGCATCTCCGCCCCCGGACTTGCCGTGCTAGAAGAAATCGCGCGCGACGTGGCGGGGCCGGACGGCGAAGTCTGGATCGTGGCCCCCGCGTTCGAGCAGTCGGGCGTCGGTCACTGCATCAACTACGTCAAGCCGTCGATGATCAGCCAGATGGGAGAGCGTCGCTTCGCGATCGAGGGGTCGCCCGCCGATTGCGTGCTGGCCGGTCTGGGCGATATCGTTCCGGGCGACGTGGATCTAGTGCTGTCGGGCGTGAACCGGGGCAACAACGCCGCCGAAAATACGATGTATTCCGGCACCATCGGCGCCGCGATCGAAGCGGCGCTGCAGGGCGTGCGCGGCATCGCCATGTCGCAGTTCTATGGCCCCCAAAACGTCAATCTGGACAATCCGTTCGAGGCGGCGTCCGCCACCGGGGCCGATTGCGTGCGTCGCCTTCTGGCGGGGGCAGAATGGGGCGGCGACACCTATAAGATGTTTTATAACGTGAACTTCCCGCCGTGCCCGGCCGACAAGGTCAAGGGACTGGCCGCCGTGGCGCAGGGGTACCGCGGCGACGGTCGCATGGGCGTGCATCCGCAGACCGCGCCATCGGGGCGCAAATACCTGTGGATCCAGGGATCGGCCCAAGGGGAACCGACGGCACCGGGCACGGATGTGAAGGCGAATGTCGAAGGCTGGGTGTCGGTGACGCCCATGCGTTGTGACTTGACCGATCATAGCGCGATCAAGGGGTTGCGCGACGTTCTTGATGCCTACGATGGCTGAGTGATGGCGACGCCCGAAGACACGATGCGGTTGCAGCTGTCCCTTCGGTCGAAGGGCGTGAAAGATCTGCGCGTGTTGACGGCGATGGAGCGGGTGGACCGCGCGATCTTCGTGGGCGAGACATTCGCCGCACGCGCCTATGACGACGTGCCTCTGCCCATCGCGGTCGGCCAGACGATCAGCCAGCCCAGCGTGGTGGGGCAGATGACCCAGGCGCTGGACGTGCAGCCGCGCGACAAGGTGTTGGAGGTGGGGACGGGCACCGGATACCAGGCCGCGATCCTGTCGCACCTGGCCCGCCGGGTCTATACGGTGGAGCGTCACCGGGCCCTGACACGGGTCGCGCAGGCCAATCACGTCACGCTGAACCTGACCAACATTACGCAGATCACCGGCGACGGCAGCTATGGCTTGCCCGAACAGGCCCCGTTCGACCGGATCCTGGTCACCGCCGCGGCCGAGGACCCGCCCGGTCCCCTGTTGGCACAATTGCGCATCGGGGGTAGTATGGTTGTGCCGGTGGGCGTGTCGGATCACGTTCAGACCTTGATCAAGGTGACGCGGACCGCGGGCGGATACGATTACGAAGAACTTTCGCCGGTGCGTTTCGTACCGCTGGTGGAAGGGGTGGAACACGACTGAAGCGCGTGCCATCCGGCAACACGGGACCCTGTGCCGAAGGTGCAGGCGGGGCAGATAGGGGGACAGTGATGTCCGTAGCAGGCAAGACCGCATGGGCCGGTCTGATGACGAGCATGGGCATCCTTGCGGGATGTTCCGAATTTCAAAGTGGAAATTTCGATTTCGACCTTAGGGGCGAGGCGGGCACCGTCGACACGTCCGACGGCGTGCGTCTGGCCCCCGCGGATCGTCCGCGGCCCGACGGCAACGGGTTGATCACCTATCCGAACTATCAGGTCGCCGTCGCCCGGCGCGGCGATACCGTGCAGACGGTCGCCGACCGCATCGGCTATTCCTCGGCCGAGCTGGCCCGGTTCAACGGCATCTCGCCCGACACGCGGCTGAACGCCGATGCGGTGCTGGCCCTGCCCAGTCGGGTGGTGCCGGGGGCCACAGGAACAAACGGTCGGCCCGACATCTCCTCCATCGCGGGGGCGGCGATCGACCGCGCGTCCGGCGGAACCGCGCCGCAGGTGACTGTCCAGGGCGGGCAGGAGCCTGTGCGCCACCGCGTCGCGCGCGGCGAGACGGCGTTCTCCATTGCGCGCCTGTACGGCGTCAGCCCGTCGTCGCTGGCCGAGTGGAACGGCCTTGGCACCGATCTGGCGGTCCGCGAAGGTCAGTATCTGCTGATCCCGCTGGTGATCGGCGAAGACGGCGCGCAGGAAGTCGCCACACCGGTTCCGGGGGGCGGAACGGTCACACCTGTGCCGCCGTCGGCCAGTTCCGCGTTGCCCGAAACGATCGAAGCGGAGCCTTTGCCGCAAAGCCCGCAGCTTGACCAGTTCCGCACCGACGCCAGTGCACCCGCGCCTACGGCCGAACCCGTGACTGCCACGCCCGAACCTGCGGCAACCACCTCCGCCTTGCGTCGTCCCGTGTCGGGCGAGGTGCTGCGCCCGTTCTCGGGGCGCAACGAGGGAATCGATTTCCGCGCCGCCGAGGGTACCGCCGTGCAGGCCGCGGCTGCGGGAACGGTCGCCGCGATCACCCGCGACACCGATCAGGTGCCGATTCTGGTGCTGCGTCACGAGGGTGGATTGTTGACGGTCTATGCGAACATCAAGGACATTCGCGTCCAGAAGGGTGATTCCATCACCGCCGGTCAGCGTGTGGCCAGCGTCGGCGGTGGGGACCCTGCGTTCCTGCATTTCGAAGTGCGGCGCGGCTTCGACGCCGTCGATCCGGCCCCATTGTTGCGTTAGAGCGCGACGGATCGGATCAGGTAGCGCAAATTTATGTGCCACCGCTTTCATGTGGGCGGCGCAATGCGTAGATAACATGCGCAACACGGATATCGGGCTCCGGCCCCCCGAGGGAGAGAACTCATGCTCAACAACATCGGCCTTCCGGGCCTTCTGCTTATCGCCGTCGTCGTTCTGGTGCTGTTCGGACGCGGCAAGATTTCCAGCCTGATGGGCGAAGTCGGCAAGGGCATCACGTCGTTCAAAAAGGGCGTCGCCGACGGGTCCAAGGACGACGAGGACGCCGCCGAGGCGCAGCCCAAGCCAATCATGGCCGATGGCACATCCGCGCGCGACGTGTCCCCCGAAGCGAAGAAGGACAAGGTCTGAACGCACGATCGGGGGCGTAGCCCATGTTCGATATCGGAATGAGCGAAATGCTCGTCGTCGGCGTCGTCGCGCTGATCGTGGTGGGGCCCAAGGACCTGCCGCGCATGTTCCGCACGCTGGGTGAATTCACCGGCAAGGCGCGCAAGATGGCGCGCGAGTTCCAGACCGCGATGAACGATGCCGCCAACGACAGCGGCGTGAACGACATCGCGGGCGACCTGCGCAAGATGGCCGACCCCAAGCAGTACGGCATGGACAAGATCAAGGAAGCCACGTCGGAGTTGTCGGCCTGGTCGCCCGACGGGCCGGACGCGAAGCCCGCGCCCAAGACCGGAGATGCGGCCCGCGCCGCCGAAGCGGCGGAATTGTCCGGAGAGCCGGAGCTTCTGCCCGACCCCGGCGCGCCCGAACCGGACCCGAAGCCCGCCAAGACGGACGAGAGCGCATGAGCGACGTCGACGACAGCAGCGCCCCCCTGATCGAGCATCTGGCCGAATTGCGGACACGCCTGATCCGGGCCGTGGCCGGGTTCCTGATCGGCATGGTCCTGTGTTTTACCGTCGGCGAGCAGATCCTGGAATTCCTGCTGCGTCCGATCGAAGCGACGATGCGCGCGCTCGGCGATCCTGATCCGCAGATGATCTATACTGCGCCGCAGGAATATTTCTTTACCCTGATCCGTGTGTCGGTCGTGGGCGGGCTTATCATCTCTTTCCCGGTCATCGCGCATCAGCTTTGGCGCTTCGTCGCGCCGGGGCTCTACAAGAACGAGAAGAACGCGTTTCTGCCATTCCTTGTCGCGTCGCCGGTTTTGTTCACATTGGGCGCGGCGTTTGCACATTTCGTCGTCGTGCCGCTGGCGATGCAGTTCTTCCTGGGTTTTGCGGACGTGCAGCAGGTCATCGTCGGTGCCATTCCCGACACGGTGCCCGACGGCGTCGTCATCGTGGAGCCGACGATACCGGTCGCCCCCGTGGACGGCGGGATCAGCATCACATTCGCCGGCAAGGTCAACGAATCCCTCGACATCACGCTCAAGATGATCGTGGCGTTCGGCCTTTGCTTCCAGCTGCCGGTTTTGCTGACGCTGATGGGCAAGGCGGGTCTGGTCTCGGCGGCGGGTCTGGCGGGCGTGCGAAAATACGCGGTCGTGGGCATCCTGCTTCTGGCCGCGCTGGTGACGCCGCCGGACGTGATCACGCAGGTCATCCTCTTCGTGGTCGTGTTCGGACTTTACGAAATTTCGATCTGGCTGGTTCGCTGGGTCGAACGCGCCCGCGAAAAGCAGTTGAAGGCCGACGGTCTTTGGGACGAGGAAATCCACGGGGCAAGGGCCACGGACGAGGACAAGCCTTGAGCGACGCGCCCCTGCTGCAGGTGGCCGAGCGCATCGCGCAGGCGCTGGAGCGGCTGGCCCCCGCGCCGCTGGCCGCGCCCGACTGGACGGCGAGCGCCTATGTCTGGGACACGTCGCCTGACCGGCTGGTGCCCGTCCCGCACCCCAACCGCATCCCCTTGAACCTGTTGCTGGGCATTGATCGCGCGCGCGACACGCTGCTGGAAAACACGCAGCGTTTCGCCGATGGATTTTCGGCGAACAATGCCCTGCTTTGGGGTGCGCGCGGAACGGGAAAATCGAGCTTGGTCAAGGCCGTGCACGGCGAACTTGAAGCGACTGGCCTCAAGCTGGTCGAACTTCAGCGCGAGGATATTCAGACCGTCGGCACATTGTTGGCCGTGCTGCGCGATGCGCCACATCGGTTTATCCTGTATTGTGACGACCTGAGCTTCGGGCATGACGACGCCGCCTATAAATCGCTCAAGGCCGTTCTTGACGGCGGGATCGAGGGGCGGCCCGACAACGTCCTTTTCTATGCCACGTCGAACCGGCGCCACCTGATGCCGCGCGACATGATCGAGAATGAACGCGGCAATGCGATCAACCCCGCCGAGGCGGTGGAGGAAAAGGTCAGCCTGTCGGATCGCTTTGGCCTGTGGCTGGGCTTTCATCCGCAGGATCAGGATGCCTATCTGGCGATCATCCGGGGATATTGCGATGCCTTCGGGGTCAGCATTTCCGACGACGACCTGCGCGCCCAGGCGATCGAATGGCAGGCCACGCGCGGGTCGCGGTCGGGCCGTGTCGCATGGCAATTCTTTACCGATCTGGCCGGGCGACAGGGTATTTCTCTGTAAAGGCACCGATTGGCCGCGTTTAAATTTTAACACCTGCCGAATTGGACGCTTTCATCCCGGCGGCACGTTGCATAATCTCCCGCATCAAGGCTCATAAAGAGTCGGATACATGGGAGATTATTATGAAAAAGTTTCTGCTGGCGTCTGCCGCAACGCTTGCCGCCACCGGTGCGTTCGCCGACGCGCACTCGCCCGTCAAGCTGGGCGTCGTGTTGGGCTTCACCGGCCCGCTGGAAAGCCTTGCCCCGGCCATGGCCGCGGGTGCCGAGATGGCGATGGCCGAAGTGACCGAGAGCGGTCTGCTGTTGGACGGCGTCACCGTCGAGCCCGTGCGCGCCGACTCCACCTGTATCGATGCGGCCGCGGCCACGTCGGCGACCGAACGCCTGATCACCGGTGACGGCGTTGCCGGCATCGTCGGGGCCGACTGCTCCGGCGTGACGGGGGCCATGCTGTCGAACGTCGCGGTGCCCAACGGCGTTGTGATGATCTCGCCCTCGGCTACGTCGCCCGGTCTGTCGACCGCCGAAGACAACGGCCTGTTCTTCCGCACCGCCCCGTCGGATGCGCGCCAGGGCGTCATCATGACCGAAATCCTGATGGACAAGGGCATCGAGAGCGTCGCGCTGACCTACACCAACAACGACTATGGCAAGGGTCTGGCCGACGCGTTCCAGACCGCCTTCGAGGAAGCCGGTGGCGAAGTCACCATTTCGGCCGCCCACGAAGACGGCAAGGCCGACTATTCGGCCGAAGTCGGTGCGCTGGCCGCCGCCGGTGGTGACCGCCTGGTCGTTGCGGGTTATGTCGACCAGGGTGGATCGGGCATCGTGCGCTCCGCCATCGACTCGGGCGCGTTCGATACGTTCCACTTCCCCGACGGCATGATCAGCGCGGCCCTGACCGATAACTTCGGCTCCGGAATCGACGGATCGACGGGTCAGAACCCCGGCACCGACAGCCCCGGCGCGCAACTCTATCAGGAAATGGCATCGGCCGCCGACTATGACGGCACCTCGCCCTTCTCGGCCGAGGCCTATGACGCCGCGGCCCTGATCATGCTTGCGATGGCCAAGGCCGGCTCGTCCGACCCTGCCGAGTACAAGGACGCCGTTATGGACGTCGCCAACGCACCGGGCGAGGAAATCCTGCCGGGTGAGCTGGGCAAGGCGCTTCAGATCCTCGCCGACGGTGGCGAGATCGATTACGTCGGCGCATCGGCTGTCGAATTGATCGGACCGGGCGAAAGCGCCGGCAACTACCGTGAAGTCAGCTTTGCCGAGGGCGAGCTGGTGGTCGAAGGCTACCGCTAAGGCGCGGCCAGACGGACAAAGACGGCCCCGGTTTTCCGGGGCCGTTTTCGCAAACGGGACACCGGACAAATTCGGGACCGACGACAGGGGAAAACGCATGATCGAGGTCCATGACCTTCATCGCCATTTCGGCGGCTTTCGCGCCGTAGACGGCGCATCCATGAAGATCGAACCGAAATCGATCACCGGATTGATCGGCCCGAACGGGGCCGGCAAGACGACCCTGTTCAACGTGATCGCCGGTGTCCTGCCGCCCACATCTGGGCGGGTGACGATGCTGGGCGATGGCGGGGCCAGCGATGATATCACGGGCCTGCCGCCGCATGAATTGTTCCACCGCGGGCTGCTGCGGACCTTTCAGATCGCCCATGAATTTCATTCGATGACCTGTCAGGAAAACCTGATGATGGTGCCCGGCGCGCAATCGGGCGAGACGCTGTGGAACACATGGTTCGGCCGCAAGCGCATTGCCGACGAGGAACGCGCCCTGCGGGCCAAGGCCGACGAGGTGTTGGAGTTTCTCACGGTTAGCCACCTGCGCGATCAACGCGCGGGTCAGATTTCCGGCGGGCAGAAGAAGTTGCTGGAACTGGGGCGCACGATGATGGTCGACGCCAAGATCGTCTTTCTGGACGAGGTGGGCGCTGGCGTGAACCGGACGCTTCTGAATACGATCGGCGACGCGATCATCCGGCTCAACAAGGAACGCGACTACACGTTCGTCGTGATCGAGCACGACATGGATTTCATCGGCAAGATCAGCGACCACGTCATCTGCATGGCCGAGGGCAAGGTCCTGGCCGAAGGATCGCTGGCCCAGATCAAGGCCAACGAACAGGTGATCGAGGCCTATCTGGGCACCGGGCTGAAGAACAAGGATCAGCTGGCGGAGACCGGGGCATGACGAACGCGTATCAGGACGACCGCGGCAACAAGGACGCGTCGATCACCAAACGCGGCACACCGTCGACGATGTCGCCCGGCACCGCCACCGGGGAGCGTAGCCACACGCAGGACGCCTTCCTAATCGGGGACAGCATGACCGGCGGTTACGGGCAGGGCCCGGATATCCTGCACGATTGTACCATCGCCGTGAATCCGGGCGAGATTGCCGTGATCGTCGGGCCGAACGGCGCGGGCAAGTCGACGGGCATGAAGGCCGTGTTCGGCATGCTGAACCTGCGCAAGGGCGCGGTGCGGCTGGATGGGGAGGACATCACCGCGCTGTCCCCACAGGACCGGGTGGTCAAGGGCATGGGCTTCGTGCCGCAGACGTCGAACATCTTCGGGTCGATGACGGTGCAGGAAAACCTGGAAATGGGCGCGTTCATCCGTACCGACGACAAGATCGTCGAGACGATGGAGCAGATTTTCGAGCTGTTTCCCATCTTGGGCGACAAGCGTCGGCAGGCCGCCGGAGAGCTTTCTGGTGGGCAGCGTCAGCAGGTGGCCGTGGGGCGCGCGTTGATGACGAAACCCAAGGTCCTGATGCTGGACGAGCCGACCGCCGGGGTCTCGCCCATCGTGATGGATGAGCTGTTCGACCGGATCATCGAAGTGTCGCGCACGGGCATCCCCATCCTGATGGTGGAACAGAACGCCCGTCAGGCGCTGGAGATCGCGGACAGGGGATATGTGCTGGTACAGGGCCGCAACGCGCACACCGGCACGGGCAAGGAACTGCTGGCGGACGACGACGTCCGACGCAGTTTCTTGGGGGGCTGAGGATGCGCGGCATTTGGTCTATTCTCCTGGTTTCGTTCGTCTTGGCGTCGAGTCTTCCCTCGTTTGGTGCGGATAGAACCTACATTTGTGTTGCCAGCGACATGTGCCATTCGGGAATTGGGTGCGAAGAGACTCCCCATGTCGAAGAAGGCGTCGTGATAGACAAAGACCGAAAGACACCGGTGGTGAGCCCGATCGATCCCGAACACTACGACGAGTCTCATCTGTATCGATTGCAGATGCCGTCGGATCCAATTCTCGCTGTAGGCGTAAAGGAGAGTGTATCGCTCGCCGGACCTGCCACGTTCACGATCTTTCAAAACCTTCAATACCTTCGGATGATCCCGGTCATCATCGACGACGGTGCCGGAAATGACCTCGCACATGGCATCGTCATTCGCGGGACGTGCCAGGAGATGACAAGCTGATGGAACCCCTAAACGCCCTCGTGGCCTTCGCCAATTTCGTCCTCGTCCCCGCCACCGCATACGGCGCGCAGCTGGCGCTCGGCGCGCTTGGCGTGACGCTGATCTACGGCATCCTGCGCTTTTCCAACTTCGCCCATGGCGACACGATGGCCTTCGGGACCATGGCCGTCATCATGACGACCTGGGGGTTCCAGGCCCTCGGGATCAGCTTCGGGCCGTTGCCGACCGCGCTTCTGGCGCTGCCGGTCGGTATTGTGGCCTGCGCGCTGCTGGTGCTGGGGACAGACAAGCTCGTCTATAAGTTCTACCGCACGAAAAAGGCCGTGCCCGTCACCTTCGTGATCGCGTCGCTGGGCGTGATGTTCGTGATGAACGGTCTGGTTCGCTTCATCATCGGGCCCGACGATCAACTGTTCTCGGACGGAGAGCGGTTCATCATCACCGCGCGCGATTTCAAGACGTTGAGCGGTCTGGACGAAGGTCTGGCGATCAAGACGACGCAGGCGATCACGGTCGTCGTGGCAATCATCGTCGTTGCGATCCTGTTCTGGTTTCTCAACAAGACGCGGACGGGCAAGTCGATGCGCGCCTATTCCGACAACGAAGATCTGGCGCTGCTGTCGGGCATCAACCCCGAACGGGTGGTGATGTACACTTGGCTGATGGTGGCCGCGCTGGCGACCATTGCCGGCACGCTCTACGGTCTCGACAAATCGTTCAAGCCTTTCACCTATTTCCAGCTTCTGCTGCCGATCTTCGCGGCCGCCATCGTGGGCGGCCTGGGCAGTCCGGTGGGGGCCATCGCGGGTGGCTTCGTCATCGCGTTTGCCGAAGTGACGATCACCTATCCGCTCAAGAAGGTGCTGGGCTATGCCCTGCCCGAAAGCCTTGAGCCCGATGGCTTGGTGCAGCTTTTGTCCACCGACTACAAATTCGCGGTCAGCTTCGTAATCTTGATCATCGTGCTGCTGTTCCGGCCCACGGGTCTTTTCAAGGGGAAATCGGTATGACCTCCCAGACACCGCGCGCCATCGCGCTGTTCGGTCTCGTCGCGCTCCTGTTCCTCGGGACCGGGTTCTTCCAGTCGTGGAACGTGGCGCTGACGATCTTCAACATGGGCCTCATCTCCGCGATCATGGCGCTTGGGGTGAATATGCAATGGGGCTACGCCGGTCTGTTCAACGTCGGCGTCATGGGGTTCGTCGCCTTGGGCGGCCTGGGCGCGGTCCTGGTGTCGATGCCACCCAACGCCGAGGCCGCGTCGGCGGGCGGCCTGCGCATCGCCATCGGTCTGGTGCTGGGGGCCGCGACGGTGGTCGCGGCCATCCTGGCCTATACTCGGGTGCCCCGGTTCGGCGGCTGGATCGTGCTGGCGATCCTGCTGGTCGGATTTATCGTCTTCCGTTCGGTTCTGGACCCCGGCGTCGAAGCGGTGGAGGCGGTGGACCCCGCCAGCGCGGGCAACATTGGCGGCCTTGGCCTGCCGGTTCTTGTCGCCTGGCCGATCGGCGGTCTGCTGGCGGCGGGTGTTGCCTGGATCGTGGGCAAGACGGCCTTGGGCCTGCGGTCGGACTATCTGGCCATCGCCACGCTCGGCATTGCCGAGATCGTGATCGCGGTCATGAAGAACGAAGATTGGATGGCCCGCGGCGTCAAGAACGTCATCGGCCTGCCGCGCCCCGTCCCCTATGAGATCGACCTTCAGGTTGCGCCCTGGTTCGTCGAACTGGCGACGGAGTTCGGGGCCGATCCCGTCACCGCCTCCACCATCTTCGTCAAGCTGGCCTATGCCGGTCTGTTCGCCGTCGTTCTGCTGCTGCTGATCTGGCTGACGCAGGCGGCGCTGGCCTCGCCCTGGGGCCGGATGATGCGCGCGATCCGCGACAACGAAGTCGCGGCCGAGGCGATGGGCAAGGACGTCACCGCGCGCCACCTTCAGATCTTCGTCCTGGGGTCGGCGGTCGTGGGGCTGGCGGGTGCGATGATGACCACGCTCGATGGGCAGCTGACGCCCGGAACCTATCAACCCCTGCGCTATACCTTCCTGATCTGGGTGATGGTGATCGTGGGCGGGTCGGGCAACAACTGGGGCAGCGTCCTGGGCGGGTTCCTGATCTGGTGGCTTTGGGTTCAGGTGGAGCCGTTGGGCGCCCTGCTGATGAACGGCATCACCGCCGGCATGGCGGACGGCAGTTGGCTCAAGGGGCACCTTCTGGATTCGGTGGCGCATATGCGGCTGCTGACGATGGGGATCATCCTTCTGCTGGTCCTGCGCTTCTCGCCGCGCGGTCTCCTGCCAGAACGGTGAGCGGAACTTTGCCCTCTGTCACGGATCATTGACGGGACGGGGGGCAAAAATCGGCTAGGCTGGGGGTCACGTCGATTCCGCGAAGGCCAGCCCATGATCCGATCCGTTCCACGATCCCTTGCTCCGAACGCCGCCCTTGGTCTTTTCGCGCGCACGCGCGCACGGACCGACGCGCTGGCCGCACCGCTGCGCCCCGAAGATCAGATGCTTCAGTCGATGGAGGATGCCTCTCCGGTGAAATGGCATCTTGCCCATACGACCTGGTTCTATGAGGAGTTCATCCTGAAGCCCCGGATGCCCGGCTACGTCAGCCCCGATGACCGTTTCGCGTTTCTGTTCAACAGCTACTATACCCAGGCCGGGCCGCGTCACGCGCGCGACCGCCGCGGCCTGGTCAGTCGCCCCGATTGCACCGAAGTGGCCGATTACCGCGCCCATGTGGATGACGCGATGGATGCGCTGCTGTCGTCGGGCCGCGATGATGCCGACGATATCGCCGGTCTGGTCGAACTGGGCTGTCACCATGAAATGCAGCATCAGGAACTGCTGGTGACCGACCTGTTGCATGGGCTTTCGTTCAACCCGCTTCTGCCTGCATACCGCGACCCCGAACCCCTGCCGGTCACGACCGAGGTGCCGGTCAGCTTTGCCCGTCACGAGGGCGGAACGAAGCGGATCGGCCACGACGGGAAGGGGTTCGCCTACGATTGCGAACAGCCGCGCCACAAGGTTTTCGTCGCCCCCTTCGAAATGGCAAACCGTCCCGTGACCAACCGCGATTGGATCGCGTTCATGGAGGATGGCGGGTACACCGGCGCCCGCCATTGGTTCATGGAAGGCCATGCCGTCGCCAGCCGGGACGGGTGGCAGCATCCGCTCTACTGGTGGGCGCAGGATGGCGAATGGTGGACGTTCACCCTGCGCGGGGCGCAGCCCGTCGCGCTGGATGCGCCGGTCGTTCACGTCAGCTATTACGAAGCCGATGCCTATGCCCGGTGGGCCGGCGCGCGCCTGCCGACCGAGGCCGAGCATGAAATCGCGTTTCGCGACCACGCCATCGACGGCAATTTCCTGGACGACGGAAAATTGCGCCCGATGCCGGGGTCGGCGGTCTGGGGCGATGTCTGGGAATGGACATCGTCGCCCTTCGTTCCCTATCCCGGCTTTCGCCCGCCCGAGGGACCTTTGGGCGAATACAACGGCAAGTTCATGGTCAACCAGATGGTCCTGCGCGGCGGGTCCTGCGCCACCGCCCGCGACCAGATGCGGCCCACCTATCGGACCTTCTTCTATCCCCATCAACGCTGGCAAATGATGGGGCTTCGCTTGGCCCGGGACGCAACGTGAAGGACCTTGCCGCGAACGCGGATCTTCTGGCCGATGCCATCGCAGGCCTGACCGCGCCGCAAAAGTCGCTGCCGCCGAAATGGTTCTACGACCGGCGCGGATCCGACCTGTTCGAGCAGATTACCGGCCTGCCCGAATACTATCCCACCCGGACCGAAGCCGCGATCCTGCGCGATCACGCCGATCACCTGGCGGGCGTCGTGCCGCCGGGCGGCGCACTGGTCGAGCTGGGGTCGGGGGCCAGCGTCAAGACACGCCGCTTGCTGACTGCCGGGGGGCATTTCGGGGCCTACGTGCCGATCGACATTTCGGAAGAATTCCTGATGGCGACCGCCGCCGACCTGTGCCTACGCTATCCCCGGCTGTCCATCCGACCCGTCGTGGCAGATTTCACCGGCCCGGTGGACTTGCCGCTAGATGTGATCACAACTGCGAAAGTCGCGTTCTTCCCCGGATCCACCATTGGCAACCTGGACCCGGCGGAAGCCGTTGCCCTGCTGTCGCGTGTGCGGAACTGGCCCGGAGTCGAGGGCTTCATCCTCGGCGTCGATCTGGTGAAGCCGGTGGGGCAGTTGATCGCCGCCTACGATGATTCGGCGGGCGTGACGTCGGAGTTCAATCTCAATATTCTCAGTCGGTTGAACAACGAAGTTCATGCAGATTTCGATGTCGACGCCTTCCGGCACGACGTCCGATGGCACGATGACCCGGCCCGGATCGAAATGCACCTCGTGTCGTCCAAGGCCCAGACCGTGACGCTTGGCGATCACGTGATCACATTCGCCAAGGGCGAGAGTATCCATACCGAAAGCTGTCGGAAATACACGGCCGATACCTTGGCGGACCTGGCCCTGAAATCGGGCTGGACCCTGGCGGAGACTTTGATGGACGCGGATGCCCGTTTTGCCGTCGCGGTGCTGCGCCCGGCCTCAGGTTAGGAACATCTGATGATAGCGGACCAGCCGTGAAAAATGCGCGTCGAGCGATTTTCGCAGATGCGGCGCGTTCTTCACCGTCAGGATATAGTCCACCAACCGGTCGTATTGCGCGATCTGACGGGTCAATCGCCGGTCTGGCGCAAGGCGCAGCAAACGCTCGGCTTCGGGGATGACCTGCACTGTCTGATCGGGGTCGGGCGGGGCGGGCGGGTCGAACATATCCGACAGTCCCGCCCCATTCATCAACGGCAGGATCGCGTCGAAATGGGCAAAGACCCGGCGTTCCATCGCCGTGATCGCATCCGTGCCGGTTACCTTCCACGCGCGCACGAAAGCAACCTCCCAGACGTCGATTTGCCGGTTCGCGATCACGTCCGACCGGGCCGACGTCAGATGGCGCCGGACACGGCTGCGGATGCCGTCGGTCGACTGGCCGACATAGATCGGCTGCCCGTCCAGATCGCAAAGCGCATAGACGCCCGTGGCATCGGTCAGCCCGGCCACGGCGGTTTTGCGAAACGCCTGATCGCCGCTCATGCGCGGACCTGTGCGCGGGCCATGACGGGTTGGAACAACGTCTCGTCCAGGTATTGCACGACCGGAACCACCACGCCGTCGCCCGCCACCTTGTAAGCGGCATTGTAATTGCGCGGCATACGGTAGCTGTCGGGCAGGCCCATCAGGCGCGCCGCCTCCCTCGTCGACAAAAGGCGCGCGCGCAGCTTGCCCCCTTCGATCAGCAGAAGCGTCTGGCGCGACGACCCCCCGGCGGGCGTGCGCAGGCACCCCGCGATGCCGTCGAACCGCACCTCCGCCCGTTGGCGCACCACGCCGCTTGGGCCGGGCCGTCCACGTCGGTACAAGGTGCCGACCTGTACGCCTCCCGCCGCCCGGGCCGTTTGCAGGCGCGACAGGCTGGGCGGCGACATCATTGCCGTCAGGTTGCGCCGGGTCTGCGCATCGAACCACGGTGTATCGGGCGCGGCGTCGATCATCTGTGCCAGCGTCGGGCCAAGGTTCGTTGGTGCGGCGTGCCGCCACCAATGCCAGGTCTTGCGGATGCGCGCGGGCGCGCGGGCGACGAAGTCTGTCAGGCGGCGGGTGTGGTACGGGCCGTCGGGGCCGGCGGCGGTCAGGTCGGCCATGTCCAGATCGGCGCGCACCGCGATCACAAAAAGGCGCGGGCGGCTTTGCGGCACGAAATCGCGGGCGTCGATCTCCAGCCCGCCAACGCGGTAGCCCAGATCGGACAGCGCGGTAACGACGGCGGCGAAATCGCGACCTCCGTTGCGCGTGACCAGCCCCATGACGTTTTCGAACGCGATGATCGCGGGCGCGTGCCCATCGGCAAGCGTGGCGCGGATCTTGGCGATCCAGGTCAGGAACACGCCACTGCGTTGACCGCCAAGGCCGCTGCCGTTCCCCGCAAGCGAGAAATCCTGACAGGGGGAGGACGCCCAGTAGAGGTCGATCGGCTGACGCAGGCGCATCTCGTCCAGATCGGCGATATCGCCCTGGATCAGGTGGTCGTCGCCCCAATTGTCGGCGTAGACGGCGCATTTCATCGGGTCGATGTCGTTGGCCAGGGCACAGTCCCAGCGTCCCGAAAGGGCGGCGCGCACCATACCGCCGCCGGCGAAGAACTCGGCGTATCGGGGCGGGTGATCGGTGTCGCGGGGCATGGGTCTGGATAGGGCGGGGGGCCGCGCCTGTCGAGACGGCTATTCCGCCGCGGTCGCCGCTTCGGCGTCGATCACCGCGGCACGCGCCTCGACCTGTTCGACGATGTGATCGACCATCTGATCGTTCGACAGCTTGTGGCTCTGCTTGCCGGCCAGATAGACCATGCCCGACCCGTTGCCGCCGCCGGTGAAGCCCACGTCGGTCATCAACGCCTCGCCCGGTCCGTTGACGACGCAGCCGATGATGGACAGCGACATCGGGGTCTTGATGTGTTCCAGGCGGCGTTCCAGCTTCTCGACCGTCTTGATCACGTCGAACCCCTGTCGCGCGCACGACGGGCAGGAGATGATGTTGACGCCCCGGTGCCGCAGGCCCAGCGATTTAAGGATCTCGTATCCGACCTTCACCTCTTCGACCGGATCGGCAGACAGCGACACGCGGATGGTGTCGCCGATACCGGCCCAGAGCAGATTACCAAGGCCGATGGCAGATTTGATGGTGCCTGATGTCAGCCCCCCGGCTTCGGTGATTCCCAGATGGATTGGTGCATCCGTCTGTTCGGCAAGCCCCTGATAGGCGGCGGCGGCCATGAAGACGTCGGACGCCTTGCACGAAATCTTGAACTCGTGGAAGTCGTTGTCCTGCAGGATGCGGATGTGGTCCATCCCACTTTCTATCATCGCGTCGGGGCAAGGTTCGCCGTATTTGTCGAGCAGGTGTTTTTCGAGGCTGCCCGCGTTCACGCCGATCCGGATGGAGCAATTATGGTCGCGCGCCGCCTGAATGACATCGCGCACGCGGTCAGCCGACCCGATGTTGCCGGGGTTGATGCGCAGACAGGCGGCCCCCGCTTCGGCCGCTTCGATCCCGCGTTTGTAGTGGAAATGGATGTCGGCGACGATGGGCACCGGGCTTTCGCGCACGATGTCCTTCAACGCCTTGGAACTGGCTTCGTCGGGCACCGATATGCGCACGATGTCCGCGCCCGCGTCGGCGGCGGCCTGCACCTGCGCGATCGTGCCGGCGACATCGGTGGTCAGCGTATTCGTCATCGTCTGGACGGTGATCGGGGCGTCGCCGCCCACCGGCACATTGCCGACCATGATCTGACGCGATGTGCGGCGGTCGATCTGACGCCACGGACGGATGGAGTGGAGGGTGTCGTGCATCGCCTGAACCTCGGGGTGACCGATATGGTTTACAGCTAAGGTGGGCGGGCAGGGCGCGCAACCGCGCACCCTGCGGAATGCGTCATTCGGCCGGTGCGTCGTCCAGCGGACCGTCGGCGGCGGGCACGGCCAGTTCCGCCACGACCCGGGCCAGATCGGTGTCTTCGGTCAGGTCGGCGACGGCGAAATTTTCAGTCACGTCAGCGGCGGTGATCGTCGCGTTCGCAACCTGCGGGCCGGGGGCGACGGGGCCATAGGTCTGGCCGGCGACCGACATGTAGATCGCGCCGGAATTGCCCGTGCGCAGCGTTGCAGGCGCTTCGGCCACGGGCACTTCGTAAGTCTCGCCCGGTTCCAGCACTTTTTCGAACAGGGTATCGCCGTCGGCACTGCGAACGCGGACCCAGGCGGATCGTACGGCCACCAGAACCACCGCATCGGGCGCTTCGGCCAGAACGCGGGGCGTCGCCGGCGCGATGGCGGGATCGGACGCCGGGGCGTCGCCGCCCAGCGCTTCGGCCAGCGCGGTGTTGACCGAAGCGTTGATCGCATCGGGATTGGCGTCCGGCCCGGACAGGCCCGACGGTTCTGCCGACGCCAGCGCGCCAAAGCGGCCGGGCGTGATGGTGGAAATCGGTGCATCGCGCGCGGTCAGGATCGGCGCGTCCAGGGCCTGAGGGCGGTACAAGCGGGCCAGCGCGTCAGGCGACGGGGCAGACACGCCGGTGGAATCCGGGGCCGACAGCTGCGGCGCGTTCGGGGCCAGCGGGTCAAGCTCCGCAACCAGTTCGGGGGCCTGTTCGACCGGGGCCACCTGCACGCGCTGAATTTCCTGCACGACGGTCCAACCGCCGTATCCCAGACCTGCAATCAACGCGGCCAGCACGGCGAGGGAGCCCAGGGCCCCCGGCTCGAACCCGGCGAAGACTGGCGTCGCCTTATTGGCGAAAGGATTACCCGCACCCAGGATCGGATCGACGGCGAAATTCGGTTGAGCGGATTTGGCACCCGCCCCGAAGGCGCGAGCCTTGGGCAGTGGTTTGTCGAAAATGGCCCGCCGGCGCGACACTTCCGATTCCATCGGCTTGAGGGCCTGAAAGCCGCCGAAGCCCGATTCTTCGCAAAAGCGAGCGAAGACGATTTCGGGATCCATGCCGAGATAGCGGGCGTAACTGCGCACGTATCCGGCCACGAACGACAGAGAATCGAATGCCGACAGGTCTGCATTTTCGATCGCTGCAATATAACTGGCCTTGATGCGCAATTCGCGCTGCACATCCATGAGCGATTTGCCCTGCGTGGCGCGTTCGCCCCGCATTTCGTCGCCCAGACGCATTTCGTAGGAGTCGTAACCTCGCGTCGGGTTCTCGACTTTCGATAGGAATTTAGACTTCCGGCCGAACATGATGGGCCTGCCCCGTAATTGTGGACGCGCCTCTTTAATGTGCGCGTTTCCGCCTATGATTTTAGAAGGCGACTCCCCATCGCTTTCATACTGCTTGGCATAACCTAGCAGGATTTCGCTCACAATGCGAGAGAAGGTTCACCCGGCCGCCTGGGCACGATTCAGCGCACAGTGGGACCAGAGGTCGTCCATCGCGTGCACCAATGCATCGATCATGGGCGGTGTGTGAACCGGCGACGGCGTAAACCGCAGCCGTTCGGTCCCGCGCGGCACCGTTGGAAAATTGATGGGCTGCACATAAACGCCGTGGTCCGACAGCAGCCGGTCCGAAATCATCTTGCATTTTACCGGGTCGCCGACGTGAACGGGCACGATATGGCTGCCGTGGTCGATGATCGGCAAGCCCAGGCCGCGCAGGCGCAGTTTCAGGACCGCCGCACGCTCCTGATGCAGATCGCGCAGGCCCTGATCCGTTTTCAGGTGCCGAACCGATGCGGCGGCACCGGCGGCGATCGATGGGGGCAGAGAGGTCGTGAAGATAAAACCGGGCGCATAGGACCGGACGGCGTCGCACATCCGCGCGGAGGCAGCAATGTAGCCACCCATCACGCCGTATGCCTTGGCCAACGTCCCGTTGATGATGTCGATGCGGTGCATCAGGCCGTCGCGTTCTGCCACGCCGGCACCGCGCGGCCCATACATGCCGACGGCATGAACCTCGTCGATGTAGGTCAGCGCGTTGAACTCTTCGGCCAGGTCGCAGATTTCGGCGATGGGGCCAAAATCGCCGTCCATCGAATAGATCGATTCGAAGGCGATCAGCTTGGGCGTCGCGGGGTCATCGGCGGCCAGCAATTCGCGCAGGTGGGCTACATCGTTGTGGCGAAACACCCGTTTGGCCCCGCCGTTGCGGCGTACACCTTCGATCATGGACGCGTGGTTGAGCGCGTCTGAATAGATGATCAGGCCGGGAAACAGCTTGGGCAGAGTGCTCAGCGTGGCGTCGTTGGCGATATAGGCGGAGGTGAAGACCAGCGCGGCCTGCTTGCCGTGCAGATCCGCCAACTCCGCTTCCAATGCCTTGTGATAGACCGTCGTGCCGGAAATGTTGCGCGTCCCGCCCGATCCGGCCCCGGTCGCGTCCAGAGCCTCGTGCATCGCGGTCAGGACGGATGAATGCTGCCCCATCCCCAGATAGTCGTTGCCGCACCAGACGGTGATGTCCTGCTCGATCCCGTCTTCGCGGGTCCAGACCGCATGGGGGAACTGCCCGCGCCGACGCTCGATATCGATGAACGTGCGGTAACGACCTTCATCGTGAAGCGCGGCCAGTGCCGAATCCAGTTTCAGGTCATAGTTCAGCCCGGTCGCGTCTTGCATCATCGTCTCTTGTTCCTTCGGGCCATCTGACGTTTGCAAGGGCTCGGATCCTTGGCGTTGCCGAGGACTTAGTGCCCGATCTGGAATAAATCCAGAATACAGATTGTCGCAAAGCTCACCTGCCGACGGCGACCGCACAGTCGCGCGCGCCCGCGGCCGCGCAGGTCGCCACCGCGGCCTGTTCGCCGTTGCCGATTCCCCAGCCGCCGGTCGACGGGCTGATGGCCAGGGCCGCGTCGGTGCCGGCACGCGTGAAATCGCGGCCCGTCACGACCTTCGATGCGTCCTGGTTCAGCGTCAGCGCACGCCCGGCTTCGTATCGGCGGGGCAGGATTTCGGCGATCACGACGCAGCCCGATCCACACCCAGACAACGCGGCGGCCCGCGCCTGGTCGATGGAATGGAAGTTGAAGGCCCCGCGCGTCCGCTCGGCCTGAATGCCTTCGTCGGGATGCGCAGCCATCGCGCCGTAGTACTTGAGCTGCGCCACTTCGGGCAGGGCCTGCAAGGTGGTGACGTCGGCGTCGGACATGAAGCCATGGCGCAATACCGCGACCTGCGCGCCACGGGTATCGAAGAGCAGGCGCTTGGCCGCGTCCTGATCGGGGACGGTCTGTGCGGCGGCGGGCAGGGTCAGCGTCGTCAGGGCGAGAAGGGCGGTGCGGATCATATCGTCTCTCGAAAGTTGTGTCGCGGTGCGCAATGTCTAGCCCGGCGGGCCGCCTCTGGACACCCCCGGACGGTCGGCGCACCGTGCTCCAAAACCGCCGGAGGCCCAGATGACCGACCCGATTCCCGCCATCCTGACCCGTATCGACGCCGACCAGCCCCGCGCGCTGGAGCGTCTGATGGAGCTTTTGCGCATCCCTTCGGTATCGACCGATCCGGCCCATGCCGACGATTGCGACACGGCCGCCGACTGGCTGGTGGCGGAGCTGACGCATCTGGGGTTCGACGCCAGCAAGCGCGAGACGCCGGGCCATCCGATGGTCGTCGCACACGGCGGAACGGGGTCGCGGCACGTGCTGTTCTACGGCCACTACGACGTGCAGCCCGTCGATCCCGTCGCGTTGTGGAACCGCGATCCATTCGATCCGGCAATCGAACAGACACCGCGCGGGCCGGTGATCCGGGGGCGCGGGGCGTCCGACGACAAGGGGCAGCTGATGACCTTCCTGGAGGCCTGCCGCCACTGGAAGGACGAAACGGGCGATCTGCCCTGCCGCGTCACCATCCTGTTCGAAGGAGAGGAAGAATCGGGCTCGCCGTCGCTCGTCCCGTTCCTTACGGCCAACCGGGAGGAATTGACGGCGGAAATTGCGTTGATCTGCGATTCCGGGCTGTTCGACGACCGGGTTCCGGCCATCATCACCACCCTGCGCGGTCTGTTGGGGGAGGAGCTTACGATCAAGGGCCCCGACCGCGACCTGCATTCGGGCATCTATGGCGGACCCGCGATCAACCCGGCGCGCGTGCTGACGCGCATCCTGGGTAATATGCACAACGATCAGGGCCGGATCACGATCCCCGGGTTCTATCACGGCGTCGGGGAGCCGCCGAGCCAAGTGAAGGCCAGTTGGAAGAACCTGGATTTTTCGACCGAGGCGTTTCTGGGCGAAGTGGGTCTGTCCCATCCCGCCGGCGAAACGGGACGCACGGGGCTGGAGATGCTGTGGTCGCGCCCCACTGCCGAAATCAACGGCATCACGTCGGGCTACACCGGCGACGGGTTCAAGACCGTCCTGCCGTCCGAAGCATCGGCCAAGATCAGTTTCCGTCTGGTCGGCGGGCAAGACCCCGACCGCCTGCGCGAAGCGTTTCGCGACTGGGTCATCGCGCAGTTGCCGCCCGACTGCCATGTGTCGTTCCGCGAACATGGCGCGGCACCGGCGTCGGCAATGGCGACGGACAGCCCGATCTTCGCGGCCACCCAGCTGGCCCTGACCGAAGAATGGGGGGCCGAGGCGGCCTATGTCGGGGCGGGCGGGTCGATCCCGATCGCCGGATACTTTCAGACCATCCTGGGTATGGAGGCACTTTTGACCGGCTTCGCCAAGGATGACGACGCCATCCATTCCCCGAATGAGAAATACGACGTGGAAAGCTTCCACAAAGGCGTGCGGTCCTGGGCGCGCATCCTTGGCCGGATCGCGGGTTAGGATCGCTTGGCGGCAACGGCGAGGGCCAAGCATCCGCCGGCAATCGCCCAGTTCTTGACGAAGATCGTCATTTGCCACGGGTCGTCGGGGATCAGGTGGAAGACCGACGTGGCCGCACAATAGGCCGCAAGGCTGAGCGCGACCGGCGTCACCCGCCACCCCGCGAACAAGGCCAGCGCCGCGGCGGCGTCATAGAGCAATGCTGGCCAGACCAATGCGCCGGGCAAACCGACCCCGCGCAGCAGGTCGACTGCCGGTTCAGGGTCTACGGTCTTCTGTATCGCACCGCTCAGGAACAACATCCCGATCAGGACGCGCGCCGCGATCAGGGCCGCTCGGTCCCAGGTCACGGCAGGGCGCGCCATCCGATGTCGCGACGACAAAAGCCGTCGTCCCAGCCGACCGCATCGACCATCGCATAGGCCCGGTCGCGCGCTTCGCCCAACCCTTCGCCCCGCGTCGTGACGCCCAGAACGCGCCCGCCGCTGGCGACGGTTTTGCCATCCCGCACGGCGGTCCCCGCGTGAAACACCATGTTGCGACTGTCGCGGGGCAGGGCGTCCAGACCGGTGATCGCCGTGCCTTTGGCATAGGCCCCGGGATAGCCCTGTGCGGCCATCACGACGCACAGCGCGTGATCGTCGGCCCAGTGCACCTTGGCGTTCGCCAGCCGTCCTTGCGCACAAGCCAGCATCAGATCCAGGATCTGACCGCCCAGCCGCATCATCAGGCACTGGCATTCTGGATCGCCGAAGCGGACGTTGTATTCCACCAGCGACGGCGCGCCGTCGTCGATCATCAGCCCGACGAACAGAACGCCGCGCATCGGCGTGCCGCGCCGGGTCATTTCGGCCATGGTCGGGCGGACGATTTCGTCCAGCGCGCGCGCCTCCACCGCCGCCGTCATCACCGGGGCGGGGGAATAGGCCCCCATGCCGCCGGTGTTGGGGCCGGTGTCGCCGTCGCCCACGCGTTTGTGGTCCTGCGCGGTGCCGATGGGCAGCACGGTGTCGCCGTCCACCAGACAGAAGAACGACGCCTCCTCTCCGCGCAGGAAATCTTCGATGACGACCTCCGCCTTGCCGTGGACGCCGGTGAAGATGTCGGCCAGCGCGCCCTCGGCCTCCTGCACCGTGGCGGCCACGGTGACGCCCTTTCCAGCGGCCAGACCGTCGGCCTTGATGACGATGGGCAGGGGACGGTCGGCCAGATAGGCGCGCGCGGCGTCCAGATCGTCGAACCGGCCATAGGCTGCCGTCGGCGCGCCAACGGCATCGCAGATCTCCTTGGTAAATGCCTTGGATGCCTCCAGCAGCGCCGCCTGCGCCGATGGCCCGAAGACGGCGATGCCTGCGGCGGCCAATGCGTCGGACACGCCCGCGGCCAGCGGGGCCTCGGGCCCGACGATGACGAAGTCGATGCTTTCCTCGTCCGCGAAGGATGTCACGGCGGCCCCGTCCAGGATGTCGAGGTCCGCACATTCCGCGATATCGGCGATGCCTGCGTTGCCCGGTGCCACGATCAGGCGGTCGCATTTGGGGTTCTGCAACACGGCCCAGGCCAGCGCATGTTCCCGTCCGCCGCCGCCCAGGATCAGGATGTTCATATCGCGTCCCCATTTCTGCCGCAGGGGCGGTTTAGGGTCGGAGCGATACAAGGACAAGCGGGACGCACCGATGCCACTCTCCAATCCCGGATTATGGGCTGCCATTCAGGCGCATCAGCCGGTCACGCGCGACCGAACGCTTGGACAGGCGCTGTGCCGGGCCTTTGACGTGCGCGCGCGAACGGCGGAAGATGCGATCGTCGAATATCGTCGCTTTCTCTATCTCGGGCAGGTGGCGGACATTGGCGTGGTTGCACCACGCAGTGTTCGGGCCGTTCAACGCATCCATGCCGAGGAAGGCCCTCGGGATCATGCCGATCTGCTGTCATTGCTGCCCCGACCTTCCACGGCGCAGGACGCCGGACGCCGCCGGGATCGGACGGCCTTCGATGAGACGAAGATGCTGTACCGCGCGGAATTCGGATTTGCGCCGCCGCATCGGCTCTGGCCGGAGACTGGCCTTGGGGTACTGCCTCTGATCCTTGGCGTGGCGGGTTTCGGATTGGCGGGCGCGTGGTTTCTGGCGGCTGGTATTTCGATCGAACCGCTTGTCATGGCAGGGCTTGGATCGGTGTTGCTTCTGAAATGAGTCCTGACCTTGTGTCGCCGGTTTCGACGTCCGTCCCTTGTCGCCCCCGAAGACAGCCGGACCCAGCATCGGGGCTACCGCCCGCCGAGCCGCCTCTACGGCGGCGGTCACGGTGGGATGGGGGAGAGCGGATATCAGGGCGGCTCCTTCGACTGCGACGCTGGTGGCGGCGACTGACGGAACCGCCACGGCCGCCACCCCGTTTGTCCGCATCACCTGCAGACGAGGACGTGATGAAATACTACGTGAATACCGAAGCCAAAGAGAGCGGGACGCATGTCGTCCACGCCGAATCCTGTCAGTTCCTGCCGGGCGAGGACAAGCGCAAGGCATTGGGCGACGCCGCCAAATGCGAGACCGCGCTGGACCGCGCGCGCGACGAATACTCGAACGTCGACGGCTGCGGCACCTGTTGTTCGGACTGCAGCGGCAACTGACTGGCGGCACCATCGCGCCCGCGCTAGACCGGGCGCATGGATGACCTGATCGACGAACCCGCCGCCCCCCGCCGCAACGAGGCGGAATACACCGTGTCCGAGATTTCGGGCGCGGTGAAACGCACGCTGGAAGACAGTTTCGGGCGAATTCGCGTGAAGGGAGAGATCGGGCGCATCTTCCGCGCGCGGTCCGGGCATCTCTACTATGATATCAAGGACGACCGGAACGTTCTGGCCTGCACCACCTGGAAGGGTCAGATCGCGCAGCTTTCCGTCGCGCCCGAGGAGGGGATGGAGGTCATCGTCACCGGCAAACTGTCCGGTTTCGGGGCGCAGTCGAAATACAACCTGAACGTCGATGCGATGGAGGTTGCGGGGGCGGGCGCGCTGATGGCGATGCTGGAAAAGCGCCGCACAGCCCTGGCGGCCGAGGGCCTGTTCGAGCCGGGTCGCAAGAAGCCCCTGCCGTTCCTGCCGCAGGTGATCGGCGTGATCACGTCGCCGCAGGGCGCGGTGATCCGCGACATCCTGCACCGCTTGCGCGACCGGTTCCCCAGCAAGGTCCTGATCTGGCCCGTCGCGGTGCAGGGCAAGGCCTGCGCGCCCGAGGTGGCCAATGCGATCCGCGGCTTCAACGCACTGGATGTCGGCGGGGCCATACCCCGCCCCGATCTTCTGATCGTCGCGCGCGGTGGCGGGTCGATCGAGGATCTGTGGGGCTTCAACGAAGAAATCGTCGTACGGGCCGCCGCCGACAGCGAAATTCCCCTGATCTCCGCCGTGGGCCATGAAACCGATACGACGCTGATCGAC
>NZ_CXSU01000012.1:1098131-1118352 GCF_001403795.1 Jannaschia donghaensis | reverse complement strand
GACGCGGGCGGCGCGGGCGCTGGTCACGGGCAAGGGACAGCGGCTGGCCGATCTGTCGCGGGGTTTGCCCCGACCGGATGCGGTTCTGGCGGGGCCACGCCAACGGCTGGATCTGGCGTCCGACCGGCTGCCGGCGGCGTTGCGGGCGCGCACGGCGCAGGCGCGGGTCGCGCTGTCGCGACTGGAAGGTCGCGTGACGCCTGCGGCCCTGTCGACCAGACTGCTGGAACAGCGGCGCCGGCTGGACCAGGCGGCGATGCGGCTGGGGCCGGGGTTGCGCAACCGGCTGGCCACGCGGGACCGCGATCTGGCGCGTGTCGCGGCCCGTCTGCGCCCAGATCCCATCGCGCGTCAGACCCATCGCGGCCGCGACGGCGTCGGGCGTGCGTTCGAACGTCTGCTTAAGGGGGCCGACGATCGCCACCGGGCGGAGCGCGCGCGGGTGGCGGCCCTTGGCCGTATCTTGCAGACCCTGAGTTTCGAGCGGACGTTGGACCGTGGTTTCGTCCTGGTCCGCGACGCGGAGGGTGCGATCCTGGGTCACGACGAGGCGCGGGCCGCGGGTCGGGTGACACTGGAATTCGCGGACCACAAAACGCTGGATGCCGTGACCGAGGGCAGTGCCGCGAAGCCGCGCAAGGGCGGCAAACCCGCACCGCCCGAACAGGGCACACTGCTTTAGGGGCGAACCGCAATCGCCCCCGCCGGGGAGACGGGGGCGATGCTGCGACGCGCCGGGGTGAGAGACGTAGCGCGTCGTAACCCTGATGCCTATTCGTCTTCGGAACTGGCCGCCGCGATGTCGGAGAAGATGTCCGAAGCGACGGGGGCCCGCCCCGAGAAGCTGGTCCCGCCGTTTTGGCCGCGAACGTCATCCTGACTGTCGGCCTGCGCATTAAACAGATCGAACGCCGCGCCCGTGTTGCCCGAGCGGGTCGAGACGGTGACGCCGGTACTGCCGTCGGTCAGGATGCTGCGGCCATCCTGGCTGTCGGCATCCTGGTTGAAATGGGCGATCGCGGCGGCGGGTCCGGTGGCGACTTCGGCATATACGGGCGCGGTCAGCGCGGCGGCGGCGATAAGGCCGGTGACGAAGGTTTTCATGCGGTCAGTCCTTTGATGTGGGCGGGTCCAGCGCGATGCGCAGGCTCCGCTTGGGTGTGATGCCTGGTTCGGTCCGATCCTCCCTGTGAGGTCGAGATAAGAAGCCGCGACCTCGCCTTCAACAAACGGAACTGTCGGGATAGGCGGATGTAAGCGCACCAGCGCACAGAAAGCCGCCCATCACATGGCTAAACAGACATCCCCCTGATCCACGCGGACAGGTGCGGCGTGGAATTTTAAGCTTTAAATCGAGTCGATCTTGGGACGGTCAGGAATCGGGTTCGATCAATCCAAGCCCGCGCAGATATATGCCGATCCCCGCCTCCAGCAGGTCCTCGGGCGGGAAGGGCGCGTTGCCGCCCGGATTGCCCCGCGCGAAAAGCTCGACCACGCCGTGCGACATCGCCCAGATATGTGACGAAAACATCGTGGCGGGCGGGCGTCGATCGGCGGGAATATGCTGGGACAACGCCTCGGCCGCCATTTCGAGGATACCGCGCGACCGGCCCACGGCGCGGCTGAGTTCCGGCGTGGCATGGCGCGACAGGCCGGATTCGAACATCGCCATGTAGTGACCGGGATATTTGCGCGCAAAAGCGAGATAAGCGCGCCCCGTCGCCCCGAAAGCTGCCAACGCCGATGGCTGACCGTTGCGATAGGCATATTCCATCAGGTCGCCGAAGATCGCGTGGCCCTGCAACGCGCATTCGATGATGAGCTGTTCGCGCCCGTCGAAATGACGGTACACGGCCGCCGGCGTCACGCCCGCCGATTTGGCCGCTTCCGACAGGGTGAAGCCCGTGGGCCCCTTTTCGGTGATCAGCGACAGGGCCGCGTCGACCAGCGCCTGTCGCAGATTGCCGTGGTGGTAGCCGCGTTTAGGCACCGGCAAGCCAAAGCTCGGGGCCGCCCGCGATTTTCGGATCGATCTTGAGCGTTTTGTCGTCGCGCCCGTCGTAGTCGATCCGGGACAGGACGCTGCGAATGGCGTTGAGCCGTGCGCGCCGCTTGTCGTCGGAGCGCACGACCGTCCAGGGCGCGTCGTCGGTATGGCTGCGGGCGAACGTCTCCTCGATGGCGTTGGTGTAGTCGTCCCACTTGGACAAACCCTTCACGTCGATCATCGACAATTTCCACTGCTTGAGCGGATCGTCTTCGCGCGATAGGAAGCGGCGCAACTGCTCGGCCTGACCGACGTTCAGCCAGAGCTTGGCGAAGATGATGCCTTCGTCCACCAGCATCTCTTCGAAGGCGGGAAGCTGGTCGAAGAACTTCTCCCGCTCCGCGTCGGTGCAGAAGCCGAAGACGTGTTCGACCACGGCGCGGTTGTACCAGGATCGGTCGAAAAGCGTGATCTGACCGGCGGTCGGCAGGTGCTGCACGTAGCGTTGGAAATACCATTGCCCGGCCTCGTCCTCGGTCGGTTTAGACAGGGCCACGGTCTTGCAGATCCGCGGGTTGAGGTTTTCGCGAAAGCGTTTGATCGTCCCGCCCTTGCCGGCGGCGTCGCGCCCCTCGAACACCACCGCGACGCGCGCACCGGTCGCGGCCACCCAAGATTGGCATTTGACCAGTTCGATCTGCAGGGCGGCCAATTGATCCTCGTAATCGTCGCGGTCCAGACGCTCGTCGTAGGGATAGCCCTCGACGATGATGTCCTTTTTGCCCGACTTCTCGATCGCCTTGCGGACGTCCTTTGGGGCCTCATCCTCGAAGAATTTGGTGATCGCGGCGTCGAAGGGCTTGGGCATGATCGTCTCCTGTCATGTCTGGTTTGCGCAGGCGGGGGCGGGGGCGTCAACGGGCGCGGCGGTCCTTTGCGCCGCAGCCGGGCAGGGGCGCGATGCCGGCGGCACAGATCTGCGCGGTGTCGGGGATGAACATCTCTCCGGGTCCGGCGGCGGTGATCCAGCCCATGATCGTCTGCGTCTCCACCCCCAGTGACGACAGGCTGAGCATCATGCGAACCTGCACCGGATGGATCATCGAGATGGCCTGACCGTCGCGCCAAGCCGCCTGGTGAAACCCCAGCGGCCAATGCGTCACCGGAATGTCGCGGGACGCACCCCCCAGAAAGACAAACCCGCAGGCCGAGAAACAGCCACCGATCAAGGTCGTGTCCAAACCGCGCCGCCGGATCAGGTCGGCGGCGGAGAACGCTTCGTCCAGAAGGCCACCGGGACTGGTCAGCGCGATGCGGGTGATCTGCGGATTGGCGTCCAGCGTGCGGCGCAACCGGCGGACGAAACCGGGCCGGATGATGCCGGTGACGCGCAGGGCGGTTCCGTCGACGCGCAGAAGGGTTGGGCGCATCGGATCAGGCAGGATCGGCCAGTTAGTGCGCCCCGTGGCGCCGGCGCAGGCCCGGTTCCAGATCGTGCGCGCCTCGGAATAGGGCATGGCGTCGACGTCTGACCGGGCCTGCGCCCAGGCGGCGGCGGTGGCAGGGGTCGGTTTGGTCGGCTCTGCTGCGGTGAAATTCGGCGCGGCGATGCCAAGGTCGCGGGCGATCATCAGGCAGGTCAATCGCGCCACCTTGGCGGCCGTCGGGGCAGACAGCGCGGGCGTCGCCAGCAGGACGCACAGAATTACCAGTGCCTTCACGCGGCGCGGTCGGCAGCCCGGTCGATCGCGGCGATGACGGCATCGGGGTCGGCGTGGTGCGGCATGTGGCCGACCCCGATCAGCAGGGTCAGATTGCCGTCGGGCACCATATCGATGAGAACCTTCGCATGGATGTCGGCGGGCACGATGGTGTCGGCGGTGCCATGCACCATCTCGATCGGGAGGGTGAGGGTGGCGTATCGTTTCTCCATCTCGAGGATATGCGGCTTGAGCCCGTTCACCTGACGCGCGTTGGACCGCAGGCTGTCGCGGCGCAGGGTCAGCTGCCCGCCCAGATGTTCGAAATAGCCGTCGGGCATGGGATCGGGCGCGAAGATGTTTTCCGTGATCGCGCGCAGCCGGTCTTCGGACACCGTCGCGGTCAGCAAGGGCACCGCGAAGGCACCGCCGGGTGCGGAGGAATTGACCGCATAGAGCGCGCCCAGACCGCCCGGCCATTCGTTGGACGGCGCGGCGAGAAGGACAAGCGCCCGCGCCGGATGATCCAGCCCCCAGGCCAGCGCGATGGTGCCGCCGAAGCTGTGCCCCAGGACAATTGGAGGTCCTTCGCCGATCTGGGCGTGGGCGCGCGACAGAAGGGCGGCCTGTTCCGCGGGACTTTCGGCATCACTGCTAAAGGCGGACGCGTATTTCGGATCGGTATGACCGGTATAGCCCAGACCCGGCCGGTCGAAGGCGATGCAGCGATAGCGGTCGGACAGGCGGTCCATCATCGCGAAGGTAAATTCGCGCGAATTCCCCGACGCGCCGTGCAGCATCACCAGATCGGGGCCGGTTCCGCGCACGACCGCGTGGACCGGCACGCCGTCCACATCCAGGATTTCGCCTTGGGGCGGGAACGCCGCCTCGAATTCAGCCTCGCGGGCTGCGGCGCGACCCCGAAGGACCGACCCGCCCAGCGCCGTCAGGCCCAGCAGGGGGGCACCGGTCAAAAATGCACGTCGCATCACACGTCGCTCCTGTCGTCTGGTGCCGCGTCAAAGCGGCGTCGGATCGCGTCCCAGAACCTGCTTGCAGCGCCCGATAAGGCCGGCGTCGTAGGGTGTGGTGACGTAAATCCGGTTGATCCAGTTGCCATATAGAAGGTTGGCGTGGCTTCGCCAGAGGTTGACCGGCCGCTGCGCCGGATCGTCACCGGGATAGTAGTTTCCCGGCACGTTGATCGGCGTGCCATTGGCGATATCACGCTGATATTCCGTGGCCAGCGTGTCGCTGTCGTACTCGAAATGGTTGAAGATGTGGATCGCGCGGTGGGCCACATCCTCGATCAGGCAGGGACCGGTTTCGTCGGATCCCAGCAAAACATTCATGCCCGCCGCCTCGACCTCGGCGCGGCGCACTTCGGTCCAGCGGGAAACGGGGATGACGCATTCGTCGGAAAAGCCGCGCAGATAGGGGGAGGAAGGGGCTTCGTTGCGGACTTTGAAGCAACCGAAATGCTTCTGCGCCAGCAGATGTTTGCGCACCTTATGGAAATGCCATACCATCGCCATGCCGCCCCAGCACACGCCGAAGGTTGAATGGACGTTGGTCTGGGTCCAATCCATGATCTCGCACAGCTCCTCCCAATAGGTGACATCCTCGAACGGTAGATGTTCGATCGGGGAGCCTGTGATGATGAAGCCGTCGAACTTCTGATCCTTGATCGCCTGGAAGGGGCGATAGAATTCTTCCATGTGCGCGGGCGAGGTATGGCGCGACTGATGTTCGGACATGCGGATCAGGGTCAGGTCGATTTGCAGCGGCGTCGCACCAATCAGGCGGGCGAACTGCGTTTCGGTCGTGATCTTCATCGGCATCAGGTTCAAAAGCCCGATGCGCAGGGGCCGAATATCCTGCCGAATGGCATCGACGTCGGACATGACCATGACGCCTTCGCTATCGAGGACGTCATAGGCGGGCAGGTCGCGGGGCAAGGTAATGGGCATATCGGGTCCGGTCCGTCTGGAGGGCCTGAATTATGGATTGCGCACGGCGTTGCCAATGCCCGCCGCCACAAGCGCAATCACATCGGCGGCATCGCGGACGGTCGCCACGTCGGCCGCCTGAACCGTGATGCCCCAGTTGCGCGCCATGGCCGCATAGCGCGGGTGCCGCGCGGTGATCGCGTCGCGGTAGGTGGCGGTGGCGAATGCGTCGGGGTCGACATCATCCCCGCCATGCGTCGCCCATTTGGCGTTCAGGAATTCAGGGCGGTAGCACATGGGCTTGGGCGCGCCGGCAAAGCGCGCGACCAGCGTTTCGACGTGATCGGGCGTGCCTTCGATCCAGACGGGCAGGGTGTTGGCGGCCAGTGTCGCCATGACCGGATCGGCGGCATCCTCGGGGTCCACCACCTCGCAGATAGAGCCGCCGGTGTCGCAGACGAAGTTGTCGTAGCCGTAGATGTCGCGCGCGCGTTCGATGAACTGCGGCGTGTCGAGCAGGGCGTTCACCTCCGCACGGTGATGCAACTCCTGCCGGCGGGCGTACTCGCCGAATGGCAGGCCGCCCTTGGACGTGTCGCCGGGCTGACCCAGAAACGCGGACAGGGGGCTGAGGTTTTCGAAGGTGATGTTGGGGCCGATGTAGATACTGTCGGTGCGCAGCAGGCGGGCCAGATACGGCACCTTCATCGCGTGACGCTTCAAATCGTCGTTGATGTATTCGTCCAGGTATCCGGTGCCGATGCGGTAATCGATGGAGTAGTGAAACCACTCCCCCCCGCTGCGCAGGATCTGGCTGACATGCGTCTTGCCCAGCCCCGACATGCCGAAGAGGGAGATGCGCTTTTGCGGGGCGTCGTGCCAGGACTGCGGGCTGTCGTAGATCATGAATCGGGGGTAGCGCGCCGCCGGAACGCGCGCAACACGCGCCCGTCCAGGATGGCGAGGCCAAGCGCCAGAAGGGCGAAGCCCAGATAGACATTGGGTGAAAGCACCTCGTCCCGGACCCAGGCCCCCAGCAGGATCGCGACGGGGGCCACCAGCAGCGTGCACAGCATGGTGTTCCCGCTGCCCGCCATTCCGAGAACGCGGAAGTAGAGCAGGTAGGCGACGGAAGTGGCGATCACGGCATAATAGGCGATGGCAAGGATCGTGTCGGGCTGTCGCGGCAAAACCGGCCCATCGATCAGCAGGGCCGCCGGGATCATCACGAGCGACGATCCGGTAAGCATGCCGGCCGCCGAAACCTGCGGGGCGAGGCCCGGCAGGTTGACCCGCGCCCAGACGCCCGCAAGTGCATAGCTGATGGTGCCGCCGACGACGGCCAGTTGGGCCAGGGAGCGTAGGTCGAGGTCGGTCAGGTTTTCGAGGCCGATGGCGGTCGCCACCCCGAAGAAGCCCAGGGCCACGCCGACACCACGCCGCAAAGTCAGCCGCTCATCCGCCAGCAGCAGCGCCGCCACCAAAACGCCGAAGACGGCGGTGCCCGCATTCAGAATCGACGTCAGCCCGGTTTCGATATGCAGCTGACCCCAGGCCATCAGGCTGAATGGGACAACGTTGTTGAGCAGACCCATGACCAGAAGCGCGCGCCAGATCCGCGGATCGCGTGGCACGGCCAGCCCACGCAGCGCGACCCAGGCCCAAAGGACCAAGGCGGCGATGCCCACGCGGTAGGCGACGGACGTTACGAAGGGAATTTCGTCCAGTGCGGTGCGGATGGCCAGAAAGCTGCCGCCCCAGATCAGGGACAGCACGGCAAGCTCTGCCCAGGCGCGGTTGGGGATGTCGCGGGTGCTCATGACCGGATGGCTACGCGCCGTTTCGGGGCTGCGCCACCCGGAACCTGCGCCAAACGCAAAACGCCCCACCAGTGAGGGCGGGGCGTCGGTGGTGTGCGGTGCGGGATGGGATCAGAAGCTGTAGCCGATCTTGAGGCCGACGGCGACGACGTCATTGTCCGTGAAGGAGGCGCGCGCGACGTCGGGTGTTCCCGTCTCCGGATCGGCATCACGCAGGCGGGTGTAGCGCACGCCGCCCGACAGCTTCACGGCATCGGTGACCTGATACGAGGCACCCAGCGCGATCGAGGTCGACCCGTTGGTCGGTGCCAGCGGCGAAACGAGACTGTCGTCCCCGGAGGACGACCAGCCCAGCGCAACCGAACCGGCCAGACGATCGGTCAGCTGACGGCCGACGCCGATTTCGACGTCGATCGAATTTTCGACCGACGTGAGGCTGTCCCCGTCGGTGGGCGCGTTGACCAGACCGCCCCCGGGTCCGGTGACGAGTTCCCCTGAGTTCACGGCAAGGTCGAAGAATGCCGGCGACACGATGAGATCTTCGTACTTGGCGTACCGGATGGAGCCGAAGACGAGGGTCTTGGGGGCCACACCGCTCTGGAAGTCGAGGTTCAAGCTTTCGGGCGCGCGAACGTCCGTGGTGCTGGTCCCGGCGGTCACGGCCTGACCGGACAAAGTCTCGGTCGTGCGCAGCTCGTGGTCGATCTTGGAGTTGTAGGTCAGAGCGACGCGCAGGGCGATCTCCGGGCGTTCGTAGGCGACACCGACAACGTAGCCGAACGCACCGTCAGCCTCGAATTCCCCGCGATAGCCGTTCAGGCCACCGTAGGCGAGACCGCCAAGAGACACGTCCGCTTCAATCTCCTGGTAGCGCAGGCCGCCGTGGGCGCTGAAGCCGTTGCCGAATTCGTAGCGGCCCAACGCGGTGACCGCAAAGCTGTCCACGATGGCGCGAGTGCCGCCAAGCGCGCTGCCCTCGACCGGAATGGCCGACAATGGGTTAGCTGTCGGCAAGGCAGACGCGACGAGATCGCCGGTGCGGGCGTAGGAGACATCGGATCCGTAAGGCTCATCAAGAATCAGCGCGAAGGAAACGCGCTCATTGATCTGCTGCTTCACGGCCAGACTGCCGGTGGCGAAGCTGTCGGCGACGTTGCCGGTGCCGTTCCCGAAGTTCGGGTTTCCGCCGGGCGTGCCAGCGCCGGTCAGATAACCGGGCATTTCGTCGACGCCGCTGACCGACGGATTGACGAAGCCGAGCGAAAGCTCTGCAAGTGTGCCTTCCTCGAACAGGATGTCGATGCCCTGGCCCGAGCGGTCGAGCCCCCCGGCGGTGGCGGTGGCGGCTCCGGCAATCGTCGCGACGACGGCGAGCGTGAAACGGTTCATGTGTCTGTCCTCTTCCCTTGAACGACCCCCGCGTTGGGGGGCACGATACGGCGCGTGACCAAACCTCCTCCGGTCCGCGCCTTATTTCTGAGCACAGCGTTTATGCCTTGCCGGGGTTTCGGCAAATCAAACCCTACGTCACGGCCCCGTCAGGGTTCCGAGGGTCAAAAACTATGGCGTTCGCGCAACATCTTTCCGCCCGCGTCCACATTTCAGGCGGATCGGGCCAGCCGCAGATTCGCCCAAGCGGCCGCGAAAACCACCGCGCCGCCCAGCAGAACCATCGGATCGAGCGCTTCGGCGAAGAACAGAGCGCCAATCACCGCGATCAGCGGCAGGCGGGCGAAATCGATGGGAATGATCGTGGACGCGGGGGCAAGCCGCAGCGCGTTCGTCAGGCACCAATGCGCGCAGAGCCCAGCCAGACCGATCACCACGACCCAAGGCAAGTTCGCGGGCGTCGGCAGCGCGATGTCGCCGTCGTAACCGGCCGTGACCAGACCGAATAGAAGCTGCAGCGTGGTCAGCCAGAAAAGGATGCCGGTCACCGTTTCGTCCCGCGTCAGGCGGCGGGTCAGCAGGTTGGTCAGCGCAAAGAACACCGCCGCCAATCCAGCGTAGAGCAATCCGGGCGACACCGTGCCCGAAAACGGCTGCGCCACCAGCAGAACCCCGGCAAATCCGATAACGGCGATGCCGTATTGCACGCGCCGCACCGCTTCGCCCGCGATCAGCGGGGCCAGCAACAGCACCCAGAGCGGCGACGTGAATTCCATCGCGAAGACCTGCGCTAAAGGAGCCAGCGTAATAGCGTAGAACCACAGGTTCTGGCCGGTGAAATGCGTCACATTGCGGATCACCTGCATCGGCAGGTTGCGGGTGGTGATGCTGCGGAAGGCGCCGGTGGCGAAGGCCAGCGTCAGCACGACCACCACCCCGACGCAGGACCGAAACAGCATAATCTCGAACGTGTCGAGGGAGGTGCTGACCATGCGGCCCGCGACGGCCATGGACGTGAAGGAGAGCACACTGCCCACCATCCAGCCGGCCGCCCGCAATGTGTCGGAATTCACCCGCGTCAGCTTTCGGGCGTCGCGTCCGGATCGACGTAGGTGCCCTGTTCCTTCAGGGCGTCGATCACTTCCTTTGGCATGTAGGTTTCGTCGTGACGGGCCAGGATTTCGGTGGCCTGGAAGGCGGTGCCGTCGAAGCGGCCGGTGCCGACCATGCCCTCCCCCTCGCCGAAGAGGTCGGGCAGAACGCCGGTATACGCCACGGGGATCGACGCGCCGCCGTCGGTCACGTTGAAGGTTATAGTAGTGCCCGATCCGCGCACCAGCGTTCCTTCCTCGACCAGGCCGCCGATGCGGAACGTCTCGTTGGCGGGCGGCGGGTTCGCGGCGACTTCGCTGGGCGCGCGGAAGAAATTGAAGCTGTCCTGGGATGCGTAGATCATCAACGCCGTCGATCCGGCCAGCGCAACAGCGGCCAGGGCCAGGATCTGGATGCGGCGGGTTTTCTTGAGCGATCTCATGTCAGGCAGCCTCGAACGTGCAGGGACGGCGCAGAAATTGCGTCGCGCGGGCCGAGACGAGGTCGGGGTCGCCTGTCGTCAGCATCCGGGTCTGACCGCCGCGCGCCATCTCGGGCCTGCGGGAAAGATAGTCGTTCAGGCTGGCCGCGACAACATCCGCCTGACTGAAGACCTTCACATCCGCGCCCAGCGCGCGTTGAAACGCGTCCTGCACCAGCGGGTAATGGGTGCATCCCAGGATCGCCGCCTGCGGGTGCGGCATCTTGCGGCGCAGGGCGTCGACGTGGCTGCGCACCATCGCCTCGGCCAGGATCATGTCGCCGTCCTCGATCGCGTCGACGACGCCCGCGCAGGCCTGCGCCTCCACGTCGACGCCGATGGCGCGGAAAGCCAGTTCGCGCTGAAACGCGCGGCTGGCGACGGTGGCGGGGGTCGCGAACAGGGCGACCTGTTTGACGTCAACTTCGCGCGGTGGAGTGTTGTCGCCCCAGTCGCGTTCGGTCAACGCCTCGATTAAGGGCACGAAGACGCCCAGCACGCGCTTGCCGTCGGGCACGCCCGCTTCCTGCATCCGGCGCAGGGCCGCGGCGGAGGCGGTGTTGCAGGCCAGCACGACAAGATCGCTGCCCTTGTCCCACATATCGTGAACGGCGCGGCGGGTCAGATCGTGGATATCGTCGGGCGTGCGCACGCCATAGGGGGCGTTCGCGTTGTCGCCATAGTAAGTGACGGCCAGGTCCGGCTGCGCCCGCGTGACCGCGTCCCAGATGGTCAGGCCGCCCAGGCCGCTGTCGAAGATGCCGACGCTCATGTCTCGTGCCTCATGTTTCGGCGCACCGTACCACCCTGGCGGGGACGCAAAAAGGCGCCCCGTGGGGCGCCCTTGGTTCCGCAATCCGCAGCCGCCGGAGCGACGCGCGCAATCAGGAGTTGGCTTTGATGAAGGTGACGGCGTCGCCGAATGTCTGGATCGACTCGGCGGCATCGTCGGGGATCTCGATCCCGAACTCTTCCTCGAACGCCATGACAAGCTCGACGGTGTCGAGCGAGTCGGCCCCGAGATCGTCGATGAACGACGCGTTCTCGGTTACCTTGTCTTCCTCGACGCCCAAGTGCTCGACGACTTTCTTGCGGACGCGGTCCTCGATGTCGCTCATGTCTCTACCTCATCTCAAAGCCCCGAAGGGCGTCTGTGCATGTCCGTGACCCCATGCCGGGTTGCCCGAAACGCCGGGCACCGGGGTCGCCCCCGAAGTGGTGCGCCGCCTATATCATGGGGCGCATGGATGGCAAATCGTTTGTCCGGCACACGCCTAGAGCATCGCCATGCCGCCGTTCACGTGGATCGTGGCCCCGGTGACATATGCAGCCTCTTCACTTGCCAGATAGGCACAGGCGGCGGCGATTTCACCCGGCGTGCCCATGCGACCGGCGGGAATCTGATCGTCGATCTTGGATTTCTGATCGTCGGTCAACTTGTCAGTCATCGGCGTGGCGATGAAACCCGGGGCGACCGTATTCACCGTGATATTGCGGCTGGCCACTTCGTAGGCGAGCGATTTGCCCATGCCGACCATGCCCGCCTTGGACGCCGCGTAATTGCCTTGGCCGGGATTGCCCGTGGCCCCGACGATGGAGCTGATGTTGACGATGCGACCCCAACGGGCCTTCATCATTCCGCGCAGCACGCCCTTGGACAACCGAAAGGCGGAGGTCAGATTGACGTTGATGACGTCGGCCCATTCGTCTTCGGACATGCGCATGAACAGGTTATCGCGCGTGATGCCGGCATTGTTGATCAGGATGTCGACGCTGCCCATCGCTTCAACCGCTTGTTTGGGAAGGGCATTCACGGCATCGGCGTCCGACAGGTTGCACGGCAGGACGTGGGCGCGGTCGCCCAGGTCGGCGGCGAGGGCGGTCAGCGGATCTTCGCGCGTGCCCGACAGACCGACGACGGCCCCCTGACTGTGCAACACGCGGGCGATTTCGGCCCCGATGCCGCCGGACGCCCCGGTGACGAGAGCGCATTTTCCTGTCAGATCAAACATCTGCGAGCCTTTCTTAAAGTGCTTCTTTCGCCGCGGTGACATCGGCAGAGGTGCCGATGTTGCGTGTGGCGATGGATTTATCGATCCGCCGGATCATGCCCGACAGCGCCTTGCCCGCGCCGATTTCCCAGATTTCGGTGACGCCGTGATCGGCCATGGCGGCGACGCTTTCGCGCCAGCGGACCGAGCCCGTGACCTGGTCGACCAACAAGGAGCGGATGAGGTGGGTGTCCGTGACGGGCTGTGCGGTGACGTTGGCGATGAGCGGTACTGTGGGCCGTTCGATTTCCACATCATCCAGCGCCTCGGCCATCGCGCGGGCCGCAGGCTCCATCAGGGCGCAGTGGAAGGGGGCGGACACGGGCAGGAGCATGGCGCGCTTGGCCCCGCGCTCCTTGGCGATGTCGAGGGCGCGCTCGACCGCTTCGCGGTGGCCGGAGACCACCACCTGCGACGGGTCGTTGTCATTGGCCGCGGTGCAGACCTGGCCCTGCGCGGCCTCCTCGGCGACGGCTTTGGCGTCCTCGAACCCCAGACCCAGCAGGGCGGCCATCGCGCCGACGCCGACGGGGACTGCGCTTTGCATTGCCTCACCGCGGATCCGCAACAGGCGGGCCGCGTCGGGCAGGGTGATGGAGCCGGCGGCGACCAGCGCGGAATATTCGCCAAGGGAATGTCCGGCGACAAAGTCCGCGTGATCGGCGACGGTGATGCCCTCGGCCTGCAACGCGCGCAGGGCGGCGATGGATGTGGCCATCAGCGCGGGCTGCGCATTTCGGGTCAGCGTCAGTTGATCGGCGTCGCCAGACCAGATCAGGCCCGACAGATCGTCGCCCAGCGCGTCGTCAACTTCCTGAAAGACGGCGCGGGCGGCGGGATAGGCGTCGGCCAGATCGCGGCCCATGCCGATGGTCTGCGCGCCCTGTCCCGGAAAGACGAATGCTCTGCTCATGGTGTTCCCCCTCGTTTCAGCCGGGTCTACCGATGACGCGTGGCGCTGTGAAGCCTGCACCGGGTCTGTGCGCATTTGAATGATGGCCGGCCCGGGCATCGGTGTTAGATCTGGCCCAAGTCCCGAACAGACGGAGCCGACACATGTCCCGCCGCACGCAAGCGACCAACACGACATCCACCTATGGCTGGGTGGAGCGGGCGTTCCACTGGTCGATCGCCGTCCTGATCGTCACGGCGGCGGTGCTGGGAAATCTGGCGTATGACGCGGGTTTCGACACCGATGCGGAACTGGCGCGGAAGGCCTGGCTGTTTTCCTTCCACAAGACCGTGGGTGTGACGATTTTCTTCATCGCGGTCGCCCGCATCCTCTGGGCCGTGACGCAGCCGCGCCCACGCCCACTGCATGGCGGGGCCGAGGCGATGCTGGCGGCGGCGGTGCATTGGCTGCTGTATGGATCACTGGTGATCGTGCCCTTGCTGGGCTGGACGCATCACGCGACGGCAGAAGGATTCGCGCCGATCTGGTGGCCGTTTGGGCAGGGATTGCCGGGTCTGGGCAAGGATGCGGAATTGTCGCGGACGCTGGGCGTTCTGCATACTACCTTCGTCAAGGTCCTGATTGCATCCGTCGTTCTGCACGTCGTCGGCACGATCAAGCATGTGGTCGTCGACAAGGACAAAACGTTCGCCCGCATGTGGCGCGGGGCCGATCCCGGCCCGCTGGCGGCGGCGCGTGCGCATGCCGTGCCGTTGATCGCTGCGGTGGGTGTCTGGGCGGCAACGCTTGTCGTGGGGCTCGCCCTGGTCCCCGCGCAGACGGCCGTGGCATCGGGCACGGCGCAGGTCGAGGCGGAGTCGAACTGGACCGTGCAGGAGGGGACGCTGTCAATCACGGTCACGCAGTTGGGCAGCCCGGTCACGGGCAGTTTCACGGACTGGCAGGCGGCCATCGATTTCGACGAGGACGCACGGGCGGACGGCACCCATGGGACGGTCGAAGTGTCGGTCGCCACCGGGTCGCTGACGCTGGGGTCGGTCACGACGCAGGCGACCGGAGCCGAGTTTCTGTCCGCGGGAGAGTTTCCGACGGCGACATATACGGCGGACATCCGGTCGGAGGGTGCGGGCTATGTCGCGGACGGCACGCTGGCCCTGCGCGGGGTCGAGGTGCCGCTGACCTTGCCGTTCACGCTGGAAATCGTGGATGACACGGCGACCATGACCGGCCAGACCGCGCTGGATCGGCGCGATTTCGGGATGGGGGAAACCTATCCGGACGAATCGAGCGTGGGCTTTGCCGTCACGCTGGATGTCGCGCTGACAGCAGTGCGCGCGCAGTGACCCGTTCGGCAGGGATTCGTTAACCGCTCGGCCAGACCTTCCGACGCTCACGCAACTGAGCACGGGAGGTCGGGCCATGTTATCGGTTCGTGCCATCGCAGAAGAAATCGTCACCCGCGAGGGTGGCTATGTCGACGACCCGGACGATCCGGGCGGGGCGACCAACCACGGCGTCACCATCCATACGATGCGGGGGCTGGGCCTGGATCTGGACGCGGACGGCGACGTGGATGCGCGCGATGTGCGCGCCCTGACCCGCGACCGGGCGATCGACATCTTCGTCGACCATTATTTCCACCGTGTCCGCATCGACATGTTGCCGGATGTCCTGCAGGCGTCGGTCTTCGACATGCAGGTGAATTCGGGGGCGAATGCCGTGAAGATCCTGCAACGGCTGCTGCGCCGCATGGGACAGAACGTGGCCGTCGACGGGCGGATCGGGCCCAAGACGGCAGCCGCCGCCCGCGCCGCGCACGAGGAGGCACCGAACCATATCGCCGACGCCTACGGCATCGCGCGGCGCAACTGGTATTATGCGCTGGCTGACCGGCGTCCGTCGTCGCGCAAATACGCGCGCCGCCGGGATGGCGGCAAAGGTGGCTGGATCGTGCGGGCCGAGGATTTCATCGCCGCCAAATTCCATCTGTCGGAGGCCGAGCATCGCGCGCGGACCGCGAAATGGGCATGATTGGCGGGCTGGTCGCGGGCACCGGCGCGGTCGAGACGTTGGGCCGTGCGGCACGGGGCATCGCAGAGGTGTTTCATCCCAATGCGACCCAGGCGAACCGCCTGGGCCATGAGGCGCAGAAGGCGGCGCTGGACCAGTTGGGGGCGGAATTCCAACTGGAGCGCCGCGGTCTGTTCGATCGGTTCGTCGACGGGTTGAATCGCCTGCCGCGCCCGATGCTGGCGCTGGGGACGCTGGCGCTGTTCGTGTTCGCGATGGCCGATCCGTTGGCTTTTGCCGCGCGGATGGAGGGGCTGGCCTATGTGCCCGACCCGCTGTGGTGGTTGCTGGGCGCGATCGTTGGCTTTTATTTCGGCGCGCGGGAGCTGCATTATCTGCGACGGCCCGAGCCGGTCCCGATCCCGGTTCGGCCCGCGCCGGTCCATTCCGCCTGGCATGCCGACGATTTTGACGACGACGCAGAGGTCAATCCGGCGCTGCGCGCGTGGGAGGCCGACCGCGACTGACTACCATGTGAGCGCGACCCCGCGCCGCGCCCCATTGGCGTGGGGGCGCGGGTGTCGTAGGTCAGGGGCATGATCGTAGAACTTGGACATTTCGCCCTGATCGTCGCCTTCGCGGTGGCCATCGTTCAGACATTGGTTCCCCTGATCGGGGCCTGGAAGGGATGGAGCGGCTGGATGGCCGTGGCATCCCCGGCCGCGACCGCGCAGGTGGCGCTGGTCGCGTTCAGCTTTGCGGCGCTGACCTATGCCTTCGTGACCTCGGACTTCTCGCTCCAACTGGTGGTGCTGAACTCGCACACCGACAAGCCGATGCTCTACAAGGTGTCGGGCGTTTGGGGAAATCACGAGGGGTCGCTGCTGCTCTGGGTGCTGATCCTGGCGCTGTTCGGGGCGGCCGCCGCGTGGTTCGGTGGGCAATTGCCCGCGACGCTGAAGGCGCGCGTGCTGGCGGTGCAGGCCAGTGTTGGCGTGGCGTTCTATGCATTCATTCTTTTCACTTCGAACCCGTTCACCCGGCTGGAAGTGCCGCCGTTCAACGGTGAGGATCTGAACCCGCTGTTGCAGGACCCCGGCTTGGCGTTCCATCCCCCGTTCCTATACCTCGGCTATGTCGGCCTGAGCATGGCGTTCAGCTTTGCGGTGGCCGCGTTGCTGGAAGGCAAGGTCGATGCCGCGTGGGGCCGCTGGGTGCGACCCTGGACACTGGCGGCGTGGCTTTTTCTGACGGTGGGCATCGCGCTGGGCTCCTGGTGGGCCTATTACGAGCTGGGCTGGGGCGGGTTCTGGTTTTGGGATCCGGTGGAGAACGCGTCGTTCATGCCGTGGCTGATCGCCGCTGCGCTGCTGCATTCCGCCATCGTGGTCGAGAAGCGGGAGGCGTTGAAGGCCTGGACGATCCTGCTTGCGATCCTGGCCTTCGGGTTCAGCCTGATCGGGACGTTCATCGTGCGTTCGGGCGTTCTGACCAGCGTTCACGCCTTCGCCAACGACCCCGAACGGGGCGTCTTCATCCTGATGATCCTGGGCTTCTTCACCGGGGGCGCGCTGCTGCTGTATGCCGTCCGTGCGCCGGTGATGCAGGCCAAGGGCGTCTTTGGCGTCGTCAGCCGGGAATCGGCGTTGGTGGCGAACAACCTTTTGTTGGCGGTCAGTTGCTTCGTGGTTTTCATCGGCACGATCTGGCCGCTGGTGGCCGAATTGGCGTTTGATCGGACGCTGTCGGTCGGACCGCCGTTTTTCGATGCGGCCTTTACGCCCTTCGTCATCGCGCTTGCCGCGATCCTGCCGCTAGGGTCGATCCTGCCGTGGAAACGCGGTCGGGCCGCCGCGCTGCGCAACCTGATCCCGGTCGCCATATTGGCGCTGGCGGTCACGGGCCTGGTGTGGGCGATGCAGACCGGCAATTCGCTGGGCGGCCCCCTGGGGGCGGGGCTGGGTGTCTGGTTGGTGGCCGGGGCACTGGTCGATCTGGCGACGCGCACGGGGCGCGGCCGCTGGTCGGAGCGTTTGGGCCGGGTCACCCGCCTGCCGGGGGCCGATTGGGGCAAGGCGTTGGCCCACGGGGGCCTTGGCATCACCATCTTCGGCGTTGCCGCGCTGACCGCCTGGCAACAGGAGGAGATTGCGGTTCTGGATATTGGCGACACGCTGACGCTGGGGCGCTACGAAGTCGTGCTCAACGATGTGACGCGGGTGCAGGGGCCGAACTACTTTGCCACCCGTGCCGATCTTACGGCGTATGAGGACGGGTCCGAATTGGGACATCTGTTCCCTGAAAAGCGCATCTATCCCGTCGCGCAGATGCCCACCACCGAAGCCGGGATCGACAGCGGCATCACCCGCGACGTCTATGCCGTGATCGGCGATGCGCAGACCGGCGGCGGCTGGGCGGTGCGCGTCTATATCAAGCCCTTTGCCAACTGGATTTGGGGAGGCGCGATCATCATGGCGCTGGGCGGCGTGGTATCGCTGACCGATCGGCGGTACCGCGTCGCGGCCGGCGCGCGCAGACAGCGGCTGGACGGGGTGCCGGCGGAATGAGGGCCGCGCTGTTCGCGGCGTTCGTGATGCTGGCGTCCCCCGCGCTGGCGGTGGAGCCGGGCGAGATCCTGGCCGATCCGGTGCTGGAGGAGCGGGCGCGCGACCTGTCCAAAGGTCTGCGCTGTCTGGTGTGTCGCAACGAATCCATAGACGAGAGCAGTGCCGAGCTGGCCAGGGAGCTGCGCGTGCTGGTGCGCGAGCGGTTGGTCGCGGGCGACACGGACGCGCAGGTGATCGATTTCCTGGTCGCGCGTTACGGCGAATATGTCCTGCTGAACCCGACGACCGGGGGGTCGAACATGATCCTGTGGATCGCGCCGCTGGTCCTTCTGCTGCTGGGGGGAACGGTGGCAGTCGTCGCGATCACGCGGCAGCGCGCGCCCGGCGAGACGTTGAATGCGGCCGAGGAGGCGCAGTTGAAGGCCCTGATGGACGATGAGTCCAAGGGCTGATATTCGGGTCCCACGGTCCGCAGTTCACCGAGGCGTCGCCGGGCATCTGCCCATGCTGAACCTGCAAGATTTCAACGATCCATGATGATCCGATCCGTCGTCCGACGGGCAAAGGCGACCCCCCTGACCCCAACGGGGCGTGGCGACGGCAGGAGAATTATCATGCCGAGGGACGCAATCCCCCTGATGATCGAGGATGTCAGCTTGTTCGCGCGCGGCCTGCGCAGTCAGCTGACCGACGAGGCATCATCCTCCCACCAGACGATGCTCAACACCGTGGCGCGTGCCGCGGGTTATCGCAATTTTCAGCACCTGAAGGCCGCCCACGGCTGGTCGGAAGACGTGGCCGAGGCGCCCCCCGACCTGGCGCGCGTGCGCAAGGCCGCCGCGCGGTTCGACGCGCAGGGACGGTTCACGGGTTGGCCGGTCAAACGATCCCTGCGGCTGCTGTGCCTGTGGCCGATCTGGGCGCGGCTGGACCCCGGCGGCGTGCGCAACGAGCAGGCGATCTCCTCCGAGATCCACGAGCTGTGCACCTTTCGGGATGCCGCCGGCATCCGCCGGGAAATGGTGGGCGAGGGAATGTTGACGCGAACGCGCGACGGAAGCGAATACCGCCGCGTGAACCGCAAACCGGACGCGACGCAGCGCGCGTTGATTAGGATGGTGGTGCCCTAAGCATCGGGCGGATCCGTGCCGTCAGGTAGGTCTTTCCCCGCTGCGTTGCCCGCCCTAGGGTCGCGGCAACACCCGGGGAGAGACGCCATGGATTATGAAACCATCCGCCTGAACACGCGCGACGACGTGGCCGTGCTGACGTTGCAGCGGCCCGACGTGATGAATGCCCTGTCCACGCAGATGCGCGCCGAGATCCTGCATGCGGTGAAGGACGCCGAAAAGACAGCGCGGGTTTTGGTGATGACGGGCAAGGGCAAGGCGTTTTGTTCGGGTCAGGACCTGGGCGACCGGGCGAACGTCAACAACCTGAACCTGGAGCGGACGCTGCGCGACGAATATGAGCCGATGCTGAAAGCCATCTTCGATTGCGCCATCCCGACCATTGCCGCCGTCAACGGACCGGCGGCGGGGGCGGGGGCGAATCTTGCGCTGGCCTGCGACGTGGTGATCGCCACGCGGTCGGCGGTTTTCTTGCAGGCCTTCACGCGGATCGGCCTGATCCCGGATGCGGGGGGCACCTATTGGCTGCCGCGTCAGATGGGGATGGCCAAGGCGATGGGCGCGGCCCTGTTCGCCGAGCCGGTGTCGGCCACGCAGGCCAGCGAATGGGGCATGATCTGGGAAGCCGTCGACGACGCGCGGTTTGCCGACGTCTGGCAGGAACGGGCCGCCCACCTGGCGCGTGGTCCGTCGCTGGCGTACCGGAACGTGAAACGGGCGATGCGCGGGTCATTCGACAACACGCTGGATGCGCAGCTTGCACTGGAGGCGAAATTGCAGGGCGAAGCCGGACATTCACGCGATTTCAAGGAAGGCGTGATGGCGTTCCTGGAGAAGCGACCCGCGAAGTTCGAGGGACGCTGAGCCGCAGCGACCAGCCACCTGCGCGCAGGACTACCGCGAAACGATGAAGCCGCACCGTGCCTTGAGGGGCGCGGTCCCGGCGTGTATCGGTGCAGAAAACCGGGTGGAGGTAAGCGGAATGCAGATGCGCCGAGCTGTCGTGACGGGACTGGGAATGGTGACGCCGCTGGCCTGCGGGGTCGAAGCGACATGGTCGCGGCTTCTGGATGGGCAATCGGGGGCCGGGCCCATCAGGCGGTTCGACGCGGGGCATCTGGCGACGACCTAT
>NZ_CXSU01000012.1:1095116-1097943 GCF_001403795.1 Jannaschia donghaensis | reverse complement strand
CTTCATTCCCTCCGCCCTGATCAACCTGGTGTCGGGTCAGGTCAGCATCCGGTACGGTTTCAAGGGGCCGAACCATGCGGTCGTCACCGCCTGTTCGACCGGGGCCCATGCCATCGGCGACGCATCGCGCCTGATCGCGCTGGGCGACGCCGACGTGATGGTAGCGGGCGGGGCCGAAAGTCCGATTTCCGAGATCGGGATCGCCGGGTTCAACGCCTGCAAGGCCCTGTCGACCAAGTGGAGTGACGACCCGACGAAGGCGTCGCGCCCGTATTCGGACGACCGCGACGGGTTCGTCATGGGCGAAGGCGCGGGCGTGGTCGTGTTGGAGGAGTACGAGCATGCCAAGGCGCGCGGCGCGAAGATCTATGCGGAAGTGACCGGGTACGGTCTGTCGGGCGATGCGTATCACATCACCGCGCCGTCCGAGGATGGCAACGGGGCCGAACGGTCGATGCGCGCGGCGCTGAAGAACGCCGGGATTTCACCGGCGGACGTCGATTACATCAACGCGCACGGCACCTCGACCATGGCCGACACGATCGAGCTGGGCGCGGTGGAGCGTATGATGGGGGATGCCGCATCGGGCGCGACGATGTCGTCGACGAAGTCGGCCATCGGGCATTTGCTGGGCGCCGCCGGCGCGGTCGAGGCGATTTTCTGCATTCTGGCCTTGCGCGATCAGGTCGCGCCCCCGACGTTGAACCTGGATGCACCGCCCGACACGAAGATGTCGCTTGCGCCGAAAGTGGCCGAGAAACGCAAGATCGACGTGGTTTTGTCGAACTCTTTCGGGTTCGGTGGCACAAACGCGTCGCTTGTGATGCGCAAGGTTTAACTTCGAGGTCGAACCATCTGATGTGGAAGCATATTGCAGCCAACGCCCTGACCCTTGGAGTGGTCGTAATTGCCTGTCTTGCGGCGATCATCCAGATCGGCAAGTCGAGGTGGGCCGAGCCGGGACCGCTGACGGAGGCGACGTTCTTCGAAGTGCCACGCGGGGCGTCGATGCGAGTGGTGACGGAGGATCTGGTGGAGGCGGGGATCGTGTCGTCGGGCAGCATCTTCCGTATCGGCACGAATTACGCCGAGCGCGGCGGCGACCTGAAGTTCGGGACCTATGAAATTCCGGCTGGGGCCACGATGCCGGAGGTTCTGGATATCGTGACTGCGGGGGGGCCGTCGGTCTTCCCCTATAGCGTCACCTATCTGGTGCGGCAGCGCGGGCCGGAGGTGCGCGTGCGCGAGCGCATTCCCGGCCAGGAAGAGGCGATCGAGATCGCCACGTATGAGCCCGGCGTGGATGAGGTGCCCGAGGAATACACGGCCCTGATCGAGCGGGGCGTGCCCATCACGTGGCGCGTGTCGGTGGCCCCGGGGCTGACGTCTTGGGATGTGGTCGAGGCGTTGAAGGCGGTCGATTTCCTGGAAGGGGGCGACGATTTGCCGGTGCCGCCCGAGGGCAGCTTGGCCCCCGACACCTATGACGTGGCGCGTGGGTCGGATATTGAGACGCTGATCGACCGGATGCGATCGGCGCAGGAAGGTATTCTGGCCGATGCCTGGGCCAGTCGTGTGCCGGGCCTGCCGATCGAAACACCGGAGGAGGCGCTGACGTTGGCGTCCATCGTGGAGAAGGAAACGGGCGTTCCCGAGGAACGGCGGACGGTGGCGGGCGTGTTCGTCAACCGGCTGGAACAAGGCATGCGACTGCAGACGGACCCGACGGTGATCTATGGCATCACGAACGGGGAAGGCGGCCCGCTGGGACGCGGTATTCGGGCGAGTGAGTTGCGTGCGGCAACCCCGTACAACACGTATGTCATCGAAGGTCTGCCGCCGACGCCGATCGCCAACCCAGGCGCCGCGTCGATCCGCGCGGCGCTAAACCCCGAAGAGACAGAGTTCATCTTCTTCGTGGCCGACGGGTCGGGGGGACATGCGTTTGCCGAGACGCTGGCGCAGCACAACGCGAACGTCGCCGCCTGGCGCGCGATCGAGGCGGCGCGGGACGCGACGTCGACCGACTGACGCGTGGGATTTGGTAGATGCGAGGGGCCGTCCGGAGGGGCGGCCCTTTTTGGTTTGGGTGTTATATATAATTAAAACAATTAGATGCGAGAAAGATCGCGGATCCCGCCGAAAGGCTGTTGACCGACCGAACGCTCAAAAACATCTTTAGGGCAAGCTGGAAGAAATGGGCAGGACGGATCGGGGCAACCCGGCGGGTCCAACCTGATTTTCGACGTGCGGACCAGGCTTAGAAACCTGCACGGAGCTTGATGCATGGAAGAGAATACGATGGGACACGAGGGGCTGGACACCCCTCGGACGACGATCGAGCGGCTTGAGGCGGCGCTTGAGAGCATGGAGGCCCTTCGCCGGGCGGCGGAGCGCAAGGTGATCGAATTCAACGGTCTGACCGACGAGGAAATCAAGGCGGCTGACCTGTCGCAAATCCAACGCGAATTGGGCAAAGCCGTCCAATCCGTCGTCGTGGAAGAAGGGAAGGCAAGCGATGCCATACGACAGCAGAACAGCGGCGGGGGAATCGATTTCGACGCGGCACGCGCTTCGATCCGGGGCCGTCTCGATCGCATCCGCACCGCGGACGGTGCGTGAGGCGTTCCTGAGCGAGCTGAGTGAGAACGAGTTGCAGGCGCTGCCTTATCTGTTCGATTTCTGGGCGCTGGATCATCAATTGCCGCCCGCTGGGGATTGGCGGACCTGGGTGATCCTGGGTGGTCGTGGCGCGGGCAAGACCCGCGCCGGAGCTGAATGGGTGCGGGACGCGGTCGAAGGATCGCGCCCCCTGATGGCGGGGCGG
>NZ_CXSU01000012.1:1088250-1094984 GCF_001403795.1 Jannaschia donghaensis | reverse complement strand
CGGATCGGCGCCCCGAATGGAAGGCGACGCAGCGCAAGCTGATCTGGCCGAACGGTGCCGAAGCGCAGGCGTTTTCGGCCCATGATTTCGAGGCCCTTCGGGGGCCGCAGTTCGATGCCGCGTGGGTCGACGAATTGGCGAAATGGCGGCGGCCGCAAGAGGCGTGGGACATGCTTCAGTTCGGGTTGCGACTGGGCGATTGCCCGCAGGCGGTGGTGACGACGACGCCGAAGAATATCGACGTCCTCAAGGACCTTTTGGGGCGGTCGTCGACGGTATCGACGCATGCGGCCACGGAAGCGAACCGGGCCAATCTGGCGAAGAGCTTTCTGACTGAGGTGATGGAGCGTTATGGCGGAACCCGCCTGGGGCGGCAGGAACTGGAAGGTCTGTTGCTGGAGGATACCGAAGGCGCGTTCTGGAACGGTCGGGCGCTGGACGCCCTGCGGGTGGACGAGGTGCCGGACTTCGACCGGGTGATCGTCGGGGTGGATCCGGCGGTGACGTCAGGCGGTGCCGCGGATGAGACCGGGATCGTGGTCGTCGGGGCTGTGACGCAGGGCCCGGTCAAGGATTGGAAGGCTTGGGTTCTGGAGGATGCCACCGTGGCGGCATCGTCGCCGACGAAATGGGCCGAGGCGGTCGCGGATGCCTATGAGCGGTGGAACGCGGACCGGGTGGTGGCCGAGGGCAATCAGGGCGGCGACATGATCGAGGCGGTGCTGCGGCAGGTCGCCCCGAACGTCAGTTACCGCAAGGTGACGGCGAGCAAAGGCAAGGGCGCGCGGGCGGAGCCGGTGGCAGCCCTTTATGAACGCGGACGGGTTCGGCACCTGCGGGGCCTTGGTGCCTTGGAGGATCAGATGTGCCGGATGTCCGGCGCAGGATACCAGGGACGGGGATCGCCGGACCGGGTGGACGCGATGGTCTGGGCCATTTGGGCGGCGATGCTGGACCCGAAGGTCGCGCGGGCCGGGCCGCGTCTGCGGCAGTTGTGACGATAAAATAAAACCATCGAGTGAAGGGCCCCTTGAGAGGGCCCTTTTCTTTTGGCCTGACGGAAGGACGGACGATGTTCGGATTGAAACGAAAAGCGGCGGCGCAGGCACCTGAGGCGAAGGCGTCGGCCACGGGTCGCGTGGCGGCGATGGGCATGGCCGGTCGCGCCGTGTGGTCGCCGCGGGATACGGGAACGCTGATGCGGCTCGGGTTCGTGGGAAACCCGGTCGGGTTTCGCGCGGTGAAACTGATCGCGGAAGCGGCGGCCGCAATACCACTGATCTGTTCGGACGCGGAGGGGCGGATGGAAGTGCATCCAGTTCTGTCGCTGCTGGCGCGGCCCAACGGGGCACAGGGGCGCGGCGAGTTCCTCGAAGCGCTGTTCGGACAGTTCCTGTTGTCGGGCAACGCCTATGTGGAGGCGGTCGGGCCGGGCGGTCTGCCTGCCGAGCTCCATGTGCTGCGGTCGGACCGGATGGCGGTCGTACCGGGACCGGACGGATGGCCGGTGGCCTATGATTATACGGTCGGAGGTCGGACGCACCGTTTCCGCGTCGGGGAGGTGTCCCCGGTGTGCCACCTTCGGGCGTTCCATCCCCAGGACGATCACTACGGCCTGTCGGCTCTGTCGGCGGCGGCGGGGGCGGTGGACGTGCACAACGCGGCGTCGCGCTGGTCCAAGGGGTTGCTGGACAATGCAGCGCGACCGTCGGGTGCGATCGTCAATTCGGGCGAGGGTTTAACGCAGGAACAGTTCGACATGCTGGCCGCCGAGATGGAGGCGCAGCACCAGGGCGCGCGCAACGCGGGACGCCCGATGCTGCTGGATGGCGGTTTGGACTGGAAGCCAATGGGCTTTTCGCCCTCAGACATGGAATTTCAGAAGACGAAGGAAGCGGCGGCGCGCGAGATCGCGATGGCCTTCGGTGTGCCGCCCATGATGCTGGGCATCCCCGGCGATGCGACTTACGCGAACTACGTCGAGGCAAACCGGGCGTTCTATCGTCTGACGGTTGTCCCGCTGGTCACGAAGATCTGTGACGGGTTGGCCCATTGGATCGGGACCCATTCGGGCACGCCGGTCGATCTGAGCATCGACCGTGATCGCGTGCCGGCCCTGCACAGCGAACGCGACGCCGAATGGGCGCGGATCGCCGGCGCGGCGTTCCTGTCGGACGCGGAGAAGCGATTGATGCTGGGCTTGCCGGCGATGGAGGACGTGTGAGCGGCGATCACGAGGTTCGGGGCGGGGGATCGAGATTTCTCTACGCGCCGTTCCAGGACACGGAAGCCGCCTTTCTGCGGACCGAGGCGCGGCTGGCACAGGTGGAGGCGGCGTTTACGCGGCTGGAGACCGAGCGAGCCGTCAACGAGGAGAAGCAGAAGCTGATCGAGACGCGGTTCAACCAGATCGACAGGCGCCTTGACCGGATCGACGGTCTGATCTCGCGGCTGGTGTGGCTGATCGTGGCGGCCATCGTGGGCGGCTTCATGTCGTTCGTTCTGAAGGGGAATTTGATCGGTGTTTAACCTCGCGAAATTGTCGAAGGGGGCGGTGACACTTGCGGTCTGCATGGCGCTGACACCGGCGGTCTTTACCGCTGGTCCGCTGATCGAGAGCCGTCTCTTTGCGGTGGTGAGCGGCACCGTCGTGACCGGGACGCGGGTCGATCCCCGCGGCATGCTGTTCAACGTCTGGTTCAGAAAGTCCCGCCCGTGCGAGTTCATCGGGCTGGCCTGGTACGACGGGGACGTCCGGCTGCGTATCGACTTTCACCCGTCGTTGCCTGTGCAGCCGGTGCCGCGCACGCGTCCGCCGGGCGGACAGGCTGCGGGTCCGTGGCTGCTGCGCGGGGTGGAAAGCCTGCAGGGGACGCGGGCCGTGACGCTGCACCGATGTCATCCGCTGTGGCTGACGATCTCGGAATTCTACGGACATTGAAGCCCGCGCCGTGCGGCGGGGCAGGAAGGATATCGGATGGATACGAAGACGGGTCTGGAGCGCAAGTTCGCGCGTGGCGAGAGTGTCGTGACGCTGGAGGATGGCAAGACGATTGCCGGCTACGCGTCCTGGTTCGGCCAGGAGGATACGGGTCGCGATATCGTCGAGGTCGGGGCCTATTGCGACTGCCTGGCGCGGATGTCGGCCGAGGGGCGTCGGGTCAAGATGCTGTGGCAGCACGATCCCGCCCAGGTGATCGGCGTCTGGGACGAGGTGCGCGAGGACGCGCGGGGCTTGTTCGTCAAAGGTCGGTTGCTACCCGGCGTCGAAAAGGCGCGGGAGGCGGCTGAACTGATCGAGGCGGGCGCGCTGGACGGTCTTTCCATCGGATACACGGTCAAACGGGCCGGCAAGGACGAACAGGGGCGCAGGCTTCTGAAGGAACTGGAGCTTTGGGAGGTGTCGCTTGTCACCTTTCCGATGCTGCCCAGTGCGCGGGTCGGGGCCAAGGCGGACCGCTCGCGCGAATTGGCGCGTGCCATCGAGGCCGCGCGTCTGGAACTGGCGCGCGATTGATGCCGCCGATCAACATCACCCGAAAGGAATGCCCGATGAGCCATGACGGCGTCGGGGAAGTCACCGAGGCGCTGACCGGTCTGGTCAGTGACTTCAAAGGCTTCCGCCAGGAAATCACCCAGAAGATGAAGCAACAGGAAGAGCGGCTGAATATGACTTACAAGACCCAACGCCCCCAGCTGGCGAGCAACGACATGGCGGAAGCCCCCCATCAGAAGGCGATGGATGCCTATTTGCGGTCTGGCGACGACGAGGGGCTTCGCGCCCTGGTTCTGGATGCCAAGGGTATGAACACCGCCGTGTCGGCAGAAGGTGGCTATCTGGTCGATCCGCAGACCGCCGAGACGGTCAAGTCGGTGTTGACCGGCGCATCGTCGATCCGGTCGGTCGCGAATGTGGTGAACGTCGAGGCGACGTCGTACGACGTGCTGGTCGATCACACCGATCTGGGCACTGGCTGGGCGACGGAATCGGGTGGTTTCGCAGAGACCGACAGCCCGATGTTCGATCGCGTGTCGATCCCGCTGCACGAGCTTTCGGCGATGCCCAAGGCGTCGCAGCGGCTGCTGGACGACGCGGCGTTCGACATCGAGGGATGGCTTGCCAAGCGGATCGCAGACAAGTTCGCCACGTCGGAGGCGGCGGCGTTCGTGACGGGTGACGGCGTGGACAAGCCCACGGGGTTCCTGACCTATGCCAACGTTGACGAGGCCAGCTGGGCCTGGGGCGCGCTGGGATATGTCGCGACAGGATCGGTTGATGATTTCCACGCCGAACGGCCGTCGGACGCCATCGTTGATGTGGTCTATGCGTTGGGGGCGAAGTACCGCGCTAATGCAACCTTCGTGATGAACTCCAAAACGGCAGGCGCGGTTCGCAAGATGAAGGATGCGGACGGTCGCTTCCTGTGGTCCGACAGCCTTGCCGCCGGTCAGCCGGCGCAGTTGATGGGGTACGCGGTGCTGATCGCCGAGGACATGCCCGACATCGGCACGGATGCGACGGCCATCGCCTTCGGGGACTTCAGTGCGGGCTACACCGTGGCCGAGCGTCCCGACCTGCGTGTCCTGCGGGACCCGTTCAGCGCCAAACCCCATGTTCTGTTCTACGCCACCAAGCGCGTGGGCGGGGACGTCACCGACTTCGCGGCGATCAAGCTGCTGAAGTTCACGACGGCCTGATCGTGGCGGCCCGATCCTTTGAAAGGTCGGGCCGGGCAAGGTGTCTTGTGGACGATGTCCTTCCCGCGACCCTGACGGGTCGCGGATTGGTGGGGTCGGTGTGTTTCCGGCTTGGTCCGCACGCGGCGCACTGGCTCCACAGCAATATTTAATGAACACGCAGGCGGAGGATGCCGATGGCGATGATTGTGCAAGGGTCCGATGGGATCACAGAGGAGGCGTTGCCCGTAGCAGACCTGGCCGCGTGCCTGCGGCTGATGGATGGGTACGACACGGTGCCGGGACAGATGGCGCGGCTGCGGTCGCGTCTGCGCGCGGCGATCACGATGGTCGAGGGGCGGACGGGCCATGTGCTGGTCGCGCGTGATCTTCAGCTGACCGGGGCGGCGCAAGGTGGCTTTCGAGAGATTGTGCCCCTGTCCCCGCTGGTGGCCGTAACCCGCGCGGAGGTTCGGCAGGGTTTAGTCTCTGTTGACCTGGGGGCCGCCACGATCGAGCCGCATCCGCATCGACCGACGATCGTTTTCGCACGGGCGGTTCAGCCAGGCGCGATCCTGAGCGTGGCCGTGACGGCGGGATACAGCGCCTGGGAACAGGTGCCCGCGCCCCTGCGCGAAGCGGTTCTGGCCATGGCGCAGGGTTTGGACGGCGCAGAGAACATGACCGCGACGACGGAGGCCTTGATCGCGCCATATCGGGCGATGCGGATCGGAGGAGGTGTCTGATGGGTCATGTTTTCAGGCGGCGTTTGACGCTGCAGGCACCAGTCCGGGTATCGGACGGTGCGGGCGGACAGACCCTGAGCTGGGAAGACCGTGGGGGGCTTTGGGCGGAAGTACGGATGCGCTCCGGCTCTCTCCGCCATGGCGCGTTCGGACGGACACCGCGCCTGCAGGTGCGTCTGACGACCCACTCGGTGCCCCAAGGACATCCAATGCGGGCCGAGCCGGGACAGCGGCTGCGCGATGGGGGGCAGGTCTATGAGATCGAGGCGGTGCACGATGCCGACGATCGTCAGTTGCTGACGATCCTGGCGAGCGTCGCCTCCCATGTTGGGGGGGCGGCATGACCTATGCGGCGGGCGAAAGCCTTCAGACGGCGATCTTCGGACGCCTGATCGGCGACCCCGTGGTGGACGCCTTGTTGGCTGGGGCGGTCTTCGACGACGTACCGACGGATGCGCCTGACCTTTTCGTGGCCATCGGACCCGAAAAGACCCGCGGTGTCGCCGACAGCGGCGGCCACGGCGCGGTCCATCAACTGCAGATCAGCGTGGTCACCCGGCGCGAGGGATATCTTGCGGCGAAGACGGTGGCGGTCGCGGTATCGGACGCGCTTTCAAGCACGGATCTGACACTGGCGCGCGGGCGATTGGTATCGCTGCGCTTCGTTCGGGCAGAAGCCCGGCGCGACAAGACGGAAGGGACCCGCCGGATCGACCTGATTTTCCGGGCGCGGACGGACGACACGGGGCTGTGAGCCATTTCAAGGAGATATGAATAAATGACTGTTCAAGCAGGCAAGGACCTTCTGTTGAAGGTCGATCAGGACGGCACCGGCGTCTTCGTGACGTTGGCCGGATTGCGGGCGACACGGTTGACCTTCAATGCGGGCAGCATCGACGTCACTTCGACTGAAAGTGCGGGCGGATGGCGTGAATTGCTGGGCGGCGGTGGCGTGAAATCGGCGGCCGTATCGGGATCTGGAATCTTCCGCGACGAAGGCACGGATGCGCGGGCCCGACAGCTGTTCTTCGATGGCGAAGTGCCGGCGTTCCAGGTCATCATCCCCGATTTCGGCATCGTGGAGGGCCCATTTCAGATCACATCGCTGGAATACGGTGGCACGCACGATGGCGAAGCGACCTATGAGATTGCGCTGGCGTCGGCTGGCGAGCTGATCTTCACGCCGCTGTGATGGGGGGCGGGAACCCCTTTGCCGGGGAAGTGGCGTTGGTGCTGGATGGCGAGCGTCATCTTCTCAAGCTGACGCTTGGGGCGTTGGCCGAACTGGAGGCCGACCTGGCTGCCGGGTCA
>NZ_CXSU01000012.1:1083670-1088078 GCF_001403795.1 Jannaschia donghaensis | reverse complement strand
GGTCCTGTAGAGGCCACGCGTGTCGCCGCCCTGTTGCTGGGGCGTGCGTTCGCGTTGCCGGGCCGATGACGGACGCCGCCGACGGCGCGTTCGACTGGCCGGCCCTGATGGCCGTCGGCCTGCGCGGGCTTGGGCTGAAACCCGCGGAATTCTGGATGCTCACGCCGGCGGAACTGGCGTTTCTGCTGGGTCAAGGTGACGGGCGGCTGCCGATGGATCGGGCCGGGCTGGACGCGTTGGCCGCCCGGTTCCCAGACAAGGAGGATACGAGTGATGGATGATTCCATTGGCGAAAGCCTGGACGAAAAGCTGGATGCGCTGGAGGCGCGGCTGGGCGGATCGGAGGTGGTTGTGGCGCGGTTCACATCCGCCTTGGGAACGCTCGAGGGGCAGATGCTCTATACCCAGCGTGAGGTGCAGGGGTTGTCGCGGTCGTTCGGCGGATCGCTGAAGCGCGCATTCGAAGACGTCGTCTTCGACGGGCAGAAGCTGTCGGATGCGCTTGGGACACTGGCGCAGTCGATGATCAACGCAAGCTATAACGCGGCGATGCGTCCGATCAGTCAGGCCGCCGGCGGTTTGCTGGCGAGCGGCGTGAACGCCGTTCTGCCGTTTGCGGATGGCGGTACGTTTGCGCAGGGACGGGTGATGCCGTTCGCGAAGGGTGGCATCATCAGCTCGGCCACGACCTTCCCGATGCGCGGCGGCACCGGATTGATGGGCGAAGCAGGACCGGAGGCGATCATGCCCCTGCGCCGCGGTCCGGACGGCAGTCTGGGCGTGGCGGCCCAGGGCGGCGGCAAAGCAGTGACCGTCACGATGAACATCACGACCCCGGATGTGCAGGGCTTCAAACGCTCCCGCAGTCAGGTGGCCGCAGAAATGTCCCGCGCGTTGACGCGCGGGGCGCGCAATCGCTGAGGATTCTGTCCATGTCATTTCACGAAATAAGATTTCCGCCGCGCTTGTCCCTTGGGTCGATCGGAGGGCCGGAACGCCTGACCGAAATCGTGACACTTGCCAATGGGCATGAGGAGCGGAACACCCCTTGGGCCCATTCCCGACGGCGCTATGACGCCGGTGTCGGGATGCGCTCATTGGACGATGTGGGCGAAATGATCGCATTTTTCGAGGCCAGGCGCGGGCAGTTGCATGGGTTTCGGTGGAAGGACTGGTCCGACTACAAATCGGGGCGGATTTCGGCGGAGCGGACGTTCCGGGACCAGATCATCGGTATCGGGGACGGGCAGACGACGGTATTCCAGTTGTCCAAGACCTACACGTCGGGCGAGCAGAGTTATACGCGCCCGGTGAAAAAGCCGGTGGCGCGCAGTGTTCTTGCCGGCGTGCAGGATGACGAGCTGACGTTTGAAGTGCACTACGACGTCGATAACACAAACGGACTGGTCACTTTCGCGGAGCCGCCGGATGTCGGTGCCAACGTAACGGCGGGGTTCGAATTTGATGTGCCGGTTCGCTTCGATACCGATGTGATCTTGACGTCAGTCCAGACCTTTCAGGCAGGCGAAGTGCCGGACGTTCCGGTCGTGGAGTTGCGGTCGTGAGCGCGTTGGCCGCGCACATGGCAAGCGGGTGCGCGACGGTCTGTCGGGTTTGGATCGTACGACGCACGGACGGTGTGATGCTGGGGTTCACGGATCATGACCTATCGTTGACTGTAGATGGCGTTGCTTGTCTTGCCGCATCGGGCATGTCGGCGGGCGCATTGCAGGCGTCAACGGGTCTGGCCGTCGATAACGCCGAAGCGCAAGGCGCGTTGAGCCATGACGCCATCGAGGCGGATGACATCCGGGCCGGTCTTTGGGACGCAGCCGAGGTCACGACCTATTTGGTCAACTGGACGATCCCGTCGCAGTTCGAAATTTTGTTCAAGGGCACATTGGGTGAGATTTCCTGGGGGGAAGGAGCCTTTACCGCCGAACTCAGGGGCTTATCCGAAGTCCTGAACCAAGCCCGAGGGCGAGTGTATCAGTCGCGGTGCGATGCAGTCCTTGGCGATGGGCGATGCCGAAAGGACCTTGGTCCTCTTTTCAGTATCGAAGCGGACGTCCTTACGTCCGAGGATGATCAGCGCGTTGGCCTGCCGCAGCTCCGCGAATATGCTCCGAAGTGGTTTGAAAGCGGTCGGATGATTGTCCTTACCGGCGCGGCAGCAGGGATGGAGGCGCGCATCAAGACCGACCGCGCACGCGACGAGATGCGGGAGTTCGGATTGTGGCAGTCGCTGCGCCGCCCGCTCACCGCAGGAGATCGTGTACGGATCGAGGCTGGTTGCGACAAACGCATGGCGACCTGTCGTCTGAAGTTTGACAACGTTCTGAACTTCCGTGGCTTTCCTCATATTCCGGGCGAGGATTGGCTGATGTCCTATCCTGTGTCGTCGGGCAACAACGACGGTGGCCAGCTGTGAACAGGGTCGTTGCAGCCGCGCGTCGCTGGATCGGGACACCCTATTATCATCAAGCCTCGGTTCGGGGTGCAGGAACGGACTGTCTAGGCTTGGTGCGTGGCGTTTGGCGCGAGCTTTACGGGAGTGAGCCCGAAACTGTCCCGGCCTATTCTCGCGATTGGGCGGAGCCGCAGGGCCTTGAGATATTGTTCGCAGCAGCGGGCAGACATCTGACGGCCATCGCTCCGATCGAAACACTTAGTTCGGGCGAACTTCTGCTCTTTCGGATGAGGGACACGGGCATCGCCAAACATCTTGGAATCGTCGGAGACAGCGGAGCTTCACCGACGTTTATCCACGCTTACAGCGGTCACGGCGTCGTCGAGACGAGCCTTTCCGCGCCTTGGCGACGACGAGTGGCAGCGCGCTTTGCCTTTCCGCCAATCCACACCGAGGAGAACTGAACATGGCGACACTCGTATTGGGAGCTGTCGGAGCAGCGGTCGGGGGAAGTCTGGGAGGCTCCGTCCTTGGTTTGAGCGGCGCGGTCATCGGACGTGCCGTGGGTGCCACGCTTGGCCGCGCGATCGATCAATCGGTTCTTGGAGCCGGTTCTGAAGCCATCGAGACAGGCAAGCTTGACCGGCTGCGCCTTACGGGTGCGTCCGAAGGCGCGCCGATCCCGCGAGTCATTGGACGCACGCGCGTGTCCGGTCAAGTGATATGGGCCAGCCGGTTCAAGGAGATGCGTGAGACGAGCGGCGGAGGTGGCAAGGGCGGTCCGAAGACACCGAAGCAGACGGCCTACAGCTATTCGATCTCGCTCGCCCTTGCGCTGTGCGAAGGCGAGATCACCCGCGTCGGGCGCATCTGGGCGGACGGGACCGAAATTGCCCGGTCCTCGGTCCAGATGCGCGTCTATCGAGGGTCGGAAGATCAGATGCCGGACTCGGTGATCGAGGCAACGGAAGGGACTGATGACGCTCCCGCGTTTCGGGGAGTCGCGTATGTTGTTTTCGAGGATCTGAACCTGGCGCCATTTGGCAATCGCGTTCCGCAACTGTCTTTCGAGGTCACGCGGGCAGTCGAGGTGGAGGGCGAAGTTCCGTCTCCCTCGAGTCTAATCGAAGGGGTCGCTTTGGTCCCCGGAACCGGCGAGTATGCCCTAGCCACGACAGCGGTGCATTACGATCATTCCGGCGATAAGAGTTCGGCGAACGTGAACACCGAGCAGGGGATCGCCGACTTTCGCGTGTCGATGGACGATCTAACTGAAGAGCTTCCAAACCTGAAATCCGTCTCGTTGGTCGTGTCCTGGTTCGGGGACGATCTGCGGGCAGGCCATTGCCGGATCCGGCCGCGTGTTGAGCAAAATGAGGTCGATGGCAAGCGCCAGGCCTGGAACGTTTCAGGCCTGACGCGAGAAACGGCGGGTCGTGTTCCATTCGATCAGGAGCAACCGGTCTATGGCGGCACTCCAAGCGATCAATCGGTCATCGAAGCCATTCGTGATCTGAATGCGCGCGGGATAGCGGTGACGTTTTATCCATTCATCCTGATGGAGCAAATGGGCGGCAATGGCCTTCCCGATCCCTATGGTGGAGGGGAGCAGGCAGCCTTGCCATGGCGCGGCCGGATCACCACCTCCCTTTCCGCAGGTAAGCCCGGAACGTCGGACCGGACCGCAAACGCATCAGCAGAAGTAGATGCTTTTTTCGGCGCAACTGCTGGATCGGATATCATTCTCGATCAATCGCAGCGCGATAGCGGGATTGGTGATTTGATCTTTTCAGGTGGGCCAACACGGATCGTCACCGGGCCTGAGGCAGATTGGTCATATCGGCGGTTTATTCTGCACTACGCCAAACTGTGCGCTGAAGCTGGCGGAGTCGAGGCATTTTGTATCGGCTCCGAAATGCGTGGATTGACGCGTATCCGTGGGGAGGGAGACAGCTTTCCGGTTGTAGCGGCTTTGCAAGACCTCGCTCGGGACGTGCG
>NZ_CXSU01000012.1:1067941-1083525 GCF_001403795.1 Jannaschia donghaensis | reverse complement strand
CGAGATCGATTTCATCGGGATCGACAATTACATGCCGTTGGCCGATTGGCGCGACGGTGATGAACACGCGGACGTCGAATATTGTTCAACGCTGAATCTCGAATATCTTCAGGCGAATATTGAAGGCGGCGAAGGCTACGATTGGTATTATCCGACGTCCGAAGCGCGAGCCGCTCAGAGGCGGATTCCGATCACGGACGGCGCGTACAAAGAACCTTGGATTTACCGTGTAAAAGACATCCGTAACTGGTGGTCTAACGCGCATCACGATCGGATCGACGGTGTCCGGGTCGATGCGCCGACCGCTTGGCAGCCCGGATCGAAGCCCATCAGGTTCACCGAGTATGGCTGTGCCGCCATCGACAAGGGGGCAAACCAACCAAATAAGTTCGTCGATCAGAAGTCTTCTGAGTCGAGCCTTCCGCGATATTCCAACGGTCGGCGGGACGATGCGATGCAGATGCAGTACCTGCGCGCGCTCCTGTCGTATTGGAGCGCGGACGATCGTAATCCAGATGCGACGGCCTACAGCGGAAGAATGCTGGATATTGAACGAAGCCTTGCGTGGGCCTGGGACACACGACCATGGCCGTATTTTCCCGAACTGTCGTCTTATTGGAGCGACGCGGAGAATTACGCCCGAGGTCACTGGATCTCCGGAAGAACTGCGCATCAGCCTCTTGCGACCGTCATCGCGGAAATCTGCAGGACGGCAGGCCTGTTTGACTATGACGTATCTCGGGTTGACGGAGTCGTTCGAGGGTACGTCGTGCCGAATGTGCAAAGCGCACGGGCGGACTTGCAACCCCTGCTAATGGCCTACGGCGTGGAAGTGAGTGAGCAGGATGGAAAAATCGTTTTCTTCATGCGTGCCGATGCGCCGGAGGAAGTTTTGGACCCGAATTTTTTGGTGCGCCGCGACGGTCCGGTCATAGCCAAGCAACGCGCGCCGCTTGCAGAAGCACCACGCCGGGTTTTGGTCAATCACATGGATGCAGAAGGCGATTTCGAAATCAGGGTCGCGGACGCCAGCCTGCCGGGAAGAAGCGTGGTTCCGATATCGCAGTCGGAGGTACCGCTTAGCCTGACACGCGGCGAGGCACATGGATTGGCAGAGCGATTCCTGACCGAAGCGAACGTGGGACGAGATACGGTCGAGTTCGAATTGGCGCCGTCGGCACGATCTCCGAAGGCTGGGCATCTGCTTCGGATAGACGGCTCGAATGATCTGTGGCGCATCGATCGATTGGAAGATGGCGGGGGCCGAAAAGTCCAGGCCGTACGCACGGAACGGGCACAATACGACCCGAGTGACCGAGTGGAAGATGGAACTGGACGAGTGCGCCCGCTCGCCCCGTTGCCGGTCGATGCGACGTTTCTGGAGTTGCCGCTTCTGACTGGCGAGGAGGTGCCCTATGCGCCTTACGTGGCGATCTCGGCGAGCCCCTGGCCCGGGACAGTGACGGTCCAATCGTCTTTCGACGACGCGAACTATCGCGTGAACAGCGTAATCACCGCGCCATCGGTCATTGGAACGACCGAGACGGTCTTGGACAGAGCGGCGCCGTCAATATTCGACAATGGACCAGAACTGCTGGTCCGCATCAGAAACGACGGACTCGAAAGCGTTTCGCGTACCGCTCTGCTGTCAGGTGCGAATGTGGCCGCGATCAATGATGGGTCGTTGACCGGTTGGGAGGTTTTTCAGTTTCAAACGGCCCGACTCGTTGCACCCGGTCTGTGGGGACTGTCCACGCGCCTGAGGGGACAGCGCGGGACGGAGTGGGCGATGGCAGCCCCGCACCCTGTAGGGTCGAAGGTCGTCTTCCTCGACACCACGCTCACGCAGCTGACCCTGGCTAAGGACGCTCTCGGGCGGGATCGCTATTACCGGACGGGGCCGGCGAGCTTGCCGGTGGAAAATGACGCGTATGTGCCGGCGATTTTTGCCGCGCGGGGCGAAGGCTTGCGCCCCTATGCACCGGTCCATCTGCGGGCTTTCCCGAATGCGAGCGATGTTCGTGTCACCTGGATCAGACGATCAAGGACGGGTGGCGATGGCTGGGATGCAGTCGATGTGCCGCTGGGCGAGACGCGGGAAAGGTACCGCGTCCGCGTTATTCAAGGCGATGGCAATATCGCTTGGGAAGTGGAAACGACATCGCCAGAAGTCACGATCGAAAACCGCCACTTTGAAGATTTGATTTCGGGTCCCGTATCCGTTGGTGTAAGCCAGATCTCCGAAGATGTCGGACCAGGGGCCGAGGCTCGGATCGTCGTGCAATGATACGCGATTTGCTTTGAGCGGGTCGAAGACCTAGGTCTTCAGTTCAGGATGGAGATTGCCATGACGATGCCCAACAGCCAGCTGCATTCCCTTGACCCTGTCTGGGATCGGATCCGATCAGAAGCGCGGCAGGCCGTGATTGATGAGCCGGTTCTCGGCGGCTTCGTCCATGCATCGGTTCTGCACCATGACACAATCGACGCGGCGCTTGCGTACCGGTTCGCGCAAAAGCTCGCGTCGAGCGAGATGAATGAGCAGATTCTCAGGGAAGTGGCCGAACGTGCTTTCGGCGCGGACGCTACGATCGTGACAGCAGCGCGCGCCGATATCGTCGCGACGTTCGAACGCGATCCAGCCTGTGATCGATTTCTCCAGCCGCTCATGTATTTCAAAGGTTATCAGGCGATCCAAGCCAGTCGCGTGGGCCATTGGCTTTGGGGCCAGGGTCGTAAGGATCTGGCATACTTTGTTCAGATGCGCGTTTCCGAGATCTATGGTGTGGACATCCACCCCGGTGCCCGGATTGGACGTGGGATCATGATCGACCATGCCCACTCCATCGTCATTGGAGAGACGGCGGTCGTCGGCGACAATGTATCGATGCTCCATTCCGTGACGCTGGGTGGAACGGGCAAAGAGGATGACGACCGACACCCGAAAATCGGGGATGGCGTGCTGATCGGGGCGGGGGCGAAAGTGCTCGGCAATATCACGATCGGCCACTGCTCTCGGATTGCGGCCGGATCTGTGGTGCTTGAAGACGTTCCACCAAAGACGACCGTCGCCGGTGTTCCGGCTCGCATAGTCGGTGAAGCCGGCTGCGCGCAGCCTTCGATCATGATGGATCAGCTGGTAGGCATCCGGGCTGCGGACGACTGATATCGACAGATGCTGAACGAATGCAAAAGGCCGGAGTACATACCCCGGCCTTTATCGTGTTTCGGCGGATCGCTCAGGCCAACATCATCATCGGATTTTCCAGGTTCGACGCGATCGCTTTCAGGAAGTCCGCGCCCAAGGCACCGTCGATGACTCTGTGATCTACGGACAGTGTCACGGACATGATGGTTGCTGCCGTGATCTCTCCGTCCTTGCCGATGATCGGCTTCTTGACCCCGGCCCCCACTGCCAAGATCGATCCATGCGGCGGGTTGATGACTGCGTCGAAATTGTCGATTCCGAACATTCCAAGGTTCGAGATCGCAAAGCTGCCGCCCTGGTATTCGTGTGGTGCCAGTTTGCGATCGCGCGCGCGGCTTGCGAGGTCCTTCATCTCCGCTGACAGAGCCGACAGCGATTTTAGATGCGCGTCCTTCAGGACGGGCGTGAAAAGACCTCCTTCGATGGCGACGGCCACAGCCACGTCGGACGGCTTGAGACGCAACATTCGATCGCCGGCCCAGACCGCATTGGCGTCTGGCACTTCCTGCAGGGCAAGCGCGCTGGCTTTGATGATGAAGTCGTTGACCGACAGTTTCACGCCCTTTGCTTCCAGCTGCTTGTTGAGTTGCCCCCGGAACTTGAGCAGCGCATCGAGCTGGATGTCACGGCGCAGGTAGAAATGCGGGATCGTCTGCTTGGCCTCGGTCAGGCGGGCGGCGACGGTCTTGCGCATCCCGTCCAGCTTCACTTCCTCGAATTCGCGACCCTCGAACATCTTGATGACCTGATCGGACGACATACCGGCGGGCATTGACGGTTTCTGTCCCGCTGTTTCGCCTTTCGGTGCGTCGGCCTGAGGTGCCGCGGGTTTCGCAGCGCCGGGTTGCGCGTTTTCCACATCGGCCTTCACGATGCGACCGCGCGGACCTGATCCCTTGACGGCACCCAGATCCAGACCCTTGTCCTTCGCGATGCGTCGGGCAAGCGGCGTGGCGAAGATCCGATCACCGGATTTCGGCTTCGATGGCGCGGGGGATGCTGCGGCACCGCCGTCGCGTCCATAACCTTTGGCGGGCTCGGTCGCTTCGCTTGGCTCCGACGGGGCCGCCTGGGATGAAGCGTCTGCCTTCGGCGAGGTTGAGACATCATCGACTGCCGACGCGTCCTCCCCTTCCTCCAACAGCACCGCGATGGGCGAGTTGACCTTCACCCCTTCGGTCCCTTCGGCCACCAGTATCTTGCCGACGACGCCTTCATCGACGGCCTCGAACTCCATGGTCGCCTTGTCGGTTTCGATTTCGGCCAGCAGATCGCCGGAGGAGACAGTGTCCCCTTCCTTGACCAGCCATTTCGCCAACGTCCCCTCTTCCATCGTGGGAGACAGGGCGGGCATCAGAATTTCGGTTGCCATATCTGCGACCCCTTAGCGGTAGGTGACTTTTTTGACGGCTTCGACCACTTCGTCCGTGGTCACCAGCGCCAGTTTTTCCAAGTTCGCCGCATAGGGCATGGGCACGTCCTTGCCGGTGCAAGTGATGACCGGCGCGTCCAGATAATCGAACGCGCGCTGCATGATCGTGCTCGCCATATGGTCGCTGAACGATGCGACCGGGAAACCCTCCTCGATCAAAACGCAACGGTTGGTCTTCATCACCGATGCCAGCACAGTGTCGTAATCGACCGGGCGCAGCGTTCGCAGGTCAATGACCTCCGCTTCGATCCCTTCTTCGGCCAACCGTTCGGCGGCCTCGCGGGCGTAGGTCATCCCGATACCCCAGCTGACCAACGTCACGTCGGATCCTTCGCGCCAGATCTTCGCCTTGCCGAACGGCACAGTGAAATCGTCCAGCTTGGGCACCTCGAAGGATTTGCCGTACAGGATCTCGTTTTCCAGGAAGATCACCGGGTTTGGATCGCGGATGGCTGATTTCATCAGTCCCTTCGCGTCCGCTGCGGAATAGGGCATCACGACCTTCAGGCCGGGAATGCTTGCGTACCACGCGGCGAAATCCTGCGAATGCTGCGCGCCCACGCGGGCGGCTGCCCCGTTTGGTCCGCGGAACACCATGGGCGCACCCATCTGACCGCCCGACATATAGAGGGTTTTTGCAGCCGAGTTGATAATCTGATCAATGGCTTGCATGGCGAAGTTAAACGTCATGAACTCCACGATGGGTTTCAAACCGCCGAATGCCGCGCCCACGCCGATGCCGGTGAAGCCATGTTCGGTAATCGGCGTGTCGATCACGCGTTTGGAGCCGAATTCGTCCAGCATCCCTTGCGAAATCTTGTAGGCACCCTGATATTCGGCGACTTCCTCGCCCATCAGGAACACATCCTCGTCGCGGCGCATCTCTTCGGACATCGCCTCGCGGATGGCTTCGCGGACGGTCATCGTGACCATCTCGGTGCCCTCGGGCCAGTCGGGGCTGGCGTTCGATTGCGGGGTCGGCGTCTCATCGGCGACGCGTGCGGCGGCCGGGGCGGGGGCTGCGGCCTCCTCCTTGGCATCCTGTGTCTCGGCTTTCGGTGTGGTCGTGATGTCATCCGCGCTCTCGCCGTCTTCCAGCAGCACGGCGATGGGCGAATTGACCTTCACGCCTTCGGTCCCCTCGGCGACGATAATCTTGCCGATCGTGCCTTCGTCGACGGCCTCGAACTCCATCGTGGCTTTGTCGGTTTCGATCTCGGCCAGGATGTCGCCGGATTTGACGGTATCGCCTTCCTTGACCATCCACTTGGCAAGGGTGCCCTCCTCCATCGTGGGGGACAGGGCGGGCATCAGGATTTCGGTCGCCATGTTACGAGGCCTCCTGCGGGATCACGTCGGAATAGATATCGGTCCAAAGCTCCTCGAGTGCGGGCTCCGGGCTTTCCTTGGCGAACTCGGCCGAGGCGTTGACCACTTCCTTGATCTCCTTGTCGATGGCCTTCAGATCATCCTCGCTGGCATGCTTGCCGGTCAGCAGGATCTGGCGAACCTGTTCGATGGCGTCGCGCTCTTCGCGCATCTTCTGCACCTCGTCGCGGGTCCGGTACTTGGCCGGGTCCGACATCGAATGGCCGCGATAGCGGTAGGTTTTGATCTCCAGGATATACGGGCCTTTGCCCGCGCGGCAGTGGGCCACGGCCTTCTCGCCGGCGGCCTTTACGGCCAAAACGTCCATGCCGTCGACTTCCTCGCCCTCGATGCCGTAGGCCGCGCCACGCTCCCAATAGGAATTGGAATGGGTCGACCGCTTGGTCGAGGTGCCCATGGCATATTGGTTGTTCTCGATCACGAAGATGCAGGGCAGGTCCCAGATTTCGGCCATGTTATAGGCCTCGTAAACTTGGCCCTGGTTCGCCGCCCCATCGCCGAAATAGGTAAAGGTGACGTTGTCGTTGCCCTTGTACTTGTCCGAAAATGCAAGGCCCGCGCCTATGGGGACCTGTGCGGCGACGATGCCGTGGCCGCCGTAGAAATGCTTCTCCTTGGAGAACATGTGCATCGAGCCGCCCTTGCCCTTGGAGTAGCCCCCCTCGCGCCCCGTCAACTCGGCCATGACACCATTCGGGTCCATCCCGCAGGCCAGCATGTGCCCATGGTCGCGGTAGGATGTAACGCGCTTGTCGCCTTCCTTGGCGGTCGCTTCCAAACCCACGACGACCGCTTCTTGACCGATATACAGGTGGCAAAACCCCCCGATCAGACCCATCCCGTAAAGCTGTCCCGCCTTCTCCTCGAACCGTCGGATCAAAAGCATGTCCCGGTAGTACTGGAGAAGTTCCTCCTTGGAGACATTGGCACCGGCCTTGCTGGCGGGCGGTTTTGCCTTTGCGGCGGGCTTGCGGGTGGCCATGGGGCGCATCTCCTCCGGAAATGGGATCGTTCAACGTTAAACAATTTCCTATCGCAAAGGTTCCGAGGGGGAAAGGGGGTGCGGGGGAGTGTGAAACCTCCCTACGAAAAGGCGCGCTTCCAAGACCGAGCAAGCGATGAAACCGGTCGAGACAGGTCGGGCAGGCCGGGTCCGCGAAACGGGGAATTATTCGACGATGATTTCGTCGCCCCGCGCGACACCCAGAACCACACGCGCGCGCTCATCCAGCAGGTCGAGGTCGAGGTAATCGTCGGACAACCGCCGTGTGCGGTCGCGCATCCGGTCAGTCTGCGTATTCAGCAGGTCCAATTCCGCCAGCAGCACCTGACGCTCCGCATTCAGTTCGACGCGGCGGAAGACGCCGTATTCGCCCTGAACGGCGGCGAAGACGAAATACCCCCCGAACCCCAGCAGGGCGAGGGGGAAGACCAGTCCGTAACCGGCGCGTCTGCGTCTGGATGCCATGCGTCTGCTCATTGTCGGCGCGGCCTCTGACGGGCCACTCCGGGTCTTATGGCACAGGGCGATTCAGCTGTGAATCCCCTTTGGTGCAAAAGGACGGACCGTGGTCAGCCCGCGACGGAGGCGGCGTGGATGCTGTCGATCGTCCGCGCGATTTCGGCCTCGAAGGCGGCATCGTCCTGGTCGTCGGACAAGCCTTCGGTCAACGCGCGGCTGAAACTAGCGATGACGCCCCGGTTGCGGGCCAGGCGTCCATTCGCCTCGTCGCGCGAATACCCCCCCGACAGGGCCACCACGCGCATCACCTTGGGGTGGTTGACCAGCGGCGAATAGAATCCCGCTTCCTCGGGCAGGGTCAGTTTCAGCATCACCTCCTCGTCATCGGGCAACTTGTCCAGATGATGCATGATCGACTGCCGCAGCATATCTTCCGCCGCGGCCTTATCGGGAATGGTAATCGTGATTTCGGGCTCCAGGATGGGCATCATGCCGTGCGACAGGACCTGACGGCCCAGCTCGAACTGCTGCGCCACGATCGCGTCGATCCCCGCTGCATCGGCGGCGTCGATGACCGACCGCTCCTTGGTGCCGAAGACGCCCATCGACCTCGCGCGCGATAGCGTGTCGTCCAGACCGGGGATCGCCTTCATCGTCTTCACGCCGTTGCGCGCCTCCTCCAGACCCTTGTCGATCTTCAAAAACGGCACCACCCCCCGTTCTTCCCACAAATAGGCGGGCGCCGCCTTGCCCTGAAACTCCCGGTCCATGGTCTGCTCGAACAGGATCGCACCGACCACCTTGTCGCCGGTGAACGCCGGGGCCTTCACGATCCGCGCCCGCATCCCGTGGATCAAGTCGAACATCTCCGCTTCGGAGGCGTAGCGGTTCTCGGCCACACCGTATTGTTTCAAGGCTTTGGGGGTAGAGCCGCCCGACTGGTCCAACGCGGCGATGAACCCCTGGCCGGCACGGATCTTCGCGGCTTTGTCCTGATCGACCATGGGGCTCTCCACTACCTGAAATATCGCTCCAAGCCCTACGGCGCAGGGGGCAATGCCGCAAGATGGTGGTTGCGCTAACGGGCGTCAGCCGCCCCGCCGCGCCAGCCAGATCGTCGTCGCCCGGTCCGCCACGTCGTTCCGTGTCGCGGCCCAATCCGCGCGCGCCTCCATCGGCACCGCCCGCGCGATCCGGTCCAGCAGGGCGCGCGCATCCGCATCGCCCTCGGCCGCCGCGACCGACGCGAACAGCAGGGCCAGGGGCAGGGACCGCACCGCCCCGACGCCGCGCAGATGGGCCTCGGCCCGGGCGCGCAACTCGGCCGTCGGGCCGGTGAACGCCGCTTCCGACGGCTCGGGCGCGGCGGCCTGCAGACGCAGCCGCGTGGCGAAGGGCATGTCGTCCTCCAACCGGTCCAGCATGGCGCGCAGGCGCGGTGCCCCGCCCGGCCCAGCGGCCAGCGCCATGCGATACGCTTCAACACTGTCCGACGTCATCAGCGCCTGGGCCAGCTCCAGCGCGACCTCCGTGTCGCCCGCCTCCACCAACGGGGCCAGCAGTCGTTGGGCCTGCGCCGAATGACGCGGGGCACGGTCGCCGCGCAGATGGGCCAGCCCGACCGCCCGTGCCTCCGCCGTGGTCAGCGATCCGGGGTCGGCCATCGCGCGGGCGACCAATGCGGGGTCCAGCACATCGCGCTCCGCCGCACTCGCGTTGCCAACCTGCGGTTCCAGAAGCTCGATCAGGGGCAGCGGCCCGTCCTCCAATCGGCGCACGAATGCGCCGTCGATGTGCCGGGGGACGGCGGCGTCGAACCCGCTTTCGATGACCAGACGGTCCGGGTCAGCGACGAAGGCGCTCCAGCCTTCGCCAAGCACGGCGACGAAGGCTTTGGCTGATTTCGGCATCGGTTGATCGCCCGCCGCCCCTTCTAGGACAGGGGTTAACGCCTGCACCACATAGGCGGCGGCCGTGTCGGGGTCCGTCAGCGGCGGCGGCAGGACGGCCCGCGCCATCTCGAACCCCCCCAAATTGTCCAACGCAACGGTCACGCGCGCCAGATCCGCGTCGATCACCGGCGCGTCGTCGGGGCCTTCGCGGACCCAGAAATACGGGAATTCCGCCGCCACCGTCAGGGCGGCAACCCCCGTCACCTGCGCCCCGATCCGCAGATCCAGCGCGCTGGAGGGCGCATCATAGGCATAGTCGATCGTCACCTCGGGCACCGACACCCCGTCCCCCGGCAGGATCATGGCCAGCGGCGCGGCGTCCAATTCCGTCAGGCAGGCGTCGGTCATTGTCACGCCACGCAGGTCGACCCGCCCCGACAGGTTCACCAGCGACAGCGGGTCGTCCGACATAAGGTCCAGCGACCGCACCCCAACGATGCAAGGCGCGTCGCGCGACGGCACGCTGACTTCCAGATCGGCGACCGACAGACGTCCCTGCGCCAACGAAAGGCTCAGGTCGCCATACGTCACGCGCCCCTGCGTGCGGGCCGCCCCGACAAGGCTTTGCAGGATCTGGGTCAGGATGCGGTCGGGGTGAAACGCGTCCAGAAGCGATGCTTCCTGCGCGGACACCGGCAGCGGCATTGCAAGGGCGGAACACAGGATCAGGCGGCGCATCGAACACTCCGAAGCAAGGGCAGGGTTGGCGAATGCCTCAGCCTAGCCCCGCTTCGGTCGATCCGTCGACCCGCCTCACTCCGACAGCGCGGCGACCCCGGGCAATTCCTTGCCCTCCATCCACTCCAGAAACGCGCCGCCGGCGGTGGAGATATAGGTGAAATCATCCGCCACGCCCGCGTGGTTCAGGGCCGAAACCGTATCGCCGCCCCCCGCGACGGAGATCAGCTTGCCCGCCTTCGTCAGTGTTGCCGCATGACGGGCGGCGGCGACCGTGGCGGCATCGAAGGGCGTCATCTCGAACGCGCCAAGCGGCCCGTTCCAGACCAGCGTCGCGCACCCGTCCAGCACCGTCTTGATATGCCCGACCGAATCCGGCCCCGCATCCAGTATCATGTGACCCGCCGGGACGTTTTCGGCCTTCACCACCTGCGTGGGGGGATCGGCGCGAAACTCCTCGGCGACCACGACGTCGCGCGGCAGCAAAATCGCGCAGCCCGCGGCCTCCGCCTTGGCGACGATCTCGCGCGCGGTGTCCAGCAGGTCATGCTCGCACAGCGATTTCGCCACATCGACGCCGTTGGCCGCAAGGAACGTATTCGCCATGCCGCCCCCGATGATCAGGTGCTGCACCTTGGTCACCAGATTGCCCAGCAGGTCCAGCTTGGACGACACTTTGGCCCCCCCGACCACCGCCGCGACCGGCGGCTTCGGCGTGCCCAATGCGGCTTCCAGTGCGGTTAACTCCGCGGCCATCGACCGGCCCGCGCAGGCGGGCAACAACTTGGCCAGCGCGTGGGTCGTCGCGTGGGCGCGGTGCGCGGCCGAAAACGCATCGTTGCAATAGACGTCGCCGATCGCGGCCAGACGTCGTGCGAAATCGATGTCGTCCTTCTCCTCGCCGGGGTTGAAGCGCACGTTTTCGAACAACAGCACATCGCGGTCCTTCATTGAACCGACCGCGTCGCCGTACTTGCCGTCCGCGAAGCCGACCTCTACGCCCAGCGCATCCGACAGGGCAGGCACCACCTGGCGCAGCGACATCTCGGGCACGACCTGGCCCTTGGGCCGCCCGAAGTGCGCCAGCAGAACGACCTTGGCCCCTTTGGCGCGCAGATCGGAAATCGTGGGCACGATCCGGTCGATCCGGGTGGTGTCGGTGACGCGCCCATCTTCGACCGGCACGTTGATGTCCACGCGGGTCAGAACGACCTTTCCGTCCAGGTCCATATCGTCGAGCGTCTTGAAGGGCATCTTGGGTTAACCTTTTGTTAACATTGCAGATCGTTTCGCTGCGAAACCCGCAGCGATAACAACGCCCGAAGGATATTGCCATCGCCGAGGTCGAGGTTCGTCGGTCTAGGTCAGATCAACTTCCCCATCGCCACCGCAGTGTCGGCCATCCGATTGGAGAAGCCCCATTCGTTGTCATACCACGACAGAATGCGAACCATCTTTCCCTTCTCCATCACCTTGGTCTGATCCATGTGGAAGGTGCTGGAATGCGGGTCGTGGTTGAAATCGGTGCTGACCAGCGGCTTGTCGGTATAGGCGAGCACGCCCTTGAGCGGTCCGTCCGCGGCGGCGCGGATCGCGTCGTTGATCTCCTCGACGCTGGTGTCCTTGCTGGCGGTGAAGGTCAGGTCCACGACCGACACGTTCGGTGTCGGCACCCGGATCGCCACGCCGTCCAACTTGCCGTTCAACTCCGGCAGGACCAGGCCGACGGCCTTCGCCGCACCTGTGGACGTCGGGATCATCGACAGTGCGGCGGCGCGGGCGCGGTAGAGGTCTTTGTGCATCGTATCCAGCGTCGGCTGATCGCCGGTATAGCTGTGGATCGTCGTCATGAACCCACGCTCGATCCCGACCGCCTGATGCAGGACATGGGCGACGGGGGCCAGGCAGTTGGTGGTGCACGATGCGTTCGACACGATGATGTCGTCCGCCGTCAGCTGATCGTGGTTGACGCCGTAGACGATGGTCTTGTCGGCGTCCGATCCGGGCGCGGAAATCAGGACGCGGGAGGATCCGTTGTCCAGATGCGCCTGGCACTTTTCCTTGGAGGTGAAGATGCCGGTGCATTCCATCACCACGTCCACGTCCGACCACGGCAGATCGGCGGGGTCGCGCATGGCGGTGACCTTCATCTGCCCGCGGCCCACGTCGATCCAGTCGTCGCCGGTCTTCACGTCGGCCGGGAAGCGGCCATGGACGCTGTCGTATTGCAGAAGGTGGGCGTTGGTCTCGACCGGGCCCAGATCGTTGATCGCGATGACCTCGATATCGGTGCGTCCCGATTCGATGATGGCGCGCAACACGTTGCGTCCGATGCGGCCGAAACCGTTGATTGCCACTTTGACCATGTCGTCACCTCCGAAGGGATGCGCCCGCTGTGGTGGGGCGCGATGGAAACCTCGTGCGGGAACATGTCGTTACCGCTAACGGTTCCGCGCTAACATGCGTCGCGCGATCCGCGCAACTGCCACGACCGCCCGGCGCGTCTGCATCGTCGACCCTCATCGCCAGAAGGCCAGATATTCGGTCAATTCGATCAGACGCTTGCCAAGGAAGGTCACGATTTCCGCATCGTTGAACAGCCAGTCCGCCCCGAAGAAGGACACCAGCAGAAGGGCGAGGATGGCGGCGGTCGCGTTGTTCATGGCCGGCAGCTTTGGGGCAGGCGGCGTGGCGCGGCAAGAGATGAAGACATCCGTCGCGCGTCGGGCACACCGCGCGCGGGTCAGATCAGCCGGCCCATATGGGCGGCGACATCGGCCATGCGGCACGAAAAGCCCCATTCGTTGTCGTACCAGGCCAGCACGCGCACGGTGCGGCCCACGACCTTGGTCTGGTCGGGGGCGAAGATGCAGCTGTGCGTGGTGTGATTGAAATCGATGGAGACCTTGGGCTCGGGGTCATAGGCCAGCACCGCGCCCATGCGGCCGGCTGCCGCCTGGGCCATGATGGCGTTGACGTCGGCCACGGTCACGTCGCGCGCGGCGTGGAACGTAAGGTCGACGGCAGACACGTTGGGCGTGGGCACGCGCAGGGACGTTCCGTCCAGCTTGCCGGCCAGTTCGGGCACGACCGCGCCGATGGCCGCCGCGGCGCCGGTGGACGTTGGGATCATCGCCATCGCCGCCGCCCGCGCGCGGTAGAGGTCGTCGTGACGCCGGTCCAGCGTCGGCTGATCGCCGGTATAGCTGTGGATCGTGGTCATGATCCCGCTTTCGATGCCGATCGCGTCGTTGAGGACCTTGGCCATCGGGGCCAGGCAATTCGTGGTGCAACTGGCATTCGATGCGACGTGGTGATCGGGTGTCAGCGCGCGGTGGTTCACGCCGTAGACCACGGTCAGATCGGCGTTTTTGGCCGGGGCCGATACCAGAACACGCTTGGCCCCGCGCGACAGATGGATCGCCGCCGCATCGCGTTCGTTGAATTTGCCGGTGCATTCCAGCACCACGTCGACGCCGTCCCAATCCAGCTTCGCCGGGTCATAGGTCGACTGCACGGTGATCGGCCCATGACCAAGATCGAGCGTGTCGCCCGACACCCGCACCTGACCGCCGTAGCGCCCGTGCACGCTGTCGTAGCGCAGAAGGTGGGCGTTCGTCTCGATCGGGCCGGTGGCGTTCATGCGTACGACGCTGACGTCGTTGCGGCCCGCCTGCGCGATATGCGCCAGCGTGCAGCGCCCGATGCGACCGAAGCCGTTGATCCCGATGGTAACCGTCATGTCCACACTCCAATACGCCCCTGCGGTATGCCGTAGGATACGAAGGGCCGTGCTGCAACGCGGCAAACCGTTTGTTTGCAGGGTGTTAGCGTTAAACCGAGCCGGTGGCGCTAACGGTTAGCGCTCACCCATTGCGCGTGGCGCGTTGACCGCGCGCACGGCACGCTAGATCGTGCGCCGGACCCAAACCCGGAGAATCGGACCACATGAGCGGACTTCTGGCACTTCTCGACGACGTCGCGGCCATCGCGAAGGTCGCTTCGGCCTCCATCGACGACATTGCGGCACAGGCGACCAAGGCCGGGGCCAAGGCCGCCGGCGCGGTGATCGACGACGCCGCCGTGACGCCGAAATACCTCCACGGGTTTCAGGCCGCGCGCGAATTGCCGATCGTCTGGAAGATCGCGCGTGCCAGCGTGTTCAACAAGCTGGTGATCCTGCTGCCCATCGCGATGCTGCTGTCGCAGTTCGCGCCCTGGGTCATCCCGTATTTCCTGCTGCTGGGCGGGTTGTATCTATGTTTCGAGGGGGCCGAGAAGGTCTATCACTGGCTGGTTCCGCACGACACGCTGTCCAACATCGACCCCGAAACGACCACCTTGGACGCCACCCATCTGGAGGAGCAGCGGGTGAAGGGCGCGATCAAGACCGACTTCATCCTGTCGGCGGAAATCATGACCATCATCCTGGCCAACATCGATCCGGGCAGCGCCTGGTATTTCGAGGCGGCGGTCCTTGGCCTGGCCGCGCTGATCATCACCATCGCGGTCTATGGTGCCGTCGCCCTGATCGTGAAGGCCGATGACGTCGGTCTGGCGATGGCTGAGGGCGGCCGTCTGGGCGCGACCCGCGCCCTGGGGCGTGCCGTGGTCAAGGGAATGCCGACCTTCATGACCATCCTGACGATCGTCGGGACGGCGGCGATGATCTGGGTTGGCGGCAACATCGTCGTCCACGCGGTCGGCGAGATAATCTGGCACGGGCCCTATGACCTGATCCATTCCGTCGCGGTGGGGACGGCCAATGTGATCCAGGTGGCGCAGGGGTTCGTCGAATGGCTGGTGACGGCCGTGCTTGACGGGATCGTGGGCCTGGCGATCGGTTTGCTTTTGATCCCGGTCGTCGGCCTGTTCGCCAAGAAGGACGCCCATTGAACGGACATGGTGCCGCAGATCGCGCCGATTGAATGAACGGTTTCGCCCCCCGCGCGTTGAGGGGGCGAGCATCCAAGATGCACCCTGAATTCTTATGGAGCGATCCAATGACACATTCCCTTCGCACGGCGACCTGCGCCCTGATCACCGCCCTGACGGCCCTGCCTGCCATGGCACAGGATCAGCAGACCGCCTCCGCCCTGATGATCGACACGACCGGGGCCGAGATCGGCAGCGCGAAAATGGTGCAGGGGCCTGCGGGCATTTTGGTGCACCTGAAGGTGACGGGGTTGGAGCCGGGCGCGCATGGCGTGCACATCCATTCCGTCGGCGTCTGCGATACGGGCGAAACCTTCACCACGTCCGAAGGTCATGTCGGCAGCGGCGGGGCCCATGGCCTGCTGAACCCCGATGGGCCCGAGGCGGGTGACCTGCCCAACATCTACGTCTCGGCCGATGGCATCGGGGACATGGAAGCCTATGTGACGATGGCGTCGCTGGGCGGAGAGATGAATGATCTGCTGGACGCGGACGGCTCCGCCTTCATCGTCCACGCCAATCCCGACG
>NZ_CXSU01000012.1:1051737-1067828 GCF_001403795.1 Jannaschia donghaensis | reverse complement strand
CCCGCCACGTCTTGTCGGATGTGGTGGATATCTTGAAGTCGGGTGTTTCTTTCCTGAAGATGGCGTTCAGGTCACTGACAAGAAGCCCGTCTTTGCCTTCGCCTTTGATCGCTTTGATCAAAATGCGCGCTATCTCATCTTCTGGATAACCGTCTTCTCGGAGATCGACAAACGCGCTCCCGGCCTTGGCGAGGTGGTCCGTGCAATTATTGTCGACGATGATCGTCACGTGGCGACCCATGGCAAGAAGAGCGCGCGCGAGGGGGACGAAGTCGGCATCCGCCGTGGCCAGAACGAACCGTTCCACCCCACCCACCAATGCCAGGCGCATCGCCTCCACGCATAGGGTCGTATCCGTGACGTTCTTGTCGCCGATGGAACACCAAACGACTTCGAACCCCGGGCAATTATCCCAGCCGCGTCCTTTGGGGTCAGCGGCGAAGACCTTGCAGACCTGCGTCTGGCCTTTGACTTGTGAAAGGATGCGTTGCGCTGACTTTGCGGCAACGTTGTCGCCATCGACCAAGACAGCGGTGCCGGCGATCGCCGAACTGTGAAGCGGGAAGGGGGAAAGGTCAGACATGGGCCAAGCGTCGCCGCGGGGTATGGCGAAAGTTTGGCCGATCTTCAGCAGCTTGTCGCGAAATCAAAAGGGCGGCCCGGAGACCGCCCTTGCAAAAATGTGCGGTGGGTTTCGCGGTCAGAGCAGGTTGCGGGTGGCCTGTGCGACGGCTTCGGCGGTGATGCCGAAATGCTCGAACAAAACCTCGGCCGGGGCGGAGGCGCCGAAGTCGTCCATGCCCACGAAGGCGCCCTTGTCGCGCTTTCCACGCTCCCCGGTCAGCCAGCGGTCCCAGCCCATGCGGCAGCCCGCCTCGACCGCGACGCGGACGGGGCCAGCGGGCAGGACCTTCTTGCGATACTTTTCGTCCTGACGCTCGAACAGCTCCCAGCAGGGCATGGACACGACTCGCGTGCCGATGCCTTCGGCCTGCAGGATGTCGCGGGCTTTCATCGCGATCTCCACCTCCGACCCGGTTGCCAGCAGGATCGCCATGCGCTTGCCCTCGGCTTCGGCCAGAACATAAGCGCCTTGCGCGACCAGGTTCTTGTTGGTGAATTCGGTGCGCAGCGTCGGCAGGCTCTGACGGGTCAGCGACAGGACCGACGGCGTGCGCGTCGATGTCAGCGCCAGCTCCCACGCCTCGGCCGTCTCGACGGTGTCGCAGGGGCGGAAAACGTTGGTGTTGGGCGTGGCCCGGCAGATCGCCAGATGTTCGACCGGCTGATGGGTCGGGCCGTCTTCGCCAAGACCGATGCTGTCGTGCGTCATCACATATGTCACCGGCAGGCCCATCAGGGCCGACAGACGCATGGCGGGGCGGGCATAGTCGGTGAAGCAGAAGAACGTCCCGCCATAGGGCCGCGCGCCGCCGTGCAGCGCCATGCCGTTCATCGCCGCCGCCATGCCGTGTTCGCGGATTCCGTAGTAAACATAACGCCCGCCACGATTTTCGGGCGTGAAGATGCCAAGGTCCTGCGTCAGCGTGTTGTTCGACCCGGTCAAATCGGCCGATCCGCCGATGGTTTCGGACATGATCGGGTTGATGATTTCCAGCACCGTTTCCGACGACTTGCGCGTCGCCATCTTGGGCTGGCTTTCGGCCATCTGGCGTTTCAGGGCCTTGATCGTCGCGGGCAACTTGCGCGCCGCGTCGCCGCGGTACGTCCGCTCGAACTCGCCGCGTTTGCCTTGACCGATCTCGGCAAAGCGCATTTCCCATGCAGCACGTTCCTCGGCGCCGCGGGCGCCAATGGCCTCCCACTCGGACTTCAGGTCGGCGGGGATCTCGAACGGAGCCCCCTCCCAGCCGTAGGCGCGCTTGGTGTCGGCGATCAGCTGCGGGTCGGTCAGCGCGCCGTGGCCCTTGGACGTGTCCTGCGCGCTGGAGCCCAGGGCGATATGCGTCTTGCAGGCAACCATCGTGGGCTTTTTGCCCTTCTTGGCCTGTTCCAACGCCTCGTCGATGGCGACGGGATCGTGGCCGTCCACTTCGATCACGTCCCAATTGGCGGATTTGAACCGCTGCTTCTGATCGGTGCTGTCGGCGATGGAGACCTTGCCGTCGATGGTGATCCCGTTGTCGTCCCAGAGAACGATCAGGTGCGAGAGTTGCAGATGACCCGCGAGGGCAATGGCCTCCTGGCTGACGCCTTCCATCAGGCAACCGTCGCCGACGATGACCCAGGTGTAATGGTCCACGATCTTGCGGCCGAAACGGTCGCGCTGGATCTCCTCGGCGATGGCCATGCCGACGGAGGTGGCGATGCCCTGGCCCAGCGGGCCGGTCGTAACCTCGATCCCCGGCGCGTGGCCGTATTCGGGATGGCCGGCGGTGATCGACCCCAGTTGGCGGAAATTGCGGATCTGATCGATCGTCATTTCGGGATAGCCGGTCAGGTGCAGCAGCGAATAGAGCAGCATCGACCCGTGACCGGCCGACAGGACGAACCGGTCGCGATCGGGCCAGTCGGGACGGCTGGCGTCGAATTTCAGGTGCTTTTCGTACAGGACGGTGGCGACATCGGCCATGCCCATGGGCATTCCGGAATGGCCGGAATTCGCGGCGGCGACGGCATCCAGCGTCAGGGTGCGGATCGCCGTGGCACGCCGCCAGTGTTCGGGGTTCGCGGCGCGCAGGGCGTCGAGGTCGGGGCCGCGATCTTGGATGTCGTCGCTCATGTCGGTGTCTCCGTAGCTGTCTGACACCTCCTAGCAGGCCCACGCCGGCACGCAAGGATCGGGCAGGGGGGCTTTGACATGGCCGCCCATTTGCGGTGTCCTGCGCCAAAGACCCATCAGAAGGGAAACAGGATGGCAGAAAAAGCGGATCTGGACGCCCGCATCGCGCGGCTGGAGGCGGCGCTGACGGCGACCGCCGACGCGTTGGAGCAGAGCATGGCCGACCGGGCCCCCGACCTGAGTGAGGATCTGAAGGCGGCGCAGGACGATTTGCAGACGGCCCGCCAGAGGATCGAAACCCTGGAACAATCGGATCGCGACCGCGAGAAGACACTGGATACCGCGCTGGAGCGGGCAAGGACGGCGGAAGCCAAGCTGGCCGATGTGCCGGCCAATGCGCCGGCCGACGGTGCCGACACCGGGGCGTTGCAGGCGCAGATTGCGGATCTGAAGGCCGCGCGCGCGCAGGACCTGGCCGAGATGAAGACCCTGCTGGCCGAACTGGAACCGATGCTGGAGACTGCGAATGCCTGACATGACCATCGATATCGGCGGCAACACGTTCACCGTCGCCTGTCAGGACGGGGAGGAGGGATACCTCACCTCTGCCGCCGAACTTCTGGACCGCGAAGCGCAGGTTCTGGTGTCGTCGGGCGCGCGCCTGACGCAGGAGAAGATGCTGCTGATGGCCGGGCTGATGCTGGCCGACAAGACCATCTCGGCGGATGAGGAACTGCGCGCGCTGGACCGGCGATTGGCCCAGCAAACCAAGGTCATCGACGAGATGCAGGCCCGTCCCGTTCAGGCGGCTGACACGCGCGAAGTCATCAAAGAAGTCGAGGTCGTGCGCGAGGTGCCCGTGGAGGTCATCCCAGACGACGCCCTGACCCGGCTGGATGCGCTGGCCGACCGGGCCGAGGCCCTTGTGAAGAAGGCCACGGCGGCCTGACGGGCACCCTGTCGGGGGATGGCGTTCGCGTCAGAGCCCGATCTTGCCCATCAGGCGTTCCGCTTCCGCCGCCGCCGTGTTGAGGGCGGTGCGATCCTCGCCGGGATGGAAGCGTGCGCGCACGGCCGTCGGCATGGGGCGTGGGGTCAGAAGATGGATCGCGGGGGCCCTGGCCGTCGTCGCCTCGGCCTGCCAAGCCTTGATCAGGGCGTTCTGCGCGGCCTTGGTGGCCAGATAGGCCCCGGCGAATTTGAGCGGGCGATCGTCGTCGAAGAACACGGCCCGTGCCTGGCCGTCGGCCTGCAACAGGGGCGAGACATAGGGGATAAGCCGCTGCAATGCGGTGACGTTGGTCTTGACGCTTTTTTCGAAGTCCTTTTCGTCGACCATGTCCGCCGGTGACAGCGGCGGGGCGTGGATGGCCGTATGAACCCACAGCGGCAACGCGCCCCAACGGTCGTGGATGCCCCGGCACAGGTGCTGCATCGCGCCGGCGTCGGTAATGTCCATCGGGGCCAGCGTCGCCTGTCCGCCGCTTGCCTGAATGCGGTCGTCCAACTCCTCCAGCCCGCCTTGGGTGCGCGCGACGGCGACGACGTGGCACCCCTTGCGCGCAAGGTGTTCTGCGATGGCGGCGCCAAGGCCACGGGACGCGCCGGTGACCAGCGCCAGTCGAGGATAATCAGTCATGGCCGTCCCCGTGCCACGGCCCGTGCGCGGGTTCAAGTTGACAGCCCTGCGGACAGGGCGGAAAAGACGGGATCAAAGGCATTCCACGGAGACCGAGATGACCCTGACTGCACTGGCCCTGGGCCGCATGACCCTGATGAAGCAAGCGGCGACGGTTCTGGGCGGCACGATGGTGCTGGCGCTGGCCAGCCAGGTGTCCGTGCCCTTCTATCCCGTGCCCATGACATTGCAGACGCTGGCGGTCTTGGCGATCGGGTTCGCCTTCGGGCCGCGTCTGGCCGCGATCACCGTGGCATTGTGGCTGGCGCAGGCGGCAATGGGCGCCCCGGTGTTGTCGAATTTCGGCAACGGCATTCGGTTCTTCGGGCCGACGGCAGGTTTTCTTGTCGGGTTTGTCGGCATGGCGTATCTGGCGGGTCTGGCGGCGGATCGCGGTCTTTTGGCGAAGATCGGCATGGGCGTTCTGGCGTCCGCCGCGCTGTATATTCCCGGTCTGGCCTGGCCGCTGGGCGTGGCCGAGATGGCGGGCCTGCAGGTCTGGGGTCACGATCTGGGCTTTGCTGCCCTGCTCGATGCCTTTGCGGTGCCGTTCCTTCTGGGTGACGCGGTCAAGGCCGTGCTGGCGGCGGTTCTGGTGACCGGCGGCATGACGGCCCTGCGCAAGCGCGGCTGACCACACGTTTCAGATTTCCGGATCGGGCCGTCCTTCGGGGCGGCCCTATTTTTTGCGCGCTGCCGCCTGCGCCCAGACACGGCGCGATACGTCGACCAGATCGCCGCCCTCCGCCTCCACCATGCGGGAAATGACGCTGACGGGCGTGAAGGTCCAGAAACTGCACGCCTCCAACAGATAGGGCGTTTTGGTGCCGTCCTCGATCCGGAAGTCGAACAGCGAATAATCGCGACAGCCCAGCACCTCGTGCATCGTGAGCGCCGCGTCCCGCAGCGCGCGCAGAGTGTCCGGGCCAAGGTCGGCGGGGCAGGTCGTGGGCAGGGACGGGCGTTCCCAGCTTTCCATCGTGACGCGCCCGGCATCGTCCAGCATCACCTTATCGGCGCGTTCCCGGATCGGTCGATCCGCCGTGACGTGATACTCCAGAATCGGCAGAACGCGCGGCGCGCCGTCCAGGTCCAGCACGCCGACCCGCACCTCTCGCCCCGGAATGAAACGCTCGGCCAGGGCGGTGTCGCCATGCGCGAACACGGTGTCGAGCGCGGGACCCAGGTCGGCCGGATCGCGCACGAGGGTCAGCCCCAGCGAATTATCCTCCGCATCCGGTTTCACGATCAGCGGAAGCGGCAGGTCCGGGCGGTCGCCGGGGCGGAGGCGGCGGCTGTCGGGCGTGGCGACCCCCGCAGCGCGGGCGACGGATTTGGTGGCGAGTTTCGACGTCGAGAGTGTGGTCGCCAGCAGTGGAGGGCCGACGACGGGCACGCCGGCGACATCCTCGAACAGGCTGCGCCATGACGTCATGCCCGGCGGGCAGAACATATGCGGCACGACGACGTCCATCGCCGCCGCACGGTGCAGGGCATCGGCCAGCGTGATGGGGGCCAGATCTTCTTGGTTGCGCCCGAAGTGCAAGTTGCCGTCCGGGTCGACCACCAGAAGCGATGCGTGTGTGCCGGTGGGCGTCACCACGTTGCGCTGATAGGTGAGCGACAGGTCGCGGTAGAATGGCGTCGTCGTCGCGCCCGCCAGGTGCAAGAGGTCCATGGAACGTCACCAGAAGAAAAACCGCGTTTCCGGTGAGCTAGCCCTGCGGGGGTGACGGTCCAGCGGTTTCGGCAGATGGCGACTGCCGATGACCGACCGCCGGATGCGTTGCCTATTCGGCGGCTTTCAATTGGAAGCCCTTCAGGACCTGATCCGAAGGCTCCACCGGGTAGTCGCCCGAGAAACAGGCGTCGCAATATTGCGGGGACGCCGGGTCGCGGCCACCGACCTCCCCGACGGCACGGTAAAGCCCGTCGAGGGAGATGAACTTCAGACTGTCGACGCCCAGATGCGTCCGCATCTCCTCGGCCGACATGGTCGCCGCCAGCAGTTTTTCGCGCTGCGGTGTGTCGACGCCGTAAAAACAGGGCCAGGCCGTGGGCGGCGATGCGATGCGGAAATGAACCTCGGCCGCGCCCGCATCAAGGATCATCTCCTTGATCTTGCGGCTGGTGGTGCCCCGCACAACGCTGTCGTCCACCAGGATGATCCGCTTGCCGCGCACCAGCGCGCGGTTCACGTTCAGCTTGAGCCGGACGCCCATGTTGCGAATGCTCTCCGACGGTTCGATGAAGGTGCGGCCCATATACTGGTTGCGGATGATGCCCATCGCGTAAGGAATGCCGGATTCCAGACTGTATCCGATTGCGGCGGGCGTGCCGGAGTCGGGGACGGGACAGACCAGATCGGCATCGACCGGCGCCTCCTTGGCCAATTCGCGCCCGATGTTTTCGCGCGTCTCATAAACGGAACGTCCACCCAGAATGCTGTCGGGGCGGCTGAAATAGACGTGCTCGAAGATACAGAACCGGGATTTCTTCTGCTCGAACGGGCGATGGGAGGTCACGCCGTCCTTTTGGCTGATCACGACCATCTCGCCGGGCTCGATCTCCCGAATGAACTCAGCCCCGATGATGTCGAGCGCGCAGGTTTCCGACGACAGGACCCATCCGACGCCATCCGTGTTCTCCACCCGGCCCAGCACCAGCGGCCGCACGCCCAACGGATCGCGCACGCCGATGATCTTGGTACGGGTCATCGCCACGATGCTGAAGGCCCCTTCGACGCGGCGCAGGGCATCCTTCATCCGCTCGGGGATGTTGCGTTGCAGCGACCGGGCCATCAGGTGGATGATGCATTCGGAATCGCTGCTCGACTGGAAGATGGAGCCGCGTTCGATCAATTCGCGTCTCAGGGCGTCGGCGTTGGTGATGTTGCCGTTGTGCGCGATGGCCGCGCCGCCCATGGCGAATTCGCCGAAGAAGGGCTGCACGTCGCGGATCGCTGTGGCGCCCTTGGACCCGGAGGTCGAATACCGCACGTGCCCGATGCCGATGGGGCCGGGCAGCATGTCCATGGTTTCCTGATTGGTGAAATTGTCGCGGACGTAGCCAAAGCGCCGGACGGAATTGAACCCCTGCTCGGGGTCGTGGACGACGATTCCGCCCGCCTCCTGCCCGCGGTGTTGCAGGGCGTGCAGGCCAAGGGCGGTGAAATTGGCGGCCGACGACACGCCGACGACGCCGAAGACACCGCATTCTTCCTTCAGCTTGTCGTCGTCGTCGACGGGATCGAAGGGAGAGCTGCGCCAGTCGGTCATCGGTGATGATTCCTGCTTGGTTGAAGCCTTGGCCGTCACATAGGGCCAAGGCGGCGCCGTGTCACCCACCTGACACAAACGGTGACGTCACTCGGTCGGCAGGTCAGGCTCGACCGGGGCGACGGGTTCGCCGCAGTCGCCGACCAGCGCCTCGTAGCGCGACAAAATCCAGCCGGGTGCGTCTTCGGGGATCTGGTTCTCGATGCTGCCCTGCGCGCGCCCGAAGACGGCGGCCGAGCGGCTGTTCTCCACCTCCGGGATGCCTTCGTTCACCGTCACGCGGTCGTAGACGACGAAGGCGACGGCGACCAGAAGGACGCCGCGCAGGACGCCGAAGATGAAACCCAGCCCCTGATCGAACGGACCCAGGATCGAGCCGCGGATCGCGCCCGACAGCAACGGCGTGAAGAAACTGGTCAGGACGAGTGCCAGCGCGAAGACCGCCGTGAACGCCAGGATTATCGACAGCTCACAGCTATCGGCCACAACCTCTCCGATCTTTGGAATCAGCGGCGCGTATTCCGTCACTAGGGGCTCAGCTGCGCCGGCGAAGGTGAACGCCAGGAAAGCCGCCGCGATCCAGCCGACGATGGCCATGGCTTCGCGGACTAACCCGCGAGAATAGGCCAGGATGGCCGAAATCAGAATGACGGCAGCGACCGCGCCGTCCACGATGGTGAACCCGTCCATGTGACCCCTCGTCGTACCCCGGTGGCGTTCAACCCGCGCCGAAAACCTCGCCCACCAGAGTGGTCAGATCCGGCAGCAGGCGCAGGGACATCTCCCCCGCATCCCCCGTCTTGCACCCCTTGGGGGCCATGGCGGCTGTAAAACCAAGTTTGGCGGCTTCTTTCAACCGATTTTCGGCCTGGGCGACGGGGCGCAGCGCGCCAGACAGCGACAACTCGCCAAAGACGACCGTCTCGGGGGGGATGGACGCGTCTTCGCGTGCGGACAAAAGGGCGCAGGCCACGGCCAGGTCCGCCGCCGGTTCCGAGATGCGGATCCCGCCCGCCACGTTCAGATAGACGTCCAGGCCCTGGAAGCTGATCCCCGTCCGCGCCTCCAACACGGCCAGGATCATCGACAGCCGGCTGCCGTCCCACCCGACGACGGCGCGGCGCGGCTGGCTGAGTTGGCTGGGCGCGACCAGCGCCTGAATTTCGACCAGGACGGGCCGGGTGCCCTCGATCCCCGCGAAGACGACGCTGCCGGGGGCGGGGGAATCGCGGTCGCTGAGGAACAGGGCCGACGGGTTCGTGACCTCGGCCAGACCCATGCCCGTCATCTCGAACACCCCGATTTCATCGGCGGGGCCGAAACGGTTCTTGACGGCGCGCAGGATGCGGAACTGGTGCCCGCGTTCCCCTTCGAAATAAAGCACGGTGTCGACCATATGTTCGACCACGCGGGGTCCGGCGATCTGCCCTTCCTTGGTGACGTGGCCGACCAAAATCACGGAGGTGCCGAAGCGCTTGGCGAAGCTGACCAACTCCTGACTGGAGGCGCGGACCTGACTGACCGAACCGGGGGCGGAATCGACGGTATCGACCCACATCGTCTGGATCGAATCGATGATGCACAGGTCGGGCTTCTCGGCCTCCAGCGTGGTCAGGACGTCGCGCAGGTTCGTCTCGGACGCCAGCCTGACGGCGCTGTCGCCCAGGCCCAGTCGTTGCGCGCGCATCCGAACCTGCGCCGTCGCTTCCTCACCGGAGACATAGACGACGGAATGACCGGCATTCGCAAAGGCGGCGGCGGCCTGCAACAACAGGGTCGACTTGCCGATGCCCGGATCACCGCCGACCAGCGTGGCGGATGCCGGCACGAGGCCCCCGCCCAGCACGCGGTCCAGTTCCGACAGGCCCGACAGGGTGCGCGGCGGCGGCGTTTCTTCGGTGGCGAGGTCGGTCAGCGCCATGCGCTTGCCCTTCATCGTGCCGAGCGATTTCTTCGACGGTCCCTGCGACAGCGGGACCTCTTCCTGAATGGTGTTCCAGGCACCGCAACCGTCGCAGCGCCCGGTCCATTTCTTGTAGGTCATGCCGCAGTCGCTGCAGGCGAATTGGGTAATCGGTTTTGCCATGTTCGCGTTTTGGTCTCATTTCGCCGCGCGTGCAAGCGTTGCGGAAGTCGCCCACGGAAAAAGGCACCCGAAGGTGCCTTACGCCTGTCCAAATGGGACATTCATCATTCGGCGGGAATCACCTCCGAATTGCCGACCGAACCGGCTCTGCGCCGCGTCTGCATACCGACCACGTTTTCGGGCTTGGCGCGTCCCGTCAGTTTGAGTGCATCGGTGATTTCGGCCAGATCCATCTGCAAACGGTCCAGCTGCTTCTCGGCCAGACCTTCCTCGACCGACACGGCCTGCATCCAGCGCTTGATTTCCTGAACGGTTGCCTGCGCCATGGAAATCTGCTGACGGTAATCCTCGACCTCCTGTTGACGCTGGCGCAGGAAACCGCGGGCACGCTCGACCTTCTCGGTGGTATAGACTTCGGCGATGTCGCGGCTTTCGACCGACATCTGTGCCGCGACCTGAAGGACATCATGCTCCAACCCGGCAAGATCGGGGTGGGCGCGCATCCATTCGATGCGGTCGCGCATCGCGTCGAATTCGCGGCTCAGCTGGAATGTGCCGTCGCGGTCGGCGGCGTGGACCAGCGCATAGGCCTGGGTGACGTCGTCCATCGACAGGTGGAAATCGCGATTGGTCAGCTCCAGACGGCGGACGCGGGCGTTGGCGGGCAGGAACCCGACCAGCAGAAGCGCCAGAACGGTCACGCCGATCTGGGCGATCATGCCGGCGTTCACGACCTGCTCCCCTCCGATGAAAACTGGAAGTTCCAGCCATGGCAGGACTCCGAACAGGGCGGCGGCTGTCGCACCCGTCAGTCCAAGGGCCGCGAGGACCAGGACGAAGGTGCAGACCTGTTGCAGCAGGCTGGTCGCGATGGCAACGGGCTGGGAAAGAGTGTTCATGAGCCGGGACCCTATATTGGCAGAGCAGTTGTTTCTGGCTTCTCAACTCTAGTGTAGGCGAAAAGTTGCCATAGGGCGCAACGATTCATTCATAAAACTTGGTATTGGCCTTCGGTCCTCCTGAAATCGTGTCATTCAGGGGCCGATTCAGACCTTTTTGGAAACGCTGCCGCGATACTGTCGCGCATATCGCCGGCCAAGCCCTGTCAACATCTCATATCCAATCGTGCCGGCCTGTGCAGCCAAGGCATCGACGCCGTGGTTCGGACCGAGGATGCGAATGGTCTCAGGGTCGCGGTCGAGGTGGGAGATGTCGATCGTCATCAGATCCATCGAAATGCGCCCCACGACCGGACACGGCACCGGCCCGGCCATCACGTCCAACCCCGGGGCCAGCGCGCGGTGCAGACCATCAGCATAGCCCGCGGCCACCGTCGCCAGTCGGACGGGCGACGCCGCAGTCCATGTCGCGTTGTAGCCCACCGTCTCTCCGGCGGCGGCGTCGAAGCAGGCGATGACCGGCAGATCAAGCGTGACGGCAGGATCCGCTGCCGCGTAGGGCAGGCCACCGTACAGGCCGATGCCCGGGCGGGTCATGTCGAAATGATACTCCGGCCCCAACAGGGTGCCGCCGGTCGCGGCCAGACTGCGCGGCACGTCGATGCCGTCGGTCAAGTCGTGAAACCGTGCCAGTTCCGCGGCGCTGTGCGGCGCGTCGGGCGTATCGGCGGAGGACAGATGCGCCATCACCAGAACAGGACGGGCGCGCAGGGCCAGTTCGGCGACGGCGGCCCATTCGTCGCGTTTGAGGCCAAGGCGGTTCATCCCGACGTCCAGCGCCAGGCCGAAGGGGTGTCGGGGCAACGCCTCCAGATGGCGTTCGAGTTGCGGCAGCGAACAGATCAGCGGCACCACGTCGGCTCGTTGCAGCGTCAGCGTGTCGCCCGGCATGTGGCCGTAATAGGCGTAGATGCGTGGCTCCGGCCCCAGCGTCCGGCGCAATTCCAACCCTTCGTCCGCGGTGGCGACGAAGAAGGCGCGGCACCCTTGGGCGAACAGGCGCGGGGCCACCTGCGTGACGCCAAGGCCATAGGCGTCGGCCTTAACCGTCGCCGCCGTCTCGCAAGCGGGCGCGGAAAGACGATCGAGCGCGCTCCAATTGGCGGCAACGGCTTCGAGGTCGATATGAAGGGTTCCGGTCGGCATCTGAATGGCCTGATGCGGTGCGGGGTGGGGGGCGTCAAGACCTGCCCCGCGCCCCGCCGTCGCGGATCAGCCGCGCCCTTCCTGCCAGGGCTTCACCAGGTTGCCGAAGCGGGTGAACCGGCCTTCGAACGACAGCTCCACCGTGCCAATGGGGCCGTGACGCTGTTTTCCGATGACGACTTCGGCCTTGCCGTGGACCGATTCCATCGCGGCCTGCCATTCGGCCATCTTGTCGAGCTGGTGGTCGCCCGGTTTTTCGCGTTCCTTGTAGTATTCCTCGCGGTACACGAACATCACGACGTCCGCGTCCTGCTCGATGGAGCCGGATTCGCGCAGGTCCGAAAGTTGCGGGCGCTTGTCCTCCCGGTTTTCCACCTGACGCGACAGCTGCGACAGGGCGATGACGGGAATGTCGAGTTCCTTGGCGATGGCCTTCAGGCCTTGGGTGATTTGCGACACCTCGTTCACGCGGTTGTCCCCGGCCCCCGGTGCCTTCACCAGTTGCAGGTAGTCCACGATCAAAAGGTCCAGACCATGCGTCCGCTTCTGCCGCCGTGCACGCGCCGCAAGTTGCGCGATGGGCAGGGCGGGCGTGTCGTCGATGTAGAGAGGGCAGGATTCCAGCGCCTTGGCCGCCTCCACGAAGCGGCGGAACTCGGCTTCGGTCATGTCGCCCTTGCGGATCTGTTCGCTGGGCACTTCGGAGGCTTCGGACAGGACGCGCGCGGCCAATTGCTCCGCCGACATCTCCAACGAGTAGAACCCGACCACGCCGCCTTCGACCGCGCCGTCGCGCCCATCGAACGTCTTGCCGCGCTTGTAGGCCTTGGCCACGTTGAACGCGATGTTGGTCGCCAGTGCGGTCTTGCCCATGGATGGGCGTCCTGCCAGGATCAGCAGGTCCGACCGGTGCAATCCGCCAAGTTTCTTGTCGATATCGATCAGGCCCGTCGACGTGCCCGCAAGCCCGCCATCGCGCTGATACGCGGCGTTGGCGACATCCACCGCCTGTTTGATGGCCGACAGGAACGACTGGAAGCCGGTCTGAGTCTTGCCCTGTTCAGCCAGCGAATAGAGCTTGGCTTCGGCATCGACGATCTGATCCGACGGCTCCTTGTCGACGTTGATGTCGGTCGCCTGCGCCTCGATATCGCGGCCCAAGGCAATCAGTTCGCGGCGGATGGCGAGGTCGTAGATCAGCTGGGCGTAGTCGCGCACGCCGTACGCGGCGACGGCGGAGGCGGCCAGCGTGACCAGGTATTTCGGCCCACCAAGCGCCTTGAGCCCTTCGTCCTCCTCCAGAAACGGCTTGAGCGTGACCGGGGAGGCGAGTGCGTTCTTCTGGATCCGGGCGGCGCAGATTTCGTAGATGCGGGCGTGAACCGGGTCGTAGAAATGCTCCGACCGGATGACCGACGCGGCGCGATCGTACAGGTCGTTGTCGGTCAGCAGGGCGCCCAGAAGCTGTTGCTCGGCTTCGATGTTGTGCGGCAGGTTTGCTGTCGCCCCATCGTCGTCCTGCGGTGCTGGAAGCCGCTCGTCCATGCGTGCGATCTCGTTCATGTCTTGTCCCCATCTGCCCGACTTCGGTTCTACTTCAGCGGGCGGTTCACGACAACGCCGCGCGCCTGTGGATTACGGGGAAGACATCAACCTCAAGCCGTAAGCCACTGACGTTGATACATTCAATATCTTTTCGTCTTAGCCGCCGGTGGCGCGCGCCGCGATCCGTTGCAGATCGTCGCGCCAGCCGCAGGCCAGCCCGTCCCCGTCTTCGTCCAGCCGGTGCCGGTCGTTGAGCGGCCCGCCCGATCCCATCAGTTCCGCCTGTGCCGCGGCCCCTGTCAGGAAGTCGCTGCAATCGATCCCATCAAGGTTGGGGTCGTCCTGGCGCGGCCTGCGCCACCGTCCGGGCCGCGCCTGCGCCAGCGACCGCTGGCCAAGGTAATACGGCCCGTTGACGAATTGATCGCGGCTGCCCAGTTCCGCCTCCACCTGGTTCAGTTCCGTGAAGTCATTGGTCGTGACCTGCGCCTGCCACAGCGTCGCACTGTCCAATTCGTTGATCCGCCGCGCCTCGTCGCGCGCGGCATCGGGCGACACGCCGCAAGCGGTCAGGAGGAGCAGGAGCAAGAGGGCGCGACAGGCATTCGACATCAATGAATTGGAGTCTGTTCCCGGTCCCCGGTCAAGCGCCTTAATGCGCCGACCATTCGCTGCGCGGATTCAGCCCTTGCGCGCGGCCTGCCAGGCGCGGGGATCGTTCAGGAAATCCTCCACCCCGGCGAGCGTGTCGGCGTCGAAGCTGCCCTGCGCCTTGGCCTCGGCCAGAACGTCCCACCATGTGGCAAGGGCGTGAAGGGTGACGCCGTGGTCGCCCAGGGTCTTGGTAATCTCGGGGAAGATGCCGTAGCTGAAGATCACGCCGGTGTGCGCGCAGGTGGCGCCGGTCTCGCGGATCGCGTCCACGAAGGACAGCTTGGAGCCGCCGTCGGTGGTCATATCCTCGATCAGCAGGACGCGCTGGCCTTCGGTCATCACCCCTTCGATGCGCGCGTTGCGACCGTAGCCCTTGGGCTTCTTGCGCACATAGGTCATCGGCAGGGCCAGCCGTTCCGCGATCATGGCACCAAACGGAATACCCGCCGTTTCGCCGCCGGCGACGTTGTCGAACGCCTCGAACCCTGCGTCGCGCATGATCGTCACCGCCAGGAAATCCATCAGCATCGCGCGGATCCGCGGATAGGAGATCAGCTTGCGACAATCGATGTAGGTCGGGCTGGGCAGGCCGGAGGCGAGGATGAACGGCTCGGCCGCGTTGAAATGCACAGCCTCCACCTCCAGCAGGGCGCGGGCGGTCAGGCGGGCCATCTCGGCGCGGTCGGGGAAGGTGGTCGGGATCATGCGGGGGCCTCGATATGCCAATGGATGGGGTGGCCGGGATCGAACAGGGTCACGGATTGGCCGTGCGCCTCGATCCGGTGGGGGAAGGTTTGCGGCCCGCCCTTGATAAGGGTGAGGTGGCCGTCGTTCAGGGGCAGGCCGTAATGCGCCGGGCCGTTGAGGGAGGTGAAGGCCTCCAGCCGATCAAGCGCCTCCTCCTCCTCGAAGACATGGGCCAGCAGGGGCAGGGCGTGGGGCGCGGTGAAGCACCCGGCAGAGCAGCAGGCGCTTTCCTTGGCATGGGTGGGGTGCGGCGCGCTGTCGGTGCCCAGAAAGAACTGCGTATCGCCCGACGTGGCGGCCTGCCGCAGGGCGCGCTGGTGCGTGCCGCGTTTCAGGATCGGCAGGCAATAGAAATGCGGCCGCATCCCGCCCGCCAGCATGTCGTTGCGGTTCGCCATCAGGTGCTGAACGGTGATCGTGGCGCCCGTGCCGGGATGGGCGCGGACCCAGTCGACAGCCTGCGCCGTCGTGACGTGTTCGAGGGTCAGCTTCAGATCGGGATGCGCTGCCCTGAGCGGGGTCAGCACGCGGTCGAGGAACATCGCCTCGCGGTCGAAGATGTCGATGTCGCTATCGGTCACCTCGCCGTGCAGGCACAGCGGCACGCCCGCCTCCTCCATTGCGGTCAGGACGGGGCGGACATTCTCGAAGTTGCTGACGCCGCTTGCGGAATTGGTCGTGGCCCCGGCCGGGTAGAGCTTCACGGCGGTGATGATGCCATCCGCATGCGCCCGCACCACGTCCGCCGGATCGGTTGTTTCGGTCAGGTAGAGCGTCATCAGCGGGTTGGCGAACCCGGCGGCGATCACCCGTTCGCGGTAGGCCGCGGCCTGCGCCCCCGTGACCACGGGCGGCACCAGATTGGGCATGATGATGGCGCGGTTGAAATGGCGGCTTTCGGGGGCGACCGCGCGTAGCATGTCGCGGTCGCGCAAGTGCAGATGCCAGTCGTCGGGGCGGCGGATCGTAAGGCTGTCCATATCGGCGGGGTAACGCCCTTGCGGCCCGAATGCCAGAGGGTCAGGGTGCGCCCATGCTCGACCGACCGAAGATGCAGCGCGTGCGGGGCCTGGCCCATGTGTCCTTGGGGCGAAGCGGTTTGCGCGATCTGCGGCAGGCCGGGTCGGCCAAGGCGATCCTGCCCCGCGTGGACGGCGATGTGCCGGAGGTGGTGTTTCTGAACACCGCCGGGGGGATCACATCGGGCGATACCCTGGAGTATGCGCTGGACGTCGGCGCGGGCGCGCGCGTGACC
>NZ_CXSU01000012.1:1008506-1051507 GCF_001403795.1 Jannaschia donghaensis | reverse complement strand
TCCTGGGGCGGGCCGCCCACGGTGAGACGGTGACGCGCGCGCGCCTGGACGACCGCCGCACCATCCGGCGGGACGGCGTGCCGCTGCACATCGAACATCTGATGCTGGGCCCGGCCACGTTCGAAAGCGCGATGGCATTGGGCGATGGGCGGGCTTTTGCGACGATCGTTCTGACGGGGCCGGGGGCAGAGGATGCGGGCGCGGCGGTGCACCCCTGCGATCCGGTTGCGACGGGTGTGCGGCAGGAGACGAGCGGATGGGACGGTCGGCTGATCGTGCGCTGCATGTCGCCCGACCCGGCGGCGTTGCGCAGGGTCGTGATATCGGCCATCGTCGCGCTGCGGGGCGCGGATATTCCCCGTGTCTGGCAATCCGATCGATCGGCCGAACCCTGAGGATTTTGCGATGAACCTGACCCCGCGTGAGAAAGACAAACTGCTGGTCAGTATGGCCGCGATGGTGGCGCGGGGGCGCCTGGAACGGGGCTGCAAACTCAACCACCCCGAGGCCATCGCGCTGATCACCGATTTCGTGGTCGAGGGGGCGCGCGACGGGCGGTCGGTGTCCGATCTGATGCAGGCCGGGGCCCATGTCATCACCGCCGATCAATGCATGGACGGCGTGCCGTCGATGATCCACGATGTGCAGGTCGAGGCGACGTTCCCCGATGGAACGAAGCTGGTCACCGTGCATCACCCGATCCGCATGCCGGAGGCGGCGGAATGATCCCCGGCGAAGTCCTGACGCGGGACGGCGATATCACCTTGAACGACGGGGCCGAGGCCGTGACGTTGGAGGTGTCGAACACCGGCGATCGCCCGGTGCAGGTCGGCAGCCACTATCATTTCGCCGAAACGAACGCGGCGCTCGACTTCGACCGCGACGCGGCGCGGGGCCAGCGGCTGGACATCGCGTCGGGCACCGCGATCCGGTTCGAGCCGGGTCAAACGCGGCGCGTGGCGCTGGTGCCATTGTCGGGCGACCGCCGGGCGTTCGGGTTCAACGGTCAGGTTCAGGGGGCACTCGACGGATGATGGATATCTTCAGGTTGCAGATGCGTACGGCGCGGATGCTGGTCGAAGCGCAGAGCGTGATCGGGCTGCGCATGATGGGCATGGCGGGGATGACATCCGCGGACCCCGACGAGACGTTGCGCATGGTCACCGAAAAACAGACCGCCTTTGCCGCGGCGGCGATGGCGGGGGCCGGGGCGTTGCTGGCCGGCAAGACGCCGACGCAGGCCTACGGATTGGCACTGACGCCCATCGGGCGGACGACGCGGGCCAATTCGAAGCGGCTTGGCAAGTGGACCTGACGCGGTGCGACCCATCCTGTCCGTCGCAGTCCTGTTGGCCGGGGCCTGTGCGGCCCCCGCGCAACAGAACCTGACCGGGGCCTGCGAAGGCGAGGGTCTGAGCAGGGTCGAATTTCGCGCCTGTGCCGCAGCGGCCTACGCCACCGCCGACGACGACCTGAACGAGGTTTACCGGCTTGCGATCACGCGGGCCAAGGTCTTCGACCTGGACGCCGCCACCGACGGCACCGCCGGGCCGCTGACGCTGGAGGCGGCGTTGCGGCAGGCGCAGCGGGACTGGATCGCCTTCCGCGACAGCCACTGCGATGCGCTGGCCGTGACCTATGGCGGCGGAACGGGTGGTCCGCCGGCGGGCATCCTGTGCCGCGCCGAAGCGACCCAAAGGCGGGCGCAGGCCCTGCGCGAGATGATGGCCGATTACTGATCGCGTCGTCGCGCGGCTTGACAGCTTCGACTCCGATAGGCCGGAATGGGCCATTCACCGTCAGGAAGGAAAAGCCCATGTGCGATGTTTGCGTGATGAACGCGGTCAAGGACCGTATGCTCAGCCGTCGGGACCTCATGCGCGGGGGCGTGGCCGCCGGGGTCGCGGGCCTTGCGATGGGCGCGACGACAACACCCGCGCTGGCCGATGCGCATGGGTCCGTCCGTGACCTGACCCACACCTACGGCCCCGATTTTCCGACGTTCTTCGGTGTGCCCGGCATCACCATGGAGCAGGCGTACAAATTCGAGGAGGATGGCTTCAATCTCTGGAACCTCAGCATCAACGAACATACCGGCACCCATATCGACGCGCCGCTGCATTTTTCGGCGGACGGCAAGTCGGTGGACGCGATCGAGGTCGGAAATCTGGTCGTGCCGCTCTGCGTGGTCGACATTCGCGAACGCTCCTCCTTCGACGCGGATGCGCAGGTGACGCCAGACGATCTGACGGCCTGGATTTCGGCCAACGGCGACATCCCCGACCGGGCCTGCGTGGCGATGCTGTCGGGCTGGGCCGACAAGGTGGCGGAGCCGAGCTACCGCGGGGAAGACGAGAGTGGCGGATTGCATTTTCCGGGCTTCCATCCTGACGCGACCGCGATGCTTCTGGAGATGACGTCGGCCGCGGCCATCGCCGTCGACACGCTTTCGCTGGACTACGGGCAATCGGCCGACTTCGCGACGCATTACGCGTGGTTGCCGGCAGGTCGATACGGGATCGAGAATATCGCGGGCCTGGACCAGATGCCCGCGGCTGGTGCCACGCTGTTCGTGGGCGCGCCCAAACACGCGGGCGGATCGGGCGGACCGGCGCGCATTTTTGCCGTGGCATAAAGCACCGGGCCGAATGGGTCGGAGTAGCGTGGGGGTGTTCCTTCATTGCCTGAATTTCGGGCAACGGCGTGTCCCCCGTTTGACATCGCCCGCGCGGGCGAGAAACTGGGCCGACCCGTTTCGGAGACGCCCATGCCCACCACGATTTCCCGCCGTTCCTATGCCGACATGTACGGCCCCACCACCGGCGACCGCGTTCGGCTTGCCGATACCGAGCTGTTCATCGAGGTCGAGCGCGATCTGACCACTTACGGCGAGGAGGTGAAGTTCGGCGGCGGCAAGGTCATCCGCGACGGCATGGGCCAGTCGCAGCGCACCCGCGCCGAAGGGTCGATGGACACGGTCATCACCAATGCGCTGATCGTGGATCACTCGGGCATCTACAAGGCCGACGTCGGCCTGCGCGACGGGCGCATCGCGGCCATCGGCAAAGCGGGAAACCCCGACACGCAGCCGGGCGTCGACATCGTCATCGGACCGGGGACGGAGGCGATTGCCGGCGAAGGACGCATCCTGACCGCCGGGGGGTTCGACTGTCACATCCACTACATCTGCCCGCAGCAGATCGACGATGCGCTGCATTCCGGTATCACCACGATGCTGGGCGGCGGCACGGGCCCGGCGCATGGAACGCTGGCCACGACTTGCACGCCCGGAAGCTGGCACATCGGGCGGATGATCCAGGCGTTCGATGCGTTTCCGATGAACTTGGCCATTTCGGGCAAGGGCAACGCCAGCCGGCCCGATGCACTGTATGAGATGATCGATGCGGGCGCCTGCGCGCTCAAACTGCACGAGGATTGGGGGACGACGCCACAGGCCATCGACACATGCCTGACCGTGGCGGATGAGCGTGACGTGCAGGTGATGATCCACACCGACACGTTGAACGAGAGCGGCTTCGTCGAGAACACCATCGCCGCCATGAAGGGCCGCACCATCCACGCCTTCCACACCGAAGGCGCGGGCGGGGGGCACGCACCCGACATCATCAAGGTTTGCGGGCTGGAGCATGTCATTCCCAGCAGCACCAATCCGACGCGGCCATATACGGTGAACACGCTGGAGGAGCATCTCGACATGCTCATGGTGTGTCACCACCTCGACAAGTCGATCCCCGAGGACGTGGCCTTCGCCGAGAGCCGCATCCGCAAGGAGACCATCGCCGCCGAGGACATCCTGCACGACATGGGAGCCATGAGCATCATCGCGTCCGACAGCCAGGCGATGGGACGGGTGGGCGAGGTTCTGATCCGCACCTGGCAGACGGCGGATAAGATGAAGCGGCAGCGCGGGCGTCTGGAGGGCGAGACGGGCGACAACGACAATTTGCGCGTGCGCCGCTACATCGCGAAATATACCATCAACCCGGCCATCGCGCACGGCATCGGCCATGAGGTCGGGTCTGTAGAAGTGGGCAAGCGCGCCGATCTGGTGATGTGGAACCCCGCGTTCTTTGGCGTGAAGCCCGAGATGTCCCTGATCGGCGGCACCATCGTCATGGCCCAGATGGGCGATCCGAACGCGTCGATCCCCACGCCGCAGCCGGTTCACTCCCGGGCCATGTGGGGGGCGTTCGGGCGGTCGGTGGAACGGGGGGCGGTCGTCTTTGCCTCGCAGTCGGCGGTGGATGCGGGACTGTCGGAGGCGCTGGGAACAGCCAAGGATCTGGTCGCGGTGAAAGGCACGCGGGGGATCGGCAAGCGGGACATGGTGCTCAACGATGCGCTGCCGCAGATCGAGGTGGACCCGGAGACGTATGAAGTGCGCGCGGACGGGGAGCTGCTGACCTGTGAGCCGGCGGAGGTCTTGCCGATGGCGCAGCGGTATTTTCTGTTTTGAAAGACGGGCCCGAACCTATGGGTCTGTATGTCATGGGCCGCGATTACCTCACTGCCGGGCGCAATCTCAGCGAGCGACGTGATCGCGATGCCATATCGCTCTCAAGCAATGCCCCGATCGATCACCTATTCTGTCACGCGGCAGAGCTCTTCATGAAGGCAGCGCTCATCGCGACCGTGCCTACGATCAATGTCATGAAATATGGACACCGGCTTCACTGTCTCTTCGGCCGGATGGAAGAAGTGAATGATCTCGGCTCTGTCCTGAAGTCTACGAAGAGAGCGATGAACCAGCGGCTTGGTAAAATTGAACGGGCCTTTACGTCAGCCGACGAAGCAGCACGTTTTTTGGCCGAACAAGAGACCTTCGAGAAAATGGGTGGCGCGCCGCTTCCTACGGTCGGAAAGGATGCAGCGATCATGCCCCGTGAGCTGTTTCATTGGTATGGGCTTCGCCATTCCCAGAAAGGAGGGTTCTTCCGATATCCGATGCATCGCCATGAAACTGTGCCCGTGGTCGAGGGAAAGGACGGCCTGGTCGAGCTTCTTCCTCTTGCGCTGCGGTACTGGACTGAGGAATTTTCGGACGGTGTCTACCAAATGTGCTCGCGTGCGTCGACGTCGCCGAATTGATAGAAATCGTGCCTGAAGATGGATGCCCTCCCTTGATCACCCTCCTCGACCACCTCCACCACCCGACCGACACGATCCGTCTTGACTACGATGCCCGTCTGGTCCGGCGAAAACGCCTCGTGACCGAAGCGGGCAGGGCGGTGATGCTGGACCTGGCGGAGCTGACCGACCTGAGCCATCACGCCGGGCTCCGGTTGGAGGACGGAACCGAAATCGCGCTGGAGGCGGCGGCGGAGCCCGTGCTGGTGATCCGGGGAGACCTGCCGCGGCTGGCCTGGCATATCGGCAATCGGCACACGCCTTGTCAGGTCGAGGCCGACCACCTCATCATCCGAAACGATCATGTTCTGAAGGGGATGTTGGAGGGGTTGGGGGCCGAGGTTATGGCTGACACGCGGCCTTTCCACCCCGAAGGCGGGGCCTACGGTCACGGGCGGACGATGGGACACAGCCACGGCCCGGATGATCATGACCACTGACCTTCTGCGTCTGACGCAATGGCTGTCGCCCGCGTTTCCGGTATCGGGATATGCCTACTCTCACGGGTTAGAGACGGCGATGGCAGCGGGGCGGGTCCGCGATGCTGCGACGACGCGCGACTGGGTGCGCGCGGTGCTGGTCCACGGGACCGGGCCGCTGGATGTCTGGGCGATCCGGTCGGTCATGGGCGGGGCGCGGGCCGACGATGTCGCCCTTACCCTGCGCGCCCGCGCGAGCAGCGCCGAACGCTGGGCCGAAATGCGCGATCAGGGAACTGCGTTCTGCAACGTGACGAGTGCCATGGGCGAGCCGACGCTGACCGACCTGCCGCTGCCCGTGGCTTTGGGTGTGCGGGCACGGGGGATGGATGCGGTGACGGTGGCCCGCCTGTACCTGCAGACCTTTGCGGGGCAGATGGTGTCGGCCGCGACGCGGTTCTTGCCCCTGGGGCAGACACAGGCGCAGATGATCCTGCGGGGTCTGCACGCCGATATCGCGGAAATTGCCGATCGGGAGGACGCCGATCCGCCGGGCAGCGCGGCCCGGATCGCGGATCTGGACGCGATGGCCCATGAAACCTTGCAACCGAGGATATTTCGCACATGAGCACCTATGACACCGGCAAGACCCTGTCGGAGGAGTTGAACCCCGGCATGGAAGCAGCGCTTGAGGCGCGCTACGGCGATCTGCTGCCGGGCATGGCGGAGGGTGTGGTCGATTTCGCCTATGGTCGCCAATACGCGCGGCCCGGCCTGCCGCTGAGGGACCGATATATCGCGACCATTGCCGCGTTGACGGCGCTGGGCGGGCAAACGGCACCGCAACTGCGGGTGAACATCGCGGGCGGGCGCAAGGCGGGGTTGAGCCGCACGGAAATCGCCGAGACGATCTGGCAGATGTCGCTCTACGGTGGGTTTCCTGCCGCCATCAATGGCCTGAACGTCGCGTTGGAAGTGTTTGAAATGGAAGACGAATGACCTCCCCCAATGGCCCTTTGCGCATCGGGATCGGCGGCCCCGTCGGGGCCGGCAAGACGACGCTGACCGAACATCTGGCCCGCGCGCTGTCGGTGGATCTGTCGGTCGCGGTGGTCACGAACGATATCTACACCCGTGAGGATGCGGAAGCGTTGATGCGGGCGCAGGTCCTTCCCATGTCGCGCATTCGCGGGGTGGAGACGGGAGGGTGCCCGCACACCGCCATTCGGGAGGATGCGTCGATCAACCTCGCCGCCATCGCCGACCTGCGGGCGGCGCACCCCGATCTGGACGTCGTGCTGATCGAAAGCGGGGGCGACAATCTGGCGGCGACGTTCAGCCCCGAACTTGCGGATCTGACGCTCTATGTCATCGACACCGCCGCCGGGCAGGACATTCCGCGCAAGCGGGGTCCGGGGGTGACACGCTCGGACCTGTTGATCCTGAACAAGATAGATCTGGCCCCACATGTCGGCGTCGATCTGGAAATGGCGCGCAGCGATCTTGCAACGGCGCGGGGTACGCGGCCGTTCGTCATGGCCGCCCTGCGACACGGGACCGGCGTGACCGATGTGGTGGAATTCATCCGGCGCGAAGGCGGGCTGGAAAAAATCGGCGAAGGCTGACATCCTCCTGACAGAATGCTGTCAGGAGGACCGTGCGATCACTTTCCTGTCCCCGGACTGCGGGACGCCGAAACAGGAGAACCGCCATGACCGAATCCCATGACTTCGCCCCGAGCGCGACCCCCGAGGCCGCGCAGAACGCCGTCGTCTGGACGGAGATTCCCGTCGCCGACCTGACCAAGGCGCAGGCGTTTTACGAAGCCGCGCTGAACACCACCATGAAGGCCGAACAGATGGGGCCCGACATGACGGTCGTCTTTCCCTACGACGGCGGCGTGTCAGGCCATCTGTACGAAGGCAGACCGGCGGGCGACGGGCGCGGCCCGAGCATCAGCCTGGCGGTGACCGACCCGCTGCCGGAGGTGATGGACCGCGTGCGCGCCGCCGGCGGAGAGGTGATTTCCGAGGCGATCACGATTCCCTTCGGATCGTTCTTCTATGCCACCGATCCGGACGGCAATTCGCTCAGCTTCTTTCGGTACTGAGCCGATGCGCCGCGCCGATCGTCTGTTCCGCCTCGTGCAGTTGATGCGCAGTGGCAAGCTGTGGACGGCGGCGCGGCTGGCGGACGCGATGGAGGTATCGGAGCGGACGGTGTACCGCGACATTGCGGATCTGTCGGCCTCCGGCGTGCCGATCGAAGGCGCGGCGGGGGTCGGATACATCATGCGGTCGGGCTTCGATATCCCGCCGTTGATGTTCACGCAGGCCGAAGTCACCGCGCTGGCGCTTGGCGCGCGCATGGTCGCCGCATGGGGCGGGCCGGATATGGCCGACGGTGCCCGCGATGCCCTGTCCAAGATCGAGGCGGTGGTGCCCCGCGCGCAGGACGTACGGGACGCGCTGGACCGGCATTTCGTGCTGCGTTCGGGCCTGCAGGATGCGGATCGGGAACGGCTGGATATCATCGACGGCCAGATCCGCGACCGCCTGTGGACGCGGCTGGTCTATGTTACGCCGGATGGCACCCATTCCGACCGCCGGGTGCAACCGCTTGGACTGTGGTTCTGGGGCAAGGTCTGGACGCTGGTGGCGTGGTGCGAACTGCGCGGGGATTTCCGGATGTTCCGTATTGACCGGATCGGCGTTCTTGATCCGCTGGCCGAAGTGTTCCCGCCCGATCCCGACCGAAGCCTTGCCGCCTGCATGGCGCAGTTGGAGGCGCGGGAGGGGTGCCCCTTGCCGGTCGATCCGCTGGGCTAGGCGTGGTTCGCCGCCTTGGTGAACAGACGCTCGAAGTTGGCTTCTGTCGCGGCGGCGAAATCGACGTAGTCCATGGCAAAGATCTCCGCGCCGATCCGTGCGGTATGCGCGACGAACCCCGGCTCGTTCGTTTTTCCGCGGTGGGGTTTGGGGGCCAGATAAGGGCTGTCGGTTTCGACCAGGATCCGATCGAGCGGTGCGGCGGCAAAGATATCGCGCACGGTCTGGGATTTCGGGAAGGTCGCGATGCCCGACATGCTGAGATAGAAACCCAGATCGAGCGCGGTTTGCGCCAGTGCCGGACCGCTGGAAAAACAATGCATCTGACAGGTGTAGGCCCCGGCCATGTGTTCGTCCGTCAGGATGCGGGCCATGTCATCGTCCGCGTCGCGCGCATGGATGATAAGCGGCAGACCGGTCCGGCGCGCGGCTTCGATATGGATGCGCAGGCTTTCCTGCTGCACGTCCTTGGTGTCGGCCGTGTAATGATAATCCAGCCCCGTTTCCCCGATGCCGACCATCTTCGGATGACCGGCCAGCGTGACAAGATCGTCGACCGTCGCCATCGGCTCATCTGCGGCAGACATAGGATGCGTGCCGGCGGCCCAGAAAACGGGCGCATGGGCATCCGACAGGGCGCGGACGGACGACGCGTTGCGCAGCTTGGTGCAGATCGTGACCATGCGGTGCACGCCGACAGTCGCGGCGCGCGTCAACAGGTCGGGCAGCGTCCCCTCGAATTGCGGAAAATCGAGGTGGCAGTGGGCGTCGGTGATTTTGGGTTCCATGCCGGCGAAGTAAGGCGCGTGCAGGGTCCCCGCAAGGTCAGATGCGGCGGGCCAGCCCGTCGATCTGCGCAAGCGCGTCCCAGACGATGGCGGACGGGTCCACGTTGACGGCGCGGGCATGGGCGGCGCGATCGCCGACGTCCTGCGCCAATTTGGCCCAGGCGCGGGCCGCGGCATCATGGGGGGCCAAACGGGTCAGGGTGCGCGTCTCGGCCTCGGGCGCGTCGGCAGGGGGGCCCAGCAGACCGGCGCGGGCGGTGCGGTGCAACAACCGTTCGATGGCATTGAGCGTCGCGTCCAGCCGCGCAGCACCCGCCTTACCGGTGCAGGCGTCGGCCATCGCGCGGGCGCGTGCCTTGTCGAGAGCGGGTTTCGCGAACAGGTCGATCAGCGCTTCGTAGGTTTCGGCCCCGCCATCTGCCAGTTCGAGGGCCGCCCCTACGGAGCCTTCGGCCAAGGCACTCGCCGCCGCGGCATGGCCGCCGGCCTGCTCCACAGCCTGTTCCAGCGCGGGCAGCGGCAGCGGCGACAGACGCAGGACGCGGCACCGCGACCGGATCGTGGGCAAAAGGCGCGCGGGCTGATGCGAGATGAGGAGCAGCGTGGCCTGCGCGGGCGGTTCTTCCAGCAGTTTCAGGATGGCATTGGCCGCAGACGGGTTCAGCGCGTCCGCGGAATCAACGATCACCACGCGCCGCCCGCCCGACGACATGGCGAAGAATCCCCCCAGTCGGCGCACCTCGTCCACGGTGATCTGCGTCTTCAGCTTCTTGGTCTTGTCGTCCCACGGTCGGCGCAACAGCATGACACCCGGGTCGGACAGGGCGCGGATGCGGGGCAGGGCGGGATGGTCGGGCACCGGATCCAGCGTGTCGGCGCGGGCCGGCGGATCGGTCAGCAGGAAGCGCGCGATCCGCCACGCCAACGTCGCCTTGCCGATGCCCCGCGCCCCCGTCAGCAACCAGCCGTGGTGCAGCCGCCCGGTGTTCCACGCGTCCAGGAACGCGGCCTCGGCCGTCTCCTGCCCGAACAGACGGTCGGTCATGCGGGGGTGCGGTGCGTCGCCCCGGCGGTCAGCTTCGGGGATGTCGGTCACGGCAGCAAGGCCTGGATCCGGGCGGCGACCGTTTCTTCGTCGGCATCGCCGTCCACGATGCGGACGCGGTCGGGGTAATCCTTGACGAGCGCGGCGTATCCGTCGCGGACGGTGCGCTGAAACTCGACTCCCAGCTGTTCGAACCGGTCTTCCTGCCCCGGACGGGCCAGGCCGCGGGCCAGGGCGGCGGCCGGATCCATGTCGACCACGATTGTCAGATCGGGTTCGCGGCCGATCACCAGATCCTGCAACGCATCGACCGAGGCGCGGTCGCCGCCCCGCGTGCTTTGATAGACCCGCGTGCTATCGGTCCAGCGGTCGGTGACGACCCAGTCGCCACGTGCCAGCGCAGGTTCGATCCGCCGTTCCAGATTGTCGCGTCGCGCGGCATTGTAGAGCAGCAGTTCGGTCACCGGCGACCACCGTCCGGGGTCGCCTTCGACCAGCAAGGCGCGGATCGCCTCGGCCCCCGGACTGCCCCCCGGCTCCCGCGTGCGCAGGACGGTGTGGCCAAGTGATTCCAGATGATCGGCCAGCAGCCGGGCCTGCGTCGACTTGCCGGAGCCGTCGATACCTTCGAGGGAGATGAACATGCGCCTTGCCCTAGCAGGGGGCGGGGCGGGGGAACATACCCCGCCCGTCGCCGTCCCGAAATCGGACGGTTATTCGAACCGTTCCAGCGCCGATCCCAGAACCTCGCCCGCGACGCGGGATCCGGCGATCTGGATGCGGCGCAGCGGGCCGGCGCGGGTCACGTCGCTTTCCGCGACCAGCGGCACTTCGACCGGCGGCACGCCCGGATGCGACAGCGTCAGCGTGGCCAGACGATCACCGGCGGTTACCGGGGCCTGCACCGGGCCGTCGAAGGTGATGTCGCCCGACACCGGCGCGCGGCCCGTCACCGGCAACAGCAGTATGACGCTGTCTTCGGGCACCAGTCCGACGACGCTCTGCTCGCCCATGAAGACGTCGGCTTGCATCACCGCCGACCGATCCGCCAGCATTTCGACTTCGGCGAATTGCCGGAACGCCCAGTTCACGATCCGCTCGCTTTCCTCGGCGCGGGCCGTTTCGGACGGCAGGCCGGAGATGACGAAGGTGACGCGACGGTCCCCCTGCACGGCGCTGCCGACAAGGCCGTAGCCCGCCTCTTGCGTGTGACCGGTCTTCAGGCCGTCCGCCCCGATGTCGAGGGTCAGGAGGGGGTTGCGGTTGAACCGGTTCGAGGGGGAGCGTCCGTCGAATTCGAACTCCCGCTCGGCGAAATAGGGATAGTATTGCGGGAATTCGGTGATGAGGCGTTCGGCCAGGATGCTTAGATCCTTCATCGACATGACGTGGCCCGGCGCGGGCCAGCCGTTGGAATTGCGGAACACCGATTGCTCCATTCCCAGCTCGCGCGCCCGGTCGGTCATCATCTGGGAAAAGCCATCTTCCGTGCCGTCGGGCGACAGGGCCTCGGCAAGGACGGTGGTGGCATCGTTGCCCGACAAAACGACGACGCCGCGGATCAGATCTTCGACCGAGACGCGGTCACGGCTGTCGAGGAACATCGTGGAGCCGCCATAGCTTGCCGCGTGTTGCGACACCGGCAGCACCGACTCCAGCGTCAGCCGACCGTCCTCCAGCGCCTCGAACGTCATGTTCAGCGTCATCAGCTTGGACATCGACGCAGGCGGCAGCGGCACCTCCGCGTTCTTGGACAGCAGAACCTGACTGGTATTGTGGTCGAGGACGACCGCCGATCCGGCCTGAGTCTGAAACTCCTGCGCCAGACCAGGCGAGGCGATCAGCAGGGCGGCGATCAGGGACGGAAATGTGCGACGGAGCATGGCAGGGTCCTCCGGTTGAAATTGTCTTTCGTGATATGGACCTTAGCCGCGGGTAGCGAAAGCATCGGTAAAGCCCATGGACTTGGCCTTGCGGATTACCGCCGCCCGGTCGCCCGTCGTGGTCGCGGGGCCGACGATGACGCGCCAGAAGGTGCGGCCGCGGCTTTCCTGTTCCAGCACGGTCGGCACGATGCCTGCGGTGGACAGCGACGTGGCGATATCGCGGGCGTTCTGCTCGACCGAAAAGATGCCGATCTGGACATAGGGCCGGTCAAGGCCGGTGGCGCGTACGGGTGCCGGGCTGGCCGAAGCGGTGCGGACCGGCGTGGTGTCAAGCGACGTGGCGGTAACCGCCGGGGCCGCAGCCCCCGTGGCCGACACGTCGACGGGGGTCGGCATCACGGTCTGATCCGGCATGGCGGCAGGCGCATCGACATTCGCCGCCCGGCGCTTGCCGAACAGACGACCGAAGAAATTCTGGCGTGCCGGCGCGCGCAGCTCCGCTTCGGGGATGGGCCCCGGGATTGCGGCGGCGGCCTCGATGCTGGCTTCCGGTGTCTCGCCCTCGGCGTCCACCGTTTCAAGCGCGGCGCTTGCGGCGGCGATGGCGTCGGGGCGCGGGGCTTCGGCGACGGGGGCCGCGGCGGTCTGCACGATTTCCTCGGCGATGGGTCCGGCCTCGGCCTCCGCTTCGGCCAAGGGGGCGCTGGTGGCCGGGGCGGGCGTCGGGGCTGCCGATTCCTCGCGGCGCAGGGCGACGACGTCGATGGACGTGGGCGATCCGGCCAGAATGCCAAGGGCGGCGGCGGCATCGGACGACAGTTGCAGCGCCGGGCCGGGGTTCGAACGCTCGCGCTTGAACAACGCGCCGATCACGAATTTGCCGTTATCCTCGTTGCGGATGATGACCCGCTCGGGGTCGCGGACGTCGGGGGCGGCGACCCAGACACCCCCCAGCGACGGGCGACCGTCCCACAGGGCGCGATCCTTGGCGCTGAAGACCTCCGGTGCTTCCACGTCGCGCTCGATCAACTGGACGCTTTCCCCGATCGGGGTGGCGCGTGTTGCGTCGCCGCCACCGTTGCCGGGAAGCGATCCCTGACAGCCGGCAAGCAGCGCGATCAACGCGACGGAAGATAGGATACGGATGGATTCGGGCGGATGCGCCCCATTGGTTGCCTGTCGCAAGTCACTGCCCCGTGCTTGATTACTGCCTCGTGCGATCCGTTAATCGGACCTGCATTGGGGTGGACCGTAGCCGACGATCCGTCATCTGTGAACCCTGCCCGTGGTCAATGCCCGCAATCGCTTGGGATCGTGTCCAATATGTCAGGGATCTTCTTCTTCACCTTAAAGAACCCGGCGGTCGCCTGGGGCCAGGCGGCGGCGTCCCAATCGCGCAGGGGCCGATGTGTCTGCAGCGGCAGGTCGTCGAGGGCATCGCGCAGCCACCCGGTCGGCGCATAAGGCGTGACGATGTGATCGAAGTCCTTGGCCCAAGCCGCGATCTCTTCCCCGTCCGTCGTCACCGGACCCTGCGCGTCCGCGCGCGACACCGCGTTTTGTGCCAGCGCGGTGGTGAAATGTGTGACGTGGGACGCGATGGTCAGCGGCGAACGCCCGGCGGGGGCGATGAAGGCGGCCGTGCCCGCAGGCTCTAACCCGCGTGCCAGCAGGTAATCGGGATGCAGATCGTCCTCGTGCAGCAGCAGCCCGATGCGCCCCGATGGCAGTGGCACATCATCGGGAACGGCTTGCGGGTCGGGATGGGGTGGGCCGTCCAACGCCTCGATCTCCCCGGAAGGCGTCAGGCGGTGCCCCAGATCGCGCGCGTCGTAGCGGTCACCGGTGAATTTCGCGATGTTGGAGGCGCGGGCGGGATACGGACGGCCTTTGGTGTGCAGCCCGGCAACCCATCGCCAGGACAGAGTGTTGGACGCCGCATCGCCGTCCAGAAGATGCCGCAGGAAGAAATCGGCCCCCAACTCCCACGGCAAACGCAGGGTGTGCATCCAGATCGACGCGAACCACATGCGCGCGTGGTTGTGCAGATAGCCGGTATTCACAAGCTCCGCCGCCCAGTCGTCGAACGGCGCGATACCCGTGGTGCCGCCACAGGCCTCCTCCCACGCGCGGCGCAGGCCGGACGAGGTGGCGAGGCGGTCGCGCGCGCCCTTCAAGCCGCGCTTGTAATCCGTCCAGGTCGACGGGCGACGTTCCAGCCAGCCTTTAAAATAGGCCCGCCAGACGATTTCCGACAGCATCTTTTCCGCGGTCGCCGGGCCGAACCGGTCCAGAATACGGCCCGCCATTTCCGCCTCGGTGATCGCGCGGTGGGCCAGCCAGGGGGACATCGACGACACATGCGGGTGACCCGGCAGATCGTGATTGCGCCCGTCGGCATAGGCGCGACCGGCACGGGGCAGGAAAGCCTCCAACCGCTCCAACCCGGCAGCGCGGGTCGGGGTGAAAGTCAGGGCGGGGGCGGTGTTTGCGGGGGTATCTTTCATACGCCACAGGGTAGGGCGCTGGAGCATGTCCTCAATCCCGCAAATGAAAAACGGCCCCCGAAAGGGCCGTAATTTCCACGATGTCGCGGCCTTCAGCCTGCCGAAGCAGGCTCCTCGGCCTTTTTCTCGGAATGGATCAGCAGAGGCTTCACCTCGCGGCGGACCGCCTCCTCGTTGACGACGACTTCCTCGACCGTGTCCATGCCGGGCAGTTCGTACATGGTATCCAGCAGGATATCTTCCATGATCGACCGCAGGCCACGGGCGCCGGTCTTACGCTCGATCGCGCGCTTGCCGATCGCCTGAAGCGCGTCGTCGGTGAAGGTCAGTTGCACATCTTCCAGCTCGAACAAACGCTGATATTGCTTGACCAGCGCGTTCTTCGGCTTGGTCAGGATCGTGACCAGCGCATCCAAATCCAAATCTGTCAGCGTCGCAATAACCGGCAGACGCCCCACGAATTCCGGGATCAGACCGAATTTCAGCAGATCCTCCGGCTCCAGATCCATGAAATATTCGCCGACGGTCTTCTCGTCCGGCGCTTTCACGTCGGCACCGAAGCCCATTGAGGACCCTTTGCCGCGCTGTGCGATGATTTTGTCGAGACCGGCAAAAGCCCCGCCGCAGACGAACAGGATGTTGGTGGTGTCGACCTGCAGAAATTCCTGCTGCGGATGCTTGCGCCCGCCTTGGGGCGGCACGGAGGCGACGGTGCCTTCCATGATCTTCAGCAGGGCCTGCTGCACGCCTTCGCCCGATACATCGCGGGTGATGGACGGGTTGTCAGACTTGCGGGTGATCTTGTCGACCTCGTCGATATAGACGATGCCGCGCTGCGCCCGCTCCACGTTATATTCCGACGCCTGCAGCAGCTTCAGGATGATATTCTCGACGTCTTCGCCGACGTAGCCGGCTTCGGTCAACGTGGTCGCATCGGCCATGGTGAACGGCACGTCCAGAATCCGGGCCAGCGTCTGCGCCAGCAGCGTCTTGCCGCAGCCCGTCGGACCGATCAGCATGATATTGGATTTCGCCAGCTCGATGTCGGATTTGCCCGCGTGATCCAACCGCTTGTAGTGGTTGTGAACCGCCACGGCGAGGACGCGCTTGGCATGCTCCTGACCGATGACATAATCGTCCAGCACCTCGGAGATTTCGCGGGGGGTTGGCGTGCCTTCGGAGGATTTCAGGCCGGCGGCCTTCGTCTCTTCGCGGATGATGTCCATGCACAGCTCGACGCATTCGTCGCAGATGAAGACCGTCGGACCGGCGATCAGCTTGCGGACTTCATGCTGGGACTTGCCGCAGAAGCTACAATAAAGGGTGTTCTTACCCTCGCCGGAATTGGAACTGTTGGCCATCGTCGCCTCCTATGTCGTGCGTCCGTGCCTGGCGGACGCCGACAGCGGGGGCCATGCCCCGCCGGTAGATTTCGTCGTTGCGCAGAAGCCTAGGCGGATCGGTCGGGGGCCACAATGCCAAATTCCCGACCGGTGACCGGGCATTCCGTCGCGTCGAATCCGCCCCGTTACGGGCGAACGGGCCGACAGCGCCACGCCGTCGGCCCGCCGTTTTCCGGGCGGTGTCGCCCGCCGATCACTTCTTGTCGTCGTCGGTCTTCGCTTCGGCGCGGCTTTCGACGATTTCGTCGATGTGACCCCAATCCTTGGCTTCCTGCGGCGTCATCCACTTGTCACGGTCCAGCGCGGTCTGCACCGTTTCGCGGTCCTGGCCGGTGTGCTTCATGTAAAGCTGATAGAGCCGTTCGCGCGTCTGTTCGATATGGCGCGCGGAGATCAGGATGTCGGACGCCATGCCCTGCGACCCACCGGACGGCTGGTGGACCATGATTTCCGAATTCGGCAGCGAGAAGCGCATGCCCTTTTCACCGCCGACGGCGATCACGGACCCCATCGACGCGGCCATGCCGCACACCAGCGTGGACACGGCGGGCCGGATGTATTGCATCGTGTCGTAGATCGACATGCCCGAATGCACGACACCGCCGGGGCTGTTGATGTACATGCTAATTTCCTTGGACGGATTCTCCGCCTCAAGGTGCAAAAGCTGTGCGACGACCAGCTGGCTCATCCCGTCGTGGACGGGGCCGTTCACGAAGATGATCCGTTCCTTCAGCAGTCGGCTGAAGATGTCGTAGGCCCGCTCTCCGCGGCTGGTCTGCTCGACCACCATCGGCACGAGATTGTTCTGAAAATGTTCGACCGGGTCGATCATGGCACTGCCCCTTTTGCCACCCCGCCGCGCCTGTCGCGGCATGGGTTGGGGCCGAACCTATGTCCGGGGCGCGGGGGCTTCAAGGCGATGTCTGTCGACAAGTGGAAACGCCGCATCCGGGCGATTGGTCGCCACGCGACATCACGGCACAACAAGCCGATTGACCGCCACGAGTGCCGCGTGATTAGCGTCTGCTGTGACTTACGAGGCGATCCTCACGGCCCTGGCCGATCCAACGCGGCGTGCAGTGCTTGACCGCCTGCGGGGCGGGGCCTTGCCCGTCGGGCGCATCGCCGACGGATTGCCGGTGTCGCGCCCGGCAGTGTCGCAACATCTCAAAGTCCTGCTCGAAGCTGGCCTTGTGTCGATGACGACAAGCGGGACGCGCAATCATTACGCACTGGTGTCGGGCGGCGCTGCACCCCTTGTGGACTGGTTGGGTGATCTGCACGCCACCTGCATCGCACCGGACCCCGTTCCGGGATGGTATCGCAGCCTGACGACCCGGCTCAGCGTTGCGGAAACCTGGCAATTGTTCTGCGAAGACATCGCGATCTGGTGGCCCGTGGCCCGTATTTCGCTGTCGGCGCAGAACGACGGGGCCTTGCCGCAGGTCGTCGTGCTGGACGCGAAGGCCGGCGGGCGGCTGCGCGAAGTCCTGTTCGACGGCACCGAAGGAACGTGGGCGACGGTGACCGCAGCGCAGCGTCCGGCCCGTATCGACCTCGACTGGCGACTGGGGACGCCGCAGGGGTCGAAGGTCGCCGTGATCTTGGCGGCCGAAGACGGCGGCGCGCGGCTGACGCTGCGCCAGGATGCGGAGTCGGAAATCGTGGCGGCGATGTGGGACATGGTTCTGGAGCGGTTCGCCGCCGCCGCGAACGCCAGCCTGTCGAACTTCTGATGCGCCCCATCCGCGTCCTTGCTCTTGGTATCGTCCTGCTGTCGCTCGGACTTCTGCCGTTTCCCCGGTACGTCCTGTTTCCGGGGCTGAGCGGCCTCGACTACGTGGCCGACAGCACCTGGATGGAGGCGTCGGCCGGGCCGCCAGCCCGCCTGATCGAGGAGTTGGAGTGGGCCGAGGCGAAGGTCGCAGAATGGTGGGGCGAGGTTCCGGATCGGCCCAGGATCCTGGTGTGCGGAAGTTATGACTGCGATGGCGCACTGAAAGGACCCGGCCCCTATGCGCAGGCTTACGGACGTCATCTTCTGATTGTGCACGCCCGTTTGGGGCTTGAGTCGCCGCAACTGCGCCGGGCAATCCTCGCCCATGAATTGAGCCACACTCTCGTGGCGTCCCGCGTGTCGCTGCTGGACCTGTGGCGCGGCCGGATGCCCGCGTGGCTCAACGAAGGATTGGCCGTCCTTGCCTCCGGCGACCCGCGGTTCGACCTGACGCCTGCCTATTGTGCGAGCCTCGACACGGAGGATCTGCCGGCGGGGTACAAAGCCTGGGGACGCCTGGCCGGCACGACGGATCGGCCCATCTATCAGGCGGCGGCGTGCCGCGCGCGCATCTGGCTGAAAACCAATTCGATATCAGATATTTAAACGTCGACGTTAACGCAGCCAAAGGCCGTTGCGCTTGAGTTGGTTGCGGATCGCCTGCTCCCGGCGGGGCAGCGCGGTACGGTCGAACATCGCGCGCGCCTTCTCGCCCTTGGGTTGGTAGAGAAAGCGTTTGAACGGCTCGTAGTCCTTCAGAACCTTCTTGATCCGGTTCGGCGCGGTTGCTGCCGTCACTGCCTCGATGACATGGTCGGGGGCCGTTGCGTACATCAGCGGCAGGAAACGATAATGGAAACTGTGACTTCGATCCAGATGTTCAGGTGAAATCCCACCCTTCGCGCCGGGGCGACCGCCGCCCAATTCGTGTATGGCAAGCGGCAGCGCGGCCTGATCCAACCACGGGTCAAGGACCTGCGTCACGATTTCCTCGGGTGGATCATCGCGGATCATCAAAGCCGCGTCGCGGAATGCACGGTGAAACGCCGCCGGATCGTCGCCGAAAAACCAGCCCGCGTTGAAATAAAGATAGCGTTGCCAGTATTCGTCGGGCCACGCCGGGTCCAGCGTATCGGCCAGATCGCCGCCGCGCCGCGCATGAAGCGCGCCCCATATCTCATTGAGACCTGGGCCATAAAGTTCGACGGCGGGCCATGTATTCTCCCGCTTCATCGACGCGGAGGGCCGGGCAAAATCGATATCCAGATCGGCCAACTCGTCTGTGATCACGGTGTCGGTGTCGAAGAACATGAAGGGGCCATCGGGCAGGGCCGTCAGCCCCTCGATCTTATTGCCGTTGGGATAGTAGCTGCCGAAATGCCAGTTGGCGAAGGGCACGATCTCTGCCCCCAGATCGGTCAGCAGGTCACGCTGATCCCCTTGCGGGATGCGCGGGTCGTCGGGCCAGCGTTCGCCCGGCTCCGGCTCTCCGACGATCAGTCGTCCTGACCAGTTCGGACTGTTTTGCCGCAGGGTTGCGACAAACAGACAGGCTTCGTGGGTCAGCCTGCCTTTCTGTCCTATGATCAGGATGTTGAACGTCATTGCAATTCGTTCAGGCTGTCCAATGCTGTCCGCACCGCGTCACGCTCCGCCTGTCGTGCGGCAAGGTTCGCGCGGGTTTCCTCCACCACTTCGGGTGGGGCGCTGTCGGCGAATTTCGGGTTGTTGACCCGTCCCGCGATCCCCTTGATTTCCTTGTCGAGTTTGGCGATCTGCTTGTCGAGGCGCGTGCGTTCCGCGTCGACGTCGATAATCCCGTCCAAGGGCAAGGCAAAGCGCCCGCCCTGCACCGTAACAGCGATGGACCCCTTGGGCGCGTCGCCTTCGGTCAGGCCGTCGATCCGCGCCAGGGCACCGATCATCAGGGCGTTGGTGTCATAGGAGGCCTTGGCCCGCGCATCCCAATCGACCGCGACGACCGGGATGGTCGCGCCTGCGGGCACGTTCATCTGGGCGCGGGCCGACCGGACAGCCTCGATAAAAGCGATGGTCCAGCGGATTTCGCGTTCCGCATCCCCGTCAATGGCTTGCGAGGTGACGTTCTCGGGCCAAGTGCCGTGGACCAGCATGTCCGAATGACCCGTGGCGGACCACAATTCTTCGGTGATGAAGGGCATGAACGGGTGCATCATGGTCATGCACTGCTCCAACACCCAACCCATGACGGCCTGTGTTTCCGACTTCGCATCCGTCGCCGCGCCCTGCAGGACGGGTTTGGAAAATTCCACGTACCAATCGCAAACGACGTTCCACACGAATTTGTAAAGCGCGCTTGCCGCGTCGTCGAACCGGTAGGCACCAAGAGCGGCGTCGACATCGGCCCGCGTTCGCGCGGTTTCCCCCACGATCCAGCGATTGACCGTTTGCGTCGGTGCCGGCGTCGCGGTGTCGCCGGCGAAGCGCACGTCGTACATTTCCGCGAAGCGGACGGCGTTCCAGAGTTTGGTGCCGAAGTTGCGGTAGCCGGCGATACGCTGGGTGTCGAGTTTGAGCGCACCGCCAAGGGACGCCATCGCCGCGTTGGTGAAGCGCAGGGCGTCGGCGCCATATTCGTCGATCAGGTCGAGCGGGTCGACGACGTTGCCGACAGACTTCGACATCTTCTTGCCCTTGGCGTCACGGACGAGGCCGTGGAGGTAGACGGATTTGAACGGGATACGCTGCTCCACGGGCTGCTCGTCGGGCAGGACGGCGAGTTGCATCATGATCATGCGCGCGACCCAGAAGAACAGGATGTCCGTGCCGGTAATCAGCGTCGAGGTGGGGAAGTATTTGGCGAGTTCTTCGGTTTCCTCGGGCCAGCCGAGCGTGCCCAGCGGCCAGAGGCCGGAGGAGAACCAGGTGTCGAGGACGTCGGGGTCGCGGTAAAGCGGCACCAACATGTGTCCCTTCGGATCGGCGATGATCGCGGCGCGTCGGTCCGCATCCTCCTCGACCATGGCGACAACGCCGTAGTGTTGTCCTGCAAAGTTGAGGGCTTCGGCTTCGGTGGGCGCGCAGAAGCGTTCCACCACTTCCGGGTCAATCTCGAAATCGAGCGTTCCATCGGAGTGCTCAATATAAGTGACGCCTGGCCCATACCAAACCGGAACCTGATGCCCCCACCAGAGCTGTCTGGAAATACACCACGGCTCGATGTTCTCCAGCCAGTGAAAATACACCTTCCGGTCGCTCTCGGGGACGATCTCGATGGTGCCGTCGCGCACCGCGTCGATGGCGGGTTGGACGATCTTGGCGGTGTCGACAAACCACTGGTCAGTCAGCATCGGCTCGATCACCACCTTGGAGCGATCGCCGTAGGGTTGTTGGATCGGTTTGGCCTCGACCAGGGGGACGAGTTCATCGGCGTCAGTCCGCGCTTCGCCGCCTTCTTCGGGCGCGACCGGGGTCTTCACGGCACCCAGACGCGGATCGGTGGCGGGTACCATGACGGCAAGGCCCTCGGCCGTGATGTCATCGACGACTGCCTTGCGCGCGTCGAACCGGTCCATACCGCGATAGGCGTCGGGCACCAGATTGATCGCGTCGACCTCCGCGTCCGACATCTTGGCACCGTCGAGGATGGCCTGCGCCTTGGCGGCTTCCTCGGCGTAGGGGGCACCGTCGGCACGCATTGCCGCACGCGTATCCATCAGGCGGTAGCACGGTATATTCCCGCGCTTGGCGACGGCGTAGTCGTTAAAATCATGCGCGCCGGTGATCTTGACCGCGCCCGACCCGAAATCCTTGTCGGGGTATTCGTCGGTGATGATCGGGATCAGGCGGCGGTGTGCCTTGGGCCCGACGGGAATTTCGCAGAGTTTCCCAACGATGGAAGCATAGCGGTCGTCCGACGGGTGCACGGCGACGGCCCCGTCACCCAGCATGGTTTCGGGGCGGGTCGTGGCGATGGAGATGTAGTCGCGCGTTTCGGTAAACAGGATTTCGCCGTCCGCGTCGCGTTCGACGTAGTCGTAGGTTTCCCCGCCCGCGAGCGGATATTTGAAGTGCCACATGTGGCCCGGTGTTTCGACGTTTTCGACCTCCAAATCGGAGATCGCCGTCTCGAAATGCGGATCCCAGTTCACCAGCCGCTTGCCGCGGTAGATCAGGCCCTTGTCGTACATGTCGACGAAGACCTTGATGACGGCGTCATGGAAATTGCCCTCTTCGCCCGCGGGCGCGCCCTCGGCCCCGGACATCGTGAAGGCCATCCGGTCCCAATCCATCGAGGAGCCCAGACGCTTGTCCTGATCGACGATGGTGCCGCCGGACCTGGCCTTCCACTCCCAAACCTTGGAGACGAATTCGGCGCGGCTGAAATCGCGACGCGACTTGCCTTCTTTCGCCAACTCGCGCTCGACCATCATCTGCGTGGCGATGCCCGCGTGGTCGAGGCCCGGCTGCCACAGCGTGTCGAACCCGCGCATCCGGTGCCAGCGGACCAGAATGTCCTGTAGCGTGTGGTTGAAGGCATGGCCGACGTGCAGGTCACCGGTGACGTTGGGCGGCGGGATCATCACGCTGAAGGTGTCGGCCCCCGGCCGCGCATTGGCACCGGCGCGGAAGTATCCGCCCTCGATCCAGGCCTTGCTGATCCGGGATTCGGCCTCGGCCGCGTTGAAGGTCTTTTCCATCGCCATCGCTCAAACTCCGCTCGCTTGGGACGTCGGTTAACGCGGGTGGCCGCGAAGGGAAAGCCTTCTGCGACGGGCGGGGGGCACTGCGACGGGGCCGGCAGATCGTCGCACGTCGCGTCCGTTGACCGCCCGACGCCTGACTTGCGCTGGACAGTGGACCCGTCCCCGCTAAGGTCCAGATAACCCCAGCTTGCCGACCGGAGCCCCCGAATGACCGACATGACCGCGCCCGCGAACGAAGCCTTCGGCCTGAGCCGGTCGGTGCGTCGCGCCGAAGATCCCCGCCTGTTGACCGGCGGGGGGGCCTATGTGGACGACACTGCCCCGCTGGGCGCACTGCACGCCGTGGTCCTTCGCTCCTCCGTCGCGCATGCGCAGATTACCGTTGATGCGTCGCAGGCCCACGAGGCCGATGGCGTGGCACTGGTGCTGACAGGGGCCGACGTGGAGGCGGCGGACATCGTGAACCACCTGTCCACGACCGTTGCCGAAAACCGCGACGGCAGCCGCGCGGCGGACCCCAAGCGCCCGCTTCTGGCCGTGGGGCGCGTGCGCTTCGTGGGCGAGGCGATCGCTTTCGTCGTGGCCGACACGATCGAGCGCGCGCGCGATGCCGCCGAGATGATCGAGGTCGACTATGAAGAGCTGGACGTGAAGCTGGACGTCGCGGGCGGGGGCGCCGTCGTGCACGAGGAGGCCCCGGACAACATCGTCTATGACTACGGCAAGGGCGACGAGGAGGCGACGGAAGCGGCGCTGGCATCGGCGCACCGGGTGGTGGAGCTAACGGTCGACGATAACCGCATCATCTGCGCTTCGCTGGAGCCGCGGGGCGTCTGGGCCCAGATGGAGGAGGGCCGACTGCACGTCTGCGTCAATGGACAAGGGGTCTGGGGGCCGAAGGGCACACTGGCCACCGCGCTGAAGATGAAGAAGTCCGACGTGCGGGTGACGAACCCGGACGTGGGCGGCGGGTTCGGCATGAAGGCGATGTCCTATCCCGAGATGATCCTGACGGCCTATGCCGCGCGGACGCTGGACACGCCCGTGCGCTGGATGGCCGACCGGTCGGAATCGATGCTGTCGGACAACGCGGGGCGCGATCTGGTGTGCCATGCGAAACTGGGGTTCGACGCGGACAACCGGCTGATCGCCTATCGCATGGACAACGTGGCGAACATGGGGGCGTATAACTCGGGCTATGCGCAGCACATCCAGTCGGAGCTGTTTTCCAAGGTGATGCCGGGCTGTTATGACGTTCAGGCCTGTTTTATGACGTCCAAGGGCATTTTTACCAACACGACGCAGGTGGACGCCTATCGCGGGGCCGGGCGGCCCGAGGCGATCTATGTGTTGGAACGCGCGATGGATTTCGCCGCGCGCGAGTTGGGGGTCGACCGGTTCGAGTTGCGCCGCAAATGCTTCATTCAGCCCGATCAATTTCCCTATGAAAGTGCCATGGGCGAGACCTATGACGTGGGCGATTTTCCCCGCGTCCTGAACCGCGCGATGGCCGAGGCGGATGTTGCCGGCTTCGAGGCGCGCCGGGCCGACAGCGCGGCGCAGGGCAAGCTGCGCGGGCTGGGCCTGTGCTACTATATCGAGAGCATTCTAGGGAATCCGTCCGAGAGTGCCGAGATCGAGTTCACCGACGACGGGCGGGTCACGCTCTATGTCGGCACACAGTCGAACGGGCAGGGGCACGAGACGGTGTATAAGCAGTTCCTGTCCGAAGACCTGGGCATCCCGCCCGACATGATCGACGTGGTGCAGGGCGACAGCGACCGCATCGCCACGGGTGGCGGCACCGGCGGGTCGCGGTCGGTCACGACGCAGGGCACGGCCAACAAGGCGGCAAGCGCCAAAGTGATCGAGAAGTTCGCCCCCTTCGTGGCCGATCTGCTGGAGGTGGACACGGCGGAGTTCGACGGCACCGCGTTTCGCGCGGACGGATCGAACCGGGTCGTCACCGTTCTGGAGGCGGCGGCCGAGGCGCGTGCGGCCGGCAAGACGGAGCTTTTGAAAACCCGCGAGACGACGACCCTGCCGGGCCGCAGCTATCCGAATGGGGCCCATCTGTGCGAGGTGGAGATCGACCCCGACACCGGGCATCTCGCCGTCGTCAAATACACCGTGGTCGACGATTTCGGCAATCTGATGAACCCCATGCTGGCCGAAGGTCAGGTCCATGGCGGCGTGGTGCAGGGCATCGGTCAGGCGGTGTCGGAGCATGTGGTGTACGACGAAACCGGACAGCTTTTGACGGCGTCGTTCATGGACTACGGCATGCCGCGCGCGGTGCAGGTCCCGATGATTGCCTTCTATTCCGAACCGGTGCCGTCCACCGCCAACGTGCTGGGCATGAAGGGCTGCGGCGAGGCGGGGACGGTGGGGGCCATGGCCGCCGTCGGAAACGCCGCGCTCGATGCGCTGTGGGACCGGGGGCTGCGGCGGGTGGACATGCCGTTCACGCCGTCGCGCGTCTGGGCAATGTTGCAGCAGGATGCCGGGGCGATCGCCGCCGAGTGATCTGGGCGCGCGATCTTCTCTACCGTCTTCTGGGGCGGGACGGTGGCGGCATCACCCGCGCGACCGATCCGCCCCCCGAAGGCACCACGCATGTCGTTCTTCTGGACGGCACCATGTCGACGATGCAGCCGGGATATGAGACGTCGATCGGCCTGACGTACCGGATGCTGGCCGGCGAGAACCGGCATTGCCTGTATTACGAGCCTGGGCTGGAATGGCGGGGGTGGCGACACGCGCCCGAAATCATGGCGGGCGTTGGCATCAATCATCAGATCCGACGCGCCTATCTGTTCCTTGCCGAACGCTATCGCCCCGGCGACCGCATTTTCCTGCTGGGGTATTCGCGCGGGGCTTACGGGGTTCGCGCGCTGGCCGGTATGATCGACCGCATCGGCCTGCTGCGCCCGGAATTCGCCGGAGAGGAGATGGTGCTGCGCGCCTATGGCCATTACCGCGACGCCCCGTTGCACCCCCAAGCGCGACGGTTCGCGGCGCAGCATTGCCATTCGGGCACGAAGATCACCGCCGTCGGCGTGCTGGATACGGTGCAGGCCGTCGGTATTCGCTGGCCCGTGCTGTGGCGGGTGTTTCCCAAGGTCCACGCCTTTCGGTCGCACCGGCTGGGTCAATCGGTGCAGTACGGCTTTCACGCCATGGCATTGGACGAGACGCGCAAGGCCTATGCGCTGGATCGTTGGCGAACGCGGGGCGCGCGGACTGAAACGGTCGAGCAGGTCTGGTTTCGCGGCACCCACGGCGATCTGGGGGGTCAGTTGAACGGTCGCCACAGCGGACGACCCCTGGCGAACGTGCCGCTGGTCTGGATGTTGTCGCGGTTGCAGGATGTCGGGCTGGATTTGCCGGACGACTGGCGGGACCACTTTCCGACGGATCACGACGCCCCGTCAGTGGGCAACTGGCGCGGGTTCGGGCCGGTGTTCCTGGCGCGCAGCCGTCGCACCGTCGGGGAGGATCCGAGTGAATGGATCCATTCCAGCGCGTCGGGACACCGCGCGGCCGCGCGCCTGCGAACCTGGGACCGCCGGCCCGCCGATCAGAAGATCTCGCTTATGGGATAGACGTGGACGAGGTAGAGGTAGAAGAACCCCAGCGACAGCGCCAAGATGATGACGCCAAGAACCGGGGAGGAGATTTTCACGCCCTTTTCCGACGCCTCGATATCCGAACGGCCCAGATCGCGTCCGAGGTTTGAGGCGTGGAATTGCATCCACGAAAAGTACAGCCCGACGGCCACGACCGCGATGACGACCGCAAAGATCGCCTGCGATGACAGATACTGCCATTTGAAGACGTCGAGCCGGTGAACCAGTTGGTCCGTCCGGTACGAATAATAGGCCACCTGCGCGGCGTTGTAGGCGTCGATGATGTCCTGCGTCGGCGCGATGCCGGCGTCGGTGGTCGGCGGGTCCACCGGCGGCAGAGAGTTGGTCAGAAGGTCCAGCGCCTCGCTCTGCGCCGCGGCGGCGACGGGACAAAGCAAGGCGAGGATGAGGAGGAGCGCGCGGATCATCTGCTGAGGATCCCGATGGAGGAGATGTGGCGCTCCACTCTGGTCGGCGTCGGCAAGCCATCGTGCAGCGCGCTGTAGCCGGGATGATCCTCGGGCGGCAGGATGCCGTGGACGACGCCCAGCAAGTCAAGTTCCAGATCCATCAGCCATGGGTCATCGACGGCGGGCGGTAGCGGGGGCGGGGCGATCGGGCCGTCCGGTGACACTTCGATCGCGCTGACCGTGATCGTCTGCGTCTCGCCACTGGGAAAGCGGATGCCGATCAGACGGCCCTCGGGCGAGAATATGTCCACCGTGCCGTCCGCGTTCACCCGCTCCAGCCGACCATCGCGAAGACGGAGGGCGGAGGGGCCGTCGGCGGCCGTGATGCGGTCATCGTCGAACAGGGCAAAGGGATCCAAGTCGACGATCCGTTCCTTGTAGCGGCGGGCAAGACAATTGCGTTCGTCGGCGCAGGTGTTGCGCCAGCGTTGCCAGAGCAGTTGTTCCGCGCGCAGGGCCCGCGCCTCGCCCGGTTGGCGCGGTTCGAGAAAGGTGAATTCGTCCACGTACAGGTCGGCCATCCGCTGATCGAGCTGGGCAAGGTCGTCGTGTCTGCACACCGAAATCTCGGTCGGGGTTTGTGCGCGGGCGCAGTCGAAGCTGGGCCCGGTCTGGGCCGTGGCGGCAAACGGCGATGCAATCAGCAGCGCTAGAATCCATGGTCGCATGATGTCCCCCGACGATCGAATGTTGACGCAAGGTAACACCAGAGCGGAAATTCACGGAAGGGGGGAAAACCTTACCCCAGCTGGCGGATGCGCAGCTGCGTGATGCGATTGGCCTCGCGCGCTGCGACTTCGAACCGGAAGCCGTGAAAGCTGAAGACCTGGCCCGTGGTCGGAATCGTCTGCGCCTCGTGGATGACAAGGCCTGCGACAGTATTGGCCTCGTCGTCGGGCAGGCCCCATTCGGTCGCACGGTTCAGGTCGCGGATCGTCATGTTGCCTTCGATCAGATAGGTCCCGTCGGCCTCGGCCTCCAGAACGGGTTCTTCGGGGTGGTCGAACTCGTCAGTGATCTCGCCCACGATCTCTTCCAGAATGTCCTCCAGTGTGATCAGGCCCTGAAGCGCGCCGTATTCGTCCACCACCAGGGCGAAATGCGTGTGACGGCGCAGGAACTGACGCATCTGATCGTCGAGCGTCGTCGTTTCGGGAATGAAATACGGCTCCATCATCACGTCGGTGACGTCGAGCTTTTCCATCGCCTCGATCCCGCCACCCTCGGTCCGGACCAGTTTGTCGACGGCGCGCAGCAGGTCCTTGGAATGGACCATGCCGATGACGTTCTCCGGCTCGTCACGGAAGACCGGCAGGCGGGTGTGGCGCGAATGCAGGCATTGATCCAGAATGTCGGACGGGGCGCTGGCGACGTTGATCATCTCGATGCCGGACCGGTGGAGCATGATCTCCTCCACGAAGCGGTCGGCCAGGTCGAGCGCGCCCAGCAGACGGTCGCGATCCTCTTTCTCGACGCTGCCTTCGTTGTGGCCCAGCGTGATGGCGCCGGTGATTTCTTCGCGGGCGGACATGATGTTGCCGTCTGGGTCCGTGTCGACGCCGACCATGGACAGGACGACGCGCACGAAGGCCCGCACAGCGGACACCACGGGGCTGAAGACGCGAATGACGACCGCGATGATGGGTGCGACCAGGCTGGACGCGCGTTCGGGGTTGGTGATGGCATAGGTCTTGGGCAGGACCTCGGCGAAGACGAGGACCAGCGCCGTCATCACCAATGTCGCGATCGCCACGCCGCCTTCGCCGAAAAGCATTGTGAACAGCGCCGTCGCCAGCGAGGCCGACAGGATGTTGACAATGTTGTTGCCCAGAAGGACGCTGCCGATCAGGCGTTCGTTATCTTCGGTCACCTGAAGGGCGCGTTCGGCCCCGGCGCTGCCCTTGTCGGCCTGGCTGCGCAGCTTGGCGCGGCTGGCCGCCGTCAGCGCCGTTTCGGAGCCCGAGAAGAACGCGGACAGGAACAGCAGGAAGACGATAGCGCCTGCCGTGCCCCAAGTGGCGCCCCAGTTGATCGTGTCGATGGTTGTTTCCATGGGCGCGTTATGGTCCGGGACGGGGGCTGCGACAAGGCGCGATCAGGACGGCAAAGTGCCGGTCAGGACATAGGTAAGGATCTGCGCGACCTGTTCGGGCGTTTCGGTCACTGCAAGGGCGGCGGCGTCGACCTCTTTGAGGGCGTGTTGATGGTCTGGCCCGTGCATCACGATCAGTGATTTGCCCAAGGCCGCAGCCATGCCGGCGTCGAAGGCGGCATTCCACTGCTTGTATTTGTCGCCGAAGCGCACGACCACGATGTCCGCCTGGTCGATACCGCGCCGTGTGCGGATGGCGTTCAGCTTGGCCCCCTTGTGATCGTGCCAGAACTTGTCCGGCTCCGCGCCCATGATCGCCACGGCGCAATCGTCGGAGGCGGCGTGGTCGGTGACGGGGGCGGCAAAGGTCACATCAAGGTCGGCGCAGGCCGCGGTGATTTCGTCGCGCCAGTCGGTGTGAATCTCGCCGGACAGATAGACGTTCAAGGTCATGGATCGCTCCTAATTCTTCGTTTCCTGAATACCCCACGGAGCGCGAAGGAGGATCCCTCGCTCCGCTCCGTCACTCCGTGGCAAGCGGATGATGCGTCAGCACGAGGTCCCGCAGCCGGGTCTCCAGGACATGGGTGTAGATTTCGGTGGTCGAAATGTCGGCGTGCCCCAGCATCGTCTGGATCGCGCGCAGATCGGCCCCGCCTGCCAATAGATGAGTCGCGAAGGCGTGGCGCAGCACGTGGGGGCTGACGCCATCGGGGTTCAGCCCGGCAAACGCGGCCAGCGCCTTGATCCGGCTGTGGAACCAGACGCGGGTCAGATGTCCCGCCTTGCCGCGCGACGGGAACAGATGGGCCGACGCGGGCGTGCCCTTGGTGGTGCGGGCCTGTGCCTCCGCGCGGTCGCGGTGTCGAAGCCAATGCGCCATGGCATCGCGTGCGGCGGGCGACAGGGGGACCATGCGCTCTTTCCCGCCCTTGCCGCGGACCAGCAGCATCCGCGGATCGCCCCGCGCAGTCGCGACGGGCAGCGCGACGAGTTCGCTGACGCGCATGCCCGTCGCATACAGCAGCTGCATCAGGCAGGTGTCGCGCAGCTTCTCCGCTTCGGTCTTGCCCATATCCTCGGCCGCGCCGAGCAGGGCATCGACATCTGCCTCCGACAGCGTCTTGGGCAAGGATTTCGGTTTCTGCGGGCCGGTGATGCGGATGGCCGGATCGTCGTCGCGCAGCCCTTCCTCGTGGGCGAACCGGTAAAGGCCGCGAATGGCCGACAGGCGGCGCGCACGGGTCGATGCCGCAAGCCCCTTCGCCTCGCAGGCGATGAGAAAACCTTCGATCTGCGTCCGGGTCGCCGTGTCGATGGCCAGATTTCGATGGATCAGATGCGCCGCAAAAGCATCGAGGTCGCGCCGGTAGGCCTGCAGGGAGTTGAGGGCCGCACCGCGTTCGGCGGCCTGCGCCTCCAGGAACAGATCGACCCAGTTCACGACAGCAGCAGTTGCAGCGCCGTGCGGCGGGCGATGTCGGTCAGGCCGACGGACCGTAAGAAGGCGAGCGCGTCCGCGATGTCCTGCGGATCGGCCTCGGCCCTGTCGGCAAGCAGAAGTGCGGCCTCCAGGAGGGCTTCGCCCAATCGTTCGCCCTCGGCCAGACGGGTCAGGTGGTCGGGTGGCGTGCCGGTGAAGCCGTCGGCGATGGCACGCTCCAGGGGATCGTCGGAAGCGACGCCCGTCATATCGCCAAGGGCCACGGCCACGGCGAAGGCAATTCGGGCGTCGGTGGACACGCCGGTCGTGTCGGCAAGCGGTGCCACGATCTTCTCATAGGCCGGGGACAGGAGGCCGACGCGAAGGGCAAGGTTTGCCGCCGGAGGTGGAATTGGAAGCTTGGACAGCGCCTCGCCGTAAAGATCGGCGAAGGCGACCAGCAGACCGGCCTCGTCCATCCGCGCGACAGCCGGGGGCAGGGCAACGGCAACCGTCCCCGCGTCCCGCGCCATGATGGCAGTGTCCAGACGCTGGATCGCGGCGGCCCGGTCCCAAACCCCGCCGGAGGCCGAAGGGCGCCCTTCGGTATAGAGGGCCAGCAGGCGATTGACGTCCAGCGCACGGGCGCGGGTCAGGCGTTCGGCGGCCTCGATCTGGCTTTTCCAGCCCGTCGTCGGGCGCAGGTCGGCAACGGCGAAGGCCAGCGGCAGGCCCGAGATCGACGGCGTTTCCCCAATCCCGTCGAGCAGGCGAAAGGCAAGCGGCGTCATGGGGCGCGGTGGGATGGGCGGGGGCATCCCCTCGAACATCTCCGGGTCCAGGAAATGGGCCAGAAGATCATCCTCGGCCTGCGTGATCGCCCCAAGGGCCCGTCCGGTGTCGAGGGTCAGGGCGGCCGCGGCCCAGTCGCCGGTGCGCGTCAGGCAGAAAATGCGTGCGGGCAGGGTCGGGGCGACGCCGGGGTTCGCCGTCATCGCGTCGCAGGCACGGGTGTCGAACCCCGTCAGCAGCGACGTGTCCCACCAGCGCCGAAATGCCTGCGGGTCGGTGGCACCGGCCCGTTCCAGCAAGGCCTGCGCCTGGTCCAACGCGCCGAAGCGCAGCAGACCATCGACCCGCGCAAAGAACAGCGCGTCGGGGTCGGCGGCGGCACGTGGCGGATCCAGTTCCGCCAACAGCAGCATCAGCACCATGTCCTGCATCGCGGGCAGGGCGTCGGTCGGTTGATCCGCGATCAACCTGGCGAGGCGGGATGGATCGGAACCGGCAAAGGCATCGCGCGGCAGGCCTGTCAGGCGCGACGACAGAAGGCCCACGGCATCGCGCCGCGTCTGCCCCAGCGGCATGACGGTGACATCCGTGCCGGTCAGCGGCGTGGCCGCAGGTTCGTCCGGGGCCGGGATCGTGCGCGGGGACGACAAGCTGTCCGACAGCCATGGGATGGCCGATTCGGGCGGCTGCTGTGCGGCAAGTGGGGCCGCGCACAGCAGGGCCGCCGCGGCAAGGACGCTAGCCCGCATCGATCTCGATCGTCGTGGTTCCGGGCGTGGGGTCAGGCTCCAACAGATAGGAATAACCAAAGAGGCCCACCGTCCCCAGGACGAGAAGGATCAGGAGATATTTGAGAAACCGGAACATACCTGCCTTGCCTGTTATCGTTGCAACCATTGTGGCGGGCGGAGATATAGATGGCAATCGGTCAAGCGACAGGGCATGGACGGCGGATGCGGGCGATGGGCGACAAGATGCCGGAGCGGGGGCCGGTGACGGGTGGGTCACGCGGGTTGCACCTGACGCGCCCCGTGGTGCTTGTCGGTATGATGGGCTGCGGCAAGACGGCCGTCGGAACCGCCATGGCCGCACGCCTTGGCGTGCCGTTCCGCGACACCGACGACGCCCTGGTCACGGCCGCGCGCATGACCATCGCCGAGATCTTCGCCCGCGACGGAGAGCCGTTCTTCCGCGCCCGTGAAACCGAAGTGCTGGCCCGTCTGCTGGCCGAAGGACCGGGCGTGGTATCCACCGGGGGCGGGGCGTTCCTGCGGGCGGAAAACCGGGCGTTGATCGGAAAATTGGGGGTTTCGGTCTGGCTGAAGGCCGATGCAGAGCTGCTTTGGAGCCGGGTGCGGCACCGCACGACGCGGCCGCTTTTGATGACGGACGATCCCAAGGCGACCCTGATCGACTTGCTGGAGGCGCGTACGCCGTCCTATCAGGCAGCCGATCTGGTGGCCGAAGGTGCGCCGGACCTGCCGATCCCGCAGATGGTCGATCGTGTGATCGCGGCGCTGCGCGATGGCGGCATACTGACATGAGGTTCCGATGACCGAGATCGTGCATGTCCCTTTGGGGGACCGGGCTTACGACGTGCACGTCGGGCAGGGATTGATGGCGCGGGCGGCCGCGCTGATCGACCCCCTGCTGCGACGGCGCAAGGTTTTCGTCGTGTCCGAACGGCGTGTCGCGGGGCTGCATCTGGACCGTTTGCGCGACGGGTTGGGCGACATAGACGCGCCCGCGCTGTTGCTGGAACCGGGGGAGGCAACGAAGGGCTGGGACGGGATCGTGCAGACCGTTGAATGGCTGCTGGACCAGCGATGCGAACGCGGCGATGTCGTTGTCGCACTGGGCGGTGGGGTGATCGGCGATCTGGCCGGATTTGCCGCCGCGATCCTGCGCCGCGGCGTGCGTTTCGTTCAGGTGCCCACGTCCCTTCTGGCGCAGGTGGATTCGTCGGTGGGCGGCAAGACCGGGATCAACACGCGCCACGGCAAGAACCTGGTCGGCGCATTTCATCAGCCATCGCTGGTGCTGGCCGATGTCGACGTTCTGGACACCCTGACCCCACGCGATTTCCGCGCCGGGTACGGCGAAGTCGTGAAATACGGGCTGCTGGGCGACGCGAAATTCTTCGGCTGGCTTGAGGAAAACGCGGTGCGTTTGGCCGACGATCCGGTCCTGCGGACCGAGGCCGTCCGCCATTCGGTGCAGATGAAGGCCGATATCGTCGTGCGCGACGAGACCGAGCAGGGGGACCGCGCGCTGCTGAACCTTGGCCACACGTTCTGTCATGCGCTGGAGGCGGCGACGGGCTATTCTGATCGCCTGCTGCACGGGGAAGGCGTGGCCATCGGCTGCGCAATGGCGTTCGAGCTGTCGTCGCGCCTGGGGCTGTGCCCGCAAGAAGATCCGTCGCGCGTGCGCGCGCACCTTGAGGCGATGGGCCTGTCGAAAGACTTGCGCGACATACCCGGCGACCTGCCGCCCGCGGAGGCGCTTCTGGGCCTGATGGGGCAGGACAAGAAGGTCGTGGACGGGACGCTCCGGTTCGTTCTGGCGCGCGGGATCGGGGACGCTTTCGTGACGGCGGATGTGCCGACGGAGGAAGTTCTGGGCGTGCTGCGGGCATCCGCGTAGGCACCTGCGTCGCCTGGCGTCCGGGACAGGGCGGCTAGCCGTCTTCGGGGCGCCGCACATGTTTCAGGACCGCCACCCGGATCGCCGAAGCGAGCCCCGCCGTCACGCCGCGATCCCGGTCGATCTGTGCGGCCAGGGCATTGAGCGACAGGTCGCGGTCCCGTGCCATCTGCACGAAGGCCACCCAGAACGCTTCCTCCAGCGACACTGAGGTCCGGTGCCCATGCAGCGTTAGGGATCGTTTGCGGGGCCGCGCGTCGGTCATTCGATTTCGTGGCCGTCCAGGCTGCGCTCGGCCTTATCGGCCTGCGCGGTTTCGATCCGTCTTTCGATCTTGGAGCGTCCGAACCGGGCGGCGTTTTCATCCGCCCGCTTTTTCGCGGCGTCTTTGTCCCGTGTCTTTCGGGCGCGATTCAGGTTGACGATCTTTGCCATGACGCAAGGGTAGCGCGGTCGCGCGACGGGGTGAAGCCCGACTTACTTCGGCCCTATCATCAGCTTGGGATCGACCACGCGGTCGAAGGTTTCCGCATCGACCAGACCCATGCCGATGGCTTCTTCGCGCAAGGTTGTGCCGTTCTTGTGCGCCGTCTTGGCCACCTTGGTGGCGTTGTCGTAGCCGATGGTCGGGGCCAGTGCGGTGACCAACATCAGCGATTCTTTCATCAGCTTGTCGATGCGCGCCGTGTTGGCCTGCGTGCCGACCACCATGTTGTCGGTGAAGCTGCCGGCGGCGTCGCCGAGCAGTTGCATGGATTGCAGGACGTTGTAGCTCATCATTGGGTTGTAGACGTTCAACTCGAAATGGCCCTGCGATCCGGCCATACCGACGGCAGCGTCGTTGCCCATGACGTGGATGCAAACCATCGTCAGCGCCTCGGCCTGCGTCGGGTTCACCTTGCCGGGCATGATCGACGACCCAGGCTCGTTTTCCGGCAGGATCAGTTCGCCCAGGCCCGACCGGGGGCCGGAGCCGAGAAGGCGCATGTCGTTGGCGATCTTGAACAGGCTGGCCGCGACGGTCTTGAGCGCGCCCGAGAACATGACCATCGCGTCATGGGCAGCCAGCGCCTCAAACTTGTTGGGCGCCGTAACGAAGGGCAGGTCGGTGATCCGGGCGATTTCCGTCGCCACATTCTCGGCGAAGCCCTTGCGGGTGTTCAGGCCCGTGCCGACCGCGGTGCCGCCCTGCGCCAGCTCATAGATGTCGGGCAGGCAGGCCTCGACCCGTTCGATCCCCTTGGCGACCTGATGCGCATAGCCACCGAATTCCTGACCCAAGGTCAGGGGCGTCGCATCCTGCGTGTGCGTGCGGCCGATCTTGATGATGTCCTTGAACTCGTCGGATTTGGTGGCAAGCGCCGCGTGCAGCTTGCGCAGACCGGGCAGGAGCGTGTCGCGCGCCATCATCCCGATGGCGACATGCATGGCTGTCGGGAAGGTGTCGTTGGAGGATTGGCCCATGTTGCAATGGTCGTTGGGATGCACCGGGTCCTTCGATCCGATGGTGCCGCCCAGCATTTCTATCGCACGGTTCGAGATGACCTCGTTGGCATTCATGTTCGATTGCGTGCCCGATCCCGTCTGCCAAACGACAAGGGGGAAGTTGTCGTCGAACTTGCCGTCGATGACTTCGGTGGCCGCGTCCTGAATGGCCTTGGACAGGCCGGGATCCAGATCGCCAAACCCTTCGTTCACGGCCGCCGCCGCCTTCTTGACGACGCCCAGGGCGCGCACGATGGCCACGGGCTGACGTTCCCAACCGATGGGGAAGTTCTGGATCGACCGCTGCGTCTGCGCGCCCCAATACTTGTCGGAAGGGACCTGGAGCGGGCCGAAGCTGTCGGTTTCGGTGCGGGTGTCGGTCATGGGATCGTGTCCTGCTGGCGAATGTCGCCAACGGTCTAGCGGTCCGCGGTGGGGGCGTCCATCGAAACGGGCGCGGGCGCGTTATTTGCGGAACTGGTCCAGGCTGACGACATCGGCGTCCTTGCGGGGCGGCTCCGGCTCTTCTTCCATTTCGGCGAAGGGGGCTTCCTCGATCGGTTCGGGCCCGGTGCCATCGTCGTCCTGCCGCTCGAACCGGAAGCCGAATTCCACCGACGGGTCGACGAAAGTCTTCATCGCGGCCCAGGGCACCACCAGCGGTTCCTGACTTTCACCGAAGTTGAGCGTCACGGAAAACCCGTCGTCGCGCACGTCGAGGGCATCGAACCAGTGCTGAAGCACGATGGTCATATCCTCGGGGTAGCGATCGTGCAGCCACGGGGCGATGTCGACGCCGGGATGGTTCGTATCGAACGAGATGAAGAAGTGGTGATCGCCGGGCAGGCCGGTTTCGGCCACATCCTGCAGCACGCGACGGATCAGACCGCGCATCGCGTCGTGCATCAGGTGGCCGTAATCGATGGTCGCGGTCGCGTCGCTGTCGGTCATGGGTCCCCCACGGGCATCTTCGACTCCTAGATAGACCAGAGGTCGAAGGGGGCGGCAAGGGCGGGCAGGACCGATAATTCCGTCCGCCCGATATCCCGCCGGCCCATCGCGGCACCAGCCATGGGGTGCGGTGCAGCACGTTTCGTTCGAATTGGGGAAAGTGCAGGCTTCTGTTGCCAGGTGCCTGCGAACCCCGCCTTACACTGCTAGGCGCAAGGACTTAAGTTTCGATCTCGACGCAGCTTACGCTGCGACGGCGACCGGAGCACTGTTGTTATTGGCAACTGTACATCTTGTACCGATAACGGTGGTAACTCACCGAGCAAAAGCATTACCCCTTTAGACGTCCGTCGATCCTATTTCGACCCCATGATCCGCCAATACGGATGTTTGGTGGAGTCGCCGGGTACCGCCCCCGGGTCCGATCCGCGTATTACGAGCGCGTTTATTGCCATAGTCCGCCGAAGCGAACACACATCAGATAGTCGGACACGCAGCGGAATTCAAGCCGCCGCGACAGCCATATTCATCCAGATCAGCAAGATGCCGAAGACGATTTCGGTGCCGAAGAAGCCCCATTTGCGCGTCGTCGTGCCATCCAGCACCAGCGACGTGGCCCGACCCAAAGCCCCACCCAGCCAGATGCAGCCCAGCATGACATAGGCGATCGGCCCGCCCAGCAGGATCGCGCCCAGACCGGCGACAACGAACAACGCGCCGGACGCGGCCCGCACCTCGGACTTGCCCATGGTCGTGCCGGTGTCGGCCAGGCTGACCTTCTTCATCGTCCAGTCGGGGGCCAGCCAGCCGGCGGCCCCGAAGGCGATGGTGGCAAGGGCCATCAGGATGTTGATGATATCGATCATGGGCAAGCTCCGGCGTTGCGTATCCTGCGCAAACGCGACGGCCCCGCCGGGTGTTCCGACGGGGCCGCGTATTTCCTCGGGTCGTGTAGGATCAGAAGCCGGCCTTGATCCGCTCGAACGTTTCGGCCTGGCGTTGCCGCAGCTGCCCGTCCATCGGCAGCTGCGCCAGGACCGGAGCGTCGATCGTGCCCAGACCGGCCGCGACCAGCGCCTCCTCGCCCTGACCGACCATGGCCGCTTCGTTCGACTGGCCGTAGCCCGCCTCCAACAGGGGGACGGTGGCGCTTTCGTCCAGCATCGCGTTCAGGAAATCATAAGCCAGATCTTCGTCCGACGTGGTGTCGGCCATGTTGACGTAGCCGCACAGCCACAGCGATGATCCTTCCGTCGCCTCCCGCTGGAAACCGATGGGGAAGCCTTCGTCGACCATGGTCGGCAAGGTTTCGTTCCAGGCCCAGCTGACCAGCACTTCGCCCGACGACAAAAGCTGCGACAGCTCGGCCGGGTCGGTCCAATAGGTGCGCAGGTTCTGGTGCGCCTGACGCAGCCAGTCGTTCGCGGCCTCGAACTCCTCATCCGTCGCGTTGGACCAATCGGTCGTGCCGGTCGCCAGATAGGCCAGGGCATAGGCGTCGTCGACATTGTCGGGCAGAGACATGCGACCTTGGTATTCGGGGTTCAGGAACACGTCGAGCGACGCGACCGCCTCGGCCGGGACTTCTTCGGTGTTATAGGCGATGGCCGTGGAGCCGTAATCGACGGGCATGAAATAGACGTCGCCGTCCGACGCGACATCCTGGCCTGTCAAATCCGTGCTCAGGTTGTCCCAATTGTCGATGCGGCTCAGGTCCCAAGGTTCGATCAGGCCGGATTCGATGAACTTCGTGGCGGAGCCCGCGCAGATGTGCGTCACACCAGGTTCGTCATAGCCCGAAGACAGCTTCTGGAAGGCCTCCTCCTCGTCGCCGAAAAACGCGAAATCGGGGCTGGCCCCGTGCTTTTCGACGTAGGTGGCGTGGAAGGCCGGATCCTCGAACCCGGAGTAATCGAACACCGTCAGGGTCTGGGCCGCCGCCGGCAGGGCAAGGGCTGTCGAGGCGAGAAGGGTCAGGCGAAAGGTCATGGCAGGTCTCCCGTTTGGATTTTTCCGGACCCTGCTGCTCATTTCGGGAAATGTCTAGCGGGCGTTGCGGCGCGACTGACCGGTCTGGAACAGCATCAGCATGGATGCTTCCAATTCCGACAGAATGGCGCGAATCGCGACGGCGTCGCGGTCGCGCAGGGCATCGGCGATGCGCCGGTACAGCGTCAGGATCGTTGCCCGGTCGCGGTCGGCATAGGTCAGCATGTTCATCAGCGGCTGCATCGCCTCCACCGCGCCGGCCAGTTGATACGACAGGACCGGATTGCGCCCCGCGTCGACCAGCGCGCGATGGAACGCGACATCGGCGGCGCAAAACGCCGCATCGTCGATCGGTCCGTCCAGGGTGTCGATCGCCGCCATCAATCGGGACAGATCGGCCTGTTGGTGGTTTGCGACGGCCAGATCGGCGCAGGCCCGTTCCAGCGCGAAGCGCGCCTCGGCCGCGGTCTGAAAATCGACGGCATTCATCGACAGCAAAAGCGTGGAGGTCGAGACATGCGCATCCAAAGCGGCCGCATAGGTCAGATCGGCGACAAAAGCCCCGCCCGAGGCCCCGCGCGCCGTACGGATCAGATTGCGGGCGGCCAGACGTTTCAATGCTTCGCGCACGGTCGCGCGGGAGCACTCGAACTGCTCGGCCAGATCCGTTTCGGACGGCAACCGATCCCCGGCCATCAGGTCCCCGTCCGCGATGCGCGCGGCGATCCTGTCGGCGATGGCGGTGGAGAGCGGGGGGCGGGCCGCCATGGGGCGATTTCCAATTGTCTGACATTTGATTGTCTGACATTTATGTCGCAGGAATCACATCACATCAAGCGGCACGGGAGGGCTGGCTGATGAAGCATCTGTCCCGCATGGCCGCGCCGCATTGGCTGATCCTTTATTCCGGCCTGATCGCGGCCTGGATGGGGGTCTATGCGATGACGACCGACGCCGCCCTGGCGACCGCGCTGCGCGACATTTGCCGTCTGCCGGTCGCGGCCGTGGGGCCGGGCGGTGCTGTCGCCATGTGGCTGATCATGTCGGCCGCGATGATGCTGCCCACGGCCATTCCGGCCTTTGCCACGCATGACCAGATCGCGGACAGCCAGGGCACCGGCGGCGGGGCATGGCTGGTCGCCGGATACGTCACCGTCTGGATCGGTTTCGCCGGGATCGCCGCCGCCGTGCAGCTGGGCCTGGGGTCCACCGACAGCGTCTGGCTGGCCGCCGGTCTGCTGCTGGCGGCGGGGGCGTATCAGTTCAGCGCGCTCAAGGACGCTTGCCTGTCGAAATGCCGCCAGCCACTGACGTTCTTCATGCAGCACTGGGACGACGGTCCTTGGCGCATGGGCCTGCGACTGGGGGCGACGTGCCTTGGATGCTGCTGGGCGCTGATGGCGCTTGGCCTGATCGGCGGCGCGATGAGCCTTGGGTTCATGGCGCTGGCCACACTCATGATGACGCTAGAGAAACTCTCGCGCGGGGCGCTTGTGCCCGGCGCGATCGGCCTCGCCTGCATTGCTGGCGCGGGATACATGATCGGAGGAACGATATGACCAAGATTGCCGCGCCAGCCGTGTCCAACCGTCACCCCGACGCGCGCCCGCAGGCCGCCGGGACGACGCCTTGGGCGATCAAGGGCGAGCTGATCCTGAACTGCAACTGCACGGTGTTCTGCCCCTGCGTCGTGTCCTTGGGCAAGCACGCGCCGACCGAAGGCTATTGCCAGGCCTGGTCGGGCATCCGCATCGACAGCGGGCATTACGGCGACACCGATCTGTCGGGCCTGAACGTCGGTCTGCTGCTGGAAATTCCGGGCCTGATGGCGCGGGGCAATTGGAAGGCGGCGGCCTTCATCGACGACCGCGCCGATCAGAACGCCTATCTCGCCCTGATCGAGATCTTCTCGGGGCGGGCCAAGGGGACGACCGGTCTGTTCAAGCTGCTGGTCAGCGAATTCCTGGGGGCCGAACGCGCCGCCATCACCTATGAGACCGAGGGCAAGACGCGTCGCCTGATGGTCGGCAAGAAGATCCAGGGCGAGGTTGTTCCGGTCCAAGGCAAGGATCCGGACCGAGACATCGTAGCCACCAACACCGAATACTGGATGGGCAGTGACATCACAGTGGCCACGGCCAACAAGGGCCGCGTTCGCGCATTCGGTCGCGTCTGGGACTTCGACGGCCGCAGCGCCGAAATCTGCCAGATCGACTGGTCGGGTCCCGAAGTCGCGCGCTGAGGGTAGGGCGATGATCGCGGCGGATTGGGTGCGCACCATGGCCCGCTATAATGCGTGGCAGAACGAGTGGATGGTCGAGGCCACGCAGGGCATGACCGACGACGCCGCGGAACAGGATCGAGGCGGCTTTTTCGGATCGTTCCGCAAGACGGCGTCACACGTGATGTGGGCCGACGAAATCTGGCTTTCCCGATTTGTCGGTGCCGCGCGGAATGGCGGCGGGATCGACGGCTCGACCGACTGGGTGCCGGATATGGCAACATGGCGCAGCCGCCGCCCCGTGCTCGACGCTGAAATCCTTGTCTGGGCCGATGGCATGGACGATTGCGAAGGCGATCTGACGTGGCACTCCCCGATGCTCGGGCGCGAGGTTTCGCGGCCGCGCGCTGTGCTTTTTGCCCATTACTTCAACCACCAAACCCATCATCGAGGACAGATGCATCAGATGCTGACCTCCGCCGGCCTGTCGACCGGCGTGACCGACCTTTTCGTCATGCCGGGGCTCGGATGACCGCGCTGGCCCGCTCGAACCGCATCCGCCGCACGTGGTGGACCGATGCCGTGGATCGGGCGGGATGCACCGCCTACACCGTCTACAATCGCATGATGTTGCCGGCGAGTTTCGCGGGCACCGACGTCGACGCGGCGCATCTCAAGCGCGCGGTGCAGGTCTGGGACGTCGCGGTGGAGCGTCAGGTGGAAATCACCGGGCCGGACGCCGACACCCTGATGCAGCGGCTGACGCCCCGCGACCTGTCGCAATTGCAACCGAACCAATGCGCCTATGTGCCGATCTGCAATCATGACGGCGGAATGCTGAACGATCCCGTGGCACTCAAGCCACGACCCGACACATGGTGGGTCAGCCTGGCCGACGGCGAATTGCGCCTGTGGATTGCGGGCATGGCCGAGGCGGGCGGCTACGGCGTTCAGGTGTTCGAGGCCGACGTGCAGCCGCTGGCGATCCAGGGGCCTTTGTCGGACGAATTGGCCGCGCGCGTCTTCGGCGAGGAGGTGCGCAAGCTGAAGTTCTTCCGCCATGACCGCTTCGCGTTCAACGGCACCGAGATGATCATCAGTCGGACCGGTTATTCCAAGCAGGGCGGCTTCGAGATCTATGTCGAGCGGGAGGCGGATGCGATGCCGCTTTGGAACGCATTGTTCGCGGCGGGGGCCGATCTGGACGTGCGCGCGGGCTGTCCGAACCTGGTCGAGCGGATAGAAGGCGGCATGCTCAGCTACGGCAACGACATGACCGACCTCGACACGCCGTTCGAGGTGGGCCTGGACAAATACGTGCAGGTCTATGACTGCATCGGCGGTCCGGCCCTGAAGGCGCATGTGTCGAACCGCCGCCTGATGGCGGTGGAGATGGCCGGCCCGCTTCCGACCTGCGACCGGCTCTGGCCGATCATGCTGGGCGAGGAGCGGATCGGCGTCGTCACATCGTCCGCCTGGTCGCAGGAATTCGGCTGCGGCGTCGCCATCGGATCGGTGGACCGACGCTGGGGGGCCGGGGAAGACGTGGTCGTTCAAACGCAGGACGGGCCGAAAGCGGCCCACCTGCGAGAGAAATTCTGGAGATAGAGGAGGTTACGATATGACGTTCAAGGCACTGGTGGTCGACAAGACCGACGATGGCACGCAGGCGTCCGTCAAGGACCTGACGCTGGACGACCTGCCGCAGGCCGAGGTGACGGTCGCGGTCGAATACTCCACCGTCAACTACAAGGACGGGCTCTGCATCGGGCCGGGCGGCGGTCTGGTGCGGAATTATCCACACATTCCGGGCATCGATTTCGCGGGCACGGTGGAGTCGTCGGACGACGACCGATATGCCCCCGGCGACAAGGTCGTCCTGACGGGCTGGCGCGTGGGCGAAGCGCATTGGGGCGGCTATTCCCAGAAGGCGCGGGTGAAGGCCGACTGGCTGGTGCCGTTGCCCAAGGGTCTGGACACGCGACAGGCGATGGCCGTGGGAACGGCGGGGTTCACCGCGATGCTGGCCGTTCAGGCGTTGGAGGATCATGGCATCAAGGGCGGTCCCGTCTTGGTGACGGGGGCGGCGGGCGGCGTCGGATCGGTCGCCGTCGCGATCCTGTCGGCGATGGGCCACCATGTCGCGGCCGTGACGGGGCGCCCGGAACAGGCGGATTACCTCAAATCGCTGGGTGCCAGCCAGATCGTCGCGCGCGAGGATATCAACGAGACCGTCAAGCGCCCGTTGGAGGGCGAGACCTGGGGCGGTTGCGTCGATGCCGTGGGCGGCGCGATGCTGGCACGTGTGCTGGGTCAGATGGAATACGGGGCGTCCGTTGCTGCCGTGGGCCTAGCCGGGGGGGCGAACCTGCCCGCGACGGTCATCCCGTTCCTGCTGCGCGGCGTGAACCTGCTGGGCATCGACAGCGTCATGCAACCCTACGACAACCGCGTGCGCGCCTGGACGCGACTGGCCGAAGTGCTGCCGATGGACAAGTTGGAGTCGATGGTCGTGCCCGCCACGCTGTCGGACCTGCCCAAGCTGGGCGCGGACATCCTGAAAGGTCAGGTGCGCGGACGCGTCGTCGTCGACTTGAACGCCTGATCGAAGGGGCCGGGGCTCTGCCCCGGACCCCGGGGTATTTCCGGCCAGAAGAAGATGGGTCTTGCCTGCCCGGGCGACGGGCTATCTGAACGTCGCAAGATGGAGGGCGCGATGAAACCTATCATATATTGGCTGCGACGGGATCTGCGCCTCACCGACAATCCGGCCCTGGACTGGGCGGTCGATGCGGAGCGTCCAGTCCTGCCGGTGTT
>NZ_CXSU01000012.1:999897-1008376 GCF_001403795.1 Jannaschia donghaensis | reverse complement strand
CCTGCGGCGGGGCAAGGCCCTCGACGTATTGCGCGATCTGGTGGCGGAGACGGGGGCGGATACCGTTATCTGGAACCGCCTTTACGTCGCCGACGAGCGGGCGCGCGACACCGAGGTCAAGGAAGCCCTGCGCCACGACGGGTTGGCGGCACGGTCATTCCACGCCCATGTCCTGTTCGAGCCGTGGACGGTGGAGACGAAAACGGGCGGTTTCTACAAGGTCTATACCCCCTTCTGGAAATCGGTGCGCGACCGTGATGTCGGATCGGCGCTGACGGCCCCATCGGCGGTCAAGGCCCCCGTGGAATGGCCCGCGTCCGATGACCTGGCGGACTGGGATCTGGGCCGCGCGATGCGGCGGGGTGCCGACGTCGTGGCCGAACACGTCCACGTCGGCGAAAAGGCGGCGCAAGCGCGGCTGGGCGCCTTCATCGCCCACCGGATCGACGATTATGCCGAGGCCCGGGACGCGTTGGCCGTCGATGGCACCAGCGGCCTGAGCGAGAACCTGACCTACGGCGAGATCAGTGCGCGGTCCTGCTGGTGGGCAGGGCAGCGTGCGATGGACGACGGCAAGCGCGGGGCCGATACCTTCCTCAAGGAGATCGTCTGGCGCGATTTCGCGCATCACCTTGCCTATCACACGCCCCGCCTGACGACCGAGAATTGGAAATCCGATTGGGATGCCTTCCCGTGGCGCGGCGACAATTCCGATGCCGAGGCTTGGCGCCGCGGCTGCACCGGCCTCGACGTCGTGGATGCCGCCATGCGGGAGGTCTATGTCACAGGCCGCATGCACAACCGCGCGCGCATGCTCACGGGCAGCTATCTGACCAAGCATCTGATGACCGACTGGAAGGTCGGGTGCGACTGGTTCGCTGACGTTCTTATCGACTGGGACCCGGCTTCGAACGCGATGGGATGGCAATGGGTCGCCGGATCGGGGCCGGACGCCAGCCCCTTCTTCCGCATCTTCAACCCCGAAACGCAGGCCGAAAAGTTCGACAAGGCCGGCCGGTACCGCGACCGTTGGTTGTCGTCGAAGGACTTCTTCGAGGCGATCCCCCGCAGTTGGGAGCTGGACCCTGGGTCCGCCCGACCGTCGGCCCCCATCGTCGGCCTGTCCGAAGGTCGCACACGTGCGCTGGAGGCGTACAAGCAACGCGACGCAGGGTAAACCGCGTCCAGGGTCTTGCTTTCGCGGTATTCCGGATGATTTTGTGCGCTGGCAATCCGGGGGATTCATGGACGCGTTGACGAGCACCGAAGGGCAGGGCGACCTGCCGCGTTATTTCAAGCGTTGTTTTGCCATGGCTGGGCGAACGCAGTCGGGTCGCATCGACGTGGTTCTGGCAGACGGGCGCCGGTTTCGTCATCAGGGCGTGGCGCCCGGTCCGGTTGCGGAGATCGTCTGCACCAACGACGATGTGTTCACCCGGCTGGTGCGCGAAGGCGACATCGGTTTCATGGAATCCTATATGGACGGGGCCTGGACGACGCCCGACCTGCAGGCGGTGTTCGATTTCATCAACAAGGAGGGGGACATGCTGATCCAGCAGTTCCCCGGCCTGAAATGGGTGCAGGCCTACGAGAAGCTGCGCTTCTGGCTGCAGCGCAACACCAAGGAACAGGCGCGCAAAAACATCGCCGCGCACTACGATCTGGGCAACAAATTCTATGGCCTGTGGCTGGACGATACGATGACCTATTCCTCCGCCCTGTTCGAGACGGGGCAGGAGGATATGGAGGCTGCGCAGACCGCGAAGTACAAATCCATCGTCGACCGCATGGCCGTCGCGCCCGGCGATCACGTGCTTGAAATCGGCTGCGGCTGGGGCGGGTTTGCCGAATACGCGGCCGGCGCGCGGGGCCTGAAGGTAACCTGCCTGACGCTGAGCCAAGAGCAGTTGAACTACGCCGTCGAACGTATTGAAAAAGCCGGATTGTCCGATCTGGTGGACTTCAAGTTGCAGGATTACCGCGACGAGACGGGCACCTATGACGGTATCGCGTCGATCGAGATGTTCGAGGCGGTGGGGCAGAAGTTCTGGCCCACGTACTTCGACACGCTGCGCGACCGGCTGCGACCCGGGCGGCAAGCGTCGCTGCAGATCATCACGGTGCCGAACGAACGCTGGGCCACCTATTCCAACCAGGTGGATTTCATCCAGAAGTACATCTTTCCCGGCGGCATGCTGCCCGCGCCCATGAAGCTGACCGAGCAATTGGCGCGTGCGGGGTTGGAGGACGCGGGGTCGATTACGCTTGCCAAGGATTATTCGATTACGCTGCGGCGCTGGTACGACACGTTCAATGCCCGCTGGGACGATGTTCAGGCCTTGGGCTTCGACGACCGCTTCCGCAAGATGTGGAACCTCTATCTGACGGGCTGTGCGGGTGCGTTCGAATATGGCATGTGTGACGTGATTCAAATGACGGTCCGGAAACCCGCCTGATGCCGACACCTGCCAAACTCGTCGCCGCCATCCTGTTCGCGGCCCTGTGCTGGTTCGTGGGCGAGGCGATCGTGCGGTATACCTTGGAAGAAGGCGTGCGCGTCGGTCTTTTCCGCGAAGTGCTGGCCGCAGGCGGCCTGATCGTCGGGTGGCGGACCATCGGATCTGCGGCGACGGGCCCGGTCGGGCGGGGCAACAGCATCCCAAACGTCATCACCAGCGGGTTTGCGGCGGCCTTTGTCTTTCTTGTTCTGGGGCTTCTGTTCCATTCCTTCGGCGTCATGATCGCTGAATCGCTGGAGGGTAAATACAACGCCATCGGTCGCGCGGCGTCGGCTTGGATGGGGTTTCTGGTCGAGGATGCGATGACAGTCTGGCATCCGGTCATTCTGGGACTGCTGTTCGTCGGCGGCGCGGTGATCGGCCTGATCGCCGGCGTCGTCGGGCGTCGGTATCATTGATCGCCCCGGCGACACGAGGGCGAGATGACGCGCTATTTCCTGTTCGGCACCCTGCTTTGGGACGACCTTCTCCGCGATGTGGCGGGCGAGGATGTGGCGACATGTCCTGCCGATCTTTCAGGTTGGTCGGTGGAGCGGGCGGCGGCGGGCGATTGGCCCGTTTTGGTGCCCGGCGGCAGCGCGCGTGGTCGGCTGACAGGTGAACTGGGGTCTGCGGCGCGGGCGCGTCTGGACTGGTACGAAATCGCGTTCGGTATGGTGCCCGAGGCGGTGTCCGTCGATGGCCCCGACGGCGCGATCGCCGCGCTTGTCTACCGTGAGCAGGGCGGGGCTGGTGGTGCCGGCATCCCGTGGTCCCTGACCGACTGGAGGGGGGTCCATGGCGAACGCACGCGGATCGCCGCGGCGGAGGTCATGCGCGGAATGGGCCGGGTGTCGCCGGCGGATATCGTGGCGCGGCGCGGCCTGATCCAGTCGCGGGCGCAGGGTGTTGCCCTTGCCCGACAGGTCCGCCGCCCGACCACCGTGGGCGGCACGACGCCGGCCGAAGCGGTTCGGGTCGCGCGGGTCGATCACGTCTACGAAGGGTTCCACCGGGTCGAGGAATGGCATCTGGATCACCCCCGTTTCGACGGCGGTCGATCCGGCCAGATCCAGCGCGCGATCAGCCACGTGACCGACGCGGCCACTGTGCTGCCCTACGATCCGGTCCGCGACCGCGTCCTGCTGGTCGAACAGATCCGCATCGGTGCGTTGGCCAAGGGCGACCCGTTGCCTTGGTTGCTGGAACCGGTTGCGGGCCTGATCGACGCGGGCGAGACGGCCGAGGACGCCGCCATCCGCGAGGCGCAGGAAGAAGCGGGCACGACGCTGACGGCCGAGGACCTGCATTTCGTCGGCCGCTATTACCCCAGCCCCGGTGGCTTGGCGCAGATCCTGTTTTCGTTCGTGGCGCTTTGCGATCTGCCGGACCGGACCGACGGCCTGCACGGGTTGGTCGATGAACAGGAGGATATCCGCACGCATCTTCTGCCGGCCGACGATCTGATCGCGATGGTCGCCACCGGCGAGGCGGCGAACGCGCCCCTGATCATTTCCGCACAATGGCTGGCGCTTCACCGCGCCCGGCTGCGCGGTTGAACGCTGCCGCTGCGCCGCGTAGGTCAATCACAGACATTTGCCGCGGAGCGCCCCGATGACCCATGAAAACCTTGCCGCAGCCATAGGAAACACGCCGCTCATCCGGCTCAACCAGGTCAGCGACGCGACGGGCTGCGAGATCTTGGGCAAGGCGGAATTCCTGAACCCCGGCCAGTCGGTGAAAGACCGCGCGGCCCTTTACATCATCCGCGCGGCGATCGCGTCGGGTGAATTGAAGCCGGGTGGAACTATCGTGGAAGGCACGGCCGGGAACACCGGTATCGGGCTGAGCCTTGTGGGCGCGTCCATGGGATTCAAGTCGGTCATCGTCATCCCGGACAGCCAGAGCCAGGAAAAGAAGGACATGCTGCGCCTGGCCGGGGCCACGCTGGTCGAGGTGCCGCCCAAGCCCTACCGCGACGACAACAATTACATCAAATACGCCGCCCGCCTGGCCACTGAGCTGACCAAGACCGAACCCAACGGCGCGATTTTCGCCAATCAGTTCGACAATACCGCCAACCGGCAGGCCCATGTCGAAACGACGGGGCCGGAGCTTTGGGCGCAGACCGACGGCAAGATCGACGGCTTCATCTGCGCGGCCGGGTCGGGCGGCACTGTCGCGGGCGTCGCGCAGGTGTTGCAACCAAAGGGGGTGAAGGTTGGACTGGCCGATCCGATGGGGGCCGCGCTTTATAATTTTTACGAACACGGAGAGCTGAAGTCTGAAGGCAGCAGCATTTCCGAAGGCATCGGTCAGGGGCGCATCACCGCCAACCTGGACGGGTTCAAACCCGATTTCGTCTGTCAGGTCACCGACGAGGAAGCACTGCCCATCGTCTTCGACCTGCTGGAGCACGAGGGCCTTTGCATGGGCGGATCGACGGGCGTGAACATCGGCGGGGCGGTCAAGATGGCCAAACACATGGGCCCCGGCCATACCATCGTGACGATCCTGTGCGACTATGGCTCCCGCTATCAATCGAAGCTCTGGAACCCTGACTTCCTGCGCGGCAAAGACCTTCCGGTGCCCCATTGGCTGGACGGTCCGGGGCGCGAGGTGCCGACGGTCTTCGCATGATCCGCCACTTTGCCCCGGTTCTGCTGTGGCTGGCCCTGACCCTGCCGGTCGTCGGCCAATCCGTGCCGGACGACGTCGTCGTGACGACCCAGGACGGCGCGGTCGAGGTCGCGGACGAATGGGACGATCTGTCGGAGCGTGCGACCACGACCATCGCCGACGGCGTCGCATCCCCCGACGCGCTGGCCCGGCTGCGCGCCGACCTGCTGGTCTGGCGTGACAGGTTCGAGGGCGAGACTGATCAGAACTCTGCCCGTATCGACATCCTGCGATCCCAGATCGAGGCGCTTGGCCCCGTGCCCGGCGAGGGCGAGCGTGAGGCGGCCGACATCGCCGCCAAGCGTGAACAGCTGACCGATCAGCTGGAAACGGCATCGGCCCCCGGCCGTGTCGCGCAGGCGACGTTCACCCAGGCCGACGGCCTCATCACCGAGATCGACAACCTGATCGAGGCCGAACGCGCGCAGGAGGTGCTGCGCAAGGGGCCGATCCCGATCAATCCGCAGAATTGGCCAGTTGCGATTTCCACCATCGGAACCTGGACCGCCGACTTCATGCGCGAGCTGGGACAGCCTTTTGCCACCGCCACCGCGCGCGCGGTCTGGATGGCGCGTGGGTTCGAGTTGGGCCTGCTTGCCTTTGCGTCGATCGTTCTTTTGTGGCGGTCCGGGGCCTGGCTGGGCAGCTTGCGCGACAGGATCGCGCGGGATGAAGGCGAGAACGCGGTCGTTCGCGTCACCCTGCTGATGATTTCGCTGGCCCGGCTGATCCTTCCCGTGCTGGGGCTGATCGCGGTGACGCGGATGCTGCAGCTGATGGGCGCGTCCGGCGTCAGGATCGAGGCGGCGACGACGCTTTTGCCGATCATGGGCTTGATCGTCCTGCTGGCCCGGTGGCTGGCCCTGCAGGCCCTGCCCAAACGCGAAACGGCGGCCGCGTTCCTGCCGGTCGACCCCGCCCGCCGGTCCGAGGCGCGCTGGCACGCGCTGATGCTGGGTATCCTGCTGGCGTCGGCCTTTGCGGTCGAAGAGATCGCTCCCACCTCTGCTAACCCGGAAGTTAGCCGGGCCATATCCCACTTTGTCCTGCTGGCGATCGGGGGGCTGAACCTTCTGCGTCTGGGCCAGCTGTTCCTGGCCGAAGGCAAGGTCGCCAAGGGGGAGGAGAGCGAGGGATTCTGGGGTCAGGTCATGCGGCTTTTGGGTCGTGGGTTGATCGTGGTCGCCATTGCCGCGCCGCTGGTCGCGGCCTTCGGCTATGTCAATCTGGGCGGTGCGGTGCTGTGGCCGTCGGTCTTGTCGCTGGCGCTGATCATGCTGATCGGCATCCTGCAAGGCTTCGTCTTCGATCTTTATGCGGCCATCACGCGCCGGCCCGACGTGGGCCGTGATGCGCTGACGCCGACGCTGGTAGGGTTTGCGCTGGCGCTTGCCGCGCTGCCCGTCCTGGCGCTGATCTGGGGCGTGCGTCCGACGACGCTTGGCGAATGGTGGTCGCGGTTCATGCGCGGGTTCAGCGTCGGTGGCACCGAAATATCGCCCTCGAACTTTCTGACATTCGCGATCGTCTTCGTCATCGGCTTCATGGCCGTCCGCCTGCTCAAGGGTGTGCTTCGCACCAGTATCCTGCCGAAGACGAGCATGGACACCGGCGGCACGAACGCGGTGCTGTCGGGCACGGGATATGTCGGGATCACGTTATCGGCCCTTATCGCGATCACGGCCGCCGGTATAGACCTGAGCGGTCTCGCCATCGTCGCGGGGGCGCTGTCGGTCGGCATCGGTTTTGGCCTGCAGACCATCGTTCAGAACTTCGTGTCCGGCATCATCCTGCTGGTCGAACGTCCGATCAAACTGGGCGATTGGGTGAACGTCGGCGGGGTCGAAGGGTTCGTGCGCCAGATCTCCGTCCGCTCCACCCGGATCGAGACATTCGACCGGCAGGACGTGATCGTACCCAACGCCGATCTGATTTCGGGCATCGTCACGAATTACACGCTGGGCAATTCCGCCGGGCGCGTCGTTCTGACCGTCGGCGTTGCCTATGGCACTGACACCCGGCGGGTCGAAGCGATTCTGCAGGAGGTGGCCGAGCAGCATCCGATGGTGATCCTCGATCCGCCGCCGCTGATCACATTCGACGGGTTCGGGGCCGACAGCCTGGATTTCACGGTTCGCGTCGTCATCCGCGACATCCTGTTCAAGCCGCGCGTGGCGTCCGAACTCAATCACCTGATCGCCGAACGCTTCCTGTCCGAAGACCTGGAAATTCCGTTCGCGCAGCGCGATATCTGGCTGCGAAACCCCGAAGCGCTGCGCGCCGGGGATGCGCCAGACCCATCGCCCGAGACGACATGACCGAACCGCTGTTCCGCACCGACCCCTATCTCAAGACCACGACCGGGCGCGTCACCGCGCATACACCCGAAGGCGGCATCGTGCTCGACCGGTCGATCTTCTACGCCAAGGGCGGCGGTCAGCCGGGCGACAGCGGGCGCATCGTCTGGGACGGCGGGTCCTGCGACATCGCGGGCTGCGTCAAGGGTGAGGGCGACGACCTGATCCTTGTTCCCGCCGAGGAAGCCGCGCTGCCCCCCGTCGGGGCCGAGTTGGAGATGCGCCTCGATTGGGAGCGTCGGCACCGCTTCATGCGGATGCACACCGCGCTGCACCTGTTGTCCGTCGTCGTGCCGCTGCCTGTCACGGGCGGTCAGATCGGATCCGAGAAATCGCGGCTGGATTTCGACATGCCCGAAGTCCTGCACGATCGCGAACTCATCCAGGCCCGCCTGTCCAGTCTGATTTCGGGCAACCACGCCGTCGGTGAAAGTTGGATCACACAGGCGGAGTTGCAGGCGACCCCCGATCTGATCAAGACACGCGGCGTCCAGCCGCCCAAGGGGGCCGGCGACATCCGTCTGGTGCGGATCGGGTCCGGAAACGCGCCCGTCGATCTGCAACCGTGCGGCGGCACGCATGTCGCCAACACATCCGAAATCGGGTCGATCGTCGTCGGCAAGATCGAGAACAAAGGCCGCTCGAACCGCAGGATATCGCTGACATTCGGCTGATCGTTCGGAGGATGCCCACACCGCGGCGGGATATGGCAGAAGCGGTGGGATTCGAACCCACGAGACGCTTTCGCGCCTGCCGGTTTTCAAGACCGGTGCCTTCGACCACTCGGCCACGCTTCCACTGGGGCGGTGGCTACACCGCCGTGGAAGTCTTGGAAAGTGTCATCAAACCGTTACCTGCGCACCCTAGCGGCAGGCACGAAGACGGCGGGGGGCGAGCATGAAGGTTTTTATCAACGGATTGGGCCGCATCGGTAAACTGGCCCTG
>NZ_CXSU01000012.1:999164-999782 GCF_001403795.1 Jannaschia donghaensis | reverse complement strand
TTGACAGCGTGCATGGCCGTTGGTCCCACGCCTGCCGGGCCGATGGCGATACATTGCACCTCGGCGCCGCTCGCGTTCCCTTTACCCGGCACTGCCGGATTCAGGATCTGCCGTTGGACGGCGTCGACATGGTGATCGACTGCACCGGTGTCTTCAAAACGGAGGATTCTATCGCGCCCTATTGGGACGCGGGCGTCGGCAAGGTTCTGGTGTCCGCGCCGGTCAAAGGCGGCACGGCGCTCAACCTGGTCTACGGCGTGAACCACCACCTCTATGATGGGTCGCAGCGCCTGGTTACGGCGGCCAGTTGCACCACCAACAGCCTGGCCCCGATCATACAGGTTCTTCGGGACAGCTTTGGCATTCGCCACGGCAGTTTCACCACGATCCACAATGTCACCAACACGCAGACGATCGCGGACCGCGCGCACAAGGATCCGCGGCGGGCGCGGTCGGCGTTGACGAACCTGGTGCCCACGACGACCGGATCGGCCAAGGCGATCATGGACATCTTTCCGGATCTGAAGGGGCGTTTGATGGGCCATGCAGTCCGCGTCCCGCTGCTGAATGCGTCGCTGACCGATTGCGCCTTCGAGATGGCAGGCCCGGTGACCCCGA
>NZ_CXSU01000012.1:936476-999154 GCF_001403795.1 Jannaschia donghaensis | reverse complement strand
CGACGCCTTCCGCACGGCCGAGGCGGGGCCGTTGGCGGGCATCCTGGGGGTGGAGGATCGCCCGCTGGTCAGCTCCGATTACCTCAACGACCGCCGCTCCACCGTGATCGACGCGCCTTCGACGATCGTGGTGCAGGACACGCATCTGAAGCTCTATGCGTGGTACGATAACGAATTCGGCTATGCGATCCGGCTGGCCGACATCGCGCGGATGATGGCCGCGTGACGTGACCACCTTGCGGGGATACGCCGCCGTCACGGCTGCCTATTGGGCGTTCATGCTGACGGATGGGGCGTTGCGGATGCTGGTGCTTTTGCACTTTCACCGCCTTGGGTTTCCGCCGCTGACGTTGGCCTGGCTTTTCGTGCTCTACGAAGTGGCGGGCATCGCGACCAATCTGGTGGCGGGATGGCTGGCGACGCGTTTCGGGTTGGCCACGACGCTGATCGCGGGGTTGGCGTTGCAGATCGTGGCCCTTGCCGCATTGACGCAGTTGGATCCGTCTTGGACGCTGGCGGTTTCGGTCGTCTTCGTGATGGTCGTTCAGGGCGCGTCGGGCGTTGCCAAGGATCTGACGAAAACGGCATCGAAGTCGGCTATCAAGCTGCTGATCCCGTCGGGGCAGGGCGCGCGGCTCTACGCTTGGGTCGCGGCCCTGACCGGGTCGAAGAACGCGGTCAAAGGGCTCGGGTTTTTCCTTGGCGCCGCGCTTCTGGGTGGGATCGGCTTCGTGCCGGCGCTCTGGTCGATGGCCGCCGGTCTGGCCGCGATCCTGGTCGCGATCGTCGCGTTCTTGCCGGATGGCTTGACGGTGCGGTCCCGGAACGCGACGTTCGCCCAAGTCTTCAGCACGGACGGTCGCGTCAATCGGCTGTCGCTGGCGCGGATGTTCCTGTTTGCGGCACGTGACGTGTGGTTCGTGGTGGCGCTGCCGATCTGGCTTGCCGGATATCTTGCCGCAGGGATGGAAACGGACCGCGCGTTCTTCCTGACCGGCGGGTTCATGGCGCTCTGGATCGTGTTTTACGGCTTCGTGCAGGCGTTGGCCCCCCGCCTTGGTCCCGGCACGCCGGCGCGCGGCACGCTCTGGGTCGCTGCACTGGCCGCGGTGACGGCTACGCTGGCCGCGATTGCTTTCGCAGCCCCCAATGCCGGGCCGCTGATCCTTGGGGGCTTGCTGCTTTTCGGGGCGGTCTTCGCCGTGAATTCCGCGCTTCACAGCTTTCTCATCCTCGATTTCGCAGGGGCAGGGCGGGTGACGATGGATGTGGGGTTTTACTACATGGCAAATGCCGCAGGACGGCTGATGGGGACGGCTCTGTCCGGTCTGACCTATCAGGTCGGGGGCTTGCCGCTGGCCCTGGCCACATCGGCGGCGCTGGCGGTGGCGTCGGGTCTTGCGGTCCGTTCCATACGCTTGCAGCCCTGAGGCGAACGCGCTTAAAGGTCACGCACTTGTGCGTTGTATCGGACCTGCCGATTTCGCAACAAACCCCTGACCTGCGACCTGTGCGAAGGACCCGATGCTCGACCGTCTCATTCGCCCCTTGATCGATCCGCCGCTGAACCGGCTGGGCCGCACGCTCGCCAACACGGGGGTGTCCGCCAACGGTGTAACGGGGGCAGGTTTCGCGCTTGGGCTGGTGGCGGCGGTTACGATCGCCGTTGGGGCACCGGGGTGGGCGCTGCTTCCGCTTCTGGCCTCGCGCCTGCTCGACGGGTTGGACGGGGCGGTGGCGCGCGCGACGCGGACGACCGATTTCGGGGGCTATCTCGATATCTGGTGCGACTTCGTCTTCTACGGCGCGGTGCCGTTCGCCTTCGCGGTTCTCGACCCCGCCAACGCCCTGCCGGCCGCATTTCTGCTTTTGGCATTCTACGTCAACGGCACCAGCTTTTTGGGCTATTCCATCATGGCCGAGAAGCGCGGACTGACGTCGCAGGCGCAGGGCGTCAAATCGCTCTACTATTCCGCCGGGCTGCTGGAAGGGACGGAAACGATCGTTTTCTTCGTCCTTCTGTGCCTCTTGCCCGGCCTGTTCGCGCCGCTGGCCTGGGGCTTCGGCGTCCTGTGCCTCTTCACCGCCGTGGCCCGCGTGGCCAATGCCCGCAGCCTTCTGACCTGAGAGACTTCATGCGATTTGCACTCACCCTTCTGGCCGCCCTGGCCCTGCCGACGCTTTCACCCGCGCAGACGCAGCCCGATCCTGCCGATTGGCCCGCCGTGACCGCGCAGGCCGACGGGCAGACCGTCTATTGGCACGCTTGGGGTGGGTCGACCGCGACGAACGATTTCATTGGCTGGGTGGCCGACCGGGCCGGTGAGATGGGCGTGGACCTGCGCCATGTGAAACTGACGGACACGGCCGACGCCGTCGGCGTCGTCGTCAACGAATTGCAGGCCGGAGTCACCGAGGGCGGGTCGGTCGACATGATCTGGATCAACGGCGCAAATTTCGCGTCGATGAAGCGCGAAAACCTGCTGTTCGGCCCCTTTGCCGAACAATTGCCGAACTGGCGCTACGTCGATGTCGACGGCAAGGGCGTGCTGACCGACTTCACCGTGCCCACCGAAGGGTTCGAAAGCCCATGGGCCATGGCGCAGCTTGTCTTCGTCCACGACAGCGCGCGGGTCGAGACACCGCCGACGTCCGCCGCGAAACTTCTGGAATGGGCGCAGGCGAACCCCGGTCGCTTTACCTATCCGCAGCCGCCTGATTTCCTGGGCACAACATTCCTCAAGCAGATGCTGATCGAGTTGACGGACGACCCCGCCCGCCTGTCGGAACCGGTGGGTGACGATTACGACGACGTGACGTTCATCCTCTGGGATTATCTTGACCAGTTGCAGCCGCTGCTCTGGCGGCAGGGACGCGCTTACCCCGAAAGCGGGCCGCGCCAGTTCCAACTGATCAATGACGGCGAAGTAGACATCGCCATCAGCTTCTCCCCGGGCGAAGCGACGACCGCGATCGGTAATTTCGAACTGCCCGAAAGCGTGCGGACCTATGTTCTCGATGGCGGTACGATCGGCAACGCCAGCTTCGTCGCCATCCCGGTGAATGCCAACGCCAAGGCCGGCGCCATGGTCGTCGCTGATATTCTGTTGTCCCCCGAGGCGCAGGCGCGCGCGCAGGATCCGGCGGTCCTGGGCTATGGCACCGTACTCGACATGGCGAAGCTCTCGCCCGAGGATCGCGCCGTCTTTGACGCGCTGGACCTGGGCATCGCGACGCTGACGCCCACCCAACTGGGCACCGCCCTGCCGGAGCCGCATCCCACCTGGGCCACGCGCCTGGCCGACGATTGGGTCGCGCGCTACGGCGTCGCCGACTGACGTCGCGCGACTTTGCTGCGCCCGCTTCCGCTTCTGACGACGCTGGTCCTGGTCGGGCCGGTCCTGTTCGGTCTGATCGGGTCGATCCTGCCTGCGTCGGGCCTGCTGATGCAGTCGGCGGAAACGCCCTTTGCCACGGCGCTGTCCTGGCCCGGCCTGCCACGTGCGCTGGCCATCTCGATCCTGTCCGGCGTCCTGTCGACGCTGGGCGCGCTGGCCGTCGCCACGCTGATTCTGGCGGGATGGCACGGCACCCGCGCCTTCGCGGTGCTGGAACGCGCGCTGTCGCCGCTCCTGGCGGTGCCGCATGCGGCCGCGGCCCTTGGGCTGGCCTTCCTCGTCTCGCCGTCGGGATGGATTTTTCGCATTCCGGCGAACCTGCTGGGGTGGGACCGTGCGCCCGATCTTCTGATCCTCGGCGATCCGTGGGGCCTGTCGCTGACCGCCGGCCTGATCGCCAAGGAGACGCCGTTCTTGCTGCTGATGATGCTGGCCGCGATGGGTCAGGCCGATGCGGGGCCGCGCATGGCCATCGCCCGCAGTCTGGGGCAGGGGCGTGTGGCGGCATGGCTCAAGGCCGTGTTCCCGACGATCTATGCGCAGGTGCGGCTGCCGGTCCTCGTGGTGCTGGTCTTCGGGATGACGAACGTGGATGTCGCGATCATCCTGGGGCCGTCCACGCCCACGACACTGGCGGTTCAGGTGACGCGGTGGATGACCGACCCGGACCTTGCCGCGCGCGCCGTCGCGGCCGCGGGCGGTCTGATCCTGTTCGCGGCGACGCTTGCCGTGCTGGCCCTGTGGTGGCTGGGTGAGCGGGCGATCGGGTCCGTGGGCCGGGCCTGGGTCTGGTCGGGCATCGGTCTGCCGGACCGCGCGGCCCGGGGTGTCGGACTGACCCTTGCCGGGGGATCCGCCGCGATGGTTCTGGCCGGACTTGCCGCCCTTGCGGTCTGGTCGGTTGCGGCCCGCTGGGCCTTTCCCGACATGCTGCCCGAGGCGCTGACGTGGCGCAGTTGGATGCGGTTCGGCCCCGACATGGCGCAGACGGCGCTGACGACGCTGGGCCTTGCCGTGACTGCCACTGCTGTCTCGCTCCTCCTCGTGATCGGCTGTCTGGAGGCGGAGGTGCGTCACGGCCTGTCTCTGGGGCAGCGCGCGCTGTGGCTGCTTTACCTGCCGCTTCTGGTCCCGCAGGTCACTTTCCTTCCGGGCCTTCAATTGCTGCCGCTCACGCTGGGCATCGGGCCGTCGATCTGGCTGGTTCTGGCGGGGCATATCGTCTTCGTCCTGCCGTACGTCTTCCTGTCGTTGCAGGGACCGTTCCGGGCGTGGGACGGACGGCTGGCGCGAGTCGCCGCCGGTCTGGGCACATCGCAGAACCGCGTCCTGTGGCGCTTGCGCCTGCCGATGCTGGTCAGCCCCGTTCTGACGGCGGTGGCGGTCGGCATGGCGGTCAGTATCGGCCAATATCTGACCACCCTGCTTTTGGGCGGGGGGCGCGTCACGACGCTGGTGACCGAGGCGGTCGCCCTGTCGTCGGGCGGGGACAGGCGCGCCATCGGCGTCTGGGGTCTGGGTCAGGCGGTCGCGGCGCTATTGCCCTTCGCGCTGGCCCTTGGGGTGCCGGCCATCGTCTTCCGCAATCGTCGCGGTCTGCGCCATGTCTGACGGACTGCGCTTCGACGATGTCGCGATTTCGCGCGACGAAAGGCTGCTGCTGGCGGTCGACGCGCGGATTCCTCCGGGCGAGGTGCTGACCCTGATGGGACCGTCGGGATCGGGTAAATCGACACTGCTCAGTCTTGTGATGGGCGATCTGCCGGCCGCCTTTCGCGCGACGGGCCGCGTGGTTCTGAACGGGACGGACCTGACCGGGCTGGACGTTGCCGCCCGTCATGTCGGCATCCTGTATCAGGATCCACTTCTGTTTCCGCATCTGGACGTGGCAACGAACCTAGCTTTCGGTCTGCCACGCGGCGGGCGCCGCGCGGACCGCCGTGCGACCGTCGATGCGGCCCTGGCCGATATCGGTCTGGCCGGCTTTGGCGCGCGCGATCCCGCCACGCTTTCGGGTGGGCAGGCGGCGCGGGTCGCGTTGATGCGCACGTTGCTGTCGCGTCCCGCCGCCCTTTTGTTGGACGAGCCGTTTTCCAAGCTCGACACCGGGTTGCGCGACCAGATGCGCGAATTGGTCTTCGGCCGCGCCCGCGTCGCGCGCGTCCCGGTTCTGATGGTGACCCATGACGAGGCCGACGCGCAGGCGGCGGGCGGCCAGGTCATCCGACTGGATTAACGCCGCCTGCGCCGCCCTTCGGACGCGGTGTTCCAACTGACGTCGGGCAGGGTCACCTCGGACATCAAATGGGGGAAGGGGGCCGTGGCATGCGGGATGGCATTGGCGGCGACAAAGTGTTCCTGAAACCGCGGCGCGATGGCCGTCTCGACCTTCTCGATCCGCCGGACCAACGTCTCGATATGTGCGCGCGCAGCTCGGTTGCACAAGGCCATGCGCGCGCCGTGTCCGGCGGCGTTCCCCGCGCTCGTCACCGAAATGAGCGCGGCATCGGGGATCATGCCCAGCACCATCGCATGCTTGGGCGAGATGTGGGCCCCGAACGCCCCGGCCAGCGTTACCTTGTCGAGTGTATCGACCCCGGCCTCGTCCATCAGCAGCCGCGCCCCGGCATAGAGCGCCGATTTCGCCAACTGGATCGCGCGGATGTCGCCCTGCGTGACGTGGATACGGCGGTTTCCATCCTCCCACAGCAGATAGGAATGCGTCCGCCCCACCAATTCGCACCGCGACGTGCCGACCTGCGCGGGCGATCCGATCAGGCCCTTCGCGTCGACGATGCCGGCCATCCGCATTTCGGCCACGGCTTCGATAATGCCCGACCCGCAGATGCCGGTTATGCCCGTCGCGCGTGTCGCCGCCGCGAAATCTGGATGATCCGACCACAGCTCGCACCCGATGACGCGGAAGCGCGGCTCCTTGGTGGCGGCGTCGATCTCGACCCGTTCGATGGCCCCGGGCGCCGCGCGCTGACCCGCGCTGATCTGCGCGCCTTCGAATGCGGGGCCGGTAGGTGACGAACACGCCAGCAGACGGTCCCGGTTGCCCAGTATGATCTCCGCGTTGGTGCCCACGTCAACGATTAGGGTCAGCGCGTCCGCCTGATCGGGTGCCTCGGCCAGTGCGACGGCGGCGGCGTCGGCTCCGACGTGGCCGGCGATGCACGGCAGGATGTAGACGCGCGCGCCCGCAGACAGGGACGTCAGTCCGATTTCGGACGCTGCGATGCGCAGGGCGTCGGACGTCGCCAGCGCAAAGGGCGACTGACCCAGTTCGACCGGGTCCACGCCCAACAGGATGTGGTGCATCACCGGGTTGCAGACGATGACGACCTCAACGATGTCGTTGGCCACGATCCCGGCGTCTGCCGCCAGGTCCACGGCCAGCGTCTCCAACGCGTCGCGCACGGCGCGCGTCATCTCCAGATCGCCACCGGGGTTCATCATGGCATAGCTGACGCGGCTCATCAGATCCTCGCCGAAGCGGATCTGCGGGTTCATCACACCGCCCGACGCGCGCACCGCGCCCGTGGACAGGTCACACAGATGCGCCGCGATGGTGGTGGAGCCGAGGTCGATCGCCAGGCCCAGCAGCGGTGCCTCCCGCAGGCCCGGGTACAAGGCGGTGATGCGGTTCTCGTCATGGTTGACAGCGACCGTCACCTCCCATTTGCCCTTGCGCAGGGTGGGTTGCAGGTCGCGGAGCAGCGGCAGGGCCATATCCAAACCGGTCAGGTCCCATTGCGCGCTCAACGCGTGCTTCAGCCGTTCCAGATCGCCCGAGGGCGCATCCATGTCAGGCTCCTCCACGGTGACGAAATGAAGCCGCGTGGCGGGGTCCATCGTGATCGGCACGCCGCTGGCCGCCTTGCGCACGACCTGTTTGTGCAGTTGGCTTTCGGCGGGCACATCGATGACGACATCGCCCTGAACCGTCGCCTGACAGCCCAGACGTCGGCCCGGTTTCAGGCCGCGCTTGTCGTCATATCGCTGTTCGACGGCGTTGAACGCCGACAGCGCATCATCCCGAACGGTCACGCCCAGCTTTGGAAAGTCACCGTGCCCCGGCTGCACCTGACATTTGGAACAGATCCCCCGCCCGCCGCAGACCGATTCGAGGTCCACGCCCAATTGCCGCGCCGCGGTCAGGACTGGGGTCCCCGTTTCGAACCGTCCGCGCTTGCCGGACGGCATGAAGATGACGTGATGGTCGGTCATGTCAGGCGCGGCGACGCCCGCCGCGCCGCCCGCCCGACCGTGCGCCCGACGCGGCCGCGGCCTGCGCGGCTTCGGCGAACGTCGCGCCGTCTTTCACGGCATCCAGAACACGGCTGAACCCGATCCAGTTACCGCCGTTGGGGTCGTGGTTCATCAGCATGTTGGCCGCGTGAATGGCCTCCATCTCGACCGACCGCACGGGATTCATGATCGCCGACGTCATGCCGGCACCGATGGCCATGGGCAGGAAAGCCGCGTTGACGCCGTGCCGGTTGGGCAGGCCGAAACTGACGTTCGACGCGCCGCAGGTGGTGTTCACGCCCAACTCGTCGCGCAACCGCCGGACCAGGGTAAAGACCTGCTGCCCCGCCGTCGCCATCGCACCGATTGGCATGACCAGCGGGTCGACCACGATGTCATGGGCCGGGATGCCGAATTCGGCGGCGCGCTCCACGATCTTCTTGGCCACGGCGAAGCGCACATCCGGGTCTTCGCTGATGCCAGTGTCATCGTTGGAAATGGCGACGACGGGCACATTGTATTTCTTGACCAATGGCAGGACCAGTTCCAGCCGCTCTTCCTCTCCGGTGACGGAATTGAGCAGGGGGCGCCCTTCGGCGGCCATAAGACCATTCTCCAACGCGCCGGGGACCGAGCTGTCGATGCAGAGCGGCACATCGACCAGCGCCTGAACCCGCTCTACCAGCGATTTCATCAGCGCCGGCTCGACGAAGTTGTTGTCGGCATACCGCGGATCGTCGGCCATCTTGTTGGTGAAAACCGCGCCCGAATTGATATCGAGAACCATGGCACCGCAGGCGACCTGCTCCAACGCATCACGCTCCACGGTCGAGAAATCATCGAGCTCCAATTCGGCGGCCAGCTTTTTGCGGCCGGTCGGATTGATCCGCTCTCCGATGACGCAGAACGGATCGTCGAAGCCGATCACGACCGTCTTTGTCTTGGATTCCAATACGGTGCGGGTCATTCTTCATCCTTTGCGTGGGTCGCCAGCCAAGTGGCCGATGTCTTGATCCCGCCCAGTGGGAAGATATGGACGGCTTCGATGTTGAAATCCGGGTGCGCGGCCTTGTGCGCCGCCAGCGCCGTCAGAACCTCCGTCGGCTCGTAGGGCAGCAGCAATTTGGTGACATCCATCGCCCGTTTCTGCAGCACCTTCAGCGACGGTCCGACGCCACAGGCGATGGCGAACTTGATGAGTGTCTGCAGCTTGGCCGGCCCGGCGATGCCGATGTGGACGGGCAGGTCGATCCCCGCCGCCTTGATGCCATTGGCCCAGTCGATGACCGGCCCCGCGTCGAAGCAGAACTGCGTGGCGATGGCCATGTCCGCATCGGTACGCTCTGAAAACTTCTGTTTCCAGGCAAGGGCATCCGAGACGTTCTTCATGCTCCCGTCCATGTCGATGTCGCGGTTGCCTTCGGGGTGACCCGCGACATGTAGGCGCTTGAACCCGTCGAAGGCTCCGCTTTCCAGCAGCTGCATCGAGGTGGCGTAGTCGCCGTGCGGTGCGGCCACGCCCCCGGCCAGGATCAACGCCTGATCGACGTCCGCGTCATTGCGATAACGCGCGATCCAATCGTTCAGCGTGGTTCGATCCGCGATGAGGCGCGCGGGGAAATGGGGCATCGGCTCCATGCCGTCGCGGCGCAGGCGCGCGGCGGTGGCCACCATCTCTTCGATCGGCGTGCCTTCGATATGGGCGACGTAAACGCGTGTGCCGCGCGGCAGGATCGCGGCGAAGTCGTCCACCTTTTCGGCCGTGCGCGGCATCACCTCGATCGACGCGCCTTGCAGGAATGCGGCCAGATCGTCGTTCTTCGGGGCGGGGGCCTCGGTCTTGCGGAATCCCAGAATGCTCATGCCTCGTGCCCTCCGGCCAGGGCGACGGCCTTCAGACGGTCCGGCGTCCAGGCATCTTCCAATGCGGCGGCGCGGGCGGCGGCGTTGTCTGCATCCTCGCCCTCCATTTCTTCGGGGACCTTGCGCCAATCGGCCAGATAGGCGTCGGTCTCCGACGCGCCCGAGCGCATGGCGGCGCGGTCGATGGCCTGCTCGAACCGTTCCGACAACTGCACCTTCGCGGCGCGGCGACCCTTGCCCGCGATAACCTGGGCGGGGATGTCCCGCCAATAGACGACCGTGATCTGACCCATCGGGACCCTCCCTCATTGCCCCCAAGATATAGGGGCGGCCTTGTCGGGCAAACGGCCCGATGGCGACACGGCACCTTCCGATGGCGACACACGTCGGGGATACCCGTCCGTGTCACCCGACACGAGGGGGGCAAAGCATCGAATCCTTCAACACGGACATGAACGCGGCTTGTGCGAAGGCCCCCCGACTTGTAGCGTGAGACCAACCCTGAATGCGGAGGCGGCGATGCCACCGGAAGACCCGGCCGGGGGGCCGAGGTCCGACGCCGGTGCAACGCGCATCGCCGGACCAACCCCCGTGATACGGCCGACACCCCACGCACGCGTGGCTGACAATCGACCCGACCCGGCGGAGCTTTATGCGGCGCTGGATCTGGGGACGAATTCGTGCCGGATGCTGATCGCACAGCCCAAGGGCTCGCAGTTGCACGTCGTCGACAGCTTTTCCAAGTCCGTCCAACTGGGCAACGGGTTAGAGCAGTCGGGGCGGCTTTCGCGGTCGTCCATGGCCCGCACCATCGGGGCGCTCAAGATCTGCCGCCGCAAACTGGAAACGCATGACGTGCGCCGGATGCGCCTTGTCGCGACCGAAGCCTGCCGCCGCGCCAGCAACGCGACCGAGTTCATCGACCTCGTCCACCGCGAGACTGAATTGCCGTTGGAGATCATCCAGCCCGAGGAGGAGGCGCGGCTGGCCGTCGTGTCCTGCGCGCCGCTGGTGTCGGCCAAGACCGAACAACTTCTGGTCGTCGATATCGGCGGCGGATCGACCGAGCTGGTCTGGATCGATCTGACCCGCGTGCCCCGCCACGACCGCGCCCGCGCCATCATGCGCCTGCACGCCGGGTTCAAGGGGGCCGCCGAAGATCCGTTCCCCCGCGCCAAGGTGGTTGACTGGATCAGCATTCCGCTGGGCGTCGCCACCCTCAAGGACCAGTTCCGCGATGTGACGGATGATGCGGCCCGCTTTGCGCTGATGTCCTGGCATTTCGAGGAATGCCTTGCGGAATTCAGCCCCTACGCCGATGCCGAGGGCGACGCAGACCCCGGTTTTCAGATCGTCGGCACGTCAGGCACGGTCACGACCGTGGCGGCCACCCACCTGAACCTGCGCCGCTACGATCGCAACAAGGTCGACGGCCTGCGCATGACGACACAGCAGATCGACCGGGTGATCCGGGGGTATCTGGCGCAGGGGCCGGACGGTCGGCGCAACGATCCGCGGATCGGGCGGGATCGCCACGCGCTCATCATGTCGGGGGCTGCGATTCTTCAGGCGCTTTTGCGGGTCTGGCCGACGGACCGACTGTCGGTCGCAGACCGGGGCCTGCGGGAAGGTCTGCTTTATGCGCAGATGTCGGCGGATGGTGTGCTGGACGACGGCCCGTTCTAGCGGGCCTTCCGATCCGGTCCGAAGGGGCGTAAGGCAAATATATGGTCAAGAAACCCGTCAAAGGTCTGGGGTCCGGCAATGCGTCGGGACGCGGCTACCGCGATCTCACCGTGAAGGTGAAGACGGCGCGGGGGCGCACGATGTCGTCCAAGCTGTGGCTGGAACGTCAGCTCAACGATCCGTACGTTGCGCGCGCCAAGGCCGAAGGTTATCGCGGACGCGCGGCCTTCAAGATCATGGATCTGGACGACAAGTATCACTTCCTGACGCCCGGTGCCCGGGTTGTCGATCTGGGCTGTGCGCCCGGGGGCTGGATCCAGGTTGCCGTGCCGCGCATCAACTCGCTGGGCGAGAACCCGAAAAAGAAAGTCGGGCGCATCATCGGCATCGACCTGCAGGACGTGGAGCCGATCCCGGGGTCGGAGATCCACGTTCTCGACTTTCTGTCCGAAGGGGCCGACGACGCCATCAAGACCTGGCTGGACGGCGAAGCGGATGTCGTGATGTCCGACATGGCCGCGGCAAGTTCGGGTCACAAGCAGACCGATCACCTGCGGATCATGATGCTGTGCGAAGCGGCGGCCCATCTGGCCTTCGACATCCTGGCCCCTGGTGGAACCTTCGTCGCCAAGGTCCTTGCTGGCGGGGCGGAGGGCGACCTGCAAAAGCAGCTCAAGAACAACTTCGCCAAGGTCGCCAACTTCAAGCCGGGGGCCAGCCGCTCCGACAGCTCCGAGAAGTTCGTGGTGGCCCAGGGGTTCAAGGGCAGGGCGGCACCCGGGGTCTAGGGCTTCGGCGGGTCGGCCACATCCTTGGGTGCCTCGTTGCCCCGGATCCGCTTGTCCCGCTGCTCGTCGATGGCGAAATCATCCGCCCCGTCGGTCGGCTTGTCGTACTTCGTCTTGCCACCCTCGGGCTTCGGCTCCACGTCGACCGGGGCGTAGTTGTCACTCTTGGGGTCGCCCGACGGATGCGGACGCTCGGGGATGGGCTGCACGGGCGCGTCGCGGTCGCTGTGCGGCGGATCGGATTTCGGCGTGCGGTCGTTTGACATGGGATGTCTCCTTTGAGTCAGCTCCCAACGCCCCGACCGCACGACGGTTTCATTCATACCGATGTCACGATGGTCGCACCCACCGCCATGATGCAAAGCCAGCCTGTCGTGAACACCAGCGGGCGCAGCGGCATCCGGGCCGTGCCGGTGATCATTCCGACCGCATGGATCAATCGCAATCCGAAAAACAAACCCGTAGCCCAGACCGTCACCGGCGACTTGATCCCGGCGGCATCCGCAATCAGCACCAGCGCAAGCATCGGCAGAAACTGCTCCAACAGGTTCAGGTGGGCCCGAAACGCGCGGGCCACCCAGGGCCGTTGCAAGTTAGGATCTTGGGGGCGCCGAAACGGGTCCGCCCCGTCGGGCAACGTGCCATCGGCGGCGGTGTTGATCCCCACGATATATGGAATCCAAAGCGACCCGGCCAGAATGGCGGTCCATGCCATCCACCCCAGCTCGGGGGTCATCGTGCCTCCTCCGGCTGCGGTGCGGTGATGCGCGTCGGTGTTCCCGTCTCCAACCAGGTCTTGAGGCCCGCGGTCAGGCGTTCCCACCCTTCGGCATACCCTTCGCCGCCCGGCGGGATGTCATAGTGTTCCAGCGTCAGCCGACAGGCATCGCCCTGCGGGTCGATCGTCCAGACGAAGCGGGACACGGGGATGTCCGGGGCCCATTTCGGTACGAATTCGCTTTCGATCCGGGTTTTCGGGGTCTTCGCCATTTCCCGACAGATCAGCATGTCTGCCCCATCGGGCAGCTTGTAGACGATCGTATCGCCGTCGCGGACGGCCGTTGGCGTGAACGGATGATAGTTTGCGGCCGCATCCGCATCGGTCAACGCCTCCCACAGCGCATCCTGCGTGCAGCGGATATAGGTCCGCAGGACATAATCGGGTTTCGTATCGGTCATCTTCGTGCCCTCCAATCGAGCCTTGAGGTCCAGGACCCCCAGGACAGCGGGGGCCACAGCATAGGGTTCGATCCAGCGTGCCAGCGCCTCGGTCAGGGGGACGGCGTTCAGGTAGTGGTCCGTGAACCGCCCACGTTTCACCCGTGTCACCAGCCCGGCATCCTCCAGAACCCCCAGATGCTTGGCCACACCGAACCGCGACAGGGGCAGGGCCGCCTGAAGCTCAGACAGCGACTGTCCATCTTGCCGACGCAGGGCGTCCAGCAGATCGCGCCGATGAGGGTCGGCAAGGGCCTTGAAGACCGAATCCATGGATCAACGTTAGGTGACCATAAAGTCACCTGTCAAGGTAGGTAACCAGATGGTCACCTATTTGCGTCCCTTTGCACTTGTCGCTAGGGCAGGGCGGACCAAGGGGGGCATATGGACACCATCACGCGCGCAGGCAACGATCTGGCCTATCACGTCACGCCGGGACAGGGACCGGGCCTCGTCTTTCTGGGCGGGTTCAAATCCGACATGGAAGGAACCAAGGCGCTGGAGCTGGAACGCTGGGCCATCAAGCAGGGCCGCGCCTTTCTGCGCCTGGATTATTCGGGACATGGCAAATCGGGCGGTGATTTCACCGATGGCTGCATCGGCGACTGGTTCGAGGACGCAATGGCGGTGATCGCCGCCGCGACGACCGGGCCGCAGGTTCTGATCGGGTCGTCCATGGGCGGCTGGATCGCGCTGCTGATCGCGCGGGACCATCCCGACCGCGTCGCGGGCCTTGTCACGATCGCTGCGGCGCCCGACTTCACCGAGGATGGGTTCTGGACCGATTTCACCGACGACCGGCGGACCGAAGTGATGGAGCAGGGGCAAACGGCGGTGCCGTCCGACTATGGCGAGCCTTATGTCATCACGCGGCGCCTGATCGAGGAAGGGCGCGATCGTCTGGTCCTGCGTGCGCCGCTGCCCCTGCCGTTTCCCGTCCGCATGGTGCAGGGGACCGAGGATGCGTCGGTCACGACCACGACCGCCCTGCGTCTGCTGAACCACGTGGCGTGCGACGACATTCGCCTGACACTCGTCCGCGGCGCGGATCATCGGTTTTCGGAAAAGGACGATCTTGCCCTTATCCGACGCAGTGTCGTCGAGGTGCTCAAACGCGTGAAACCTTGACCTGATCCGCCACTCGGGTCCTTCATCGCGTTCGTTGGGGAGGATGTGATGCGCAGAGTTTTCAGGGGTCTCGGCTGGCTGTTTGGCATCGTCGTGGTCGTTGGGGCCGCGCTATGGACTTTCGGACCCTACGAGCCGGTGGACACCGATGTTTCCTTCGATGCATCGGCTGTACCGGACGACATCGACGGTTGGCTGGCCGACCGCGAAAGTCAGGTTCCGGATGTCGCGCCCGAAGCCGCCAAGCGCGTCGTCTGGGCCGGGGCGCCGGGCACGCGCACCGATCTGGTCCTCGTCTATGTTCACGGCTTTTCGGCAACCCTTTGGGAAACACGCCCCTTGGTCGATCGGCTGGGCGCGGATCTGGGGGCGAATGTCTTCTACACCCGGCTGACGGGCCACGGCCGGGACGGGGCCGCCATGGCGACGGCGACGGCGGGCGACTGGATCGAGGACATGGCCGAAGCGATGGCGGTGGCGTTGAAGCTGGGCGACTGCGTCGTCGTCATCGGGACCTCCACCGGCGGGACGTTGGCCGCGATCCTGGCCGCCGATCCTGACCTTGCGGACCTGATGACGGACGTGGCGGGGCTGATCTTCATCTCGCCGAATTTTCGCGTGGCCAACCCGGCGGCCAAATTGCTGTCGCTGCCCGCGGCCCGGTACTGGGCCCCCTTGGTGGCGGGCGAAAGCCGCAGCTTCGAAGCCGTCAACGCGCGCCACGCGCGGCATTGGACGACGCGGTACCCGACCATCGCGCTTCTGCCGATGCAGGCCACCATCGACCACGCCGCCGCGTTGGACTTTGCGCGACCCGATGTTCCTGCGCTTTTCTGGTATTCCCCGCAGGACCGCGTCGTGGACGCATCGGCGACGCGGGCGGTGGCGGAAACCTGGGGTGGGGAGGCCACGATCGTCGAGGTGAAGGTACCGGAAGGGGACGATCCCTATTTCCACGTCATCGCCGGCGACATCCTCAGCCCGGCGGGCACAGCCGCCGCGATCCAGGCGATGGCCGATTGGCTGCGCACCCTCTGACGCCGTTCTTGCAAACGTATGCAAACGCGGCTCTATTGATCCGAACCGGCGGCCCCGCCGCAGACCCAATCGTCAGGATCCGGAGGCAGACATGGCCAAGCATCTGAAAACAGCGAAATCCGAGACCGAGCGCGCCGAAGACGACGCCAAGGTCCGCACCTCGGTCGAGGCGATCCTGCGCGACATCGAGGAACGGGGCGATGCGGCCGTTCGCGACCTGTCGGAGAAATTCGATGGCTACACGCCCGACAGCTTCCGCCTGACCCAATCGCAGATCGACGCCCTGGTCGCGGAGCTGTCCGACAGGGAGTTGGCGGACATCAAGTTCGCGCAGGAGCAGGTCCGCAATTTCGCCCAGGCACAGCGCGACTCGATGCTGGATATCGAGGTGGAGACGATGCCCGGCGTCATCCTGGGCCACAAGAATATCCCGGTCCAATCGGTCGGCTGCTATGTCCCCGGCGGCAAGTTTCCGATGGTCGCCAGCGCGCATATGTCGGTCGCCACCGCGTCCGTTGCGGGCGTGCCGCGCATCATCGCCTGCACCCCACCATTCAAAGGCCGGCCCAATGCCGCCGTCATCGCCGCGATGCACTTGGGCGGGGCGCATGAAATCTATGTCATGGGCGGGATACAGGCCGTCGGTGCCATGGCCATCGGCACCCAGACCATCACGCCGGTCGATATGCTGGTCGGCCCCGGAAACGCTTATGTGGCAGAGGCCAAGCGGCAACTTTACGGACGGGTCGGGATCGACCTCTTCGCCGGTCCGACGGAGACGATGGTCATCGCCGACGATACCGTCGACGGGGAATTGGTGGCCACCGATCTGCTGGGCCAGGCCGAGCATGGATATAATTCCCCGGCTGTCCTGCTGACCACGTCGCGCAAGCTGGCCGACGATACCACGGCCGAGATCGAGCGTATCCTGACCATTCTGCCCACTGCCGACACGGCCCGCAAATCCTGGGAGGATTACGGCGAGATCATCCTGTGCGACGGCCACGACGAAATGCTGGCGCAGGCCAACCACATCGCGTCCGAGCATGTGCAGGTGATGACCGACCGTGACGATTGGTATCTGGAGCATATGCACAGCTACGGCGCATTGTTCCTGGGGCCGCGCACCAATGTGGCCAACGGCGACAAGGTGATCGGCACCAACCACACCCTGCCCACGAGGAAGGCCGGGCGCTATACCGGCGGGCTTTGGGTGGGTAAGTTCCTCAAGACCCACAGCTATCAGAAGATCACGACGGACGAGGCGGCGACGCTGATCGGGGAATACGGCTCGCGGCTTTGCATGCTGGAAGGGTTCGTGGGCCACGCCGAGCAGTGCAATGTACGTGTCCGGCGTTACGGCGGCATTAATGTGCCCTACGGCGAAGGGGCACCGTACCGCGACGCGGCGGAGTGACCTAGGGCCAGAGCGCCCAGACACCCAAGCAGGCAGCGGCGAAGGCCGCCCAGGCCAGCGCCATCACCCGACCGTCCCGCGTCACGAGCGCCAGTCCGAAAAGCACGATCGTGCCCATCGGGATCGACGAGGCGAAGGGCACCAATTCCAGCCCCGGCACCGTGGCGCAAAGCAGAAGAATCGCGACCGACACGATGCGCGGTGCCGGCGGGTCGACCAGAAGCGGAATATGCCGGCCCAGATGGTCGTCCGCCCAACGGGCGGCCGGGCGCAACTTGCCGACGGCGGTGGTGAACTTGTCCTGTTCGATGCTGCGACGCGACAGGACATCCGGCAGCCAGATGCGATCGCGACCAAAGAGGATCTGTGCCGCGACCAGCGCGACGATCACGGCTAGAAGGGTTGGGACACCGGGGATCCCGCCGACCGGCGTCAGTTCGAGCGACGCGGGCACCATCAGAAGCGCGCCGATCCCGCGATTGCCCAACTCCTCGTTGACTTCGCCGACGGTGACTTTGTCATCCCCTTCGACCGCCTCTTCCAATCCTTCGACGATTTCGGTCGGTTTGGTCATGCGCGCTCTCCGTGGCTGTGGGACAAATGCGCGTGGGCCCGGATCGGTTCATATAAAAACGCCTTGATCGATTGGACCAACGGGTGTTTGCATACCTATGCACGCCATCGGAGATCGTCATGCCGTTGCCCCGGACCCCCAGCTTTCGCCTCGACGGACGTCGTGCCTTCGTCCCCGGCGGATCGCGCGGGATCGGCTTGGCTTGCGCGACGGCCCTTGCCGAGGCGGGGGCGCATGTCGTCATCGTCGCGCGCGGGGTCGACGGGGTCGAACAGGCCGTGGCGGACCTGAGACAAGCCGGGTTTTCCGCCGAAGGGCAAGCGCTGGACGTGGCTGATCTGGACGCGCTGACCGCCTTTCTGGACGCGCAGGCCCCGTTCGACGTGCTGTGCAATTCCGCGGGCGTCGCCCGGCACGGCCCATCGCTCGACACCACGCCGCAGGATTTCGACGTCGTGACCGGACTAAATCTGCGGGCCGCGTATTTCATGGCGCAGGGGGTGGCCCGACGCATGACGAACGGTGGTTCGATCCTTCAGATCAGCAGCCAGATGGGCCACGTCGGCGGCATCGACCGCGCCGTTTATTGCGCGACCAAGCACGGGGTCGAAGGCATGACCAAGGCCATGGCGATCGAATGGGGGCCGATGAATATCCGCGTCAACACGATCTGCCCGACCTTCGTGCGCACGCCCCTGACCGAAGCGACGTTCAACGACCCCATGCGCCGCGCCTGGATCGACGAGAAGATCAAGCTGCCCCGCGTGGCTGAGGTGGAGGATCTGATGGGCGCCGTCGTGTTCCTGGCCAGCGATGCGTCGGCGATGGTCACCGGCACGCATCTGCTGGTCGATGGCGGCTGGACGGCGGGGTAGGCGGATGGCGCGCAAGATCACCTCTCAGGATGTGGCCAAGCTGGCGGGGGTCAGCCAGTCCGCCGTCAGCCGCGTCTTCACCAAGGGGGCATCCGTCAGCCCCGACATGGCCGAACGGGTGCGCGTCGCTGCCGACACCCTGGGCTACCGGCCCAATGCGCTGGCCCGTGGTCTGATCACGGGGCGCACGCGGATCATCGGGTTGGTCGTCGCGTATCTGGACAATCCGTTCTATCCAGATGCGATCGAGAAACTGTCGACCGCGCTGCAAAAACAGGGCTATCACCTGCTGATCTTCACGACCGGGCGGCATGGTATCGACACAGACCGGGTGATCTCCGAGCTGCTGGATTATCAGGTCGACGGCATCATCACCGCGTCCATCAACCTGTCTGGCAAGCTGACGAAACGCTGTGCGGCCGCCGGGATTCCGGTGGTCCTGTTCAATCGTGGCATACCGGGATCGGGGTTGTCCGCCGTCACCTCCGACAATCTGGCGGGCGGGCGCAAGGCGGCGGAGTTCCTGCTGGCGGGCGGCCACAAACGTTTGGCGCACATCAGCGGCTTTCGCGATGCGTCTACCAGCCAGGACCGGCTGGAAGGATTCCGCGCCGCGCTGGCAGAGGCGGGTCACGACGTCCACGCGATCGAGGATGGCAAATACGACCGTGCCACCGCCTGCGAAGCCGCACGCCGCCTGATGGACAGGCCCGATCCGCCCGATGCGATCTTCGTGGCGAACGACCACATGGCGCTGGCGGTGATGGATGTGCTGCGCTTCGATCTGAAACTGGACGTGCCGGGCGATGTCAGCATCCTGGGGTACGACGACGTACCAATGGCCGCCTGGCCCGCCTATGATCTGACCACGCTGCGCCAACCGACCCGCCGCATGGTACAGGCCACCGTGGAAGAATTGTTCGCACAATTGGAAAACCCGACCCGCGCCGCCCGCCGAATCGAAATCGACGGCCCCCTGGTCGTGCGATCCTCGGCCCGGATACCCCAAGGATACGTGACATGACCTTCAACGACCGCTGGTCCGATTTTCCCGACTACATCATCGGCATCACCAAAGAGATCTGGGAGGATCGGGGCATCTCGACCCTGCACGATTACTACGCGCCGCAAATCGTGGTGCGGTCGCCGGCCAGCGTGGTGATCGGCAACCAGTCGGTGATCGGCGCGACCATGGCGACCTTGGCGGAGTTTCCCGACCGAACCCTGTTGGGCGAAGATGTGATCTGGAGCGGGGAAAGCAGCGAGACCGGTCTTCTATCGTCGCATCGCCTGCTGTCGACCGCGACGCATCTGGGCGACGGCGTCTATGGCAAGGCGACGGGCAAGAAGCTGACCTATCGCATCATGGCCGATTGCCACGCGACGGGCATCACCATCGACGACGAATGGCTGATCCGCGATCAGGGGGCCATCGTGCGGCAATTGGGCTGGACACCCGAAGCCTATGCCGCCGACCTGATCGAACGCGAAGGCGGGCGGGACACGGCGACCCGACCCCTGACGCCGGAAACCGATCGCAGCGGGCCCTACGGCGGACGCGGTAACGACAACGAATGGGGCGTGCGACTGGCCGAAACGCTGACCCGGATCATGGGGGCCGACCTGCGCGTTATTCGCGAAAACTACGACCGCGCCGCGCAGCTGGAATATCCTGGCGGTGTGACGGGGCACAGTCATGGGGCCGCCGATCGTTTCTGGATGCAACTGCGCGCCGCGTTCCCGGATGCGGAGTTCACCGTCGATCACGTTATTGGTCGGGACGACCCGATGATGCCACCCCGCGCCGCCGTCCGCTGGTCGCTGTGGGGGCGGCACAAGGGGTGGGGCGGCTTTGGCACACCTACGGGGGCGATGGTCTATGTCATGGGCATCACCCACGCCGAATTCGGCCCCTGGGGGCCGAACGGCTGGTCCATCCGCCGTGAATGGACCGTCTACGACGAGACGGCGATCTGGAAGCAGATCCATCTAGGGGCACCATGATGCAGGTCTTCACCGTCCGCCGCAGTCGTCGGTTCGCCCAGCGTCCGTCCCGTGTTTTCGATGCCTGGCTCGACCCGGCTTTGCGCGCGCAGTTCGAGACGCCCGAAGGGTCCGGCATGTCTCACGTCACCCTGGCGACACAGGAGGGCGAGAGCGGCGAAATCCTGATCGCGCCGGGCGACACGGAGGTGGGTCGCATGTTCGATACCATCCGCATTTTGCAACCCGGACGTCTGGCGGTCGTGCACGGCTGGGGCGTCTTCGGCGGAAACCCCGCGATGACCATGCAGAATGTATTCGACGTCACGCCCGACGGCGACGGCTGCACCTTCACCGGCACCAGTCAGATGGTTGTCTTGGGCGAACAGCCGACCGAGGCTGACGTGGCGCGGGGCTGGGACGACATGCTGGATCGCTTCGCCGGGGTACTTGAACGAACTTCACAAGAGGATTGACGCAATGAACGGCCGGACCAATGCACCGCAAATCGTCCGCTACGGCGAACTCCAGCCCTGCAAGACCGCCTTCATCGACGCCCATACGCCGGGCAGCGATCAGAAGGAGAATTTCACCATCATCGGCGGTGGCGTTTCCGAAAGCCACGATCAGCATGTCCACATCACCACCCCCCACGGCTTTAACATTGGTGCGGCCGGCCAGCCGCCCAAATGCCGCAACTCCCTGCATTCCCACCGCACAGCCGAGGTGTTCTTCGTGCTCAAAGGACGCTGGCGTTTCTTCTGGGGGCGCCGCGGCACCGCCGGGGAGGTTGTGTTGGAGGAAGGCGACATCATCGACATCCCGACCGGCATTTTCCGAGGGTTCGAGAATATCGGGACCGACTATGGGATGATCATGGCGATCCTGGGCGGCGACGATGCGGGCGGCGGCGTGATCTGGGCCCCGGAGGTTATCGAGGATGCCGCCGATCACGGTCTTGTCCTGGCCGAAACGGGCACGCTTTACGATACGAAGGCGGGGCAGACCTTGCCCGAAGGCGTCAAGCCGATGCGCAAACTGACCGATATTGAGTTGGCCAACTACCCCGAGATGACGCCGATGCAGGTCGTGGGTTGGGGCGTGCGCCGCTACAACGACATGGTGGCATTGGCCGGGACGAAACCCTGCAAGGTCATCGGGGAGACCGGCATCATACGGGACAAGCCGGGGTTCGAGGTCGACCTGATCACCCGGGCGTCGGCGACGGATACAAGGCACTGCCATGATCGGCCTTCTGTCCTGATGCCGATGCGCGGCCACTGGCGCGTGGAGTGGGACGGTGGATCGGACGTCCTGGCCCCCGGCGATACGATGTCGGTTCCCGCCGATCTGATGCACAGCGCCGTGCCGTCGATGACGGGCGACGCCAGCCTGTACCACATCGTCGCCACAGGGGATGCACCGGGGGCCAGCTGGTTAGGGTGATCGTGGCCTTTGGCGGGGTCTGGGCAGGCACGCCCCGCTGCGGCCAGCGGTTTCGCGGTCTTAGGGTACGATTTGGCGGACGCCGATCACCCCGGTCCTTCCTGACACATTCGACGCCATTGATCTGATGCGACCGGAACGGATGCCGGCGCTTCGCACGTCCCCTGCCTTGCCCTTGGCACCGCCGCATGGCACGCCATCACGAACCCGAGAGGAGCCGCCCATGACCATTCGCGTCACCCACGTCGGAAGCCTTCCGCGCACGCAGGAAACCGTCGATTTCATCTTCGCGCGCGAACGAGAAGAGCCCTACGACGAACAGGCATTCGCGGCCCAGATGACCGCCGCCTGCGACGAGGTGGTGCGCCGCCAGGTGGAGGCCGGGATCGACATCGTGTCGGACGGGGAGACGTCGAAGATCAGCTATGCGACCTACGTCAAGGATCGCTATACCGGGTTTTCGGGCGACTCCCCGCGCAATGCCCCCGCGGATCTAAAGAAATTTCCCAGCTTTCTCAAACGTCTGGCAGAAGGTGGCGGCACGCCCAAATACGCACGTCCCATGTGCACCGGCCCGGTGAAGTCCAAGGGGCAGGACGAGTTGAAGACCGATATCGCCAACCTGAAGGCCGCCATGGCCAATCACGGTGCGACGCAAGGCTTCATGAACGCGGCCAGTCCCGGCGTCATCAGCCTGTTCCTGCAGAACGAACACTATGGCAGCCGTGACGAATACCTTGCGGCGCTGTCGGATGCGATGGCCGCGGAATACCGCACCATCGTGGACGCCGGTCTTTACCTGCAGTTGGATTGCCCCGATCTGGCGCTGTCGCGGCACATGCTGTTCGCGGATCTGAGCGACGCGGAATTCCTCAAGATCGCCGCCAGTCATGTGGAGGCACTTAACAACGCCCTGCAAGGCATTGATCCGTCACGCATTCGGGTTCACATCTGCTGGGGCAACTACGAAGGCCCGCATGTGTGCGATATCCCGATGGATACGGTGTTTTCCACCTTTCTCGGGGTGAACGCCGACCAGCTGCTGTTCGAGACGTCGAACCCGCGACACGCCCACGAATGGCAGGTGTTCCGTGACCGAAAAGCCGAAATCCCCGACCGAAAGATCCTGGTGCCGGGGGTCGTCGACACCACGTCGAATTTCGTCGAACACCCCGAAGTCGTGGCGGAACGGTTGCTCCGGTTTGCGGGTATCGTCGGGTCCGGCCGCGTCATCGCCAGCAGCGACTGTGGCTTCGGCACCTTCGCCGGTTTCGGGTCCGTCGACCCGGAGATCGCCTACGCCAAGTTGGGATCTTTGTCTGAGGGTGCGGCGCTGGCCAACTCGCGGGTCTGAACGGGTTTAACGTCGCACCGCAAAGCCATGTTGGTTCAGAGTTTTACTGACGACTGACGGAGCGGCGATTGGTCAGGCCCTGCACCGCGATCGTTCGAATGCCCGCCAGATCCTGCGTGGAGAAGAAGGCACCGGCCAACACTTCACGCGATGGTTGCGTCCCGACGGGTTCCGGCGTGAGGGGGTCCAGGATACCGAAATCGAGGACCAGGACCGACGGGTCGCTGGAAGCGACGCGCACCAGCTCCGCCTCCCAGAAGCCTTGCGTCGGCGGCAGGCCCACGGCCGTCACGATCACCCCGCCCGGCGTCGGCTCCGCCTTGAGCGACACGACCTGCTGGACGACGGGGCGCGCGGCTTCAGCGCGGACCTGTTCGATCCGTTCCTCCCGATCCGATCCGAACCAGTTGAGCGGGTTCAAACGGGTCTGTCCCACGCCACAGGCCGACAGCGCGCCGATTGCAAGAACCGCGGTGATGCGTGCGAACATGGTGAATTCCCCCGTACCGTCGTTGGACAACGGGCTAGCCGATTGCCGCGCCTTTGGGAAGCGGGCTGGACCTTGCGGTGTCGCGCGCCTACGTGATCGGCAACGAAGGGAATTTTCGATGGCACAGGACCGCTTTGAAGATCTGGTCGAGACGTTCGAGTTTCTGGACGACTGGGAAGATCGCTACCGCCACGTGATCGAGCTGGGCAAGGCGTTTCCGCCGCTGGACGACGCGTTGAAGGTCGATGCGACGAAGGTGGATGGCTGCGCCAGTCAGGTCTGGATCCATCCGCGTATCGACGGGCAGGGGGCTGACGCGACCTTCGATTTTGCAGGAGAATCCGACGCGATGATCGTGCGTGGCCTGATCGCCATCCTGCACGAGTTGTATGGCGGTTTGCGCGTAGGCGAGGTGACTAAGGTCGATGCGCGCGCGGAACTGGCGCGGCTGGGCCTGAACGATCACCTGTCGTCGCAGCGGTCCAACGGATTGCGCGCGATGGTGGAGCGTATTCAGGCGACTGCGACGGCCGCCACCGGGTGAGCCTGGGCACGTTCTACTGTCACGGACTGCCGGGGTGGCCGGGCGAAATCGAACTTGCGGGGCACCGTCCAAAGGGCTGGGCCTGCGCTGATCTGCTTGGCTGCGACCCCGGCGACCCCATCGGCGATCTGCTGAACAGGTTCGACGCGCAGTGCGCCACGTCCGGCTTAATGCGCGTGACGGGGTTTTCGCTGGGCGCAATGGCGGCGCTGCATCTGGCGGCGCGGCGGCCCGATATGGTGACTGACCTGCATCTGATCGCGCCGGCCGCACCGCTGACCCTGGGGCAGTTCCTGCCGGACATGGCGGGCGCGCAGGTGTTCCGCGTGGCCAGATCCTCCGCCGCGCGCCTGCGGTTCCTTTTGTCCATGCAGGCGGCTGCGACACGTGTGGCACCCGGCATCGTGCTCCGCGCGATGATCTCGACGGCCCAGCCTGCGGAGCGCGCCCTGTTTCGGAACGATCCCGCACGCCGGATCGTCACGCGCGGTTTGCGCCAGGCCCTGACACAGCGGGCAGCCTATGCGGCCTGGCTTCGGCTTTACGTCTCAGACTGGCGACCGATCTTGCGCGATGTGCAGTGTCGTATCGAAATTCGGCAGGGAACCGAAGATGCCTGGGTTCCACCCGCGATGGCCCATGCTTTGCTGGACGCGTTGCCGAATGCTGGCCTGACCGAGATGCCTGGATTGGGACATTACGGCGCGTTGCAGGCCCACTTGGCCGACGCGGAATAAAAAAAGGCCGAGCTCAAGGCTCGTCCGAAGTCCAACAGGGAGGTGAAGGGACATCAGATGTCGTCCTTCGACTGAATAAATATTACGCACGATGCCTTCCGACAAGGCAGAAACTGAACCGATCGGTGCATTCCCGCTATGCGTTCGGCACATGGCTGGGCAAAAAAGCGGCCTGCTTTCCTAGGCCGCGTCTTGCCTGGCTTTGCGATAGGCCACGACCTCCTCCACCACGAAATCGCGGAAGGCTTCCACCCGTTTGGAGCCGCGAAGCTCTTCGGGGAAGGCGAGGAACACCGGCACTTCGTTCGATTCCACCGCCGGCAGAACCCGGACCAATTGCGGGAAATCCTGGCTCAGATAATCGGGGAGAACCCCGATCCCTAAATCCGACAGCACGCCCTGCAGCACGCCGAAATAGTTATTGACCTTGAGCGTCCGCCCCACGTCGTAGGTCATCAATTCCCGGACCAGCGTGGCCCCCGCACTGACCTGCGTGACGTCGAGCGACTGGCACAACAGACGGTGCGCCGCCAGATCGTGCAGCGATTTCGGCGTGCCATTCGCCTCCAGATACGCGGGGGAGGCGAAAAGCTGCATGCGTATGTCCATCAGACGTTTGCGGACAAGATCGGCCTGGCTCGGCTCCTTCATCCGGATGGCGACATCCGCCTCCCGCATGGGCAAATCCAGAACGCGTTCTTCCAGCATAAGATCGAGGCTGAGATCGGGATATTTCGCGTAGAGTTTCGACAGACGCGGGGCCAGCCAAATGGACCCAAAGCCGATCGTCGTCGTCACCCGCAGATTGCCGAACACCTCTTCCTCGGAATCGCGGATGCGCGCGCTGGCGGTATCCAGCCGCTTGGTCATCGCCTGGGTCGCGTCGAACAAAAGCTCCCCTTGTTCGGTCAGGATCAGGCCGCGCGCATGGCGGTGAAACAACGTGGTGCTGAGGCTGTCTTCGAGCGCGCGGATCTGGCGGCTGACCGCCGATTGCGACAGGTGCAACACGTCGCCGGCATGCGTGAGGGAACCAGCGTCGGCGACCGCGTGGAAAATCCGTAGTTTATCCCAGTCCATGAATCACCCGCGTCAGAATAGCCGCTCCCCGCACAATCCTATACGGTAGGGTGATGGGAAAGTGTGAAGAAGATTTCGCTTTATAGGTCAGTCTATTTGACCTATAAATGAACCGAGGGAGAGCTCATCATGCGCCACGACGTTTCTTTGTCCGACCGGTTCGATCTTAAAAAAAAGGACGTCCTGCTCAACGGCACGCAGGCGCTCGTTCGTCTGATGTTGATGCAGAAGGAGCGGGACCGGCGCGCCGGGCTGAACACCGCCGGATACGTCACCGGATACCGCGGATCACCATTGGGCGCGGTCGACCTGAACATGGCGAAGGCATCGAAGGTGCTGACGGCCAATGATGTCACGTTCCAACCAGGCCTGAACGAAGATCTTGCCGCGACGGCGATGTGGGGCAGCCAGCAGGCGGAACTGCGCGGCGAGGGGACGCATGATGGCGTTTTCGGCCTGTGGTACGGCAAGGGGCCGGGGATCGACCGGTCGGGTGACGCGATGCGCCATGCCAACATGGCCGGCACCGCGAAATATGGCGGCGTGTTGATGGCGATGGGCGACGATCACACGGGCGAATCCTCGACCACATGTCACCAGACCGATTGGGCGCTGGTGGACGTGCACATGCCTGTGCTGGCCCCGGCGGGGGTGCAGGAAATCCTGGACTACGGTCTCTATGGCTGGGCGCTGTCGCGGTATGCGGGTGTCTGGGTCGGGCTCAAGACGATGAAGGACACCGTCGAGGTGACGAGCGTTGTCGATGGCCGCCCCGACCGGATGGAGTTCGTGACACCGGACTTCGACATGCCGGAGGGCGGGCTGAATATCCGTCTCAACGACCATTGGATCCCGCAGGAGGATCGCCTTCTGGGCTACAAGCGGTGGGCGGCCGAGGCGTTCAGCCATGCCAACAAGATGGACAGGCGGATGCACGGAAAGGCGGGTGCCAAGATCGGCTTCGTCGCGGCGGGCAAGAACTGGCTGGATCTGGTTCACGCGCTCAACCTGCTGGGGCTGGACGAGACGGAATGCGAGCGGCTGGGCATCACAACCTACAAGGTCGGACAGGTCTGGCCGATGGACATGAAGGGCCTGCACGACTGGGCCGAGGGTCTGGATTTGATCGTCTGCGTCGAGGAGAAGCGTAAGCTGATCGAAGTGCAGGTGAAGGAGGCGATTTTCGACGATCGCCACGGTCGCCGCGTCTGGGGCTATCGCAAGGGGTCGAACGGCCCGATCCTGTTTCAGCAGGCCTATGCGCTGGACCCGACCGACATCGCGCAGAAGCTGGGCGTCATCCTGACCGACGAGGGCTGCGGCACCGACCGCATGACGGCCGGCATGACTCGGATCGAGGAGGCCAAGCGCGCCGACAATGCCCCCGACATCGCCAAGCGCACGCCCTGGTTCTGCTCGGGCTGTCCTCACAATGCGTCGACGAAGGTGCCCGAAGGGTCGCGCGCGGGGGCGGGTATCGGGTGTCACGTCATGGCGCTGTGGATGGATCGGTCGACCGAAGGTTATACCCACATGGGGGCCGAAGGCGTGAACTGGGTCGGCGAAAGCCAGTTTTCCAAGCGTAGGCACGTGTTTCAGAACCTTGGGGAAGGCACCTACAACCACTCCGGTATTCTTGCCATTCGCGCCGCCTTGGCCGCCAAGACCAACATCACCTACAAGATCCTGTACAACGACGCCGTCGCCATGACCGGCGGACAGCACAACGAGGGCGATTTGGCCCCCGAGCAGATCACCCGCGAATTGCAGGCCATGGGCGTCAAGGAAATTGCCGTCGTCTACGATGAAAAAGAAGACGTGCAGAAATCACGTTTCCCCGCCGGCCTGCAATGGCACGAGCGTGAGGAGATGGAGCAGGTTCAAAAACGCATGCGCGAGATCGAGGGCGTATCGGCCATCGTCTTCATCCAGACCTGCGCCGCCGAAAAACGCCGCCGCCGCAAGCGCGGCCTGTTCCCCGACCCGGACCGCCGTATTTTCATAAACACCGACGTCTGCGAGGGCTGCGGCGATTGCGGGGTGCAATCGAACTGCGTCTCCCTCGTGCCCGTCGAGACGGAGTTCGGCACCAAGCGCGCGATCGACCAATCGTCGTGCAACAAGGATTTCAGCTGCATCAAGGGGTTCTGCCCCAGTTTCGTGTCCGTGGAAGGGGCGCAGTTGAAGAAGAAAGCCACGCAGGACGTCGATATAGGTCACCTTCCCGACCCGGTTTTGCCGGTGATCAATGGGACATGGAACACCGTCATCACGGGTGTCGGCGGCACGGGTGTCGTGACCATCGGGGCGGTCATGGCGATGGCCGCCCATCTGGATGGCAAGGGCGCGGGCCTTATGGAAATGGCCGGCCTGGCGCAGAAGGGCGGCGCCGTGGCGTTGCACGTTCGTCTTGCCGACACGCCGTCCGATATCAGCGCGATCCGCGTGGCATTGGGCGAAGCCGATGCCCTGATCGGCGGCGATCTGGTCGTCTCGGCGGATACGAAAACCTTGGCCTTGACGTCCTCGGGTCGAACCGGCGCGGTCGTCAATGGGCACGAGATCGTCACCGGCGACTTCACCTTGAACGCGGATTTCAAACTGCCCGTTGACCGCCTGATTTTATCACTGCAGGCCCGGTTGCGCGACCGGCTTACGATATTCGACGCATCGCGTCTGGCCGAAAAGCTGTTGGGCGACACGATTTTTTCGAACATGATGATCATGGGGGCGGCCTGGCAGAAGGGGTTGGTCCCCCTGACGCGCGACGCGATCCTGAAAGCGGTGGAGTTGAACGGCGCGGCGGTGGAAAAGAACCAGCGCGCCTTCGATCTGGGTCGCTGGGCTGTTATGAACGTCGACCGGGTCGAGGCGATGCTGACCGATACGGTGACGTCCCTGCCCAAGTCGCTTGACCAGCGGATCGCTGCGAGAGCTGCGCATCTGACGGCCTATCAGTCGAAGCGCTATGCCAAGCGGTACACGCGGATGCTCGACACCATTCAGGAGCCGACCGTTCGCGCGGCGGTGGCAAAGGGCTATCACAAATTACTGACCTATAAGGACGAATACGAGGTTGCGCGGCTGCTGCAATCGACGCGCGACAAGGCGGCCGAAGCGTTCGATGGCGATCTAAAACTGACCTATCACCTTGCCCCGCCGATGCTGTCGAAAACCGGGCCGGACGGCCGACCGCGCAAACGCGATTTCGGCTCTTGGATCGAGCGGGCCTATCCGCTTCTTGCTATGGGAAAGCGGCTGCGCGGCACATTTTTCGATCCCTTCGGCCGCACCGCCGAGCGGCGGATGGAGCGCGGCTTGATCAAGCAATACGAGGCCGACCTGGGCGAGGCCCTGCCGCTGCTGAACGACGCCACCCGCGATGCCGTCGTGGCACTGGCAGAGTTGCCCCTTACGATCCGGGGCTTCGGGCCTGTGAAGGAAGCGAACGAACGAAAGGCCGCCAAGCGGCGCGAGGAATTGCTGGCAACGATCCGATCCGGCGGGCCCAGCCTGTCGCAGGCGGCCGAGTGATCAGCCCTTGCGCACCGTGAACGCAGAATCTCGCGCACCGATGAAATCATGCCCGGCCTCGGCGCAGAAATGCGGCACGTCGACATGCGCCGCCGGGTCGTCGGCCAGCAGACGGACGATCGCACCGGCCGGCAGCGCCTGCATCCGCTTCTTCATGCGCAGCACCGGCAGGGGGCACAGCAGGCCGCGGGCGTCGATCTCCAGGTCGATATTCATGCAACGTCCTTAATCTTGCCCGAGCTTTCTGTCATCCTGCCCTGAACGACCGGAAGCTGCGAGCGCCAAGATGACACATGCCGTGACGCGCCGCCGCGTCCTTTATATTCCGGGATACGATCCGTTCCACCCCCGGCGCTATCGCGAGCTGTACCGCAAGGAAAGCCTGCAACAGGCTGAATTATCGGGCTTCGAAATTGCGCAGACCAAGGGCGACAGTGCCTATTCCTGGCACGTCTCGGCCCATATCGAAGGGGTCGATGTCGAAACGGAGATCGAGGTTCTGGTCTGGTCGGACATCGTGTCATCGTCGATGGCTGCATCGATCCCGGCGACCTATGCCCAATTGGTCCGAACGGCGTGGACCTATATCGGATCGGGTGCTTTGTTTCGCCTGATGCGGCTGCGGCAGGGTCCAGTGATCGCCGCGCTGTATCCGATCGTGCTTCTGCTCCTGCAACTTGGGGTTGCTGTGCTGGCCGGATGGGCCGTGGCCGCCTTGACGGTATGGGGCCTGCGCGCGATTTGGCCGGCGGGGGAGGTCACTGCAACCATCGTGTCGATCATTTTCGCGGTGGCGACATTGCGGGCGTGTCTTCGGTGGTTCAAAACCAAGGATTCCAAGGTCTTCGCCTATTATCTGATGCACGATTATGCCTTCTCGGCCCGGTGGAACGGCGCCAACCCGCCAGAGCTTGAAAGGCGGATGGAGGAATTCGCCGATCATATCGCCGAAGCCTTCGCGACGGAGGCGGACGAGGTCCTGATCGTCGGCCATTCGTCGGGGGCGCATCTGGCGATATCCGTCTTGGCGGACATGATCCGCGCAGGCCGGATCCCTGAGAGACGATGCAGCCTTCTGACCCTGGGCCACGTGGTTCCAATGGTCAGTTTTCTGCCCTGTGCCAGTCGCTTACGTGGCGATCTTCATGTCACGGGCGGGCAGGGGATCGTGCCTTGGGTCGACGTCACGGCCCCCGGCGATGGATGCGCCTTCGCGTTGTGCGATCCTGTGGCGGTCAGCGGGGTCGAACCACCGGTTAGAACAGGGCCGCTGATCTTGTCAGCGGCCTTCACGCAAACCCTGACGCCGCAAACCTGGACCGCGCTGAAGCGTCGGTATTTTCGTCTGCATTTTCAGTATCTCTGCGCCTTCGATAACTTGCCGGGCACGCCAGGAGACTACGACTACTTTCGCGTCACCGCAGGTCCGCAACGGCTTGCGACGCGGTTCGCGGATCGCGCGGACAGCCCGTCGACGAAGCGGACGGCGGTGAATCGGTTCACCGACATGACGCCATGATCCCGCCCAAACCCGCATCCCGCGACGGACACGTTGGTCCACTGGGATACGCGCGGCGATTTCGGGCCGATATCCTGAGCGCGCAGCCGGCGCGGCTCTACCATGCTTGGATGGCCGAGTTCCGAACGCCGTTCTTCCAAAGTTACATGATGAACGACCCGAAACTCATTGACCTGGTTCTCAAAACCCGTCCCGACGATTTTCCGAAATCGGATCGCATCCGCGAAGGATTGGCCCCGCTGCTCGGGCGCTCCGTCTTCGTGACGAACGGGGCCGAATGGAAGCGACAGCGCCGGATCATCGACCCGGCCTTCGCCGGTGGTCGTCTCCGCGATGCCTTTCCAGGGATGCTGGATGCGGCGGCGGCGATAGTTGCGCGGATTCGGGAGGGGGAGCAGGAGGTCGAGGAGATTGCGAGCTATGCGGCGGCCGACGTCATCTTTCGCACCCTGTTTTCCGTCCCGATCGAGGATGCGCTGGCGGCGAACGTCTTCCATGAGTTTCGTGCCTATCAACGCACGCAACCCCTTCTGAACATTGCCGCCTTGATCCCGCTGCCGCGTTGGATGCCCCGGTTTCACAGGCGTCGCACCTTGATCGCGGCGAGGTCGATCCGGGCCGCGATCACCGCGCTGGTCAATCGGCGGGCCGAAGAGATCCCGGCGGGGACCGCCCCCGACGATCTGGCAACGAAGATCATGACATTTGCCGATCCCGAGACGGGGCACCGGTTCAGTCCGGAGGAAATGGTCGATCAGGTCGCGATCTTCTTTCTAGCCGGTCACGAGACGAGCGCGTCCGCGCTGGCATGGGGATTGTATCTGCTGGCAGCAAGCCCCGAGGCACAAGACCGCGTCGCTGCGGAAGCGAGGCAAAATTGGAAAACCTTCGCGTTTTCCGACCTTTCAAGGATGACCTTCACGCGCGATGTCTTTCGCGAGACGCTGCGGCTGTATCCGCCCGTTCCGATGATGGTTCGCGAGACGGTGCAGGCGGAGACGTTTCGCAAGCGCGACGCCCCGAAGGGCGCGCAGATCGTGCTGAGCCCTTGGCACCTGCACCGTCACGAGCGGATGTGGGACCGGCCGGACCACTTCGATCCAAACCGCTGGACGACGACAGAAGGTAAGGAAAGCAGTCGCTTGGCCTATATGCCCTTCAGCGCGGGGCCGCGCGTGTGCACGGGTGCGGGGTTTGCGATGGCCGAAGGCGTCTTGCTGTTGTCGCGCCTGATCGGCGCGTTCCGCGTCGAGACGACGGACGATGTCCCGGTCCCCGTGGCGCATCTGACGGTGCGCGCGAAGGATGGCATCCGTCTGCGGTTCATTTCACGGGTGACCGACGGGTGATCTACGGGTGATCTACGTCCGACGTCGTTTCGCTTGACGCGCGCGGCGCTCAGTCTTTGCCGCGGTAGGGTTCGACGTATTGCAGCGCCATGTCCCACGGAAAGAAGATCCAGGTGTCCTGGCTGACACCGGTGATGAAAGTGTCGACCATCGGCTCCCCTTTGGGCTTGGCGTAGACGGTGGCAAAATGTGCCTGGGGGTAGAGACTGCGCACGACTTCCAGCGTTTTGCCGGAGTCGACCAAATCGTCGATGACGAGGACGCCGGTGCCGTCGCCCATCATTTCGGGGTCAGGCCGGGAGAGGACCTGGGCCTCGCCTTGTGACTGGTGGTCGTAGGATTTGATCGAAATCGTATCGACCAGCCTGACGTCGAGTTCGCGCGCGATGATCATCGCCGGTGCCATACCGCCGCGGGTGATTGCGACGATCGCCTTCCAGGTGCCATTGTCGCCGGGGCCGTTGCCGTCCAGCCGCCAGGCCAGAGCGCGGCTGTCGCGGTGGATCTGGTCCCAGCTGATGTGGAAGCCTTTTTCGTGGGGCAATTGCGTGGACATCGGTAACTCCTAGGGCAGGGCGAGGCGGACACCCAGCGCGCCGAGGGCGACGCCGAGGGTCCGGTCCATTTTGGTCTTGAAGCGGGCATAGCCAGCACGGGCGGCGGGCAGGGAGAAGAGGCGCGCAACGAGGATGTACCACGCCGCCTCGACCCAGAAGATGTTGAAGACGATGATCGCCTTGGCCAGGACGGTCGTCTCGGCCGGGACGAAGCTAAGGAAGACCGCGCCGAAGAAGATGGCCGGCTTGGGGTTGGCGAACATCGTGACGATGCCCAGCCGGATCGCCGACGCCATACTGCGCGGCGCGATGTCGGCGGCCTGCGGCATCGGATCGGGGGCGTGGCGCCACATCAGGATGGCGATCCAGATTAGGAAAAGGGCACCGCCAAGTTTGAGGACGGTGAAGAGGACCGGGACGACCTGAAACAACAGCGACAGCCCGACGAGCGCCAAGAGCGCCCAGATCGCCGCGCCGATCCCGAAGCCGAGGGCCAGGCCCAGTGCGGGACGGAACCCTTCGGCGGCTGCCGTCTTGATCGAAAGAACGAAAGACGGACCCGGCGAGATGGCGGCGAGCAGGTGGACGAGCGCGACCGAGGCGAAGGCCAGCGCCGTCATGCGACAGGCCGGATTGGCAAAGGATTGGAAAGCGGGTGGCGCATGGTCGAAGCGGTGTCTTTGCGGATCATCGGGGCCTTGGCTAGATCACGGGGAATGGGGCGGGGTCAACATCGCCCATCAGCCGAAGAGAAGCAGGCGCAGACCGAGCAGCGCCAGCACTATTGCCATCGCGCGCATGATCCGGGGTTTCAGGGCGAGGTATCGCGCGCGCACCGAGGGTCTGTTCAACAGCCAGGCGAGGGTGGCGTAGACCACGGCCTCCAACGCGATGTGATTGGCGGTGATGACGGCCATTTCGGTCGCGTTCAGGCCGGGTGGGAAGATGACCAAGAGGACACCCGCGGAGAAGATAATGCTCTTTGGATTGGCGAGGTTGAGGAGGGCGCCCTGCAGGAACGCCCGCCGCCGGGACACGCGCGGCACATCGGCGATGGGGCTTTCGGCGTTGATCCAGGTGGCGACGGCGATGGCGAGGACGAGGCCCGCGCCGCCGATGCGCATCATCGTGTAGGACCCCGGGACGTTGTCGAAGAGCGCGTCGAGCCCGAGGAGCGCGGCCAGCGTCCAGAGACCGGCGACGAGGGCGAGGCCCAGGCCCGTCATGACGCCAGCGCGGCGCCCGCCCGTGAGGCTGGCCTGCGTGCAGACGAGGAAGGCCGGGCCAGGGCCGATGGAGGCGAAGAACACCGCGACGTTGAACGCCAGGAGTTGCGCGAGGGTCAGGGTCGGCATCACCGCATCAGGATGCTGCTTTTGTAGAGCGGCGGTCCGCTGCCGTCGGATCTGGAACTCGCCCCCGACAGCTCGTATCCAAGCGTGGAGGTCAGGAAGAAGACGTATCCAATCCGCCCCGGATGCACGCCGTCCCGTCCGTCGAGGATTTCGAAGACCGGCAGACGGTTGGCCGGGCACCCGGATGCGGTCTCGATCGACAGATCACCCAGTAGATACCCGAGCGTCTGTCCGCCGTCGATTTGCTCTTCCATGTTCAAATCCGCAAAGGACATCGGCCTCAGGATGCGGCGAAACCCGTCCACCTCGCGGTGCGTCAATGTCCGCGTGCCGGACGGATCCGGCGCGGAGATGTCGTAACCACCAGGTCTCGACGGGTCGAAACGCACCGCGCCGCCCATCATGCCCGACAGCCCGGTCACGCCCAGCAAGGTCGACGTTTCCCATGGACTGTCCGATATCGTGTCAAGATCGGTGCGATCGCAGAAGCTGTCATCCTTCATGCGATCGGGAATGCGGCTCGTGGCCGTATTGGCAGACGCCGATTGGAACCGGTCGCGCAGGCTTTCCTGCGCAAAGGCAAACCCGGCGGTGCATATGAGCCAGACCGTCAGGAGCGCAGCCCGGATCATTCGCCCTTCTTGTCCAGCGTCATGTCGGGGGCGTCGACGTTCTTCATGCCGACGACGTGGTAGCCTGCGTCGACGTGGTGGATCGTGCCGGTGACGGCGGACGACAGGTCGGACAGCAGATACATGGCCGAGGCCCCCACCTCGTCGGTGGTGACTGTGCGGCGCAGCGGGGAATTATACTCGTTCCATTTCAGGATGTAGCGGAAGTCGCCGATGCCCGACGCGGCCAATGTCTTGATCGTACCGGCAGAGATGGCGTTCACGCGGATGCCGTCGCGGCCCAGGTCTTCGGCCAGGTATTGCACGGAAGATTCGAGCGCCGCCTTCGCCAACCCCATGACGTTGTAATGCGGCATGACCTTTTCCGCGCCGTAGTAGGAGAGGGTCAGGGCCGAGCCGCCGTTCGTCATCATCTTTTCGGCCCGCTGCATCACGGCCGTGAAGGAATAGACCGAAATGTTCATCGTCATCAGGAAGTTATCGAGCGATGTGTCGAGATAGCGGCCCCGGAGTTCGTTTTTGTCCGAGAACCCGATGGCGTGGACGACGAAATCCAGAGTGTCCCAATGGGTCCGAAGTTCGTCGAACATCGCGTCGATGGACGCGCCTTCGCCAACGTCGCACGGGATGACGATATCGCTGCCGGTCTGGGCGGCCAGGGGCACGACGCGTTTCTTCAACGCCTCCCCCTGGTAGCTGTAGGCCAGGTCGGCCCCTTGTGCGGCGCAGGCCTTTGCGATGCCCCATGCGATGGATTTATCGTTCGCGAGCCCCATGATGAGTCCGCGTTTGCCTGCCATGATACCTGCCATGGGGTCCCCTCCGACTTGCCTTGGCATCGGCTTTAGGCGAAAGGCGATTGTGCAGCAAGGTTTACAGGATCGGGGGCCTAGATGGGCGACGAACGGGACGGAATCTTCGCAGGCGACGACCCGGTGGCCATCGCCGCGCGGTGGCTGGAGGAAGCGACGGCGAGCGAGCCGGAAGACCCCAACGCGATCGCCATCGCCACGGTGGACACCGACGGCATGCCGAATGTTCGGATGGTTCTGCTGAAGGAAATCGAAGTCGGGGAGGGGGCGTTCGTCTTCTATACCAACTTCGAAGGTCAGAAGGGTCAGGAGCTGGCGGCCACGCCGAAAGCCGCCTTCGTCATGCACTGGAAGAGCCTGCGCCGGCAGGTGCGGGTGCGCGGGCATGTGGAGCGGGTGTCGGACGCGCAGGCCGACGCCTATTACGCCTCCCGCTCGTTGCAGTCGCGGTTGGGGGCCTGGGCGTCGGATCAGTCGCGCCCGCTGGACAGTCGTGCGGCGCTGATGGCGAAGGTCGCCAAGGTCACGGCGACCAAGGGGCCATTGCCGTCGCGTCCGCCGCATTGGGGCGGGTTCCGGATTCGTCCGGTCGAGATCGAGCTGTGGGCCGATGGCGCATTCCGGCTTCATGATCGGTTTCGATTTACCCCGGCAGCGGACACATCGGGCGGATGGACGGCCACCCGGCTCAACCCTTGATCGCCTTTTTTGGCGGACGGCGGATTTCCGCACAACTTCCGGTCGGGCCGGTCACGCGACAACAGTGTAATGCCAGCAAGATCTTATATTAATAGTTAACGACTTGTTAACCGTATGTGACACTACGGTAAGGAAAGACTGGGCTCGTCAGGGGGTTGAATGTGTAGCCGCTGGCGCACTATCGCATTTGCATATGTATCAGAATAAAGACATTCCCGTGGCAAGTGACGCGGAACAGGCGCTTCAGATCGTCGGGACCGTCAAATGGTTCGACGCAACGCGCGGATTCGGCTTTGTGGTCTGCGATGGCCTGGATCGTGACATCCTGCTTCATGCCAATGTGCTGCGCGCGTTTGGCCAAAGCTCCATCCTCGATGGAAGCCGTGTCGTCCTGACGTATCAGACCAGCGAACGTGGTCTGCAGGCGATTCAGGTGCTGGACGTGCGTCCGCCCGAAATCGACCCGCTTCAAGCGACGCCTGAATACATGCGCGACCCGCCACCCGATGCGCCCTATCTGCCGGCGCGGGTAAAATGGTTCGACAAGAGCAAAGGCTTCGGCTTCGTGAACGTCTTCGGCAGCACCGATGACATCTTCGTTCACGTCGAGGTTCTGCGCCGCTTCGGACTTGCGGACGTGCTTGCCGGTGAGGCATTTTGCGTTCGCGTCCTGGAAGGTGCGCGGGGCAAGCTGGCGGTCGAGGTGCGCAGATGGGAATTCTTCACGGACGACTGACGCGGCGTGCCCTGATCGGGGCGCTGACGGCCCTGCTGCTTCTGCCGGGTGTGGCCGGCGCGAAAACCACTTCGCCGATTTGCGACGAAAACCGGGTGGAGGTGCGTGGGGACTTCGGGTCGGTCCGGTTCAAGGTCGAACTGGCGATGACACCGCAGGAACAGGCGCAGGGCCTCATGTTTCGCGAAAGTCTGCCGCGCATGGCCGGAATGCTGTTCGTCTATCCGCGCGAATCGTCGGTGTCGTTCTGGATGCGCAATACGCTGATCCCGCTGGACATGATCTTCGTGGACCAGACAGGCACGATCGTTCGCGTACACTCCGAAGCCATTCCACTGGACGAGACGCCGATTCCGGCAGGTGCCCCAACGTTGGCGGTGCTGGAAATCAACGGTGGCCTGGCCGCGCGCCTTGGCATCGATGCCGGCGATCAGCTGCGCAGCCCTGCGTTGCCGCAAGACAAAGCGGCCTGGCCCTGCAACTGAGGCTTTTCCCCGGTTCGATCCCCTGCTATGCGCGCCTCAGGTCGGGGCGTGGCGCAGCCTGGTAGCGCACCTGTTTTGGGTACAGGGGGTCGGAGGTTCGAATCCTCTCGCCCCGACCAATCCGTTCTTTCGGCACAGCCGGAATGAACGGTCGTCGGCACCCGGCGATTTTCCCACAGTCCGATGTCTTCGCAGACGTGGTGCCGACGATTTTCGGCGGCCGGTGATTCCCGTGCCGATTCCCAGCGGCCACCAGATGTGGTGTTAAATATCGCCGGTCGCCACTAGGGAAGGCCGGTGCGGAGCATGAACAACCTGTGGATCGATCTGTATGACCGGTACCGTGGCGCCTTGGTCACGCTGCCGCTGCGATTGAATTCCGGGCACTCGCAGATGTCGGGCAAGGAAATACAGGGCTTTCCCGGATGTGACGTCTGCGGCGCGAATCTGGCGGATCGGCGAAGGATCCGGTCAAGCCAAAGAATTACGAAAGTTCGCCCTTATCCACATTGACCGAGCGCGGATGGCGCAGGTAGTGGTGTGACTGGCGGCGAAGGCTACCACATATAGTGGCCACACCGCCGAGCGGGCAGCAGTCATCCAACGCGATCCTTATGCCTTACCGGCAACAGGACGGCTCACATGGCGGCCCCGACCAGGGACGATGATTTTTGAACGGATGGGCCCGTGGGCCGTCCGGTTAGCATGAACGGGAGCATTACCATGCGGCTTGAGCGGAAATTCACGAAGGACGGCCAGGATGCCTACGCGGCGCTGAACTTCACGACGACGACGTCGGAAATTCGCAACCCGGACGGCACCACCGTCTTCAAGCTGGACGCCGTGGAAATCCCCGAAGGTTGGAGCCAGGTCGCATCCGACGTGATCGCGCAGAAATACTTCCGCAAGGCCGGCGTTCCTGCCGCACTCAAGCGCGTCAAGGAGAAGGGCGTGCCCGAGTTCCTTTGGCGCTCCGTCCCCGATGAGGATGCGCTGGCCAAGATGGACGAGGATGCGCGTTTCGGCGGCGAAACGTCGTCCAAGCAGGTGTTCGACCGCTTGGCCGGGGCCTGGGCCTACTGGGGTTGGAAAGGTGGGTATTTCACGTCCGAGTCGGACGCTCAGACCTACTTCGACGAAATGCGCGTGATGCTGGCCCGTCAGATGGCCGCACCGAATTCACCGCAGTGGTTCAACACCGGTCTGCATTGGGCCTACGGCATCGACGGTCCGGCGCAGGGCCATCACTATGTCGACCCCAAGTCTGGCAAGTTGGTCCGCTCCAAGTCGTCTTACGAGCATCCGCAGCCGCACGCCTGCTTCATTCAATCGGTGGCCGATGACCTGGTGAACGACGGCGGCATCATGGATCTCTGGGTTCGCGAAGCGCGCCTGTTCAAATACGGCTCCGGCACCGGCACCAACTTCAGCCACCTGCGCGGGGCGGGCGAATCGCTTTCGGGCGGGGGCAAGTCCTCCGGTCTGATGGGGTTCCTGAAGATCGGTGACCGCGCGGCGGGTGCCATCAAATCGGGCGGCACCACGCGGCGCGCGGCCAAGATGGTCATCGTGGATATGGATCACCCCGACATCGAAGCCTTCATCGACTGGAAGGTCATCGAGGAGCAGAAGGTCGCGGCCATCGTGGCCGGCAGCAAGGCGCACCAGGCACAGCTGACGAAAGTCATGGACGCCGTGCGCGCCTGGGACGGAACGCTGGCCGATGCCACCGACCCGGCAGTGAACGACACACTCAAGGGCGTGATCCGTGCCGCCAAGAAGCACATGATTCCCGAAGCCTACATCCTGCGCGTGCTGCAATACGCCAAGCAGGGCTATGATAGCATCGAATTCCCGGTCTATGACACCGACTGGGATTCGGAGGCCTACAACTCGGTCTCGGGCCAGAACTCCAACAACTCGGTCCGTGTGACCAACGCCTTCCTGCACGCCGTCGAAAAAGACGCCGATTGGGAGCTGACGAACCGCCGTGACGGCAAGGTCGCCAAAACCATCAAGGCGCGCGATTTGTGGGACAAGGTGGGCCACGCGGCCTGGGCCTGCGCCGATCCGGGCATCCAGTTTCACGACACTGTCAACGACTGGCACACCTGCCCCGAAGACGGCGCGATCCGGGGGTCGAACCCCTGTTCGGAATATATGTTCCTGGACGACACGGCCTGTAACCTGGCGTCGATGAACCTGCTGAAGTTCCTGAACGAGGACGGCAGCTTCGATCACGACGGCTATATGCACGCCGCGCGGTTCTGGACGATCACGTTGGAGATTTCGGTCGCCATGGCGCAGTTCCCGTCCAAGGAAATCGCGCAGCGGTCGTATGATTTCCGCACGCTGGGTCTGGGCTATGCCAATATCGGCGGTCTGCTGATGAACATGGGACTGGGGTATGATAGCCGCGAGGGTCGTGCTTTGTGCGGTGCCCTGACGGCGGTAATGACCGGCGTGTCCTATGCCACGTCGGCCGAAATGGCCGGCGAGCTGGGGCCGTTCCCGGGCTACAAGAAGAACGCCAAGCACATGCAGCGCGTGATGCGGAACCACCGTCAGGCCGCGTTGGGCAAGACGGACGGCTATGAGAAACTGGCCGTGAAGCCGGTCGCGCTCGACATCGAAGGCTGCCCCGACAAGACGCTGACCGACCTGTCGGCCTCTATCTGGGACGACGTGGTTTCGCTGGGTGAGAAGCACGGTTTCCGCAACGCGCAATCCACCGTTATCGCGCCCACCGGCACGATCGGTCTGGTCATGGATTGCGACACCACGGGGATCGAGCCGGACTTCGCGCTGGTGAAGTTCAAGAAACTGGCCGGGGGTGGTTACTTCAAGATCATCAACCAGTCGGTGCCTGCTGCCCTGCGCAAGTTGGGCTACGGCGAGGCGCAGATCGGGGAGATCATCTCTTACGCCGTGGGTCACGGGTCGCTTGGAAATGCGCCGGGCATCAACCACACCTCGCTGATCGGGCATGGCTTCGGTCAGGAGGAGTTGAAGAAAGTCGAAGCGGCGCTGCCGTCGGCCTTCGACATCCGCTTCGTGTTCAACCAGTGGACCCTGGGCGAGGAGTTCTGCACCAAGACGCTGGGCATTCCGGCGGCCAAGCTGAACGACCCGACCTTCGATCTGCTGCGCCATCTTGGGTATTCCAAGAAGGACATCGAGGCCGCGAACGACCACGTTTGCGGAACGATGACGCTGGAAGGGGCCCCGGCGCTCAAGGACGAGCATCTGGTGGTGTTCGATTGCGCCAACCCCTGCGGCAAGAAGGGCAAGCGCTTCCTGTCGGTGGAAAGCCACATCCACATGATGGCCGCCGCGCAATCGTTCATCTCGGGCGCGATCTCCAAGACGATCAACATGCCGAACTCGGCCACGATCGAGGACTGCAAGGCATCGTATGAGCTGTCCTGGTCCCTGGGCGTGAAGGCCAACGCGCTCTATCGTGACGGCTCCAAGCTGTCGCAGCCGCTGGCCGCGTCGCTGGTGGAAGACGACGACGACGCCGCCGAGATCCTGGAGACGGGGACGCCGCACGAGAAGGCCACCGTCATGGCCGAAAAGATCGTCGAGAAGATCGTGGTCAAGGAATACCTGAAGGCCGCCCGAGAGAAGCTGCCGGAACGGCGCAAGGGTTATACCCAGAAGGCCGTCGTCGGCGGGCACAAGGTGTACCTGCGCACCGGCGAATATGCCGACGGCAACCTGGGCGAGATCTTCATCGACATGCACAAGGAGGGGGCCGGCTTCCGCGCGATGATGAACAACTTCGCCATCGCGATCAGCGTCGGCCTGCAATACGGCGTGCCGCTGGAGGAGTTCGTGGATGCCTTCACCTTCACCAAGTTCGAACCGGCCGGCATGGTGCAGGGCAACGACAGCATCAAGAACGCCACGTCGGTGTTGGACTACATCTTCCGGGAGCTCGCCGTCAGCTATCTGGATCGCGAGGACCTGGCCCACGTGAAGCCGCAGGGCACCACGTTCGACAGCATCGGTGAGGCGGAGGCCCCGACCGGGGACGACGGCAACGTCGCACCCATCGGTCAGTCGGCGGCGTCGAAGTCGCTGGAGGTCATCAAATCGGTGACATCCTCGGGCTACCTGCGCAAACGCCTCCCTCAGGATCTTGTCGCACTGCGCGGTGGGATGGATCAGGTCGCCGCCGAACTGGCCGGATCGACGGCGATGCCCACGGGCTTTGCCGAGGGCACGCAAGCCACCTATGCCGCGACGACGACCACGACGGTCGCCGCGCAAGCGACGGGCATGGATGCGCGGGTCAAGGCCAAGATGCAGGGTTATGAGGGCGAGGCCTGCGGCGAGTGCGGCAACTACACCCTTGTGCGCAACGGAACCTGCATGAAGTGCAACACCTGCGGCGGGACGTCTGGGTGTAGCTGAAGAAACTTGGGTTGAGGCGCGGTGTCCTACCACCGCGCCCCAGCCTTGCCCTGAGTATCTGGCACATCAGAGGTCAGCAATTTCGCCCCCTTAGGGTCGATGACCTTCTTTGGTTATAATAGCGGGTGAGCTGAAAGCGTGCCTTCCAATTGTCCCCGCGTTTCACAGCTTGGGGATAACCTTGGAAGGGGTGAGATTTTGAAAAGACGCAATAGCGAAGTTACGGGCACCAAAGCTGCCAGCGTTACATCGAAGGTTATTCGCAATCCGACGTCCAGCTAAGCCGCAAAGACCGCAGCCGCGTCGGCGCTGACGCAGCGACCAAACACGAAGTAACCTGCATTATCTGTCGATAATTGTGGGGATCGGGGCGGTGTAAATCACCGCCCCGTCTTTCACGCCGCGGCGCTTTTCGCTTTGGCCTTCATCTTCTTGCCCAACGTTTCGATGTCGTCGCCGGCGACCTTCGGGATGATGCGGTAGGCGGCGTTCACGAAGCAGAAGAACGCGAAGCCCAGCAGGCCGACACAGATCGCGATGACGAGGAATTTGCCGAATGGTTGGGTGTAGAGCCATTCGAAGGCCTTGCCCATGCCGCCGGCTTCCTCGGGGTTGCCGTTGAGGCCGGCGGCCACTAAGAAGCATCCGACGATGACGATCAGGATCCCCTGTGCGATGACGCCGGCGCGCAACGCCCAGTCCCAGTTCTGGGTGAAGTGGTTGGCGCGCAGCTTCTGGCGATACTTCGCTTTCCAGCCTTTTATCACGTAGTAGATGCCAGCGCCGATCGTCGCCAGCCCGCCCAACCCGATGATCCAGGCACCACCCGGCCAGCCGAGAACGGTGCTGACGATGCCGGAAATGCCACCACCGCCGCCGCCGCTTTCACCACCACCCGACGACAGGCCGAGGCCGAGCGCGAGCGACAGGGCGAGCGCGCCGAGCGCGCCGTGGATCAGGCCCGTGACGATCATTCCGGTACGGGCCACCATACCCTTGGCATCGGACCCCTCATCTTCGAGATCCTCCGCCGCGTCGATACCGCGCCAGATACAATAGGCGAAGAGACCGATCGCGATGAGCCAGAGCACCGCGACGCCCCAGGTGCTTTCGGACAGCGATTTGAGCGCGGAACTCGTGCCCTGGGCCTGGCCGCCTTGCCAGATTCCCCAAAGCGATAGGCCCGCGACGGCCAGATAAGTGACGCCGCGACCGGCATAGCCGGCCCGCATCACGGGGATAGTCCATTTAAGATCGGCCATAATGCAGGTTCTCCGGTTGTTGGCATGTCAACCGTGGGAGGGCCGCGCGGTTCCCCTTAGGTCTGCGCGACGCGGCGGGCTTCGGCGCGGAAGGCCGACGGTGTGTGGCCGGTTTCGCGACGAAACGCGCGTGAGAAATAGGCGGCGGAGGAGTAGCCAAGCTCTGTGGCAATGGTCGCGGCAGTGTCGTCTTTATCGGCCAATCGGCGGCGTGCCTCGTGCATCAGACGCGCCTGCATATAAGCGGCGGCGGTCATCCCGGCGGTGCCGCGCAAGGTTCGGGTCAGATGGGTCGGTGTCACGCCAAGGTCCGCGCCGATGTCTTCCAGCGTCGCGCCACTGCCCAAGCGGTCTTCCACCCGGCGCGTAAACCGCGCGGCGAGCGCTGCGGCGCGGGGCAGGGGCGTGGGGGGCTGCGCGCTGGCCACCCGTTCGATCAGCGCGGAGACGAGAATGATGCGCCCCAATGCGCCGCGCCCTTCGGCAGGATTGGACAGGTCGCCATGCCGGCCCAGCCGGTCGATCAGGCCCGACAACTCCGCCTGTGTTGAGACGTCGGACAGGCGCAGGATCCGGGGGGCGTCCGGCAGGGGGGCTTCGAACAGGGCAGGAAGACGCAACAACGTGCCTTCGGTCATCGCGCCGGGTTCGATGGCGAAGGGCGTTCCGGGCGGAATGCAGATGGCGGTCAACGGTTGGAACCCGCGTGTTCGGCCCAGTATCGTGATGCGCCCCTGGCCGCGCTGCATCCAGATCACGACGGGCAGGGATTCGACATGCGGCACCGACCGCCGCCAACGCCCATGACGGATCAGGGGGGTGACCATCTCCAGCCGAAGGCCGGTCAGGCGCTCCGCTTCCGACAGGCCTTGCGACTCGAAAAGGCGAATGCGTGACATGGGCCATCGGACCACGCGCGCCGCACCCCTGTCAAAGCGTCAGAGCGTTGCCGCGTCGACACCCCTCCATCCCGCCATGCGGGCGCGGAACCACGTGCGCTGACGCTTGGCATAGCGGCGGGTGGCGACGATGGCGGCGGCGCGGGCCTGGTCCAACGTCATCTCGCCGCGCAGATGGGCGATCAGCTCGGGCGCGCCGATGGCCTGCGCCGCATTCAATGTCGGGTCCCACCGTGGCAGGACGGCCCGCGCCTCCTCCAAGGCACCATCGTCGAGCATTTGGTCGAAGCGGCTCTCGATCCGTGGATCCAGCCAGTCTTTGGGCGCGTCGATGCGCAGGGGCAGGGCGGTGGTGAGCGGAACCAATGGGGGTGGGGTGTCGGCCTGCCAATCGCGGATGGATCGGCCGGTATGGCGCGCCACCTCCCATGCGCGCATCACGCGCATCGGGTTGGCCAGATCGATGTCGGCGCGCACGTCGTCGGTCAGTTCCGCGGCCAGGGCGTCAAGCCCGATGACCTCCAAGCGCGCCGTCGCTTCGGCCCGGATGTCGGGGGGCGTTGTCGGAATATCGGCCAGCCCCTCGGTCAGCGCGCGGAAATAGAGCCCGGTGCCGCCGACGATGATTGGGCGCGCACCGGTCAGCAGCGGTGTCACGTCACGCAGCCAATCACCGACGGAATAGGATCGGGTCCAAGCGACGTGACCATACAGCGCGTGGCGCGCGCGCGCCGTCTCGGCCGGGGATGGGCGCGCGGTCAAGCTGCGCCAGTCGGCGAAGACCTGGAGCGCATCGGCGTTGATGATCGTGCCGCCCGACCGCTCCGCGATGCTCAGTGCCAGGGCCGACTTGCCCGATGCCGTCGGACCGGCGATCAGGACGGGGGTTCGAGGTAACAGGTTGTCCAGTGCTTCCAGCATCTTGCGCGGTGTTCTTCCCATGTGCCCCGCAACCGGCCTTCGCGGTTGCCCGTCTTGGAGTATTCCGCCATACCCGGCACCGCAACGGACATGAGGGGCAGCACGATGCAGGATCAGGACACTGGTGGCGGCAAACCCCTTAGACGCGTAATGCTGAAGATTTCGGGCGAGGCGCTGATGGGACCCCAGGGCTTCGGCCTGCATCCCCCCACCGTCGAACGGATCGCCCGCGAAGTGCAGTCGGTCCATGAGATGGGCGTCGAGATCTGCATGGTGATCGGTGGCGGCAACATTTTCCGCGGGTTGCAGGGCAGCGCGCAGGGGATGGAGCGGACGACGGCCGATTACATGGGGATGCTGGCGACGGTGATGAACGCGCTGGCGATGCAGGGCGCGATGGAGAGCCTCGGCATCCACACCCGTGTCATTTCCGCCATTCCGATGGATCAGGTCTGCGAACCCTATATCCGGCGCCGTGCGGTGCGGCACCTTGAAAAAAAGCGCGTCGTCATCTTCGCAGCCGGTACGGGAAACCCCTATTTCACGACCGACACGGCGGCAACGCTGCGGGCAAGCGAGATGTCGTGTCAGGCGATCTTCAAGGGCACTAAGGTCGACGGGGTTTACGACAAGGACCCCGAAAAACACGACGACGCGGTACGATACGACACGATCACCTATGACGAGGTGCTGCAGAAACACCTGAAGGTCATGGATGCGTCGGCCATAGCGCTGGCGCGCGAGAACGGGCTGCCGATCATCGTGTTCTCCCTGGATGCGGAAGGCGGCTTCAAGTCCATCCTTGCCGGCACGGGCGTTTGCACGCGGGTCGACGGCTGAGGCCACACCTGCGCGACGCCTGCACTCCAACCGCCTTTCCCTGCGAGCAAACCCCGGATATACCCCGGCCAAAGCCTGCGGGAGACAAGATATGGCCGACGAATTCGACCTCGACACCAAAGACCTGGAACGCCGGATGGATGGCGCGATGGCCAGCCTGCGCACCGAATTCGGATCGCTGCGAACGGGCCGCGCCTCCGCTTCGATGTTGGAGCCGGTGATGGTCGACGCCTACGGCAGCCCCACCCCGATCAACCAGGTCGGCACCGTCAACGTGCCCGAGCCGCGGATGGTCACCGTCAACGTCTGGGACAAGGGCCTGGTCGGCAAGGTCGAGAAGGCCATCCGCGAGAGCGGGTTGGGCATCAACCCGCAGCTGAACGGCACCATCATCATGCTGCCCATCCCCGAGTTGAACGAGGAACGGCGCCGTGACCTGACCAAAGTCGCCGGGCAATACGCCGAAGGCACCCGCGTCGCCATCCGCAACATTCGACGCGACGGAATGGACAAGATCAAGAAAGCCGACGGCCTGGCCGAGGACGAGGCCAAGATGTGGGAGACGGAGGTCCAGGATATGACCAACGCCTATATCAAGAAGATCGATCAGGCGCTGGAAGAGAAACAAGCCGAGATCATGCAAGTCTGAGCAATGCGCGCCCGGTCCGCCGGGTGACGTGAGGGACGGGCCGGACCGGCCCGCCGCCGACCGGGGAGAGGCGCAGATGCCAGCCGACACCAAGAGCAGCGACACGACGGGCCCGCGCCACGTTGCCTTCATCATGGATGGCAACGGCCGCTGGGCGGAAATGCGCGGCAGGCCGCGTCTTCTGGGTCACCGCGCCGGGGCCCGGCGGGTGCGCGAGATTGTGGAATCCTGCCCCGATCTGGGTGTCGAATATTGCACGATCTTCGCCTTCTCGACGGAAAACTGGAAACGCACACAGGCAGAGGTGTCGGGTCTGATGTCGCTGTTCCGGCGCTATATCCAGACCGAAGCGCAGACGCTGCTCAAGCAGGGGACGCGGGTGCGGTTCATTGGCGACAGGCTTCGGCTGGATGCCAAGCTGCGCGGCCTGATGGATATGATCGAGGCGCTGACAGCCCATAACACCCGCTGCCATCTGACGATCGCGCTCAATTACGGGGGTCGGGATGAGGTGGCGCGCGCGACCAAGCGTCTGGCCCGCGACGTGGCCGACGGGCGGCTGGACCCCGACGCGATCACCGACCAGACGCTGCCGCGCTATCTTGACACGCACGTCCTGCCGGACCCCGATCTGGTGATCCGCACCAGCGGGGAGGCGCGGATTTCCAATTTCCTGTTGTGGCAATCAGCATACGCGGAATACGAGTTCGTCGACACCCTCTGGCCTGATTTCACCCGCGAAAAGCTGGAAGAAATACTGGGGCGGTATGGCGGACGCGAGCGGCGGTTTGGTGGGGTGACGATATGAACGACCGGCCCGATCCCACCCCCGAACAGGACGAAGAAGAACCGCCCCTGTTCGATTTCACCATGGACCCGCCGATCGAGCCGCAGGTCGCGGGACGCTTTCAAGACCTTGCCCCGCGGCTGGGCACGGCCGTCTTCCTGTTCGTGATCGGCGGCGTGGCGATTTGGGGCGGGGGGCTTTGGTTCGTCACCCTGATTTCGGTCTGCGTCGGTCTGATGCTTTGGGAGTTGGCGACGATGCTGCGCACCGGGCCAAAGCGCGCGATGCTGATGGCGATCATGGGGGGTGGGACGTTGTTCGCGGCGAACGTGCTTCCCATCGGGTTCGGGCTGCCGCTTCTGATGCTGGTGCCGATGGCGGGTATCGCCTTCATCCGTAAACACCGTCGTATCATGGTCGGCTTCACCGCGGCGATTGTGCTGGCGGGGTTGAGCCTGACGCAGCATCTGACGAATTTCGGGCTGGTTTGGATGATCTGGCTGATCGCGGTCGTCGTCATGTCCGACGTCGCCGGGTATTTCGCCGGTCGGACGTTGGGCGGTCCGAAATTCTGGCCCCGCGTCAGCCCCAAGAAGACGTGGTCGGGAACGATCGCGGGTTGGATCGGGGCCGCCATCGTCGGCTTGATCTGGACCGTCTGGCAGGATGCGGGGTGGGAAACGGTCGGGATCTCCGTCGCCCTCGCCATGATGGCGCAGATGGGCGATATCGCGGAATCGGCCGTCAAACGGAAGATGGGCGTCAAGGACAGCTCCAACCTCCTGCCGGGTCACGGTGGCCTGTTCGACCGGTTCGATGCGATGCTGGGAGCGGCCCTGATGCTGCTGGTCATTGAGAGTCTGTCGGAATTCCCACCGATCCCAGGCGTCTGATGCGACGCATATCGATCTTCGGGGCCACCGGCTCCATCGGGCAGAACACGCTGGACCTGCTGACGCCCGGCTCGGTCAAGATCGTCGTTTTGACGGGGGGGGCCAATATCGCGCGCCTTGCCGAAGACGCGATCCGGTTTGGCGCGGACCTGGCGGTGACGGCCTTCGACGACCGGCTGGCAGACCTGCGCGCGGCCCTTGCCGGCAGCGGGGTCGAGGCGGCGGCGGGGCAGGGGGCATTGGCGGACGCGGCAGACTGTCCCGCCGATTGGATCATGTCGGCCATCGTGGGCAGCGCGGGGCTGGTCCCTTCCCTGCGCGCCGCGCGTCACGGCACGACGCTGGCGTTGGCGAACAAGGAAAGCCTGGTCTGTGCCGGCCCTCTGTTGTTGGCGGAGGCGCATCGCCATGGCACGACGATCCTGCCGGTCGACAGCGAACATTCCGCCGTCTTTCAAGCGCTGGTGGGCGAGGATATGCGCGCGGTCGAGAAGGTCATCATCACCGGATCGGGCGGCGGCCTGCGCGATGTTCCGCTGGACCGGCTGCACGATGCCACACCCGAACAGGCCGGCACGCACCCCAACTGGGATATGGGCGCACGGATCACGGTGGATTCCGCGTCGATGTTCAACAAGGGGATGGAGTTGATCGAGACGAAGGAGTTCTTCGGCCTGCCGGCGTCGAAGATCGACACGGTCATTCATCCGCAAAGCCTGATCCACGCGCTGGTGCAGTTCGACGATGGCGCGCTGATGGCGCATCTGGGCGCGCCCGACATGCGCCACGCCATCGGGTACGCGCTCAACTGGCCCGACCGCGCGCATGTACCGGTGGCGCGACTTGATCTGGCGGAAGTGGCGCGACTGGATTTCCACGCGCCCGACCCCGCGCGCTATCCGGCGCTGGCCATCGCGCGCGGCGTGATGGAGCGGGGCGGCCTGTCGGGGGCGGTGTTCAACGCGGCCAAGGAGGCGGCGCTGGACCTGTTTCTGGACCGCGACATCCGCTTTACCGACATGGCCCCGCTGGTGGAGCGGACGCTGGAGGGTATGTACGCGACGGGATGCCTTGATGCCGCCACGTTGAACCTCGATATGGTGCTTCAAACGGACCGGCAGGCCCGCGACGTCGCGCGCGACATCGCCCCCACGCTCTGAAGGCAGAAGGAAAGATCCCCGATGGCAGATATCGCAACGCAGTTCGGCGGCTTCGCCTGGATGATCCTGGCCTTCGTCATCGCGCTGTCGATCATCGTCGCCATCCACGAATACGGCCATTATATCGTCGGCCGCTGGTGCGGGATCAAGGCGGATGTCTTCTCCATCGGGTTCGGCCCGATCCTTGCGTCCAAGGTCGACCGGCACGGCACCCGTTGGCAGGTCGCCGCGTTGCCCTTGGGCGGCTACGTCAAGTTCCGGGGCGACGGCAACGCCGCGTCCGTTGGCGATGACGGGACCGTGGCCGAGATGACCGCGTCCGAGCGGGCCGAAACGATGACCGGGGCTTCGCTCTGGCGGCGTGCGGCGACCGTCGCCGCGGGGCCGATCTTCAACTTCATCCTGGCCATCGTGCTCTATGCCGGTCTTGCGATGATCTTGGGTCGCGGCACCGACACGCCGACCGTGGGGGACCCGGTGCCGCTGCCGGCGGATATGCAGACGCTTCAACCCGGTGACGAAATCGTGTCGGTCGCGGGCTTCGACGTGACGGACATCGCCGATCTGGGCGCGCTGATCGATCAGCTGCCGTCGGCCCCGACGCTGCCCTACGAAGTCGAACGCGACGGCAACCTGATCGAGGTCGACGCCATCGCGCCGGTGCCCGCCCGCGCATCGACCGTGCAGCCGCGTTCGGCGGCCTGGGACATCGGAATGCGGCCCGGTGATGTCATTTTGACCGCCGACGGGGAAGACCTGCACTCCTTCGCCGATCTGCAGGCCGCCGTGGCCGCGGTGGGCGACGGCACGGTCGCGCTGACCGTCTGGCGCGACAGCGGCGGTGACGGAGAAGTTCTGGAGTTCGCCCTGCAGCCGCGGATGCGCGACATTCCCCTGCCAGACGGCGGGTTCGAAACGCGCCCCCTGATCGGCATCACGTCTAGCCTGGCGTTCGAAGGGGCGACCGAGCGGTCTGGCCCGATCGAGGCCGTGACCTTCGGGGCGACGCAGCTCTGGACGATTTTGGGACGGTCGATCTCGACGCTGGGATACATCGCGACCGGCCAGATCAGCACCTGCAATATGTCCGGCCCTATTGGTATCGCACAGACCAGCGCGGTCGCGGCCAGCCATGGTTTGGCCAGCTTCGTCGGCTTTATCGCGCTGCTGTCGGCGGGCGTTGGTCTGCTCAACCTTTTCCCGATCCCCGTTCTGGACGGGGGGCATCTGGTGTTTCACGCCTACGAGGCTGTGCGCGGCAAGCCGCCGTCGGACGGGGCGGTCAAGGTCCTGATGATCTTCGGTTTGTCGATCATGGGCGCGTTGATGATTTTCGTGCTGTTCAACGACGTTACCTGCACCTGACCGGGCGAGGGGCTGTTTGCGCGGCGGGGGCGAAACGGTCCAGAATCGTCGCATAACCGCCCAATTCCCGCCCCATTCGGACGGCATCTACCGAACTTGAACTAGTGAGGTTTCTGCAATGCGTCATGTACAGAATGGATATCGCGGTCTTTCGGTCTTCATGGGCCTGAACATCGACCGTTTCTTGGCCGCCTTCTCGATCGGCGGTGCGATCCTGCTGGCAAGCTGGATCCAGTCTCTCTGAGCCGCCCCCGCGGCTTTTACACCTTCAATTTTTATAGGCGGCGGACCCCAGATTTTGGGGGTCTGCCGCTTTGACATGCTTCATGCCGTTCGCTAGTGACGATCAAAGACGATCGAAACGGGGCGGATGGACATGATGGATCACGACGGCGCGCGGGCGGGTCGGGGCGCAAAGACCCTGATCGCTGCCGGATTTGTTGGATTGCGCCTTGGTCTCGTGACCGCCGCGGGCACGCTTGGCCTGGGTGTGACACTGTCTGCCGAGGCGCAGAGTTTCCGGTTCCAGACCTTCGAGGTGCAGGGCAACACCCGCATCGAAACCGCATCGATCCTGTCGACGCTGGGCGTCACGCCCGGTCAGACGATCAGCGCGGGACAGCTCAACGACGGGTTCCAGCGCCTGCAGGCATCGGGTCTGTTTGAAACCGTGGAAATCGTGCCGCAGGGGTCCAAGCTGCTGGTGATCGTCAACGAGTTTCCGACGATCAACCGCATCTCGATCGAGGGCAATGCACGGCTGTCGGACGATGACCTGCAGACCGTGATCGGAAGCCAGGTTCGCCGGGTATACTCCCCTCGGCAGGCCGAAAGCGATGCGGCCGCGATATCGGATGCATATGCGACCGGGGGTCGTCTGGCAGCGACGGTGCAACCCAAGATCATCCGCCGCAGCGACAACCGCGTCGATCTGGTGTTCGAAGTCGCGGAAGGCCGCGTGTCCGAGGTTGAGCGGCTGAGCTTCGTCGGCAATCGCGCCTATTCCGACCGCCGCCTGCGCCGTGTTCTGGAGACCAAGCAGGCCGGTCTGTTCCGGGCGTTGGTCGGGTCGGATACGTTCGTGGCCGACCGCGTCGCCCTCGACACGCAGCTTTTGCGCGACTTCTATCTGTCGCGTGGCTATGCCGATATTCAGGTGCTGTCCGCCACGCCGGAGCTTTCGCCGAACCGCGATGCGTATTTCCTGACGTTCCGCGTGCAGGAAGGTCAGCAGTTCCGCTTTGGGCAGGCCGCCGCCGTCTCGACCCTGCCCGAAATCGACGTCGCGGCGTATCAATCCGAGATCCGCATCGACCCCGGCGATATCTTCAATCCGCAAACGCTGGAGCGGCAGATCCGTCGTCTTGAACTGCTGGCGACGCGGCAGGGCCTGACATTCGTGCGTGTTACGCCGCAGATCCGTCGCAACAATGCGACCCTGACACTGGACGTGGATTTCGTGCTGGAACGCGGCGAGCGTCTCTTCGTCGAGCGTATCGATATCGAAGGCAACGGCACCACGCTTGACCGCGTTATCCGGCGCGAATTCGACACGGTGGAAGGCGACCCGTTCAACCCGCGCGAAATCCGCGCCGCGGCCGAACGTATCCGCGCGTTGGGCTATTTCAGCGAGGCTGAAGTCACTGCCCGCGAAGGCACGGCCGCCGACCAAGTCATCGTCGACGTCGACGTAGAGGAGCAGCCGACCGGCGCGCTTGGCTTCGGGGTGAACTACTCCGTCCAGAGCGGCGTGGGCGTTTCGCTCAGCTTCTCGGAGAGCAACTTCCTGGGTCGTGGCCAGACGCTGAATTTCTCGATCGACACCGGCAGCGAGACGGGATCGACCAGTCTGAGCTTCGTCGAACCCTATTTCCTGAACCGCGACCTGGCGCTGTCGTTCTCGGTCTTTGCGAGCGAAAGTTCCGAAGACACGTTTACGTTCAACACGCAAAGCGTCGGCTTCCAGACCGGGATTGAATTTCCGGCGGGCGAATACAGCCGTCTGGGGCTGTTCTACGGTATCAGTCAGGACAAGCTGGAGGCGCGCGACGATGTCGAATTGTCGCCGATTCTGCTTGCGGACGAAGGCAAGTCGATCACGTCGTTCGTCGGGTACACGTACAATTACAACACGATCGGGGTCGGGTTGGACCCGACGCGGGGCGTGCGCCTGCGCTTCGGTCAGCAGTTTGCGGGTGTCGGCGGGGACGAAGAATTCATCAAGACCACCTTCCTTGCCGCGGCGCAGCGGACCGTGCGCAACGATGAGATTACGCTGAACGCGACGTTTGAAGGCGGCGTCATCAACACACTCAACGATGATGCGTCCCGTCAGTCGAACCGGTTCTTCAATCGCCCTAACATCATCCGCGGGTTCGAGGCGGGCGGCATCGGGCCGCGCGACCTGAACTTCGACGATGCGTCGTTGGGCGGCAATTATTTCGTGGCCGCGCGGTTTGAGGCGCAGTTCCCGCTGGGGTTCATCCCCGAAGAATACGGCATCACCGCCGCGACCTTCCTCGACGTCGGCTCCGTCTGGGGCCTGGATGATACATCGACGACATTGGGCGTTGGCGGCGCGGATGCGAATGTGGACGATGATTTCTATCTCAACTCTGCCGTCGGCGTCGGGTTCTTGTGGGAAACTGCGATCGGCCCGCTGCGCTTCAACTTCACGCGTCCGATCAACAAGCGCGATTTCGATGTCGAGCAGAATTTCGACCTGACGATCCAGACGCGCTTCTGATGGGGATGCGCCTGGTGGCCCTGGCCGCCTGCCTGGCGGCGTCGCCCGCCATGGCACAACAGACCCCTGTCGAACCTTCGGTCGGAATTCCAACGTCTGCCGTCGTCGTTCTGGACCGTGATCTTCTGTTTACGGGAAGTCTTTTCGGACAACGGATCGCCCGCGACATCGAGGCCGCATCCGCCGACCTGGCCGCCGAAAACCGTCAGATCGAGGCCGATCTAGAGGCGGAGGAGCGGGCACTGACCGAACGGCGCGATGCAATGGATATGGCGGACTTCCGAGTTCTGGCTGCGGAATTTGACAATCGCGTCACCAGCATTCGGCAAACGCAAGACGCCAAAGCCCGCGCAATTAGTCAACAGACCGAACGCGCCCAGCAGATATTCCTGGAGCAGGCGAATCCGGTGCTGGTGCAACTGGCCCGGGACACCGGGGCGCTGGTCATTCTGGACCGTCGGATCGTCATCGCCTCGGCCGATCAGGTGGATATCACGAACTTGGCGCTGGAACGGATCGACGCGGTTCTGGGTGACGGGGGCAGCCTGCTTCAGGGCCCGCCCGCGCCGCGACCCGACCCGCCATCATCCGGGACACGGTCCGACGAAGACTAGCCGCGCTTGCCCCACACCGCGCCTGCACGCTAAGTCGGGGCACACGATAGGAAATGCCATGACCACCGAAGCCGACATCCACATGATCCAGCGGATCATTCCGCACCGCTATCCGTTCCTGCTGGTCGACAAGGTTCGCGATATCGCGGCGAATGTATCGGCCGTCGGGATCAAGAACGTCACCTTCAACGAGCCGCATTTTCAGGGTCACTTTCCCGGCGCGCCGATCATGCCGGGCGTCACCATCGTCGAGGCGATGGCCCAGACGGCTGCGGTCATGGTGGGCGTGTCCAACAATCTGGCCGACAAGAATTTCCTCGTCTATTTCATGGCCATCGACAACGCGAAGTTCCGGCGAAAGGTGGTTCCCGGCGACGTTCTGGAGCTGAAGGTCGACGTCACGCGCGGCAAGCCCGGTGCCAAAGTCTGGAAGTTTCACGGCGTCGCGACCGTCGGCGGGGACGTTGCCGCCGAAGCCGATTTCACAGCAATGATGGACTTGTCGAAGGACGACGCATGAGCGTCGATCCGACCGCGTCGATCCATCCTGCCGCCGTGGTGGAGGACGGGGCCGTCGTTGGACCGGGTGCCAAGGTCGGTGCTTTTTCCCTGATCGGGCCAAATGTCGTCCTTGCCGCCGGTGTCGACGTTCGCAGCCATGTCGTGCTGACCGGTCGGACCCGCGTGGGCGAAGATACGGTGATTTTCCCGTTTTCCTCCATCGGGGAGGTGCCGCAGGATCTCAAGTTCGGCGGTGAGGACACGTCATTGACCATCGGCGCGCGCAATCGCATTCGCGAACATGTCACGATGAACACGGGCACCGCGCAAGGCGGTGGCGAGACGATCGTCGGCGACGACGGGTTGTTCATGGCTGGCTGCCATATCGCGCATGATTGCCGCATCGGGAACCGCGTGATCGTGGTTAACCAGTCGGCCGTCGCGGGCCATTGCCAGATCGAGGATGACGTGATCGTCGGCGGCCTGTCGGGCATTCACCAATGGGTGCGGATCGGGCAGGGCGCGATCATCGGCGCGCTGTCGATGGTGACGAACGATGTGGTCCCCTATGGTCTGGTCGCCGGGCCGAGGGCGGAGCTGGACGGGCTCAACCTCGTCGGGCTCAAGCGCAAGGGCGTGGCGCGATCGGATATTCAGGCGCTTCGCGTCGCACTCCTGACGCTCAAGCAAGGCGAGGGCACGTTTCTGGAACGGGCCAAGCGGTTGGGGGATGAGACCGAAAGCGATTATGTGCATCGCATGGTCACCTTCATCACCGGCGCATCCGATCGCAGTTTCCTGGTGCCCAAGTGACCTTGGCGTTGATCGCCGGGCAGGGGGCATTACCGCAAGCGGTTGTCTCGGAGATTGGTGATCGACATTGGAAAGCGTTCCACCTCAAGGGGTTCGAGCCTGACGATAAGACGTCGGAGCCGTTTCGCGTCGAACACCTGGGCAGTTTTATCGCCGGGCTGACGGCGCAGGGCATCACCGATGTCTGCTTCGCCGGCGCGATCGGCCGACCCAAATTGGACCCGACCGCCATAGACGCGGCGACACTGCCGCTGGTGCCCCGGATGATGCAGGCGTTGCAGGCTGGCGATGACGCGGCCCTACGCCTGGTCCTGTCGCTGTTCGAGGAGGCGGGGCTGAATGTCGTCGCCGCGCAGGATGTGGCACCGTCGCTGCTTCGGGTGCCGACAGTCGGCGCGCCGTCCGACCGGGATTATGCCGACATCGAACGGGCCAAGATGGTCCACGCCGCGCTGTCCAATATGGACGTGGGGCAGGGATGTGTCGTGGCGCGCGGACAGGTCCTTGCGATTGAGGCAATGCCCGGAACGCAGTGGATGCTGGCCAGTCTGACCCACTTCGATGCGAAACCCGATGGCGGCGTATTCTTCAAGGCGGCGAAGGCGGGACAAGACCGCCGGATCGACATGGCAACCATCGGACCGGAGACTGTCGATCAGGCGGCGGCCGTAGGATTGAACGGCATCACGGTCGTACAGGACGCGGTTCTTGTCCTGCAACCTGACGTCGTTCGCACCCGGTTGGAGAAAACGGGTCTGTTCCTGACCGCGCTGCCGGCATGACCCGCATCTTCGTCATCGCAGGGGAGCCGTCGGGCGACCGTCTGGGCGCAGCCTTGATGCGTGGCTTGCAAGAGTTGGAGCCGGGCATCGCAATCGACGGGATCGGCGGGGCGGAGATGATTGCTGAAGGCCTCGACAGCTTGTTCGAAATGGAAATCCTGTCGGTCATGGGACTGACGGAAGTCCTGCCACGCTTGCCCGACCTTCTGCGACGGCGCGATCAGGCGGTCGCGGCCATCGCACAGACCGGGCCGGACATCCTGGTGACGATCGACAGCCCGGATTTCTGTCTGCGCGTCGCATCGCGGGCGAAGGCGGAAAATCCGACGTTGAAGGTCGTGCATTACGTGGCACCCTCGGTCTGGGCCTGGCGGGAAGGGCGCGCGTCCAAAATGGCGCGCAGCGTGGATCATGTTTTGGCGCTGCTGCCGTTCGAGCCGCCATATATGAAAGCCGCCGGAATGACCTGCGATTTTGTCGGTCACCCGGTGGTGGCAGAGCCGCAGGCGACCGCTGCGGAGATCGCCGCGTTCAAAACGCAGCACGGCGACAAGATCGCGCTGGTTCTTCCCGGATCGCGGCAGGGCGAGATTTCCCGCCTCGGGCCCATGTTCGGCGAGGCCTTGGCCCGTATTCCGCGCGACGCCCGCGTGGTCGTGCCGACCGTCCCGCATCTGGCCGATGCCGTGCGCGACATGGTGCGAAGCTGGCCGGGCGACCCGGTGGTGTTGGTGGATGCATCCGAGAAACGATGCGCCTTTGGGGCGGCGACGGCGGCGCTGGCCGCGTCGGGCACCGTCAGTCTGGAACTGGCAGCCAGCGGCACGCCTATGGTCATCGCCTATGACATGTCCTGGCTAAGCTGGCAGATTATCAGCCGCATGATGAAGATCGACACCGTGACACTGGTCAATCTGGTGGCCGAAGCGAAAGTCGTGCCGGAGTTCCTTGGTCCCGATTGCAGGCCCGGCCCGGTCGGCACCGCCTTTGCCCGTCTGTTGACCGTGCCGTCCGAACGCGAGCGGCAAGCCGAAGCCTTGGGGCGCACCATGGAGCGGTTGGGCCGTGGGGGGGAAGCACCGGGGCTGCGCGCCGCAAAATCCGTCTTGGCGCAGATGCCGAAGTGACTTGCGGCGCTGCGGGTTCGCAGCTATCTGCGAGCCGCAGGCAACCATAGCTCAGCTGGATAGAGCGCTGCCCTCCGAAGGCGGATGTCAAGTCTGGCGATGTCGAAAGGTGCTGGAAGAAAGAAGTGACTAAACAACGGCTTGGGCGGATATCGGGTTCGCTCTTCAAGAAGTCGAAAATCTCGCGTAAGCATGACGTAAGCATCTCGCGAACGGTATGCACCCGTAGCTCAGCTGGATAGAGCGCCGCCCTCCGAAGGCGGAGGCCAGAGGTTCGAATCCTCTCGGGTGCGCCATTTAATTCAATAAAATCAGTTATATAGTGCTAAAAATCGAAATCGACCAGTGGTCATTCGAAAGTCTGACGTAAGCGCTGCGCATCGGTCGCGATGAAATATCTCAGTGCTTTCAAAATGATGGGCGGTTTGTCACGCAAGCAGTCTATTTGGCAGGGTAGTGTCATGCCAGGAGGCGCGATCAGTCGGATCCACCCTACGGCGCGCATCGGGTTTGGCACGACGTGCGTCCGAAGGCGTCGATTGCATCTTGCTGCGATTGAACGCTTGGTGCGCCTGCAAGCGCTGCGCGCCCAACCAAGGTGTCGATGCCTTCCCAAAGATGTGGGCGACAGGCCATCGTCGCTCTGAACGTTTCCTTAGGGGAGATGCTGTTTCTGAGCCGCTAGCAACGCAACTTTCGCCAGGTCGTCGGCTGCTCTTCTGTCCAAAGGAGCATGGTCAAACATCAGCCGATACCACATTGGCCCGAATAACAGGTCACAGACTAGTTCGACATCTGTTTCGATAGGTAATTCACCCCGTCCGATAGCTTTCTGAATTAAAGATCTCACGTTTGCTCGTCGACGCTCCACAAAGACCTCACGCATCGACTCTGCAAAGTCTTCGTCTTGTAAGAGCTCGACGGCAAGAGCGCGCATAAGCGGCCTCAAGGTTGTAGATACTGCGGAAAAAGTGCCGCCCAATAGCGCCGCTACGTCTCCATCGAATGTCCCCGTATCCGGCAAGCCGACCGCTTGACCTGCTTTGTGGGCAAGAACCTCCATGAACAGCGGCGCCTTACCTTTCCACCATCGATAAATGGTCTGCTTAGCAACCCCGGCTTCCGCGGCGATTCGTTCTATCGTAGCGGCCGCATATCCCTCTCGCTGAAGCACTCGGAACGCCGCGTCTAACACGGCGGTGTGGCTCTTGGTGTCACGTGGCCGCCCTCTGGCGCTCGATGTCTGGTCGGTCATGACGTTCTCCTTTCGCAATTTAATAAACGCAACGTTGCGTATTGACAAGGCATGCGAGACACCTATATACGAGACGCAGCGTTGCGAAAAAGAGGTGCGTATGAAGAGACTTGCGACAGCACTTGTAGCCACGGCGCTTATGACAAGCGCCGCCACAGCACAGGAAACTGAGATGAAATTCGAAATATCAGGCGGCTACGCCTTCGGAGAAACGCATGACATCATGGATTTAGAGCAGTCCGTGATCGCCCGTGCGGGACATCTAACAGGCGCTTGGCAGTTTCGTTTTGAGGACGAAGAGGGACCAAGCGGCAACGCTCATTTGGATGCAGCTACCTTGTTCCGCTTGACACCCAGCGGTCCAAACCTGAGCGGCATTATGCGGTTTCACATGCATGAGATCGACGGCAGCGCACCTGGAACCGGGTGGTTGTACCTATCCTATGACGCAACAGAGCTTGAGTTCGAGGGCAGCAGCACGCGCTTCGTCGTCGAAGGCTCGTTCGTAGGCGGAACCGGTCGCTTCGAAGGCGCGACGGGAACCCTGCGCGTCACATCCATCAACGGCTTCGATACCGGCGGTGGTCAACTGATCCTCGCTGACAACCACTGAATACTTCCCACAATCGCAAACAGAAAGGACATATCATTTTGCGCAAGACAATTTTAGCCGCAGCCATCGCCACCATGGCAACTGCCGTTCAGGCCCAAGAGGTCATACAGACACAGATTTCTCCGGAAGGCAGCACCTATGATGCCGCCACGGTCCATGGCTGGGTTGAGGATTACTTTGAGGGAACCCGCAGCATGGACGCTGGCCAATGGGCATCCGCCTTCGCACCCAATGCGGTTCTAGACGACCCAGTCGGCGTCCCGGTGAAGACCACACCCGAGGAAATCCTTGCGCAAGGCGAGGGCTTCGTCAGCGCCTTCCAAGAGATTGGTCTCTACGAGAGCTTTGTCCATGTCGTTGGAAATGAGGCCGTCGCCAAATGGCAAGGTCGCGGCACGACGCCCGACGGCGTGGAGATTACTTTCGAGGGGATCAACCATTTCACCTTCAATGAAGATGGTCAGATCACCCTGCTCCGAGGCTTTTTCTCACCTCCTGGTCAGTGATCTCGGAGGAGTCTGACACCTACAGATCCTAGGGGTTCGCCAACTTGCGCCCAGTATGGCCTCATCAGCGTGCATCTCCCATGAAAGCGCCAACAACAGATATCTCACGGAAGATCGATGTCCGCGATTTGGAGATCCTATTGACGGTCGCCGAGACTTGCAGTTTTCGCAAGGCTGGCGATCGTCTCAATGTTGGCCAGTCAGCAGTATCTCGGCGCATTCAGAAACTCGAAGAGTTACTTGGTGTATCGCTATTTGGACGCCGACCCACGGGAGCGCGCATGACGGTCGCTGGGGCGGAATTTATTGCCTGTGCTAGCGCTGTTTATGAGAACTTGAATGCGGCGGTCGCACGGGCACGATCCAGCGCTATCGCCGATCTAGGAGAACTTCGAATAGGGACGATGTCTTCGTTTTCCAATGGCCCTCAACGTGCCTTGATCAAGGCGTTCGTTGAACGTCATCCATCCGTGCGTTTGAACTTTCTCGAATGCGAGCGTCGCCAGATGATGACCATGCTTGGACACCGGACGCTAGACGTCGTGATCACCATTGGTGAGAACTGGAAAGAGAATGGCGACAGCCTAGTCTTGGTATATGCGCCCGTGTATCTCGCGGTTGCTAGCGACGGGCCTTTGGCGAGCAATGACCGATTGAAATGGCAAGACGTGTCTGAGGAGGAGTTCCTGATTAGCGCTCGCGAGTCCGGCCCGGACGTTCGTGACTATATTGTTCGTCAAGTCACCGGTTTCGGTCGCGGCGTGTCGATCACACAACATCATCTGTGTCGCGATGGAATTATGAATCTTGTCGGTCTTGGATTTGGCATAACTGTGGTTGACGATCACGCAGCCGGCGCAAAATATCCCAATGTAACCCTCGTACCCATCGGCGACGGGAATGACCGAGTTCCCTTTTCACTGACTTGGCGTCCTGAAAACGATAATCCAGCGCTCCGTCGGTTTATCTCTCTGGCGCGGATTGAGGCGAAGCGAAACGGCGTTCTTTCCTGAGCTTTGCGAAGCCTCGATCGGTCTTCATGAAGCGCTCCAGCATAGGTGCGATCAGCTTTGCAGGTTCAAGCTTCTGCCCGTTCTCCTGTCCAAGGATCTCCGCATAAGCCGCGAGATCCCGATGCACCTGCGCTGGCAGATCCACAGTGAGCTTGACTGGCTTGTCATCCCTGATGTTGCCGAGCTTTAACTTGCTCATTGGTCATCTCCTTGCGGTTCGAGGATCAAATCGCGCGTGACCATCACCCGCACTGGAAATCCTGGCCGGATCGTCAGCGTCGGCGGAATGTTAAGCTGACGCTGGACGATGGCTTCGCCTGCGCGCCCGATCGTGTCTTGCGTGCCGTCTCGGATCGCTTCGGCGATCTCGTCGCCGCCATCCTCGCCGGTTTCGAGGCCGATATTGAGAATCGTGGCGAGACCGGCGGCACGGAACAACTGGCCCCAGTGATTATCGACACCGTCTTCGAGCCCGGCATATCCCGCCTGATCGGTGCCGAGCTGGCGTTCGAGCACGACGGAGCGTCCATCGGGTAGGATCAATCGGGTCCACGCCAAGAGGACGCGCCGCTGACCGGTTTCGACGCGGCTATCATATTCACCGACGAGGCGCGCGCCTTGCGGGATCAACAGGAACTGACCGGTTGGGCTGTCATAGACATTCGCGGTGACCTGCGCCGTGATCTGCCCGGGAAGATCGGAGCGTAGACCGGTCAGGAGCGCTGCCTCGATGACCGATCCGGCCTGCAGGACGTAAGGGCTCGGCAGCGATTGGAGCCGGTCCGCCGCAGTGGTCCTTCGGTCAACCTCGCGATCCAAGAAGGCTTCCTGTCGCTCCGTCGTGTCCGGTTGCCGTGCCTGGCCGGCAGATGCCGGAAACAGACCTTGCAGCGCAGGCGCCGGAGATGTTCCGGATACTGCCTGTGGGCGCGCAGCACCCACGCCACTCGATCTCGCGTCGGCAAAGAGCGTTGCGAGCCGCGCGGCTTCCGCCTCCTGCAAGCGCAGTTGTACTTCCGGATCGACGGCGGGGCCGGTCGCGGGCACGACGGGCACTGGCTCACCGCGACGCTGCGCCGACAGAACCGGGCGTCCCAGTTCTCCCGGAAGTGGTGGCCCAAGCTGCGGGACCGACGCATAGTCGCGTGGCAGACCCAAAAGACCCTCGGCCTCCTGGACCCGGTCCGTTGAGAAGAGTTCTGACGGCCCATCGCCCGGATCGGAACCTTGCAAGGCGACGATCAGGATCGCGCCGATGCCGAGCCCACCTGCGACGGTCAGGACCGTAATGGCCTTGCGCGAAAGCCGCATGACGCGAGGCGGATCGGGTCGCAGGCGCAGTTCTTTCGCGATGTCCTGTTCGGTGCGAGACACACTGTCGGCGGGTTCGTCCGTTTGCTGATTTTCGGTCCCGGTCATGGCTCAACGGTCCTCATCGGGCCGCCACGCGGAAACCACGCGCTCCTCACTTCGCTCGCTGCGCCGGACCCCATCAGTCCGCACGATCCGGACGACCCGCTGGCGGTCTCCAAGACGCAGCTCGGCGGCGGCGAAGAGCCGGTCGACGATCATGTAATTGCGCCGAATGCGGTAATTGACGAGCTGGCCGTCCCCTTCCGGTCCGATCACGAAGAGCGGCGGCATCTCGCCCTGGCCGATCCCGCGCGGAAACTCGATGAAGACCTGCCGCCCGTCATCGAAGGCGCGGCGCGGTCGCCAGGGCGCGCGGTCACCGGTGATCCGGTAGCGGAAGTTGAGATCGTCGAGATCGACATTGCGCCCGATCGGAAGGCTCGCCTCCGCGCGATCGTTTTCGCGACGCAGCGCAATCAACTCGTCTTCGGGGTACTGCCAAGAGACCGAGGCCATATAGGCCTGCGGCGTCGCGCGCAGTTCGAGATGATAGGTGCGCCGGTCTGTGTTGATGACGAGGTTGGTCACAAGATCAGGCCGGGTTGGTTT
>NZ_CXSU01000012.1:811567-936362 GCF_001403795.1 Jannaschia donghaensis | reverse complement strand
CGGTTATCGCCGGACCCGCTTTCTGTATCGCCGATGATCCAGCGCGCGGTGTCACCCGCCGCGATTGGGCCGGACCCGACGAGGCTCTCACCCGCCTGTAGCGCGATGTCCGTGACCTGGCCGGGAGAGGTGTAGAGCTGATAGAGCGCGCCGGAGCTGTAGGGATAGAGCTGGACGGCGTTGATGAAGCCATCTCGGACTGGTTCGATCCGGGCAGCGGCGTTGGCGTTGGTCACCCGCTCGGTCGGTTCCTCCGCTTCTGCCGGACGATCATCAGCATCGATCCGCATGAGCTGGCCTGGCAGCGGTAGAGGCTCCGGTGTCTCAACGATCCGAACAGGCAGCGCCGGTTCCGCGACCAGCGTTGCGGCGACCGGATCGTCGTAGCTGATCTCGGGCGGTTTGAATGTGGCGCACCCGGCTAGCATCGTGCCGGCGAGAAGTGTTGTGATCGAAAGTTTGGCTGACACTCGGTGTCTCATTGGGCGTTCTCCCGTGACCAGTTGATGGCGTGGACGAAGACGCCGAGGGGATTCTTGCGGAGGCGGTCGGCATCGCGGGGCGGCTGGATGACGACGCTGAGGATGCCGGTCCAGCGTTCGGTGCCTGAGAGCTGGCCGTTCACATAGCGGCGTTCCGTCCAGGCGACGCGGAAGCTGGAATCCGACGCGCGGATGACGCTCGAGATCTCGGCGGTGACCTGCACCTCACCAACGCGGGCGAAGGGGTCGTTCTCGCGGGCGAAATCATTGAGCGCGACGGAGCCGCGATCCGTTGTGAAATCGTAAGCCCTGAGCCAGTTCTGCCGGAGCACAATCGGATCGGCGGGAACCTGTCGGACGTTCTCGATGAAGCGCGCGAGGTGGAAGGCGATCTGCGGATCGGTCGGGCGGTAATTGGCGGTCGCGGGGGCGACGGCCTGGGCGGCGCCGAGCCGGTCGACCTCGACCACGTAGGGAACGATGGTGCCCTGGGTGGACTGCCAGACCAGAGCAAGACCGAAGGTCGCGGTCGTGGCGAGGCACCCGATGGCCATGAGGCGCCAGTTTCGCGCCTGGACGCGAGCCGAGCCCATGCGCTCGTCCCAGACCTGCGCGGCCTTCTGGTAGGGGGTCACCGGTTCCGGGGTCTTGGCGTATCGCACGCTGGGTCGCTTGAATCTCATGATCTCTCCGAAAGGCTGATGGCCGTGCCCGCGCCGCCGCCATCGCCGGAGCGGATGGCGTGAGCGGCGACGGCGGTGCCGTGTTGCAAGCTCTGCTGGCGTTTCATCCGGCGCGCCCAGGCCGGCGGTCCGTCATTGGCTGGGGTCGGCATGGAAGACGGGGAATTGCTGAACTTGCCGCCAGTGGCTTCGAAAGCTGCGCGTGAACCTGAGCGGTAGCTGTCGCCAACGGCGCGCTTGAGCGGGCTGACGGCAGCCGAGATCCCGGCCTGACTGACCGCGGCCATACCGCTCGCAGCTTTCCCGGCCTTGCTCGTTCCGGACGCCGCGCCGATCTGAAAAGCTGTCGAAGCACCACCTGCGACAGCCGAGCCACCGCGCAGGGCCGCGCCACCAGCGGTCCCGGCCCTCTTCGCGCCCGCGAGACCGCCCGCGACCACGCCGCCTGCCGCGAGGCCCGCACCCACCGCCGCGCCTGCGCCGAGCTGCGGCCCGCCCGACACGATACCGTTGGCGATGCCGGGGCCGAAGATGCCGAGGGCGAGGAGCGACAGGGCTGCGAGGACGACGGCCATCGCATCCTCGATGGTCGGCTCTCCAGTGAACCCGGCGGTGAATTCGCCGAAGATGGTCGAGCCGATGCCGACGATGACGGCGAGCACGAGTACCTTGACGCCCGAGGAGACGACGAGACCAAGAACGCGTTCGGCCATGAAGGCCGTCTTGTTGAAGAGCCCGAAAGGCACGAGGATGAAGCCCGCGAGCGTCGCCAGCTTGAACTCGATCAGGGTGACGAAGAGTTGGATGGCGAGGATGAAGAAAGAGAGCAGAACCACGATCCAGGCGAAGAGCAGGATCGAGATCTGGATAAAGTTCTCGAAGAAGGAGACAAAGCCCATCAGGTCGGCGATGGATCCGAGGATCGGTTGCCCGGCTTCGAGCCCGACGGCGGCAATGCGTCCGGGCTGCAGAAGTTCGCCCGCGCCGATCGCGCCGCCGGTGGCGACGAGGCCCAGCCCTGCGAAGCTCTCGAAGACGATGCGTGCGAGCGTGTTCCAGTTGCTGATGATGTAGGCGAACACGCCCACGAAGAGCGTTTTCTTCACGAGCCGCCCGATGATGTCGTCATCCGCGCCCCAGGCCCAGAAAAGAGCGGCAAGCGTGACATCGATGACGATGAGCGTGGTCGCGAGGAAGGCGACGTCCCCGCCGAGCAGGCCGAACCCGCTGTCGATATAGGTCGTGAAAACCTCAAGGAACCGATCGATGACGCCGACGCCGTCCATGGCCTAGTCCGTTTCCGGATCGTTGGCGGATGTGCCGAAGAAGCGGCGGCGGTTCTCCTCCCAGGCGGCCTGACACTCGGTGTCGGCTTCCAGCGCTTCCGAGGTGAGCGTGCGGCAGCGCTGCAAAGTTTCGCGCAACGGATCGTCCGAAACCACCGCCGCCGGTTCGGCCGCACGCTCCTCTTCAAGGGCGCGCTGGAGTTCCATCGCCGCCATGAGCGCGGCAACGGCGCCCAAGGCGATGGCGCTGGCTTTCAGCGTGGTCTCGGCGGTCAGTTTCATTGCGGCCTACCGGAACATCCGCACTGTGGTCGGCTCGTAACCGGAGCCGTAGTCGAGAAAGCGGTCGAGGTTCTCGCGCGCTTGCGCTTCGGCCGTCGCGACGCGCGCCGCTTCGAGCGATTGCGCGCGGTTCTGCGCGGCGATCGCGGCGGTCAGATCGGAGATCTGCTGGCTCTGCAGCGCGAGCAGCTGATTGCCGGCCTGGGTCGCTTGCAATGCCCCCATCGCGGCCTGGCTGCGGCCGACAAGCGTCTGCATCTCGGCGCGGGCGGTCTCGATGTTCTCGACGACACCGGCTTGGACCTTGAGTGCGTCCTCGAACCCGGCGACCGAGGTCCGCCAGCGGTCCTGTGCGCCCGCGATCATGTCGTCGAAATCACCCCGCGCGGCGGCCGCGCCGTAATCCTGCGCGAAGGCCTCGTCGATCGTCGCCACATCATGGGCGATGCGCTGCGCCTGACCCAAAAGTTGCTGGGTCTGTTGCACGGAAGATTGCAGTTGCGAGAGCGAGGAATACGGCAGGCTTGCGAGATTGCGGGCCTGATTGACCAGCATCTGCGCTTCGTTCTGGAGCTGCGCGATCTGGTTGTTGATCTGCTCCAGTGTGCGCGCGGCGGTTAGCAGGTTCTCGGCGTGGTTGGTCGGGTCGTAGACGATCCCGCCGAACCCGCCGCCGAAGAATGCGTGGGCGGGCGGTGCCGTGGCTGGGGCCATCGCGACCGCGCTCGACAGTAACAGGGCTGCGGCGGCGCGCCCTGCCAGTTTACGTGTCTTGGTCTTGAACATCAGTCTTCTCCTTGTGGTTGTTGGCTTCTGGGGTGGGGAATGGGGTGGCCTTGATCACGGCATCGGAGGGACCGAGCAGTTCGGCGGCCCAGCCGAGATCGCGCCGGGCGAGCCAGGCGGCGGCGAAGCCGTCTCGCCCGTGCTCTTCGAAGATCGCGTCGATGGCGGCGTGGTCGGCTTTGGAGGAAGCCGCCGTGAAGGCGAGCGCGATCTCGCCCAGACCGAGCGCGAAGAGCCGATTGCCGGGGCGCGACTGGCAGTAATAGTCACGCTTGGGCGTCGCCCTCGCGATGATCTCGATCTGACGGTCGTTGAGCCCGAAGCTGCGATAGGTTGCGGCGATCTGCGGCTCGAAGGCGCGCTCGTTGGGCAGGAAGATGCGGGTCGGGCAGCTCTCGATGATGGCAGGAGCGATGTCGGAGCCGTCGATATCGGCGAGCGATTGGGTGGCGAAGACGACGGAGGCGTTCTTCTTGCGGAGTGTCTTCAACCATTCGCGCAGCTGCGCGCCGAAGGTCGCGTCGTCGAGCGCGAGCCAGCCCTCGTCGACGATGATGAGGCTCGGCCGTCCATCGAGCCGGGCCTCAATCTGGTGGAAGAGATAGGCGAGAACGGCAGGCGCAGCGGCGGAGCCGATCAGGCCCTCGGTTTCGAAGGCCTGGAAGTCGGCCGTCCCGAGCGCCTCGCTCTCGGCGTCGAGCAAGCGACCGAACGGACCGCCAAGGCAGAATGGCGCCAGCGCGCGCTTCAGATCGTTCGATTGCAGGAGCACCGAGAGGCCGGTCAGCGTGCGCTCCTCGACCGGGGCCGATGCGAGCGAGGTCAACGCCGACCAGAGATGATCCCGCGCCACCGGGTCGATGGTGACGCCTTCGCGGGCCAAAAGCCCGGCGAGCCAGTCCTGCGCCCAACTGCGTTCGGCCGCGTCGTCGATCCGCGCGAGCGGTTGCAGCTGGACCGCGTCGTCTTCGTCGGACAGCGCGAGGCCGAGATCCTCCCAATCGCCGCCGCAGGCCATCGTCGCGCAGCGGATCGAACCGCCGAAATCGAACGCGAAGATCTGGGCGTCCGCATAGCGCCGGAATTGCAGCGCCATGAGCGAGAGCAGCACGGATTTGCCCGCGCCGGTCGGACCGACCATGAGCGTGTGGCCGACATCGCCGACATGGGTCGAGAAGCGAAACGGTGTCGCCCCTTGCGTCTCGGCATAGAAGAGCGGCGGGCCGTCCAGATGGTCGTTCCGCTGCGGCCCGGCCCAGACCGCCGATATCGGGATCATATGGGCGAGATTGAGCGTCGAGATCGGCGGTTGGCGGACATTGGCGTAGAGATGCCCGGGCAGCGAGCCGAGCCAGGCCTCGATGGCGTTCAGCGTCTCCGGGATGCAGGTGAAGTCGCGACCCTGCACGACCTTCTCGGCGAGCTTGATCTTGGCGTCCGCTGCGCGCTCGTCTTCGTCCCAGACGGTGATGCTTGCGGTGACATAGGCCGCGCCGACGATATCGCTTCCCAGCTCTTGTAGCGCTTCGTCTGCATCGAGCGCTTTGTTGTCGGCGTCCGAGTCCAGAAGCGTCGAGGATTCGTTGGTCATCACCTCCTTGAGGATCGCGGCGACCGATTTGCGCTTGGCGAACCATTGGCGGCGGATGCGGGTGAAGAGCTTGGTCGCGTCAGTCTTGTCGAGACAGATGGCGCGCGTTGCCCAGCGATACTCGAAAGCCTGCGCGTTGAGCTCGTCGAGCAGGCCGGGCCAGGTCGAGGTCGGAAACCCGACGATGGACAGCGTGCGCAAATGCGCGTTGCCGAGCTTCGGAGCTAGACCGGCGACCAACGGCTCGTCGGCGAGATATCCGTCCAGATGCATCGGGGTTTCGGGGACGCGGACGGCTTGCCGCCGCGTCGAGATCGTCGAATGCATGTAAGAGAGGGTGTCCTCGTCGGTGAGCCAAGCGGCTTCCGGCATGAATCCTTCGAAGAGGTCGAGCAGCCGATCGCTGCGGGACCGAAACGCGGCGAGATGCTCGCGCGGGTTTGCACCCTTGCTCGGTGCATCCTCGAACAGCCATCCGCTGGCGCGGCTTGTGTCGTCCGCAGGCGGCATCCAAGTCAGCGTCAGGAAATAGCGGCTCTCATAGTGGGATGACGCTTCCTCGAATTGCGCGCGGCGCTCTGCATCGACCAGCGCCGAGACCGGATCAGGAAACTCGGAGAGCGGATACTCGCGTGCCGGGATGCGCTGTGCTTCGACGAACACGGCCCAGCCCGACCCCAGACGTCGAAGCGCGCTGTTGAGGCGGGCCGCGGTCGAGACCAATTCCGATGGCGTCGCGGAGTCGAGGTCCGGTCCCCGGAAGGCTGCCGTCCGCTGGAAGCTGCCATCCTTGTTGAGGATGACGCCGTCAGCAATCAGCGCGGCCCAAGGCAGGAAATCCGACAGCAGCGCGGCTTTGGAACGGTATTCGGCGAGGCGCATCATCGGGTCACACCCCCATCCAGGTCGGATAACGGAGGTGGCGGCGCGCGACGTCTGCGATCTGCGCGTCATGCTTGGCAGCATAGACCGCGAGCATGTGGCCGATGGCCCAAAGAACGAGCCCGACGAGCCAGAGGCGGAGGCCCAGACCCACGGCTGCCGCTATGGTGCCGTTGGCGATCGCGATGGTTCGCGGTGCGCCGCCCAGGAGGATCGGCTCAGTCAGTGCGCGATGCACGGGCGCGGTGAAGCCGGGAATATCGGTCGGATCGCTCATACGAGGACGCCGCCGCCGAAGGAGAAGAAGGACAGGAAGAAGCTCGATGCGGCGAACGCGATCGACAGACCGCAGACGATCTGCACGAGCCGACGCGCGCCACCCGAGGTGTCGCCGAAAGCGAGCGTCAGACCGGTGATGATGATGATCATGACCGCGACGATCTTGGCGACCGGGCCTTCGATGGATTCGAGGATCGCCTGAAGTGGGGCTTCCCAGGGCATGCCCGACCCCGCGGCCTCGGCTTGTCCTGCGGCGAGGAGGAAACCGATCGCGGCGGCGCTGACATAGATGGGCCAGCGGGGATAGAGGAGATTGAGTCGGGTGGTCATGTGGCGGGTCCTTTCGGGTTGGGGAGAAGGGATTGGAGCGCGTAGTCGGCTTGGTCGGTGAGGCCCGTGACGCGCGCTAGGTCCGCGAGGCGGCGATCGCTGCCGCGTCCTTGCAGGACGGCGAGCACGTCGATGGTCTCCGCGATTAGCGCACGCGGGACGGTGACGACGGCTTCCTGGATGAGCTGTTCGAGGCGGCGCAGCGCGCCGATGGCCGAGCCCGCGTGGATGGTGCCGATCCCGCCCGGATGGCCGGTTCCCCAGGCTTTGAGAAGATCGAGGGCTTCGGACCCGCGCACCTCACCGATGGGGATGCGATCCGGGCGCAGGCGAAGAGACGAGCGGACGAGATCAGACAGCGTCGCGACGCCGTCCTTGGTGCGCAGGGCGACCAGATTCGGCGTTGTGCATTGGAGCTCGCGCGTGTCCTCGATCAAGACGACGCGATCGGAGGTCTTGGCCACTTCGGCCAGCAGCGCATTGGTGAGTGTCGTCTTGCCCGTGGATGTGCCGCCTGCGACGAGGATATTGGCTCGGGATGCGACGGCTTCGCGCAATGCACCGGCTGCGGCGGAGTCCATGATCCCGGCGCGGACATAATCGTCTAGCGTGAAGACGGCGACGGCGGGCTTGCGGATCGCGAACGTGGGCGCGGCGACGACCGGAGGGAGCAATCCCTCGAAGCGTTCGCCGGTTCTGGGTAGCTCGGCGGATACTCGCGGCGCGTCCGCATGGACTTCGGCTCCCACATGATGGGCGACGAGGCGAACGATCCGCTCGCCATCGTCGGCGGTAAGCGTGGCGCCCGTATCGCAGAGACCCTCGCCGAGCCGGTCGACCCAGAGGCGTCCGCATGGATTGAGCATCACTTCGACGACGGCGTCCTCGTCGAGCCAGGCGGCGATATCGGCGCCGAGCGCTGTGCGGAGCATGCGGGAACCGCGCTCGATCGCTGCTGATTTAAGAGTGTGGACGGTCATTCGCGGCCCCGCATCTGGTTACGGGGTCGATCAAGAAGACCGTTAAATGGTCAGTCGCAACAGGTTTGACGGGGTAGTAGTGCGGTGGCGTAGAGAGGCAGGGACAAGCGCATTTCGCATGAAGTCGCGATGGCGTCAGACGGTGGATGTTCGCTCGCGGATGTCCTCCGAGACTTCCTTGGTGAGCGTTTTCCCCTTTGCGATTCGCCGCCCGAGCGCTTCTACGAACCCGTCATAACGCTCCTTGCCCGAGGCCTGTGCGGCCTCGCGCATCTCATCCGGCAGCGGCGGCGTGGTGGTCAGCCAGAACTTCACGAACAGGGCCATCGCCTCATTGCCGATGGATAGATCGCGTTCCAACCGTTCCACAGCCCGGGTCAGCCGATCCAGACGCCGGACGATCGCAGCCTCGCGCTGATCCGCTCCGTCTGGCGACAGGAAAGTGGCGAGCGCCGCTTCCACGATTTGCGATTTCGAAACCTTCCGCCGCGCGGCCAACGCCTCCAACTCGCCTGATAGAGCCGGGTCGAAATACACGTTCAAGCGCTCCTTCCTCACGGCCATTTCCTAAAGCTCGATCCCGTCATCGGGATCGAGCGAGGCTTGCCGCGCGACGGTGCCAAACCGGTCGCGCATGGCTTTTGCGCGCTGTGCATCGTCTTCCGGCTCGTCATCCAGATCGGCAAACTCGCTCCGTGCTGGCGCTGGCTCAGGCGCGATGTCTTCGTGTTCCGGGAGATCGGGCTGTCGCCGAATGCCGCCGTTGACATCCTCGCTCGACCCCTTCCGTTTTTTGGGCGGGGGCGCAACGATCGGCTCGCGACCGCTCCAATCGTCCGTTATGCTGCCGGCCGCTCCAGCCTGCACATTGCGATCCGGCGGCGGCGCGATCCGTGCCTTGAATTGCGGATCGGTGTAGTAGCGCGCTTTCTCTGCGCGTACCGGCGGCGCGCCGGAGACCAGCACGATCTCGTCCGTTGGCGGGAGCTGCATCATCTCGCCGGGCGTGAGGAGCGGTCGCGCAGTCTCCTGCCGGGAGACCATGAGATGTCCGAGCCATGGGGAGAGCCGATGCCCGGCATAGTTCTTCATCGCCCGCATCTCAGTGGCGGTACCGAGGGCGTCAGACACCCGCTTCGCTGTGCGCTCGTCATTTGTCGCGAAGGCGACACGGACGTGGCAGTTGTCGAGGATCGCATTGTTCTGCCCGTAGGCCTTCTCGATCTGGTTGAGCGATTGCGCGATCAGGAATGCCTTGATCCCATAGCCGGCCATGAAGGCCAGCTGGCTCTCGAAGAAGTCGAGCCGCCCGAGTGCCGGAAACTCGTCGAGCATCAGCAGCATGCGGTGGCTGCGCATGGCGTGCAGATCCTCGGTCAGCCGTCTACCGATCTGATTGAGCACAAGACGGATCAGGGGCTTGGTCCGCGAGATGTCCGATGGCGGGACCACGAGATAGAGCGTTACCGGTCTGTGGCCGGTCACCAAATCGTCGATCCGCCAGTCGCAGCGACGCGTGACCTTGTCGACGACCGGATCGCGATAGAGTCCGAGGAAACTCATCGCCGTCGAGAGCACACCGGAGCGTTCGTTCTCGGACTTGTTCAGAAGCTCGCGCGCGGCCTGCGCGACTACCGGATGCGGGTGATCTCCGAGATGCGGCGTGCGCATCATGGCGGCGAGGGTCGACTCGATCGGGCGCTTCGGATCGGACAGGAAGGCCGCGACGCCGGCGAGCGTCTTGTCCGCTTCGGCATAGAGGACATGCAGGATCGCGCCGACCAAAAGCGAATGGCTGGTCTTCTCCCAATGGTTCCGCCGTTCGAGCAGACCCTCGGGGTCGACCAGGATGTCGGCGACGTTCTGGACGTCGCGCACTTCACTGTCGCCGCGCCGCACTTCGAGCAGCGGATTGTAGGCCGCCGAGGTCGGATCGGTTGGATCGAAGAGCAGCACCCGGCTGAAGCGGGAGCGGTATTTCGCCGTGAGCTGCCAATTCTCACCCTTGATGTCGTGGACGATGGCGGAGCCCGGCCAGGTGAGCAGTGACGGCACAACCAGACCGACACCCTTGCCCGAGCGCGTTGGCGCGAAGCAGAGCACATGCTCGGGTCCGTTGTGGCGGAGATAGCGAGACTGGTAGCGTCCGAGCACCACGCCGTCGTCGACGAATAATCCCGCCTCGCGCATATCTTTCTCGGTCCCCCACCGGGCAGAGCCGTAGGTGGTGACATTGCTCGCTTCACGGGCGCGCAGCACGGAGAGAAAGATCGCGACAGCGACACTAGCAATGCCGCCCGCACCGGCGACGATCGCGCCTTCCATGAAGACGCGCGGCGCATAGGCGTCGTACCAATACCACCAGACGAAGACATTCCACGGCGCGTAGATGGGCAGGCCGAGGATCGTCGTCATCGGGTCACCCAATTCGGACTGAAAGCCGAGCCGGAACGCGACCCATTGCGTCGCCGCCCAGACGAACAGCAGCGCGACGGTCGAGACGATGAGGATCTGACCCCAGAGGATGGCGGTGGCCGGTGATGCGTGCTTCTTCGAGGTCATACGGTTCTCCGGGGTCAGATCGACAGGCCGCGCTTGCGGCCGAGCGACCAGTCGATGCCGCCGCCGGCCGTGACGGTGCCCGAGACGGTCTGGCCGAGATGTTTCTCGAGCTGGGGTTTCCAGGGCACGAGCTCGAACCCCATGCCGTCGTCGATCATGGCAAAGCGGCCCGACGCGAGATCGAGGCGTTGGCGATAGGTCCCCGCAACGGTCTCGCCGTCACCGGACGTTCGGAATGGCAGGCCAGTGTTGTCGGCGATCTTGCTCGCTGCTCTGTCGAGATCGCGCTGGCGCAGTGTCTTGAGTAGATCGCGGTTGAAGGTGACCCGCTGCCCTTGTCGCGTCGCGAGACTCTGTCCTACTAAATGCTCGGCGCGTTTCTCCAATGCGTCGCGGACCTCGGCCCCGAACCCGCTCTGCGCCATCGGCGCACGGGTCTTGGCGAGCGCCAGCCGATCGACCCAGGTCGCACCATCGGCATCGACTTGTTTCTCGAGCGCGATGTCCGACCGCCCGACCAAAGCCAGGCGTCGCGATCCTCCATCATTCCCGGCCCAACTCCGCGTCTCGACGATCCCGTCGATAGGCGTGTCGCCGGTGAGATCGAGATCGCGGAAGCGTAGGTGATGGAGACGCCCATCGACCCCATCGATGATCGCATAGGCTTCGCCGGAGAGTTCATTGTGCAGGCCTCGGTCGACCAGCTTGCCGAGGATGGGAGTGTCCGGCTGTCCTTCGATGGCGAAGTCGGTTTGTGCGCGGGCCTGACCACCCATCGCCCGGTGCATCGTTTTGATGATGTCGCCGCGCACGGCCATTTCGCGCAGCGTCTCTTCCATGCCTGGCTTGAGCTGCCAGACGGACGGCGCGAGCATTTCTGCAAGGCCGAAGCGCTCCAGCGTCTGAGCCCGGCCGATCATGCGGCGGTGTAGCTCTTTGTCCCCGATGTCTGGCGCGCCGGGACGCAGATCGGCGAGGCCCAGACCGTCTTTCGCATAGTCGCGCAGCGCCCGATCAAGCCTCGTCCATCGCTCCGCGCCAATCTCTGCATCGAGACCGGCCGCAATCTCCTTCTCGCTGCGCGGCCCGAGCTCCAGCTCCACAAGCTCTTCGGCCCGGCCCCGCAGACCGCGGCTGATGTAGTCCCGGGAGATAACCAGGTCTTTGCCGTCATCGGCCTTGCCGCAGACCAGGACATGGACATGCGGATTGTCCGTGTTCCAATGATCGACGGCGACCCAATCGAGTTCGGTGCCGAGATCGCGCTCGGCCTGGGCCATGAGGTCGCGAGTGAAGGCGCGCAGATCCTCCATCTGTTCGGCGTCTTCCGGCGAGACGATGAAGCGGAAATGATGACGGTCATCTTCGGTGCTCGCGGCGAAGGCGCGATCGTCGGCCTGGTCGTGCTCCTTGTCGAACATCCCTGCATCTCGGCCGTCCTTGGTGACGCCCTCGCGTTTCAGATAATCGAGATGCTTGGCGAGCGGTGCGGACCGGAACTTCTGACCGCGATGCCGGACGATCCGCGCATTCACGACGACCCGGCGCTGCGTTCGTGCGAGGCCGCGTGAGACTCTGACGAAGCGTCCGCGCCCGAAGGTCGACCGTCCGGCACGACCGCCGCTCGTTCTGAAATGGTTGCCGGTATGCCCCGCCTTCTTCGCGGCGCGCATGACCTGTCCGACGAAGCTCTTCGTGCGCCTGGCCGACGGACCCTTGTCGCGGATACGCCCCGGTGTGATGCGGATGTCGTTATCGTGCTGGCTCACCCTCGTGCCTCCCCAAAATCAGATATGGCACGGTGAAAAGCGCTCATAATCAGAGGGTTAGCTGTGAGTGCAGCACTGCGACCAAATGCGCAGCACGCAAAAACTCCAACAACAACAACGCCGTAGCAGCAATCTGCGCGCGGCCTTTTATCTTGCCCTCCCGTCGTTGATTCCTGCTGCAATCCTCCGTCTGCCGCATTCCATACGAAGCAGCACGACGGAACGGGGCGGAGCCAGATCGCTGCGGTCACCGGTCTGAGTCCCCGGTTCTGGAGACGAAAAGCGGGTTCGGTTGGTGGTCCTGTGAACCGGGCTGGGTCGGGTCATCTGAGATCTGAACATCGACTGGTGTGCGGTCCGAGGCGGCTCTGCGTTGCGTTTCACGCGAAGCTGTGAGGGGCGCAAAAAGCGGGGCAGCTTGCCATCGGTTGGCAGAAACGGTGCGCACCGGCTGCAACGGCGCTGAATCCGAAAAGCCGAGTTCCTGAGAAAGCGCTGCAACGTAGCGGCGCGTTTCACGCGGCAACACGCGCCCGGTCCGCAGGTGCTCGGCATACCGTCCGGGGCCAGCATTATAGGCTGCGAGAAATCCTGGCGCGCCGAACTGATCGTACATCTGGCGCAGATAGGCCGCACCCGCGAGGATGTTCTCGCGGCGGTCGAACGGGTCGGTCCCAAAGCCATGAGCTGCGCGAAGCTCGGCCCAGGTACGAGGCATGATCTGCATCAGGCCCATCGCACCGGCGCTGCTGACGGCGCGCGCATTGCCCGCACTTTCGGCCTGCATGACAGCGCGTATCCAGCGCTCGGGGATGCGAAAGCGTTGCGCAGCTTCGGCAATGTGAGCGTCGACATCGGACATTGGCGCGGTGGTCTCCGTGGAGCGTGAGACCGTGTCCTGTGCGTCAGCGGCGGGCGGGTCGGCGCAGCCGGAAATCGCGATCAGGATCGCGGAAGCGGCGATGAAGCGACGACCGGAAGGGAAAAGGAAGCCCATAGCGTTAGCCTTCCCGCGTCCAGATCGGCACAGCGCGACCGACGATCGTGTCGCGCGGAAGCGGCCCGAAATAACGGCCATCGAGGCTCGCCTCGGTGTCGGGATTGAGGAAGAAGATCTGATCGTCGGTGAGCAGCTGGCAGCCCTGCCAGACGGGCAGCAGGCGGTCGAAACGGTCGCGTGTCTTGGCGGTCGCGACTGTCACGCCGTCGATGCTGACGGTGGCGCCGATACGGCAGACACGCTGCCCGGGAAGTGCGGCGATATGCTTGATGAGCGGGACATCGGCGCCGAGATAACCGTGCTCCAGAAGCCAATCCCCGAGCGGCGAAGGCGGTTCGAGTACGACGAGATCGCCGACATCCGACGTGTCGAGCGGTTGCACTGCGTAGAAACCGATGGGCACGCTGGCCGAGGCGTTCCAGACGAGGATCGGATTGGCGCGGACGATCGCGGAGAATGCAATCAGGGCGATACCGGCGCTTCCGATGAGGAGTGAGGTGCGTCCGCGTTTCATGCCGTCAGCGCCTGTCTTTTGAGCCAGGCGTCATGCTGAAACGGCGTGTAAGGACGCACCTCGAGATTGCAGCCGAGGCGGTTGTGGACGTGCCGCCAATGGTCCGGGCACACCTCTTCCGGCGCGATGCCTTCGGCCTCGATCTGGTCGATGGTGAGCAGCACCGCTTCGACCTTCGGCCAGCCAGAAAGCCGCAGGAGAGACGCGCCTCCGGGCGTGACGAAAGGCACGGTTGAGTAGCGCTCGTCGGGGCTAACGGCTTGCAAGATGTCGACCCGGCTCTCGACCGTGCCGTAGTCGTTCGCGGCCCAGCGAACGAAGGCGAAGACGCTGCCGGGATCGACACTGACAACGCGAACCGAACGACTTTTGATCGTCTCCTGAACGATCCGACCGAAGCTCAGCCAGCGTTCGATACGGCCTTTGATCCATGTGAGTTCGATGGTCGTCCGCCCGCTCATGAGCGCTTCTCGCCACTATAGGCAGGCGAGATCGCCGCGTGCCGCTTGGCGGGAAGGACAGTGTCGTCCGTGTCATCGGAGGTTGAACGCTTCTCTCCGCGACTGACCCAGGCTTGCAGATCTTCGACCGCGTAGACGACACGTCCGCCGATCTTGGAGTAGCGCGGGCCTGTTCCGTAGGTGCGGTGTTTCTCCAGCGTTCTGCCCGACAGTCCGAGAAAGCGGGCGGCTTCGGGGGTTCTGAGATAGCGCGGCGGCAGGCCGGCATTGGCATCGGGCATCGGGGGCTCCTCTGGTCATCGCGGGTCCGTCGCGGGATGCGAGGGACGGCTGATGGACAGAGAAGCGGAGAAGAGCGCCTCAGAGGGATGACGAAGGTTTCGCGAGGAAATCGTCACCCTCTTAGAAGCGTCTGAAATTGGGCAGGCCTGGGCGCCTGCTGTGGCAAGGTGGCGAGCTATCTCCTAGGCGGTTGACTGGCCGTTTTTCCGCGCAACAACTGACGATACCCGTCGCCGGTGAGGACCTGCCCGTAACCTGCAAGACGCGCCACCTGCGCTTTCAGGGCGCTCGTCTTCCACGGTTCGGCGGCGACGCGACGTGCCCCAAAATACGTGACGGCGATGTCGCGCAGGCGCGCTCCACCCTGCTTCGCGTCGGTCGTCCGCAACGCGTACCCGATGCGATGCCGCCGTTGATCTGTGAACCAGGACCGTGGCTTCCGGCCATGCCAGACGGCTCTTAGCCGCTGCGCGGCGTCGACGCGGATCGACCAATCGGAACCGAGCGGGAGGAGCACTCCGAACGGTTTGTCGGAGATCAGAGAGTCATCGGAGACAATGACCAAGCCGGTCTTAAGACAGGCCCAATGTCGGGCCCTTTGCCCGCGCCGCGCTTCGAGGATGATGCGATCAAGCCGGATGGGCGCCATGTGCTGATCGGGGATAGTGGAGACGAAAGCAGTAACGGCGGGCGCACTTGCTGGCGTCCAGTAGAGCCTTGCATCTGTCGCCGAAAGCTCAGGATCGACCGGGAAATCGCAACCCCCAAGTGACCGCCTCCGCGTCGGTCATGGTTGGGAAGGCAGCGCAATAGCGCGGATTGCGCCTCAAACATTCCCAGGCGAGACCGGATGCATCGAGTTCCTTGATGTAATCGTAGTCGGTTTCACTGCGCCAGTTCCGAGACATGACTGCACCTCCAACGAAGACCCGGCGCGTGATAGCCGCCGGTCATCGAAGAGTATTCTCGCGCTAAAGGGGAATTTGTAGGGGGACCAGAGACATATGGCGATGCGCCGACCGCATCACCACACTCGCGGGATCTCGTCAGTTAGCTTGCGAGTGGAGAAGGTCTCGATAGCCGTTCTCGGCCATCCAATGCGCGCGACCAAGGTGACTGTCATGCAATTGTCGGGCGCGCTCAGGCTCATCACTCGCGTCGATCCCGAACAGGATCCGAACGACCTCGTATAGGGATGCCCCGTCCGCCTCCGCATCGAGCAGGCGCGCATAAAGCTTGAGATGCTGGCGGTCATACTCTGTGACAGAACTGCCCGCGGGAGGTCTATCAGCAAAGTCTTCAGTACCCGTTCCTGTCATTTCTGCCCCCCCCCGTGCGCAATGATGCGTTAACGGTTAGTGCCTGATTGTCACCTTGGCTGGCAAGCATCCGACAGTTTAGCGGTCGTTTTCCTGCTTTCGGGTGACACTAGCACGGGCGTCTGCGCGTATTATAGTGCGTCGCATCAAAATACGCGATAGGCCTTTGTCGGCGGATGGATATCCGTCATACATTTGGGAGTAATCTCAAGCACTACCGCACCGAAGCGAACATGAGCCAGGCCGCTCTCGCAGTCAAAATGGGTGTGGATCGAGCTCATGTCAGCGCCATGGAGCGCGGTCAGCAGAACGTCACGATCATTACACTTTGGCATGTTGCGCAGGCGCTTGATATCGCACCGGCGGCGCTGCTTAACGAACGCGATGAGGCCCGACTTGCCGGTCGCTGACCTGATCGAGTGCTATAAGTTGAACACACTGGACGCAGAGAGAGGCACGACTTCCCCAAATTCCGCCAATTTCGGCTACGGTGCCAATGTCGAGGTACAAAAGTAAGAAAGGATACTAATGAGTGGCGCCTTCTCACCGTATGTTATTAAGGCGCTCGTTGACACTATCACTGGTGGGGGCGGCAACGACTCGACGCCCCCGATTGGTATTTACCGGTCTGGGCCGAAGATCGAGCAATTCTTTCTAGACTGCGGCATTGATATGCGCATTGGGTCGAGCTCGCGCGTTCCAGCAACGACGGATGCGCTACGGCGAGTTGCGTACCAAGATGATGGCAACGAGCGTGTCAAGCAGCTGCTCCTCAAAATCTGCGATCCCCGGGAGTATCTGGCCGAGCCGGACAAAGCCGCCGCCGTCCGTGAACATATTAACCGCGCACTAGAGCCAGACGGCCTAGCAGTAACGCTAGTGGGCGGAAAAGCTCATCTCACCAAGCGCGAGGCGACAGGCTTCATAGTCGAACCTTTTATCAGCAAAGTTGAGACGCTTGACTTTGATACCGTGCAAATCGAGATCGCCCGTGCACTTCCTTCTCTACAGGAAGATCCCGAAGATGCTGTTACGGCGGCCTGTTCTTTGATTGAGGCGGTTTGCCGATCAATCCTGTTGGAGTTGGGCCAGCCTTTGCCCGCAAGGAAAGATATCGACGGGCTGCTCAAGGCTGTCCAAGAGCCGCTCGAGTTGTCTCCTGGCCGTACGGATCTTCCTTCTGAAGTTGAGCAGGATGTGCGTCAGATTCTTGGTGGGCTGACGTCTGTTGCGAAGGGGGTCGGAGCTCTGCGCACACACGGTGGCGACGCACATGGCCGCGAGAAAGGGTTCCGACGGATCGACTCCCGGATTGCGCGCCTGGCACTAAATTCGGCAAGCTCTATCGCGCTGTTTCTTATTGAGACCTGGGAGCGTAAGGAACAGCGGGCTCTGCCACAGCATATCGAAACTGAGTAGAGGCGGCATTCCTTCGCACCGAAAGGCGTGATGGAAACAATTTCAGGCTGACCTTACCTGCGATCGTGATTTGCTAATCTGCTAGATGAAAAGCCCCGCCCGGTTTCCCGGACGGGGCGATTGTCGCCTTACTCACCGTTCTTGCGGCGTGCCCGGGACCAGATGAGGCTGAAGGTTTCCTCGCCACCTTCGACGACGGTGTCATCGAAGAGGTTGGCGTAGATCGGCTGGGTGAAGCTCGGATCGTCCAGCTTGAGGCTCAGATAGTCGCGGTCCTCGTTCGAACGCTTCGACCAGGCGGCGCCGATCTCGGCGCGGCCGACGAAGACCCGGTGGGAGGGGGCGTTCTCGCCGGAGGTGCTGTCCTCGGGGACGATGCGGACGTTCTGCGCCTGCACGTTGAGGGTGACGATTTCTCCGACGTATTCGTTGCCGGTCTTCTTGAAGGTTCCGATGGTGGCCATGTCATTTCTCCTATTGGCTTTCGATCCCGCGCCCGTCGCGGTCTCGATGGCGATCGTCAGGACCGGGACGATCCGCCGACGCAGCCCTTGGCCCGCAGCGCACGCGGAGGACGCCGGGGGCGGACTTTCTTGGACCCGTCAGGGTCGTCCCGCGAGGAATGGGCAAAGCCCAGGGGAAGAAAGTCCGAACCCGGCGTTGCGGCTGAGGCGGTCGAGGCGTCAGCCGATCCCAGTCAGATCAGCCCAATGAGAGGCCGTGACGGACGCGGGTGGCGAGGGCATGGAACGAGAAATGACCGCCACCCTCGGACCGGGCAATCCATCGGCAATGTCGATCGGAGAAAGACAGGCTCTGGCGTGCAGAACGGCGCAGAGCATGTTCATCGCCAAGCTCTCCCGGCGATGCGAGAATGTTCCCTCCCACTGAGGCCTGGCGGTGTTCGATATGTGCTTTGCTCGGTCGGGGCGCTCGAACGAGATCAGACGCGCTCAGCCGAACACCCATATTGGAGCTTCAACGTGCCTCGCTCTATACCGTGATGCTGCATGGTTTTCGGCGGCGTGGTTTCAGCGATCGTTCACGTACGAACTCGCCTGCATGGCGTCTGTGTGATGCCCATCATCCTCATCGATGGGACCAGCGAGGCTTGCGATCCGCACCCAGGCGGTGCCCGCGGTGACGATCCCGCCGATGATGGCGAAGGCCAGCGTCCAGCCCTCTGACGCACCGCCGATCTGCGACAGGCCCTTGATCGCAGAGAACCCGGCGACGCCGGCAGGGGCAGCGAAGAGCGCGCCGATGGCCAAACGAATGGGGACGGACTGCGCCTTGGCGAAGACGATCTGGCCGATGAGATAGGTGAAAGCGGCGGCAAACATCCCTGCGACCAGTGCCGCAATCACGCCCGCTTCGGTGTCGTAGACATACATGCCAACACTCACCCCGACGAATGCGGGCAGCGCGTAGACAGCGAGTGCGAACAACACCCAGACGAGGAAGCCGAGGCCGATGACACTTAGTAAGGCTGATACGAACATGGGCGGTCTCCTCTCATGGGATGCGCCTCCACCACCGCCACGGCACTAATAAAGTATAGCATATCCGCGGTGTTCGCGGAATATTCCCGTGTGGCGCATCGCGATGCGATATACGCATCACGGGTCATGACGATCCGCCTTTCGTTGCGCGAAAATCATAGAGCGGGATGCCCAGCACCTTGGCTTTGTCGGCGAGGTTGTCGGTGATGCCCGAACCCGGGAACACGATCATACCGATCGGCAGGGTTTCCAGGAGTTGATCGTTGCGCTTGAACGGCGCGGCTTTGCCGTGGCGAGTCCAGTCCGGCTTGAAGACGATCTGTTGGCACTTGCGATTGCCGGCCCAGCAGGCCGCGATGCGTTCCGCGCCTTTGGGCGACCCACCATGCAGGAGCACCATGTCGTCGTGCTTGGCGCGGACCTTGTCGAGGGCGGCCCAGATGGCCCCGGTATCACTTACGTCCTGCCCGCCGGTGAAGGCAATCTTGGTGCCTGTCGGAACCAGCGGTTCGAGTTCGGTCTTGCGCTTCGCGTCGAGATAGTCGCGGCTGTCGATCATCGCGGCGGTCATGTGCTTGCGATTGACGTGGCTGCCCGAGCGCGGATGCCAGGTCTGGCCGAGATGCGCCTCGAAATGCTCGGCAGCGAGATCACGCATGCTGTCATAGGCGTTGCGCTGTTCGGTGAGCGTCAGCCCTTCAGCGATGAGGCGTTCCAGTTCTAACGAGCGGACTTCAGAGCCGTCCTGGCTGCGCTGCGCACGTCGCTGCGCCTGTTCGTTATCGTCGAGCTTGCGATCGATGCGGGTTGCCATGCGGTGGAAGACATTGGTGGTCGACCAGAGCAGGTCTTCGAGATCGGGTTCGAGCCGCGTGTCGCCGAGCGCCATGACAAGTGCATCAAAGATGTCGGCGATCGCGCCTTCGACGATGCTGGCGTCTGGCAACGGCCGCGGATCGGGCTCATCGGCGAAGGGGCGATGTCCGAAGAGCTGGAGTTCGTCGAGGACGAGGGCTGTGGCGGAGCGTGTCTCGGGTTCGTGCTGGGTCATTGGCGTTGTGCCTCCTTGTCGCTGACCGCGCCTCGCGCGGCCTTCATGGGCGACGGAAAGCGGGGCGCGACCGGGCCTGCACCGACGCAATTCCCCACGAAGTGGTACTTCGCGGGGACCCCGTGGCTGCGTCGGCCGGAGCGTCAGCGGAGGATGGCGGATGCGACGCCGTTTTGTATCGCGATGCAAAGCCGAACCTGTGGTTCGGCGGCGGAAAACGGTGTCGCCGCAGCCATTGCCGGACCGGGCGGGTTCCGCTCCGGCTCGCCCCTCTCGGGAAGGCCGTCAGGCGCGGCTCTACGGCGTGAGGTTCATTCCGCTTGTCCAGGTGACGAGACCGGTTCTCTGCTTCAGTCGGTCTCGACCGCGAGCAAGGTCGGAACATCGACCGGCAAGAGCTGGGGACGCAAATGGCTGCGCATCTCGTCGATGCCGTGTTTCCGGAGATCGCCGTTGAAGTCGTCCAGCATCGGACGGAGCGGCAGAGGGTGCAGGTCACTGTCCTCGAAGCGAACGGTCAGTGCATCGAATGCCGCCAGTCCGGCTCCGTCATTGTCGATGGCGACATAGAGCCTGCGAAGATCATATGGCGGATCGAAGGCTGCGAGATGATTGCCAGACAGTGCCGCTGCAATCGGCAAACCGGCAAGTGCCAGTCTGAGCGAGAGCATCGTCTCCAGGCCTTCGCCGACGGCGAGGATGTCAGAGTGCTGTCCAATCCTGACGGCGTGACCGAGCAGATTGCCCATCGCCTTGCGGTTGGGATCGAGCGGAGCCTTCTCGGCCGTCTGCGGATCAAGCCATGTCCGATGCACCCCGGTCAGTGTGCCGGTACTGTCGGTGACCTTGGCGAGTAAGGCGGGCCAAGCTTCAGGTGGGTCATTGGCGTCCGCGTCCTCTCGCCAGTAGTAGCAGTTCGGGTGGAAACGAAGCGCGGTCGCGCTTCGAAAGTCTGCCAATCCACGTGCAGAAAGATAACGCTCCGCCAGTGTGCAGCTGATCGGCTGGCCCATCGCCCATAGGCGTCGGGCCGCTTCGGGTGATCCTTGCGGAGCCGGTTCTTGCCGCTGTGGCGCGGCTGGCTCGGGACGCGGAAGGCTGAGAAAGCGACGCGCCTCGTCGAGCGTGTCGCGCAGTGTTGAGAGGTTGAGATTGGCGGCAATCAAATCGAGCAGGTCACCATGCTCGCCGGTGGCGGCGTCGGTCCATTTGCCCGCCGCGCCCTTGCCGCGTGTCGGCCCAGTGAGCCGGACATAGAGGCTGCGACCGGGACTGTTATCGACATCACCGACCACCCAGTAATTTCCGTGCTTGCGCCCATTGCACAGATAGTGGCGGCAGACTGCTTCGGCCTTGCGGCCGAGCTTCTGCGAAAGGTCTGCGGCGGGGCTGTCCATGTCGGTCTCCTGAGTGGTGCACAGAAAAAGGGCCTGCCGCGTCCGACAGGCCCCGGGTCGAGGGAGTAGGGGGATCGTCTCCCTCTGTTGGTGGTCGCCAACTGCTCGAATGTGGGCGAAGGCGGCTTCGGCGACAGTTCAATCATCACCCAATCGGGTGCGTCGAACCATGGGCCGAGGGCCGCCGAACGCCTGTCTTTGTACTTCTCACTCGGCGGCTTGGAGCGCAGCATCCTCTTCCTCGACCGCCGGTTCGTCGGACGTGACATCACCGTCATCGACGATTTCGAACTCCGGCTCGTCGGGCTCTTCGGCGAGCGGGGCCGTGCGCAGCGGCTGCGGAAGCCAGCCCGTGCCCGCAAGCAACTCCTCGGCTGCTTCGACCATGTCGGGCTTCTTGAACCCGGCGATGCGGTCGGCGTCCTTGTCGCCCTTCGCCTCGCGCACTGCGGCGAGGATCTGCGCCTTGGTCACGCGGCCGAGATAGCTGTCCGCCGTCGGCGTCCAGCCCGCCTTCACCATGTCCAAACCAAGCGTCGATGCGAGGATGTCGGCATGTGCAATCTGACGCGGCTTGCGGTGGTGCGGTTCCTGCACCGCGTTGACGGTCATCGCCACGCAATGGGCGAAGAGCGCATCGCGGCTGTCGCTGTCCCATTCGGTCAGCACGGCCCACAGGTCTTCCGGTTGCTTGGGCAGATTACCTGCCCAGGTCTCGATCCCGAGATCGATCGACTGGACATAGGCAGCGTCGCCGAGGTTCGGCGCTTGCGAGCCGAACTGCGTGGAACGCGGGCTGATCTCGACACAGCTGTCCTGGCCATAATGGTAGAAGAGCTGCAGGACTATCGCGTGCAGGCAAGCGAGCATCGCGAGCTGCGGATCGTTCGCGAGGGCATCGCGCAGCGCCATCGTGCGATGGACGGTCAGTTCGCAGATGAGGCGGTCCGACAGCGGCTTGGTGCCGTCGTCATCCTCGTCTTCGTCATCTTGATCTGTCACCTGGTCTGATGCGTCAGCGACTTCAACATCCTTATCGGGATTGACGGTCTCGCCGTCGGGGTCATCCTCAGCTTCGACTGCCGGTTCGTCCTCGGGCCGCACATAGCCACGTTCGACGCGCAGACCGCCGGAGCCGTCGATGCTGACGAAGGCGCCCGCAATAGCGTAGTCCTCCGCCTCGAATCGGATAGGACGGTTCTGAAGCGCTTCCATCGCCGTTTCGATCTCGCCGAGCCGTTCGTCGACCTCCTCGGGGAGTTCATCCGCCTCGGCATACTCGTCTTCGAGCTTGTCGTATTCGGTCTTGAGCGCCTCGTAGGTCTTCTCTTCCTCATCGTTCATCGGCTCGGCCTCGCCGCGAATGCGCCGCAGATCGTAGGTGTGGCCATAAGGAAAGTCGGTGCCGACCTCGATCCAGTGCCAGCCTTCGGCGCGGATGGCCTGGGCCTCCTCGTTCAGCTTCTCGGTGACCATGGTTTCGAGCAGCGCTGCATCCTGCAGCCAGCCGCCATCGTCGCTCTGGAAGAGGTCGCGCAGCACCTCGCCGCCCGCTTCGACATAGTTGTCGAGCCCGACGAATTGCGCCCGCCGGTCGGAGGCGCGTACGGCGCCCTCGGTCAGCATTCGGCGGATTTCATAGGGCTGCTTGGAATAGTGCTGCCTGAGCGCTTCCCAAACCTGTTGCTGGCGTTCGTGGTCGGGATTGACTGTGAAGGCCATGAGTTGGTCGAGCGTCATTTCCGCCTCGGCATAGGCGTCAAGCAGTGTCGCTGAGACGGCGGCCAGCTTGAGGCGCTGCTTGACGACGCTGACCGAGACGAAGAAGGCCGCGGCGATCTCTTCCTCGCTCTTGCCCTTCTCGCGCATCGCCCGGAAGGCGCGAAACTGGTCGAGCGGATGCAGCGGCGCGCGCTGGATGTTCTCGGCGAGGCTGTCCTCTTCGGCGAGCCCATCTGTGCGCACGATGCACGGCACCGGCGCGGTCTTGTTGAGCCGGCGCTGCTTCACGAGCAGTTCGAGCGCGCGGTAGCGGCGCCCTCCCGCCGGGATCTCGAACATGCCGGTCTCCGCGCCATCGTCGTCGAGCACGGGCCGGACGGTCAGGCTCGCCAAGAGCGTGCGCCGGGCGATATCCTCGGCCAGTTCTTCGATCGAGACGCCGGCCTTGATCTGGCGGACATTAGACTGGCTGAGTACCAGCTTGTTGAAGGGGATGTCGCGCGAGGCGCTGAGGGTGATTTTCTTGGACTTCGTCATGGGATTTCTCCGCGACGGGCGGTCACGAGACTCTCTCTGACCTCCAGACCCGTCACGAAAACCACGGCCCACCTCTTCCTCTCCGGAAGCGATGGACCGTGGACAGAGGGTAAGGACCGAAGCGGAACGGCGGGTCTAGGCGGCGACCTCCAGCAGCTTCTTGGCGCGGGTCTCCATGGCGAGGCGCGCATCCTGCTGCGGCTTCGATCGGGCGACGGCGGTGATGCCCTGGACGAAATCGAAAACGCTTTCGGGTGGGCGGCCTTCCTCGGCGAGGACAGTCTCGACGATCTTGCCTGTCTCGGCTTTCGAAAAGCCGCGCTTGCGCAGGAAGTCAGTGCGATCCTCGTCGCTGCGGGCGACGATCCGTTCGCGCGCGGAACGGATGCCCTGGATGAAGGGCTGCGGCGAGGAGTCGGCGAAGTTCGCCAGCGCCGGGGCCGCCTCGTGCGCGAAGCGGTTCGCGGCGTATTTGGAATGCCGGATCGTGATCTCCTGGAAGTCCTCGACGCCCCAGAGATTGCGGTTCTGGCAGACGGCGCGGAGATAGAAGCTCGCTATGCCGAGCGTCTTGGCGCCGACCGCCGAGTTCCAGCAATAAAAGCCCCGGAAGTAGAGGTCTGGCGATCCGTCAGGCAGCGTGCCCGCCTCGATCGGGTTTCTATCGTCGACCAGGAAGAGGAACACGTCGCGATCGGAGGCGTAGAGCGTGGTCGTGTCTTTGGTTACGTCGACCACCGGGTTGTAGAGGCCCGTCGACCAGTCGAGCACGCCCGGCACCTTCCAGCGCGTGTCGCCGACGCCGTCGCCCGCGATGCGCTGAACGGCGGAGACCAGCTCGTGGTCGTAGATGCGGCCATAGTCCGGCCCAGTCACGGCGCGCAGTTCCGTCCGACCGTTGGCGAACTCCATCGTCTTGACCTGCTCGGCGCGGTGGTTGGTGAGGCCGTATTGCAAATTGATGCCGGCGAGCGGCGCGGGAAGCTGGCGCAGATAGGCCGCCGGTGCGCTGACCAGGCTCGCGAGCTGGCCGAAGCTCCAATGGGTGGGTGCGACGGGCGCCTCGGCGTCCGGGAGGACGAGTGCGAGCTTCTCCGGATCCTCGCGATGGGCTTCGACGCGGATCGCAGCGCTCTCGACCGTCCGCGTCTTGCTCCGCGCGGCGCGGCCCTTCACCGAGGCGTAGAGGTCCGAGAGCGAGAGATACTTCTCATCGTCGGGCCGGGAAAACCATTCGGACGACACGCGCCCATTATGCCCGCCGCGGGACACATCCACCTTGTAGCCGCCGCTCGCGGGACGGCCGTTCGTGATTTCGATTGTAGTCATGGCTGATCTCCAGGACGGGCGGCCGGAGAGCCTCTCTCTCGACCTCCAAACCCGTCACGGCGACAGCCGCAGACCTCTCACTCTAAGGGGTCGTTGCGGGGTCTCCCCGCAGAAGGGGTCGGGCGAGACTACAGGCTCGACTGTAGGGGAAGGCCTTCCCCACAAAACCTGAATGCATCCAGTCGCCCTTCGTGACAGCTGGACGTGTGAATTTCTCTCATAGTTTGCGTGAATGGTCCGCACAATTTGGTGAATTTCATCAGATTATTGACTAATACGTGCGCGAACCATATCTAATGACCTCTGTGAAATGTGCGAAGGATGGTTCATTGGTGGCCGAACGCTCTGAAAAACGCGAGAAATTTGTGCGACTTGCTGAGGGAAGGACGCAGTCGGCGCTGGACGCGATTCGCAAGCTTGGCAATCTGTCGAACCGGCGCGCCTATGAATATTCGGACGATGATGTGAAGAAAATCATCAAAGCGCTCCGCGATGCGACAGGCGATGTCGAGCGAAAATTTGGATCCAATTCCGGCGATGGCGCCGACAAATTCAAACTGTAGGGGCGCGCCGCATGAAGGCAGAACCACTCAACATTCATGACAAGCGCTTCCTCATCAATCGACTGATCGAGCAAGCTCCGGTCAGCACCTTGGTCCGCGAGTTTTTCAAGAACGCCGATGAAAGTGCAGCCAGCGCTGCTCCCGGAAATCGTCGGATCGAGATCTACCCGACAGTCATCGAAGGGGTCCGGAAGCTCACATTCTGGAACACCGGGACCGGCATGGATGATAGAGAGCTGAAACAGGCGACCGAGTTGTCGTCGTCGATCAACAAGGAGATGGCGCTCGATGGAAACTTCGGGATTGGCGCCAAAGTCTCCGGCCTGACCATGTCGCGGGAAGGCATTCGTTATCGCTCGTGCAAGGATGGCGTCGTCAACGAAGTGGTCATCGGCTTCGATGCCGAGGAACAGACCTATGTCCGTTTTCCGGTCGAGCTGCCCGATGGCAGTTTCGACACCGTGTATGACGTGACACAGGCTGTCCTCGATGAGGGGCGGGAGACCGCGTTCGATTGGACGGAAGTCGTTCTAATGGGCGAGAGCGAAGATCACGACACTGTTGCCGAGCCTTTGGGGAAGGGAAAACCCCAAGATCGTAGCTTCATTCCTTCAGCGATCTTCCGGCGGTTTGCGCGGTTTGCGGAAGGCGCCGAAGTGCGGGTCGATGTCGCCATGACCAAGGGCGGTGGTAAAGATGAAACGGGCCGCACGCGACGGCTGAAAACACTCGACGAGGTGGTGGAAGAGCTCCCCAACCACGAATGGGTCGATGCCCCGGGTGGGGAACTGCGGATTCACTATATCCACGACCCGAAACATGAGAGCTACAGCCACTCCCTAAGTGCGCTCGCCAATCCGGCAACCAGCTCGACGACCTTCTGCGCCTTGGTCCATAAAGGTGAGCGATACGACATCAAATCCCGAAAAGCATGGTCAGCGGCGGCTCCAAATTTTGGGATTCCTTTCGGGTCGAAGGTTCTCACCGTAGAGATCGAACTCGCTGACGAACTGGCGTTGCCAAACCAATATCGGGATGGCCTGACCTGGCCGGATGATCGGTCTCCGATGGTTGCCGAAGACTTTGATGATTTCGTACGCGAACTGATGCCCGACTGGGTGAAGGACGTCATTCGGTCCGAGTCTCCGGCGTCGGACGACAATCTGGACGATCTACAAAGTGACCTTCAAAAGCTGCTCGATGAGTTCCGCGTTCCCACGGTGACCCTGAGCCCGTCACGACGCCTTTCGGCCATGCAAACCGAGGGCGCGGATGAGGGAACCGATACATCGGACCCGACTGATCTCGACACTGAGTTTCCGGAGCTGAGCGAGACTAGCGGCAAAGACGGAGCCGAAGGCGATCCGGACAAGAGCCAGCGCGCGAAACACAAGAAGGTTAGGAAAGCGCCAGATGGCTCCAAATTATCCCGTTCGGCTCAGTCTTTGGAGCGTGTGCCGGAAATCAAGATTCTCACTGATCCGGAGGAGATAGCAGACAAGAATCTGAAAGGGCGCGCAGGAAGGTTTTATAAGGATGCGCAGACGCTGTTCGTGAACGGTCTTTATTCGGCTGCGGAGCGCATGGCCGTCGAGCTAGATGCTGAGTTGCGGGCTTCGGGCGAGCCTGAAGTCGTCCGGTCGGCCGTTATGAGGGCCTCCCGAAAATTCATGGCATTTCGTGTCGGCAAAGCAACTTGCTACGCTATCAGCAAGCGACTGTCAGACGACTGGTCGAGCGACGATCTGGATCGCGCGACCTCGCCAGAATCCCTGTCCTTGGCTGCTGACGATTACAAGCAAAGCATTTCGCCAGCCAAGCGATACGCAAAAGAACTGATCAAGGCTGCAGATGTTCCGGAGGAGAGCGTTGCTTGATTTTCTCAAAGGGGTCACCGTGATCGCTCTTCATGTGGACGCGTTATCCATTTTCCCCATTTGCGCCAGGTGATGAGGCTAGATGGCTAAACCTGGCGGATATGTGGTTAGACTGACAAAAGACCGGTACTCGGTTTTCGAGGAGGCAATCAACGAGTACGGCTGGTTTGCTGAAGCTGTGCCCGCCTTTACGCACAGTCGAAACGCCCCACTTGTATGCTTTGTCGTGGATCCCTCAGGCGACGTTTCCCATATAGCCCGTGGCCGACGCGGCGTGAACGCGGGAACAAAGCAGAGCCGGCTAAACATTGAAGATGTGAGCGCATTGTCCAGCCCTCTCAATGCCGTACTCGTCACCGACGGGGTACCCGGAAGGAACAGGAAAGCGGTTCGCGAACGTTTCCAAAACGGTGGGCTGCTGTCGCCACGAGCTTTCGAAGAAACCGTCGATCTACTGGCACGCCTTGCGCCGGAAACGCGCCGTCTTATCAAGAGATTTAGCACGACCACGCGCCAGCGGATTGCGCGCTTGAGTCCCGAGATCCGAGAGGGACTAGCATATCAGAAGGAAGCGCTTGCGGGCGCGCTCAACTTGGCAGGAATTGACCGTTCGCCTCTCTCTGAATGGGAACTGATGGATGATGACGCTCCAGGTTCGTTTCTGGAAGGCCTCTCAGAGGTACGAATGCGTGAAGACCCGATGGTGATGCAAGACATGAGGCAAGTGCCGGGCTATGAATATTTACAAGATATTCCCAACGCTGCAGCAGCTGTTTTTGCGGACGGAAAGGATCGATTGACAGTTATTATGGCCAATCGTCAGCCGCTCGAGGCCCAGACAGGATCTGATCTGATCTACTATAATCAGAGATTCAAAGCCTTCATAATGGTGCAATACAAAGCGATGGAGCCGGACGACGATCTCGGTTCCGTATTTCGGTTTCCAAACACAAAGTTGACTGAGGAAATCGAACGTATGGACGAGTTCCTTGAGGAACTGTCGAAGGTTGTTGCCGAGGCGGCCACGGATGATTTTCGGCTGAACGCCAACCCTTTTTTCCTGAAGTTCTGCCCTCGTATTCAATTCGATCCAGATAGCACCGGGCTTACAAAAGGCATGTATATTCCACATAGCTATTGGAAGCTTTTAGAACTGGATGACCGGTTGAAAGGGCCTCGGGGGGGACGTCGCCTGGCATATTCGAACGTCAGCCGATACCTGGACAACACGTCTTTTGCCATGATGGTTAAGGGAGCTTGGGTTGGCACGACTATTCCACAATCGAACCTTCTTGAGATGTGGATGCGTGAGATTATTGCGTCTGGACGATCAATCACTTTTGCCGTGAAACCTCATAACCCGGATCCCGATGGTGATGGCGTTAGTTTGCTAAATCCAAACCTCGACCTCGATGGTAAAGCGCTGAAAAAGGATGAGGATCGGGTGCGCGTCGCAGTCTTGCGCCGTTAGTCCGACTGGAGACTATGCCGGCAGAGTGGCTATTTCGAGTGCGTTGCTAGCCACCAGAGTCACGTCTTGGCGGGATGGAAATCACCTGGCACCTTTCTTGAGACCGGCCAATCACTCGTAGAAACTACTGTTGTCCACTTGAAGCTGGATGTCTTTCTGCTGAATCTCCATCGGCATTGCTGGATTTGAGGTGATCACAGCGCTGTAGGGATAAGAATCGTCCATTCTAAAGCCGATGTCATTTCGCACGTCTGAGTTTGAGCCGTACTGTAATTCCACCTCAACTTCTCCGGTGACCACATACTCGAGCGCCAACGCTGAAATAGACCGAACTTCGACCGTATCGATGTGATGCCCATCTACAGTTGCGTGTGTGGCGATTTCGTCGAGTTCCTGGATGGTCTCTGAGATCAGGTTCTCAAAGACGGCGTTATGCATGACACTTGCCGTCGTTCGAACTATCTCCTCTCTCCCTGCTATAGCGGCGCGAAGAAGATCGAGAAGGCTCTCGAACACCTCAAGGATCATTTGGCGGACCACAGATCCCTTGCGCACGATTGTCTCAGCGCGAACATGAGTGGATTTGTTCAGCGCTTCGAAGGCATCCAAAAGCGGTATCGTGAAGTCTGTCATTTCAAGCTTGAGCGCGTCTTTGACGAAATCCTCCGGAAGCCCCGCATGGACGATGTAATGTGCCTTTTGACGTCGAGTGACGGTCTTGGTGTCCTTGGCTTGGACAAACCAAACACAGTCTCGCACGGCGTCGTCCGGCGCGAGACTATGCAGAATGTGGCCAGTGACTTCGCGTAGCCCGCTCGCGACCAAGTTTCCTCTGATCGGGTTTTTCTTGTCTCGGGCGATCCGCATGACGCCTTTGACAAGTTTCTTCAAAAACTGATCGTCCAGGAAAAACTCCAGAAGGTCGGCCTGCAGTTCCGCGATGTCGCGCCAATCAGTTTTTTGCCTAGCCAATGTGTATACATCTCGCTGTATCAGGTTTATAAATTCCGTCGCTGAATTCATGATGATTCATCAGTATTTCTCGAAGCTTGGATTGTAAAACTGGTCAGCAAACTCACCCAGTATTGAGCGAGCTTCTCTCACAGCACTTTGAGCGAGCGGGCTCGCGATGTCGCCTAATGATCGATCAGTCGTCGCAATGGCCGCGATGATCCGCAGCAGGGTTGCGAAGGACTCTCGAATTAAATCAAGGACGTATGGCTCACACCACAAGTCGCCAAATTCCCGTTTTCGCAGTTCGCCGTGCCATCTCGGATTTCGGCTGAACACCAGAGACTTTTCCATTTTGAATGAGACGCCGTGTGCGATGTTGTGACGAATGATGAACCCGGAACGCGTTGCCTTCGACCAAGTTTGCAGAAAGGTGCGAACATCGTCTTCAGGCACAGTTTCAGCGTACTTTTCCAACATTGAGATCAAGTTGGTTATCGGTTTTAAGTCCGTCTTTGGACGAATTCCCTTTGGCTCGATTTTCTCTAAGATCCAGATCGCGCGCTCGAGGTGATGTTCAATGTTTCCAGCGTGAACGATGATAGAGGCGACCTTTGGCGCGGTGATCTCGTCCAGACCAAGCGTTTTGTCCATCAGGGACGCTCGGCCATACTGCTTGGCAGGCTGCTTCATGACTCTGCTGCGCTTCGAGGTGTTGGGGTGCCGCCGGGCTTCGGGACGAAGTCGGGCCAGGTATGCGGTTGTTGATAAAGGATGATGTGTACGACCCTCTGTTCTAGGGCGCGTTCTAGAGCGCGCCGGAAATTGCTCATGTTGCTGACGACCGCGTCGCGTCTAATGGCATGGCGCCAGTTGATTGCTTCGCCTTGCGGTAAGGTCCAATGCAGGAGGTGAGTCAGTGCCATGTGGCCGAACATCATGCCGTCATCATCACCGGCGACGAAGCGAAGGTCGATGTGTGTGGCGCTGTTGGATTGCTGTTCGGATAGCTCCCACGTTGTGAAAAGCGTCGTGACGTCCGGGTCTAGGTTATCCGCTGTCTCTCCGCCGGAGATCATAAAGCCCACCTCGTCGATCCTCATTTTCCATTGCTCAGTTACGGTGCCTTCGGATTCCTCTCGCTCGACGAGTGCTTCTTTTTTGCAGCGGAAACGCACACCCGCACCGGAGGCGATCTTGTATGCGACGTCGCCTGCAAGGACGCCGAGTAGGTTCTCTTTCATGGCGTCGCCGAACGTGATGTTGAGGTTTGTCTGAGCCTTGGTGAGGTGCTGAACGTCGAAGAGCACCCAGATGCCGTGGTGTTTCCAGGCAATGAGCAGGGGCATCTTGACCAGCTGCGCGTAGGCGCGGAGCCGATCAAGATATTGCGGGGTGAAGGAAAGTGTCTGCTTCCCCTTTGATTTCACTTCGATGAGGACGGGGCCAGAATGTTCAAACTTGGCCAGCAAGTCGGGAACCTGATAGAGGTCGCGCGAACTTGATGGCGCTTGATGCTGGTCGAGCTTATGAAGGAGATGCGCCTTGCCGAGCCAGCTGCAGATGGCTGTAAACTCGTCTTCGGCGGGCAGACCTTGGTCCAGTCGTTTGACCTTGTCTGCGACTTTCTTCGGGTCGTCATCCCAACCGAGCTCTGAGAGAACCTCTTGGATCAGCCGGTCGCTATCGTCTGTCTCCGTCATTTGCGTACCTAGAATCATATTTATAAATCCGCTCCGGAAGCGGAGTTAGCCATATTGAGCTTGCTGAAATTGTAATATCATAATAGAAAGTCGGCGGATAGAGCGGATTTTCAAGTATGATACCTCAGCGCACCTCCAGTTTGGCGACCTATGTAGAAGAGCTCGCATCCAGCGGCCGGACCTGCTTCACTCGCGAGGACGCGGTAGAGGCGTTGGGCGTCAGCCATGGGGCGCTTCTCGACGCGGCCGCGCGCCTCAAAAAGCGGGGTCATATCTTTGCGCCGCGCCGAGGCTTTTACGTCATTACGCCCACACGGTATTTGAAGTGGGGTGCACCGCCACCAACTTGGTACATCGATGCTATGATGAAGGATGCGGGGCGACCTTACTATGTGGCGCTCCTAAAAGCCGCAGAGCTCCATGGGGCTTCTCATCAAGCGGTCATGGAGTTTCAAGTCGTCACTGATCGGCAGTGGAAACCCATCCGGGCCGGACGTTCAAAGCTCGCTTTCTATTTCCGCAAGGACATTGAACGCGTAGGGCAAGGCGTTAAGCAACGAAAGACCGACACCGGCTCGATGCGGGTGTCTTCGCCAGCGCTGACCGCGTTGGATTTGATACGCTATCCGCATGCTAGCGGTGGCGTCGATCACGCGGCGAGCGTTCTCAATGAGCTTGCCGTCCATATTGACCCGATCGAGTTTGATGTCCTCGCGCCGAGCTTTGAGCGGTCTGTTGTCCAACGCCTTGGCTATATTCTCGAGCATTTGGGACATAATGAGGTTGCGTCCGGTTTGGAGAGGCACATCCGAAACGGCAATCTACCATGGGTCGAACTTGATCCTGGAGAAGCAAGTCCAGTCACCTCCTACGATGAGCGAGGGCGAAACGCACGTTGGCACATCATTGTCCGCCGCCCAATTGAAGTCGATGAACAATGATCCCCGAAACCAACATCACAGCTTGGAGCTTGATCGCGCCGTGGGCCGAGCCAAGGCAAGTCGAGCAGGACTTGATTATCTCTCGCGCTCTCGTCGAGATATTCAATCACGATTTTCTGGGCGACGAACTAAGGTTTCGAGGGGGCACAGCCCTCAACAAGGTCATCTTCCCCGAGCCGTTGCGTTATTCGGAGGACATTGATCTCGTCCGCACAACGACCGGGCCGATTGGCCCCATCCTTGATGCAATGCGAGCCGTGCTTGAGCCTTGGTTGGGACAAGCGAACTTTGCATCGAGCCAGGTCGCACCGAAGCTGCGTTTTCGCGTTCCGGCAGAGGACGATCCTGAAGCGCAGATCCGGTTGAAGGTAGAAATCAACATCGCTGAGATCGAGGCTTTCGACCCGCCGGTTTCGGTCCCATACGCTGTCGAGAACCCGTGGTTCACAGGAAATACGACCATCGCATCCTATTCCGCGGAAGAACTGCTGGCGACGAAACTGCGGGCCTTGTTGCAGCGCGACAAAGGGCGCGACCTTTTTGATCTTGACCATGCGCTCGATGCGCTTCCCGATCTCAATCTCGATCGGGTTGTGGAGTTGTTTGTCCGGTATCTTGGTCTGCAAGATCAGACCATCTCTCGCGCAGAAGCAGAGCAGCGGATGCTCGCAAAGTTCGCACGGCCAGACTTGCTGGGTGACATGCGCGCGCTGCTGACACCTGATCGTGCCGATGCGCTGGATGCTGCCGCCGGGCGAGCGGCCTTCATCAGGGTATTCATCAAAGTGATCGAACGTCTGCCCGGTCAGCGGTGGGCGCGAACCGGGGAAGTTGCTGAGCAGCTAGGCCTCTCAGAACTTCTCGGGCGGCCTTCATGATTAGGTCTTTAACGACCCAATCATCGTGTGCGATGCGTCCAAGGCGACTGGTCGTGCAGTCAACCACAAGGCTTTACCCACATAAAATAATGTGGTTAAGTACATTAAAATATGTGTTATTGGGTCAAATGCAGTATGCGGAATTCCTAGCAGAAATTGGGAAGGCTGGACTGAGTGTCCGTGGTTTCGCGGAACTGGTCGGCATGAATCCCAATTCGATCTCCAACTATGCCCGAACGGGAGAGCTTCCGACGCATCTGGGGCTCATTGCCGTGCTTGTAGCGGGTGTAAATGATCTTGGCGGCGACTATCGCCAGGTGATGTCAAAGGTGCCGCTAGCTCCAAAGAAGGTGCGAGGCGGAGCCCGCAAAGGTCGTTTTGGGGGAGATCGCCAGGCCACCTTGGAGCTTGGCTCATGAACCGGCCTTTTGAGAAGTCCCTTGAAGTGGGCCATGCGGACGTCAGGTGCTGGTATGGTTGACCTCAAAGCTAATGCAAGTGCGTTTGGGGCCGACCTAAGGTCGCTGCACTTATTCGATGAAGATAGTCCCGATTTATTGCCTTATGCGACATTGCTGACCGCCCGGCGCGCGGGCGGCGGCGACCTGTCTATTGTCCGTGCTGTCTACGAGTGGCAGGGCGCGCCGCTGATGTTTCTGGCGGAGGCCGATTCCGTCACCGATGAAAGCCAGTTGCATCGCATCAGACGTTTGCTCTCGATGCGCGGTGACGCGCCCTATCTTGCACTCGTCGCTTCGGGGCAACTTCAGGTCTACCGGCTTGCACTCGATGGGAAATCGCCCGCGGAAGCTCGCGTCGATTGGGGTGATGACGACGCGAAAGACATGACAGCTTTTGCTCGCCTCGCGAACATCCGTCCACAAGCTGCGATCAGTAAACGCACTTGGATTTCGAATGTTGTCCTTAATCTGCTCACAGGCTCTATCGACCGGCTAATTGAGATAGGTGAGGTTTCGGACGAAGACGCGATTTCGCTTGTCGGCCGTGCGCTGTTTACTCGCTTCCTGGCGGATCGCCACCTGCTACCTACCAGCATGGTTGGCGAGGCGTCGGCCTCCGATCTGTTCGACAATCCGCATTCCGCGCAGCAAACATCCATTTGGCTTGACGAGACCTTTAATGGCGACCTCCTTCCTCTTTCTGACAGTATTTTTTCTCGTCTCTCGGGCGAAGCCTGCCAGATTCTCGGTGATGTTCTGCGGCGGGCCCCAGACAGCCAGCTCTTTCTCGGATGGGAGGAGAAATGGGATAATCTTGATTTTTCGCACATTCCGGTAGGTGTACTCAGTCAAGCCTATGAACTCTACCTGCGCAATCATGCACCGGCCCGGCAGCGCCGTGAAGGTGGGTACTATACACCCAGATCGATTGCTGACCTTCTGGTCCGGGCTTCCTTTCGATCTCTAGAACGCCAGGAGATCAGTCATGAGGCGCGTGTTCTCGATCCGGCGGCCGGGGCGGGCGTCTTCCTCCTAACAGCATTTCGTGAATTGGTGGGGGAGCGCTGGCGCATTGAAGGTCGGCGGCCGGATACGGGGGCACTCCGCGCAATTCTGGACGATCAGATCGTCGGTTTCGACATCAATGAGGCCGCGCTAAGGTTCGCTGCGCTCGGTCTATATTTGATGTCGATTGAACTCGATCCGAACCCTCGACCTGTCGACAAGCTCGGCTTTAACAATCTGCGCGGCAAAGTTCTCCACCTCGTGTTCGCCGAAAGCGAGGAAAAGGGTTCACAGCTGGGGAGCCTTGGGCCAGCGGTTAGTGACGATCACATCGGACGGTACGATCTGGTCGTGGGTAATCCACCATGGGCGAGTGGCACCCGGCTACCGGACTGGAATTTGGTTCGCTCGACAGTTTCCCGGATTGCCGCTGAGCGGGGAATTGCATCAGCGCCGCCTCTACCTAACGAAGTGCTCGATATCCCGTTTGTTTGGCGGGCGATGGAATGGGCCAAGCCGGGGGGGCAGATAACCTTCGCGCTGCATGCGCGACTGCTGTTTCAACAAGGGGACGGTATGGCTGAGGCACGTCAAGCCGTGTTTGACGCACTCGACGTCACATCCATCATCAATGGGGCAGAGCTGCGCCAGACGAAGGTATGGCCTGAGATTTCCGCGCCGTTCTGCTTGTTGTTCGCGAAAAACCGGCCACCCGTGAATAGCGCCGGCTTCCGCTTTATCAGCCCTCGGATCGAGACCTCGTTGAATGAGGCGAGTGTTATGCGTGTCGACGCGACAAGCGCTGAAGTGGTTCCTGCACACCAGCTTCGTGAAACACCGGAGATCCTCAAAATACTATTCCGAGGAACGAAGGCTGATCTTGGGATACTTGAGAGGATACGAAATCAAGGACATCCCTCCCTGCGAGCCTTCTGGACAACAGTGATGGGAGCCGGAACACGCGGCCGCTTGCATAGAAGCGGCAATGGTTTTCAAACCCTCAAGGCAAGCAGTCGGATAAGAAAAAACGGTGATGGTCTCCCTGGCGTCGACGCAAGATATCTCCATGGCTTGCCTGAACTATCGGCTTCGACGTTCACCGAAATAGAAATCGACACAGAGAGTTTGCCGAACTTCTCGCATGATAGAATTCACGACCCTAGGCTGCGAGAATTATTCACCGGGCCAATGGTGATTGTTCATCAATCACCACCTGCGGACACCGGACGCATTTCGATCAGCGTTTCGGATTCGGATCTTGTCTTCAATGAAACATTTTACGGCTATAGCCCGAGTGAGATAGACGATCCGCACGTTTTTGTGCGCTATCTTGCCCTCATTCTGGGCAGTAAGTTCGCAACTTGGTTTGCGCTCCTAACAAGTGGAAAGTTTGGCTTTGAACGAGACGTAGTCGAAAAATCTGCATTGGATCGAATTCCTCTGCCCGACTTCAGGGAACTCGATCATGATAAAATTTCTGAAATCAAAGCACTCTACGATGATCTGGTTGCAGAAAGGATCACATGGGAAGAAGTCGATGGATGGGTCTCAGATCTATATGGGCTAGGCCCGCGCGATCTTCAGGTCATATCCGATACTCTGCGCTTTAACTTACCATTTGCAGGAAATAAGCGGGAGGCTCAGGCCGCACCAACAGCAAAAGAACAGATGCGGTTTTGCAAGGTTTTGTCGGAAGAGCTTGGACCGTGGTTCAAGCGACTGGGCACTGAAATCAGTGTTCGATCTCTCGATCATTCAAGTGCTTCACCTTGGTATGGCTTGGAGTTGCGCAAAAAGGGTAGCGATGTCGTCATCACGACGCCAAGCGATTGGGAAGGTCTTTTGAGCGCCGCAGACGGGGCTGCGGCAACGGAAATCATGCTCTTCGACGAAGACGAGAGTGTGCTCATCGGGCGGCTGTCACAACGCCGTTATTGGAGCGAAACCCAAGCTCGTTTATTGGCCCAACGTATAGTCTGGTCTCATCCGGATTTTATGCGAAAAGTGGCACGCGCATGAGTCTGCGCACAATCCGGCCGCGACCCGACCAGATAGCCGAGCTCACACGTGACCTCGAACTGCCTCTCCCGGAGATATCCGAGCTTCACCTCGAAATCATCGCGGAGAGTATCTTGACTGCCTTCAACGAGGTCCGCGCTTCATCTCCTGCTACCGTGACCTCTGGAAGTGAGGCTGAGATCACGGCATTGCTCGAGGCTCGTCTCAACCATATGGTCGAAGAGGATCCGTTTTGGCGGCAGTTGGTTCTGTGCGTGGCGCGTGGGAAAGAGAGTGTCAGTTACGACGGTTCACATCTGGAAAAACGACCCGATCTGTCGATCTTCCTATCGGGCGCGCACCGAGGCTTTCCGCTCGTCGTTGAGGCAAAGATTATCGATGGAGCAAACTCGAAAACCGAGGCCCTGTATTGCGACAACGGGCTACGTCGTTTCGTCGACGGCGAGTATGCTTGGGGCAATCGTGAGGCATACATGATTGCCTACGTCCGAGATGGTTCGTCTATCGATGGCAAGCTGACGCCATTTTTGTCGCTTGCGATGGGGCAAACGCCTCCGAAGTATCTCGTTGAAGGTCTTCCTTCGGCTGCGGGGCCAGGAGGCGTGGATCTGGCATGGTCTCAACATGGACGCAGCTTTCTATACGACAGTTCGTCCACGTCGCCATCGGAACCCGGACCTATTTCCGTTTGGCATCTATGGCTCACGAAAGAATGCAATCATGAGTGATTTGCAGATGAGGGTGGCGTCTCGACCTTGTTAATGGCGTGAAACACTAGGACGCTTCGCTCGAACGATACTAACGGTCAGATATGACGTTTAATGCTGGTATAGCTGTCAAATATGACGGTTAGTGACAGGCATCGAGAATCACGGCTAAGTGCACGGCCGCGCTTCGGTCAGCATGTCGTTGATAGCACTCCGCCGTGTCTGCCTATCGAGCGTGTAGGTGTTCCGTCTGAATTCCACCCCTTCGAGAAGCGCCTTCACGTAGCCCGAAACCGTGTCGGCGGCCATGATCAAGGTTGAATCCAACGTGTGAACATATTTGCTTGTGACGGATCCTTTGGCGTGTCCGATGAGGGCTGCAATGGTGATCTCAGTAAATCCAAGATCATTGGCGATGCTGGCGAAGCTGTGCCGCAGGACGTGGGGTGTAACGTCCCAGAGCGGCGTGTCGGCGAAGAGTTTCTTCCAGCTCTGCGGAAAGTTTCCGACGGCGTTGTCCTCACCTTGGCCGGGGAAGACATAGGTTCCATCCCGTTTCAGGCGCGCTGCCTCAAGATAGTCGACAACCGGAAGGCCGACCGGTCGCACGGATGCGCCTTCCTTGCTGTCTTTCAGACGCAGGCAACTGCCTTCGATGTCGACCTCGCTCCACCGCAGACTGATGATCTCGCCACGCCTACAGCCGGTCATGGCGATGAGGCGGAGGATCTCGGCATGGATGCCGAAGTGTCTGTCATGCTGCACGTCCTTAAGAATGCGACCCAGCGTCCGGTACTCCGCTTCACTCAGTCGTCGGTCCCGCACCTTGTATCGCGGCTTCTTCAGGCCATGGGTCGGGTTCTGGTCTATGATTCCAGCTTCGATCGCGTAGGTGAAGATGCCGCCAAGGAGGCCCATGGTGCGGATGGCAGTGCCGCGCCCGCCGCGCACGATCGCTTTGCCACGAAGCTTCTCCGTCTTCATCACGACGCGCGTCTTTCCGGCGATGATGTCCTTCATCAAATTGTTCATGTCCGGTTTAGTGATGTCCTTGATCCTCCGCGTGCCGAGCAAGGGGATGATGTGACGGCGGATGCGACCGACGTCGGTCGCGACGGTGGTCGCCTTCTTTGGGCGGCCTCCTTTCCCGAGAACAAGGCCCGCTTCCATGTCGGCGATGTACTGTTCGCAGAGCTCTCGCACGGTCACCGCACGGCGTTCCTCTTCTCTTTCGGCAGCGGGGTCTTCTCCCTGAGCGATCTGGCCAAGCAATGCCTTTGCTTCACGACGAGCAGTTTCGGGTGTCCACACACCATGGATTCCAATCGTGTAGCGCCGCGAGCGACCTTTCGCTCTATACTGGATGAGGTAGCTACGCTTCCCTGAGGGATAGACACGAAGACCGAAACCCGGCAGCTCGTCGTCCCAGACAACGTGGCCTTTGCTCTGCGGCTCGACTGCCTCTACAAACCGTTTGGTCAGTTTGGTCATGCTCCCATCCCTTGGAAGCCTCGATTTCGAGTAAGCACCACGCAAGCACGCGGAAGGAAATCAAGGCGTGTTCTCGGATAGAGACTTCGGAGCCTCGTTTCTGAAAGGCAATATATTTCAGGCTGTTAGCGTGCTCTAGCGTACCCTATCGTGCAGTTCGGATGGGTCCTTAAACCAGCTCCGAAGGCAGAGGTCGAAGGTTCGAATCCTTCTGGGTGCACCAATTTCTTTACCGTCGACGGGCCAGGAAATCCGAAACTTTCGGCAACCCCGCACGCATTGCCTCCGGATCGTTGGCGAATCCGATGCGGACCGTTCCTTCGACACCCATGGCGGACCCCGGCGTGAACAACACGCCTTCTTCGGCCAGCAGGTCGAGGCAGAGCCGTTCAGATCCGATGTCCAGATCATAAGCCACCAATGCAGTGGTACCGGCGGCGGGTTTGACCCACGACAGGCCCGGCTCCGCCGCAACCCAGTCGGACAGAAGCGCGAGATTGCCACGCGTGATCGCGCGAGAGCGGTGGAGAATGCGATCCTTCGCCTCCAGTGCCAGCGTGGCGAGGTGGTCGTCGATCATTCCCACCGAAATCGTGTTGTAGTCGCGATGGTGGCTGACGGCGTCCAACACGGGGGAGGGGGCGCAGATCCAGCCGAGGCGCAACCCGGCGAGCGAGAACACCTTGGACATGCTGGCGGTGGAAATGCCCCTGTCGTAGATATCCACGATGGACGGCCCCATGCCATCGTCGTCCTGCGCCGACCCGCGATAAACCTCGTCCACCAGCAGCCAGGCCCCCGCGCCATCGTTGCCGACGCGAGCGATTTCGGCCAGCCGCATCAAACCGTCGCGGTCGATGAGAGAGCCCGTCGGATTGTTCGGATTCGTCAACGCGATCATCCGCGTGGCCGGCGTGACGGCGGCAGCGATGGCATCGAAGTCGGGAAGCCAGTGATCATCCGGATTCAATGCGACACGCGTGACATGGGCACCCAGGCTTTCGGGGATCGAGATGTGTTGCTGATAGGTTGGGGTCAGCGTGACGACGTGATCGCCGGATCCGACCATGGCCGCCCAGACCAGCGCATTCGCCCCGGCGGTGCCGTGGGTGACGACGATATCGCCGGGCTGCCGGTCAGCATAGAGCACCGCGATGGCACGCCGCAGCCGGTCGGAGCCTTCGATCGCACCGTACGTCAGTTTCATCGGAAGAAGCGCCGACAGGGCCTGCGCGTTCTGGCCCGACAGGTAGAGCAACTCTTCCAGCGTCAGACTGGTCACGCAGGTCTCGGCCAGATTGTGCGTGCAGTTGTTTTCGTGGGCGTTCATCCACATTTCGACGCCGAATGGTTCGATATGCATGGGGTCTCCGGCAATGTGGTCTGGCACTTCGACGTTACCGGGGCCGGCGACAGGAACGGAAGTGCAGATTTATATTCACGGGTGACATGGTAAATACATAAGTTACATTTACATAATCTTGGTTATTGGATGACTGGTGGTCGATTTGGCGTGCCCCCCAATTTCTGAACATCGGTCCGCAACCCGCTGAAGATACGGCGTTCAGCCCAGCGAGTATCCGGCACCGCGCACGGTTCTGATCGGATCGTCTGCCCCCGTGGCGGCGCGCAAGGCCTTTCGAAGTCGCCCGATGTGAACATCGACGGTCCGGCTGTCGACATAGATATCGCGACCCCAGACGCGGTCCAGAAGCTGATCACGGGACCAAACCCGGCCTGGACGCTCCATGAATGTCGTCAACAGCCGAAATTCTGTCGGGCCGAGGTGCAACTCTTGGCCGTCGCGGAAGACGCGGTGTTCAGCCGTATTTATCATGACGTCGCCGAACTCCAGCTTTTCGCCGACGGATGCGGGCCGAACGCGGCGCAGCTGCGTGCGGATGCGCGCCATCAATTCGACGACCGAATACGGCTTGACCACATAATCATCCGCGCCCGTCTCCAGCCCCCTCACCCGGTCGACCTCTTCTGATCGGGCCGAGATCATGATGACGGGAATGGCGCGTGTGTCAGCCGCGGATTTCAGGCGGCGGCACACTTCGATGCCCGAAACCTCGGGCAGCATCCAGTCCAGCAGGATCAGATCGGGCGCATCTTCGCGCGCCAGGTCCAGTGCGGCATCGCCGGATGTCGCTTGCAGAACGTCGAACCCTTCGGCCTCCAGGTTATAGACGAGCACCTCGCGTTGCGGCGCCTCGTCCTCGACCACCAAAACCGAGGGCTGGGTCATCAGACCGTCCCGCCTTTGGCGGTGCTGGTGATGTCCGCCTTGGTGCGATCTTCGTCGGGCAGTTCGCCGTCGACCAGATAGATCACCTGTTCGGCGATGCCGGTCACCAGATCACCCATGCGTTCGATGTTCTTGGCCATGAAATGCAGGTGCATGCAGGCCGTTATATTGCGCGGGTCTTCCATCATATGGGTCAGATATTCCCGGAACAGACCATTATACATCTGGTCCACTTCCTCGTCGCGGGCGCGCACGTCATAGGCCAACGCGGCGTCGCGCTGGATATAGGCGTCGAGCGCATCGTTCAGCATGATCTGCACGGCCTTCGACATCCGTTTGAGCGACGCGGCACTGCCGTCCACCGTATGAAGATCCGCAAGGATTTCAGTGCGTTTCGCGATGTTCTTCGCGTAATCTCCGACCCGCTCCAACGCGGCGGAGATGCGAAAGACCGACAGAACGGTCCGCAGGTCGGTTGCGATGGGTTGGCGCAAAGCAATGACCTTTGCCGCCTCCTCGTTGACCTGCAACTCCAACGCGTCGATCGCCTTGTCGCTTTTGCGCGTCGCATTCGCCAGTTCGACGTCACCGTCGAGCAATGCCTGACTGGAGTTTTCGATCGCCGCCTCGACCAAGCCACCCATGCGCATGATCAGGGCCTGAATGGTTTCCAGGTCGCGATCGAAGGCGCTGGCGATGTGTGTATTGTTGATCATGTCGCTCTCCTCAGCCGATCCGACCGGAAATGTAGCTTTCGGTCCGGGGATCCTCGGGCGAGGTGAAGATCTTGCCGGTTTCACCATATTCCACGAGGTGGCCCAAGTGGAAGAAGGCCGTCTTTTGGCTGACGCGGGCCGCTTGCTGCATCGAATGCGTGACGATCACGACGGAGTAATTCTGCCGCAACTCGTCGATCAACTCCTCCACCTGCGCGGTGGCGATGGGGTCGAGGGCGGAACACGGCTCGTCCATCAGCAGGATCTCGGGCGCGGTGGCGACGGCGCGGGCAATGCACAGGCGTTGCTGCTGACCGCCCGACAGACCAGTGCCGGGTTGTTGCAGGCGATCCTTCGCCTCGTCCCACAGCGCGGCACGGCGCAGTGCGTTCTCGACGATTTCATCCAAATCCGCCTTGTTCTTCGACAGCCCGTGGATGCGCGGGCCATAGGCGACATTGTCATAGATTGACTTGGGAAACGGGTTCGGCTTCTGAAAGACCATGCCGACCTTGGCGCGCAGCTGCACCGGATCGACCCGCTTGTCATAGATGTCTTCGCCGTCGATGCGGATGTCACCTTCGACGCGCGCGATGGGAATGGTGTCGTTCATCCGGTTGATGCACCGCAGGAACGTAGACTTGCCGCATCCGGACGGGCCGATGAAGGCGGTGACCGTGTTTGCCGCGATCTCTACGTCGACGTCCTTGATGGCGTGGGTGTCGCCATAATAGACCTGAACGCCGCGCGCCGTGATCTTGGGTGTGTCGGTGGTCACGGCGTTCTCCGTCATATTTGTATCTTTCATGTCGGCCCCCTGCCCTTTACCACCGCCGCTCGAACTTCCGGCGCAGGAAGATCGCGGTCAGGTTCATCACCAGAAGAAACAGCAGCAGCACGATGATCGCACCGCTGGCCCGCTCCACGAAAGCCGGGTCCGACCGCTGCGTCCAGTTAAAGATCTGAACCGGCAGCGCGGTGGCCGGGTCGAAGAACCCGCCGTCCAGCGGGCTGTCGGGGTATTCGCGCACGAAGGCGACCATCCCGATCAGCAAAAGCGGGGCGGTTTCACCCAGGGCCTGCGCCAGGCCGATGATAGTGCCGGTCAGGATGCCGGGCATGGCCAGCGGCAGGACGTGGTGGAACACCGATTGCATCTTCGACGCCCCAAGGCCGAGCGCGGCGTCGCGGATCGACGGCGGCACGGCTTTGAGCGCAGCGCGCGTCGCGATGATGATCGTGGGCAAGGTCATCAGCGTCAGGACAAGGCCGCCGACGATGGGGGCCGACTGCGGCAGCCCCGCGAAGTTGATGAAGATGGCGAGGCCCAGGATCCCAAACACGATGGACGGCACCGCGGCTAGGTTGGAGATATTCACCTCGATCAGGTCGGTCCAGCGGTTCTGGGGCGCGAACTCTTCCAGATAGATCGAGGCGGCAACGCCGATGGGCAGTGCCAGCACCAGAACGATCAGCATCATGTAAAGCGAGCCAAGGATCGCCACGCCAAGACCCGCCGCCTCGGGCCGCGTGTCCGACGCGTCGGGCGCGGTGAAGAACAGCCAGTTGAACGACGTGCCCAGCAGGCCAGCCTCCTTCAGGCGGTCCGCCAACTGCAATTGTTCGGGGCTGATGTTGCTGTCACGCTCGGCCGAGGCCATGGTCACGCGGTCCTTGTAGTATCCGTCGATCCGACCGGACGCGAGGGCGTTCACCTCGATCGTGGTGCCGATCACGTCGGGGTTGGCCAGCACGCGGTTGCGCAGTTGCGCCACGCTTTCGTCCGAGATCAGCTCGGCCACGTCCTTGTCCGACAGCTCTGTCTCGATCCCGTTGGCGGCCAGCGTCGCGACCAGGCCGTCGCGCAGAAGCGGCGCATACCCGAAGGTCGTGACCTTGGACATCACCGACGGATCGCGGACACCGGATTTGTCGAGCTTGTCTTCGGGCAGATCCACCTGAATGCGAAGCGTGGTCTGCTGAAACGACGACAGCCCGTTCGACAAGATCGAGATCAGCAGAAGGACGAGCATTCCGATCCCGATGCAAACGGCGATCAGGCCGTACATCTTGAACCGCCCCTCGGCGCGGTTGCGCTTACCGGTCCGATCGTCCTGGTTCAGCAGGCTGCCCTTGCCCGCGCCTGTCGGGCCTGCGGCGGTCACGTCGGTCATTCGTACTGCTCCCGATATTTGCGCACGATGAAGAGCGCGAGGACATTGAGGCCCAGTGTAATCACGAAGAGCGTCAGGCCGAGAGCAAAAGCCACCAGCGTCTCGGGCGAGGCGAAGTCGGTGTCCCCGGTAAGCTGCGACACGATCTTGACGGTGACGGTCGTCATCGCCTCGAACGGGTTGAGGTCCAGCCGGGCCGCGGCCCCTGCCCCCAGAACGACGATCATCGTTTCCCCGATGGCGCGCGACGCGGCCAACAGTACGGCCCCGACGATGCCCGGCAGGGCGGCGGGCACGATGACCTGACGGATGGTTTCAGATTGCGTGGCCCCCAGGCCCAGCGACCCGTCGCGCATGGCCTGCGGCACCGCGTTGATGATGTCGTCGGACAGCGAGGACACGAAGGGGATGAGCATGATCCCCATGACCAGCCCCGCGGTCATCACCGACGACGCGGAATTGCCAAGCCCCAGCGGCGAGGCAAAGGCATCGCGCAGAAGCGGCCCGACGGTGACGAGCGCGAAGAGACCGTAAACGATGGTGGGAATGCCAGCGAGAATTTCAATCAGCGGCTTGGCGATGCTGCGAAATCGCTTACCGGCATATTCGGACAGATAGATCGCCGCAAACAGACCGATCGGCACGGCGACGATCAACGCGATGAAAGAGATGTAGAGCGTGCCCCAAAGCAGCGGCAGGATCCCCAGCTCCGACGCGCCGCCCCTGCCCGAGAAGCTGGGCTTCCACGTCAGGTTGAAGAAAAATTCCGTCCACGAATACTGCCGGAAGAAATTCATCGTCTCGAACAGCATCGAGAGCACGATACCCAGGGTCGTCAGGATGGCGATGGACGCGGCCGCCATCAGCAGGATCAGAACACCCTTTTCGACCACGTTTCGCGCGCGGAATTCACCTTGCGACTTGCGGATGGCCCAAGCGGTGCCGATCAGCGCGATACCGATAACCGCGGCGGCCATGATCCAGGACAGGACGACGCGGGCCTGCCAGTAATCGACAGCGGCCGAAAGCACATCGGCGGTCAGAGGCGTACCAAGGGCCGTTCCGCCTGCCGATAGGATTTCGCCCACCGCTTCGGTATTCAGTGACGACAAATCCCTCGTGCCGAACTGGTTGAAGGCAAATCCCTGTTCGACGCCATCGGCCACGCGGCGCACGTCGCCCATCACAAGGCCGGGTGTGCTGCCTTCGGGAATGGCGCTGTCAGGCAGATCCGACAGGATCGACCGGTCGAGCAACGTCGGCTGCACCACCAACCAGACCGCCAGCAGCAGAAGCGCGGGGACAAGCGCCGTCATCGCACCATTCAGGCCGTAATAAATCGGAAGGGAATGCAGACGCCGCGCGTCCCCGTCAACCGAGCCAATGGCCCGTGCACGGGAGACGTAGAACGCGACGATGCCGAGAGCGGCAAGGATCAGAAGGATCCAGCTGGTTGGCATAGCGCGGTCTCCGCAGCTGCGAGGCAGGTCAGTCGGGGCGTGGACCGGGGAATCGCTCCCCCGGCCCGCGATGCCTTACTGCATCGTGGTTTCGTCGGAAACCGTCGCCTGAGTTTCGGCCAGCTCGGGATCGGGCACCAGGCCGTAGTCCGAGAGCGGGCCGCCTTCGCCCGCGATATCGTCATTCACGAAGAATTCGGCGAATTCCTTGAGACCGGGGATCGCGGCGATATGCGCCTTCTTGATATAGAAATAGAGCGGGCGCGACACCGGATAATCCCCCGAGGAGATCGTCTCGGTCGAGGGCGTCACGCCGTTCATCGTCGCGACCTTGAGCTTGTCGGTGTTGTTTTCGTAGAACGACAGGCCGAAGACACCCACGCCGCTCGCGTCGCTTTCGATGCGGGCCAACGTTTCGGTATAATCGCCGTCGATGTCGACGCTGCGCCCGTCGGACGCGATCGACATGCAGGCTTCCTCGGCCGCATCCTCGTCCATGCCGCCCGCCATCATGCGCTCCATCGCGCCGGTGTCTTCGCAGCCCTGCAGGATGACCTTCTCCTCGAACACTTCGCGGGTGCCGTGTTTGGTGCCCGGAATGAACGCCAGGATGTCTTCTGCCGGCAGGGCCGGGTCGACGTCCGCCCAAGTTGTGTTGGGGTTTGCGGCCAATGTGCCGTCTTCGCCCGGGATCTGCTCGGCCAGCGCCAGATACCACTGCGACGGAGTGAACTCGGTATAGGCGGGACCGTCCTGCTGCGACGCGAAGACGATGCCGTCGTATCCGATGCGGACCTCGATGATGTCAGTTACGCCGGCGGCGGCGCAAGCCTCGCGCTCCGCATCGCGGATCTGGCGGGACGCGTTGGCGATGTCGATGGTGTTTTCACCCACGCCTTCACAGAAACGCTTCAGACCGGCGGAGGAGCCGCCGGATTCAACGACCGGGGTCGGGAAATCGAAGTTTTCGCCAAAAGCTTCGGCGACGATGGAGGCATAGGGCAGAACGGTGGAGGACCCGGCGATCTGCACCTGATCCCGCGCTGCGGCGGCGGTGGCCGACACGGCGATGATGGCCAGGGCCGAAACGGTGACCTTGTTGATGGACATGGAATGCTCCTCGTTTGATTGAGCGGCAGACGGGCCCCCCCTTGGGTCCCGTTCCGGGGCCGGACCTAGGACCGGGGTGTTGGCCTTTTGTGACGGTTACGTAACGGTTTTATGACAGCGCCCTTCCCCGCTTTGAAACTTGGCGCGCTTGGCCGAAAAATCGACCCCTTCCGCCGGTCACGCCGCCGGAAGCGTGATCGAAACCGTCGTCCCCTGCCCCGGAACGCTTTCGATACGCATCCGCCCGCGATGGCGATTGACGATGTGCTTGACGATGGCCAAGCCCAACCCGGTGCCCCCCTGCGCCCGCGACCGGCCCGTGTCGACGCGGTAGAACCGTTCGGTGAGCCGCGGGATATGTTCCGGCGCAATGCCCACGCCGTCGTCCCGAATGATCAGCCGCCAGGCCGGCCCCCGGATCACAGGCTCCCGCGCGACATGTTTCAATGTCAGGGCGATCCGGCCCGGTTGGTGTCCGTATTTGACCGCGTTCTCAATCAAATTGGTCAGGACTTGCACGATCTGATCGCGGTCCGCCAAAACGCCCGCCCTATCCGGCAGGTCGGACACGATCTCCACCCCCTCGACCTCGGCACCCGGCTGCAAGGTCCGCAGGGTTTCGGTCACCACTTCGATCAGATCGACCATATCGGTCGGACGCTTTCGCGATTGGCCTTCCAACCGGCTCAAGGACAAAAGATCGCCGACCAAGCGGTTCATCCGCGCCGCCTCCTGCGCCATCATGCCCAGAAACCGGGTGCGCGCGTCGGCGTCGTCGCGGGCCGGGCCCTGCAGCGTTTCGATGAACCCTGAAATGGCCGTCAGCGGCGTCTTCAACTCGTGGCTGACGTTAGCGACGAAATCGCGGCGCATCGATTCACCCGCGTGAACCTCGGACAGATCGCGGAAAACCAGAAGGACGTGTCGCGTTCCGTCCCCTCCCGACATTGGTGTGACGCGCACCTCGAACGGCGTCTCGACCTCCCCGGAGCTGTGGATAAATCGCGCAACCCCATCGTCGTTCTTGGCGTAAGCGTCCTCCACCGGCGATAAAAGTGCCGGTTGGCGCAGAACGCTGACATAGGATCGCCCGATAACCCACACACCCAGGCGTTCGCGCGCGGAGGCATTGGCGATCACCACCCTCCCCGCCCCATCCAAAAGTAGCGCCGGCTCCAGCAAGGCGTCGAGAATGGACTCAATCATGGCGGGACCTGAGGTGTTTCGACTGCCGCCTGCGATGTAAATCAACACCTGTCAAGTGTTTTGGCGTCCACGAAACCTGGATTGGCACTGTCGTAAATTTCACAGCCGATCGGAGGGGTCCGGTCACGTCACATAAGATACAGGGGTGGGCCTATAACCAGCGAACGATCACCGTCGCTGCGGTGGCTTGGCCGAGAGTAGGAAGAGCATCGACACCGACACCATGAACGACGTCAGCCTGACAAAAGCCATGGTTGTTCTTTCCCCGGTATTCGCAGGTCAGTTCGACGCGACTGATCTAGCCGAATGTCTGACCGGCTTCAGCTACAGCGGTCGCTACATCGCGGTTGTTCCCATATGCCGGATCATTCGATGATCAGACGAAAAGTTGCGATGGTCGCCCCCAACCTGTCGTTGGACATCGCGGAAACCGGGGACGGTCCGCGCAACGCCCGATGCGGGTGGTCATCCGATCAGGTCAGTGTCGCGTCCAAGGCATTGCGGAAATCGTCGCTTAGCAACTTGATGGGTTCGCAGCCCACGGATACCCGGAAGAACCCTTCGGTGATCCCCAGGGCTGCGCGCCCGTCGGGGGTCAGCGCGCGGTGACTGCTGGAGGCGGGATGCGACAGGGTCGTGCCCACGTCGCCCAACGTCGGTGCAAAGGCGATCTGGGGTGCTGCACGGGTCAGGGCGTTGGCCTGCGCACGACCGCCCTTCAGGCGGAAGCTGACCATATTGCCCCATTGACCGTTCAACAGGGCGTTCGCGCGATTGTGGTCAGGATGGTCAGGCCGACCGGGATAGATCACTGCCTCCACCGCCGGGTGGTCCGCAAAGACCTGCGCCAGATGGCCCGCGTTCGCCTGCGCCCGCTCGAACCGCATGTCGAAGGTGTACATCCCCCGCTCCGCCATCCAGCAGTCCCAGGGGCTGGGCGTCAGACCCAGCGTGACGTTCGTGTCATAGATCGCCTTGCGCTGCGCGGGGTCGCGCGCCAGCACATAGCCCAGGGTCACGTCGGAATGTCCGGCCAACAGCTTGGTCACGGAATGGATGACGACGTCGGCACCGCGCGTGTAAGCCGGAAATCCGTAGGGCGTGGTGAATGTGTTGTCCACGACAAGCGTCAGGCCCCGATCCTTGGCCAACGCCTCGATCCCGTCCATGTCGGCGATCCGCAAGGTTGGGTTGGACACCGCTTCCACCAGCAGCAGCTTCGTCGCCGGCGTGATCGCCGCCGCCATGGCCCCCACATCGGTCGGATCGGCCAACGTCGCGGTGATGCCCCACCGCGGCAGATCCTGCGTCAACATTCGCAGGGACCGCCCGTAAAGCTGATTGCCCCCGACGATGTGATCGCCGGCGGACAGCAGCCCCAGCATCGTTGCGGTCACGGCGGACATGCCCGATCCGGTGACGATGCCGCCTTCGCCGCCCTCCAGCCGGTCGATCATCTGCGCCAGGACGTCCGCGTTCGGATGCCCTTCTCGCCCATAGGTATACCCTTTGGCCCGCCCCTCGTACTGATCGTCCAGCGCGTCCGGGTCGGGCGAGGCATAGACGACCGATGGTTGCAGCGGGGTCGTGACGGCGCGACTGATCGAACCGGGGAAGACCGTGCGACGGATCAGGTTCGGCCGGGGGGCGTCGGGGGTTTCGGACATGAAGGTCGCCTTCCAGGGTATTGATTATGAACGGATCGCGCCGTTACCGGTGACAAGATATTTGAAGCTGGTCAACTGCTCCGCTCCGACCGGGCCGCGGGCGTGCATCTTGCCCGTTGCGATCCCGATCTCCGCCCCCATCCCGAATTCGGCACCGTCCGCGAACTGGGTGGAGGCGTTGTGCATCAGGATTGCGGAATCGAGCCCCGCGAAAAAGCGTGCGACGACGGCCCCATCCTCCGCAATGACGCAATCGGTGTGGTTGGAGGAATGGCGGCGGATGTGGTCTATGGCACCGTCGATGCCGTCGACGACCTTGGCCGCGATCGTCATGTCGAGAAATTCGGTGCCCCAATCGTCGTCCGTCGCGGGGATCGTGCCGATCAGCCCTTCGCCCGCATGAACTTCGACACCTTCGCGCATCAGGTCGGCGATGATCTCCGCACCCAAGGTCTTGGCGATGTCCCGGTCGATCAACAGGCATTCGGCGGCGCCGCAGATGCCGGTGCGTCGGGTCTTGGCGTTCAGAATGATGGCGCGCGCCATGTCGGCGTTCGCAGATGCGTCGACGTAGATGTGCACGATGCCTTCCAGATGCGCGAAGACGGGCACCCGTGCTTCCCGCTGGACAAGACCCACAAGGCCCTTGCCGCCGCGCGGGACGATGACGTCAATGTGGTCCGTCGCAGCCAGCATTTCGGATACGGCGGCCCGGTCGCGGGTCGGAACCAGTTGGATCGCGGTGTCGGGCAGACCGGCCGATTTCAGACCCGCCACCATGGCGGCATGAATGGCGCGGCTGGAATGAAAGCTTTCGGATCCGCCGCGCAGGATGACGGCGTTGCCGGCCTTGAGGCACAGCGCACCGGCGTCGGCGGTCACGTTCGGGCGACTTTCGTAGATCACACCGATCACACCCAGCGGCGTCGCGACACGTCGAATATGAAGACCATTCGGGCGGTCCCATTCGGCCAGCACGCGGCCCACGGGATCGGGCTGCGCTGCGATGGCCCGCAGACTGCCTTCGATGGCACGAATTCGCTCCTCGTCCAGACGCAGGCGGTCCATCATCGCGTCGGTCAGGCCCTTTTCGCGGCCGTAGGCGAGGTCGCGTTCATTCGCCGCCAGCACGTCCGTTCGCGCGGCCCACAGGGCGTCTGCCGCACCGATCAGCGCGGCGTTTTTAACCTCGGCCGTCGCGGCAGCCAGCGGCACGGTCGCGGCGCGGGCGGCGCGGCCGATATCACGCATCAGGCCGGGAATATCGGGGCTCGGATCCTGCATCTCGTCTCTCCGGGTGGGTCAGATTGCCATGTCGTCACGGTGGATCAGCGCGGTTCGTCCGGCATAGCCAAGGGCACCCGCGACGGCGTCGGATTTCAGGCCCTTGATCGCGCCGACCTCGCGCGCGTCATAATTGCTCAGCCCCGTCGCGATGACATGGCCGGTCGCATCCTCGATCCGCACCGGCTCCCCGCGGCCAAAGGCGCCTGTGACCGATTGCACGCCGGCCGGAAGCAGGGATTTGCCGCTGCGCAACGCACGTGCGGCCCCGGCGTCGACGGTGATGACACCGCGCGTCTTCATCGCGTTGATCCACCGCTTGCGCGCCCGCTGCGGGTCATCTTTGGGCACGAACCAGGTGGCGCGGGCCCCGGCCCGCAGCGCGGACAGCGGCGCATCGGACCCACGCGCGATGACCAAGGCACAACCCGCGCCGGTCGCGGTCCGGGCCGCCAGGATCTTGGTGATCATGCCACCCTTGGACAGCCCCGACACGCCTTCCCCGGCCATCGCGGCGATGTCTTCGGTGATGTCCGTCACGATCGGCAGGTGTTCCGCCGAGGGGTCAAGCGCCGGGTTCGCGGTATAAAGCCCGTCGACGTCCGACAGCAGGATGCAGACATCCGCGCCAGCCATCGCGGCGACCTGCGCGGCCAGGCGGTCGTTGTCGCCGTAGCGGATTTCATCGGTGGCGACGGTATCGTTTTCGTTGACGATCGGCACGACGCCCAGATCCAGCAGCGCCTGAAACGTATTGCGCAGATTGAGATAGCGCCGCCGGTCTTCGCTGTCGTCCAGCGTCAGCAGGACCTGGGCGCAGCGCAGTGGTTGCAACGCAGCCTCGTAGGCGGCCGAAAGCTGGATCTGACCGACGGCAGCGGCGGCCTGCGACTGTTCCAGGCTGAGCGGCGGCGTCAGGTCGAGGACGCGGCGCCCCAGGGCGATCGCCCCGGAGGAGACGAGGATCACCTCTTTTCCCTCGGCCCGCAGCGTCGCGACATCCGACGCCAGACCGGCCAGCCATGCGGTCCGCGGTGCCCCTGTCGTGGCATCGACCAGCAGGGCCGACCCGATCTTGACGACGATCCGTTTCGCGTCGTTCAGACCGGCGACCACGGCGCGCCCCCGTCCTCGTCCTCCGCCGTATCGCCGGAGGGTTTGGCACCAGGGGCCTTCAACCCGATCATGTCGCGCAACGCCCGCAGCACCTCCGTCGTGCCGGTGCCCGAGATTGCGGACATGGTCAGAACATCCGTCCCGATCGCCTTGGACAGCGCGGCGCGGCGCGCGTCCAGATCCTCCTCGGTCAAGGCGTCGATCTTGCTGAGCACCGTCAGGCGCGGCTTGTCGACCAGCCCCTCGCCGTACATCTCCAACTCGGTGATGATGGTGCGGTAATCCTCGACCACGTCGGGCGATGTGCCGTCCACCAGATGCAGCAAGGCCCCCGACCGTTCGACGTGGCCCAGAAACCGATCGCCCAGACCCGTCCCGTCATGCGCGCCTTCGATCAGGCCGGGGATGTCGGCGACGACGAATTCCACGCCATCCACCCCGACGACGCCCAGGTTCGGAACGAGTGTCGTGAAAGGGTAATCCGCAATCTTGGGGCGCGCATTCGACGTAGCCGCAAGGAAGGTCGATTTGCCCGCATTGGGCAGGCCCAGCAGGCCGACGTCCGCGATCAGTTTCAGGCGCAGCCAGATTTCGCGCTCGACCCCCGGCTGACCGGGGTTCGCACGGCGCGGTGCCTGGTTGGTGGCCGACTTGAAATGCTGGTTGCCGAAACCGCCATTGCCACCCTTGGCCAGCACGATCCGCTGGCCCGGTTCGGTCATGTCGGCGATCACTGTCTCCTGATCCTCGTCCAGGATTTCGGTGCCGACCGGGACCCGCAGCGTGATGCTGTCGCCATCCTTGCCGGTGCGCTGCTTGCCCATGCCGCCCTGACCGGATTTGGCGAAGAAATGCTGCTGATAGCGGAAGTCGATCAGGGTGTTCAGCCCCTCGACCGTTTCCACGATAACGTCGCCGCCGCGCCCGCCGTTGCCGCCATCCGGTCCGCCGTATTCGATGTATTTCTCGCGCCGGAACGACACGGCGCCCGAGCCGCCGCCGCCGGAGCGGATGTAGACACGGGCGAGATCGAGGAACTTCATGGGCGGGACTATCCGGGTTGGGGTCAGGTCCGTGCGATAGCCGCCTTTCGCGCGGTCCTCAAGCCGGTGCGCGCGCGGGTCAGGCCATCTGGCGGATGTATGTCCAGGTCGGAACGACGGCCCCTCGCCCGACGCAGAACGTCTCGGCGTCGCCGATGTAGTCGAAGCCCGCATTCGTCAGGACGCGGGCCGACGCGGGATTGTCCTGGAAGATCGTGCCGAAGATCTGCCGGGCACCGGTCGGGTTCGCCGCCAGAAGCGCCGTCACCGCCTCGGACGCGAGGCCGGTGTTCCACACGATCGGTGCGACCCAATATCCGATTTCCGATTGCGCGCGGTCCATCCGCTTGAGGCTGACGACGCCGACAAGCTCGTCCATTCCCGCCTCCGATGCGTCCATCGCCCAGACCATGTCTTCTCCCTGCCCAGCCATGACACGCGTGACGAAGGCATCCGTCGCCCCCGGGGGAAGCGGATGCGGGATGGACGGCGTGCGCAGGGCGACGCGGGCATCGGCCGCATAGAGCTCGATCAGGCCCATGTCGCTGCGCCGAAGGGGCCGCAGCGACAGCCTGCGGGATGGTACGGTCACCTGATCCTGCGTCTTCACCTCGTCCAGCCGGTGCGGCGCAGATTGTGGGGTCATTTCGGTTCTCCTGCAAAGAGCACGAACAGAACGCTGGCCACGGTCAGACCCGCCAATGTCCACATAAGATAGCGTTCCGCTGAAGTGCCGCGGACGCGGTGAGCGATCATGCTACCGCCCCAGGTCCAAAGAGGATGGAGCACGATCTGGGTTGCCAGAAGGACCGCGGCGATCGTGGCCGTGGCGGTCAGGGCCGGCGTTCCGGGCGCGACGAAGGCGGTGAACCCCCCGGTGATCATCGCCCAGGCTTTGGGGTTCAGCGGGTGCACGATCAGACCGGCCAGGAAGCCGGGGGCCCGGGCGTCCCCCTTTGCGGCCAAGCGCATGTTCGCGACCCGCCATGCCAACCAGATGATATAGGCGGCCGATATCCATTTCAGCGCCTCGAACGCCCAAGGATAGCGGGTTGCAAGCTGCATCAAACCAAAGCCGACGGGCCAGATGATCAACTGCTTGCCAAGCGCCACGCCAGCGACGAACGGCAGCGCGGCGCGCAGGCCGTGGGCCGCGCCGGTGGTCATCAGCGCCATATTCGCCGGACCGGGCGTGCCGACCTGACTGGCGGCAAAGACCGCGAAGCTGAGGACTGCGACGCTCATGCCGCGCCCCCGTCCCAATCGGCGGCCAGCAGACCCATGATCAGGTCGTCCTGCCATCCGTCCGGCACGCGGGCCGACTGACGCTCCCGCCCCTCCTCCACGAAGCCAAGCCGGGCGTAGCAGCGGATTGCGCGCGTGTTGTCAGCCAGAACCCGCAACGACAACCGATGCAGATTCAACCCGTCGAATGCGTGGTCGATGACGAGCCGCAGGGCTTCCGTGCCAAATCCGCGGCCCAATTGGGTCGCATCCAGAAGGCCGATGGCGATCTGTGCCCTGCGGTCCGCCTCCACCGGCGAATGCAGGCGGACCGTGCCGATCAGCACGTCGTCCACGGTGATCATCCAGGCCCCCGCCCCGCGCTGTTCCGCCAACCAAGATTCGCTGCGTTCGGGCGTGAAGGCCGCCGTCGCCGCGATGTCCTGGCCGTAGGCCTGCAGGATCCCCGGATCATAGCCAAGCGCCATGCGCGCCCGGGCATCCGCGTCGACCGGGGCGCGCAGCGTCACCCGAGGGCCGGTCAACGTAAGCGGCGGTGGGCCGGTCATAACCGGAACGGTCTGGGTCATGATGGCCTCCCGTTCTGGGGTGATCGGGCGAAAAGAGAAACGAAAAAGGGGACCGGCGTGGCCGATCCCCTTGATTTTTCAAACCTTGAGGTTCGGTTTATTCAGCGGCCTCGGCCATCGGCATGACGCTGATGAAGGTGCGCCCCTTGAAACCCTTGCGGAACGTCACCGCGCCGTCGGTCGTGGCGAAGATCGTATGATCCTTGCCGATACCGACACCTTCGCCCGGCCACCACTTGGTGCCGCGCTGGCGCACGATGATATTGCCCGCGATGGCCTTCTGACCACCGAAGAGTTTCACGCCAAGACGACGACCCGCAGAGTCGCGTCCGTTGCGGGAGGAGCCACCGGCTTTTTTGTGTGCCATTTGTCCTTACTCCTGTTCTGCGGCGAATTTCGTCGCCTGATCAATCCAGCCGTCACGTTCGATCCGGCCTTTGAACGACAGCCGGTCATCCATATAGGCAATCTCGTCCGGACCCCAAGCGGAGATCTGGTCAAAGTGGAAAACGCCGTTCTCGTGCAGAACGCCTTCCAGCTTGGGACCGACGCCGGAAATCTTCTTCAGGTCGTCGGCCTTACCGCCGCGTGCCTCGTCCAGCAGGTTGCCAGGCTTGGAGCCGGGTGCGACTGCGTCTTCGACAGTTTTCTTGACGGCCTTCGCCGCTTTCGCGGGCTTGTCGCTCTTGGAGGCGGCAACGCCTGCGGCAACGACGGCTCCGGTCGCGGCAGCGGCACCAGCGGCCACGGCAACCTTGGCAGCCGTCGACATTCCCGACGTGCCCTTGTTGCCCGAACGGACCTTCGACTTGTTCGACGCCGGCGATGCGGCGGCGCGCTCGGCGACGGTCATCGACCCGGCGCCTTTGGCTTCCTTGACGCCAGACTTGTCGCCGCCCGATGCCAGGATCGAGGTGATCCGCAGCAGGGTCAGCCTTTGACGGTGGCCCTTGGTGCGCTTCGACGAATGCTTGCGCCGACGCTTGACGAAGTGGATCAGCTTTTCGCCCTTGATCTGATCGATCACGTCGGCCTGCACCGCCGCCCCGTCGATCAGCGGCGCGCCGACGGTGACGTTGTCGCCGCCCAGCATCATCACGTCGTTGAATTGAATGGTCTCACCCGCCTCGGCGGCCAGACGCTCGACCCGAAGCACGTCGCCTTCGGCGACCCGGTACTGCTTCCCACCGGTTTTCAGAACGGCAAACATTCCGCTCTCTCCTTATTGTTCCGCGTCCTGCGGTCCCCCGATCGGGGCGTTCGCGGCGGAACTTCCAGGAAATCCAGCCACCTCGGACGGCGCGTCCCCGAAAGGGACATCCAAAATATGCAAAGGCCGCAAGAATCCTCACGGCCATAGAGCGGGCAATCGCATGGGGTCCGGATACTGTCAAGAAGGGCAGCGCCGCAGCATTCCCCGCCCCGACACCTTCTGCCGGGCCGGTTTTCCGGCGCGTCCAGGCTCCAAGCCGGAAAAACCCCGCAGCACACTTGCGGCCCCCGCGCGCGTTGCCTAAAGACGCGCCACACCACAGGCGCGGAGAGGTGCCGGAGTGGTCGAACGGGACGGTTTCGAAAACCGTTGTGGATTAACGTCTACCCAGGGTTCGAATCCCTGTCTCTCCGCCAACTTTCCCATGGAAACCGATATTCTAGCTTTGATCGCCGGACGGCTTGGGCTGTGGGTCCCGCCCGACCGGGACACGCAGACGTTGTAGGACGGTTCCGTCGGCGGCGCAGATCAGTTGCACCTTCCAGCGGTCATCCTGAAACGTGAGGCGAAGCCGGCCCGCGTCCTCGCCCTCGCCGACCTCAGAACGGGTTGCGATCCTGCCGCTTTGCATCCGGTCACGAAACTCAGCGGCAGTCAGATCCAGAAGCGGTGCCAGATCATCCGCCGCAACGGTGATCCGTCCACTTTCAATATCTAGTTTCACCGTCGATCTCCCGCCTCCGAATTTGGCCCCGGTGCTGCGTCGAAAATGCCGCCCCTTCCATATGCGAACGCGCATCTAGCATGGCGTCCTTTGCGCCCTCGGGAACAATATCGCCCGTCTTCCGGGGCGAGTCCAAGTTCTTTCGCTGTGATCAGGCCGCAGAACTGCCGATCCGGTGCAGGAAGTTAGTATTTCCCGCCACCGCGGCAGCGCGATCACTTCGTCGTTCAGCCTGAGTTGCCACCCAAGGTCGCGCCGCTGCGGATCAGCCTCTAGCGTCTTCAATTTGGCACCGTAACCTTCGACGTCGGCCTTGTCTGCAAGCAGGACCCGCACGATCAGGGTCTCGGACAGGCCGTTCAACGCCGGCGCTATTTCGATCAGGGCCAGTTCCAGGTGACTTTGGATCCCCCTGAAATGCCGGCTCGATTGCAAATTTTGGCGGCTTCCACTAATCTTGCATCCGACGTGGAGAGGACTCTTGCCCCCGCCGGCATACGGACGAACGTAGCGCTTGCGCGTCAATCATATCGCCGAAGTCTACAAAGCGGACCGAGGCGAAGTCGCCGCCAGAAGCCATCCACGCAACGTCTCGACCTATGTCTCATGCGAAGGCGGGCCGCTGCGAGCGCGCCGGGCATTCCGCTGATCCGGTGTCTCGCTGGACACGACAAGAAGGCCGGGCATCTTGTGAACGCGCGGGTCTGCGGTCAGGCTCTGGCAATATAATCGCGCAGGATATGTCGATAGAGACCGATCCCGAGGCGTGAGGTCTGGCCCGACTGAGCGTCGCCGTCGATCTCTCCGAATCCGCGCATGTGACGGTCTTCGCGTGCGATGCGGAAGCCCGCGCCGATTTCGGACATTTCGGCGAAGGCTTCCAGACGACGCACGGCATCGTTCGGCGCGTCGTCGGCGTCCACGCCATCCGCGCCGGCGTCAACTTCCGTAGTCAGCACCATCTTCGCGGCCACGTCGCCGCGCCCGATGCGCCCGCGCAGCTGATGCAGCTGTGCCAGACCGAACAGATCCGCATCGACCACGATCATCGTATTGGCGCGCGGATTATCCAGACCGCTTTCGATGATCGTCGTCGACAAAAGCACGTCCACGTCGCCTTCCATGAAGCGCAACATGCGCGCCTCCAGCGTATCCTCGTCGATCTGGCCGTGCGCGGTGACGTGCGAAAAATTGGCCCCGCGCCGCTCCAGCATTGCCTCGATCCGACCAGTTCCTTCGATCCGCGGGCAAACCAGATACACCTGCCCGCCGCGTGCGATCTCTTCTTCGATGGCGGCCTCGATGGCGTCCGCGTCAAAGCCTGAGATGCGCGTCTCCACCGGCACCCGCGTGGCCGGCGCGGTGGCAATCACGGACACATCCATCAACCCGATTTCGGCGGCGGCCAGAGACCTTGGGATCGGCGTCGCGGTCATGGTCAGCACGTGGACCCCTTCGGCAAGGGCGCGCAGGTCGCGTTTCTGCTCGCGGCCGAACCGCTGCTCCTCGTCGATGATGACGAGGGCAAGATCCGCGAATGTCACGTCTTCGGCCAGCACCGCCTGCGTCCCGACCACCACCTTCGCGTCACCGGACGCGACGCGGGCCAATGCATCCGCCCGGTCGGCATCGGGCAGCAGGCGTGAAATCTCGATCACGGCGTTCTGTCCGAAGCGTTTGCGCAACGTATGTGCGTGCTGACGCGCCAGCACCGTGGTCGGTGCCGCCAGAACCACCTGACGGTCGCACAGGGCCGCGGCGGCGGCGGCCCGCAGCGCGACTTCAGTCTTGCCGAACCCCACGTCGCCGATCAGCAACCGGTCCATCGGCACCTCGCGGGCCAGATCGGATAGAACGGCGTCGATGGCGCGCGCCTGATCCGGCGTCGGTTCGTGCCCGAACCCGGCGGCAAATTTCGTCATGGCGGCGCCGTTCGGCGACAGCTTGGGGGCCACCTGCGACCGGCGCGCACGGTCGGCGGCCACCAAGCGCTCCGCGCCGCTGCGCAGTTCCGCAATCATTTCATCGCGCCGAGTTTCCCAATCGCCGGCCTTCAACCGGTCCAGCGTCACCTCTTCGGCCGGAGCACCATAGGGCCAGAAATCGCGGCCAGCCTCGGCGGGCAGCATCAGCTTTCCGCCGTTGCGATAGATAAAGGCCTGAAGCGTCTGCGGTTCTCCGGCCACGTCGGCCGTTTCCTCGCCACCGTACCGCGCCAGGCCGTGCTCGAAATGCACGACCGCCTCGCCGGGGGTGACGCCTTCATCGCCGAACAAAAGCGCACGATCCCGGTCGTTCAATCCACCATCCGTCATCGGGCCACCCTTCACGTGGGGCCCATCCATGCGTCGGGCAGTGTGGAACGCGACAGGCGGCGAATGGTTGCCGCCGGCTGCGCAAACTCTTTGCGGCATCTGTCGTGCCGATCAAACGATGTCAGATGTGCTTCTGCCATGTCGAAACGGGGCAACAGACCAGACGCGAGTTCGATGCCCTCAGGTCCGCGCATTCGGCCATTTGGGTGGCGCGGGAAAGCCTGTCGTGTTCGTAATGCCGTTGGCTCCGTTGAAGCGTGAGAGGCCCTGCGGCGCATGGCACCCTGCCCCATCGTTCATCGGTTCCCCGCTTCATCGCTCGACTTGTGGCAATCGATTGCCATAGGCTCCGGGAAAGCGACGCTGGGGGGCATTGTGGCACGAAAATCAACCGACACGGACGCATTTCTACTGGAGATGACACGGCAAACCGATCTGGCCGTCGTCTGGCAGATGTTGCAGGACCGCATGCTCGCCTATGGGTTCGACCGCGTCCTCTATGCGGCAACGCGGTTTCGCACCGATTACTCCGCCGGGGATATCCGCGACGCTTTCATACTGACCAACTACCCCAAGAGCTTCACGGAAGAATATCTCGACGGCGGGCTGTTCCGCGACGCACCGATGGTGCGGTGGGCGATGGAAAACACCGGCTGCCTGTCGTGGTCCGAAATCGCGCGGGACGCCCGGGAGGGGCGATTGTCGCCCGAGGTGATGCGCGTGGTCGCCTACAACCTCGCCCACGGCGTGACGGCGGGCTACGGCATCAGCTTTCCGCGGGTCTCGGCGCGCACTGGCCACGGCGTCGGCCTTGCATCGACGCAGATGACGCAGGCGCAGGTCGACGCGCTTTGGTCGAAGAAGGGCAACGAGATCGAGATGATCAACAACGTCGCGCATCTAACGCTTCTGTCCCTGCCCCACGGCCTGCACGGACGGCACCTGACGGATCGGCAGCGCGAAGTGCTGGAGTTGGTCGCCGACGGTAAGACCATTCAGGACGTCGCAGTCTTGATGGAGCGCAATCCCGCGACGGTCGAAAAACACCTGCGCCTGGCGCGCGAGGCCCTGGATGTGGAGACGACCGCGCAGGCCATCCTGAAGATCGGGAATCAGAACCTGTTCTTCCGGTACCACGGCTGATCCGATCTGGTCCGAACCGGGTTTTACCAAAAGGTAAGGAATCCCTTACTTCCGCTGCGTCAACTTGAGTGCAAGTCTGACGATGTCTTGTGAGTGACGGTAATTCGACCAAAGACTAATAGCTGATGGATCAGGGCGCGTATTCAGCCAAGACCGGAGGTTTTCCGATGAGTTTCGGATCCGCGACGGCACCGGGAATTTCCCCGGTGCCCGAGCACTTCAGGGGGCTGTCTCTTCCCCAGTCTCACCCCTGACAAAAGCGGCGCCGGGGACTTCCCCCCCGGCGCCGCTTCGCAGATCCAGACGTGATGTAAGCGATCAGCCCTTGCCGACGGCAGCGACTTCGGCGGCAAAATCTTCCTTCACCACCTCAATACCTTCGCCCACTTCCAGACGCACATAGCCGGTCACTTCCACGCCGGCCTCAGCGGCGGCGGCGGCGACGGTCAGGTCGGGGTTTACGACGAACGCCTGGTTCACCAGGGTGACCTCGGCCATGTACTTCTTCATGCGTCCTTCGATCATCTTCTCGATGACCTGCTCGGGCTTGCCGCTTTCGCGCGCGATGTCGATCTGGACCTGACGCTCCTTGTCGATGACGGACGCATCCAGCTCCGCCTCGTTCAGGGCTGCCGGATTGGTTGCGGCGACGTGCATCGCGACCTGCTTGCCGAAGGCTTCGTTTTCACCCGACAGCGCGACCAGAACGCCGATCTTACCCATGCCGGGTGCCGCAGCATTGTGGACGTACGACACGACGGACGCGCCGGTCAGCTTGGCCATCCGGCGCACCGACATGTTCTCGCCGATGGTGGCGATCTTGTCTGTCAGGACTTCGGACACCGGCTTGCCGTTCACGTCGGCGGACTTCAACGCTTCGATGTCGTCCACGTTCAACGCCGCCTGCGAGAAGGACGCGACCATCGCCTGAAAATCGGCGTTCTTGGCGACGAAATCCGTTTCCGAGTTCACCTCGACGGCGACGGCGGTGCTGCCATCGACGGCGACGGCCACCAGGCCCTCGGCTGCGGTACGGCCGGATTTCTTGGCCGCCTTGGCCAGACCCTTGGTGCGCAGCCAATCGACCGCCGCCTCCATGTTGCCGTCGTTTTCAGTCAGCGCCTTTTTGGCGTCCATCATGCCTGCGCCGGTGGTGTCGCGCAGTTCCTTAACCATGCTCGCGGTAATCGCCATGATCATGTCTCCTGTTCAAAAAGGGGTCGGGCGCAGCCATGTGTGGCCGCGCCCTGTATCCGTTCCATGTCAGAGGCTTACGCCTCGGCAGGGGCCTCGGACGGGGTCTCTTCGGCGACGGGCTCGACGGCCTCGCCGGGATCGACGGCTTCACCCGGATCGACAGCCTCGGCCGCGTCGTCCATCTCGCCGATGTCGACACCGGCGGCGCCCAGTTGGGCCGACATACCATCCAGGGCGGCGCGGGCCACCAGATCGCAGTAAAGCGCGATCGCACGGGCCGCGTCGTCGTTGCCAGGAATGATGTGATCCACGCCATCGGGCGAACAATTGGTGTCGACGACGGCCACGACCGGAATTCCAAGCTTCTTGGCTTCGGCGATGGCCAGGTCTTCCTTGTTGACGTCGATGATGAAGATCAGGTCGGGCAGGCCGCCCATTTCGCGGATGCCGCCCAGCGATGCCTGCAGCTTCTGCTGGTCACGCTCCATGCCCAGACGCTCTTTCTTGGTCAGGCCGGCGAACCCGGTTTCCATCGCTTCGTCGATGGATTTCAGACGGTTGATCGAGTTGGAGACGGTCTTCCAGTTGGTGAGCGTGCCGCCCAGCCAACGGTGATTCATGTAATACTGCGCGCAACGCTCGGCGGCGTCGGCGACGGGCTTCTGCGCCTGACGCTTGGTGCCAACGAACAGGATGCGACCGCCGCGGGCGACAGTGTCGCGGACGGCTTGCAAGGCGTTGTCCAGCAAGGGAACCGTCTGCGTGAGATCCATAATGTGGATCCCGTTCTTGGCGCCATAGATGTACGGGCCCATGCGGGGATTCCAGCGCTGGGTCTGGTGGCCAAAGTGAACGCCCGCTTCAAGGAGCTGACGCAGGGAGAAATCAGGCAAAGCCATGTTTCATATACCTTTCCGGTTTGAACCTGAGCGGGGGATCAGAGCGTATGCTCAACCGGTGGACCGTTCGGGGATGTCTCCCCCGAGGGCCCGCCCCCGCCTGTGAAGTGAGTGGCTGATAGGCGATGCTTGCCCGGTCCGCAAGGCCGGAATTCGATGGGTGATCCACGGGTGACCGACGGGTGATCCACGGGTGATCCAGAGCGGATATGGTCTGGAATCAAATGCTTGGCAAAATCGGGAAAATGCAGAAAACGCGGCACCCCGAACCGGGATGCCGCGCATTCGACGGGCGTTGGAGGTCGCCGGTCGTGTTACGGAATGATGCGGCTGTATTTCGCCCCTTCGAGCGATGCGCCGGCCAGCAGCCCGGCCTGCCCGAAGACCACCGCGACCACGGGCGTCAGCAGGGCGGTCGTGTCGGTCGTCAGGGTGCGCGCATTGGCCTGCACCGCATATTCGAGGTCGGCGCCGGCGGTCCAGCCGGGCGACGTGCGGAAATTGCCAAGCGCGGGTTCGGTCATGAAGAACAACGCGTGGCTGTACTGTTGCCCGCCGATCTGGAACCCGACGGACGCTTCGGTCGTGGAATAGTAGTCCACCGTCGCGTTGTTCACCCGCAGTGCGCCGCGCCCGTAGGCCCCGCCGATGCCCAAACCAGCCTCGGTCACGACGGGCATCATCAGGATGCCCGCGGCCTTGTCGGCCAGGGTCCGGGTTTCCGGAAGCGTGTTGTACATGAAGTTGAAGGCTGCATCGACGCGACCGTCGATCCGGTCGGCCCCGTTGCCACCGACACCGTTGCCGCACGCCGCAAGGGCCAGCGGTGCGGAAACCGCCGCAAGAAAACGACGACGCGAAAATGCGGTCATGAGATTGTCCTGTCCAAAGTCTGCTCTGCCATGCCGGGGTCTTCGCCCCGGTCTTCCTCGATCATAGCAAGCGCGCGCGCACCTGTCACCCCTAATGGGCAGGGTGTTGGGTTGGGGTCACAGTGGTGATCATGACAAGTGTCGGCTTCGAGCCCAAAACTTCCAAGTTTCTGCAGGATGGCGAATGTCTGGTCTAGAGTCTGCGGACAAAAACGTGACGAAACCAAACCGAGATTCGCCGAAGCTTATGATACAAGACTTTTCAATAATTCCGCTTAGAGCGGTGCGTGTGACTAAAACGACCGCTTTTGGCGCATTCACCTTTCTCTTCAAGATCCAAGGAGATTGTCTATGGCCTTCGAGAATTGCTATGCTAGGCGCATGAGAATCACTTTCGATACCAACTGCCTTATAAATCATTTCGACACGCAAAGTAAAACCGCGACTTCCTCCGAAGAAATTGCACAACTTTTGCGTTATGCAACCAGTGGCAAGGTGTCGGTCGTAATCTCCACTAGAGCGGAAGCTGACCTAGATCAAGACAAGGATAGAATTAGACGCGATCGCATTAAGCGAAACTTGGCAATGTTTGATGTCATTGGCTCTGTGTTGAGGTGGGATGAATCAAAATGGGATGGCGGCGACGTATGGGCGGATGGTGAACCTGGCGCACTGGCTGACGAGATTCAGAAAATTTTGTTTCCCAGCCTAAAGCGAGAAGAAAAACGTTTTGGTAACAAAATTCGCGACGTTGACCACTTAGTCGCACACGCCCGCGACAAGCGGGACATTTTTGTTACTGATGATGGTCACCTAAATCGTCGCGCAGATGAGCTCGCGAAGTTTGGCATAGTTGTTATGCGTCCTGGAGCGTGTCTCTCGTATGTCGACTCAATCGAAGCGCGAAGCGTCCCCCGCACGCTGCTATCAGATGCGCTAAGCGAGTATCATTGCTTTACGTTGTCTGGGGCGATCTCGTTTGATTATTCTAACAACAATGGAAGATATGCTCTAGGAGAGGGCCACTTCTTGTTCGAAACGCAATGGTCAAAGGCCGGTAAGATGTCAATCCATGCTTACAAAGACCCGAGTAGCATCGATGGGCTTGCGCTCGCGAAAGACGTTGACGACATTTCTCAGATCGTCGACGCGTCTTCCTATGATTACTCGTCGCGGACGCGGACGCCTCGTTTGGGGCAAGTCGTAGTATGGCGGAATGCGAATGGTATCTACGCGGCCACAAAAATTATTGAGATTGATGATGATGGTAGAGGAGATGCATCAGACAGGCTCGACTTTGAGTTCAAGATCGCAATCGAGGGAAAGAACTTCGCATAAAACGGATTAGACTTCAGATATGCTGAAATAAAAACGTCATGTCCCTGCATTCAAAACCGTTGTTCCCTAGTTTATTGCCCCGGCGAAAATGACCGTTTGTGTGCCGCCCCATCCTCCCAAAGCCGCCATTGACGCAACCTCAGCGAATGACCGCATGAGTTCGCACATCCGACGTTCACCATCACGCGTCTGTGCCCCTGCCCTTTACGGGCTCCATCCAGTGCCAGACGTTTCTTCCTCCGGCTCGTCCGGTGTGTCACGCCCGGCCGGAACCAGTTCGGGGAAGGCACCGGCGAAGCGTTGGGCTTGCCGAGTGGTCCAGCGCAGGGTGAATTCGGTGCCTTGTTCCGTCGCGGTCTCCCCCTGCACGGCACCTTCGTCGTGCAGCCAGGCGCGGGCCTTGCCGGCGGCGAAGGGCAGCAGAAGCACGGTTTCCTGGAGCGTTTCGGTCACTTCGGTCGCGACACGTTCCAACAGGCGTTGCAGCCCCTGCCCCGTCAATGCGGAGCCGAGGTAGACGTCGTCACGCCGTGCGGCGAGGTTCGCGGCGGCCTGCATCGCATCCATATCGAGGGCGTCGGCCTTGTTCCACATCTCCAGCCGGGGAATGTCTTCGGAGGTGCCGAGCGCTTCCAGAATGGCCTCCACGTCGCGGGCCTGAAGCTCCGTATCGGGGTGGCTGATGTCGCGGACGTGGACGATGAGGTCAGCGTCCAGCACCTCCTCCAACGTGGCGCGGAAGGCGGCGACCAGTTGTGTGGGCAGGTCGGAGATGAAGCCCACCGTGTCCGACAGGATGACATGCACGTCGTGCGGCAGATCAACGGCCCGCATCGTCGGGTCGAGCGTGGCGAACAGCATATCCTTGGCCAGAACGTCCGCCCCGGTCAAACGGTTGAAAAGCGTGGATTTACCCGCGTTGGTGTACCCGACCAGCGCGACGACCGGATAGGGCACCTTGGCGCGGGCGGCGCGATGCAGCTCGCGCGTTTTGACCACCTTGTCGAGCTGACGGCGCAGTTTGACCATCTGTTCGTCGATGGCGCGGCGGTCCGCCTCGATCTGCGTCTCGCCGGGGCCGCCGACGAAGCCGAGGCCGCCGCGTTGACGCTCCAGGTGGGTCCAGGCGCGGACCAGGCGGGTGCGTTGATAGGTGAGCGCGGCCAGTTCGACCTGCAGCACGCCTTCGCGGGTGGCGGCGCGGTCGGCGAAGATTTCGAGGATCAGGCCGGTGCGGTCCAGAAGCTTGGTCTTCCAGACCTTTTCCAGATTGCGCTGCTGGACGGGGGTGACGATGCCGTCGATCAGGATCAGCTCGATCTCCTCGGCCTCGATGCGGAGGCGCAACTCCTCCACCTTGCCCTTGCCGAAGAGCATGCCGGGATGCGGGTTGGGCAGGCGCACGGTGTCGCCGCCCAGCACGTCCAGACCGGGCAGCGCATGGGCGAGCGATATGCATTCTTCGAGGGCGCGTTCGGGGTCGCGGCCCGACCGGTCGCCGGCGCGGGTATCGGGGTGCAGAACCAGGGCGCGGGTCGGCCGCGCCTCGGTCGAGTGGGTCGCGTCAGGTGTCTGAGCCAGCGGCTTCTTCCTCACCATTGTAGAGGCTTATGGGCTGGGCGGGCATCACCGTGGAAATGGCGTGCTTGTAGACCAGTTGCGATTGACCATCGCGGCGCAGCAGAACGCAGAAATTGTCGAACCAGGTGATGACGCCCTGAAGCTTCACGCCGTTGATCAGAAAGATCGTGACCGGCACCTTTGCCTTGCGCACATGATTGAGGAAAGCGTCCTGAAGATTCTGTTTGTCGGCCATGTCGTCCTGGTCCTTGCTATCCGCGCCCTTGCAGTGGGCGTCTGTTTCCTTTGGTGACGTTATGCGGACATAGATCGCAGGGGTCCACCCCCCGCTGGCGGTTTGGCGCCAATGGGTTGCCGGCGTGCCGAGATGCCAGAAAATCAGTCGCGCCAGAAGTCGGGATTGAGCAGCGCGATCAGGGCCAGCGCCTCCAACCGGCCCAGAACCATGGTCAGCGCGGCGATGATCTTGGCCGCGTCTGGCAGGGCGTTGAGCGCGCCCTTGCTGCCCAGCACCACCTCGGCCAGGGGGCCAGTCGTCGTCAGGCAGGCGATGGCGACGGTCAGCGCCCCCTCGAACCCCAGGCCGGTCAAGGTCAGGGCCAGCGTCACGCCCGCGATGGAGGTCGCGAACAGCATGAAGAAGATCCACGCCGCCTCGATCCCGCCGGGGGGGATTCGGCGCAGCGCGCCGCGGGAGGTGGCGACGGAACTGGGGTGGACCAGCAGGTTCATTTCACGCCGGCCATGGGCGTAAAGCGTGTAAATCCGAAGCAGTTTGACGCCGCCCGCCGTCGTCGCCACGCCGCCCCCGAAGATCGCCAGACCCAGCAGCAGGACCGATGGTGCGCCGAGGCCCGACCAATCCTGCGCCCGCTGCCAGTGAACGGATTCGAATCCGGTGGTGGTCAGGAACGACAGCGCCGTGAAGGCCGACCCCCAGATCGCGCCGAACGCGGCGTCGCTGTTGGAAATCGCCCCCACCTCCAGCGCGCCGATCCAGTGGCGAACGAACAGAAGAACGGTGACGGCGGCGACCATCATCAGCGCGATGCGCAATTCGCGGTCGTCGGCCAAGTGGCGGATGTGGTCGCGGTTCATGTCCGTGGTGAAGGACTGCCGGGTGATCGCGAAGATCAGGAAAGCGGCCACGGCGACTTCGCCAACCAGGCCCGCGCTGCTGCCGGCGATGGTGGTGCCGTCGCTGATGCCCGACGTCGCCATGGTGGACATGGCGTGGATGATGGCCGTGGTGCCATCTTCCCCCGCGATGACGAGGACGGACCAAAGGATCGTGGTCAGCGCCAGATAGATCGGGCCCAGCGTCGTCAGCGCCCGTCGCACGCGGGTGTCGGGGGCCGCGGACGTGGGGCCGCCGCGCATTTCCTCGGTCCGGGTGGTGCGGCTTTCGGCAACCTCGAATCCGCCGAGGTTCAGCGGTGCCAGGATCGAAATTGCGGCGACCCAGACGACGAACCCGCCCTGCCACGCCACCAGGGCGCGCCACAGATGCGTGCTGTCGGACAGACGGTCCGGCGCGAACAGACTGCCCCCGGTGGTGGTGATCGCCGCGACCATCTCGACGTAGAGGTTGAGGGTGCGGGTGTTCGGCACAATCTCCAGCAGCGGCACGACGGCCATTGCGGGCAGAAGGGTGAAGGCCCCGAACATCGCAATCAGATGGCTGCGCGTCAGATTGCGCGATCGGTCGCGCGACGTGGCGATCGCGATCGCCGACAGCAGCACCAGAAGCAGCGTACCCGAATAGAAGAACGCCTGCGCCTCGCGGTGCGCGTCCAGGACCAGCGCATGGAGCGCCGGGAGATACATGCTGGCCGCGAATGTCAGCGCCAGAAGGACGAGAAGCGGCACGCGGCGCACCGACAGGGGCATCAGAAGAAGTCCACCTGCACTTGCAGAAGCCGCTCCACCTCCGGCACGTCGGCCGTAAGGGCAAAGATGACGACGACGTCGCCTTCCTCGATCCGGGTCTTGCCTTCGGGGCGCACGTATTTTCCGTCCGACTTGCGGATCGCGCCGATCAGGGCGCCTTCGGGGAAGTCCAGATCGCGGATCACGCTGCCGGTCAGCGGGGAGGTGGACATGACCTGTGCCTCGATCACCTCGGCCTCGGCGTCGCCGACGGAATAGACGTTGCGCACCCGTCCGTGGCGGACATGGCGCAGGATGGACGACACGGTGGTCTGGCGCGGATTGACGTAAGCGTCGATGCCCAACGGGCCCAGCAGCGGCACCAGCGTCGGGTCGTTGATCAGCGCGATGGTCTTGTTGCACCCCATTGCCTTGGCGCGCACGGCGGCCAGCATGTTGGTCTTGTCGTCGTCGGTCACGGTCAGGACGGCATCGGCGCGGTCGATGCTGGCCTCGCGCAGCAGTTCGATGTCGAGGCCGTCGCCCGACAGCACGATCGTCCGTTCCAACGCTTCGGCGGCGCGTTCGGCGCAGGTGCGGTTGCGTTCGATCATCTTGGCGCGGATCCGCTCGGGCGCGGCTTCCAGCGCCTGGGCCACGGCCAGACCGACGTTGCCGCCGCCGATGATGATGACACGCTCCTGTTTTTTGACCTTCTTGCCGAAAATTTCCTGCGTGCGGGAAAGATCCGCGGAATGGGTCAGGACATAGATCTCATCCCCGGCCTTCAGCTGATCGCCGGGGTCGGGCGCAAACAGCCGACCGCCCCGACGACGCACCCCCACGACGACCGCCCGCAGGGTGCTGAACAATTCGGATAATTGGCGCAGCGGCGTGTCGAGGACCGGGCATTCCGCATCCAGGCGCAGACCCAGGAATTGGGCCGTGCCCTCTATGAATTCCTCCACGTCGAAGGCCTCGGGCGCGCGCAGGCGGCGCAGCGCGGCCTCCGCCACTTCCCGCTCGGGGGAGATGACGACGTCGATGGGAAGGTGATCGCGGCGGTAGAGGTCAGACCGGACGGCGGCCAGATAGGATTGCGCCCGCAGGCGCGCGATCTTGCGCGGCACGGTAAAGATCGAATGGGCCACCTGGCAGGTGACCATGTTCACCTCGTCCGAGTGGGTGGCGGCGATGATCATATCCGCATCTTCCGCGCCCGCCCGTTCCAGAACGTCCGGATAGCTGGCAAAGCCGGTGATGCCCTGCACGTCGAGCGTGTCGGTCGCGCGGTTCACCAGATCGGGGTTGTTGTCGACGACCGTGACGTCGTTACGCTCGCCCGCCAAATGGCGCGCGATCTGCCAACCGACCTGTCCGGCGCCGCAGATGATGACCTTCATCGAGTAATCCTTCGCGCCCCTTGCAGGCGTGCTGGATACGCCCGCCGCGGGGCACGGGTCAACGGGGCGGGCGCGGGGCAGGTCGATTGTCGGGCGTTTCGGTCGAAGGACCGACGTTCGATGTGCGCGCGTGGGGGTGTTGCCCGACCGCCGCGTCGACCTACCGTCAGAGCATGAACAGATTTTTGACCTGCATCGCCCTGCCCTTCGTCCTGATCGGCTGCGCCCCGACGCTGGACCCGGTGTGGGTCAACCCCGGTGCGCCCGCCTTGCAGGCCGAACAGGATTTCCTGGCCTGCAGCGCCCGGGCCCGTCAGGATTTCCCCGAACGGTCCCGCATCACCACATCGCCGCGCATCACGTTGGGGACGGGCCTGTGCCGCAGCGGGGCCTGCATCGGGGTCGGCACCGGATCCGAAGTGTTCGACAGCGACCGGAACGAGCCGCTGCGCACCCGCGCCGTCGATGCCTGCATGCAGGCCAAGGGATATCGACAGGCCAGCCTGCCCGCCTGCCCCGCCGGCAGCGCGACCGTCTTGGCCAGTCAGCCGTTCGACACCCGCGGCTTGTGCGTGGCCAACGGGCGTATCGCGGCCCCCTAGTCGTCGACCCGCGCGACCCGCGCGCCGCCGCGTGCGGCCGTGACCACGCCCAGCGACTTGAGCTTGCGATGCAGGGCGCTGCGTTCCATCCCGACGAAGCTGGCGGTGCGGCTGATGTTGCCGCCGAAGCGGTTGATCTGCGTCATCAGGTACTGGCGTTCAAAAAGTTCGCGCGCCTCGCGCAACGGCAGGCTGGCCAGGCTGCCCGACAGGGTCATCTCTCCTGAATCGCCGCCGCCGTCGGTCGGGCTGGGCAGTTCCTGCGGATCGATCGGGCCGGTGCCATCGCCCAGGATCAGCACACGCTCGATCACGTTGCGCAACTGCCTGACGTTCCCCGGCCAGCGCATCGTTTGAAGCAGGGCCTTGGTTTCATCCGACAATTCGCGCAGCGGCAGGCCCTGCGCCTTGTTGAGCGATGCGATGAAGTAGTTGGCCAGTACCGGAATGTCGTCGCGCCGTTCTTCCAGGCTGGGCACGGGGATCGGTACGACGTTCAAGCGGTGAAACAGCTCCTCCCGGAACCGACCGGCGCGGATTTCCTGCTGCAGGTCGCGATTGGTCGAGGAGATGACGCGCAGATCGACGCGAACCTTGTCGGACCCGCCGACGCGTTGGAAGGCCTGGTCGACAAGAACACGCAGGATCTTGGATTGCGTGCCCAGTGGCATGTCGGCGATTTCGTCGAAATAGATGACGCCTTCGTGCGCCTGTTCCAGCAGCCCCGGCTCCACCCCCTTGTCCGCGCTTTCGCGTCCGAACAGGACGATCTCCATGCGGTCCGGCTCGATCGACGCCGACGAGACGGTGATGAAAGGCGCGGACGCGCGGTTCGATTTGGCGTGAATATAGCGGGCCGCCACCTCCTTGCCCGACCCTGCGGGTCCGGTCAGCATGACGCGGCCATTGGAATTCATGACCTTCTTGAGCTGCGAAACCAAGGTCTTGTAGGACACCGACTGACCGATCATCTCGGCCGACGATGCATCCTTGCGGCGCAATTCGGAATTCTCCGCCCGCAGCCGCGCCGTCTCCATCGCGCGGCCGACCACGACCATCAGCTGATCGATATTGAACGGTTTTTCGATGTAGTCGTAGGCCCCCTGCTTGATCGCCGCGACGGCGATTTCGATGTTGCCGTGGCCCGATATGATGATGATCGGAATGTCGGGATGCGTGCGGCGAACGGATTTCAGGATATCGATCCCGTCCATGTCGCTGTCTTTCAACCAGATATCGAGGATCATCAGGCTGGGCGGATCTTCCTCGATGGCGGCCATACATTCGTCCGACGTGCCGGCCTTGCGACAGGAATATCCTTCGTCTTCAAGGATATCCGAGATGAGGCTGCGGATGTCATCCTCGTCGTCGGTGATCAGAATATCGCCCATTTTCACGTCTCCTCGATCCGGGGAAGCCTTATGATGGCCTGTGCCCCTGTGTGTCCTGTTGCATCCGCGACGGCATCGACCAGATCGAGCGTGCCGCCGTGTTCTTCGATGATCTTCTTGACGATGGGCAGGCCCAGCCCCGTCCCCTTGTCGCGCGTCGTTACGTAGGGTTCGAACAGCCGCGCGCGGTCTTCCGGCAGCCCGACGCCGGTGTCCGAAATCCTGATTTCGAGATGAGTGGGGTCGGTATCGTCCAAATGAACGGTAACGGATTTCTGAAAATCGTCACCGGATCTTTCCACCCTTGTTTCAATGGCTTCTCCGGCGTTCTTCACAAGGTTGGTGAAGGCCTGACCCATCATCGTCGCGTCGAACTCCGCCATGACCGGGGTTGCCGGAATGTCTTGTTCGATCGGCACCGGGTCCAGCGCGGCGCGCTGCAAGATGACCGTTTCGCGCAGCAAAGCGGCGATGTCACCGCGCCGACGTTCGGGTTCGGGCATGCGGGCGAATTTGCTGAATTCATCAACGATGCGGCGCAAGTCATTGGTCTGGCGTACGATTACATCCGTCAATTCCCCGAGCTTGGCGGCGCTGTCTTCGCTCAATTCTTTGGAGAAGCGGCGTTTCAGGCGCTCCGCCGACAGTTGGATCGGCGTCAGCGGGTTCTTGATTTCATGGGCAATGCGCCGGGCCACGTCGCCCCAAGCCGCCATCCGCTGCGCCGAGACGAGTTCGGTCACGTCATCGAAGGCAACGACGTAGCCTTCGGCCATGCCATCGCTGCCGGGTCGCGTGGCGATCCGCACCAGAAGGTTTTCGAGCCGCCCGCCCCGGGCGATCCGGATCTCCTCCTGCACCGTTTCGGTAGGCGCGCTGCGCAGACGCGCGAACAGGTCGCCGTATTCCGGTACGATGCGGTCCAGATCCTCGCCGTAACGTTCGCCCTCGATCCCCAGAAGGCGATGCGCCGACCGGTTCATGAAGTCGATCTTGCCGAACGCGTCCAACCCGATGACCCCGGCGGTGACGGAGCTCAGGACGCTGTCGAACAGGCGACGGCGCCGCTCCGTCTGGGTGTTCGTCTCGACCAGGGCATCGCGCTGTCCCTTGAGTTGGCGGGTCATTTGATTGAACATCCGGCCCAGCATCGCAATTTCGTCGGTGCCCGCCTCCTCGGTCACGCGCACGTCCAGATCGCCTTGCCCGACCCGCTGCGCCGCACCGGCCAGACGACCGACGGGCCGGGACAGGCGTTCGGCGAACCACAGACCAGCCCATGTCGCCGCCAAGATCAGGATCAGCGCGAAGCCGAGGTAGAGCAGGCCAAACTCGAACAGCAGCCGACCCCGGTCCTGCTCCAATTGACGATAGAGTTGAGAGGTTTCCTGCGTCTGATCCAGCAATTCCAGGATCTCACCATCGACCGCGCGCGTGACGTAAAGATAGCGATCATTGTAGGCAGTCAGTTTAAGAAGGGCGCGGAACTCATTGATATCTTCGTCTTCTATCAGGATCACCGACCCTTCGGCGGCCCGCTGCATGAGGCTCGACTCGACCGGCACGAAGTCGAACAGATAAGAGCTGTCGCCCCGCGCCCGGATTTCGCCGCCGCCGTCGATCACGAAGGCTTCCTCCAACCCGCGCTGCACCAACTCCTGCCCTTGGGCCAGAAGCTGACGCAGGTCGCCGTCGGACATCAGGAACAATGACCGCTTGGCGACATTCAGATATCCGGCCAGGGCGCGTGCATCTTCGGTCAGACCGTCGCGATGTTCCTGGGTGTAGGCCTGCGCCGCCTCGACCGAATTGCCGAGTGCATTGCGCACGCGGTCGGAAAACCACCCCTCCAGGCCGATGTTGATCGTGACCGTGGCGAAAACGGCCGTCAAAACCGTCGGGATCAGCGCGATGCCGGTGAAGACACCGGTCAGCCGCAGGTGCAACTGCGACCCCGCAGACCCCGCACGCCGGGCGGCAATCATCCGGGTGACGCGCCGGACGACAAGTGCGGCGACCGCGAGGATATAGACCAGATCGGCCAGAAGAATGACGCGCAGCCACGTCAGGTCCCCCTGCGGTCCCCGCAGACCGAGGGGCAGGAAGGTCAATATGACGAGAACGGGACCCAGCACCACGAGGGTGAGGGTGAGGATTGTCTGGACCTGCCGCCGACCGCTCCATAAAAACGGACGGCTCAGGGCACCCTGTTGACTGGCAGAAGCCCGCAAGATCGCCTCATCTCAATGTCTTACCGCGCGTTGTTCCGTCGGGTTGTTCCCAATCTGCAACGCCTGTGTCCGGTTTACATCAATTTGCGGCGGCGTGTCACGAGGATATCGAGGTCGGTGATCTTCTTGCGCAGCGTATTTCGATTGATGCCCAGCAGGTCTGCGCATTTCGCCTGATTTCCGCCGGTGGCATCCAGCGCGATCTCGATCAGGGGCGCTTCGACTTCGCGCAGGATGCGCTGATACAGACCGGGGGCCGGAAGCTGCCCGCCTTGCAGGTCGAAATAGCGTTTGAGGTGCTTTTCCACGCTTTCGCTCAGCTTTTCGGAGGTCGCGATCACGCGCGGGCCCGACGCGATCGTGCCCAGGACGCCTTCGACCTCGGGCTTGGAAATTTCGGCCGCCGGCGACGTCAGCACCAATCTGCGCGTGATATTCTCCAACTGTCTGACATTTCCGGGCCAGGGATGCGCGCGGATCATGGACATGGCGTCATCCGAGAAGCGACGAACCGGGCCGCCCTCCCGCTCCGCGCGGGCCAGGAAATGCGCAGCCAGCAGGGGAATGTCGTCGACCCGTTCACGCAGGGCCGGCACCTCCAGCTGTGCGCCTGCGAGCCGGTAGTAGAGATCGGACCGGAACCCTTCGTCCAGATGAGGGGCCAGATCGTGCTGCGCCGTGGCAAGGATGCGAGGGCCCGACCCGCCCAGCCCGTCGAGCATTCGCACGACGCGGGTCTGGGTGTCGGCGTCCAGATCGCCGATTTCGTCGAACAGGATCGTGCCACCCCGCGCTTTGGCCAGCAGGTCGGACGGCCCGTCGAAGGACATCAGATCGGCCCCGGTCGCGGTCACGAACGGCAGGGTCCGCCGGTCGCTGAAATCGTGGATCGCGCGCGCGATCAGGGATTTGCCGGTGCCGGATTCACCCGAAATCAGGACGGGCAGATCGGTGTTCATCACCCGCGCGACCAGCCGGTACAGCGATTGCATCTGCGGCGTGCGACCGACCAGCGGCAGGTCGTCGGTCTGCTCGACGGTATCCTGGGCGGCGGTGGGCGTGCTGCGCTTCTGTTCCAGTGCGCGTGACGCCCGCTTCATCAGGTCGGGCAGATCGAAGGGCTTGGGCAGGTAATCATAGGCCTCCGCCTCGGCGGCCTGAATGGCGGTCATGATGGTGTTCTGGGCCGAAATGACGATCACTGGCAGGCCTGGCCGTTCCTGCGAGATTTTCGGCAGCATTTCCAGACCGTTGCCGTCGGGCATGATGACGTCGGTGATGACGAGGTCGCCCTTCCCTTCCTCGACCCACCGCAGCAGCGTGGTCAGCGAGGACGTCGCATGAACCTTGCACCCCGCGCGGGTCAGGGCCTGCGTCAGAACGGTGCGGATCGTGCGGTCGTCGTCGGCGACGAGTATCGTGCCATCCATATTAATCCTCGTTCATTTGGGTGTCTGTCTTGGCGTCTTTGGGGACCATCGGCAGCGACAGGCGGAACACGGTCCGACCGGGCGCGCTGTCGACGGAAATCCAGCCGTCGTGATCGCCCACGATCTTGGAGACGAGCGCCAGCCCCAGCCCGGTTCCGTTTTCGCGGCCCGAAACGAAGGGCTCGAACAGGTTCGAGGCGAGTTCGGCGGGAATGCCCGGGCCGTCGTCGATGATCTCGATCTGGAGAGGAACGGAACCGCCCGTGCCGTCGCTGTGGCGGACGCGCAGGGACAGCTCGTAAAAGGTGCGGATCGTGATGGTGCCGTCGGTCTGCGCAACCTGCGCCGCGTTCTTGAGCAGGTTCAGAAACACCTGGAGAAGTTGATCCGGGTCGGCCCACGTCGCCGGCAGGGACGGATCGTAGACTTCACGGATGGAAACATGCGACGCAAAGCCGACCAGCGCCGAGCGCCGCGCGCGGTCCAGCACATCGTGCAGGTTGACGGCGCGGCGTTGGGGCGGGCGCAGGTTGCCGAATTGCTCCACCTGTTCGAGGAGTTTCACGATCCGGCGGCTTTCCTCGACGATGAGGTCGGTCATTTCGACGTCTTCGCCCGACAGGTTCATGCTGAGCAGTTGGGCGGCCCCGGTGATGCCGGCCAGGGGATTCTTGATCTCATGCGCCAGCATTTCGGCCATCCCGATGGCTGAACGGGCCGCGGCGCGTGAATTGCGGGCCCGGTCCAGCCGTGAGGCGATATCCTGCGGGGCGATGAGGACGAGGACACCGCTTTCAAACGGTGCCAGATGAACATCGCACCGCAAGGCGGGTGCCGGGCCGACGCGCAGGCCGGTGTCGTGTAGCGTCAGCGGGGCGTGCGTTCGGCGGACCCGACCCGTGGCGGCGGCAAGGTCCCCCTCCAACTGGATCAGCGTGCAAAGGTCCCGGCCGGTGACGGATTTGATGGAGCGGTTGAGGAAGCCTTCCGCCGGCCCGTTCAGCGCCGCGATCCCGTCGCCCGCATCAAGGGCAAGGGCCGGAATGGGCAGCGCCTGCCAGAGATTGTCGAAATTCATGCGGCCTGCTTTCCGGGACCGTCCAGCGCACCGCAAAGCAGCCCGTCAACCGCCGAGACGGGTGCCGTCAGCACCGCGCGCCGCAGATCGGCGGGCGTGCCGGCGCGGTCCATGTACCAGCCCAGATGCTTGCGCGCGACGCGTCCACCCAAAGCGGGCCCATAGAAGTCGACGATGGCCGCATGATGTGTCCGCGCAAGATCGACGAAGCCGGTCGCATTCGGGACCGTCACCGGCCCGCCAAAGCCAAGGTCCCGCGCGATCTGCGCCAGGATCCAGGGCTGGCCCTGCATCCCGCGCCCGACCATGACGCCCGCCGCCCCCGACCGGGCCAGCGCCTGCCGCGCGGTCGCGGTGTCGGTGATGTCGCCGTTCGCAAGGACCGGGATGTCCATAGCCTCGACGATCGGACGGATCGCATCCCAATCGGCGTCGCCCTTGTAGAACTGGCAGCGGGTGCGCCCGTGGATCGTCAGCATCCGAATACCGGCATCGGCGGCGCGTCGCGCCAGTGCGGCAGTGTCGCGGCTGTCGTCGTCCCAGCCCAGTCGGGTCTTGAGCGTCACGGGCACGTCGGTCGCGGCGACCACGGCTTCGATCAGGCGCAAGGCGCGGTCGTGGTCGCGCAACAGGGCCGACCCGGAATAGCCGCCCGTCACCTTCTTGGCGGGACATCCCATGTTGATATCGATCATGCGCGCGCCCTGATCGGTCAGCAGACGCGCCGCCTGCCCCATCCACAGGCCGTCGCGCCCGGCGATCTGGACCGACGTCCCCTCGACGCGCGTGCCCAGCTCTGCGCGGTCGCGGACGGACGGCTTGGCCTCTACCATTTCACGGCTGGCCACCATTTCGGATACGACCAGCCCGGCCCCGAATCCCTGCACGATCTGCCGTGTCGGCAGATCGGTGATGCCGGCCATCGGGGCCAGCACCACGGGCGAGGTCAGCCTTAGGGCGGCCAATCGCGGGTCGAGGCGGGATGCGGTTTTTTCAGGCACGTGACTAATCTCTGGGCGGGTTGCAGGTTTGCTATGCCGATCAGAGGGGATACGGCAGGGGCTGGCGACAGGCTATCGATGCCCTCCCCCCTAATGCACAAAAAACAGGCGGGTCTCCATCGCTTTGCACGGAGATACGCCACGAACTTGCCGCCCGCCCCCGGCGACGGATAGGACAGGGCATGCCGTTGGAGGATACCATGCGCGAGCCGTCAGATCGACCAGATGCGACCGTCCTGATCGTGGCGGCAGGGCGCGGCCAACGCGCCGGCGGTGGCATGCCCAAGCAGTTTCGCGATCTGAATGGGACGCCCATCTTGGCGCGGGCGGTACGGGCCTTCGCGGGGCGCGTTGCGCGGGTGATTGTCGTGGTGCATCCCGACGACCGGGCGCAGGCGGCCATGATGGCGCCGGGCGCGACGCTGATCGACGGCGGGGCCACACGGGGCGCATCGGTCCGGGCCGGGCTGGCCCATGTCGAGACCGAGACCGTGCTGATCCACGATGCCGCGCGGCCTTGCGTGCAGGGGCCGGTTATCGATGCAGTGCTGGACGCCTTGACCCGCTGTCCCGCCGCCGCCCCCGCCCTGCCGGTCACCGATGCGCTGTGGCGTGGCGCGGACCGGGTCGCGTCGGTACAGGACCGCGCCGGCCTCTGGCGCGCGCAGACGCCGCAGGGATTTCGCACGGCCGCCCTGCGCGCAGCCCACGACGCGTTTGCGGGGGACGCGGCCGACGACGTGGAGGTGGCGCTGGCCGCGGGGCTGGACGTTGAAATCGTGCCGGGGCACGAGGACAACATCAAGATCACCGGCCCGGAGGATTTCGCCCGGGCCGCCCGCATCCTGGAGACGCGAGACATGGATATACGATTGGGCAACGGCTTCGACGTCCATCGGTTCGGGCCAGGCGATCACGTTGTCCTGTGCGGCGTGACGGTGCCGCACGGGCGTGGATTGCAAGGTCATTCGGACGCCGATGTGGGCCTGCACACGATTACCGACGCGATCTATGGCGCGCTGGCCGAGGGCGATATCGGGCGTCATTTCCCGCCCAGCGATCCGCAATGGAAGGGAACCGACAGCGCCGTATTTCTGGCGCATGCCGTCACGCTGGCCCGGGGTCGGGGGTTCACCATTGGCAATGTCGATGCGACGCTGATCTGCGAGGAGCCGAAGATCGGGCCGCACGCGACCGCCATGCGGACCCGCGTGGGCGAGATCATGGATCTGGCAATCGACCGGATTTCCGTGAAGGCGACGACGACCGAACGTCTTGGCTTTGCGGGGCGCGGCGAAGGCATCGCCTGTCTGGCGACCGTGACGCTGGTGAAGGCGTGATCGCGCGGGCCGTCGCGACCGTCGGGTATGTCGGGCTGATGCGCCCGGCCCCCGGCACCTGGGGGTCGGTGGCCGCCCTGCCCCTGGCCTGGGCCGCAATGCAGGCGGGGCCGGTTGCGTTCACCGTCTTGACCATCCTGATCCTGCCGCTGGGGTGGTGGGCGACGATGGTGGCGACACGGGGTGCGGCGGATCACGACCCAGGCGAGATCGTGATCGACGAAGTGCTGGGCCAATGGATCGCCCTCCTCCCTCTGGCCTGGGGGGCGGCGCGCGCCGGTGTGCCGGTCGAGGCGCTGTGGCCCGGATGGATCGCGGCACTGCTGTTGTTCCGGCTGTTCGACATCTGGAAGCCCGGGCCCGTCGGCTGGATGGACCGTCGTCACGATGCGGCGGGCGTCATGCTGGACGATGCGGTGGCGGGGGTCTTCGCGGCGATCGGCGTGATCGGCCTGGCCGCATTGGCGCATGGGGCGATGATGTGAGCGATGCGACGAGAAATGTGCGTGAATTATCGGAGACCTACCGCGCCAGAGGTTTGACGATTGCCACGGCCGAAAGCTGCACCGGCGGGATGCTGTCGTCCGCGCTGACCGATCTGGCGGGGTCGTCGGACGTTTTCCTGTGGGGTGCGGTGACCTACTCCAACGCGGCGAAGCGGTCGATGTTGGGCGTGTCGCAGGTGACACTGGTGGCGCAGGGGGCCGTGTCCGAAGATGTCGCGCGCGAAATGGCGGCGGGCGCGCGGGCACGGTCGGGTGCGGACGTGGCCGTTTCCATCACCGGGATCGCGGGCCCCGGCGGATCGGATCACAAGCCCGAGGGGCGCGTGTGTTTCGGACTGGCGACCGCGACGGATATCACCACGGAGACAGTCGAATTCGGTGCCTTGGGCCGCGACAGGGTGCGCCGGGCCGCGCGGGACCGGGCGCTGGCCCTGCTGGCCGTCGCCGCTCAGCCGTAGAGCTTGCGCGCGCGGGTCTCGAAGGCGGCGACGACGCGCTGCATGGCGGTGTTGAAGACCGTGCCGACGACCCGTCCAATGATCGGGTTGCGGAATTCGTAATCGATCCAGAAATGCACGGTGCAGCCTTGCTGCGTCGGCTCGAACGTCCATTCGGATTTCAGGAACTTGAACGGCCCATCAAGGTATTCCGTCTCGATCCGATGCTCTTCGGGCCAGAGCGTGACCTTGGAGCCGAAGGACTCCCGGAAGACCTTGAAGCTGATGATGAGGTCGGCAAGCATGATTTCGGGGTTGGTCCCTTCGCGCGAGCGGATGCGCGCGGCGGCCGTCCACGGCAGGAATTCGGGATAGCGCGCGACATCGGCGACCAGATCATACATCTGGTCGGGGGTGTAGGGCAGGTTTCGGGTCTCGGAATGGCGGGGCATCGGGCCTCTTGGTATCAACGTGTTGGCTATGTTAACGCCCGTTGTGGCCGATAGGTCCGGGGGGGACAATATGACCGACACCTATGTCATCGACCAGATGATCAGCGCCAAGGCCATCGCCGCGCGGATCGAAGCATTGGCCCGCGAGATCGAAACGCGGTTCGCGGGCACGGACAAGCTGGTGGTGGTCGGGCTTTTGCGCGGATCGTTCGTGTTCATCGCCGATCTGGTGCGGGAACTGGATTTGCCGGTGGAGGTCGATTTCCTGGAAGCCTCGTCCTATGGCAACAGCATGGAGTCGAGCCGCGAAGTGCGCATCCTCAAGGACTTGCGCGGCGAAATTCACGGGCGCGATGTTCTGGTGGTCGAGGATATCGTCGATACCGGCCACACCTTGCACCACGTCATCCGTTTGCTGCAATCGCGGGAACCCGCGCGGTTGGAGACCATCGCCCTGCTGGACAAGCCGGCGCGGAGGGAGGTGGATGTGAAAGCGACCTGGACGGGATTCGAGATTCCCGACGCTTTCGTCGTGGGCTACGGCATCGATTACGCGCAGCGGAACCGGAACCTGCCCTATATCGGCACGGTCCGGTTCATCGAAGGCCCCTAGCCCGGCATCCGCGCCTTGCGCAGATCGTGCAGCTGATCCTGGGACAAATGCACCTTGGCGTCGCCCTTGTAGTCCACCGCCGGCAGGCCGTTGAGTTGCCGGAAGAAGGAGATCAGCAAGGCCGAGGTGACGGCAACACCGCAGATCGCCTTGAACAGACGGGGCACCGTCTCGATCAGGGTGGCGTGATAGATGTCGGGCGTAAACGTCACGATCGCAACCTTCAACGGCTCGATCAGGACGTAGGCGGCGACGACCAGCAGGATGGCTTTGATCAGACCGAAGACCACGTGCTGCGGTCGCGCGATGCGGCCTGGCAGCAGGAACGGAATGGCAAGCATCGCGCCGACGCCACCATAGATATAGACCGCAAGCATCGGGTCCTTGCCGTGCGACAGCGCGGCGGCCTGAGACAGCCGGCCGTCCTGGATCAGCGTCCAAAGCATGTAGGCCGTCGCCATCAGCCCCAGACCCATGGCGCGCAGCATGGCCCAGTCGGCCACGATGTAGAGTTTCATCGCGGCCCCGAGGGCGGGCAGCTTCTTTTCGGGGATCTTGGCGGGCCGTTTTTCCTTGACCGGCTTGGCACCGACGGGATCGGGACGATCGGCGGGAACGCCGCTGCGCATTGACGGCAGCACCAGCAGGAGCATCAGGACGAACGGGAGGCCGACGGAGACAACAGGGCTGACCGGCTGCTGCATGAACGCCGCCGCCTCGGGCTCCAGAGTGGAGACCTGCGGCAGGACGTCGTAGAGCGGGATGCGGAGCAGTGGCCCCAGGAGCGCGCCGAGCGCCGGCAGAGCCAGCCAGATCAGATCGCGGGACCGTGTCGGACGACGCAGACCTTTTGGCAACCACCAGGGGACCAGCATGAAGATGCCCAGGCCGATGGCCGCGAACGGCACCCAGATTTCGACCTGCTGTATGGTGATGCCGGCCTGTTCGACCAGAACGCCCGCCTCCAGATATCCGGCGCCAAGGATCAGCAGGAAAAGCCCCGCAAGGCGGAGATAGAGGGCATAGACGAAACGCAGGACAGCCATCAGGGCCTCCGGAAGGAAGAAAAGCTTCTCTAACCTGCCCCGACTTTCTGGCCTAAATCGGGCGTCTCAACGGTAAAGCAGAGACACTCCGTTTCTAAATATGTGCACTTTTTCCGGATCGGCGGTCAGTCGCATGGATTTGCCGCGCTGTTCGGGATGGATGCCGGGCAGTTTGGCGATGACCGGCTCATGTTCGGGCGCGGCACGCTTGAAATAGATCAGCGTGACCTCGCCCAGGCTTTCCTGGATCTCGATCTCGCCTTCGTAGGCGTAGTTCTCGCCATCGGACTGAATCGCGTCTTCGGGGCGAAAGCCGACGTTGACCTGCGCGCCCATGTCTTCGGGCAGGGACGGAACGGCGGAGGTGATGGTGCCACCGCCGTCGTGGACCTTGAGCGTCGTGACCGCGCCGGTTCCGACGATTTCACCCGCGACGAGGTTCATGGCGGGACTGCCGATGAACTGCGCCACGAATTCGGAATTGGGCCGCTCATAGAGGTCGAGGGGGGAGCCGACCTGCGCGATGCCCTTGTTGGCCAGCACGACGATGCGGGTGGCCAGCGTCATCGCCTCCACTTGGTCGTGGGTGACGTAGATCATCGTGGTGTCGGGCATCTGCTCTTTGAGCTGCGCGATCTCGATCCGGGTGGCGACGCGCAGGGCGGCGTCGAGGTTGGAGAGCGGCTCGTCGAACAGGTACACCTTGGGGGAGCGCACGACGGCCCGACCGATGGCGACCCGCTGCCGCTGTCCACCGGACAAAGCTTTGGGCAGGCGGTCGAGGTATTCGGTCAGCTGCAGCTTCTCGGCCGCCGCGTTCACCGCCGCGTCGATCTCCGCCTTGGGCATCTTGGCGATCTGAAGTGCGAAAGCCATGTTGTCGCGCACCGTCATGTGCGGGTAGAGCGCGTAGGATTGGAACACCATCGCGATGCCGCGCTGGCTGGGCGGGATGTCGTTGACGACCTGCCCGTCGATTTCCAGGGTTCCGTCGGAAATCTTCTCCAGACCCGCAATCATTCGCAGGAGCGTTGACTTGCCGCAGCCCGAGGGGCCGACGAAGACCACAAGCTCCCCCGTCTTGATGTCGAGGTCGATGTTCTTGAGCACCTCGACCTTGCCGCCATAGACCTTGGCAACATCGGTCAGCTTCACGTCCGTCATGTCGTCCCTCCCCGTCAGTTTCGTCGGTGTTTCAGCTTGCCCGCAGGACGGCATAGCCCCAGCCGTTGAGATCCAGACCGGCCTGCCCCGGTTCGGTCGCGCCGATGCCGTCCACGCCCGTCCAGTTGCCAAGCGGCAGCGCGACCTGCACAGGCTCCTCCCCCATGTTGAACGCGCAGAAAATCCGGTCAGTGCCGTCGGTGCGAATGAACGTCAGCAGATCGCCGGTTGCGGTCAGATCGGTTTGATCGCCCTTGCGCAGCACCGTGTTGTCGGTGCGCAGCGCGATGATCCGGCGGTAATGGTTCAGCATCGAATCCGCGCGGTCTTCCTGTCCGGCGACGGCGCGGTTCAGGTGCTCGGGTGCGACCGGCAGCCAGGGTTCGACGTCGGAAAACCCCGCATTGCTGTTGGACGCTTCCCAGACCATCGGCGTGCGGCAGCCGTCGCGGCCCTTGAATTCGGGCCAGAACTGGATGCCGTAGGGATCCTGCAGATCCTCGAAGGCCACGTCGGCTTCGGTCAGGCCCAGTTCTTCGCCCTGATAGAAACAGACCGACCCGCGCAGACACGAGATCAGCGTGGCGTACATGCGGTTGCCCGCTTCGGTCAGGTGCCAGCGCGTCACGTGGCGTGACACGTCGTGGTTGGAGAATGCCCAGCAGGCCCATCCATCCGGCGCTGCGGTTTCCAGATGCCCGAAGACGTCCACGACCCGGTCAGCCGTCAGGCGTTCGGGGGCGAGGAAGTCGAAGGCATAGCACATCTGCACCCCCTGCCCGTCGCGCGTGTACTGACCCAGAAGCTCCATCCCCAATTGCGCGTCGCCCACTTCGCCAACGGCCGCGGCACCGGGAAATTCATCCAGAAGCGCGCGGAAGCGTTTGAGGAAGTCGAGGTTCTCGGGCTGGTTCTTGGAATAGATGTGCTCTTGGTGATTATAGGGGTTCACGCTGGGCGCGATGGTCGCGTTGCGCCGTTCGGGCGGCAGCGCGGGATTGTCGCGCAACTCCTTGTCGGCGAAATAGAAGTTGATCGTGTCGAGGCGAAAACCGTCGACCCCCCGCTCCAACCAGAAGCGGGTGACGTCGAGCAGTTCGTCCTGCACCGCCGGCGTGTGCAGGTTCAGATCGGGCTGCGACGACAGGAAGTTGTGCAGGTAATACTGGTGCCGCTTGCCGTTCCAACTCCACGCCGATCCGCCGAAGATCGACAGCCAGTTGTTGGGCGGCGTGCCGTCGGGTTTCGGGTCGGCCCAGACGTACCAATCGGCGCGCGCGTTGTCGCGGCTGATCCGGCTTTGTTTGAACCACGGATGTTCGTCGCTGGAATGCGACAGGACCAGGTCGATCATCACCCGCAGGCCCAGGCGATGGGCCTCGGTCACCAGACGGTCGAAATCCTCCAGCGTGCCGAACATCTCGTCCACGTCGCGGTAATCGCTGACGTCATAGCCGAAGTCCTTCATCGGCGAGGTGAAGAACGGGCTGATCCAGATGGCATCGACGCCAAGGGATGCGACATGCGGCAGGCGCGCGGTGATGCCGGCCAGATCGCCGATGCCGTCCCCGGTGCTGTCCTGGAACGAACGCGGATAGATCTGGTAGATGACACCGCCCCGCCACCAATCGATTTCGGTCGCGGGTTGGGCCGCATGGGCGGCGTTGGTCGCGGTCATGGCTTTTCCTATTTCACGGAGCCGGCCAGCAGACCGCGCACCAGATAGCGTTGCATCGCGAAGAACACCACGAGGGGCACCGCGATCGAGATGAAGGCCGAGGTGGCGAGGATTTCCCACTCCCCCCCGCGGGAGCCGAGAAGGTTCACGAGCCGTCCGGTCAAAACGAGGCTTTCGTCATCCGCGCCCAGAAACACAAGGGCCACCAGCAGATCGTTCCACGTCCACAGGAACTGGAAGATCGCAAAACTGGCGAGTGCCGGAAAAGACAGCGGCAGGATGATTTTCACGAAGATCTGAAAATCGCTGGCCCCGTCGACCTTGGCGTTCTCGATGATGTCGCGCGGCAGGCCGACCATGTAGTTTCGCAAAAGGTAAATCGCGAGGGGCAGACCGAAGCCGGTATGCGCCATCCAGACGCCCAGATACCCCTTTCCGATCCCGATCGTGTTGTGGAACTGCAAAAGCGGGATGAGCGCGAGTTGCAGCGGCACCACCAGCAGGCCGACGACGGCCGCGATCAGCAGGGCGCGCCCCGGAAACTCCATCCACGCCAGCGCATAGGCCGCGAAGGCCGCAATCAGGATCGGGATGACCGTCGCGGGGATGCTGACCGTCAGCGTGTTGATGAACGATTGCAGGATGCCCGCGCCCGCCGTCGAGGAGGTCAGCACCTCCCGGTAGTTGTCGAGGGTAAATTCGGGTGGGCTGGATGCGGTCAGGAAGACCCGTGGCAATCGCGTGCCTTCCGTCGTTTCCGACGACGTCAGCACGAAGGTCGCATCTTCGTTGATCAGAAGGGTTTGGCCGTCGCCCAGATCGGCGGTGTCGCCAGGTTCATAGGCCTGCGGAGCGCGCGAGGATGTGCCCCAGGCGCTGACGGTATTGTCGCCGGCGATCAACTCGCCTTCGATGACGAATGCCCCGCCGGTCGGGGTTTCGTCGCCTTCGACCCGGATCGCCGGCAGCTGCGCCTGTTGCGTGGACAGCGCCTGCCACCAGCCGGAGCTTGAGATCTGGTCGCCCGTGCGGAACGACGACACGAAAAGGCCGACCGTCGGGAAAAGCCAGAGCGCAACCAGGATCACGACCGAGATATGGACCGCCCATGTCAGGGAGGATTTGGTGCCCGCGATGTTGTCCATGTCAGCGCATCTCCTTGCGGGCCGAATACACGTTCCAGACCAGGATCGGGCTGACCAGCAACATGATGATCATCGCCGCAGCCGACCCCACGCCCCAGTCGAACGACCGGAAGAGCTTGTCGTACATGTAATTGGCCAGAACCTGCGTTTCCCATTGGCCGTTCGTCATGGCCAGCACGATGTCGAAGACCTTCAGCACGACCAGTGTGATCGTCGTCCAGACGACCACGATCGTCGGCATGATCTGCGGCACCTTGATCTTGAAGAAAACCTGCCAGGGCGAGGCCCCGTCCAGGATGGCCGCCTCGACCGTCTCCTCCGGGATGCCGCGCAGCGCGGCCCCCAGAATGACCATGGCGAAACCGGTCTGGATCCAGATCAGGACCGCCATCAACATGAAGGAGTTCCACGGCTGGATGGTCAGCCATTGCTGCGGCTCGCCCCCGAACCAGGTGACCACCGCATTCAAAACGCCGATCTGCCCCGTGCCTTCGGGGCGCGCGTCATAGATCAACTTCCAGATCACCGAGGCACCGACGAAAGAAATCGCCATCGGCATGAAGATCAGCGATTTGGCGAAATTGCCCCAGGAGATCCGGTCGGTCAGCTGCGCGGCCAGCAACCCGAAGGCAGTGGAGGCCCCGGGCACGACGATCAGCCACAGCATGTTGTTGAGGATCGCCTCGCGGAATTTCGCCTCGGCAAACATCTCGCTGTAGTTCTTGAGGCCGACGAATTCGAGGCCACCGGGCACCCGCTCGTGGATGGAATACCAGAACGTCGCGACCACAGGATAGGCGAGGTAGAGGCCAAGGGCGATGACCGCGGGGCCCAGAAACAACCAGGGCCGGATGGCGTTGGCGCGGTTGATGTTGCGACCCGCGTTCGGCCCCCTTGGGGGAAAAATGAAGCGGTCGAGCACGAAGTTCGAGGACCAGAAATATCCGATGCATCCCCCCACCCCGAGGATGATCGTTATAAGTCCGAGTACGGCGGGATTCATCGCGTCACCTCTGGTCGGGTCACCGCCGGATGGGATCGTTCAGACCCAGTCGTCCGGCATCGGGTCGCCCGCGAACGGACGACCCTGTCTTGCGCGTTATCTTACTCGTCGGGCCAGGAGGCTTCGATTTCGGCGGCCACTTCCTCGGCGGATTTGCCCCCGGCGTAGTCGACCATGCCGGTCCAGAAACTGCCCGCACCGACGGCACCCGGCATCAGATCGGAGGCGTCGAAGCGGAAGGTCGTCGCATCCAGAAGGATGTCACCCTGCTTTTTCAGCGTCTCGTTGGCATAGGTGTCGGTGTTCACGCTCTTGAACGGGGTCAGGAAACCGGACTGCGCCATCCACAGCTCATGCGCGATCGGGGTCTTGAGGAACTCCACAAAGGCCGCGGCGGCCGGATTTTCCGTCATGACGAAGGTAAGCGTGCCCGCGCCCAGGACCGGGTTGCCCAGATCCTTGCTGTCGTAGGACGGCATGTAAAAGAAATCCGCGTCGACACCCAACTCGATGCCTTCGGGGAAGAAGGTCGGGATGAACGATGCCTGGTGATGCATGTAGCATTGCGGCGGCGAGGCGAAGAGGCCCTTGGGGCTGTCGCGGAAGTCGGTCGAGGCGACGGCACCGGCACCACCGGCCACATGAGCGTCCGTGCGCGCAAAGAAGCCGAATTCCTCGATCGCCTCGATGACGGCCGGATCGTCGAACGGGATCTCGTGGTTGACCCAGGCGTCGTAGGTTTCGGGGGGCTGCGTACGCAGCATCATGTCTTCGACCCAGTCGGTCGCGGGCCAACCGGTCGCACCGCCGGACCCCAGACCGATGCACCACGGCGTCTCGCCGTTGGCGGCCATTTCTTCGGTCAGGGCCTTGAGCTCTTCCATGGATTCGGGGATTTCGTAGCCCGCATCCTCGAAGTTTTCAGGCGAGTACCAGACCAGCGATTTTACGTCGATCTTATAAGGGAACGCATAGAGGCGATCCTCGCCGTCGGGGCCGGCATAGGTGCCCAGGGACACCCAGCTGTCGCCCGCGGCGTAATTCTCCTGCAGCCAGCTTTCGGTCTCGTCGCCCAGGGGCTGAATGAAGCCGCGGCTGGCCAGATTCGCGATCAGGCCGGGCTGCGGCAGGACAGCGACATCGGGCGGGGAGCCGGCTTCGGCGTCGATCACGATTTGCTGTTCGTAGTTTTCGGAGGAAGAGTAATCGACGGTCGCGCCGGTCGCTTCCTCGAAATAGCCCAGCACGCTCTCGACGAGGGCTTGGTCATCGCCACGCCAAGGACCGAACATCGTGATCGTCTGCCCCGACAGGTCGTTCGCCTCGCCGTAGGCAGTCAGGCTATCCCAGGTGAAGTCGCCCTCGCCCACGGCGAAGGGGGCATGCGCGTCGGCCGAGGCGACGCCCGCCGTCAGCAGGACAATCGCCGTGCCGTTCAACAAATTCTTCATATTTCCTCCCGATGCGGATACCCGCATATCTTGCTGCATCGCGGCATTTTTCCAAACCGCTTTGATCATTTCACCGTCGTTCAGTTTTCAGGCAGTGTCAACGAAATCGTCGCCAAACCCCTGTTTCGCATATCCCCCGAAGACCGCATCTTGGGCAGATTGGGCTGCGGATTGACGGGTGTCAAAAAATATGCGACTTCAATCGAAATCGGTTTGAATAGGGCTTTGCCTTGAACCTGAAACAGTTTTCAAAACTGCTGGGACTGTCCCCGACCACGGTCAGCCGTGCGCTCGGCGGCTATCCGGAGGTTAAGGAAGAGACCCGACGGCGGGTGCGCGATGCCGCGCGTCAGCACGGATACAGCCCCAATCGGCGGGCCGCGTCGCTGGCCACGGGCCGCGCGATGGCGATCGGTCACGTGATTCCCACCGCCCTGAATCATGAAATGGTGAACCCGATCTTCGCCGATTTCATCGCGGGTGCCGGAGAAGTCTATGCCCGCGCCGGATACGACATGCTGCTATCCGTCGTCCCGGATGGCGACGAGGAACGCGCCTATCGCCAGATGGCCGATGCGGGGTCCGTCGACGGCCTGATCGTGCATGGACCCCGCGACGACGACCCCCGGATCGCCCTGTTGCGCGAAACGGGCCTGCCCTTCGTCGTCCACGGCCGCGCCGCCGTCGAGCAAACGGACTATAGTTTCATCGACATCGACAACGCCCGCGCGTTTCAGCGGGCGACTGACCTGCTGCTCGATCTGGGGCATCGAAGGATCGCGTTTCTCAATGGCCTCGAAGGGATGGATTTCGCCCGTCGCCGCCGCACCGGGTTCGAGAGGGCGTTGACCGGTCGGTCCCTTGTCCCCCTGCCCGACCTGATGTCTTCCACCGAGATGACCGAGCATCAGGGTCACGCCAACGCCGCACGGATGCTTGCGCGCGCCGACGCGCCGACCGCCTTCCTCGTCTCGTCCCTGATCATGGCGATCGGTGTGCGGCGCGCGATCGAGGATCGGGGTCTGCGCATGGGGCGCGACGTGTCCGTCGTGATTCACGACGATATGCTCAGCTACCTGATGAACGGCGAAGACGTCCCGATCTTCACGGGCACACGGTCGTCCGTGCGCGCCGCCGGCCGCCGCTGCGCCGAGGTTCTGCTGGCCCAGATCGGCGCAGAACGGGCCCCGCCCGTGCAAGACGTCTGGGAATGCGATCTGGTGCTCGGCGGCTCTACCGGCCCCGCCCCTCTTTCGGAAAGACGATCATGACCGAATTCTCGATCCGTCGCAGCGACTTCCCCGACGACTTCCTATTCGCGGCCGCCACGTCGGCCTATCAGATAGAGGGGCACGGTTTCGGCGGTGCAGGCCCGACGCATTGGGACATCTTCGCCCGGACGCCGGGCAAGGTGGTCAACGGCGAAGACGGACGCATCGCCTGCGATCATTATCATCGCTGGCCCGAAGATCTCGACCTTTTGCGCGATGCGGGCTTTGACGCCTATCGCTTCTCTACGTCCTGGGCGCGGGTGATGCCCGATGGTGTGAAGGTCAATCGCGAAGGCATTGATTTCTATGACCGCCTTGTCGACGGCATGTTGGAGCGCGGGCTGAAACCCATGGCGACGCTTTACCACTGGGAACTGCCCGAGACGCTGGCCGCACGCGGCGGCTGGACCGTCCGCGAGATTCCCGAGCGGTTCGCGGATTTCGCCCATCTGATCGGCAACCGTCTGGGCGACCGCTTGTTTTCCACCGCGCCCGTGAACGAACCGTGGTGCGTGGCCTGGCTCAGCCATTACATGGGCCACCACGCGCCCGGCCTGACGGATCTGGGGGCCGCGGCCAAGGCCATGCACCACGTCGCCCTGGCCCATGGAATGGCGATCGAGGCGCTGCGCGCGACATCGGCCACCAACCTGGGCGCGGTCTGCAACATGGAATACGCCATTCCGGCCAGCGACCGGGCCGAGGACGAGGCCGCAGCGACGCTGTATGACGGGATCTACAACCGCTGGTTCGCCGGCGCCTTCACGCACGGCGAATACCCCGAAGACGTGCTGGACGGTCTGTCGGAGCTTATGCCCGACAACTGGCAAAATGACATGAAGGTCATCTCGCAACCAATTGATTGGTTTGGTATTAACTACTACACCTGTCAGCGCCTGCGCAGGCATGGGAACGAATGGCCTGCGATCGGGATGGTATCCGGCCCGCCGCCCAAGACCGATATGGGATGGGAAATTTGTCCCGAAGGCTTCGACTGGCTTCTGCGCCGCACGGTCGCCGAATATACCGGCGACACGCCCCTGTTCGTGACGGAAAACGGCATCGCTCATGCGGGACGCCCCGATCAGCCCGATGACGCGCGTATCGCCTATCTTGATGCACATCTGTCCGTCGCAAGGGATCTGGTTTCCGACGGTATTCCGCTGCGGGGCTATACGGTCTGGTCGCTGCTGGACAATTACGAATGGGCTCTTGGCTATGGCAAGCGGTTCGGTCTGGTCCATGTCGATTTCGAAACCCAGGCCCGAACGCCCAAGGCCAGCTATCGCGCGCTTGCCCGTGCGTTGGGCCATTGATACGGACGCTTCATGACCGAACAGCTTTTCCTCGTGGCCGATGTCGGTGGCACCAATACCCGCGTCGCGATGGCCGATGGCGGGGCCGTTCGAACGGATACGATCCGTCGCTATGCGAACAAGGATTTTGCCAACCTCGCCCCCGTCTTGCGGCAGTACCGCCTGGATGAACCCGGTCCCGACCCGCTTGGGGCCTGTGTCGCGGTCGCCGGCCCGGTGTCGGACGGGCGGGCGGAATTGACGAACCTCGATTGGTCGATCGACGCAAGCCGGCTGATCCAGGCGACGGGCGCACGTCATACGGCGATCCTCAATGACCTGCAGGCGCAAGGACATGCTTTGGGTCATATCGCCGACGACAAATGCCAGACCGTCGTGGATGCGCCCCAGCACGCCGATGCCGCGCGTCTGGTGATCGGGGTGGGCACCGGCTTCAATGCGGCCCCGGTCCATCAGACACCGAATGGACGCTATGTCCCGCCGTCGGAATCCGGCCATGCGAACCTGCCGATCCGGACGGAGGCCGAGCTGAGCCTGTGCAATTTCGTGTCGACCGCCCACGGCTTCCCGGCGGTCGAGGATGTCCTGTCCGGTCGGGGTCTTGAACAGGTCTACAGGTGGCTCAGCAGCGAGGCGGGCGACCCCGCAGACCTGCGCGCGGCTGAAATCATGGGTCAGATCGCATCGAACCCGCGCGCGCAGGCCGCCGTGCAGCAATTCATTCGGATCCTTGGAACGGTCGCGGGCAATCTTGCGCTGATCCACCTGCCACTCGGCGGCGTCTATCTGGTCGGAGGCGTCGCCCGCGCGATGGGACCGCACCTTCAGGCCATGGATTTTCAAGGGGCCTTCCGGGACAAGGGGCGGTTCGCCGGCTTCATGGGAAATTTCCCCGTGTATCTTGTGGATGACGACTTCGCCGCCCTTGCCGGGGGGGCCGCACATCTTGCGGAAATCGTGGCGCGGGGTGGAAATTATTCGTCCGGAGCGGCAACAGGGTAACCCTTTCTTAGCGACCTGTAGCCTAGGCCTGCCTCACTGAAATCGAGAGAGGCGGTGCGCGATGCTGCGGTGTGATAAATGACCGATCTGTCGGAAACCGATGGTACGATTGTCTTGCCGGAGCGGATGGACATCGGCGTGGCCGTGGCCCTGCGCGACATGGTTCTGTCAAAGACCCGCGACCTGATTTTGGATGCAAGCGGCGTCAATGTCGTCATGACATCCGCGTTGCAGGTTCTGATGGCGGCGTGCGACCATCAGCGGTCCAACGACAAAACGCTCGCCATCGCGAATGCCTCACGTGGTTTCATGGCCTCCTTGAAAACACTGGGCGTGCCCTTCGAGCGTCTCCACACGGCAGAGAAGACATCGTGAGGGTGCTTGCGATCGACGACAGCCGTACCATCCGTGACATGGTCCGCCTCACGCTGGAGCGGGAGGGGATCGAGACGACCCTGGCCGAAGACGGTATTCATGGCCTGGAGGTGCTGGAGGGTCTGGAACCTTATCCGGACGCCATTCTGACGGATGTGAATATGCCGCGCCTCGACGGGTTCGGCTTTATCGACCGTGTCCGCAAACAGGACAAATTTGCCGGCATTCCAATCCTCGTGCTCACGACTGAAGGCGCGCGTGAACTGAAACTGAAGGCGCGGGCGGCCGGAGCGACCGGCTGGATCGTCAAACCTTTCGACCCCGCTCGCCTTGTCGGTGCCCTGCGCACGGTGACAGGTCTAACCTGATGAATCCGTTCGACGCGATCATGGCGACGTTCTTCGAGGAATGCGGAGACCTGATGGAGAGCCTGGAGTCGGGCCTCCTTGCCCTGCAGTCCGGCGACCAGGACGTCGATACCATCGATGCCGTCTTCCGCGCCGTCCATTCGATCAAGGGGGGGGCCGGTGCCTTCGACCTCGCCGTTCTGGTGGCATTTGCCCATGAGTTCGAGACATCGCTTGATGCGCTGCGGTCAGGTCGTCTGATGCCGGACCCGGCGGTCATCGCCGTGCTACTGCGCGCCAGCGACCAGCTGGGCGACCTCGTTTCCGCTTCGCGTTCCGCCGAGGAGTCGGTGCTGCCGGACACTTCGGATCTCAGGGCGCTCGTGTCAGATCTGGCAGATGGATCTGGGACGGTGGATGAAGAGATATCCTTCGCGCCCTTAGCGCTGGACTTGGAGTTCCCCGCGTCGGATCAGTCAGACGACTTGCGATCGGAAACTGCCGCAGCGTCGGAAACCCCTCGTTATGCGACAGAATCATGTGATTGCTGCCGCAAATGGATCCTGCAGTTCGAGCCGCTCCCGGACCTTTTGATAAGCGGGAACGAACCGCTGTTCCTGTTCCGGGCGCTCGAAGTCATGGGACCACTCAAAGTCGAGGCTTTCGACGCCGACTTGCCCCCCCTTTCGGAGATGGATCCGAAGGAGCCACGACTGCGATGGAAGATCGTCATCGCACCCTCCGCGCCGGACTTGACCGAAACCGAAATCGAAAGCGTCTTTGAGTTCGCCGTCAATTTGTGTGTGCTCGATATCGTCTGCGTCGAAGAAAGCGCGCCAAGCGGTGACGTCTCCGCCATCACCGATCCGGCGGACCCTGTCGCAGGATCGTCGCTTCCAGCGCCTTTGCCCGACGACACGCCCCGGGTGGCTCAGCTCGGAAATGAACCGTCGGCACCATCGGGTCGCCTCCCCTCCACGGCCCCTCGACAATTCTCGACAACAATCCGGGTCGATCTTGCACGTGTCGATCGTCTCGTGAACCTCGTCGGAGAGTTGGTCATAAGCCAGTCCATGCTCGCACAAGGCATGACCCGCGCGGGTCTGGATCAGCATTCCGAAGCCGTTTCCAACCTCGATGATTTGCAGCAACTGACCCGCGACATGCAGGACAGCGTAATGGCGATCCGGGCGCAGCCGGTGAAATCCTTGTTCCAGCGGATGACTCGGATCGTTCGGGAAACGGCGCAGGCTACGGAAAAACAGGTGACGCTCGAGACGGAAGGGGAAGCGACGGAGATCGACAAGACGGTCGTCGAACGATTGGCAGATCCGTTGACGCACATGATCCGCAATGCCATCGATCATGGCCTTGAGACTCCAAAGGAAAGAATGGACGCGGGAAAAGCACCGGCTGGCATCCTCCGGCTGAGCGCGCGCCAACAGTCGGACCGGGTGGTGATCGAGATCTCGGACGATGGGCGTGGGATCGATCGAACCCGAGTGCTCAAACGCGCCTTGGAATGCGGCCTGATACCCGAGGGCAAGACATTGGAGGCTGCAGAAATCGACAGGCTTCTGTTCATGCCCGGATTTTCGACATCGACCGAAGTGTCTGCACTGTCTGGCCGGGGGGTCGGCATGGATGTGGTGCAGCGCGCGATCCGTGACCTCAACGGCACAATCTCGATCGCTTCGAGCGAAGGACAGGGATGCAAGATCTCGATCAGTCTTCCGCTGACGCTCGCCATTCTCGACGGGATGATCGTGCGAAGTAACGATCAGCGGATGGTCATTCCGCTGTCCGTCATTGTGGAAACCCAGACGCTCAGCACGGCCCGTACGGAACATATCGCTGGACGGCATCCGGTCGCACGACTCCACGATCGCTACGTTCCCATGATCGATCTGAGTGTCGGTATGGGATTTCCAACTCTCGAGAACCTTACGGCCGGAGAAGACGCCGCCCTCCTCTTCGTAGAGCCCGATGAAGGCGGTCCCTTCGCGATCCGCGTCGACGCGATCGAGGCGCAGCGGCAGGTCGTGATCAAGGGCCTTGGTGAGAATTTCGGGAACGTCCCGTGTGTATCGGCCGCCACGATCCTTGGTGATGGGCAGATCGCACTCATCGTCGACCCGATCGGGATCGCGGCCTCCTCGGGGTTCCACGAATGTCGTCCGACCGTCCAACCGGAGGCCAGAGTGATATGAACGAACTTCACGCCCAGCAGATCGACTCCGTTCCACCTCCTGAAAACGAGGCCCCAGCCCCCTCGACGGAGTTGCTGACGTTCCGGTGCGGTGGCCAGGCCTATGCCGTCGACATCATGTGCGTTCGCGAAATTCGCGGCTGGAGCGAGCCGACCCCGTTGCCCCACGCCCCTCCCTATATGCGCGGCATGGTCAATCTGAGGGGATCCGTTCTGCCGGTCATGGATCTTGCACAGCGGATGGGTCAGTCGAGGACCGAAGATCATCCTCGCAACGTCATCGTGGTCGTACAGGACGGCACCCGGGTTCACGGCCTGCTCGTCGATGCCGTCTCCGACATCGTTCATCCCCGTCTCGATCAACTACAGGACGTGCCGCACGTGGCGAATGACGACGGGCAGGCCATGGCCGAACGCCTGTTCGTCGTCGATGATACGATGATACAGGTCCTTGCCACGGCCCAGATCCTGCCGCGTGTCGACACGCGCATCGAGGATCATATCGCGTGATTCCGATGGATGTTCGACATTACAGCGCATTTGCTCAGATCGCCGAGGCCGAAGCCGGGCTATACATGCCCGCCGCCAAACAGGCGTTCGTTGCATCGCGCTTACAACGGCGGTTACGCATGACCGGCTTGCAGGATTTCGGTCTATACCTCCACCTTGTCCGCGAGCAGACCCCGGAAGGTCGCGCCGAACGTTTACAATTCATCGCAGCCCTCACGACGAACGTCACCAGTGTGTTTCGCGAACCGCATCACTTTGCCATTCTTGCGGCACACCTCGGCGCGCACGAAACGGATGCCTCCAATTCGAAATACCGTATTTGGTCGGCAGGATGCGCCACCGGGGAAGAACCTCTCTCGATCGCCGCGACCTGCCGTGCCGTCCTGGGATCGGACTGGCATCGAAAAGTCAAAATCCTCGCGACGGATGTCGATGAAACGGTCATCGCACGCGCACGCACTCCAATCGATGTCGCGGTGCTCGGCGAAGCCTTATCGGATCTGCCGGACGGTATTCCCACTACGGGTCGCCGGCGCGCTGGTACAGCCGAGAAACTGTTTGCGGAGCTTCATATCGGGATCGAGTACCGCCAACACAATCTTCTCGATCCCCTGATTGGATACGATAACTTCGATGCAATCTTCTGTCGCAACGTGACCATCTATTTCAGCCGTCCGGCACAGGAGGCGGTTCACGCGATGCTTCGTGCCAGGCTCGTCCCCGGTGGCCTGTTGGCGGTCGGGCATTCCGAAAGACTATTGGGGGCGCTACCGCCGATGAGTCCTGCCGGGCGGACCGCTTTTGTTCGGACCGATGATGCAACATGTCCTCGTGGCAAGACGGGGGCTGCTCCGTCATGGCCTTGAGAGACATGCTTCGAGTGCTGGTGGTCGACGACATGTCGACGAGCCGGGGGATCTTGCTGCAAGGACTAGATGCGCTTGGCATCACGAGTGTCGCCTACGCCGAGAACGGAAAGACGGGCATGTTGCAAGCGCGTCAGACGCGTCCGCATCTAGTTCTGTCGGATCTTTACATGCCTGAAATGAATGGTCTTGAACTGCTTCAACAGCTACGCGCAGACGAAAAAACGCAGAAGATCGGTTTCATTCTCATTACTGGACGCAGCGACGATACGATCATCAAAACCGGAAAGTCTTTGGGAATGAATAACTTCCTGAACAAGCCTTTCGCACTCCCACAACTCAAGGATTCCATCGAAGCGGTGGTCGGGCGCTTATGAAGGGAACGTCTTCCGAAGTATTTGCAACGCGGATCGCGCACGAATGCCGCATGGCGTCCGATGCCCTGACCGATCTGCAGGATCGATTGGGCCACCGGATCGAGATGGCCGACCAAGTGGCGCTCGCCCAGGACATGCAGGCTTTGGACACCGTTCAACAGACACTCGCGGATCTGGCCTCCCTTTTCGGGTCGATGGCGATCCGGACCAGCGCCGACCAGCCCCTCATCTCCGACGATCTTCTGGAGAGCATTCAACAGACTTCGCTGCGTGACCGGTTGAGCGGGCGGGGCCGAACCACGTCCGATCCGTCGGTGGAACTTTTCTGAGACGGTAGATTTCCTGATATGCTTCGACGATCAGGCGGCGGCTTCATCCTCGGACAATTGCCTGCTCCACATGGCGGCATATCTACCCTGCTCCGCCAAAAGCGTCTCATGCGTCCCATGTTCGGTAATTTCGCCGTTTTCCAGAACGAGGATCTGATCCGCATCTACCACAGTCGACAGGCGATGGGCGATCGTGATGACGGATCGGCCCGCAGACATCGCACGCAATTCCGCTTGAATTGAGCGCTCGGTTTCCGTGTCCAGCGCCGATGTCGCCTCGTCCAGAAGGAGGATGGGCGGATCCTTGAGCAGGGTCCGCGCGATGCCGACCCGCTGCTTTTCACCGCCCGACAGCTTCAGGCCCCGCTCCCCCACGGTCGTCTCGTATCCGTCGGGCAGGGCATCGATGAATGTCTCGATCCGCGCCGCCCGCGCGGCGGCCTGAATTTCGGAGAATGTCGCATTGGGCCGACCGTAAGCGATGTTGTAGCGGATCGTGTCATTGAACAGAACGGTGTCCTGCGGCACGACCCCGATGCGCGCGTGCAGCGAGTCCTGGGTGACGGCGCGAAGATCCTGGCCGTCGATCTCGATCGCGCCGGACCCGACGTCATAAAAGCGGAAAAGCAATCGTCCGATCGTCGATTTTCCCGCCCCGGAGGGGCCGACCACCGCGACCGTTTGTCCGGGCTCCACTGTAAAAGTCACGCCTTGCAGGATCGGGCGCGCATCGTCGTATCCAAAATGAACATCGCGAAAGGCCACCTGACCCCGGGGCACCATAAGATCCTTGGCGTCGACCGCGTCCTTCACCTCGGTCGGCTGCTCCAGAAGGCCGAACATTTCGCCCATATCGACCAGCGCCTGGCGGATCTCCCGATAAACGGTCCCGAGGAAATTTAGCGGCATCGTGATCTGCACCATATAGGCGTTCACCATCACGAAGTCGCCGACGGTCAGATCGCCGCGTTGGACGCCAAGCGCGGCGAGAACCATGACGCCGACCAATCCGGCGGTAATCAGAAGCGCCTGACCGAAGTTCAGGAAGGCGAGCGAATAGGCCGTCTTGAGCGCAGCGGCCTCGTAGTTTTTCATCGCACCGTCGTAGCGGTCCGCTTCTCGTGCTTCGGCCCCGAAATACTTGACCGTTTCGAAATTCAACAGGCTGTCGATCGCCTTCTGGTTCGCGTCAGTATCTTCGTCGTTCATCACCTTGCGAATGCGCACGCGCCATTCCGTGACCTTGAAGGTGAAGGCGACGTAGGCCGCGATGGTGACCATGACGATCACGAGATACCAGACATCGAAAACGAAGAAGAGGATGGCGGAGATCAGCAGCAGCTCCAGCACGAGCGGCCCGATCGAAAACAAGAGGAAACGAAGCAGGAAGTCGACGCCTTTCACCCCCCTCTCGATGATCCGGGACAGGCCGCCGGTCTTGCGTGTGATGTGATAGCGCATCGAAAGACGGTGCATATGGGTGAAGGTCTCGGCGGCCAGGCGACGCAGGGCACGTTGCCCAACGCTGGCGAAAATGACGTCGCGCAGCTGCTGGAACCCGATGTTGAGCGCGCGGGCACCGCCATAGACGACCGTCAGCCCCATCGCACCAAGGCCGAGCGCCCAGGCCGGCGTGATGACCTCGGGGGCCAGGGCGTCGACCGCACCTTTGTAGAAAAAGGGCGTCGTAACCGCGATCAGCTTGGCCACCACCAACATGACCAGCGCGGCGACGACGCGGATCCGAACGGGGCGGTCGTTTTCGGGCCAAAGGTAGGGAATGACACGCTTGATGATGCCCAAAGCGCCGGCGGGGGCTTCGGTCGTGGTCAGGGTGGTGCGGCGCATAGGTGTTCCGTTCAGGGTCCGGCAAACTCTATGGCGCGCGTCTTGGAATGGAAACCGGGCCTAACGCGCGCTCGGCAGATCGAAAACCTGACCGGGGAAAATCAAATCCGGATCGCGGATCTGATCTCGGTTCTTCTCGAAGATCTGGACGTATTGGACTCCGTCGCCGAAGTATCCTTCCGAAATTGCCCAAAGGGTGAATCCGGGCTGCACTGTGATCGCACTGACACCATCGCGGCGCGATGCGGCCGCCACTTCGGGCGCGGTCCGTTGAAATGGCGTTTCGACCCGTGCCTCCACCGATCCATCGGCGTCGAGACTGTCCACCCGAAGCCTATAGACGCCGCTGTCCACGTTCGGCAGGGGCGAAGACCATGTTCCGCCCTGCCCCACGCGAGCCAGCTGAATCGGTTCGTCGTTCAGATAGATGCGCAATTCGCTGTTGCGCCGACCAGTCCCCGCCAACGACACGGTCCCGGCGGCGTCATAACTGATTGCATCGATCCCAAGGGTTTCGGTCACGCCCGGTTCAGACGTAGATCCGGTCATGACCGTTACGCCGTCGGGCCCGGCGCGGAACAGGCGGGGCGCGCGGGCTGCCCCGAGGGTGCCATCGCCGGACGCGGGCATATCTGCGCTGCCCGAGGGACGCGACGGGACTGACGGCAGCGCCACATCGGGGGCATTTGCAGCGGGCAACCCCGGCGTGATCGCGTCCTGCGAAACGGAGGCGACAGCGGTTTCGCCGCCGTTTGCATCCGCTGGTTCGGAGACGACCGCGGGGCCATCGACATCGGGCAAGACGGCCACGTCCGGTGCTTCGGGAAACGTGGGCGCGACGATGATCGTTTCGCGGGACTTTCTGATGACGCCCCCGGCATCGCGGGTTTCCACCGACAGAATCCGCGGCGCGTTTGCGGCCCCGACTTCCAAAAGGGAAACGAAGTTACCGCTGGCGTCGGTCGTTGCCGTTCCAATTTCCTGACCGTCCAGCCGCAGGATGATGTCCGCCCCCGACGGCGCGCTGCCCGCGATGACCGCCGATCCCTCCTGATCGATCCGCACGACGTCGAGGCGGGGGGCGCTCGACGCATCCGTTCGGGGCGCGTCGAGCATAGGTGCGGGGAGCGATGCATTCGCTGAGGCGACGGTGTCGATGTTTTCGCTTGGTGCGGGATCGGTCGGATCTGCGGCGTCGGTAACTGTGGGAGACAAGGCCGGGTCCATGTCGGACGACGGCGACGGATCTTCGTGGCCCGCCGTCACGGAAGCCGGCGCAACGGCCTGGTCGGTGACGCCGCGATCCTTGATGGGGATCGGAAGCAGCAGATAATATCCGGTCAGGCCGATGACGACGATCGCACCCGCCACACCGATCGCGCGCCCCACTCCTCTGTCATTTCCCATATCGATTCCCCCACACGCCCCTGCCCGGGGTTCCTGCGAGCCTAGCAACGCCTTAGGGTGCGGTCAAAATCAAGGGAATGGCTGCGCAATGACGAAATCCATCTGTGTCTATTGCGGCAGTCGCGATGGCGACAACCCGACATTCGCCGACGCCGCGCAGGCCCTGGGCCAAGGTATCGCCGCGCGGGGCTGGCGGCTGGTCTATGGGGCGGGTGATGTCGGTCTTATGGGTCGCGTGGCGCGCAGTGTGCAGAGCGCCGGGGGCGAGACGTTCGGCGTCATCCCGACCCATCTGATGTCGATGGAGGTGGGAAAGCGCGATCTGACGTCCTTCGTCGTGACGGAAACGATGCACGAACGAAAGAAAGTCATGTTCATGAATGCCGACGCCGTCGTCGTCCTTCCGGGGGGCGCGGGCACGTTGGACGAATTCTTCGAAGTTCTTACCTGGCGGCAGTTGGGCCTACACGACAAGCCTATCGTTCTGCTGAACATCGCCGGATACTGGGACCCGCTTCTGACTCTGATGGATCAGGTGGTGGATCGTGGCTTTGCCGACGCATCGGTGCTGTCTTTCGTGCAGACGGCCCCCGATGCGGGGACCGCCCTGAGCGTCTTGGACTGACCGTCAGACCATCTCGGCCAATTCCTTCTTCACCAGTTGCTCGATCTCGTGAAGCGGATGGTTCGTCAGCGTCTTCGGGATTTCCGCAATGACCTTGCTGGAAACTTCCTGATGCATCTCGTCGCGCAGCACACCCAGGACCTGCGGCGATGCCACGATCACCAGCGTCTCGAACTTGCCCTTGTGCGCCATCTTGTACAGCTTGTCTGCCAGATCCGCTGCGAACCGCTCTTTCTGCAGTTCGTGGAAATCGGTGTCGTCGTAGCTTCGCTGTCCGGGACCCGAACTTTCGTGGGTCTGGCCCGCGCGATTTGCCTTCTGCTCGCGGTCGGGGGGATTATCCTCTTCGTCCACGCGCACGATATCCAAGTTCGGGTTTTCGCCATCCGTCAGATTGACAGCGAATAGGGCCTTTTCGCTGTCCGCGATCACGACCATCGTTCCGTTGCGCAACTTGGTCATGCATCTCTTCCTTTCGTGACACTGTCGGACACGTTGTCTTCGCGCTGCTTGGATTTGGTGACGCGGGTGACACCCTTCACGCCCTGCTCGGTGGCGCGGGCCAGGCTGTCGGCGGTGCCGACATCGCGGGCGATCTGACCGCCGGACCGACCCTGCTGATCAGGCGTCTCGGGCATGTCTTCGATGAACTGGTCCGTCTCTCTGGTTCCGTCGTTGGAACGTTTCCGCTCGGCCATGGTGTTCTCCGTGATTATGGTATGCTGACAAACGCCTGCATGGCCGGGCGGTTCCGACCAAAGAAAAAGGGGCCATGCGGCCCCCTCTCCCATCGCGGATCGATATCGACGTCACATGCGCGACGCGACATTCTCCCAATTGACGAGGTTTTTGAGGAAGTTGTCCAGATATGCGGGCCGCTTGTTGCGATAGTCGATGTAGTAGGAATGCTCCCATACGTCGCACCCCAGCAGCGCGGTCTGACCGAAGCAGACCGGGTTAACGCCGTTTTCGGTCTTTGTGACCTTGAGCGCGCCATCCGCATCCTTGACCAGCCAGGCCCAGCCCGACCCGAATTGTCCGGCACCGGCGGCCGCGAATTCGGAGTGGAAGTTTTCGACCGATCCGAACGTCTCGTTCAGCGCGTTCTCCACCTCACTGGGCATTTTGTTGTCGCCGGGACCCATCATTTCCCAGAACTGGTTGTGGTTCCAAAGCTGGCTGATGTTGTTGAAAATGCCAGACTGCGCGACGCTGGTGGCATCATACGTCCCGACGATGATCTCTTCCAAGGTCTTGTCGGCCCATTCCGTTCCGGAAATCAGCTTGTTGCCGTTGTCGACATAGGCCTTGTGATGCAGGTCGTGGTGATACTCCAACGTCTCCTTGGACATGCCTTTGTCGGCAAGTGCGTCATGGGCATAGGGCAGATCGGGAAGGTCGAAAGCCATGGGGTATCTCCTGTTGATTGCGTCCTGCACGGACATGTCGGGCCAATCGGGGCCGGGTCAACCCCCGACGGGCGCCACCGTGTGCAGCAAATCCGTCGCGTAGTCGGCGACCGAGCGGAAGCACATCACCTGGAACCCGTCCGAATTTCGCCAGACTGCCGCCGGGATCTGCGCCATGCGCGTCCGTCGCACTTCGGTCGCGCCCAGCTTGGCGAAATCGACCGGCATGAGCTTGGCCAGCAGCGTCTCACCGCCGGTGCCGTTGATTTCGAAAATCTGCCGCGCGTCGCTGACGACGGCAACGGTGGCGAAATCGTCGGCCATTTCGACCCGCAGCCGGCCGGCCATTTCGTTCGCGCCGTCATAGGTGCAGACCACCATCATTTCGTCGGGCTCCATCCACATCGCGGTTACGTCACCGGCCCGAGTCGACATGCGCATCGCCGGCGCGTCGCAGCCGGTCACCGCCGTCACGGCTTTGGTCAAAACGGGCATCGCCCCGCGCAACGTGATCATCCCGACCGGAGGAAGGGCATGAATGGACAGATCAGACATTGGCCTTCTCCCCCGCCGGATCGAAGAACACCGGATCCACGATCTTGGCTTCGACCGGGTTCTTGCCGATCCGGGTAAAACGGATGACTTCACCAATCCGATCGGGCCCGCGTTCCACCAGCCCCATCGCGATTCCGCGGTTCAGCGTCGGCGAAAGATATGTCGACGTCACCCGTCCCTGCACATTGCGCTGCCCGTTTGCATTGGTGCCGTCGGCGATGGCGTAGGCGCCATCCTCCAGTGCAGATCCGTCGGTCGTCTCCAATCCGACCAGCTTCCACCTGTCAGCCTTCTGAAACTCCGAACGCATTTGTCCGCGCTTGCCCAGATAATCGTCCTTCTTTTTGGAGATCGCCCAGGTCAGACCCAGATCCTGCGGAATGACGGTGCCGTCGGTTTCGTCCCCGATCATGATGAAGCCCTTTTCGGCCCGCATGATGTGCAGCGCCTCGGTCCCATAGGGCATGACCCCGAATTCCGCCCCCGCATCGATCAGCGCCTGCCAAAGCGCGGCACCCTTTGTCGCAGGAATCGCGATTTCATAGGACAGCTCGCCCGAAAAACTGATGCGGAAGACGCGCACATCGAACGCGCCCAACCGTCCGTCAGCCCAAGCCATGAACGGAAGCGTTTCTGCGGACACATCCATCCCGCCCAGCTTTTCCAGAACAGCACGCGCCTTGGGCCCGACCACGGCAATTTGCGCGAACTGCTCGGTCAGGTTCACGACATGCACCTGCCAGTCCCACCATTCACATTGCAGCCAATCCTCCATCCACGCGTGGATGCGGTCGGCACCGCCGGTGGTCGTATGGCAAAGCCAGCTATCCTCGTCGATCCGCGCCACGACACCGTCGTCGATCAGAAAACCGTTTTCGTCGCACATCAGCCCATAACGGCACCGACCCGGCTTCAGCGTCGACATCATGTTGGTGTACATCATGTCGAGAAACTTACCGGCGTCGGGTCCCCGCACCAACAGTTTGCCCAACGTGGATGCATCAAGCATTCCAAGGGCTTCTCGGGTGTTCTTGACTTCGCGCGCGACGGCCGCCTCATGGCTTTCGCCCGACTTGGGGTAGCAGTACGCCCGCCGCCAGTGGCCGACAGGTTCCCAATAGGCACCGTTCTCCTCGGACCAATCGTGGATCGGCGTCTTGCGCAGCGGCTGAAATACGGACCCCCGCGCCTCGCCGGCCAATGCGCCAATCGTTATGGGTGTATAGGGCGGGCGGAAAGTGGTCGTGCCGACCTGCGGTATCGTCGTGTCCAGCCGGTCGGCCAGAACAGCCAGCCCGTTGATGTTGCTCAGCTTTCCCTGGTCGGTCGCCATGCCCAGCGTGGTATAGCGTTTGGCATGCTCAACGCTTTCGAACCCTTCCTGTGCGGCCAAGCGCACGTCAGACACCTTCACATCGTTCTGATAGTCGAGCCACATCTTCGCCCGCAAATCGGGACCGGCCCCGTCTGGCATGATCCAGACCGGAAGGATCCCCCCTTCCTCGACCGTATCACAATGCGGTACGTCGGACCCGACGGCCTTCGCCGCGTCCGACAGAACCTCCGCCGGGGTCAGGGCCCCCGACGCCATGCCCGCCGTCACGACGAACCCATTGCCGTCGGTCCCGCGCGGCGGGTGATCGGGGTCTGGCCGGAACATCGCGCGGTCGGTATCCCACCAAAGCTTTCCGCCGCAGTGCGACCACAGATGAACGACCGGCGACCAGCCGCCCGACATTGCCACCGCGTCGCAACGGATCTCCTGCATGACCGCCCCGTCGCCCGATTGCAGACAGATGGAAACGCCTGTCACCCGGTCGTTGCCATGCACCTTCGCGATGGCGCGGCCAAGATGAACGTTGACGCCTAATGCTCTGATTTCGTTCACGATGGCACTGTCAGCATCGGGTCGTGCATCGACGATCGCGGCAACGCGCAGGCCGGCATCCAACAGAACCTTTGCCGTGCGGTACGCATCGTCGTTGTTCGTCACGATCACCGTCCGGTCACCGATGCCGACGCCGTGGTTTGCCACGAAATCACGCATGGCCGAGGCCAGAACGACACCGGGCACGTCGTTGCCGGCAAACGAAAGCGGCCGCTCGATCGCGCCGGTGGCCGTGATGACGCGGCCCACACGAAGCCTCAGGATCCGTTCCCGCGGGCCAGACTTGTCAGCCTTGAACCCAGTTAGGTCCTGCGTGCACAGCACATAGCCATGGTCGTAGACGCCCGACCCTTCGCACCGCGAAATCAGACGAACGTTTTCTGCGTCTTCAAGCGTTTGCACGGCGTCCTTGACCCAGTCGACGACGTCATTACCGTCGATCGTCGCGCCGTCGACCAAGGCGCGCCCCCCGAACTCTGCCCGGCTTTCGACCAAGATGACCCGCTCGCCCGCGCGCATTGCGCCCAAGGCGGCCGTCAGGCCCGCGATGCCACCGCCAACGACCAGCGTATCGTAGAAGCCGTACTCAAACTCGTATCGGTCGGCATCCGGCTCGGTCGTGGCGGCGCCCAGACCGGCGGCCTTGCGGATCACCGGCTCGAATACGTGTTTCCAAAACGGCTGCGGCGCCATGAATGTTTTGTAGTAGAATCCGGCGGGCAGAAACCGCGCGCCCAGGTCGTTGACGCGCCCGATATCGAAGCCAAGCGACGGCCAGGCATTCTGCGACCGCGCGACCAGACCATTCCAAAGGCTCTGCACCGTCGCGCGCTGGTTCGGCTCGAACCGCCCGCCTGCGCCGATCTGCATCAGGGCGTTCGGTTCTTCCGGGCCGGACCCAACGACCGATCTGGGCCGGTGGTATTTAAAGCTCCGCCCCATGACCAACTGACCGTTCGCCAACAGGGCCGAGGCGAGCGTATCCCCCTCATAGCCGCGCATCGTCTTGCCATCGAAGGTGAACTCCACCGGCTTGCTGCGGTCGATGAGGCGCCCGCCGGTCTTCAATCGACGGCTCATGTGTTTTTGCCCTTTTTGATCGCCGCCAGAATGTCGGGCGGCGGTGCCTTGGTCTGCGCCGAATACGTCCCGAAAACCTGCAAAGTCGCGGTATCGCGCGCGGCAAGAAACCACTTCCCGCAGCCGTAAGCATGACGCCACCGCTCGAAGTGGACGCCCTTTACGTTGTCGCGCAGAAACAGATATTCCTCGAATGCATCATCCGACGACGTCGGGCCGAAGCGTTCAAGATGCGCTTCGCCGCCGGGCGAAAGCTCGGTTTCCTCGACCGCAAGGCCGCAATTCGGACAGGTCAGGATCAGCATGACGCGCCCCCGAACGATGCGGGGATCTGCGCGGTCGTGCTATTTGGTGGCGGCAGCCATCGCATCGTCGATGCGAACGCTTGGCGCGCCGCCGATCGACAAGTCGAACGATCCGCCCAGAACGGCGAAAAGCATGAACCCGATAGCGACCACGGTGCCGCCCAGAAGAAAATTGATGCCGCGTGGCAGACGGCGGGATTGGTTGTCAGCCATGGCAGTTGGCCTCCGATATCACCCTTGGACACGTTAACACTTACGCCTTCGGCTGGGTTCCGCCTAGTGCGGAAATCCATACCTGCCGAAAATCGACCGTGCGGATCCGATTGGCGACCCATCAGTGCGCCACCCCCGCTGCCACGCTTTCGTCGATAAAGCGACCTTCGCGAAACCGTTCCATCCCGAAGGCTTCGGTCAGGGGCGAATGACCTTTGGCGATCAGTTCCGCCATGCCCCAGCCCGACCCGGGGATCGCCTTGAAGCCCCCGGTGCCCCAGCCACAGTTCACGTACATGCCGTCGACCGGCGTTTTGGACAGGATCGGGGATCGGTCGCCGGTCACATCCACGATGCCGCCCCACTGGCGCAGCATCTTCAGGCGCGAAATCATCGGGAACGTCTCGACCAAGGCACGCAGCGTCTCCTCGATGTGATGGAAGCTGCCCCGCTGCGTGTAGTTGTTGTATCCGTCCGTGCCCCCGCCGATCACCATTTCGCCCTTATCGGACTGGCTCATGTAGCCGTGAACGGTATTCGCCATGACCACCACGTCCATGCAGGGTTTGACCGGCTCTGACACCAACGCCTGCAGCGCAACCGATTCCAGCGGCAGCCGGAACCCTGCCATCTGCGCCAAGACGCCCGAATGACCGGCCACGACAACGCCCAGCTTATCACAGGCGATGTCGCCTTGTGTCGTTTGAACGCCCGTCACCTTGCCGCCGTCGCGCGCAATCCCGGTCACTTCACATTTCTGAAGAATGTCCATCCCCATGTCGGTGCAGGCCCGCGCGTAGCCCCAGGCGACCGCGTCGTGCCGCGCCGTGCCGCCCCGCGCCTGCCAGAGCCCGCCGAGGACCGGATACCGCGGCCCGTCGATGTTCATGATCGGGCAAAGTTCCTTGACCCGCTTCGGCTCGATCCACTCGGTCGTGACGCCTTGGAGCGAGTTGGCATGGGCCGTCCGTTTATAGCCCCGCACCTCGTGGTGCGTCTGCGCCAGCATGATGACGCCGCGGGGACTGAACATGACGTTATAGTTCAGATCCTGGCTCAACCCCTCATAGAGCGACCGTGCCTTTTCATAGATCGCGGCGGACGGATCCTGCAGATAGTTCGATCGGATGATCGTCGTGTTGCGCCCGGTGTTCCCACCGCCCAGCCATCCTTTTTCCAGGATGGCGACATTCGTAATCCCGAAATTCTTGCCCAGATAATACGCCGTGGCCAGCCCGTGCCCGCCGGCCCCGACGATGATCACGTCGTAACGCGCCTTGGGCGGACGCTTGGCCCAGGTGCGACCCCAGCCTTCGTGGTTCCTCAGGGCCTCGCGCGCGATGGCGAAGGCGGAAAAGCGTCGCATCTGGCTCGGACTCCCCGGTCGTTCTGTCTCCTTGGTGTGCATTGTCCGTGCCGCCGTCAATGGCGGGACTGCGGCGCCTTCTTGAACACTTGCGACATCGCCCTGCCGCACGGGGCCGGGCACATGCTCAATTCCGCGCCAGCGGGGGTTCATACCGGCAGGTCGGCAAGCTACATGAAGGCCATGTTCATCGGGGGACTCACATGCTGTTCTGGATCGTCGCAGGCCTGATCCTGGCCCTGTGCGTGACCTTTGTCGCCACCGCGCTGCGCGCCCGTTCCGACGATGCGCGGCCCGATGTCGCAGTGTACCGCGACCAGTTGAAGGAACTGGACCGCGACCGGGATCGTGGCACCCTGTCATCCGAAGAGTCGGAGGCTGCCCGGACCGAAGTCGCCCGTCGCCTGCTGGCCGCCGACAAGGCCGGGGGCAAGACGATGCGAGGTCCGGGGAACCTGCCGCTGGGTCTCGCGCTTATCGCGGTGCCGGTGATCGGCCTGTCGATCTGGACGTATCTGGCAATCGGCGCGCCCGGTTATCCCGACCTGCCCCTGCAATCGCGGATCGCGCAGATCGAGGCGGGGCGCGCGGACCGCCCCGACCAAGCCACCGCCGAAGCGGCCATCCCCGACCGGATCGATACCAGTCGGGCGGACATCACCCAAATGGCGGCAGAGCTGAAGCGCGTTCTGGTCGACCGGCCCGACGACCTGCGGGGGTGGCAACTGGCGGTTCAGACGCAGACCGGCATGAACGATCTGGAAGCCGCCTGGCGGTCGCAGAACCGCGTGCTGGCCCTGCGCGGCGACGACGCCACGGCCGAGGATTTTGCCCTGCTGGCCGAGATCATGATCCTGGCCGCCGATGGCTACGTCTCTCCGCAGGCCGAGACCGCGCTTGCCGAAGCGGTCCGCCGCGACCCGCGCAACGGCACCGCGCGATACTATGCCGGGGTCATGTACGCCCAAGGCGGACGACCCGACCGCGCCTTTGCGATCTGGCGCGCGCTGATCGCCGACAGCACGCCCGATGCGCCCTGGCTCGACCCGATCTATGGCCAGATCGAACGCGTGTCCGTTCTGGCCGGTGACCCCACGCCCGTCGACCAGTTGCCGCAACCGCGCGGGCCGACAGCAGACGATGTCGCCGCGTCGGAGGATCTGACGCCCGAAGACCGGATCGAGATGATCGGCAACATGGTGCAGGGCCTGTCCGAACGTTTGGCCACCGAAGGCGGGGCGGCCCCGGACTGGGCGCGCCTGATCACATCGTACGGGGTGCTGGGCCGGACCGCCGATGCGGACGCCGTATATCAGGAGGCCAAGACCGTTTTCGCAGCCGATCCCGACGCGCTCGACACGCTGGCCCGGGCCGCCGACCTTGCCGGTCTGACCCCGTGATCTGTGAAACGGTCGAAGATTTCGCCGCCGTGATCCCCCCCATCGGGGCCGTCGTCGGACTGGACCTTGGCACCAAGACCATCGGCGTTGCGGCCAGCGATACCTTTCGCAGCGTATCGACCCCGTTGGAGACGATCCGGCGCACGAAATTCACCGCCGATGCTGTCGCGCTGGAAAAGATTTTGGCGCATCGCGCGATCACCGGCATCGTGCTGGGCCTGCCGTTCAACATGGACGGATCCGAAGGACCGCGCGCGCAGGCGACCCGCGCCTTCGCCCGCAACATGGCCCGGCGCATCGATACGCCGATCACCTACTGGGACGAACGTCTGTCCACCGTGGCCGCCGGACGCGCCCTGTTGGAGGCGGATACGTCCCGCAAACGTCGCGCGCAGGTCATCGATCACGTCGCTGCCGGCTACATTCTTCAGGGGGCGCTGGACCGCCTGCGCCATCTTGGAGCGACGACATGACGAATGACCCCACATCGGATCGCATCTGGACCCGCGCCGAGATCGAGTCGCCTTGCGTGAAACTCTGCGTCGTCCATCCGCAGACCCGGCGCTGCGCCGGGTGCCACCGCACCATCGACGAGATCGCCGTCTGGTCGCGCCTGTCCCCCGAGGATCGTCGCAGCGTCATGGATCAGCTGCCCGCCCGCGCGGCCGAATCCGCCGTTCGTCGCGGAGGGCGCGCCGGTCGCATCAAGCGCGAACCGTAGCGGGTTCAGACCCTAGAGCAGCACCTTGCGCAGCATGTTGAGCGCGACTAGGAACAGGAACACTGCGAAGGCCCGCTTCAACGGGGCCGGGTCCATCGAATGGGCAAGTTTCGCGCCGATCGGTGCCGTCAGAACCGTCATGGCGATGATGACCAGAAAGGCCGGCACATTGATCAACCCAACTGTCAGGGGCGGCAACGCACCATCGGTCGGCAGGACCGCGAACAGGATCACAGCCGGTACTGCGATCAGCATCCCGAAGCCCGCTGCGGTGGCGACGGCGCGGTGGATCGGCACGCCGTGCAACGTCATCAGCGGCACACCAAAGCTGCCCCCGCCAATACCCATCAGGACGGAGGCGAAGCCGACGCCCGGCGAATAGACATAGCGCTTTGCACCCTTCGGCATCTCGTCGGCGATCCGCCAATTGGGCTTGGAGAAGGTCATGTAGAACGCCACGATCAACGCCAGCACCGCAAAGATGGCCGTCAGCGTCTCGGACCGCAGCTGCGTCGCCACGAGCGATCCGACGAGCGCGCCGATGACGATGCCCGGCCCCCACCCCTTCAGGATCGAGACATCGACCGCCCCCTTCGCGTGATGGGCCCGGACCGACCGCCAACTGGTCACGACGATCGTCGCAAGCGATGTCGCCACGCAGACCTGCATGATGCTGCCGCTGTCATAGCCCAGCACCTGAAACACGTAGTAAAACGCCGGTACCAAAACGATGCCGCCGCCCACACCCAGCAACCCGGCCAGGACGCCGGCAAACGCCCCGACCGCCAAAAGGAATGCGATCAGGGGCAGCAGCGTGGCGATGTCGGGCATGGAAACCTCCGGTGGCGATGTCCGACGGCCATACAAGCCCGCCCCGCCTGGGACCAGAGCCGATCCGCCCCTCGCCCCGTCCCGCCCCAAGGCGTACCGAAGGCGCGTTCCCGTGCCGGAATGTTCCACGTCCGAATTGTTTAGAATTGCGGTGATCCTGGGTCTTCTCTCGGCCGTCGGGCCTTTCGCCATCGACATGTATCTGCCCGCAATGTCGGCCATCACGGTGGACCTGCGCACCAACATCGACGGCATGCGGCTGACTCTGACGGCCTTCTTTCTTAGCCTCGGGTTGGCGCAGCTTTTCCATGGTTCATGATCCGCTGCCGCCGGGCGCAATCTGCCTCTCTATTTCGGGCTGAGTGTTTGTGTTCTGACCTCCGTTTGGGCCGCCGCGCGATCACCCGCGACTGGTCCACGGGGACGGAGTCGACGAAGCTGATGGCGATCGTCATGCTGATGATCTCGGTCTCGCCCATGCTGGCCTCTCTGGCCGGATCGTTCGTGATCCTGCTGGATGACTGGCGCGCGATCTTCGGCGTCATGGCCGTCGCCGTTCTGGCCAGCATGGCCACCACCGTCTTTGCCCCGCCCCAGACGCTGCAACCGACGTGGCGTCGGCCGGTCGTTATACACCGTCTTCTGGCCCATGTGGCAACGCTCGTCCGGCAGCGCGGAGTCATGACCCTGACCTTCGTAAGCCCCTTCGGCATGGCAAGCTTCTTCATCGCCTCGGCCGCGTTCGTCCAGACCCGGACCTTCGGCCTTACCCCGACGCAGTTCTGGCTGGCTTTTGTCGTGACTGCCCAGAGATCCTTGGTGGCAGTCAACTGGCCGCCGCGGCCGGTCTCCGGCTGGGTATCGCGCTGGTCGATCAGGGGACATCGCGGGCCACGCCTCCTCGCTCGACGGGACGCTCCGGATGGTGACGGACGGGCTGATGGTGGCTGTCGCGGGTCCGTTCTTCGACAGCTCGGTCACGCCGAAAGTCGGGGTGATCGCGCTGTGCGCGGTGATGACCGTGGTGCTGTCGCGCGCGATGCCCGGTCAGGCGGCGGCGTCGATCACGTGATCCAGGGCCGTGCGCAACACTTCGACCCCGGCCCCGGGCCTTGCCGCCCCTTCGGACAGGGTGCGACGCCAGCTCCGCGCCCCCGGCAGGCCGGCGAACAGCCCCAGCATATGCCGCGTGACCTGACCCAGCTTGCCGCCGTCGGCCAGATGCGCTTCGATATGCGGAACCATCGCCAGGGCAGCTGATACGCGGTCGGGTTGGGGATCGGCCGCACCAAAGATGCGGCTGTCGGCATTCATCAAAACGGTGCCCGGATCGTGATAGGCCGCGCGCCCGATCATCACGCCGTCCATGATTTGCAGCTGTGTCACCGCGTCATCCATCGTCGCGATCCCGCCGTTGATCGACAGATGCAGGTCCGGAAAGCGGGTCTTCATCGCATGAACCAAATCGTAGTCGAGCGGCGGAACCTCGCGGTTTTCCTTGGGGGACAGACCCTTCAGCCAGGCCATGCGCGCGTGGACGGTCACACGGGACACGCCGGCATCCGACATACGCGCCAGAAGGTCCGGCAGCACGTCCCCCGCCTTCTGATCGTCGACACCGATGCGACATTTCATCGTCACGGGCACGTCGCCTGCGGCGTCCGACATCGCGCGCAGGCAATCCGCGACCAATTCGGGCGTTTCCATCAGGATCGCGCCGAACGACCCCGACTGAACCCGGTCCGACGGGCAACCGACATTCAGATTAACCTCCGCGTAACCGTGGGCGACGGCCATCCGACACGCCTCCGCCAGTTCGGCGGGGTCGCTTCCGCCCAATTGCAGGGCCACGGGATGTTCCGCCATATCGAAGCGCAAAAGATGCATCGCCCCGCCCCGCACCAGCGCGGCCGCCGTCACCATTTCGGTATAAAGAAGCACATTGCGCGACAGCACGCGGTGGAACGCCCGGCAATGCCGGTCGGTCCAGTCCATCATCGGGGCGACGGAAAGGCGGGCGTGTTCATCGAGGGTCATCGCATCCTGTCTCCGGGCGTCGGGGGCTGCGGAGTGGCGAAATTCCGGCCCGCTGTCAACGACGACGCGACGTGCCGGGCCGTCAGATATCGTCGCCGGCGCGCACCGCAGCTTCCACACGCGCCACATCCTCCGCGCTCAAACCATAGTCGCGCATCGCTGTGTCGGCGGTGATATAGCCGCGCGCCAGATCGCGACGCACCAGGGCCGGGTCGCGTGCATTCGGGTCGCCGTATCCGCCACCGCCCGGGAAAGCCATCATCACCCGTCGTCCGTGCGGCACGAATTGCCGGCCCTTCACCGTCATCGGCGTGCCGTCATCCTGCGCGATGGTCGTGGCCCCGCCCGCCCCCCCGCCGCGCCTGCCCCGTGCCGGATGATCGCCGCGGTCCAGCATCGCCGAAAGATCGAATTCGTATCCCTCCATCGCGCCGACCTCCATGAATTGGCCCAGACCGCCCCGTGTCCGCCCCGCCCCACCCGAGTCCGGTCGCAATTCCTTGCGCCAAATGATGACGGGGCCGGCGTGCTCGGTCGCCTCCACCGGCATGGTCATCACGCCCGATGGAAAGGCCGTCGCATTCAATCCGTCCAGATCGGGGCGCGCCCCCGATCCGCCCGAATTGAACGTCAGCACTTCGGACCGGCGGGCGGCGATGGGCAGCGGGGCATCCGTTCGCGGCCGCAGCGACATCTGAAAATTGCACAGACATCCCGCCCCTTCGGCCGGGACGACGCCGGGCACGATGCGGTCGAAGGCGTCGAACACGACGTCCGGCACGAAGTGACCCACGATATGGCGCAACGCCACGGGCGCGGGATGCAGCGCATTCACGATGGTTCCTTCGGGTGCCGTCACCTCGAACGGGGCGAGCGAGGCGTGGTTATTGGGAATCTCCGGCGCGATCGCGACCTTGAGCGCATAGCAGGCATAGGCTTTGGCATAGACCAGAGGGCAATTGATCCCCTTGGCGTCGACGCCCGATGTGCCGGTGAAATCGGTGACGATACGGTCCGCGTGCACGGTCACGGTCGCCCGCAGCGTGATGGGTGTGTCGAACCCGTCGACCGTCATTTCTCCGGTGGCGGTGGTCCGTGGCAGCGCGGCGATACGGTCGAGTGTGGCGCGACGGGAATTGTCGAAGATGAACTCCGCGATCCCGTTCAGGTCGGCCAGACCGAACTCCTGCAGCATCCCGGTCAGGCGCCGGTGACCGATGTCGTTGCAAGCGGCAAGCGCATAGATGTCCCCGATCAGCTGATCGGGTTCGCGCACATTGCTGCGCAACAGGCGGACAAGAGTGTCATCGACCATGCCCCGGTCGGCGAATTTCATGATGGGGATGTGGATCCCCTCCTCATAGACGCTGGCCGCATCCGCACCGAAACCGCGCCCGCCGATATCGACGACATGGGCCGTGCAGGCGAAGAAGCCGACCAGAGCCCCGTCGTGGAACGCGGGTGTGACCATGGTGATATCGTGCAGATGGCCCGTGCCTTCCCACGGGTCGTTGGTGATATACACGTCGCCATCACGGATGTTTTCGCGCCCGATCCGCCGGATGAAGTGGGCGACCGCATCGGCCATAGCGTTCACATGGCCGGGCGTTCCCGTGACGGCCTGCGCCAGCATCCTGCCTTGCGTGTCGTACACCCCGGCCGACAGGTCGCCCGCCTCCCGCACGCTGGTGGAAAAGGCGGTGCGGACCAAGGCCTGCGCCTGTTCCTCGACGATCGAGATCAGGCGGTTCCACATGACCTGATTGGCGACGCCCTTGGCGGAAGCCTTCATGCGCGCGCCCCTTCCTTCGTGGTGATTTCGATGCACCCGTCGGCCAGACAGACCGCCACGCGACTGTCGGGCAAGATGATCGTCGTCTCGTCTTCGGTGATGATCGCGGGCCCATCGATCGTGTCGCCGGGGGACAGCGCGGCGCGGGTGTGACGCGGGCCAGTGACCTGCGCACCGACGGCGGGGTCGAAGAACGCGCAGGTCGCATCGCCGGTCGCGAACGACCTTTGGGTCAAGGGGGCGAGGGCCGCGACGGACGCGCGCGGGGTGGTCGCGTTGACGGCCCAGACGGTGATCTCGATCTCCATTCCGGCCACTTCGCGACCGAACAGGCGCACGTAATCTTCGGTGAACCGGGCCTTGAAAGTTGCGGCATCGGCCGCCATCGCCTGCGCTTCGTCCAATACGACCGGAATTTCCCAGCCCTGTCCGGCGTAGCGCATGTAGACCTTGTACTCGGCAAGGATCTCGGCGTCCGCATCGCAGGTCCGCACGAAAGCCGTCGCTTCGGCACGCAATTCGGCCAGGAGCTTGCGAACGGTCCCTTCGTCGAACTCGGACAGTTTCATGAAGACCGATCTGTTTGCTTCAAAACTGAAGGGCGCGCGCAGGAACCCGATGGCCGATCCCACACCGGCACCGGGCGGCACCAGCAGACGGTCGATGCCCAGCTTTTCGCACAGACGCCCCGCATGCAGGGGGGCGGCACCGCCAAAGGCGATCATGGTGAATTCCGAAAGGTCCTCTCCGTTTTCGACAGAATGCATCCGTGCGGCGTTGGCCATGTTTTCGTCGACGACTTCGGACAGACCGAAGGCCGCCTGCGTCGCATCCATGTCCAGCGCGTCGCCAAGATGCAGGCGCAGCGCCCCGCGCGCCGCCTCCGGGTCCAGCGGAATGGTCCCGCCGGCAAAGGCGGCCGGGTCCAGCCGCCCCAGGATCAGATCTGCATCCGTAACCGCCGGGCCTGCGCCCCCGCGCCCGTAACAGGCGGGGCCCGGCTCCGATCCGGCGCTTTCGGGACCGACACGGATCTGGTTCATGGTGTCCAGACGGGCCAGCGATCCGCCCCCTGCCCCGATTTCCACCATGTCGATCACGGGGATGGAGATCGGCATCCCCGATCCCTTCTTGAAGCGGTAGGTCCGCGCCACCTCGAACACGCGCGACGTGCGCGGCGTCTGCGACTTGATCAGGCAGATCTTTGCGGTTGTGCCGCCCATGTCGAAGCTGACCACGTTGTTCAGACCATGGCGCGCGGCGATATGTGCGGCGAAGACCGCGCCGCCCGCAGGCCCGGACTCGACCAATCTCACCGGAAAATCAGCGGCATTGCGGATCGAGATGATGCCCCCGCCAGAATGCATCAGAAAGATGCGGCACCCCACCCCCTCGCCCGCCAGCCGATCCTCCAACCGACCCAGATAGGACGACATCAGCGGCTTAATATAGGCGTTGGCAACCACGGTATTGAACCGCTCGTATTCGCGCATCTGCGGCGACACTTCGGAGGAGATGGACACAGCCACATCCGGCAGGCGCGCGGCAAGCGCGGCGCGTATGTCGCGTTCGTGACGGGGATTCAGATAGGAATGGATCAGACCGATGGCGACACTTTCGAACCCGGCCTCGGCGATGCGATCGATCACGTCTTCGACCGCGTCCATGTTCAGCGGGATCATCACCTCGCCTTTTGCGTTAACGCGTTCGGGCACGGTGAACCGCATCTGGCGCGGCAGCAGCGGCTCGGGCAGCGTCAGGTTCAGATCGTATTGCTCGAACCGGCTTTCGGTTCGCATCTCGATCACGTCGCGAAACCCTTGGGTCGTGATCAACGCCGTCTTCGCGCCGCGCCGCTCGATCAGGGCATTCGTGGCCAGCGTCGTGCCGTGGATGATCTGCCCGATATCGCCAGGCGCAATGCCCGCACGGTCGCAGACTTCGTGCATCCCCGCGATAATCGCCTGTTCAGGTGCCGCGTGGGTCGTCAGGACCTTGGTCGAAACCTGCGTGCCGTCGGCCTCCAGAACGACATCCGTGAAGGTGCCGCCGATATCGACGCCAAGGCGCACTGATGCAGATGTCATTCCCGGCCCCTTCGCCGTTCGTCCCGTGCCGCGACCCTGTCACCGCCGACCCCGCACTTCAAATGTAAATCCCCCGGTCGTCGCCAGACGCCACACCAGATCGAGCTTCCCTGATTTCGATCCGAGAGCCTTGGAAATTCGGCACGGTCAGGTGGTCTTGCGGTCGTCGACGATCGTCATGTTCGCAAGCCCCGACTGCCCCAGATCGACGGCTGCGAAGGGTCCGCCGTGGCACATATGCCCCGAATCCTGCGGATCGAGCGGATCGGTCTGCGCCAGCACCTCGGCCGCGAAATCCTCCGCGTTGTCCTGCGGGCGATATCCAAGAAAGCTGGCACTTGCGTTGTCGACCGGCGCGCGGTCGTTATTCGACACGCCGTAAATGACGGAAAAGCCCGTGACCGGCGTTTCGATGCAGCGCGTGACCAATTGGATCAGATCGTCGTAGGACAGCCACGACCCAAGGGCGCGGGCGTTGTTGACCTGCGCGCACGACAGGATGCGCATGTGAACGCTCTCCAACCCGCGCTTTTCCCAGTACATGCGGCCCAGATCTTCGGCGAAGCACTTGGCAAGGCCGTAGAACGTATCGGGGCGGTGCGGCACGTCGGTGCCGATGAACTCGTTCTTGGGGTACATGCCGACCGCATGGATGGAGCTGGCATAGACGACACGCCGCGCGCCGTGACGGTGCGCCGCTTCCCAGACATTGTAGGCCCCGATGAAATTCGGACCGAGCAGTTGCTCGAACGGACCCTCATCGACGAAAGCACCGAAATGCACGATCATATCCGCGCCTTCGCAGACCTTCATCATGTCATCGAGACTGGCCAGATCACCCTTCACATAGGTCTCGCCGGGGTAGAGCGTGCCGATATCGTCGGCGATATCGGTGGAGACGAGCGTGTCGCACATCTTGGACAGCGGCTCCCGCAGATAGGAGCCGAGCCGACCGGCAGCCCCCGTGAGCACAAGTTTCTTCATCGCCGTCTCCTCGCCCTGATACCCGACGCGCAATCCGCGTGCGCCCCATGTATCAGGCGTAGCGGGCCGGCGCGCGCAAGGCCAGCCGTCGGTCGATGGCTCGACCCGTCAGAACAGCTCGGTCGAATCGTCGCGAGCGGGCAAGTCCGACGGCTCTGCCACGGTGATCATGCTGCCCGGATAGGACACCATCAGCCCGCCGGCGACCGGGTTGAACGCAATACGCCGCGCGCGGATGCCCCCGACGTCGTGATCGACCAAGTCGATCCGTTCGGCCTGAAGATATTCCAGCGCGACATGGGCCATCGCCCCGCCGACATTTCGACCACGATTCAGGATATGCGCACCGCCCACCACCCGCGCCTGCAGGATGGACCGAGGCGATCCTTCGCGCATCAGTGCGTTTACCAGCATCTCGATTTCGGCCACGACGGCACCGCCGCCCGCCGGTCCCGGATCGACGCAGCGGAAAATATGGGTCATGCCCCCGATCCGCGCTCCGGCGTCGTAAAAGATCACGGCAACGCACGATCCCAGGGTCGCGGTCAGCACAAGATATGGGTCGCGGCTGACGACGAACGCGCCCTGCCCCACCTCCAGCCATCGATCAGCTGACGCGCCCGATCCCGCGGACACGGTCGGGTCCCGGATCTGGCGAATTGCACTTTCCCGCATCGACGGCCTTCCATTCATCCCGATCGCTTCAGCCGAAGTATCGGATTCTTTCCTAATTTTGCGCTAAGACGTCACCTGATCGTGATTTCGCGGCGATCCACGACAGGGCTATCCAGATCCGGAAGGAGCCACCATGACCCATATCTCCGCGCGCCTCAGACGTCCGTCCCGCAGACGGTTTCTCTTGATCGCGGGCGGTGCGACGGTGCTTGTGACGTCCGCCGGATATGCCGTCGCCCGGCGCGACAGGTTCGAAGGCTCCGAATTCACTCCGCCCGAGGCGTTGGCGGCGGCGCGCGCGGGGGATATCCTTCTGATCGACATCCGCCGTCCCGATGAATGGCAGGCGACCGGCATTGCCGAAGGCGCCCGACCGCTCGACATGCGGCGTGACGACTTCTTAGCGGCGCTGGGTGATTATTCAGACGGTGACCTGGACCGTCCGATCGCCCTGATCTGCGCCCGCGGCGTTCGCTCCGACCGCGTCAGCGCGCGTCTGCAGGCAGCAGGATTCACCAATGTGATCGATATACCCGAAGGAATGCTCGGCTCGTCCGCAGGGCCGGGATGGCTTGAACGCGGGCTGCCGGTGGTCCGGCGATGAAGGTGCTGGCAAGTATCGTGCTGGCGCTGACGGCGGCGGGTCCGGCGGCGGCGTGCACACGGGATGAACCGGCGTGCGGCGTCCCGATGGGGGACTACCGCGTCGCCCTGCCGGACGTCGAAGGGCCGATACCGGCGGTGATCTTCCTGCACGGCGCGGGCGGCACCGGGCGAGGAACGCTGGGCATGACGGGAACGGTCAAGGCCATCACCGATCGGGGATACGCTGTCATCGCGCCCGATGGACTGCCTTGGCGCAGCGATCGCAGCGGCGGCATATGGTCGTTTCGGATGGATGTCGTCCGCGAGACGCCGCGCGACGAAGCTGCCTTCTTCGACGAGGTGGTCGCCGATGCGGCGCAGCGGCACGACGTCGACCCGGATAACGTCATCCTGGCCGGATTTTCGGCCGGGGCGTTCATGGTCACCTCCCTTGCCTGCGACGCGCCCGAAAGCTTTGCGGCCTACGCGCCGGTTTCGGGTGGGTTCTGGCGTCCGCATCCCGACAGTTGCGACGGACCGGTCCGGCTGTTCCAGACGCATGGCTGGACGGACGGAACCGTTCCGCTGGAGGGTCGGCCCCTTGGCAACGGCCGCTATCTTCAGGGCGATATCCTGGAAGGTCTGTCGCTGTTCCGCGATGCGAACGGATGTGCACGCCCCGATGCGAGCGGCAAGCGGACCACGGGCGATTTCCTGCGCCGTTATTGGACCTGCGACGATGGCACGGCATTGGAGTTTGCGTTGTTTCCGGGCGGGCATGGCGTACCGGCGGGATGGGCGGACATGATGCTCGACTGGTTCGAGGGCCTTCCCGAAAGTTGATGCGCGACCCTACTCGGCCGGAGTGACGCCTAGCGTCGCGCGCAATTCGGCCCGCCAACGACCCGCACGTTTCGCCACCAGCGGCGCGCGAGTCTCCTGCGGGGTTGCCATCGATCCTGGAACGTTCACGCCAGACAGCCGCGACAGCGGAGCGGCCAGGACCAGACTGCCCATGATCGGGATCAGCCAATAGGAGACGTAACCCGTCGCCATGCCGGCCAGCAGGAGCGCGCCCAGAAACGTCTCGAACGCGTGGAAGCGCAGCACGGTGCCCCAGGACTGGGCCGGGCCGTCGCGCGATTGCGCCGACCAGTCCAGTTTGCGTCCCGTCAGCGCGGAAAAAACGGCCAACGTCTGCTGCACCATCAGGATCGGCGCATAGGCAATCGACACAAGGATTTCGAGCGTCAGGGACCCCAAAAACCGAAGCGGCCCGCCCATGCGCGACACCGGTGTGCCCGACGCGATCAGCGCCGATGCCCCGACCAGCTTGGGGGCCAGCAGCAGGGCGTACATCGTGACCATCAGCCAGACGTGATTGACGGGCGACATTTCGGGCCAGTTCGGGATCGTGGGATTCTCGGGCGAGAAATAGTTGATGATCGACCGTTCCTCGGACACGCCGATCACCGCCCAAAGCGTCAGCAGCAGGAACCAGAGCGGGGACAGCAGATATCCCATCGCGCCGTGGAACATATGAAACCGCGACAGCGAATGCAGGCCCCGCGTGCCCAGCAATCCCAGATGCTGCAAGTTCCCGCGACACCAGCGACGGTCGCGGATGACGTGGTCGATGAGGGTCGGCGGCGTCTCCTCATAGCTGCCGCGCAGTCGGGGCAGAAACCGCACCGACCAGCCGGCGCGACGCAGCAGGCCCGCCTCCACGAAATCGTGGCTCAGGATCAGATTGTCGGACCCACGCAGACCGCGAACATGGGGCAGCCCGGCGCTGGCCGCAAAAGCCTTCAGCCGGATGATGGCGTTGTGGCCCCAGTAATTGCCCTCCCGCCCGGTCCAGCGCGCCAAGCCTTCCGCCAGGGCGACGCCATAGACGGCGTTGGCGAATTGCTGACTGCGTGCGAACAGGCTGCGCGCCCCTATCAGCATTGGGAACGACTGGATCAGACCGGCCGAGGCGTCGCGCCCCATCGTATCGGCCAGTGCGTGGATGGCCTGCGCCGACATCAGGCTGTCCGCGTCCATCACCAGCATCGCATCATGGGCCCCGCCCCATTGCTCCACCCATTGCGCCAGGTTGCCGACCTTCTTGTCCACGTTGTCCGCGCGCCTACGGTACCACAGCGACACCCCCGGCATCCGCGCGCTGAGCGTGGCATAGGCTATCTCCTCCTGCGCGGCGCGGTCCGGGTTGCGGGTGTCCGACAGGATGTAAAGCGACCAGCGGTGCACGCCCGGATCGGCCTGCAACCGTTCCATCATGGCGGCCGCGTTGCCGAAGACGTCCCAAGGTGCCTCCTCGTGGACCGGTACCAGAAGGGCCACGTCCAGGGGCGTGATTGCCCCCGTCTCGGTCCCCGTGCGACGCAACAGCGCCCCCGACCCGGCCAGGACCGTCACGAACGTCAGCGCGATCCAGAAGAACCCCGCTCCGATCAGAACGGCCAGCAGACCTTCGGCCCAACTGGTCCCGTCGTTCGCGAACCACGACAGAAACGCCCAAAGCAACGCCGCCGTGCCGATCGCCGCGGGCAGGAACGTGCCCAGACGCCAGATGATCGCATCGGTATCGGGGGTCAGCGCCGGGGCCGCCTGGTCGTGGAACCGCCGCGACAGGTCCTGCCGCGGGTGGGCCATCGGGGCCACCGGTGGCATCGTCATATGCGGCACGTCCTGCGTCATGACCGCGTCCACCGATACAGCCAGACCTCCGTCACAGCGGCCCCATCGACGAAGATCTGCGCACGCAGCTCGACCGCATCCTGATCGCCGGGATCGAATTGAAACGCGAGACGCGTGCCGCCGGTTTCCGGATTGCGCTGCAGGACGCCCGGTGTCGTATCCACCCGCGCCCCTATGAACACCGTCGCCCCGTTGATGGCACCGTACAATTCAGTCAGGGCGTCGAGCACAGGATGCGCGTCGAAGTCGATCGCCACCAACCAGGCATCACGATTGAAGCTGAGGCCCATATGCGTGTTCAGGACCCTTGCGACATTCGTGCGGCGCGGCGGTGCGACGCGCGTGCGTTCGTCGGACCATAACATCCGGTAGGCAAAACGATGTTCCTGACCCGCAGCCAGCGGATCCTTCGGGCGCCAATAGGCGACGATGTTGTCATATATCTCTTGATCCGACGGAATCTCGACCAGGCGGACGACGCCCTGCCCCCAGTCGCCCTCCGGCTCGATCCACAGGCTGGGGCGCTCATGGTAATGCGCCTCCAGATCGGCGAAATCGGACAACTTGCGCGCGCGCTGCATCAGGCCGAAGCCGCGCGGGTTTTCGTCCACGAAGCTGCTTACCTGCAGCGCGACCGGATTGGCGAGCGGCCGCCAGAGCATCTCTCCGGCACCGTTCCAGACCAGCAGACCATCGCTGTCGTGAATCGCGGGGCGAAAATCCGGGAAACGGGGCCGGTTCGTCTGATCGTAGAGGAACATCGACGTCAGGGGCGCGATGCCCGCATGATCCAGATCGACGCGTGGATACAGCGTGCAGTCCACGTGCATTTCGCAGGCGGTGCCCGGCGTGATGCGGAAGCGGAACGCGCCGGTGGACGACGGGCTGTCCATCAGGGCATGAACGACGATGTCCGGATCGCCGGGGGCGGGTTCCTGCACCCAGAATTGGATGAAGTCGGGAAACTCCTCTCCGTCGGGGTCGCCCGTGCGCAGGGCTAGGCCGCGCGCGGACAGGCCATAGGATTGCTCTGCCCCGATCGCGCGGAAGTAGCTGGCCCCTTGGAACACGGCAAACTCGCGGTGGTTCGAGTCCCCCTCGAACTGGTGACGCAGACGCAGACCGGAGTATCCCATGGTCTCGTTCACCGGCAGGTCGGGGGCATCGTCGGTCTTGTCGAACAGATCGAAATCGAAGGCGAGGCGGTTCGACGTACCCGCACGGACCACATCGATCTCGACCGCGCGCGGGAAATACAAACCGGGGTGAAACAGATCCATTTCGAACGGCAGGTCGACCTCGGACCAGACGGCGTTGCGGGTGTCGAACCAGATTTTCCGGTATTCATCGTAGGTCAGGTCGCGCCATTCCGCCGGCACTTCGTCGCGGGGCACATAATCCGATTTCGACAGATCCTCTGCCATCTGCCGAACCGTATCCGGGCCGAAAGGCGTCGTTTCGATGAAGCGCGGCATCGCGGCCCTTGCCGCGACCGGGCCCATCAAAGCCAGTGCTGACACGCCTGTCAGAACGCTGCGTCGTCTCATCGCGTCGCCCTCCAGGGTTGGGATTTGAACCAGCCCGCGCAGTAGGCGCAAGCAATGCAGAGGCCGAAGCCGGTGATATTGATCAGCGCCCAAGTGAACCCATTGCGCCCGATCACGTCGAGAAGATAGCCGTTCACCCGCGCCAGCCCCATCGAGAAGACGAAGACGGCAAGGCTCTGCTGTCCGACCTTCATCACGACGGTGACGAATTCGTCCCAGATGCGTGCGGCGGCCCCCTTTCCGGCGGCGACCAGACGGTGACCGTGCGTTCCGGCCGCGACCCAGAACAGATACGCGATCGCCAGATGGTTGAGATAGCGCAGAATGCCGAAATCGGACTTGTTGAACCAACCCTCAAAGGTCTGGCGGAAGTCGAACACCGGATTGCAGCGCCCGAACCCCGTCTCCACGCAGCCCGTCGCTGCGACATAGGCATCGCGGACGAGGTCGGTCTGGAACAACCGGAACCCGACGTTGGACAACAAAATGCAGGCGACGGCGAAGACCGCGCAGAGCACGATCAGCCAGGTCCGGACCGGCGGGGCCGGAATCCAGCCGCGCATCAAGGCGAAACCGGTGAAGAATATCAATTGCCAGCCGAAGGGATTGAAGAACCATTCGCGGTCCGACCAAGGCTCCGCCGGGAAGTTGAGATGCAGAGCGCCAAGGCCCAGCGGCTCCAGGATGACGCGCTGCGCCAGCAGCCAGATCCCGACCGACAGCGCCACGAGCGCCGGAACCGACCGCCGACCGACCAAGATGAAGACCGGCATGAAGGCCAGAACGACCATATACATGGGCAGGATGTCGAAGTAATTGGGCACGTAGGTCAAGGTCATCAGGCCGATCAACTGCGGGGCCGGATCGGCAAAGACCTTCCAGAGGTTCAGGCTGCCGATGTATTCCTTGTCAGGATGCCAGCCGCTTGCGTCGATCGCCGCCAGCATCGTGGCGATGGCGACGAACATGGCGATATGCGCCCAGTAGATCTGCCAGATGCGATAGCCGACGCGCGCCGTCCCGAAGGCCCACCCCGCCCGGTCGAAAGACCGCCCGAATGCAATGGCCGACGCCATGCCCGAGCAGAAGACGAAGATCTCCGTCGCATCCGAAAACGCCCACCGCGCCGGATAAATCCAAGACGTCCAAGCGTTTCCGGGCGTGTGCGCGACCAGAATGACGAACATCGCCATACCCCGGAAAAAGTCGAGCCGCGGATCGCGGACCGCCTTGCCCGCCGTCGCCGTCGTGACGGAGATGGCGGTGGCTGGTGTGACGGGGGCGCTGCGGTTCATGGGCTTGATGGATCTCTGATGGCTTGCACCGCTCCTTACGCGGTCGCGCCTTGCCTGCAAGCGCTGGCGGCGGCACGGGCGATCATTTGCCGCCGCGCCGCGGCGTAACCGTCTTCGTGCCCCCCGCGACGCGCCGTCCGATCGGCCAGCAGGACCTCAACATTCGCGAACTGCCCGGCCCGAAGCCCGGCGTCGATAGTCAAACGCTCGAACACATCGCGTTGGGCGTGGCTTCCGCCGGCGTGCTGCATGTGCGGGCGCGCCCGCGACAGGGCGGCGAAAGCCAGGTGGTAATCGCCATCACCAAACGCTTCCAGCCCCTTCGCGGCGTTCAGACCGGGGACAGCCATGCGCATTTCCACGTCGTTGGTCGACCGCTCCGCATCGGCAGACAATCGCGCCATCATCCGGGCGACGGCCTCGTCCCGGTTCTCGTGGCTAAGGGCCAGTAGGTAATGCAGATCGGCGAAGATCAGACAGCCGTCCTCGGTCCGCGTTTCAGACAGATCGGCCAGTTCCTCCCACCGGTCGCCGACATCGACGCCGTCCAACTCCAACCGGCACAGCAGCGACGTCGCGTTGGAAATATCGCGGTAATCGTCCGTCTTTTCGGCCCGAATCTGGCTGTCGTACAGGTCAAGCGCAGCATCCGTCCGGCCCAGGTCCAACATCATCAACGCCTTGTGCCACCAGACGTGGAACCGGAAATTGTTGCAATGCGCCCATGCCTGTTCCCGCCCGTCCAGCCAGTCGAGGCCGCCTTTGGCATCGGCCGTCATATCATGGACATGCGCGACCGCATGAAGACCCCAGGCATCGTCGGGGGCCAGCGTCAGCGCGGCGCGTCCCGTCAATGCGGCGCGGGCATATTCGCCCGTCTCCTCCAATGCGAAAGCGTGACATCCCAGAAGATACCCGCGTCCCGCATGGTCGTCGGCGTAATGCGGCAGGACGGCTTCGATCGAATGACGCATTCCCGTTCCGTCCCCCAGAACGAAGCGCAACGCGTGGCTCAGCTTCATGGCCAGGGTGTCGGATGGCGCGGCGGCCAGCACGGCTTCCAGCGATCCGACGGCATGGGTCAGGTTGCCCGCCAGAACATGTCGCAGCGCGTCCACAAGGCCCCGTTCGCGCGGGTTTGCCCCCTGCAACAGCGCGTCCGCCTGCGACAGCGCGGCCCCCGCCTCGGCCAGAAGTTCACGCCGCCCCAGCAAGGCATAGAACAGGCCTTTAACTGCATGGGCGGCGGCGAAGTCGGGGGCCAGCTCCAACAGGCGTCCCAGATGGACGGGCGTGGCCGCACCGTGGGCCAGGAATGCCGTGGTCATGGCGTTCCATTCCACAACCGCCGCCGCGTCTGTCAAA
>NZ_CXSU01000012.1:770930-811505 GCF_001403795.1 Jannaschia donghaensis | reverse complement strand
AAAGTAACGGGTTGGTCAAAGATATCGTGGCGGGACAGGGGGCGGCTCCGGATACGGAAGATTTCTGCGTCGTCCGATCCCTATCGGCGGGGTCCGCGCCCGCCTATAGCAGACGGAGCGGCATGACGGAGTCGTGACTGTATGTCATCCGATATGAGCGGGATCCCGTCGCTCTGCTTGAAATTCGCGCCGATTTTCGCCGATCAATCCGGATCGAATGGATCGTCCGCCGTGAGGCGTTCCGTATCTGCCCCGAAACGCGGCGGCGGTGCACGATAAGTGACCGGCGTGGCGGACAGGTGAAGCGGATTGCCGATCAGCGGCAGGACCAAATCGCCGGCGAGACCCGGCGTCGTCATATCGAGCGTCAGCCCGCGCGCCGCTGCCTGATCGGACGCAAAGACCTGCGGCAGGTTCTGCACCGGACCGACGGGCACCTTCACCCCTTCCAGCGCGCCAATGATGTCGTTGGTCGTACGCGCCCGGATCGCCGGGATAAGATAAGCGGCAAGTCCGTTCCGGTTTTCCAGCCGTGCGGGGTTGGTCGCATACCGCGGATCGTCGGGGAGCGTTTCCAGATCAAGAACGCCGCAGAACCGACTGAACTGGCTATCATTCCCGACCGCGACGATCACATGTCCGTCGCTTGTTTCATAAACGCCGTAGGGCACGATGTTCGGATGGCCGTTGCCGCGGCGTTGCGGGGCCTTGCCCGACAGCCGCGTGTTGACGCCTTCGTTGATCATCCAGGCGATTTGGCTGTCGACAAGGGCAACGTCCACCTGCTGCCCCTCGCCCGTCGCCTCCGCATGGCGCAACGCAGCCAGGATGCCGACGGTCGCGTACATGCCACACATGACGTCCGCGATGCCAACACCGACTTTCATCGGCGCGCCGTCCGGATCGCCGGTGATCGACATGATGCCGCCATAGCCCTGCGCCATCAGATCGTACCCCGGCTTGGACGCGTTGGGCCCCGTCTGCCCATAGCCCGAAATGGACCCATAGACGAGCCTGGGGTTCACGGCCCTCAGACTGGCGTAGTCCAAGCCATACTTCGTCAGACCCCCGGGCTTGAAATTCTCCAGCAGGATGTCCGCCATACCAGCCAGACGCCTGATATCGGCCTGCCCGGCTTCGGTAGAGATGTCGACGGCCAACGACAGTTTGTTACGGTTGGCGGACATGAAATAAGCCGACAGGTCAGTGTCTTGCGCCCCATCCTTCACGTAAGGAGGGCCCCATTGCCGCGTGTCGTCACCACCCGTCGTGGGATTTTCGATCTTCAGCACCGTTGCCCCCAGATCGCCCAGCAATTGCGTGCACGTCGGCCCGGCCAGAATACGGCTCAGGTCAAGAACGCGAACACCGGCCAGCGGGCCCTTCGCGGTTTCAGATGCGGCCATCGTACGCCTTCCTGTCTATCTCGCAGGCGATCAACGTGAAGGTCTCGGCCTTCAATCCCGCTTTCATCGCCTTGCGCAATCCGTTGCGGTCGCGCACCGTCACGCCGTTGCCGCCGAAGGCCCGCGCCACGGCCGCGTGGTCCGTTACGCCAAAGTCGACGCCAGCGTTTTTCATCTGGCGTTGCCGCTGCTTGAGTTCGATCAGGGCAAGGCTCCGATCGACGAAGACGACGAAGACCACCGGCAGACCCAGTGCAGCCGCGGACGCCAACTCTCCGGCGACCATTAGGAAGCCGGCATCGCCCATGAAGCCGACGACCGCGCGGTTAGGCGCGGCGCGCTTGGCCCCGATGGCCAGCGGCAAGGCGCATCCCATGGTGCAAAGCCCCGAGGATTGCAGCAACGATCGTGGCACATCGCAATCCCACATCTGGCTTAATAGGATGCGATGCGCCCCCGAATCCGCTGTAGCGATGGTTTCGGTCGGACAGACGGCGCGACACACCTCCACGATGGCCCCCGGACCCCAGTCTTCGGCGGCGAAAGCGGTTTTCAAGGCGGCGCGAGTCTCGCCGCAGTCCCAGACCTGGTTCGGCGCGATCCCTTCGCGGATGGCATCCAGCGTATCCCCCACGGGTGCGACGACTTCCAGCGTCGCGCCGTGCATCCCGTGCAGGTTCGCCTGTGGAACGATGTCGATCACGTTCTGCGTGGTGGGGTCCCAAACATTGCGCCAGCCGGGCCGCATCTCGATCGGGTCATAGCCCGCAAGAATGATGAGATCCGCGTCGCGGAACAGCGGCAACAGATGTGCGTCTGCCCTTGGCGACAACCCGGCCCCGCCCAGGGCCAGCCGGTGCCCTTCGTCCATCAGGCCCTTGCCCTTGTACGACGTGACCAGCGGCACGCCACGCGCTTCGCAAAAGGCCTTGATCGCGGTGCCGGCCCCGTCATTAACCGCATCCAGGCCGGCCAACATGATCGGCCGTCTGGCCCCGGCCAGCCATCCGCCCGCAGTCTCGAGCGCATTTGCCCCGATGCACCCTGCCGCGCTATCGGCCCGCAGGATCATTTCACCGGGCACCTGCGCGTCGGCGACGGAAATCGGCACGTCGACATGCACCGGCCCGGCCCGCCCGCCCGCGCCGCCCGTCGCGATGCGAACGGCCTTGTCGGCCTGAACGGCGGCGGCACCCGGCGACAGGGTGAAAGTCGCCTTGGTGATCGGCGCGAACACGGCGCGGTGGTCCAGGACCTGATGGGTATACGTCTCCGCTTCGTCCGGATCGACGCAACCAGTCAGCACGATCATCGGCACACGGTCCTGATCGGCGTTGGCAACGACGTTCACACCGTTCATCGCCCCCGGTCCGACGGTCGCCACCAGGATCGCGGGCGCGCCGTCGACATGGTGGGCACCCTCGGCCATGAAGCCGGCGGCGTTCTCGTGGTGACACAGAATGAATTCGATCCCCACCGATTCCAGCGCGTCGATCAGGGTCAGGACTTCGCCGCCGGGCATCCCGAACGCGCGGCGGCACCCGGCATGGTAGAGACGGCGGGCAAGGGCGTCGGCAGCGCGAATTGCGGTCATGGGGTCGGATACCACTTCGGGGGACGGGGGCAAATGGCTACTGCGTTGCGGCTTGGGCGACGGCGGCAAAGGCCGCGTCCAGCTCCTCCGCGATATCGGACAGAGCGGGCGCTTCTGTGACGTAGGGGGCCAGCACCGCCGACGGGAGCTTGTAGCTTAGCGTCGCGGTCCCGTCAGTGTTTTCGGTTACATAGACACGGATCGGGGCCTCGATCATTGCCGCCGTACTCAGCCGCAGAATGCGGACCGCGAAATCGTTGTTGAACAGGCCGATGATCCGATTGCCGGGGATATCGATGCCCCGTCCGGCGGCCGCACCCGTCGGCCCGGCCACCGTCACCACCGCCAGTCCACCCACCTGCGCGGACGCACGCGTTTGTTCGACAAGGGCGTCGAAGGGTTTCGGGGTCGCGGCAACGACCCATCCATCGCGCGGGGCCATGTCGGCCACGTCCTGCGCTGCAGCGGGCCATGCAAATATCGCGGCAAACGTCAGGTAGCGGAGCAACATGGGCGGGCCTTTCGAAAACTGTCGCCTTGTCAGACCATGACCCGCCCGACACGACAACGACACCCCGTTCACACTTCGGTCAGTTTGCGACTTGCACGGCGTATCCTGCTGTCTTAGACCGCCCCAACGGACAGGTGGCCGAGTGGTCGAAGGCGCACGCCTGGAAAGTGTGTAGGCGGGAGACCGTCTCCAGGGTTCGAATCCCTGTCTGTCCGCCACAATCCCGATCTTGTTGAATTCGACCCGACCGCCTTGGCGGAGCGCAGCGCAAGCTTTGCTGAACAATCGCACCGTGCCCGCGATCACGGATCGGCAATAACATGATCGGGGCGGATCCCCGACAGGTCGATTGCGCGACGCACATCCCGGCCCCGCAGCACTCCGTGCCCCGTGATCAACGCCGAGGCGATACCCGCCGTCTGCGCCCCCAGGATATCGGTGTGCAGACTATCCCCGACCATCACCGCGCGGCGTCCCGGATGACCGCCCAGCCGGGCGAAGGCCAGATCGTAGATGCCCGAATACGGCTTGCCGTGGAAAACGGGGACCACCTCGGTGCGGTCGGCCAGACGGTGCGCCCAGTATCCCGGTTCCCGGCTGGGACCGATTTCACGCGGGGCCGCAAGGTCGGGGTTGCCGACGTGGACCGGACGCGGGGCGCGGCGCAAACTGTCTTCGAGCATGTCCTGCCGACTTTGCGTCCATTTGGCCGAACCGATCAGCAGGAATCCTTCCGCTGCGTCGTATGCCGCAGGATCGTCGCGCAGCAAAGCAGGCGATAGCGCCTCCAGCCCCTGCCCGGTGGTCGCCATGGCGGCCCAACCGACTTGCGGCTGCAACGTCAGGCCATCGAACAGCGCCATCCGGCTTGTGATGACGTCATCGGACGCGAAGCCGAAGCCCATCGCACCGTATTTCGCCATCAACGCCTCGTGCGGGAGGCCGGCCGCGTTCGACACCACCAGAACCCGTTTGCCCGCCGCGCGCAGATCATGCACTCGATCGACCGCGCCGGAAATCGCCGTCTCTCCGACGTTGAGCACACCGAAGGCATCCAGCAGGAACACGTCGTACCGGTCCGCGATGTCCGCCAACGTGGCCGCGGGGGCGCAGGCACCGCCGGGCCCGGCGGCCGGCAGGCGGTCGCGCACGGCCTCGTAGCCGTCGAATATCGCGTCCAGCTGGTTCAGATGATTGCGCCCCGGACCTTTGCCGACACCCATTCCGAAATGACGACGGCCAGCAGGATTACAAGCAGGATCAACGACACCTGCGGCCAGGCCAATGTGTTGAGAGACCCCTGCAACTGCAACCCGATGCCACCCGCACCAACCAGCCCGAGCACCGTGGATTCGCGGATGTTGATGTCCCAGCGAAAGACAGCGATGCCCGCGAAGGCCGGAGCGATCTGGGGCACGATGCCATAGGCCATGACCTGCCAGCGGGACGCGCCGGTGGCCGTGATCGCCTCGACCTGGGTGGCGTCGATTTCCTCGATCGCTTCATAGAGCAGCTTGGCGCAGAACCCGATGGAGCGGATCGCAATGGCTACGATGCCCGCGAATACCCCCGGCCCGATGATCGCGATCAGCAGAAGCGCCCAAATCAAGGAGTTGATCGACCGCGTGGCGACGATGATCAGCAGGGCGATGGGACGTATGAAAATGGCCGACGGCGTGGTGTTGCGCGCCGCGAGGAAGGCCACCGGCACAGCCATGATCAGGGCGGCGATGGTTCCAAGTGTGGCGATGTTGATCGTGTCCCAGATCGGCCACCAAAGACGGTCGATATATTCCCAGCGGGGCGGCGTTGCCCGGCTCAGGACATCTGCCGCGATATCGGGCGCGTCCCAGACGAAGAACCACGTTGTCTTGTCGCTGATCCGTTGCCAGCACCACAGGAAGATGGCGACGCCCAGCAGCCAGCCGAACCAGCGGGCCAACGCTTGGCCTTTTGTGCGCTTGCGCCAAACGGGGCCAGCGTCACTTTCGAGAACGGGCATCTATTGCACCCTCGCCCGGACCACGCCCGAGATGTATTCGAGCGCCATGACGATCGCGATGATGATCAACAGGATCGCCGCTGCGGTGTCGTATTCATAACGATCGAATGCGGTGTTCAGGGTGGCTCCGATACCGCCCGCCCCCACCAGACCAAGGATCGCGCTTTCGCGGAAGTTGATGTCCACGCGGTAGATCGACAGGCCCACGAGACGCGGCAGAACCTGCGGCGTGACGCCATAGTCGATCCATTGCGCCCATTTCGATCCCGTGGCGCGCACGGCTTCGGCCTGGCTACGGTCCATGCTCTCGATATCCTCGGCCAGAAGTTTCGACAGGAAACCGATGGTGGCGAAGGATAGCGTGAGAAAGCCGGCCAGCGGGCCAAAGCCAAAGATCGCAACCAGAAGGATCGCTACGATGATCTCCTGCAGGGCGCGCGATACGGCGATGATACCGCGGCAGACCATGTAGACGGGAAGCGGCGCTATATTGCGCGCGGCCCCAAGCGCGATGGGAATCGAAATCAGAATGCCCACAACCGACGACGCGACCGTCATCACGATGGATTCCAGCATTCCGGCCCAGATGTCCGATCCGCGCGAGACGAAATCGGGGGACGCGAAGGCCGCGACGAAGGCCGCGCCCCGGTCAAGGCCCTCCCAGACCCGCAGCCAGTTGACCTCCACCGACAAAACGGCGGCAATGAGATAGGCGACGAACCCGATGACGAGCGCCCAGCGCAGCCACGTTCGCTTGACCATGGCCGGCTTGCGCCATTTCGTACCCAGCATGTCGTCGAGTTCGCGGTGCGTGGCGACACTCATTCGGCGGCCTCGATCTCGTCTTCCTCGTCCAGCGCGTCGATGGTCGCCTCCCAATCTTCTTCGCCATAGATTTCAGTCAGGCGATCGGGGGTCAGCCCATCCGGGGGGCCGTCGAACACAACTTCGCCCAGACGTAGCCCGATCACGCGTGCCACGAACATCTGGGCCAGCGCCACATCATGGATGTTGATGATCGCCGCCAACCCCCGTTCGGCGCACAGCTCGCAAATCAGGCGCATAATCTGGCGCGAGGTCTTGGGGTCCAGCGATGCGGTGGGTTCGTCCACCAGAAGAAGCGCGGGATTCTGTATCAGGGCGCGGCAGATTCCGACGCGCTGACGCTGCCCGCCCGATAGCTCGTCTGCCCGCTTGTCGGCCATGTGCAAAAGGCCCACCCGGTCCAACAGGCGAAACGCCTCGTCCACATCGGATTGCGGAAAGCGGCGGGTGAGCGACCGCCAGAAACCGACGTAACCCAGCCGACCGGACAAGACATTCTCCATCACGGTCAACCGTTCGACGAGGGCATATTCCTGAAAGATCATGCCCATCCGCCGCCGTTCCCGGCGCAGCGCCCCTGCCCCCAGTTTGGTCAAGTCGACATCGCCCAGCATCACCGCGCCGGACGACGGTTCCACCAACCGGTTTATGCAGCGGATCAGCGTGGACTTGCCGGCCCCCGATGGCCCGATCAGGGCCAGAACCTGCCCGGACGGCACCGCCAGTGTCACGGCCTTCAGGGCCTGATCACCGGTCTTGTATGTCTTGGTCAGCGCGTCGAGCCGAAGCATATCTTCCCCCCATATGCCACGCGGCGACCCCGGGGGGCCGCCGCGTGCAATGTCATGTAGTCGCGGTTACTGGCAGCTGTAGCTGACCTCGTTGGCCGCGTCGATCTTGCGGATCACATCCCACTTGTCCTCGTAGGTGATCTCGATGAACTGCGCTTCGCCGTTCTTCTCGAACTCCTCCTGCAAAGACGAGCCTTCCCAATCGAAGTCGAAGAACGCCTGACGGATGCTTTCCTGCAACGCGGGCGTCAGGTTGTAGGCCGTGCCGTAGGCGGTCGTGGGGAAGGTCTGCGAGGTATAGATGCTGACGATCTGGTCGGGTGTGACGACCTCCCGCTCCACCATCCGCTGCATCACCGAATTGGCGACTGCGGCGGCCGGGTAATCCTTGTTGGCAACACCAAGGATCGAGTTGTCGTGCTTGCCCGAGAAGACAGGCTCGAAGTCTTCACCGGCGACCATGTCGAAATCGGCCTTGAGAATGGCCGAGGGGGCCTTGAAACCCGAATTGGACGTCTCGGAGGTGAAGGCCAGCTGACCGCCGCGAATGCCCTCGACCTCGGAAATGCCCGAGTCGGGATGGGTGATGATTTCCATCTCATAGCCGAACGACCCGTCTTCACCCGCCATGATCGTGAACGGGCGGAAGCCAGCGCAATTCACGGCCAGCGGGTTCGACCCGGTGTTGAAACCTGCGATGTGCAGACGGCCCGAACGCATCGCTTCGATCTGGGCGGCATTGTTCTGCACGGGGAAGAACACGACTTCCTTGCCGGTCACGTCCGACAGGTAGGCAAGGAAATCCTCCCAAGCTGTCGCATAGACGGCCGGATCTTCGACCGGGGTATAGGCGAACACGAGGGTATCGGGGTCGATCTGGTCGGCCGCATCGGTCGGCACGTCGGCGATCAGGTCACCGTCGGCATCGCAATAGCGTGCGTCTAGATCGCCGCGCGGACAATCCTGCGCGCTCGCCGGCAGCGCCAGCGCCACGGTGGCCAGCGCGGTCGCGGCCAGAAGATCCTTGTAAATCATTCAGTCTTTCCCCCTTGGAGCGAGCGCGGGCGCGCTCGAATTTTCGATAGCCGGTGCATGACATTTGTCGTGGAACGGCCCCTCCCCGCCCTATCAACACTCCGTGACGCCACGATGACAAGAGCGGTGGGGCCTGTCCAGCCATCGCAGACGCGCAGCTGTTTCGGAAAGCGCCCCGAACTGGCGATCTAAGACGTTCCGCTCAGCTGCAGCTTTGCCGGGAAACGGGGACCGGCGCGGGGGACGGCGGTCTCACACGTTCCGCCAGGCATGGCAGCCACCACAGTCCAGTCATTCTGGCGCGGCACCGCCCTGCTCACACAGCCGATAGCCGCTGGACCGTTCGATGATGTCCAGATGAAGGTGGTCGTCATGGGAGGCGTTCGACCCCGGACCAAGGACAGTCGAGAAATCAAGACAGGCCGCTGCGCGCACCGCATCCTGAAACGACTCCTCAATCGATCCTTCGCCTTCTCGTGGCTCCACCGTGATCGGGTTCCGATCGGCGAAGCGAAACCCGAGGATGTCGATCGCGTTGCCGAAGGCATGTTCGGACAGCTTGCCGTCCGGTCGATTGTTGCGGCGGCGACAGGTGTAGCCCGATGCGGTCTCCATTGCTGCCAGTGTCGTGTCCGGCCCCAGGCGTTGCGCAGCCGGCAAGACGAAATCCCGTGTCCATTCAGCGACGGCGCGCACCGCCGGACACCGAAGCGTTGCCTCCGGAATCAACGATACCCCTGGGGCGATTTCGGACACGGTGAGGGGTCGGACAATTCCGCAATCGACGTCGTCTGCGGGAATGATTGGCGCAGCCTCCGTATAGACGACGCCCAGATCGTCCAAGGCCGCAAGACACGTCCCGTAGTCTGCGTCGTTCAGCCGGAGAAGATCTCGTGCGCCGAGTTTCGTCGAAACTGCGTCCGGCGCATCAGTTGCAGCTTCGGCGGAGTCCGAAGCGGGTCGGTCCGGCACGGGTGCAGATGGCACCGACGCTTCAGATCGCTGAATCGGTTCGGAGGAGACGGTCGGCGCCAGGTCCTGCGCCATCGCCGCCCCGCCCATCGCGAACATCAGGACCACAAGACGGATCATTCGATAAACTCGACCTTCACACCCTGCCCGACCATGAAAGCAAGTTCCTCCACGTCCCAGTTGGTGAACCGGACGCAGCCATGACTGCTGTTCTGGAACAGCGCCGCGGGTGTATCGGTTCCGTGCAATCCGTATGTCGGCTTGGACAGATCGATCCAGACCGATCCGACCGGCCCATTGGGACCGGGCGGCAGAGTCAGCGCTTCGGTCACGCCGTCGGCTTCGAAATTGACGTTCGGTCTATAGCTGTAGGTGGGGTCCATGGCGACGGCGGTGACTTCCACTTGGCCCTCGGGCGACGGCGTTTCGTCGGACCCGATGGCGACGGGATAATTTGCGATCATCCGGTCGCCGGCGTCGAAGACGACCGCGCGTTGTTCGCCCTTGCGGATCTCGATACGCCGAACCTCGCCTTCCAACCTCGGCCCCGGATCGACAACGGTAATCGTCTCCCCAGCTTCGAATCCCGCATCGGGGTTGAGCGCCTTCAGGAAATCCTCGTCCATGTGAAAACGTTCGGCCAGCCGTTCGGTTACCGAGACATAGCCGAGACGCTTCATCTTGGCTTTTTCGGCCACGTTGTCGGGGATGCTGTCTGTCAGCCCGGTCACGTCTTCGCCCGAGATCTTGTGCGACAGAAGAACGGTGGTATCGGCCTCGCCGCCCAAGGCAGCCCAGACTTCGCTGTCGAGCAGACCATCGACGTCGAACCCTTCGCGTGCCTCGAACCCGCGCAAGGCGCTTTCGCTCATCCCACCTTTGTAGCCGTCGATGATCCCCGGAGAAATGCCGGCGCGGTCCAACAGCACCTGCAGCTTTACAGTCAGCCCCGATTGGCCTTCGGGCATCGCCCCGCCGTCATATGTCGCGGTTTCGATGTCTTCGGGAGATATCGCGAGGGCAGGGCTCGATGCGAAAATCAGGATACATGGAAGGATAGCGCGCACAGTAAAAACCTCAGGTTGTGTCATATTGAACGCCTGGGTCTCCTGTTCGGTTCACAAGAACCTTCTTTACGGCGCCCGGGCATGCGCCAGACGGACCTGCACCTTTTCCACCATTTCTATCGATTGTGGTGAGCCTTCGCCGTCGGACGGATTCTTGCCACCCCGTTCACCGGGACCGGACACGCCACGAGTACGGTGCGGGTCAAGCGACCGAAAGACGGCTCGCGGACTCCTGACGTTCATAGCTCAGAGCGGTATCGAGCAGGTGCGTCAGATCCTTGAACCGCGGCGACCAATCCAGCGTTTTCTGCATCAGGGTCGTATCCGAGACGATGGCGGGTATGTCCCCCGGCCTGCGATCGCAGATCCTGATCGGAAGGTCCCTTCCGATCAGCCCGGATATGGCCTGGACTGCTTCCAGAACCGACACGCCCTGGCCGTAGCCGCAGTTCAGGATCACACTGTGATCCGTCACCCGAAGGTGGTCGAGAGCACTCAGATGAGCCTGCGCCAGATCGCTGACGTGGATGAAGTCCCGAATGCAGCTGCCGTCCGGCGTGTGATAGTCGTTTCCGTAGATGTCGAGATGGCTGCGGTCGCCGACAGCGACTTCGCAGATCCGCTTGAGAAGATGGGTCGCGTTTCTTGAGCGCAAACCTGCGCGTCCCAAGGGGTCGGCCCCTGCGACGTTGAAATAACGCAACGCGACATACCGAAGATCCGTCGCAGCGGCTGCGTCGGCCAGCATCCATTCGACCATGAGCTTGGATCGGCCGTAAGGACTGATCGGATTAGTCGGTGCGAGTTCCATGACGGTCTCGGTCACGGGCGGGCCGTAAACAGCGGCCGTCGAGGAAAAGACGACCTCATTGATCCCGGAGGCGACGCAATGTGCCAGAAGCGTGCGTGTCTTGGTCGTATTCGTCTCATAGTAGCCAAGGGGATCGGCTATCGAATCGGAGACGACGACAGATCCGGCAAAGTGGACGACGCTGGAAATGTCATATTGCCAGATGATCCGTTGCAGGACCGCCCAGTCGCCGAAATCGCCCCGAACAAAAGGGACGCCCGGCGGAACTGCGTCGCGGAACCCCGTCGACAGATCGTCTAGAACGACGATCTCCCGGCCATCCTCAATGCAAGCCAGGACGAAATGGCTGCCGATATACCCTGCGCCACCGGTTACGAGGATCATTTGTCCGCCTCCTTGAATTTCTGGTGAAGCGTCGATGTTTCCGGCGTGATGCGGCAGACGGCCTCCTGAAGGCGCGCGTTCATATCTTCGATCTGGGCCAATGCGGTCCCGTCGACGCGGCCGATGCCGCGCAACCGGTCCTCCAACGCCTGCGCAGCGCGGCTGACGGACGGAAATCCGAGAGAGCCGCTGCTTCCCTTGATCTTATGTACATGTCTCACGCTGGGCTCCAAATCTTCACGCTCCATTCCAATCGTCACCTTGCCGATGCTCTGGCCGATCAAGGCGGCCTCTTGGGTGATCGTGCGGCAATGACGTTCCAGAAGGGCGATGATCTGTTCCCGCACGCTCTCTTCCCCCCAATCGACACGGGCGTTCCCGTCCGATGGCTATAGGTGGCCAGTCCCTAAGACTTGGTGAAGATAACCGGTCGTATCGAAGGCCCGCCGAAAACGACCGGCGGCCTGTGTTGGACCGCTCCTGAACAACGATCCATTAACGAATTTATTCTAGGCCCAACCGGACGCATCGTTGGAGACCGGTTTGGACACCTTGGAAACGACAGAAAAGAATCACGTCAACGCCCGCAGCGTTCTGTTGGTAGAAGACAGTTCGGTGACACAGGATATCGTCGAACTCATGCTGACACAGGCCGGTCATTCCGTTGCCATTGCGGACGACGGTGCCTCCGCGCTTGCACAACTTCGGGATCGGACATTCGATATCGTCCTGACGGATTTCCATCTTCCGGACATCACCGGTTTGGAGGTCGTGAAACAGTATCTTTCCGATCATCCCGGCGGTGCTCGGCCCACCTTCGTCGCGATTACCGGCGACGTGCGCGGGTTGCTGGCGGACAAGGCCAACTGCGAGGTGTTCGACCGCATCGTACCCAAGCCGCTCGACATCGATTTGATCTGCGAATTGGTCGAGACGCCACGGGCCAAGCCATCGGCCCCCGCACGGATGGTACGCGCGCCAGGCGAGAGAACCAGCGTGATCGAGGATCTGCCGTTCGCCTACTTCAATTGGCCCGACGTCCAATCGCAGACACGGCTTTCGGGACTGCAGGGCATCGACGCCGTCTTGGTGAATTCGACCGACGATTTGCCCGCACTGTGGCGCACGCCCGGTGCGAACCTTCTGCCCATTATCGACATGACGGGCGCGATGGGCCCGTCAGCCGACATGGACGGCACGGCCTTGCGTCTGGGCGATACGGACCGTATCGCCCAGATCATAGATCACTTCCACGATCGCCGGGCCGAGCTTCACTCCGACATCGTGCGGAGCACTGACCCGGCGGACCGGCTTCTCGCCCGTATCCACTTGGCCGGAGGGACGATCGACCCCAGGCGGAGTGGAGCGGACCGGAGCCTGATCGCGTGGAACCTCCTCGCCCACACCGACGACCTTCTTCAACCCATGACCAAACTTGTCGCGGAAGGGTTCCTGGCGACGGAGTTTTCGGAACGCGTGCATCATTGCCCGTCGTGTCAATCGGCCCGACTTCTCGTGCGCGAGGAATGTCCAGACTGCCAGTCCCCGCATCTTGAAGAGGAGAGCTACCTTCATCACTTCCGATGCGCTTATCAGGGCCCGGAAAGCGACTTCCGACACGGGGATGAACTGACCTGCCCGAAATGCCGTCGGACGCTGGCGCACTTCGGTCGCGATTATGACCGGCCAGGCCTTATGGTAAGCTGTCGAGGTTGCTCCAAGACGACGTCCGAACCGAATGTCGCGTTCGTCTGCGTCGACTGTTCGACCCGAACGATGGCGGACGCGGTTCCGACACGCGACATCCTCTCAGGCCGGATCACGGATCAGGGGCTCGCCTATTTGAAGGCCGGGCGTTCCTTTCTCGGGCTGACACGGCAATCGCTGCGCCTTGCTGACCTGCCGCTCGACCTTGTCGTCGCCCTGAACAGGGCGGCAAGCCGCTTCAACGACGATCGAACACCGTTCGTTCTGGGCTATGTGACTTACGACAATCTCGGAGCTGTCCAAGCCGACCACGGCGCACGGCAGGCCCGCGACACCCGGCGTCTCTGGTTGGAGACCTTTCAGCAGAACCTTCCCTCCGGGACAATCGTGACGGCTGGCTCGACGCATGATTTCGTCCTGATGCCGAATGCCGACAAGGCATCCATTCAACCCGTTCTCAAAACCGCCAGGCAAGGGGCCGACGGATCTCTGCGTCTGGACGTGGGCGCGCGGTTCGATCTGTTCGGGCCCGAGGATCTGGCCGGATGAGCCCGTTCAGCGAAGCGGCGGACTATCTTTTTGCGCAAAGCGGTGAGAGCCTTCTGCGCCTTTACTGGTTCGTCATGATTTTCGAGGTTCCGCGCTACCTGCTGCTGTTCGCCGCAACGGCTTTCCTTCCGCGAATTCGCGAGGACGAGCGTCCCTACCCAGGCCGTGTCAGCGTCGTCATCGCGGGCCACAGCGAGGAAACCTCGATCGAGAAATGCGTCGCCGCCCTGCGCGAACAAAGCCGCGTTCCGGACGAGATCGTGGTCGTCAGCGACGGCTCGACCGACGGGATGCCTGCAACGATATCCCGGATGCTGCGCGCCAACCTTATCGACGCGGCGCACACCACCGAGTTGCGATCCGGCAAATCCGCCGGCACGAACATGGCCGCCCGCCTATGCACGGGCGACGTGATCGTGAACGTGGATTGCGACTGCTCGTTCGATCGACACGCGATCCGAAATCTGTTGCGTCCCTTCGCCGACGATCGTGTCGCTGCGGTGTGCGGATCCATCCTTCCACGCAACATGCACCGCAGTCTGATCGCGGCCTTCCAGGGAATCGAATACATGATCTCGATTTCGCTTGGAAAGCAGGCGGCGGACCGCGTGGGCCAGGTGACCTGCATTTCGGGCGCATTCGGGGCCTTTCGCCGGGATGCCTATGAAATGACCGGCGGTCTGGACGCGGGCGGCGGTGAAGATCTGGACCTCACGATCCGCCTGCGCAGGTCGGGCTGGAAGGTGCGGTTCGCCGCCGATGCCCAATGCTATACAGATGTTCCCGAAACCCGCGCCGTTCTGGTGCGGCAAAGGTTCCGCTGGGAACGCGATGCGGTCCGGCTGCGCTATCGCAAGCATGCCGACATGCTTAACCCTTTTTCGCGGCGATTCCGCTGGAGCGAGCTGCTCCACGAGCTGGAATTCCTGCTATTCAACGTGATCGCCGCCGCCGCGATGCCATTCTACTTGATCTGGCTGTTTCACACCTACGGCAGCTTTGCCTTCACGGTTCTGCTGGCGGCGCAACTGGGCTTGCTGATGCTGGACCTCCTCGTCTTCCTTCTGGCCGCATCCGCGACGCCGAAAATCAGTGGCGTAGCGCTGTTGCCGTATCTCTTGGGATACAGCGTTTTCTACGGGGTCTACATGAGGTTCGTCCGACTTGTCGCCTATCTGGACGAGTGGATTTTCAGATCGTCCTACGCAGACAGCTACGTTCCCGACAAAGTCCACAAAGTCAGAGGGTGACAAGATGATCACGAAACTGAAACGCCGCCCGCGCTCCGACAGCTTCGACCGCGAAGCGACCCGCCCCCGCCGCAGATGGGACCGCGGAATCTACCTCGCTCTTCTGGCGATGTTTGCGGCTGCGATGCTGGACTACGTGGCCGGCGACCTGGTTTTCCTGCGGGCCGACGGACTGGTCCTTCGGGATCGAAGCGTGGTCGCCGCGACGACCCTGATCCGGGTGAACAGCGTCGATATCGTCGCCGGACAATCCGTGCGGGAAGGCGATCCGCTGCTGCAGGCGTCATCGGTCGAGGTGCTCGACCGTCTGGCCGATTTGTCGATGCGCGACGCCGAACTGGCCGAGCGCGAAGCTGAGCTTCGCTCTCGGAAGGATCTTTCGGAACGTCTCATGCCTCTTGCGCGCGACAGGGCGGAGGCACTGGATCGCACCCGCGACACGCTCGACGCTTCGATCACTTCCGGCCTTGTCACAGCAACCCGGCGGGAGGGTGTCGTCGATCAGGCGCATCTTGCGAACGTCGAGCTCGTCACCTTGGTGTCGCGCGCCGAAGGCCTCGGACAGGAATTGGAGGCGCTCGGCGTGGCCCGCCAGCAGGCGCGGGATGCTCTCGACGATCTTGCGACGCTCTATGACGGCGGCTTTCACCGCGCGGGCACTTCCGGAGTGATCGGGGACAGCGTGCCGGCACCCGGAGAAGTTTTCAATCCGGGGGAACCCATTCTGACGGTCCTATCCGGTAAACCTTACGTCCTCGCCTATCTTCCGACGAATTACCTGTTCCGCATCCGGCAAGGTGACCGGATCACCGTGTCCGCCGGGACGCTGACGCAAGTTGGGACCATCGACCGCATCCTGTCGGTGTCGCAGTCCATTCCCGACGAATTCCGCAACGCATTTCGCGTGGATGAGCGCCGCCAACTGGCACGCATCGCGTTGGACGAAGACGGCGGGTTTCCCACGTTTTCCGCCGTCCGCGTGGCCCGGGAGTCTCGACTGCCGGATTGGCGCGAAGCCATCGTTGCCGCCGCCCGATATATTCCCGGCCTGTCCGGCGACGATCCAGGGTCACCACAAGATCTCGCCGGACTGCCGGAGAAATAACGTGTCGTTCCTTCCAGCTTGCGGGCATGATTGGGCTTCGCCAAATCATCGAAACTCCTCATATTCATGGTGTTGAGACCCTCGATCCGGTCCGCCCGTAAAAGGTTTGGTCACACCTGTCTGCTAGGCCGATCTTCGAAGTCGGGTTGAGGAGCACGCGGATGGACGGCCAGCTGAAGCGTATCGCCTATGTCGAGGATGACGCGGACATCCGCGAGCTAACAGAGTTGGCCTTGACGCAGATCGGTGGCTACGACGTGGCCGTCTATGCGTCCGGACCGGAAGCCTTGGCCCGGATCACCGCCTTCCAGCCCGATATGGTTCTCCTCGACGTCATGATGCCCGAAATGGACGGCCCCGAGGTGTTCGAGCGGTTGAACAGGATCGATGCCATCCGGCCTGTACCAAAGGCTTTCATGACCGCGAAGGCCCGGCGAGACGAGATCGAGGGCTTGATCGCGATCGGGGCCGTTGGTGTCATCGCGAAACCATTCGACCCAATGACGCTCTCCTCCCAGGTTCTGGACCTCTGGAAAAGTACGGCGCACGCCGCTTGATCCCACACCTTTTTGTGCCACGGATCAGAGCGCGGGGCCAATTTCAGTCGAAAGAATATCGAGGTACATTATGACTGAACTGATGCGGTCCCTGATTACCAACTTCGCATTGGTCGCGATCTTGGCAATGCTCTGGGACACGATATCCGAGTGGACCCAGTCGCTTGCGGCAATCCATAGGTCTATCCTCATCGGAGCGGTTCTGGCGATCGCAACCGCCTTTTCGATGCAGATGGCGATGGAGACGTCTCCCGGGTTTCGCTTCGACCTCAGGGCGTCGCTCGTGGCGCTCGCCGCCCTCTTCGGCGGTCTCCCGGCTGCGGTGATAGCGGCGAGCACGGCTGTTTTCATTCGACTGGACATGGGCGGCTCGGGCGTGTCGCCCGGCGTGGTTTCAATCATCCTGTCGACGGTCGTCGGCCTCTTCATTCACTTCCGCGCCCGCGAGGAACAGACAACCCTCAACAGCCTTGTTTTGTGCGTGATCGGCGTGGTCGTCGCAAACTTGGCGAGTTACATGGCGATCCCAGCGGAGATGCGATGGAACCTATTGGTCGAGACGGCACCGTCCCTGATCGCCGCGCTGACAGTATCGACACTTGTCATCGGTTTTCTTCTTATCCGGGCGGACAATCGCATACGGTTGATGCGCGACAACCGGATCTACCGGCAGGTCGTCCAACAGCTGCCCTACGCGCTCAATGTCAGGGATTTCGAAGGTAAATATCTGGTCGCAAACCCGGCGACTGACGCGCTGATAAATGAAGCGGACACAAGCGCTTCGCTCGACACGCTGGAGAAGCAACCCGTCGATGACGGGCCAATTCCGTGGCATCAGACACTCGAAGATCTTCGCTCCGGGAGATCGGTGACGTTTTATCAGCCGAGAACGACAACCGAAGGCCTGCAGAAATGGCTGTCAGTCCTTCAGACACCGCTCCGCGACAAACACGGTCAGTTCGTCGGTATCATCACCTCCGCTCACGACATAACCGAAGAAAGAGCCGCGGCAGAGGCGAAGAACCGCTTCATATCGACCGTCAGCCATGAACTTCGCACCCCCCTGACGTCGATCAAAGGATCTCTGGGCCTGATAAATTCGGGAAAATTGTACGATTTCCCGGCCAATGTCTCACGGCTCCTGACGATTGCCCAATCGAACTGTGATCGGCTTGTCGAGCTGATCAACGACATTCTGGACATCGAGAAGATTTCGTCCGGTGCCATCGCCTTCAAATTCGAAGTCCAACCCCTGCGCCCGCTTCTCGAACAAGTCATCTCATCGAACGTCAACTTCATGAGAGAAAAGAACGTATCGCTCGTCCTTGTCGACGATCTGCCGGAAGCGACGATCAACGTGGATGCCGGCCGTTTCCTTCAAGTCTTGCGGAACCTGTTGTCGAATGCCGTCAAATTCTCGCCGGACAACGGAACCGTCGTTGTGGGAACATATCGTGTCGGTGATGACGTGCTCATCTTCGTACAGGATGACGGTCCTGGCATTCCAGTCGATTTTGAAGATCGAATCTTTGGCAGGTTCGAACAATCGGATTCGTCCGATAAGCGCGCAAAGGGGGGCACGGGACTTGGCCTGCACATCTCGCGCGAAATCGTAACTCAGTTGGGAGGCACGATCGGGTTCGATCGTGCCAGGGATTTCGGAGCCCGCTTCCATGTCAGCTTGCCCGAGTTTCAGGCCGGGTCCCACACTGCCACGCCCGACTGCCGCATCGACCGATCCCGCGTCCTGATCTGCAGCGACGACTCGGACGTGACGAAATGGATTGGACGGGCCCTCGAGAAGGAAGGATTTGCGAGCGATCTCTCACCGGATTTCAGATCTGCCGCAAGGATCGCGGAGCGGGGCTGGCACAGCGCCGTCCTGGTCGATGCGGCGGCCCTAGATGGAACGGTCGATCAGCTGTCCGAACTTTCCCTGCCTGTAACGGTCGTGTCCCCGGCCGGAGCGGTCCCTGAATGCCTTAGGGGGTCAGAAGGAACAGAATGGATCGAGCAAGTCGGGGACGGGCAAAGCGCAGTCGATGCGTTGCGTCGGGCGATCGGAAAGGTCGAGGATGATCGCCTTAGAATCCTTCATATCGACGATGACAGCGACACGCTGGAGCTTGTCGGTGAAGCGGTCGGATATTCCGCGTCGATCGTCCGGTCGCGATCGCTGGCCGAAGCGCGAGACTCGCTCGCGCGCCAGACATTCGATCTGGTCATCCTCGACATCGAAATGCCGGACGGGTCCGGCTTCGATCTGTTGCCCTCACTGCCGCCAGTTACGAAAGTCATCGTGTTTGCTGGCACAGACACCAATCTCGCCCCATCCGAACGCGTGATCGCCTCGCTTACGAAGTCCAGATCGACGCAAATTGATGTCGCTGAAATCGTGCGGTCGCTTCAGTCATCGCTCAGCGGAAAGCACGCGGAGAGGTCTCCGTTTAGTCCGGCATAGGATTGAATCTCTTCGATGTAGATGCGTTCGGACATCTGTCGTTCCGTGCTCAGGTCCGTGGGCTCGGAAACTACGTTTATCGTTGCATGGGATCGCGCGTGTTCCGGGTTTTCGGTCGAACTGCCAGCGACGTCGGACGATACGCTGTGCCGCAACCGGCACGCGCATTGCAAACAACTACGCCGCGGCATCGTCCTAAATTCGAGCGATGCGGTGGACCAGTGTCTTACCGCAATGATCCGGACTGGGGCTTGGTCAGGTCACCCGGCCGACGGCGCGGTATTCGGGTTTATCCCACAGACGACGGTCCAACACGTCCTGCAGGGTATCAACCGCCGCGATAACATCGCCCACGTCCAGATACAGCGGCGTGAACCCGAACCGCATGACGTTCGGCGCACGAAAATCGCCGATGACACCCCGCGCGATCAGGGCCTGCATCGCGGCGTAGCCGTTGTCGAATCCGAAGCTGACCTGGCTGCCCCGCCGCGCCGCGTCCCGCGGGCTGAGCAGGGTCAGTTGCGAACACCGCGCCTCCACTTCAGCGATGAACCGTTCGGAAAGGATGAGCGACGCGGCGCGAACTTCGGCCATGGTGACGCCGTCCCATACGGTCATCGCCTGCTCCAGCGCGGCAAGCTGCAGGACGGGGGGCGTGCCGACGCGCATCCGCTCGATCCCCTTGCCGGGGGTATAGCTGCGGTCGAAGGCAAAGGGCGCGGCATGTCCCAGCCAGCCCGAAAGGAAGGGTGTGACGGTATCGACCAGATCGGGTCGGACATAGATGAACGCTGGCGCGCCCGGACCGCCGTTGAGGTATTTATAGGTGCAGCCGACCGCCATCTCGCACCCCGACGCGGTCAGATCGACCTCCACCGCGCCGGCGGAATGGGCCAAGTCCCAGACCATGACCGCGCCGGCGTTCTGCGCGGTGTCGGTGACCGCGGCCATGTCGTGCATCCGGCCGGTCCGGTAATCCACTTCGGTCAGCATCACGACCGCGACTTCCCGGTCGATGGCATCGGCCACCGCCTCCGGCTCTACGATGCGCAACTCGTATCCTGCGTCTTTCAGCGCAATCAGACCTTCCGCCATGTACAGATCGGACGGGAAATTTCCGCTGTCCGACAGGATCACGCGGCGATCGGGGCGCAGTGCCAGGGCCGCCGACACCGCTTGAAACACCTTGATCGACAGCGTGTCACCCATCACGACCGACCCGGCGGGTGCCCCGATCAATCGCCCGACCCGCGTGCCGACACGCGCAGGTTGATCCATCCAGTCGCAATCGTTCCAACCCTTGATAAGGTGCGCACCCCATTCTTTCGCGATCACGCTTTGCACGGCCGCGCCCACGCCCTTGGGCAGCGGACCGAGGGAATTGCCGTCAAGATAGATCATCCCTTCGGGCAGATCGAAGCGGTCTTTCAAGGGCAGGGTCATCGGCGTCTCCAACAAGAGTCGCTCCGCTCTAGCGTCTTGCGACGCCCGGTGCACGATCGATCGCTTCGGTTGTCGTCGCGCCGATCCGGCCCTACACCGACGGCACCGTCGCCCCCCAAAGGACCAGTCATGCCCGACACGCTCTCTCTGCCCGGCGACGACCCCGAAGCCCGGACGCCGACACTCGCCGATTGGGCGGCGACGCAAAGGGCAGATCCCGCGCTCACGAAAATCGTGCAGACCATCGCCGCCGCCGGCCTGCCCCTTGCCCGCAGGCTTGCCCTTGCCGCGTTGCCCGGCGATCCGGCGGCCATCGTGGGTACCAACGACAGCGGTGACAGGCAGAAGGCGTTGGACCTTGCCGCGCACGATCACATGCTGACCGCCCTGCGCAGCTGCGCCATCGCCACCCTCGTCTCGGAGGAGGCGGCAGAGCCGGTCGCCATGACGCCCGGCGCGCCCTACGACCTGGCCATCGACCCGATCGATGGGTCGGGCAGCATCGGCATCGGTGCGCCCCTTGGCCTTTTGTTCGCGCTGTTCCCCGCGGCCACCGATCAGCGGCACGCCGGGTCGGATGTCGTCGCGGCCGGATACGTCAGTTTCGGGCACAGCATCGACATGGGGGTTTCGCTGGGAAACGGCGTCACGATCCTGACGTTCGATGCGCGCGATGAAACCTGGCGCGTCGCGCGCGAGGGCGTGCAGGTGCCGCCGACAACCAAATTCATCGCCTTCAACGCGTCCAACACACGCAACATGGACCCGCGCCTGCAAGAATATCTCAAACATACGCAGCAGGGCGCGGACGGGCCGCGGGGCAGCAACACCAACATGCGGTGGATCGCCGCCGCAGTGGGCGATTTGCACCGTATCTTGATGCAGGGCGGCGTCTTTCTCTATCCGTCGGACACACGGCCCGGCTACGCCGATGGCCATCTGCGCCTCCTCTACGAGGCATTTCCGGTCGCGTTCCTGATGGCGCAGGCGGGCGGGTCCGCGACGGACGGAACAGGTTACATCCTCGACCGCACACCGAACGATATTCATGCAAAGACCCCGCTTGTCTTCGGGTCCCGGAACGAAGTCGCGCGGATCGCCGATTATCTGAGGGGCGTGTAATGCGCAGTCCACCCGCGATCCTGATCCTCGCCGCCGGTGCGTCCACTCGCATGCGCGGCAGCGATAAACTGCTGGAGGAGGTGGACGGCACGCCGCTGATCCTGCGGGCCACGCGGGCCGCCTTGGGCGTCGCCGATCAGGTCATCGTCGCATTGCCCCCCGCATCCCACCGCCGCGCCTGGCTTGGCGATACGGCAGCGACATTGGTAGAGGTCGGGGACCGCGCGATGTCCGCCAGCATCCGCGCCGGCGTGGCCGCCTGCACGGCGGATGCCCTGCTGATCCATCTGGCCGACATGCCCGAAATCGACGCGACGGCCCTTGCCACCGTTTCTTCCGCATGGATGGCCGGTCATGCACCGGTTCTGCGGGCAACGGATGCCGACGGCGCGCCAGGTCAGCCCGTCGTCTTCGATCGCAACCTATTTGCCGAGTTGACCGATCTTGCGGGAGATACGGGCGCACGCGACGTCATCGCGCGGCACGGTGTCGACACCTGCGCGTTGATTGGGCGCGCCGCAACGACCGATCTGGATACGCCCGAAGCTTGGGCAGCCTGGCGCGCGGCCAATCCCAGTCGCTGACCCAACGCCACGATCACGTTTTTCGCCCCGGCCCGTGCGCTGTTGACCGTAAGCGCGACCCTACGTCAAGCTGACCCGATCGCTCAGCTGATGGAGAATCTCATGCACCGCCCCCTTACCATCCTCGCCTTGGTCGGCGCCTTTGCCGCAACATCGGTCGCGTTTGCCGAGGAACACGCCCAAACCCCGCGCGAGGTGAAGGCCCGCCAAGGCCTGATGAATGTCATTTCTCTGAACCTCGCCGTGGTCGGCGACATGGCGAAGGGCGAGACCGAGTACGACGCCGAGGCGGCCGAAATGGCCGCAGACAGCCTGATGGGCGTGGCCCTTGTCGATCAGACCGGCCTTTGGCCCGATGCGACGCTCGGGACGCAAAGCAATCGCGCCCTGGGCAAGATCGGAGAGGATCGCGCCGGGTTCCTTGCGATCTGGGATGATTTCGATGCGGCGGCCGCATCGCTTCAGGCGGTCGCTGCAGACGGACCGGAAGGGTTGGGCGCAGCACTTGGGGAGTTGGGCAAGACCTGCAAGGCGTGCCACGACGACTACCGCGTCTCGCGCTGATCCATGCGGCGTCTTCTGCTCAGCGCAGGCGCGATCTTGGCGATCGCCGTTGTGACCGGCGTCTGGGCGACCCGGCCCGACCCCCTCCCGGCGGACACCTTTGCCGGGGTGGCGGGAGAGGCGGCAGCGGGGGAACTCGTGTTCAACGCGGCGGGCTGCGCGGGCTGTCATTCCGCACCCGAAACAGACGGCGACGCCCGACTGGTGCTGGCGGGGGGACAGCGTTTCGCGACTGAATTCGGGACCTTCGTGGCGCCCAACGTGTCCCCTTCGGATGCCGGCATCGGCGGCTGGTCCCTGTCGGATTTCGCCAACGCGACCCAGCGCGGAATTGCGCCGAACGGGGCGCATTACTATCCGGTGTTCCCCTATTCGTCCTATGCGCTGGCCGAACCACAGGACATCGCCGACCTCTGGGCGTTCTGGCAAACACTACCGCCGTCCGATGCCGCAAGCTTGCCGCACGATATCGGATTTCCATATTCCGTCCGGCGGGGCCTGGGCCTGTGGAAGGCGCGCTACGTGCCCGACCTGATGCGCACGATGGACACGACCGACCCGCAGATCGCACGCGGACAGTACCTAGTCGAAGCTCTGGGGCATTGCGCCGAATGCCATACGCCACGCGATGCCCTGGGCGGGTTGAATCGTGACGCGTGGATGGCCGGTGCGCCCAACCCGTCGGGAAAAGGCACGATCCCCGCGCTGACACCCGACAAGCTGGAGTGGAGCGCGGGCGATATCGCCTCCTATCTGAAAACCGGCTTCACCCCCGACTACGACAGCGCCGGAGGATCGATGGTCGAAGTGATCGCCAACATCGCGCTTCTGCCTGACGCCGATCGCGACGCCATCGCGGCCTATCTCAAAGCGTTGCCGCCCGCCGGGTAACGCGTCAGCCGCGTCCCAGTTTTTTCAGGCGCGCGTCCCGCAACCGGGCGAAATCATCGCCCGCGTGATACGACGACCGGGTCAGCGGCGTAGCGGACACCATCAGGAACCCCTTGCCGTAGGCCGCCTTTTCGTAGGCCGCAAATTCCTCGGGGGTCACGAACCGGTCCACGGCGTGGTGCTTGGGCGTCGGTTGCAAGTACTGCCCGATGGTCAAGAAATCGATGTCGGCGGCGCGCATGTCGTCCATCACCTGCATGACCGACTGCTTGTCCTCGCCCAGGCCAACCATGATGCCCGATTTGGTGAACATCGTCTGATCCAGCTCCTTGACCCGTTGCAGCAGGCGCAGGGAATGAAAGTATCGCGCCCCAGGCCGCACTTCGGGGTACAGCCCCGGCACGGTTTCAAGGTTGTGGTTGAAGACATCCGGTCGGGCCGCAACCACAACCTCCAACGCCGATGCGTCGCAGCGGATGAAATCGGGGGTCAGAATCTCGATTGTGGTGTCGGGTGCCCGCTTGCGGATCGCGCGGATCGTCTGGGCAAAATGCTCCGCCCCGCCATCGTCCACATCGTCGCGGTCCACGCTGGTGACGACCACGTGATTGAGACCCAGCTTCGCGACCGCATCCGCCACGCGCCCCGGCTCGAACACGTCGAGCGCTTCGGGCGGCTTGCCGGTCGCGATGTTGCAGAAGGTGCAGGCGCGGGTGCAGACCTCACCCATGATCATCATGGTGGCGTGACCTTGCGACCAGCATTCGCCCACGTTCGGGCAGCCCGCCTCCTCGCAGACCGTGACCAGCTTATGCTCGCGCATGATCTTGGCGGTCTTCTTGTAGCCTTCGCCAACGGGAGCCTTCACCCGGATCCACGACGGCTTCTTCGGCTGCGGGTTGTCCGGGCGGCGCGCCTTTTCGGGATGACGTTCGGCGGGTATTTTCAGGTCGCGGGGGCTCATGGTCGCTCCGACGTTATTCGCCCTATCGACGTAGGCATTCGGGCGCGGGAAGTCCACCTGCCGCCCGGTGCCTTCGATGCGCCGATCGTCGCGGCGTCAGCCGTCGTCCTTCTTCGTCGCCCCGTCCTCCACGATTTCGACCGTGACCTTGCTGACCAGGGCGGCAAGGGCGCCGATAACGGCCAGCACGGGAGCGGCGATCACGACGGCCCCGCCGGCGATCGCGCCATATGTCAGCGGTATTTCCAGCGCGATGTCCCCGTCGGGTTCCGTTACGCGGATGCGCTTGACCTTGCTGTCAGCGGCCATTTCCCTGACGCGGGCGACCAGTTCGTCGCCTTTCACCTCGATCCTCTTGGACCACGTGCGCGCCGCGCCCGGCGGGTCCAGTTCAGAGCTGTCCATGTCATTCGTCATCGTCGCGTCCTCCGTGTCAGTGCCATCTTCGCGAAGGATGACAGGCGGGCGGGACCCGCGCCTTGACGACGATCAACGCGGCGCGCGCAATCGCCGGGGTTGGCGGGCGTCCGGCGTGGCCTAACTTCGACTGATGCTGCGCGTCCTGATCCTGTGCCTTCTGCCCCTGCCCGCCTTCGCGTGGACTTTTTCCCCGGTCCCGATCTGTACGCTGGACCACGCCGGATCGACGGCCTCGATCCAAGTGACCTACGATCCCAATACGACGCTCTATTCAATGCATGTCGATCGTGCGGGCGGCTGGCCGGAGGCGCGGACGCTTTCGGTCACCTTCGCCGGGGCGGCCACGTTCACGATCACCACCACCCGACACCAAATCGCGGGTCAACGGGTCTCGGTGACGGATCGGGGGTTCGGAAACGTGCTGTCGGGGTTGGCGGCGGGCGGCACGGCGACCGTCGTTCTGGGTGACGTGGCCGAGGTGTTCGACCTGACCGGCGCGGCACCGCAGGTGGCCCGGTTCGATGCCTGCCCCACCGAAGGTCTGGCCTGACCCACAGGGCGGGGTCGGCCGTCCCCAGCTCGGATGACTAGGTCGACGCCCTGCGGTTCCAGCCCCAAAGACAAATCAACTCCATCAGGACATGCGCGCCGGCGATCGCCGTTGCCCCCGTCGTGTCATAGGGGGGTGAAACCTCGACCACGTCCCCCCCGATCATATTGATCCCCGCCAGATCACGCAGGATCGCGGCCGCCTGCCCGCTCGACAGCCCGCCCCAGACCGGGGTGCCGGTCCCGGGGGCAAAGGCCGGGTCCAATGCGTCGATGTCGAAGGTGACATAGCAGGGCCGGTCGCCGACGACGGCCTTGATGCGCCGCGCGACGTCCCCAGGTGCGGCTTCGTGAACGGCGCGCGCGTCGATCGTCGTCACACCCAGGGTGTCGGGATTCACCGTGCGGATGCCGACCTGCACGGAGCTGGCCGGGTCGATCACCCCCGTCTTCACCGCCTTGTAGAACATCGTGCCGTGATCCACCCGCGCCATGTCGTCGTCGGGCCAGGTGTCGGAATGGGCGTCGAACTGGATCAGGCTGAGCGGTCCATATTTTTCGGCATGGGCCTGGAGGATCGGAAAGCTGACGTAATGGTCGCCACCCATCGCGATGCAGCCCGCATCCTGCGCAAGAATGCCCGCAACATGGGCGCGCAGGGCAATCGGAAATTCCGCCACCTTGGCATAATCGAAACCGACGTCGCCGTAGTCGGCGATCGCGAATTCCTCCAACGGGGAAAAATCCCAGTAGTAGGGCGGATCGAAGACCTGAAGGCTGCTCGCCTCCCGGATGGCGCGGGGGCCGAAGCGGGTGCCGGGGCGATGCGTGACGGCCTGATCGAACGGCACGCCGGTGATCGCCAGATCGAAGCCCGTCAGGTCCTTGGTGTATTTGCGCCGGAACGCGGATGTCGCGCCGCCGAACGCGTTTTCGAAGGTCAATCCGCGCGGGTCGTCGCGCGTGATCGCGCCGTCCACCTGATCGCGTGCATCCTTTAGTGCCATCGGCCCCTCCCGTGTCTTGTGCCGCGACCTGACCACGACGGCGGTCGATGCGAAACCCCTCGACACCGGCCCCGCATAGGTTAGGTCAAGCGCCATGTCCGATCCCCAGCTTCGCACCGATTTCGTTCACGCCATGAGCCGCGCCGCCGCGACTGTCAGCGTCGTCACCACCGATGGGCCCGCGGGCCGCGCTGGCGTGACCGTATCTGCGATGACCAGCGTGTCTGCCGACGGCGATGCACCGACGATCCTGATCTGCGTCAACAAGGGTGCGTCCGCGTCAGACCCGATCCTGTCGAACGGGCATTTTGCCGTGAATGTGTTGGGCCAGCATCAGCAGGATGTGGCGGATGTCTTCGCCAGCCGTGCCGAGGCGCCGGGCGGCGACAGGTTCGCGGTCGGGTCCTGGGGCACACTCGCGACGGGTGCCCCGGTGCTGGAGGCGCTGGCGTCGTTCGATTGCGACGTGCAATCGGCCGAACTTGTGGGCACGCATCACGTCATAATCGGGTCGGTGCGCGCGGTGCAGGTTTCAGAAGACGGCACGCCGCTGATCTATGGGATGCGCGCGTATCTGCGGACCCATCCCGCCTGACATCACGCGCGCAGGGCGTTCCACCCAAGGCGCAGACGGCTGAGCGCGGGGTTGATCTGCGGTGTCTGGCCCGGGTGATCGGCAAAGGCGCGCAGTCGAACGCGCGTATCGCTCAGCACCAGAAGGACGGGCCGTGCGGATTTCGCGATCCCGGCGGCTTTGGCCCGGTCCAGCGCCGCCAGCCCGATGGTCGCCAAGCCCGAAATCATGTCATGCGGCTCACCGGGCGGAAGAGGATTGCGCGCCTTGTCTACAAGGTCGGGCACGGCCGAAAGGAAGCTAGCCAGCCCCTGCGCCAGACCGGCATCCCGGATTGCAGGCGCGTCGGTCGCCCCCGCCAATCGCGCCGCCGTCCACAAAAGCGTGCCTGCCGTCCGGTCGATGTAGCGGGTCAGATCATCCGTGGACGCGGGCGGCGTCCCTTCGATATCGGCCCGTCGCGCCTCCACCAGGTCATCAAGGTCGCGTGCGCCCCGCCCATCCAGGATCGCGGCAAGGGGCGTCACGACTTCATGCCGCCGAACCTGGCCGCCATTCGCGATTTCACCCAACGCGTCGCGCCACCATTGCAGGCGCATCTCGGCGATCAACGGCTCCTTCGTGACCCATGGCGCGCGGGCGACTTCCAGGTTGAAAGCATAGAGCGGGAAGAGCATGCGGCGCAGCGCCACAGGGGTCGCCATGACGGCGCGAAACCGCTCCGGGTCGCCGCGTTGCACCTGTGCGGCGCAGGCCGTGATATCGTCGTGCATTTCCATGACGGGCAACCTAGTCCGCCTGACACAGCTTCCAGCGCACGGCGTCCAGAAGGGCCTCGAAACTTGCATCGACGATGTTCGGGCTGACCCCGACGGTGGACCAACGGCGGCCCGCATCGTCTTCGTGGTCGATGATGACGCGGGTCACGGCCTCGGTCCCTCCCTGCATGATGCGTACGCGGAAATCCTTGAGCCGCATGTCGGAAATGCGGTCCTGCAACGGCCCCAGATCCTTGGCAAGCGCCTTGGACAGCGCGTTGACCGGCCCGCGATCGGACCCGGTCTCGTCCATGCTTTCTGAGACGGACAGCCGTTTTTCGCCGTCGACCTTCACGACCACGACCGCCTCGGACACGGTGACCATCCGGTCGTATTTGTTCTTCCGCCGCTCCACCGTGACGCGGTAGCGCTTGACCTCGAACGGCTCCGTCAACAGACCCAATTCGGCCCGCGCAATCAATTCGAAGCTGGCGGCGGCCACGTCGTAGGCATAGCCCGCATCCTCCCGTTCTTTGACGATATCCAGGATGCGACGCAGCTGCGCGTCCGATCCTGTCAGCCCCAGATCGTCCAACCGTTTTCGCAGGTTCGACAGACCGGCCTGATTGCTCATCGGGACGATCCGGGCGTTGCCCACCGCGTCGGGCGGCACGTGTTCATAGGTCGTCGGGTCCTTGAGGATCGCGCTGGCGTGCAACCCGGCCTTATGCGCAAAAGCCGAAGCGCCGACATAGGCGGCCTCTCGGCGCGGCACGCGGTTCAGAATGTCGTCCAGACGTCGGGAGACCTTCATAAGCGACGGCAGGTTTTCCGCATCGATCCCGGTCGCATATCGGCTGGCATACGGCTCCTTGAGCAGCAAAGTCGGAATCAGGGCCGTCAGGTTCGCGTTGCCGCAACGTTCCCCCAGACCGTTGAGCGTACCCTGGATCTGCCGGGCCCCGGCATCGACGGCGGCCAGCGATCCGGCGACGGCTTGTTCAGTGTCGTTATGCGTGTGGATTCCAAGGTGGTCGCCGGGGACGCCAGATGCGATGACCGCCCGTACGATTTCGGCGATGCGGGTCGGCATGGTGCCGCCGTTGGTGTCGCACAGGACAATCCAGCGGGCCCCGGCGTCTCGCGCCGCGTGGGCACAGGCCAGCGCATAAGCGGGATCTTCGTCGTAGCCATCGAAGAAATGTTCGCAGTCGAACAAAGCCTCTTTTCCTTGTTTCACAAGGTGTTCGACGGAGACCTTGATGTTATCGAGGTTGGCTTCCAGCGTCACGCCCAACGCTGTGCGCACATGGAACGGATGGGTTTTGCCAACCAGACAAACGGCCGGTGTGCCCGCGTTGACGACGGCGGCGAGCACATCATCGTTTTCGGCCGACCGGCCCGTCCGTTTCGTCATTCCGAACGCCGTCATCGTCGCCGACGTCTTGGGTGCCGCAGCGAAGAAATCACTGTCCGTCGGGTTGGCGCCGGGCCAGCCGCCTTCGATATGATCGACGCCCAGATCGTCGAGCATCCGCGCGATTTCCACCTTCTCGGCGGCCGAAAACAGCACGCCCTGCGTCTGCTGCCCGTCGCGCAGCGTCGTGTCGTAGAGGTAGAGGCGTTCGGTCATGTGGACGTACTATCCATGGGTGATCTACGGGTGATCCATGGGTGATCTACGTCGGACGCGTTTGTGATCACACCAACCCCTCCAGCTTGGCGGGGTCGAAACCGGGACCGGCTTCCCACCCCCTGCCCTTGCCATCCGTCACCACGACGCCCGCCGCCACCAGCCCGTCACGCAATGCATCGGCGCGCGCCCAGTCCTTGTCGGCGCGCGCGGTCACGCGGGCGGCCAAAACGGCTTCGACCACAGCCTCATCGCCGCCGTCCGCCCAGGCCCCCATGTCGTCTTCCAGAAGGCCCAGCAGAGCCGCGGACGCCTTGAGCGTCGCGCCGTCGCCGGCCTTGGCGATGCGGTGCAGCTCCGCGATGGCACCCGGCGCATTCAGATCGTCGCGAAGTGCGTCGAGCACGGCTTGATCCGGCGCGCCTCCGTCCGCGGCGATGCTGCGCCATTTGCGCAAGGTCGCCACCGCCTCCGCCGCCTTCCGATCGGTCCAGTCCATCGGTTTGGAATAATGCGTCGATAGAAACACGAAGCGGATGACCTCGCCCGGCACCCCTTTGTCCAACACGTCGCGCACGGTGAAGAAGTTGCCCAGGGACTTGGACATCTTGCGCCCTTCGACCAGCAGCATTTCGTTGTGCAGCCAGACCGATGCGAAACCGGCGTCGGGGTCCGCGCAGCAGCTTTGCGCCCGCTCGTTCTCGTGATGCGGGAACATCAGGTCGTTGCCGCCGCCGTGGATATCGAAAGATGGGCCCAACAGCGCCTTGGCCATGGCCGAGCATTCGATGTGCCAGCCGGGGCGACCGTAGCCCAGGCTCGTCTCCCACCCCGGTTCATCCTCGTCCGACGGCTTCCAGAGGACGAAATCCATCGGATCGCGCTTGTAAGGCGCGACCTCCACCCGTGCGCCCGCGATCATGTCGTCGGTGCTGCGCCCCGACAGCGCGCCGTAACCGTCGTAGGACGAAACGGAAAACAGCGCGTGACCGTCGGCGCGGTAGGCATGACCGGACGCGATCAGCCCCTCGATCATCTCGACCATCTGGGCGATGTAATCGGTCGCGCGGGGCATACGGGTCGGCGTGAGCGTCCCGAGAGCGGCCATATCGTCGAGGAACCACTTTGTCGTGCGCGCCGTGAGATCGGCGATGTCTTCGCCACTTTCGGCAGCGCGGGCGATGATCTTGTCGTCCACATCGGTGAAATTGCGAACGTAGGTCACGTGATCCGCCCCGTGGTCGTGGCGCAGCAGTCGGAACAGCAGATCGAACAGGATCACGTTGCGCGCGTTGCCAAGATGCGCGCGGTCATAGACGGTCGGGCCGCAGAGGTAGAGACGGATGTTCGTCGGATCCAGCGGCGTGACATCCTCGACCCCGCGGGTCAGGGAGTTGCGCAGGCGCAGCGTGGGTGCGGATTGGGTCATGGGCGCATCTCCTGTCGGTGGCGGGAGGAGGCTGCGGCAAGGCACGGCAGGCTCCAGGCCCGCCGAAATTCATTCAGCGGGTCGGGTTCGTGCAGATAATGCAGATCGCGGTACCCATGGCGGCGGCGTAGCATGGCGGATTGTCCCTGCCAAGGGCGCGCTTGGTTGACACCGGGATCCGCCGGACGACTGACTGCGCCCGACACATTCGAAGGAATCGACCCATGACCGACTTTCGCGCCCTGCACCGCCCCGGCTCGCCGTTCATCCTGGCCAATGCCTGGGACGTCGGATCGGCCCGGATGCTCCGGGCCCTCGGGGCGCAGGCCATCGCCACATCCTCTGCCGGGTATGCCTTTACTAGGGGTCTGCCCGACGGCGGTCGCGTTCCACGCTCCGAGGCGATTGCCCATGCGAAAGACCTGGCCCATCACCTGAAGTGCCCCGTGTCCGCCGATCTGGAAGACGGATACGGCCCCGAGCCGTCGGACGCGGGCGATACGGTGGCGGAGGCGGCGCGGGCCGGTCTGGCCGGATGCTGCATCGAGGATGTGGCGGCCGATGGCAGCGCTTATGGGCTGGAGGTCAGTGTCGCGCGGGTGGCGGCGGCGGTGGCCGAGGCGCGCCGGGCCAGCCACGATTTCGTCTTCACCGCCCGCGCCGACGGCGTGATGACCGGTGCCTATGATCTGGAGGAAGCAATCGCGCGCATCCGCGCCTTCGCCGCCGCCGGGGCCGACGTCCTGTATGTTCCGATGCCAGAGACGATCGAAGGCCTGGCGCGCATCTGCGCCAGCGTGGACGCGCCGGTCAATGCGCTGGCCGCCGGTCCCTGGACCCAGACGACGCGCGCCGAATTCGCCGAGGCCGGTGTCGCGCGCATCTCGCTCGGGTCGGCCCTGGCACGGGCGACGCACCAGACGATCCGCGATGCGGGCCAAGCGATGTTCGGGTCCGGAGACTTCACCAATCTTGGCGGAATCGGCAGCGGCGAAGTTGACGGCTACCTGGAGGACGGCGCGAAATAGGCGCGGAGTCTTCTGGTCTCAAAGACCTCAGTACGCGAGGCAGCGCTACGCTCCTCTCCGCATCGAGCACCGAAGTTCCGGTCTAGGCGCGGGCGTCGCGCGCCAGTTGCTCGATCCCGGCCCAGTCGCCCGCCTGCATCATGTCCTTGGGCGCGACCCAGCTGCCGCCGACGCAGATGACATTCGGCAACTTCAAATAGTCGTCCTTGTTCGACATGCTCACGCCACCCGTCGGGCAGAATGTGATCTGCGGGATCGGCGCGCCGATGCCTTTGAGCGCCGGCGCGCCGCCGCTTGCTTCGGCGGGAAAGAACTTGAGCATGTCGTAGCCCTTTTCCAGCAGGATCATCGCCTCGGTCGCCGTCGCGGCACCGGGCAACAGCGGCAGGTCTTCGTCGATGCAGGCCTGGATAAGCGTGTCGGTCGCACCGGGCGAGACGCCGAAAGTGGCCCCGGCGGCCTTGGCGGCCTTGACGTCGGCGGGCGTCAGGAGCGTTCCCGCCCCGACGTGGCCCCCGCGCACTTCGGCCATCGCGCGGATACAATCGAGCGCCGCGGGCGTGCGCAGCGTGACTTCCAGCGCGGGCAGCCCCCCGGCGACCAGTGCCTCGGCCAACGGTGCGGCATGAGCCACGTCTTCGAGCACGAGAACGGGGATGACGGGAGCCAAAGCCGCAAGATCGCGGGCGGCCTTGGATTGGTCGTTGGGGGTCATGGCGGTGCCTCTGGCGAGTGTCGGATTTCGATATTTATGGAACGACGAGCGTCAGACGACCACCCCCGCCCCCTGATCCGAGCGCCCGGCGGTGGCGCGGAACAGCGAGAAGAGTTCGCGGCCCAGCCCATGTTCGTTCGCCGACAGATCGGGGTGGGTGACGGTGCGGTCTTCAACGCCGTCCGCCAGCACGTCGAGAATTCCGCCGGCAGCATCGACGCGGATCACATCGCCGTCGGCTACCTTGCCGATCAAACCGCCGTCCAACGCCTCGGGGGCGACGTGGATCGCGGCGGGCACCTTGCCGGACGCACCGGACATGCGCCCGTCGGTCACCAGCGCGACCTTGTGGCCCCGCCCCAGAAGGATGGTGAGGACCGGCGTCAACCCGTGTAGTTCCGGCATCCCATTGGCCTTGGGGCCCTGATACCGGACGACGATCACGGTGTCCTGATCCAGTTCCCCGGCCTTAAAGGCGGCCTTGACCGCATCCTGCGTGTGGAAAACGCGCGCCGGGGCCTCGACGACGTGATGCTCCGGCGCGACGGCGGAAATCTTCATCACGCCAAGGCCCAGATTGCCGTGCACCTGTTTCAGCCCGCCGGTGGTGGAGAATGCTGCGTCAGGTGCTTTCAGGATCTTGTCGTTCAGGCTTTCGGTCGGGCCGGGATGCCACGCGATCCGCCCGTCTTCCAGCTTGGGTTCGGTCGCATAGGACGACAGCCCCTGCCCCGCGACAGTTGCCACATCGTCATGCAGAAGCCCCGCGTCCAGCAGGCGGCCGATCATGAAGGGCAACCCACCAGCGGCGTGGAAGTGGTTCACGTCCGCCAGACCGTTCGGATAGACCCGTGCCATCAGGGGCGTGGCGTCGGAGATGGCGTCGAAGTCGGCGCAGGTCAGGATCACGCCCGACGCGCGGGCCATGGCGATGAGGTGCAGCACGAGGTTCGTGGACCCGCCCGTTGCCATCAGGCCGACCAGGCCGTTGACGTAGGCCTTTTCGTCCAGCACGTCGCAAATCGGGGTGAAAGCATTGCCAAGGCCCGTGATTTCGGTCGCGCGCACGGCCGCCGCATCGGTCAGCGCGTCGCGCAGCGGCGTGCCGGGGTTGATGAAGGAGGCACCCGGCAGGTGCAGGCCCATGAACTCCATCAGCATCTGGTTGGAATTGGCAGTGCCGTAGAACGTGCAGGTGCCCGGCCCGTGGTAGCTGGCCATTTCGGCCTTCATCAACTCGGCCCGGTCAATCTTGCCTTCGGCGAATTCGCGGCGCACGCGGGCCTTTTCATCGTTCGGCAATCCGCTCGTCATCGGGCCGGCGGGCACGAAAATACCCGGCAAATAGCCGTAGGTGGCAGCGGCGATCACCAAACCCGGCACGATCTTGTCGCAGATCCCGAGGTAGAGCGCAGAATCGAAAGTGTTGTGCGACAGGCCGACGGCGGCGGCCAGTGCGATCACGTCACGGGAAAAGAGGCTCAGCTCCATCCCCTGCTGGCCCTGCGTGACGCCGTCGCACATGGCGGGAACCCCGCCTGCGATCTGCGCCGTCGCACCCACGGCGCGGGCGGCGGCCTTGATGCGGTCGGGGTAATCCTTGAAGGGCTGATGCGCCGATAGCATGTCATTGTAAGCAGTGATGATCCCGATATTTGGCGCGCGATCGGCGACCAGATCGCCCTTGGCTTCGCCCATCGCGGCATAGGCATGGGCCTGGTTGCCGCAATCGAGGTGCGCGCGGCGCGGACCCTGCTGCGCCTGACCGTGCATACGCTCCAGATAGGCGCTCCGGCTCTGGTGCGAGCGTTCGCGAATTCGGTCGGTGATGGCGTCTATTCGGCTATCCAGCGGCATATCTGATCCTCCTAGTGCACTACATGACCCGTTAGCGCTAACGGTTCAAGAGCAGATCACGACGGAACGGGTTGCGCCCGGAACTTTTTGAACCGTGGCCCCCTGAGGCGGACAGACGAGGCCGTCGCGGGCGAAATTGAAACGATGAAGATTTTTGCCATCCGTCCCTCTGACGCCGATGCGTTGTTGCCGCTGGTTCAATCCCTGGCAGCGCATCATGACGACGTCCCGGCGGCCACGGCGCATACCCTTGCCCGCGATCTGGCCGACGGTTGGATCTGGGGGTTCGGCGCGGGCGATCCGATGGACGGGTATGTCCTGCTGATCCCGCACGCGCAGGCCCAGCAAGGCGTACGCGGCGCAGATCTCCATCATGTCTTCGTGCGACCGCGCGCCCGCCGGCAGGGTCTTGCCCGCCGCCTGATCGCCGCGGCGGAAGCGGACGCACGAGATCGGGGATGCGCCTATGTCGTCATCGGCGCACATGTCGGCAACGAGGCCGCCCGAGACACCTATGTTGCACTCGACTACGCGTGGACTGCCCCGACATTTTGGCGCTTCCGCAAACGGCTTTGACGGGCGTCATATCATCGGTTTGGACAATTCGACCTCGTCCCCGTTCCGCACGGCAATATAAAAACAGCTGCGCCGGTTGGTGTGGCACGCCGGTCCCGTCTGATCGACACGCGCCAGCAGGCAATCCCGGTCGCAATCGACGCGCAGATCGATCAGTTTTTGGACATGGCCCGACGTCTCCCCCTTGATCCAGAACGCCTGACGTGAGCGCGACCAATATGTGACGCGGCCCGACTTCAGGGTGCGCGCGACGGCGTCGGCGTTCATCCAAGCCATCATCAACACCTCCCCCGTGGCATAATCCTGTGCGATGCAGGGGATCAAGCCAGCGGCGTCATATCGCAGGGTCGCAGGGTCAAAGCTCATCAGGCGCACCTTTGCATCCGGGGTTGCGAACGCTACCTAAGGATCAGACGGTGACGAGGAAAGCCCGATGTCCGACAGCGACCTGATCAAGCTCTATTCCGGACGCATCCTGGCGCTGGCCGCCGACATGCCGATGACCGACCCGCTTGCCGCGCCGCAGGTCACGGTCAAGAAACGGTCGCCGCTGTGCGGATCGACGGTCACGGTTTCGCTGGATCTGGAGGACGGACGGATCGTGCGGTATTCGCAGGACGTGAAGGCCTGCGCCTTGGGCCAAGCGTCGGCCGCAGTATCGGGGGCCGCCATGACCGGGCGCGACATGACCGAGGTGCGCGTCGCGCGCGACCAGTTGCGCGCGATGCTGAAGGCGGACGGTCCCGTCCCGGATGCGCCGTTCGAGGCGCTTGAGGTGCTGACGCCCGCGCGCGAATTCAAGAACCGTCACGCCTCCATCCTGTTGGCGCTGGACGCGACGGTGGACGCGATGGAACAGGTGGGCGCGTCGGAATTAACGGGCGGGTAATCTGTTCGTCGTAAGCCGTGGGGGCCCGCGCTTTCGGAATGGACATGACCGCTCACACCCGCCCGATACCAACCAGATCGACCCCGCCACGACGCAGCCTTGCAGAAGATATCGCGCCGTTGGGGTATCTAGTGGCCGATCTTGCGGCCTTCGTGGACGGGATCGACGGCAACGCGCAGGCCAACCTGGATCAGATCGCGACGTTGCGGTCGGTGTCCGACGATTTCTCCAACGCGATTGCCGCCTTGCGCGACGGGTTCGGTGACCTGAGCAAGACGGCCCGCGCGACCGAAGATTCAGCTGCGGCACGATTGGACTCTATCCGCGAGAACGGAGCCCGCTATCAAAACCTCTCCGAATGGGGGGCCGGGATCGGACCGCGCACCGAAGTTCTGGAAGGTGTGCTCAAGGAAATCGTGGCGTCCAATACGGACATCGCGCGGATTGCTCGGCAGGTTAACATCTTGGCGGTGAATGCATCCATCGAAGCGGCGCGCGCGGGCGAGGCCGGTAAGGGATTCGCCGTCGTGGCGGAGGCGGTGAACGACTTGTCGCGCAAGACGTCGACTGCGGCCAACGGCATACGGACGGCGATCGAATCGCTCGGCAACTGGACCAGGACCATGCGCGACGACAGCCGACGACTGGCCCCGGAATTCGAACGGGGGCTTGAGACGGCGACGATGACCAGCACGACCGTCGGAACCATTGCGGCGGAGATGGCCGCCGCACGCAAGCGGATCGACGCGATGGACGGCGCGGTGAGAATCTTGGCCCAGGCCGATACGGAAGTCGGCGGCATTTGCGACGTTATCGAGGGCGGAGCCAGGCAGACCGCACGCGGCGTGGGCGACGCGCGGACCCGCGCCGCGCACATGATGGACCGGTGCGAGAGGCTGTTGCAGCGCAGTGCCGAGGTGGAACAGGACGGACCCGACGCCCCGATGATCGCCCATGCCCAGGCCGTGGCTCAAAGCATAGCGGAGGCTTTCGAGAACGGTCTGACTTCGGGCGCGATTACGATGGAGGCCTTGTTCGACACCGATCACCGCCCCCTGCCCGGCACCAACCCGCAGCAGCACATGGCCAAACACCTGCAATTCACCGATCGGGTCGTACCCCCGATCATCGAAGCGGCGCTGGATATGGACGAACGGATCGTCTTCACCTGCCCGTGCGACCGGACGGGCTATATCGGTACGCACAATCGCAAGTTTTCCCGCCCCCAAGGTTTGGACGCAGAGGCGAATGCGGCGTTTTCGCGCAATCGCCGCATCTTCGACGATCGCACGGGGCGGCAGGCGGGGGCAAACCGCGCGCCGTTTCTGATGCAGGTCTATCGACGCGACATGGGACAGCAGGGGATGGTGATGATGAAGGATATCTCCGCCCCAATCGTCGTGCGCGGGCGTCATTGGGGCGGTTTGCGCATGGGCTATCGTAACGAACCGGCGACATAAAAAAACCGCCGCACTCCGTTGGGCGGAGGCGGCGGCGAAGTGGCATATTTGCCTCGTCGGGCAGTGACCGGCGTCCGGGGAAGAACGGGACGGTCGGGTCACACGCCAAGGGGACGAAGGCGTGGACCGCCACATCTGCGCGAGGGGGAGGCGCGGAGTGGCATGACGAAACAGAAATATGCAGGCAGTAACGGTGGAAACACTGCGGCCAACGCCGCTGTAACGGTCGCGCCGATCAGGCGACGAGTGTGGGAAGGTGCAGCAAGCTCAGCATCAGGGTCACCAGCCAAATACCGCCAAGGATGTCGGTCAGAGGGGCGTTTTCGATGCGGGTCAGAGTGTTCTTGATCTTGCGGGCCATCGTTGGGACCTCCTGTGCTGCTGCTCTTGTTGTTCTTTTGTTCTCATATCGGAACCCGTCTGTAAAGAACTTTATTAGAACATTCGTGAACAAACCTGATTTGTTCTTCTGACTGATATCAGCCGACGGACAAAAGACGCAGAGCGCGGTCCTGTTCCGTCAGCCACAGCAACAGCCGCGCGGCCTGACCCCGTGTGCCCTTCAACTCCGGGTCCTTGGCCAGCAGAGCGCGGGCGTCCGTACTGGCCAACTCCATCAGGGCCGCGTGCCGCTCCAGATCGGCGATGCGAAAACGCGGAAGCCCCGATTGCGCCGTGCCGATCACGTCGCCCGCCCCCCGCAGCGCCAGATCCTCCTCCGAGATGCGAAACCCGTCCTCGCTCTCGCGCAGAATGCGCAGCCGCGCTTCCGCTGTCTCGCCCAAGGGGGCCTTGTACATCAGCAGGCAGGTCGAGGCGGCGGCCCCCCGTCCGACCCGGCCACGCAACTGGTGAAGCTGCGCCAAGCCAAAGGTCTCCGCCCGCTCAATCACCATGATCGACGCATTGGGGACATCGACGCCCACTTCGATCACCGTGGTCGCCACCAGGATCTTGGTACGTCCGGCGACGAAATCCGCCATTGCCGCATCCTTCTGCGCAGGTGGCATCTGCCCGTGGACCAAGCCCACGACGCCGTCCCCCAGCGCCGCGCGCAGCGACCGGAACCGTTCCTCTGCGGACGTGGTGTCGACGACTTCGGATTCTTCGACCAATGGGCAAACCCAATAGGCTTGCCGCCCTTCAGCCACCGCCGCGCGCATCTTGGCGACGACATCCTCCATTCGGCTGACCGGCACGGTTGCCGTTTGGACGGGCGTCCGGCCGGGCGGTTTTTCGTCCAATACGCTCAGATCCATGTCGCCGTATTGGGTCAGCGCCAGCGACCGCGGAATCGGCGTCGCCGTCATGACCAGAACATCCGTCGTCACAGCCTTTTCGCCCAGCAGCATCCGCTGTCGAACGCCAAAGCGATGCTGTTCGTCGATGACGGCGAGGCGCAGGTCGGCAAAGAAGACATCGCGCTGAAATACCGCGTGCGTACCAACGAGGATCTGGATGTCTCCGCGTGCCAGCGCCGCCCGCTTGGCCTCCCGCTCCTTGCCCTTGTCGCGACCGGTCAGAATTTCCAGCACCACACCCGCGGCATCGGCCAGCGGACGCAAACCGGCCGCATGCTGCCGCGCCAGAATCTCGGTCGGGGCCATCAGCACACCCTGCCCCCCCGCCTCGACCGCCGTCAGCAGTGACATGAGCGCCACAAGCGTCTTGCCGGACCCGACATCGCCCTGAAGCAGGCGGTTCATCCGATGCGGCGCGGCCAGGTCGGCCGCGATCTCCTCGACCGCGCGCTGCTGGGCCCCGGTGGGTCGGTATGGCAGCGCGTCGAGAACCCTGCGCCGCAGCCGTCCGTCGCCGACCGTGGCAACCCCCTTCCGCCGCCGCTCACTGGACCGGGCCAGGGCCAGCGTCACCTGGTGGGCGAACAACTCGTCATAGGCGAGCCTCTGGCGATGCGTCATCGCGGGCGACAGATCGCGCGGATCCTCCGGGTGATGAGCCTGACGCAAGGCGTCGCCGAAGGCGGGCCAATCCCGTTCGATCATCAACTGCGGATCGATCCATTCGGCCATCTCGGGCACCCGCGACAGGGCGGCATCGACCGCGCGCCGCATCAGCTTGGCCGTGATTCCCGCCGTTAGCGGATACACCGGTTCGAACGCCGGCAGGGTCTCGCCCTCGGCCAGAACGTAGTCGGGATGCGCCATCTGCGCGACACCGTCGTAAAGCTCCACCTTGCCGGACAAGATACGGCGCTGCCCAGTCGGAAGAGCTCGCCCATGCAGATCCGCAGATCCCCGAAAGAACACGACCTGAAACGTGGTCCGCGCATCCTCCACCTCGATCCGGTAAGGGCGCCCACGTGTCGACGGCGCGATATGATGGCCCACAGTGACCGGCACGGTGACGACATCGGGCAGTGTCGCATCCAATACGGATGCGACGGGCGTTCGATCGATGCCCCCCGTCGGCAAGGTGAAGACCAGATCCTTCGGTGTCGCCACAGCCATATTCGCGAGCAGCTTCGCCGTCTTCGGGCCGATACCCGGAAGGGTTTCAAGGCCTGCGAAGATCGGGAAAAGAGGTTCGGGCCGGCCCGTCACGGCGCGCCGATCAAGGCAAGCCATGTCTCCTCGTCCATCGTTTCCACCCCCAGATCGGCGGCCTTGGTCGCCTTGGAGCCCGCGCCCGGTCCCGCGATCAAGATGTCCGTCTTGACGGAAACGGAGCCGGAGACCTTGGCACCCAGCGCCTCGGCCCGGGCCTTGGCCTCTGCACGGGTCATTTTTTCGAGCGTTCCACTGAAGACCACGGTCTTGCCCGAGACGGGGCTGGCGTCGGCGACCGCTTCGAGCGGGGCCGGGTCCAACTGCTCCATCAACGCATTGATGGCCCGCCGTTCCTGCGGGGCAGAAAGCGCGTCGCAAAGGGCGAGGGCCAATGTCGCGCCGATGCCGTCGATCCCGGTCAATTCGTCCCAAGCGCCTTGCGCCGCTTCGGCCACGGCATCCCAAATCGGGGCGCGTACCTCGGTCAATCGTGCGCGACGCCCTTCGGCGGCGGCGGCGGCCCGTTCCGCCGCAACCGCAGCTTCGGCCCGGCGGTGGGCCTCGGCGGCGGGTAC
>NZ_CXSU01000012.1:682933-770837 GCF_001403795.1 Jannaschia donghaensis | reverse complement strand
CCCAGACCGAAGAGAACACGGGCCAGCGCCTGGGTTCGCGATGCTTCGATGCCGGCGAAAAGGTTGGTGGCGGACGTGTCCCCCCATCCTTCCAGGTTAGCGACCGTTTGCAGACCGGACCCGTGCCGATCCCGCAGGGTGTAGATGTCGGCCGGTTCGCAGACCCAACCCAGATCGTGAAACCGCTCCACCTCCTTGTCGCCAAGACCGTCGATATCCATCGCACCGCGCGCCACGAAATGCTTGAGCCGGGCCACCCGCTGCGCTGGACAGATCAGGCCGCCGGTGCAGCGACGGATGCTTTCGCCCGGCTCGCGCAGGGCCGGGCTGCTGCATTCCGGACAAACCTGCGGAAATTCGAAGGGGACCGTGCCCGCGGGGCGGGCCGGCAGGTCAATGTCGCGCACCTTGGGAATGACGTCGCCGGCGCGGTAGATTTCAACACGGTCGCCCACGCGCAGATCGGCTCGGCGGATGGTTTCGCCATTTGACCCCACACCGGCGATGTAGTCTTCGTTGTGCAAGGTCGCATTCGATACGACGACGCCGCCGACAGTCACGGGCTCCAGCCGCGCGACGGGGGACAATGCGCCGGTACGGCCCACCTGAATGTCGATATCCGACAGGCGGGTCCAAGCGGTTTCGGCCGGAAACTTGTGGGCGATGGCCCACCGTGGTGTCGTCGAACGCAAACCGAGCCGGGCCTGCAATGTCAGATCGTCGACCTTATAGACGACGCCGTCGATATCGTAGCCCAGATCAGCCCGGGCATGGCCGATCGCATCGTACCGCGCGATCAGATCGTCGACGCAGGTGCAACGACGGGTCTCGGGGTTCGTCGTAAAGCCCAGCGCGCCAAGCCGCGCCAGTGCCTCGAATTGCGTGTCGGCCAACGGTTCAGACAGTTCGCCCCAGGCGTAGGCAAAAAATCTCAGCGGACGAGCGCGGGTGATCTCCGCGTCCAGCTGCCGCAGGCTTCCGGCGGCGGCGTTGCGGGGGTTGGCGAATGTCTTGCCGCCACCCTCCTCCTGCCGGGCGTTCAGGGCCGCGAAATCGGCGTGGGACATATAGACTTCGCCGCGCACCTCCAGCATCTCTGGCGCACCGACCAGGTCGATTGGCAGATCGGAGATGGTGCGGGCATTCGCGGTCACGTCCTCCCCGACCTCCCCGTTGCCGCGCGTGGCGGCATGGACCAGCGCGCCGTTCTCGTAGCGAAGCGACAGGCTCAGGCCGTCGATCTTCGGTTCGGCGGTGTAGATGAGCGGGGCGTCCGCGGTAAGGTCGAGGTAGCGGCGGATGCGTGCGTCGAAGTCCGCCACGTCGCCAGTGTCGAAGGCGTTTCCAAGCGATAACATCCGGTTGGAATGGCGGATCTTGCCGAACCCCTCCGATGGCGCCGCCCCCACCCGGTCACTTGGGCTGTCGGATCTTTTGAGATCGGGGAAACGATTTTCAATCGCGGCATTCCGGCGCTTGAGCGCATCGTAGGTGGCGTCGTCGATCCGCGGGGCGTCCTCACCATGGTAGGCGGTATCGGCGGCCGAAAGGGCTTCGGCCAGGCGGGCAAGCTCCGCACGCGCGTCGGCTTCGGACATTTCGTCGACTTCGATTTCAGTCCTGTCCACCACCGCAAGGCCCCCGCGTTCCTTCCGAAGTGATAGGGCCGTCGCCGCCCGCTTCCAACCGATTCTCGAACGGTGGACGCTGGACGCGATATCCGGGACGGAACTGGAGCGGAAACGAAAAAAGGGGCAGGCAATCCGCAGATCGCCAACCCCTCATGACTGTCAGCCGATCAGGCGTGCATCAGCCGTTCGGTGGAGCTGCCTTCGGGATCGCGCAGGACATAGCCGCGGCCCCAGACTGTCTCGATATGAGTCTCTCCGCCCGTCGCCTCGGACAGTTTTTTGCGCAGCTTGCAGATGAAGACGTCGATGATCTTCAGCTCGGGCTCGTCCATGCCGCCGTAGAGATGGTTCAGAAACATTTCCTTGGTCAGCGTCGTCCCTTTGCGCAGGGACAGAAGCTCCAGCATCTGGTATTCCTTACCGGTCAGATGAACGGTCTGACCATCGACTTCCACCGACTTGGCGTCGAGGTTCACCGCTACCTGCCCCGTCTTGATGATGGATTGCGCGTGCCCCTTGGACCGGCGCACGATGGCGTGGATACGGGCGATCAGCTCGTCCCGATGGAACGGCTTGGTCATGTAGTCGTCGGCACCGACGCCGAAACCCTTGATCTTGCTTTCGGTGTCATCGGACCCCGACAGGATCAGGATCGGCGTCTCGATCCGGCTCATCCTGAGCTGCTTGAGGACATCATGGCCGTTGATATCGGGAAGATTGAGGTCCAATAGGATCAAATCGTAGTCGTAAAGTTTCGCCAGATCGATTCCCTCTTCCCCCATATCGGTGGAATAGACGTTCAGATTGGCGCTTCCGAGCATCATCTCGATGCTTTTGGAAGTTGTCGGGTCGTCTTCGACGAGCAGGATACGCATCTCTCTCTCCGGGAGGCTATGGTGTCGGGCCACCCTGTCGCCCAAATGGTTAACTTATCGTTACCATCGGCGTGAGCAAAATTACAATCAACCTAAGATTGTCGAATTTTCTGGAGCAGCGTCGTTTTCAAGCCATTGGTTCCATGGGCCACCATCGCCTCCTCCCATCCGGCCAGTTCCTCGTCCGACAGGTCATAGCGCGCGATCGCATCCTCGCGTGTGATGAGGCCAGCCTGCACGCCGCGCACCACCGCCTGCTTGCGCCGTGCGACCCAACGGGTCGTCCCGGCTGGCGGCAGATCTGCGCGCGACATCTGGGTGCCATCCGGCAAGGTCACGACACGCGGGCCGGGCCCCTTCCTGAGATACATGGCAGGCTCCTTTTTACTGCCCCGCCTTCCTGCCCGAACCTCGTTAATCCAATGTGAAGCCGCGCCTTGTGAATATCTCGCATTTTCCTATATGTGGCGGCGCTTCCCCGTCAGGATATCGCCATGCCTCTCGATCAGCCCCGTCTCAACTCGCTTGGCCTGCCCAAGGCCCCCGCCGACACGCGCGTCGTGGTGGCGATGTCGGGGGGCGTCGACAGCTCGGTCGTGGCCGCGCAATTGGCGGACGAAGGCTACGACGTGGTCGGCGTCACGCTGCAACTGTACGACCATGGGGCCGCATTGGCCAAAAAGGGCGCGTGCTGTGCCGGGCGCGACATCCACGACGCCCGCCGCGTGGCCGAGACCATGGGCTTTCCGCATTATGTTCTGGATTACGAAAACAAGTTCCGCGACGCCGTCATCGATGAATTCGCCGACGCCTATCTTGCCGGCGCAACCCCCGTTCCGTGCATCCGGTGCAACGAGCGTGTGAAGTTCCGCGACCTGCTGGAAACGGCCAAGGATCTCGACGCCGACTGCATGGCGACGGGTCATTACATCCAGCGCAAGACGGGGACGCGCGGAGCGGAGCTGCACAAGGCAGCCGACCCGGTCCGCGACCAGTCCTATTTCCTGTTCTCGACCACCGCCGAGCAGCTGGATTACCTGCGGTTCCCCCTTGGCCACCTGCCCGACAAGGACGCGACCCGCGCCTTGGCCGCGAAATACGGCCTGCCCGTCGCCGACAAGCCGGACAGCCAAGACATCTGTTTCGTGCCCAATGGCGATTATGCGGCCGTCATCGAAAAATTGCGCCCCGGCGCGGGCGAACCCGGTGCGATCGTCGATATGGACGGGCGCGAACTTGCCCGGCACGAGGGCGTGATCCACTATACCATTGGCCAGCGTCGCGGCCTGGGCATCGGCGGGCTGACGGACCCGCTTTATGTGGTGCGGTTGGACCCCGACGCGCGGCAGGTGATCGTCGGCCCCAAGTCCGAACTGGCCACGCGGCTTGTCCCCATTCGGGAAATCAACTGGCTGGGCGACGCGCCGATCGACAGCCGCGCGGAATGGCACATCGGGGTCAAAGTCCGCTCCACCCGCCCGCCGCGGGACGCGATCCTGCGGCCCAAACCCGGCGGTCTGGCCGAAGTCGAACTGCTGACGCCCGAAGAGGGGGTCAGCCCAGGTCAGGCCTGCGTCTTCTACGGGTCGGACGACACGCGGGTCCTTGGCGGCGGATGGATCTGGCGCGGATATTGACGTCGGGTCAGTCCTGGCGAAATCGCCCCATGGTTGTATCGGCATGGGAAACATCGAGTGAAGACCGGTGCAGTATATGTCGAATCGATGATCTCTCGCAGGTATCGGAATGGGTCAGGGACGCCTTCGACCATCCCGATCTTGACTTATCCGCCGCAATGTAAAGCCGCTTAACTTTTTTGCCGCGCCCCTCTTGTCGTACCGCCATGCCCTTCCCATCTGCTGTAATGTGAAACGCATTCACATAGCCCCGGCCCGGAGACAGGGCCATCCACCGCCCGGACCGTCGGGCAGCAAAGGAGAGACCCTGATGACACCCGCCCAAGCCTATGCCGGACAGATGACCAACGCGTCCTGGTTCACCCGCACGACCGACTGGCTCGACGCCCGCGGCAAGGGGGCCTGGATTGCGATCATGGTCCTCGGCTTCGTCTTCGTGTGGCCGGTCGGCCTCGCCATCCTTGCCTATATGATTTGGAGCAAACGCATGTTCAGCGGAAAATCCCATCGCATCTCAGCCCGCCACATGACGCCGACCCGGTTCCGCAGTTCCGGAAACCAGGCGTTCGACACCTACAAGACCGACATGCTGCGTCGACTTGAGGACGAGCAGGAAGCCTTCGAGACATTCCTGCAGCGCCTGCGCGAAGCCAAGGACAAGGCCGAGTTCGACCAGTTCATGGAAGATCGTGAAAAGCGGTCCGAGACCAACGGCGACGACAAGGACGCCGCCTGACCCCCCTGCCCCGCGCATCCCGCGCGGGGCTTCCCCTTCCGTTCCATTCTGCCGGAGCCCTTCGCCGATGACCTATTGGACCGACACGCCCCAAACCGACACGAGCGCGCTGCCCGATGCGATGACCGAGCCGCAATTCTACGATGGCATCCTCGTCAAGCGCACCTTTGCCTGGGTCGTCGACATCGCGGTCATCACCGCGCTGACCGTCGCGGCGGGGATCACCACGCTGACCATCGGCTTCTTTCTCTGGCCGGTCTTCTTCATCGTGATTGGCGCGCTCTACCGTATCTCCACGCTCTCCAATCGCTCCGCGACGTGGGGCATGCGACTGATGGGAATCGAATTGCGCGGGCATGATGGCCATCGGTTCGACACCGGCCAGGCCACGCTCCATGTCCTCGGCTACTACGGGTCGATGATGTTTATCCTGCCGATCCTGGCGTCGATCGCCGCGATGCTGGTGACCGATCGGCGGCAAACGCTTACGGACATGGTGCTGGGCAGCGCAGCCATCAATCGCCCCGCCTGATCCGACTGAATTGGCGACGCATTGTAGCGAAATGCGCACCACAGCGGCCCGACAGGTCTTTCCCATTGACCTGCCGGGCCGGGTCACTACGGTCAGGTCATCAGAGAGACAGGATCCTGACTTCATGCGCCACAGCCTTCCTCTGACGCCGCAGTTCTATGTAACTGCGCCTCAGGCTTGCCCCTATATCGACGGTCGGCGGGAGCGGAAGCTCTTCACCGCGCTGCAGGGTTCCGGTGCTGGCGCGCTCAACGACAAGCTGTCCAAGCAGGGGTTCCGTCGGTCGCAGAACGTCCTCTACCGGCCCAGCTGCGCCGATTGCACCGCCTGCCTGTCCGCGCGCATCCGGCTGGAAGACTTCACGCCCAACCGGTCGCAGCGCAAGACGACACGCCGCAACGCCCACCTGCGGCGCGAGATCACATCGCCGTGGGCCACCGAAGACCAATATGCCCTGTTCCGCAAATACCTGACCGCGCGCCATGCCGATGGCGGAATGGCCGACATGGACATCTTCGAGTTCGCAGCCATGATCGAGGAGACGCCGGTTCGCACCCGCGTCATCGAATACTGGGACGACCGCGCCGTGGAAACCGGTGGCCTGCCCGAATTGCGGGCCGTCTGTCTGACGGACGTTCTCGATGACGGGCTATCGATGGTCTATTCGTTCTATGATCCGGACTTGCCGGCGGAATCGCTCGGCACTCATATCATTCTCGACCACATCGACATCGCGCGCGAAGCGCCCCTGCCCTATGTCTATCTGGGGTATTGGGTGCCCGGATCGCCCAAAATGGGATACAAGGCGCATTTTTCCGCGCTCGAAATCTTCAAGGATCGCGCTTGGCAACCGATCGGCCATCCCACCGATCATGCCCATGCCACCCATCCCCTGTCGGTGGAGCCGATCGCCGAACAGGTCGCGCAGATCGAACTGCCGGATGTGGCAACGACTTAGGGCTCGGCTTCGCCCGCCGCTTTGAGCACCGCCGACAGCGGGGCCGCCGCCACCTGCTCCGCCCGGTTTCCCAATCGCCAGGAATAGATCGCCGTCACCGTCTGCGACGTGGCCCGACCCAGCACGACTGTCGTGCCGTCCTGCGCCGCCTCGAACGTGGCCCGGTCCAGATAGCGCACGATGACCGGGGCCCGTTCCGCATCGTCGTCGAGCACACGGTAGAGCGTCGTCGCCGGAACCCCTTCGCGCCGCGCCGTGGTCACACCGGTGTTCAGGCCCGCGGGATGGGCCAGCAACCCCATGCCCGCTTCTTCCAACGCCGGCAGCAGCGCGTCCAGCGCGGCGCGGTCGCCGGCCACACCACCCGACGCCCGGTCCAGCAGGCCGACGGCCTGCGGCAACGCGCGGCGCATGGCAGAGGCGGCAACCTCGATATCCTGCGGTGTCGCCCCTTGGGGGAAGATATCCGCCAGGGCCACGACTTCGTGCCCCGCAGCGCGGTAAACGGCGGCGACCTCAGCCGCGTCGGGCCGGGTCGGGTCGATAGCGAAGGTCACCGGAAAATCGAAGGCCGTCAGGCTTTCTCGGTCGACGTCGAAGGCGGGATCGTCGATCAGGACGATCGACATCAGCGGCAGATCGTTCGGGTTCTCGAAATTCGCCGCTTGCAGATCCAGCGCGCCCTTCGGGGGCGGCGGTGCGACTGTGACGACGTCGGCATCCGCATCATCCTCCTGCCGCTCGCTGTCCAGGATCAGACGACGGGGCATCACCGTATTGTCCGGTTCGGCGTCGTCTTGGGGGGTCTCGGCGCGCGGCACCACCAGCGGGGTTTCCACCACGGTGATCTGCGGCTCCGCGTCCCGGTCATCTTGCGCAGGTTCGGCCGGCGCGACGTCCTGCGAGGTTTCAGCCTGAGCCAGTTCGATCTCTCCGTCGGGTGTCGACGGGGCTGATGGCGCGGCCTCTGTCTCGGAGACATAGGGCCCGACCACGGCAGCCGGCTCTGGCTCTCCTTCCGCCTCGGCCGTCTCAATCACCGGCACCGGCACCGGTTGCGCTTCGGGCGCTTCGACATCCGCCGGCGCAGCGGCCGATTCCGCCGCCATATTGACCTCCCCAAAGGTTCGGGGCGCAAGCTCATCGGTCGGGCGTGGCACGGCCGGGGCATCCCCGACCTGCGGGGCGGCCCCGAAGCCCGCGATGATGCCGGGCGTCGGTTGCGTGGCACTTGTGGTCTGCGGCGCGGGCGCATCCGTCGGGGTCGTCCCCGCGCGCAGCCCTTCGGTCACCGCCAGGGGGCGCGGTGCCGCCTCGACGCCGGGCGTTCGGGCGGCGCGATCTTCGGGGGGGCGGTTGAATTGGCTGCCTGCGGGAACCTCCACGCCGGGGGTTGCATCACCCGTGGGAACCGCCGGGGCCTCGGCGACGACGGCATCGTCGCGCACGGGCCGCTCGGGCACGCGCGGCGTGCTCTCGGCCTGGTCACGCAGCGTCGGCGCATCGGGGAGCGAGGCCGCAGGCCGCGTGGGCGATTGCGGCGGCGGAGCGATCAGGATGACCGAGACGAAGAACAGGGCAGACAGCGCCAGCGCACTGGCCGATCCCAACAGAATACCCTTGATCATGCCCCGAACTCCTTGCCCTGGCGCACCGTTCCCGCGCGCCGATGACCCTTTCGCCGGGCCTTTGGTCCTGTATAACCCGACCGACGGGCGTGAACAGCCCCGCACGCATGTTCCGGAGGGTTTGGCTTGCTTCTGCTGATCGACAATTACGACAGCTTCACCTGGAACCTGGTCCACTACGTCGGCGAACAGGGGGCGGAGGTGCGCGTGGTGCGCAACGATGCGATGGACGTCCAGGCCGCGATGGCGCTGAACCCCGCGGGCGTCCTGCTGTCGCCCGGCCCCTGCGACCCCGATCAGGCGGGCATCTGCCTGGGCCTCGTACAGGCCTGCGCCCAGACGCGGACCCCCCTGCTCGGCGTCTGTCTCGGCCATCAGGCCATCGGGCAGGCCTTCGGTGGCAAGGTCGTGCGCGCCGGTGAAATCGTCCACGGCAAGCTAGGTCGGATGCGCAACGACGGCACCGGCGTCTTCGCAGGTCTGCCGATGGAATATGACGCGACCCGCTATCATTCGCTGATCGTCGATCGCGACACCCTGCCCGACGATCTGATCGTGAATGCCGAACTGGAATCGGGCCTGATTATGGGTCTGCGCCACCGCGATCTGCCGATCCACGGGGTGCAGTTCCATCCCGAAAGCATTGCCTCCGAACACGGTCACGCGCTGATCCGCAACTTCCTTGATATGATGCCCGCGGCGGTCGCGACATGATCGACCTGAAGCCCCTCCTGAACGCAGCCCCCGACCGCCCCCTGACGGATGCGGAGGCCGAGATGGCCTTCGCCGCTTTCTTCGATGGCCAGGCGACCCCGGTGGAAATCGCCGGCCTTTTGATGGCGCTGCGCACGCGCGGCGAAACGGTGGGAGAGATTGCAGCCGCCGCCGCCGCGATGCGTGCCCGCATGAACCGCGTGGCCGCCCCCCCCGGTGCGATGGACATCGTGGGCACGGGCGGCGATGGCAAAGGCACGCTGAACATCTCGACGGCCACGGCCTTCGTCGTCGCGGGATGCGGCGTTCCGGTCGCCAAGCACGGCAACCGCAACCTCTCGTCGAAGTCCGGGGCCGCAGATGTCCTGACCCAGATGGGGATCGAGGTGATGGTCGGCCCGGACGTGGCCGAACGCGCGTTGGCCGAGGTCGGCATTTGCTTCATGATGGCCCCCATGCACCACCCGGCCACACGCCACGTTATGCCGGTGCGCGGCGAGTTGGCGACGCGGACGGTGTTCAACGTTCTGGGCCCGCTGACCAACCCGGCGGGTGTGAAGCGACAACTGACCGGGGCCTATTCCCCCGCCCTGATCCGCCCCATGGCCGAAGTGCTGGGCGCGCTGGGGTCCGAAGCCGCCTGGCTGGTGCACGGTGCCGACGGGACCGATGAGATTTCCATCGCCGGGCCGACCGCCGTGGCCGTGTTGGACGGAGGAGAGGTGACGGAACGCACCATCACACCCGACGACGCCGATCTGCCGACACATCCATTCGAGGCGATCATCGGCGGCACCCCCGAAGAGAATGGCCACGCCTTCCGCGCCCTGCTGAATGGCGAGGCGAGCGCCTACCGCGATGCGGTGCTGCTCAATGCCGCCGCCGCGTTGGTCGTGGCGGGACGCGTGAACTCCTTGCCGGACGGCGTTGAAATCGCGAGAAAATCCATCGACGGCGGGGCCGCGCTCGGAAAAGTCCAGGCCCTCGCCAAACTGACGACGGAGTCCGCCGCATGACCACACCCACCATCCTGGAAAAGATCAAGGCCTACAAGCTGGATGAGATCGCCGCCCGCAAGGCGGAGCGCGACCAGACGGCGATCGAAGCCGCCGCACGGGAGGCCGATGCCGTTCGCCCCTTTGCAGACGCACTGCAACAGGCCACGATCGAAGGCTATGGCCTGATCGCCGAAGTGAAGAAGGCCAGCCCGTCCAAGGGTCTGATCCGGGCCGATTTCGATCCCGCCGCCATCGCCGAGGCCTATGCCGCCGGGGGCGCGACCTGCCTGTCGGTGCTGACCGATGCGCCCAGCTTTCAGGGGCACGAGGATTATCTGGTCGCCGCCCGCGCCGCCTGCGACCTGCCGGTGCTGCGCAAGGATTTCATGTATGATCCCTGGCAGGTGGCCGAGGCCCGCGCGCTGGGGGCCGATTGCATCCTGATCATCATGGCCAGCGTGTCCGACGCACAGGCGCAGGAGCTGGAGGAAGCGGCGACCGACTGGGGCATGGATGCCCTGATCGAAGTCCACGACCGCACCGAGTTGGAGCGGGCTGCCGACCTCAAATCCCGGTTGCTGGGCATCAACAATCGCGATCTGAACACTTTCGTCACCGATCTGGCCACCACGCGCGACCTGTCGCGCCGTGCGCCCGTCGACCGCATTCTCGTGTCCGAGTCTGGTCTGACCACGCCCGAAGACCTGGCGGATATGGCGCAGTACGGGGCGCGCTGCTTCCTGATCGGCGAAAGCCTCATGCGGCAGGACGATGTGGCCGCCGCGACCCGTCGCCTGCTGGCCGATCCGCTGGTATCAGGCCGATGAGCGGCCTGACCCACTTTGACGCCAGCGGGGCCGCACATATGGTCGACGTCTCGGCCAAGGCGGAAACGACCCGGATCGCCGTGGCGGAAGGATTTATCAAGGTCGACCCTGAAACTCTTGAAATCATTCGATCCGGCACAGCAAAGAAGGGCGATGTTGTCGGCATCGCGCGCTTGGCCGGCATCATGGGGGCCAAGCGGACCGCCGACCTGATTCCGCTGTGCCACCCGCTGCCCATCACCAAGGTCACGGTGGACATCGCACTCGACGACGCTCTGCCGGGCCTGCGCGTCACGGCAACCGTCGGCACCGCCGGACGCACCGGGGTGGAGATGGAGGCGCTGACGGCCGTCACGACCGCCTGCCTGACCGTCTACGACATGGCCAAGGCGGTGCAGAAGGACATGGAGATCGGCGGCATTCGCCTGCTGTCCAAGACAGGCGGAAAATCGGGCACGTGGAAGGCTCCGGCCCGGTGATTTCGGTCGCGGCGGCGCTCGATCACCTGCTGGGCCTGGTCGCGCCCTTGCCGACCGAAACGGTCACACTTCGCGCTGCGGCCGGTCGTGTGATGTCAGAACCGCTTGCCGCCCTGCACGATCAGCCGCCTTTCGATGCCTCGGCCATGGATGGCTACGCCGTAGTCAAGGACGCCGAACCGGATGACACTTTCACGATCATCGGCGAGGCGGCGGCGGGTCATCCCTTCGTCGGCGTTCTCGACTATTCAGACGCCGTTCGCATCTTCACCGGTGCGCCCATCCCACCGGGCGCGACGCGCGTCATCATTCAGGAGGATGTTCGGCGCGACGGCGACCGCATCACAGTGACCGGTGCACCGGGCGATGGACCCAACATCCGACCGGGCGGCGGCGATTTCGCCAAAGGAAAGGTTCATCAGCCCCGCACCCCGTTGGGCAGTCGTGACAGCGCCCTGCTGGCCGCCATGGGGCATGGCTTGGTGCCCGTCGCGCGAAAGCCGGTCGTGGCCCTGCTGATGACCGGTGATGAATTGCGTCCCCCCGGACAGGTGTTGGCCGAAGGTCAGATCACCGCGTCAAACGGATATGGCCTGGCCGCGATGTGCGAAGCCGCAGGCGCTGAGGTTCGCATCCTGCCCATCGCCAGCGACACCGCCGCAAGTCTGTCGCAAGCCTTTCGCCTGGCCGCCGGGGCCGATCTTTTGATTACCATCGGCGGAGCATCCGTCGGCGATCACGATCTGATTGCCGACGTGGCGGGTGACGCCGGTCTGGATCTGTCGTTTCACAAGGTCGCCATGCGACCGGGCAAACCGCTTCTGGCCGGTCGCATGGGAGATATGGCGCTGGTCGGCCTGCCTGGAAATCCCGTATCGGCAATGGTTTGCGGGGTGATCTTCATCCTGCCGATGCTGCGCAGGATGCAGGGCCTGCCGAATTTTTCCGAAATACTGTCATACCCGCTTGCGGACGCCATCGCGGCGAATGGCCCCCGACAGCATTACATGCGTGCGCAGGTGCGTGACGGTCGGATCACCGTGTTGGATCGTCAGGACAGCAGCCTTCTGAGCGTTTTGCGCGACGCGACACACCTGGTCGTCCGCCCGCCCGGCGATCCGGCACGCGTCGCCGGCGAGGGGGTCTCAGCGCTTCGATTGCCCGCCTGATCCCGCTGCGGTCAGGCGTTGACACAAAACAGGAACCTTAATAGAACATTATGTGACCGGCCCGTCGGCCGCCGCAACATGAGGGACCTGAAATGCTCACCCGAAAGCAGCGCGATCTTCTCGCCTTCATCCACAAACGCGTGCAACGTGATGGCGTGCCGCCGTCCTTCGACGAGATGAAGGATGCGCTGGACCTGCGGTCGAAATCCGGCATCCACCGCCTGATCACGGCGTTGGAGGAGCGCGGTTTCATCCGCCGCCTTGCGCACCGCGCCCGTGCAATCGAGATCACGCGCCTGCCCGAAGATCTGGCGGCGGGATCGACCTTCGTGCCGCAAGTGATCGAAGGATCGGCTGCAGCACCCGCGCCGGCCCCCGCCCGCGCGATGCGGGTCGAGACGTATTCCCAGGACCTGCCCGTGATGGGCCGCATCGCCGCCGGTGTACCGATCGAGGCGATCAGCGAAGTGTCCCATCATGTCGCCGTCCCCGGCCAGATGCTGGACCGGGGCGGAGAGCATTACGCGCTGGAGGTTCACGGCGACTCGATGATCGATGCGGGCATCAACGACGGTGACATCGTCGTGATCCGCGAACAAACCACTGCCGACAACGGCGAGATCGTCGTCGCGTTGGTCGAAGGGCACGAAGCGACGCTGAAGCGGTATCGCAAGACGAACGGAATGATCGCGCTGGAAGCGGCGAACCAAGCCTATGAGACGCGTCTGCTGCGCGACGATCAGGTTCAGGTTCAGGGCCGTCTGGTCGGTCTGATCCGCAGCTACTGATCCTGACGGCTGGCGCGGGACCAGGGCCGCACGCCCTGGACCCGCGTCGCCGTCTGCATCGTGATATCCTCGCCCTCGAAGTAGAGCGCGATGGAGCCGGTGCGCTCTAACGTGGCGGGCCCGATGACGCGGCATCCCTTTGGCACGACCTCCGGCTGCACCGCCACCACAAGCCATCCGGGCGCGCCCGCGCAGTCCTGCACCGCCGCCGGCAATGCAGTCTTCGTCGGCGCGTGGTGGATGCGGATCGGCAGGTCGGGGGGATAGGGGCGCGCCGCCGCCTGTTCCTGCGTCGCGGCGTCGCCGTCGTTTTCCAGCCAGATACCGGCGACGAAGCTCACCCCGCTTTCGCGGCTGAGCCAGCGGCCGTCGTCCGTGCGAAGCCCGATCAGCCGGGCATCGTCGGAGATAAGAACATCGGGACGCGGGCTTTGTGCCCAAAGGCTTGCCGCGACGGCCATCAGGACGACACCGACACCGCGCGCCATATGACTTCGCGCTGCCGCCACGACCGCCATGCCGGCCCCCAAAATCGGAAGCACCTGCCAGATCGGGGCCGGAACCATACTGACCGCGCCGGGCAGGTCCGCCACCCGGTCCGCCACCTCCAGGATCCAGCGTATGCCCCATCCGGCGACCCACAACGGCATCGCATCCAGACCCAGCGGAATGAGCATCAGGCCCACGAACAGAAGCGGCATGACCGCCATCCCCATCATCGGTACAGCCAGCATGTTGGCCAGCACGCCGTAGTGGCCGATCCGGTTAAAGTGTAGCGCCGCAATCGGGCCCGTGGCTGCCCCGGCCACAACGGACGACAGCAGCAACGACACGACACCCCCGCGCCAACCACGCAGGATGTTCGGCCGCTCCAACCGTGACAAGCCGACGAACACGAGGATCAGCGCGCCGGTCGCGGCGAACGACATCTGAAACCCCGGCCCCATAAGGCTTTCGGGATGCCAGAGCAGCACGATGATCGCGGCAATGGCGATCGACCGCATCGACAGGGCGCGCCGGCCCAACACAATCGCGCCCAACATCACGGCCGCCATGATGAAAGCCCGTTGCGTCGCGATGCTGCCGCCCGACAGCAACAGATAAGCCGTCGCGAACGGAAAGGCGGCAAGCGCCGCCCAGATGCGGGTCGGATGGTGCAGCGCGATTGAAGGGATCAAAGCAAGCCCGCCGCGCACCAACCAGAAGACGAAGCCGACCAACAGCCCCATGTGAAGGCCAGAAATTGCCAGCAGATGCGCCAGGTTCGATGCGCGCAGGGCCGTCGTCACATCCGTCGACAATCCGGACCGATCCCCGGTCGTGATTGCGGCGGCGACTTCGCCAACTTGCCCCGGCATCCGCGTGCGGAAGGCGGACGCGACCGCGCCCCGTGCCTGTGCGATGGCCGGGCCAAGACCGCCCGGGTCCGGCCCTGCGCGCAAGACCGGCACGCGGGTGTACCCGACCGCGCCCAAGCTCAGGTACCACGCATGACGCTGGAAATCGAAGCCGCCAGGCTCCGTCGGGCCGGACGGGGCCAGCAGATGCGCGGTCGTCATGATCCGCGCGCCCGGCACCGCCGCGTCCGTCGCGACCTCGCCCTGCAACGACAGGCGGACGCGCCGCGGCGTTCGGTCGGGTGCCATGCGGTCCAACCGCACCCTGTCCAGCGTCACCCGCATCGCCCCGGACGACGACCGGTCCAGCGCGACGATCCGCCCTTCGACCGCGCCGTAGTAGCGAAAGTCGAGAACCGGTCCGGCCACGATCTGCGTCCTTATCTGCGCGACCGCGCCGCCCAAGATCGCGACACAGATCATCAGGAACACGAACCCCACCGAAGCGCGCAGTCGCCACGCCAGCCACCCGAACATCAACCCGAACCAAGCCCAGGCAAGCTGCACCATCGGCCCCGGCTCCACCGGCAGGGCGAAGTATCCGCCGACTCCGGTTCCCAAAGCGACGGCCAGCCAAGGCAGGCGATGACCGCGCAACGCCTGACACGCCTCGACCGCCCGCACCCAGAGGGCGGGCGGCGCGTGCAAAGCAGCGTCGGTCCGGTGCATCCTTGCCCTCCCCCTCTGGGCTGAATATCAACCCTGCGATGATGCGCGCCGTGTGGTTTACAATTCGTTAACCAAGCGCCGTCCGATTGCCGTCAAGCCAAGGAATACCAATGTCAGCCGCCGCCCCCGCGCCCCCCGTCGTGACCCGGATCGCGCCGTCCCCCACCGGAACGATGCACATCGGCACGGCCCGTACGGCGCTGTTCAACTGGCTGTTCGCCCGTCGCCACGGTGGGCAATTCCTGTTGCGGATCGAAGACACGGACAGGGCGCGATCGACCGAGCAAGCGACGCAGACCATTCTGAACGGCCTGACCTGGCTGGGGTTGGACCATGATGGCGACATCGTCAGCCAGGCCGACCGCGCCGACCGACATGCGCAGGTCGCCCATCAGATGTTGGCGGAGGGCAGTGCGTACAAATGCTTCTCGACCCAAGAGGAGATCGAAGCGTTCCGCGAAGAGGCGCGCGCCGCCGGCCGGTCGACCCTGTTCCAGTCGCCCTGGCGCGATGTCCCCGCCATCGACCATCCCGACGCGCCAGCCGTCATCCGCCTGCGCGCGCCGCGCGACGGCACGACCGTGATCCGCGATGCAGTGCAGGGCGACGTTACGTTTCGCAACGATCAGCTGGACGACATGGTGCTGCTGCGGTCCGATGGAACGCCGACTTACATGCTGGCCGTGGTGGTGGACGATCACGATATGGGCATCACCCATGTCATCCGCGGGGACGACCATCTGAACAATGCCGCGCGTCAGGCGCAGATCTTTGATGCGATGGACTGGGCGCAGCCGGTCTGGGCGCATATCCCGCTGATCCACGGGGCGGATGGCAAGAAACTTTCCAAGCGCCACGGCGCCACCGGCGTGGAGGAATACGCCGAAATGGGGTTCCCGGCACGGGCTTTGCGCAACTACCTGGCTCGCCTTGGCTGGTCCCACGGCGACGACGAATTCTTCACCGATGCGCAAGCGATTGAGTGGTTCGACCTTGGGGGGATCGGCCGGGCCCCCGCACGTCTGGACCTCAAGAAATTGGAGAACCTTTCCGGGCAGCATCTAAGCACGATGTCCGACGACGACATCCTGTCCGCCCTACACGATTGGAGCGACCGGGCCGGCCGCGCCCCGATCGACGCCACCCGGCTGCGGCCCGCAATCGCGATCGTCAAGGATGCCAGCCGGACGCTGCCGCAACTGCTGGATCGGGCGCATTTCGCACTGACCTCTCGCCCGATTACGCAGGACGACAAGTCCGCAAAAGCTCTCGATACGGTATCCCGTGGCATACTGCGCGAATTGACGCCGCACCTGCAGAATGCTAGCTGGAGCCGCGATGCGCTGGAAGGTGTCGTGGGTGATCTGGCGCAGTCCAAGGGGCTGGGTCTGGGCAAGCTGGCCGCGCCGCTGCGCGCGGCGCTGGCAGGTCGCACCGCCACACCCAGCGTTTTCGACATGATGTTGGTTCTCGGGCGGGATGAAACCCTTGCGCGGCTGCAAGACGCCGCAAACTCCGAAAGCTGAACAGACCTGATCCGGGCGCGGTTAACAATGCGCCTTGCACGATGAATAGTCGGGCGAAACAACCGGTTGCGGCATGTTCTTCATGTCGCGACACTTTGAAAGGACGCACATGGCTGACACTTCGAAAACCGCGAAACTGACGATCGGCGGCCAGGATTTCGACCTTCCTATCTATACGCCGACCGTCGGTCCCGACGTTGTCGACATCGGCAAGCTCTATGGCAAGTCGGGGGTTTTCACCTACGATCCAGGCTTCACCTCCACCGCCGCCTGCGAAAGCGCGATCACCTTCATCGACGGCGACGAAGGTGTCTTGCTGCACCGCGGCTATCCCATCGGTCAGCTGGCTGAGGAATCGCATTATCTGGAGGTTTGCTACCTGCTGCTCTACGGCAACCTGCCCTCCGCCGCGCAGCTGGAAGAGTTCGAGACCACGGTGACCAACCACACCATGATCCACGAACAAATGCACAATTTCTTCCGTGGGTTCCGCCGCGACGCGCATCCGATGGCGACGATGGTCGGCGTCGTCGGCGCAATGTCAGCCTTCTACCACGACAGCACGGACATCCACGACGAATGGCAGCGGGAGGTCGCGACCTTCCGCCTGATCGCCAAGGTGCCCACGATCGCGGCGATGGCCTACAAGTATTCCATCGGACAGCCCTTCGTGTATCCGCGCAACGATCTCGATTATGCGTCCAACTTTCTGCACATGTGCTTCTCGGTGCCGGCGCAGGAATATGTCGTCGATCCGATCCTTGCGCGGGCGATGGACCGCATCTTCACGCTGCACGCGGACCACGAGCAGAACGCCTCGACCTCTACCGTGCGGCTGGCGTCTTCGTCGGGCGCGAACCCGTTCGCCTGTATCGCGGCCGGCATCGCGTGTCTTTGGGGCCCCGCACACGGCGGCGCCAATCAGGCCTGCCTGGAAATGCTCAAAGAGATCGGCACCGTCGATCGCATTCCCGAGTTCATCGCCCGCGCCAAGGACAAGAACGACAGCTATCGCCTGATGGGCTTCGGCCATCGCGTCTACAAGAACTTCGATCCGCGCGCGACGGTGATGAAGGAAAGCGCCGACGAGGTGCTGGAACTGATGGGCGTGGAAAACAATCCGATCCTTCAGGTCGCCAAGGAACTTGAGCGTCAGGCGCTGGAAGATCCGTATTTCGCCGAGAAGAAGCTGTTTCCGAACGTCGATTTCTATTCCGGCATCATTCTGGAGGCGATGGGGTTCCCGACGTCGATGTTTACGCCCATCTTTGCGCTTTCGCGCACCGTGGGGTGGATTTCGCAATGGAAGGAACAGCTGTCCGATCCGGCGCTCAAGATCGGGCGACCCCGGCAGCTTTATACCGGCGAGACGCAGCGCGACTACGTTCCCGTCGAAAAACGCTGACGGCAATACCAGACGTAGAACGCCGCCCCATGGGGCGGCGTTTTTCGGTTCGACAGATACAGCGTCCTAGCGGTGCAGCCCGTCGTAATGGGCCGATAGCCGCTGCAACGCGATCCGCAGGACGATCTTGCCGGACCGCGCGGCCCAGCCAAGCCGTTTTTCGGTCGTCTCCAACCCCTCCAGAAAACAGCAAACGCGCAAAACCACGTCCGCAAGGCCGGGCCCAAGCGCACGCAACGCCCCGCTGACCCGCGCGCGGGCATCCTCCGGCCCGCCCATGGGGTCACCGGGCCGCATCTGGCCGCGATCGCCGGGCGTCAGGAACCGCTCCCAATTCTGACCGACGCGCGGACCCATCTGTGCCGCCTCGAAATCGGCGCGCAGACGTTCGCCGGCAATGACCAGATCCATCGCAAGGAACGGTTTGCCGTCGCGGTCCTTCTTGCGGGCCAGACCGCCCAACGGCGACTCGGTCAAATTCACGCGCAACGTCTCGCCCGAAGACCCGACCCGCTCGCCCATTTCCATGTGCTGGGTCAGGAACGGGCTTGCCGCCTCGGCCATGCCCCGCGCCTCCTGCCGCGCGGCCAGCGTTTCGTTCAGCAACCGCTTGAGCGCCGCGCGCCCGGCGTCGGTGATGCGGTACCGGGTGATCTTGCCGGACTTGAAGCACGACACCCAATCCTTCAGGACGAAGGCCTGCGCGACCGCTTTGGGCACCGTCGCCGTTCGCGTCGGCGTGTCGCCAGTGTCGCGCAACACCACGGCCTGCGGCATGCCCTGCCCAACGGCCAGAAAGGCATCCGTTTCGCAGAGCCGGCGCAGAACGCGCTTAGCCTCGTGGTTGAGCTGCTCGTCGTTAATCAGTGAGTCACGTGCTGGGAGAGCGGACATGGAGGGGCCATCCTTCGGGTCAGTTTGATCAATGCCTGTTGTCGCGACTTCGGAAAGCCGCTCGATCATGTCATCCACAAGCGGATCGTCGCGCCGTTGTTCGACCTTTCGGATCTGCCGAAGAACCGTCGACGCGGCACACCCGCTCGCCTGGGCGACATCGCGCAGGGCGCGCCCTTGAACGGCGTGGGCAAGGTATGCCCGCGTCGAGGCCGGGACCCATTCGGGCAACGGTGCGGTGGCGTTCTGATTGGTCGTCGAGTGCATCGAAAACTCCGAAGCGGGTCCTGTGGAAAACGCAGTCAGACCTCGCTTGGATTGGTTACCAAGTCGTTAATTGGGCCGGTTTCCGCGCCAAATGTTTCCAAAGTGTAAACGACCGCAAGACAGCGAACGGCCCACCCCCCAATTGCGCAACACAGGTCGCGACGAGGCCATGATCGGCACAGATCCATCAGCCAAGGAACGTCCGAAGATGTGCAAGATTTCCGCCGAACTCGACCAGATGCGCCGCCCCCGCTTGCTTGTGGAAGCGGCGGCGAACGGGACCTCGCTTTACCGCAGGCGTCGGGATCTGCGCCGCATGCTGCGCGTCGCGATTCCCGCCTCGCCCAAGGCGGCTCTGGAGAAGCTGCTGCCGATCGAGGCGGCGCTCGAAGACCGACGCCTCAGCGTTGACAAGAACTACAGCTATCCCCGGCACGTCGACATCCTTGTCGCGCTGATGGCCGAGGCGCATGCATTTCGACGGGCCGCGACGTAATCGCCCGGACGCGTTTCCTTACATGAAGGCGTCGGGCATCGACGCCTTCTTTTGCGCCACATATTCCAGCAGGGCCGCGCGTTTTGCGGGGTCCAACACCGGCTCGACATAATCGCCCAGCAGCTTGTCGACCCGCGCCGCCGCAAGCGCCCGCGTATCACGCGACCCTTCGTCCGCCCAGGTCTCGAAGGGTTTATAATCCAGCAGATCGGACTTCCAGAACGCCGTCTTGAAGTTCGCCTGCGTATGCGCACATCCAAGGAAATGCCCGCCCGGACCCACTTCGCGCAGCGCGTCCATCGCCTGCGACTCCGGATCGACGGCGATGCCCTTGGCCATCTTGTGCAGAATGCCCAGCTGATCGGCGTCCATCACGAATTTCTCGAAATCCGCAACCAAGCCCCCTTCCAGCCAGCCGCAGGAATGCAGCATGAAATTTACACCCGCCAGCAGCCCCGCGTTCAGCGAATTTGCCGTCTCGTAGGCGGCCTGCGCATCGGGCAATTTCGAGCCGTTGAACGACCCCGCGCTGCGGAACGGCAGGTTCAGCCGCCGGGCCAATTGCCCTGCACCATAGGTGATCTGCGCCGCCTCGGGCGTGCCGAAGGTGGGGGCCCCGGAATTCATGTCGATCGACGTCACGAAGGCCCCGAACACGGCCGGCGCGCCGGGCTTGACCAGCTGCGAATACGCGACGCCCGCCATCACCTCGGCCATCACCTGCGTCAAAGTGCCCATCACCGAAACCGGCGCCATCGCCCCGCCCACGATGAATGGCGAGATGATGCAGGCCTGATTCGCCCGCGCATAGACCTCCAGCGCGCCCATCATGATCGAATCGAACGTCAGCGGAGAGTTGATGTTGATCAGGCTGATCATCGCGGTGCGCCCGTTCAGGCCCGTGCCGTCGCCGTCGTCGAACAGGATGTCGCACATCTCGACCGAATCCTGCGCGCGGCTCGGCTCCGTCACCGATCCCATGAACGGTTTGTCGGTCAACGTCATATGCGCCAACAGCATGTCATAGTGCCGCTTGTTGACCGCCACATCCGTCGGCTCGCACACGGTGCCGCCCGAATGGTGCAACCATTTCGACATATGGCCCAGCTTCACGAATTTCTCGAAGTCGGCCATCGTGGCATAGCGGCGCCCTTCGGCGTCGCGCACGAAGGGCGGGCCATAGACCGGGGCCAGCACCAGATCGCGACCGCCGATCGTCACGTTGCGCGCGGGGTTGCGGGCCACCTGGGTAAAGGATTCGGGGGCGGTCTTGCACAACTCGCGCGCCAGACCCTTGGGGATATGGACCCGGTCTCCGCGAATCTCTGCACCCGCGGCGCGCCACAACTCCAGCGCGGCCTCGTTTTCGGGAAAGGCGACGCCAATCTCTTCCAGCACGATGTCCGCGTTGGTCTCGATGATCGTCAGCGCCGCTTCGTCGAGCACTTCGTAATTCGGGATGTTGCGCGTGATGGTCCCGGCCTGATCGACTTTGGTGCTGGTCCGTTCGGCCCGCCGGGCCGCGCCGCCGCCGCCGCGTCGTCCCCGTGTCGCTGTCCCGTCCGCCATGTGCGTTCCCCCGAATGTCGCGCTGTCTTTGGCAATACCCTGCACCCAGCCCCGCCCGCCGACCGTTTGCGCACCCCCCATGGACGAAAGCGACATCGGCGGTGCGGCGCACGACTTGCCCCGCGCACCGCTGCGGCGTAAGCGGCGGGGCATGGATATGCCCGATCATCAGCGCCTTCTCATCGTCGACTTCGGATCCCAGGTGACGCAGCTTATCGCGCGCCGCCTGCGGGAATTGAACGTCTACTGCGAAATCCACCCGTTCCAGAACGTGACGCCCCAATTCCTGTCAGATTACGCGCCGAAGGCCGTGATCCTGTCGGGCGGTCCCGCCTCCGTTCCCGACGCGAATTCACCCCGTCCACCGGCCGAGATCTTCGATCTGGGCGTGCCGGTCCTTGGCATCTGCTATGGCCAGCAGGTGATGATGCAGATGCTGGGCGGACAGGTGACGCGCGGCGAGGGTACCGCCGAATTCGGTCGCGCCTACGTCACCCCGTCCCAGCCGCTGGACCTTCTTCAGGGCTGGTTCGACGGGTTGGAGGCGACGGGCCGCGAACAGGTCTGGATGTCCCACGGCGATCACGTCTCGCGCCTGGCCGACGGGTTCGAGGTCTATGCCACGTCGCCCGGCGCACCCTTTGCCGTCGTCGCAGACGCCGAACGCCACTTCTATGGCATGCAGTTCCACCCCGAGGTGCACCACACGCCCAAGGGCGCCAAACTCTACGAAAACTTCGTCCGTCTGGCCGGCTTCACCGGCGACTGGACCATGGCCGGCTACCGCGAACAGGCGATCGCCGCGATCCGCGATCAGGTCGGCGACGCCAAAGTCATCTGTGGCCTCTCCGGCGGCGTCGACAGCTCCGTTGCCGCCGTCCTGATCCACGAGGCGATCGGCGATCAGCTCACCTGCGTCTTCGTCGACCACGGCCTCTTGCGACAGGGGGAGGCCGAAGAGGTCGTCACCATGTTCCGCGACAACTACAACATGCCCCTGATCCACGCCGATGAGCAGGAGCTGTTCTTGGGCGAACTCGACGGCGTCTCCGACCCCGAAACCAAGCGCAAGATCATCGGACGGCTCTTCATCGACGTGTTCCAGAAACACGCCACGGCCGTCGGCGACGCCAAATTCTTGGCGCAGGGGACGCTCTATCCCGACGTCATCGAATCCGTTTCCTTCTCCGGCGGGCCGTCGGTCACGATCAAGTCGCACCACAATGTCGGCGGCCTGCCCGAGAAGATGGGTCTGAAACTGGTCGAACCGCTGCGCGAGCTGTTCAAGGACGAGGTTCGGGCATTGGGGCGCGAACTCGGTCTGCCGCCCAGCTTCATCGGCCGCCACCCCTTCCCCGGCCCCGGCCTCGCCATCCGCTGCCCGGGCGAGATCACGCGCGAAAAGCTGGCAATTCTGCGCAAGGCTGATGCCGTCTATATCGATCAGATCCGGCGCCATGGCCTTTACGACGACATCTGGCAGGCCTTCGTCGCGATCCTTCCCGTCCGAACGGTCGGCGTCATGGGCGACGGGCGCACCTATGATTTCGCCTGTGCCCTGCGCGCCGTGACCTCCGTCGATGGTATGACGGCCGACTATTTCCCCTTCACCCATGACTTCCTGGGCGAAACCGCGACCCGCATCATAAACGAGGTCCCGGGCATCAACCGCGTGACCTACGACATCACGTCGAAGCCGCCGGGCACGATCGAGTGGGAATGACGGTCTGTTCTGCGGATAATTGACTGGCCGGATGCAGCGGCGATGCGACCCTAGAAGATGCGACCGCAGGAATCATCCCGGCCGGACAGATCAGACGAACACGCGACGTCGACCAGATCGCCCCGCTCACCGTCCCGCCACCGCGCTGCGCCGCTCCATCATCGTCACATCTCGCCACTGGCCGGTCATCGGCCCGTGCGTCATCCGGCCCAGACGCGCCCGCGTGCCCACGATGTCGAACCCGCATGCCCGGTGCAGTGCGATACTGGCCCGGTTTTCCGGAAATATCTGTGCCACCAAGGTCCACCACCCCTGCGCTTCGCTGTCCGTGATCAACCGGGACAGAAGGCTCCGGCCCAGACCCCGCCCCACGGCCTGTGCGCCGACATAGGTGCTGACCTCGCCGACCCCTGCATAGGTGTCGCGCGGAGACGTCGGGGCCAATGCGGCCCATCCAACCACGATCCCCCGATCTTCCGCCACCAACGCCAATGGATGCCCGTCATGGAAATCCTTCCACCCGATTGGCTCGGCCCGAAACGACGCGTGGCCCGTCGCCAGTCCTTCGGCATGGATCGCCGTGATCTCCATCGCATCCATAGGGCGCGGAGGGCGCAGAATCACGTCACCGTCCCCGGAACAAACCGCCAAGCACGCCGCGCACGATGCTGCGACCCGCCCGCGTTCCCAGCGACCGCGCGAAGGATTTGGCAAAGGCCTCGCCCACGCTGTCGCCGCGCCGGCTTCTGGGTTTGGAGGTCGAGCGGCTGACCGTCTTGCCTGAATACCGGCGTCCCGCCTTGTACTCCCGCGTCGCGGCCTCGGCCTCTTGCTCTTCGGCCTCCGCCTTCTCTGCCGCCTGCGCCGCGTCTGCCGCCCGCTTGGTCAGGATTTCGAAGGCGCTTTGCCGGTCCACCTGCGCCTCGTATTTCCCGGCCAGATCCGATGCGCGGATCACGTCGGCACGCTCCGCGCCGGTGATCGGCCCCAGTTGCGAACTGGGCGGTCGGATCAACGTGCGCTGCGCCATGCCGGGGATGCCCTTGCGCTCCAGAAAGGACGTCACCGCCTCGCCCACGCCGACCTCCCGGATGGCGTCCTCGATGTCGAAGGCCGGATTTTCGCGGTAGTTCTGCGCCGCCTGTTGCAGGGCCTTGCGGTCCTTGGCGGTGAACGCGCGCAGGGCGTGCTGCACCCGGTTGCCCAATTGGCCCAGAATATCCTCGGGGATGTCCTCGGGGTTCTGCGTCACGAAATACACGCCGACGCCCTTGGACCGGATCAGGCGGGCCACCTGCTCCACCTTGTCGATCAGGGCCTTGGGCGCATCGTCGAACAGCAGATGCGCCTCGTCGAAAAAGAAGACGAGCTGCGGCTTGTCCGGGTCGCCCACCTCGGGCAATTGCTCGAACAATTCCGACAGCAGCCACATCAGGAACGTCGCATAAAGGCGGGGCGACGCCATCAGTTTGTCGGCGGCCAGCACGTTGACCATGCCACGCCCATCCCCGGCCAGCCGCATCAGGTCGGCCAGGTCCAGCGCCGGCTCTCCGAACAGGTTCGCGCCGCCCTGCGTCTCCAGCGTCAGCAGGCTGCGCTGGATCGCGCCCACCGACGCACTGGACACATTGCCATAGCGGCTGGACAGCGACTTGCGGTTCTCGGCCACCCAGACCAGCAGTGCTTGCAGATCCTTGAGATCCAGAAGCGCCAGCCCGTCTTCGTCCGCGACGCGGAATGCGATATTGAGGACGCCTTCCTGCGCGTCGGTCAGCTCCAGCAACCGCGACAGCAGCAGCGGTCCCATCTCGGACACGGTGGTCCGCACCGGATGCCCCGCTTGCCCCCACAGGTCCCAGAAGGTGACGGGGGCGGCGGCATAGGTCAGGTCCAATCCGATCGTCGCCGCCCGTTCGGTGAACGGCCCGTGCAGTTTGTGATCGGTCGACCCCGGCTTGGCCAGACCGGACAGGTCGCCTTTGACGTCAGACAGGAAGACCGGCACGCCCGCGTCTGAAAAGCCCTGCGCCAGGATCTGCAGGGTCACGGTCTTACCGGTGCCCGTCGCCCCCGCGATCAGACCGTGGCGGTTGGCATAATCGAGGCGCAGCCCCTGCGCGTCCGCATACGCATCGCCGCCGCCGCCCGCGAAAATCGTCACCACCTGATCCGTCATCATCTTCACCCGTTATTAACCTTGCATGGCCATAACAGCAGGGAGGGCCGTCGCACAGTCTGCGATCCCTCTCTCCCTGTCGACTGGCCGCGCGGTCTCTCCCTCCGCGCGGCTTTTTTCGTCGCTCGACAGGCCGGGTCGACACGACCAGCGCCCCGCCTCTTCCCTGACATAACGTATTGACGGATTGGGCATCGCTGCCTAGTGTTTCGACATCAAGTCGGCCAGTCCGACGGGGAGAGAAAAAAAGACCTGAAAAGGGGCCTTCTCACGGGCCCTTTTTCTTGTTCCGGGGTGCCGATCTATCGCCGTCTGAACGCCGCCGAACGCGCCCGGCGAAATCTCGCTCCAGCCCCCCTGCACCTTGCCATTCGCCCGTGCTAGACCCCCGGAAAGATGACTTTCTGAGGAGCGTTTATCGTGACACTTTCCCCCCTTCGTTCCGGCACGGCCCTGGCCATCGTCCTGTCGCTCGGCGCGGCTTTGTCCGCCGCCGCGCAGGACGCCGCCACCCCCGAGGCCGCGCCCGCCGACACGACCGAAACGGCACCCGCCCAAACCCCTGACGCCACGACGACACCTGCCCCCACACCGGTTCCCGCCGCGCCAGGTGGCGATCTGGCGACCGGCACCAACATCGGCGAAGCCCTGGGCGGCGGGCCGCAGATCTATGTGCGCGAGGAACATGGCGACTGGGAAGTCCGCTGCCTGGAGGCCCCGGAGGGTCAGGAAGACCCATGTCAGCTGTATCAGCGGCTGGCCGATCAGCAGGGCAATCCGACGGCTGACGTCAACTTCTTCGATCTGCCCGATGGTGGCGACATCGTCGCGGGCGCGACCATCCTCACTCCGCTGCAAACCCTCTTGACCGCACAGGTCACGATGACGATCGACGGCGGTCAGCCCCGCCGCTATCCCTACAGCTTCTGCGACGCGACGGGCTGCTATTCCCGCATGGGCTTCAGCGCCGCGGACGTCGCCGCGTTCCGGGCGGGCAACACGGCCACGCTGGTCGTCGTGCCCGCACTTGCCCCCGATCAGCGGGCGGAACTGACGATGTCGCTGTCGGGCTTTACCGCCGGTCTTGCCGCCGTCGAGGTCGACAACGCCGAGTGATCCGCGCCAAGCGGACAAAATGGGGGGCGGTCCACCGGGCCGCCCTTCGTCGTTTCAGACAGCCTTCAACGCCAGAACGGCATTCATGCCACCGAAGGCAAAGGCGTTCGACAGGCAGGCCGTGACCGTCGCGTCCCGCGCCACGTTCGGCACGATGTCCAACGCACATTCCGGGTCCGGCTCTTGCCAGTTGGCGGTCGGCGCGATCACCCCGTCCCGCAGCGCCATGATGCAGGCCAGAAGCTCAATGGCCCCTGTCGCGCCGATGCAATGTCCGTGCATCGACTTGGTGGAACTGATCGCCAATCGGTCCGCATCCGCACCGAACACATGGGCGACGGCCGCGCTTTCGATCTTGTCGTTGGCCGCCGTGCCGGTTCCGTGCGCATTGATGTATCCGATGTCGCCGGTGTTCAGACCCGCCTGCTCCAGGGCCCCCGCCATGGCGCGTTCGGCACCCTGCCGTGACGGCATCACGATGTCCGACGCGTCGGACGTCATCGCCGCCCCGGCCACTTCGGCCAGGATGTCGGCCCCGCGCGCGCGGGCATGCTCGTATTCCTCCAACACGAAAATGCCGGCCCCCTCGCCCTGCACCATGCCCGACCGGGTGGCGCAGAACGGGCGGCAGGTGTCGCGCGACATCACGCGCAGCCCCTCCCACGCCTTCACCCCGCCAAAACACAGCATCGCCTCGGCCCCGCCTGTCACCATGACGTCGGCCATCCCGGATTTGACGAAATGGAACGCCTGCCCGATGGCGTGATTGGAAGACGCACAGGCGGTGGCGACAGTGAAAGACGGACCCTTGAGGTTGTACTCCATGCTCAAATGCGCGGCGGCCGCGTTGTTCATCAGCTTGGGAACGACAAAGGGGTGGACCCGGTTCTTTCCACCTTCATAGACGGCGCGGTAATTCTCGTCCTGCGTGTTCAGCCCGCCACCGGACGTGCCCAGGATCACACCGGACCGGGCCGCCAGTTCCCCCTGAAACGTCAGACCCGCCTGCGCCAGCGCCTGCCCCGCGGCCAGCAGGGCGAACTGGGTGTAACGGTCATAAAGCGCGATCTGCTGGCGGTTGAAATGCGCGCCTTCGTCGTAGTCCTTGACCTGCGCGCCGATCCTGATGGTCAGCCGGTCGACGTCGCGGATATCCAGATCGCCGATCGCCGATCGGCCTTCGCGCATCGCGGCCAAGGTGGCGGGCACATCAGAGCCGAGGGCGTTGATCGTGCCCGCCCCGGTGATGACGACGCGGCGGCTCACCCGCGTTGCTCGGCCACCAGGCGTTCCACCGCCGCGACGATGCTGCCGACGGTCGAATAGTCGAAGTTGCGCGCGTCGGGGGCATTGGCGTTGAATGGGACGTGGATATCAAAGGCTTCCTCGATTGCGAAAATCGCTTCGACCAGACCCATGGAATCCACACCCAGATCGGCGGGCACCGACGCGTCGGTCACGTCCGCGACGTCGATCATCGCCTGTTCCGCCACGATTTCGTGGATCCGTGTTCTGATGTCAGCCGTCATCGCGCGTGCCCTGGCCCTTTCCCGTGACGGTCTTGCGAAGCTCCGACAATGCCTCCAGCGCGCGGGGTAGACGACGGGTCGCGCGCTGCATCGCCAGTGCGGTCTCCATCTTCACCGCCGGGTTGCCCAGAATGACCTCGCCCGCGCGGACCCGCGTGAAGATCTTGGTGGCCCCGCCCGCGACGACGTGATCGCCGATGGTGATGTTGTCGCTGACGCCGACTTGGCCGCCCAGCACGACCTGGTGACCGACGGTCGACCCGCCGGCCAGCCCGACCTGCCCGCAGATCAGACAGTCTTCGCCAATGCGGTTGTTATGGCCGATATGCACGAGGTTATCGATCTTCGTGCCGCGCCCGATCACCGTGTCCGCGATGGTGCCCTTGTCGATGGTGGTGTTCGCCCCAACCTCCACATCATCGCCGATGCGGACGGAGCCGAGCGAGTGGATACGACCCCAGGGCTGGCGCACGGGGTCGCCCTGATCGCCCAGCGTCTTGCGCGACCGCTCCACGCCGTTCTCGAATTCGGTGGTAAAGCTGAAGCCGTCGGCCCCGATGATCGCACCGGGTTGGGCGACGAACCGGTCGCCGATGTGCACGTGGCTTCCGATGCGCACGCCCTGCAGGACCAGCGCGTCTTCACCCAGCCGGGTCTGCCGCCCGATGGTCACATGCGCCGCAATGCGCGCCCCGCGCCCGACGACGACATTGGCACCGATCACGGCATAGGGCCCGATGCTGACCCCTTCGGCGATGTCCGCACCGTCGCCGATGATGACGGTGGGATGGATGCCGACATTCATGTCCGGGCCGTCGTCCAACGCCGCCGTGATCGCGGCCATCGCCAGGCGCGCACGCGGCACGGTGATGGCCCCCGACAAACCGAAGGACTCCCAATCGGCCCCATCCCAAAGGATCGCGGCACGCGCCTTCCCGGTTCTCAGCGCATCGCCGTAGGCCGGCGACATAGCAAGGGCCAGGTCATTTGGCCCCGCGCTCCCCGGCTCCGACGCGCGATCGAACGTCAGTGACCCGTCCCCTTGCACGGGACGGCCCAGCGTTGCGGCGATCTGATCGAGCGTGAACATACCGGTCCTCCGAAGGCGTGACGCCTCCGCAGGCGATCTAACTGCGCGACGCGTCCAATTCCACCCCGGCATCCTGCAACGCGCGCAAGACTTTCACGTCCCGCCCGTATGGATCACCGCGATAATTGACACGCCCGGTCGGCGTGACCCAGGCGGACCAATAGACGATATGCACGCCGATCGGCTGCTCCAGGTTCACGCGACTTTCGCGACCCGTGCGCAGATACCCGGTAAACAGACCTTTGGGGTCGTCGGATTGCGGTGCCAGCAGATGATAGGCCAGTTCCAAAGGTTTGCCCACGCGGACGCAGCCGTGGCTGAACGTGCGCAGGTCGCGGGCAAACAGGTTCCGGCTGGGCGTGTCGTGCAGATAGATGTTGTATTGGTTCGGGAACATGAACTTCACCCGCCCAAGCGCGTTGCGCGGGCCCGGCGGCTGCTTGAGCGAGAACGGGAAGTTACGCGCAGTGTAATTGGCGAAGTTGATGCGGTTGCGGTTCACCCGGCCGTTGCGCGAATAGACTTCCAGATGCCGCGCGCCGCCCCGGCGCAGGGCGGGCAGGTATTCGTTGACCGTGATCGACCGGGGGACGTGCCAATACGGGTTGATGACCATGTGGGTCATCGTGTCGCTGAACTCCGGTGTGCGACGGTCGGGCGTGTCGGCCCCGACCACGACCACGGTATCGAACGTTACCTTGCCATCGTCGTAGACATAGGCGTGCTGCTCGGCCAGGTTCACCAGAACGTGGCGCGGCTCCAACGGCTTGTTCATCCAGCGCTGGCGTTCCAGCCCCACCAGGATCTGACCCATCCGGTCGTCCAGCGACACGTTGATCGCGGTCATCGTCGCGCCGCCCGCTTGGCCGTCGGGGGTCAGGCCATGGTCGATCTGGAAGGCGCGCACGGCCGCCTCCATCTCCGCGTCAAAGGCGGATACGGCAGACCGGCGCAGATAGCCCATGCGAATCAAGCGATTGCGCAGATCGACGACGCCTTCTCCGTCGGATCCGCGCACCAGCGTTCCACCGGATACGGTCGCGCCCCAGCCGCCCGCCCGCTGCATCTCCTCCAGCCGCAGCTTTTCGCGCAGCAGGCGCGTGTAATTCGGCGACGTCGGCCACAGACCTTGCACAAAGGCATAGGGGTCGCCGTCCGTGAAGGCGGTCATCTGCTCCAGCCAGTCGCGCTTGGGGACATCCAAGACAATTGTCCGGTCGACCTTGCGCGGATCGAGGATGCCCGAGCTGACGTCCTGCGCGTATCGCAGGAACCGTTTGGTCATCGCCACTTCCAGAGCGCCGCGCGTGGCCGCCGTTCGCGCCGCCCCGAAATCGGCACGGATCGTCGCAGCATCGTAGCGGGCGGTCGGCAGCCCATGATCGTCGGCCTGATCCAGCGCCCAAAGGAACGCGGCACGGCGATGCTCCGCTCCCTCGCCCATCCAGACCGGCGCGAAATCGCGCGCCCGGTAGAAAGCCGCGATCGCCTCATCCTCGGACGCCGCCTGAGCGACCGCCTGTTGCAAGGGCGTAACCAACGGCGCGGTAAACGCAGGCCCCGACAAGACAAAAAGCGCGGCAAGCGCGAAGGACGTCTGACGCAAGAACATGGGAAGATCCGGAAAATTGGTAGTCACATCAAGGCTACCGCGTTAAAACACGCTGTCCATTCACGTTTTGCAAAGGTCCTGGCTTTAGACCGGAGTGCAACACAACCGACACGGTTCCATCACTTTCGTTCGATGCGCGAGATTTTGCTGATTGGTGCAAATCAGGAATTCAATCCTTAGGGAATCGCCCCATTTGTGACAAAGATTTGAAGTCACATGGGGATGAGGCAACTGAGGCCGCGAAGACGGTCCAAACAAATTGGGGCATAACGTGAATACAGACATGACCAAGGGCGCTTCGGCGTCGATGACGCGACGCGGCCTTCTGGGGGCCTTCGCGGCCACCGCAGTCGCAGCAGCACCTACATATTCCAATGCAGCGGGTTTCTTGCGTGGCGGTGGTGATATTCGCCGCATCAAGATGCACAACGCTCGCACCGGCGAGAGCATGGAAACCGTCTATTGGATCGAGGGCAACTACGTCCGCGAAGCCCTGGCGGAGGTGAACTTCTTCTTCCGCGACTGGCGTCGCAACGAAACGAAGGCCATCGACAATCGCACCATCGACATCATTGCCGCGACGCACCGTCTGGTCGATGCGCGCGAACCGTTCCTGTTGCTGTCGGGCTACCGCTCGCCCGCAACGAACGCGATGCTGCGCCGCCGGTCGTCCGGCGTGGCGAAATATTCGCTGCATCTCGAAGGTCAGGCTGCCGATGTGCGCTTGTCGTCCCGGTCGGTCAGCCAGGTGTCGCGCGCGGCGGCCAGCTGCGGCGCGGGTGGTGTCGGTCGCTATTCGGGGTCGAACTTCGTCCATGTCGACTGCGGCAATACCCGCGTCTGGGGTCGCTGATCCGCTGATTTTCGGCTAATGCGAAGACCGCCCTGCGCCCCGGGGCGGTTTTCGCACGTCCGTTGTTCGCCGGTCAGGTTGGCGTGCAGGGAAACACGAAACACCTGTCCCGCCGGATCGACAACCACAGCACCGTTCCCGGCTTGGGCAGGAAAACCGCGGGCACCGTCGCCGTCACGCGACTCGTCCCATCATCCATCAGGAACTCGACCAGACTTTCCTTGCCCATGAACCGTGCGCGCAGAACCGTACCCCGCGCCGGCGTGCCTTCGGCGGCGGTTGGTCGCGGCCCATGCCCCGCGCGGTCGAAATCGATGCGGACATGCTGCGGACGGAACACGATATCCACTTGCGCGCCCTCCGTCTGGCCGGGGGCAAGGAACTGACCGAACGGCGTTTCGGTCAACGCACCATGAACGTCGCCACGCAGCGTATTGATATCACTGAAGAACGCCGCCGCTTCGCGGTCAACGGGCGCGTTATAGATGTTATAGGGCGCGGCCTGTTGCACGATCCGCCCGTCACGCATCAGCGCGATCTCATCGGCCATCCGCATCGCCTCGTCCGGCTCATGCGTGACCAGCAGAACGGCCGTCCCCTCTTGCTTGAGAACGCTCAGCGTCGCGTCGCGGATCTCGTCGCGCAATCTGTTGTCGAGGCCGGAAAACGGCTCATCCATCAGCATGATCTTGGGCCGGGGGGCCAGCGCGCGGGCCAGCGCCACACGTTGCTGCTCCCCACCCGAAAGCTCATGCGGATGTTTCGCGCCGTACCCCGCAAGATCCACCCGCGACAGCAGATCCAGCACCCGGGCCGCAGCAGCGTCCCCTTTGGGAAGGCCAAAGCCGATGTTCTGCGCGACCGTCAGATGCGGAAACAGCGCGAAATCCTGGAACATGAGGCCGATGCCGCGCCGTTCGGCCGGCACGTGACGCCGATCGTCGGACACCACCGCACCATTCAGCGACACGATTCCCGCATCCTGCCGATCCACGCCGGCGATGATGCGCAACGTCGTCGACTTGCCACAACCCGAAGGGCCCAGAAGGCAGGTCACCTGCCCCGCAGGAACCGAAAGCGAAATGTCGTCGACGACGTCGCGCCCGCCCAAATGGCGGACGAGTCCCTCGGCGTGCAGAAGCGGTGCCATCGAACCCCTAGTCTTTTGGTCAGGCTTCGGTAACAGCGCGACGCGGCACGGTAAAGCGGATCAGAGGACTTCGCCGGTCCGCTTTTCCTGCCGCGCATAAAGATAGATCAGCAGGCTGAGCAAGGCCGTCAGACCCATGATGATCCAGGTCGTCGTCTCATCCCCGGTCAGCGCCAGGATCGACGGCGTGGCAACAGCGGCCGCCCAGACGATCAGCACGACCAGCGTCAGGAACGAGAAGAACAGCATCCAGACCGCAGGCCGCAGATGCGCCAGCAGGCAAAGCGCTCCCACCAGGGCCAGCGTCGCCTGTGCCCCCCACACCCCGTGAACCCAGTTGGGAAGGCTGCCCAGCCACTCCAACTGATCGGCCGGGTATCCGTCGAGCCAGCCAAGCTGCAACCCGTAGGAGACCATCACGTATTCGGCCATCCCGATGACGCCGAACGCCAGAGAGATCAGACCCATGATGTAGAAGTGCAGACGCCGCATTGTGTTCCCCGTACGTATTTTCCTGTTGGGCAGTTAGCATAAAATCCAACCGCCACAAACGCTAACGGGGCAGAGAATTCCCCACCCCGTCGCATCGACTGTCGCCCCGCGGGGCGATGCCTCCGTCAATCCGTCACCTCAGAAGCAGTTCGGCTTCCTGACGTTTCAGCATCCGGCGGGCGGCGGTGTAATCCTCGCGCCCTTCCTGAACCCGCAACTCGGGGAAGATCGCAAAGATCTCCTCGCGCTGCGCGCGGCCCAGACCCTTGAGCGAGTGATCGCCCGGCTGGAAGCTTTCGGTCCACGCGCCGTCCGACAGGATGACCTCATGGTTGTCGAACATGATGTGGACATAGGTGACGTCGACCGCCTCCATCCGCTCCACGCCGGGTCGACCGACCAGGTGCTTGGCCGCAACCAGAACCTCCCGCTCGTCGAAATAGAGCATGGTTTCGTCGTTCGCGATCAGGACGCGGTGCTGCGGCGACACGACCATGTCGCGCTCCGGCAGGCCGTGGCCCAGGGCCCCCTGGCGGATCATCACAGCCCGCAAGGCCCCGTTCTCCGAAAGGTCCGCTGCGGTCATGTCGCGCTTGCCGGTCCAGCGCACGACCTGGATACCGTTGTCGCGGGTGATGACCCGGTCGCCGGCCTGCAGCGTTTCCACCGCGACCTCGCCCTTCGGCGTCGCGATCAGCGTGCCCGGCGTGAAACAGGGCACGACAGCCTCGATATCCTCGAACTTGGCGGTGGTATCGTCGCGGAACGTGATGATCCCGTCTTCGCCGTCGTCGGACGTATAGGTGATGAACGCCACGTCCGACCCGGTTAGGTCCAGCGTGTCGAAATCGTCTCCGCCCGATCCGCCGTCGATCATATCGCCGGTGGTGGCACCGATGATCAGGTCGCGGTCGTCGCCCCCGTCGATCATGTCGGGGCCGTCACCGCCGGTCAGCGTGTCGTTACCGTCACCGCCGGTGACCGTGTCGGCCCCGTCGCCGCCGGACACGACATCCTCGCCCTTGCCGCCGCGCACTTCGTCATCGCCGGCCCCGCCGTCCAGCGTGTCGTTGCCGCCCGATCCGGTCACGGTGTCGTTGTCGTCACCGCCGAACAGAAGGTCGTCATTTGCCGATCCGGAAACTGAATCGTCGCCCGCCCCGCCATCCAGCGTATCGTCGCCCCCGTTCCCGCGCAGGGTGTCGTCGCCCTCACCGCCCGAAATCAGGTCATTGTCGCGCCCGCCTTCCAACAGGTCGTCGCCATCGCCGCCGTCGATCGTGTCGGTCCCGTCGCCACCGCGAATGGTGTCGTTGTCCGCGCCGCCGGACAGGGAATCGTCGCCCTTGCCGCCCAGGATGCGGTCGTCGCCGTCGCCACCGTCGATGGTATCGGACCCGCCATCACCGCGGATGATGTCATTGCCGGCACCCCCCTCGATCAGGTCGTCGTTGCCGGACCCGGTGATGCTGTCGTCGCCGTCCCCGCCATCGACGGTGTCGTTGCCGCCACCGCCCGAAATGGTGTCGTTGCCGGTCCCGCCGGTGATCAGGTCGTCGTCAGCATTGCCCGAGATGCTATCGTTCCCGGCCCCGCCATTCAGCGTGTCCTGGCCCGGGCCGCCGTCGATCACATCGTCGCCGGCCCCGCCATCGATCGAGTCGTTGCCGGCCCCGCCGAAGATCGTATCCTCGTCGATGCCGCCGTCGATCGTGTCGTTGCCCGCTCCGCCGTCGATGATGTCGTCATCGTCCTGACCGAAGATCAGGTCGTCGCCGTCGCCACCGTCGATCACGTCGCGGCCGTTGTCGGGCACCAGGTCGGTGTCATCGGGGATGTTGATCGCGTCCGGGAAAGACGGGTCCAGGCCGCCATAGATGGTGTCGTTTCCGGTCCCGCCATCGATCGTGTCGGAACCTTCGCCGCCGACGATGAAATCGTTGCCGTCATCGCCCGTCACCAGATCGGCATCCTTGCCGGCGTCGATCCTGTCGTTGCCCGTGCCGCCGATGACCGTATCGCGGTCGTCGCCGGTGGAAATGACGTCGTCACCTGCCCCGCCGTCGACGAAGTCGCGATCATCTTCCGGGTCGGCGTCGGGCGCAAAGATGCCGGGATAGCCCAGATCGGACGCACCGCGCGGTCCCGACGTGATGGTGTCATCGCCGTCGCCACCCAGGATGGAGTCCCGACCAAGACCGCCATCGATGCTGTCGTCGTCAGCACCGCCGTCAACGGTGTCGTCGCCGTCTCCACCGCTAAGCGTATCGTCGCCGTCGTCACCGAACACCATGTCGTCGCCGTCGCTGCCATCGACGCTGTCGTTGCCGGTGCCACCGAAGATCGTGTCGTCACCGCCGGCCCCGTCGATCGTGTCGTCGCCGCCATTGCCGCGAATGACATCGCCATCGTCGGTGATCAGATCGCCACCGCCGTCGGTCGGCGCATTGGCATCGTCATAGCCGAGGCTCATCTCCTCGCCCGTCTGCTCGCCATCGACGACGCCATCGGGCAGAATCTCATCCACCGCACCCACGACGTTCTCAATGTTGATGAACGTGGCGGTCTCGCCCGTCCGGTCCCCTGCATCGTCGAGGAAGAAGATCGTGCCGTTCTCGGCGTTGTCGGAGTCGAACTCGACGGCCGCATTGGCGCCCGTCAGGTCCAGCGTGTCGAAGTCGTCGCCGCCTTCGCCGCCGTCGATCACATCGCCTGCGGTGACGTTGGTGAACGTGTCGCGGTCGTCGCCCCCCGACAGCGTATCGGCCCCGTCGCCGCCAGAAATCGCGTCGTTGCCCGACCCGCCTTCGACCACATCATCACCCTTGCCGCCGCGCAGGGTGTCGTCGCCCGCGCCGCCATCCAACGTATCGTTGCCGCCCGATCCGGTGACATCGTCGTCGCCGTCACCGCCCAACAGCAAATCGTCGTTCGCGGAGCCGGAGACCGAGTCGTCGCCCGCGCCACCATCCAACGTATCGTTGCCGCCGTTCCCGCGCAGGGTGTCGTCGCCGTCGCCACCCAGGATGGAATCGTCGTCGCGACCGCCGCTCAGAACATCGTCGCCGTCGCCCCCGTCGATCGTGTCCTGACCATTGCCACCGGTGATGATGTCGTCGCCGTCCCCACCCGACAGCAGGTCGGCACCGTCGCCGCCGTCGATCGTGTCATTACCCTTGTCGCCGAAAATGGTGTCGTCGCCATCTCCGCCCAAAAGCAGGTCATCGAAGGTCATCGTTCCGGACCCATGTCCGGCGGTCGGATCATAGCTGGCGAAGAAATCGCCGTAGCTCAGTTCCGCATCGTTGCCGGGGCCGGTGTTGTTGGTCGGGCCGGCGTCGGGCAGCTCGCCGTTGGAATTGCCGTCGACCGAAAAATACTGCGTCGGCTGCGTGCCGCCCTTGATCGAAACGCCCAGAACCGTGGCCCCTTCGGGCACCGATCCGCCGCTGGCGGCAAAGGCCGACAATTGCCCGTAGTAATCATCCAGATCGTTGGAAATGAACGTCCCGGATCCGTCGTCGGGGAAATCGTCGATCTTGACCTGCAGGTCGAACGCGCCATCGCCATCGGTGTCGAAATAAAACACCACGTTCGAGATGTCCTGCGACCACGTCTGGAAATATTCGCTGGCCGCCGGGGGGCAGCCGCCGAAAGCGTCGTCGCCGCGGATAAGATCGTTGCCGTCACCGCCCAGGATGGTGTCGTTGCCGAACCCGCCCGTCAGCGTATCGTCCGACCCGTCGTCTTCGTGGACCGACGTGTCGCCGGTGTTGATCGACGTTGCATCATAGCCGACGATCAGGTCATCGCCCGCGCCGCCGTCGATATTATCGGCCCCGTCGGCGCCTTCGATGTTGTCATTGCCGTCGCCGCCGCTGATGGAATCGTCGCCGTCACCGCCATAGATGGAATCGTCGCCGGTCCCGCCTTCGATGGTGTCGTCGCCGGTTCCGCCGCTCAAACGGTCGTCTCCGCCTTCGCCGCGAACGATGTCGTCGCCCACGCCCGCATAAACGGTGTCGTCGCCGTCGCCGGCCAGCACCAGATCTTCGTCACCGGTCGTGCCTTCGACGCCCAGGGCATCGTTGGCGTCGATCCGGTCGCCCTGCGCATCGACATAGCTCAGGTCGATCAGGTCACCGTCGTCGGTGCCGTTGACCACACCATCGGGGGCGGTCGGCGGCGTGAACTTCAGGTTGTCGACCGCGCCCGACCCCTTCAGATCGATGGTCATGTACTTCGCGCCCTCGACGCCGATGTGGACGTCCTTCTGACCGTTGTTCGCCGTTTTGACGTGGATCTGCTTTATGAAGCAGCCCTCGTCGTCATAAAGCTTGATCGTGGCCCCCTCCTCGACGTCGAGCAGCGTGATCGAGTCGACTGTGACCTCTTCATCGAATTCGAACACGAACTTGCCGCCGCGGGCATTATCATCCGGGTCGCTGCTGTCGCGGTCTTCCGATAGGATCAGGACATTGCCCAGGTTGTCGGTCGCCAGATCGTCGTCTCCACCGGTCGGATGCGCGGTATCGAAGATCATCGGTGGATTGTGGGCATCCACGCTCCAATCCGCGTTCACGCTGGAAATGGTCACACCCTGCGCCGAATACTGGCCGTCGATGATCGTTCCCGCAGATTGATCCTGGAAATCGATATGCGTCTGATTGGTCGTCGTCATGGCAGTGACTCCTTAAGCCGCGCGGCGCGCGCACGGCGCGGCGATCCGGTAGAGATTCAAATACGTTTGGACCGAGGCAATCTCGGTGACGGCACCGTTCGGGCGCTGGTCTATCGGCAACGTCAACATGACGGCATCTCCACTCGGTCCACTTACAAAGGCACGAGGGGCAACGACGATAGCGGGTCGACCATGACGGACGCACCAAAGCGGTTCGGATAGAAGACCCGATCAATGGCGCGGTTTCGGCAGAAACCGGTGCACCGCCCGGTATTCGGCGGTGCCCGCACATCGCAGGCGACATCCATCCGGATGCTCACAAGTGCGGCCGCCCCACGGCCTGCAGACATCGCCCCCCAGTCGGGCTTGAGCAACATTTAGCCGAGTTGAGCCAAGCGGGAAAGGGAAATGGGGCAGAAAACGGCAGCGCCGCCTTGTTTAAGGCCAGATTGAAGCGAACGTTTACCAATTTTGACACAATTTAAGCGTAAGATCGTTTCCCAACTCGCGCCAATCAATCCGGGGTGTGTGATAGGCCGCGATGCGTGGCCCTCCGATGACCCTGCGTAAACATCAAGGATCATTCGACATTCGACGTCGTTTCGCGCTCATCGTTTGACCACGAAACAAAGTTTCGTTGCCGATCCGGAGCCGAAATGAGGCGACGTTACGGCACACCGAAAATGCTCTGTTTCCAAAGTCGACGCCGCATTTTCGGTCGATCGTTGATCAAACGGAACCTGTCGCGCCCCATATCGCCGAATCGTGCCGGGTCGGGAGGGTGCTGTTAAGCACGATGTGCTGTCCGACGATGGTACCCGCGGCCGGACTCGAACCGGCAAGCCTTGCGGCGGCGGATTTTGAATCCGCTGCGTCTACCGATTCCGCCACGCGGGCACGCTTCGGGTGGTAGTGCGGGGGGCCTAGCGCCCTGCCCCGCCGCCGTCAATCGCCGGTCACAGGCGCTCCGCCGAAAACGTGTCGCAGCTCTGGACCGCACCGGTGTCGTATCCACGCGCGAACCACCGCGCCCGCTGCTCCGACGTGCCGTGGGTAAAAGTGTGTGGCATCGGCACGCGACCCTGGCTGCGTTGCAGGCGGTCATCCCCGATGGACCGCGCGGCGTTCACCGCCTCCTCCAGATCGCCACGCTCCAGAATGCCGAACCTTTCCTGCGCCTCGCGCGCCCAGATGCCCGAAAAGCAATCGGCCTGAAGCTCGATGCGCACTGAAATCGCGTTCGACTGCGCCTGCGACGCCTGCGCGCGGATCTGATTGGCCTGTCCCAGGATGCCCAATTCGTTCTGGACGTGGTGGGCGACTTCATGCGCGACCACATAGGCGGCGGCGAAATCACCGCCCGCGCCCAGCCGCTCCTCCAACGTGGTGAAAAATGCGGTGTCCAGATACGCCTTGCGATCAGAGGGGCAGTAGAACGGTCCGGTCGCACCCGATGCGCCGCCGCAGGGACTGCTGGTGACGCCGGAAAACAGGACCAGCGTGGGCGCGCGATATGCTTTGCCGACCTGATCGCGGAACACGCCTGACCAGACCTCCTCCGTGTCGGCCAGAACGACCGAGACGAATTCCGCCTCCCGCTGTTCCTGCGCCGTGATCGTGCGGGACTGCTGGACCGGCGCGCCACCGCCGCCGCCCGACAACAGGGGCGAGACGTCGATCCCGAAGACCCAGCCCACGACCAGCACCACAAGCAGACCGCCGATGCCCAGGCCGCCGACCCCGCCACCCACACCGCTGCCGCGCCTGCCGCGACGATCCTCGATGTTGCGACTTCCGCGTCGTCCCTGCCAGCGCATGTGCATCTCCCTGCCGTTGCAACCAATCGCGCTTGACCCTGCGACGGTTCCGTGGGACCGGCAAGGATGATCCGAAGCCTCTACGACTGGACCCTGTCCTGGGCCGCCCACCCCCGCGCCCTCTGGGTCCTGGCCTTCGTCAGTTTCGTCGAGAGTTCGGTCTTTCCGATCCCCCCCGACATCCTGCTTATCCCGATGATCCTGGCGGCCCCGTCGCGCGCCTGGCTGATCGCCGGGGTTTGCACGATCGCCAGCGTCGCGGGCGGCATGGCCGGCTACGCCATCGGGTTCTTCGCGTTCGAGACGATCGGCGAACCGATCCTGACCGCGCTGGGCAAGGCCGACAGCTTCGAAGATTTCCGCACCCGCTATAACGACTGGGGGGCATGGGCCGTACTGATCGCGGGGGTCACGCCTTTCCCGTACAAGGTCATCACCATCCTGTCGGGCGCGACGCAGCTGTCGCTGCCGGTCTTCATCTTGTCCAGCATCGTGGCCCGGGGATTGCGGTTCTTCATCGTGGCCGGTCTTTTGTGGAAATTCGGCCTGCCGATCCGCGATTTCATCGAAAAGCGTCTGGGCCTGATGTTCACGTTGTTCTTCGTGGTCCTGATCGGGGCCTTCGTTCTTCTGAGGTATCTGTGACACGCCTGATCGCCCTTGCCACCGCTGGACACGTCGGCCTTCTGGGTGGCGCGTTCCTGTTCCAACTCGCCGGCTACGCACCCTGTGCGATGTGCCTTTGGCAACGCTGGCCCCATGCGGCCGCGATCCTGTTCGGGATTCTGGCCCTGTCTGGCGTGATGCCCCGCGCGATGGCCGCACTGGCCGGCGTGGCCGCCGTGGTGACAAGCGGCATCGGCTTTTTCCACGCGGGCGTCGAACAGGGTTGGTGGCCCGGTCCCGGCAGTTGCACCGGTGGGGGCGACGGGCTGTCGTCGCTTTCGGGAACGGACCTTTTGTCGACCGAGGTGACGGACACGATCGTCATGTGCGACGACATCGTCTGGCAGCTTGGGCTGACCATGGCCGGTTGGAACGGGGTGCTGTCGCTGGGGCTGGCCGCACTCTGGTTCTGGGCCGCGGCGCGCGATTGACGACCGGTTTCGCAGCGAAACCAATGGCTTAGTGTTAAAATAATATGAACGGATCGACCCTGCGTCCCGTCCGAAGGGATATCCGGCGTTGAGCCCATATGCAGGGGATGATAGCGTTCCCGACAACCAGATGTAGTCCCCGCAAGAGGCGCAGAATCGCATGAACGACGACCCGCAAAACCCTGAGAACGAAGACGAAAAGCCCAAGCGCGAGGTGATGGCCCACGCGGGCCCTCAGGTCAGCATCATCGACGAGATGCGCACCTCGTTCCTCGACTATGCGATGTCGGTCATCATTTCGCGCGCCATTCCGGACCTGCGCGACGGGTTGAAGCCCGTCCACCGGCGCATCCTCTATGCGATGCATGAAGCGAACAACACGCACGACAAATCGTACCGCAAATCGGCTCGCGCCGTCGGCGATGTGATGGGCAAATATCACCCGCACGGCGATTCCGCGATCTACGAAGCGCTGGTGCGGATGGCGCAGCATTTTTCGATGTCGCTTCCATTGCTGGATGGTCAGGGCAATTTCGGATCGATGGACGGCGATAATGCCGCCGCCATGCGCTACACCGAAGTGCGGATGGACAAGCCGGCGGCCTTCCTGCTGGCGGATATCGAGAAGGACACCGTCGACATGGTGCCGAACTATGACGGCAAGGACACCGAGCCATCGGTCCTGCCGGCGCGGTTCCCCAACATGCTGGTCAACGGCGCGGGCGGCATCGCGGTCGGCATGGCGACGAACATTCCGCCCCATAACCTGGGCGAGATCATCGACGCCTGCCTGGCCCTGATCGAGAACCCGGACCTGACGTCCGAAGAACTGATCGAATACGTGCCCGGCCCCGATTTTCCGACGGGCGGCATCATTCTGGGCCGCACGGGCATCCGCAAAGCGTATCTGGAGGGGCGCGGCAGCGTCGTGATGCGCGCCAAGACGCGGGTCGAGGAGATCCGCAAGGATCGCTTTGCCATCGTGCTGGACGAGATTCCGTATCAGGTAAACAAGGCCACGATGATCGAGAAGATCGCCGAAGCGGCCAAGGAAAAGCGGATCGAGGGCATCGCCCACGTGCAGGACGAATCCGACCGGATCGGCGTGCGGGTCGTGGTGGAACTCAAGCGCGATGCGACCGCCGAGGTGGTTCTGAACCAGCTGTTCCGATTTACGCCGATGCAGACGTCGTTTGCCTGCAACATGCTTGCCCTGAACGGCGGGCGCCCGGAACAACTGACGCTGCGCCGGTTCCTGACGTCGTTCCTGGCTTTCCGCGAGGACGTCATCGCGCGGCGCACGGCATACGAGCTGCGCCGAGCGCGCGAACGCAGCCATATCCTGTGCGGTCTGGCCGTGGCCGTCAGCAACGTGGACGAAGTCGTCAAGACCATCCGTGCGTCGGCCGATGCCGCCGAAGCGCGCGCCAAACTGATGACCCGCCGCTGGCCCGCCGAGGAGATCGCGCCGTTCATTCGCCTGATCGACGATCCGACGCATACGATGAACGACGACGGCACCTACAACCTGTCGGAGACGCAGGCGCGCGCCATTCTGGAGTTGCGGCTGCAACGCCTGACCCAGATCGGGGTGAAAGAAGTCACCGATGAGTTGGAAGAGCTGGCGGGCAAGATCAAGGAATACCTGGAGATCCTGGGAAGCCGCGCCCGTATCCTTGAGATCATCTCCAACGAGTTGATCGAAGTGCGCGAGCAATTCTCCGTCCCCCGTCGTACCGAGATCACCGATTGGTCCGGCGACATGGATGACGAGGATCTGATCGAGCGCGAAGACATGGTCGTGACCATCACCTCCTCGGGCTATGCAAAGCGCACGCCGCTGGTCGACTTCCGCGCGCAGAAGCGGGGCGGCAAGGGCACCGCCGGCATGGCGACGAAGGAAGAAGATGTCGTCACGACCCTGTTCGTGGCCAACACGCATACGCCGTTGCTGTTCTTTACGACAGACGGGATGGTCTACAAGCTCAAGACCTGGCGTCTGCCGCAGGGCGGGCGCACGGCCAAGGGCAAGGCGCTGGTCAACCTGCTGCCGATCCCCACGGGCACGGGCATCGCGGCGATCATGCCCGTGGACCGGGACGAGGCCGATTGGGACGAGTTGCAGGTCGTGTTCTGCACCGATCACGGCACGGTGCGGCGCAACAAGCTGTCGGATTTCGCCAATGTCATGCGCAACGGCAAGATCGCCATGAAGTTCGAGGGCGAGACCGAGGGCTGGAAGCTGATCAATGCGCGGATCGCGTCGAACGACGACGATGTGATGCTGATCAGCCGGTCGGGTCGCGCGATCCGCTTCCCTGCGACGGCGGTGCGGGTGTTCAATTCGCGCGCATCGACGGGCGTGCGCGGCATCCGGTTGGGCGAGGACGATGCCGTCGTGTCCATGGCCGTCATCCGCCACTTCGACGCCACGTCGGACGAACGGACCGCCTATCTGAAGAAGCGACGCGCGGTTGCGGGCCTGGCGGACGATGCGGAATTGCCGGACGACGAGGAAGGGTCGGCCAACGCCACGATTTCCCCCGAACGCTACGCCGAGATGTCGGCGGCCGAGGATCTGATCCTGACGATCACCGAAAGCGGGGCCGGCAAGTTGTCGTCGAGCCACGATTACCCGGTGCGCGGGCGTGGCGGCATGGGGGTCGGCGCGCAGGACAAGGCCGCACGCGGCGGTCCGATTGCCGCATCTTTCCCGGTGGAGATGGACGACCAGATCATGCTGGCCACATCGACGGGTCAGTCGATCCGCTGTCCGGTGGACGGCATTTCCTTCCGGTCGCGCAGTGCCGGGGGTGTCAAAGTGTTCGACACAAGGGCCGATGAGCGTGTGGTGACCGTCGCGCGCGTGGCCGACCGTCAGGATGACGAGGATCTGATCGACGAAGTCGGGGAAAGCCCCGCGCCCGAGTGACCTGAGCACGGGGCGAGGCACCGTCTGTGCGATCTTCGCATGGGCGTCCTTGCCCCGGTGCGACTCGATACTGGCGAAATGCGTTACGTTCGCGTTATGGTCGTGTTCAGGAAGGGGGGGCATCCGGATACGGGGTGCCCTTGGGAGTTGCGGATGACCCTCGACAATTGGGATGACCTGAAATTCGTGCTTGCCATGACGCGGCACGGCACGATGTCGGCGGCGGCACGATATCTCGATACGAACGTGGCGACGGTATCGCGGCGGTTGGACCGGTTGAGCCACGATCTGGGCGTATCGCTGTTTGAAAAGCGGGGGACCGGGTTCGTCGCCACGAAGGCGGCCGAAGATCTGGCGTTGATCGCGGAAGACCTGGATCACCGGCTCCGCTCCGAAATGGCGGCGATGAAGATCGGGGACGCCGGCGCCCTGATCCCGATCGAGATCGCGGCCCCGCCCGCCGTACACAAGCAGTTCGTCCTGCCGCGCACGGGGGAGTTGTCGGATTATCTGCCCCACGTCCTGCTCACGCTGACCGATAAGGTGTTTTCGCAAGGCTTGGGCGAGGCGGACATCCAGGTTCGCATCGGGCGGCCCGAGGGGGGGCGGCTTAAGGCCCGGAAATTCTGCGACTATTCGCTGCGCGTCTATCACGGCAGGCACCACAAGCCCGAGGGGGACTGGATCGGCCTGACCCATCGGTACCCCGACGCCGACAAACTGCGCGAGATTTATACCGATGCGAAGCCCAAGCCCCGGTACCGCGTTGAGGAAATGCCGATGGCGCTCGACATGGTATGCGAAACCGGTCTGCCGGGTCTTTTGCCGGATTTCATGGTTCAGCCGCACCACAATCTGGTGCTTGCCGACCTGCCCGACAACGCACTCAAGGGCGAGCTCTGGATTACGTACCACGAGACGCGGCACAGCGACAAAACACTGCGTTCGGTGGTGGATTGGTTCTGCAACGGCACTGTCCTGAGCGGTATGCGGTTGGCGAGCGAATAGGGCAAAGCCGCCGCTTGGTATCTGGGTCCCGTCAGCGATCCACTCTTCCACAGCGGATATTTTTCGGACGGTGACGCGGTCTGGCGAAGGTTCATACGGGACATTTCCGCAATGCGAACGGACGGGGGCACGACGACCCTGCGCCGAAACGTCGCCGCCGTCCGAAACGGTCGCACCGTCATATCCGCTTTCGTGTTCGCGGCCCGGTCGGTATGGATGGGTCATGGCAGAAAAACTTCACATCATCGGCGGCGGCATGGCCGGATCGGAGGCGGCGTGGCAGGCGGCGCAGCTGGGCGTCCCCGTCGTCATTCACGAAATGCGGCCCAAAGTGGCGACCTTTGCGCATCGCACCGGGTCACTGGCGGAAATGGTCTGCTCCAATTCCTTCCGGTCCGACGATTCCGAACAGAACGCCGTCGGGCTCCTCCATTGGGAGATGCGGGCGGCCGGCGGTCTGATCATGGAAATGGCGGACGCGCATCGCCTGCCCGCCGGTGGTGCCTTGGCCGTCGACCGCGATCCTTTCGCCGAAGCCGTCACCGCGCGCCTGCGGGCGCATCCGCTGATCAGCGTGGTGGACGAGGAGGTGACCGCCCTGCCCGAGAGTGGGCATTGGATCGTCGCTACCGGCCCGCTGACCGGATCGGGCCTGGCCCAGTCCATCGCGGCCGAGGCGGGGCAGGATAGCCTGGCATTCTTCGACGCCATCGCACCCATCGTGCATTACGACAGCATCGACATGGACACCGCCTGGATGCAGTCGCGCTATGACAAGGGCGAGACCGAGGAGGAGCGGACGGCGTACATCAACTGTCCGATGACGAAGGACCAATACGAGGCCTTCATCGACGCGATGCTGGCCGCCGAAAAGACCGAGTTCAAACCGGGCGAGACGGCCGGCTATTTCGACGGCTGCCTGCCGATCGAGGTGATGGCCGAGCGGGGCCGCGAGACCCTGCGCTTCGGGCCGATGAAGCCCGTGGGCCTGACCAATCCGCACAATCCGACCGAGAAGGCCTATGCCGTGGTGCAGCTGCGCCGCGACAATGCGCTGGGCACGCTCTATAATATCGTCGGCTTCCAGACCAAGATGAAGTACGGCGCGCAGAAGTCTGTTTTCGCTATGATTCCCGGTTTGCAGGACGCGTCGTTCGCGCGTCTGGGCGGCATTCATCGCAACACCTTCATCAACTCCCCCACGTTGCTGGACGATCAGATGCGGCTGAAGTCGAAGCCGCACATCCGCTTTGCCGGGCAGATCACCGGCGTCGAGGGTTATGTGGAATCAGCGGCCATGGGCATGCTTGCCGGGCGTCTGGCCGCCGCAGAACTGCAGGGTCACGGCCTGGCCTCGGTGCCGCAGACCACAGCGATGGGCGCACTGGTCACGCATATCACCGGCGGAGCGGATGCGAAGACGTTCCAGCCGATGAACGTGAACTTCGGGCTGTTCCCGCCGGTGGATGCCAAGGGCGGGCGCAAGCGGCGCGCGCTGCGCTACAAGATGTATACCGACCGGGCCAAGGCCGACTGGCACGACTGGCTCGGGATGCGCGCCGCCGCCGAATGATCACGCGGTTCGCCCCGTCGCCCACCGGGCCGCTCCATCTGGGGCATGCCTGGGCGGCGATCTGCGCGGACGACGCGGGCGACATGGTGTTGCGGATCGAAGACATCGACCAAAGTCGCGCGCGCGCGGACCACGAGGCGGCAATTTACGAACATCTGTCTTGGCTGGGGCTGACGTGGCCCGAGCCGGTGATGCGGCAGTCGGAGCGGATGGAAACCTACGCCGCCGCACTCGACCGGATGTGGGCCATGGGCGTCCTCTATCCGTGCAGCTGCAACCGACGCGATATCCTAGAGGCGGCAAGCGCCCCGCAGGAGGGCGCGCCGCTGACGGGGCCGGACGGCGTGATCTATCCGGGGACATGTCGCGGCGTGTCGCGGACGGGCGCGCGGCCCCAGGGCGTGGCGCTTCGCCTGGACGCATCGGCGGTGGGGAACCTCACATGGACGGAGGCCGGGGCGGCGTGGGCGTTGGATGCCGAGACCTTCCGCCGGACCATCGGGGACGTCGTGGTCGCCCGCCGCGACATGGGCACATCGTATCACCTGGCGGTCGTCGTGGACGACGCCGCGCAAGACATCGGGTTGGTCACGCGCGGAGAGGACCTGGCCGAGGCGACGCCGATCCATGTCGCATTGCAAGGGCTGCTCGGCCTACCGACGCCTGCATATCGCCACCACGATCTGGTGCGCGACGCCGATGGCAAGCGGCTGGCCAAGCGCGACGACGCGCGGTCGATTGCCAGCTACCGCGACGCGGGCTGGACGGCACAGGCGTTGGTGGCGCGACTGCGGGAGAGTCGGGTGGCACCCGAGGCCTAGACCGGCTGTGCCGTTTCGACCATCCGCGCGAAGAAGCTGGCCCCCAGCGGGGCGATCGTATCGTTGAAGTCGAACTCGGGGTGGTGGAGGACCGGGCCGGGGCCGGCCCCGAGAAAGAGGTACGCGCCGGGGCGGACGTTCAGCATGTAAGAGAAATCCTCTGCCCCCATTTCCTTGGGGCTGTCGGGCGTGACCTTGTCCGCACCCACCACGTCGGCGGCGACCTTGGCAGCGAAGGCGGCTTTGTCTGCGTCGTTGACCGTGGCGGGATAACCCCGTTCGTACCGGCAGGTCGCCGCCACGTCATAGCTGGCCGCCTGCCCTTCGACGATCTGTCTCAGGCGGCGTTCCACCATGTCCTGCACTTGCGGATCGAAGGTGCGCACCGTGCCTTCCAGATAGGCCGTGCCGGGGATGATGTTGTCCGCGGTCCCGGTGTGGATCTGCGTGATGGACACGACCAGTTCGTCCAGCGCGTAATGGTTGCGCGACACGATCGTCTGAATGGCTTGGCCGATGCCGAGGGCCGCGACGATGGGGTCCTTGGTGTCGTGGGGCATCGCGCCGTGCCCGCCTTTGCCGGTGATGTCGATGTGGAACGTGTCCACGGCGGCCATGATCGGGCCGGGCGTCGTGAAGAATTCGCCTTCCGCGAAGTTGGGTGCGTTGTGGATGCCATAGACCTGTTCGATGTCGAAGCGGTCCATCACGCCTTCGTCGACCATGACGGCCCCGCCGCCGCCGCCCTCCTCCGCCGGTTGGAAGATAAGCGCGACGCGGCCGCGGAAGTTGCGCGTCTCGGCAAGGTATTTCGCCGCGCCCAGCAGCATCGTCGTATGCCCGTCGTGCCCGCAGGCGTGCATCTTGCCCCGCGTCTCGGAAGCGTGTTCGACGCCCGACGCCTCCAGGATCGGCAGCGCATCCATGTCGGCGCGCAGGCCGATGGTCGGGCCATCCCCCTGCCCTTCGATGATGGCGACGATGCCCGACGTGGCGATGCCCTCGTGGATTTCGGTGATGCCGAAGTCGCGCAACTTGTCCGCGACGAAGCCGGCGGTCTTGGGAAGGTCGAACTGCAATTCGGGATTGCGGTGGAGCCAGCGACGCCATTCGCGCATCTCGGGCTCCATCGCGGCGATCGAATTGATGACGGGCATGGGCTTGTCTCCTGTGCGCATTGCCGGGCAGGAAACACCTAAGACAGGAGAGACGCAATGCACGACATCTGCACCACCCCCGGCGGCGGGCTGCCCCGGTTGCTGGCGATCATGGACCGGCTGCGCGACCCGGACCGGGGCTGTCCGTGGGACATCGAACAGGATTTCGCGTCCATCGCGCCCTATACCATCGAGGAGGCCTATGAGGTCGCCGACGCGATCGCGCGCGGGGCTTGGGACGAGTTGGAGGGAGAGTTGGGCGATCTGCTGCTGCAGGTCGTCTATCATGCGCGGATGGGGGCGGAAGACGGGCGCTTCGATTTCCACACCATCGCCGACCGCGTGGCGCAGAAGATGGTCGACCGGCATCCGCACATCTGGGGCGACGGCAACCGGGACAAGTCGGCCGCGCAGCAGGTCGTCGACTGGGAAGCGGTCAAGGCGAAGGAACGCGCCGGTGATGGCGCGCGACGCACGTTGGACGGTGTGGCACTGGGCCTGCCCGCGCTGATGCGGGCGGTGAAGTTGCAGAACCGCGCGGCGCGGGTCGGCTTCGACTGGCCGGAAACCATGCAGGTTCTGGACAAGGTGCAGGAGGAAGCCACGGAGCTGGTGGAGGCGAAGGAGCGCCTGACCCGGCGGGAGGTCGAGGAAGAGATGGGCGATCTGCTGTTCGTCATCGCCAATCTGGCACGGCACCTGAAGGTGGATCCCGAAGCAGCGTTGCGGGCGGCCAACGCCAAGTTCGTCCGGCGGTTCGAACAGATCGAGGATGCGCTGGCCGCGGATGGCCGGACCCCGGCGCAGTCCGATCTGGCGGAAATGGATGGACTTTGGGACGCGGCGAAGTCCCGCGAAAAAGAAACAAAGTAAAACACTCGGGATTGACCCGAGTGTTTTAGTCAGGTTTAAACCGGGCATCGCAAATAACGGAGGCCCCGATGCTTCGCACCGCCATTCTCGCCACCACTGCCCTTGCCGCCGCGGGCCCCGCGTTCGCCGGTGAGGTCAATGTCTATTCGTACCGTCAGCCCGAGCTGATGCAGCCGCTGATCGATGGCTTCGAGGAGGCGACGGGCCACACGGCCAACGTCGTCTATATCGACAAGGGCATCACCGAGCGTCTGGTGGCCGAAGGCGAGCGTAGCCCCGCCGACCTGATCTTCACCGTCGACGTATCCCGCCTGTCCGAGGCCAAGGAGGCTGGCGTTCTGCAACCGGTCGAGTCGGACGTGCTGACCGCGAATATCCCCGACGCGATGCGCGACGACGACAACATGTGGTTCGGCCTGACGACGCGCGCGCGCATCATCTATGCCAGCAAGGATCGTGTCGGCGAAGGCGAGGTCACGACCTACGAAGATCTGGCCGATCCGAAATGGGCGGGCCGCATCTGCACCCGGTCGGGCACGCATGTCTATACCATCGGCCTGGTGTCCGCCGTGTTGGAGCATAATGGCCCCGAGGCGACGCAAACCTGGCTGGAAGGCGTGAAAGCCAACCTGGCCAAGGCCCCCGACGGAAATGACCGCGCGCAGGTCAAGTCGATCTGGGCGGGCGAATGCGACATCTCGTTGGGCAACACCTATTACATGGGGGCCATGCTGGACGACCCCGAACAGGAGGCATGGGCCAATTCCGTGCGCATCGAATTCCCCACCTTCGCCGATGGTGCCGGCACCCACGTCAACGTGTCCGGCGTCGGCATGGTGAAAGGGGCCGCGAACGAAGCCGAAGCGCTGGCGTTCATGGAATACCTGTCTTCGGCCGAGGCGCAGCAGATCTATGCGAACGTGGTGAACGAATACCCCGTCAAGCCGGGCACGCCGCCGTCGGACCTGGTGGCGGGCTGGGGTGAGTTCACCCCCGACGAGACCGACCTGACGGCGATTGCCGGCAACCGGGCCGAGGCGCTCAAGCTGGTGGAAACCGTCGATTTCGACGGCTGACGGACCGAGCTTTCAGCCGTGCGCCCCGCTCTGGACATTCCGGGGCGGGGCGCATCTTTGTAGGCCATGACGCAAAAGATCATCATAGACACCGACCCCGGCCAAGACGACGCGGTCGCGATCCTGCTGGCCCTCGCCTCCCCCGAATTGGAGGTGCTGGGCCTCACGGTCGTGGCCGGAAACGTCCCGCTGGATTTGACGGCCCGGAACGCGCGGATCGTCTGCGAATTGGCCGGGCGACCGGATATGCCGGTTTTCGCGGGCTGTGACCGGCCCCTTGCCCGCGATCTGGTGACGGCCGAACATGTGCACGGCAAGACCGGTCTGGACGGGCCGCAGATGGCCGACCCGACGATGCCGTTGCAGGACATGCACGCCGTCGATTTCATCATCGAGACATTGCGGTCGCAGCCCGCAGGCAGCGTCACGCTCTGCCCCCTTGGCCCGCTAACCAATATCGCCACGGCCTTCCGCCGCGCGCCCGATATCGTGGCGCGCGTCGCCCGGATCGTCCTGATGGGCGGCGCGTATTTCGAGGTGGGCAACATCACGCCCGCCGCGGAGTTCAACATCTACGTCGACCCCGAAGCGGCGAAAATCGTCTTCGACGCGGGCGTTCCGCTGACTGTCCTGCCATTGGATGCGACGCACAAGGCGCTGACCACCGCCGACCGTGTGCAGGCGTTCCGCGATCTGGGGACGGAGGTGGGCCGCATGGTCGCCGCCTGGACCGATTTCTTCGAGCGGTTCGACAAGGAGAAATACGGCTCTGCGGGTGCGCCGCTGCACGACCCCTGCGTCATAGCCTGGCTGCTGGCCCCCGACCTGTTCACCGGGCGCGAGATCAACGTGGAGATCGAGGTCGACAGCCCGCTGACCCGCGGCATGACCGTCGCCGACTGGTGGCGGGTGACGGACCGGCCGGCCAACGCTCTGTTCATCGGCGGGATCGATGCCGACGGGTTCTTCGCCCTGCTGACCGAGCGGCTGGCGCGGTTATCATAGTGGGGCTAACCCTCGCGCTGCGAAGGATCTGAGGTCAGAGGAAGCGGCATGTTTCAGTTCGACAATTCCTACGGGCGTCTGCCCGACCGGTTCTATACCAAGATGGCCCCGACACCGGTGGCCGCGCCCGGCTGGGTGGCCCTGAATGAAGGGCTGGCGCGCGATCTGGGCCTGGACCCGTCGGTGCTGCGGACGCGTCTGGACGTGTTCTCCGGAAACGCCGTGCCGGAGGGGGCCGACCCCTTGGCGCAGCTTTACGCCGGGCATCAGTTCGGCGGCTGGTCGCCCCAATTGGGCGATGGTCGCGCGCTGTTGTTGGGGGAGCATGCGACGGGCGACCGGCGGGTCGATATCCAGCTGAAGGGATCGGGACCCACGCCCTATTCGCGCATGGGCGACGGCCGGTCCGCGCTGGGCCCGGTGATCCGCGAATATATCGTGTCCGAAGCCATGCACGCGCTGGGCGTGCCCACCACTCGTGCGCTGGCGGCGGTCACGACGGGCGAGACTGTGTTGCGCCAGGAAGGGCCAATGCCCGGCGGCATCCTGACCCGCGTGGCGGACAGTCATATCCGCGTCGGCACCTTCCAGGTGTTCGCCAGCCGGGACGACATCGACGGCCTGCGCGCGCTGCTGGACCACGCGATTGCACGCCATGCGCCGGAATCGCGGGGCCCGATGGATCTTTTGCGGCACGTCATGGCGGCGCAGGCGCGGCTGATTGCCGAATGGATGGGCCTGGGGTTCGTGCACGGCGTGATGAACACCGACAACATGACGATTTCGGGCCAGACCATCGACTATGGCCCCTGTGCGTTCATGGAGGACTATCATCCCGATACCGTCTTCAGCTCCATCGACACGGGCGGGCGTTACGCCTGGAAGAACCAGCCCGACATCGCGCTGTGGAACCTGGCGCAGCTGGCGACGGCGTTGCTGCCGCTTATAGGAGACCGCGACGCGGCGGTGTCCGAAGCGACCGAAGTTCTGGAGGGGTTTCGGCAGGTCTACGCGACCGAATGGACGCGTGTGATGTCGGCCAAGATCGGGATGGATGACATGAACCTCGCCATGGAACTGCTTGATATCATGTCCGACGGGCGGGCGGATTTCACCAATACGTTCCGTGCGCTAACGGACGATCCGGACACGGTGCGCGACGCATTCGCGGCCCCCGACCGCATCGACGGCTGGCTGGCGCGGTGGCGCGCGGCGGGGCCGGACCACGGTGCGATGACGCGGGCAAACCCCGTCGTCATCCCGCGCAATCACCAAGTGGAGGAGGCGATCGCCGCGGCATACGCCGGCGATTTCACCCCGTTCGAGACCCTGAATGTCGTTCTGTCCGATCCTTGGACGGCGACCGACGACAACGCGGCCTTCCGCCGCCAGGCGACGGCCGATCAACGGGTGACGCAGACCTTCTGTGGGACCTGATTGCCCCGACGCCCCGCCAACGCTAGGGACAGGCATGACGACGACGATCCTTGACCGTTGCGAAGCCCGCGGGCTTCGCGTGACCGGCCAGCGCCGGACCATAGCGCAGGTGCTCGAGGAATCTGGCGATCACCCCGATGTCGAGACGATCCACCTGCGGGCCAGCGCATTGGACGCGAACATCTCGGTCGCGACCGTGTACCGAACCGTCAAGTTGTTTGAAGAATCGGGCCTTTTGGAGCGGCGGGAATTCGGCGACGGGCGCGCGCGCTACGAAGATGCCGAACGCGACCATCACGACCACCTGATCGACGTGCAGACCGGAGAGGTCATCGAATTCGTCGACCCCGAGATCGAAGCCCTGCAAGAAAGGATCGCGGCGCGCCTTGGCTATGATCTCAAGGGCCACCGGCTGGAGTTGTTCGGGACACGCCGGAAGTGACGTCTGGCCGCGTCAACGGAATCTTTACGCCAGGGGGGCTAGACCGACCGGACCAAAAATCCGAGGCCCGTCATGCAATATCGCTCTCGCAGAATTCCGTCGAACGCCGATGTCACCGTCGTGATCTGCGGCCTGCAACTGACCATCCCCCTGATCGACGTGTCGGAAACGGGGATGAAACTGGCGCTGGCCTACGAATTTCCGCCCGACACTGCGATCACTATCCAATCGGCGCGGCTGCATCTGCACGGCGTCGTCAGCTGGAGCACGCAGTTCGAGACCGGGGTGCGGCTGCTGCAACCTTTGGGGAAAGCGGACTTGGGGGAATTGGCGCAGATCGCCTGGGCCGCCTGACCGACCGTTTCAGCGGCCCGGCAACCGTATGACCGATACCATGCGCGGTGCCGCGCTGATGGTCGGGGCGATGGCCTGTTTCGCGGTCGAGGATGCGCTGATCAAAGGCCTGTCCGATGTCTTTTCGCCGGCGCAGATCATCTGGATGCTGGGCCTGGGCGGTGCTGCGGCCTTTGCCGTCTGGCTTCAGGTCAGCGGCAAGGGGGCCTGGTCGCCGCTCTATCTGCACCGCCGGGTTCTGCTGCGGTCGGGGTGCGAGGTCTTCGGCACGCTCTGCTTCGTGTCCGCCCTCGCCCTCATCCCGCTGGCGCTGGCGTCTGCGGTGATCCAGGCCACGCCGCTTGTGGTTGCAATGGGCGCGGCGGTGTTTCTGGGTGCGACGGTGGGCTGGCGGCGCTGGCTGGCGATTTCCGTCGGGTTCTTCGGCGTGCTGATCATCATCCGGCCCGGCGGCGCGGCCTTCGACCCCGCGACGCTGTTGGCGCTTGGTGGAATGCTGGGCCTTGCGGCGCGGGACCTTGCGACAAGGACGATGCCAGCCGAGATTTCGGGCGCGCGCCTGTCGCTTCACGCCTTTGCCGCGCTTTTGCCGACGGGGCTGGCCCTGCAACTGATCCTCGGCCTGGATTTCGTAATGCCCGATGCCGCACAGCTGGGCATCCTTGCGCTGTGCGTGGCGATCGGGATGGTCGGATACCTTACCATCGTGGGCGCGACGCGGTTGGGCGACATCAGCGTCGTCTCCTCGTTCCGATACTCCCGGATGCTGTTCGCCCTGATCGTCGGCGGCATCGCCTTTGGCGAACGGCCCGACATCTGGACCCTGGTTGGCGTGTCGATTGTTATCGCTACCGGCCTTTACACATTGATCCGCGAAGCCCGCCTGCGGAATGCTTCCCAAGCGTAACCGGACGGGTTAGACGGTCTGCGACGTCAAGTCGCCAACCCTGCCGGAGGCCCCCATGTTCACCATTACCGACATTCACGCGCGCGAAATCCTCGACAGCCGGGGCAATCCGACCGTGGAGGTGGATGTCTTCCTGGAAGATGGAACGATGGGCCGCGCCGCCGTGCCGTCGGGGGCCAGCACCGGTGCCTATGAAGCGGTGGAAATGCGCGACGGCGACAAGGCACGATACAAGGGCAAGGGCGTCTTGAAGGCGATCGAGAACGTCAACGGCGAGATCGCGGACGCCATCGCGGGCTTCGACGCGACCGAACAGGAAGCCATCGACGCCGCGATGATCGAACTGGACGGCACCGACAACAAGGGCCGGCTGGGCGCGAACGCCATTCTGGGCGTTAGCATGGCGGTGGCCCACGCGGCCGCCGACGCCAGCGCCCTGCCCCTGTTCCGCTATGTCGGCGGCACGTCGGCGCGTGTCCTGCCGGTGCCGATGATGAACATCATCAACGGCGGCGAACATGCCGACAACCCGATCGACATCCAGGAATTCATGATCATGCCGGTGTCCGCCAGCAGCATCGCAGAAGCCGTGCGCATGGGATCGGAAGTGTTTCACACCCTGAAGGGCGAGCTGTCGGCCGCCGGCCTGTCGACGGGTCTGGGCGACGAAGGCGGGTTCGCCCCCGAGTTGCCGTCAACCCGCGAGGCGCTGGATTTCGTGCTCAAGTCCATCGAAAAGGCCGGATATACACCGGGCGAGGACATGATGCTGGCACTCGATTGTGCGGCGACGGAATACTACAAGGACGGCAAATACGTGCTGTCCGGTGAGGGCAAGACCCTGACATCGGACGAAAACGTCGCCTATCTGGCCGACCTGGTGCGCGACTATCCCATTCTGTCGATCGAGGACGGCATGTCGGAGGACGACTGGGACGGATGGATCGCCTTGAACGCGGCCCTTGGCGACAAGGTGCAGCTGGTGGGCGACGACCTGTTCGTCACCAACCCCGCGCGTCTTGCCGACGGGATCGAGAAGAAGGCCGCGAATTCGCTGCTGGTGAAGGTCAATCAAATCGGGACGCTGTCCGAAACGCTGGAAGCGGTGAGCTTGGCGCACCGCAACCGCATGACCTGCGTCATGTCGCACCGTTCGGGCGAGACCGAAGACGCGACCATTGCGGATCTGGCCGTCGCCACGAACTGCGGCCAAATCAAGACCGGATCGCTGGCGCGGTCCGACCGGCTGGCCAAGTATAACCAGCTGATCCGTATCGAGGAAATGCTGGGCGAGACGGCCGTTTACGCCGGTCGGTCCATCCTGCGCGGGTGAAATCGGCCCCGACGGCGCGGCCCGGCCGAATGTCCCAAAGGGGCCGTGCCGCAGATCGGTTGAGCCGTCCGGTCCCTGCCCCGATCCCACCCGCGCCGACCGTGCGGGCGGATCGTCCGCTTCTGGCGATGGCCCTGATGTTGGGCTTTTGCGTCTTCGCCCCGCTCAGCGATGCGACCGCCAAGATCCTGGCGGTCGACTTTCCCGTCCTGCAACTCGTCGCCGTTCGCTTCATCGTTCAGGCGGCGATCCTGATCCCGCTGGTCACCGTGCTGCGTCGCAGCTGGCGCATGTCGCCGCTGGGCTGGAAGTTGACGGGTCTGCGCACGTTACTTCAGATTGCGGGCATCTGGTCGATGACCAAGGCGCTGACGTTTTTGCCGCTGGCCGATGCGATCGCGATTGCCTTCGTCATGCCCTTCATCCTGCTGCTGATGGGCCATTTCATCCTTGGGGAGATGGTGGGCACGCGCCGCTTGGTCGCCTGCGGTGTGGGTTTCCTCGGCACGCTGATGGTAATGCAGCCCAGTTTTGCCGCCGCCGGCTGGGCCGTGCTCTATCCGCTGGCCGTCGCTTTCATCTTTGCGGCCTTCATGCTGGTCACCCGACGCATCGCGGCAGAGGCCGACCCGATCGCCATGCAGGCCGCGTCGGGGGCGATGGCGGTGGTCGGGCTGGGGGCGGTCTATGTCCTGCTGCCGAATATCGGGGGGATGGCTGTCGTTGCACCGACGTTTGACACCTTGCCCCTGCTGCTGGCCATGGGTCTGCTCGGCACGTTCGGGCATCTGCTGATGACCTGGTCGCTGCGCCATGCGCCTGCCGCGACATTGGCCCCGATGCAATATCTGGAAATTCCGGTCGCCGCCGTCATCGGCCTGATGCTGTTCGGCGACCTTCCGAACGCCCTTGCGATGGGGGGCATTGCCGTGACAATCGCAACGGGCCTCTACATCCTGTGGCGAGAACGGATATCGACATGACCGCCGATGATATCATCGCCCGCCTGAACCTGGCCCCGCACCCCGAGGGTGGGTTTTTTCGCCAGACGTTCCAATCCGACGCGCCCGACGGCACCCGCCCCGCCGGAACCGCGATCCTGTTTCTGTTGCGCGACGGGGGTGGCAGTCATTGGCACCGTGTGGACGCGGACGAGCTGTGGTTCTGGCACGCGGGCGCGCCCTTGATCCTAAGCGTGTCGGCCACCGACGCCGGTCCGGCGCGCGACCACACATTGGGCCCCGATATGGACGCGCATGTCTTTCAGGGCTTCGTCCCGAAGAACCATTGGCAGGCCGCGCGTACGATCGGCGATTGGACGTTGGTCAGTTGCACCGTCAGCCCCGGTTTCCACTTCGACGGCTTCACACTGGCACCCCCCAATTTCGACATTCCCCGCACTTGAAGAACGGCCCGTAACACAATGGATTTCCTGCAGATCGCTTCCCTCCTCCTCGTCCTTGCCGCGGCGTTCGGGGCGGTCAACTTCCTGTTCCTGAAGCTGCCTTCGGCGATCGGCATCCTGATCGTGGCCTTGGCCGCAAGCGTCGGGATCATGGCGCTCGATCTGGCCGCGCCGTCGCTTGGGGTCGCGGACACGATCCGGGGCGTGGTGCTCAACATCGAATTCTCGGACGCCCTTCTCGAAGGGATGCTGGGGCTGCTGCTGTTCGCCGGGGCGTTGCACGTGAAGGTGGCCGACCTGAAACGTGAATGGGCGCTGGTGTTGCTGATGGCGACGGTCGGCGTGGGTTTGTCCACGGTGATTGCGGGCGTCGGGTTCAGTTGGATCACCGGCGCGCCGATCCTGATCGCGCTGGTGTTCGGGGCGCTGATCTCGCCCACCGATCCGGTCGCGGTGCTGGGCGTTCTGCGCGCCGCCGACCTGCCAAAGACGCTGGAGACGAAGATCGCCGGCGAATCGCTGTTCAACGACGGTGTCGGCTATGTCGTGTTCCTCGTCCTCGTCGGCATCGCATTCCCGACGGGCGACGCACATGGGTCGGGTTTCTCCGGTGCCGCCAGCCTGTTCGTGCAGGAGGCGTTCGGCGGCGCGGCCCTGGGGGCAGCGCTTGGCTGGGTCACGTTTCGCGTCATGCGCCGGATCGACGATCCGCCGTTGGAGGCTCTGATCACGCTGGCGCTGGCCTTCGGCGGTTACCAATTGGCCGTCTGGTTGCATGTGTCGGCCCCCATCATGGCGGTCGTCGCGGGCCTTCTGATCGGCGATGTTGGCAGCAAATACGGCATGTCCGACGACACCCGCGCGCATGTCGATACGTTCTGGACACTGGTGGACGAGATCTTGAACGCCGTCCTGTTCCTGCTGATCGGGGTGGAAGTCTTCGCCGTCGCGTTCGAAGCGAGCTACGTTTTCGCCGGCATTGCCGCCATCGGTCTGCACCTGACCGCGCGCTTTGCCGCCGTGGTCGTGCCCGTCGCGATCCTGAAACCCTTCGATCCGAACTTCGAGGCCGGTATCACGCGGATCATGACGTGGGGTGGATTGAAGGGCGGCATTTCGGTCGCGCTGGTGCTGGCGCTGCCCGACAACGAATGGAAGCCGCTGATGCTGACCTGCACCTATTTCGTCGTGCTCTTCTCGATCATCGTGCAGGGTCTGACGGTGGCCAAGCTCGCCAAACGTCTGGGTGGGACGGCCGAGGTCTCGTGACACTGTTTGAGACCCTCGACACAATCGTGACGCTGGCCCTGCTGGGGGTGTTCCTCTGGCTCTACTACCGCTGGACCACGGGGCTGGTCCGGGCCCACGGGCAGATCTACGGCCCACGAGATCCGCGTCAGCGCCATATCGTGCAACTCCTCCCGCCGGGTCCGGCAGAGGACGGCCCCCAGGCCGTCGCCTACAGGCAGGTCTTCTGGCGCATGTCGCTGCGGTTCTTCGGCCTGTCGATCGCCATCTGGACCGCGATCTACGGACTGCACCTTCTTCGCACTTGGCAGTGAGGCGTCACGCTTCCAATTCCGCGTCCCAATAAAGGTAGTCCATCCAGGATTCGTGCAGATGATTTGGCGGGAATTTCCGGCCAAGGTTCATCAACTGCGCCGCCGCTGGCTGTTTGGGCGTGCGGCGCAGGTGGAACCCGACCTGGCGCAGCGACTTCGACCCCTTGCGCAGATTGCACCGCCCGCAGGCGGCGACGACGTTTTCCCAGCTCGTCACCCCACCCCGTGCGCGCGGCACGACATGGTCGAACGTCAGATCGCCCCGCGATCCGCAGTACTGGCAGGCGAATTCGTCGCGCAGGAACAGGTTGAACCGGGTGAAGGCGACGCGCCGCTGGGGGGCCACGTAATCCTTGAGCACCACGACCGACGGAATGCGGATCGTCGTCGTGGGCGAACGGACAACCTCCTCGTACTCCGACACGATCGTCACACGCTCCAGGAACGCGGCCTTGACCGCATCCTGCCAGGGCCAAAGCGACAAGGGATAGTAGGACAAGGGGCGGTAATCGGCGTTCAAGACCAGCGCCGGAAAATGCCGCAACCCCGCCGGGTCGCGGGTGAATTCGGTTCGAAAATCGGGCCCGGTCCCCACCGAGGCCCCCTGCAACAAGGCGGACATGTCTCGCCCTCCAGATATGGGGGCGGCGCGACCGAACATCCGGGCGCGCGGCCCCTGTCAAGGCCGACTATATCTGGGGATCGAAGGCTGGCAAGGGCCTAGATGAGGGCTGGCCGTTCGCCTCGCGCTCCGGTCTTTCGCGACCCCTATTCGATGTCGAAGACGTCGCGCATGAAGGCCAGCGCGACCTGCAACCCATCCGGCGCGATGCCGTGGCCGGTGCCCTTCATCACATGGGCGAACACGCGCTCGAACCCCGCCGCCTCCAAGGCTTCGACGGCATGCGGCAGCGACTGGATCGGCACGACCTCATCCGCGTCGCCATGTACCAGCAGGACGGGCGGCTTGGACGTCGCTTCCTCCTCCAGGGTATCGGGCGAGAGCAGCCGACCCGAGAATCCGACGATTCCGGCCAGCGCCTCCGGTCGGCGCGGCCCGACGTGCAGCGCCATCATTGTGCCCTGGCTGAACCCGAACAGGATCGTATCGGCCGCCCCGACGCCTTCGTCGGCCATGACCGATGCCAGCCAGACGTTCAACTCGTCGACGGCGCGGTCCATCCCGGCCATCGAATCTTCCTCCGACGATCCGTCGATCCAGGGGATCGGGAACCACTGGAATCCACCGGGCGCGCCGTTGCAGGATTCGGGCGCATCGGGGGCGAGGAATGCCGTGTCGGGCATATGCGGCGTCAGCGGGTCGGCCAGGCCGATCAGGTCGGCGGCATTCGCACCGTACCCGTGCAGGAAGATCACCAGCCGCTTGGGCGCGTCCGGCCCCCGGCGTTCATGCCGCAATGTCATCGGATGCCCTCGCGCTGTTTCATGGCCGCGTAGTAGGCCCAGAGCAGGCGCGCCGCAACCGCGCGCCAGGGCGACCAGGCCTCGGCGATGGCGCGCATCTCCTTCTCTTTCGGGCGGTCCGGCAGACCGAGCAGCATCCGCGCCCCCTCCTGCAAGGCCAAATCGTTCGGCGCGAAGACATCCGCATGGCCAAGGCTGAACATGGCGTAGATTTCCGCCGTCCAGCGGCCCACGCCGGATACGGCGGTCAGGGTGGCGATCACCTCCTCGGTCGGGGCGTCGCGCAGGGCGTCGAAGTCGATGTCCGCCTCGGCCAGCGACCGGAAATACTTGATCTTCTGACGCGAAAGGCCGCAGGCGCGCATCTCCTCGTCGGTGGCTTGGCGCGTCACCGCCGGGTCGTGCAGCATCGCCGCCTCGCACCGCGCGACAATGGCATTGGCCGATGCCACCGACACCTGTTGCCCGACGATCGCATTCATGACGGCACGAAACCCGTCGTCCCGACGGCGCAGCGGCAGCGGCGCGCACACGTCCAACGCCGCGGCAAAACGCGGGTCCCGGCCCGCCAGCCAAGCCGCGCCTTCGGCGACATCCGCGTCAGTCTCGATGATCCGCCAATTGCCGGGCGTGCGCGCTGACGAAGGCGATGGCGTGGTCGATGTCATGGGTTTCCTCTCCGCCCGCGGGTGCGGGCCGGTCGATGATGTGAACGGACAGGCCAAGCGCGGTCGCCGCATCCAACTTGGCCCGGTCGCCGCCCGAATTCTTGGTCACCAGATGCGTGATGCGATTAGCCGTCAGCGTGGCGCGCTCGGCATCTTCGGTAAAAGGCGGGGTGCCGATGATCCAGTCGACATCCTTGCGGGCGGGTGCCGGGTCGATCCGGCGGCAGAACAGGCGAAACCCATGTCCCTCGAACGCCGGCAAACTGCCGGGGCCGGTGGTCAGAAGGACGCGCGCCTTGGGTGGCAACGCCCGCGCGCAGGCCGCCGCATCGACATGACGGTGCCAACCGGCGGTCACGGGCCAGGGCGCGCGGGTCAGGCGCAGGTACGGCACCCCTGCCTCGGCACAGATTCGGACGGTGCGCGCCGTCATATGCGCCGCGAATGGATGGGTCGCATCCAGCACGCCGGTCACGCCATCCAGCGCGGCGCGAAACCCATCGTCGCCGCCGAAACCGCCATGGCGCGTCGGCACCGCCAGATCGAATGGCCGCTCCGTCACGCCGGCCAGGGATGCCAGAACGTCCAACCCGGTGCACGCGGCACAGACCCGGCGCGCCTCCCGCGTGCCGGCCAGGATCAGAACCTTACCCGTCACGCGCCAGCACCGTGCCCGCGCGGTCGATGACCACGACGTCGATGTCGGCGTCAATCATGTCGGCCACCTTGGAGCGTGCCCGCACGGCCACAATGTCCGCCAGTTCCGGCACGCGTGTCACCGCTTCCAGCGCGGTGTTGCAGCCGGTTAGATCCTGCCCCGTCCAATCGGACAGTGTGGCGAAATCAACCTGGCTTCGCCCCGAATGCAGATCCATCGCCCCCTGCGCCAGCTTGGTCAGCTTGCCGATGCCGCCGCCGACGGTGACGCGCGCGACGGGATGGCGGCGCAGGTATTTCAACATGCCCCCCGCAAAATCGCCCATGTCCAGCATCGCGTGATCGGGCAGATGATGCAGCGCCTGCACCACACGCTCGCTCGTGGCGCCCGTGCAACCGGCCACATGGGTCAGGCCATCGGCCCGCGCGACGTCGATGCCCCGGTGGATCGATGCGATCCAGGCCGCGCAGGAAAAGGGGCGGACGATGCCCGTCGTCCCCAGAATGGACAGCCCCCCTGCGATGCCCAACCGGGGGTTCCAGGTCTTGGCCGCAAGGGCCGCGCCGCCCACGACCGATACGGTGATTTCCACATCCGGGGCGCGCCCGAACTCCGACGCCAATTCGGCCACCACCTCGTCCATCATGGCGCGCGGCACCGGGTTGATCGCAGGCTCCCCCACCGCGATCGGCAGGCCGGGCTTCGTCACGGTGCCGACGCCGTCGCCCGCGCGGAAAACCACGCCGCCCTGCGACGGCGCGACCGCCACGCGCACCTCCGCGCCGTGGGTCACGTCCGGGTCGTCGCCCGCGTCCTTGATGACGCTGGCGGCGGCGGCACCGGGATTCACGATGGCGAAGGTCGGCGTTTCGCCCTTGGGCAGGGTGATCGTCACCGCACCCGGCACCGTGCCACCCCACATCCCCGTCAGCGCCGCCTTGCAGGCCGCCGTGGCACAGGCCCCGGTGGTCCAGCCGCGTCGCAGTTTGGGTGTCTGATCCATATGTCCGTGATGACATGCCGCCAAGCCCGCGCCAATGGTCGCCAAACGGCTTTCCCACGGGCGCGACGCACGGCATAACCAAGGTATGAACGACCGACTCCCAAATCACGACTGGCCCGCCCTGGAACCGGGCTGGGTCTGGTTGTGCGGTGCCGGGCCCGGCGATCCGGGTCTGCTGACGCTGCATGCGCTCAACGCGATGCGACAGGCGGATGTGATCGTCTATGACGCGCTGGTGTCCGAATCCATCCTGGATTGGGCCCCGCAAGCCGAGAAGATCTATGCCGGCAAACGTGGCGGCAAACCTTCGGCCAAGCAGCGCGACATCTCTCTGCATCTGGTCGATCTGGCCCGCGCGGGCCGCCGCGTCCTGCGGCTCAAGGGCGGCGATCCATTCGTGTTCGGGCGCGGGGGGGAAGAGGCGCAGACCCTTGTGCAGCACGGCATCCCCATCCGCATCGTGCCCGGCATCACCGCCGGGATCGCGGGGTTGGCCTATGCTGGCATCCCGGTCACACACCGCGACGTGAACCAATCGGTGACCTTCGTGACGGGCCATGACAAGGCGGGCAACACGCCGACGGCCGTCGACTGGGCCGGGATCGCGCGGGGCAGTCAGGTTATCGTGATCTACATGGGCATGAAGCACATCGGAGAGATTGCCGCCCGATTGATCGCCGCCGGCCGGTCCCCATCGGAACCCGTTGCCGTCACGACGACAGCCACCCTGACCGACCAGCGCACGATCGAGACGACGCTGGCCCACGTCGAAACCGACATCGCCGCCGCCGGGTTGGAGCCGCCCGCGATTATCTGCGTCGGCATGGCGGTCGCCTTGCGACAGGCGCTGGACTGGCGCGGACAGGCCGCCGGAGAGGCGCCGCGCAACCTCGACCCCCTCGATCTGCGCCGCCCCGCCGAAGCGGGCTAGATGCCGGGCCTGATCCTCGCCGCGCCGTCGTCCGGGGCCGGCAAGACGACGATCACGCTTGGCCTGCTGCGCGCCCTGCGGAACCAAGGCGTCGCCGTGCGCGGTGCGAAGTCGGGGCCGGACTACATCGATCCGCGCTTCCATGCGGCGGCCAGCGGGGCGGACTGCGTCAATCTGGATGCCTGGGCGATGTCGCCCGCAATGATCGCCGGACTGGCCGCGACCGACGACCTGCTGCTGATCGAAGGCGCGATGGGGTTGTTCGACGGCGCACCACCAGACGGGCGCGGCGCGGTGGCGGACCTGGCGCGCCAGCTCAATCTTCCCGTCGTCCTGATCGTCGATGCCGCGCGCATGGCGCAGTCGATCGCGCCTTTGGTGGCGGGTTTCGCCGCACATGATCCGGCGGTGCGCATCGCGGGCGTCATCCTCAACCGGGTCGGCAGCGCCCGTCACGAAGCCATGTTGCGCGCCGCCTGTCCGTTGCCGGTGCTGGGCGCGGTGCCGCGCGACCCGGCCCTCGCCATGCCGTCGCGCCATTTGGGGCTGGTGCAGGCGGCGGAGCATCCCGCCCTCGACGCCTTCCTGGCCCACGCGGCAACGATCGTGACCGATACACTCGACCTTAACGCCATCACCACGCTGGCCGCGCCCCTGCCCGATGCGTCACCGGGTCCGATCGCACCGCCCGCCCAACGCATCGCGCTGGCACGCGACGCGGCCTTCGCGTTTTCCTATCCGCATCTGATCGACGGCTGGCACCGCGCCGGTGCGGAGATCGCGATCTTCTCCCCCCTCGCAGATGAGGCGGCACCGAACGCCGATCTGGTGATCCTGCCGGGCGGCTACCCCGAGTTGCATGCCGGTCGCCTTGCGCAAAACGCCCGTTTCCTCGCGTCCCTGCAAAACCGCACGGTCCACGGCGAATGCGGTGGCTACATGGTGATGGGCGACGGGCTGGTGGATGCGGACGGCACGCGGCACGCCATGGCCGCGTTGCTGCGGTTGGAGACGAGTTTCGCGACCCGCAAACTGCACCTCGGCTACCGCGAAATCTCCGCCGACGCCGGTCCGTTTCCGGGGCGCTGGGCGGCGCATGAGTTTCACTATGCCACGACCTTGCGGGCGGACGGCACGGCGCTGTTCACCGCGCACGACGCCGAAGGCACGGACTTGCCCGCGATGGGCCTGCGGGACGGGCCTGCCAGCGGGTCCTTCGCGCATCTGATCGCGCCGCGCTAACAGGGGCCGCCCCGCGCACCGTGTGGATACAATGCTTCGCTGGCCCCCCGCCGATCCCCCGCCTAGGATGCGGGCATGAGCACCGCAACCACGATCCTTCCCGACGACTCGCAAGCCCGGCGCAACGTCCTCGTCCTCGTGACGGCGCAGGCGCTTCTGGGGTCGCAATTGCCGATCAGTTTCACTGTCGCGGGCCTGATCGGCCTGACGCTGGCTCCCACGCCCCTGCTTGCCACCCTACCCATCAGCCTGATCGTCTTCGGGTCGATGACCACCGCACCCTGGATTTCGCCGATGATGCAGCGGAGGGGCCGCCGGTTCGGCTTCATGTTGGGCAGCATGGCGGGGGCCGCCGGCGCGCTGCTGTCGATGCTGGCGCTGACGACGGGACAATTCTGGCTGTTCCTTGCGGGCGCGTATCTGACCGGTATCTTCATGTCGACGCTGGGGTTCTACCGCTTTGCCGCAACCGACACCGCCTCCGACGCCCTTCGTCCCAAGGCGATCAGCTATGTCATGGCGGGTGGCCTGATATCGGCCTTCGTTGCGCGCATGGTGGTCACGTCGACCGAAACGGCGACGATCATTCCGTTCCTTGGCACCTATGCCGCGATCTTCGCGCTCAACGCCGTGGGGATGTGGCTTTTCTTGCTGCTCGACATTCCGAAACCCGTTCCGCCCGCGGCGGACGCCCCCACGGGCCGCACCAAGTCGCAACTTCTGCGCGATCCCGCGATCCTCGTGTCGATCATCTGCGCGATGGTCGCCTATTCACTGATGAACCTGGTGATGACGTCGACCCCGCTGGCGGTCGTCGGCTGCGGGTTCGCGGTATCGGACGCGTCCAACATCGTGATGTTCCACGTCATCGCCATGTACGGGCCCAGCTTTTTCACAGGTCACCTTATCACGCGGTTCGGCACGACGCGGATCATCGCGGCGGGCCTGATCCTGCTGGCCGCCGCCGGGGTCATGGCGCTGTCCGGGGTCACGCTTTTCAATTTCTACGGCGCACTGATCCTGCTGGGCGTGGGTTGGAACTTCGGGTTCATCGGGGCGACCTCGATGCTGACCGCGCACCACGCGGCGCATGAACGGGGCACCGTTCAGGGCCTTAACGACACGCTGGTGTTTGGCCTCGTGACGCTGGGGTCGTTGTCGTCGGGTGGCCTGATGGGCTTTGCATCGGACGCGACGTCCGGATGGACCGCGGTGAACATCGCAATGGTGCCGTTCCTGCTGCTGGCCGGCGGCGCGCTGGTTTGGATGCGGGTGTCGAAGCGGTCTTCGGCCTGAGGTATGGCTTTGCAGGACTGAGCGGAACTAAGCGGTTGCGCACTTGATATCCGCTTACAGTTTATCCGCAAAGATATCGAAAACTAGCTTCAGGCTGTCTTCTGCGGCGTGCACAAACGTGGGCTCGATTGATACGCACTGAGTGGAAGCAACGATCTCACAGATTTCACCTTTTGGCTTGAAAAGAAGAAGTTCTTGTCTGACGAAATGCTGATCAAACATATCTCCTTCGACACTTGTCTCTGAATGAGCGACAATCATTCGAGCAGGTCGAAGCAGTATGTATCGTCGGGTGGTCGTCCCGTATAGGCGATTTTTCCAGCGATCCTCGTATCGTTCCTTACCGCCCTCTGAAACATCAACTTCCTTAACGCCGTTTTTATATCGACCGTGAGCCAAAACACTTCTTCGGATTTCCGGGTTTGTCCACGCCGAGAATATCTTTTCGACTGACATTGGAAACTCGCGGCGGACCACCACTGTAAAGTGGCGTGACATCCTTTTGTTCGACACTTCGATCATTCTTTCTGTATGTCTCTGGACAAGATTCCAGCAAATATTTCGACTTACGTCAGAGCGTTGAAGCCAACATTGGCTGCATCACAGCATTTCTTAAAGAGGGACAAAAACCGCCTTTACGATCCATGACTTTGGGCCTTCCCTTTTTTCGATACGAAAAGAACGCCCGAGGGCAGCCCCGCACCAACGCTTGGTCGGATCAACTCCGCCCCTTCCACGGCACCAGGACGTCCTCGGCCTTGCGCATCAGGATGTCGATGCCGAAGCCGATGATGCCGATCAGGATGATGCCCATGACCACGACATAGGTCTGCTGAAACTTCGATGCCGTGGTGATCATCATGCCCGCGCCAACGTTCGCCGCCACCAGTTCGGCGGCCACGACCGTGCCCCAGCAGACGCCCATCGCGACGCGGGCGGCGGTGAAGATTTCGGGCAAGCTGTTCGGGATGATGACGTGGCGCAGGATCTGCGCCTTGCTGGCACCCAGCGAATAGGCCGCGTGAACCTTGGTGATGTTGACGCCCGACACGCCGGCCCTGGCCCCGATCGCCATGATCCACAGCGCGGCCAGGAACAGCAGCACCACCTTCCCCGTCTCGTCGATACCGAACCAGATGATGATCAGCGGGATCAGGGCCAGCGGCGGCACGGGACGCATGAATTCGACGATCGGGTCGAACCAGCCGCGAAACCAGTTGGACAACCCCATCGCATAGCCCAGCGGAATCCCCACCAACGCACCCAGGGCAAAGCCGCCCAGAACGCGCGCCAGCGAGTAGTACAGATGCTCGAACAGGGAATAATTGCGGAACCCGTTCTGCTGGACGTCGATCAACGCCTCGACCACCCGTTCGGGCGACGGCAGATAGAGCGGCTGCATCTGGATGCCCCGGTCGGGCACGAAGTTCAGCTGCCCGCGTTCGTTCATCGTGATCCGGCCATCTTCGGTCTGGACCGTCTCGTTCGCGGCAATCGGCTCGCCGTTGATAGCCACGACGGCGAGGTCTTCGCCCTCGTCGTTTTGCGTCATGCGGATGATCTTGGAGCGGTAGATGCCGATCCGGTCCACATCGTTCTTGGCAAACCCGTCCCCCGGCTCGACCACCGGGTCCTCGACCTCGGCCCCGACCTCGTGGACGCGCACCGTGACGGTCGCGTCGTCGGTGTCGCCGCCGGCGTTCTGCGCGGTATAGGTGAACGACGTATCGCCCTCGAACGGGCCGGGCACATGGATCGGCGAAATGACCGAGCCGGTGAACGCGCCCCAGATCAGGAATAGCACCAGGACCGAGATCACGCTGGCCCACCGGTTCGGACGCACGGCGCTTTCGTCGCCGAACGTCACCGTCTTGAGCGCCGTGTAATCCTTGGTCTTCGATTTCGCGGTGATCAGGTTCACCACGAACATGGAGCCCACGAAAAGCGCGGCATAGACCACGATGATAAGAAGTCCGGTCATGTCAGGCGTCCTCCGTCCGGCCCATGATTTCCTCTTCCATCTCCCAGATCATGGACAGGATCTCCTCGCGCACTTCGGCGAATTTGGGGTGCTTCTTGACCTCGCGCAGGTCCTGCGCGACGCCCAGCTCGGCGAATGGCAGGCGATATTCCTTGTGAATGCGGCCCGGTCGCGGGGCCATGACCAGCAGACGCTCGCCCAGAAGCAGCGCCTCCTCGACCGAGTGGGTGATCAGGATGATGGTCTTGCCCGTCTCTTTCCACAGCTTGAGCACCAGGCCCTGCATCTTCTCGCGCGTCAGCGCATCCAGCGCGCCCAGCGGCTCATCCATCAAGATGACGTCGGGGTCATTCGCCAGGCAGCGGGCCAAGGCGACGCGCTGCTGCATCCCGCCCGAAAGCTCGTAGATGGCCTTGTCCTTGAAATCGCCCAGACCCGTGATCTCCAGTAGATGATCCGCGCCCTGCCGCCGCTCGGACGCGGGGGTGCCCTTCATGCGGGGGCCGAATTCCACGTTTTCGCGCACGGTCATCCATTCGAACAGGGCCCCTTGCTGGAACACCATGCCGCGTTCGGCGTCCGGTCCTTCGACGGAATGCCCGTTCAGGACGATCTTGCCGCCGGTCGGCGCAAGAAATCCGGCGACGATGTTGAGCAGCGTGGTCTTGCCGCAGCCCGACGGTCCCAGAACCGACATCAACTCCCCGTTTTGCAGGTCCAGTGATACATCCTTGAGCGCCTGGACGAAGCTGCCGTTGGGCAGATCGAAGCGCATCGAGAGGTTCTCGATCGTCAGTCCGGTCATGGTCTTGTCCCTTTCGGTCCCCTCTGGCGGGGGCCTTTGGCGGTTCGGGGGGCGACCTGCGCCGCCCCCCGACTGTCGTATTACATGCTGCTGGCGTCGGTCAGCGGGCCGGTGTTGACCGTGTCGCCGTAGGAGCCGAGCGCCGACGGGATCGAACCGCTTTCCACGAAGACGTCGGCGACGCCCTTCATGAAGGTGGCCGCGTTGCCGCCCAGCCAGGCTTCGGACAGCTGCTCCTCGATCGTCGGGAAGGTGAAGGTGGAGATGGCGGCGCGCGCGGCCTCCACATCCTGACCGGATTCGGTCGCGATCTTCTCCAGCATCTCGTCGGACCCCTCGGCGGCCCATTCGGCGTTGGCGTCCGCCGTCACCTTGACGAACTTGGCGACCAGGCCGGGGTTTTCGGCGACGAATTCAGCCGGGGCCGAGGTTACGTCGAAGACCAGGATGCCCAGCTCTTCCTTCTCGGCGCCGGTCAGCAGGGTGTTGCCCGCTTCCTTCATCGTGTTCAGACCGCCACCCCAGCCGCAGGCGAAATCGACCGCACCCTGGTTGAGCGCTGCGCCGCCTTCGGGCGGTGCCATGTCCACGACGTCGAGCGATGCGAGGTCCACGCCGAAATGGTCCATCTGGCGCAGAAACCCGTAATGCGCGGCGGTGCCCAGCGGCACGGCGACCTTCTTGCCTTCCAGGTCGGCGGCATTGTCAGCGGTGATGCTCAGGTCCGAGCGGACGACGCAATTGTCGTTCTCGGAATAGCTGACGGCCACGTCGAGGACCTGAATGTCCTGACCGGCGGACGCGGCGACGACGAAGGGCGGCACGCCCTGGCTGACCGACAACTGAACGTCACCCGACGCCATGGCGGCGGACATCGCGGTGCCGGTGTCGAAGCTGACCCAATTGACCGTCAGACCCAGTTCCTCGTCGTAGGTGCCGTCGGCCTTGGCGGCCAGCATCGGCATGGGCCATTCCAGGAAGTACCCGACGGTGATCTCCTCCAGATGGGCATCGGCCAGCGCGGCTTGCCCGGACATCAGCGCGGCGGCGGCCGTCATGGTAGCGAAAGTGAACGTCTTCATTCGTGATACTCCGTGTTGATAAGGGGCGGTTCGTCCGCCCCGTCGTTGACCCGCCGCGACGGCGGGATGTCGTTCAGCCATGGGCCGGACGCAGATCGTCGTCCCGCGTCGGCCCCCTGATTCCAGTTGGTCGCGAATTCCCCGATAACGCAAGACCACCGGGGGGCCCGTCGGTCCCGCGGTCAGGCACCGCGCAAGGTTTCATCGGAAGGACTGCCGGAACGGGCGATCTTGAGACACGCGATCCAGTCAGAAGGTCGCAGGTGCGCCGCGTCCACAGGGGCGCACCCGGCGCGTTTTCCACCGCCGAGATCATCCAGAAGGCGGTTTTCGTTGCCATTCTTCCCCCAGACACAGCATGATCGAGACCGCAGGTCTCGCAATGTGACTGTGTGACCCTAGGGATGCCGTGGCCTTCGTCGCAAGCCAGTCGTCGATCTGGCTATAGGACGACAGGGACACTGGCCCTATCGTGTCCTTGAAATCCATGGATTCTGCAATAAGGCGTGTCAGCCGCGCCCCGTTTCGCAAGCCGTCTGCCAGCGCCCCTTTTTCCGGGAGGAACACCCAAATGGACAACATCACGCCCAACGACATGACCGCCATCGTCGAAGCCGACCGCGCCCACGTCTGGCATCACTTGTTGCCCCACAAGCCGCTGGAAACCAACGACCCCCGCATCATTGTCGAAGGCAAGGGAATGCGGGTCTGGGACCAGAAGGGCAAGGAACACATCGACGGCGTGTCGGGCGGCGTCTGGACCGTCAACGTCGGCTATGGCCGGGTGGAAATCGCCGATGCGGTCCGCGACCAACTGGTCAAGATGAACTACTTCGCGCAATCCGCAGGCTCCATCCCCGGTTCGCGCTTCGCCGAGAAGCTCATCTCCAAGATGCCCGGCCTCAGCCGCGTCTACTACGCCAACTCGGGATCCGAGGCGAACGAGAAGGCGTTCAAGATGGTCCGCCAGATCAGCGCGCGCCAGCACGGCGGCAAGAAACACAAGATCCTGTTCCGCCACCGCGACTACCACGGCACGACCATCGCCTGCCTGTCCGCGGGCGGTCAGGAACATCGCAACATGCAATACGGCCCCTTTACGCCGGGCTTCGTCTCCGTCCCCCACTGCCTCGAATACCGCGCCCACGAGCAGGGGCTGGCGGGCGACGATTACGGCGTGGCCATCGCCAACGAAATCGAAAAGGTCATTCTGCGCGAAGGCCCCGACACCATCGGCGCCCTGTGCCTGGAGCCGATCACCGCAGGTGGCGGCGTCATCGTCCCGCCAAAGGGCTATTGGGAGCGGGTGCAGGAAATCGTCGAGAAATACGACATCCTGCTGCACATCGACGAGGTGGTCTGCGGCGTCGGCCGCACCGGAACCTGGTTCGGCTATCAGCACTATGGCGTGAAGCCCGATTTCGTGACCATGGCGAAGGGCGTCGCCTCGGGCTACGCGGCCATTTCGTGCTGCGTGACGTCCGAGAAGGTCTTCGACATGTTCAAGGACGACCACGCCGACCCTCTGGGTTATTTCCGCGACATCTCGACCTTCGGCGGCTGCACCGCTGGCCCGGCGGCGGCACTGGCAAACATGAAGATCATCGAGGACGAGGGCCTGTTGGAGAACACCATCCAGATGGGCGAGTACATGCTCGATCAGCTCTGGGCCCTGTCGGAAAAGCACGAAGTCATCGGCGAGGCGCGCGGCAAGGGCCTGTTCCTGGGCGCGGAACTGGTCAAGGACCGCAAGACCAAGGAGCCGGCGGACGAAAAGATGGTCCAGGCCGTCGTCGCCGATTGCATGGCGCAGGGCACGATCATCGGCGCGACCAACCGCTCCGTCCCCGGCTACAACAACACGCTGTGCTTCTCCCCCGCGCTGATTGCGACAAAGGACGACCTCGACCAGATCGTTGCTTCGGTGGACGAGGCGCTGGGAAGGGTGTTCGGCTAATGGGGTAGCGCGCGCGGGGGCGCGGCGAGGTCTGTTCTGCGGCACGGGGCGGATGTTCATTGAGCCCTGCTGTATAGCCGCTTGGTCCGAACCGAGCATCGCATTGTAAAAAAAGTTGAAATGGTATTCTTATTAACGAGTGGTAAAATACAACCGTTAGCTGAACACGGAGATAGACTGCAAAGGTGCCTTCCGAATTTGATAACGGTTGGAGCTCGCGACGTATCTTGGGGGATGGCGAACCACCGCTTCGTGGAACGGTGAGTAGGAGATATTTCTTGAGACCCCCATTTTTCGCCCGAAATCGGTTGTATTTCGCGTTGACATCATTGGCAATTTCATTTGGATCAACCCAACTATTTGTTACTTCATCGCAAGAATATAAAATTGGTATTTTAGAATATGCCTTCTATCTATTTTTTGCCATCATTTGGTTAGTGCCGGATTACTTGATCTGGATTTTTTTCAGAAAAAAAAAGTCATTTTGGAAGTAACCAAGTACTCTTTACACTAAGTACGTAAGGTAATTTCGAGCGCAGCAGGCTCTGGCGTTGCGGCCAATTGTCAGCGACGCAAAATCGGGTGAAATGGGTTTAATCGGGATATTCGCCCCCTCACCCTACCCGCACCACCATCTTCCCGAAGTTGCGACCCTCCAGCAGGTCGAGAAACGCCTCCGGCGCAGCCTCCAGTCCCTCGACCACCTGCTCGCGGTACTGCACTTTGCCGTCTTCCAGCCACCCGGTCATGTCCTTGACAAAAACCTCATGTTCCTTGGCCCCGAACGTGTCGAAGATGATGAACCCCTGCATCTTCACCTTCTGGCGCAGCACCGTGCTCAGGATCTGCGGGACTGGAGAGAGAGACTGACCCTGCCTAGAATGGTCCAGTCGGCCAAGTAGGGCTCCGAGCCATCGTGCTGTTTGGAGGCGGACCACAGACGCGTTTGGCTTTATTCCCGATGAATGTGATCACCGACGTAGGGCCGATCCGTCGTGGGTCCGCCGGATTGCATCGCCGAACGATGGTAGAGCGTATCGAAAAAGGGGGTCTGGTGCCCGACCCCCGAATTCGGACGTGTCGGCGTTTCGGCTCGACCCCTCCAAGTTATTGATTTCATTATCATCAGATTGCCCAACCTTAGAAGGATGGTTGCCTCCCGGCAAAGGGACATATTTTTCCACTGCTTCGATACCCGGCGAAACGAGCAGCTCCGTCACTCTGCGAAGTAGCACCCGCTGAGTACCAACCCGACCACAATCATCACGACGCGCAGAGCGCCGCCCGGCACCCTCCGCCCGAGACGTGCGCCACAATAGCCGCCGCCCAGCGCGCCTGCGAGGACGTCTTGACCTGCGGCCATGCCACGACGCCCCCGAGCGCGAAGACGGTGACCGGGATCTCGGTGATGACGGTGGCGAGCCGGTTCTTTTGCGCGCTCGCCATCTGCACGTCGCGCACGCCGACGATGTGAGCGCGGCCATCAAAAGGACGCCTGGCCCCGCCCCGAATTATCCGCCCTAACGGCGACGAGGAACTCCACCCCGCCAGTCACGAAAGGCCGGTCGAAGCGCAAGTCCTCCGTGGCGGCGGCCAGCTTCGGCCCGAGGGCGATGAGCGGGGTCGCGGCCAGTAGGAGCCACGGCACGAGCGCGCTGAAGGCATCGGCACCTGTGGAGTGCAGCAGAAGCGCGCCGACGAGGCCGCCGGCGGCAGCGACCAACGTCTGCGCGACCAACGGCCGCCCAGCCGCGCGCGGCTCAGCACGGTTGGCCTGCACGGCGCAGATCGCGACGGCGTTCGATGCGTTCGCCATAAGGGGCCGCGTCCGGAGGTGATCAGGGCGGTGAACGCGAAGATCGTCCGCCTCCCGCGATGGCGCTCACCCGGCCGCCGAGAATGCCGGTGGCGAGGAGCAGAAACGCGGTGGCGAGGTTCATTCGACCGAGCCCGATCCGGTTGCGTCCGCGACATTCATGCCGAGGGTGCCGTTCCGTATTTGAAGCCTTTGTGACCTGCGCCACGCTTTTCCGGCTCATCACACATGCGGGCAAGCCTTTCGACGGAAACCGGCACCGGACCGGAGCGCCCGCGTGTCGATGGGCCGTCGAACGGGCCTCAGCGATATGAGACGACCTGGCAAACCTCTGTCGCACAGGCGTCATCAATCTCGGCTACCGCTTACGACAGGCTCGTCGTCAGACTCTGTCGCAGGCCGAGCTGTCCATGGCGTACGGAGGCGCAGATGAAGTTCACAGTCCATAATCCCACGACACGCTCACAGCATGCCGAGGCCCGCGAGGACCGAAGCGACAACCGCTCGGGCGTCCCCACGATCGGCGACGTGATCGCAGCCCGGATGGGCCGCCGCGACATGCTCAAGGGCGTCCTCGGGTTCACGGCCATCTCGGCCACGGTCGGCCCGATGGCGCTGGCGGCGCGCGGCGCACGGGCGCAGGGCAGCGCGGGGTCCTTCGCCTTCGAAGAGATCACAGCAAAGGTGACCGAGGGCCACGAGGTCGCGCCGGGCTATGACGCCGACATCCTTCTGCGGTGGGGCGACCCGCTCTTCCCCGACTCGCCCCCGTTCGATCCCATGAACCAATCGGCGGCGGCCCAGGCGCGGCAGTTCGGCTACAACAACGATTTCGTCGGCTTCGTGCCCCACCCCGATGCGCCGGAGGACGCGGACCGCGGCGTCCTTGTCGTCAACCACGAGTACACGAACGAAGAGCTCATGTTTCCCGGTCTCGGGCGGCAAGACGAAGATGCTGTGGGTTTCGCCGGCATGACGAAAGACCTCATCGACGTTGAAATGGCGGCGCATGGCGGCACCGTGGTGGAGATCGCGCGCAGCCCGGATGGCAAGTGGTCGGCGGTGATCGACAGCCCGCTTAACCGCCGCATTACGGCCAAGACGCCCATCGCGATCTCAGGGCCCGCCGCCGGTCACGACAAGCTCAAGACATCGGACGATCCGACCGGACGCGAGGTTCTCGGCACCATCAACAACTGCGCGGGCGGGATCACACCGTGGAACACCTGGCTAATGGCCGAGGAGAACTTCAACGGCTACTTCTGGAGCGCGGACGACCAGTCCCAGGGCGAGGGCCTGGAAGACGATCCGGCCAAGGTCGCGTTCGAGCGCTACGGCATTCCCGGCCGCTGGTACGCTTGGGGCCAGCACTATGATCGCTTCGACGTCGCGAAGGAACCCAACGAGCCGAACCGCTTCGGCTGGATGGTCGAGGTCGATCCGGCCAACCCGAACGCCGCGCCGGTCAAGCGGACCGCGCTCGGACGCTTCAAGCACGAAGGAGCCCATTCGGTACTGAACCCGGACGGTCGGGTCGTCGTTTTCATGGGCGACGATCAGCGGTTCGACTACGTCTACCGCTTCGTTTCCGACGCGGCCTGGGATCCGTCGAGCCCCGATCGCGACATCCTCGACAAAGGCACGTTGTCGGTCGCGCGCTTCGAGGCGAACGGGACGGTCCACTGGATGCCGCTGACCTTTGGGACCGGCCCGCTCACGCCTGAGAACGATTTCGCCGACCAGGGCGACGTGATGGTGCAGACGCGCCGCGCCGCCGACTTCCTGGAGGCGACGCCGATGGATCGCCCCGAGGACGTTGAACCCAATCCCGAACGCGGCACGGTCTACGTGATGCTGACCAACAACACGCGGCGCAAACCGGGCGAAGAAAATGCGGCCAATCCCCGGCCGGAGAACGTTTTCGGACATATCATCGAGATCACAGCCCCGGATATGGACTTCGCCGCCGACACGATGACCTGGGAGATCCTCGTCAAGTGCGGCGACCCCAAGATCGCCGAGGTCGGTGCCACCTTCTCCACCGCCACGACCGAGGATGGGTGGTTCGGCATGCCCGACAACTGCGCGGTCGATCCGGACGGGCGGCTGTGGATCTCGACCGACGGAAACTCCGGTGTGGACACCGGCCGTTCGGACGGGCTGTGGTCGCTGGAGACCGAGGGCGACATGCGTGCGACCTCGAAGCACTTCTTCCGCTGTCCGGCCGGCGCGGAACTTTGCGGGCCGTATTTCACCCCCGACGGCGAGACGCTGTTCCTGGCGATCCAGCATCCGGGCGACGGTGGCGAGGATTGGCCCGAGTTCGGCCGCGTCTCGACGTTCGACGATCCGTCGACCCGCTGGCCTGACTTCCAGCCCGGCATGCCGCCGCGCCCGGCGGTGATGACGGTCACGAAGCGGGATGGCGGCAGGATCGCCTGAACGCTCGATCGCTTCTCTTGCGCCAAAGGTCCGACACCTTCGCTTGAAGTTTGGCGCGTGGTGGTCCTTTAAGGCAGGTACGTCCGAGGCTCCGATCTCGCCTCGGGCGTGCGGTCGCGTTCCGGGCCCCTCGCCCTGATGGCTGGCGTGGACGATAGATCGGCAAGAACCTGCTGGGCGCGAAGGCGTCACCGTTCCATGACCCGGCCGACATCCGGTCTTCACAAAAATCGCCGACTCTCGGGCTGCCCGCGCCCGCGTGGCGCTCGATGGAATGGGAGATGAACCGATGACCGTGACGATAGCTTTGGGTCGCGCCGCCTTGCTTGCCGCGACCGCCATGATCTTACCCGGAAACGCCTTGGCCGACTTCGATTACGTCGCGGGCATCAGCGCGACGGGCACGGCGGAAGGGGCCGAGACCGTGTCGGGAACAGTGTTCCACGACCTCAGCCGCGACGGCGGGTTCCAGGCAGACGAGCCCGGGGTGGCGGGCGTCATGGTTTCGAACGGTCGCGACGTCGTGGTGACGGACGCGGACGGGACCTACGAGCTTCCGACCTACGAGAACATGACGGTGATGATCGTGGAGCCGGCCGCCTACGACGTGCCGACAGACCGGAACGGTGTGCCGCAATTCTTCCGCCATCACCTCCCCGAGGGCACGCCCGAGGACCTGCGCTATGGCGGGCTGGAGCCGACCGGACCGCTGCCGGAAACGATCGACTTTCCGCTGGTCCGGACGGGCCCCACGGACGCGTTCAGCTGCGTGATGATGGGCGACACGCAGCCGTATTCCAACACCGAGATCGGCTACGTCCGCGATGCCACGCTCGACTCGATCCTGGCCGAGGACCTGTCGGACGCGGAATGCATGGTCATGCTGGGCGATGTGATGGGCGACGACCTGAGCCTGCTGCCACGGTTCATGTCCCTGTTCTCGTCGGTCGGCCTGCCGCAGTACTACGTACACGGGAACCACGACTTCGACTTCGACGCGTCCACCGACGAGCATTCCGCCGACAGCTGGCGGCAGATCTACGGTCCAAACTACTATGCGTTCGAGATCGGCGAGGCGACCTTCATCGCGCTCGACAACGTGGTCTATCCCTGCGGCCCGCAAGATGACGGCCCCGGCGGGCGCGACGCCTGTACCGATCCGGAGCAGACGGTCTACAACGGCCGCGTCACCGACCGGCAGATGGAGTGGCTGGCCGGCATCCTCGAGAATACGCCCGAGGATCGCCTGATCGTCATGCTCCACCACATCCCTTTCGTGTCGTTCATCGACAGCAATACCGGGCGCCACCAGACCGACAACCTCGCAGACATCCACGAGATGCTGGCCGGCCGCCCCGCCGTCAGTTTCTCGGGCCACACCCACACGTTGGAGTATCTCGACGCTGGCGAGTGGTATCAGGGGTGGGAGGAACAGGTCGGCGTCACCCGCCTGCCCTTCCCCCACGTGGTCGGCGGGGCGCCCTCGGGCAACTGGTTCTTCGGCGACATGGGTTTCGACGGCACGCCCCTGTCCTTCGCGCGGGGCGGCACGCCGCCGGGCTACATGATGGTTCGCTTCGACGGCGCGGAGTTCACTGTCGACTTCCGCGCAGCGGGGATGCCTTCGGACCGCCAGATGGGTCTTGCCTTCAACACCCCCGGCTTCCGCGACTGGTTCACGACACTGATGGACTGGACCGAAACGCGCGACGACGAGGACGAGGAGGCGGCCGGCATATCCGGGACGCCGCCGGTCACCGTCAACGATCTGCCCGACACCCGCCTTCTTACGCCCGCGGACATCGACGGCACCACCTGGTTGACGGCCAATGTCTGGAACGGCGGCCGCACGACGGAGGTCTTCGCGCAGATCGGCGACGGGCCACGGATGCCCATGAGGCGAAGCCAGTCTGGCGAAGGCGAGGACGTGCTGACGGGCGCCGAGTATGCCGATCCGTTCTCCGTGCCGCGGCAGATGACCGTCGGTCGCTACGGCTGGGAGAGTACGCAGGGCGACCCGCGCGCGCAGGGCTTCGAGCTTTGGCAGGGCTCTGATTTCGGACCCGCGAAGCCGCAATCTGCCGAAGCCTGGATGGTCGCGGACCAGTCGCCGCATCTGTGGCGGTTGGAGATGCCTGCGGATCTGCCATCGGGAACGCACGTGGCGCGCGTGACGGCGGTGCAGCCCGACGGGCGCGAATGGACGGACTACATCGTCTTCGAGATGCGCCCGGAGCGGCCCTTCCCGTACTGGGATGACACGCTCTGGCAGGACGCCGCGAACTGACCGGACTGCTGGACGGCAAGGCAGCGCGGGCGAGCGCGGCCTTGCCGCTCGGTCTTGGGCCCATCCCGACCGGCGGCGTTCGCACGCGCGAAGCTAAACGTCCTGTCGGAGCATGGTCTGCGATCCGCTTCCAGGCTGGAAGAGTGGCATCTTTTGCTTGCCTCGCCCGGTCTCCGACGCGTTCCTTGAAAACGCATCGGCCCCAGCAAAGCCTCCTTCCGCAAACACCAGGAACGAATGTGGGGCCCACATCGCGCTCCCCTTGGGCCATTCTTCGGAGCGGGCGTTCGTGCTAGTCTCCGGGGCAACACGCTTGGTGGAGACCGACCCATGCATGCTGACTACTTTGCCGACCAGCTTCGCGTCATGGCCGCCCTCGGAAATGGTCCGGCACCGGATCGGACTCTTCAGGCCTTCAAGATGATCCCGCGTGAGACATTCGCCGGACCCGGTCCGTGGAAAGTACGCTCCGCCCTCGCGCAGAACGGTTTTGCCATCCGACACACGCCCGATAACGACCCGCGATGGCTCTACCACAGCGTCCTCATAGTGCTGGACGAGGAGAAGGGCATCAATATCGGGGAACCCAGCCTCTGGGCACGTCTTTTGACCCGCGCGGATATCCAGCCGGGTGCCCGCATTCTCCAAGTTGGCGCAGGGGTCGGATATTATAGCGCGATCCTTGGCCATCTTGCCGGACCGGACGGCCGTGTGCTCGCCTATGAGGCACAGCAAGACTTGGCTGAGCGCGCCGCTGTCAATCTCGCTGCCTGGTCCAATGTCGAGATCCGCCATGGCAACGCCGCCACCGATCTTCGCGGGGACGATGCCTTCGACCTCATCGTCGCGTTTGCGGGCGTCACTCATATCCCTAAGGCGTGGTCGTCGCGTCTGGCACCGGATGCCCGCCTTCTTTTGCCGCTGACCGGGACTACTGGCTGGGGTGCGATGATCCTCGCTTGTCGATGCAACGATGGATTTGATGCCGTTACCTTGGGACAATGCGGATTCTACCCCTGCATCGGCGCGAGAGACGACGCGTTTGCACGACGCGTGACCGATCTATTCTCGGACCCATCCAGACTGGTTGATTGGCACCTGCGAATGATCGACACGGATGACGGAGCCTGCCTAGAGAATGCGGTCACTTGATGCCGGTGTGAACGCGTTGCTCGCCTGGCCCTGTGGAAGCAATCCGACCGGGCGCAGGCTCTTGGAACGAATAGGTGTGTTCTGCATGGGTCTCATCGCGTGACGCGGCCGGGACCAACCTATACGGGACGGTCCCGGCGCTTGCTCATTTCGAGAGGGTATGGGTGCCGGTGCTGTCAAGCGCAACACATCGGCTCACCCGCCAGACGCTCGTCCGGCTGATGCCGAGTTGTCTTGCCACGGCGCTCGGCCGAACGCCCTCGACCAAGAGGCGGCGGACCTGCCCCACGTCGATCGACGCCTTTCGGCCTTTGTAAACGCCCCGTACTTTGGCTTTCGCAATCCCTTCCATCTGCCGCTCCCGCCGGAGATTGGTCTCGAACTCCGCGAAGACGCCAAGCATGTTGGGAATGGCTCGCCTGCCAGTGTAGAAGTATCGATGGGCTGTTCGGTTGCGCGGGAGCGTCGCGCCCTTCGCCTTCAGCTCGCGGATGATATCCTGCAAATCGCCCATCGACCGCGCCAGGCAATCGACACGGGTGACAACGAGTTCGTCACCGGGCCGAATGACGTCGAGCCGTGTTCGCAGCCCGTCCCTGCCCCGGACCGACGTGCCGGAAACGTTCTCGGCGCGGATCACGCGGCAGCCTGCTTTCTCCAGCGCCTCGTACCGCACATCGAGATCCTGGTCGGTCGTCGATACTCGGGCGTAGCCGTCGCTCCGCCCGGGCGGGCGGGACGGCTGCATTCTCAGCATTCCATGAAATACTCATCGTGGGGTTCTTCTCTTGGGTTGAACCCCGATCAGCCTGCTCACTTATATCTAATTCGATATAGGTGAGGCGTGAAGCGGATCATGTTCCTCGGAGATGCCTTCGACCAGGTGCGGCCCTCTCCCGAAGGCGCGCGGCAGGACACAGGCGTGCAATTGCACAAGGTCCAGCAGGGTCTGGAGCCGAGCGACTGGAAGCCGATGGCCACGGTCGACCCGGGTGCGCGGCAGGTCCGTATCCACGGCGACGGCGGCGCCTTTCGCATCCTCTACGGGGGACATCTAGCCGACGCTGTCGTCGTTCTGCACGCCTGCGAGAAGAAAGCGCAGAAGACCCCGACGCGAGATCTCGACTTGGCGAACGGTCGGCTACGAACGTTCACCACCATGCAGATGAAGGGGAAGAAGTGATGCCCGACGACGATTTCGACGTGCAGTCCTTCGACTCCGTCTGGAACGCGATCGAGGACACGCCCGAGGAAGCCGCGAACATGCGGCTGCGGTCAAAGCTCCTGACGGCCGTCGAACAGGAGGTCCGGTCCTGGGGTCTGACGCAGGCGAAGGCCGCAGAGCGGCTCAGGGTTACCCAGCCACGGCTGAACGACCTTCTGCGCGGGAAGATCGCCAAGTTCAGCCTCGACGCGCTCGTCGAGCTGTCCGCGCGCGCCGGACTCGCCATCAAGTTGGGTGTCGATAAGGCCGTGTAGATGCCGCTGCCGCATTGCCTGTGGAGCGCCTCATCCTCGTCATCGACCCCGCCTGTCCATCCGGCGGAGGCGTTACCCTAGGCACGTTCCATTCCTCTCTGCTAGGCAGGCTATGATGCGGCTCCTCCTGATCCTACTCCTCTCCATCGGCATGCTCCTACCGCGGGCAAGCGCCGTACTGGCGCAGGTCGCGGGGTTGGAGAGCGTGGTCATCTGCCGGGGTGCCGAACTCGTGACGATCACCTTCGCGGCGGATGGCACCCCGGTGAAGACGGAGATCGAGGAGCACGGGCCCTGCCTCGCCTCCGCGACGCCCAATTCCTCCGCGCCGCCGACACCGGCCTGGACCCGGCTCGTCCACACCCCGATCCCTGCACCCGCGTGCTGCACCGCCCCCTGCAATCCGGCCCATTGGGACGGCCCCCCGCCCGAAAGGGCACCGCCCGTTCCAGTCTGATCGATTCCCGCGTGGAACGGGCCGACCGACGGGCCGCTTCGGGGAGTAAGATCCAGCGCAATCGCACCGTGCCGCTCGCCCAAGCGCCACATATCCCAGATGTCTTGTCTGTTGTTTTCTCTGGGGGCTCTTCGCCAAGGCGGGTGGTCGGCTTACCGGGCGTGGATTGCGCATATCAACCTTGCCGGCGGGCCGCGCGCCCGCTCTCCGGACCCATCTCGGGCGCGCCGTTCCTTTGCAGGGCGCGACGACCGCCGGAGCGACCACCTTACCTCATTAACCTATAGGAAATCGCCATGATCGACCGACGCCATTTCGCCCTCCTCGCCGCCGCAGGTCTTCTCGGTACGGCCGCCGCACCGCGTCCCGCGCGCGCGCAGACGGCTCTGCCCGAGGGCTCGGCCCGCGCGGTCCTCGATGTGCCGCTCCACGACATGTCCGTTTGGCCGCCCGACTGGACGGGCGACGAAACCGTGCTCATGCTGGCCTATCCCGGCATGACTGCGCTCGACCTCGTGGGGCCGCAATACATGTTCGGCTCGCTTTGGGGCGCCACCGTGCAGGTCGTCGCCAAGACCCTCGATCCGGTCGTGTCCGACACCCGGCTGGTTATCGTGCCGGACACCACCTTCGACACCGCCCCGGAAGCGCCCACGGTCCTCTTCGCCCCCGGCGGCATTTCAAGTACCCTTAACGCCATGGAGGACGCGGAGACGGTGGACTTCCTCGCTTCTCGGGGCGCGCGGGCCGACTACGTCACCGCCGTGTGCACCGGCGCGCTGCTATTGGGCCAAGCGGGGTTGCTGGACGGCTACAAGGCAGCGACGCATTGGCTGGCACGCCATACGCTGGACGCCTTTGGAACCGAGGCCGTCAACGCCCGCATCGTGCGCGACCGCAACCGTATCACCGGGGGCGGCGTGACCGCCGGGATCGACTTCGGCCTCGCCATGCTCGAGGAGTTGCGCGGCACCCGCTATGCCCAAGCGGTGCAGCTGCTGGCAGAATACGCGCCCGAGCCGCCACTTTCGGCCGGAACTCTCGAGACCGCCCCGCCCGATATCCGCGAGATGATGGCGGGCATGTTCCCCGGCTTCGAGGACCATGCCCGCGCCGTCGCAGGCGAGCGGCGGTAGGATATATATGTTGTGCCGTTTCTCTATCGGTTCTCTCGAAAGAGGATGTATCCTGCGTGGTAGAGGACGTCGTTCCGGAACTGCCCGTCGGCATAGAAGCCTGTGTCGTCCCAGTATTGGATTATGTCGCCGGTAACGCGGTAGCGCCCTTGCCAGGCACTTTGGCGAGTGCCACGCGCCTCATCGTAGCGGCCATTGTTCAGAAGCTCATGTCGAATGTGCCCATCCTCGGTGACCCACATCCCGACATAGGGGTGATCCTGCGGCTCGGTCTCTGCCTCGGGTCGTGGCGCAGGCGGGACGTCCGTGGTGACGAGCTGACCCTGGGCCCCGATGGCGCTCATAAGCGCGACGCCCGTGCCGAGAAGCGTCTTTCGTATGGCATGGATCGATCTCCTCATCCGGTATCTGCGCTGGTGCGGTGCCGCGCCGTCGCTTTTGTCGAGCTGATCGATCCTCATTCTGCGGCGGTCTCGGCCTCGAAATCGGTGGACCTCGACAGATCGGTCCACCTGGCGAGTTCGGCCTGCCGTGCCTCGTAGGCCTGACCCAGGAACTGGACCGCGTCGGAACCCATGGCGAGGCGCAGGGGCGGCTCGGCCTCGCGGCTGATCCGCACGAGCGCGGTTCCGAGCCTGGCCGGGTCGCCGGCCTGGACTTGGTTTTGCGAGCCGTAGAAGCTCTTGGTCGCAGCGCCGTATTCGGCATAGTCCGGGATCTGCTTGTCCGAGAAGCGGATCGAGCTGTCGTGGAGGAAGTCGGTCCGGAAGAAGCCCGGTTCGACGATCGTCACGCCGATGCCGAAGGGCTTCACCTCCAGGGCGAGGCATTCCGAGAAGCCCTCGACCGCGAATTTGGTGGCGCAGTAGATCCCCGCGATATCGAAGCCGAGTGCCCCGCCCACGGAGGAGATGTTGAAGACGTGCCCGCCCTTCTGTGCGCGCATCACCGGCAGCACCGCGCGGGTGACGTGCATCAGCCCGTGCACATTGGTATCGAACTGACGCGCAATCGTCTTCGCTTCGATCTCTTCGAAGACGCCGAGCTGTCCGTAACCCGCGTTATTGACCAGCACGTCGATGCGGCCGAACCGCTCAACCGCTTCGCCCACCGCGACCTCGGCGCGGCCTGCGTCGGTGACGTCGAGGGCGAGGGCGAGCACGTCGTCCCCTTTCGGCAGAGCGGCCTCCACCGTCCCTACGTCGCGGCCCGTGGCCACGACCCTGTCGCCCGCAGCGAGCGCTGCCTTGGCGATCTCGAGGCCCATGCCCCGCGATGCGCCCGTGATGAACCAGACCTTTGTATCGTCCGCCATGTCTCTCTCCGTCGATCTGGGGCCGCCAGAATCGGCCGCCCTTCGAACGCCAAGATGGCGAGCACAGCCGTAGGGGCGGTAGACCGATCGCCCGGAATGATTGCCCGATCCTCCGCCTCGGCCCAGAAACACGTTGAGCCTCGACATCCCGAGGGCGACAATACACCTGACCGCAGGCCAGCCTAGGGAGGGCCAAGATGAATGATCCGCTTCGCACCCTCACCACGAAGGTTGCCCGATCCGCTCGGACCGATGGCATCCATGCAACACCCGTCCCGCGCCTGCACCTCATTCGAAGCGGCACACCCACACAGGACATCCACGCCGTCCACGAGCCGGCGATCTGCATCGTCGTGCAAGGGGCCAAGCGCGTCCTTCTCGGCGAGCAGGTCTACGAATACGATGCCGCGCGCTACCTTGCGGTCTCCTTTGATCTGCCCATCGTCGGGCAGGTCACCCAGGCAACGCCGGATCGGCCCTATCTTTGCCTGAAGCTCGACATCGAAGCGAGCCTGCTGGCCGAGTTGGCGGCGGGACTGCCATGGGACGGCGGAGGCGGGTCCGGCGCTCCTGGCCTGTCGCTCGGCCGGACGACGCCGAATATCCTCGACGCGGCGGATCGCCTCGTGGGCCTCGTGGAGACGCCCGCGGACGTGGCCCCCCTCGCACCGCTCTATGAGCGCGAGTTGCTCTACCGCGTCCTGAGCGCCCCGGGGGGCCGCGCCGTCGCCCGCGCCGTCCTTGCGCCTGGCCCCGAACGCCACGTCGCGCGCGCCATTGCCTGGATCCGGGAGCGATACCGCGAACCCTTCGAGATGGCCCGCCTCTCCGAGGCCGCCCGGATGCAGCCCTCGGCGCTCCACCAGCACTTCAAGGCAATCACCCAGACCTCGCCTCTCCAATATCAGAAGCGCCTGCGCCTTCTGGAAGCCCGTCGCCTGATGCTCTTCGAGGCGCGCAGTGCCGCCGAGGCCGCCTTCGCCGTCGGCTACGAAAGCCCGTCGCAGTTCTCCCGCGAATATCACCGCCAGTTCGGCAAGCCGCCTGTTCGAGATATAAAAACCTTCGAAACGGAAAGGCGAACGGTCGCTTCGCTTTGAGGACTCTGGCTCTACGCGACCGGTGGCCGAGTGGCCTGACCCCCGTGCATTCCAGAGGTGTGGCGGGTACCCTTTCTGGATGGACCTCTTCGGCAACGCCCTTCGCGACCGACAGGCCGGGCATCACGGCCGGCTGCTGACCATCCGGCGCGACGACGATCACGTCGACGCGCACGATCCCGGTCTCTACTTCTCTTCGGAACCGTTCCCGCACGAGGCAGAGCTTCTCAGGCAGGCCGAAGGACCCGTCCTCGACGTGGGCTGCGGGGCGGGACGGACGCTTCTGTGGCTGCAAGGGCGAGGCATCGCCGCGACAGGCATCGACCTTTCGCCCGGCGCGGTGGCGGTGGCCCGCGCGAGGGGCTGCGCGGACGTGCGGCTCGGCGATGCGATGGACCCGGCGTCCGACGCGTTGAAAGACGGACGGTTCCGGACGATCACCCTCCTGGGCAACAACCTCGGCATCGGCGGGACCTTCGAGGGCGCGGCGACGCTGTTGCGGCGGCTGGCGGGCGTGACGGCACCGGGCGGATGCCTCCTCGTCACCGGCCTCGACATCGCGCGGACCGAGGTGCCCCATCACCTCGCCTACCACCGGCGCAACCGCGACCGCGGGCGCCCTATCGGCGAGATCGAGATGCGCTTCGAGTACCAGGGCGCGGTCGGCGAATGGGTGCCGTGGTTTCATCCCGAACCGGTGGAACTCCAAAGGCTGCCAATGGCGACGGGATGGGTGGTCGAGCGCATCGGCCCCGCGGCGGGGCCGTTTTGGGCGGCCGTGCTGCGGTTGGAGCGATAGGCTGCACGCTGAAGATACGGGCGGCTTCGTTCGATTTGGGCGGCCTTACCGCGCTTGACGCAGGTCAAGGCCGCCGCCGCAGAAACATGGAGCTATGACCTGAACGCGCGGGAACGCCCGTTCGGTCTCATACACAGCACGCGGCGATCCATGCTCGGAATTCTCCTTTCGCTCGGACTTCTTATCCTGCTCGCCTATCGCGGCGTGAGTGTCATCGTCCTGGCCCCGGTCCTGGCGGTCCTGGCAGTCGTGCTGAACGAAGGCGGGCCAGTTCTGGGTACCTACACGCAGGTCTTCCTGCCCGCGATGGGCGGCTATGTGGTGCGCTTCTTCCCACTTTTCCTGCTCGGCGCAATCTTCGGGACGCTCATGCAGGCGACCGGCTCGGCCGAGGCGATCGCGCGCTGGATCGTGGCGCGCCTTGGCGCGGGGCGATCCGCCCTCTCGGTGGTCGTGGCCTGCGCAGTGCTAACCTACGGGGGCGTGTCGCTCTTCGTGGTGGCCTTCGCGGTCTATCCCATCGCGGCGAGCCTCTTCGCGGCCGCGGGCCAGCCCAAGCGCCTGATCCCCGCGACGATCGCGCTCGGGGCGTTCACCTTCACGATGACGGCGGTGCCGGGCAGTCCGCAAATCCAGAACGCGATTCCCGCCCCCTATTTCGGGACCGACAGTTTCGCAGCGCCGGTCTCGGGCCTCGTGGCCGCCGTTATCATGGCAGGCTTCGGGATGTGGTGGCTGACCCACCGCCTGCGCCAAGCGGCGGCCGCCGGTGAAGACTACGGCGAGGCGGACGATTTCGCCGGAGGCAGCCGGGGGACCGAGGACTTGCCGGCCGTCTGGATCGCGGCCGCGCCCATCGTGCTGGTCATCGCGGTCAACCTCGTGGCGTCGCGCGTTATCCTGCCGGCGCTCGACACTGCCTACCTGGCCGAGGTCGGTTACGGCGCGACCACGCTGGACGCCGTGCGCGGCACCTGGGCGTTGATCGTGGCGCTGACGCTGGCGATCCTCGCGTGCATTGGGGTGAACCTGCGCCGCCTTGAGGATCTGAATGAGACAGTCAAAGCTGGCGTCGCGGCCTCCTTCCTGCCGATCTTCAACACGGCGAGCGAGGTGGGCTACGGCACCGTCATCGCATCGCTCGCGGCCTTCGCGTTGCTGCGCGACGCGCTGGTGCAGATCGCGCCGGGCAATCCGCTCATCTCCGAGGCGGTCGCCGTCAACATCCTGGCCGGCGTGACCGGCTCGGCGTCGGGGGGCATGAGCATCGCGCTGGAGGCCCTGGGCGAGACCTACCTCGCCATGGCGATGGAGGTGGGCATCTCGCCCGAGATGCTGCACCGGGTCGCGGCCCTCGCCTCTGGTGGCTTCGACGTGCTGCCGCATAACGGCGCGGTCATCACACTCCTGGCGATCACGGGGCTCACACACACGAAGAGCTATTTCGACATCTTCATGGTGGCGGTGATCGGGCCGCTTCTGGGTCTGGCGGCAGTCCTCGCGCTGTCGTTCGTGCAATGACCCGTCCGCGGATCGCGTTGGCGTTGCAAGGCGGCGGTGCCCATGGTGCCTTCACCTGGGGTGTTCTCGACCGCCTGTTGCAGGAAGAGGTCGAGATCGTCGCGCTGAGCGGCGCGAGCGCCGGGGCGATGAACGCGGTCGCGGTCGCCGATGGCCTTGCCGGGGACGGACCGGAACAGGCGCGCGACCTGCTGCGCCGGTTCTGGCGGCACGTCGCTGGGGTCCATGCATTCAGCCCCGCGCGGGTTCGCCCCTACGAACGGTTCATCGCGGCCACGCCCTTCGGGCAAACACCGATGCGCGCCTGGCTGCAGGGCTGGGAGGGGGTGCTCTCGCCCTATCAGTTCAACCCGTTTGACGTGAATCCGCTCCGCCGGATCGTCGAAGATCTTTTCGATTGGGACCGCATCAATTCGAACCCCGCGCCGCGCCTCTTCCAAGCCGCAACGAACCTGCGCTCCGGCGAGCTCGAGATCTTCCGCCAACCCGCCATCGACGCCAGGACCACCCTGGCCTCCGCCTGCCTGCCGACGCTCTACCGCGCCGTCGAGATCGCGGGCGAGGCCTATTGGGACGGCGGCTATACGGGAAACCCGCCGCTGATGCCGCTCGTGCGCGAGGCGGGGGCGGACGATATCGTCTTCGTGCAGGTCAATCCGTTCCGGCGCGACGACCTGCCCCTTCGCGGTGTCGATGTCGAGCAGCGGCTCAACGAGATCGTCTTCAACGCAAGCCTCCTGAGCGAGCTGCGGGGCATCGCGCTGATCCGCGAGATGATGGCGCGCCAGGACGCAAGGCCCAAGCGCAAGATCCGCCTGCACCGCATCGCTGACGAGGAGGCGATGCGGCACCTCCCGCCGGGCAGCAAGATGGACGCCTCGCCGCAAGCGCTCCTGCAGTTGCGCAAAATTGGGAGCGCTGCGGCGGAACACTGGC
>NZ_CXSU01000012.1:676987-682828 GCF_001403795.1 Jannaschia donghaensis | reverse complement strand
CCCAACCCGCTTTCGCCCCCGACGCGCCCGAGGCCCGCCGCTCCGCGCGTCGGCTTTTGCGCTCGCAGCTCTGGGCGCAGATTCTCGTGGCGCTGCTTCTCGGCTTCGGCCTGGGGATTGCGCTCTCGCCCGAAGGCGGCTTCCTCTTCGCGCTCACCGCGGACCGGGCGGCCGCTCTGGGGCCGTGGTTGACCCTGCCGGGCAACGTTTTTCTCAACCTCATCCAGCTCATCGTCATTCCCCTGGTCGTCTCGTCCATCGCCCTGGGGCTGACATCGGCCGGCGACCCGGCCCTCCTGCGTCGGCTCGCCGCGTGGATCGTGCCCTACTTCTTGGCCACGAGCACCGTCGCCGTGCTGATCGGCACGGGCCTCGCCCTCTGGATCGAGCCGGGCGCGCTGCTGACGATGCCGGCGACGGTCGAGGCCGTTCCCGACCTCGCGCTGACACAGGACAATGCGGGTGACCTTCCCGAGCGGATTCCCGCGCTGATCCCTCCGAGCCTGACCGCCGCCAGCCTTTCGCGGGACATGCTCCAGATCGTGCTCGTGGCAATCCTGCTCGGCCTCGCGCTTGTGACCCTGCCCGAAACCACGGCGCGCCCCTTGCTCGACCTGCTGGGAGCACTCCAAGCCGTGACCCTCAAGGTGGTTGCCTGGGCGATGCTGCTCGCCCCGGTCGCCGTCTTCGGGCTGATCTGCGACTTCGCGTTGCGGGCAGGGCTCTCGGCGATGATCGGGCTGTCGGCCTACATGGCGACCGTGATCCTGGGCCTCGGCGTGCTTCTCGCGTTCTACATGCTGGTCGTGCGGCTCCTCGCGCGCCGCAGCCCTTTGGCGTTCGCGCGGGCCGTGGTCGAAGCGCAGCTATTGGCTTTCGCCACATCCAGCTCGGCTGCGACGATGCCCCTGTCGCTACGGGTCGCGACCGAACGCCTGGGCGTCGACGTCGCCACCGCCCGATTTGTCGTGCCGCTCGGGGCTACGGTCAACATGGACGGGACGGCGCTCTACCAAGTCGTGGCGACGATATTCCTCGCTCAGGTCTACGGCATCGCGCTCGATCCGGCGGCGTTTGTCCTCCTGACGGTGTCCGTCGTCGGCGCCTCAATCGGCAGCCCCAGCACGCCGGGCGTGGGGATCGTGATCCTCGCCGGCATCCTCGCCTCCATCGGCATTCCTGCAGAGGGAGTGGCCGTCCTGCTCGGCGTGGACCGCCTGCTCGACATGTGCCGGACGGCCGTCAACGTGACCGGTGACCTGACCGCCTGCGTCGTAATGGACCGTATCCTTACGCCGAGGCGCGCGTGACGGTGATGGGATTGCGCCAGGAGCGCGCAGAACCCCTCGGATGGCGCCGCGTTGCATGTCGGGACGGGCCGGACCCGGCCTCGACCCGACGCCGTCGTCTCTTACCCGGGTCCGAAACTTCGGCAGGGCTCGCTTCGTCGAGGGGGGCGGAGAACTTCTTCGGCACAATCGTCAGCTAAGTGAGCCTCTTGGACATCAAAGCGGGCGATGTCGCACTAGACGAGGCGCAGCCCGCGCTTCGTCCATGCGGTAGGCTGCTGATCGCAGACCTCGCCGGCCTTGCCACTGCGGCCGGGATCAAGACAGCTGACTGGTGATACCTATCTTCCTCGGCGGCAGAATCATTCTGGATCAGGTGTCAGACACGTCGCTCCACCGATGACAGCGTGGCGAAGATGCCCGCGCCGACGATGATGAGAACGAGGGTGATGACGGACGTCATCCGGGCATCTCGCGCCACTCGGTCGGGCGCAGCGCGATGGGCATGATCGCGCTGACGGGGCAGACGGCGATGCAGGCACCGCAGTCGATGCAACGGTCCGGGTCGATGGCGTAGCGATCCCCGGCGTCATGGATGCAGGCGACGGGGCAGATCGCGGCGCAGGAAGCGTCCTTCACACCGATGCAGGGTTCTCCGATGACGTGGGTCATTCCCGGCCTCGCCATTGACTGAGTACCTAATCAATACTAAACGGTTCAGTACATGAGGGCAAGCATGCGTCAAGAAACCCGCCGTGAAATGATCCTGAGCATCGCCCTCGAGATGATCGCGGAGCGGGGAATCGCAGGCCTGTCCACGCGCGAGCTGTCGCGCCGGGCCGGCGTGTCGGAGGCGCTGATCTTCCACCATTTCCGCACCAAGGTTGGCCTCATCGTCGCCGCCGCCCGGTCGGGCGACACGCTTCTGTCGAAGCTGGTCGCCCTGACAAAGGGGCCGCCGCCAGAGGATCTGGGCGCGGTGGTCGACACGGTCACGGCCGAGGCCGTCCGGCGCATGGCACCCGGCGCGCCGGGCCGGGCCTTCGGCGCGACAATGATGTCGGACGATCCGAAAATCGCGGACATCCGAGCGGAAGGCCTCCTGCTCTTCGCGCAAGCGCGCACGGCTCTGGTAGACTGGATGAACCAAACACCCCGCCCGCTTCGTCATGGCGGGACGGCAGCGGCACAGACTTTGCTGGAGGGCGTGATGTGGCGCTTGGCGACGTTGCCAAACGACGCCGAAGGTTGGGCCCGCACAGCCCCCGACTCGTTCGCTGACCTCGCCCTGCGCTGGCGAGCTTTGCACCTGGAGGACTGATCATGCTCGGGCCGATCGAACTCGCCGTCCGGATCGCGGGGCGGCTGGGCTATACCACCGACGGGATGGATATCCGTCAGAGCCTCGACGCCACGATCGAGAAGGCAGAGCACCATCCCGGCATCGGCTCGGACCCGCTGCCCGCCGCGCCCACGTCTTCGCCGCGCACCCCCTTCGAGTCGCACATCCCGTTCATGCAGCAGGCGCTCGCCCATATGGGCTGGCGCGAGATGATCGGGATGGTGCGTCGCATGCCCAAGCTGAAGGGCCAGATGAAGCGCGGCAGCACGTTCTTCGATAAGACTTTCGAGCCCCGCAGGCGGACCTTGACGGCCGCCGAGCGTGCGGACCTCGTGTCTTTCATGAAGGCGCGAGGCGCGCTGGAAGTCGGGTTTCTTCCAGACGTCGATCCGCGCCTCGTCTTTGCCGGCAAGACCCTGCCCGAGCGGCACGCGATCGTCTTCACCGTCGAGATGGACCGCGCCGAGATGGCGACAGCCCCGTCGGCCCGCGCCTTCCTGGAAGTGATTGACGGATATGGCGCTTTGGGCAAGATCGCCGCCGATACCAGCGCCTGGCTGCGCGCCCGCGGAATCGCCGCTTATCCGGGAACCAACCTCGGCGGACAGACCGACTATCCGGCCATGGCCGAGGCGGCGGGGATCGGTGCCATCGGCTATCACGGCCTGCTGATCGGGCCCGGGGCGGGCGCGCGCACGCGGGTGTCGACGATCTATGTCGGCATCGACGACCTGCCCGCGCCCCACAACCCGCATCTGTGGGTTCGCGACATCTGCGCCAACTGCCGCAAATGCGTGCGGTCCTGTCCGCCCGGTGCCATCGAGCCGGCGCCCGTGCCGAAGGCCAACGGCGGGATGCGCACGATCCGCGCCACCGCCTGTCGCGACTATTTCGGGCGCAACTGGGGCTGTGCCGTCTGCCTCAAGGTCTGCCCCTTCTCCGACAAGGCCTACGACGCGGTGAAGGCCGCCCATGACGCGGCGCGCGGCGTGATCCCTGCGCCGATCTCGACCATCGACGTGCCGCAGGTGCAGGTGGAAGGTCCACGCGTCGCCGTGATCGGCGCGGGGGCGGCAGGGTTCTACCTCGCCCGCTCGATCCTCGAGGACGACCCCACAGCGCGGATCGACCTCTTCGAGAGGCTTCCGTTCCCACACGGGCTTGTCCGCTACGGTGTGGCCCCCGACCACCCCGAGGTGCGCAACAAGGGTTTCACCTTCGACCGAATGCTGGAACATCCGCGCGTGCGGCTGCTGGCCGGCGTGGAGATCGGGCGGGACGTCACGCCAGAGGACCTGCGCGGTGCCTATGATGCGGTCTGCCTCGCGAACGGCGCGCCGTCGGACCGGCGGCTCGTCATCGAAGGCGAAGATCTGCCCGGCTCCTACGCCGCGCCGGACCTCGTGCGCTGGTACAACGCGCATCCGGACTTCTACGAACTGGATCCCCGGATCGGCCGCAAGGTCGCGATCATCGGCCACGGCAATGTCGCGCTCGACACCGCGCGGATGTTGTTGACCCATCCGCAGGTGCTGATCCGCACCGATATGATGCCCGAGGCCGCCGTGCGCATCGCCGCGTCCCGCGTCGAGGCGGTGGAGGTCATCGGACGCTCCGGCCCCTCGCAAACGAGCTTCACGCCCAAGGAGATCGTCGAACTCTCCGAGCTGCCGGGCGTGCAGATCGTGATCGACCCGGACGGACTCGCCGCCGACCTCGCCCTTCCCCTGCCCGATCCGCAGGCCGAGCGGCGGCGCCGGCGGAACCTGGAGCTCTTCGCCGGATGGGCAGCGACACCCCGGGACCCCGCCAAGCGGCCCGTGCGCATCCGGTTCTTTCGGACCCCGACAGCGATCGTCGGCACGAACGCCGTGGAAGGGCTGCGGCTAGACGTGACGCGGGTGGCGGATCGGGGCGGGCGGGCGAAGATCGAAGCGACCGGGCGGATCGAGACGATGGACTGCGGCACGGTGATCCGTGCGATCGGCTTTCGCAACGTCGCCCTGCCCGGCCTGCCCTTCGACACGGGCCGTGCCCGCGTGCCGGTCGGCCCGCAAGGCCGCGTCCTTGACCGGACAGATGGCAGACCCGTGCCCTTCCTCTATGCCGCCGGATGGGCACGGCGCGGGCCCATCGGCGTGATTGGGACCAACAAGACCGACGCCGAGGAAGTGGCCGAGGCCCTGCGCGCCGATTTGGCCGCCGCTCCGGATCGGCGCGGCGCGGCCGGGCTGGTCCCCGCGGGTGCCATCTCATCCGAGGATTGGACCGACATCGCCCGCGAAGAGAAACGGCGCGGTGCCGTACGCGGCCACGGCCCGCTGCGCTTCGTCGACACGGACGAGGTGCGCGCCTGGCTCGACAGCCACGGCCGCCGCCGCTTGAACGATCCGACCCTCCCGCCGGAGGCCCCCGAAGCGGGACGCCCCGACCCCCGTTTCATCCACATCTGACCTAACAACGGAAATCCCATGATCAGCCAGATCAGATATGCCGCAATCGCCGCCGCGGCGATCCTCGCCCTGACCGGCTGCAAGGAGGAGGGCACCAACGCCACCACCGGCGACGGGCCGCGCAGTGTACGTACCGTCGTGGCGGAACCCGCAGCGCCCGTGCGGACCCGCGCGTTCCCCGCCGTACTTGAGCCGCCGGAGATCACGCCGCTGGCCTTCGACGTGGGCGGACGGCTTGGCGCGCTTGACCTGCGGATCGGCGAGACGGTCGCGGCGGGCACCGTACTCGCGACCGTAGAGGCCGGCGACGCGGAGCTGCGCACCAGCCAAGCCCGATCCTCGGTGGTCGAGGCCCAGGCCGCCGCAACCAACGCGCGTGAGGAAGCGGACCGACAGGAACAGCTTCTGGCGCGCGCGGTCGTCTCGCAGGCCGCCCGCGACAGCGCCGTCACACAGGCCGAGCAGGCCGAGGCCCGGCTGGAACAGGCCCGGCGCAACCTCGAGCTGGTCGAAGAATCGCTGGACGACACGGCCCTCGTCGCGCCTTTCGACGCGGTGGTGAACTCCATCGAGGTGCAGGCCTTCGGCTCCGTGCAGGCGGGCCAGCCGGTCGTGACCCTCTACGAAGAGGGCGGGCTCCAGGCGCAGATCGCGGTCAGCTACGCGGTCGTCTCCGGGCTGACCCTCGGTCAGGAGGTCGTCGTCGTGCCGACCGACGGCGATGCACGCCCGCTCGCGGCCCGCATCTCTGAGATCG
>NZ_CXSU01000012.1:546215-676856 GCF_001403795.1 Jannaschia donghaensis | reverse complement strand
TGCCGCTTTCGGCCTTGGCGCTGCAACTTCCCGCCCAGATCGCGACGCTTCCGCGTGAGGCCAGCGTCTTCGTCTGGCGCGGCACGGGCGACGCGGGCAACGTCGAGCCGGTCACGGTGACCATCGCCGCCGTAGCCGAAGACGAGATCTTCGTCTCCGACGGTCTGTCGCCGGGTGATCGCGTGGTGACGGCGGGCGTGTCGTTCCTCGTGCCTGGTCAGGCCGCCAGATTGGAGGAGGGGCGATGACATGGCTTACGCGGGCGGGGCTGGCACGCGGGCGCGTGACGCTGCTGGTCATGATCCTGGTAATCGCGCTTGGCGCGATCAGCTACGCGACCTTCCCCAAACGGGAGGACCCCGCGCTGACCGTCCGCACGGCCATCGTCACCGCCGCCAATCCCGGCCTGCGCCTGGAGCAGCTGGAGGAACTGGTCGCCCTACCGCTGGAAGAAGCCGCCCGCGCCATCCCCGGCGTGGACGAGGTGCGCACGCAACTGACCGACGGAACCGCGATCCTGCAGGTCGACATCGACAACGCCGTGCCCAAGGACGATCTCAAGCGTATCTTCGACGAGATCCGCGACGATATCGCCGCCCTCGAAGGGACGCTGCCCGAGGACACCCAAGGGCCCCGCGTGAACACCGACTTCGGCGACGTGGCCATCGCCACCATCGCATTGACGGGCGAGGGTTTCTCGCTGCCCGAACTGGCGGATGCGGGCGAGGACCTGCGCGACCGGCTCTATGCGATGGACGGGATCGTGAGTGTCGATTTCTACGGCGTCCAGCAGGAGGTCGTGACGCTCCAGATCGACCGCGCGCGGCTCGCGGCCATCGGGACGACGCTTGATCCGGTGCTGGCCGCGATTCAGGGCCAGAACGTGCGCTTGCCGTCGGGATCGGTGGTTTCAGGCGGGGCGCGGGTTCCCTTGGAAACGACGGGCGACTTGGGAAGCGTGGCCGAGATAGAGTCGCTTCTGATCGATCTGCCAGATGTGGGCCTTTTGCGATTGGGCGACCTCTTCGAGGTGCGCCGCGAGGTGGAGGAGCCGGCCGCCGCCCCCGTCTTTCACAACGGCGCGCCCGCCATCGTTCTGAGTGTCGAGATGGCCGCGGGTGTCGACATCACCACGCTCGGGCCCGAGCTGCGCGCGCTGGTCGAGGCATTCGCGAACGAGCGCCCCGTGGGCTTCGAGGCGCAGTTCTCGACCTTCCAACCGGACGTGGTGGACGAAAGCGTCGACGCCGCCGTTTTGAACATGTTCCAGACCTTCGGCGTCGTGCTGCTGGTGATGATGCTGTTCCTCGGCTGGCGCTCGGCGCTGGTGGTGGCGTCCATCGTGCCCTTCGCCGCGAGCTTCGCCTTCGGCCTGATGGGGCCGTTCGGTGTGGAGCTTCAGCAAGTCTCCATCGCGGCGATCATCATTTCGCTGGGGCTGCTGGTGGACAACGGCGTCGTCATCGTCGAGGACATGCAGCGCCGCATCCGCGACGGTGCCGACCGCGAGGCGGCCGCCCTGGCCGCAGGCGGGCAATATGCCGTTCCCCTTTCCATCGCGTCGACGACGACCGTGGCGGCCTTCCTGCCGCTGTTCCTGTTGGAAGGAACCGAGGGCGAATACGGCTATTCGCTCGGCATCGTGGTGATGCTGATGCTGCTCGGGAGCTTCCTGACCGCGCTCTACTTGCTGCCGCGCCTGGCCTGCTGGCTGTTGCCCAAGGCGGCGAAGGCCGAGACCGGCGGGGTCTTCAACCTGCTCGCGGCGGGCTATGCCAGGCTTGTCCGGGGGGTGGTTCGGCTTCCCCTGCTCGCCGCCGCGCTTGTGGCGGGGATCGTGGTGGCGGGTGTCTCGCTTTTCCCGTCCGTGCCGCAGCAACTCTTCCCGCTTTCGGAGCGGCCGCAATTCCTCGCCTATATCGACATGCCGCGCGGCACCGACATCGCAGAGACGGAACGGGTCGCGCGCGACTCCTCCGACTGGCTGTCTGCAAGGCAGGAAACGGCAAACGTCACCGCCTACGTCGGCGCGGGCGGCCCGCGCTTCGTGCTGTCGCTCGACCCCGCCGACACCGACCCGGCCTCCGCCTTCATGGTCATCAACGCCACGGATTACGCCGCCTCCGAGCGGCTTCTGACCGCCGCCCGCGCCCACGCCCGCGACGCGATGCCCGAGGCGATGGTTCGGCTCAAGCGCCTGGCCATGGGCGGGCGAGAGCCGGGCGTCGATGTCGAGATCGCCGGCCCCGACGCGGACGTCCTGCTCGCCGCGGCGCAAACGGTGCGGGCGGCCTTCGCGGATGCGCCAGGTCTCGTGCAGAATCGCGACGATTGGGGTGGCAAGCGCATCGTCGGCACGGTCGACGTAGAGCAGGACAGGCTGCGCGCCTACGGCCTGACCTCGCGCGACGTGGCCGAAGGGCTTGCGGGGTTTTTCGATGGCAGCGTCATCGGTACTTTCCGCGACGGCGATGACCAGATCCCCATCGAGCTTCGTGGTGCGGCGCGCTACCGCACCAGTATCGAGGCCCTCGCGAACGCCGCCATCGAGGCCGATGGAGAGGTCCTGGCGCTCGACCAACTCGCAACCCTGAACCCGCGGCTTGAGTTCGCGCAGATCCGCCGGGTCGACCAAGTCCGCAAGGTGACTGTCTCGGCCATCTCGGACGCGCTGACGGCCTATGACCTGCTCGACCACGTCCAGGCCGACCTCGACACGCTGGCGCAGGAGCTCGGTCCGGCCTACGCCATCACCATCGCCGGCGAGATCGAGAATGCGTCCGAGGTCCGCGAGAAGCTGAGCGCGGGCGCCCCCGTCGCCATTGCCGTCATCCTTCTGGCGCTGATGATGCAGTTCAACTCCTTTCGGCGGGTGGGGGTGGTGCTATCCTCGGTGCCGCTCGTGATCGCCGGGGTGGGGCCGGTCCTGATCCTGACCGGTCAGCCGCTTTCTTTCTTCGGCATTCTTGGCATGATCGCCTTGGCCGGGATCATCATCAACAACGCCATCGTCCTGATCGACCAGATCGATATCGAGCGGGAAACGCAGGATCTGGACGAGGCCATCGTCGCGGCCGCACGCAAGAGGCTACGGCCGATCCTTCTTACCTCGATGACGACCGTGCTCGGGCTTTTGCCGATGGCGCTCGTCGGCGGGGCCCTTTGGGAGCCGATGGCGATCCTGATGATGGGGGGCTTGGGTGGGGCGGCACTGCTCGCGCTGATCTGGGTGCCGGCGATCTACCGCCTCGCCTTCCGGCGGGGCCGGGCGCGCGCCGCGGCTCTTCCTGCATGACCGGCGTGACGCGCCGCAGGGTCTGCGCAGCTCTCGCCGCCACCGCTCTGACAGGGTGTGGCCCCCGTGGACGTTTCGTGACCGCGCGCCATGCGGGCCCGGCCCGACGTATCATCCTTGCGACAAACCGCGAGGGGCTCGGGCTGGGAGCCGCGCGTGGCGAAACCCTTCGCTACGCGGCGCTCGACATCGCCGTTCCGACGGATCGTGCGCCGGGGACGCTGCCCATCGGGCCGGATGGCTTTGCACTCGCTGGAACGGAAGGGCTCGACGGGACCGGCCTCGACGCGGAGCTTCGCCACTCCGGAGAGCCGACGCTCTGGATCCACGGCTACAACAACACGCCCGCCGAGGCCGTCTACCGTCATGCGCAACTCGCGACAGACCTCGACCTCATGGGCCCGCAGATTTCCTTCGTCTGGCCGTCGGGTGCAAGCTACGGCGGCTACGTCCAGGATCGCGACAGCGCACTGCATGCCCGCGGCGCCGGGGAGCAACTCGTTCGCGAAATTGCGGCGCGCGCGGGTCGTCCGTCCATCGTCCTCGCCCATTCTATGGGCGCATTCCTCATTATGGAGGCACTTCGAAGCGCCCGCCTGCGCGGCGCACCCTTGAACGCGGCTCTTGGCGGCGTCGTTCTGATCCAACCGGACATCGACGTGGACGTGTTCGTCTCGCAGGCTCGCGACGCAGCACCCCTTCCGCCGACGGCCGTCATCATCCGGCGCGACGATGCAGTCCTGCGCGCCTCCGCCCGCCTGTCAGGCCGGCCGGACCGCCTCGGCTCGACCGGCGATCTCGCCGCGATCAAGGCCCTCGGCATCCGAATCCTCGACCTCACAGGGTTGGAAGACGCCTCGGTCGATCACCTCTCGGTGTTGACGTCGCCGTCTGCACTCGAGTTGATTAGATCAATCAGGTTGGCGGACGGCTAACGGCAACGGCATGTCCTTCGCCGGGCCGATGACGAACCAGTGCCGAGCCAGTTTGGATCGGTCGAAGGAAGCACGAAAGCCACCAGAGACGTCGACGGAGACGAGGTTCGTCCGCTCGAAAATGTCGAGACCAATGCGGCGGGGCAGACGGTGCGGGACATCCCCGCTCTGTACCCGAAGTCCAAATTGTGTGCACCTATGCGAACCCCCGCATGAAACATCCAGCGCGTTCCAATAGGATCTGTCAGGGACTTCGAGACACTCTGCCAAGCAAATCCAGAGCCTGTCGGAACGTCCTGATCTCCCGGCCCATACCGGACCTTTGCACGGTCGATCTGCGCCGCGGTGCGCTGTTCAAAGCAGGCCTTCAGCACGGGAGCGGCCCGAAGTAGGCTTGATCGGCAGCTCTGCGGGACGTTTTTGCCGTTTACCAGCACGGGTCGAAGGTCCGCCATTCACAGGACTATACCTCTGCAGGACGTTAGGTTTGACATATTCCCAAGAGCCAAGATGATCCTCATCATCACGCCCATGTCGGGACGGCAAGAACCAGATGCGTGCCGGTCGCCCCTACCGCACGGAGGCGCTAGTGCAGCCCGAAGCCCCCCGAAAGCAATGACGAGCGCGATGGGAAAGACGTGGGACGATACCTTGGCGGGACATCCCGGCATTCCATGCGCGCCTTCAGTCGCGAAACGCGATGGCGGCGAAAGCGGTGATGTTTACCTGCCTGACGAGTGCGCGGGCGGGCGAAGCCCTCAACATGCGCTGGGAAGAAGTCGACCTCGACGCGCGGATCTGGATTTGTCCGGCCGTGCGGATGAAGACCGGCAACGATCATCGCGTGCCGTTGAATGGCTCGATGAAGGCATTCTGCTGGCGCTTGCTCGGGTCGATATATTGCCATCGGCCCTTTTCTTATCGGCTCAATTGAGGATCGCCAAACTGGCAAACTCGGTGCCATTGTCCATTGCCCGGCGCTGCAAAATGTCGTGATCCCGCGTCGCCCACTGCGCTGCCACTCACCGCTCAAAAAGCGTCGTCGGTTCTTTCCCAGCAGGTCCTCTAAAACCAAGTTGTTGGGCATCGTATCCGCCAGCAGGCGCTTGAGCGTGGTGTCCTCGTATGACAGCGCCTTGAGCTTGGCAGCATCAGACACCTTGATGCCGCTATACTCGGATCGAACTTGTAGAAAGGCTCTGCTTGCGGCACACTTCCGCCGTCGGCATTCCAGCTTCCTGTTCCTTGATCATCCCGATGATCTGCGCCTCGGCAAAACGGGTCTGTCGCATCCGTTTGCTCCTTCGAAAAGTTGCGCAAATTCTACGTCAGAACGAAGTAGGTTCCGCGGGACATTTCAAACCGGCACACGGATCACGATGGGTTCACCCCGCTGGAGTATGACAATTGGTCAGAAGAGGACCAACTCTGAACAGAGGCTCCTCTTTAACGCTGACCCAAAGGCGGAGCAGGTCTATAGCTCCCTTCCTCCGCCCTTTCTCTCGGGATACTTGCTGCGCAAGTACCCTCCCGGCCAGTGATCAGACAACCACGCCCGCCGTTTTCGACCGTAGACTTGAAGCCTTGCGGTGCGCCTTCGGATATATGACGCCCACTGCGTGATACGGCATCAAACCGTGATGACCTGAGAGGAGATGGAGACCGTATTGTCGTCAGGAATCTTGCCGCAAGACCGACCATCATCCAAGTAAACGCCCCTATGTCGCCCTACCACCGTAATCGGGGAATGGAATTTATGTCAGCCGTACCCTCCGACGTATCGCGTCATCGCAAGCCCTTTTGGTAGATGAAGACAATTCCATTAAGGACGCGCTGGTCGTTCATCCATGGAACCCCATGACTTTTGAGAAAGAATAGGCGAAGTCGTTCCAATTGAGCGTGGCTCGGCCAGCAGAAGTCGCTCATGGCGTGACCCTGAAACTTGAGGCGAAGGCGTCGACGAACCAAGGAGCTTTTCGTTTACATATCAAACCTATTTCTTACGACCTCGTTGCCTCGAAGGACAAATTGGCAGCTCTCCTAAAGACGTCTCCATCCCACATGCCGCAACATCACAGTATGCATATCAGCGCCTCAGTTTTGATGGAGGATGCCCGAACCGCTCGCGGAACTTGCGAGCGAATCCGCTCGATGTTTGGAAGCCCGTCGCAAATGCTACGTCCGTCAATGTCATATCTGTCTGCAACAGCAAACGCAGCGCTCGATCCAACCGCAGGCGCATATAGTAATGCGTCGGCGTACCCCCCATGTAGGTCTTGAACAGGCGCTCGAGTTGTCGGACCGAGACCCCCACATGATCCGCGAAATCTGCGATCGGCACGACGTTCTCTACACTCGCCTCCATTCGCGTCACAGCGGCCACGACCTTGGAATTTCGCACCTTCATTCGCGACGGGCGCCTGATGTCGGAACGGGCTTGCAGGTCGTGAATGTTGACGTACATCAATTGTGCCGCAACCTCATGGGCCAGGGTCGACTGACCTGATTGGCGCAGCACCTCAAGGAAGAGATCGATGCCTGCCGTCCCACCGGCGGTCGAGAGCGTGCCACCATCTATCTCGTAGGGCGCAGTGCTCAGATCGACGTCCGGGAAATTCTCCGCGAAGCTGTCGCTCTGTTCCCAGTGGATCGTGACGCGCCGCCCCTGCAGAAGGCCCGCCTTGGCCAGAACGTAGCTGCCGGTACACAACCCGCCGACGAAGACTCCATGAGAAATACATTTGCGCAACCAGGCCATCGTTTGGCGTGACGCCGTCGCCTGCACGTCCGTGCCGCCGCATACCAGAATTATGGATCCAGATCGGGGATTACCCAGCGGACCATCGACGGGAAAGGCCATGTCGAGCGACGATCGGACCGGCGCGCCGTCTTCGGAAGCGGTCGACCAAGCGAAGACATCCCGTTCGGCAAGACGGTTGGCGATGCGCATAGTTTCGAGAACCGTGATCGTGGACAGCATCGAGAAGCCGGGCACGAGGAGCATAGCTACATCGATCGGGTGATCCGGGGCCAACCTAAAGGGCAAAGACGAAGGAGGCTTCGCCATAATCAGGGTTCTCCGGTTCCGATCTCTTCGCGACGACGGGCGACATAGGCGTCCAGAGCCTCGACCACCGCGAGGTCCATTGGCGGGGCCTGATACTCCTCAAGCGCCCTTTGCCACAGGGCCGTCGCGCGGTGCAGCGCGTCGTGCCCGCCGTTCGCCAACCAATTCTCGTAGTTCGTCCAATCCGATAGAAGCGGCTTGTAGAAGGCCGTCTCGTAGCGCTCCATCGTATGCGGGCTGCCGAAGAAGTGGCCCCCGGTCGGCACGTCCTTGATCGCGTCGAGGCCCAATTCGGCCTCGGAAAAGTCGATGGGGCGCAGGAACTCGGTCATGTTCTGGATGATCTCGACGTCGAGGATGAACTTCTCGTAGCTCGCCGTCAGCCCCCCCTCCATCCAGCCCGCCGCGTGGTAGATGAGGTTCGCGCCGCCCAGCACCGCGCCCCAGGTCGACATCATCGTCTCGTAGGTCGCCTGCAAGTCCACGGTATTCGACGCGTTTGCGTTCGATGTCCGGTACGGGATGCCGTAGCGGCGGGCCAGTTGCCCGGCGATGATGTTCGCCTTGGTGTTCTCGGGGGTCCCGAAGGCAGGCGCGCCGGATTTCATGTCGACGTTCGACGTAAAGGCCCCGTACATCACCGGCGCGCCCGGCTTCACCAGCTGCGTCAGCACCACGCCGAAAAGCGCCTCGGCGTTCTGCTGCGCCATCGCCGCCGGCAGCGTCACGGGCGTCATCGCGCCCATCAGGGTGAAGGGCGTGATGGTCACGGGCTGCATGTGCTCGGCCATTGCCGTTAGACCGTCGGTCATCGCCTCGTCCAGAAGGCGCGGGGAATTGACCGAGATGATGGTGATGACACCCGGCGTTTCGGCCATCTGCTCCGGCGTGATGCCCCGGCTGATCGCCATCATGTTGATGCCGTCCATCGCCCGGCCCCGCCCGATGGCGGTGCAGTGGAAGGTGAGGTCGGAATAGGTGATGTTGGCCAGGTAGGTGTCCAGATGCCGCTGGTTCGCGGGCATTTCCATAGGCGCGCAGACCTGATTGCCGATCATGGTGACCGCGTTGAAGTGATGCGCGAGCTTGATGAAGTTGACGTAATCGGCGTGGTTGCCCTGCCGCCGGCCGCCGATCATGTCGTGTACGTTGGGCGGCCCGGCAACCAGGCCGAAGTTCATCGCGGTGCCGCCCATCGTGATGCGCTTGTCCGGATTGCGGGCAACCATGTCGAAGCTTTCGGGCACGGTCTTAAGCGCCTGGTCCACGATTTCGGCATCGATGCGGATCGTCATCGTGTCGCGGTCGACGATAGCCCCCGCGCCTTCGAACAGGTCCATGACCGTGGGACTCATCACGCGGATCCCGGCCTCGGACAGAACCCGCAGCGAAGTGTCGTGGATCATCTCGAGCTGTTCGGAGGTGACAACTTCCATCGGGCGGTAGGTGTTGTGGGCCTGCCGCCACGGCAGTTGCTGTATGCCCGTCCCGGCACGATCGGCATTGCCTCTGCGCCCGCCCTTGCGTCCTTCGCGTGCCATCTCTGCCCCTCTCGAAATATGGATCGCGTGAAGTCTAGGGACGGAGCCCGCGCCTGACACGCGATGAAAAGACGCCCAGTGGGGTCGATGAAACGATACCATGGGCGCAGGATGACATGTAAGGATCGATCCCATGAACCATCTGCCCCACCTCAATCACCTGCGCTCCTTCGAAGCTGCCGCCCGCAGCCTCAGCTTCACGACGGCCGCCGACGAGCTGAACTACACGCAATCGGCGGTCAGCAGTCACATCCGATCGCTCGAGGAATTCATCGGTCGGCCGCTCTTCGTGCGCTTCGCGCGCAGCCTGGCGCTGACCTCTTTGGGCGAGGCCTATCTGCCTACGGTGCGCTACGCACTGGCGCAGGTCGATGCGGCGACCGAGGCGATCATGTCGCCGCGCCACGACCGCCGCGTTGTCATCTCCTGCCCGATCAGCCTCGCCTCGAACTGGCTGACTGATCGCCTCACCGCCTTCGCGGAGGTGCATCCCGACATCGCCGTCACCGTGCACGGGCGCGTCTGGAAGGACGAGGATCCGGAGGTAGCCGACATTCGTATCGTCTCGGCACTCGCAAACGACCTGCCGAAATCGGCAACCGTGCTCTGGACCGACCGGCTGCGCGTGCTGGCGGCACCCGATGCAGTGATCGACGGGGGGCCCTTCGCCGCGCCCGCGCAGATCGCGAAGGCGGGTCTGATCCACAACCTCGGTCGGCCCGATTACTGGGCGGCGGTCGGGCGTCACTTCCAGCTCGACACCCTCGATCCGCGCGGCGGCACACGGACCAACTCGCTCAACGTCGCGATGGAGATGGCGGCGCGCGGCAATCGCCTCGCCGTCGTGCCCGCCGCCGCCGCCGCGCCTTTCATCGCGCGCGGCCTGCTGATCGCGCCGCTCGATGATGTGGAGAGCCCCTGGGTCACAGCCCTGTCGGACGAGAGCCTGCTCGCGACCCGCGAAGCGCGCTTGCTTCACGCGTTCCTGGCGTCAGGCGCGGAGCCGTAGTCCCTCCGGGTCGAAGGCCGGCTGCGTCAGCACGCGGCCTGTATGAGGCTTGCCCAACACATAGACGTGCACGTCGTCGCCGGGCTGCGCGGTACCGTCCTTGATGAATCCCAGCGCCAGCGACTTGCCCACCGACGCGCCATAGGCCCCCGAGGTGACGCGGCCCGCGGGCGTGCCATCGGGCAGGAACACCGGCTCGCCGCCGCTGGCATCCGCGCCCTCGGTCACGTCCAGCTCGAAGGCCACGAGGCGTTCACGAGGGATCTTGTCCTTTACCTTCATCCAGGCGGCCTTGTTGAGAAATTCCTTCTCGGGCTTCACCAAAAAATCCAGGCCCACCTCCTGAGGCCAGTATTCCGGCGAATATTCCCGACCCCAACTGCCGTAGCCCTTTTCGATGCGCAGCACACCGAGCGCGCGGCTGCCCACCGGCCCGCCCCCCAGATCGACCGCCGCGTCGAGCAGCGTCTTCGCCAAAACGGCCTGGTCGGCAGCGTCGCAATGCAGCTCCCACCCCAGATCGCCGGTGAAGCTGACCCGAAGGGCAAGGCAGCGGGTGCCGCCCACCTCGATCGTGCGCGAGCGCATGAAGCGGAACCCCTCGTTCGACAGATCCGCATTGGTCAGCCGTTGCAGCAGGTCGCGCGCTTTCGGCCCTGCGATATTGTAGCCGCAGGTCGTGTCCGTCCGGTTCTCGAACGTCGTCCCCTCGGGCAGGGGCAGCGCGTTGAAGAACCGCTGGTGGTAACGTTCGGCCATGCCCGAGCCGATGACCATGAATTCGTCCTCGGCCACCATCGTGACCGTGAAATCGCCCGCGATGCCGCCCCGCACCCCGATCAGCGGCGTCAGGCAGGACCGCCCCACCTCGCGCGGCATCCGATTGGCGAAAAGCGCGTCGAGCCAGTCGCGCGCCCCCGGGCCGCGCACGACGTAGTTGGCGAAGTTCGAGATGTCGATAACGCCGACATGCTCGCGCAGCATCCGCGCCTCGGCGCTGACCGGTTCGAACCAGTTCTGGCGCGTGAAGCCGATGGTCTCCTCGACCCCAGGCGTATTGGCGTACCACAGCGGATGCTCCCACCCGCAGTTCATCCCGAAGACGGCGCCCCGCGCCTTCATATCGTCGTAGGTGCCACGGACGCGGGCGGGGCGTCCGGCGCTGCGTTCCTCGTTGGGGAAATGGATCGAGAAGCGGTGCGCGTATTGGTCGGCGACCCGCGCCTTGGTGAACCGCTTGTCGGCCCAATCGCCGAACCGCGCCAGATCCCAGGCGAACATGTCGTACTGCGGCTCGCCATCGATGATCCACTGCGCGCTCATCAGACCCAGCCCGCCCGATTGCGAGAAGCCGGGGATGATGCCGGTACAGCAGAAGTAGTTCCTGAGTTCCGGCACCGGCCCATAGAGCGCGTTGGAGTCGGGCGACCAGATCATAGGCCCGTTGATGACGCGCTTGACCCCCGCCACGGCGGCGGCCGGCACCCGGTCCATCGCGCGCAACACGTTCTCCATGATCCGCTCCAGGTCGTCGGCGAAAAGCTCGTGCCCGAACCCCTGCGGCGTGCCCTCCTCGGCCCAGAAGCGCACATCCTTCTCATAGGCACCGATCAGCAGGCCCTGGCCCTCCTGGCGCAGGTAATACTCTCCATCGCGGTCGGCGATGGACGGCAGGCGGCGGCCCATCGCCGCGATCTCAGGCATGGTCTCGGTGACGAAATACTGATGCTCGGTCGGTTGCAGCGGCAGGGTGATGCCCGCCATCGCCGCCACTTCCCGACCCCAGAGACCGGCCGCATTGACCACCCATTGCGTGTTGATATCGCCCTTGGGCGTGCGCACGATCCAAGTGCCATCGGGCTGCTGTTCGGTCGCCGTCACCGGGCAGAACCGCTCGATCTGCGCGCCGAGCTTCCGGGCGCCAGCGGCATAGGCTTGGGTCACGCCCGAGGGGTCGACGTTGCCGCCATCGGGCTCGTACATGATGCAGCGGATGCCATCGTAATTGGCCAAAGGGTGCAGTTCCTGCGCCTCGTCGCGGCTCGCCTCGCGGAAGTTGAGGCCGTAGAGCTGCGCCTTCGCCTCCTGCAGTCGCAATTGGTGCTCGCGCTCTTCGGTCTGGGCGAGGTAGAGCGAGCCGGGCTGAAACACGCCGCAGCCCTGACCCGTCTCGGCCTCCAACTCCTTGTAGAGGTTCATCGTGTAATGCTGGATGCGGCTGATGTTGGTGCTGTCATGCAGGCCGTGGATATTCGCCGCCGCGTGCCAGGTGCTGCCAGAGGTCAGTTCGTCCCGTTCCAGCAGGACAACATCGGACCAGCCCAGCTTGGCCAGGTGATAGAGGATCGAGCAGCCGACGAGGCCGCCTCCGATGACGACGGCTTGGGCATGGGTCTTCATGGTCGGATCTCCGCAGCGTTTGCCCGAGCATAGGATGGGGATGACGCCGTTTCCCGCGACACATTCGAGGCCGATGACCCGGATGGATCAGGGTCTCGATCGGTCAACGGAGCGGGTTCACACCCCGCGGGATCAGCCAGTACTGGCATTGCGCCAGGAGGAAATCGACGAGGATCGCCAGCAGCGCCGTCGGGATCGCGCCCGCCAGCATCATGCCGAAATCGTTGAGCGCGATGCCCTGGAAGATCAGCTCCCCCAGGCCGCCGCCGCCGATCAGGAAGGCAAGCGGCACGGTACCGACATTGATCGCCAGCGCCGTGCGCACGCCCGCGAAGATCACGAAGAGGGCGTTCGGCACTTCGACTCGCCGCAGGATCTGCAGCGGCGTCATGCCCATGCCCGTCGCACTCTCGATCAGATGCGGCGGCACCGATTGGCACCCGGCATAGGCGTTACGCACGATCGGCAAGAGCGTCGCGACGAACAGCCCGAAGATCGCGGGCGTCGTGCCGATGCCCAGCACGCTCATCGACAGCGCCAGGATCGCCAGCGTTGGAATCGTGGTGCCGATATTGAGGATCTGCATCAGGCTTTCGGCGTATCTGCGCATGTACGGACGCGACAGCCAGATGCCCAAAGGGATGCCGATCGCGATGGCCAGCCCGCCCGAGATCACGACCATGCCGATGTGCTGATTCAGGAGGTAAAGAATATCTTCCTGCAGCGCGAGGATGTCGGGCAGAAGCCCGGACGCCCAGGCCCAGGCCCCGGAGGCGAAGATCGCCGCAAGCACCATCCAGCGCCAGGCGCGGCCGACCTGATCGCCCTCGATCGCCGCCGCCAGCAGTGTCGAGCCGGCCATCCGGTCGATGCCCGAGCGTAGCACGCCCAGCACGCCCGAACGCCCCGGCGTCTCCGTCTCCATCGCGTCCAGCGTGGCCGGTCTGGTGGTGCGGGCCATCAGGTGTCACGATACGTGGCACCCAGCAGGTGCGTGATGCCCCGCTGCGTAACGTATCCCTTGTAGAACCCGTCGTCGTCGACCACGGCCAGCGAGGTTTCGTCGTGGGTGAACATCATCGACACGGCGGTGCGCAGGTCTTCTCGCATGTGGATCGTCGCGGGCAGTTTGTGGTGATGCTCGCCCACCTTTCCCTTGGCCCCCCGCGCATCCGCCAGATAGACGATGCCCCGCGCGCGGCCCTTCGGCCCCGTCATCACAACCGATATATGGCCGTGCTCCTCCATCAGCTTGGTCGCCTTGTCCAGCGTTTCCTCGGCGGTGACTTTGGGCGGATCGGCCATCATCGCCTCGCCCACCGTGATCAGGCGCAGGCGTTTCAGCGTCCGGTCGCCGCCCACGAAATCGGCGATGAAAGCATTCTTCGGATGCGCCAAAAGGTCATCGGGCGCGTCATACTGGATCAGCTTGCCGGCGTCGAAGATGGCGATCTTGTCGGCCATCTTGACCGCCTCGTCGATGTCGTGGCTCACAAACATGATCGTCTTCTTGAATTCACCCTGCATCCGAAGGAACTCGTCCTGGATCACCTCGCGATTGATCGGGTCGATGGCCCCGAACGGCTCGTCCATCAGCATCACTGGCGGGTCTGCGGCCAACGCCCGGATCACGCCGACGCGCTGCTGCTGCCCGCCCGAAAGCTCTTTGGGATAGCGCTTGAGGAAGGTGCCGGGATCGAGCGCCACCATCTCCAGAAGCTCCGACGCCCGCTTGCGCGACTTCTTGCGGTCCCACCCCAGAAGGTCGGGCACGGCACAGATATTATCCTCGATGGTCTTGTTGGGGAACAGACCGATCTGCTGGATCACGTAGCCGATCGTGCGGCGCAGCTTGATCGGATCGTAGGCGTCGGTGTCCTTGTCGTTGATGTAGATCTTGCCCGAGGTGGGCGACACCAGCCGGTTGACCATCTTCATCGTCGTCGTCTTGCCGCAGCCCGAGGGGCCCAGCAACACGCAGATCTCGCCCTCTGGCACTTCCATGTTCACCCGGTCCGAGGCCACGACCTCGCCGGCGGGCGTCTCGAATATCTTGGTAAGGTCTTCCAAACGGATCATGACATGTCCTTCAGCGGGGGATCTGGATGCCCCGGGGCGTCAGTTTCTTCTGCAGCCAGAGCAGGCCGAAATCAGCGGCAACGGCCAGCACCGAGACGGCCAGTGCCCCGGTGATCAACTGCCGCGGATCTGTCTGGCTGATGCCGCGGCTGATGAAGGTGCCAAGGCCACCTGCACCGATGTAGGCGGCGATGGCCGCGACACCGATGTTCATCACGACGGCGGTCCGCACGCCCGCCATGATGACCGGCACGGCCAGTGGAATCTCCACCTGGCGCAGCCGCTGGAACGGGGTCATGCCCACGCCCTTGGCCGCCTCGCGCAGGGCGGGATCGACGTTGGAGATAGCGGTGTAGGTGTTCCGGATGATCGGCAACTGCGAATAGAGGAGCACCGCGATCACGGCCGGCAGGTAGCCAATGCCCTGCCCGATCACCGACAGGATCGGGATCATCACACCGAAGAGCGCGATCGACGGCACCGTGATGATGATCGCCGCGACGTAAAGCACGATGTCGGCGGCGCGCTGGTTCTGGGTGATGGCGATGCCCAGCGGGACGCCCGTCAGAATGGCGAGGCCCACGGCGACAACCACGATCGCGATATGCTCCAGCGTCCGCTCGCCGATCAGGCCGAGGTTGTCGAAGATATAGCTCAGGATTTCCATTCGGCCCCCGGGTTCCGCAGGATCGCCAGCAACGTACCGCGACGAGGTGTCCCACCCTAGTGTTTTCCGCCCCGGCGGCCCGGCACGGCGCAGGACCCGACGGCCCCCCGGCAGATTCCGACCATATCGCCCGGCGCGCGACCGGGATCATCGGCCCTGCCGATATCATCGACCGGGTTCTGCGATACTACTCCCCTTCCGCCAGGATGCCTCTAAACTATACGCGAGGAGGTCCGACCCGGATGCGCCATTCCGTTTTCTCGCTCGTCGCGAATGCCCTGACCGGCAACGCGCGCTGGCCCCGCCAGTGGCGCGCCGCGACGCCCAAGCCCGCCTATGACGCGATCGTCGTGGGCGGCGGCGGACATGGCCTGACCACGGCCTACTACCTCGCCAAGGAACACGGGCTGACCAATATCGCCGTGGTCGAAAAGGGCTGGATCGGCGGCGGCAATGTCGGGCGCAATACCACGATCATCCGCTCCAATTACATGCTGCCCGAGAATTCGCGCTTCTACGAGCTCGGGATGAAGCTCTGGGAGGAGATGAGCCAGGAGCTCAACTATAACGTGATGTTCTCGCAGCGCGGCGTCATAAACCTCGCCCATACGTCCGCGCAGATGGACGCCTTCGCGCGGCGCGGCAACGCCATGCGGCTCGAGGGGATCGACGCGGAGCTGATGACCCGCGAGGAGGTCGCCGCCCGCCTACCCGGTCTCGATGTCTCGGACCGCGCGCGCTTTCCCATCGTCGGCGGCATGATCCAGCCGCGCGCTGGCACCGCGCGCCACGATGCCGTCGCCTGGGGCTATGCGCGGGCGGCGGACAAGCTCGGCGTCGACATTCTGGAGAATTGCGGCGTGACGGGCTTCATCCGCGACGGCGACCGGATTGTCGGGGTCGAAACGACGCGTGGCGCGATCCGCGCTCCGAAGGTGGGCGTCGCCGTGGCGGGGCACACGTCCGAGTTGATGCGCCTCGCCGGCCTCGATCGCCTGCCGATCGAAAGCCACGTGCTGCAGGCCTTCGTCTCCGAACCACTCAAGCCGCTGATCGACACGGTCGTCACCTTCGGCGCGGGCCACCTCTACATCAGCCAGTCCGATAAGGGCGGGCTGGTGTTCGGGGGCGACATCGACGGCTACAATTCCTACGCGCAGCGCGGCAACATGCCCGTCATCCGCCATGTCGCCGCCGAGGCGGTGTCGATGTTCCCCAACCTCGCCCGCCTGCGGCTGCTGCGGCATTGGGGCGGCGTGATGGACATGTCGATGGACGGCTCGCCCATCATCGACGTCGGGCCGGTGCCGGGCCTCTATCTCAATGCGGGCTGGTGCTATGGCGGCTTCAAGGCAACGCCCGCCTCGGGCTTCTGCTTCGCCCACACCATCGCCCGCGACGAACCCCACGCGCTCAATGCCGCCTTCCGCCTCGACCGCTTCGCCGCCGGCCGAACCCTCGACGAGAAGGGCATAGGCCCCTCTCCTCAGCTTCATTGAAGGCCCCGCGATGCTGATCCCCTGCCCCCACTGCGGCCTCCGCGACCTCGCCGAATTCACCTATGTGGGCGACGCCACGCGCAACCGCCCGATACTCGACGCACCGGAGGGCGATTGGGCCGACTACCTCTACCTGCGCACCAACCCCATGGGCCGGCACGCGGAACATTGGCAGCACACCGCCGGCTGCCGCTCGGTCCTGACCGTGCGGCGCGATACCGTGACGCACGAGATTTTCGGCGCGACCATGGCGGGGACGCAGGCATGAGCGGCTATCGTCTCGACCAGGGCGGCACCGGCATCGACCGAAGCCGCCCGCTGCGCTTCACCTTCGATGGTCGCCGCTTCGACGGGTACGAGGGCGATACGTTGGCCTCGGCGCTCATGGCCGAGGGCGTCGACGTCCTGGCCCGCTCGTTCAAGTACCACCGCCCCCGCGGCATCGTCTCGGCCGGGTCCGAGGAGCCATCAGCGCTCGTCACCCTGCGCGATGGTGCCCGGTCCGAGCCCAACGCAAAGGCCCCGATGATCCCGCTCTGGGACGGGCTGGTGGCATCGGGGCAGAACGCATGGCCCTCGCTGCGGTTCGACGCGATGGCGGTCAACGGCCTGGCCGGGCCGCTCTTCGGGGCGGGCTTCTATTACAAGACCTTCATGGGCGGGCCGCGCGGCACATGGACCAAGTTTTTCGAGCCGATCATCCGACGCGCCGCCGGAATGGGGAAGGCCAGCCTGGCACCCGACCCGGACCGCTACGAGACCGCGCATCTTCACTGCGACGTGCTGGTGATCGGGGCGGGGCCGGCGGGCCTCGCGGCGGCCCGCGCGGCCGCCGGGACGGGGGCTCGCGTCGTCATCGCGGACGAAGGCGAGCGCTTCGGCGGCCATCTGCTCTCAGACGCGGGCGAGATCGAAGGCCAGCCCTCCGCCGCCTTCGCCGCGGCCGCGCAAGCCGACCTCGCCGCGCTACCCTGGGTGACCGCCCTGCCACGCACGACCGTTTATGGCCACTACGACGGGCAATTCGCCGCGGTGGAGCGCGTCGCCGATCACGTCGCCGCGCCGGGCCGCGCACCCCGGCAGCGCCACTGGCTGATCCGGCCACTGCAGATCGTGCTGGCGGCGGGCGCCACCGAACGGCCCATCGTCTTTCCCGGAAACGACCGTCCGGGCGTCATGCTGGCCGAAGCGGCGCGCACCTACGCCACCCGCTGGGGCGTGGCGCCGGGCCGCCGCGTCGTCGTCTTCACCACGCATGATGGCGCGTACCGCACCGTGCGGGATCTGCATGCCGCCGGTGTCGGGATCGCCGCCGTGATCGACGCGCGACCGCAGGTGTCGGCCGAGGCCTGTGCCGTCGTCGCCGCCACCGGCGCGCGCCACAAGACCGGCGCGACCGTCTGCGCCACACGGGGTAGGTCGCGCCTGACCGGCATAACGCTGACCGGCGGCCTCCGGATCGACTGCGACACGCTGGCCGTCTCGGGCGGGTGGATGCCGAACCTCCACCTGACCAGCCAGGGCGGCGGCAAACCCGTCTGGTCGGAGGACCAGGCGAGCTTCCTGCCCGGTACCCTGCCCGACCGCTGGCAGATCGCGGGCAGCGTCGGCGGCCTCGGCGCCCTGACCGAGACCTTCGCGCAGGGCGCCGAGGCCGGCATCCGCGCCGCCGCGGCCTGCGACTTCGATGCCGCACCGGCCGAACCGACCTTGGCCCGCGACGACCTCGTGCCGACCGATCCCCTGCCGCTCTGGCGGGTGCCGGGCAAGGGCAAGGCCTTCGTCGACCTGCAGCACGATGTGACCGCCGACGACGTGATGCTGGCGCAGCGCGAGGGGTTTGAGGCGGTCGAACACCTCAAGCGCTACACCACGCTGGGCATGGCGGCCGATCAGGGCAAGACATCGAACCTCAACGGCCTCGCGCTCATGGCCGAGGCGCGGGGCATCCCGGTGCCGCAGGCCGGCACCACCCGCTACCGTCCGCCCTACACGCCCGTGGCCCTCGGCGCGCTCGCCGGGGCAGAGACCGGCGCGCATCTGGCCCCCGTCCGTCGCACGCCGATGCACGACTGGCACGCGGCCCATGGCGCGCTCTGGGTCGCGGCCGGCCAATGGATGCGGCCCCGTGCCTATTTGCGGGACGGCGAGACGATCCGCGACGCCTATATCCGGGAGGCGCGGGCCGTACGCGCGGGTGTCGGCATCGTCGATGTCTCCCCCCTGGGAAAGATCGAAGTCGCGGGGCCGGATGCGGCGGAATTCCTGAACCGCGTCTACGTCAACGGCTTCGCCAGGCTGCCGGTGGGACGGGCGCGTTACGGCATCATGCTGCGCGAGGACGGCATCGTGCTGGACGACGGCACGACCTGGCGGCTGGAGGAGCATCGCTTCCTGATGACGACGACCACCGCGAATGCCGGTCGCGTCCTCACGCATCTTGAGGTTCTGCTCGCCACCGCCTGGCCCGACCTGCGCGTGCGCCTCACATCCGTGACCGAACAATGGGCCGGCATGGCCGTCGCCGGGCCGAAGTCGCGCGATGTGCTGGCAGGGCTGATCGCGGACGTCGACTTCGCCACGCACACGCTGCCCTTCATGGGGATCGCGCGGGGCACGTTGGGCGGCGTTCCGGTGACCGTCGCGCGGCTGTCGTTCTCGGGCGAGCTGGCCTACGAGGTGTTCTGCGGCGCGCATCACGGGGCCGGTGTCTGGGCGGCGATCATGGCGGCGGGCGAGGCGCACGGGATCGTGCCTTACGGCACCGAGGCGCTCGGCGCGCTGAGGATCGAGAAGGGCCACATCTCGGGCGCGGAGCTCGACGGGCGCACGACGGTACACGACCTTGGATTCGCCGGCTTCGCCTCCACCAAGAAGGCCTATGTCGGCTCGGCGATGATGCATCGCCCCGCGCTGACCGATGGGGCTCGACCCCGGCTGGTTGGATTGCGGTCGCGCTCGGGCGCACCGATCCGGCCCGGCGCGCATTTGGTCGGGTCCGACGGACGGCCGCAGGGCCACGTCACTTCCACGACCTTCAGCCCCGAACTGGACGCGGAGATCGCGCTGGCGCTGCTCCGCAACGGGCCCGACCGAATGGGCGAGCATCTCGACGCGGCCTATCCCCTGAAGGACGAGAGCGTGCCTGTCGAAGTCGTCTCGCCCCATTTCGTCGACCCCGAGGGAGATCGCCTGCGTGCCTGACATCGAAGCCCTCTCGCCCATTGCGGACCATGCCTTCGCCCCCCTGCACCACGCGACGCTAACCGAAGTGCACCTTGGGTCACTCTGCCAAGTTGCGGGTTGGCCCGGCGGATCGGACGCGCTGGCGACGGCACTGGACGCTGCAAGCCTGCCGCCCATGCCCGCGCCTTGCGGCAGTAAGACGAAAGACGGCGTGGCGGCGCTCGACATCGGGCCGAACACGGCGCTGCTATCCTCCGACACCCCCGACCTCTTCGACCGTCTGTCACGGATCCCGCCCGAGACGGGCGTCGTCACCGACCTGTCTCACGCCCGCGTCGCGCTCGACCTCGAAGGCCCGCGCGCGCGCTGGATCCTGTCGAAGGGCATCGCGATCGACCTGCACGACACGGCCTTTCCCATCGGGGCCTGCGCGCAAACGACGTTCGATGGCATCGGCGTCACGCTGCACCGCCGGGCCGAAGACGAATGGCGGCTGCTGGCCTACCGGGGTTTTGCGCGCGACCTGGTGGAGCGGCTGGAGACTGCGGGCGGGATGGATACACCCGGCTAAGGGCGCTGGCCCTCCCCGATCCGCACCGCTAGCGTCGCGCCATGACATTGCCCCCCGGGTTCGATCTTCGCGCGCTGCGCATCTTCGTCGCCGTCGTCGAGACGGGTGGCATGTCGGCGGCCGCGCGGCACCTTGGCATGACGCAGTCCAGCGTCAGCCAAGCGGTCTCCACCCTGGAGGAGGCGTTGGAGATCGTGCTCTTCGACCGCGCGATCCGGCCCATCGCGCTGACCGGACCCGGCTCGGTCCTGCACCGGCAGGCCCGCATGCTGCTGGCGGACGCGACCCAGACGTTCCACCGCCTGCGCGACACGGGCGAGATCCGGCGGGCCAGCCTGACCATAGGCATGGCGGAAAGCGTGGCCAACACCGTTGGCCCCATCCTCGTCTCGCGCATGGCCGACGCGGCAGAGCACTGGCGCATCTGGTCCGGCATCTCTCCTGATCAGCACGAGGCGCTGCTCGATCATACGGTCGACATGATCGTGACTACGGGCACCGACCTCGACGATATCGACGGCGTCGAACTGCACCCGATCCTGATCGAACCCTTCGTCCTGGTGCAGGCCATCGCCAAGACGGGCGCGCGACCCGATCTTGCGCAGCTCGCGACGCGGCCCTTCGTGCGCTATTCCCTGCGCTCCTCCATCGGACGACAGATCGAGCGACAACTCCGCCGCCTCGACCTCGATATACCGTTCGGCGTTGAGTTCGACACGGCCACCGGTCAGCTTGCGGCGGTTGCCGCCGGAATGGGCTGGTCGATGACGACGCCGCTGTGTCTGGCGCAGGAATGGGCGCAGCTGCCCCGTCTGACCGTCGATCCGATGCCGCGCGGGCGCTTCACCCGCAGCATTCGCCTCGCGGCGCGGCGCGGCGAGATGGGGGATCTGCCCGCGCGCGTCGCCACCGTCTGTCGCGCGATCCTCGCCGTCGAAGTCATGCCCCGTCTGGACGAGGCCATGCCCTGGGTCGCGGACGACCTCACCTGGCCCAGTTGAAACCTCAGCGTCGGCGCACGGTTTCGGGCACGCCAAGGTCGTGCTGCAGCCGCGTCGTCTCGCGCACCAGCAGATCGAGGTTGGAATCGCGCACCGTGGGCAGGCGTGCGCGGGCCTGACGGACCTGCTCGAAATCGAGCGTCGCGGTCGTCAGGCCCACGGCTTCGTCCGCGCAGGCCATCGTCGTTCCAAAGGCGTCGACGATCCGGCTGCCGCCCCAGAACGACATCTCGCCCTCCTGCCCCACGCGGTTGGCGAAGAGCATCGGCATCCCGTAGACCATGCTCGAATACCGACAGGCGATATCCCAGCTGCCGGGGTTGTCGAACGTCGCCCCCACCGCCTCGCGCGCCGAGGACACGGGTGCCAGCAACAGCGTCGCGCCGTGCAGCGCGGCCAGGCTGATGAGCGCGGGGTTCCACAGATCGTTGCAGATGAGCGTCGCTGCGCGCCAGCCTCCGCCCAGATCGAAGGTCTCGATATAGCGGCCGGGCGCGAAATGCTTGCCATCGTCGAGCTGGCCATAGGTGGCGAGGTTGATTTTGCGGTGCAGATGGATGACCCGTCCGTCGCGCACCGTGATCGCGGCGTTGTAGAACTGCGCCGCCGGCCCCTCCTCGATCAGGCCGAAGGTCGTGCACATCGGCCCCGCCGCCTGCGCCAGCCGGGTGACGAAGTCATGATCGCGCGCGATCGCCATCTCCAGCGCCAGATGCCCGGCGCTGTGACCGGTCAGGCTCATCTCGGGAAAGAGCAGGCAATCGACCCCGTCGGATCGCGCTTCGGCGATGACCTCAAGGTGGTCCTCGACGTTGCGCTCCAGCTTCCCCAGATGCGAATCGACCTGCGCGACCGCCACCTTCACCTTGCCATTCTCCATCCGGCACACTCCACGTCCACGAAAACGGGCCGCCGCGGAATGCGACGGCCCAACGCCTGTTCCTAACGGTCAGGCCGCGATCAGAGAAGGCCCTGCTCGGTCAGGAAGGCCGTCGAGACGTCCTCGATCGACATCTTCTCGACGTCGACTTGCGCGTTGAGCGCCTGCATCGTGTCGTCGGTTAGCAGGCCCGACATCGCCTCTAGCGGCTCGCGCAGGCCAGGGTTCGCCTCCAGCGTCTCGGTGCGTACGACTGGGCAGATCGAATAGGCCGGGAAGAAGCCCTTGTCGTCCTCCAGCACGCGGAAACCAAAGCCGGCGATGCGCCCGTCGGTGGCAAAGACGAGCGCGACATCGACCTGATCCTCGTTGAGCGCCTGGTAAGTCAGGCCCGAATCCATCGATTTCAGGTTGGCGCGGCCGACTTCGAATTCGTACGTCTCCTCGACGCCCGGCAGGCCATCGGGCCGGCGGGGGAACTCGGCGTTCACGGCAACGTCGAGCGGATTGCCATCGTTGAACGAAGCGGCCATGTCGGACAGCGTGACGATGCCGTCGGTCGCCTCGTCCTCCCCCTGCACGGCGAAGGCGTAGGTGTTGTTTGCGCTCGAACACGCCAGCCAGGTCAGGCCCTTCTCGGCATCGAGCTCGGTCACGCGGGCGATCGTGGCATCCCGGTCCAGCTTCTCGGTCACCTCGTTGTAGGTGATGAGCGACGTACCGGTATATTCCCAATAGACGTCGACCTGCCCGTTCTCCTGCGCCTGACGCAGGACCGTGGACCCCAGCCCGTCGCTCTTTTCGGCCTCGAAGCCGTTCGCTTCCAGCAGTTGCGCGGTCATTTCGGCCAGCAGAAGCTGTTCGGTGAAATTCTTGCCACCAACGACGATCTCTTGGGCTACGACCGGCGCGGCGACCAAAGTGGACGCCAGAAGCGCTGCGGCCAGGTTCAGTTTGGTGTTCATCATTCTCTCCCGGATCAAGCGATCCTGTTGGTTGTATATGGTTGGGAGGCCGGTGCGGGGCGCGGCGCGGCATCCTTAATTAGGCTAGCGGCATCGGACGCACCGCTTGTACGGATATCGACCAAAAGACGTTAGATTTCGCCATTTGCCCGGAGAGGCGCTTCGCGATGATCCCGACCTAACTGCGACCGCAGGGGGCACAGATCAGGTCCTGGAACGTTGCTAGTCCATCCCCACGACCCAGCCCGTCGATGGCCCGCTCGATCGCCATCGCCCGCTTTGGTCCCAGCACCGGCTCCGCATTGGCTTGGAACTTGGCCCGCACGTCCGCAATCGATGCCGGATCCTCGGGATCGCCCTTCGCCTCCATCCGGCCCGAGACCAGCCGTTGCCCGCTCCGCAGGATCAGCGTGACTTCGGCGAAGCGGCGGGCGGGAAAGGCCGCATTGAAGGTGTCGCTTTCGCGCACGATCATTCCGTCGGAAAGACGCCGGACCTCCGGGGCCGTCCGACCCTCTATCATGATATCGCCTGGGCCGACGCGGCCGTGCACCATGGCGACGGCACTCGGGTAACACGTGGAATACTGCGCCTCCTCGGTCGTGCGCGGCGCTCGTGTCGCAAGGCGCACGGCCTCGTGGAAGGTCACGATCTCTATGCGCTCCACATCCTCGGACGTCAGGCCGTGGCTGATCCGCAGATCCAGGATCCCCTGGATCGCCGGCTGGGCCCACCGGCAGACGGGAAAATGCTTGAAATACTGCTCCTCGATCCGCCAGAGCCGCCCCAGGTCACCCCAAAGGTCTGCGACGTCGGCACCCTCGACGGTGAGCGCGGGGGCACCTGTAAAGCCATCCTGCGCGAGGTAGGCGGCCGAGACACCCGCCATCGCGCCCCATCCCGATCCGTCCTTGACCATGGTGGGGTGGTCTATGGCGCGCATCATCTGGCTGCGCGGCCCGTGGTATTCCGCAATGCCGAGCGCCTCCCGCGTTTGCGCCACCCCGAGTCCCAGTGTACGCGCCCCAAGGGCCGCTGCCGCGACCGCGACCCAGGCCCCGGAGGTATGATAGTCGCTGGCCGTGCGGTGCAACGCGATGCCGGTGCGCGTGCCGATTTCGTAGCCGACGACCAGCGACGCGAGGAACGCCCGATCGTCGTCCATGGCTTCGGCTTGGGCGAACGCATGGAGTGCCGGAAGTACGCCGCATCCGACGTGGCCTTTGGTGAGCTTATGTCCATCGTGGCCATCCATCGCGTCGATCGTCATCCCCCCGGCAAGTGCTGCGCCCACCGGACTGGTGGCGCGACCGTCGAAAAGCATCCTTGCCTTTCGGTGGCCCGGGGCGAAATGTTCGTATGAATGATCCTTTATGATCCTCGACAGCCTTGTCTGGCTTCCTGCGACAGCCACGCCGATCAGATCGAGAAGCCACTTTCGTCCCGTTTCAAGAACGTCGTCCGGAATGCCAGCGATGTCGGTGGAATGCAGAAAATCGATGAAGTGGCGCGGCATCTGCCTTGGCCCTTTCTCGCATGGAAACCGGTCGGCACGTCATTCAAGCCTGGCTCGATATTGGCATTCGCTATCTGGTCTGTCGAAGGTGTTTACGACACGGCATCTGCCCGGATGCGACAAGACCCTATGCTTCTCGCCCGCGCTGATTGCGACAAAGAACGACCTTGACCAGATCGTGGCCTCGGTGGATGGGGCACTGGGGCGGGTGTTCGGTTAAGGAACAGGTGCCTCACCCTCGCTGGGGTGAGGCATGGCCGGGGTAATGTCCGCTGAGCGGACTCCGAAGCAGCCGCTGACCGACACTTGTCGAAGGTCCGCTTTTCAGAATTGCTAAACCGCGCGAACCGTTACGGCCACTGGATCGCCGGCATCGGAAGAAGCGTCCGTTTCAGCTACGCAGTAACGACCGGGAGCAGCGCGTGCGTTCGCGCGCCGTCGCCGAGATCCACAAAACTACTCATCATCGTTCCCTTCTTCCATTTCCCGGACAAGCCTGAATCCCCGGAGTTCTGACCGGTTTTCTTCAGGAATAGACCCCCGCGCGCCAGGACGGGTAAGATACATGTTGGCCAGAAATGCACTCCCCTTGATCACTCGGCGGCAAGACTGTGCGGCACGCGCGTCGGCGAGATAGGCCGACGCCGTCTGCAGCCCCAGATGGCGATCCGAATAGCAGGACATGGTCTGTTCAGTGGCGTTGCCGGACATGTGCCGCAAGCCCCAGCCATTTGCCGCGTCGAGCGCATCGACTGGCACCGGGCGCTCACGAGGGCCCGGTGCAGGCCGGGGCGGCTCGGGGCGGTCCTCGGACCGGGCCGTGGCCGCCTCCGAGTAAGCCGCCTGCGCAGGCGTCAAGCGGTCGCCCTGGGCAAAGGGGGTCGTTGTACCGGCTCGGGCGGCAAATTCCCATTCGGCTTCGGTGGGTAGCCGATAGACCTGCGCGCCGACGCGCGCGTTGAGCCATTCGGCGTACTGAAGGATATCGAAATAGGAGATGTTCAGGACCGGATGCCGCCCGGAAACGTCTACCGGACTTCCAGCGTAGCCGATCTCAGTTGGCGGGATATGATCGCAGCCATCCGCCTCCACGCAGGCCATCCATTCGTCGTAGGTGACTTCGTTCCGACCCATGGCAAGGGGAAGATCCATTTCGACGCGGTGGACAGGGCCCTCGAAGTCGTTGCCCCGCCGTTCCCCCGACGGCATACGCCGCCCGGAAACGAGGACGGACTCCCACGGCTCCGCGCCCATGGTGAATGGTTCCTGAGGCAGGGCAATCATCTCGGGGCAGACGTCGCATTCGCGAAACGTCTCCAGCCGAGCAACAACTTCCCCGTCCGAAAGAGTATAGGTCTGCGCGGTCGCACCCGTTGCGATCGCCACCACTGTCGCCGCGAGCATCCCGCCCTTGGCCCGCAGGCTTCGTCCCAATTTCTTCATGAAAGCTCCACATCGATCCTCGCACCCTCTAGAGTAAAGGGTGGTGATGCGGACAGAGAGCGCAAGGCCTTTGAAACGATCCCGGACGAGGGTCCAGGTGATGTCGGAAGGGGTCTTGTGTCGCTGCAAAATAAAAGCAGTCGTTAATGAACCTCGCAGCATCGGTCACTTTGGGCTCGAACCAGACATTCGGCCCCTCACCCAACCTTCACCACCATCTTGCCGAAGTTCCGCCCCTCCAGCAGATCCCCGAACGCCTCGGGCGCCGCTTCCAGCCCCTCGACCACCTGTTCGCGGTAGTGGACGGATCCGTCCTCCAGCCATCCGGTCATGTCCTTCACGAAGGCCGCGTGCTCGGTGGCCCCGAACGTGTCGAAGATGATGAACCCCTGCATCTTCACCTTCTGGCGCAGTACCGTGCTCAGGATCTGCGGGCTGCGGTCCGGCCCCTCGGGCAGACCCGTCAGGTTGTACCACGCCACCATCCCACAAACGGGAACCCGCGCGAACGGATTCAGGAGCGGCAACACACCGAAGAGCACGCGCCCGCCCACGTTCTCGAAATAGACGTCGATGCCATCCGGGCAGGCATCCTTGAGCTGGGCCTCGAAATCCTCGGCCTTGTGGTCAATGCAGGCGTCGAACCCCAGGACGTCGACGGCATGCGCGCATTTCTCGGGCCCGCCCGCGACGCCGACGGCGCGGCAGCCCTTGATCCTGGCGATCTGCCCGACAGTCGCGCCCACCGGGCCCGTTGCGGCGGCCACCACCACCGTCTCGCCCGCCTTCGGCTCCCCGATGTTCAAAAGCCCCGCGTGCGCCGTGAACCCCGGCATGCCAAGGATGCCCAGATGCCACGACGGATGCGCCGGATCCTTGCCAAGGTTTACGACCTGCGTGCCGTCCGACACCGCCCAATCCTGCCAGCCGCTGCCGGCGAGCACGTGGTCGCCCGGCGCGAAGCCGTCCACGTCCGACGTCACGACCTGGGCCACCACCTGCCCGGTCATCACGCCGTCGATCACGACCGGCTCGGCGTAGGATTTCGCATCGCTCATCCGGCCGCGCATATAAGGGTCCAGCGACAGCCAGACCGTGCGCAGCAAAATTTCGCCCGCACCCGCCTCGGGCACCGGGGCAGTCTCCTGACGCAGGGTGTCGGCATTCGGCGCACCCTTGGGCCGTTCGGCCAGGACGATGCGGCGGTTGACGTCATTCGATTGGCCCATGGGGTCCTCCGGCTGCGGTGTGGGAAAGATGTCCAAAGATCACCCCAGCCGCCCCGCGTCAAAGGTGCCGTGGCAAACACCCGCTCTTCTAAGTCCAGGCGACGCTCGCTATAGGTCCAGACATGGCCATCGCCGTCGAACAATTCTTCCTCGACCCGTCCTACCGCGGCACCCTCCAGCGGCAGCTGCAGGAACGCGTGACGGACGCCATACTCGCCGGACGGTTCCGGCCGGGTGAACGGTTGCCGTCGTCGCGCGGGCTGGCCCGTCACCTGGGCATCAGCCGGATCACGGTAACGCTGGCCTATACCGATCTCGTCGCCAACGACTATCTGTCGTCGCGCGGCCGCTCGGGCTATTTCGTCTCCGACAGCGCGCCGCGCCCGCCCAGCTTTCCCATTCCCGTCCGCACCGCGTCGACCGTCGACTGGACCCGCGCCATCGGGCAGCGGATGCCCGAACCCAAGATCCTCAACCGCCCCGAAGATTGGCGCGGCTACCGCTATCCGTTCATCTACGGTCAGACCGACGCCCGGCTGTTCGATCACCAGAACTGGCGAAAATGCGCGCTGCAGGCGTTGGGCACCCGCGATTTCGCGGCCCTGACCGAAGACAGCTACGGCCGCGACGACCCGCAGTTGGTGGATCAGATCATCCGCCACATCCTGCCACGCCGCGGCATCGTCGCCGACCCGTCCGAAGTGCTGGTGACCATGGGTGCGCAGAATGCGCTGTGGATGCTGGCGCAGGTTTTGCTGACGCAGCGACGCACCGCCGTGATGGAATTTCCCTGCTATCCGGCGCTGCGAGAGATCCTGGAACAATCGCGGTGCAACACGCTCGACGTCGCGGTCGACGGCCAGGGCCTGCCCCCCGAAGACGTGCCGCCCGATGCCGACGTCGTCTTCGTCACCCCGTCGCACCATTGCCCCACGTCCGCGACCATGCCCGTGGCCCGTCGTCGCGCCCTGTTGGAGCGGGCGGAGGCGCATGATTTCCTGATCGTGGAAGACGATTACGAATTCGAACTGGCCTTCACCAACGCCCCCTCGCCTGCGCTGAAATCCCTCGATCGCGCGGGCCGTGTCGCCTATCTCGGCAGCTTCGCCAAGTCGCTGTTTCCGGGGCTGCGGCTGGGCTATGTCGTCGCACCCGAGCCGCTGATCCGGGAATTGCGCGCCCTGCGGTCCCTGACGCTGCGCCACATTCCTGGTCACATTCAGCGGGCGACGGCCTATTTCCTGGCGCAGGGCCATTACGACGCGCAGGTTCACAAGATGGCGCGCGCCTACCGCGAACGTCGCGCCGTGACCGAAATCGCCATTCAGACCAATGGGTTGACCCTTGCGGGTGCCAGTGGGTTCGGCGGCTCCTCGTTCTGGATGCAGGCACCGGACGGTGTGCAGGCCGCGACGCTGGCCGATCGCTTGCGGGCGCGTCAGGTTCTGATCGAACCCGCCGGGGCCTTTTTCGGAACAGGCCGCGACCCCGAAACGCACTACCGCCTCGCCTATTCTTCGATCACTGTCACCGACATTCCCGAAGGCATCCGCCGCATCGCCGAGGAGGGTCGGGCCCTGGGCCACACCGCCGCGTGATTGCCCGACCGAGGTCCCTCCGTCTGGCCCTAGGCCGCGACATCCGTTGGACCTAACGAACCCTTGACCCCCGCCGTATGTTTGCGGCAAGCCAGAGACAAATCGAGACCTGAAGTCTCATTTTCGAACATCACCCGGAGGATAGACCCATGAAGATGACGACCGAAGAAGCCTTCGTCAAAACCCTGCAGGCCCACGGCATTCGCCACGCCTTCGGGATCATCGGGTCGGCCATGATGCCGATCTCCGACATCTTCCCCTCGGCTGGCATCACGTTTTGGGATTGCGCCCATGAAATGACCGCCGGGATGATGGCCGACGGCTACACCCGCGCCACCGGCGAGATGTCGATGATGATCGCCCAGAACGGTCCGGGCATCACCAACTTCGTCACCTCCGTCAAGACCGCCTACTGGAACCACACCCCCTGTCTTCTGGTCACGCCGCAGGCCGCCAACAAGACCATCGGCCAGGGCGGGTTCCAGGAAATGGAACAGATGAACCTCTTCAAGGATTGCGTCGCCTACCAGGAAGAGGTCCGCGACCCCTCCCGCATCGCCGAAACCCTCGCCCGTGTGATCGCCAAGGCCAAGCGTCTCTCCGGCCCCGCGCAGATCAATATCCCGCGCGATTTCTGGACCCAGGTCGTCGACATCGAAATCCCCGAGCCGATCGAATTCGAAGTCTCGCCCGGCGGCGAGAATTCCGTCGCCAAGGCCGCGGCCCTCCTTTCTGGGGCCAAGAACCCCGTCATCCTCAACGGCGCCGGCGTCGTCCTCTCCGAGGGTGGCATCGCCGCCTCGATGGAGTTGGCCGAGCGTCTGGATGCCCCCGTCTGCGTGGGCTATCAGCACAACGACGCCTTCCCCGGCTCGCACCCCCTCTTTGCGGGCCCGCTAGGCTACAACGGCTCCAAGGCGGGGATGGAACTCATCAAGGAGGCCGATGTCGTTCTGGCGCTCGGGACCCGTCTCAACCCGTTCTCGACCCTGCCCGGCTACGGCATGGAATACTGGCCCAAGGACGCGAAGATTATCCAGGTCGACATCAACCCCGACCGGATCGGCCTGACCAAGAAGGTCACGGTGGGCATCGTGGGCGACGCAGCCAAGGTCGCTACCGGCATCCTGAACCAACTGTCCGACGATGCCGGCGACGCGGGCCGCGCGGATCGCAAGGCCCGCATCGCGCAGACCAAATCCGCCTGGAAGCAAGAGCTGTCGTCCCTCGACCACGAGTTGGACGATCCCGGCACCACCTGGAACGAGCGGGCCCGCGAAGCGCGCCCCGACTGGATGTCCCCGCGCCAGGCCTGGCGCGCCATCCAGCAGGCCCTGCCGCGCGACGCGATCATCTCGTCGGACATCGGCAACAACTGCGCCATCGGCAACGCGTACCCGGACTTCGACAAGGGCCGCAAATACCTGGCCCCCGGCCTCTTCGGCCCCTGCGGCTACGGCCTGCCGTCGATCATCGGGGCCAAGATCGGTCAGCCCGACACCCCCGTCGTGGGCTTTGCGGGCGACGGTGCCTTCGGCATCTCCGTCAACGAACTGACGGCCATCGGTCGCGACGAATGGCCCGCCATCACGCAAATCGTGTTCCGCAACTACCAGTGGGGTGCCGAAAAGCGGAACTCCACGCTCTGGTTCGATGACAATTTCGTCGGCACCGAACTGGACATGAAAGTCAGCTATGCCGGCATCGCACAGGCCTGCGGTCTCAAGGGCGTGCAGGTCAAGACGATGGACGAGCTGACGGCCGCGCTGGACACCGCAATCAAGGATCAGATGGAAAACGACACCACCACCTTGATCGAGGTCATCCTGAACCAGGAACTGGGGGAGCCGTTCCGCCGCGACGCCATGAAGAAGCCCGTCAAGGTCGCCGGCGTGTCCAAGGACGACATGAACGTCGCTGCGGAGTGATCTGTTTCCAAACGATAATCCGGGCGGCGGCATGACGTCGCCGCTCCGGACCCTGCGGGACCGTGCCAAACGGTCCCGTCACCATGTCGTCCTGCCCGAAGGCACCGACCCGCGTGTGCAGGACGCCGCGGGACGCGCCGTGGCGGATGGCATGGCGCGGGTCACCCTGCTGGCCCCCGAAGGCACCGCCCTGCCCGACGGCGTCGCTCTGCGCGACCCGGGCCGTGCCGATCCGGACACCATGATCGACGCCTATCTGGAGGCCCGCGCCAAACGTCATCCCACCCGCGATGACGCCGCCGCCGCCGTTGCCGACCCGCTGACCCACGCCGCGCTGATGGTGCGCCGGGGCCTGGCCGACGGCACGATCGGCGGGGCCGTTTCCACCACCTCCGACATCGTGCGTGCCGCCCTTCAGATGATCGGCACCGCGCCGGGTGCCCCGCTGGTCAGCAGTTTCTTCCTGATGGTCCTGCCCGACACGTACCCCACGCGTCCGGGTGGTGCCATGATCTTCTCCGACTGCGGCCTCGTCATCGACCCCGATGCGGGCCAACTCGCCGCCATCGCCCATCAGGCCGCCGCCTCCGCCCGCGCGCTTCTGGGCACCCAGCCGAAGGTCGCCATGCTGTCCTTCTCCACCCGGGGCAGCGCCCATCACATGGCGGTCAACAAGGTCATCGACGCCCTCGAAATCGCGCGCGCCACCGCCGACTTCGCGATCGACGGCGAACTGCAATTCGACGCCGCCTTCGACGCGGACGTCGGCGCGTCCAAGGCCCCCGGCAGCGATGTCGCGGGTCAGGCCAATGTGCTGATTTTCCCAAATCTGGACGCCGGCAACATCGGCTACAAGATCGCCCAGCGGATCGGGGGGTGCACCGCCATCGGTCCCGTCCTGCAGGGCCTCGCAAAACCGGCGAATGACCTGTCGCGCGGCTGTACCTCCGACGACATTCTGGACATGATCGCCGTCACCTCCGCCCAGATCGATGCCAGCAAGGGAAAGACCCCATGAACCAGCCCAAGCTGAACCTGTCGCCCAAAGTCTCGGACGAGGTGCGCAAGACCACCTGCTACATGTGCGCCTGCCGCTGCGGCATCGACGTGCACATGGTCAAGGGCAAGGTCGCCTATATCGAAGGCAACCGCGATCACCCCGTCAATCGCGGCGTCCTCTGCGCCAAGGGCAGCGCGGGCATCATGCAGCACAACGCGCCGTCGCGCCTGCGCAACCCGATGAAGCGCGTGGGCGAACGCGGCGAAGGCAAGTTCGAGGATATCACCTGGGACGAAGCCTACGACATCGCCGCCAAGTGGCTGAAACCGATCCGCGAAACCGACCCCAGCAAACTCGCCTTCTTCACCGGCCGCGACCAGTCGCAAAGCTTCACAAGCTGGTGGGCGCAGGCGTTCGGCACCCCCAACTACGCGGCCCACGGCGGCTTCTGCTCGGTCAACATGGCCGCGGGCGGCATCTACACCATGGGCGGCGCCTTCTGGGAATTCGGGCAACCCGACTGGGACCGCACGAAGCTCTTCATCCTCTTCGGCGTGGCCGAAGATCACGACAGCAACCCGATCAAGATGGGCCTCGGCAAGATCAAGAAGAACGGGGCCAAGGTCGTGGGCGTCAATCCCGTCCGCTCGGGCTACAACGCCATCGCCGACGACTGGTTCGGCATCACGCCGGGCACCGATGGCCTGCTGATCCTGTCCCTCGTCCATTGCCTGCTCAAGGCCGGCAAGATCGACCTGGAATATCTGCGCGATTTCACCGACGCCCCGGTCCTGATCGACGCCGACCCGAAATCCCAGACCCACGGCCTCGCCCTTCTGGACGACGATGGCCACAAACTGGTCTGGGACCGCACCGAAAAACGCGCCCGCTGCTACGACGCCCATGACGTGAACCCTGACCTCGCCGGCGTGTGGGAGGTGGACGGCATCCGCCACCGCACCGTGTTCCAGCACATGGTCGACAAGTATCTCGACCCCCAGTACGCGCCCGAAGCCGTCGCCGAGCGCACCGGCATCCCCGCCCCCCGCATCCGCGCCCTGGCCGCCGAAATCGCCCGCGTCGCCTTCGACGAGGCGATCGAACTGGACATCCCCTGGACCGACTTTCGGGGCCGCAGGCACAGCAAAATGACGGGCCGCCCCGTCTCGATGCACGCCATGCGCGGTATCAGCGCCCATGCCAACGGGTTTCAGACCTGCCGCGCACTTCACATGCTCCAGATCCTCATCGGCAGCGTCGAAACCCCCGGCGGCTTCCGCTTCAAGCCGCCCTACCCTAAGGCGGCCACCGCGCACCCCAAGCCCCACTCCAAGGTGACGCCCGGTGCCCCCCTCGACGGCCCACACCTGGGCTTCGTGCACGGCCCCGCCGACCTCGCGCTCAAGGACGACGGCACCCCCGCCCGCATCGACAAGGCCTTCACCTGGGAAAACCCCATGTCGGCGCATGGCATGATGCACATGGTCATCTCCAACGCCCATGCGGGCGATCCCTACAAGATCGACACCCTGTTCATGTACATGGCGAACATGGCCTGGAATTCCTCGATGAACACGTCGGGCACCATGAAGATGCTGGCCGACAAGGACGACAACGGCGACTACGTCATCCCGCACATCATCTATTCCGACGCCTATTCATCGGAAATGGTGGCCTTCGCCGACCTGATCCTGCCCGACACGACCTACCTGGAACGCCACGACTGCATCTCGCTCCTCGACCGTCCCATCTGCGAAGCCGAGGCCGCCGCCGATGCGATCCGCTGGCCCGTGGTCGAGCCTGACCGCGACGTGAAGGGCTTCCAGTCCGCGCTCATCGATCTGGGCGCTAAACTTGGCCTGCCGGGCTTCGTCAAGGACGACGGCAGCCAAAAGTTCAAGGATTACGCCGACTATATAGTCAGCCACGAACGCCGGCCCGGCATCGGCCCGCTCATGGGCTTTCGCGGCAACGGCGACGAGATGGGACGCGGCGCGCCCAACCCCAACCAGATGCAGGCCTATATCGACAACGGCGGCTATGCGATCGCGCACATCCCCGAAGAGGCGCAGTTCTACAAACCGTGGAACAAGGCCTATCAGGACTGGGCCGTCGAGATCGGCCTCTTCGACAAGGCCGCTCCTTACCTCTTCACGCTCTGGTGCGAGCCGCTGCGCCGGTTCCAACTGGCCGCCGAGGGGCACGGCGACCGCCAGCCGCCCGACCACTTGCGCGACCGCATCAACGCGACCATGGACCCCCTGCCAATCTGGTGGGACGCCACCGCGGATCACGGCGGCGCGGACGACGGCTTCACCGTGAACGCGCTCACCCAGCGCCCCATGGCGATGTATCACTCCTGGGGCAGCCAGAACGCCTGGCTGCGACAGATCCATGGCCGCAACCCGATGTATCTGCCGACCGAAATCTGGGAAAAGCACGGCTTCGCCGATGACGACTGGGCCAGGGTCTCCTCCCCCCACGGCGAGATCACGGTGCCGGTGGCCCATATGCCCGCGCTCAACCACAACACGATCTGGACGTGGAACGCGATCGGCAAGCGCAAGGGGGCCTGGGCGCTCCACGATAACGCGCCCGAAACGAAGGAGGGGTTCCTCCTCAACCATCTGATCCACGAGTTGATGCCGCCCAAGAAGGACGGGATGCGCTGGTCCAATTCCGATCCGATCACCGGTCAGGCGGCGTGGTTCGACCTCAAGGTCAAAGTCGAGAAAGTCGCCGCGCCCGCCGACCTCACATCGAAGCCGGAGACCGGGAAACAAACCAGCCCCGTCGGCACCGGGCCCGACGCTCTGGCATGGCAGATCAAATGACCGCACAGAACTTGCAATATTACCCGCCCACGGTGCGATCCGATACGGGTGACGCAGATCACCCACAGATCACCCGTGGATCACCCCTGAAATCCGCCGCCCTTTTTCGACCGACGGAGGCCCTTCGATGACCGCCCTTCCCACCACGACGCAGAAGAAACTCGGCCTCGTCATCGACCTGGACACCTGCGTCGGCTGCCACGCCTGCGTGACAGCGTGCAAAGGCTGGAACACACAAAACTACGGCGCGCCCCTTTCGGATCAGGATCCCTACGGCGCGGCGTCCGGCACGTTCCTCAACCGCATCCACAGCTTCCAGAGCCAGCCGGAGCCTGTGAACGACGTCCCGCAACTCGCTCAAACGACACATTTTCCCAAATCCTGCCTGCACTGCGAAGACGCGCCCTGCGTCACCGTCTGCCCCACAGGGGCCAGCTACAAACGGGCCGAGGACGGCATCGTTCTGGTCAACGAAGACGCCTGCATGGGCTGCGGGTTGTGTGCCTGGGCCTGCCCCTACGGCGCGCGCGAAGTCGATCAGGTGGCGGGCGTGATGAAGAAGTGCACCCTCTGCGTCGACCGTATCTACAACGAGAATATCGAGGAGGAGGAACGTGTTCCGGCCTGCGTGCGCACCTGCCCCGCCGGTGCCCGCCACTTCGGTGACCTGGCCGACCCCGACAGCGACGTGAGCCGGTTGGTCGCCGAACGCGGTGGTATGGATCTGATGCCCGAACAAGGAACTAAGCCGGTAAATCAATACCTTCCGCCACGTCCCCGCGACACGATCCAGGCCCCAATGGCGGGCGAGGAAGACATTCTCGCCCCCTTCCTCGCCCCCGTCGCGGAAGAACCCGCAGGCTTCATGGGCTGGCTCGACCGCGCGCTGGAGAAGCTCTGATGAACCCCGCACCGTCCGTCATCATCTTCTCCACCCTGTCAGGCGCGGGCTTCGGGCTTTTGTTCTTTCTGGGGCTGGGCTTACCCACCGTCACGGGTTTCATCGCCTTCGGATTTTACCTGATCGCCTATCTTCTGGCGGTCGGGGGCTTGCTTGCGTCGGTGTTCCACCTCAAGAACAAGAAGAACGCCTGGAAATCCTACAGTCAGTGGCGGACGTCGTGGCTGTCTCGCGAAGGGTGGTTCGCCGTGTCGGCCCTGCTTTTGATGGCGATCTACGCTGGGCTTCAGGTGTTCCTCGACACGACCGTGGCGACGATCGGTTTTCTCGGCGCGGCGCTCTCGCTTTGCACCGTGTTCTCGACGGGCATGATCTATGCCCAGCTCAAGACGATTCCACGCTGGAACCAGCCGGCCACGCCCGCCTTCTTCGTGACCGCATCGCTGGCCGGGGGCGCGCTGTTGTCGAACAATCCGACGCTGGCGAACATCCTGTTGATATTATTGGGAATTGTCGTCGGATTCCACTGGTGGAAGGGTGACAGCCGCTTCGCCGAAGCCGGATCGACGATCGGGACGGCGACGCAGCTTTCGGGCAAGGTTTCCCTGTGGGAAAAGCCGCACACGGGCGAAAATTATCTAACGCATGAAATGGTTTATCAGGTGGCCCGCAAGCACGCCGTCAAACTGCGCATCATCGCGATCGTTTTGATGACGGTTGTGCCGGTTCTGCTGGTGCTGATCTTCGGCGCGCATCACCTGCCGGTCCTGCTGGCGGTCGTCTCGCATCTGATCGGCCTGTTCGCGCAACGCTGGCTTTTCTTTGCAGAGGCCGAGCATGTCGTCGGACTGTATTACGGCGCGCATACCGCCAAGCAGGCGACCTGATCGTTCAGGGGTACAGGTCCCCGAACTTCGCTTCGAGATAGGCCAAAAGCGGTTCCGCCGAAGGGTCTTCGCCCGTGGCATGCCGGATCGTCTCGGTCGGTTCGCGCAGGGCCCCGTACCGTTGCAGGTTGGCCCGCATCCAGCCGGTCGCCGGCGATGGATCGCCTTGGGCCAAGGCGTCGTCGATGCCCGGCACATCCCGCCGCGCGGCCGCCATCAGGCAACCGGCGAACAGATTGCCCAATGAATAGGTCGGGAAATATCCCATCAAGCCGACCGACCAATGCACGTCCTGCATGAACCCGTTCGACGGCTTGTCCACGGCAAAGCCGAAGTCCGACGCGAACCGGTCGTTCCACGCCCCCTCCAGATCGGCAACGTCGAGGTCCCCTAAGATCAGCCCGCGCTCCAGATCGAAGCGAAGCATGACATGCAGGTTATAGTTCACCTCGTCGGCTTCGGTCCGGATGTATCCTGATCCGACGCTGTTGACCGCGCGGTAGAAATCCCGCTCCGACGTCACGCCGATGTCGCCGAAGACATCGCGCATCCGACCGAACAGCCATCCGCAATACGCCTCCGACCGGGCCATCTGATTTTCATAACTGCGCGATTGGCTTTCATGCACCCCCATCGAAACACCGCGCCCGATCGGCGTCAGCAAATACGCGGCATCCACTCCCTGTTCATAGCTGGCGTGACCAACTTCGTGCACGGTGGAAAACAGGCAATTGAACGGATCATTCTCATCCACGCGGGTCGTGATCCGCACATCCGTGCCCGACCCGGACGAAAAAGGGTGCACCGCCGTGTCCAGCCGGCCCCGCATCATGTCGTATCCATAGGCGGCCGCCACTTCTTCGGACAAGGCGATCTGCTGGACTGCGGAAAAGCGCCCCGCCACCGTCGGCGCGGGCGTCGCGCCCAGGGCCCGTTCTCGCAGGGCGCGCAGGCGGGGGCGCATCTTGTCGAACATCGCGGCCATGTCAGCGGCGTTCCCGCCCGGCTCATAATCCTGCATCAGCGCGTCGTAGGCGTCGCGGTTCGTCCCCGCCGCCAGGGCTGCGCCCTCCTCCTGCCGCAGGCGCACGACCTCGGCCAGCACGGGGGCAAAGGACGCCGCGTCCTCGGACGCCCGCGCCGTGGCCCACTGGCCCTGCGCCAGCGACGTCACCCGCGCCAGTTCGGACGCCAAGCGCGCGGGAACCTTGTGATTACGGTCATAGCTGCGGCGGATATCGCGCAGGTTCGCATCGGCCGCCGCGTCGGGGGCATGGGCCTCCTCCAGCCAGTCGCCGATGCGCGGATCGGTGCGGCGGGCGTGCAGCACCTCTTCCAGCGCGGCCATTTCCTCGGCCCGCTGGGGGGCCGCGCCGACGGGCATCATCGTTTCCTGGTCCCATCCGGTGCGCCCGGCCACTTGTGCCAAAGCTTCGGTGGTGCGCTGGAACGCCATCAGATCGTCGTAGGCCGGCATGTCAGGTCCTTACCGATTGGGGCAGCGGATACTTGGCCCGGTGCCGCGCCCGAACCGTCAGGGCAATTAGAACGATCGCTCCGAATTGGTGCAGGATAGCCAGATGCCAGGGGCTGGAATTCATGACTGTTACGATGCCCAGCACCATCTGGACCACCGCCATCGCAAGAATGCCGTGAAACACGACGGCCGTCTTGCGATTGGCCGACCGCTTGCCGACGAAGAACGCCCAGACAATCGCGGCAAACAGGACATAGCCCAGCATCCGGTGGAAGAATTGCACGGTCCCGTCGTTTTCGAACAGGTTGCGCCAGACCGGCTCCAACTCCCACATCCCCGGCGGGGTAAAGCCCCCCGCCATCAACGGCCAGTCGATGTAATTGCGCCCCGCGTCGATCCCCGCGACCAGCGCGCCCATCAGGATCTGCGCAAAGGTCAGGCCGATCAGGACCGTGGCGATGGTCATCAAACGCGGCTCCGCCAGACGACGCGCCGAAATCAACTCGCCGGAGGTGCGTGACAGCGACAGCAGGTACCACGCGATCAGCGACAGCAGCGCGAAGGCCCCACCCAGATGCGTCGCCAGCCGGTACGATGCGACGTCGAGCATGGATCCGGTCAGACCGCTGGACACCATCCACCAGCCGATCGCCCCCTGCGCCCCGATGCCGACGCCCACGATCAGGACACGCGGCGTCCAACCCGGCGGGATTTTTCGCATCGCCAGCAGGCCCAGAAACCCGACGATGAAGACCAGACCGATAACGCGGCCCAACTGCCGGTGACCCCATTCCCACCAATAGATGAACTTAAACTCCGACATCTCCATGCCGCGGTTCTGCAGCTGATATTCAGGGATGGCGCGGTATTTCTCGAACTCCGATTCCCATGCGGCCTCCGACAGGGGCGGCACGGTTCCGGTGACCAGGTTCCATTCGGTGATCGACAGGCCCGAATCCGTCAGGCGCGTCATGCCGCCCACCGGAATGATCAGCAGGATCAGCGCGAACAGCAGCATCAGCCACCGTTTCACTGCCCCCCGCGACCCGCGCCGCGCCCCGTCGATGACACCGCCCGTGGGGGCGGCGCGTTCCGTCGTCGCCACGTCTTCGAATATCGCGCGTTTGGCCATGGTCGTCCCCTTCATGCAGACCCGAGGTAGTGCCTCAGCCGCGTTCCTTCCAGCGCACCATCTGTCGCATCATGCCGTGGAACACCTGAACGTCGGCGCGCGTCAGCGGCAGCCGGCTCCAAAGGTTGCGCAGGGTCAGCTTCATCGCGGCCGCCTTGCCCTCCGGCCAGAAGAAGCCGGCCCCATCCAGACGCGCCTCGTAATGCGCGATCAGGGCTTCCATCTCGGCGTGGCTGGCCCATTGCGTGCCGGCAAGTTCGACTTCCATCGCGGTGGGCATCTCCGCCGTCCGCCGCCACTCGTACCCCATCAGCAGAACGCATTGCGCCAGGTTCAGTGACGGAAAATCCGGGTTCGTGGGCACCGAAACGATGGCGTTCGCGATTACGATGTCGTCATTTTCCAGCCCCGTCCGTTCCGGCCCGAACAAAACGGCGACCTTCTGGCCCGCGGCCCCCCGTCTGGCCGCTTCAGCCATCGCGGCCTCGGGCGTGAAGACCGGTTTCGTCAGATCCCGGTCGCGTGCCGTGGTCGCGAAGACGAAATTGCAATCGGCAATGGCCGCCTGCGTGGTGTCGCAGATCATCGCATCGTCCAGGATTCGCCCCGCACCGGACGCCAGCGCCACGGCCCGTTCGTTGGGCCAGCCGTCGCGGGGCGCGGTTACGCGCATGTGCTCCAGCCCGAAATTCAGCATCGACCGCGCGGCCGCGCCGATGTTCTCGCCCATCTGCGGACGGACAAGGACGAAGGCCGGGCGGGGATCGCCGTCGACGGCGGGCGTTTCGGGGGCGGTATCGGTCATGCAGGCGGCCTAGCGCGGCGCGCCTTGCGGCGCAATCGCACCCCAGATATTCCGGGGCGAAACGGGGGACCCACGATGACCGACATGCCGCAGATCTACCTCGTCACGCCGCCCGAGATCGACTCGGGTTTCGCCGACCGCCTTGCCTCGGTCCTCGATGTCCACGACGTCGCCTGCCTGCGCCTGCACCTTGCCACCCATGACGAGGATCGGATCACCCGCGCCGCCGACGCAACACGCGAGGTGGCGCACCGCTTCGATGTGCCGATCGTCATCTCCGACCACCCGGCCCTGGTCGAGAAGCTGGGCCTCGACGGGGTTCACCTGACCGACCCGCGCCCCTTGCGCAAACTGCGCGCCGATTGGGGACCCGAGCCGATCATCGGGGCATTCTGCGGCACGTCGCGCCACGATGGCATGACCGCCGGAGACGCGGGGGCCGATTACGTCGCCTTCGGGCCCGCCGGTCCCACCAGTGGTGAACAAGCCGAGGCGGAGCTGTTCCAATGGTGGTCCCAGATGATCGAATTGCCCTGCGTGGCCGAAGGCGCGCTGGATCTGGCCACCATCGAAAGCCTGAAGGCCGCAACCGATTTCATCGCCCTGGGCGAAGAGATCTGGTCCCACGACGAACCGGCGATCGCGTTGGCCGCCCTGACGGCCCCGTTTCGGACGTAACCGTCTGAGCGGTGCACGGCGCGCGATCCGGTCGGCTCAGTCGGTCAGGTCGGGCAGCGCCGCCTCGAACCCGCGCCTCACCGCCGCCTCCGCCGCCCGCGCCAAAGCCTTGCGGTCGGCATAATCCGACACGACCAGCGGTTCGTGATAGATCACGTCGACGCAGCCATGGCGCGGCGCGACCAGCATCGCCAGCATATGGGCGCCGAAGCTCTGATCCCCCCACCAGCCATAGAATGCAGGGTGTTCGCCGGCAGGGGCATGGTAAGCCAACGTCACGGGCTGCACCTGCATGTCGTCGGGCAGTCCACCCGACCGGAAGGCCGCGAACAGGGTCGTCTTGAACGCAATGACCCGGCGACCGTCGGTGCTGGTGCCTTCGGGGAAGAACAACAGACGATGGCCCGCGCCCAACCGCTCCTCGAACACGGCCTGCTGGGCCTTCGCCTCGCGCGGATCGCGGCGGATGAACACCGTGCCCGTCGCCCGCGCCAGCCAACCGATGCCGGGCCAGCCCGCCACCTCGGATTTCGCGACGAAATAGATCCGCTTGGACGCATTGAGCACGAAGATATCCAGCCAGGACGCATGGTTCGCGACCACGGCCCCCGTCCCCGTCATCACCGCGCCCCGCACGTCGCGGCGCAGGCCCAGGATCGCCAGGCCCGTGATGCAAACGCCTTGCGTGATCCAAGGGGTCCAGGGCCGGTTCACGCCGTGCAGGGGTCGCTCCACCAGACGCACGACCATCAGAACCAGAAGGCACCCGAAGACCACCACGATCAGCGCCGCACCGCGCAGGACCGCGCGCAGCCATCCCATGGGGCCGGGACGCGTCTGGGGTGGCGGCGCGGCATCGTCCCAGATCATCCTGCCCGCTCCGGCAGGCGCAAGCGCTCCATGTCAAGCACCATGCAGACGTCGACCGTGTTGAACGCCCGATCCACATAAGCCCCCGCGCCGACGAAGGCACCGGCGCGCAGATACGTCTTGATCAAGGCCGGAACGCCGATCATCGCGGATTTCGGGGCCGACCCGGATATGGCGACGGCCCCCGAACCACGGGCCACGGGGCGCAGATCGGCGGGGGCCAGCGCCTCGGCCTGCAAGCGGCGCAGGGCGGGCAGATGCGCGTCGATCCGCGCGCCCGGAAAGGATGCCGTGCCCACCGCGATGTCCACGCCCCGCTGCTGCAGATGCACCCCCAGACCTTTGAACAGGACCATGGCCGCCAGCCCCCCGCGATACTCGGCGTGCAGACAGGCCCGCCCGGCCTCGGCGATGGTGCGGCCCGAGGCGGTCAGCACGGACAGGTCGAACTCCCGCTCGGTGTAATGCGTCCCGCCGCGCACGCGCACCGTGGCCACGACACCGAGATCGGGGCGGGCCGCGTCGCGCAGGATCAGATGATCGCTCTGCCCGTCATGCGGGTCGGTCTCCAACCCGGCCCGGTCGCCGGGATCGGCCCCCATCTCCTCGACGAAGACACGATGGCGCAGACGCTGCGCCGCGCGGATTGCATCGGCGTCCCGCGTCACCGAAAGGGTCAGGCCGGTTTGCATTTCGGGCAGATAGAACCTGTCTGTTGCCACCGCAAGGCGCGGAAAATATCAATTGCGTCTTTAGGTTGTGAGAAATCAACCTTCTGGTAACTATTTTCGCCCAACACTCCGTTAAACTGCATTTACCTTACTCGTATACGGGCACCAACATGACGCGACTGCCATCCAGAACCTGTTTGCCGACCTCCCGAAAATTGACGGTGATCCGACCGTCAATCACCGATTGCACCTGCCCTATGCCCCAATCGGGCGACGTTGGATGACGCACCAACATACCGGGCTCGAGGAAAGCGTTGAGATCATTCATGCGAAAGGCTCCTTGATGAGCGACGGACGTGACGAAGCGGAAGCCGATGGGCCCAAGTCTGAACCCGATCTGATCGCCCTACTTGGATCGCGGCTTTGCCACGACCTCGTCAACCCCATAGGTGCGGTCGGCAACGGTTTGGAACTGCTGGAAATGTCGCCGGGCGACGGCAAGGCCGAGATGTCGCTGATCCGGGAATCGCTCGACGCGGCCATGGCGCGCATCAAGTTTTTCCGCCTGGCCTTCGGACCCGGCACCGCCGCCCTGGTCACCGCCCGCGAAATGCGCACCACATTGGACGAGATGTACGGCCAGACGCGCACCCGCGTCATCTGGCGCGACGAGGCGGAGCGCAGCCGCGCCGAGATGCGGCTGGCCTGTCTTGCCCTGACCTGCGTCGAGGTCGCGACGCCGTGGGGCGCCGAAGTGGAGGTCGTGCGCAACGAGGCCGCTTGGGTCATTCACGTCGACGCCAAGCGCCTGCGCATAGACGAGCCGCTTTGGCAGACGTTGGGCAGTGCCAAGCTGCCGGCCGATCTGAAGGGATCGGAAGTGCAGTTCGGCATCCTGGCCCGGCTGACGCGGCAGTTGCGACGCCCCGTATCGGTCAGCGCGGACGAAACGCACCTGAGCCTGATCGTCTGACCTCAGACCGCGCGCAGCCCCTTGGCAAAGCGCGCGGCATTCTGGCGGTAGTGTTCGGCCGACGCCAGAAGCGCGGCCAACGCTGCCGCGTCCAGCTGCCGCACGACCTTGCCCGGGGCCCCCATCACCAGGCTGCCGGGCGGAATAACCTTGCCTTCGGTGATAAGCGCCCCGGCCCCGATCAGGCATCCCTCCCCGATGACGGCACCGTTCAAGACGGTCGCGCCCATCCCGATCAAGGCACCGTCCCCAATCGTGCATCCATGAAGCATCGCCTTGTGGCCGACTGTAACGTTCGCCCCGACCGTCAGCGGAAACCCCACATCGGTGTGCAGCACACAGTTTTCCTGCACGTTGCTGCTGGCACCGAGCGCAATCGGCTCGTTATCGCCCCGGATCGTCGTTCCGAACCAGACGCTTGACCCAGCGGCCAGCGTCACATTGCCGATGACGTTCGCATCGGGGGCCACCCAGGCGTCGGCATCGACCGTCGGTTCCGTTCCGTCCAACCCATAGATCATCGGCCCTGTCTCCTCCTGAATTCATCGTTCAAGCCCCGCGTGAAGTCGCTCAGCCACGGCTGACGGTCGCGGCGCAGGCGCTCGGCGGCCAGAATGGTGCGCAACCGCGCCTCGCAGGCATCGGGCTCGTCATTTACCAAGACGTAATCGTATTCCGCCCAGTGGCTGATCTCGGACTCGGATTTTTCCATCCGGCCTTCGATGACCGCGTCGCTGTCCTGCCCCCGGCCCCGCAGCCGCCGCTCCAACTCGGCGATCGACGGCGGCAGGATGAAGATCGACACGATGTCCCGGCCCAGCGACGAGTTTCGGATCTGCTGACCGCCCTGCCAGTCGATGTCGAAAATGACATCGCGACCGGCCGCCAGCGCCGCTTCCACGGGCGCGCGCGGGCTTCCGTAATGATTGTCGAACACCTCCGCATGCTCGAGCATTTCACCATCGAGCACCATCTGGCCGAAGGCGTCGCGGTCGGTGAAGAAATAGTGCATCCCCTCGACCTCACCGGCGCGCGGGGCACGCGTGGTCGCGGAGACCGAGAACGACAGCGTCGGATCCCAGGCCATCAGACGTTGCGCCATCGTCGACTTGCCGGCCCCGGACGGGCTCGACAGGATGATGCCCAGGCCCCGCCGCGCCCCCTGATCCATATTGCGCCGTTCCATCGATCCTCCAGCGGTCTTTTCCGCGATCGACCTACCGCCTGCCCCGTCACCGGGCAAGGGAACGTCTGCCCGGATACGTTAACCAAGGTTTAAGGAAATACGGGCATTTTGAGGCAGCTTGCCTTATTTCTGCCTTTAGGTGGCGGGTTTGGGTCGCATTTCGGGCCAAGTTCGGAATGGGGTCGATGACGGGAATGGGTATATGGCAAGCAGAGACGACATATGGGGGCCGAAAACGGTCCCGACTTCACAATTTCATGGGATCGCGGGGCTCCGGACCATGCGCAAATCTCCCCTGCTCGAGCAGGCCTGGCGGTATTGGACGGCGCAGCGCAACGGCGCGGAACTGCCGCGGCGGGCCGCGCTGGACCCCAAGGCGATGGGTACGATCCTGGGGCATTCGATGGTGCTGGACCGCACGCGTCCGGGCACTGTGCGCGTGCGCCTGGGCGGTCACGTCCTGCATCAACTGATGGGGATGGAAGTGCGCGGCCTGCCGATCCGCGCGTTCTTCGACATCGCCGACCGGACCCGCGCGATGGACCTGATCGAACAGGCGTTTACCACGCCCGCGACGCTGGAATTCGACCTCATATCGGACGGGGCGGATGGCATCGTGACAGCGCGGATGCTGGTGCTTCCGCTGCTCGACACCGCCGGAGAGGTGACCAAGGCGCTGGCCGTTCTTGTGACCGACCGGATCGTGACTGATCCGCCCCGGCGATTCCAACTGACGAACGCGACGGTCATGCCCGTCGATGGCGCACGCGCACCCGATAGCCTACCCCGGCGGCGGTTGACCGATCATCACCTGCCCGTCGAAATCCAGGCCGGCATGGCCGAAGACCCGGTGCCCTTCGATGCCGCGCCGTCCCCGGTGCCGTGGCTTCGCGTCGTAAAATGATGGCAGTCGATATTGCGTAAAAAAGGCGACGCTCCGATTCGGAGCGTCGCCTTTTTCGTTTCGATCCCGCAGATCGGTCAGGACGCGGCGCGCATCCGTTCCTGGCGCAGGGACGACAGCTCTTCCGCCACCAGAAACGCCAGTTCCAGCGATTGCGACGCGTTCAGACGCGGGTCGCAGGCCGTGTGATAGCGATCCGAAAGATCCTCATCCGTCACCGCGCGCACGCCGCCGGTGCATTCGGTTACGTCTTGACCCGTCATTTCGAAATGTACGCCGCCGGGGATGGTGCCATGTTCGCGGTGCACCGCAAAGAACTCCTGCACCTCGGCCAGAACGCTCTCGAACGGGCGCGTTTTGTAGCCCGAGGGCGACTTGATCGTGTTCCCGTGCATCGCGTCGCAGGTCCACACGACGTTCGCACCCATGTCCTGCACCTGCTTGATCAGACGCGGCAAGTGCTGCTGCACCTTGCCGGCCCCAAAACGCGCGATCAGGGTCAGGCGACCCATTTCGTTCTTGGGGTTCAGTTTCTCGATCAGCTCTTTCAAGTCCTCGGCGGTGGTCGTCGGGCCGCACTTCAACCCGATCGGATTCACCACCCCACGACAGAACTCGACATGCGCCCCGTCGGGCTGCCGCGTACGGTCGCCGATCCAGATCATATGGCCCGATCCGGCCAGCATTTCACCGGGATGGGTGCTGTCCTCGCGGCAGAGTGCCTCCTCGTATTCCAGCAGCAGCGCCTCGTGCGAGGTGTAGAAATCGACCGTCGAAAGCTCGGCGTTCTGGTCCGACGTCAGGCCGGCGGCGGTCAAGAAATCAAGCGTGTCCTGAATGCGGTCGGCCATGTCGCGGTACTGCGCCGCGCGCTCTCCGCTCGCAAAATCGAGCGTCCACTGGTGCACCTGATGCACGTCCGCGAATCCACCCTTGGAAAACGCGCGCAACAGGTTCAGCGTCGCCGCCGCCTGCGTGTAGGCTTCCAGCATCTTGGCGGGATCGGGGATCCGCGCCTCCGGCGTGAAGGCCAACTCGTTGATGATGTCGCCGCGGTAGCTGGGCAATTCCACACCGTCGATCGTCTCGGTCGGGGCGGAGCGGGGCTTGGCGAATTGCCCGGCCATCCGACCGACCTTCACCACCGGAACCTTGGCCCCGAATGTCAAAACCATCGCCATCTGCAACATCACCTTGAAGGTGTCACGGATGGAGTTGGATGAAAATTCGGCAAAGCTCTCGGCGCAGTCGCCGCCCTGCAGCAGGAACGCCTCGCCACGTCCGGCCGCGGCCAACTCCTCGCGCAGGGTCCGCGCTTCGCCCGCGAACACAAGCAGGGGATGCCGCGACAGCTTGGCTTCCACGGCATTCAACGCAGCCTGATCCGGATAGTCCGGCATCTGCACGCGGGCCTTCGCCCGCCAGCTGGATTTCGACCATCCGCCCATCCGTGCGCCGTCCTGTGCCATCCGTCCACTCCTCTGGCCCGATATCAGGACCGTCGGTTAGCCCATCTGCCGCGTGGCCGCAAATGCCGGATTGTCTTGCTACGGGCCAAATGTTGCGCGTAAGCGTCGAATTCAGGGGCGCCGCCGCGACGTACGCCCAACCTTCGAACGATGGAGCCCCCAATGGCGGGTCAGAACACGGCGCCGGCGCGCGCCTCCGGCACCTCGGTCTCCGTCCCGCCGCCCGCGCGCGCGCAACGTTTTGTTTTCGTCCTTCTGGACCGCTTTACCCTGATGTGCCTGGCCAGCGCACTCGACGCGCTGCGTCTGGCCAATCGGATGTCAGGGGCCGCGCTCTACGATTGGGCGATGGTCGGCGAAGGCGGGGAAACGATGCGCTGCTCGGCCGGGTCGACGTTCGTTCTGGACGAGGATTTGCCGGTCCTAGGGCGGGACGACACCATCGTCCTTGTCGGTGGCATCGATATCGCCGCCGCCACGACATCCAAACTGAAGTCCTGGCTCAAACGCGAAGCGCGACGCGGCGGGCAAATCGCCGCCTTGGATACCGCGGCCTGGACGCTTGCGACCTGCGGGCTTCTCGACGGCAAGCGAGCGACCATCCATTGGGAGAATCAGGACGGATTCGCCGAGGATTTTCCGGAAGTAGAACTGACGCGGTCGATCTTCACGCTGGACGGCAAGATGATCACCGCCGCCGGTGGCACCGCCTCCATCGATCTGATGCTGCACCTCATCGCGCGCGATTTCGGAGAGGATCTGGCCGCGCTGGTGGCCGATCAGATGGTCTATTCGTCGATCCGGACCGGCCAGGACACGCAACGCCTGTCGATCCCCACGCGCATCGGTGTCCGCCACCCGCGGCTGAGTCAGGTAATCCGCGAGATGGAAGCCAGCATAGAAGAGCCGGTCAGCCCCGCCACCCTTGCCGCCGATGTCGGCATGTCGACCCGGCAGTTGGAGCGGCTGTTCCGACGCTATCTCGATCGCAGCCCCAAGCGGTACTACATGGAATTGCGGCTGTCGCGGGCGCGCAACTTGCTGATGCAGACCGACATGTCGATCATCAACGTGGCTCTCGCCTGCGGATTCACCTCACCTTCGCATTTCTCGAAATGCTACCGCGCGCATTACAACACGACGCCCTACCGCGAGCGCGGCGCCACGGCCTGATGCGTTACGGCACCCGCGCCGCGCGGCCGCCCCGGCGACCGGTCCGGGCGGGCATCGCAAGCCCTTCGCGCAGGACCGTCGTCATCGGATGGTCGGGCCGATCGCGCAGCAGACGCTCGATCGCCGCGTGCGGCTGATCGGGGGCACCCATGGCCCAGTCGAGGAAGATCGACCGGCATTCGGCGTCCGTAATTCCATCGATCCGGTAAGCTTCTGCGATCAAGCCCTTGGGGTCGTCCGCCCCCTGCCCGTCCTTCGCCATGTCGCATCTCCCACTGGGTTTTCCTTGGCTAGCGCGCCGCTCCGCCAGCGTCCAGCGCCGCATCGATCACCTGCGCGGCGCGCCCCGCCGCCGCATCGCACGCCGCTTCCACTGCTGCCAGATCGGGCAGGTCCAGCGTTCGCGCAACGAACGCGGCACCGCCCGTGCCGATGTCGCCGGGCGGTTCGGCGTCGGTCAGCAGCTTGATCACCTGCTGAACACTGGCCAGAACGTCATAGGCCTGCGTCAGCACCGCCCGACCCTCCGCGTCCAACCATCCGGTCACGGTCAGTTGGTCGGCGACGCGGCGCGCATGCGACCCTGCGATCAGCGTGTGGGCCTGCGCCGCCAGTTCGATATCCTGCAATCGGCCCGGCCCCGATTTCACGGAAAGGCCCGCCCCCGCGCGTCCCGCATCCATCAGCCGCGCGCGCATCTCGGCCAGTTGGGTCAGGACCTCCGCTTTGTCGAAACGGCTGCTTGCGATGACCTCGCCGCGCACCGCCTCCACCGATGTCCGCAATGTCGGATCGCCGACCACCGCCCGCGCCCGCGTCAGCGCAAGATGTTCCCAAACCCAAGCCTCGGTCTTCTGGTAGCTGCGAAAGCCCGAAAGCGGCGTCGCGACAGGCCCCTGCCGACCCGACGGTCGCAGTCGCATGTCCACCTCGTACAGCCGGCCGTCGCGCGTCGGAACGGACAGCGCCGTGATCAGAACCTGCGTGAATTTGGCGGCCCATTGGCTCGCCCCCAGACTGCGCCGCCCGTCCGACATGGCCCCGGGCGCGGCCCCGTCATGCAGCACGACCAGATCAAGATCCGACCGCGCCGTCAGCCGCCCCGCGCCCAGCGATCCCATCCCCAGACCCGCCAGCCGCAGGCCCGGCACGCGGCCATAGCGGCGCGTGGTCTCCACCTCCGCCGCGACCCAGGCCGCGGTCAGGACGGCGCGGGCCAGCGCGGCATAAGCCACGCCTGCCCCTTCGGGCCCCACCAGGCCGCGCAGCAGGTGGACGCCGATCCGAAAATGCGCCTCCCGATGCCAGCGGCGCAGGACGGTCAGGTGATCCTCGAAATCGCCACGAACGGTCGGCAGATCCCAGACCTGCGGCAGCGGCTCCAGGAAACCGCCGCCGATCACCGCGTCGAAGACCCCTGCGTTGCGCGACAGATATGTCGCCAGATCGGGCGCGGTGGCGCAGATATCCGCCAAAAGGTCGACCAGACGCGGGTTCGCCTCGAACAGGGAAAACACCTGCACGCCCGCCGGCAGACCGCGCAGGAACCCGTCGAATGCCGCCAGCGCCTCGGCCGGACGGGCGGACCGGGCCAGGGCGGCCAGCAATCCCGGCTTCAACCGCGCGAAGATTTCCCGACCGCGCGCCGACCGCAATGCGGGATACGACGTCCAGCGGTCCGTCACGGCATCGGCCCCTTCGATCACGTCGCCGGACGGCAGGTGGCCTTCGGGTGCGCGGAACGACGGATCGGTGATCGCCGCGACGGCCTGCATCCGCGCGCGCAGATCATCGACGAATACGGTCGCATCGGCTTCGCCCATGAAGCAGGCGATCCGGCGCAGACCCTCGGCATCCTTGGGCAAGCGGTGGGTCTGCGCGTCCTGCACCATCTGGATCCGATGCTCCACACGGCGCAGATATTCGTATTCGCGCGCCAGGACATCGCGGTCGCCTCCCTTGACCCAGCCCGCATCGACCAGGCGGTCCAGCCCCGCCAGCGTGCCACGCACCCGCAGCGACGCGTCACGTCCGCCCGCGATGATCTGCTGGGTCTGGGTCAGGAACTCGATCTCTCGAATGCCGCCCTGTCCCAGCTTCACGTCGTGGCCGGGAATGTCCCAGTCTCCGGTCAGTCCCTTGTGGTCGCGGATGCGGCGGCGCATGTCGAATGCCTCCTCGACCACCGCGAAATCAAGGTTGCGGCGCCAGACGAAGGGGGCCAGCCGGTCGATAAATCCGGCCCCCGCATCGGTTGCCCCGGCGGCCGCGCGCGCCTTGATCCAAGCGACGCGTTCCCACGTCCGGCCCATCGCTTCGTAATACCGCTCCGCCGCTTCCATGCTCAGCACGATCGGGGTGGAAGACGGATCGGGCCGCAACCGCAGGTCGGTTCGAAACACGTAGCCGTCTGCCGTGATGTCGGACATGGCCGCCATCGCCCTCCGCGCCGCCTTGAGCAGGATGGCACGGGCCGTGCCATAGTCCGACGGGTCGTAGCGGCTTTCGTCGAACAACAAGACAAGGTCGATGTCGCTGGAATAATTCAGCTCCCCCGCGCCCATCTTGCCCATCGCGATGGCCACCAGACCGCCATCGCCCGTGACCGGACCTTTGGCGTCTCGGGCCAGCCCCCACGCCAGTGCGCGCGCCAACGTCGCATCCGCCAGGTCGGTCCACCGCGCCGTCGCCGTCATGACCGGCCAGATGCCGCCCAGATCGGCCAGCCCGACCAGAAGCGACGCCCGCCGCTTCGCGCGCCGCAGCCCGACCGTCGGATCCCCGTCGAGCGCGGCCACGTCTGCCAACAGGTCGGACAACGCGGCGTCCGGGTCGGTGTCCCACAAACCGTGCAACCAATCCCTTTCCCGCCGCATCAAACCGGCCAGGAACGGGCTGCACCCCGCCGTGCCCGCGACCAAATCGGCCACGTCGGACGGCGGGGCAAGGTCGGACACGCTCGCCCGTCCGGCCTCGGCGTCGAAAGGAATGGGCGCTTGCGTGATCCGGGACCTGAACATGGGCCGACCTGACCCCTTACCGCCCCCGCCGTCAACGGGCAGGAATTAGTCCATGAGCAAGAGTTTGAAGCGCGTCGTCCGCGCCCTGCGCGATGCGGTCCTCGACGCGGAGCCGCGCGAATTGGGGGATTGCCGCACCGCCGCCGATGCCGCCGCTTCGGTCGGGTGCGACTTGGATCAGATAGCCAAGTCGATCATCTTCGGCACCGGGGACGGATGCGCCCTGTTTCTGACGGCGGGCGGAAATCAGGTCGACGGGCTCAAAGCCTCGGCCCTTGCGGGAACGCCCCTGACCCGCGCGGATGCCAATGCGGTGCGGCGGATTACCGGGTTTGCGATCGGCGGCGTTGCCCCGATCGGGCACTTGATGCCGTCCCCGGTATGGATGGATGCCCGTCTGATGGATTTCGACGTCGTCTGGGCCGCGGCCGGCACGCCGCGGCATGTCTTCGCGATCGATCCGCAGGCGTTGCGCGCGATCGCCGGCGCGACGGTGGCCGATTTTACCTGACCCTCAGGCAAACAGATCGTGGCACAGCTCCAGCGCGTCGACCAGCGTGTCGACCTCAGCCCGCGTATTATAGACGCCGAAGCTGGCGCGGCAGGTGGCGGTGAGGCCCATATGCTCCATCAGCGGCTGGGCACAGTGTTGCCCCGCGCGAACCGCCACACCCTTCTTGTCGAGGACGGTTGAAATATCATGCGCGTGCGCCGCGCCGTCGATCGTGAAGCTGAAGATCGCCGCCTTGGTCGCAGACTTCCCCTGAACGTTCAGCCAGTTGAGGCCCTCCAACCGGTCGCGGCAATAGGCTGTCAGATCGGCTTCATGGGCCTGAATGTCGTCCATCCCGACATCCATCATCCATTCCAGCGCAGTGCCCAGACCGATGGTCTGCACGATGCCGGGGGTTCCCGCCTCGAATTTGTGGGGCGGATCGTTCCAGGTGACCGTGTCGCGGTGAACGTCGCGGATCATGTCGCCGCCGCCAATGAACGGCACCATCTCCGCCATCCGTTCGGGCCGAATGAACACAGCACCCGACCCGCTGGGACCATAAAGTTTATGGCCCGTGACCGCATAGAAATCACAACCGATATCCGCCACATCCACCGGCATGTGGACCGCTGCCTGACTTCCGTCGACGCAGACGGCGACGCCCCTGGCGCGCGCCCCGTCGCAAATGGCTTTCACATCAACGACGGTTCCCAAGACGTTGGAAACATGGGTGATCGCAATCAGTTTCGTCCGGTCCGTTACCGCGTCCAGTACCGCTTGCGGGTCCAGATCGCCATTTAGATCCGTTTCGACCCAAACGAGTTTGACACCCAAGCGTTCGCGCAGGAAATGCCAAGGGACGATATTGGCGTGATGCTCCATGATCGACAGCACGATCTCGTCGCCGGCCTGCATCCGGGGCGCGGCCCATCCGTAGCTGATCAGGTTCATCGCCTCGGTCGTGCCGGAGGTGAAGATGATGTGATCCTCGGATGGCGCGTTCAGAAAGCGCGCGACCGTGCCGCGCACCGCCTCGTAATTCTCGGTCGAAATGGTGGATAGCGTATGCAATCCGCGATGCACATTCGCGTATTCGTACCCGTAGGCCCGCTGAATCGTATCGAGAACGGCCTGAGGTTTCTGCGCCGAAGCCCCATTGTCGAGATAGCACAGCGGCTTGCCATTCACCTCCCGCGAGAGGATGGGAAACTGCGTCCGGATGGCCTCGATATCGATCATGTCGTGCGCCTCGTGAAGTGAAAGACCGCCACCCTTGGAACGAACAGGCTGAGCGAGATTGTCCTCAAGGGCACTACGGCACCGGACCCGAAGGGCAAACAGGACAACCGGTCGCGGGCCGAAACGACCGCCAAGTGCGCCGTCGCCGATGCACGCGCGATCGGCAGGCTGTGCGGCCTGTGGATCACGCCGGCGTCTCGGCGATGTAGAGGGAGTTCAGCCAGATCCAGATGAACCCGCAAAGCAGGATCGTCGCCACCAGAAGCTGGGCCGGCCCGGCCCCCACGAAGCCGGTGGTGAGGCCCAGCAGAAGCATTACAGGTGTGATCGCCAGCGCCGACCAAAACAGCGCGACACGCGCCCGCAGCCCCGTCCCGCGTCCGCCCAAGGCCTTCGCAAGAAGATGCGACAGAAACGCCACGCCATAAAGGAACAGCGGCACGATGAAGATCCAGCCCATCAGCGCGCCGGAGAACAGGCTTTCGAACGTCGCCGCCGTCGGATCGGCCGGAATGGCAAGGCCGCGCTCCGCCGCTTCCTCCATCATGCGGCGCTGCGTTTCCGGATCGACCTCCCGCGATTGGCGGATGAGGCCTGGCAAGGCCGCGACGAAACCAAGGACCGAAAACACCGCCAGATAGACGAAGGCAATTTTCTCGTCGGGTTCCTGTTCCAGGCGTCGCTCCATCACCGCACGGGGCCGGAACCAGGACCGAAAGATATCCGTCGTGACCGACACGTCAGGCGCGCGCCTGCCAGTCGGTCAAAAGATCGCCGACATGGGCCCGCAGGTCTTCGTTTTCGATCTCCTCCACCGCCTCGGCCAGGAACGACAGGACAAGCATGTCGGTCGCCACCCGCTTGGGCACCCCGCGCGAGCGGAGGTAGAACAACGCCGTCTCGTCGATCGCGCCTGTTGTCGACCCGTGCGAGCAGGCGACATCGTCGGCGTAGATTTCCAGTTCCGGCTTGGCCAGGAACTGCGCATCGTCGTCCAACAGCAAGGCCTGCGAAATCTGGTATCCGTCGGTTTTCTGCGCGCCTTCCTTGACCAGAATCTTGCCCTGGAACACGCCTGTCGCGCCGTTGCGCAGCACCTTCTTGAACACCTGACGGCTTTCGCAGTTTACGGCGTCGTGGGTGACAAAGACCGTGTCGTCGTGATGCACGTCGCCGTCCCCGAAGGCCGCGCCGCCGATGGTCGCGCTGGCATCGTCGCCGGTCAGGTCGATCGTCGCTTCGTTGCGGGTCAATTGACCGTTGGCGGACAGGGTGAAGCTGCGGAACGTCGCTTCGGACCCGAGCCGCGCGAAGATGTGGGTGTTCGCGTGCATACCCCCGTCGGGCCCCTGCACGCGCAGGTGATGAAACGCGGCACCGTCGGCCACATCGACCTCCAGCGCGGTGTTGTAACGCGCACCGACGTTGCCCGATTCCAGAATCGTCAGCGCGCCGCCGGCCTCGACCTTGACGACGTGGTGCAAGATCGGATCGGTCCCCCCGGTCGTACGGATGTGCAACGGTCGGGCCACCTTGCCTGTCACGCGGATCACAAGGCCGTCGGTGGCGAATGCCGTATTCAGCATCGCCAACGGGCGCGACACCGGGCGGCTGCCAGCCGCTTCAAGCGTTCCGTAGAGATCCTTTGCCCAGTGGATGTCTGCCCCGCCGGCATCGGACAGCGTCGTGACATCCAAACCTTCGATCGTGCCGGGCATCGTGATCCCGTCGCCGTCGATCGTGATCACGTCGGCATCGACCCCGGCGAACGGGTCTTCGCCCGCGTCGGGCTGGGACGGTTCGGGGTCTGCCTGCACTAATTTCGCGGGATTGGTGTAGCGCCAGTATTCGTCGCGCCGCCCGGGCAGGCCCACGGCCCGCAGGCGGCCCAGGGCATCTTCGCGCCCCGCGCGCAGCCAGCCGTCGCCCGCAGGCAGCGTCAGTGCGGCAAGCCGTTCGTCCGTCACGGCGGTCTTGCGTTCAGCGGGCATCAGGCCGCGCCTTCCAGCAGGTCGGCGTAGCCGTTGTTCTCGACTTCCAGCGCCAGTTCGGGCCCGCCGGATTTGATGATGCGGCCGTCCGCCATGATATGCACCACGTCGGGTTTGATGTGGTCGAGCAGGCGTTGATAGTGCGTGATCACGAGGAAACCCCGCTCGGGGCTGCGAAGCGCGTTCACGCCCTCGGACACCAGCTTCATCGCATCGACGTCCAGGCCCGAGTCCGTCTCGTCCAGGATGCACATCTTCGGCTCCAGCATCGCCATCTGCAGGATCTCGTTGCGCTTCTTTTCGCCGCCCGAAAAACCGACGTTCACGGGCCGCTTGAGCATGTCGGCGTCGATTTTGAGATCCTTCGCCTTGGCCCGCACGACCTTGAGGAAATCGCCCGCCGACAACTCCTCCTCGCCCCGCGCCTTGCGCTGCGCGTTCACGGCTGTCCGTAGGAACGTCATGTTGCCAACACCGGGGATCTCGACGGGATACTGGAACGCCAAGAACAGACCGGCGGCCGCACGCTCCTCGGGTTCGATATCGAGCAGGTCGATATCACCCAGATGGGCGGTGCCATCGGTGACTTCGTAGCCCCCGCGCCCCGACAGAACGTAGGACAGGGTGGATTTGCCCGACCCGTTCGGCCCCATGATTGCGTGCACCTCGCCCGCCGGGACATGCAGGTCGATGCCCTTGAGGATCTGCTTGTCTTCGTCTTCGAGCTTCACGTGCAGGTTCTTGATGTTCAGCATTTTCTATTCCTCGTCAGCGCCTTGCGGCGCGATGTTTAATCCTTCTCGAAGCGGTCGAAAGCTCCCGAAACCTTCGCCGCTGCCAGTTGTTTCCGCCGTTCCTCGCTGCACTCAGCCTGTGCGGCATCGGCACGAGATCGCGCTATTCGCGCAGAGCGCACAGCAATCAGCGTCGAAGCAACCCAGCCAGCCGCCGCACCCGCCAGAACCGCGCCAATCAACCCGAACGACGTGAAGATCCCAAAGCCCAAAGCGACCGGGACGCCCACGCCGAGAACAACCGGCGCGCCGTGCAAGGCCGTTCGTGATCGGCCCCCGTCAAGCGTAGTATGGGTTTCGACGTCGCTCCCGAACCCGCTCACCCCACCGACCCCTCCAGCGAGATCGCGACCAGCGCCTGCGCTTCCATGGCGAACTCCATCGGTAGGGCCTGCAGCACTTCCTTGCAGAAGCCGTTCACGACCAGCGCTACGGCCTCTTCCTCATCCATCCCGCGGGAGCGGCAGTAGAACAGTTGATCGTCGTCCACCTTGGACGTCGTCGCCTCGTGCTCCACGCGGGAGGAGTTGTTCTTCACCTCGATGTACGGAACGGTGTGCGCGCCGCACTTCGACCCGATCAGCAGGCTGTCGCACTGGGTATAGTTGCGCGAATTCTTGGCCTTGGGGTGCATCGACACGAGGCCACGATAGGTGTTCTGCGCCTTGCCCGCCGAAATCCCCTTGGACACGATCCGCGACTTGGTGTTCTTTCCAAGGTGCACCATCTTGGTGCCGGTATCGGCCTGCTGCATGTTGTTGGCGATGGCGATGGAGTAGAATTCGCCCTGGCTGTCGTCGCCGCGCAGGATGCAGGACGGGTATTTCCACGTCACCGCGGAGCCCGTTTCCACCTGCGTCCACATCACCTTGGAGCGATGACCCCGGCAATCGGCGCGCTTGGTCACGAAGTTATAGATACCGCCCTTGCCGTTCTCGTCGCCCGGATACCAGTTCTGGACCGTCGAGTATTTGATCTCCGCATCGTCGAGCAGCACCAGCTCCACGCAGGCCGCGTGCAGCTGCGCGACGTCACGCTGCGGCGCGGTGCAGCCTTCGAGGTAGGAGACATACGACCCCTCGTCCGCGATGATCAGCGTCCGCTCGAACTGGCCGGTGTTTTCGGCGTTGATGCGGAAATACGTCGACAACTCCATCGGGCAGCGGGTGCCCTTGGGGATGTAAACGAACGACCCATCCGAGAAGACGGCTGCATTCAGCGTGGCGTAGTAATTGTCCGACGGCGGGATGACCGAGCCGAGGTACTTCTTCACCAGTTCCGGATGATCCTTGATCGCCTCGGAGATCGAACAGAAGATCACGCCGGCCTTGGCCAGCTCTTTCTGGAAGGTCGTACCCACGGAGACGGAATCGAACACCGCGTCCACGGCGACCTTGCGGTCTTCGGGGGCGGGTTCGACACCGGCCAGCAACGCCTGTTCCTTGAGCGGAATACCCAACTTCTTGTAAGTTTCCAGCAGCTTCGGGTCCACGTCGTCCAGCGACTTGGGCTTTTCGGCCATGCTCTTGGGGCGGGCGTAATAATACTGATCCTGGAAGTCGATCTGCGGGTACTCGACCATCGCCCAGGTCGGCTCCTCCAGCTTGAGCCAGCGGCGGTACGCCTCCAGCCGCCAGTCTAACATCCACTCCGGCTCGTCGTTCTTCTCCGAGATCAGGCGCACGATGTCTTCCGACAGCCCCTTGGGCGCGTACTCCATCTCGATCTCGGTGTTCCAGCCATGCTTGTAGGTGCCCGAAAGCCCCTTCACCGCATCGACGGTTTCCTGATCGACACCGTCCTTGACCACTACGTCATCCAAAGCTGTCATGTCCGTCTCCTATCCCGGAGGCGGCGGAAGTTCTCGATGAACCGCCCCACCTCGTCTTGTGTCGTGGTCGGGCCAAGGCTCACGCGGATTGCGCAATCGGCCTCGCCCGGCCCGTATCCCATCGCGGTCAGAACCGCGCTCGTCCGCACCTTGCCCGATGAACAGGCCGATCCCGCGCTGACCGCGAACCCGGCCAGGTCCAGCGCCATGACCTGCGTCTCGCCCTTCCATCCGGGCGTGATCAAGCAAGCCGTGTTGGGCAGGCGTTTCGATTCCTTCCCGACTAAAATAGTCGGATTGTCCGGCCCCTCAAGACTTGTTTCTAGAAAAGTTCTAAGTTGCGCAACCCGGTCCCACGCGCCGGCTTCGATATCGGCGCCCGCCGCCGCCGCCGCCGCCCCGAATCCCGCAATGCCGATGATGTTCTCGGTCCCCGACCGCCGGCCCATTTCCTGCCCGCCGCCACGGATCTGCGCCGCCACGTCCAGCCCCCGCCGGATCACCAGCGCGCCAATGCCCTTGGGTCCGCCCAGCTTGTGCGCGGAGACCAGCGCCATGTCGACGCCGGACCAGTCGAAGGCGACGGGCAATTTGCCGAAGGCCTGCGTCATGTCGCTGACGGCAAGGCCCTGCGGCAGATCCTGCAGGATGCCGGTTTCGGAATTGGCCAATTGCAGCGCGGTCGATCCCGGGTCGACCACCGCGACGGCACCGCCCGCAGCCACCGACAATGTGCCGTCGCCCCAGGCCGCCACCGCTTCGTGTTCGACGGGGGCGCAGGCCAGGTCCCGGCCCGCCATCGCCAACGCCGCCGCTTCGGTCGCGCCCGACACGAAGACGACATCCGACCCGCTGGCCCCCATCGCATCCGCCACCTGCGCGCGGGCGCGCTCCACCAGGCTTTTCGCGGCGCGTCCCTCGCCGTGCACGGAAGACGGATTGCCCGCGACATCCATGGCCGCAACCATCGCCGCCCGCGCCTCCGGCCGAAGCGGCGCGGTCGCGTTCCAATCGAGATAGACCCGCTCGCGCATGTCGCTTCCTTTGGTCAAAATGTCCCTGGGGTCCGGGGCAGCACCCCGATGATCGCCTATTCGTCCACGATATCCAGCAGCGATGGCACCGCCGGACACGGCGTCAATTCGTTCTCCACGACATCCGACAGGCGCGTCTGGTGCAGGAATACATAGACATGCGCCGACAGCGATTCCCACAGGCGGTTGGTCATCGACTGCGCGCGGCTGCCCGACGACCCGCCCGATGCCCCGGCCCCGGTATGCATCGCCGAGACCGTTTCATCCACCGCACCCAGAATGTCGGATACGCGAATGTCCGATGGCGATTTCGCCAGTCGGTATCCCCCGCCCGGTCCGCGCACTGAGTCCACAAGGCCGGCGCGGCGCAGTTTGACGAACAATTGCTCCAGATACGGAAGCGACACGCTCTGCCGTCGGGAAATCTCGGCGAGCGAGATCGTCTCCCCCGCCGCCTGCTGCGCCAGATCGACGAGCGCGACCATTGCATAGCGGCCTTTCGTGCTCAGCTTCATGGCGTTCCCTCGGGTGCCGTCCCACGACGGCTGATTGACGATGCAGGTCCCGTCCCTTACCTGCGTATAAACACCGCACAGGGGCTTGGATGGGCGGATTTACCCGCGCCCGCCGCGCCCCGTCAACCGACGCGACAAAGGAACACCGATGCCCGAAGTGATCTTTCCCGGACCCGAAGGGCGTCTTGAAGGCCGTTACCACCCGCAGAAGCTCAAGGATGCGCCGATCGCGATCATCCTGCACCCGCATCCGCAATTCGGCGGCACGATGAACAACAGGGTCGTCTACAACCTGCATTATGCCTTCCATTCGATGGGCTTCACCTGTCTTCGGTTCAATTTCCGCGGCGTCGGCCGGTCGCAGGGCGAATACGATCAGGGCATCGGGGAGCTGTCGGACGCTGCCTCCGCGCTCGACTATCTCCAGGCGATGAACCCCAACGCCAAGCATTGCTGGGTCGCCGGGTTTTCTTTCGGAGCCTGGATCGGGATGCAGTTGCTGATGCGCCGGCCCGAGATCACTGGCTTCATCTCCGTCTCACCACCCGCCGACCGATACGACTTCAGCTTCCTTGCCCCCTGCCCGTCGTCTGGCCTGGTCATCAACGGTCTCAACGACCGCGTCGCCCCGCCCGCCGATACCCGCACCCTGGTCGGCAAACTGCACGAGCAGAAGGGCATCACCATCACCCATCAGGAAGTGGAGGGTGCCGGTCATTTCTTCGAGGATCCGCACATGGACCCGATGATCGACGACGTGAAAGGCTACGTCTCCCGACGCCTGACCGAGACGACACGCTGACATGGCCCTTGCCGACGATCTCGCCAACAAACTGGCCGCCAAGGTGATCGCTCACGTCGAGAAGACGGGGGACGAGGATATCATCAAGATCATGTCGCAATCCTTGGGCGACAGCTCCCAGACGTTGCAAGAAGCGTTCATCACCTCCGTTCGCGTGCAGCGGGCCGCGATCCGGGCCGACCGGCAGCTCAAGGCGCGGATCGCAGCGATGGAAAAGGCGGACGGCCCCCCCGATGGCGTCGCCTGACGTGACCGCGCCCGACCTGGACCTCGACCGACAGATGGCTTTCCTGGTCGAGGCGGACCGCCTGAAATCGGTCGTGCGCGCCACCAAACTGGCCGATGCGTCCCGCCACGAAAACTCAGCCGAACATTCCTGGCACCTCACGCTCTATGCCCTGACCCTCGCCGATCAAGCTGGGCCAGATGTATCGATCGACCGGGTAATCCGGATGCTGATCCTGCATGATCTGGTAGAGATCGACGCCGGCGACACCCCGATCTTCGCCCAGCAACCCAATACGCAGGACGCCGACGAACGGGTCGCCGCTGACCGCATCTTCGGCCTGTTGCCCGCACCGCAGGCCGTGGCGTTTCGCGCGCTCTGGGACGAATTCGAAGCTGCCGAAACTCCGGACGCCGTCTTTGCCAAATCGCTCGATCGATTTCAGCCGCCGACCCTCAACCTTGCCAATGGTGGCGGCAGCTGGACGGATTATGCCGTTACCGAAGACCGGGTGCGCAGTCGGGTCGGACCGTTGATCGAACGGGGCGCGCCGACGCTCTGGGCTTGGCTCTCTCCCCGGATCGCCGCATTCTTTGGACGCTGATCCCGTCGTTCCCTAACGCGGTATGCCACGGCATACATCTAGCGCCCGGTCCCGGACCCTGCTAGGACGCGCGGAACGCAGTGACCCACCCGGAGGCCCCATGACCAAGATCAAAGTCGACAATCCCATCGTCGAGCTCGACGGCGACGAGATGACCCGCATCATCTGGCAGTTCATCAAGGAAAAGTTGATCCTGCCCTACCTCGATGTGGACCTGCTCTACTACGACCTCGGCATGGAATCGCGCGATGCGACGGACGATCAGATCACGATCGATGCCGCCGAGAAGATCAAGGAAATCGGCGTTGGCGTGAAGTGCGCCACGATCACCCCCGACGAGGCGCGGGTCGAGGAATTCGGCCTGAAGAAAATGTGGCGGTCCCCCAACGGAACGATCCGCAACATTCTTGGCGGCGTCGTTTTCCGGGAACCGATCATCTGCTCCAACGTGCCGCGTCTGGTACCCGGCTGGACCCAGCCGATCGTCATTGGCCGCCACGCTTACGGCGACCAGTACCGCGCGACGGACATGAAGTTCCCCGGACCGGGAAAGCTGTCCATGAAATTCGTCGGCGAGGACGGCACCGTCATGGAGGAAGAGGTCTTCGACGCGCCCTCGTCCGGTGTCTACATGGCGATGTACAACCTCGACGACTCGATCAAGGATTTCGCCCGCGCCTCGATGAACTACGGCCTCAAGCGGGGCTATCCGGTCTATCTTTCGACCAAGAACACGATCCTCAAGAACTACGACGGCCAGTTCATGATCCTGTTCCAGAAGGTCTTCGATGAGGAATTCGCCGACAAGTTCAAGGAAGCCGGCATCACCTACGAGCACCGCTTGATCGACGACATGGTCGCCGCGGCGATGAAATGGTCGGGCGGATATGTCTGGGCGTGCAAGAACTACGACGGCGACGTGCAGTCCGACACCGTGGCGCAGGGCTTCGGCTCGCTGGGTTTGATGACGTCGCAGCTTATGACGCCGGACGGCAAGATCGTCGAGGCCGAGGCTGCTCATGGCACCGTCACCCGCCACTACCGGCAGCACCAAGCCGGCAAAGAGACGTCGACCAATTCCATCGCGTCGATCTTCGCCTGGACCGGCGGCCTGCGTCACCGCGCCAAGCTGGATGACAACGCCGAACTGATGAAGTTTGCCGAAACGCTGGAAAAGGTAATCGTCGACACCGTCGAATCCGGTCACATGACCAAGGACCTGGCCCTGCTGGTCGGCCCCGATCAGAAGTGGCTGACGACCATGGGCTTCCTTGAAAAGATCGCCGAAAACCTCGACGCGGCGCTGTAACATCCTGTGGTGGCGCGGGCGACAGCCCGCGCCAGTCCGCCGAGACTTGTCAGTTCCGGCTTGAATTGCATAATTTTCATGCATGGCGCTTAAGTCGGCAGCGTTGCCGCAAGTTATTGCCACAGATTCCGCCCCGCGAATTGACATGACGTCACGCAGATTGCGAACTTATGCGAGTATTTTGTTCGGTTCTTTTTCGTGTCCTCTCGTATTGACTATCTTGACGCGACCCGTGGCATCGTCTGTCTTCTTGCGATTTTCGCCCATGCGGCGAACGCACAGAACGGGATCATGGACGATCTGCCGATGGAGGCGCTGTTTCTGCTGACACGGTCGGCAACGCCGGCGTTTATGGTGCTGTTCGGCGTGATGCTGGCCGTTGTTTATTTCAGGCCGGGATCGAAGGCTCGGACATCAGACGATCTACGCCGCCGCTTTCTTTCGCGCGCCATCACCTGTTATCTCGTCTACGTATGCATTTCCGCTGCGGCCGCGTTAACAGGAAAAATATCGACCGAAACGTTCCTGAACTCTATCACGTTCACCTCCGGTGGTCGCTTTGGTGAAATTCTCAAGATCTACGCCGGTCTGTTCTTCATCCTTATCTTCTTTGCCGCGCCCATCGCCCGCTATCGGTTGCGGTTTCTGATGGCATTGGCCGCGTCCGCCTGGCTGATCAAGACCGTTTTGTCCAACGTCGCCTCCGATGGCCTGTATGGACTGCAAGTGATGACCGGGCACGGCACGGGGTTCGGGCCCTCGGTCCTTCTCAGCTTTACCTTCGTCGCCTTCGGGTTCGCCATCGGCGAGATCATGCAGGGCCTTCGCCGTCCCACATGGCTGATCCTGCCCATCGCACTCGCCGTCGGCCTGATGGCGTATGGTGCCAACCAATATGGCGGCATCGTCGATATCGCGCGAGAGGTGGGCTCGTACCGCCTGCGGGCTGCGAACCATCCTGTGTATTATGCTTACGGCATCCTCATGACCTGCCTTTGGCTCCTACTGTTCAGGACCCTGGAACGGGCCAATCGGGTCCAGGCTGTGCGCCAGACGCTCGGCACTCTGGGCAAGCGGTCGCTCTATCTCTACGGCATGGCCAACATCGTTCTGAACTTGCTGCCTGTAGACCAAACCGGCACACCGCTGGCAATCGGCCTGGCCCTGACGATCGCCTTCATCGCCGGAGTGATCCTACTGACGCTCGACATCGCTCGGACCGAGTCCCGCGTCGACGGATTTTTCGGTGGCCTGTTCAGCGCCCTGAACCGGATCTACGCCTCTGCTCTTGTAAGAATTGTTGCCTGGCTGGTTCCGTCGCATGGCAGAACCAGTGAAACAGATCGTCGCACAATGTCTCCTACGCCGATCACCCGGCCGCCACACCAATCGGTGCCGCAGCCGCACGACGATGCCGATGCGTCCGGCATCGACAAGGCTTTCCGCGTCTCATAAAGGCGAAGAATGCCCAATGTTTCTAACCCCGCGGATACACCCCTTGCCACGCGTCACACCGCGATCGAAGACACTCAGGCGCTGATCCTCGGCACCGCGCTTTGCGCGCTCGGTGTTCAGTTCCTGACCGCCGCCGGGCTGATCACCGGACAGACAGCGGGCGCGGCCGTTCTTCTGTCTTACGTCAGCGAATGGTCGTTCGGCGTCTGGTTCTTCATCCTGAACCTGCCATTCTATGTCCTTGGATGGTTGCGGATGGGCCCGCGTTTCGTCGTCAAGACGATCATCGCGGTGACGCTGGTATCGCTTATGTCCCGCGTCATGCCCGCCTACGTCAGCTTCGAAGCCCTCGACCCTTGGGTCGCCTCCGCACTTTCGGGGGCGGTGATCGGCATGGGCCTGATCGTCATATTCCGCCACGGCGCGTCGCTTGGCGGCATCGGCATCCTGGCGCTGTGGATGCAGGAGCGCTTCGGCATTCAGGCCGGCTGGATCCAATTGGGCTTCGACGCCGGGCTCTTTGCCGTTGCGGGCCTGATCCTCGACCCATGGCTCGTGCTCGCGTCGCTGCTGGGCGCGGTCGTCGTCAACCTCATCATCGCAACGAACCATCGCCGCGACCGCTATGTGGGGCGCTGATGCACTGGTTTTACCTTGTCCTCGCCATCGCATTCGAAACGATCGGCACGACAGCCCTCAAGACCTCCGAAGGGTTTACCAAGCTTTGGCCGTCGGTCATCACACTCGGCTGTTTCTTCACCGCGCTTTTCCTGCTGTCGTTGGTTCTCAAAACCGTGCCGGTGGGCGTGACATATGCCATCTGGTCGGGCCTTGGCATCGTATTGATCTCGGCCATCGGATGGGTGGCCTTTGGACAGAAGCTGGACTTGCCCGCAATCCTTGGCATGGCTCTGATCGTCGCAGGCATCGTCGTGATGCAGGTTTTCTCCAACACCGCAGGCCATTAGGCGCGCACCCGCGCCCGATGGCCCGTCAAACCCCCTGCAGCACCTTCCTGACAGCCGCGATTGCGGCATCCGCCTGACCGATATCGGCCCCACCGCCTTGCGCCATTTCCGGCCGCCCGCCACCGCCGCGCCCGCCAAGCGCCTCGACCGCGACCTTCACCAGATCGACCGCCGAGACCCGATCCGACAGATCCTTGGTCACGCCGACCGCGACCGCGGGTTTGGCACCGGTGTCCGCGATCAATACGATCACGCCAGACCCAAGTGCCGCCTTTTGCGCGTCGATCATCGGGCCGAGGTCCTTGCCCGACACGCCGGAAACGACCTGAAGAACGGCCTTCATCCCGTTGATATCCTGCGCGTCCGCAGCCTCTCCCATGGAAAGGTCCCGCCGCAGCTGTGCGACTTCGGCATGCAGTTTTTTGCGTTCTTCCATCAGGGCGCGCACGCGGTCGCTCACCTCGTCGGGTTGCGCTTTGAACAGGTTCGCAAGCTCTGTCACACGCTGATCCTGCGCACGCAGATGGTTCATCGCGGCCTGGCCGGTCAACGCTTCGATGCGACGGACGCCCGCGCTGCTTGCGGAGTCGCCCAACGTCACGAAAGCGCCGATCTCGCCGGTGTTCGTCACATGGGTTCCGCCGCACAATTCAATCGAATAGGTCCGTTTATCAGTCCCCTTGCCCGATCCCTCCTGAGCGCCCATCGAAACGACGCGCACCTCATCGCCGTACTTCTCCCCAAATAGCGCCTGTGCGCCAAGGTCGCGGGCGGCATCCGGCTCCATGATGCGGGTCGAAACGGTGCTGTTCTGACGGATATAGCCGTTCACTTCGGCTTCGATCCTGGCCAATTGCTCCGGCGTCACAGCCTGACCATGACTGAAATCGAACCGCAGGCGATCGGCCGCATTAAGCGATCCACGCTGCGCCACGTGATCGCCAAGCGCACCGCGCAACGCTTCGTGCAACAGATGCGTCGCGGAATGGTTCGCGCGGATAGCAGAGCGACGGTCATGGTCGACCGTCAGTTCGGCCGCCTGACCGGGCGTGATCTCGCCTTCCTCGACCATGGCGATGTGCATGAAAATGCCCGCCGATTTGCGCGTATCCGTAACGGTGGCGCGACCCGTATCAGTCCGGATGACGCCGGCGTCGCCCACCTGGCCGCCGGATTCCGCGTAGAACGGCGTCTGGTTCGTCACGATGCTGATCGACTCGCCCGCTTTGGCCGATTGTTCCGCCGCGCCATCGCGCACCAGGGCAAGGATCTCTCCTTCCGCATGTTCAGTGTCGTAGCCCAAAAATTCGGTCGTTCCGTGCTCTTCCGCCAGATCGAACCAGATCGCCGCATCGGCCTGTTCGCCCGACCCTGACCACGCCGCGCGGGCGCGTGCCTTCTGCTCGGCCATCGCCGCATCGAACCCGTCGGTGTCGACCGACAGACCTTTTTCCCGCAAGGCATCCTGCGTCAGATCCAGCGGAAATCCGTAGGTATCATAAAGTTTGAACGCCGTATCGCCGGCAAGAACCCCGCCGGAACCCAGCCCCGAAGCCTCGTCCTCCAACATGCGCAGACCCCGGTCGAGCGTGGTGCGGAACCGCTCCTCCTCGCCGCGCAGCGTCTCCTCGATCATCGACTGGGCGCGCCGCAGTTCGGGATAGTGCTGTCCCATCTGCCCCACCAGGGACGGCACCAGCCGATGCATCAGCGGATCCTTTGCGCCGGCCTGGTGCGCGTGGCGCATCGCGCGGCGCATAATTCGCCGCAGCACATAGCCACGTCCCTCGTTCGACGGCATGACGCCATCGGCGATCAGGAAGGACGTCGACCGCAGATGATCTGCGATGACACGGTGATGCACGTTGTCCGTCCCGTCCGGGTCAGTCCCCGTCGCCTGCGCCGATGCCTCGATCAGGCTGCGCATCAGATCGGTGTCGTAATTGTCGTGCTTGCCCTGCAAAAGGGCACCGATCCGTTCCAGACCCATTCCGGTGTCGATCGACTGCTGCTCAAGCGGGCGCATCGTGCCGTCAGCGAACTGCTCATTCTGCATGAACACGATGTTCCAGATCTCGATAAACCGGTCACCATCTTCGTCTGGGCTTCCCGGTGGACCACCGGGAATGTGATCCCCGTGATCGTAGAAGATTTCGGTACACGGCCCGCAGGGTCCGGTCGGTCCCATGCGCCAGAAATTGTCATCGGTCGCGATACGGATAATACGGTCGTCCGGCAGACCCGCCACCTTCTTCCACATCGCGGCAGCTTCATCGTCGGTATGATAAACCGTGACCAAAAGTCGGTTCGGATCGATGCCGAAATCGCGGGTCAGCAATTCCCACGCAAACGCGATTGCATCGGCCTTGAAGTAATCCCCAAAACTGAAATTTCCGAGCATCTCGAAGAATGTATGATGGCGCGCGGTATAGCCGACGTTATCCAGATCATTGTGCTTGCCGCCGGCGCGTACGCATTTCTGGCTGGTGGTGGCGCGGACGTAATCGCGCGTCTCCACACCGGTGAAGACGTTTTTGAACTGCACCATGCCCGAATTCACGAACATCAGCGTGGGATCGTTGCGCGGCACAAGCGGAGAGCTTTCGACCGTCGCGTGACCGTTGCGGGCGAAATAGTCCAGAAAGGTGCTTCGGATATCGTTCAGACTGGCCATGGTGATCCTCCTCGCCGGCGTGCGCCCGTCCTAGCCGCGCGTCCGATAAGGGACAAGGCGCGGGATCGGACCGCCCATGAAAAAGGGGGCACGCGATCGCGGCCCCCTTTCCTTGCATCTTGTTCTTCGCAGCCGATCAATCCTCCAGAATGTCGTCCTTGTCTTCCGGCTTCATGTCAAAGTCCAACCCATGCGCGGCACGGATCTTGTCTTCGATGGCGTCAGAGATTGCTGGATTATCCTTGAGAAACTGCTTCGAATTCTCGCGGCCCTGGCCGATGCGTTCGTCGCCATAACTGTACCAGGCGCCCGACTTGTCGACGACACCGACCTTGACCCCGATGTCCAGCAATTCCCCCATCTTGGAGATGCCTTCGCCGTAAATGATATCGAACTCTACGGTCTTGAACGGCGGGGCGACCTTGTTCTTGACGATCTTGACCTTCGTCAGATTGCCAACGATCTCCTCCCGATCCTTGACCGCGCCGATCCGGCGGATGTCGAGGCGAACCGAGGAATAGAACTTGAGCGCATTGCCGCCCGTCGTCGTCTCGGGGGAGCCGAACATCACGCCGATCTTCATGCGGATCTGGTTGATAAACACTACCATGCACTTTGAACGGCTGATAGAGCCGGTCAGCTTGCGCATCGCCTGGCTCATCAGGCGGGCGTGCACGCCGACCGAACTGTCGCCCATCTCGCCTTCCAACTCCGACCGGGGGGTCAGCGCGGCGACGGAGTCCACGACAACCATGCTCACGGCACCCGATCGCACCAGTGTGTCAACGATCTCAAGCGCCTGTTCACCGGTATCGGGCTGGGAAATCAGCAATTCGTCAAGATTGACGCCCAGCTTCTTGGCGTACTGCGGGTCCAGCGCGTGCTCGGCGTCGACAAAGGCACAGACGCCCCCTGATTTCTGCTCTTCCGCGATCGTGTGCAGCGTCAGCGTCGTCTTGCCCGACGATTCCGGTCCGTAGATCTCGATCACGCGACCCTTGGGCAGACCGCCGATGCCAAGCGCGATGTCGAGCCCGAGAGACCCGGTAGATGTCGCTTCGATATCGGGCATCTGGTTCTGCCCGCCGAGCTTCATGATGGAGCCTTTGCCGAACTGCCGTTCGATCTGCGCCAAGGCACTGTCGAGCGCCTTCTGCTTGTCCGCACTGCGTTTGTCAGCCATGTCGAGTAGGTTCGCCGTTGCCATGATTTTCGACCTTGTTACATGCTGCCGCCGGCGCGGCAATCGGGTTATCGTTCTTGTATTGTTCCTTATGACTTATTTGGAACAAAGTTAGAACATTTGCAAGCCCCTTGGACTTGCACCGATCTTGATGCGAGATGGTTACCAAAGCGTTGACGAAACGCACGAACAGGGAGCGCGCCCGCGATGTTGATATTCTGGAAGCCGCGTCTTGCCCTTCTCGCCGTGCCGAAAACGGGAACAACAGCTCTTGAGAACGCGCTTGCCTCCTCGGCCGACGCGGCCATCGTGAACCCCCCTGGTTTGAAGCATTGCACCGTCAGAAAGTACCGCAGGGACTTATCCGGCTTTTTCGAACAAAAAGGCAAACGCCCTTTGTCCCTTGTTGCTGTAATGCGGGAGCCAGTCGACTGGCTGGGCAGCTGGTACCGTTACAGAGGTCGCGATGCCCTTGCCGGCCAGGAAAATTCCACCGCCGGGATGACGTTCGATGCCTTCGTGCAGGCCTATCTGCAAGACAATCCGCCGGCCTGCGCCAAGGTCGGATCACAGGCCGCCTTTCTAGAGGGCGGCGTTGACCATCTGTTCCGCTACGACCGCCCGTCCGATCTTATCGACTTTCTTCGCGACAGGCTCGGGCAACCGGTCGAGGTGGGCCGTGCGAATGTCTCGCCCGATGGCGATCTTACGCTGTCGAGACAAACCCGCGCAGCACTCGAAACCGGGCGCGGCGCAGATTTTGAGCTTTGGTCAGCCCTCTAACCGTACAGCCGCAGTGTTTTAACTCAACGCGCGCTCCACCGTGCGCGTCAGATCTGCCAGCGAGAAGGGTTTCGGAAGAAATACAGAATTGGGGACCGGGACACTCGTCTCCGAAAGCGCATCCTGGGTGTATCCCGAGATAAATATCGTGCGAACATCCGGCCGGTCTTTCATCGCTTGACGGACCCACGTCGGCCCGTCTAGGCCCGGCATCATCACATCGGTAACGAAGACATCCACGTTCAGCGTCTGGTCTTCCAGATGGGCCAAAGCGGCCTCCGCGCTTTCCGCCTCGTGCACTTCGTAGCCTCGCAGTCGCAGCGCCCGCGATGCGAAGGCCCGGACAGGCGCCTCGTCTTCGACCAGCAAGACGACAGGGCGGCTTCGTTCGGTTTCGCTCCAGTCCGCCGATCGCCCCGACGCTGTTGGAGTTTTGTCCTGAGATTGCAAAACCGAGGCCGGCTCCGCAGCGGGTACGGGGTCGATATCGTCGCTTTGATCCATTTCGCCGCCCCCTGACAGCACTTTGTCGAGCAAATACGCTAGGTCGTCACCATCCGGATCATCGCCGGCCGCATGATTTTCCCCCATGTCGCCGTCGTTTCCGGGTGCGTCACGTTTCAATGCGTCTGAATGTGGCTCATCGACCAGTGGCCCTTCCGAAGCCATGCCGACCACTTGGTTAATCTCGTTTTCATCGTCCTGCACGTCGGCAGAAATCTCGTCTGGATCCGCATCAAAAGCGTCGTCCTTGGCCAAGTCATCAACCGCCGGAGCCGTGACGGTCGGTTCGTGATCTTTTGGGCCAGGTGGGTTCTCCTGCTGGGCGTCCAAACTGCCGGAGAACATGTCAGATGAGATCGCCATGTCATGGGGCTGCTCGGCGAGCGGCACGGGGTGCCCAACCGATTTCTCGAGTTCCAGCAGACTCTCTTCACCAAGTGCCGGGAAGAACAAACTAAATTGCGTTCCTTCCCCCGGGGGACTATCAGCAAAGATGTAGCCGCCGGATTGCTTGACGATGCCGTAGGCCATGCTGAGACCCAGCCCCGTGCCTTCGCCCGGACGCTTGGTGGTGAAAAATGGCTCGAAAATGCGGCTCAGATTATCGGGAGAAATTCCCTCTCCCTGATCGGTGACGGACACCACGACGTATTGCCCACTGGGAACCGTGACGCGGTCGCGTCTGACGGGACTGTCGAGATACCGACACTCCGTCGAGATCAGGATCTCTCCGCCGGTCGGCATGGCGTCGCGGGCGTTGACGACCAGGTTCATCAAAACCTGTTCCAGTTGTCGACGATCACCGCGGATCGGGATCAGGGCCGGATCGTGGTGAAGGCGCAATATCACACGTTCTCCGACCAAACGGTTCAGCAGATGGGCCAGATCGCCAAGCGTGTCGCGCAGGTCGATCGGTCGCATCTCCAAAGTCTGCTTGCGCGAGAATGCCAGCAATTGACCGACAAGCGCGGCCGCGCGGTTCGCATTCTGCGTAATCTGAGTAAGATCGGCGTAGTCCTCGTCCCCTTCACCGTGGCGCAGCATCAGAAGATCGCAATGTCCGGAGATCGCGGTCAGAAGATTGTTGAAGTCATGCGCGACGCCCCCCGCCAGCTGACCGATGGCCTGCATCTTCTGGCTTTGGACGAATTGCGCCTCCAGCGTCTTGAGTTCCGTCGCATCGTTGACGACTGCCAGAAGGCCCCCGTCCGCATCGCCGACCGGACGACCCAGCGTGATCTGGAGATAGGTTTCGACCTCCGCGCCCGTAACGCGAACGACCTCCGCGCGGTAGAGGCCACGACCGGCCGCCGCCTCGCTGACCCACTCGCGCACGCTGCGACCCAGGCCTTCGACAAGAGCGGCGAGCCGGCGCTCGGACGTGGTGGCGATGGCCGGGAGAAGATCCCTTGCGAGGCGATTGGCGAAGATCACACTGCCGTTCGCATCCAGTCGCAAGAGCGCGACAGGCAGCGTGTCGAGCGCGACCTGATCGTCGGGCTGCTCATCGGCGGGCAGCACAAAAACCTCCTGCCGGCCGTTCACCGCATCTGACAAGAGGATGCGGGCCGACTGAGGACCGTCCTTCGTCATAATGCGATTGAGGCCGCCGTTGCTGAGCGGGATGGATTCGAACAGATCGGCCAGGCGCGTGACCCTTTGCCCAACCATGCCACGCAACACTTCGTTCATGTACAGGATCGTGCCGGACGCGCCGAACGTCAGGATCGGGAGGCCGAGACCGTCGGACGTCCGCTTGGGCCGATCGACCAGATCCTCAAGGCGCCAGAGATATCCAGCCGGCATCCGGTGAACGGCGACCCGGACGTGGCCCCGGCGTGTGACGACGTCTTCGCGTGCGCCGGTCTTCGCCTCCTCAGCGGCGAGGCGCAGCCTGTGAACGACGGCATCGGGGTTGGCGAACAGCGACTCCAACGCGCGCGTCATCGTGCCGCCCACCTGCTGCCCGAAGCGTTCCTTCGCGGCGGTATTCTGAGACAGAATGCGCCCCTCTTCCGAGGTGCAGAACCCCGGGGCGCTGTCGTGTTCGAGAAAATCCATGACGATCCGCAGGCGACGCGTCGCCCGCGACGACACGATGAAGGTGCCCAGGTGCACCAAGACCACAACACACGACAGGCTGACCGCGGCGGTCAGGATAAGCATGTCGGGACCGGCCTGCCCAAACCAGAACGACGCACCGGCCGCCGCCAAAGCACAGATCAACAGGAGTCCGGAGCCGGTCCGCAGTTGTCGCAGGGTCTGTAGCCGATCTTCCAACGTCTTTCCCCGCCTCCATCCAATGGACGAACCGAGCACTTTTCGCCCGAGAATCGCCCGAGTATCTATGCAAAATAAGTGTTAATGTCGCCTTAACGACACTAGCAGGCCCGGCCCGGCTGGCTAGCCGTGTCGCAAAACGCTCAGATGGAATCCGTCGCAGCCGCCGGCCGTTGGCAAGCAAGACCACCGGTCTTCGAGCGTGATGTCGGGGTCGGATGCGACGACGCGATCGGCGATTTCCGCATTTTCGCAGGCCAGCACCGAACACGTCATGTATCCGATCCAGCCACCGGGCCGGACCAGGGCAATGGCCCGGCGTAGAATCTCGTCCTGCAGGACCGTCAGTTCGGTCAGGCGGCCTTGTGTCAGACGCCACTTGGCATCCGGCGCGCGCCGCCAACTGCCACTGCCGGAACAGGGGACATCGACCACCACCGCGTCGAACGGAGCCACATCTTCAGGGGTCGAAAGCTGCGTGATTTCAACGTCTGCGCGGGCGCTTCGCATGGGGATGTCGCGCATTCGGGCCGCGTCGACATCATGGGCGAAGACCGACGCGGCGCCCCGAGCTGCCATGGCAAGGGCCTTGCCCCCGCCCCCGGCACACAGGTCCAAGACGCGCGCGCCCTCCATGTCAGGCAACCGCGCGACGAGAGCCTGCGATCCCGCGTCCTGCAATTCCCACAAACCATCCTGAAACGACGGCAAATTCGTCAATCCCCGCGCCGGGCCGGTCAGGCGGAGCGCGGTCGGCGCGGTATCGTCCAAGACCGTCTCCACGCCCTCGTCCGCCAAGACCGTCTGGAGCGCATCGCGCGAAATTCTGGCCGTATTGGCGCGCAGAAAGACGGGCGCGCGGTCGCGCAAAGCGGTCAGCACGGGGTCGGCATTTTCCCCCAGATCCCGCTCGAAAATCTCAAGAAGCCAGTCGGAGATATCCAATTGCGCCGCGCGGGATAGCGTACCGTCGGGTGGCGAGACCTCTTCCAGCGGCGCGGGTGCGTGGCCCTGTCCGGAAAACAGGGCCCCCAGATCGGCCCCTTGCCCCAATAGCACGCCGGCCATGACCGCGCGGGCATCGCATTCCTTCGGCATATGCGCGATGCCACCTGCCCAGGCACCCGTCCGAAGGCGGCGCAGCGCGTCGAAAACGTGGTCACGGACGGCGGCGCGGTCCTTCGATCCGGCATACCGACTGCTCCGACCCCAAGTCGTCAGCGCGCGCTCTGCCGCGACGCCGGACAATACGATGTCCAGAACCTCGATCGCCGCCTGAACGCGTGCGCCGGGGGTCATCGCGGAACCCGCCGGTCAGGAGCGGTAATTGGGCGACTCTCGCGTGATCTGGACGTCATGCACATGGCTTTCCTTCAGGCCGGCCCCGGTGATTTTCACGAAGGTGCAGGACCCCCGCATGTCGGCCACGGTGGCACAACCGGTATAGCCCATCGCGGCGCGCAGCCCGCCGACCAATTGGTGCACGACGGCCCCGGCGCTACCCTTGTAGGGGACCTGCCCTTCGATCCCTTCGGGGACCAGTTTGTCCGACGCGGCATCTTTCTGAAAATATCGGTCGGCCGACCCCCGCGCCATAGCGCCCAGACTGCCCATCCCGCGATAGGATTTGAACGACCGACCCTGGTACAGAACCACCTCGCCCGGCGACTCGTCGGTCCCGGCGATCATGGAGCCGACCATCGCGCAGGACGCGCCGGCCGCGATGGCCTTGGCGAAGTCGCCGGAAAACTTGATGCCGCCGTCCGCGATGACGGGCACATCGCCCGCTGCGGATGCGGAATCCATGATCGCGGTCAGCTGTGGCACGCCGACGCCCGCAACGATGCGCGTGGTGCAGATCGACCCGGGCCCGATGCCGACCTTCACCGCATCCGCACCCGCGTCGATCAGGGCCTTGGTGCCCTCGGCGGTGGCAACATTGCCGGCAACCACCTGAACGTCGTTCGACAACCGCTTGATTCTGTTGACCGCGATACCCACACCTTCGGAATGGCCGTGGGCCGTGTCCACCACGATCAGGTCGCAGCCCGCGTCGATCAGCGCCTCGGACCGCTCGAACCCGGCGTCGCCGACGGTCGTCGCGGCCGCGACACGCAGACGGCCAAGGTGATCCTTGCACGCCTGCGGATTCAGAACGGCCTGTTCGATGTCCTTGATCGTCAGAAGGCCCGTCAAATGACCCTTGGCGTTTACGACCAGCAGTTTCTCGATCCGCCGGGCGCGCATCATCGACCGGGCCTCCGACAGATCGGCAGGCTCCCGCAGGATGGCCAGATTATCGGCGGTCATCATCGTGGCGACCGGCGTCGTGTCGTCGCTGGCGAACCGCATGTCACGGTTGGTCACGATCCCCAGAACGCGGCCCTTGTCGTCGGTCACGGGGAAGCCTGTAACGCGGTACCGCTCCTGCAGGGCCTTGGCGTCAGCCAGTGTCTGGTCGGGGCGCAGGGTGACGGGGTTGTAGACCACCCCGCTTTCGAACCGTTTGACCCGGCGCACTTCCATCTGCTGCGCGTCCAGATCCAGATTGCGGTGGATCACCCCCATGCCGCCGGCCTGTGCCATCGCGATGGCCATCCGCGCCTCGGTCACGGTGTCCATGGCCGACGACAGCAGCGGGATGTTCAAGGCGATGGATTTCGTGACCTGCGTGCGCGTATCGGCGGTGCCGGGCAGGACCTGACTTGCGCCGGGAACCAGCAACACATCATCGAAGGTGAGGGCCTCGCGAATCTCCATTGGAGCACTCCTGCGGATCATATCGGTTGGCGCTTTCCTGTTTCATGGGTCCGCCGCAAGGGCAACCCCCGCGCCACGCCCTTTACAGCCCGGCGTCCGCCCGCCAAAAGGCCCCCACACATACCCCGCAACCGGGCGCTTCGTAGGCGCCAAAACGACGGAGGACAGCATCTTGTCCCAGATCACCCTCACCTTTCCCGATGGCAATTCGCGCGACGTACCCGCCGGGATCACGCCCGGCGAAGTCGCCGCCGACATCTCCAAATCGTTATCGAAAAAGGCTATCTCCGCCACCGTGAACGGCGAACATTTCGATCTGGCCTGGCCCATCGAAGCGGATGCCTCGATCGCGATCAACACGATGCAGGACGAAGCGCCCGCGCTCGAGTTGATCCGCCACGATCTGGCCCACGTCATGGCGCGCGCGGTGCAGACCGTGTTTCCGGACGTGAAGGTCACCATCGGCCCGGTCCGCGATTTCGGCTGGTTCTACGACTTCGACCGTCAGGAGCCGTTCACCCCCGAAGACTTGGGGGCCATCGAAGCCGAGATGAAGAAGATCATCAACGCCCGCGACCCGGTGCGCACCGAAATCTGGGACCGCGACCGCGTCCGCCAGCATTACACCGACACGGACGAGCCTTATAAGATCGAACTCCTCGACCGCATTCCGGGCGACGAGCCGATCCGCATGTACTGGCACGGCGATTGGCAGGACATGTGCCGGGGCCCGCATCTGCAGCACACCGGGCAAATCCCGGCGGATGCGTTCAAACTGACCCGCGTCTCCTCGGCCTATTGGCTGGGTGACAACACCCGGCCGCAGTTGCAGCGCATCTATGGCGTGGCCTTTCGCAATCGCGACGACCTGAAGAAGCATCAGCAATTTTTGGAGGAGGCGGAGGCCCGCGATCACCGTCGCCTGGGCCGCGAGATGGACCTGTATCACATGCAGGAAGAAGCGCCCGGTCAGGTGTTCTGGCATCCCAATGGCTGGACCATCTATACCACGCTGCAGGACTACATGCGCCGCCGCCAGCGCGCGGGCGGCTATGTCGAGGTGAACACCCCGCAGGTCGTGGACCGCAAGCTATGGGAAGCGTCGGGCCACTGGGACAAGTACCAGGATCACATGTTCATCGTCGAAGTCGACGAGGAGCATGCGCGCGAAAAGGCGATCAATGCCCTGAAGCCGATGAACTGCCCGTGCCACGTCCAGATCTTCAACCAAGGCCTGAAATCCTACCGCGACCTGCCGCTGCGCATGGCTGAATTCGGATCATGCGCGCGCTACGAACCCTCCGGTGCGTTGCACGGCATAATGCGTGTGCGCGGCTTCACGCAGGACGACGGGCATATCTTCTGCACCGAAGATCAGATTCAGGACGAATGCGCGAAATTCATCGCTTTCCTGACCGAAACCTACGCCGATCTGGGGTTCGAGAGTTTTGACATCGCCTTCGCCACACGCCCCGAAAAGCGGGTGGGCAGCGACGAATCCTGGGACCACGTCGAAGGCGCGTTGGAAGCGGCGATCAAGTCGACCGGCAACCCATACCGAGTCGAAGAAGGCGACGGCAGTTTCTATGGCCCCAAGCTTGACTTCTACCTGACCGATGCCATCGGGCGCGTCTGGCAATGCGGCACGTTCCAGGTCGATCCGAACCTGCCCGAACGCCTTGGCGCGACTTATATTGGCGAAGACAGCGGCAAGCACCGCCCCTACATGCTGCACCGCGCGACCTTGGGCAGTTTCGAGCGGTTCATCGGCATCCTGATCGAAAACTCCGCCGGTCGCCTGCCCTTCTGGCTGGCCCCGCAACAAGTGGTCGTCGCCTCCATCGTGTCGGAGGCCGATGATTACGTGCACGAGGTGGTCGCGGCGCTGACCAAGGCCGGCGTCCGCGCCAGTGCGGACATCCGCAACGAGAAGATCAATTACAAGGTGAGGGAGCATTCCCTGGCCAAGGTGCCCGTCATCCTCGCCATCGGGCGCAAGGAAGTGGAAGACCGGACAGTCACGCTGCGCCGGTTGGGCGAGAAGACAACGCAGGTCATCGAGCTCGACACCGTAACAGCCGATCTGGGCATGGAGGCGACGGCCCCCGACCTTCGGTAACGGTCTGTTGGCAGATCGGGGACAATTCGGTGCGGACACCGGATTGTCCCGACATCACCCTATAGTCGCCCCAATCGCGCCACATTCGGTCGGCATCCTGTAACCCGAGATGAAGTCCGGTCCCGGGGTCGATCAATCCTCCCCTTACGATCCTCCGGTACCGCGATCGTCGTCTCTCTCTCCCTAGACGTCTGGTCGGCCCGTACAATTGTGCGGGCCGCACCATATTCCGGCCCTGGATCGTCCGACTGACGGCTCAGACGTCTTCGTCGTCGATCAGCGGATCGATGAGGTCCGAACCCTCTGCCCGGTTGGAGTTCACGGCCCGCGATACGCGATGCCGGACCAGTCGCCCTTCAGGTGCGGCCCGCATCAATGTCGCCGCGCCCGTCCCCTCCTCGCCCAACCACAACCCCCAGTCCTGTGGGGCCAGCGTGACCGGCTCCCGGTGGTGGATGTCGGCCATGGTGGGCCCGGCGGCGCAGCTGACGATGGCGCAGGTCGCCAAAGCGTCCGGGCCCCACTCCTGCCAGATGCCCGCAAATACGATCGGCTCGCCTGCGGGATCGTGGAAATACCACGGCAACCGCGTTCCGTCCCCGGCCTTCGTCCATTCGTAAAATCCGGTTGCCGGGATCAGGCATCGACGGGCGCGGCAGGCATCGCGGAAAGCCGGCTTGTTGGCGATGGTCTCGGCCCGCGCGTTGATCAGCAGGGGACCGGAGGTGGGCGTATCATACCAATGGGGCAGAAATCCCCACCGCATCGACACGATCCGTCGGATGGTATCGTCCGCGGTGACGACGGGCACCTGCACGGTGGGGCAAACGTTCCAGCGCGGCGCGCCCGGCACATCGTTCGAGGGCGTCGCCGCGAACAGCTGCACCATCGCGTCCTGCGGGAGCGTCAGGGCATAGCGTCCGCACATCGGCGACCCCTAGGACGTAGGGACCGGAAACTCCAGCGAGACCTTGAACCCATGCCCAAGGTCGGCGGTTGTCAAAGTTCCGTCCATCTGGGAGGCGGACGCCTCCATGATGCGTTTGCCAAGGCCAGGAGCTTTATGGGCCTGCCCGGCCACACCGACGCCGTCGTCCGTGCAGCAGATGCGATAGTCGTTCGTTTTCGTCCGGTGTCCCACGATGCTGACACGACCGGTCCGCCCGTCGGGAAAGGCATGTTTGAAGGCGTTCGAGATCATCTCGTTCACCAAAATACCCAGCGCGGAGGCGCGCCGTGCAACCATCGCGACACTCTCGAAATCCATGTCGATCTCAACGCCCGGGGGGGCAATGTTGCGCAGATGGGTCGCGATACGCATCAGATAGTCCTTGATGTCGATCGGTGCGTCCGGATCCTCGGCGCGGTATAGATCGTCGTGCAATGCGACGATCACGTCGATCCGACGCTCCACCGCACCAAGGGCTTCGCGGACCTCGACGGTTGCCCGCCGCGCCGCCATCCGTGTCATCGCGGACACGTTGGCAAGGCTGTTCTTGACCCGGTGATCCACTTCGCGCCGCATGGCGTCCTGATTGCGCAACGCCTCGTGCAGTTCCAGACGCTGCATCACCTGATCGGCCAGGATGCGCAGCGCCCGCCGCTCTGTGTCGCCCAGACGCCGGGGCCGCCGGTCGAGCACGCAAAGAGAGCCGAGCGAAACGCCCGTCTTCGTTGCGATCGGAGCCCCGGAATAGAACAGCATCGGATCCTCTTCATTGGTAACCAACGGATTGTCCTTGGTGCGCATGTCCAGCCGGGTGTCCGGGATTTCCAGGATGCCATCATTCAGGATCGCATGACTGCAGATCGACGATTCCAGCCCCGTGGAATCGAAGTCGAGTCCGCAGACCGCCTCGAACTTTTGATCCAGTTCGCGCACGATGGAGACGAGCGCGATGGGACACTGGCATATCTGCGCGGCAAGTTCGACAAGACCGTCGAATGCCCCGTCGTGGGCCGCAGTTCCCAGATCGTACCGCTTGATGGCGGCAAGTCGGGCGCTCTGATTGGCTGGGATCGGTGCAAGCATCGTTGGAATCCTCGGTTTCGTCGGCGGGAACGAACTCACTTTGGCGAAACTTATCGCAGGGCGATCCCAGCGGCAGCAAATGTAGGAACCAGTCTGAATGCCCTTACAATCAGGCGATGACGCTAAATCGAATTTTCGAGAAAGAAAAGGGGAAGCGGAAAAAAATCCCGCTTCCCCAGTACCTTCGCCGAAAAATGTCCAGCGAAATTTGACCTATGTCATTTGACGTTGATGCGATCGTCAGTGAACGGCGTGTAGGGTCCGTTCTCAGCCAGGAATTCCGCAGTCACATCCGCGAGGTCCGGCCCGAAATCATAGGCGTCATCCGCGTCGACGAACATGTCGTATCCGTCACCGCCGTTGCGGACATAGTTATTTGACACGACGCCATAGACCTTGGCCGGGTCCAGCGGTTCGCCACCGATCATCACGTCGCTGACGCGGGATCCGGCTTCGGCGCTCGCATCGAACGCAAAGGTCAGGCCGGACACCTGTGGGAACCGGCCAGCGCCCTCCTCCACTTGGCTCACGCCATTCTCCAGCGCCGCCAGGATCGTCGCGCCGTCGACCCGGAAGGTCGACAGGGTGTTCTGGAATGGCAGCACCGTCAGGACGTCGCCCATGGTGACTTCGCCCGCGTCGATGGACGCACGGATACCACCACCGTTCTGGATCGCCACGTCGATGCCCTGGTCGGCGACCCGCGCCAGCATCGCGTCGGCGATCAGAACGCCCATTTCGCAGACCTGCGCGCGGCACACGTCGCGGTCACCCCCGATGGGCTGATCCGTCTGTGCAACGACCTTGTTGCGGATCTCGTCCAAGGGAAGCGCCAATTCGGCGATACGGGCGACGGTGTCGGCGTCCTCCTCGACGGTGGCGTCGACGATCAGGGCCTGACCCGCCGCTTCGGTCACGTTGCCGTCGTCGTCGAACGTGACGTTCAACTCGCCCAGGAACTTGCCATAGGCATAGGCCTGTACGATCGCCGTCTCGCCGACCATCGTGGGATAGGCACCCTCCGCACCCTCCATGTCGCCCAGCAACGTGTTGGAGTGGCCGCCCACGATGACGTCAACGCCAGTGGTGTTCGCCGCAACGTCCTGATCGACGCCATAGCCCGAGTGGCTGAGCACGATGATCTTGTTCACGCCATCAGCGGTCAGCTTGTCGACCTCGGCCTGCACCGCATCGGCGGGGGCCGTGAAGATGATGTTCGGACCGGGCGATGCCAACTCGTCGGTGTCCTGCGGCGTCAGGCCGATCATGCCGATCCGTTCGCCGCCCCGCTCGATTACAGTCGATTTCGCGATCTTGTCCGCAAGGGCGGGTTCACCCGAGATATCGGCATTGGACATCAGAATGGGAAAATCGATCGCATCCACGAAGCCGGCCAGAACCTCCGGGCCGTCGTCGAATTCGTGGTTGCCGACGGTCATGCCGTCGTAGCCGAGCGCGTTCATGAACTCGGCCGCCATCTTGCCCTTGTAATAGGTGTAGAACAGCGTGCCCTGGAATTGATCGCCGCCGTCCACGAGGATCGAATTGTTGCTCCGCGCGCGCGCCGCCTCGACCGCGTTCACCAGACGGGCCGTCCCGCCGAAACATTCGCCCGCGGTGTTGTCCTCGGCCGAGCAGGGACCGTCGTATTTGCTGATCGGCTCGAACCGCGCGTGGAAATCGTTGGTGTGCAGGATCGTCAGCGAATACTCGGCATTTGCCATGCCGGTGGTCAGCGCCAGCGCCGCCGTTGCTGTCAGGAATCGTTTCATTTCTTTGAACCCCCTAGGTTTGATGACCCGGATCGTGCGCAGGTCGCCCCGGCTTGTCAAAGCCATATAACAACGGCGCGACTTGACGCAGCGGGATGTCGGGGGCATCTGCGCTCACATGATCTACAAATTGTTCAAAACGCCCGAATGGCAGGCGCTCAAGGCCGATGGCACCACATTGGGTGCGCCCATCGACCGTGACGACGGCTATATCCACTTCTCCACCGCCGACCAGGTGGCGGAGACTGCGGCGAAGCATTTCGCCCAGGCGGAGGGGCTATGGCTGATCGGCGTGGAGGATGCGGCCGTCGCCGACAACCTGCGCTGGGAGGAGTCGCGCGGCGGGGCAAAATTCCCGCATCTCTACGCGCCTTTGCGGATGGATCAGGTGGCCTGGGCGCAACCGCTGCCGCTGGTCGATGGCGCGCACGACTTCCCGGCGGGCCTGACATGATCGAAGCGGCGGGGCTGGCCCTTCTGCGCCGCGTCGATCCCGAACGCGCGCATGGGCTGGCCCTCTCTGCCTTGAATGCGGGGCTGGGCCCGCGCGGCGGCCCCGTGACGTCGCCGCGCCTGCGGACCGATCTGGCCGGATTGGACTTGCCGAACCCCGTGGGGTTGGCCGCCGGCTTCGACAAGAATGCCGAGGCGCTTGCCCCCCTCGCCCGCTGCGCCTTCGGATTTCTGGAGGTCGGCGCGGCGACCCCCCGGCCCCAGCCCGGCAACCCCAGACCCCGCCTTTTCCGCCTGACCGAGGATGCGGCCGCGATCAACCGTTTCGGCTTCAACAACGACGGGATGGAGGCGATCGCCGCCCGTCTGGCCAACCGCCCGAAGGGCGCGATTGTCGGGCTGAACCTGGGCGCCAACAAGGACAGCGCCGATCGGGCCGAGGATTTCGCGCGGGTCCTAACGGCCTGCGGCGGCCATATCGATTTCGCCACCGTCAACGTCAGCAGCCCGAACACCGAACGCCTGCGCGACCTGCAGGGGGCCGACGCCTTGGCGGCACTGCTGGCGGGCGTCGTCACGGCCCGCGACGCCCTGCCTCGTCGCATCCCGATTTTTCTGAAGATCGCGCCCGATCTGACCGAAACCGACTTGGCCGACGTGGCCCGTGCGGCGCGCGGCATCGACGCGATCATCGCCACCAACACGACGCTGGACCGGACCGATCTTGCGTCGTCCCAACGCGATCAGGCCGGGGGCCTTTCGGGTCAGCCGTTGTTCGTGAAATCGACCCGGACGCTGGCGCGCCTGTCCACCCTGACCGATCTGCCACTTGTCGGTGTCGGCGGCGTCGCCACCGCGCAGCAGGCCTACGCCAAGATCCGCGCCGGGGCGACGGCGGTGCAGCTTTATACCGCACTGGTCTATGGCGGCATCTCGCTGCCGGGCAAGATCGCGCGGGGCCTCGATGCGCTGCTCGCCCGCGACGGCTTCGATACCGTGGCACAGGCCGTCGGCACCGATCGGGAGCGCTGGCTCTAGGCCTTTACAGGATCCGGATCAGGCGGAGACTGGCGAAGGGCTGCGTCCACAAGCGCGGGATATTTCCACGCCAGCGTGCCCCCCCGCACCACGAACGACACCATCAGCGCGGCCCAGAGCCCGTGGTTGCCCAACCACGGGACAAGCGCGAACAGGGCCAGAAGATAGACCACGAAGCTCAGAACCGTCATGTTGCGCATATCGCGCGTGCGCGTCGCGCCGATGAAGACACCGTCGAGCATGAACGCCCCGACCCCCAGAAGTGGCATCAGCCAGACCCAGGGCAGATATTCCGCCGCCACGGCCCGGACGTCCCCGGCCTTGGCCATGACCTCGATCAAGGGTTGGGCCGCGATACCATAGAACACTGCCAGCCCCATGGACGTGCCAAGCGCCCACCACCCACACAGCCGGACCGCCCGGCGCAGCCGCGCGCGGTCCCCGGCCCCGAAGAAACGCCCCACCAATGCCTCCACCGCGAAGGCGAACCCGTCGAGCGCGTAGGACGTGATATAGACGAATTGCAACAGCACCTGATTGGCGGCCAGCGTCGCGGTGCCGAAGACCCCGCCCGTCAACAGGAACGACACGAAGGTGGCCTGCAACAGGATCGACCGGATCAGAATGTCGGTATTCACGGCCACCATCCGGCGCAGGCGCGCGGGATTCAGAATCTGCGCGCGGTCGCGCCATGCCGGGCCGACGAAGGCCTCGCGGCAAAACCAAAGGGCCAGGATCACGCCAGTCCATTCCGCGATGAACGTGGCCCAGGCCACCCCCGGCACGCCGAGGCCAAGGCCCAGCACGAACCACAGGTCCAGCGCGATGTTCGCCCCGTTCATCGCCAGTTGCAGGACCAGGACCGCGCCCGTGCGTTCCTGCGCGATCAGCCAGCCGGTGATACCGTAGATCGCGATGGCGGCCGGTGCCGAAAGGATGCGGATCGACATGTAATCGCGGGCCAGCGCCTCCACCTCCGGCGTCGTGGGTGCCACGCGGAAGGCCCCGGCCATGATCGCGCCCTGGACTGCGATCAGGGCGACACCCGCCGCCCCGCCGATCAGCAAGGCGCGCGATAGCAGCGCGACCAGCTCCGCCCGGTCATCGGCCCCGATGGCCTGCGCCGCCAGTCCCGTCGTCCCCATCCGCAAGAACCCGAAGATCCAGTAGACGGACGACAGGATGATCGCCCCCGCCCCAACAGCGGCGATCGGAGCGGCCTGCGCCATCTGGCCCACGACCCCAGTATCGACCGCCCCCAAAATCGGCACCGTCGCATTCGACAGCACGACCGGCACGGCGATCTTCAGGATGCGGCGGTTCGTCAGATCCGGTGGCGTCATTCCCCGCGCGGGGGCATCAGGAAATGACCCGTTCCCTGGGCGAACAGACGGTCGCGATTGTCCTGCCAAGCCTCGACATGTACGGACGAATACCGTCGCCCGCTGCGGTTCACGCGCGCCCGGGCATAGGCGTCGCGCGGCAGGCCCGCGCGCAGGTAATCGACGCTGAAATCAATCGTCTTGGGCAATCGCGGAAGCGTTTCGGGCGTCAACGCCTCTCCGTCGATCCGCCCGGATTCCAGATCATCCCAGATCAGGGCCCAGGACAGCGTGACGATGGCTGTCACCTCCAGGAACGCGGCCGTGACCCCGCCGTGCAGGGCCGGCAGCATCGGGTTGCCGATCAGCTTGGGGTCGTAGTGCAGAACACCGGTCAGCTCGTCCCCACGCCGGTCGAAAGTGATATCGAGGAATTTGATATAGGGCACACCCGACACCAGGGCGTGCAGTGCGGCATCGCGGCGCTGCTTGATGATCTGGATCGGCTCCGGCGTCTTCATGTGCGCGTGCCCCGGTCCAGGGTGAAGGCCCCGTTCGCGACGGCAACCGGGCCCTTGTCCGTTTCCTCATCGAAGGCTTCGGCCCGCACGAAGGCGACCGACCGCGTGACATGATGGCACACGGCGCGGGCCGTGATCGTCTGGTGGGGCGTGGCCGCGCGCATGTAATCGATGCGCAGGTCCATCGTCGCCGTCGAAACCGGGGCCGTCGGGTGGGACAGAACGGCCGCGCCCCCGGTTGTGTCCATCAGGGCGGAAACCGCGCCGCCATGCACGACCCCGGTGCGCGGGTCGCCGACGATCTGCGCCGACCAGGGCATGGCGACCGTCGCCTCGCCGGCCCCGACATCCTGCACCGTCATCGACAGCGCGCGGCAATGCGGCAGAGCCTGGATGAATTGATGGGCGGCGCGGGCGCGGGCGGTGTCGGGATCGGGCGTATCTGTCATGGCAGCAGCCTTGCCGCGTCCCGCCCCCTGCCGCAAGGCCACGCAATAGACAGAGCCGTCGTCATCGTGCCAGACTGCGCCTTGGGGGAGGACGCGATGACCGATAGGATCGACTTCAAACAGATGTGCGCGCGTTTCGATGTGACGCCGCGCACGCTGCGCCATTACGAATACATCGAACTGCTGTCACCGGCACGCGAAGGTCGTGCCCGGTTTTACGGCGCGCGCGATGTGGCGCGGATGACGCTGATCCTGCGGGGGCGCAAATTCGGCTTTTCGCTGGAGGAGATCCGGCAATGGCTAGAACTCTACGATGCTGACCCCGAGGGGCGGACTCAGAAGCAGGCCTGGATCGATCTGGCGGAGGGTCAGCTGCGCGAGCTGGACGAGCGCAAACGCGATCTGGAAGACGCGATCTCCGAACTCGCCGCGCTGCGCGACCGCGTCCGGGCGGAACTCGATTCAAAGACCTGATCATCGAGGAGGCACCTTCCAGCGGAGCTGCCCAAGACTTCAGCGTGATGAAGATTTATAATTTCACTTGCCCAAGGGTTACCTTTGCATTCGTTACGTCAACTTATAGATGACGTGACGTCCTGCTTACGTAAACGTCACCGGTGGTTGTATCGATCTCTCAACGTCCGCATCTGCGCCCCAACGACGATGCAGACAAAGGAAACCGGGATGCCCGACGATTTGATGACCATCCGCCAGATGTGTGACGCCTTCGACGTCACGCCCCGCACGCTTCGGTTCTACGAAGCCAAGGAACTGCTGTTCCCGCAACGCGAGGGGCAGCGCCGCTGGTTCACGCGCCGGGATCGCGCGCGGCTCAAGCTGATCCTGCGCGGCAAGCGCTTCGGCTTTTCGCTGGAGGATATCCGGCAGCTGTTGGACCTCTATACGTTGGGCGACAATCAGTACACGCAGCTGGCCCGCTCCTACGAGATCGGCCAGGAACGTCTGGACTCGATGAAGGCCCAGCGCGCCGAACTCGACACCGCGATCGACGACCTGGAGGAGCAGTTGAGCTGGGGTGCCAAGATGATGAACCAGATACAGGGCCGCAAGGCCGGTTGAGGGACCGAACACCGGGGGCGTTCGCGCCCCCGCCGAAATAAGCGGGTTCACCCCGCACCGTCTTTAGGAGGATGAGACAATGCCCAGCTATACCGCTCCGACGAAGGACATGCAGTTCGTACTGCACGATGTTCTGAAGGCTTCGACCCAGGATATTCCGGGATACGAGGAACTGGACCGCGATTTCACAGGTGCCGTTCTGGAGGAGGCCGGCAAGCTGGCGCAGGACGTCTTGCACCCCCTCAACGCCGTCGGCGACACGCAGGGCTGCGTTCTGGAAAACGGCATCGTGCGCACCCCCGACGGCTTCAAGGAAGCCTTCGACCAGGTCCGCGACGGCGGCTGGACCGCGCTGGACTGCGATGAAGAATATGGCGGCCAGGGCCTGCCCTATCTGATGCAGACCGGCGTGGGCGAGATCCTGTCGTCGGCCAACATGGCCTTCAACATGTACCAGGGCCTGACCCATGGGGCCTATTCCGCGATCCACGCCCACGGCACGGACGCGCAGAAGGCGAAGTGGCTGCCCAAGATGGTCACCTGCGAATGGACCGGCACCATGAACCTGACGGAGCCGCATTGCGGCACCGACCTGGGTCTGATGCGCACCAAGGCCGAACCCCAGGATAACGGGTCGTATAAGATCACCGGCCAGAAGATCTTCATCTCCGCCGGCGACCACGACATGGCCGACAACATCGTCCATCTGGTTCTTGCCAAGATCAAGGACGGCCCCGAAGGCATTAAGGGCGTCTCGCTCTTCATCGTGCCCAAGGTGCTGGTGGACGAGGATGGCAACCTCGGCGCGCGCAACGGTGTCTCGGTCGGCAAGATCGAGGAGAAGATGGGCATCCACGGCAATTCCACCTGCGTCATGAACTATGACGAGGCCGAGGGATATCTGCTGGGCGATGCGCACAAAGGCATGCGCGCCATGTTCACCATGATGAACGAGGCACGGCTGGGTGTGGGTCTGCAAGGGTACGCCCAAGGCGAGATCGCGTATCAGAACGCGTTGGCATATGCGATCGACCGCCTTCAGGGGCGCGACGTCACGGGCACCAAGAACCCCGACGGCCCCGCCGATCCGCTGATCGTGCATCCCGATATCCGTCGCAACCTGATGGACCAGAAGTCCTTCGTGGAAGGCGCGCGCGCTTTCGTGTTCTGGGGTGCGATGATGATCGACCGCGCCCACCGCAACGAGGACAAGGACGCCGATGGCCTGATCTCGCTGCTGACGCCGATCATCAAGGGGTTCCTGACCGACAAGGGCTTCGAGATGGCAACCAACGCGCAGCAGGTCTATGGCGGCCACGGCTATATCGAGGAATGGGGCATGTCCCAATTCGCCCGCGACGCCCGGATTGCGATGATCTACGAAGGGGCCAACGGCGTTCAGGCGCTCGACCTTGTGGGGCGCAAGCTGGCGCAGGACGGCGGCAAGCACGTCATGGCCTTCTTCGACATGGTGAAATCCTTCTGCAAGGACAACGCCGACGACGAAGTCCTCAAGGCGGGCTATCTGGAACCGCTCAAGGCCGCGTCGAAGGATCTGCAGGCCGCCGGCATGTATTTCATGCAGAACGGCATGAAGAACCCGAACGCGGCCCTGTCGGGATCTTACGACTTCATGACCATGTTCGGTCATGTCGCGTTGGGCCTGATGTGGGCCAAGATGGCCAAGGCCGCGGGCGAGGCGCTCAAGGAAGACGGGGCTGACCGCGATTTTCTGGAAGCCAAGATCGCGACGGGCCGCTACTACATGGCGCGTCAACTGCCGGCGACGAAGATGCATCTGGCCCGGATCGAAACTGGTCCCGAAACCGTGATGGCGCTGGAGTCGACCGCCTTTTGACGATCCCGTTCTGTCGGCCCATGATGGGTCGACAGAACACCGGAGTATCGATGGCCCGTGCCCAACGCCTTACCCGCCGCTTTCCGGCGCAAATGTCCGAAGCCGGATATAGACGTTTGAAAAAATTCGCAGGCGAGGCAGGGCTGGACGAAGGAGAGGCGTTGTCGTTCCTGTTCGAAAACTTCGAAAGCGTGACCAACGGCGACAACCTGCCCCACCGCCTGCAACTGCATAAGGCGATGCTGGCAAGACGACAGGAGAAGAGCTGACAGGCTCTCTCCACCAGACCGGCGCTTCGGGAGGAGGCACCATGACGATGGAATTGCACTGCTTCGGTGAAAGCGGGAACAGCTACAAGGCGGCGCTGGCGCTGGAACTGGCGGGCGTCGACTGGCAGCCGGTGTTCGTCGATTTCTTCGGCGGTCAGGCCCGCACCCCCGAATGGCGCGCGGAAAACGGCATGGGCGAGGCTCCCGTTCTGGTGGACGGCGATATCCGCTTGTCGCAATCGGGAGCGATCCAGGCCTATGTCACCGAAAAAACCGGCAAACATGGCGGCGCGCCGGGCGAACATCTGGAAGTGCTGCGCTGGGTCCTGTGGGACAATCACAAATTGTCGTCGCAGGCCGGAATGCTGCGGTTCCTGATGAACTTCCTGCCCGAAGACAAACGGCCCGCCGAGGTGATCGCCTTCACCCAGGCCCGCCTGAAATCCGCCTATGACACCTTGAACCGCCACCTGGACGGACGCGCCTGGATCGTCGGCGACGGCGTGACCAACGCCGATCTGTCGTGCTGTGGATACCTTTACTACCCCGAACCCTTTGGGTTCGACCGCACCGAATACCCCGCCATCGACGCCTGGCTGGGGCGCATCGCCGCCCTGCCCGGCTGGAAACATCCCTATGACCTGATGCCCGGACGCCCCAGCGACCGCGCCTGAAATACCCCCCGGAGAACACCATGACCGAAGCCTATATCTACGACGCGATCCGAACGCCCCGCGGCAAGGGCCGCAAGGACGGATCGCTGCACGAGGTGACCGCCGCGCGCCTGTCGGCCGGCGTGCTGGATGCGCTGAAGGACCGCAACGGATTCGAGGGGCACGCGGTCGAAGACGTGATCTGGGGCAACGCCACGCAGGTGATGGAACAGGGCGGATGCCTGGCACGGACGGCCGTTCTTGCGTCGGGTCTGGACGAACGCATCCCCGGCTTGTCGATCAACCGGTTCTGCGCGTCGGGCATGGAGGCGGTGAACCTGGCCGCCAACCAGGTCCGCGGCGGCGCGGGCATGGGCTATATCGCGGGCGGCGTCGAATGCATGTCCCGTGTGCCCATGGGGTCCGACGGCGCGGCGATCGCGGTCGATCCGTCGATCGCGATGGACAGCTATTTCGTGCCCCAGGGCATTTCGGCCGACATCATCGCCACCGAATACGGCTTCACCCGCGACGACGCGGACGCCCTGGCCGTCGAAAGCCAGAAGCGCGCCGTCGCCGCCTGGGAGGATAAGCGCTTCGACAAGTCGATCCTGCCGGTTCGGGACATCAACGGCCTGACCATCTTGAATCACGACGAATACATCCGGCCGGGCACCGACATGCAGTCGCTGGGCAGCCTGAACGCCGCGTTCGAGGCGATGGGCACCACCATGCCCGGCTTCGACAAGATCGCCATGATGAAATACCCGCACCTTGAGCGCATCAACCACATCCACACCGCAGGCAATTCATCCGGCATCGTGGACGGCGCTGCCGGGGTCCTGATCGGCAATAAGGAATTCGGGGAAAAATGGGGCCTGACGCCCCGCGCGCGCATCCGCGCCACCGCCAAGATCGGGACCGATCCGACCATCATGCTGACCGGTCCCGTCCCGGCCACGCAGAAGATTTTGGCGGATTCGGGCATGTCCATCGACGACATCGACCTGTTCGAAGTGAACGAGGCATTCTCCTCGGTCGTGCTGCGCTTCATGCAGGCGTTCGATGTCGATCACGCGAAGGTCAACGTGAACGGCGGGGCCATCGCGATGGGGCACCCCCTTGGCGCATCCGGCGCGATCATCATCGGCACCCTGCTGGATGAGTTGGAGCGGACCGGCAAGGGCACGGGTCTTGCCACGCTCTGCGTCGCATCCGGTATGGGCGCCGCCACCATCATCGAGCGCGTCTGATGCAAGACGCACGGGACATCTATCAGGCACACCTCGACCTGGTGTCCCGTGCGCTGTGGGACCGCGATTATGAGACCATTATTGCCGTGAACCGCTTTCCCCACATCATCCGATTTTCCGACGGCAACCGGCAATACGACGGCCCCGACGATTTCGCTGTCATGGCGGCCCGGTTCCGCGATCACCTGGATGGGCTTGGCGCGACCGGCTATCACCGGGTGTGCGAGCATGCCAGCTTCGACCCGCTGGACCGCCATCGGATCACCGGCGGGCATTGGACATACATCCTGCGGGGCGGGAACTACCTGACCGACCCGTATAATTGCGAAATGGTCCTGGTCCACGAAGGGGCGGAGTGGATGATCGCCGATATCGTCGTTCCGCCGCTGCGCCACGGCATCCCCAGTGCCAAGGCCCATCCCGAAAACCGCGAGGGGCAAATTCAATGACCGCCCGCACGACATATCAGACCCATCTCGACCTCGTCTCCGGCCATCTTTGGAACGGCGAAGCGGATGGCGTGGCCGCCATGCTGTTCTATCCGCATGTGATCCACCTGCCCGAAGCCGACCGGATCATCTCCAACCCCGAGGAGCAGAGCAAGGACGCCGAGGCGTTTCGCGAAAGCCTCAGCGCGCTGGGGGCGACCGCCTTCCACCGTTTGTGCCGCGAGGCGCGGTTCGATCCCAACGACGAAAATCGGATCATCGGTATCCACCGAACCTATGTCATGCGGGGCGGAAGCTATCTGACCGACCCCTACGACTGCGCGATGTCGATCGTTCAGCAAGCGGACGGGCGCTGGCTGGCCGATGCGATCAGGGTTTCGGTCCGCAACAGCGGCATGGCCTATTACCACCGCGACAATATTCGCAACCGTCCCGTGAACCAGTTGACCCATGATTGACGCCCGCGTCCCCAGCCCCTGCGCCCGTCCCGTCCGTTGGGGTGTGACCCCGGCTACACGGCGTGGCAAATGTGTCGCCGGACGCGTCACTCGAAGGGCTTCGGCATGAGTACTGCACTCGAAATCTATCAGGACCACCTGGATCAGGTCTCTCACCTCATCTGGATCCGTGACTTCGAGGCGGTGACCCGGTTGATGACCTATCCGCACGAGTTGCTGGTCGACGAAGAAGTCACGACCGTCGACAGCCCCGCGACCCTGATCGAGTGGGCCACGAAGTTCCGCGACCGCCTACAGGAAATGGGCGCGACCGGGTATCACCGGGTGGCCATCGCGGCCGCCTTCACCGGCGACGACGAGGATCGGATAGACGGGTTTCACCGCGTCTATGTCCTCGACGGCGCCAGCCACCTCATCGAGCCTTATTCCAGCGAGGCCAGTCTGCTGAAACATCACGACGTCTGGCTCGGCCGGGGCGTGCGCGCGACCCTGCGCAAGGCCCGCTATGCCGTCGATGACGAGGCCTGATCAAATCAAACCCGCGAAGAGAGCATGATGACCGATTTTACCCTGACCAAAGACGCCGACGGCGTCGCGACCATCACCTGGGACGTGAAGGCCAAGTCCATGAACGTCCTCAGCCTGGAAGGCTGGGACGACCTGGACGCCTGCGTGACCGATGCACTGGCCGACGACGATGTGAAGGGCATCGTCATCACCAGCGGTAAGCCCGACAGCTTTGCCGGCGGCATGGACCTCAACGTCATCGCCAAGATGAAGGCGATGTCCGGCGACGACCCCGCGCAGGGCATGATGGACGGGTTGATGAAATCCCACGGCATCCTGCGCCGGATCGAACGCGCGGGCATGGACCCCAAGACCAACAAGGGCGGCAAGCCTGTCGCTTGCGTCCTTCCGGGCACCGCGCTGGGCATCGGGTTCGAAATTCCGCTTGCCTGCCACCGCATCTTCGCCGCCGACAACCCCAAGGCCAAGATCGGCCTGCCCGAAATCATGGTCGGCATCTTTCCAGGCATGGGCGGCACCACGCGCCTGTCCAAAAAGTTGGGGGCCATGGCGGCCTCGCCCTTCCTTCTTGAGGGCAAGCTGAGCGATCCGAAGAAAGCCAAGGCGGCCGGTCTGATCGACGAGGTCAGCGCCGATCCGATGGCCGACGCCCGCGCCTGGGTCCTGTCGGCCACGGATGCCGACATCCTCAAGCCCTGGGATGCGAAAGGCTACAAGATGCCGGGCGGCGCGCCCTACCATCCCGCCGGCTTCATGACGTTCGTCGGCGCGTCCGCCATGGTCAACGGCAAGACCCAAGGGGCGTTTCCCGCTGCCAAGGCACTGCTCTCGGCTGTCTACGAAGGCGCGCTGGTGCCGTTCGACACCGCGCTCAAGATCGAGGCGCGCTGGTTTACCCACGTTCTGATGAACCCCAGCAGCGAGGCGATGATCCGTTCGCTCTTCATCAACAAGGAAGCGTTGGAAAAGGGCGCGAACCGTCCCGACGCGCCGGACCAGAAGGTGTCCAAGGTCGGCATCCTGGGCGCGGGCATGATGGGGGCCGGGATCGCCTATGTCTCGGCCAACGCCGGTATCGAAGTCGTTTTGATCGACCGCGAACAGGCCGCCGCCGACAAGGGCAAGGGCTATGCCGAGGGGATCTTGGACAAGGGCATGTCCCGCAAGAAGGTCACGGCAGAGAAGAAGGACGAGGTTCTGGGGCGTATATCGGCGACCACCGACCTCGAGGCGCTCAAGGGCTGCGACCTGATCGTGGAAGCGGTGTTCGAGGATGTCGGCGTCAAGGCCGAGATGACCAAGGCGGTCGAGGCCATCGTGGGCGACGACTGCATCTTCGCCACCAACACCTCCACCTTGCCGATCACCGAACTGGCCAAGGCCAGCGTCCGCCCCGAGCAGTTCATCGGCATCCACTTCTTCTCGCCCGTCGACAAGATGCTGCTGGTCGAGATCATCAAGGGCAAGCAGACGGGCGACGTCGCCGTGGCTAAGGCGCTCGATTTCGTGCGCCAGATCCGCAAGACGCCCATCGTGGTGAACGACGCACGGTTCTTCTACGCCAACCGCTGCATCATTCCCTACATCAACGAAGGCATCCGCATGGTCGCCGAAGGGGTCTCCCCCTCGCTAATCGAAAACGCGGCCAAGCAGCTCGGCTTCCCGCTCGGTCCGCTGCAACTGGTGGATGAGACCTCCATCGATCTGGGCGTGAAGATCGCCGTCGCAACCAAGGCCGCCATGGGCGATGCGTATCCCGACGGGGCCGTCGACGAAGTGCTGTTCGCCTTCAAGGACGCCGACCGTCTGGGCAAGAAGAACGGCGCGGGCTTCTACGACTACGACGACAAGGGCAAGCGTCAGGGTCTTTGGGAGGAGTTGGGCACCCGCTATCCGCTGGCCGACGATCAACCCGACCTGCACGAGGTGCAGAACCGTCTGATGTTCGCGCAAGTGCTGGAAGCCGTTCGCGCGCTGGAGGAAGGCGTGCTGGAGGACATCCGCGAAGGCGACGTCGGGGCGATCCTGGGCTGGGGCTTCGCGCCGTGGTCGGGCGGACCCTTCAGCTGGCTCGACATCGTCGGATCGGCTTGGGCGGCGGAAACCTGCGAGGCGCTGACCGCCAAACACGGCGATCGGTTCAAAACACCGGATCTGCTGCGCAAGATGGCCGACAACGGCGAAGTCTTCTACGATGGGACTGCCCGCGCCGCCGCCTGACGCGACCGACACCGCGAAAATCCGGGGCGGCGCTGCGATGCGCCGCCCCGATTGTTTCGCGCAAGCGTCCCGACTGTTTCACGATCTGGCCCCAATCCGGTGACAAGGTCGATCCCGAAGCCCACCGAACAAACGGGACACGGGACATGAAACCGATCCGACCGATCTTTACCGCCGCGCTGCTGGCCGGCCTCGCATGTGCCACCGCGGCGCAGGCGCTCGACTTCACCCGCATCCGCTCGGAAGGCGCGTTCCGCCAGTTGATCGCCGACCGCACGCTGGTCGATGATTTCGGCGGCACGATGGTCTTTGCGGCCAATGGCGGGATCGGCGGGCGCAAGGACGCGGCCACCGTGTCGGGCGGCTGGGTCTGGAACAACGAAGCGCTCTGCCACCGCACCCGATTGGACGGGCTGCAGGTCGAGACCGACTGCAAGCACCTGTTCATCCGCGGCAATATCCTGGTGATGCAGCAGAACGCGGTCGATCCTCCGAAGAAAGCTGGACCTTGAACTAGCGTTTCAGCGGCGGCTCTCCGGCGGCGTGCATCTCCTGGAACGCGGCCCGCGCCATTTCTTGCGCGACGATGGCCGCGTCCCCCGCCTCGATCTCGCAGGGGACACCCTCGGCTTCGATTACGGCCGGAATGCCGAACGACAACCCGTGATACCGCAGATCCGCCAGGGGCCGCTCTCCGATCAGGCCACGCAGACCGATCAGATCGCGCAGCGCCACCGAAATCTCCCGCACCGCACACACGCGCGCGACGGTGTCCCCCGACAACAGGATCCGCTGATCGGGGGACAACCGCATCGGGCGCGCGTTGCCCAGCGACCCGACCGGCACCCGGATGGGCCAGGCGTCGCGATCATAGGTCCATTCGCTGCGCGGACGGCGAACGACGTCCAACCGCGCGATACGCTTGGGGCCATCCCGGGTGTCGACAGGGTCGCCGACGATCAATGTTTCGACGGCACGCGGGCCATCCGGCGTCGCCAGACAGGTGCCGGGCGTAAAGCGCAGCGCGATCGGCGCGATCACCGGGAAAGCGTCATGAGTAAAGATGCGTTGGTCCGACATTTTGGGTTTCTTTCGTCCCTTGGGGTGTTTGCGGCAGACACCGCCATGACCTTGCCGTGTGACCGCCTGCGCACAGGCACGACTTCGCGGCATCCCGCGCGACAAGCGGGATCACGCCGAATCGTGCGGGTCGAAGCGGTATAAAAACGCCGATACATCCTCTGCGCAGATTTCCGCCACGCGGTCGCGGGTCGGCCCGTCGTAGTACCCTCGCCAATCGCGCGCACGGCTCGACGCATTCGCGCGGGGCAGGTCCAGATCGAAACCCAAAAGATCGGTGAACGGTGTCAGGTCACTGTCCAGATGCTCCAGCCGAATGAAAATCGGCGTCGCGCCTCCCGCGACATAGCTGGCATAGGGATTGCGCCTGAAACTGTCGCCGATGGCCGGATGGGCAACGAAATCACCGAACGACAGGGACTTGGAAAGTGACACCGCCGCGTTGTCGAAGGCCTGCACCTTCAACCAATGATAATAGCTGACCATGCGATCCCATGGATTGCGCACCAGCATGACGGGCGTCAGTCGGTCCAGATCGGCATCCGGGATCAGCCCGCGCACGTCAGCCAGCGCTGAATGCTTCCACAGCCGTCCCGCCGTGCGCGCACCCTTCAACCGCGTGCGCCGGCGCACGGCTTTGGGCGTGTCGCCGATCAGGATATCGTCGGCCATCGCCCGCGCCTCCAACGCCAGGGCCATGGCCGTGCCCCCGGTCTTTGGCGCGTGGACGAAGACATATCCGCGCCCCGGCGACAGGATCATGTGACGGGGACCTTCCCGGCCCCGGTCCGACCGCGCAGCGCGATCAGGCTTCCGGCCAGCGCGATCAGGCCAAGACCGGCAAGGCCCAGCGGCCCAAGCACCTGGCCCAGCAGAAGCCAGCCGAACAGGGCCGAAAACAACAGGACGGAAAACTCGAACACGCTGGCCAGCGATGCCTCGGCAAGTTGATAACCCCGCACCAGCAGGACGACCCCGGTCAGACTGCCGACGGCCTGCATCACCAGAAGGCCCCAGATTTCCGGCGTCGGCATCACCCAGCCGCGCGTCAGAAACGTATCGCCCCCCCCGGTCAGCAACACCCCACCCAGACCCCAGCACGCTTGGAACGCAAAGATGCCCAGCGTCAGTTCCAGCGCGCGTTCGCGCGGGCACCATTCGCGCGTGGCGATGGCCGACACGGCATAGAATGCCCCCGCCGCCGCCGGCACGAAGGTCAGCGGCGTCACCTCGGACAGATCCGGCGACAGGACCAGAAGGACACCGACGAAGCCGATGAAAACCGCCGCGATCCGCACCGGCCCCACCCGCAATCCGAACAGGCCGACCGAAAACAGCAGGATCCAGATCGGCGCGGTGAACAGCCCCGCCGCCGCCTGCGCCACGGGCATGAAGCCCAGCGATCCGAAATAGATCATCATCGCCGTCGAATTGAACGCCGACCGCCCCAGCAGACCGCGCCAATTGTGCACCCGCAACCGCCGCCGCGCCACCGCGACGAACGCCCCCGCCAGCGCAAACATCATGGCCGAGCGGAGCAGATGAAACGTCCACAAGCTGGAGGTTTCGGCGATGACCGACACGTATTGATCCACGAACGCCAGGATCGCCATCGCCGTCAGGATCACCCCCGCCGAGGCGAGTGGCCTGTTCGTTTCCATCCTGACCGCCTCCCCTTGTTCTCGCCCGCAGGCCCCTGCACTATCCGGCCAATACGGGTCGGTGCAACGGGGGGATTTCATGGGCTGGTTGCAAGACGAGACGGGGCTGGAGCGCTGCGCGGCCAACCACGTCGCCCTGACACCGCTGTCGCATCTTGCCCGCGCCGCGCGCATCTGGCCTGATCGGGAGGCGCTGGTCTATGGCGACACCCGCTGGACCTATGCGCAATACCACGACCGCGTGACCCGGCAGGCGGCGATGCTGGCTGGCCTGGGCATCGTGCCGGGCGATGTCGTCGCGACGCTTTTGCCCAACGTCCCCGCCCAGGTGGAGGCGAGCTTCGGCGTCCCCGCCTGCGGCGCGGTGCTCAACACGATCAACACCCGTCTCGACGCGGGCACCGTCACCTATATCCTGGGTCATGGCGGCGCGAAGATCGTCCTGGTCGACAGTCAGTTCCTCGATCTGGCCGAAGCCGCCTGCGCCGACGTGACCCCCCCGCCACAAATCATCGAGGTGCCCGACGCGGGCTTCCCGGCGTCGGGTCGGCACCCGGTGTACGAAGACGAGTTGATCCGTGCGGACCCGACGTTCGACTGGATTTTGCCCGACGACGAATGGGAAAGCATCGCGCTCAATTATACGTCCGGCACGACGGGGCGCCCCAAGGGCGTCGTCTATCACCACCGGGGTGCGTATCTGATGACCATGGGCACCGTCGTCAGCTGGCGCATGGTGCTCTATCCCCGGCTGATGGTCGTGGTCCCCCTGTTCCACTGCAACGGCTGGTGCCACGCGTGGATGATGCCGCTGGTGGGCGGCACCGTGGTGTGCCTGCGCGACGTGACCGCGCCGGCGATCTTCGGTGCGTTGGCCGACGAAGGCGTGACCCATTTCGGCGGCGCGCCCATCGTCCTCAACGCGCTGGTGAATGCGCCCGAAGGCGAGCGTCGGACGTTCGATCAACAGGTCGAGGTCTATACCGCCGGTGCCCCGCCCCCCGCCGCGACCCTGGCCCGGATGGAGACGCTGGGGTTCAACGTCACCCATGTCTACGGCCTGACCGAAACCTATGGCCACGTCGTCGAAAACGTCTGGCAGCCGGGCGATTGGGACGCGCTGGATGCCGGCGACAAGGCGGCAATGAAATCCCGTCAGGGCGTCGCCTATCCGATGATGGAAGGCGTAGAGGTCTTCGCCCAAGATGGCACCCCCGTGCCCGCCGACGGGGAAACGCAGGGCGAAATCGCGATGCGGGGCAACGCGGTGATGAAGGGCTACCTCGCCAACCCCGACGCCACGGCGCAGGCTTTCGCCGGCGGCTGGTTCCGGTCGGGCGATCTGGGCGTCAAGCACCCCGACGGCTATGTCCAGATCCGCGACCGCGCCAAGGACATCATCATCTCGGGCGGCGAAAACGTCAGCTCGGTGGAGGTCGAGGGCGCGATCATGCACCACGACGCCGTGTCGTTGTGTGCCGTCGTCGCACGGCCGGATGACAAATGGGGCGAAGTTCCCCACGCCTTCGTCGAATTGCGCGACGGCTGCAACAGCACGGAAGACGAGATCATCGCCCATGTCCGCGACCGGCTGGCCGGATTCAAGACGCCCAAATCGGTGACCTTCGGCTCCTTGCCCAAAACCTCGACCGGCAAGATCCAGAAGTTCGTGTTGCGCGAACGGGTCCGGGGGAACGTCTGAATGACGGCCCTCGACGGCCTTGACCGGCTGGAGGCTCCGGGCCTCTGGCGGGCCAGCCGCGAGGAGCAGCGCCGCGCCGTCTACATCACGGTCGGCGACGCCGAACTGGTGATCGAAGACCGGTCCGGAATCGCCCTGTCGCATTGGTCCCTGCCCGCCCTGGTGCGCCTCAACCCCGGAGAGATGCCGGCCCGCTATGCGCCCGATACCGACAGCGACGAACAGCTGGAGGTGGAGGAGCCGGAGATGATCACCGCCTTGGACCGGGTGATGACAGCCGTGGAAAAGGGGCGCAGCCGCCCCGGCGCGTTGCGGCGCGTCACCTTCGGATTGGTGATGGGATTTCTTCTGGGCCTTGGCCTTTTATGGCTGCCCGGCGCGCTGCGCAAACAGGCGGCTATCCTGATCCCCACGGCGCAGCGGGCCGAAATCGGAACCGCGATGCTGGGTGAACTGACCGGCCTGACGGGGGCGCCCTGCGCCAACCCGACCGGGGTCGAAGGTCTGGGTCAGTTCCGCGACCGCCTGTTCCCGACCCGCCCCGTGCAACTGGTCGTGCTGCGCGATCTGCCGCAACCGACCATCGCCCTGCCCGGCGATCTGATCGTGCTGTCCGACCGGATCCTTGTCGGACAGGACGACCCGGACGTTGCCGCCGGTCACGTCCTGTCGACGCAAGCCGCCGCGCAGATGCAGGCCCCGTTGGAGGGGTTCCTGGATCAGATGGGCTTCGTGAACCTGACGCGGATGCTGATCACCGGCGAGGTGCCCGCCGCCGCCATCGCGGATCACGTCGAACGCCTGATCCTCGACGACCCGGCCCGGCTGTCCGCCGAGGCCCTGCGACCCGCCTTCGCGACCGCGCGCCTGAATTGGGAACCGTTCGCGCGCGCGACAAACCGTCAGATCGGGGAAGCCCCCCCGTCTCAGATGCCCCCGGCGATGGAGGACACGCCGTGGCAGGCTTTGCGGGAAATATGCGCCCCGTGACGGGACTTAGTGGGCCGTCTCGTCCACGTCGCCCACGGTGAAGAACAGGTCGTCGGCCGGTGCCGGATCCCGCCAGATCGCCTCGGGGACGCTGTCGGGACCGGCCAGGAAGACGTTGGCTCCGAAATGTCGGTGCATCCGGCTCAGCCGCTCCATCCGCTCTCCGGTGATCTCCGCATAGAAGGCGGCGAACGCACCGCCGGCGCGCAGTTCGGCAATGCGCGCCCGGTGCGCCGCGACACATCTGTCATGCTGTTCGGCCACGCCCGGCAGGGACCTTAGGGTCGCCATCTCGGCCTCCAGCGCGGGCAGCATCCGCTGAATCGACGTATCGCGCTCGGTGTTGTTGTTCATGCGAAACCAGTATCCCAGCCCCTGATCGCGCTCTACGTGGTTCACGCGACCGCGGTCCCGCTTGACCAGAAAGCTCTCGGCGTCGCGCACGGCATAATGGTTCAGCGTCACCAGGTCATAGCCATAGGTCTCCATCGACGACCGCCAGCCGGTGCGCAGCATCTCTTTGGGCATCGGCTCGCCCGATCCGTTGACCCAGGAAATCTGCTCCCAAAGGTCGGGCTTCAACCCCTTGGGCCGGTGCACCCCCATCTTGCGATAGATGCCGGTGTTGCGGAACAGCGTCTTGAACCCCCACGCCTGATGCGGCTTGCGGATCAGCTGCGGCGCGCACCGGTCGAACCGCGCGGGCGTCGGCATATCCGCAAAGTCGTGCAGGTCGGAATTGCCGAACAATCGCCACGTCATCGAGATCATGTTGGCGTCGCCGACCGCCCGGTACAGATCGCGCAGATGACCGCCCCCGACATGGATGTTGATGAATTCATCCACATCCATGCAGATGGCCCAGGCCGCGCGCGCCATGATCGGCTCCGCCTCCGCCGCTTCAAGCGCCGCGTGCTGCGGCTTCATGTCGACCATCGTGCGGAACGGATTCTCCCGGTGCGCCAGGATGCCGTGGTCCTGCAACAGGTCCATCATCGCGTCGGTGCCATCGGTGCAATCGTTGGTGTAGACGATGAAATCATCGACCCCGATCGCCCGGTGATAGGCGATCCATTCCAGGATGAACGGCCCCTCGTTCTTCATGCAGGTCACGATGGCCGTGCGCCCCGGCACCGCCGCCGGCAGGCCCCGCGCGGCCGGGACGTCGCTGACGGGTGGCAGAACCGGGTCGAACCCGAAGACATCGCGCGACAAGGTCAGCAGATCGTCGTCGACCACCAGACCGGCCTTCGGGGCCAGCGGCATCCCCTGATCCTCGGAATGGCGCGCGCCCATCGCACGGTAAAAGAACGCCACGTCGCGTGCTGCGGGCTTCTGGCCGCCGACGCGCACCAGGCGAAACGGCGCGTCGGCGGGCACGCGGCCGGGCGCGCAGACCCAGCGGCGATTGCCCGACGGGTTGTCGAACTGGTCGCAGACATGATCGCCGAACGTCGGCGCGCGCCCCTTGCGCACCCGCCAAGGATAGATCCGCCGCCCCACCAGCGCGATCACCCCCGCCTGCGCCCCGTCGATCAGATCGAAGGCCCGACGGCCCAGCGGTGCGGGTGCCAGCAGGTCCGATACGTCCAAAAATGCGACAGCGCGCGCCCGGCTCAGGAACCGCCAGCGGAGCGCCTCCCAGACGATCATCTGGGCCAGCGGCGCGGTCCAGGGGTCCGGCTTGGGCACCGCCATCCGGTCCTTGCCCGGCGCATCCGGGGCCTGCAACGGATGCCGGTCGCTCGTGGCATCACTGCCCAGTGGCAAGGGGCAGGTGACGACGATCACGCGCCCCAGACCCGCAATCGGCGCGGCATCCATCAACGCGCGCAGCGGCTCTGCCAGACCCGCCTCGTCCGGGCGCGTGCGGTCCAGGATCAGGGCGGCATCCGCGCCCTGCGTCTCTACGTGGTGACGCAGCCAGTCGTGCACCAACGCAGGCGTCTCTCCATTGCGCGCGGCCAGCAGGACGCGTGCGCCGTTGAACAATTCCGGCTCGGGCGCGGTCACTGCGATGTCGACCGATGTGTCCCGCAGGGGCAGCGCGGCGCGGGCCCCGCCGGGCCACTCCGCCAGCACCATCAGCGACTTGTTCACCGACGTCGCCGTGCGTGGCACCACCCCGTCCCGCGCGGCGATGGCCTTCGGATCGGTGCCCGCGCCCAGAAACACGCGCAATCCGGTCCCATCGCCGATCGCCTCTAACACGGTCGTCCCGTCGATCACCTGCGCCCCGAGGGCCCGCGTCTCGATCACGACGCGGCCGCCTGCGCCCGCGCGTATTGATCCAGAAGGGCGCGCCCCAGCCGCGGGTCCGGCGCGCGGCTGTTCGCGGCAAGGACCAGCCGCCCGCACAGACGCGCCCCGTCCGGTGTGGCCAAGATCCGGCGCAGCATGTCGCCGTGCCACACCCGCGTCGCCGCCTCCGCTTCCGCGACACCGGGCAGGGCGCGCAGGTCCGTGGCTTCGGTCCGCATCGCGAGAAGATGGTGGTCGATCATGGTGCAACGCGTCTCGTTGAAATTCCGTTCGACCCAATACTCTAGGTCGATGGGTTTGTCCGTATGGTTGGGCAGGCCCCGGGCCCGTTTGACTAGAAATTCGTGAATCGACCGTGTGGAATAATGGTTGAGTTGCACCCTGCGCCCCTGGGGCACCGTGCCCCCCCGCCACAAAAGGATCCGCTGCGCCGCTTCGCCCAAGGCGTCGTCGCGTGTGCCGGTATCGTCGAAGAACGCAGGGGCCGCCGATTGCCGGGGCCGGTGAATGCCGAAGCCCATGAACGGCCCGTCGCGGCGGAACAGCGTCTTGAAGAACGACCCGAGCGCCGGATACGCCAATCCGACCGGGGCCGCGCGGTCGAACCGTTCGGGCGTGGCCCCCTGCCCCGGCTGCATCCGCCCGGCGCAGCCGAACAGACGCCACGGCAGCGCGATGGCCTGCGCGCAGGGAACGGATGCGACCAGATCGTGCAATGTATCAAAGCCGTCCAGCGCGGGATATTCATCGACATCCAGATGCGCCAGCCACTCGGCCGTCGCGCAGGCGGGATGGTCCCAGGCCGCCGCCATCGCGCGCCACTGCGGGGTCTTGCCCGACCCCAGAATGTTGCCTTGCGACACATGGCTGACACCGGCAGGGGCCAACGCCTCCAACAGCGTCTCCGTCCCGTCGCGGCAGTCGTTGGTGAACACCAAAATTCGCCCGACGCCAAGCGCGCGCAGATGGGCGATCCAATCCACGATGAACGGACCTTCGTCACGAACGCAGGTGACCACGGTGATCTGCGGGGCGTTTGCCATGTCTCTCCAGTCCGGCAAATCATCCGCCAGCGCCATCATCATTGCCGATACGGGGACAATGCGGCACGAATATCAAGCAATCGCGACCTTTTTTTGCCTGAAACCGGAGGCTGGCCGGGTTATCTTAACGTTAATGCCCCAGGCCAGAGGATTCTGATGCCCGATCCAAAGACGCAGCCGATGACCCGCGCCGAACACCGCGATGCCCTGCTCGCTGCGGCGGGCGATGCCGGGTATCTGCGGCAGATCGGTGACGATCACCTGGCCTTGTTCCGCCCCGCCGAAGACAGCGACACGCTCATCGTCTCATTCGAAGGGCTGGACGCGACCCGTGGGCGCGCCGGCGGTCTGCCGGTCAGCACGGGTCTGGCCCGCAAGCGCGACTGGGCAACTCTCGACATCATGGCCGAAGGCCGGACGTGGTTCCGCGACGACGACCTGCACGATTATTTCGACACGCTGACCGACGACGGGTTTTTCGACGACTACGATTCCGTGGTCTTCGTCGGCGGTGGCATGGGGGCCTACGGTGCGGCGGCTCACAGCGTTGCGGCGCCGGGGTCCACCGTCTTCGTGATGCAGCCCTATGCCACGCTCGACCGTGCCATCGCCCCGTGGGAGCAGCGGTTCCGGTCGGCCTGGTCCCTGCCCTTCGGGCCGCGCTACGGCAATGCCGCGCGGATGATCGACGCCGCGGCACGGGTCTACGTCGTGACCGACCCGACCGAGGCGGCGGACGCGATGCACGCCAGCCTGTTTCAGGGCAGCCACGTCACCCGGATCGCGGCGTATCACGCGGGTGCCGACATCCAGGCGCGGTTGGAGGAGACGGGCATCCTCGACCGTCTGCTGGCGGGGGCCGAAAGCGGGGCGCTGACACCCCTGCGCTTCGCACAATTGTGGCGCGGGCGGCGGCAGAACGGAACGTGGCTGATGGGCCTGATGCGCAAGACCGACCGGATGGATCGGCCCTGGCTGTCGGCACTGGTCGCCGGTCACATGGTGCGCAAAGGCGCGGGTCAGGCCGCGCGCCGGCGCTTGAACGCCGCCCTGTCGCGCCTGGCGGCCGAGGGGCGCAAGGCCCCTGGCGACCTGGAGCCGTCGCCCATCGGCCAACAGCCCCGGACGCTGATGGCGGGCGAATAGCCCGCCATACCCGTCAGGCTTGCGTTTCGAACCGCACGTTCGACCCCAGGGGCGCGGCGAACAGCCGACGAACACCGTCGATATCGGTAACATAAACTTCCGCGCGCGGACCAGTGCCCGCCGGTGCCGCCTCGATGGTGAAACGCTGGGGCACGGCCCCTTGCTTGAAGGTCACCGCAAACGGCAGCCGATATCCGCAATCCTCGCCGGATGTGACGCCGGACCAGTTGCCGGGCACGCCCTCGGGGCGTTCAGCCACGCAGCGCTTGCCGTTCGACAGGCGCAGGGTCACCCGTGCTGGTGTCGCGGCGACCGATGCGACGCGCACCTCGCCCGGGGGGATGTTCGCCGCCGCCCCGGACGCGCCGGGCAGGATCGGCTGACACGCCGCGATCGCAAGCGGCAAAAGAAGAAGGACGGGGCGCATGATGGCCTCCCATGGCAGTTCCATTTGATCGTCACAAAGGCCAGATCAATGGGATCAACGCCGACGACACGAGGGCAACCAGAACGTTCAACCCGATTCCCACCCGTGCAAAGTCGGTAAACCGATATCCGCCCGGACCATAGACCAGCATGTTCGTCTGGTAGCCGATGGGTGTCGAAAAGGCACAACTCGCCGCCACCATCACCGCCACGACCAATGGACGGGGGTCGTGACCCAGCGTCTGGGCCAGCGCGATGGCGACCGGCGTGACAACCACCGCCACCGCGTTGTTGCTGACCGTTTCCGTCAGCACCATCGTCAGCACCATGATCGCCAAGATCAGGCCAAAGGGCGGCAATGTCCTCAGCCACGGTGCCACAGACGTCACGATCAACTCCACCGCCCCCGACGCCTGCAACGCGGCCCCCACGGCCAGCATCGAGAAGATCATCGCCAGCAGCCGCCCGTCGACGAAGCCGAACGCCTCGTCCGCGTCGACGCTGCGGGTCAGCAGGACGATGACCGCCCCGATGATCGCCAACGCGAAGATCGGCGCCAGGTTCAGCGCCGACAGCGCCACGATCCCCGCGACCGCAAGGATCGGAATCCAACTGCGTTCGCGCCGGAACGCCTGTTCGCGCGGCTGGCTGACCTCCACCAGATTGAGATCCTGCGACAAACGGCTGATATCCTCGTCCGCGCCTTCCAGAAGGATCGTGTCGCCCACCCGGACCACCACGTCGTCCAGTTGTCCCGACATGTTGCGGTCCCGCCGGTGCAGCGCCAGCGTATAGACGCCGTATCGGCGACGCAGGCGCAGGTTGCCCAACCGGCGCCCGACCATCTTGGCGTCCGGCGTGATCAGAACCTCGACGGTCGTGGATTCCACCGATCCCACCTGATCCAGCCGCTTCAGATCCGGATTGCGCTGCAACGTCAGAAGCTCCGCAATCTCCGTGCGCAGGATGACCCGGTCCCCGACTTCCAGCGTGACGGTCTTCAGATTGCGCCGCAGCGACGCATCCCCGCGCACCACGTCGATCAGGCGCACACCCTCCCGCTTGAACAACTGCACATCCAGCGCCTCGCGCCCGATCAAGTTGGACTCCGGTGGAATGACCGCTTCGGAGAAGAATTTGGCCGACTTCCGCGCCCCCCCCAGCATCGCCGCCATCGACGTGCGCTCAGGCAGAAGATGCCGCCCGATCAGATACAGATACGCCATTCCCGCAATCGCCACGGGAATGGCCAGCGGCGACACTTCGAAGATGGTGAACGGCTCCATCCCCTGCGCCCGCGCGACACCGTCGACCAGAAGGTTCGTGGACGTCCCGATCAAGGTGATCGTCCCGCCCAGGATCGACGCATACGACAGCGGGATCAGCAGCTTCGACGGCGCCAGACCCATCTTGCCCGCCAGTTGCACGAACACCGGAATCATCACGACGACGACCGGCGTGTTCGCCACGAAGGCAGACGCCACCAGCACGAACAACAACAACACGCCAATCGCGAACCGCGGCCGCGTGCCCACCTGCCCTTCGGCATAGCGCGTGAACCAATCCAGCGCGCCGGTCCGCACCAACGCCCCCATCAGCAGGAACATCGCCGCTATGGTCCAGGGCGCGGGGTTCGACAGGACCTGCACCGCCTCGTCGTAAGGCAGGACGCCAATGGCCAGCAGGAACGCCGCGCCCGACATCGCGACAACTTCGGTGGGATAGACCTCGCGCACGAACAGCGCCAGCATCACCGCCAGAACACCGATGGTCACCCAGGCTTCGCTGCCCGGCGGCAGGTCGATCCACGTCACGGCGCGGCTACTCCGGCCCGCATTGCGACAAACGGCCGCCCTGGCGCACCTGCACGACCTCGCGCGCAAGTCCGGTCGCGTCGTCGGTTTCGACGAACAGACCGCAAAGCGTCGCCTCCCCGCTCGCCGGCTCGAACCGGTCGCGGGTCATGCCGGTGATAAAGCGGCGCATCGGCTCTGTCTTCTCCATCCCGATCACTGAATCGTAGTCGCCGCACATGCCCGCATCGGCCTGAAACGCCGTGCCCTTGGGCAGGATGCAGGCATCGGCCGTCGGGATATGGGTGTGCGTGCCGACGACGACACTGGCCCGCCCGTCGCAAAAATGACCCATCGCCATCTTCTCGCTCGTGGCTTCGCAATGCACGTCGACCAGCGTCGCTTGCACCGCGCGGCCCAGCGGGTGCGCCTTGAGCACAGGCTCGATCGCGGAAAACGGATCGTCGTAGGTCCGCGACATGAACACCTGCCCCAGCACCTGCGCCACCAGCATCTTGCGCCCCGCGATATCGAACACCCGCCATCCCTTGCCCGGTGCCGATTTGGCGAAATTGATGGGGCGCAGGATGCGCGGATCATGCTCGATCGCCTGCATCATGTCCTTCTGGTCGAAGGCGTGGTCGCCCAACGTGACGACATCGGCCCCCGCGTCGAAAATCGCCTTGGCCTGCTTGGCGTTCAGCCCCCGGCCCGACGACGCATTTTCCCCGTTCACGACCACGGCATCCAGCCGCCAGTCGGCCCGCAGGCCCGGCAGACGCTCGGTTATCGCGGTGCGGCCCGTGCGGCCCATGACGTCGCCAAGAAATAGAATACGCATGGCCTCGGGTTACGCCGCCGGAATGGCGCGCGCAACGGCCAAGCGTCCGACCCGACGTCCGCGGCAATCCGCCCGCGGCCCCTAGACCGGGGCCAGCCCGGCAGATTGCACTCAGACCGTCGATATATCGCAAACCTGCTGCGATGTCGGCTCGACCTGCGACATCTTGGTGACGACCTCGTCCGGGCGACCTGCAGGACGCTTACGGCGCCTACTCTCAAAATCGGACCAGTGGTTTTGCGCCCTCGTCGCTCCGTCTGGCGGCTGTCGATCAACGAAGCTCCCGGCGCGCGTCATACCATCATGTCCGGGGACAGATTCAAACGCACAGAAGTGCCTCGATAGATGCAAAACGGTGCGATCCGATACGGGTGACGTAGATCACCCGTGCGTCACCCCTGAAATTCGATGCCATTGCGACTGTCGTTCACCCCTTCACGGCCCCCGCCGTCAGCCCCGACACGATCTGCCGCTGGAAGATCATCACCAGCAGGAAAAGCGGTGCCGTGATGCTGACCGCGGCGGCAATCGCCTCGACCTGATCGGTGGTCGTCGTCTCGCGGTTGAAATAGCTCGCGATGGCCGGAACCATGGTCTGGTTCGACGCATCCAGCAGCAGCGACGTGACCAGAAAATCGTTGTAGGCCAACAGGAAACTGAACAGGCCCGTGGTGATCACACCCGGCCACATCACCGGCATGATGACCCAGCGGAAAGCCTGAAAGTGGGTGCATCCATCCACCCGCGCGCTTTCGTCCAGATCGACGGGAATGTTCTGGAAAAAGCTGCGCAGCATCCAGATCGTGAAGGGCTGATTGATCGACACGAGAACCGCAATGACGGCAAGGGGTTGGCCGTAAAGCGTCGGCGCATTCTCCCCCAGGATCGGACGCAGAAGTTCGGCCGAATTGATGAACACCGGCATGTACCCCGCGACCAGCACCGAATGCGGCAAGGCCCTGAAGATCAACGCGATTATCAGGATCCAGAACGCAAACGTGCTGCCCGATCGGGCCAGTCCGTACCCCGCCAGCGTGCCCACCGTCAGCGACACGGTGACCACGCCGAAGGTCACGATCATGGAGTTGCGGAAATTCTCGTAGAACCGGTTTTCGACCCAGACCGCTTCGTAATGCTGCGTCGTCAGACCCAGGATCGGCTGGCCCCACGACCCCAGCAATGCCTCCAGCGGCGCGGCGATCCAGGGGGCCACGAAGAAGAACCCGATGATGAACAGGATCGCAAAGCCAAGCGCGATCACCATCCAGGAAAAGATCTTCTGAAGCGTTCCATCCCCCGCTGCCATGGGCATCAACCACTTGGTCGCGGCCTTGACCGACAGCCATGCGATCGCGATGCCCAGGACGATATCGACGATGGACAACCCATTGCCGTCAGACAATGTGCGCGGCCCGAAGAGGACATCCGTCGCCGAAGAGGAGAAGGCGTCGACCGGCGATTTGAACGACATCGCCAGCACCCAGAACAACGGGAATGCGGCCAGTGTCAGCCACACTAGCAGGAACAGGTTCGACGCCAGTCGGAGCGAGACCGGTTGCCGCATGGCGCGTGGGACGGATGCGTCGGACATGGCTCAGACCTCCTTCATCGAATTATCCACGGTGATCACGCCACGTGCGCCGCAGCGGGGCCGCCAGCAAGATCACGACGCCGATCATCGTCAGCATCGCCGAGGCCGAGGCCGAGCTGATCTGTCGGTTTCCGGCGTCGTCCGGCCTCAGGTAATCGTAGGTCAGGTATTGCAGTGTGATGCGCTGACTTTCCGATGAAAATCCGATCACTTCCTCAAACGCGCGGTAAGCATCCATCAGATGAATCAGCGTGATGAACACGATGAGCGGCATCAGGTGCGGGATGACGACGAAGCGCAGCCGTTCCCAGCGGGACGCGCCATCGATGATCGCCGATTCCAGCGTGTCCTGATTGACCGTCTGAAGACCGGCGTAGAAAATCACGAAGGCAAAGGGTGCCACGTGCCAGATGCGGTAGAACATCATCAGGAATTCGACCGCCCAACCGTTGGCCGCAATGGACAAATCCGTGTCGAACCACAGTTCCAGCCATACGGTCAGGATGCCATCGCCATAGAAAAGCCAACGGATCGACAGCGCCCCGATGACCGGCGTGATGATGAACGGCAGAAGCGATATGAAAATCACCGGCCCCTTCACCGCCTTGGTCGCATTGTTGACGACCACCGCGATCGCAAGACCCAAGCCCAAGACGAAGGGCAGCGTGACGAGGGTGAAGGTGAGGGTGAACCGCAACGCCTTCCAGAAATCGATCTGAAGGATCGCGCCCATGTTCAAATCCGCCAGCGCCCGCGTAAACCGGTCACCGCCCAGCACGTTGGCATAAGACGACAAGCCGACCCATTGCGTCGTCGTGATGGGGGAGCCGTCGTCGCCCAGCACCGGAATCGTCTTCACCTCGGTGGTGCAGGTCTGCGTCAGAAAGCCGGGGGTACAGGTTTCGATTTCCTGCGTGGTGAACACGGGCTGCGTGACCTGGAAGGAATTGATGAGCACCGTGATCAGCGGGAAAGCGATGAACAGCAGCATCAGAAAGACCGACGGCCCGACGAACATGGCGAAAGTCTTGAACTTCATCGTGGCCCCCCAACCGACCGGCGCTCCCTGCTCCCAACCTTGCATACGTAGTCAGGCGCTGTCACGAAAATAGCAGCCTTCGGCAGACGGACCGCGCGTGGCAGTGCGACGCGCCGGATTTCACGGCACAAAGAAAAGGCCCGGCATTCCAGGGAACGTCGGGCCTTCAGGATTTCTGGCGGTCGCTTATTGCAACAGACCGGCTTCCTTGGCGGCGGAGGTGTAGCTCTCCTCGATCGCCGCCAGCGTTTCCTCGGCGGACCGGCCACCGGTGAAGAAGGCGTCCAACTCGTTGCCGATGGCGGTGTGCATGAGACCCATCTGGCTGGTCGAGGGGTAGCTGACCGGCGCGGGATCGGCCGTGGCCGTCGCGATGGCACCCATCGCCATGTCGTTGGGCTCATAACCCGAGACTAGCCAGATCGCGGCCCCGTTGTTGGCCTGCACCATCTCGCTGTCCAACCCCTCCATCGCGACGCGGAAGGCGGCGTCGGCCTCCTCGTCGGTGATGTTCTTGGCGATCACGATCCCGTCCCACCACAGCGTCGTGGCGGGCGCGTTGCCCTCCTCGGCGATCGGCGCGGCGGAGGAGCCGACCTTGCCGACGACCTGGCTTTCGGCCGGGTCATCCATCGCGCCCCCGCGGGACCCCCAGAGATTCGCCATGGCGATCTTGCCCTGCTGGAACTGTTGCTGAACGTAGGTGGAATCGGAGATGAGATACTCCGGGTCCATGTATTCGGTCAGGGCTTTCATCGTCTCCAAAGCCTTCAGTCCGGCTTCGGAATTGACGGCGGGCGTGCTGTCCTCGTTGTAGAACGTCCCACCATAGCCCAGGAACATGTTGTTGAAGTCCTGTGCCAGGTTCCAGCCCGACTGCATCGTCGCCCCCAGCGGATAGTCGACGACCCCCGCCTCCTGGATCGCGGCGGCGGCGTCCAGCACGTCGTCGTAGGTTACCGGCGCGTCCAGACCCAGCTCCTCGAAGATGTCGGAGCGGTACATCATGTGCTGCGTATTCACCATCATGGCGATGGCCATGACCTGACCGTCCACGCGGATCAGCTGGTTCGGAGAAAGGTTCTGGCCATATTTTTCGACCAGATCATCCAAGGGCCGGATCGTGCCTTCGTTCAGAAGCGGCGTGATCGTGCCGTTGGACACGCCCCCCACTGCGTAAAGGGACGGGTTGGCCGCAAAGGCCGCGGGCTGCTTGGTGCGGAATTCCTGGTCCAGCTCCGCCTGCACGTTGCCGCATTCGGCCATGGCGTCGGTCACGGCCTTCCAGGCCTCGAACCCGGCGGACAACGTCTTCACTTCGACGTCGTTTTCGAACGAGCAGGCGGCCATGGCGGTCGTGGCGCTCAGTGCGAAGGCCCCAGCAAGGGCCAGTTTACGGATCAGCATATCATTCTCCCTGTCGATCGCTGTGCGTGTGGGCGCCCGACTTTGCGGCGGTGCGACCACCTGCGCGGATACTGTCCGGCGCAGGTCTCTTTTTCCAGCGCGAATGCGCTTCCCTTTCCGCCGTTCGGGTCTAGGATCGGGCGCGTGCATACGCTTGCAAGGACGCTATCCGCCGGATCGCGAATAGCGCAAGGTGAATCTTCGGGAGGGTTCGATGACCGATCAACGCACCGCGACGGCCGCGGGTCTTGCCGCGCTTTTCGCCGCTTCCGACCCGACCAGGGCGGCTTCGGTCTGTCTTGCCCCCGATGTCGCCTGGGACATGAACGCGCCCGTCGACACCGTGACCGGACGCGACGCGGTGGTAGAGCGCGTCGTTCAGCCGATCCGGTCGGCCCTGACCGGCGCGCATCGGCGGCCCGAGTTGGTTATCGGCGGCATCAACAGCCGGGACACTGGCACGACCTGGATCGCGGGGTTCGGCCACATCGTCGGCACCCACGACGGGCCGCTTTGGGGCGTGGCACCGTCGGGGCGGCTGGCGTTTCTGCGCTATGGTGAGTTTCACCGGCTGGATGACACCGGCCAGATCGCACAATCCCGCGTCATATTCGATCTGCCGGACCTGATGCACCAAGCGGGCCGACAGCCCTTCCCCGAACGTCTGGGCACCGAACTTCTGTTTCCCGGGCCCGCCACCCACGACGGGGTTTGCCCGGATACCGGCGACGGAGCCAGCAGCCTGCGTCTGGTCGAGCGGATGCTGGGCGACCTGCACGTCTATGACCCGAAAACGGGCGAGTCCGACGGTCAGACCGGCACGGGCGGCACCTGGGCAGACGATATGCTGTGGTACGGACCTGGTGGTGTCGGCTCCAACTTTCGGTGGGACGGGTTCAAGAAAGATCACCGCGCGCCATTCCTGTCGGCCTTCCCCGATCGCAAAGGCGGCAACCACTACTGCCGTATCGGTGATGGAAATTACGCCGCCGTCTCGGGCTGGCCTTCGATGACGATGACGCACCGGGGCGACTATCTGGGGCTTCGGGCCACGAACAGGGCGCTGACGTTGCGTGTCATGGATTTCTACCGCTGTGCGGACGGTCGGATCGCCGAGAACTGGGTCCTGCTCGACTACGTCGATCTGGCGCGACAGATGGGTCACGACATCCTGCGCTGACGCAAGGGCCGTTGCACGGACCGGCGCGACGCCGTATCCCGCGCCGACCACAAGAAAGGTATATCCCATGACCACATCCGTATTCATCGATGGCGAAGCCGGCACGACGGGCCTGCAGATCCGCGAGCGGCTGCTGGCGCGTGACGATATCCACCTGATCTCGATCGACCCCGATCTGCGCAAGGACACAGCCGCCCGCACCGACGCGTTCGCCCAGGCCGATGTCGCGATCCTGTGTTTGCCCGACGATGCCGCACGCGCCGCCGTCAAGATCGCGGGCGACACCCGGATCATCGACGCCTCGACCGCGCACCGCATTGCCGACGGCTGGATCTACGGCATGCCCGAGCTGCCGGGTCAGCGTGACCGCATCCGGGATGCCCGCCGCGTCGCCAACGTCGGTTGCTATGCCACCGGATCGATCGCCATGCTGCGCCCCCTGACGGACGCGGGCATCGTGCCGGCAGATGCGGGCGTCACGCTGACGGGCGTGTCCGGCTATACCGGTGGCGGCAAGAGCATGATCGCTGACTACGATACCGGCACCGCACCCGACCTGTTCCTCTATGCAGTGAGACAAGATCACAAGCACGTGCCGGAAATCATGCGCTACGGCGGCCTGACGCGGAAACCGCTGTTTCAGCCGATGGTCGCGAATTTCGCGCAAGGCATGGCGGTGCAGCTGCACTTGCATGCCGATCTTCTTCCCGGCGGCATTGCGGGTCATGCCCGCATCGAAGCGGCGCTGCGCGACTTCTATGCCGGCGACCCCTTCGTCAGTGTCGTGCAGCCCGGAGAGAGGGTCGATCCGCAATCCCTGCGTGACACCAACCGGATGGAGCTTTCGGTGCAGGGTGATGGTGCAGGGCGCGTCACCGTCATCGCGATCCTCGACAATCTGGGCAAAGGCGCATCGGGCACGGCCGTTCAGAACCTGAACGTCATGATCGGGGCCAAAGAAACCGCCGGGCTGACATAAAGCCATCCAATTGCTGCCGCATATACGGGCGATAGGATGCTGGTCTGCCAAACCCGAGGTTCTTAACCATGATCCGTATTCTCGCCCTTGCTGTGATGCTGTCCCCCGGCATCGCCTACGCCCAAAAATTCGTGTCCGTCGGTGACGACGGTGAAACGACCGCTATCGCCGCTGAGAACGAAACACCCGAAGATGACACCACCAGCGTTGCCGATGCTTACGGTGACAGCCTGGTCTTCGACGGTGCCACGGTCGAAGAAATCGAAGCCCTGCTCGCCAATGCGGCCGCAAACGGTCAGGCGGCCGATGCGGAACATACGCTGGTCGGTCGGGTATCCACCGACGAGAACGGCGACGCGGTTCTGACGCTGGACACCAGCGGATCCTTGGCGTCGAGCGAAGCGCCCGGCGTTGACACCCTCGAACTGGGCGAATGCAACGAAGGCACCAATTGGGTCAGCAATGAAACAAACTGCTACAACGCCTACCCCACCGAGTTCTGACCGCTCGCAGGTTCGGCGATTGCCGGAGGGCGGACGACCTTGACGCCGTTGCGGATCTGCCTGCCGCAACGGCTTCTTAACGTTTCAAGTGCACAGATAGGACACCTGCCCCGGTCGGAGTCCTGTCGTGTCGTTTCATCCCCCCATTGCCGGGCGTCCCATGCAATCGACGCTCAACCGGCGTCAGAAAGCGGCTGTCGTCGTTCATCTTCTGGTGTCCGGCGGGGCCGATCCCGGCCTGCGGGAACTTCCGCCCGCGCAACAGCGACAGCTGGTCCGCGACATGGCCGATCTGCGATTCATCGACCGGGAGACGCTGGCCGATATCGTGGCAGAATTCGCCGCGGAACTCGACAGCATTGGCCTGCACTTTCCGCGTGATCCGGCGCAGATCCTGGCCTTGCTCGAATCCCAATTGTCGATGGACATCCTTGACGAACTGGGCGCGGAGATGGGGATCGACGGCCCGCCGGGCAAAGGACCCTGGGCCCAGATCGCAAATCTGGAGGTGGAGGCGCTGGCCGAACTGATCCAGCACGAAACCGATGAGGTCGGCGCGATCCTGTTGTCCAAGTTGCCGCCGGCGCGGGCCGCTGATCTGATGAAAGTTCTGGCACCCGACAGGGCGGACCGTCTTGCGGCCGCCTTCGCCCGGACCGACGACGTCGCCCCCGGCGCGGTTGCGCAGATCGGCATGGCGCTGGGTCGGGAGACGTCGGCCCGCCCCGCACCCGCTTTCGAGACGGACGGCGTGAAACGGGTCGGCGACATCCTCAACGCGGCCACATCGGGCATTCGACGCGCGATCCTCGACAAATTGGAGGAATCGAACCCCGATTTTGCAAATCGCGTCCGGGCCGTCGTCTTTAGTTTCGAGAATATTCCCGATCGCATCTCGCCGCGCGACATGCCCCGCGTCATGCGCAATGTGGACAATGCCGTTCTTGTAACCGCCCTTGCCGGCCTGTCCCCCGATCAGGCCCCGGTGTCCGATTTTATCCTTGGATCGATCTCGAAACGAATGGCCGATCAGATCCGAGAAGAAATCGAAGAGCGTGATGCGCCGTCGCCGGAGGAACACGAGGACGCGCTGGGGGCCGTCGTCGCCGTCGTCCGCCAGATGGAGGACGACGGCGAATTGTCCCTCGTCGTGCCGGAAGACTGACCGTTTAGGCCGGGGAGCGGAAGACGAACACCAAGATCGCGACAAGGATGACGCAGATCATTGCCACACCCACATGGCCCATGTTGACCGCCTCTCCGTGGATCTGCGCCATCGTATCGCCCAGGCATACGGGACCAGATTTCAAACCATTGAAACAGAAATTCATAACCAACACCCTTACCAATTGAGGCAATTCTGACGGAGTAATGTGGCAAATCCTTGTCGGGATTGTCCAAAACGGCGACACGATGCCAGCTTCGCGGCGATATCGTGTCCAAGATATGGCGAAACTGAATGGCCGAGCGCATCCTGCGGTGGTTCCGACCGCACGGAATCGCCACACTCCGGTGCCAATTCCGCGTGCCCATGGGGGCTGATTCTGAATATGCGTGGTGGTCGTGACCCGGTCCCGGCCCTAAGTCCGGGGAATGGTTCTTGAATTTCGCGACGAAGGTATCTTCTGTCCGGCCGGCGGCTTCCACATCGATCCGTGGCGGCCCGTTGACCGCGCGCTCGTCACCCATGGTCACGCCGACCATGCCTATCCCGGCCACCGCCGCTATCTGACGAGTGCCGCCGCCGCCCCTGTCATGCGCCACCGCTTGGGCGACATCACGATCGAGACGATGGAGTTCGGCGAAACACGCGACATCAACGGTGTCACCGTCAGTTTCCACCCCGCCGGCCACGTGCCGGGCAGCGCGCAGGTCCGCGTCGAGCACAAAGGCGAGGTCTGGGTCGCCTCGGGCGATTACAAGACCACACCCGACGGATTGTCCGAGACATTCGCGCCCGTCAGGTGTCACGCCTTCATCACCGAATGCACGTTCGGCCTGCCGGTCTTCGACTGGAAACCGGAAGCCGTCCTGGCAGCCGAAATCAACGCATGGTGGCAGGCCAATGCCGCCGAGGGCAGGGTCAGCGCGATCGGGGCCTATAGTCTGGGCAAGGCGCAGCGCCTGCTGACCATGGTGGATTCGGGCCTCGGTCCGATCCTGACCCATGCGGCGGTCGAAAATACCAATGACGTCCTTCGCGGTCAGGGTCTGACGCTGCCCGAAACGGTACGCGTGACCCCCGAAACCGATCCCAAGATGCATCCCGGTGCCCTTCTTATCGCACCGCCGTCGGCCCTCGACGGGCGGTGGGCCCGCCGGTTCGGTCCGATGTCGTCCGCCTTCGCCTCCGGATGGATGGCCCTGCGCGGGGTGCGCCGCCGCCGCGCGACCGAACGGGGGTTCGTCGTCAGCGATCATGCCGACTGGAAGGGTCTGAACGCCGCGATCGCGGAAACCGGAGCCACGCGCATCTTCGCCACCCATGGCTACACCGCCACCTTTCGTCAGTGGCTGGAAAGTCAGGGCTACGACGCGCAGATCGTGCAAACCGAATTCGGGGACGAATTGGTCGATGATGAGGATGCGGCGTGACGTGGCGCGACCGGGGTCTTGCCTTGGTATCACGCGGCGTCGTCAAGCAGGTGCTGCGATTGCCCCTGCCCTGGTCCATCCACCGGCAGGCGTTTCGCCTTACGGCACCCACCCTTCCCCTGCCGGGGGTCGACTACGGGTCGGAGGATATCGCCGGCGTCCCTTGCGAAGTCGTGACCCCGCCGAACCCTGAGGGCACGCTTCTTTGGCTGCACGGTGGCGGCTTCGTCCTCGGCTCCGCCCGCAGTTATTCAGGCATGGCAGCCGCGCTGGCACGCCTGTCCGGCTATCGCATCGTCCTGCCGAACTACAGGCTGGCCCCAGAACATCCGTATCCCGCCGCGCCCGACGATTGCCTGGCCGTTGCGCGCCGGCTTGCGGTCGATGGGCCCTTCGCCCTTGGCGGAGACAGCGCGGGGGGATGCCTTGCGGTCGTCACGCTGGCCGATCTGCTGCGCGACGGGACGGCCCCGACCTGCATGATCCTGGCATCGCCCGCCGGCGACCTCGATCCTGCGCGCGCGGTGCCGACGGCGTCGAACGAACTGCTGTTTCCGCTGTCGGTCCTTTACCGCGTCGTCGCGGCTTATGTCGGTACCGCCGATCCGCGCGATCCTCGCGTCTCTCCGGTCCATGGCGAATACGCCGGGGGACCGCCGACCCTTTTCCAATGTGCCAAGGGTGAGTTGCTGGAGACGGACACCGACGCATTGGCCGACCGTTTGCGGGCCGGCGGCGCGCGGGTCGAGGTGGAGAAAACCGAAGGCGTGCCCCATGTCTGGCAGTTGTTCGCCGGACGAACGCCCAAGGCCGATCGCGCCATCGCACGCATGGCCGACTTTCTGAGGGCCCATCCGTGAAGCGTTTCGCCACCCTGTTCACCGCGCTGGATCAAACCACCAAGACGACGGTGAAGACCGCCGCCCTGACCGCGTATTTCGAGGATGCGCCCGATCGGGACAAGCTCTGGACGATCGCGCTTCTGTCCGGGCGGCGGCCCAAGCGGACGGTCAACGCAAGCCGTCTGTCCGAATGGGCCGCCGAATTGGCCGGTCTGCCGATGTGGCTTTTCAAAGCCAGCTACGATGTGGTCGGCGACCTGGCGGAAACGATCCATCTGGTCCTGCCGGACCCGGCGCAGACCGCCGATCGCAGTCTATCGGACTGGATCGACATGATCCGTGGCCTGTCGGCCGAGGAGGAGCCCGCGCGCAAGGCTGCGATCCTGCAAGCGTGGGATCAGTTGGCCGGGACTGAACGCTTCGTGTTCAACAAGCTTATCACCGGCGGGTTTCGCGTGGGCGTTAGTCAGAAACTGATGACCCGCGCCCTGTCGCGCGCCACGGACATCGAGGAGGCGGAACTGGCCCATCGCCTGATGGGCGACTGGGCACCGGGCACCACGACCTTTGCTGGCCTCATCACCGCGCCCGACCCCGAAGCGGCGCTCAGCCGGCCCTATCCCTTCTGTTTGGCCTATGGTGTGGAGGGGGATCCGTCCGATCTTGGACCGCCCGAGGATTGGCTCGCGGAATGGAAATGGGACGGGATCCGTGGTCAGCTGATCCTGCGGGGCGGCCAGCATTTCCTGTGGTCGCGCGGGGAGGAGTTGATGACCGACCGCTTCCCCGAATTCGCCCGCGCGCGCGACTTCCTGCCCGACGGCACGGTTCTGGACGGCGAGGTGTTGGTCTGGGACGCCGAGGCGCAGCGCCCGCGCAACTTCAACGCCCTGCAGGCCCGGATCGGGCGCAAGACGGTCCCGAAAAAGCTGCTGGCCGAAGCGCCCGTTATCCTGCGCGCTTATGATTTGCTGGAAGAAGATGGCGAGGATCTGCGCGCCCTGCCCTTCGCGGATCGCCGCGCCCGGCTGGAGAAGATGCTGGACGGCATCGCCCCGCAGGCCCCCGTCGCCCTGTCCCCTGTCGTGGATTTCGCCGACTGGTCGGACCTGGCCCCGATCCGCGCCGACGCACGCGCGGCCGCGGCGGAAGGCCTGATGCTCAAGCGCGCGGCCAGCCCGTATCACGTTGGCCGCAAGAAGGGCGACTGGTGGAAGTGGAAGCTTGACCCGCTGTCGATCGACGCGGTGATGATCTATGCACAGGCCGGACACGGTCGCCGCGCGAACCTTTATACCGATTTCACATTCGCGGTCTGGAAGGGGAACGAACTGGTGCCCTTCACCAAGGCCTACTCCGGCCTGACGGATGCGGAGTTCAACAAGATCACCTATTGGGTGCGGCGCAACACGCTGGAACGGTTCGGCCCGGTCCGTCGCGTGCCGCCCGAACATGTGTTCGAGATCGGGTTCGAGGGCATCCAGAAATCCACGCGCCACAAATCCGGCGTTGCCCTGCGCTTTCCCAGGATGTTGCGCTGGCGCCCCGACAAACCGGTGCAGGAGGCGAACACCCACGACGATCTGCTGGCCATGCTGGACCAATACGGCTGACATTCTCGAAGGACTCCGATGGCCCTGCCCCGTTCCGACCCGCCGCTTCCCGCCACCGCCCCGGCCGCCCGCGCCCCGACCGGGGCCTGCGATACGCATATCCACATGCTGGGCGGGCCGTCCGACGGGCCGATGTGGCCCGCACGGGTGGAGGAGCCGGCGACGGATTGGGACTTCGACCGCTACCTGGCCGCCTACCGCGCGCAGATGGACCGGCTGGGCATCACCCGAACGGTCGTCGTCCAATCCATCGTCTATGGGACCGACAATTCGATCACGGCGCGGGCGGTCGCGGCCTTGGGGCGGGCCCACGCGCGGGGCATCGCGCTCCTCCCCGATGAGGCGACAGATGCGGACCTGGATGCGCTGATGCCGCAGGGGTTGTGCGGCGTTCGCCTCAACTATGTCCATGGCGGCGTGCTGACGTGGGACGGGGTGGAGGCGATGGCACCCCGGCTGGCCGACCGGGGTCTGCACGTCCAGATGCTGTTGCAGGCGGACCGGCATATCGAAGACCTTGCCGCGCGCATCGCCGCGATGCCGGTCCCGGTCGTTCTGGACCATTTCGCCTGGCCAGACATCGCTCGTGGCATAAACGATGCAGGCTTTCGATCCCTGTTGCCCCTGGTCGAAGCGGGACATGTCCACGTCAAACTGTCGGCACCGTACCGCCTGACCGACGCGCCCTTCGACGCGTTGGACCCGTTCGCCAAGGCATTGCTGGATGCAAATCCGGCGCAATGCCTTTGGGGCAGCGATTGGCCGCAGATCATGCTGGGTGGCGCGGTTCGTGTCGACGGGGGAACGGCGCTGGACGTGTTCGACCGTGCCTGCCCCGATGCCGCGACACGCCAGGCGGTTCTGGTCGACAACCCCGCCAGGCTTTACGGGTTCTAGCCCGCCCGCCGCATCGCCTGTGCGCGTCCTGCCCGCCAAGTGCGGCATGCCTCGCCGAAGGCTTCGAACAAGGGGCGCGACACAGGGTCGTCGCCTGCGTTGTATTCCGGGTGCCACTGAACGGCCAGGACGAAGCCGGTGGCACCTTCGATCCAGATCGCCTCCGCCGTGCCGTCCGGCGCGGTGCCGTCGATGCGGACGCGCGGCCCCGCGACGTCGATCCCTTGGCCGTGCAACGAATTGGTCTGCACTTCCGTCCCACCCATCAGACGGGCAAATGGCCCCCCATCCGTCAGACGGACCGGATGGCGCAAGGCGAACTTCTCCTCCAGCGTCCCGTCGGGGGGCATGCGATGATTGTCGCGCCCGGGCAAATCGCGGATCTCGGGGTGCAGCGTCGACCCGAAGGCGACCGCCACCTCCTGAAAGCCACGACAGATGCCAAGGACCGGCTGCCCCCGATCGACGGCGGCGCGGATCAGCGGCAGGGCCACGCGGTCGCGATTTCGGTCGAAGGTGCCATGCGCCTCGGTCTCGGCCTCGCCGTATTCCTCGGGGTGGACATTCGGACGTCCGCCGGTGAACAGGAATCCGTCGAACACCTCCAGCAGTTCATCCACCGCCACGACCGATGGATCGGCCGGAAACGTCAACGGAATGGCACCGGAAACATGGGACACGGCTTCGGTGTTCATGCTGCCGTTGGCATGGGCGGGATATTGGTCGTTGATCATATAGTGGTTCGAGATGATGCCGACGATCGGGCGCATGAAATCCTCCGCGTTGCGGGACAATACCTGCCCCGTGCGTGCGTTCATAGCCCTGTGACGGCAGACACCCCCTTGCGGGAATGCACAATTTCCCGCCCGGACGCCGGCGGTGCGAAATGCGTCAGGCTTCGCCGGTCAGGTTCGCGCCCTCGATCCCCGCCAGGCCAGCGACGGCGTCGTTGTCGGACGTGTCGCCCGTCACACCGATGGCCCCGACAAGGTTGCCCTTGCCGTCCCGTACCAGGATTCCGCCGGGCACCGGCACGACCTGTCCGCCGAAAACGCCGTTCACCGCCGCCATGAAATATGCCTGCTGTTCGGCCCTTGCCATCTGCGCCTTGCCGGCCATGCCCAGCATGATGGCACCATATGCTTTGCCGTGGGCGATGGCGAAACGGCCGGGGGCGGCCCCGTCCTCCCGCTCGAAAGCCTTCACGTGACCGCCCGTATCCAGAACGACGACCGACAGCGGCTTCAACTCCATCTCGCGGCCTTTGGCCAAGGTATTCTTGATGATCTGGCGCGCGCGGCGCAGGGCGATTTCAGGCATTTTTAATCCTTTGCGGAGCGTCGTTCAGGAAGATTTAAGTTCAAGGCGACGGCGGTGAAGAACCGGCTCGGTATAGCCCGACGGCTGTTCGCGGCCCTTGAAGATCAGGTCCTGTGCCGCCTTGTAGGCGATGCCGTCGAAGCCGGGGGCCATCGGGGTGTAGGTGGGGTCGCCCGCATTCTGCGCGTCGACCTTGGCCGCCATCTTCTGCAGGCCCGCCTCTACCTGGTCGTGGCTGACGACGCCGTGATGCAGCCAATTGGCCAGCGCCTGCGACGAAATTCGGCAGGTCGCACGATCCTCCATCAAACCAACATCATTGATGTCGGGGACCTTGGAACATCCGACGCCCGCATCGACCCAGCGCACGACGTATCCAAGGATGCCTTGCGCGTTGTTCTCGATCTCCGCTGTCACCTCGTCGTCCGACAGGTTGCGTCCTTCCATCACGGGAATGGTCAGCAGATCATCGAGCGTGCCGCGCGCGCCATCGCTCTTCAACTCCTCCTGCCGCGCCAGGACGTCGACGTCGTGATAATGCGTCGCGTGCAGCGTCGCGGCCGTCGGTGACGGAACCCACGCGCAGGTCGCGCCGGACCGGGGATGGCCGATCTTCTGTTCCAGCATGTCCTGCATCAGATCGGGCATGGCCCACATGCCCTTGCCGATCTGCGCGCGGCCCTTCAGCCCGCAGGCCAACCCGATGTCGACGTTGCGATCCTCGTACGCGTTGATCCACGGCGTGGCCTTCATCTCGCCCTTGGGCAGCATCGGCCCGGCTTCCATCGATGTGTGGATCTCGTCGCCCGTGCGGTCGAGAAAACCGGTGTTGATGAAGGCCACACGCGACTTGGCGGCCCGGATACATTCCTTGAGGTTTGCGGAGGTGCGCCGCTCCTCGTCCATGATGCCCAGCTTGACGGTGTTCGCGGGCAACCCCAGGAAGCCTTCGACGCGGGTGAAGATCTCGTCCGCGAAGGCCACTTCCTCCGGCCCGTGCATCTTGGGCTTGACCACATAGACCGAGCCGGTGACCGAATTGCCGCCGTCGCGTTTTAGGTCGTGCATCGCGATCAGCGTCGTGATCGCCGCGTCCATCAGGCCCTCGGGGATTTCACCACCGTCCTTCATCAGGATCGCCGGGTTGGTCATCAGGTGGCCCACGTTGCGGATCAACATGACGGCGCGACCCTTGGCGGTGACGACGCCGTCGGGCCCGTTGAATTCCATGTCCGGGTTCAGTTTGCGAATGAACGACGTGCCGCCCTTCGATACGCTTTCCTCCAGATCGCCGCGCATCAGGCCCAGCCAGTTGGCATAGGCCCCCACTTTGTCTTCGGCATCGACGCAGGCGACGGAATCCTCGCAATCCATGATGGCGGACAGGGCGGATTCGACGTGGATCGCATCCAGCCCCATCGGATCGGTCGCGCCGATGCCGCCGTCGCGGGCGACGACCAAAACGAGCCCCAGACCGTTGTGACGCAGCAGGACGCGCAGGGTATCCCCATCCTTCACCCAGCCCTTGTAGGTGGCGACATCCTTCAAGGGACCGGCCCCTTCGATCTTCAGCGCATCGTCGGTTGCGTCGATACCTGTGACATCCGCCCACTTTCCCGACGCAAGCGGCACGGCACGGTCCAGAAAATCCTTGCCCCAGGCGATCACACGCTTGCCACGTGCCGCGTCGTAGCCCTTGCCCGTCGGCAGATCGCCGATCGCATCGGTCCCATAAAGCGCATCGTAGAGATTGCCCCACCGCGCATTCGCAGCGTTCAGCGCATAGCGTGCGTTGGTGATCGGCACGACCAGCTGCGGTCCCGGCACCTGTGCGATTTCAGGGTCGACATTCGCGGTATCGATCTCGAAATCGGCACCTTCGGGCACCAGATAACCGATTTCGCGCAAGAACGTCTTGTAGGCGGCGGCATCGTGCGGCTTGCCAGCGCAGTCCTTGTGCCAGGCATCGATCTTGCCCTGAATCTCGGCCCGCTTGGTCAGCAAGTCCGCGTTTTTGGGGGCAAGGTCGTGGACCATGTCCGAAAACCCCTTCCAGAACTTCGCGGACGAGACCCCGGTGCCCTTGAGAGCCTTGTCGTCCACGAAATCCGCCAAGACCTTGGCGACCTGAAGTCCGTTCTTGGTGATGCGGGTCATGGCGGTCCTCCGATGCAATGTTGCAGCGGACCTAGCGCGCGCGTTTCCTATCGGCAACAAAAATTGGTCAAGTATTCTTACCAGCGTCGGGCAAGTTTTTTTGCCGACGGCACCGGTCGGAACAATACTTGACCTCGTCCCAGACGGCTTCCCACTTCTTGCGCCAGGTGAACGGCTTCCCGCAGGTCGCGCAGGTCTTGGTGGGCAGATCGCCCTTGCGTCGCATCTTGGCCATGTCATCCCCCTGTCGCGGAATTAGGGTGGCGGGCGTCCGCGACCAACCCTAGCTTCCACGCCAAAGGAGACTTCCATGCGTGACGCAACCCCCCAGCAGGATCAGACCGTCTATCTCAAGGACTATGCCCCGGTGCCGGTGACCGTCACGCATGTGGACCTTCGGTTCCGCCTTGCGCCGATGGCGACCGTGGTCTCGGCGCGCCTGACCTGCAAGCGGCAGGGTTCCGGCAACATGGTCCTGAACGGTGAGATGCTCACGCTCAAAGGCATCTCTATCGATGGTGAGACGTTGAACGCCGACGCTTATGCCACGACGGACACCACACTGACACTTTACGATGTCCCCGACGCGTTCACGCTGGAGACCGAAGTCGAGATTGCGCCGCAGGCGAACAAGGCTTTGTCAGGACTGTATATGTCGGGCGGCATGTATTGCACCCAATGCGAGGCCGAGGGGTTTCGCCGCATCACCTACATGCTGGACCGTCCCGACGTGATGGCCACCTACGACGTTACCATCACGTCGGACCTGCCGGTACTTTTGTCGAACGGGGACGAAAGTTCGCGCGGTAAATGGCACGACCCGTGGCCCAAGCCGACGTATCTGTTCGCACTGGTGGCCGGCGATCTGGTGGCGACGTCCGACAGCTTCACCACATCCGAAGGGCGCGATGTGGTGCTCAACGTCTGGGTCCGCCCCGGCGACGAGACGCGCACGGAGTACGCGATGGACAGCCTCAAACGCTCGATGGAATGGGACGAGCGGGTGTATGGGCGCGCCTATGACCTATCGGTGTTCAACATTGTCGCCGTCGACGATTTCAACATGGGCGCGATGGAGAACAAGGGACTGAACATCTTCAATTCCAAATACGTTCTTGCCAGTTCCGACACCGCGACCGACGCCGACTTCGCCAACATCGAACGCATCGTCGCCCATGAGTATTTTCACAACTGGACCGGCAACCGCATCACCTGCCGCGACTGGTTCCAACTGTGCCTGAAGGAGGGGCTGACCGTGTTCCGCGATCAGCAGTTCAGTCAGGACGAACGCGGCTTCGCCACGCAACGCATCGGCGACGTGCTGTCCCTGCGCGCGCGCCAATTCCGGGAAGATGCCGGCCCGCTGGCCCATCCGGTGCGGCCCGAAAGCTTTGTGGAGATCAACAATTTCTACACCGCGACGATCTACGAAAAAGGGGCGGAACTGATTGGGATGCTGCACCGGATCGTCGGATCCGAAGGTTATTCCAAAGGGTGCGCGCTCTATTTCGAACGTCACGACGGGGACGCCGCGACGATCGAGGATTGGCTGGCCTGCTTCGAGGAGGCGACGGGCCGCGATCTGACGCAGTTCAAGCTGTGGTACACACAGGCGGGAACCCCCAGACTGATTGTGACCGAGCACTTCAACGACGGCACGTACCGGATTGATCTTGAACAGATTGTTCCCGACACTCCTGGTCAGACCGGCAAGAAACCAATGCCCATCCCGATCGCCTTCGGCTTGCTGGACCGCGACGGCATGGAAATCCGCAAGACCGAGGTGCACGTCCTGACGGACAGGACCGACAGCCTGTCGTTCGATCTGTCCGAAAGACCCGTCCTGTCGATCCTGCGCGGATTTTCCGCCCCCGTGATCCTTGAGCTGGAGCGATCGGACGCAGACCGCCTGACCCTGCTGGCTCACGACACCGATCCCTTCAACCGGTGGGAAGCCGGGCGCGTCCTGGCCAAGGACCGGCTGATGCACGCCATCACCGAAGATGCGAATTTCGACGACGCGTGGCTGGACGCCGTGGCAAAGCTGGCCACCGACGCCTTCGCCGATCCGGCTTTCCGGGCGCTGGCCCTGGCGTTGCCGTCGCAAGACGACATGGCGCAGTCGCTGCACACGGCGGGCATCGTGCCGGACCCGGACCGCATCTATGCCGTGCGCCGGGCCGCGCAGCTTGCGATCGCCACGCGTCTGCAGGCCGAACTGCCGCAGCTGCGCATCGCGATGGCCACGCCCGGACCCTACGATCCCAAGGCACAGGATGCGGGCAAACGCGCCCTGGCCGGCAAGCTGCTGGGCTTCCAGACGTTCCTCGACGGCGGCGCTGCCGCACGGGCGGCGTATGACGCGGCCGACAACATGACCGACCGGATGGCCGCCTTCGTTTGCCTGCTGGATGCGGGCGACCCGGATATCGCCGCGCGGTTCGAGGAGGAGTGGCGGCACGACCGTCTGGTCATGGACAAGTGGTTCATGGCGCAAATCGCCAATACCCCGCCCCGCGACGCCGTGCACCTGGCCGATGACCTGACGCGGCACGACGATTTCGATGCGTCGAACCCCAACCGCTTCCGCGCGCTGATCGGCGGTTTGACGGCGGGCAACCCGGCCGGATTCCATAACCCGAACGGCAAGGGCTATGAGTTTCTGGCCGACTGGCTGCTCTACCTCGACAAATCGAACCCGCAGATGACCGCGCGCCTGTCCACGGCCTTCGATGGCTGGAAACGGTACGACGCCGACCGCCAGGATCTGATGCGGGCGCAGTTGGAGCGCATGGCCGCGACGCCGGACCTGAGCCGTGATCTTTCGGAAATGCTGGACCGGATGCTGAAATCGTGACCCGAAAGACCCTTCTCATCACCGGCGCATCGTCGGGTATCGGGGCCGCGACGGCCCGCATGGCCGCCGACAATCACGATCTGGCGCTGCATTTCAACGGCAATGTCGACGGCGCGGAGAAATCGGCGCAGGCGGCCCGGGATCGAGGCGCGCGCGTCACGCTGATCCGCACCGATCTGTCGGACCCGGACAACGTCGCGGATCTGTTCGCCGCCTTCGACCGCGACCACGACCGCCTTGACGGTCTGGTCAACAACGCCGGCATCGTGGACGTGGCCGCCAAGGTCAGCGACTTCACCGCCGCCCGTGTGGCCCGGATGGTGGCGATCAACCTGACGTCGCCGATCCTGGTCGCAGGACAGGCGGCGCGCCGGATGAAGCGCGGGGCGGCCATCGTCAACGTCAGCAGCGCTGCAGCCCGGTTCGGAAGTCCGAACCAATATGTCGATTACGCCGCGACCAAGGGTGGGCTGGAAGTGTTTTCCAAAGGTCTGGCCCAAGAACTGGCCCCGGACGGCATTCGCGTGACGGCCGTGCGCCCTGGCATCATCCAGACGCCGATCCACGGCAAGGGCGGGCAGCCCGACCGCGTGGACCGCCTTGCCCCGCAGGTTCCCATGGGTCGCGCGGGCACGGCGGAGGAGGTCGCACGCGCCATCCTGTGGCTGCTCAGCGACCAGGCATCTTACGTCACGGACAGCATTCTGGACGTGTCGGGCGGCCGGTAGCGCAAAGCGGGTTCTTGCCCGATTGGCCAGAACGATGTGGAAATGCCCGCACCGGACCGCTATCTGCCGCAATACTGGGCAGGGTTTCATCCCCCTGACACATCGCAAACCGAGACAGCGCCATGCGTGACCGAGTCGACCCGTTGATCGCCGAACGCGCCCCCTGGCTGTTCGAGCCGACCCTGTCGGCCCGCTCGGCGCGGGCGGTTCTGGACCGGATGCTGGCCTACGAGCGGTCGATCGAGATCGGGACGACGTATATCGACCTGCCCGTCGCCGATATCATGGCCGATCTTGCCCGCCGCATTGCGCGGCGCGTGACCGCCACCGGTCTGGAAAATGTGCCGACCGACGGACCGGCCCTGATCGTGACCAACCATCCCACGGGCATCGCCGACGGCATCGTCCTGCAGGATCAGCTGCTGACCCGGCGGTCGGACGCATTTTATTACGCCAACAGCGACATCCTGAAGGTGCTGCCGCAATTCGCAGACATCATCGTCCCCGTGGAATGGCGTGAAGACAAACGCACGGTTTCGAAAACGCGCGAAACGATGCAACTGACCCGCACCGCCCTGGAGGCGGGGCGCATGGGCGTGATCTTCCCATCGGGTCGTCTGGCCAAGCGGAGCGGTCTGCGTCTGCACGAACGCCCCTGGATGGCGTCGGCCGCGATGATCGCGCGGAAATTCGAACTTCCGGTGATTCCGTTGCACATCCGGGCGCGCAATTCGGCGATGTTCTATGCTTTCGACGCCATGCACCCCACGCTGCGCGACATAACCCTGTTCCACGAGACGCTGAACAAGGACGTGCAACCCTATCACCTAAGCTTCGGACGGCCGCTGGACGGGGCATCGCTGCCCAAGGATGCCAACGCCGGGATCGAGATCCTGCGCGAGGCCTGCCTGCGCCAGGGGTCGGAGCGACACGGAGAGATCAAGCTGACGGACACGCGCCCTGGTTGGCGCAAGCTGGGCCAGCGCACCGCCTGAAACGCAAGACGCCGCCCGAAGGCGGCGCTTGAAGACCCGAGGGACGTGGTGCGGTCGGGGGGACTCGAACCCCCACGAGTGTTACCTCACAGCGACCTCAACGCTGCGCGTCTACCAATTCCGCCACGACCGCAGTCGTCCGTCAGGTGGGCGCGGGATAGCCGCGCCGATCTGGAAAGGGAAGCGGTTTTTACGCGGCACGTGCCGGAGTTTGCGCTTCGCCCCGTCCCGGCGCAAACAGGCCCCCCGACCCGTCCCCGAATCCCAAGGTATCCGATGCAACCCGACTGGATCACCTCCGACGCGCCCGTCGCCTATCCCGATGCATTGGCGCAGATGCAGGCACGGGTCGCGGCCATCCAGGCCGGCACCGCGAACGAGGCGATCTGGCTGTTGGAACATCCGCCCCTCTATACCGCCGGGACATCCGCCAAACCCGCCGATCTGACGGACCCGGATCGTTTCCCTGTGTTCGAGGCGCGGCGCGGCGGGCAATATACCTACCACGGGCCGGGACAGCGCGTGGCGTATTGCATGCTAGATGTCGGCGCGCGCGGACGTGACGTGCGCGCCTTCGTCGCGCAATTGGAGGGATGGGTGATCGCCGCGCTGGCCGAACTCGGTCTGACCGGCCACATCCGCGCCGGTCGCGTCGGCGTCTGGATCGAGCGTCCGGACAAGGCCCCCCTGCCCGATGGCACGATACGCGAAGACAAGATCGCCGCGATCGGCATCCGCCTGTCCAAATGGGTCAGCTATCACGGCCTGTCGATCAATGTGGAGCCCGAGCTGAGCCATTTCGACGGCATCGTTCCATGTGGCATCACGGACCACGGCGTCACGTCGCTTGTCGATCTGGGCCTGCCGGTGACGATGGACGATCTGGATGCGGCGCTCAAAGGCACGTTTTCGCGGCATTTCAGCTGACGCTGCGTCATTTGACTGTTCGCGTCGTCACGCCACCTGTCGAGGGCCGGCGGGCGTCCCCGGTGTCATGAATTGCACAAACCAATGACAGTGAACCTTCACGGCCTCGCCACGGCACTGGCACCTCACGATCTGCCCCAGACCATGGTGCAGGCGCGTGCCGAAGCGATCCTTGGACCCAAATATCCGCAGTTCGCGCGCCTGCTTTCGACCTTCGTTCAGGCCGGGATCGAGCGGCGACGCTCCGTCGCGCCACTCGAATGGTTCGACGACGCCGCCCACGGCTGGGCAGAGCGCAATCGCATCTGGCACGACGGCTGCGCCGCAATGTTCACCGACGCCGCGACCGGGGCGTTGTCCGATGCGGGCTGGGCCGCGCGTGACGTGGACGTCATCGTCACCGTGACATCGACCGGCGTGGCCACGCCAACCTTCGATGCCGTCGTGTGGAAAACGATGGGATTCCGCCAGGACGTCATGCGCGTTCCGGTCTTCGGCCTGGGCTGCGCGGGCGGCGCATCGGGTCTGTCGATCGCGGCGCAACTGGCGCACGGCCGTCCCGGATGCCGCGTGCTTTTGGTCGTCGTGGAGGCCTGCACGCCGTCGTTCCGCACCGACCGGCTTGAGAAGTCCGACATCATCGCCACCGTCCTCTTCGGTGACGGGGCTGCAGCGGCCTGTCTGTCGACCGAAGGGATGGCCCGGATCACCCTGGAGCCTGGCGTGCAGCACATCTGGCCCGACACGCTGGAGATCATGGGCTGGGACGTCGACGACGTAGGACTGGGCGTCGTCTTCGACCGTTCTATCCCCGCCTTCGCCCGCACACACATGGCTGACGCACGCGACGCCGCGCTGGCGGCCCTGAACATGACCAAGGACGATTTCGACGGGATGATCTGCCACCCCGGCGGCGCGAAGGTCATCACCGCACTGGAAGCGGCGCTCGATTTGCCCGATGGCACGCTCGATTTGGAACGCGATGTGCTACGCGACCACGGCAACATGAGTGCGCCTACGGTGCTGTTCGTTCTCGACGCTGCCCGCCATACGACCCGGACGGGGCATTTCCTGCTGACCGCCCTTGGGCCCGGGTTCACGGCATCCTTCGTTCCCGTCAGGATCGCGGCATGACCGGCGCGATTCTCTTTCTGACCTTCGTGATCGTCCAGCGTCTGGGAGAACTCGTGCTGGCCAAACGCAACACCGCGCGCCTGCTGGCCCGTGGTGCGGTCGAACACGCGCCGGGCCATTATCCGGCGATCGTCGCGCTGCACACCGCCTGGATCGGCGCGTTGGTGATCTGGGGTTGGGATCAGCCGCTGCATCTCGGGTGGCTGGCCCTGTTCGCGGTGCTGCAGGGTCTGCGCATCTGGGTCCTTGCGACGCTGGGGCCGCGGTGGACGACGCGGATCATCGTCATCGATGAGCCGCTGGTCCTCGGGGGTCCGTTCCGCGTTCTTCCGCATCCCAACTATGCGGTGGTGATTGCAGAAATCGCGGTGACGCCGCTGGTTCTTGGCCTGCCCTGGATCGCGGTGATCTTTTCGGTGCTGAACGCGGCACTTTTGTTCGGCATTCGCATTCCGGCAGAAAACCGGGCGTTGGCGTCGCTGCGCCCCTGATTTCGGGTCCGACGCAGCCCAATGGCTGCGCCGGTTTTCGTGTCAGGCGATCAGCCAGTCCGCATCCGCGGCGGGCTCTTCTTGCATCTCCTCGGACGCGACGACGTCCTCCATCGGGACCGAAATCTCGGCCAGGAACTGCTCGTCCGTCTCTTCGGGCGCCAATGGCGGGAAGATATCTTCCTCGGGGCCGAACTCGGGGGCCGTCAGAACGGTGACGTCACCTTCCGAGAACGTCTCCTCGTCGAACTCGAAGATGTATCCGTCTTCGCCAGCCGGTTCTTCATATCCGATCTCGATGAAGTCTTCGTCCGTCGGACCATAGGGGTCTTCTGGATAGGTCGGTTCATCGGCCGGAATGTCCTCCCCGATCACGACGATCTCGGGCTCTTCTGGCGGGAAGTCGGGGGCTTCTATGACGCCGCCATCTGGCATGTCAGGATCGGTCGGGTCGGTCGGCTCCTCGACGGGCGGATCGATGTCGACGACGGGGTCTTCGTCGACCGGAGCGTCGGGCTCCTCCGACGGCACTTCCTCGACGTCGGCGGTCCCGACGATCTTGAGCGAATCCTCCCGGTCGCCGTCCACTTCGCCCACCGAAGTCAGGCGCACGCCGTTGTCGAGCGAGGCGAAATCGTCGATCGACAACGTTTCTGTGTCGTGGCTCAAGAAGAAGGACGTCGACTGGATGTCATCGGTGGACATGCCCTGGGTGCCGAACTGAACGCCGATATCGAACTTGCCGGCCTCCTTGATGGCCTCGCCGTTCATGTTGGTGAAATTGTCGACCTTCGTGACCGAATCCTCATCCAATCGGATCCCGGTGACATCGCTGCCTTCGATCGTCAGACCATCGAGGAGCGTTTCGTCCGCGATGTCGAGATACAAGGCGTTCAGATCGCCGGTGAACCCTGTGCTCTCGTCGACCGCAAGCTCGAAGCGCAGGCCGCCGTTCTCTTCGGTAACGACGACATCGATAAGAACACCGCCGCCTTCGATCTGATATGTGTAACTCGTCATTTAGAAAAACCCGTTCGTAATTGATCTCGAACGTAATTTGATGGATCACACGGGCGGTTTTTGGCCCGTAAAGTGACCGCGCGGTTCAAGACCAGGAAACAATGCCGACCCATCCGGCAGATCTTTCCTGATGGTCATGCGCCAGCATCGGGCGTGGCGCGTCGCCTGCGTCAATTTTCCCGGCCCGCGCGACCTCTTGTGCCGTTGCCGCGGGCGGCCACGATGGCTAGAACGCCGGAGTAACGACGCGGTGACTCCCACTTCGTCGCAGAATCGATTTCACGTCACGGGGAGCGACCGCATGGCTGACGCTGCACACGCCGGACACGACACGCACGAGAAGCCCGGCTTCTTCACGCGCTGGTTCATGTCCACAAATCATAAGGATATCGGGATCCTTTACCTGTTCGTCTCCGGATTCGCAGGTTTCATCTCGGTGGCCTTCACCGTCTACATGCGGCTGGAGCTGATGGACCCAGGTGTCCAGTACATGTGCCTGGAAGGCGCGCGGATGACTGCGGCCGCAGCCGGCGAATGTACCCCGAACGGACACCTCTGGAACGTCCTGATCACCGGCCACGGCATCCTGATGATGTTCTTCGTCGTCATCCCCGCGCTCTTCGGCGGCTTCGGCAACTACTTCATGCCGCTGCACATCGGTGCGCCGGACATGGCGTTTCCGCGCCTCAACAACCTATCGTTCTGGCTGTT
>NZ_CXSU01000012.1:543702-546095 GCF_001403795.1 Jannaschia donghaensis | reverse complement strand
CCCCGCCGCTGTCCACGTCGGAGGCCGGATACTCCACCGACATCGCGATCTTCGCGGTCCACGTCTCGGGGGCGTCGTCCATCCTTGGCGCGATCAACATCATCACCACATTCCTCAACATGCGCGCACCCGGCATGACGCTGCACAAGGTGCCGCTGTTTGCCTGGTCGATCTTCGTGACCGCCTGGCTGATCCTTCTCGCCCTGCCCGTCCTGGCTGGTGCTATCACTATGCTGCTGACGGACCGGAACTTCGGAACGACGTTCTTCGATCCGGCCGGTGGCGGTGACCCGGTTCTCTATCAGCATATCCTGTGGTTCTTCGGTCACCCCGAAGTCTACATCGTGGTCCTGCCCGCCTTCGGCATCGTCAGCCACGTCGTTGCGACCTTCTCCAAGAAGCCGATCTTCGGCTATCTGCCGATGGTCTACGCCATGGTCGCCATCGGCGGCCTGGGCTTCGTCGTCTGGGCGCACCACATGTACACCGTGGGCATGTCGCTGACGCAGCAGGCCTACTTCATGGTCGCCACGATGATCATCGCGGTGCCCACCGGCGTTAAGATCTTCTCCTGGATCGCAACGATGTGGGGCGGCTCGATCACCTTCAAGACGCCGATGCTCTTCGCCATCGGGTTCATCTTCCTGTTCACCGTGGGCGGCGTCACCGGCATCGTCCTGTCGCAAGCCGGCATCGACCGCGCCTATCACGACACCTACTACGTCGTGGCGCACTTCCATTACGTGATGTCGCTGGGGGCCGTGTTCGGCATCTTCGCCGGCATCTATTATTGGATCGGCAAGATGAGCGGTCGCCAGTATCCCGAATGGGCCGGCAAGCTGCACTTCTGGGCCTTCTTCATCGGCGCGAACATCACGTTCTTCCCGCAGCACTTCCTTGGCCGTCAGGGCATGCCCCGTCGCTACATCGACTATCCCGACGCCTTCGCGCTCTGGAACCAGGTGTCGAGCTGGGGTGCGTTTCTGTCCTTCGCGTCGTTCCTGTTCTTCATCGGCGTGGTGTTCTACACGATCTTCGCCGGCAAGAAGGTCTCGGAGCCGGCCTATTGGGGTCCGCACGCCGACACGCTGGAGTGGACGCTGCCCAACCCGCCGCCCGAGCATACGTTCGAGCAGCTGCCGACCCGCGATATGTGGGACAAGCAGCCGGGTCACTGACGGGCATGCCCTACAAGGTTCTCATAGACCGACAGGAGGCCCCGGCATCGCCCGGGGCCTTCCTGTATCAAGTCGAACTCTGGCCCCACCAAAGCCTGACCGGCACCGGCTTCGTCTGGATCATTGCCGGCACTTTCGTCATGGCGATGCTGCCGCTCTTCGCACTGCTTGGCACGGCCGTCCTTTGGGGCATCCTGCCGTTCGCGATGATATCGGTCGGCGCGCTCTGGTGGTCGCTGAACCGCAGCTGGCGGGACAGGGATATCCTGGAGACGTTCACCGTCACCCCCGATTGCGCCAGCCTTATCCGGCAACAGCCCGACGGCACGCGCCTTGATTGGGAGGCCAATCCATATTGGGTGCGGATCAAGCGTCACGACCGGGTAAACCGGATCGTCGACTATCTCACGCTCGAAGGCGGACCGCGAAAGGTTGAGATTGGATCGTTCCTGACACCTGCGGAACGGCGTGACTTGCTCGGCCGTCTGGAAAGCGCGCTGCACCGCGTCCGATAAGGCGCCGGCATTGGTCCGATAGGGCGTCCAAGGCTGGCATCCGGATCGGCAAAGGTCCGTCGACGGAACGTCTCCCAGCACCGTCAACGACGTTTGACCGCGATGGCGGCATCCGTCCTTGTCCACTTGGTGAGACTGGCAGATTGCGCCTTCAGCGGACGGATCTCATCGCGGGCGCCAAAGTTGGAATAAAGTAAGAGACAGGCCGCCGCGGATCGGCGCTTCGGCAGTCTTGACTTAATACCTGGCTACAGATCCACGCCGCAGTCCGGCAAATACGCCTCTTCCTCCAGCCAGTCTTGGGACAACGGTCACGGGCTTGCGTTCATGGACGCAGGTATCTCCAGAATGGTTTCGTCGTGATTTGATTATCTTGGCGTCGTTCAGTAGCGCGCGTCGCTGCCAGAATTTCAAGATTTTGCTCCGGAGGGTATGCTCCAAACGCGCCGGCCAAACATTGGCGGTTGGTCAAATCGGCCCTCAGCTTGACCCTGACGTTCTTGTTCAGCCCGCGTGCGTCGCGCCGTCGCTGTCGTCACCGTCCCCTCGGGCACCCACGTCCGCGCGCGCGACGCCACTCGTCTTGATCACGGCCCAGATCGGCCGACCCGGCACCAACGCCAGTCGGTCCCGCGACCGGCGGGTGATCCGTGCCAGCAGCGCGCCCTCCCCCGCCGTCAGCCGCAGCAGGACGCCCGGC
>NZ_CXSU01000012.1:518003-543592 GCF_001403795.1 Jannaschia donghaensis | reverse complement strand
GCGGATACGGACGCGTTGCGCGCCACCGCCGATCCCGGCCAGGTGAAGGGTGCCGATGGCCGTTTCCACCTCCGCCAGACCATCGGCTCTGCCGATCACGCGCCCCTCCAGCATGGCTCCGGCCTGCGACACCCCCATCATCGCCGCCGCCTCGGGGTCGGACAGGACCGCACCCACCTGCCCCGCCCGCCGCACCCGTCCTTCGTCCAGAAGGACCAATGTATCGGCAAGGCGGGCGACCTCCTCGATCGCATGGGAAATGTACAAGATCGGCAGGCCCGCATCGCGCAGGTTTTCGAGCCATGGCAGGACGATGTCCCGGCGCCGCGTGTCGAGCGCGGCCAGCGGCTCGTCCAGGATCAGAAGTCTGGGGCGACGCAGCAGCGCGCGACCGATGGCAACCCGCGCCGCCTCTCCTCCAGACAGATCGCCCGGCCTGCGCGCGATCAGCGGCGTGATCCCCAACATGTTCGCCACCGCCGCCGGATCGGTGCCGCGCGGCGCACCGTAAAGCAGGTTTTCGCGAACGCTAAGATGCGGGAACAGCCGCGCTTCCTGAAAGACGTATCCGATGTCGCGCCGGTGCGGCGGCAGGTCCGTCGATCCGTCGAACAGGATCCGACCGTCGAGCGCGATGCGCCCGGCGTCGGGCCGCGCAAGCCCCGCGACGCAACGCGCCAACGTTGTCTTGCCGGCCCCCGATGGGCCGAAGACGGCCGTAACGCCGGGCGCGACCAACAGGGATACGTCGAGCTTGAAATCGCCCGCGCGGCGCGTGATCGCCATCTCCAGCATCAGCGCCCCGCCACCCGCGCGGCAATCCGCGGGGCCAACCAGTTCGAGACGAGCACCGCCGCCACGGCGACGGCCACGGCGATCATCACCAACGCCCGAAGCGGAGCACCACCATCGGGGACCTGCAGAAAGGCATAAATCGCCGACGGCAGCGTTCGCGTCTCGCCCGGGATCGACGCGACGAATGTAATCGTGGCCCCGAATTCACCGAAGGCCTTCGCAAAGCCCAGCGTCACCCCCGCCAGCAATCCGGGTGCCGCCAGCGGCAGCGTGACCGTGCGCCAGACCCGGAATGGCGACGCGCCAAGGGTTGCGGCTGCTTCCTCCAACTTCGGATCGACGGCATCGAAGGCCAGCCGGATGGGACGTACCATAAGCGGAAACCCCATGATCCCCGCGGCCAGCGCCGCCCCCATCCAGCGGAATGCCAGCCCCAGACCCAGCGGCTCCAGGATGCCGCCGATCGGCCCCGCCCGCGAAAACAGCAGCAGCAGCGCATAGCCCGTCACGACCGGCGGCAGGACAAGCGGCAGATGTACCAGCGCATCAAGCAGACCCCGCCCCGCGAACCGACCGCGCGACAGCAGATGCGCGACCCAGACGGCCAGCGGCAACGCCAGAACCGTTGCAACGAAAGACACGCGAAGCGAGAGGCGCAGCGCCTCCCAGGCTTCGGGCGGCAGGTCGATCACGCGGCGAACCCATGGGCCGCGAAGACGTGCGCAGATGCCGCCACGTGGTCGAGAAAGGCCACCGCCTCCGGTCGATCCGAGACGACCGCGCCGGGATAGACGATCGGCGCGTGGCTCGACGCCGGGAACTGCGCCGCTATTCCGACCCCCGTGCCCACCGCGTCGGAGCCATAGACCGCGCCAAGCGTCACGTCGCCGCGCGCGACATAGGCCAGGACCGCACGCACGTCATTGGTCAGGATCAACCGGTCCGACAGCGCCTCCCACAGGCCCAGCGTCTCCAGCGCCTGCTGGGCGTATCGCCCCGCGGGCACGGACATCGGATCGCCCATCGCCATTCGCCCGTGGCCCAGTGCGGCCACGATGGCGGCGCGCGACAGCGGCACCGCGCCGACATCGGGTGCCGCGGCCAGGACGAGCCGGTTTCGTGCAACCGTCATCGGTGGGCGAGTCAATGCGCCCTGCCCCGACAGCCAGTCCATCCAGTCCGTTGCGGCAAGCAGGATGACATCTGCCGGTGCGCCGGACGCCACCTGTCGGGCCAGCGTGCCGGATCCGCCGTAAGCCAAGGCCACATCCCATCCGTCAACGATTTCGTCCAAGGCGGGTTTCAGGCTCGCCGCCGCGAAGACGGTCAGGCCATCGGCGGACCACGATGGACGCGCCACGGCCGTCGCCAGGCCAGCGGCCAAAACCCCCCGGCGCGTGACGTCAAAGCGGATGGGGCGTGCCATCGTATGTCTCGAACGCGCCGCTGCGGATCATGTCCAGCGCCTCAAACCGGTCCCACAGGCCCTTTGCCGATTGCGCGACCCCAACTGCGGCCGTCTCTCCGCCCATATCGGTGCGGACCCATCCCGGATGATAGATGCCGACGGCAATCCCACGGCCGCGCAGCGCGTCAGACAGGCTCATTCCCAGATTGATTGCCGCCGCCTTGGACGCGCGATACGCAAAGCTGTCCCCCGTCGCTTGGGTGGTGGACCCCATCTGCGACGCGATGATCGCAATCCGACCGCCGTCTGACAGGTTCCGGACCTGGGCCTGCACCGTCAGGAAAACCCCGGTGACGTTGGCCGCGAAGGTCGCGTTCAGATCGTCCGCCGTCAGCGTCTCCAGCGTTTTGCCACGACCCGGAAACACGCCTGCGTTGCATACCACCAGATCCAGCGCCCCCACCTGTGCGGCGACATCGGCCTGCATATCTGCGTCGGTGACATCCAGACGCAGGCCGGTCCCGGTCCGAACGGTTCCCAGCATGTCGTGGCCGCGCGCGCGCCCCTCGTCCATCAGGGCCGCGCCGATGCCGCGCGACGCGCCAGTGACGAGGGTGCGCATCAATTGACCTTCGGTTTCGGGAGGAACGGCAAGGGCGCGATCGGCACGCCGTCTTCCAGCAGACCCTTGATCTGCTGAGCATTGGCCTCGCCGTAGATCGGGGTCTCGACTTGGGCATCGTGCAACCGGCGCGCCTCGTCCGCGAAACCGCCACCGACGTATGTCGCTTCGCTCTCGACTTTGCGGCGCAGGGCGGCCAGCTTTTCCTCCGCCCGCGACGCGGGCACCGACAGGGCGGATTTCGTGTCGACCTTGGGGGCCATCAGCGCCTTTTCCACCCGGCCGCTGCCGCACTGCGGACAATTGACCATGTCGCGCGCGGCCAGCACGTCGAAGGCGGCGGCCGACTGGAACCAGCTTTCGAAGCCGTGGCCGTCGTCGCATTTGAGGGCATATCTAATCATACCTTCAACTTAGGCGCTTTTCCCTCCGGCGCAAGCAAACGGACTTGAACCGGCGTCATCGACGACTACCCTTTCACCATGCGAATACTTGCTTTTTTCCTCACCCTCTCCGCTCCGGCCGCCGCGTTCGAATTCGACGCGCTGGAGGGTGGGACGATCGACCTCGATACGTTTCGGGGGCGGGCGGTGCTGGTCGTCAACACGGCCTCGCTGTGCGGCTTCACCGACCAATACGCAGGTCTGCAGATGCTGCAGGACACCTATGGCGACGCCGGTCTGACCGTCATCGCCGTGCCGTCGGACGATTTCCGGCAGGAATTGGCATCGGACGAGGCGGTCGCCGACTTCTGCGAGGTGAACTACGGCCTGACCATTCCGCTGACGACCATCACCTCCGTGAAAGGCGACGGGGCCCATCCGTTCTACCGTTGGCTGGCGACGGAACACGGGGAACGGCCGAACTGGAATTTCAACAAGGCCTTGCTGGACCTGTCCGGCAAGCTGGTGGCGTTCGAAGGGGCCGGAACGCGGCCCGGCGCCCCGAAGATGATCCGCGCGATCGAGGCTGCCTTGCCGGAATGACGCCGCTCCTCCTCGGGTCGGAAATCTATCGCGGCTCCTCCTACGGCAAATGGCATCCCCTCCGGGTGCCGCGCGTATCTACGGTGATGGACCTGACGCGCGCGATGGGATGGCTGCCGCCCGCGCAATTCCGCACTTCGCCGCGCGCCAAACCGGGCGCGCTGACCATCTGGCACACGCCCGAATATCTGTCGGCCCTGCAGACTGCGGAAGAAACCGGCGCTGTCGATGCGCCGACCCGCGACCGCCACGGCCTGGGCACCAATTCCAACCCGGTCTTCCCCGAAATGTATCGCCGCCCCGCCACGGGCGCAGGCGGCACGCTTCTGGCAGGGGAGTTGTTGCGCGACGGGGGCCGTGTCCATGTGCCCGGCGGTGGCACGCACCACGGGATGCCGGATCGGGCCAACGGGTTCTGCTATCTCAACGACGCGGTCCTGGGCATCCTGTCGCTGCGCCGCAACGGGGCCCGGCGGATCGCCTATGTCGATATCGACGCGCATCACATGGACGGTGTCGAACACGCCTTTGCGGGCGACCCCGACACCCTGCTTATCTCCACGCACGAGGAACGGCGCTGGCCCTTCACCGGCGCGATCACCGATGCGGGCGTGGGGCAGACGTTCAACCTGCCCCTGCCTCGCGGCCTGAACGACAGCGAGTTCGCGCAGATCCGCGACCGGCTGATTTGCCCGGCGGTCGAGGCCTTCGCTCCGGATGCGATCGTCCTGCAATGCGGGGCGGACGCGGTGGATGAAGACCCCCTGTCGCGCCTATCGCTGTCGAACAACGCGCATTTCGACACGTTGGCCGCGCTGATGCCGCTGGCCCCGCGGTTTCTGCTGTTGGGTGGGGGCGGGTACAACCCATGGTCGGTGGGGCGTTTGTGGTCGGGGGCCTGGGCGGTGCTGTCCGGTCAGGACATTCCAGACCGATTACCGCCCGAGGCGCAGGCCGTCCTGCGCGCCCTCACGTTCGAGGGCAATTCACGCGGTCGGAACCCACCAGAGCATTGGTTCGACACCATCCGCGACACGTCCCGGCCCGGCCCGGTCAGGGCGGAGGTGGCCGACCGCGTCGCCCATCTGGCCGGACGCATCGCCGCCATCCCGCGCGCTGGCTGAGCGTTCGGGCCAGACCGCCGCGACGATCAGTGACGTTCGTAGGGCGTCAACCTGTCCCAGACGAATGTCACGCCCGTTCCGGGCACGTCCGGCGCAACGGCGCGGGCGTTTTCCACCACCAGCGGTCGCGTCGTATAGCGGTCGATTGGGAAGCTGTGCACCTCGATCAGACCCGGGTTCGGTTGCGCCGAAACGAGGGAGACATGCAATTCCTGCATTCCGTGCGAACAGACCGGCAGGCCCGCCTGCGCGCACATGCCTGCCGCGCGCAGCCAGCCGGTGATGCCGCCGCAGTTCGATGCGTCAGGCTGCAGATAGGCCAGCTTCGATTGGGCCAGCGCATAGCCGAATTCATGCTCGGTGTGCAGGTTCTCTCCCATGGCGAGCGGACAGCCGGTCGCGTCGTGGATCCGAGCGTAGCCGGCGTAATCATCGGGGATGATCGGTTCCTCGAACCACAGGATATTCTGATCCATAAAGCCACGCGCCGCCTCGATCGCCTGCGCTTCGGTCAGGGAATAATTCGCGTCGACCATGAAATTGAGGTCGTCTCCGATCAGTTTGCGCACGGCCGCCGCGCGGGCCTGATCGTCATCGCGGCCCACCTTGATCTTCACGCCGTCGAACCCGCGCTCCAGGTACCCTTCGACCGAGCGAAGGAGCTTCGGCAAGTCGAACCCCAGGTCGATGCCGCCGCAATAGGCCCCGCAGCGGTCCGAGGCACCGCCCGCCATATCGACCAGCGACCGGCCAGCGACCTTGCCCGCGATATCCCAGAGCGCGATGTCCACCGCCGAAATGGCGAAGGACGCGATGCCGCCGCGCGCCACGTAATGCAGGTGCCACTGCATCGCATCGTAGAGCGTGGCCGCATCCGCCGCCTGCCCCGTCAGCCAGTCGGCCAGGTCGTCGCGGATCATCGCCGCGATGGCCGTGCCGCCCTTTCCGCCGGTATAGGTATAGCCGGTCCCGTCCACCCCGTCGGAGGTGGTGATCGTGCAGGTCACCAGCTGGAAATGCGTGTGGTCGCCGTGCTTGGCATCCACCAGCACCTCGTCCAGCGGCACGTCGAACAGACGCACCGCCACCGATGTGATCACGGGCCGCATGTTGCCCCGCGCGCGCTCAGAGATCGCGGCATTCGGGCACCGGCGTCTTGACCGACCCGTCCTTGAGCCACTGTTGCAGGTTCTCGACCACCAGGTCGCCCATCGCCTGCCGCGTCTCGTGGGTGCCCGAGGCCACGTGCGGCGTCAGCACGACGTTGTCCATGGCCTTGAGTGCGTCGGGGATCTTCGGCTCCTCCTCGAACACGTCGAGGCCGGCGCCGGCAATCTTGCCATGTTGCAACGCCTCGACCAGCGCCGCCTCGTCGCAGACCGAACCGCGCGCGACGTTGATGAAGAACCCGTCCGGCCCCAGCGCCTCCAGCACCTCGGCGTTCACCATGTGCCTGGTCTCGGGCCCGCCCGGCGTGATCGCGACCAGGACCTCGACCGCCTCCGAGCAGGATTTCGCCGTTTCGTGGTAGGTATAGGCCACGTCCTTCCTCGACCGGCTGTGGTAGTGGATCTCCGCCCCGAAGGCCTCGCAGCGGTCGGCGATGGTCTGGCCAATGCGCCCCAGGCCCAGGATGCCCACCCGCCGGTTCTGCACCGTCCGCGTCAGGGGGTAGTTGCCGTCGGCCTCCCATTTGCCCGACCGGGCGTGCCGGTCCGACGGGATCAACTCGCGCGACACGGCCAGCCAGAGCATCACGAAGGTATCCGCCACCTCGTCGTTCAGCACATCGGGCGTATGCGCCACCTTGATGCCGCGCGCGGCATAGGCGTCGGCATCGATCGCGTCGTAGCCCACGCCATAGGACGACACGACCTTCAGATTCGGCGTCGCATCCGCGACGTCGTCCGGCACGCCCCAATGTCCGTTCGTCAGAATCGCGGGGTAATCCGCACCGTTGGCCGCCAAGAACTCGGCGCGATCGTCGTGATCGAACAGGATGTCGATATCGAAGTCGGGGGCCAGCGCATCGCGCATGCGGTCGGTGATGCCGCCGATCTGGAGAAGCTTGGTCTTAGTCATCCTGTCGGACCTCCTGTCGCTGGCTGCCCAGCTTGTCGATGCCCAGTTCCATCACGTCACCGGGCTTGAGAAAGACCGGCTCGGGCTTGATGCCCATGCCGACGCCCGGCGGCGTCCCGGTCGAAATCACGTCGCCGGGGTGCAGCGTCATCAGCCCGCTCAGGTGGCTGATGCATTGCGCGACGGTGAAGATCATCGTCGCGGTATTGCCCGTCTGCATCCGCTTGCCGTTCACGTCGCACCACATGCCCAGGTCCTGCGGGTCACCCACTTCGTCGCGGGTGACCAGCCAGGGACCGATCGGGCCGAAGGTGTCGCAGGATTTGCCCTTGGTCCATTGGCCCGTCAGCTGGGTCTGAAATTGTCGCTCGGACACGTCGTTGCTGACGAAGTAACCGGCGACGTACTCCAGCGCTTCCTCTTCGGACACGTATTTGCACGTCTTGCCGATCACCACGCCCAGCTCGACCTCCCAATCGCCGTGGGTCGAATTTCGCGGCAGGACGACATCGTCGTTCGGGCCCACCACGGCGCTGGTGGCCTTGTGGAACAGGATCGGATGCTCGGGGATGTCGGCCCCGGTTTCAGCCGCATGGTCCGAAAAGTTGAGACCGATGCAAAGGAATTTGCCGATGCCGCCAACGCATGGGCCGTAGCGGACAGCCCCCTCGATCTTGGGCAATTGCATCGCGTCGACCTTGGACAGCATCTCGATCGTGGTGTCGCTCAGGCCTTCGTGTGCGATGTCGGCCACTTGGCTGGACAGATCGCGCAGGTCACCGTTGTGGTCGATCATTCCGGGCTTTTCGGCCCCCGGCTCGCCGAAGCGGCAAAGTTTCATGTCTCGTCTCCCTGTATCGAGCGAAGTGAACTTCGCGCTGTAACTTTTTGAAAATCAGTGGTTATTGCGCGGAACGCCCTTTTGCGCCGTGCCCCGGAAGGCATCCGCGCCGCGAAGGATCATGCCTTCGGACAACGGCCCGACACGGTCGCGGAAAATTTCCTGCCACGGCGTCTCGCTTTCCGGCGTAAAGGGCCGCGGCGGCAAAGCGGTACGACGCTCCGCCAAGACGCTTTCGTCCACCAGCATGTCCGCCGTGCCCTTGCGCAGGTCGATCCGAACCCTGTCGCCAGTCGCAACAAGGGCAAGGCCACCGCCGGCGGCCGCTTCGGGCGATGCATTCAGGATGGACGGACTGCCCGAGGTGCCCGACTGCCGCCCGTCACCGATACAGGGCAGCGCGTGGATGTTCCGTTTCAACAGATACGATGGCGGACGCATGTTCACGACTTCCGCCGCGCCCGGATATCCGATCGGGCCGGCACCGCGCATAATCAAGATGCAATGTTCATCTATATCAAGGCTTTCGTCGTCGATCTTCATGTGAAAATCTTCGGGTCCGTCAAAGACCACGGCGCGCCCCTCGAACGCCTCGGGGTCGTCGGGGTTCGACAGGTAACGGTCGCGGAACTCCTCCGAGATGACGGACGTTTTCATGATCGCGGAGTCGAACAGGTTGCCCTTGAGGTTCAGGAACCCCGCGGCCTTCACAATCGGGTCTGTCATCGGCTTGATCACGTCAGGCAGTTGCGTTTCCAGTCCCTCGCAATTTTCGGCCATCGTCTTGCCATTCACGGTCATCACGCCCGGATGCGGCAGCAGACCCGCCGCGATCAGCTGCCCCGTGATCGCGGGCACCCCGCCCGCGTGATAGTAATCTTCGCCCAGATATTTCCCGGCCGGTTGCAAATTCGTAAGCAATGGAATGTCGAGGCCCAGAGCCTGCCAGTCGTCGTTGTCCAAGGGCACGCCCATGTGCCGCGCGATACCGTTGAGGTGGATCGGCGCGTTGGTGGACCCGCCGATGGCGGAGTTGACGATGATGGCATTTTCGAACGCCGCCCGCGTCATGATGTCGGACGGCTTCAGATCTTCGTGCACCATCCCGACGATGCGTTGCCCGGTCTGGTAGCTGATGTGCCCGCGCTGGCGGTACGGGGCCGGAATTGCAGCACTTCCCGGCAGTTGCATGCCCAGGGCTTCGGCCAGTGAATTCATCGTCGTCGCCGTGCCCATCGTGTTGCAATAGCCCACGGATGGCGTGGAGGAGGCGACCATTTCCATAAAGCCCGCATCGTCGATTTCACCCGCCGCATGCATTTCCCGCGCTTTCCACACGATCGTGCCGGACCCGGTCCGTTCGCCCTTGAACCAGCCGTTCAGCATCGGGCCGACCGACAGGGCGATGGCCGGAATGTTGACCGTGGCGGCAGCCATCAAAAGGGCGGGCGTGGTCTTGTCGCAGCCGATCATCAGGACAACGCCGTCCAGCGGATAGCCGTTGAGCGTCTCCGACAAGGACAAATAGGCCAGGTTTCGGTCCAGGGACGCCGTTGGACGCTTGCCGGTTTCCTGGATCGGATGCACCGGCACCTCCAGCGGGACGCCGCCCGCTTCGATGATGCCGTCGCGGACGCGCTTGGCCAGTTCGATGTGATGGCGGTTGCACGGCGACAGATCGCTGCCGGTTTGCGCGATGGCAATGATCGGCTTGTTGCCCTGCAACTCCTCACGCGTGAGGCCGTAGTTCAGATACCGCTCCAGATAGAGGGCGGTCATTTCCCGGTTATCGGGATTGTTGAACCACAGGCGGGAGCGAAGTTTCGTCATGTGTCGTGCCTCGTGAAGATGGGGCTACTGGCCGGACCAGCCGCCGTCGATGATGTGGGGGTGGCCGGTGGTGAACGCACTTTCGTCGGATGCCAGATAGGTCACCAGCGCCGCGATTTCGGTGGCGGTCGCCACACGCCCCATCGGCTGGCGCGAGACGAATTGCTCCATCGCCTTGTCTTGGCTGCCCAACTGCTCGCCCAGGGCCCTGACCCTGTCGTGCCAGGACGGTGATTCCACCGTGCCCGGACAGATCGCATTGCAGCGGATGCCCTGCTTGATGAAATCCACGGCCACGGATTTCGTCAGACCGATGACGGCCGCCTTGGTCGTTCCGTAGATGAAGCGATTGGGCGCACCGATGACCGACGAGCAGGCCGACGACATATTGACGATGGACCCGCCGCCGTTCGCCACCATGATCGGCAGCGCAGCGCGAATGGTGCGGAACATGCTTTTGACGTTGAGATCGAAGCCGAATTCCCAGTCGGCATCCGTCGCATCCTCGACCGACCCGTGGTGCACGAAGCCCGCGCAATTGAACAGGACGTCGGGCCGCGCCCTCTCGACCCCGGCCTTCACACTGGCGTCGTTTCGGGCGTCGATCACATAGGTTTCGCAGTCCAGCCCGGTCAGAAGGTCCGCGTTCAAATCGGTGGCAAACACCTCTGCGCCTTCGGCGATGAACATTTCTGCCGTGGCGCGGCCAATGCCCTGTCCTGCGGCAGTGATAAGGGCGCGTTTGCCCTTCAGGCGATCTGTCATCGTGAACTCCGTGTCAGGGCTGCCCGCTTGCATCGGGCTATTTGGTTTCTAATGTGAGCGCAAACGAAGGATACCCCATGACCAAGCTCACCCTCCTCGGAACCGGCCTGATGGGCGGACCGATGTCGCGTAACCTGCTCCAGGCCGGCCACGACCTGACCGTCTGGAACCGATCGCGCGCCAAGGCCGAACCGCTGGCCGATGTCGGTGCCACGGTCCGCGACACCCCCGCCCAGGCGGTCACGGGATCGTCGATCGTAATTTCCATGCTGTCGGACGGCCCGGCTTCGGGTGATATCCAGGCCGCCGCGATGGACGCCTTTGCCCCCGGCGCGATCTGGGTCGAGATGGGGTCGATCAAACCCGAAGAGGCCCGCGCCCACGCCGCCCGCTTTGCCGACCGCGGCATCGGATACGTGGACGCGCCGGTGTCGGGCGGCACCAAGGGCGCGGAGGGCGCGACCCTTGCCATTATGGCCGGCGGCGAGGCGGAAACCTTTGCGGCCGTCCGGGACGTATTGTCGGATCTGGGTCGCCCGGTCCATGTCGGCCCCGTCGGCGCGGGGCAATTGTCCAAACTGGCCAACCAGGCGATCGTGGCCTGCACCATCGGGGCCGTGGCCGAGGCGATGCTGCTGCTGGAACGCGGCGGGGCCGATCCGGCGGCGGTGCGCGATGCGCTGAAGGGTGGCTTCGCCGACAGCACCATCCTGCAACAGCACGGGCGGCGAATGACCGAAGGCGATTTCGTGCCCGGCGGTCTGACGAAGTTCCAGATCAAGGACCTCGACAACACTTTGGCCGAGGCCGCCTCGCTGGATCTGACCCTGCCGACGGTTCAGGCGATCAACGACCGCTTCAAGGTTCTGCGCGACGATATGGACGGGGGCGATATGGATCATTCCGCCCTCTACCTGCAGCTGCGCGCGCTCAACGGGTTGCACTGACGTCCCTTTCGGTGTGCCGGGCCTGATGGTTTTGGATGGCGCTGCGCAGGGCAGCCTCGTCCTTGGCGGTGGCTGCGTCGACGATGGCCTGATGTTCCTGGATGATCCGGTGAAAATAGCTGGGCACGCAGTTCGATTCCAACCCGACCATCTGCTGGCGAAACTGCATGTAGACGTTGTCGAACGTCTCCTGCAGGGGCGGCAAACGGCATTCTGACAGCAGCGTGCGGTGAAAGGCCAATTCGGCATCCGACCAGATGCCGACGAAAGGAATGGTGTCCTGGGTGCGCGCGAACTGCTTTTCGATGTGCATCAGACGGTGGTGGGCCGCCGCCAGCGCGGATTCCCATTCCAATCCGCCGTTGCACATCGACGCGACGGCCCCTTCCTGTTCCAGCAGGACACGGAACCGGGCGATCTCGGCCCGTTTCTGAATACTGACGTTCCGGGCCCTGAACCCGCGCTGGATCTCGAATTCGACCAGACCGATCTTGGAAAGCTGAAGCAGGACGTCGCGAACGGTGTTGGCCGAACAACCATATTCCGTATGGAGCGCCGACGGCATCAGCTTCGCCCCCGGGGCGAATCCGCCCGTCAACAACCGATGCTGCAGATCGGCATAGATTTCAGGCGTTCCGAGACGTGTGTCGGGCATGACATCTCCCTCAAAATTTTGATATTCTGAAAAATGTCAGGTTGTCCACCGATTTTCATTTTCCGTGTTGCGCAATTTCGAATCCCCGTTAGGCTTTGTTCAGCATGTCGTCCGATGGGAGGTCCGTTGGGACTTGGGCGCCACGCAACGACCTTTTGGGAGGAAATTATGAAGACGTTTACCCTGGCAGCGCTTGCTGCCGCCTGCACCGCGCTGACCGGTGCCGCCGCGATGGCACAGCAGACCAGTCTGCGCATCCAGACGCACTATGCCCCCGAGACCGAATCCGGCCGCCTTGCCGCCGCTTACGTCGACAACGTCCAGACGATGTCGAACGGCGAAATCGCGATCGAGATGTTCTATTCGGCCTCCGTCGTGAAGCCGACCGAAACGTTCGATGCGGCCGCGACCGGCATCCTCGACTGCGACATGACGGGCGGCGGTTACCAGACCGGCAAGAACCCGGCGTTCCAGTTCGTGGGCGACATCATGGGCGGCTATTCCACGCCGTACCAGCAGCTGTCGTGGCTGTACTACGGCGATGGCCTGGCCGCCGCGCAGGAGCTTTACAACACCTACGACATGCAGCTTGTCGGCTGGTGGGTCTACGGTCAGGAAAGCTTTGCCTCGACCAAGCCGATCGCGCAGATCAGCGACCTGCAGAACTGGAAATTCCGTTCGCCCCCGGGCATGGAAACCAAGATCTTCGAAAAGCTGGGCGCCTCGCCCATCGTGATGGACTTCACCGAGATCTTCACCGCGCTGGAAACCGGCATCATCGACGGTGCCGACGCGTCGGGCTTGGCCAACAACGTGGGTCTGGGTCTGTACGACATCGCCAAGTTCGCCAACTTCCCCGGCTTCCACTCGATGCCGTCGGACCACCTGGCGTGCAACAAGGCCGTGTGGGACGGGATGCCCGAGCATCATCGCCGTATCATGTCCGTCGCCATGGAAAGCCTGGCTCTGCAAACCGCACTGACGTTCGAGAAGAAGAACGCCGAGGCCGCGGCTGACCTGCGCGAAGCCGGTGTCACCTTGTCCGAATGGTCGCCCGAGGACCTGCAGACGTTCCGCAACGCGGCCCAGGAAACCTGGCCCGAGTTCGCAACCACGCCCGAGGCGGAAGCCCTGGTGGAATCGCACCTGGCCTACCTGCAGCAGCTGGGTCTGGTTCAGGAGTAATCCGACCGGCATCGGCGCGGCCCCCCGTCACATCGGCGCGGGCCGCGCCATCCCACTTCGCCGCGCCTTTTCTCAGGGCCGGCGACACATCTTTCCGCGCAGCCCGAGGACGAGGTGACCATGGCCGACATTCGCCCTGAAACCCCGGTGGAGACGTCCGCCGACGCCGGCCCGCTGGTCTACAAGCCCGGCGCGATCGAAGTCATCGTCCCGATCCTGTTCGTCATCACGATGGCCTGGACGATCTGGCATTTCCCCGGCTTCCTGATCCTCATGCGCGAGCCGGGTCCCGAACTGGACCGCCTGGCGCGCGAATGGCCGCCGCTGGGCCCCATCGACTGGGTGATGGCGATCGCGTCGATCGCCCTGCTTGTCATCGGGGTGAAAACCGTCAAGCGCGCGCCGATGGAATGGCAGGGCTGGGGCTTGTTTGACCGCATCTCCTGCTTCTTGGGGCGGGTCGTCATGGCGATCATCGCGATGATGGTCTGCGTCATGCTCTACGAAGTGCTGCTGCGCTACGCCTTCGAGAAGCCGACGCTTTGGGCCAACGAAGTCACGCTGTGGTTCGCGGGCTTCACGTTCCTTCTGTCCGGTCTCTATGCGATGCAGCAACGCAGCCACATTCGTATCTATCTTCTCTACGATCTGATGCCGCGTGCGCTGCAACGTGCCTGCGACGTGATCTCGACCCTGCTGATCGTGACCTTCGCATTCTTCCTGGTCTATGGCGGTTACGGCGAAGCGGTGGCGAAGTTCCTGCGTTGGGAGCTTTATGGCACGGCGTTCAATCCGCCGATCCCTGCCACGATCAAACCGATGATCCTGCTGGTGATCGTTCTGGTCGCGATGCAGGCGGTCGCGAACCTGTTCCGCGACTGGAACCTGGAGCCGGTGATCCACACTGCCGCCGACGACATCGACCAAGACGAGCTGGAGCGGCTGCGCCGCGCGGTTGGTTCCAACGACTGACGCCCGCACGGGCACCCCTGGGGAGGGAACGATATGGACGTCGGAACAATTTCACTGATCCTGATGATCTCGCTGATGCTGCTCCTGGCGATCGGGATGCCGCTGGGCTTCGCATCGGCCGTGCTGGCGGTGCTGGTGCTGGTCATGAAGTTCGAGCCAAATCTTCTGACCGCGCCCTGGGAATTCGGGCAAGGTCTGCTGACGGGCCGGTTCGGGACCGGACCGCTGGGTATCCTGGCGCAAAAGGTCTTCGGGTTGTTGACCGATTACGTTCTCATTTCCATCCCGCTGTTCATCTTCATGGCCTCCCTCCTGGAACGCTCGGGCATCGCCAAGGACATGTATTCGTCGCTCAACATCTGGCTCAGCCGGACGCGCGGCGGCATCGCCATCGTCACCTCGATCATGGCGGTCATCATGGCCGCGATGTCAGGCATCATCGGCGGTGAAGTCGTTCTGCTGGGGCTGATCGCGCTGCCGCAGATGCTGCGGCTGGGCTATGACCAGAACCTCGCCATCGGCACGATCTGCGCCTCCGGCAGTCTGGGCACGATGATCCCGCCGTCGATCGTTCTCATCATCTTCGGTCTTATCACCGAAACGTCGATCAAGGCGCTGTTCACCGCCGCCTTCGTGCCGGGCTTCATGCTGGCGTCGTTCATCATCATCTACATCATCGTGCGCACGCAGCTGAACCCGTCGTTGGCCCCCCTGCCCGCCGACGACCCTAACGACCCCAAGGGGGCCGAAAAGGCCAAGCTCTTCGGCGCATTCCTGGCGATCCTGGCCGCCGGATTTTCGACTGCGCTGTTCCTGCGCGCGGCGTTCTTCACCGTCACCGGTCAAAACGCGGTGATCGAAAACGTCGATCCGATCACCATGGGCCAGCCCCATCACGTCATCTGGACGGGCGTGGCCCTGGTCGCGGCGCTGGCCCTGATCTTCCTCGTCTTCGGCAAGGACCGCGGCGCGAAGGGTTGGAGCATGGGCAAGGGCCTGGTCGCCCCGATCGTGGTGATTGGCGTTGTCATGGGGTCGATCTACGGCGGCATCTCGGGCATCACCGAAGCGGCGGCCATGGGTGTGATCGCGGTCTTCCTCATCTCTCTTTTCCGGGGCGAGGCGAGCGTCGAGCTTGTCTGGGACAGCCTGATGCGCACCCTGAAATCGACCGGCACGATTATCTGGGTGACCATCGGTGCGGCGACGCTGGCCGGCGCCTATACCATCGCGGGCGGCCCGACATATGTCGCCAACCTGATCACCAGTGCGGACCTGCCGACGATGGGCATCCTTCTGACGATGATGCTGATCCTGCTGTTCATGGGGGCCTTCATGGATTGGGTCGGGATCGTTTTGCTGATCATTCCCGTCTTCCTGCCCATCGTGCAGCGTCTGCCGATCGAAGAGATCGGGATCCTGGGGGAATTGCAGCCCAAATATCTGGCCGTCTGGTTCGGGGTGCTGTTTTGCATGAACATGCAGGTCAGTTTTCTGTCACCGCCCTTCGGCCCGGCGGCGTTCTACCTCAAGTCGGTCGCCCCGCCACACATCAGCCTGACGGATATCTTCAAGGGCTTCCTGCCGTTCATCTGCATCCAGCTATGTGCGCTTTCGGTCCTGCTGATCTATCCGCCGATCATCGAACTGCTGCTGGACTAGGGGGCCGCGCCCCACCGCGCTGGCCCCAACCCAACCTTCTGGATCCCCGCGCCATGACACTGACGATCCGCCTTTCGCCCGCCGACAATGTCGTCACCGCAACCCGCACCCTAGAGGCGGGAACGCAGGTGGAGGATGTCGCGGCGGCGGCCCTGATCCCATCGGGCCACAAGATCGCCACGCGCGCGATCGACAGGGGTCAGCCGGTGCGCAAATATGGCCAGATTATCGGCTACGCCAGCGCGGCCATCGCTCCGGGGGACCATGTGCACACCCAGAACTGCGCCTTCGCCGCCACGGACGTCGCCTATGAGTTCGGAACCGACCTGCAACCGGCGACGCCCGCGACCGGCGACATGTTTCAGGGCTTCCGCCGCGACAACGGCACCGTCGGCACCCGCAATTACATCGCCATCGTCACGTCGGTGAATTGCTCCGCCACGGCGGCGCGGCGCATCGCCGATGCCTTCGGCCCCGAGGCGTTGGCCGCCTATCCGAACGTCGACGGCGTCGCGGCCTTCGTCCACGGGACGGGGTGCGGCATGGCCGACGACGGAGACGGGTTCGAGGCGCTGCAACGGGTCATGTGGGGCTATGCCAAACATCCAAATCACGCGGCCGTTTTGATGGTCGGGCTGGGGTGCGAGATCAATCAGATCGACTGGCTGTTGGAGGCGTGGGGCCTGAAACAGGGCCCGACATTCCAGACCATGAACATTCAAAGCGTCGCGGGCCTGCGCCGCACGGTCGAGGCGGGCATAGACAAAGTCCGGGCCATGCTGCCCATCGCCAACCGGGCCGTCCGCACCCCCTGCCCCGCGTCCGGGTTGAAGGTGGCGCTCCAATGTGGCGGATCGGACGCCTGGTCCGGGATCACGGCGAACCCGGCGGTGGGTCACGCCTGCGATCTTCTGGTCGCGCAGGGCGGTACCGGTGTCCTTGCGGAAACGCCCGAGATCTACGGGGCCGAGCATTTGCTGACCCGCCGCGCCGCCGACCGCGCCACGGGCGACCGCCTGATCGGCTTGGTCGAGTGGTGGAAGGATTACACCGCGCGCAATCGCGGATCCATGGACAACAATCCCTCGCCCGGCAACAAGAAGGGCGGGTTGACCACCATCCTCGAAAAGTCGCTGGGCGCGGCGGCCAAGGGTGGGACGACGCCGCTGACGGCCGTCTACAAATACGCCGAAGCGGTAACCGTGCCCGGCTTCACCTTCATGGACAGCCCCGGTTACGACCCAGCCAGCGTGACGGGCCAGATCGCGGGCGGGTGCCAGCTGGTGTGTTTCACCACCGGGCGCGGTTCTGCGTTCGGATCCAAACCCGCGCCGACGATCAAGGTCGCATCGAACCAGACGCTGTTCGACCGAATGCCCGAGGATATGGACATCAACGCCGGCGACATCTTGTCGGGCGGCACCTCCGTCGAGGCAAAGGGGCGGGAGATTTACGAGATGTGGCTGCGCGTCGCGTCGGGCGAGGTGTCGAAATCCGAAGCGCAGGGCCTGGGCGATTACGAATTCGTACCCTGGCAGATCGGGGCGGTCATGTGACCCGGCTTCTGCTGGCCGGAACCGGCCTGATCGGCGAACGGCATCTGGCCCATATCGACGCGCACCCCGACCTCACCCTGGCCGGCATCGTCGATCCAGACCCGGCGCGGCGCGCTCATGCCACCGCCCCCGGCTTCGCGTCCTTCGACGACGTCGACGTTCCGGTCGACGGTGTGGTGATTGCGACGCCCACGGCCAGCCATGCCCCCCTGACGATCGACGCCGTACGCCGCGGCTGGCACGTGCTGGTGGAAAAGCCGGTCGCTGACACGCTGAGCAATGCGGATGCGATGATCGCGGCGGCCCGAGGGTCGGGGGTGAATATCCTGGTCGGCCATCACCGACGACACCATCCGCGCGTCGCCAAGCTGCATGAGGTCGTCACCTCGGGTCGGATCGGTGTGCCGGTCGCCGCATCGCTGCTGTGGCTGATGCGCAAACCGGACGATTACTTCGACGTGGACTGGCGCGCGGGCATCGACGGCGCGCCGATCAAGCAGAACCTGATCCACGACGTCGACACGCTCCGCTGGTTGTTCGGAGAGGTGACGGACGTGGTCGGCCTCGCCTCCAACGCGGTCCGGGGCGCGGCGCGGCCCGAATCCGGCGGCGCGGTCCTCCGGTTCGACGGGGGCGTCACGGCAACGCTGACTTATGCCGATACGACGCCCACGCCCTGGGGGTTCGAGGCCGGAACCGGAGAAAGCCCGCATATCCCGCACACCGCACAGGACAGTTTGCGCATCGCCGGCACCTTGGGGGGTGTGGAGTTTCCCAGTCTGCGCGTCTGGTCCGGCGCAACCCATTGGAACGAGGCGCCGCACCCGTCGGACACGCAGGTCGACGACGGCGTTCCCCTGGTTCGACAGCTGGAGCATTTCGCCGATGTCATCGCGGGCCGGGCCGACCCCATCGTCGATGCGGCCAGCGCACGCCGGACCCTGGATGTGATCCTGCAGATCGAAGCGACGGCGGGTCTTGCCTGATGCGTCTTCTGGCCGAAAATACTTCGGGGGTGCGGGGGCTGGCCCCCGCGGCAGGGCGTTGAAGACGCTGACCTGCGGCTTGATCGGCGAAAACATCGGCGCGTCCCGCCTGTCGCGCGCCCTTGGCATCATGTGCGCCGACCACGGCATCGACCTGACGTTCACCGCCATCGACACACTGGACATGGCCGATTTCGACTTCGATGCACAGGTCGACATCCTGCGCCACGACGGCTGGACCGGCGTGACGGTGACCCACCCCTGGAAGACCTTGGCCGCCGATTGGGCCGGCGACACGATGGTGCCCGGCACCGAGACGCTGGGCGCGTCGAATACGCTGACCTTTTCACCGTTGGCGGGGCACAATACCGACTACACCGGGTTTCTGGCTGCCTTTACGCATGTGCTGGACCGGCCGCCGGGGTCGGTCGCCGTGGCCGGGGCCGGTGGCGTGGCGCGGGCCATCGTACCCGCGCTGATCTCTCTGGGCGCAGGCCCCGTTCACGTCTGGGACAGGAACATGGATGCCGCGCGCGACCTTGCCGCCCGAACCGGCGCAATTGCCGTGGACGGGTCAGATGCGGCAGAGGTCATCGCCGATGCCGAAGGTCTGGCCAATTGCACCCCCGTGGGTATGGCCCCTCATGGCGGAACGCCCTTTGATGCGACGCTGTTGGACCGGCAGGCCTGGGCCTTCGACGCGGTCTATACGCCGACCGCCACGCGGTTTTTGAACGATGCCCGCGCGGCGGGTCTGGCGGTGCTGACCGGGTTCGATCTGTTCCGCTTCATGGCGCTTGAAAGTTTTGCGGCCTATACCGGCATTGCGCCCGACCGGGCCGCGACATTGCCGAAACTCGACATGCTGAGACCGGGGTGAAGACATGGATGTGCTGACCCAGGGCCAGAAGGACGCCTATGACCGCGACGGCTTCTACATGGCCGACGCGGTGCCGCTGATGGGGCCGGCCGGATCGATCAGCCTGCATCACGGTCGGATCGTGCATGGGTCGGCCCTCGACACCTCTCCGAAATCGCGGCGCATCCTGTTCTACGAGATGATGGCGGCGGATGCCTGGCCGATCATGGAGTCGATGACGAAATTTTCGGACCGGGCCGATTGCGATGCGCGAATGCTGCGCGATGTGTCGCGCCGCCCGCGCCTGGCGGATGTGCCGCTGCCCGCGTCGCCCATCGGCAAGACGATCTATGACATTCAGAAAGGGCTGCATGCGCGGTCCTTTGCGACAACGGAAGGATAAGACATGGCGAAAATCGGATTTATCGGGCTGGGCCTGATGGGGTCGGCGATGGTGCAGCGGCTTCTGGACAAGGGCCACGATCTGACGGTCCTGGGCAACACCGACCGAACCGGACTTGACGCGGCGCTGTCGCGGGGTGCGGCGGAGGCGGCATCGGCCCGCGCGGTGGCCGAGGCGGCGGACGTCGTGATGCTGTGCATGGGCACGTCCGACCACGTGGAAGGCCGCATGCGCGGCAGCGACGGGGTGATCGCGGGCCTGTCGCGCGGCAAGATCGTTGTCGATTTCGGGACCTCCCTCCCCGGCTCTACCAAGGCGTTGGGGTCGGAGGTTGCGCAAGCGGGCGGGACCTATCTGGATGCACCGCTGGGGCGCACACCGTCGCACGCGTTGGATGGACAGCTCAACATCATGTGCGCGGGCGACAAGGCCGCCTTTGACAAGGTGCGCCCCCTGCTGGACGATCTAGGCGAAAACGTCTTCCATTTGGGCGATCTTGGCAACGGGCACACGATCAAGCTGATCAACAACTTCGTCGGTATGACCATGGCCAACGCCGTCGCCGAAGCCCTGGCCATGGCCGACAGCGCGGGGGTGGAACGCAAGGCGCTTTATGATGTGATGTCGGCGGGGCCGCTCCATTCGGGCATGATGGATTTCGTATCGGCCTACGGCATCGACGGCGACGCATCGAAGCTGGCCTTCTCGATCCGCAACGCAGCCAAGGACGTCGGATACTACGGTCGCATGGCACAGGACCTGAACGCAGCCACGATGATGTCGAAATGCGCCGACGCGGCGATGACCGAAGCCGTCGAACAGGGGCGCGGCGACCACATGGTCGGCCAGATGGTCGACTTCTATGCCGAACGGTTCAAGGGCTGACGTGGGCCCGGGTCGCGCATAGTGACGGTGCCCGCCCCGGTCAGCCACCTTGCCCGCGCTCGCGAAGATAACGTGGGGCGCGGCATCGTGCTGATGCTGCTGGCCTATGCGCTGTTCGCGTGCACGGACACGTCCGTGAAATGGCTGGGCCTTGCCGGCATCCCCGCGATGCAACTGGCGTTCATGCGCTTCGGCGTCCACCTGGCGCTGTCTACGGGGCCGATGGTGACGTCGTCGGACCACTCCGGCTGGACCGCGCCGCGCGCGCAGGCGTTGGCGATGCTGGGACGCGGGGCGCTGTTGCTGGTGTCGACGACGACCAATTTCCTTGCTCTCAAATATCTGGACTTGACGATGGTGGCGGCGATCATGTTCTCCTCCCCGATCCTGGTCTCCGCCCTGTCGGTCCCGCTGCTGGGCGAACGGGTCGGCCCGTGGCGCTGGGGCGCGATCCTGCTGGGGTTCGTCGGTGTTTTGATCGTGGTGCGCCCGTGGTCGGCGGAATTTCACTGGGCCGCGATCCTCAGCCTGACGGCGGCGACGGCGCTGGCGCTATTCTCCATCATGACGCGGCGGATGGCCGGGGTCGCGGCGCCGCGCACGATGCAACTTTATGTGGGATTGGTGGGCACGGTCGTGCTGGCCCCTATCGCCCTGTTGGTCTGGGACAGCCCTCAGACGTCGCTCGACTGGGCGCTTTTGTTTGCGATCGGCTGCTTCGCCTGGGCCGGTCACCATTTCTTCGGCCAGGCGCACGGCTATGCCGAAGCCAGTGTGCTGATGCCGTTCAGCTATTCCTTTCTGATCTACCTCGCCATCAGCGGCTACCTCGTCTTCGGCACCGTGCCCGATGCGATGACGGTGACGGGGGCCGCGGTCATTGCCGCTGCGGGTCTGCTGATCTGGTGGCGGGAACGCGTGAACCGGAGGGGCTGATGTGCTGACCTTCGCCGCCGCCGTTTTCTTCCTGATCGTCACACCCGGTCCCGGCGTTCTGTCGACGGCCGGCGTCGGCTCCGCTTTCGGGGCGCGGGCGGGCGTGCGCTATGTGATGGGCCTGTTCATCGGGACGAACATCGTGGCGCTGGGCGTCATTTCGGGTGTGGCCGCCCTGCTTTTGGCGTGGGAGCCGTTGCGCGTCGCGCTGTTTCTCGCCTCCACCGGCTACCTGCTCTATCTGGCCCTGCGCATCGCCACTGCCGGTGCAAAAATCGCGATCATCCCCGCGGTGCGCGAACCCGGCATCCGCGACGGCCTGGCGCTGCAGGCCATCAATCCCAAGGCCTATGCCGTGAACACCGCCATGTTCGCGGGCTTCGGCTTCCTGCCCGACGCGCCGCTGCTGGAGGCGGGGGTGAAGCTGCTCATCATGAACGCGATCTGGCTGCCGCTGCATTTCGCCTGGCTGGGTCTGGGCATCTGGCTGCGCAGGCTGGACCTGAGCGGGCGAGTCCAGCGCGGCATCAACGTGGCCATGGCCCTGTCGATGCTGCTGGTGGTCGGGCTGGCGTTGTTCAGCCTGCGATGACCGCCGTCAGGCGGCGGGACGGTCGCTTTCGTCCTTCGGGGCAACCTCGAACCGGACCGCCTCTGTCCCGTCGTCCCAACACGCGGTGATCGCATCGCCGTCCACGATCCGACCGGCAAGGATGTCCTTCGACAGCGCCGTCTCGATCTTGCTGCGGATCAGGCGGCGCAACTCCCGCGCACCGAATTCGGGGCGGTAGCCTTCTTCGGTCAGGAATGTCTTGATCCCGTCGTCGAAGCTCAGATCGATGCCCTGCCCGGACGCGGCCCGCGCCACGCGGGCAAGTTGCAGATCCACGATCTGTCCGATCTCTTCGCGGTCAAGGGCTTGGAACACGACGACTTCGTCGATCCGGTTGATGAATTCGGGTCGGAAGTGCCCCCGCAAAACCTCCATCAGGTCGGCGCGCAGGCGTTTGGCATCGTGATCCTCGCTGCCGCGAATGGCCAGATCGCGCTGGATGACGTCCCCGCCAAGGTTCGAAGTGGCGATGATGACGGTGTTCGTGAAATCCACCACACGGCCCTTGCCGTCGGTTAGCCGACCGTCGTCGAAGACCTGCAGCAGAATGTTGTAGACGTCGCCATGGGCCTTTTCCAATTCGTCCAGCAGGATCACCGAATGGGGTTTGCGGCGCACTTTCTCGGTCAGTTGTCCGCCTTCGCCGTATCCGACATATCCGGGTGGCGCGCCGATCAGGCGGGCGACGGTGTGCCGTTCGGCGTATTCCGACATGTCCAGACGGATGATCGCATCCTCGGCCCCGAAGACAGCCTCGGCCAGCGCCTTGGCAAGTTCGGTCTTGCCGACGCCGGTCGGTCCCAGAAACAGGAAGGTCGCGATCGGGCGCCCCCCTTCGCTCAGCCCCGCGCGCGCCAGGCGGATCGCATCGGCGACGGCTGTGACGGCGGCGTCCTGACCGATGACGCGAGCGTGGAGCCGATCTTCGAGGTGCAGCAGTTTCTCCTTCTCCTGGGCGGTCAGGTCGGCCACCGGGATGCCGGTCAGGCGCGCGACGACCTCCGCGACATCCGCCGCCCCCACTTCGGAGCTGCCGGACGCGCGTGCGCGGGTCCAGGCTTCGGAAACTTCGGCCATTTCGGCTGTTTTCGCCTCGATCCGTTTGCCCAGATCGGCGGCCTTGTCGAAATCGCGGCGGCTGGCGGCATAATCCTGTTCGCGCTTGAGCTGGCGCAGCTCGGTCTCTGCCTCGTGCATTTCGACAGGGCGCGCCGTCGCGCGCAACTTGACCCGGGCACAGGCCTGATCGATCAGGTCGATGGCCTTGTCGGGCAGGAAGCGCCCGGTAACATACCGGTCCGACAACTCGGCGGCCGCATCGATGGCCGGATCGGTGATCGACACCTTGTGATGCGCCTCGAAGGTGTCGCGCAGACCATGCAGGATCATGATCGTCTGGGCGACCGTCGGCTCGTCCACCTGAACCGGTTGGAAGCGTCGCTCCAGCGCGGCGTCCTTTTCGATATGCTTTTGATATTCGTTCAGGGTCGTCGCCCCGATCAGGTTCATCTCGCCGCGCGCCATGGCCGGCTTGAAGGTATTGGCCAGGTCCAGACCGCCTTCACCGCCGCCCTGCCCGGCCCCCATCATCGTATGCAATTCGTCGATGAACAGGATCATGTGATCCTTTTGCGCGACCACCTCTTTCAGGATGTCCTGAACCCGTTCCTCGAATTCGCCGCGATATTTGGCCCCGGCGACGAGGGAGTTGATGTTCAATTCCACCAGACGCTTGCCGGCCAAAGTCTCGGGGACTTCGCCGGCCACGATGCGCTGCGCCAGGCCTTCGACGATGGCGGTCTTGCCCACGCCGGGATCGCCGATCAGGACGGGATTGTTCTTGCGGCGGCGGGCCAGAATCTCGATCGTCGTCTCGATCTCCTCCGCCCGGCCGATGACGGGGTCGAGCTTGCCGTCCCGCGCGGCCTGCGTCAGGTCGCGGGACACCTTGTCGAGTGCGGGGGTCGCCGACGCCGGTTTGGCCGCGCCGTCTTCGCCCTGCCCGGCCCCCTGCACGACTTTCTGGCGCAGGGCCTGCGGCGTCAGACCGTCGCGGCGCAGAATGTCGGACGCCAGACCTTCACCTTCCTCGGCCAGTCCGATCAACAGATGTTCGGGCCCCACGTACCCGTGACCCATTTCCGACGCGGCGGCAAAGGCCCGACCCAACGCATCCTTCAGGCGCGGCGTGATCGACACCTCCCGGTCGCTTGCGGCCTCCTCCCCGCGCGGGGCCGCCGTCTCGATCTGGTCGCGCAGATCGTCGAGCGACAGTTTGAAGGTATCCAGAACGGCAGCAACCGCATCGCTGTCGAGCAGGGCCAGAAGCAGATGCTCGGTGTCGACATCCCGACGGCCCCGGTCGGCCGCCAGCATGGCGGCGGCCTGCAGCAGATCCGTGGCCTTGGCGCTGAGCCGATCGGTCATCCGTTCCGCGCGCGGTTCGGTCCGCGGCAAAGGCGACGCCCCGTCGCCGCCCGAAAACCCACCCAAGGCCGCCCCGCCGCGCCCGAACAACGCTTCGAGCGGGGAAGACCCGCGCCCCTGCCGCGCCAGAAGGCGGCGATAGTCGCTGTCGCATAACTCCATCGTCCGGCGGTGTCCGTCCTCCACGACCTCCGCGCGGACGGTCGCGGGGCGGACGTGACAGATGTCGCAGATACCTTTGGCCATGATCTCTCTCCTGCTGTTCGCGTGGTCGCGGGCATCAGGACACGCGCCCTCGGGCGTCGCATTGACGGCCATCAAATCGGCCGCGTCACCCGTCGGTCGCGATCAAGGATCGCAGGATGTCGACGGCGATATCACCAAGAAAAACCGTGATCACGATCAGGGCGATTGACCCCGCAGCCCCGACAAGGATCACCGCGCCATCGCGCTGAACCAGGCCCCAGGACAAAAGCACCAACAACGTGGCCGGGGGACCATTCAGGAACGGAATGGGAAACCATAGCACCAGCGACCAGAACGCGCAGAGCCAGCCGATCGCCCGTTCCCGCCGGACGACGCGGGCCAAACGCGGATAGCTGACCGCTTCGATCCGGCGCAGCACCGGGCTGCCGTAGCGGGCCAGGACAGACAGCAGCCGACCCGGAACGGGCATCCCCGCGACCCGCGCCGGCAGCCCGCCCCGTTCACCGAAGATCGCAAGGTGCAGCGAAACGATCAAAAGCGGGACGCCAAGCAGGCTGGAAAGACCGGGGACCGGCGCGGGAATGGTTTCGGGCAGCGCCAGGATCAGGATCGCCGCCCCGTGGACGCGACTGCCCAGCAGGGCCGCGACGTCGGCCAGACGCACGTCTGCCCTTTCCCCGTTGCGGGCCGAAAGATCCTTCAGGATTGACGACACCGCGCGGGTCTGTGGGGCGGCACCGCGCACCGCGCCGCGCCTCAGATTTGCAGGACGATGCGGCCTTCGATCGTCCCGTTGCGCATGCGGTCGAATATCGCGTTGATGTCGTCAAGCTCCCCCCAGGC
>NZ_CXSU01000012.1:504020-517883 GCF_001403795.1 Jannaschia donghaensis | reverse complement strand
CCGACCAGGGACAACGTTCCGTGCTTGCGCAGCATGCCGACCGCCTGTGCAAAGGCCGGGCGCGACGGCGCGGTGACCAGCGCACCGTGCACCCCGCCAAGGGTCGATGCGACTTCGGCCACCGGATCGGTCGTGGCGGCATTGATGACCGCATCGGCCCCAAGGTCGCGCGCAAGGGCCAACTTGTCGGGGGCCACGTCGATGGCGACGACGTGCATGCCCATGGCCTTGGCGTATTGCACCGCCATGTGGCCCAGCCCGCCGATCCCGACGATGGCGACCCATTGGCCGGGGCGCACCTCCGTCTCCTTGAGGCCCTTGTACACGGTCACACCGGCGCAAAGCACTGGCGATGCCGCCCCCCAGTCCATGGGGCCGGGAATGGTCCCGACGTAATTCGCGTCGGCGGCGACGTAGTCGGCATAGGCCCCGTCCACGGTATAGCCCGTCATCTGCTGGTCGTTGCACAGCGTTTCCCATCCGCCGACGCAATGCGCGCATCGCCCGCAGGCCGTGTGCAGCCAGGGCACGCCGACGCGGTCCCCTTCCTTCAGGTGGGTGACGCTCGCGCCCAAGCGCGCCACTTCGCCCACACCTTCGTGCCCCGGAATGAAGGGGGTGCCGGGCTGCACCGGCCAGTCGCCTTCGGCGGCGTGAAGGTCGGTGTGACAGACGCCCGAGGCGCGGACCCGCTTCAGGACCTGCCCCGGGCCGATCTGCGGCACCGGCACCTCCCTGATTTCGAGCGGCTTGCCCAGGTCGGTAACGACGGCGGCTTTCATGGTCTTTTCCATCGGAGACTCCTGTATCGGGGATGCCGTCTGTCTGGACAGGAAGGGGCCGCCGCGCGTTGACGCCGATCAATCTGCGCGGCGGCAAAGGATGGCACATCGGTCGCGCCCCCCGACCGGAGTCCGGCAGATGAAACCCCAGCCCGTCCCGCCCCAATCTTCCACCGGTCTGTCGGAGGCGGACGCGGCATCCCGTCTGTCGAGCGTTGGACCGAACCGCCTGCCCCACACGCCCGGTGCCCATCCGCTGCGCCTGCTGGCGCGGCAGTTCGTCAGCCCGCTGGTCATCCTGCTGATCGCGGCAGCCGGAGTGGCGATGGCGCTGGGCCAGCTGATCGACGCCGCGGCCGTCGCTGTGGTCGTCGTTTTGAACGGCCTTCTGGGCTTCGTTCAGGAATGGCGGGCGGAACGCACGTTGGAGGCCTTGCGCGATCTGATGGTGACGGAAACGACCGTCCGGCGGGACAATGTGGTGCGCCGCATCCCGACCGAGGATGTGGTGCCGGGCGATGTCGTGATCCTGACTGCCGGCGACCGCGTTCCGGCCGATCTGGTGGTTGCGACCGGGACGGACGTCACCTTGGACGAAAGCGTCCTGACCGGAGAGAGCCTGCCGGTGGCGCGGCGGGCGGGCGACACGCTGCACGCCTCCACCATTCTGGTCGCGGGTCGGGCCGAGGGCGTGGTGAAGGCGACCGGAGGCGCGACGGAATTCGGCCGCATCAGCGCAATGACCGCCGCCGTCGACCGCGGTCAGACGGCGCTGCAGCGCAGCCTTGGCGGTTTGGCAAAAGTCATCGCCCTCGTGGCGGTGGCGCTTGCCTTCGGGGTTCTTGGTTTCGGGGTCTGGGCCGGCAGACCTTTCAGCGAAATGGTGATGGTCGCCCTGTCGTTATCGGTCAGCATGGTGCCCGAAGGTCTGCCGGCGGTCGTCACCATCACGCTGGCCCTGGGGGCCGGTGCAATGGTGCGCCGTCACGCGCTGGTCCGCCGGTTGCAGGCGGTCGAGACGCTTGGGGCGGCGTCGGTCATCTGCACCGACAAGACGGGCACGCTGACGGAAAATGTGATGACTGCCGTCACGCTCTGGACGCCCGGGGGCGACTTTCGGATCAGCGGCACGGGTTATGCCCCAGAGGGTGCGATCACCGGGGACGGATCGGTGCCGGTCGCCGCGCTGCGCGTCGCGCGCCTGTGCAACGACGCCGCGCTGCGGCCCACGGACGACGGATGGGCGATGACGGGCGACCCGACCGAAGCGGCCCTGCTTTCGATGGCGCTGAAAGGAGAGGTCGACGACCCGGGTCTGCGCCTGGCCGAACGACCCTTCGACAGCGACCGCAAGATGATGTCGGTTCTGGCGCAGGGGTCAGACTGGCGTCTGCTGCTGGTCAAGGGCGCCCCGGAGGTGGTCATCGCGGCCAGCTCCGCGCTGGGCGACCCCGACGCGGCAATGACGCAGGAGCGGCGTCGGCAGGCAAACGCGGCCGCCGACGCAATGGCCGCGCGGGGCCTGCGGGTCATCGCCCTTGCCTCCCGCGTGGAGGACGGGGACGATTTGTCGGAGACAGACCTGACGCTGCATGGCCTGGCCGGTCTGATCGACCCCCCGCGCCCCGAAGTGCGCGCCGCCGTGGCACGCGCCGTCGCGGCGGGCGTCCAGCCCCTCATGATCACCGGGGACGGTGCGGTGACCGCCCGTGCCATCGCCGACGATCTGGGCATGTCGGGCGACATCATGACCGGCGCAGAGCTGGAGGATATGGACGACGCAGCCTTGGACGCCGCCCTGCGAAACGGGGCGCAGTTCGCCCGCGCGCGCCCGGCCCACAAGATGCGGATCGTCGACGCGCTGCAGCGGCAGGGGCGCATCGTCGCGATGACGGGCGACGGGGTGAACGATGCGCCCGCCCTGCGCCGGGCGGACATCGGGATCGCGATGGGCAGGCGCGGCACCGACGTTGCGCGCGAAGCGGCGGACGTCGTGCTTCTGGATGACAATTTCGCCACCATCGTCGCCGCCATCGCCGAAGGCCGACGGCAGTTTGCCAACGTGGCCAAATTCGTTCGCTACCTTCTGGCGTCGAACGCCGGGGAGGTCGTGGCGATCACCGGCGCGCTTGCGCTTGGCGGCGCGTTGATCTTCCTGCCGATCCAGATCCTTTGGATGAACCTGGTGACCGACGGCGTCACCGCCCTTGCCCTGGGTCTGGAAAAGGCGGAGCCCGATCAGATGCGCCGCGCGCCGCGCGACCCGGTGGCCCCGATCCTGGACCTGCGGGGCGTGATGCTTATCGTCGGTTTCGGCTGTTATACCGGCGGGGCCAGCCTGAGCGTGTTCTTCTGGCTGGTGTCCGTCGATGCGGATCTTGCGCGCAGTGCGGCTTTCACGGCGATGGTGGTCTTCGAGAAGGCGTCGGTCTTCGCCTTCCGCTCCCTTCGCACGTCCAACCGGCGGATTGGATGGCTGTCGAACCCGTGGCTCTGGGCGGCCCTGGCCGCGACGCTTGCGGCGCAATTGGCGGCGCTGCACCTGCCGATCCTTCAGACGGTGCTGCATACGGTTCCGCTGACCCGCGACATCTGGCTGGCGATCGGTGCCCTGGCCCTGCCGCTGATCGTGGTGCCCGAGGTGGTCAAGGAATGGCGTGCCTACCGAGCCGCGAAGTAAACCGCGAGGCTCAGGACATAGCAGGCCACAACCGCGACGGAATCGATGCCCAGACGACCGATCTGCGGTTTGCGCCGCGCCGTCAGACCGATCAGATAGATCAAGGTCACCAGGATGCCGAATACGATCGACAGCGGCGCAATCGCCTCCGCATCGCGCAGGATCGGAGCCGGACGGTAAAGGATGTCGGCCGGCAGCAGCAGGCCCATCATGATCAGGTTCGATCCGAAGACGTTGGATATCGCCAGGCCATGCGCGCCCAGCCGCACGGCAGCGATGGTGGTCGTCAGTTCCGGCAGGGATGTGACCGCCGCCAGGAGCGTGACGCCCAGAAGGCCGGTTCCGATGCCCAACCGCGCGGCCAGCGGTGGCGCGATGGCCATCAGCATCAGACCGAGGACCAGGATCACGACGGCGCAGACCGCGACCGTCGCGAACAGGCGTCGGGGCCGCAGGTCTTCGCGGATCTGCCGGTCGCGCGACGGCACGTCCGGCAGATCGACGGGAACCCAGTCGCCCGCCCGATCATACCGGCGCAGCCTGGCGATCCCCGCGCCGTAAGCCAGGCCTGCGACCAATGCCCCGATCCCGACCCAGCCGACCTGCGCCGGTTCCCCCGACAGGATGGCGATCAGGACAAGGGACAGCAGACCGATGAGGATCGCACATTCCAGCACGTGATTGGCGCGGCGCGGATACCGTGTGATCGCCCCCCGCGCCCAAAGGTCGGCGACCGCCAGGATCGTCGTCTGCAGCGCCACGCCCCCGAACAGATTGCCCAGGACCAGGTCGGGCTGGTTGCGCACCGCGCCTGCGAAGGTCGTGACGATCTCGGGGAGCGATGTCACCACCGACAGAAACAGCAGACCCACGAGCGACTTTGCCAGGCTGTATCGGTCGGCGATGCGATCGGCCGCCCGTGCCAAGGCCCCGCCCGCCACCCAGATACCGCCGGCCGCGACCGCAAAGCCGAGCCACAGCATCGCCAGCGGCCAGATGCCCGGCGACGGGATCATGCCCGCGCTCAGTACTCCCCATCCAGCAGCAGATGGGCGTGGCCGATCTCCTCCAGGCCGGCGGCGATCTGTTCGGACGCAAGGGGGTGGGCCAGCAAATAATCGAAGGTCGGGCCCACGTGGCGTTCGGCGGCCAACGCGACCGCTTCGGCCCAGTCCATTTCGTCGAAATCCTCCCGCCCGATCCACATCAGGGCAACCAATTCATGCTGCTGATCGCGGTTTAGCCCCTCGATTTCCGCGCGCAATTCGGCCCAACGCATATCGCCCACGGGGCTGTCGTTCTCGACCTCGATTTCGAGGTTGCGCAACTGCTCCAGCAGCGTGCGCAGGGCCTCCGGGGGGATGGTCACTTCCTGCATCGTCTCACTCCTCATCCGGTTGCATGATGCCGTTGTCGGGCCCGACCCGCGCCATCACCGCGCGCAGACCACCTTCGGTCATCGCGCCCACGCCCAGAAAGACGAGCGCGACATTCAGGATCCAGCCAAGGAAGGGGATGAAATTCAGGATCGCCGCGACTGTGATCGCCCCCGCAAGAACACCCAGTCGCGCTGGAATGGACGGCAAGTCCCCCAGACCCAGCGCACGCGCGATCCCCATCGCGACGACATAGGCCCCAAGCAGATATCCCAGCAGCCAGCCCAGGACGACGAAAAGGATCGCAAGCGGCACCAGCGGCAGCCCGACAACCGTCATCGCCGCAACCGGGATCGATCCGACCAAGGTCGCGAAGCCCAGCGCGCCGATCAGGACGGTGATACCGGGCCGGGCCAACGCCAGCCGCCGCATCGACGCGACCCGCTGCGGCATCAACGCCAGAAGCGTACCGCCGGTTATCAAAAGAAACGCAAGGCCCAGCAGGAAACCGCCCCCGATCGCCGCGGCGGATGGCGGGTCGGGCACACCCTCCCACGCCAACTCGTCGTAGTCGCGCCAGCCAACGCCGTCGACGTATTCATAGCTGACGCGCCCCGCCGGGGCGACGTCTGCCGGCACGACGACGTCTTGCGGCAGCGCGAGTGTCAGGCGTCCTTCCACCCGCGCATCGGGGCCGAAGGTCAGCGTTTCAGCCACGACCCGAAGGTCGCCGCCGACCACACCCTCCAGCCGGGCATCACCCGCGACCAGCAGCAGAGAGCCCTCTACCACGCCACGCTGCGTGGCCGTCGCGGCGAACAGCCGGGCGTTGCCTTCGACCACTGCGTCATCATCCAGCGTGACGATGAAGCCGGTCAGCGTCGCGTCGCCGCCGGCGCGACCGTCCAGACGGACGCGCGCACCCGCTGCCGTCAGGTCGCCCCCGGTCGCGGCTTCGACATCGACGTCGAAGGCGGCGGCCAGAAGGTCGTCGCCCACATCGCCGCGCAGGACGATCCGGGCCCCCGATATCAGAACGTCGCGGGCGGCCGCCGTCGTCTCTTCCAGTTGGCCGCCGGTCACCAGGCGGTCGCCCCCGAATTCGACGTCCCGCCGCTCCGCCCCGACGGGACCCGTCCCGATCAACAGGGCGAGGGATAGGACAATGGCATGTCGTGCGGTCATGGCTTTCATCCTTCGTCGTGTCCTTAGTCGCTGGGTCGGGTTCGGATGTGCCCGACGCAGACCGCCCGCGCCTTGACCGGCGTCAATGGCAGGCGATGCGGCCCGAGGTAGGTCGTGGCGATACCAAGACAGGAGATCACCATGACCATCCGAACCATTCTGACCTGCCTTCTGAACGAGTCGTCGGCGTCGCTTCTGTCCGAAGCCTCGGCCACGCTGGCGCGCAAGTTCGACGCCCATCTGATCGGCCAGCACACCTTTGAAGCGATCGTCGTCTATCCGGGCATCGCGGTGCACATGACCGCACCGGCCTATGCCAGCTTCAACGCGGCGCAGGCCGAACAGGCAGAGGCCATCGAGAAGGTGTTCCGGACCGTCACCGACCGGATCGGGGTCAAGGCCGAATGGCGTGCCGTCGATACGGGCACGGCGCTTGCGTCCGACAGGATGATCGAGAGCGCGCGGACCGCGGACATGGTGGTGATGACCCGCCCTGATCGCGATTACGACCGCCCCGATCAGCGGTTCGCCCTGGATCAGGTGGTACGCGACGGTGGGCGGCCCGTCCTTCTGGTGCCCGAAACCGGATTGGGCGAGACGATCGGCAGCCACGCGGTCATCGCGCACGCCGGGACCCGCGAATCCGCACGCGCGGCGTTCGACCTTCTGCCGCTATTGGAGCCGGGGGCCACGGTGCGCATCGTGCATGTCGGGGATGGTAAGGACGAGTTGCGCGACAGCGCCATGACCGAGCTGAGCAAATCCATCGCGCGCCATGGCTTCGACGTGACGATGTCGCATCGGTCGCGACACGGAAAATCCGTGGCCGACACCCTGCTGGCTGCGGCGCGGGAATTCGGGGCCGATGTCATCGCGGCGGGGGCTTATGGCCATTCCAGGACCTACGCCTTTTTTCTGGGAGCCACGACCGGATCGCTGATCCGAGAGACTGACATTCCGGTGCTGTTTTCGGCGTGACCCTATCCGGGCAGCATCACATCGGCCCAGATCGGCAGGTGGTCGGACGCGCGCCGGGCCTCTGCCGATTGCAGGACGCCACCCCCCGCAAGGCCGATGCCTTTGGGAACTGCGATGCGGTCAAGACTGGCGACGGGGCGCGCGGCATGGAACGATCGGCCCGGCGCATGGATGTCGAAATCGCGGGCCAGCGGCTCCAACCCGGCGGCGGGGTGCCATTCGTTGAAATCCCCGGCGATCATCACCGGCAAAGCCAATCCGTCAAGCCGGTCCATCAGATGCACAAGCTGCGCGCGGCGATGACGGCGCAGGAGGCCTAGATGAACGGCGGCAACGACAAGCGGACGCCCCCGCACCTCCAGCCCGGTCAGAAGCGCGCCGCGCGGCTCGAACCCCGGAAGGTCGATCCCTTCGGACCACAGGTGGCGGACGTCGGGCCCCAGCAAAAGGGCGTTGCCATGCCAGCCAAGTCCACCAGCCCCGCCGACGGGCGCGACCCGCCACCCGGCACCCGCGATCAGGTCGGTCGGCAGGGCGGCGGGCCGCAGGCCAAGGCGCTTGTCGGCCTCCTGCAGGGCGATGACGTCGGCCCCGATGCCGCCGGCGACGCGCAGGGTCCGGGCGGGGTCGCGCCGCCAGTCCAATCCGACGGCCTTCCGGATGTTGTAGCTGGCCAATCGGATCAGGCCGGCCTTCTGAACCCGCGGCTGCGGCGACGGGTCATCGTCGGGGTGTGGATGGCCTTCGCCCTCGTGGCGCTGGCCGCGATGCTGCTCTCCCATCCGACGCTGGCCGCGGTCTCGCTGCTGTCGCTGGGTCTGTCGATCGCGCCGGTCGTCCTGTCGCACCGGGTCCAGATCGTCCTGCCGCTGCCATTCGTCGTGGCCCTGGCATGCTTTCTGGTCGCGTCCCTTCTGCTGGGGGAGGCGTTCGACGTCTACGAGCGGATCTGGTGGTGGGATCTGGCGCTTCACGGTGTCTCCGCGCTGGGACTTGGCATGGCGGGCTTCCTTTTCGTGCTGATGATGTTCGAGGGCGACCGCTTCGCCGCCCCGCTGTGGGCGATGGCCCTGATCGCGGTCTGTGTTGCCGTCACCCTTGGCGTGACCTGGGAGATATTCGAGTTCGTCGTCGACAGGACATTCGACACAAATATGCAGGTGTCCAGCTTGACCGACACGATGGAGGACCTCATCGCGGACATGGCCGGCGCGGTCGTCGGCGCGGGGATCGGCGCGCTTTATCTTCGGGGACACCGCCTTGGGCTTGCAACCCGTTTGCTGGAACAATTCGTCAGGCTCAACGCGCGCCTGTTTCGCAAGCGCGGGCGTTGACGACCCGACCATCACGCGCCACCCCCGGCGCGGCATTGACCGCCATCAATGACCCCGCTTCGACGTGACGGCAGGATTGTCTTGACCCAAGACGGAGCAAGACGATGTCGGCACAGGATCTCGAAGTCCTCGATCATACACTTCAACTGACCCACGAATGGATCAATGAATTGCGCGACCGCCTCGACTGGTCCTCCAGCCGGGAAACGCTGCGCCTGCTGCGCGTGGTGCTGGCAGAGGTGCGCGACCGCATTCCCCACACCGAAATCGCGCAACTGTCGGCGCAGATGCCCCTGCTGGTCCGGGGGATGTTCTTCGAGGGCTGGCAACCGGCCAAGACGCCGACCGGCGACCGCGACGCGGCCCATTTCGAGGATGCGGTGAACGCAAGGTTGGGCCGGGTCGACGATTACCGTGGGCGCGAGGATATCGCCGCGGTCTTCGCAACCTTGGCCAACCGCATATCCGACGGGGAATTGCGTCAGGTGCGCCACGCCCTGCCCCGGTCGATCCGGGCGTTCTGGCCCGCGGAAACGGTTTGGGACGACTGAACGCGCAGCACATGATTCCATCACTCTCCGGCAGCCACGTCGGTAAGGGCCGCGCAGTCCAGAACGACAAGACGATGCGGCCCGTCCAGCGCGATGATGCCCGCCTGCCGCAGCTCGGTCATCATCCGGCTGACCGTCTCGATCGACATGCACAGATAATCGGCGATGTCGGCGCGCGGCATCATCAGGTCGACTGTCATCCGTCCCGCGCGCACGGCCGCATGACGGTCGACGAGAAGGGCGAGAAACGACGCGAGTTTGCCGCGCGCACCTTTGCGGGCCATCAGAAGCAGGTGGTCCTGCAAGCCGTGAATTTCACGCAACGCCGCACCTTGCAGCATCCGGTGGACGTCCGGGTCCGTGTTCGGGTCCGACAAAAGGCCCGCCCGGTGGGCAAGTACGGTGACGGGGCCAAGCGCCTCGCAGTCGGAATGATGCAATCCGTCGTCGGGAAAGCCGACGATGTCGCCGGGATGCGAAAAGGCGACGACCTGGCGGCGACCGGTTTCGAGAAGCCGGGTCAGACGCACCGCGCCGGTCACGATCTGGAACACGAAAGGGGCCGGGTCGGTTTCCCGGAACAGCGCGGCACCGGCGGCGAAGTTGCGAACGGGTTGCAGCCGACCGGTTTTTGCCGGGGTTGAGAGACTTGATAGAGGTCGTAGAGCAGTCATTTCGATATCTCCCGTGGATCGGGGTCAATCTGACGGCGTTTTGTATCGGACGGTGGTGGGCCGATGTATCGCTTTGTCGCAAATTGTCGCCGGCGCGGACGCCCCTCATAGGCTCGTCAATCCGGTGGAAATTTCGTAAGGCGGGCGGGACTGCACCCCCGGAGGATACGCGCGTGGCGAACGGAACGATCCTTGTCATCGACGATGATCCAAAGGTGCGTGCCCTGTTGAGCCGCACGCTGGAAATCGATGGGTTCAAAGTCGTGGAGGCGGCGGATCGGGCATCCGCGCTTCGGGCTCTGACCCAGCACACGCCCGATCTGGTGACGCTGGATCTGAATCTTGGCGGCGAAGACGGGCTCGACCTGGCTCGCGAAATCCGGCGCGATCTGACGGTGCCGATCATCATGATTACCGGCAAGGGTGACGTCATCGACCGGATCGTGGGCCTGGAACTGGGGGCCGACGATTACATCGCCAAACCCTTCCACGTGCGCGAGGTGCTGGCCCGCGTGCGCGCCCTGCTGCGCCGGTCGGCAAAGCCCCAGGCCCCGACGCAGGCCGGGGTGACCCTGATGCTGGACGGCCTTCACCTCGATCTCGATCGCATGGTCGTGCGCGGGCGCGACGGTGCCGATTGCGAATTGACGACGGCGGACATCAAGCTGCTGCGGGCTTTCGTCGACAACCCGGTCCGTGCCCTGTCGCGCGACAGGTTGATGGATCTTGCGAACGGAACCGACTGGACGCCGACCGACCGCACGATCGACAATCAGGTCGCGCGCCTGCGCAAGAAGATCGAGCGGGACCCGACCCATCCCGATCTGATCCGGACGGTGCGCGGGGTCGGATACATGCTGACCCAACGGGCGGAGCCGTCAAAGCGCCACGCCTGACAGATTACGGCGCGGTTTTTAGAATGTCGCGCATCGCCCGGGCAAGATCCGCCTGCCGATACGGTTTGCGCAAAAGCGGGGGATGGCCGTCGATCCCTTCGAGGTTGGCCATGCCGCCCGAAAACCCGGACGTCAGAAGAACCGGCAGACCCGGCCGGTCGGCGACAATGCGGCGGGCCAGATCCTCGCCCGTCATGTCACCGGGCATGACCAGATCGCTGAAGACGAGGGCGATGTCCGTCCGCCCCGACAGCACGGCCCAGGCCTCGTCGGCCGTCTCCGCGCCCGTCACCTCGAACCCGAGGGCCGCGATCCGGTCCAGCGTCAGGCGGCGCACCAGGGGATCGTCTTCGACCACCAGAACCAGCCGTCCGTTGCCGAAGGGCTTTGACGGGGTCGCCACGGGCGCGGTAAGGGCCACGCTGCCGTGATCTCTGGGAAAATACATCGAGACGGCCGTGCCTTTGCCCACCTCGCTATAGAGCGTCAGGTGCCCGCCCGACTGCCGCACGTAGCCATAAACCATCGACAGGCCCAGCCCCGTGCCCTTGCCCGGCGGCTTGGTCGTGAAGAACGGCTCCAACGCGCGCAGACGCTGATCTGCGGTCATGCCCTTGCCGGTATCGCTGACCGACAGGCGGACATAGCGCCCTGGCAGGATGCCCGTGTCCTGCGCGACGTAATCGTCATCGACCTCGATATTCTCGACCTCCAGGCGCAGGCGACCGCCATCGGGCATCGCGTCCTGCGCGTTCAAGGCCAGATTGATGATCGCGGTCTGAAGCTGGACGGGGTCCAGCTTCACCTTCCAGGGGGTGCCGTGGGTCCGATGTTCCACGTCGCAATTGGCGCTCAGCGTTCGGCGCAGCAGGCGCAGCGTATCCTCGATCGTATCATCCAGATCCAGCGACACCGGCTTGAGCTCTCCCTTGCGGGCGAATAGCAACAGGCGCGACGTCAGATCGGCCCCCATCTGTGCGGCGGACAGGGCATCGGTAATCAGCGCATCCTCGCGCGGGGTCGTCTCGCCCATTTCCAGCAGTTCCAGATTGCCGACGATGATCGTCAGCAGATTGTTGAAATCATGGGCCACACCACCCGTCATGCGACCGATCGCATCCATTCGTTGGGACCGGTTCAGCGCCTCTTCGGCGGCGCGGCGGCGCGATTGGTCGTGCATGATGCCGACGAAGATCGTCTCTTGGTCAAGCTTGGCCTCACCGATGCTTACGTGCAGTGGAAAGGTCGTGCCGTCCGCGCGTTGCCCGATCAGATCGCGACCGATGCCGATGATGTTCGATACGCCAGTCTCAAGATAGGTCCGCACGAACCCTTGGTGACGCTCGGCCATATCGCGCGGCATCAGAATGTCGAGGGGCAGTCCCGTCAGGCTGCCGTCCGGATGGCGGAACAGCGCCTCGGCCGCGCGGTTGATGCGCAGGATGCGCCCCCCCGCGTCCGCCACCACGATCGCATCGACCGAGGCGTCCATGAGGGCGTTCAGCAACGCCGTATCCCGTGTCTGTTCCATGATCCGCCCGTGATCGGTCGCGGGCAGTCTGCCAGATCGGCCCCACGCTCGCCAGCCCGGCTCATCCGTCTTGAGGGGCCAGATCGCGCGCCGTGCGCACCCGTGCCAGAAGATCGGACAGGGTCACCACGCCGATAAGACGCCCCCCGCGCACGACGGGAAACTTGCGCCGCCCCTCGCGGATCATCCGCTCGAACAACGGCAGGGCACCGGCCTCGGGTCCTATCAGATCGGTATCCTCAAAGGGGTGGAACACGTCGTTAACGCGCGTGGACGACCACAGGTCGCGGTCGATTGCCCGCATCGTGGCCAGATCAATTTCGCCGACCGGGCGTTCATTCTCGACGACAGGCACATAGGACAGGCCATGTCGCAGCATCGCGCGGTCGGCGACATCCTGAAGACTTGTCTTCGGGTGTGTGACGACGGGATCGCGGCGCATGACCTGCGCGACGGACAGGGCGGACAGGACATCGACCACGTCCGTTCGTGCCCGCGCCGATTGCCCCGCCGCCAGGATGAACAGGGCGATCAGGATCGGCCAGAACGCGATCGGCCCGGCCCCGCCCAGAAACTGCGCAACCGCCAGTGCGATCATCGCAATCGCGATCCACTTACCGACGCCGACCGCCTGACGTGTCGCACGCGACAAATCACCCGACCGCCCCCAAAAATAGGATCGCAGGACCCGCCCCCCGTCGAGCGGGAAAGCGGGGAGCATGTTGAAGACGGCCAGGACGATGTTCGCCACCGCAAGATAGCCGAGGATCGCCGAGATCACTGCGCCCGTGCCGACCGGTGCCGGCAGCAACGACGCGACGAAGGCGATGGCTGCGATCGCAAGACTGGCCAATGGCCCGGCCAGCGCCACGCGCGCCTCGACCGCCGGCGTCGGTGGCTCGGCTTGTAGTTCTGCCACGCCCCCGAACACGAATAGCGTGATCGACCGCACCCTAAGGCCGTAGGCCCGCGCGACCAGCGCGTGCGACAGCTCGTGCAGGATAAGGGACGCGAACAGCCCCAGCATCGCGGCAATCGCCGTCAGGATCAGGGCGACAGGTCCGGTACCGGGCAGCAGGTCGGGAAAGACACCCACCGCAAGCGACCAGGTCAGCAGCGCCGCGATGAAGAACCAGCTGGCGTCGACCTGCAGGTCGATTCCCGCCAGCCGCCCGATCTGCCAAGACCTACCCCACATCGAACAGCCACCAGACCAGATAGGCGATGATCGCGGCGGTGCCGCCGATGGCCAGCGTCTCCCCGGCGGACACCCACCAGCGCGACAGGGACCACCGGCTTTTGATCGCGCCGATCGCCGCGAACGTGAGGGATGTCAGGATCGCCGAAACCGTGAATGCCTGCTCGATGGGAAAGATAAACGGCACCAAGGGGACGAAACCGGCCGCGATGAACGCCACGAACGTGACGCCCGCCGCGCGCAACGGGGCCGGGTCGACCGGGTTGAGACCGTATTCCTCGACCAGCATGGTCTCGATCCAGGCGGTCCGGTCGGCGGAAATGGCGACGACCGCAGCCTCCAGCCCTGCGCCGGTCAGACCCTTGGCGGCAAGGATCTGGCGCAGCTCCTCCAACTCCCCTGCGGGGTATTGTTCAATGTGAATTTCTTCGCGGGCCCACAGCCGGGCGCGGTCGTCGCGGTCGGCCTTGGTGCCCGAATAATTGCCCGCCGCCATGGAAAACCCGTCGGCCAGCACGTTCGCGATGCCCAGCGCCAGGATCACGCCCACCGGCAGACCCGCCCCGGCCACGCCCGCCACGATGGCGAATGTCGTGACCGCCCCGTCAATCCCGCCGTAGACCGCATCGCGCAAATGCCCCGGTCCGCGCGGCAGGGCCAGGCGTTCTGCAATTTCCT
>NZ_CXSU01000012.1:462887-503895 GCF_001403795.1 Jannaschia donghaensis | reverse complement strand
GCACGGGCGGTCGCGGCGGGCGACGGTGCAATCCGCACACCCGCCCCTGCAGCAGGAGAAGACATATGACGAAGAAGACATCGCCCGACACATCGTCCGACGTTCGCGACCCCATGATTGCGGGGATGGCCGCTGCGGCGGTGCCCTGGACGGTCGGCAGCCGCATGGCGACGGCCTGGATGGAAGGCGTGACGCGGATGAACGGCGAATGGGCTCGGTTCGTGGCCGACAGGCTGGCCCATGACGCGGAGACACAGCACGAGATCTTCACCTGCCGATCTCCGTTGGAAGCCCAACAGCTTGGCGCGGCCTTCGTGCACCGCGCGATGAACGACTATTTGGCCGAAGCCGCACGCCTCGCGACGGTCGGCGCAAAGGCCGCCCAGACCGACGACACATCATCCTGAGGAGAATACCATGACACCGAACATCGGCACCACCGACCGCGTCGCACGGGGTCTTATCGGACTCGTCCTGATCGTGGCCCCGCTTCTGAACCTGCCGGCCATCTGGTCGAGCGATTTCTGGGCCTACGGTGCGATCGCTGTCGGCGCGGTCCTCGTCGTGACTGCGGTCGTGCGGATGTGTCCGCTCTACCGTCTGATCGGCGTGGACACCTGTGGGATCTGACCCGCCGATTGATAAGCATCAATGCCCCCCATGACGGCCGGGGGCAGTTCAGTCCCACCCCGCCGGAGGAGACGACCATGGCCGATGCATCGCCCGACCCCGTCCCGACTGCCGATCGATTTCCGTCGGCCTTCACGATCCTGTTCGGTCTGGTCATCGTGGTCGCGGCGGCCAGCTGGTTCGTGCCGGCTGGCGAATACACCCGCCAGGCCAGCGCCCTTCTGGGCCGCGACGTGCCGTTGCCGGGTACATATACGGTGGTCGATCCCGCGCCGCAGGGCCTCTGGGCCGTGCTCCGGGCGCCGATCGCCGGCTTCTACGACCCCGAGAGCTATGATGCGAATGCGATCGACGTGTCGCTGTTCGTCCTGATCATCGGCGGATTTCTGGGCGTCGTGAACGCGACCGGCGCCATCGACGCGGGCATCACGGCTGCCATGGCCCGGATGCGCGGGCGCGAAAAATGGATGATCCCGGTGCTGATGGCGCTGTTCGCCTTGGGCGGCACGACCTATGGCATGGCCGAGGAAACGCTGGCCTTCTACGCGATCCTGATCCCGGTGATGATCGCCGCGGGATATGACGCGCTGACCGGGGTCGCAGTCATCCTGCTGGGGGCCGGCGTTGGGGTCCTGGGGTCCACGATCAACCCGTTCGCCACCACGATCGCGTCGGATGCGGCGGGCATCGCCTTCACCGACGGCATCGGCCTGCGCGTCGTCATTCTGATCCTGGGATGGCTGATCTGCACCTGGTGGGTCATGCGCTATGCGGCGCGCGTAAAGGCGGATCCGACCCGTTCGCTGGTCGCGGATCGCCGGGACGCGAATGCGCGGCACTTCCACGACGGCGCAAAAGCCGCCGTTTCCCTGACGGGCCTGCGAAAACTGGTGCTCGCCCTGTTCGGCGCGACCTTTGCGGTGATGATCTGGGGCGTCGCCAGCCAGGGCTGGTGGATGGCCGAGATGTCGATGTTGTTTCTGGCTGCCGCGATCGTCATCGGCCTTGCCGGCCGGGTCGGCGAAAAGAACTTCGTCGAGGCGTTCGTAAACGGCGCGCGTGACCTGCTGGGCGTGGCGCTGATCATCGGGCTGGCGCGTGGCATCGTCGTCGTGATGGACGCGGGCAAGATGACCGACACCCTGCTGCACGCCGCCGAGGGCATGGTGACCGGCGTGTCGGAGGTGGTTTATGTCAACGTCCTTTTCTGGATCGAGACGGCGCTCAGCTTCCTGGTTCCTTCGACATCCGGGCTGGCCGTCCTGACCATGCCGATCCTTGCCCCCGCGTCCGACTTTGCGGGCGTCGACCGGTCGCTGGCGGTGACGGCCTACCAATCGGCCTCGGGCATCGTGAACTTGGTGACGCCGACGTCGGCCGTGGTGGTCGGCGCACTTGCCATTGGCCGGGTGCCGTTCAACCGGTGGGTGCGGTTCGTGGCTCCTCTTCTTGGAGGTTTGATCGTTCTCGTCATGGGCGCGCTTACCTTGGGGGTGTTGCTGTGACCGGCGCGCCCGGCGTTCTGTCGGAAACGGGCCGTTTGCGCGCCGTCCTTGTCTGCGAACCTGGACCGGCGCAGGCCCGTCTGACGCCGGCGACCTGCGATGCGATGCTGTTCGACGATGTGATGTGGCTGGAACGGGCGCGGTCGGATCACCGCGCTTTCCGCGCCGAGCTGGAGTATCGCGGGGTCGAGGTCGTGGAGCTGCGCGACCTTCTGATCGAGACGGTGGCCAAAGCCCCCGCGCGCAAGGCCCTGATCGACGCCCGGATCACAAGCGACACCGTGGGGCTGGGCCTGCGCGACGAGGTTCGCGCCTGGGCGCGCGAACTGCCCGCAGACGCCCTTGCCGATCTGCTGATGGGCGGCCTGTCGGTCGAGGAGGTGCCCGGCCCGGCCAAGGGTCTGACGGCGGCAATCCTTGGGGCGGACGGCCTGCTGGTGGCCCCGCTTCCGAACCTGATGTTCCCCCGCGACAGCAGCGCCTGGATCGGCGGCGGCGTCCTGCGCGGGTCGATGCGCTTCCCCGTCCGCGCGGACGAAACGGCGATCCTGCGCACGATCCACGATCATCACCCGCGCTTTCGCGAAGCCGCCCATCCCTGGCCCGTTCCCGGGTCCGCGCCGCTGGAGGGCGGTGATCTGATGGTGCTGACCCCGCAAACCATTCTTGTCGGCATGGGGGAGCGGACGGCCCCGCAGGCGGTGGGGCAGATGGCGCGCGCCCTGTTCGACGCCGGTCAGGTGGAGCGTGTGATCGCCTGCACCATGCCAAAAGGGCGGGCGTCCATGCATCTCGATACCGTCTTCACCCTGTGCGGACCGGACCTTGCGACGACATATGGCGATGTGTCCGGCGGCATCGCCTGTCACAGTGTCCGTCCGGGCACCGCCCCCGGTACGCTGGACGTACGGCCCGAGCCGGCGCCCTTTGCCGGTGTTGTAGCCGCCGCATTGGGACAGACCCGCCTTCGGATCGTCGAGACGGGGGGCGACCGCTATGTCCGCGCGCGGGAGCAATGGGACGACGGCAACAATGTCCTGGCCGTCGCGCCGAATGTCGTGCTGGCCTACGACCGCAACACCCGCACGAACACCGCCCTGCGCCGGGCCGGGGTCGAAGTCATCACCTTCCCCGGCGGAGAGCTGGGCCGCGGGCGCGGCGGGCCCAGATGCCTGTCGTGTCCCCTGACCCGCGACGCGGCGGAGGTCTGACATGTCCTTCAACCTTCACGGCCGCTCACTTCTGACCCTGGCGGATTTCACCTCGCCCGAGATCGCGCATCTGTTGGGTCTTGCCGCCGACCTGAAGGCCGCCAAGGCATCGGGGACGGAGGTCGCGCGCCTGACGGGCAAGGAAATCGCCCTGATCTTCGAGAAAGACAGCACCCGCACCCGCGCGGGGTTCGAGGTCGCCGCCTTCGATCAGGGCGCCCATGTCACCTATCTCGGCCCCACGGGCACCCACATGGGGCGCAAGGAAAGCGTCCGGGACACGGCCCGCGTTCTGGGACGCCTGTATGACGGGATCGAATTCCGGGGCCACGATCACCACGCCGTCGAAACGCTGGCCGAACACGCGGGCGTCCCGGTCTATAACGGCCTGACGCAGCGGTTCCACCCCACGCAGGCGCTTGCCGATCTGCTGACCATGAGGGAAGTGGCGGGCCCCGACCTGAAGGGTGTTTCCGTCTGCTTTCTGGGGGATGTCGGCAACAACGTCGCGGTCAGCCTGGCAATTGGGGCCGTGCGGATGGGGATGGACATGCGCCTGTGCGGGCCCGCCTCCCTTTGGCCATCGACGCAGATCGTGACCGCGCTGGAGGCGGACGCCCGCGCCGCCGGCGGATCGATCCTGCTGACCGAGGATTCGTCCGCCGGAGCAAATGGCGCGCGGTTCATCTATACCGACGTCTGGGTTTCGATGGGCGAAGATAAATCGCTCTGGCCCGACCGGATCGACCGGCTGCGCCCGTACCGCGTCGACAGAGAGATGCTGCAACGCACGGGCCGCGACGACGTGCGGTTCCTGCATTGCCTGCCCGCCTTTCACGACGCGCAGACCGAAATCGGCGCGCAGCTTTGCCGCGACCATCACCTCGACGGAATCGAAGTGTCCGACGAGGTATTCGAGAGCGAAAATTCCATCGTCTTCGATCAGGCGGAGAACCGGATGCACGCGATCAAGGCGGTCCTTGTCGCCACGCTGGGGGGCTGACCAATGCTTGTCGTGGCAGCCCTTGGCGGCAACGCCCTTCTGCGCCGCGGCGAGGCGCTGACGGCCGAGGCGCAGCGCGCCAACGTCATGCGCGCCGCCGACGCCCTGGCGCGGATCGTGCGGGCCGGGCACGACCTTGTCGTCACCCATGGCAACGGCCCGCAGATCGGGCTGCTGGCGATGCAATCCGATGATTGGCCGCTGGATATCTTGGGGGCCGAGACGGACGGAATGATCGGCTATCTGATCGAGCGGGAGTTGGAGAACGCGCTGGACCACGACCGACCCGTGGCGACCCTTTTGACGCAAATCCTGGTGGACCCGGCGGACCCGGCCTTTGCGCGCCCCACCAAGTTCGTCGGCCCGACCTGGTCGGAGGCCGAGGCCCGCGCGCGGGCTTGCCCCAAAGGCTGGACCATCGCGAAGGACGGCACCGGATGGCGGCGGGTCGTGCCATCGCCCCGCCCTGTCGACATCCCGGACCTGCGCGCCGTTCGCCTGCTGCTGGATCACGGGGCCGTGGTCATCTGCGGCGGCGGCGGTGGCATTCCCGTCGCGCGGACGCCGGATGGCCGGCTGCACGGTGTGGAAGCGGTGGTCGACAAGGATCGGTCGTCGGCCCTTCTGGCACAGCGGCTTGAGGCGCAGGTGTTGCTGCTTCTGACCGATGTGCCCTGCGTCATGCAGGGCTTCGGCACGCCGCAGGCGATCGGCATCCCTCACCTGACGCCCGAGGAGGCGGAGGCCATGGACCTGCCCGACGGATCCATGGGGCCGAAGGTGCAGGCGGCGGCGGCCTTCGCGCGGATCACTGGCGGCGTCGGCGTGATCGGGCGGTTGGACGACGCGGCGGACATGCTGGACGGTATCGCGGGAACCCGCATCGCGGCGGAGCCCGGGGCGTGACCGTTACGATCACCCGGGACGGTACGGATCTGCACATCGCGGGCGATCTGTCGCTGCGCACGGTGCCAGGGCTGGACCGACCGCCGTCGGGCGGGGTCCGCCGGATCCTTCTGAACGGTATCACCCGGCTCGACACCGCGGGGGCTTGGTTCGTGCTGAGTCTTGGTCCCGACGGGGCCGAGACTACGATCCAGGGCGCGACGCCCGCGCAGACGGCGTTGATCGCCGCGGTCCGGCGCAGCCTGTCGTCCCCGCCCGAAGTTGCGGTCCGCCGTCCGCTTCGGACGATGGTCGCCACGCTGGGCCACACCACCTGGGACCTGGGGCGCGAGGGTATGGGGCTGATCTCTGCGCTTGGGCGGTTCGTGGCGGAACTTGCGCGTCTTACCCTGTCGCCGCGACGTCTGCGCGCCACGTCACTGGTGCATCACATGCAATCCGCGGGTCTGGACGCCGTGCCGATCGTGACGCTGATGGCGTTCCTGATCGGCGTCGTCGTCGCCTTCCAAGGGTCGGCGCAGCTGGAGCAGTTCGGCGCGGAGATTTTCGTCGTCGACCTGATCGCGATCTCGGTCCTGCGGGAACTGGGCATCCTGCTAACCGCGATCATCGTGGCGGGACGCTCGGCCTCGGCTTTCACCGCCGCCATCGGCACCATGAAGATGCGCGAAGAAGTCGACGCCCTGCGCGCCCTTGGCCTCGACCCCGAAACGGTGCTGATCGCGCCCCGAATCCTGGCCCTGATCCTGACGCTTCCGGTGCTGGGTATCCTGGCGGACATTGCAGGGCTGGCAGGGGGTGCGGCGATGGCATGGCTCGACCTTGGCATCACACCCATGGCGTTCGCGGCGCGCGTCGCGGACGGCACCGGGCCGTGGCATCTGGCCGTCGGGTTGATCAAGGCTCCGGTCTTTGCCCTCATCATCGGGCTGGTGGGGTGCCGCAACGGGATGCGGGTCGGCGGCGACGCCGAAAGCCTGGGGCGGCTGACCTCCGCTTCGGTCGTGACGGCGATCTTTCTGGTGATCGTCGCCGACGCCGTCTTCTCGGTCTTCTTCGCGCTGGTGGGCATATGACGGATGTCCCGATCATCCGCGTGCGCGGCCTGACGACCCGGTTCGGCGACCACGTCGTCCACGACGGGCTGGATCTGGAAGTCGCCAGGGGGGAAATTCTGGGCGTCGTCGGCGGTTCCGGGACAGGTAAATCGGTGTTGTTGCGCCAGATCATCGGTCTGCTGGATCCGGCGGCGGGCCGCATCGAGGTGCTGGGCCAGCCCGTGACCGGAACCACGCCGCAGTCATTCCGCAAATTGCGCCGCCGCTGGGGCGTGATGTTCCAGGGCGGCGCGCTCTTCTCCTCGCTCACGGTGCGGGAAAACGTGGAGATACCGCTGCGCGAACAGACGGACCTGCCCCAAGCGCTGCGCGAAACGCTGGCGGCGATCAAGGTCCGCATGGTCGGTCTGCCGCAGGACGCGATGGGCAAGCATCCCGCCCAGCTGTCGGGTGGCATGCGCAAGCGGGCCGGGTTCGCGCGGGCCATCGCGCTGGATCCCGAAATCGTCTTTCTGGACGAGCCGACGGCCGGGCTGGACCCAATCGGGGCGGCGGCCCTCGATACCCTGATCGGTCAGCTACGCGATGCGCTTGGCCTGACGGTATTTCTGGTGACCCACGACCTGGATACGCTACATGCCATCTGCGACCGCGTGGCCGTCCTGGCCGAGCGCAAGGTGCTGGCCGTCGGTACCATCGCAGAGCTGCGCGCGTTGCCACACCCTTGGGTCCACGATTATTTCAGCGGTCCGCGCGGGCGCGCCGCCGCCGGAGAGCGCTGATGGAAATCAAGGCGAATTTCGTTCTGATCGGGGCCTTCACCCTGCTGGGCATCGGCGCGATCCTGGCGGCGTTCCTGTGGCTTGGGGCGCTGCGCGTCGATGGGGACGTGGCACGATACGGCATCTTGTTCGACGACGTCTCCGGTTTATCGCCGTCGGGGGAGGTGGTGTTCAACGGTCTGCCGGTCGGGCGGGTCGTGTCGCTGCGCCTGCACGATGCGAATCCGGCCCTGATCTATGCGCTGATCGAAGTGGACGCGGCGACGCCGGTGCGCAGCGACACCGTCGCACAATTGACCGTGCAGGGCGTGACCGGCGTATCCTATATCGCATTGATCGGTGGACAGACCGATGCCGCGAGGTTGCAAGGGGGGACAGGGGACGTGCCGATGATCCCTTCGCGCCGGACAGGGTTGCAGACGCTGATGACCGACGTGCCCGGTCTGCTGGCCGAAGGCAGGGAGCTGATCGCCGATCTGCGCCTGCTGGCCGGCCCCGGCACCCAGGCCCGCGTCGCCGGCATCCTGGCCAATACCGAAGCCGCGACCGGCAAGCTGAATTCGACATTGGACGGCTTGGACGGGTTGACCACGGGGCTGGTGGATGCGGCGGATCAGGTCGGCGTGCTGGCGGGAACCGTGGCCGCGCTGGAAGGCGACATCCGCGGCACGCTGACCCGCGCCGATACCGCGCTGGTCGCCGTGACCAGGGCCGTCAATGCCGCCCAACCCGTTATCGCCGCGACCGGGACCTTGCTGTCGACGGACGTGCCCCAGACGCTTGCCGCCTGGCGGATCGCGGGCGAAGGCACCGCCCCGTTGATCCGGCGGGCGGACGACGCCCTGACTGCCGTCGCGGCGGCGGCCGAGGCGGTGACGACACTGACGACCGGCGAGGGGGCCGCGCTGATCGGCGATGCCAGCGGGACGGTCGCGGCCCTGACCCCTGCCCTGCGCGACGACCTGCCGGCCGCGATGGGCGACCTGCGCGCGGCCTCTGAGCAGGTTCGGACCGGACTTTCCGCGATCACGCAAGGCCTGACGGAGGCGACAGAACAGATCGACCCCCTTGCCACCGAAACCCGCGCGGCCGTCGCGGCGGCCACCAACCTTCTGGAGCGCGCGGGCCCGACGTTGGAGCGTCTGGACGGGACGATCGGATCGGTCGAAACCGCCATCGCCGCGGCCGGTCGGGTGATCGAAACCGACGTCGGCCCCGCCCTTGGCGATTTTCGCCGGGTGGCGGACGTCGTCGCCCGCGATCTTCCGGGCCTGACCGCGCGCGCCGATGCCGTCTTGTCCGATATCGGATCGGCCGCGTCCGCCGTCACGCCCGGGCTACGCAGTTTCGGCACGTCGACCCTGCCCCAGATCGACGCGCTGGCAAGCGAGGCACGCGCCTTCGTCCGCGCCCTGACCGCGTTCCTGCGCCGGATCGAGAGCGACCCCGCCGGGGCGCTGCAGGGACAGCGCGTTCCGGAGTATCGCAGATGAGCATGACCTATCTGACCCGCCGCGCGGTCGCACTGGGCCTGATCGGCACCCTTCCCGGCTGCGCCACGTTGACGGCGCTGAACGGGGCACCCGCGCTTCCCACCTATGACCTTGCCCCGGTGGCCGGGACCACGGGCCCGCGCCGGTCCCTGACCCTGGTGGTGGCGCGTCCCGAAGCCCCCGCAGCCATCGACATCGACCGCATTCTGATCAAGCCCAACCCGCTGGCCATCGCATATCTGGCGGACGCGAAATGGGCGGATGCGGTGCCCGCGTTGGTGCAATCGGTGGTCATCCGGTCCATCGCCGGCGCAGGTCGGCTGGCGCATGTCGGGTCGGTCGAAAACGGACCGGTGCCCGACCTTGCCCTGCTTTTGCGGATCGACGCCTTCCAGGCGGAGCCCGGCGCCGACACGGCGATCGTTCCCATCCGCATCGCGATGTCCGCCTCCCTGATCCGCGACCGCGACCAGCGGTTGATGGCATCGCGCGATTTCATCGGGTCCGCAATCGCCGCGACGGACGATCCGGGCGCGATTGTGCCGGGGTTCCAGCGGGCGATGGACGGCATTCTGCCGCGTCTTGCGGACTGGACAGCGGACAACGCGCGGGGCTAGCGACGTGACAATGACGACCGACATCGAAGACTGGACCGCCCGTTTTCCGGGGCTGGCGCGGCTGGAACAGCCGATCCGCGACCTGTTGCTGGCACGCGGGCGAATGGTGGACATCGCGCCCGGAACCCTTGTCTTCGGCCCCGGCAAGTCGCCCGAGAACATGCTGTTCCTTCTGGACGGGGTCGTCCGGGTGCAGCAGGTGTCGGACACCGGGCGCGAAATCGTCCTGTACCGCATCCATGCGGGCGAAAGCTGCGTGCTGACCACGGCGTGCCTTTTGGCCTATGACGATTATTCCGCCGAAGGGGTCGCCGAAACCGCCGTGCGCGCCGCCGCCGTGCCGCGCGGTGTCTTCGACGACCTGGTCGCGCAGTCGTCGGCCTTCCGCACCTTTGTGTTCGCGGCCTTTTCCAAGCGGATTACCGACCTGTTCCTCGTCATCGACGAAGTGGCCTTCCAACGGGTCGATATCCGTCTGGCGCAGAAATTACTGGACCTGTCGGAAGGGGCCGGACAGCTTCGGACGACGCATCAGAAGCTATCGGTCGAACTGGGCACCGCGCGCGAAGTCGTGTCGCGCCAGTTACAGGAATTTCAGCGCCGCGGCTGGATCGCGCAGCAGCGCGGCACCGTCGACATCCTGGATCGATCCGCGTTGGAGCGTCTGACGCAGGACTGACGGATTTTCGGAGGCGATGGTGACATTGTCACCGACGGCGGACCGTGTCGCAGGGTAGAATGGCTGAAACGAACGGAGGTTTCACCCATGGCCACGCTGCCCCACATCGATCATCTGACCAGCATCCTGCCCACCCTTGCGCAGGGCGTGCGCGTGCCTGAGTACGGTGTCGCGATGGTTCGCACCCTGAGCGTTCATCTGCTGGCCCTGGCCGACGAAACCCTTGGCTTGATGGCCGTCAATGCCCCGCCCCTTTCCTTGCGGGAGGTGTGAGGCATGGAAACGGTCTTCACCCCCCTGCAATCGCTTCTGGGCGGCGTGCTCATCGGTCTGTCGGCCGTCATGCTCATGGCGTTTTCGGGGCGCATCATGGGGGCGACGGGCATCTTGTCTGGCATCGTGACGCCCACATCGACGTCCGAGTTCGCCTGGCGCGCGGCGCTGTTGGCCGGAATGGTCAGCGGGCCGGCCGCCATTCTGCTGGCGACCGGTGCGATGCCGGTGGTGCAGGTCCCGGTCCCGACGCCGATGCTGATCGTCGGGGGCCTGATCGTCGGGATCGGGGCGAGCGTCGGATCGGGCTGCACCTCGGGCCACGGGGTCTGCGGCATGGCGCGGCTTTCGCCCCGGTCCATCGTCGCGACACTCACCTTCATGTTCACCACGGCGGTCACGGTCTTCGTCATCCGCCATATCATCGGGGGATAGAACATGCGTCTGATCGTCAGCTATTTCGTCGGCCTCGTCTTCGGTATCGGCATCTCTCTGTCGGGGATGGCAAACCCGGCCAAGGTCCTGAATTTCTTCGACGTCTTTGGAACCTGGGACCCCAGTTTGGCCTTCGTGATGGGCGGGGCCCTGATCGTGACATTCGTCGGCTATCGCTATGTCCTGCGCCGTCCGGGCCCGATGCTGGAAGCGCGGTTCATGCTGCCCACCAAGACCGACCTCGATGCGCGCCTGATCGGCGGGTCGGCCCTGTTCGGGGTCGGCTGGGGAATTGCCGGCTTCTGTCCCGGCGGCGCGCTTCCGGCTTTGGGCACGCTGATGCCGGACGTCTTCGTTTTCGTGGCCAGCGTCGCGGCGGGCATCTGGATCGCCCGCGCCCTGCAAACTTTCACCCCGGCCCCCGCGGCCTGAAAGGAGCGATATGACCCCTTCCGTCAACATGGACATCCACCCCGACGTGTCGGCGCATTTCGACCCGGCGACGAACACCATCAGCTATATCGTCAAGGATCCGGCCAGCGACCATTGCGCGATCATCGACAGCGTCATGGACATCGACTACGCCGCCGGGCGGATCACCTACGATCACGCGGACCTGCTGATCGAGGAGGTTCGCACGCGCGGCCTGACGCTCGACTGGATCATCGAGACCCATGTCCACGCCGATCACCTGTCGGCTGCGCCCTATATCCAGGATCGGCTGGGCGGCCAGATCGGCATCGGCGCGGAGATCGTCACCGTGCAGGAAACATTCGGCAAGATCTTCAACGAAGGTACCGAATTTCAGCGTGACGGCAGCCAGTTCGACCGGCTGTTCCGCGACGGCGACACCTATGCCGTGGGTCAGATGGAGTGCATCACGATGCACACCCCCGGCCACACCCCCGCCTGCATGACCCACATCATCGGCGATGCGGCCTTCGTCGGCGACACTCTGTTCATGCCCGACGGCGGGTCGGCGCGCGCGGACTTTCCGGGCGGCGACGCGGGCGTGCTTTACGACAGCATCCAGCGCATCCTTGCCCTGCCGGGGGCAATGCGGCTGTTCATGTGCCATGATTACGGCCCCGGTGGCCGCGACATCGCCTGGGAAACGACGGTCGCCGCCGAAAAGGCCGACAACATCCACGTCGGCGACGGCACGACACGCGCGGCCTTCATCAAGATGCGGACCGAGCGGGATGCGTCGCTCGCGGTGCCAAGCCTGATCCTTCCGTCGCTCCAGGTGAACATGCGTGCGGGGGAGGTTCCGACGGACGACGCCGGGCACCCCGTTCTGAAAATTCCCGTCAACGGCATCTGAGGAGAGGGCAATGGACGTCAGGACCATCTCCGACCGGCTGTCCGTCGGCCCACAGCTGACCCCTTCCGACATGGCGGAGGTGGCGCGACTGGGCTTCCGCGCCGTGATCTGCAATCGGCCCGACGGCGAGGGACCCGACCAACCCACCTTCGAAGAGGTCGCGGCGGCGGCGGCCGATTACGGGCTGGAGGCGCGCTATCTGCCGATCGTCGCCGGCAAGGTGAGCGACGAAGATGCCACTGCCTTCGACGCGGCGCTGACCGGATTGCCGGGCCCGGTTCTGGCCTATTGCCGGACCGGCACGCGGTCCACAACGCTCTGGGCGCTGTCGCAGGCGGACCGCTTGGACCTGCCCCGCATCCTGCGGACGGCCAAGGACGCGGGCTATGATATGGGGGGCGTCGTGCGGCGCATCGCGAACGGCGGCAAGACACCGACGGACGCGCCCGATGCCTGTTTCGAGGTCGTCATCGTGGGCGGGGGGGCCGCCGGCATCGCTGTTGCCGCCAGCCTGCGCAAACGACAGCCGCGCGCGCAGATCGCGATCATCGACCCGGCAGAGACGCATTACTATCAACCCGGCTGGACCATGGTGGGCGGCGGCATCTTCGACGCCAAGGACACGGTGCGCACGATGGGATCGTTGATCCCCGCAGGCGTGCGCTGGATCAAAGCCGCCGTTGCCGCCTTCGAGCCAGACGCCGATGCCGTCATCGTGGATGGTTGCCGGGTGATCCGATACGAGCATCTGATCGTCTGTCCGGGCCTGAAGCTCGACTGGCACGCGATCGACGGCCTGGTCGAGACGCTGGGCCGAAACGGCGTGACATCGAACTATCGCTACGATCTGGCCCCCTACACGTGGGAGTTGGTGCGCGGACTGGACCGCGGCCGCGCGATCTTCACGCAACCGCAGATGCCGATCAAATGCGCGGGGGCCCCGCAAAAGGCGATGTATCTGTCCGCCGATGCCTGGCGTCGCCGCGGCGTCCTGTCGGACATCGACATCACCTTCGCGACCGCCGGTCCAAGCCTGTTCGGCGTCAAGGACTACGTCCCCGCGCTGATGGAATACGTCGACCGCTATGGCGCGACGCTCGATTTCCATCACGATCTGATCGCCGTCGACGGGCCCGCCCGCGTCGCCACCTTTCAGGTCAAGGCACCGAACGCGGCCCCGACGACGGTCGAGCTGGAGTTCGACATGCTGCATGTCTGCCCGCCGCAGACGGCCCCCGATTTCATCCGCGTTTCCCCCTTGGTGGACGAGAGCGGCTGGATCGACGTCGATCAGGCGACCCTGCGGCACAGGACCCACGAAAACATCTGGGCATTGGGCGATGTGACCAATACGCCCAATGCCAAGACCGCTGCAGCCGCGCGCGTGCAGGCCCCGGTCGTCGCCACCAACGTGTCGGCCGACATGAACGGTCGCGCGCCCACGGCGCAATACAGCGGCTATGGCTCCTGCCCCCTTACGGTGGAGCGCGGGAAGATCGTCCTGGCGGAGTTCGGTTATGGCGGAACGCTGATGCCGACCTTTCCGAAGGCGATCATCGACGGCACGCGGCCCAGCCGCGCGGCATGGCTGCTCAAGGAGAAGATCCTGCCGCCGATGTACTGGCAGGGCATGCTCAAGGGCCGGGAATGGCTGGTCCAGCCAGAAACCATCGACGCGGAATGACCGCGCGTATCGAAAAGTACCTGCCGGTCCTGGCCTGGGGACGCCGGTATTCCCGGCGCGACCTGACCGGGGATCTGCTTGCGGCGATGATCGTCACGATCATGCTGGTACCGCAGTCGCTGGCCTATGCGATGCTGGCGGGGTTGCCGCCGCAGGCCGGGCTCTATGCGTCGATCGTTCCGATCCTGCTTTATGCCGTATTCGGGACAAGTCGGACACTGGCCGTCGGGCCGGTGGCCGTGGTGTCGCTGATGACGGCCGCCGCCCTGGGCGAAGTGGTGCAGCAAGGCACTGCCGCCTACGCTGCGGCGGCGCTGACGCTGGCGGGTCTTTCAGGGGTCATCCTGATCGCTCTGGGTATTCTGCGCCTGGGTCTTCTGGCGAACTACCTTTCCCATCCGGTCATCGGCGGGTTCATCACCGCGTCTGGTCTTCTGATCGCGGCCAGTCAGTTGCGCCACATCCTCGGCATCGAGGCGGAGGGGCACAGCCTGCCCGATCTCTTCACCTCGCTCGCGTCCAACTTGCCTCAGACCGATCCGATGACGCTGGTCCTGGGGGCGTGCGCGCTGGTGTTCCTGTTCTGGGTCCGCTCCGGTCTCAAACCGCTCCTCCTGCGCCGGCACCTGACCGAGGGTGCCGCGGACACGTTGACCAAGATCGGCCCGGTCCTGGCCATCGTCGCCACGACGCTGGCCGTCTGGCGGTTCGACCTCGATGCACAGGGTGTCGCAATCGTAGGGGTCGTTCCCGGCAGTTTGCCCCCGCTGACCGTTCCCGCGTTCGACCCCGCTTTGATCCGGCAGCTGCTCCTGCCGGCGTTCCTTATCTCGATCATCGGCTTCGTGGAGTCGGTTTCCGTCGCACAGACCCTTGCGGCGAAGCGGCGGCAACGGATCGACCCGGATCAGGAGTTGCTGGGCCTTGGCGCCGCGAACCTCGGTGCCGCCTTCACCGGCGGCTTTCCGGTCACGGGCGGATTTTCGCGGTCCATCGTCAATTTCGACGCAGGCGCACGCACGCCAGCGGCGGGGGCGTTCACGGCAACCGGCCTTGCCCTTGTCGCGCTGACCCTGACGCCGTTGATCCACTTCCTGCCCAAGGCGACCCTGGCCGCGACCATCATCGTCGCGGTGCTGGGCCTTGTCGATCTCGGCTTGCTCAGACGCGCCTGGCGCTATTCCAAGGCCGATTTCGCCGCCGTGGCCGCCACCATCGTCCTGACCCTTGGGTTCGGCGTGGAGGTCGGCGTCGCGGCGGGCGTGTCCCTTTCGGTCGGCCTCCATCTTCACCGCGCCGCCCGACCCCATATCGCCGAAGTCGGTCGGGTGCCGGGCACCGAGCATTTCCGCAATATCCTGCGCCACGACGTGCAGACCGATCCCAGAACGGTAACCCTGCGCATAGACGAAAGCCTTTGGTTCGCGAATGCGCGTTATCTGGAGGACTTCATCCACGCCCGCGTCGCCACCGACCCGAAGGTGCGAAATCTGGTCCTGCAATGTGCCGCGATCAATGAGATCGACCTGAGCGCGCTGGAGTCGCTCGAAGCGATCAACCGTCGCCTGTCGGAAATGGACGTGACGCTGCATCTGTCGGAGGTGAAGGGTCCGGTGATGGACAGACTTCGGCGATCGCATTTCCTCGATACTCTGACGGGACAAGTCTTCCTGTCGCAGCACGATGCCGCCACCGCCCTCGCTGCGAAACCGGACCCCGACAAGCCCCATCTCCGGGTAATCTGACATTCGAAACCGCCCGTTCGCGTGGCCGCAGGACATGCACCGCAGCCCCACTTTGATCGCTGCACGACGGCAAGGCGCAAGACGTGCCGCTTGGGTCGTTCGAACATATGCATCGGGGATGGAGGCGAGTAGGAGAATCGAACTCCTGTACACGGATTTGCAATCCGCTGCGTAACCACTCCGCCAACTCGCCGCAGGGTGGGGACGCTCTAGCGTCTCGTCACCGGTCCTGCAAGGCATCAGTCCTCCGCCGATCAGCCTATTCGACGTTGCAGCGCGGCACGAGACATGCTTTTTGGATCTCAACGAAATTAAACCGACAGGTTCACTTCTTATGGTCGCCTCCCAGACCCTTCGAACAGTCATGGTCGACACGCAGGTCCGGCCGTCCGACGTGACCAAATTTCCGATCATTTCAGCAATGCTCGACATCCCGCGCGAAGCGTTCGTTCCGGGTCCGGCACAGCCGGTCGCCTATATGGATGCGCCCGTAAACCTTGGATCGGGACGGGAGATGATGGAAGCGCGGGTTCTGGCCAAGATGCTGGACGCACTCGATATTCAGCGGACGGATCAGGTTCTGGTCATCGGCGGCGGCCTTGGATATTCGGCAGCCGTCTTGGCCCACATGGCGGACTCGGTCGTCATGGTCGAAGAGGAGGCCGACCTCGCATCGGAAGCGGAAGCGACATTGACCCAGCACGAAATCGACAATGCCGTGGTGCTTCAGGGCGCGCTGGTCGATGGGGCCGCCAAGGCGGGTCTGTTCGACGTTATCGTCATCGAAGGCGCGGTCGAAACCGTGCCCGAGACGCTTACGTCGCAACTGGCCGAAGGCGGGCGCATATCTGCGGTGTTCGCCGACGGGGCGAACGGAGAGGTTCGGGTCGGCACGTTGATCGAGGGGCACCTGGGATGGCGCTATGCCTTTAACGCCACGGCCCCGGTCCTGCCGGGCTTTTCCAAATCGCGGGGGTTCGTGTTGTGATCGTATCCAAATTCAGCCGGAGGGTCGCCGCAACGGCTCTCGCCCTCGTGCTTGCCTTGCCCGCGTCCGCCGAAAGCCTGGCCGACGCCCTGATCCATGCCTACGAAAGCTCACCCTCGCTGGAGCAACAGCGCTTCCTTTTGCAAGCAACGGACGAAGATGTGGCGATCGCCGTGTCCGCCCTGCGCCCGACGGTAGATTTCCAATCGAACTATACCAAGTCGACGAGTTTCGTGGATTTCAGTAACCGGAGTACCAGCACGACCGGGTCCCTGTCGCTCGTCCTCGACTACACGATCGCCGATGGTGGTCAGCGCAGTCTGCGCATCGCCGCCGCCAAGGAAGCGGTGCTTGCCGCCCGGTTCGAGTTGATTCAGTTCGAACAGGGCGTCCTGCTAGATGCGGTTTCGGCCTATCTCAATCTGCGGTTGGCGGTGCTGACGGTGGATGTGCGCGAAAGCAACGTGCGGCTGATCAACCAGCAACTCAGCGCCGCACGCGACCGGTTCGAAGTGGGCGAAGTCACCCGGACAGACGTCGCCGTCGCGCAGTCGCGGCTGGCCACCGCGCGATCCCTACTGGCCGCCGCCCGCGGGGAAGTCGACGTTCAGCGGGAGGCTTATCGGCTCGCCGTCGGCCGCTACCCTTCGGGCAGCCTGTCCAGCCCGCCATCCCTGCCCGAACTTCCCAACACCGTGGAGCGCGCGCAGCAGCTTGCTTTGCAGGTCCATCCGCTGATCTCCGCCGGGCAGCACGACATCACAGCTTTCACCCTGCTGGCCGATGCACGGGCGGCTGACCGTTTGCCGACCGTCGGTGTGCGCGGCACGGTCGGACGCAGCACGGGCGAAGTCGACACGGGCTCCGTCTCGCTCAGCGGTTCAATCCCGATCTACAACGGCGGCCGGCTTTCGGCGCTGCAACGTCAAGCCACGGCGCAGGCCAATGCTTCGCGCTCGCAGTTGGGCCAGACCAGCCGGGAAATCGTCGAGACGGTGGGCCGCAGCTGGGCACAGCTTCAAGTGGCCCGCGCGCAGATCACCGCAACGCGCCAAGGCGTCCGCTCGGCGCAGCTTGCCTTCGACGGCTTCCGCGAAGAAGCGCTGTTGGGTGCGCGCACGACGCTGGACGTGCTGGATGCGGAGCAAGAGCTTTTGGACGCACGAACCGATCTGCTTCAGGCCGAGTCCGATGCGCAGCTGGCGGTCTATGTCGTACTGTCATCGATCGGCCTGCTGACGACGGACCATCTGGGCCTGTCGGTGGAACGCTACGACCTGTCGGCCTACTACAATGCCGTGTCCAATGCGCCGCGCTCGCCGCTGACCGTTCGCCCCTCGGCTCAGGGCAATCGCCTCGACTCAGTCCTGTCGCGTTTCGGTCGCAACTAATCGCGGAAGTTAACAATCGAAGCGCCGCATTGGTGGACGGCCCCCCCGTCCCCTGTGCTATGATCTGCTTGGCGCGGCGCAAGACCGCCCGAGGGCACGCAGCACGGGGTCAGGCATTTGTCACAACCACATGATATCGAGGACGTTCTGTCGTCCATTCGTCGATTGGTCGCGACAGACAGCGGCCCGACCGCGAAACCCGCGATGCCGGCGGACAGCCCGCGCGCGGAGGGACCGATGCTGGTGCTGGGCGAAACGCATCGCGTGACCGAGCCCGAAGATCCCTTCCAGATGATCCGGACACTTGCCCAAGAGGAACGTGACGGCCGCGATGCGGAACATTTGACCGATGCCCTGCCGGACGATCTGGCCGCGATCACCGTGGACATCGTGGAGTTCAGGGATTCAGCCGACCTTCACGCCGATAGGCGCAATGACTCCGACAGCGCCGATCAGAGCGAAGGGATCGACGACACACACTCTGACGATGATCCGGACCTGGCCGTCGTGCCTGCCGAACAAGCTGTCGTGGCACCAGACCTGCCCGGAGACTATGCCGAAGATACCGATTACGACGCGGCCGATCCTGCGGATGCGCGCACCGATGCGATGTTCAAGGATGACCCCATCGTCGAGACGCTGACTGTCGAGGCCTATTCGGCGGAAGCGCCGCAACCGAAGCCCACAGGTCTGTCCGATTTGTCGAGCTTATTGGACGGAGACGACGCGCTGCGCGATTTGATCGCAGAAATCGTAGGTCAGGAACTTGCGGGTGAATTGGGAGAGCGGATCACGCGCAATGTGCGCAAACTGGTCCGCCGCGAGATCCGCCAGATGCTTGCGTCCGACGAATTCGAATAAACGAGCGCCTTAACTCTTCTTGGCAAACGAAAAAGGCGTCGCAGATCCCTGCGACGCCTTTTTCGTAACGATTTTGGTCGCTTAGGCGGCTTCTGCAGCCTCGGCCAACTCGGCGGCCTGACGACGCTCGCTCTCCTCGCGCGACAGCGCGACGGAAGTGCGCACGCCACGACTCACGAATTCCATGAGACCGGAAACCACGCGCTCGTTCGGGTCGATCCCGGCACATGACAAGACTTCACGACCGTCGCGCGACCGTGCCCAGCGGGCGATCTGTTCGGGACCGTTGCCGAATTTCTTGTCGTCCGAGATGGCATCGTCCAGAGCGGCGAGCACAACAGCGGCGAAGAGCTTGCGTGCCCGTTGCCCCTGCTCGAAGTTAAACGCCGTTGCATCGACGAAATTAGTCATCCCGCTCTCTCCACTCATTGTTCTTGCATCTTCCCCGGTGTGTCGTCCTAGCACGCATATTCGATTCGGGCTATGCGTTTTCGGAATACCTTACTTGCAAAATCCACCCAACTTTCGGCGAAACTTCGCGGATTCAGCCCCGGATCGGCATATTTCTTGGCACAATATGGGTTGCGGCCGAATCCGTTCAAGGTTTCGTCATGTTTTAGACACTTTTACGGAAATTTGCCTTGTCGCGGCGTTTCGCTCTGCGACCGCGTCTGTTGCTACACTTCTCAGAACGTGAACTCGCGGGGAAACGCAGCGCCTGTTTGACCGAATTGCGGCGTTTTTCATGCTGCATCGGCATCGATAACCCCGATCCGACCCGACTGTCGCCGGTCAGCCTTGCTTGTGCGGTGCTGCGGCGCGCGATATCAGACGCGCAAATCCTCCGGCCCAATCGAAAGTCGCCCTATGCCCAAGATCAACGGCAACGAAATCCGCCCCGGCAACATCCTGGAACATGACGGCCATCTGTGGTCGGCCGTTAAGGTGGATCATGTGAAACCCGGCAAGGGCGGGGCCTTCGCACAGGTGGAGATGCGCAACCTGCGCAACGGCTCCAAGTTGAACGAACGGTTCCGCAGCGCCGACAAGGTCGAGCGGGTTCGCCTGGACCAGAAGGATCAGCAATTCCTCTACGAGACCGACGGCAAGCTCGTCTTCATGGACTTGGAGTCCTACGAACAGATCGAGATCGACTCCGAACTGCTGGGCGAACGGCGCGCCTTTCTGCAGGATGGGATGATGGTCAAGATCGAGTATTACGACGACGAGGCGCTGAACGCGACGGTTCCGCAAAAGGTGACCTGCAAGATCGTCGAGACCGAACCGGTCGTGAAGGGGCAAACCGCCGCAAACAGCTTCAAGCCCGCCGTCCTGGACAATGGCGTCCGGGTCATGGTGCCGCCCTTTGTCGGCCAGGACGAGGATATCGTCGTGAACACCGAGACGATGGAATACGCTGAACGCGCCTGAGCCATCGTTCAGGCGTTGACCGTCTGCACGCCGACCATGCCCAACGCCATGCGCGCATAGACGTCTTCGACCGCCGACCGGTCCAACCGGCCGCCGTCGCGGTACCAGGTGTTCACGCCGGTCAGCATCGCGATCAACGCCATGCCCGCCAGCTTCACGTCCGCGACCTGCATCACGCCGGTCGCGGAGCCCGCGCGCAGCAGGGCTTCGGGAACGGCTTCATATGTCTTTCGCAGCGCCTCGATCTCGGCGAAGGCGTCCGGCTCCAACGACCGCAACTCCATGTAGGCGATGAAGACCGCGTCGGGTCGGTCCAGATGAAACCGGATGTGGAACCGCGCGAAGGCGTCCAGCCGCGTCACCGCATCACCGCCGGGATCGGTCTGCGCCCAGGCCGTCGTCAGCTTGACGAGGTGATCGCGCATCATGTCGCGCAACAGGGTCTGCTTGTCCGGCGTGTAATGGTAAAGCGCCCCTGCCCCGATGCCCACCTCCGCCGCGATCTGCCGCATGGAGACGGCGGCGTAGCCGTGGCGCGCGAACAGACGTTCCGCCGCCGCACGCACGCGCGGGCCGGTCACGCCGGCATCTGATCCGCTTGGTCTTGCCATGCCTTTCAATAGACCGAACGACCGTTCAATTCCAAGACCCGGACGGTGGTCGCGGTGATCTTGCCGCCCGTCGCACCGGCCCCTAGGGTCGCGGCCATGAGATATGCGCCGCTCCTCCTGTTGCTTCTGCCTGCCTGCGATCCGGGTCTGCCACCCGCGAACGCGGCGATCAGCGCGCAGGCGCAGGCACAGGGTTTTCCGCGGCTCCTGCCCCTCGACCCGCTTCTGGCCGAAGGCACCCGCGCGTCCCGCGCCGCCGCAGCGCAAGCGTCGCTTCGGGCGCGCGGCGCGGGCCTGCGCGGCGCGCGTATCACGGCCCCGGCGACCGGTGATCTTGCCACGCGGGGGCAGCGCCTGCGGCAGCGCGCGGCCGAGCTTCGCGCCGTCGACATCTAACGCCCGGCCGCTTCGCGTTGCGCCCCGCCGTCCCAGCCGCTAACCCGTCCCTGCCCCCATTCGCCAACCGGAGACGCCGCCCATGACCACGCCCCTTCGCCTCGGCATCGCCGGTCTTGGAACGGTCGGCGTCGGCGTCGTCAAAATCGTAGAAGAGCATGGCGCACTGCTGTCCGCCCGGACCGGTCGCGCCATCGAAGTCAGCGCCGTCTCTGCCCGCACGCGCGACCGGGATCGGGGGGTGGATCTGTCTGGATACACTTGGGAGGACGATCCCGTCGCGCTGGCCAAGCGCGACGATGTCGACCTGTTCGTCGAACTGATGGGCGGGTCCGACGGCCCTGCCAAGGCCGCGACCGAAGCCGCGCTCGCCTTGGGCAAACCCGTCGTCACCGCCAACAAGGCGATGATCGCGATCCATGGTCAGGCGTTGGCGGAACTGGCCGAGGCGAACGACGCCCCCCTGCGGTTCGAAGCCGCCGTCGCCGGAGGGATCCCTTGCGTCAAGGCCCTGACCGAGGGGCTTGCCGGGAATGTCATCACCCGCATCTCGGGCGTGATGAACGGCACTTGCAATTACATTCTGACGCGCATGGAATCGTCGGGGCTGCCATATGCGGAGGTCTTCAAGGAGGCGGACGCGTTGGGATACCTGGAGGCCGATCCGACACTGGACGTCGGCGGCATCGACGCCGGCCACAAGCTGGCGATCCTGTCGGCCATCGCCTTCGGCAGTCGCGTCGACTTCGAGGGCGTGCAGCTTCAGGGCATTGAGCGGGTCTCCATCGACGATATTCACCGCGCCCGCGACATGGGATACCGCATCAAACTGCTTGGGGAAGCACGGCGAACCGAAGCCGGCATCGAACAGTCGATGCGCCCCACCTTGGTGCCCGCTGACAGCCCCCTCGGGCAGTTGGAGGGGGGCACGAACATGGTCGTCATCGAAGGCGATGCCGTCGGCCAGATCGTCATGCGCGGGGCCGGTGCGGGCGAAGGCCCGACCGCTAGCGCCGTGATGGCCGATGTGGCCGACATCGCGCGCGGCCTGACGATAGCGCCCTTCGGTCAGCCGGCCGCGACGCTGACCCCCGCGATCCGGGCCAATGCCGCGACGCAATGCGCCTGGTATATACGCCTGTCCCTGCGCGACGAACCTGGGGCGATGGCCAAGGTCGCGACGGAGCTTGGCCGCTCCGGCATCTCCATCGACCGGATGCGGCAGTACGACCATCCCGGCGATGACGCCCCCGTCCTGATCGTGACGCATCCCTGCGCACCCGCCGACATGACCCATGCGCTGACCGGCGTGACCGGGACGGGCGTCGTCAACGGTGAACCGGTGGCGCTGCAGATCCAGACCCCCTGACCGACCCGGAGGACATTCCCATGGCCCGACCCACCCGAACTTTCGAAGGTCCGTACCGCGCCGCCGCCAACCGCTATGCAACGATGCAATATCGGCGGTGCGGACGCTCGGGACTGAAATTGCCCGCGATCTCCCTCGGGCTCTGGCATAATTTCGGGGACGATACGCCCCATCAGACCAAGCGCGACATCTGCACCACCGCGTTCGACCATGGCATCACGCACTTCGATCTGGCCAACAACTACGGCCCGAAACCCGGCTCGGCCGAGAGTGCTTTCGGACAGATGCTCCGCGAGGAATTCGCGGGCTACAGGGACGAGATGATCATTTCGTCCAAGGCCGGCTATCTGATGTGGCCCGGCCCCTACGGTGAAATGGGAAGCCGCAAGTACATGATCGCGTCCTGTGACCAATCGCTCAAACGGCTCGGCGTCGACTATGTGGACATCTTCTATTCACACCGTTTCGACCCGGACACGCCGCTGGAAGAAACGATGGGCGCGCTGGATCACATCGTCCGGTCGGGCCGCGCGCTCTATGCCGGGATCAGCAGCTACAATACCGACCGCACCCGCGAGGCAGCGCGCATCCTGCGCGACCTGGGCACGCCCTGCGTCATCCATCAGCCCAGCTACAACATGCTCAACCGTTGGGTCGAACGCGACGGCCTGCTCGATACGCTCGAAGACGAAGGGATCGGGTCCATCGCCTTCACGCCGCTGGCCCAAGGTCTTCTGACGAAGAAGTACCTCGGCGGCGTGCCCGACGGCAGCCGCGCGACCCAAGGAAAATCGCTCGACGCCGGCGTCATCACGCCCGAGATGACCCAGGCGTTGAACGGTTTGAACGACATCGCCGAGGCCCGCGGTCAGACGCTTGCCCAGATGGCGATCGCCTGGGTCCTGCGCGCGGGCGTCACGACGGCGCTGATCGGGGCGTCCAAGCCTGAACAGGTCGTCGATTGCGCCGGGGCCGTCGCCAATCTGACCTTCACCGACGACGAACTGACGCGCATCGACGCGCTTTCGGGCGAAAAGGGCCTGAACCTCTGGGCTGCGTCCTCCGAAGGGGTCTGACCGCTAGCGCTATCGCATTTGCCCCCAGGGTCGTCGCCCGCTAACACGGCGGCGACCCACACCGAGGACGATGTTCCATGACCAAGACCGATTTCAATGACCGCATGCTGTCTCTCGGCCTGGCGCGCGTGTCAGAAGCCGCCGCCCTCGCCTCCGCCAAGCTGATCGGACGGGGCGACGAGAAGGCCGCGGATCAGGCTGCGGTCAATGCCATGCGCGAACAGCTCAACAAGCTCGACATCGCGGGCACCGTCGTCATCGGCGAAGGGGAGCGGGACGAGGCCCCGATGCTTTATATCGGCGAGGAGGTCGGCACCGGCAAAGGCCCCGAGGTCGACATCGCGCTCGACCCGCTGGAAGGCACGACCCTGACCGCCAAGGACATGCCCAACGCCCTGACCGTGATCGCGATGGGCGCGCGCGGATCGATGTTGCACGCGCCAGACGTCTATATGGACAAGCTGGCCATCGGCCCCGGTTTCCGCGACGGCGTCGTCACCATGGACCAGTCGCCCGCCGAACGGGTGAATGCGCTGGCCGCCGCCAAGGGCTGCTCCACCGATGACATTACGGTTTGCGTTCTGGAACGTCCCCGGCACGAGGATCTGATCGCCGAGTTGCGCTCCACCGGCTGTGCCATCCGCCTTATCACCGACGGCGACGTCGCGGGCATCATCCACTGCGCCGAGGTCGCGACGACGGGCATCGACATGTACATGGGGTCGGGCGGCGCGCCCGAGGGCGTGTTGGCCGCGGCCGCGCTCAAATGCATGGGCGGACAGATGTTCGGCCGCCTGCTGTTTCGCAACGAAGACGAACGCGGCCGCGCATCGAAGGCGGGTATCACCAATTTCGACCGGGTTTATACCCGCGACGATCTGGTGACGGACGATGTCATTTTTGCCGCAACGGGTGTCACCGACGGTTCGATCCTGGCGGGCATCAAGCGCGAACCCGGATACCTGACGACCGAGACGGTGCTGATGCGGTCCAAGACCGGATCCGTCCGGCGCATGACCTACCGCAATCCGACCTGAGGTGAGCTGGCTCGGCGTCACGACATCGGCGACGGGGCGACGCTGGATCGGGCTGGATGCGGAGCAGGATCGCCTGGCCGAAGCGATCGCGCAGACCGGGCAGCCGCTGCCCCTCGCCCGTCATATGGCGCGGCGCGGGGTCCTGCCCGAGGATGCCGCAGGCTTCCTCGACCCCAAGCTGCGTGATCTGTTGCCCGATCCGCTGACGCTGCGCGATATGGACAAGGCGGCAACGCGCCTGCTGGCTGCCGTGACGGGCAAGCAGCGGATTGCCGTTTTTGCCGATTATGACGTCGACGGCGGCACGTCCGCCGCGCTTTTGATCTGGTGGCTGCGCGCACAGGGGCGCACCGCTACGGTCTATGTGCCCGACCGTATCGACGAAGGCTATGGGCCGAACGCGCCCGCGATCGGCGCGCTGGCCCGCGATCACGATCTGATCGTTTGTGTCGACTGCGGGACCCTGTCCCACGATGCGTTGGCCGCTGCCCAAGGGCTGGCCGATGTCATCGTCCTCGACCACCATCTTGGCGGCGACACCCTTCCCCCTGCGCTCGCCGTGGTGAACCCAAATCGGCAGGACGAAGACGGCACGCTTGCCCACCTGTGCGCCGCCGCCGTCGTTTTTCTGTGCCTTGTCGAAGCGAACCGCATGGTGCGCGCGGCGGGGGGCAAGGGGCCCGATCTGATGGCCATGCTCGACCTTGTCGGGCTGGCCACGGTGGCCGACGTGGCCCCCCTACTGGGCGTGAACCGCGCATTGGTGCAGCAGGGTCTCCGGGTGCTGCGCGATCGGCACCGCCCCGGCCTGCGCGCGCTTGCGGATGTTGCCCGGATGGATGGCCCCCCGACCGCCTATCACCTCGGCTATCTTCTGGGACCGCGGATCAATGCCGGTGGCCGCATCGGCGCGGCGGATCTCGGCGCGCGCCTGCTGTCGACCGACGACCCGGCCGAGGCGCAGGCGCTGGCCGAGCGACTGGACCTGCTCAACACCGAACGCCGCGACATCGAGGCCCGGGTCACGGAGATCGCGCTGGAAACGGCAACCGCACGTGTCGAAGCCGGCGCCGCCCTCGCCTGGGCCAGTGGCGAAGGCTGGCACCCCGGCGTCGTCGGCATCGTCGCATCGCGCCTGAAGGATGCGTTGAATCGACCGTCCGTCGTGATCGGCATCCGACCCGACGGGATTGGACAAGGCTCTGCCCGTTCCATCGCCGGAGTCGACATCGGCGGGGCGATCCAGCGCCTTGCCGCCGAAGGCCTCTTGATCAAGGGTGGCGGTCACCGCATGGCAGCGGGCCTGACCGTGCAGCCCGACAAGATCGACGCAGCGATGGAGCGGCTGTCGGACCTTCTGGCGCGACAAGGCGCGGCCACGATTGGCCCGCGCGACCTGCGTATAGATGCCACGCTGATGCCCCGTGCTGCGACGAACGACCTGGTCGGTCAGTTGGAGCGTGCCGGTCCCTTCGGTCAGGGCGCCTCTGCCCCGCGGTTCGCTTTTCCTGACCTGCGCGTCGCCCATGCGCGTCCCGTCGGCGAGGGGCACCTCAAGGTCACCTTTACCGGGGGCGGGCCGGGGCGGCTGGACGCCATTGCGTTCCGCGCCACTTCGAGTGGCATTGCAGACGCCGTCACCCGGGCGGCCGGCGCACCGATGCACGTCGCCGGACGGCTGGAACTGAACCGCTGGCAAGGCCGCGAGAACGTTCAGCTCAAGCTCGAGGACATCGCGCTGGTCTCGGAAACGGACGCTTGAACCGCCGTCTTCGGGGCGGCGAAAAAGCATCGAAATCCGTGCGAAATTCGCTTGCAGGCCTTGGGGTCGTCCCCTAAACACCCCTCACGTCAGCGCGCTGGCCCGTTCGTCTATCGGTTAGGACGCCAGGTTTTCAACCTGGAAAGAGGGGTTCGATTCCCCTACGGGCTGCGCGCTGATGTATTTCCGCATCAACTTTCCAAACCCTCATCCAACGGCCTCCACATCGTCAGGCGGGCTTTGGGGGTCGAAGACCGTCGTTCGGGCCCGGCCCGCACGCTTGGCGGCATAGAGCGCCGCATCCACGTCGGAAACGAGACGGTCGGGGTCCGGTTGATCGTAGTAGCTCGACATGGTGATTCCGATGCTGCCCGAAATCCGACAGCTGTGGCCCTCCCACGCGATCGGCTTTTCCAGGCGGCCAATGATGCGGTCGGAAATGCGGCACATCAGATCGACGTCGGTGCAATTGTCGAAGACCAGCATGAATTCGTCACCGCCCATCCGCGCGACCATGTCCTCCGCCCGCACTTCTTCGCGTAGGATGCCGGCCACTTCTTCCAGAACGCGGTCACCGGCGACGTGCCCATAGGTGTCGTTGACCGCCTTGAAGTAATCGAGATCCAGTTGCATCAAACCAAAGGGCCGAACGGCGGACGTCGTCAAGTTCGTCAGGTGGGCATCCATGGCGCGCCGATTGTGCAACCCCGTCAGCTTGTCGGTGACCGCCGCACGTTCCGCCGCGTCGCGCGCCAGATCCAATCTGTCGCTCAATCGCTCGTATTCGGAATGCAACAGGCCGTGCACTTCGATCAGATAGAGATAGTCGACCATTGGGTCCGTGACGGCGAAGTCGCGCGCGGTCAACCGGTGCCGCCGCAATGCAAGGGCCGGATCCGGTCCGAACGTCAGCTTGACCATACCGCGACCGTCGGTCAGCGGAATGACGACCGCGCGCAGGATCACCGGATCCTCCCCTTCGGGAACGTTCGTTTCCGCCAGCAATTGGACGCGCAGACGGCGACCCTTCGTGTCGAATATGCCCTTGGCGTCGGGCACGACGGGCGGATGGACGAAGCCCAGAACATCGCGCAACGATTGTCCCAAGGCCCCAGGGGCCATTCGCTCCAACGTCGGCCCCACCGCCGTCACCGCGCAATCGTGGTCGAACAGGATCATCATCGGAAAGATGCCCTGCAGCGCCGCAAGATCGAAGGATACGACGGTCATACCCCCTGCCCCAGGGTGAATTCCCGCGGTTCCTGATGCGCTTGATCGAAAATCGTCACACCGACGAATTCATGCCATTTGCCGTTCTTGCGGTCGCTCTGACCCGGTTCGATCAGCGCAAGGGCACCATAGTCGTCAGCCATCGCCCGCAGGATGCCGGTCAACACCGCGCCGCCGCCTTCCATGTGCCAGACCGAACAGATCCGAAACGTGTTCGCCGTCGGCTCCGTCATGCTGAATTTAGGTAGACCCAGACCGGGCAGCGCGATCCGCGCCCGGTCGTGGATATCCTCAAGCGAGTAGATCAGATCGACGAAACTGGTGCCCGAGAACCGGATCAGGCGGCGCACCGGTTCAAGTGGCGGATGGGTGCAGATCCAATGGCCGATATCCTCAAGCAGGCCTGACCGGCTCTGCCCCAGTTCATCGAAGGCGGTTGCGAATACCACTTCCATCAGCGCGTCGTCGTAGCTGCGCAGCCCCTCGAACCCGCCGGACGGCGCGCGCGATCGCAGGCAGATTTGCCGCCACACGGCCTCCCCGTGCTGATCGCGCACGAACTCCTCCAGCGATTTGCAGATCAGACCGTGCATCGGGCCCCCTGTGTGTCGACTCGGGGCCCTTCAATCAAAAAACCCTGAAGACCGGGTTAAAGCGGACCGGCTCTCACGCTGTTTGCTGCTCGGTCAACCAAGCCTGGATGTGGGTGACATCCGGCAGCACCGCAAGCGCATGGGGGGCGAGCGCCACCGCATCCAATGTCCCCGTCAGGACGGCGACGGCCATCAGACCTGCGCCCCGCGCCGCGTCCATGTCCGTCATGCCGTCGCCCACCAGCAGAACCTCGTGTCGCGCCAACCCCAGCGCGTCGGCGAAATGCGCCGCACCGCGCGGATCGGGCTTGGCACCAAATCCACTGTCGTATCCGATGATGCGCGTCAGATGCGGCGTGGCACCCATGTGCGCCAGATGGCGCATCGCCTCGGCCTCGCTTGCGTTGGTCAGGACACCCAGTTTCAGCCCATCGTCCCGCAGCTGCCGCAGGACATCCACGGCCCCCGGCACGATGACCTGCTCGACCGACCCGGACCGCGGGTCCAACCAATCGGACAGGCGCGCCTTTGGCCAGCCGATACGTCGCGACACGGTTTCGACTGTCACGTATCCGGGGGCGGTCACGAAGGGCGCGTCCGCCGGGATCGTATCGGTCCGCAGGTCGAAGCCGAACCCATCAGCGATGTCCGCGGCGTCCGCGCCGCTTGCGTCGGCCAGATCACGGATCATGCCGCCCATCCACGGTTCCCACGTAGCGCGGAAATCCGTCAGCGTGCCGTCCTTGTCGAAGAGAATCGCGCGTATCATCGCCGGACCCTGGCCCGGCCCGATCGGACCGTCCAGTTGAAGCGGACGTCAATCCAGCTTCACGGCCCCCAGCATCGTGGCGGGCTTGCCGTCGACGATGGCCTGCGCCAGCACGACCCGCTTCTCACCGTCGGGGGCGGCAGGTACGCGCACGGTCGTCACCGACCCGTCCAACTCCTGAAGGACGGTCCAGCTGCGCACCACGTTGTGATAGGTGATCGACTGGCCCGCATTCTCCCCGTGAAGTACCCCGACCGTCGCCTCCGGCAGGTAGGTCACGGCGATCAGCTGCCCCTTGGTACCGGTCGCAGCGACCCGCACGTCCGATCCGTCGGCTTGCAGGACATCTCCGGTTGCGCCGTCGTGGGCCTGGATCAGATCGCTCAGTTCCATGCCCGACGGTCCGGCCACGCGGTCGATGCCGCCGATCACGAATTGCGGGGTATAGCGCGTGTTGGACCCGACAGCCTCGGCATAGCGCAGCTGACGCTCAGAAAACGCAGGAGCGGCGAAGGTGTCCTTCCAACCGATCCAGTCCCAGTAATCCACATGCAGGGACAGGGCGATGACGTTGTCGCGTTGCGTCAGCTTGCCCAGCATTTCGTCAGCGGGCGGGCATGAGGAACACCCTTGCGACGTATAAAGCTCCACCACCACAGGATCGGCCGCGACAGGCACGGCAAGGGCAAGGGTCGTGAGGGCGGCGGCGGCAAGGCGCATGGGGCAATGATTCCGTTTTGTGTCCGGCCTACCTAGACGCCCCCGACCGCCAATTCCAATCACCACGTGGTGAGGCAGGGCGTTACAACCAGCGGCGTGTGTCCCTAAGGTAAGCCGCGGCTGGCCCGTCGAACGCCGCGCGCAGGGCAGTTTCTTCGGGGACCGCAAAGCGACGAACAAGAACGGCAATCAGGAAGGGCACAGGGCAAATCTCCAGGACACCGCCCTGCCGCAGCGCGAAGCCGGTCGCGATCGCCACACGGGCGAAATCGATCAGATTGCGCGACATGTGGTAGGGACCTTCGACGATCAAGGCCTGCGGCGCGTGATGCGGATGGATCAGTGTGCGCTTGCGTCAGAAGAACCCCGCGGACCAAAGCGTCAGCTCCGTCGCGCCGGCGATCATCGCCCCACCCACCTGATGAGCGATCATGCCGAAGGACTTCTAAAGAATCTGACCTGTCGCCCCTGACGTCGTCATCATCATCAGCAACCAGACCAGCGGCAAATTTCGAAGTCGTTTCGGCAACGTCACCCTCTAACATCAAAGGTCGCCGAGTCTTCGTCTTCGCCCCGACCATCTCCGATGATCGCACATCCCACAACGTGAACGGGGCCCCGGAGGGCCCCGCAATATGCGATTTTGATCGGCCTATTCCGCCGCGATGGGCGCGGTCGATGCCAGATTGCGCAGCACGTAATGCAGCACGCCGCCGTTCTTGATGTAGTCGATCTCCACTTCCGTATCGATCCGGCACTTCAGCGTGACATTCTTGACAGTGCCATCGGCCATCTTGATCGACGCGGGAACGTCCTGGAGCGGCTTGACGTCGCCCAGCCCTTCGATCGTCACCTCTTCCTCGCCCGTCAGGCCAAGGCTGTCGCGGCTGTCGCCACCGGTGAATTCGAACGGGATGACGCCCATGCCGACCAGGTTGGAGCGGTGGATCCGCTCGAAGCTTTCGGCAATGACGGCCTTCACGCCCAGAAGCGCGGTGCCCTTCGCGGCCCAATCGCGGGACGATCCGGCCCCGTACTGCTCACCGCCGAAAACGACGAGCGGAACGCCCTTCTCCTGCCAGGCCATCGCGGCGTCGTAGATCGAGGTCTGCTCGCCGTCGGGGCCCTTGGTGTAGCCCCCTTCCACGCCGTCCAGCATCTCGTTCTTGATGCGGATGTTAGCGAAAGTGCCCCGCATCATGATCTCGTGGTTGCCGCGACGCGACCCGTAGGAGTTGAACTCCCGCACCGGAACCTGGCGTTCGATCAGATACTGGCCCGCGGGGGAGCTTTCCTTGAATGATCCGGCCGGGCTGATGTGATCGGTGGTTATCATGTCGCCCAAAACGGCCAAGACGCGCGCGCCCTTGATGTCGTGAATTTCCCCGGCATTCGGCCCCATCCCCTGAAAATAGGGTGGGTTCTGAACGTAGGTGGAGGTCGCCGGCCAATCGTAGGTCTCCTGCTGGGGAACCTCGACACCCTGCCACTTGTCGTCGCCCTTGAAGACGTCGGCGTATTTCTCTTGGAACGACTCTCGGGTCACGGTCTTCTCGACCAGATCCGCGATTTCTTTCGAGGTGGGCCAGATATCCTTGAGATAGACGTCCTGACCGTCCTTCCCCTTGCCCAGACTTGCCGTGGTAATGTCCACGTTCATGTCGCCCACCAGCGCATAGGCCACGACTAGGGGGGGCGAGGCGAGGTAGTTGGCACGCACGTCCGGGCTGATCCGGCCCTCGAAGTTGCGGTTGCCCGACAGGATCGACGTGCCGATCAGGTCGGCGTCGTTGATCGCCTTGGAGATTTCGGGGGCCAAGGGTCCGGAGTTGCCGATGCAGGTCGTGCAGCCGTAACCAACCAGGTTGAAGCCGATCGCATCCAGATCCTCCTGCAGGTCAGCGGCCTCCAGATAAGCGCTGACAACCTGGCTGCCGGGCGCCAGCGACGTCTTGACCCAGGGCTTGCGGTTCAATCCCAGCTCCCGCGCCTTGCGCGCCACCAGACCGGCCCCGATCATCACGTAGGGGTTCGACGTGTTGGTGCAGGACGTGATCGAGGCGATCACGATGGAACCGTCGTGCAGCTGATAATCGCCACCGTCGGCCATGACATATCCGCGGGCGTGATGGCCTTCGTCACCGGGGATCTCGACCGGCTCGGGCGCGCCGCCCTCGCCTTCCCAGCGCACTTCGGCCTTCTTGGAGACGTCTTCGCCCTCCCGGATGCCCTTGACGTATTTGCCGAACGCCGACGCCGCTTCGGTCAGCGTGATGTAATCCTGCGGACGCTTCGGCCCGGAAATCGCCGGAACGATCGTGCCCATGTCGAGGCTGAGCGTGTCGGTATAGACCGGCGCGTAATCCGCCCCGCGCCAGAACCCGTTCTCCTTGGCATAGGACTCGACCAGTTGGACCCGGTCTTCCTCACGACCCGTGTTGCGCAGATAGCGCAGCGTCTCGTCGTCGATCGGGAAAAAGCCACAGGTCGCACCGTACTCGGGCGCCATGTTGGCGATCGTCGCGCGGTCCGCCAGCGGCAGGTGATCCAGCCCTTCGCCGTAGAATTCCACGAACTTGGACACCACACCCTTCTCGCGCAGCAACTCGACGACTTTGAGCACCAAGTCCGTGCCCGTGGTGCCTTCCATCATCCGACCCGTCAGCTCGAACCCCACGACCTCGGGGATGAGCATCGAAATCGGCTGGCCCAGCATCGCGGCCTCCGCCTCGATGCCGCCCACGCCCCAGCCCAGAACGGCCGCGCCGTTGACCATCGTCGTATGGCTGTCGGTGCCGACCAGCGTGTCGGGATAGGCGACCATGTCGCCGTTATGATCCTTGTCGGTCCAGACCGTCTGCGCCAGATATTCCAGATTGACCTGGTGGCAGATGCCCGTGCCCGGCGGCACGACGCGGAAGTTGTCGAACGCGGTCTGACCCCATTTCAGGAACTGATACCGCTCCATGTTGCGCTCGTATTCGCGGTCGACGTTCATCTGGAACGCGCGCGGGTTGCCGAACTCATCGATCATCACCGAATGGTCGATGACGAGGTCCACTGGGTTCAGCGGGTTGATCTTCTGCGCGTCACCGCCCAGCGCGACGATCCCATCGCGCATCGCGGCCAGGTCGACGACAGCCGGAACGCCAGTGAAGTCCTGCATCAAGACGCGGGCGGGGCGATACGCGATCTCGCGCGGGTTCTTGCCGCCCTTGCTGGCCCATTCGCCGAACGCCTTGATGTCGTCCAGGCTGACCGAGCGGCCCCCGTCTTCGAACCGCAGCATATTCTCCAGCACCACCTTCAATGCGGCGGGCAGCTTGGAGAAGTCACCCAGACCAGCCTCCGTGGCGGCGGCGATGGAATAGTAGCTTACGCTCTGCGCGCCGACACTCAGCGTGCGGCGGGTCTTGGCGGTATCGGTTCCGACGACGACAGTCATTCAGGGCCTCCCGGGGCATATAAGGATTTGCTTGCGTCATGCCCGATCGGCGCGGCGGGATCAAGGGTATACCGTGGCATACCGAACGACAAATCTGGATAATCCTCACCGATACAGCGCGCAAACGCCCCGCGCGACCCATCGCCACCCCTTGACAGACGCCCACCGCAGCAGTGACCCAGACACCCGGACAGGAGGTGACCATGGCTGCGACAGACCCCGACCATGTCGTTCTTCTGGGCACCAAGGGCGGTCCCGCGATACGGCCCGGCACGCCGATGCCGACCTCCAGCTTGCTGACCCTCGACGGGCGGGCAATCGTGGTGGATTGCGGTCTGGGCGTAACGCGCGCGCTGGCCGATCAGGGGATGGAACTGGCCGATCTGCGAACGATTTTCATTACTCATTTGCATTCCGACCATTACCTCGAACTCGGCCCGCTCCTGCACACGGCTTGGACTGCCGGGCTCAAGTCGAACGTGGAAATCTGGGGGCCACCCGGCCTCGACCGGTACTGGACCGCCTTTCTTGCTTCCATGGCGGACGACATCGCCCTGCGCATCGCGGACGAGGGGCGGCCCGATCTCGCCGCCCTGGTCCGCATCCATGCGCTCGACGCCGGTAAGGTCGCCACCCTGGACACCGTGACCGTCACTGCGATGCGCGTCGCGCACCCGCCGCTGGTCGACTGCTTCGCGCTGTCCTTCGCCGGTCTTTCGAACCGCGTGGTCTTTTCCGGCGACACCGCCTACTTGCCGGCGCTTGCCGACTTTGCGCGCGGTGCCGACCTTCTGGTTCACGAGGCGATGTTGGACCCTGCCCTCGCCGCCCTAGCGGCTCGCGTCGGAAACGGCGACGACCGGCTGCTGACACATCTGCGGCTGTCCCACACCTCCGCCGCCGATGCCGGGCGCATCGCCACGCAGGCCGGGGTCCGCGCGCTGGCGCTGCATCATCTCGTGCCATCCGACGATCCGGACTTCGGGCCGACCGACTGGCACGCCGCCGTAGCCGAAGGTTGGGACGGGCCGCTGCATCTGGGCACCGACGGCCTGCGCATTGACCTTGGCACCTGACGGCCCGCGCCCTAGACCGGCCCCATGACGCTCACGATCACCGACCTCGCCTGTCGCCGCGGCCAGATTACCGTCCTGCGTGGTGTGTCCCTGTCGGTCGCCGCAGGCGAGGCGTTGGTTCTGCGCGGTCCCAACGGGGCCGGAAAGACCACGCTGCTACGCACGCTGGCGGGCCTGACCCCCCCGATCGCCGGCACGGTCGACCCCGACATCTGCGCCTACGCCGCCCACGCCGACGGGCTGAAGGGGCAGCTGACCGTGGCCGAAAATCTGACGTTCTGGGCCAGCATTTTTGGCACCGCTGACATCGCGCCCGCCGTCGCCGCCTTCGACTTGGCCCCGCTGCTGCACCGACGCGCCGCCGACCTTTCGGCCGGGCAGAAGCGTCGTACGTCGCTGGCCCGCCTCCCGCTCACCGGGCGGAAGGTCTGGCTGCTGGACGAACCGACCGTCTCGCTCGATGCCGCCAACGTCGCGCTGTTCGGTCGGGCGGTCGCCGCACATCTCGGCACCGGCGGCAGCGCGATCCTTGCGACACATATCGATCTCGGCCTGCCCGACGTGCGCACCCTCGACATCTTGCAATTTGCCGCGCGCCACGCGGCCCCCGTCACCGATGACCCGTTCGCGGAGGCGCTGGAATGATCGCGCTACTGGCGCGCGATCTGCGCCTTGCCATACGTGCCGGCGGCGGCTTCGGCCTCGGCCTCGCGTTCTTTCTCATCCTCGCCACGCTCGTGCCGCTGGGCGTCGGCCCGGACGCGACCCTTCTGCGCCCCATCGGCCCCGGCATCCTGTGGCTGGGGGCACTGCTGGCCTGCTTGCTATCGCTCGACCGGATTTTTGCCCTCGATCTGGAGGACGGCTCCCTCGACCTGCTCGCCACCGCGCCGATCCCGCTCGAAGGCGTCGCCACGATCAAGGCCCTGACCCATTGGATCACCACGGGTCTGCCGCTGACGGTCGCGGCCCCGGCCCTGTCCCTTCTGCTGTTCCTGCCCACCTCTGCGCTGCCGTGGCTCGTCGTCTCTCTCCTGATCGGCACGCCCGCGCTGTCTTGGCTCGGGACGTTCGGCGCGGCGCTGACGGTCGGCCTCAAACGCGGTTCGCTGCTGCTCTCGCTCCTGGTGCTTCCGCTCTACATCCCCACCCTCGTCTTCGGGGCCGAGGTGGTGCGCCGGGGGGGCGACGGCCTGTCTGTCGCCACCCCGCTCGCCCTGCTTGCGGCGATCACTCTGGGCTGCGTCGCCGTCCTGCCCTTCGCCACCGCTGCGGCATTGCGCATCAACCTTCGGTGACCCGACTTGCCGCCCCCGCCGCGTCGAAATAGGAAGCATCATGTCGTTCTGGGAATACGCGAACCCCCGCCGCTTCATGGCGTTGTCGGCCAAGATCCAGCCTTGGGTCTGGGCCGCCGCGACGGTGCTGTGCGCCACCGGCCTGATCTGGGGTTTCTTCTTCACGCCCGAGGATTTCCGCATGGGGAACTCGGTCAAGATCATCTACATTCACGTGCCGTCCGCTTTCATCGCCATCAACGCGTGGTTCATGATGTTGGTCGCCTCGCTGATCTGGTTGATCCGCCGGCATCACGTCAGCGCGCTGGCCGCACGTGCCGCCGCGCCGATCGGCCTTATCATGACCATCGTGGCTCTTCTGACCGGCGCCATCTGGGGCAAGCCGATGTGGGGCACCTATTGGGAATGGGATCCGCGTTTGACGTCCTTTCTGATCCTCGGCCTGTTCTATCTGGGCTACTCCGCCCTGTGGTCCGCGATCGAGGAACCGGACGCAGCCGCCGATTTGACCTCGATCCTCTGCCTCGTGGGGACGGTCTTCGCCGTCCTGTCGCGCTATGCCGCCCAATTCTGGAGCCAAGGCCTGCACCAGGGCGCATCGCTGTCGCTGGACGCCGAAGAAAACGTCGCGGACGTCTTTTGGCAGCCGCTCGTGATTTCGCTTGCGGGGTTCGTCGCGCTGTTTCTCGCCCTCGTCCTGATGCGCACACGCACCGAAATCCGCCGCCGCCGCCTCTCCACTCTGACCGCACGGGATCGCCTCGCATGACCCTCGGTCCCTACGCCTTCGACATCCTGCTGGCCTACGCGCTCTCGGGCGCGCTCGTGATCGGCCTCGTGGTACAAAGCGTCGCCGCGTCCCGTGCCACCAAGCGTCGGTTGGAGGAGGCTGAGAAATGAGGTGGCTTGCCCTCGTCCCCGTGGCGATCTTCGCGCTGCTTGCCGGGTTCTTCCTGTCGGGTCTGTTCCGCGACAACCCGGACGCCATCCGCTCGGCGTTCATCGGACAGCCGGCCCCGGCGCTCGACACGACCGAACTGCCTGGGCGTGCGCCCCTGCCGCCCGGTCTGATGGCCGACGGTGAGGTCAAGCTGGTGAACTTCTGGGCCAGCTGGTGCGTGCCTTGCCGGGTGGAGCATCCGCAGATCGAGGCCTTGGCCGACATCGTCCCGGTCTACGGCATCAACCACAAGGACAAGCCCGTCGACGCCATCAAGTTTCTCGAAGATCTGGGCGACCCCTACGCGGCCATCGGGGCCGACGCCGGCCGGGTCGCCATCGACTGGGGCGTTACCGGCTTTCCGGAAACCTTCGTGGTCGACGGCGACGGCATTGTTCGCCTGCGCTTCGCCGGGCCGATCACCATCTCGGTCATGGAAGACACGATCCTGCCAGCCATCGAAGCGGCCCGTGAAGGCTGACGGCCCCTACGGCCGCGCCGACTGGATCCGGGCGGTCAATCTGGCGGCGTACTCAACCTTCGCCGCCGACGATCACGCCGCCGTCACGAATTGAACCCCCAGCCCCGCTTTTGCGCCTGCACCCAGTTCCAGCTGCTCTCGCACATCTCTTCCAGCCCATGCTCCGCCTCGAACCCCAACTCGGCTCTCGCGCGGCTTGGATCGGCGTAGAGCTTGGGCACGTCGCCCGCCCGCCGCGGCGCAATCTCATAGGGCAGATCCCGACCTACGGCGGCCTGATAGGCCGCGTGCATCTGCAAGACCGACACCGGATTTCCCGTCCCGATGTTAAGCGTATGCGCCCGCCCCTTCATCAGCGCATCCAGCGACTGCACATGCGCCCGCGCCAAATCCATGACGTGAATATAATCGCGCCAGGCGGTGCCATCCGGCGTGTCGTAGTCGTCCCCGAACACGCGAAGCTTCTCCATCTCGCCCATGGCGACCTTGGCAATGAACGGCATCAAATTGTCGGGAATGCCCATCGGGTCTTCCCCGATCAGGCCACTGGGATGGGCACCGACCGGATTGAAGTACCGCAGCACGCCAACGATCCACGGATCGGCCTGCGCCGCCTGCGCCAGGATCTGCTCGCTCGTCAGCTTGGTGAAGGCATAGGGCGAGGTATACGACAGCGGCAGATCTTCGGTCAGCGGGAACACCTCCGGCTCCCCGTAAACCGTCGCCGTCGACGAAAACACGATGCGAAACACCCCCGCATCCCGCATCGCCTGCGTCAGGGTGATCAGACCGCCGATATTGTACTGGAAATAGTCCAGCGGCTTGGCCACGCTTTCGCCCACGGCTTTCTTGGCAGCGAAATGGACGGCCCCGTCATAGGTTTTCGCCCCCAGCAGATCGTCCAGAACCTGTCTGTCCAGAACCGACCCCTCTACCAGATCGACCGCTTCCCCGGTCAAACGCGCCAGCCGGTCGATCACGCCGCGATCGGCGTTGTCGAAATTATCCAGGATCGTCACATCGTATCCTGCCGCCTTGAGCGCGACATAGGTATGGCTGCCGATATATCCGGCGCCGCCGGTCAGAAGAATGCGTGGCATGGGGGCTCCGGTGTCGGTTGCCGTCGTCCTAGCGTCACCTGCCGTCCATGGAAAGTCCGCCGGGCGGTATGATGCCGAGGCGAATGCCGCCCATCCGATGGCCCGTCCGTCCCACCGCCGGAAAGCCTTCCCCCACCCCCGCATCTGCCGTATCCTGCACGCGAGCACACAAGATAGAGCAGCAACATGCCCGACGACCTCCTCAACGGCGCGCAGCCCGAAACCTACGACGCCTCCTCGATCGAGGTGCTGGAGGGACTGGAGCCCGTCCGCAAGCGGCCCGGCATGTATATCGGCGGCACCGACGAACGCGCGCTGCACCACCTCGTCGCCGAAGTCCTCGACAACTCGATGGACGAGGCGGTCGCGGGCCACGCCAACCGCATCGAAGTCACGCTGCACGCCGACAATTCCGTCACCGTCACCGACAACGGGCGCGGCATTCCCGTCGATCCGCACCCCAAGTTCCCCGACAAATCCGCCCTCGAAGTTATCCTCTGCACCCTCCACGCGGGCGGCAAATTCTCCGGCAAGGCCTACCAGACATCGGGCGGCCTGCACGGCGTCGGTGCCTCCGTGGTCAACGCGCTCAGCGATTCCATGGTCGTGCAGGTCGCCCGCGACCGCGAATTGTGGGAGCAGCGGTTTTCCCGCGGCCTCCCCCTTGGCCCCGTCGCCAAGATCGGCGCCGCCCCCAACCGCCGCGGCACGACCGTCACCTTCCACGCGGATGAACAGATCTTCGGCAACCACCGCCTGAAACCCGCGCGCCTGTTCAAATCCATCCGCTCCAAGGCCTACCTCTTTTCGGGCGTCGAAATCCGCTGGACCACCGAAATCGACGACGGCGAAACCCCGACCAAGGCCACCTTCCACTTCCCCGGCGGCCTGTCCGACTACCTGACTGAAACGCTGGGCACCGCGTCGACCTACGCCGACACCGCCTTTGCGGGCACCGTGGACTTCAACGAAAAGTTCGGGGAGCCGGGCAAGGTCGAATGGGCCATCAACTGGACCCCCGCGCGCGACGGGTTCATCCAGTCCTATTGCAACACGGTCCCCACACCCGAAGGCGGCACCCATGTCGCCGGTTTCTGGGCCGCGATCCTCAAGGGCATCAAGGCCTACGGCGAGTTGGCGAACAACAAGAAGGCCGCGCAGATCACCCGCGAAGACCTCACCTCCGGCGGCTGCGCCCTCGTGTCGTGTTTCATCGCGGAGCCTGCGTTCGTCGGCCAGACCAAGGACCGCCTGTCCACCGAAGCCGCCGCCAAGATGACCGAAGGGGCCGTGCGCGACCGGTTCGACAACTGGCTGGCGGGCGATACGAAATCCGCCGGGGCGATCCTCGACTTCCTCGTCCTGCGCGCCGAGGAGCGGCTCAAGCGTCGGCAGGAAAAGGAAACGGCCCGCAAGTCCGCCACCAAGAAACTCCGCCTGCCCGGCAAGCTGGTCGATTGCTCGTCCTCCACCAAGAAGGGGACCGAGCTCTTCATCGTCGAGGGCGACAGCGCCGGTGGCTCCGCCAAGATGGCCCGCGACCGCAAGACCCAGGCCCTCCTGCCCCTGCGTGGCAAGATCCTAAACGTGCTGGGGGCCGCGTCGGGCAAACTGACGTCCAACGCGGAAATCTCCGACCTGTCCCAGGCGCTTGGCGTGGCAATCGGCACCAAGTTCAACATCGACGACCTTCGCTACGACAAGGTCATCATCATGACCGACGCCGACGTCGACGGCGCCCATATCGCCGCCCTGCTGATGACGTTCTTCTTCAGCCAGATGCGCCCGATGATCGACGCGGGCCACCTCTACCTCGCCTGCCCGCCCCTGTTCCGCCTGACCCAAGGGGCCAAGCGCGTCTATTGCATCGACGAATTGGAGCGCGACGCCTGGCTGGCCAAGAGCCTGGGCGGCAAGGGCAAGATCGACGTCTCCCGCTTCAAGGGCCTGGGCGAGATGGACGCCAAGGATCTCAAAGAGACCACCATGGACCCCAAATCCCGCAAACTGATCCGCGTGACCGTGGACGAGGATTTTCCGGGAGAAACCGGGGATCTGGTCGAGCGGTTGATGGGCAAGAAGCCGGAGATGCGGTTTCAGTATATTTCCGAGAACGCGAAGTTTGCTGGGGAGTTGGATGTTTGAGGGATCCATTTTGGGAGGCACGAACATCTCAATATGTACAAGCTATAAAACTGTATGAAAAAATTGAGCCAGCATACTCAGCCCTTGAATATCTTTCAAAGGCTGCGACGCCTGGACGATATCAGAATTCAGGTTATCCGGAATTTCCCTTTTCGAAATCAGGGAGCGGATTTAGAATAAAGCGGAATGATCGCTATTTCGCAATCACGTCACGCCATCAAGTAAGGGAATATGATCCGCTAAATTTTATTCTACCGTCAGCTTGCAAGGAATTTTCTGTTAGCCCAGACCGAATTATTCTGCCTTCCAGAGACGGACGCAGTCTCTCGTCAGAAGATTACCTTATCTATGAATATACAAATGCCGTGAAAAGTGGTTTAATCGATGCTTCAAGATTCTACGATGTTTCAGAGCAGTCTTCTGCGGCCAAAATACGGGCACCAAACCTTTTGCTTGGGTTAGGCTTTGCAGACAATATAAACAGAGTAGAATACGGAAGAACAACATACTTCCCACAAACAAATTTCTTGTTCGGCTTTCCAGTTTTACCAAAAATTAACGAGCTTTTATCCTTCAGACTAGAAAATCCATCTCCCTTTGAACCCCGAGGGATGAGCGGTGGTCCGGTATTTGCTCTTTTCGAGAAGGAGAGATTTCATGATATATTACCTATCGGCATCATTACAAATGCCTCGAAGGTGATAATAAATTATTTTCCGCTCCCGTTCATTCTTGAGAATATTGAACGACATAAATGGTGGCTTCCAAATAGAGGGCCTACTGACCCTCTTATTGTCAAGAATATTGGAAAATTCTAGAAAGTATTTACTTTGACACTTTAAGAGCAGAGTTCAATTCTCTCCAGACTCGGTTCAACTACGATTATTTGAATTCCGCCCTATGCGCTCCTTCCTCCTGCCCCGTCCTCCTGACCGCCTGTTCCC
>NZ_CXSU01000012.1:445503-462755 GCF_001403795.1 Jannaschia donghaensis | reverse complement strand
CCCCCTCGAACACCCGCCCCCACAAAACCTAACCCCCCACGAAAAAAAGGGACCGATCCCACCCGGAACCGGTCCCCAAAATACTCTTACCGACAATTGAATCGCTAAAGGCCCAGCCTCATACGACGGTCAGTACGCCCTTCATGCGCGGATGAATTTCGCAGAAGTAATCGTACCGCCCCGCCGCTCCGAATTGCAGCGTAGCGGAGGCGCCGCGCCCCAGACGTCCAGTGTCGAAGCTGCGGTTGGTGGCCGTGGCTGTGTGTGGCGCGCCGTCCCCATTCACGAAAGTGACCGTGTCGCCCGCATTGATCGTCAGCTGCGCGGGCTGAAAGGTGAAGCCCTTGATCGTCACGGTGTGCGCCTGCGCGTGACCATCGGCCTGCGCGATCCGCCCCACCGTCGTGGCGGCAAGGGCCGCGGCCCCCCCGATCAGGCTGGTCTGCAGGAACTGGCGGCGTGTTGTGGTGGACATGGAAGATCTCCTTTGTTGCGGTCTTCAACGGTTGGTCGACGCAGCCAGCGAAAGGGTTCAATTATTTCTGAACACAAAAGCTGGTCCTGCCGTCGGCATCTGCTTTCCCATGACGACAGGCCCGCCTAAGCTCTGACGATGCGCGCCCTTTTCCTCGTCTTCCTCCTCACCGCCTGCACCCGCCCGCTCACCCCTGCGGAAACGGCGCTGGTGGCCCCGCTCCACGGCCCCACCCTGAACACCGCAGCGGTGCGCCTGACCAAGGCCCCCATCGTCGGGGCCTTTCCCATCACCTACGACGCCCGTCCCCGCACCACCTGTCGCGAACGGATCGGCCCGCCGCTGACCGGGCGGATTACCGTGCCGACGGCCGGGATCGCGCTGTTCAATCGGTTGTTCCTCAGCACGCCGGTCCATCTGCCCGATTACGCCGCGCCCCTGCCCGATGGGCGGCTCGACCTGCCGGCGGCGATGTTCCTCGTCCATGAGCTGACCCATGTCTGGCAGTGGCAGAACCGCGCCGTCACGGGCTACCACCCCGCCAAGGCGTTCACCGAGCAGGTCGTCCTCGACGACCCGTACCTGTTCGATGCGGACACGGTGAAGCCCTTTCTAGACCAGGGCTACGAGGTGCAGGCGACGCTGGTGGAGGAATATCTGTGCTGCGCCACGCTCGACCCAGATGGCGGGCGCACCGACAGGCTCAAGTCGATGCTGCGGCAGGTGATGCCGGTGGCCGAGCCGCAGGATTTCGCCCGCGATGTCTGGGTGCCCTATACCGAGGATCTGCCGGGCATCTGCAGCTGAAATCCGACCGACGTCCGACGTAGATCACCCATGGATCACCCGTTGGTCACCCATGGAATTTCAGCCCGCCGCCCGCTCCTCCAAGCTCAGCCATTCTTCTTCGGCGGCATCCTTCTTGGCGTGCCGCGCCAGCAGGGCATCGGTCGCCTTCTGAAACTTCACCGGCTCCTGCGTGAAAAGATCGGGGTCCATAAGCAGCTGTTCGAGCTTCGAAATCTCCGCCTCCAACCGCGCGATTTCCTCGGGCAGCGCCTCCAGCCGGTGCCGCTCGGTGAACGACAGCACATCGCCCGCGGGCTTGGCGTCCGTTGCATCCAACACCTTCGCCGTGCCGCCCTTGGCCTTCGTCTTGACGGTCACATTCTCGATCACCCCCCGCTGATCGATCATATCCGACCACCCGCCGGGATAGGCCTGCGCCCGTCCCCCGCCGTCCATCGCGATCGTCTGCGTGGCGATCCGGTCCAGGAAGTCCCGGTCGTGCGACACAAGCAAGACCGTGCCGTCGTAATCCCCCAGAACGTCCTGAAGCAAATCGAGGGTTTCGATGTCCAGATCGTTCGTCGGTTCGTCCAGCACCAGCAGGTTCGACGGCAGCGCCATGATCCGCGCCAACAGAAGGCGCGCCTTCTCACCACCGGACAGCGATTTCACCGGGGCCTTGAACTGTTTGTCATCGAACAGAAAATCCTTGAGGTATCCGGCCACGTGCTTGGGCGTTCCGCGCACCATGACCTGATCGGATGCCCCCGAAACGCCCAGCAGCGGATCGAGCGTCAGACTGTCCCAGAGCGTCGCTTCGGGGTCCAGTTTCGCCCGCGCCTGATCGAAGACCGCGACCTCCAGATTAGTGCCCAGCTTGACTGTCCCCTCGTCCGGTTCGATCTCCCCCAGCAGCATCTTGAGAACGGTCGTCTTGCCCACGCCGTTCGGCCCGACAAAGGCGACACGGTCGCCGCGCAACACCCGCAAGTCGAAGGGTTTCAGGATGACGCGATCCCCGAACGCCTTGGCGATTCCCGTGGCCTCGATCACCTTCTTGCCGGATGATTGCCCCGCATCCAGTTCCAGCGCGGCCGTGCCGGCACGGCGGATCTGAGCAGAGCGCTCGGCGCGCAATTCACCCAAAGCGCGCACGCGGCCCTGGTTGCGCTTGCGCCGGGCGGAAATGCCTTCGACGGCCCAGCGGGCTTCGGCCTTGATCTTGCGGTCAAGCTTATGGCGCTGCTGGTCTTCTTCTTCCCAGACCTTGTCGCGCCAGACCTCAAAATGCTCGAATCCCTGCTCCGCGCGGCGTGACATGCCCCGGTCGATCCAGAGCGTCGCGCGGGTCAGGGCACGCAGGAACGCGCGGTCGTGGGAGATGAGCACGTAAGCGGTGCGCGTGGACTTCAACTCCGCCTCCAGCCAGGCGATAGCCTCGATGTCCAGATGGTTCGTCGGCTCGTCCAGCAACATCAATTCGGGCGCTTCCGCCAGCAGCTTGGCCAAGGCCGCGCGGCGGCGTTCTCCGCCCGATGCGGCGTCGGGCGATGCGTCAAGGCGCAGCTTCAAGCCTTCGGCTACGGCCTCGACCCGCCATGATTCCGAGGCGTCCATCCCCGAGATCGCGTAGTCACCCAAGGTCGCAAACCCGGAAATGTCCGGCTCCTGCTCCATGTAGCCGACGGATGTACCCGGCGACAGAACGCGCGATCCGCTGTCGGCCTCGACCAGTCCGGCCATGACTTTCATTAGGGTCGATTTGCCCGATCCGTTGCGACCCACGAGGGCGATGCGATCACCCTCCTGAACCACGAGACCCAGGTCGGAGAAGACGGGATCGCCCCCGAAGGTGAGAGAGATGTCGGAAAGCTGAAGAAGGGGTGCGCGTGCCATGCCGCGCAGTTAGGGGGCGACGCCGCCATCGTCAATCACGCCGCGTCGAGAAGTCCCGTCAGCAGACGTGCGCGCCCCGGCCGGATTGCTGCGATGGGAAGCGCCGTGAAGACGTGGAGCGTGCCCAGATCAGTATCGACGACCGCATGGTCCGACACCCCCGCCCCAAGCGCCAGGAAGGATCGCAGCAGCGGCGGAAGCGGGCCCGGAACCTGACGCAGCGGGACTGTTGCCGTTCGCGGCCGCGGTCTCCAAAGCGCCGGAGCGATATGGCCGGCCAGACGCGCCATGCCCGTGCCTGCGCGCGGAAAAGACGAACAGCCATAGAGGACAGAGACGTTTTCGGCCGTCACGACACGCGCCGTCACGGCCAAAAGCAGGCGGGGTACATCCGCGTTGCCGCACGCAGGGTCGATGCACACGCGCCCCACTTCCAGCGCCCGGGGAAAACTAGCTGCGAAAGCAGCAAGATCGTAGTGGCGGGCGGTGTATCCATGAGCGATGTCATCGCTCTGCTGCACGGTCAGACGCGCGCATGCGACGACGCTGTTTTCATCTTCGATCAGCAAATGATGTGCGTCCTGATCGAAGGCATCCGCATCGTCGGCCCCGTTTCGAAAGACACGCGACCTCAGCTTCATTGCTGCATCCGCAGCCGCCCGGGAGACAAGCCGCGCGCGCCAGCGTCCGACCGTGAACTCCATCTGCCCTCCGCCGCCCTTGGCGCGCGGGGATCGCGGGCCTAGATGAAGTGTCGCACCGCCGTTTCGCGGTGTCCACGCAAAGGGATGTTCATGGACAAGGTCATAAAATCGGACGCCGAATGGCGCGAGCAACTTGGCCCCGAGGCCTTCAAGGTGTTGCGCGGCCATGGAACGGAACGCGCCGGCACGCACGAGGATTTCCCCAAGGACGCCGGCACCTACCGCTGCAAGGGGTGCGGCGCGCCGCTGTTCGATCAGGCCCATAAGTTCGAAAGCGGGACGGGATGGCCGTCGTTCTGGCAGCCGGTCGATGGCGTGCAATCGGACACGGTAGAGGAGAGCGTCGACAACAGCTGGTTCATGAAGCGGACGGAAGTGCATTGCGCCCGGTGCGACGGCCATCTGGGCCACGTTTTTCCGGACGGGCCGCAGCCGACGGGCCTGCGGTACTGCATCAACGGCGTCGCGCTGGAGTTCGAGAGCGAGGACTAGGTCTTTCGACCGGCCCCGCCCGTGCCCGCAATGTCGGCATGGTCCACCAGATCCCACGGCTGGCCGGCGTTGCGATAGAGGCGCTTGCCCAGCCTGGGATAGTCGCCCACGTCGTGCGCCAGACGCTGACCGATAACCAGAAGGCGCAGGGGGCCTTCGCCGGTGTTTTCGATCGAATGGGCCGCGCCGCCCGCACGGTATCCCAGGAAGTCGCCCGGCCCGATCGCCTCTGACGCGTCGCCAATATGCGCGGTGCCCTGCCCATCCAGCACGTAGACGGCTTCGTCTTCGAAGTGATGCACATGGTGTTCGGTCGACAAATCGCCTGGTGCTACGTCGATCAGGTGGACCCCAAGACCGCTCAGGTCAGTGGCGTCGCCCAGCGATCGGTTTTCGCGCCGGGCCCGCGGGTTCAGGAAATGTATCTTAGCCAAACCTTCCATCGCCGCGATGTCGGCGGCGCGCAGAAGATACGGCGCATCATCCATCGGCGAGCGTTTCGCCCACATCGATACGACCGAAGTTGCGAATGATCTGCTGGACCAGCCCGTAATCCCGGATCGACGTTTCGGTCACGCGACGAGACAGGGTGACCACGCGCCCCCGTTCCAGCCCGAAGCGTTCGACGTTCGTCACCGTGCCATTGTCTGCAAAGCTGACGGCGACAAGCTCCCGCTTCTCGAATTCGGGCGCGCGGTAGGCATAGTGGCGGACCCGGCTCTGGACATAATACCATGCGTCGTCACGCTCGACCCCGTTCGTGGCGGGGCGACCGATGCTTGTCGCCACGGTATCGCGGGTGTCAACGCCGACGACCACGTCCTGCAGCGCAAGCGCATCGGGGACATAGCCGTGATTGCGATAGGTGGCTGCGCAGGCAGACAGCCCCACGACGAACAGGAGCGACACAAGCCCCTTACCGAGTCCCGACATCCTCTGCTCCCTCCGCCAATCTAGCGTCGCGGCCCCGTTGCCCGGACCTTGCGTTCGGATTATGGCTTACCCGTCCCCGCCCGGTGCATCAAGGGTGGGCTCCCTGCTCCGAAGACGGTGGTCCCGCCCATGAAACCCATCCTGTCCCATCCCGTGCGCTTCGCCGATCTGCCGCAGCGCAAGCCGACCGTCGTTCGCCTGGTGCCCGATGCCGGCGCGCTCGAAGATCTGGCCGACCGTCTGGGCGTCGATGCGTTCCGCAAGGTGCGGCTGGATCTGGAACTGACGCCCGGTCCGGGCCGTGACTGGACCCTGTCGGGCAAATTGGGTGCGACGGTGGTGCAGCCTTGCCGCGTGACGACCGATCCCGTCACTACACGGATCGAAGATGCGGTCGCCCGCCATTATACCCCCGACCTTCAGACCCCCGAAGGCGAGGAGGTGGAGATGGATGACGACACGCTGGAGCCACTGCCCTCGGTCCTCGATCTCGGCGAGGTGCTGGAAGAAGCGCTGGCGCTCGCCATTCCGGAGTTTCCGCGCAGCAAGGCCGCGGACGACCTGAACATGACCGCCGCGCCCGAAGGGGCCCAGCCGCTGACGGACGAAGCCATAAAGCCCTTCGCCGGTCTGGCGGCCCTGCGCGCGAAGATGGATGGCGACGACTGACCCGACCGGGCATGTGGCTGTTTGCATTTCCCTTGCATCCGGAGGGAATCGCGGTATGACGCCCGCTCCTGCCCGGAAACGGTGGGGAAACCGCTGGACCCGAAAGGCGATTGCCACTAGGGACCGCACACGAGATTCACGCAGGACCGAGGGCGCATGTCGCCCATCCGAGAAAGACCGAGGTTGAGCCATGGCCGTTCCCCAGAACAAGATCACCAAGTCGCGCCGTAACAATCGCCGCTCGCACGATTTTCTCGTGCCCGGCAATCCGGCGGAATGCCCGAATTGCGGCGAGTTGAAGCGCCCGCACCACGTCTGTGGGGCCTGTGGCCACTATGCGGATCGCGAAGTCGTCGCCGCAGAAGTCGTCGATCTGGATGACGACGTCGCCTGATTGGCGATGATCGCGCGAAGGAAGGGGGCCCTTCATGTCGGACAAGACCGACTCGGCCCCCGTTCCGTCCAAAGACGCTGCAGGCGTCCTCTCCATTGACGCGATGGGCGGTGACCTTGGCCCAGAAGCCGTGGTCGCCGGACTTGCCCGTGCCGTCAAATCCATTCCCGCAATCAGGTTCATCGTCCACGGCGACAAGCCGGTCCTCGACGCGCTGATCGCCAAGCGACGGGGCCTTTCGGACCATTGTACGGTACGCCATGCGGCGGATGTCGTGGCGATGACCGATAAGCCAAGCCAGGTTCTCCGGACCGGCAAGGACACCTCCATGTGGTCCGCCGTGGAAGCCGTGAAATCGGGTGAGGCTACGGTGTGTGTCAGTTGCGGCAACACCGGCGCGCTGATGGCTGTCAGCATGATCCGCCTGCGCAAGCTGCCGGGCGTGAACCGCCCCGCCATCGCGATTTTATGGCCGTCGCGGAACCCGTCCGGCTTCAACGTGATGCTGGATGTCGGCGCAGACATCCGCGCTGATGCCGATGATCTGGTGCAATACGCCCTCATGGGCACCTCTTACGCCCGCAACGGCCTTGGTCTGGATCGACCGCGCGTCGGTTTGCTCAACGTCGGCACCGAGGAGAACAAGGGTCGGACCGAGTTGAAGGAGGCCCATGACAAGATCGAGACGGTCGCCGCCGACAACGGGTTCGATTTCGTGGGTTTCGTCGAAGGCGGCGACATTCCCGGCGACCGCGTGGACGTCATCGTCACCGACGGGTTTACCGGCAACGTGGCCCTGAAGACCGGCGAAGGCACCGCGCGGTTCGTTCGCGACATGCTGGGCGAAGCGTTCCGCGCCACGCCTCTGTCCAAGATCGCCGCCCTGCTGGCGATGAATTCGCTCAAGCGTCTATCCAAGCGTATCGATCCACGCCGGGTCAACGGCGGGGTGTTCCTCGGCCTGAACGGCACGGTGGTCAAATCCCACGGGTCGGCGGACGAAATGGGCGTCGCCGCCGCCGTCCAATTGGCGTGGAGCCTTTCGGAATCGGGCTTCAGCGACCGGCTTCGTGCCCGCGTCGCTGCAGCCACCGCCAGTCTGGAGAAGGCCGAATGATCCGGGCGCAGGTCCGCGGCATCGGGCACTACCTGCCCGAACGTGTGGTCGACAACGATTGGTTCACCACTTTCCTCGATACATCCGACGAATGGATCAGGTCTCGCTCCGGGATCGAGCGACGCCACTTCGCAGCCCCCGGCCAGACGACCTCCGACCTGGCCATCCATGCGGCGCGCGCCGCGCTCGACGACGCAGGCATGGCCGCCGACGACATCGACGCGATCGTGCTGGCCACGTCCACACCTGACCTGACATTTCCGGCCACGGCGACCATTGTTCAGGCGGGCCTTGGCATGACACGGGGGTTCGCTTTCGACGTGCAGGCCGTCTGCGCGGGCTTCATCTATGCGCTGGCAAACGCGAATGCGCTGATCCTGTCTGGTCAGGCGAAGCGCGTTCTGGTCATCGGGGCGGAAACCTTCAGCCGGATCATGAACTGGGATGACCGCGGCACCTGCGTTCTGTTCGGCGACGGTGCCGGGGCCCTGGTGCTGGAGGCGGCGGAAGGCGACGGGACGAACGCCGACCGCGGCATCCTGGCGACCGATCTGCACTCCGACGGGCGCTTCCGCGATATCCTGCAGGTGTCGGGCGGCGTATCGTCGTCGCAGACCACGGGCCACCTGATGATGGCGGGCAAGGAAGTGTTCCGTCATGCGGTGGAAAAACTGGCCAAATCGACCGTCGACGTCATGGCTAAGGCCGGCGTGACGGCCGACGATATCGACCGTGTCATACCTCATCAGGCGAATGTTCGGATCATCACGGGCACGGCCCGCAAGCTGTCCCTGCCGATGGAAAAGGTCGTCGTCACCGTGCAGGATCACGGCAACACGTCTGCCGCATCGATTCCCCTCGCCATGTCGGTCGCGCGTCGCACCGATCGCCTGCACGACGGCGAACTGGTCGTGACCGAGGCGATTGGCGGCGGGCTATCCTGGGGTGCAGTGCTTCTGCGTTGGTGAAGGACGGGCCGTAAGTTACGGACCCAAAAGGACCTTTCCGACGCCTGCAGATCGGCGGGCAACCGCATGAACTTCGCAGTGCAAGTACCTGTCATTGACTTGTTTTCCTCTGTCCCCCAAACCTTTGGCACCCTGCATGTAAACGACCTTATCGAAACGAGTTCATTATGACCGACAAGACGCTGACACGCATGGATCTGAGCGAGGCGGTGTTCCGCAATGTGGGCCTCAGCAGAAACGAAAGTGCCACTCTGGTCGGCCAGGTTCTGCAGCACGTCTCCGACTCCTTGGTCGAGGGGGAGCAGGTAAAGGTCTCGGGCTTCGGCACCTTTTCGACACGTGACAAGTCGGCGCGCATCGGCCGCAACCCCAAGACCGGGGAAGAAGCGCCAATCCCGCCGCGCCGCGTCCTGACGTTTCGCCCGTCGCACCTGATGAAGGATCGCGTCGCGGCTGGAAACGCCGCCAAGAAAGGCTGATCTTTGCCAGGTACGGAAAAATCCGACGGAGCGTTCCGCACCATTCGCGAGGTTGCGGACTGGTTGGCTGTGCCGACGCATGTCCTGCGCTTCTGGGAATCGAAATTCGATCAGATTGCGCCCGTCAAAGGCGCGGGTGGACGACGCTACTACCGCCCCGACGACATGAAGCTGCTGGGGGGGATCAAGGTGATGCTTCACGATCAGGGGCTGACCGTACGGGGCGTGGGACAGAAGATCGACGACGACGGAATTGATGCCGTCATGGCATTGTCCCCTGATCTCGACGTCGCAGAGTCGCCACCGCAAAAGACCCGGCGGGTGATCCGTCCTGGCGACGAGGAGGAAAAGGGTCAGGTCGTGTCGTTCGACCGCGCGGCCGATCCCGCAGCGGATGCCCCGAATCGTCCCGAAACGCCCGTGAAGCAGTCACCGACAGCCGTGAAACCGGCACCGCCCAAGACACCGGCACAGCCGGATGCGCCCGGCGCGGATGCCGACCCGCCCCAGCCCACCGATGTGCGCATGCCGCCGCAGCCGGTGGACGACGACCGGACCATGTCGCCGGCCCCGCCGCCCCAGCCAGAGCCGCAGATCGAAGCACCCGCCGCACCGGGATCGGACCCGACGCCCGTGCCCACGAACGAGCGGGGCGTGGAAGCTGCGGACGTCCCTGCCCCCGCCGTTTCGGCGCTGCCGGTGTTGGATGCCGCGCAGAAGCGCCGCCTGCGCCGCATCGTGCGCAAGTTGCGCGACCTGATCGCGGAGGTCGAGGACGAGCTGGCCGAGGGTGGTTCGCAGGGATGACGCCGTCGCCGCTTTCGGCTTGCACCCGTGTTCAGAAACCGTATGAAGGCGCTCAAGTCGGGCTATGGCGCAGCCTGGTAGCGCGTCCGTCTGGGGGACGGAAGGTCGCAGGTTCGAGTCCTGCTAGCCCGACCAAATCGCAACGCTCCGCCCCTTTTGGGGTGGGGCGTTTCGCTTATCTGGGGGCCACATGATCACACCGCCCGGCGTTCTTGCCAGTCAACAGATCGATGCCATGATCGCGTCCGGCACCATCGTCGCGCCACCCTTGGTCGATGGCCAGGTGCAGCCCGCCAGCCTTGACCTTCGGCTGGGCGATGTCGCCTACCGCGTGCGCGCATCGTTCCTGCCCGGCAAGGGCCGCACATTGGAAGATCGGCTGCCCGAATTCGAAATGCACCGCGTCGATCTTGCCGGCGGGGCGGTGCTGGAGAAGGGCTGCGTCTATCTCGTGCCCTTGCAGGAACGTCTCGCGTTGCCCGCAGGGTTATCTGCTGTTGCCAATGCGAAATCCTCGACAGGGCGGCTCGACCTTTTGACCCGCACGGTGACCGACGGCGGGACCGAATTCGACCGCATCCCCGACGGCTATGACGGCCCGCTCTTTGCCGAGATCTGTCCGCGCAGTTTTTCCGTCCTGGTCCGTCCCGGCATGCGTCTCAACCAGATTCGCTTCCGCAACGGAGACGCGGTCCTGTCCGACGCGGCCCTGCGCGCATTGCACGCGGAAATGCCGCTGGTCGACGGCACCCCGATGATCGACGACGGCCTGGGGTTCAGCGTCGATCTGACGCCTGGCGACCGTGACCTGGTGGGATGGCGTGCCAAGCCGCACACCGGCGTGATCGACCTGGATCGTTTGGCGCACTACGATCCGGCCGAGTATTGGGAGGCGATCCGCACCCGCCGGCGCAGCATCATCCTCGATCCGGGCGCGTTCTACATCCTCGTCAGCCGGGAGGCCGTGACGATCCCCCCAGAATATGCCGCCGAAATGGCCCCATACCTTGCCATGGTCGGTGAATTTCGAGTGCATTATGCCGGGTTCTTCGACCCCGGGTTCGGCCACGGCACGCCCGCGCGCGGCGTGCTGGAGGTCCGATGCCACGAGGCACCCTTCGTGTTGGAGGACGGCCAGGTCGTCGGACGGCTGGTCTATGAACGGATGTCGCAAGTACCGGCCCGGCTTTACGGGCAGGGTATCGCGTCGAATTATCAGGGTCAGGGACTGAAACTGTCCAAACACTTCGCCGCGCCCTGATCGGCGAAGACGACGGGACAGGACGCATATTGCCGGGCTGTCAGGCTTTGTGGCGTGACGACATAGGTATGCACGGCAAAGGCGATCGCGTCGCTGTGCGGCAGGCGCAGCACCGTATGGCGTTCGCACCGCAGATACCGCGCGGGAACTTCGCGCTTGGGCGCGGCCTCCATGCGCGGCTGGTGCAGGTCAGCATCGGCATATCCCAGAGCATTCGCCCGCCAAATCGCACGGCCCTGGGGCACCCGGTCGAACAACCGCTGCACGCGGCGACCGATGTCCGTATTGTAGTTCGGAACCGGCGCGTGGATCCGCGTCAGCGGTCGGCCTATCTTCTCTGTCAAGGTCCAGGACGCGGGAAAACACAGCAGTCCCGCGATCAGAACATGCTCGGCGTTGCGCCTCTCCAGGATCAAGAAGTCTTCCTGCACCATCCCGGCCAGCGCCGCAAAGGGCGCTTGTTTGGTGGTCACAGAGCGCCCATCCGGACAGATGACAGTGTCGTGGTACCGCCTGAATCCGGCCGGTAAGTTTGTCAGCACATGGTCAAGCAATTCGATCTGAAGATCGTCGGTCCCCGCCTCCCCACCGATTACCTGATCGCGGGCCGTTGCGAGCAACCGCGTACGTTCGCGCATCTGCGGCGCATAGGCATCGTCCACGACGATCCACGGCCCTTCGACCGGCGTCATGCCAGGCATTCGCGACAGGGCCGGATCGTCCCAAGGCGTGAACGGCAATCGCGATTGCAGGATCGGCGCGCCCTGCCCCGCAAGGGTCATTCCCGCGGGGCCACGTGGCTCAGCAAATCGTCGTCGCCGTCAGTGCGCCGCTCGTCGTCGACCATCCGCTCGATCGTGCGGTCCGCGGCAACCTCCTCCGCATCCAGGGGCGACGGCTCCGGCTGGGCCTCGGCCTCCGTCGCGACCAGTCCTTCGGGGCGGTTCTTGGCATCGGGCAGATCGACCACCGGAAGCCCCCCGCCGGAAAGGTTTAGACGATACGTTGGCTCGGGCAATCCGATGTCCGCGCGGGTCAGTGCCGCCATCACCATGCGCACCGCCTCCCCGCGTGCCATCAGGTAGTTCGTCGTCCGCTGGTTAAGCCAGCCGTAGAATTCCATCGACACCGTGCTGTCACCCGAGTCGGCGATCCAGACCTGCGGCGGCGGATCGCTCAGGACGAAGTCGAGCGACGCCAGCGTATCCAGACCGATGCGCTTGGCCTGGGCCAGATCGTCGTTGGGATCGATGCCCAGGGTAAAGCCGAAACGACGCTCCGCGTTGCGGGTATAGTTGATGATCTTGGCCTTGAAGACGAAGCTGTTGGGCAGGCGCACATGGTTGCCATCCGGGTCCAGCAGAATCGTCGCGCGACTGGTCAGGCGAATGACCGACCCCATGGACCCTTCGATATCCACGATATCGTTCGGACGGAACGGTTGGCGCAATGACAGCATGACGGACGCGATGAAATTTTCGACCGTGTCGCGCACGGCGAAACCGACAGCCAGACCGACGATGCCAGCAGCCCCCAGCAGGCCTGTCAGGATCGCCGTCGCATTCAAGATGTCCAGGGCCACGACGATACCCGCCAAGACGAAAACCAGTCGCAGGATGATACGGTAGACATCACCGATGAACGCATTTGGAGCCAGTTTGCGCCAAGGCCAATCCCACCGTGCCAGGACCACGCCGAGAAACATGACGAGGACGCCGACAAGAACCGCGATCGTCAGCAGCGGCAGGTAGTTGAGGAACTGTCGCCCCCGCTCCGCGAACCGGTCGGCCACGGGGTCGAGACGGCGCGCAACGTCCGTATTTTCGCTAACGTCGTTCTCGATCGCGACGACACCGTCGACGCGGGCGGCCAATTCGTCCAGCCGGGGTATGTTTTCCGGGTCCAGCACGTCGCCCGAGAAGGTGACGATACCTTCGCGGACATCGACCGTTACATCGCCATATCCGTCGAGCGCGGCGATGATCCCCTCGATACGGTCTTCGATGGCGGCGTCGCCGCGGCTGTCCTGCGTGGTCGAGATGCTGCCAGACGGCTGTGCCGCGTCTTGCGCGGTGGCAGGGCCAACAGCGAATGCGAGGAGGAGAAGAATTGCGCGTATCATCCGAACACTCTTGGGTTTTGCGGCGCGCAGGTTCAAGCCCCGGACCGCAGCGATCAGAACGACTGGTCGTAGGCCCCGACGCCGGGCTCCAACCGGATGATCGCGTCCAGATCGGCAAAAATTGCCCGCAGCTCCGCCTCAGATGCGGGACTTTCGCAGACCACGACCAGGTTCGGCGTGTTGGAAGACGCGCGGACAAGACCCCATCCTCCGTTTTCGAGCACCACGCGCGCGCCGTTGACGGTGATGACGTCCACGATCCTCTGGCCGCCCAGACAATTCCTGCCTTTCATCGTAACGATCCGATCAACGATCCGGCGGAGCGTGTCGTATTTCTCCTCGTCTGCGCAGAACGGGGAAAGTGTTGGAGTGTTCCAGACTTTGGGCAGCGCGCGGCGCAGATCGGCCATCGTCAAATCCGGATTGCGGTCCATCATCTTGCAGACTTCGACCGCAACCCGCATGCCACAGTCGTAGCCGCGCCCGATCGGACCTGCGAAGATGTAATGCCCAGACTTTTCGAACCCGGCCAACGCGCCCATCGCCTGCACCCGTCGCTTCATGTGGCTGTGACCCGTTTTCCAGTAATCTGCGACGGCCCCATTGGCACGCAGCACAGGATCCGAGGCGAACAGGCCCGTCGACTTCACGTCGGCCACGAACGTCGCGTTCGGATGCGACTTGGACAGATCTCGGGCGAGAATGACGCCCATGATATCAGCGAAAATCTCCTCGCCTTCATCGTCCACGACGCCGCATCGGTCGCCGTCGCCATCAAAGCCGAGCGCTAGATCGGCCCCCGATGATCGGACGCTGGCCGCCATGTCATGCAGCATTTCCATTGCCTCGGGGTTCGGATTGTAGTGCGGGAACGTATAATCGAGATCGATATGGCTGGGCACGACGTCCACCCCGATGCGGCGCAGAACCTCTGGCGCAAAGGCGGCTGCGGTGCCGTTGCCAGTCGCGCAGACGATGCGAAGCTTGCGCGTCATACGGAAATCCCCGACCAGATCGTCAATGTAAGCTTCCATTACGCCGTCGACACGTTCCCACTTACCCCCATCACGGGCTTGTCCCTTGTCGTTCAAAACGATGTCGCGCAGGTCTGCCATGTCATCGGGGCCGTGGGTCAACGGACGCTCGAACCCCACCTTCACACCGGTCCAGCCGTTCGGATTGTGGGAGGCGGTAACCATGGCGACGGCGGGCGCATCGAGATGGAACTGCGCGAAATACGCCATGGGCGACAAGGCCGGCCCGATGTCCTGCACATCAATACCCGCCTGTACCAGACCCAGCGTCAGGGCATTCTTGATGGCGACGGAATAGTCGCGGTAGTCATTGCCCACAACGATACGCCGCGCGACCCCGCGGCGGATCATCTGGGTCCCAAGCCCCAAGCCCAGTGCGGTCACCCCCGGCAAGTTGATGTCTTCGGGATATTTCCAGCGCGCGTCGTATTCGCGAAATCCGCTGGGCGCGATCATCGGGTCCCGCAAGAAAGCCCAGGTGTTCGGGCGGACGTCGGCGATCGGCTTCATCCTGCCCTCACTATCAGACCGCGTTGGGGTAGTGGCTCACGGTCAGATCCCCGTTGCAGGATCTGCGCGTCGGACCGGTATCGCCGCGAGCCGATCCCATTAGCCGGAGACCTGTTCCTTCAGGATGGCCGCCGTCAGCGACACCATCAGATAGATCCCAGCGAAGATGAGGAAGGCCAGAACGGTATTTTCGAAACTGCGGGGATACGTCGCCTCATCCGGGGGGATGGGGGGCACCGGCGTGGAAAGATAGCGGACCTGTCGGTTCGCCTCGATCCGGGCCAGCTCAAGCTGTTGCGCGGCCTGCTGCAACAAAAGCTGCCGGGTGACGAGTTCCTGCTGCGCGACCTCAAGTTCGGCAGTGGCGCGGGCAAGATTTCCATCACCAGAGTCGGTACCCGTCAGACTAGCGCGCAGACCATCGAGCTCCGCTTCCAACCGTGCGATATTCGCCTCGGTCACCTCGACGCGGGTCTGTTGCGGTCGCGGGTTAGATAGCAATTGCTCCAACCGCGCCTGCTCGGCGCGTTTCTCCGTCTCGATCGCACCGATCTGGCTGTAGATGAGCGACTCCTCGGCGATGGCCGATCCGACGCCAACACGCTCCTTGAGGTCCACACTGCGGGCCTGCGCCTCCAGCATCCGCTGCTCGGCGGCAGCGAAACTTTCCATCGCGCCCTCCATCTGATCGGCGCGCAGGCGTGCGGTCAGTTGATCCACTTGTTCCTCGGCATAGTCGATCAGGGCCTGGCTGAAACTGGCGGAAACGGCCGGGTCGGCGGCCACGACCTCCATCTTGATGACCCCTTCGGTCGGGTCGTACCCGATCTCTACCATCCGCTTGTAGAGTTTATACGCGTCGTCGCGCGATGCCTGGGGGTCGAGGCGTTGAAGCGGGTCGATCGTCGGATTGGCGAAATGGCCGGTGAAGCCCAGATCGTCGTCCAGCCGGTTCAACGCGTCGCGCGACAGAAGATAGGATTGCACCGAGATCGAATCCTGCTGCGTCGCCAGCCCCGTTCCCGAAAACAGCCCGCCCAGCCCGGTCGCCCCGGCCGAAGCGGCATCCGCCTGCTGGATGATAAATTCGGATTTGGTCGCGAACATCGGCGTGGCGATCGCATAGTAGTAGATCGCGGCGATCAGGGTCGGCAGACCGACGAAGAACGACAGGCGCGTGACCAGCAGAGCCAAGCGGCGCCGCCGGCGTTTGGCGATGTCGCGCTGAATTTTCATGATCTCGCCCGCGCGGTGATCGGCGTCGATCGTTACGGGCGTGGCCGGCGCGGGCGGTGGGGCTTGTCGGCTGACGGCGGGCACCTGCGGATCGCCGTCTTTGCCGATCTGCCCGGGCACCAGTTGCAGCATGTTCGACCGCTCAAACGGATCGATACCGCGCTGGCGCAACGCCTCCACCGCCTCTAGATCGGTCTTCACCTTGATCCCGTGCTTCTGGGCGATGCGCCGCGCCATGCGCAGCTGGCGTCCCGTCGGGGCCGGAGCGTCGCCCTGCGGCATCGGCGCGGTATCGTTCGCAGCGGCCACAATGGGCGGCGTGTCGACGGCACTTGGGCCGGATGTGGGTGCCGCGGCTCCGGGCCGGTTAAAGCCACCGTCGGGATGGGTGCGGAATTTCAGCGCCTTAGGCATCGTATTCGTAAAGCCTCCGCGCTTCTTCCAAGGTGTCGAACTGATAAATGCGCCCGTCGCGCAGGACGGCCGCCGAACTGGCGAAGCGTTCCAGAATCTGGGGCTGGTGGCTGACGATGACGACCGTCGCTTCCTGCAAGCGGTCGCGCAGCAGAGAGCCCGCCTTGCGGTTGAACTCCGCATCCGTGGTGGAGGGCATACCCTCATCGATGAGGTATATGTCGAATTCCAACGCCAGCATCAGCGAAAAGCTGAACCGCGCCTTCATCCCCGAGCTGTAGGTGCCGACCGGCATGTCGAAATATTCCTCGATCCCGCAAAGATAGCGACAGAAAGCCTCAACATAGTCGGGGTCGAGGCCGTACAGCGTGGCGATGTATCGCGCGTTTTCCGTCGCGGTGTTCTTGGGAATGACGCCCCCCATGAACCCCAGCGGGAAGGAAACGCGACTAGTACGTCGGATCGATCCCTCGTCGGGTTTTTCCAAACCGGCCATCATGTTGATGATCGTCGTCTTGCCAGTGCCGTTGGGTGCGAGGATCCCCATCGAGCGTCCCTTTTCGATCCGGAAAGACGCGCGATCAAGGATCACCTTGCGCTGCTTACCCGTCCAGAAGGACTTCGATACGTTCTCGAACTCGATCATTTGACCTGTCGGCCCCCGAATCGTTTCACAGACCATTGCACCCGATGTGGGAACTATTGGTTAATTTCTAACTGCCCAATCGGTCCATAATAAGGTCACCCGTGCGAGTCCTGCCGTCCGAGACCCCGGTCATCGCAAAACCAGGGCCAAAATATCAGACTTCGCGCTTTTGCACCTTCGTCAGCTTGCCGGCCAACAGGCTGATCCCGGCGGCCGCGAAACTCAGCAGAGCGCCCATCTTGGCCGCGTCCTGCACAGGACCCGGTTCGAAGGCGACCGAGGCGACGAAGAGCGATACCGTGAAGC
>NZ_CXSU01000012.1:434151-445395 GCF_001403795.1 Jannaschia donghaensis | reverse complement strand
GCCGATGATGAGACCCGCCAGCACGAGCCACGTCGGCTCCGAAATGGCGGAAAACTCCACGCCCGCGTTCAAGAGCCCGAAGAAAAAGAGCACGATCTCGACCGGATGCTTGAGCAGATGCTCGCTGTGATTGAGAAGATCTGTGAGGTATTGCTCGGCTTCCGAGAAGAAGCCGAAAGCCCGATCGGCGTGGGGCAGCGTTGGCACGATCGGGAGAAGGCCCAGCGCCGGGTGCAGACCCGATTGCGCGAAGCCGTACCAGGAAAGCCCACCCGCGATCAGATAGGGCCAGAACGACAGCTTGTTGCGCATCCAAGTGGAACGCGGCCGCAGTTGATCGCCCGCGTCCATTTTTCGCGGCAGCCAGTTGAACAGAAAGAACACGCCGACGGCCGCGAAGACCGAAAGCATCAACCAGATCGGCGCGAGGTCGCCCGACGGATAGAAGATGGCCAAGATGATAAGCCCCGCCGCGTCGTCCGCAATCGCAAGCAACAGAAGGAACCGAACCGCCGGGTGCCCCGCTCCGAAGACGATCCGCCCGACAAGATAGGAGAAGGCAATGTCGGTCGCCGTGGGAATGGCCCATCCGTTGGCGACCGCATCGTATGTATCGGACCCAAGGAAAGCCGCGAGCCCGAGATACACCGCGATCGGACCGAACATACCGCCGGCGGTCGCAAACAGGGGCGTGGCCGCCTTCTTGCCGCGCAAGCTACCGTTCTTGAGAATAACGGCCTCCCAGACTTCCTTGGCGGCGATGGCGAAGAAGAAGGCCATGAGAACATCGTTCACGAGGTAGTGGAACGTTAGGACCTTGGCTGTCTCGGCATAGCCGAAAGCCTCTGCATCCTCGCCCATGATCTTGGCCCACTTCTCCATGGAGATGCCGATCGAGTCATTGAACCAAAGGGGGTATTCGACCACGAGGTGATAGCTGTGGGCATCGGTATTGGCCCAGATCAGCGCGATGAGAGCGCCGAAGATCAGGAGCAGCGAATAGTTCGTGACGAAATTCCAGACGCGATACATTCCGGCCCCCTGAGTGTCGTTGACGGTCTAGCTAGCGGAGGGGCGGGAACGCGGCAAGGCGGGTTTACGTATTTGCGCGGCGGTCGCTGCACCGCGACAAGACCGGGCGGAACGAGACAAGGGGCCCCGAAGGACCCCTTGTACATTCTTATGGAAGAAAAAGGCGCGAGGCGCCGATTTCGCTGGCTTACATCATGCCGCCCATGCCGCCCATGTCGGGCATGCCGCCACCGCCTGCACCCTCTTTCGAAGGCTTGTCGGCGACCATTGCTTCCGTCGTGATCAGCAGACCGGCGACCGAGGCCGCGTCCTGCAGCGCGTGACGGACGACCTTGGCCGGATCGATGACGCCGAACTTGAACATGTCGCCATATTCCTCGGTCTGCGCATTGAAGCCGAACGTCTTGTCGGTGCTTTCGCGGATCTTGCCCGCGACGACCGAACCGTCGACGCCCGAGTTCTCGGCGATCTGGCGCAGGGGCGCTTCGAGTGCCTTGCGGATGATCGAGATGCCGACGTCCTGATCGGAGTTGTCACCCTTGAGACCGTCGAGCGACTTGCCCGCCTGGACCAGAGCCACGCCACCGCCGACGACGATGCCTTCCTGGACGGCCGCACGGGTCGCATTGAGCGCGTCGTCGACGCGGTCCTTACGCTCCTTGACCTCAACTTCGGTCATGCCGCCGACGCGGATGACGGCAACACCACCGGCCAGCTTGGCCACGCGCTCTTGCAGTTTTTCCTTGTCGTAGTCCGAGGTGCTCTCCTCGATCTGACCGCGGATCTGGCTGACCCGGGCTTCGATCTCGGCCTTCTCGCCGGCACCATCGATGATCGTCGTGGTGTCCTTGGTGATCGTGACGCGCTTGGCGGTGCCCAGCATGTCCATGCCGACGTTCTCGAGCTTCATGCCCAGATCGTCGGAGATGACCTGACCGCCGGTCAGGATCGCGATGTCCTGCAACATGGACTTGCGGCGATCGCCGAAGCCCGGTGCCTTGACGGCCGCGATCTTCAGACCGCCGCGCAGCTTGTTGACGACCAGCGTGGCAAGGGCTTCGCCCTCGACGTCCTCGGCAATGATCAGCAGGGGCTTTTGCGACTGAATGACCTGCTCCAGCAGGGGAACCATCGGCTGCAGCGACGACAGCTTCTTCTCGTGCAGCAGGATGATGACGTCTTCCAGCTCGGTCGTCATCTTATCGGGGTTGGTCACGAAGTACGGCGACAGGTAGCCGCGGTCGAACTGCATGCCCTCGACAACATCGGTCTCGGTCTCGAGGCCCTTGTTCTCTTCGACGGTGATGACACCCTCGTTGCCGACCTTCTGCATCGCATCCGCGATCTGACGGCCGATTTCCTTCTCGCCGTTGGCCGAGATGGTGCCGACCTGGGCGACTTCGTCGCTGTCCGACACGTCACGGGCGGCGGCCTTGATGGCCTCGATGACCTTGGTGGTGGCCATGTCGATGCCGCGCTTGAGGTCCATCGGGTTCATGCCGGCTGCCACGGACTTCATGCCCTCCTTGACGATGGCCTGGGCCAGAACCGTCGCGGTGGTGGTACCGTCGCCAGCCTCGTCGTTGGTGCGGGAAGCAACTTCCTTCACCATTTGCGCGCCCATGTTCTCGAACTTGTCCTCAAGCTCGATCTCTTTGGCGACAGACACACCGTCCTTGGTGATCCGGGGGGCACCGAACGACTTGTCCAAAACCACGTTGCGACCCTTGGGGCCCAGCGTGACCTTGACGGCGTCGGCGAGGATGTTGACGCCTTTCAGCATGCGATTGCGGGCGTCGGTGTCGAATTTCACGTCCTTAGCGGCCATGGTATTCTCCTAGAATTGAATTGGTTCGAAGGTCGATCGTCGGCTTACGAAATGACGCCGAGGATGTCCGATTCCTTCATGATCAGCAGCTCTTCGCCGTCGATCTGGACTTCGGTGCCCGACCACTTGCCGAACAGGATCTTGTCGCCTGCGGATACGGCCGGGGCGATCAGCTCACCGGAGTCCTTGCGGGCACCTTCGCCCACGGAAATGATCTCGCCTTCGGCGGGCTTTTCCTTGGCGGTGTCGGGGATGATGAGACCGCCCTTGGTCTTGTCGTCGGATTCGATGCGACGGACCAGAACGCGGTCGTGAAGCGGTTTGAAAGCCATTTGCGAAGCCTTTCAGCTTGAGTTTTTCCCTGTGCTGTCACTCACCTATCGGGAGTGCCAACGGCCGCTAGGTATGCAGGGTGGATCCGCCTGTCAAGCGGATCGAGGCCATTCACGTTGTAGCGGGACACTGACTTTTGCACTCTGGGACAGTGACCTTTGCAACAAACGCTTTTTGCAGGTGTTCAACTCGAGCTGCTTCTGCACCCGTTTAACACCCTGTTGAAGACCCGCTGACCGGGCCTCTGCGATTGCGGTCCGACACGCCCGTCCGGTAAGTGCCCCGCCATGACTGATCGAAGCGACATCTGGCACATCTTCTGCAGGGCCTGCCCGCATATCAGTTCCCTGCGCCGTGCCGACTATCCTGCCGAACGGGCAGCGCCGGATCGCAGCAATCTCTATCGGAGCCTCCGCTGCGCGAGATGCGGAGCCAGCAACCCCGAGATCCGGGTTCAGCCCGCATGGCAGCCGAGCCTGTCGAACGGCCGCCCCACGACAAAGCCCGCCCCGGATTGAACCGAAGCGGGCGTCGTCGTTGCCGATCGTTGGGCTGCCGATCAAACGGCCGTCCACCCTTCGATCTCTTCTTGCGACATGATCGTGCCGTGCCCGACAGGTGCCAGCGCCAGAAGGTCGGCCGTCGTCGCCGGGCCGTCGTCGCCGTCGATCAGGGCGTGGTAGCCGATGCGCGTGTTGCTACCGCCCGAGGGGCGCACGAACTCGTACATAGCCACATCGGCGATGGTGGCGGCGATGGTCGTGGTGGTCGTCGGGTTCCCCGCGATCCCGTCCTTCCAATCCGCAAAGGCAAACTGGAACGACACGCCATCGTAGCGGAAGGTGACCTGCACCCGCTCACCATTGTCTGCTGCGCCCAGGAACGTGCCCGCGTCGCCGTTGATGTGGACGGTGAGATTGTCGCTGCCGTCCAGCTCCAACCGCAGCAGCTCGTTCCCCGCGTCGTCCAGCTCGATGTACGGCTTGAAGCCTACGTTCGCGGCGTCGTTGCTCTCTCGCTGGAACATCACCAGGACCGTGCGGTCCTGGGCGTCGAAGTCCGACAGGACACCCCCGACCCGCTTCTTGTAGCGACTGTGGGGCAGCTGAAGGCCGACCGTCGGGTGGTTGGACCGGGAACCGAAGGCGATGCTGGTCCTAATCAGGCCGGATTGCCGCGCCGGGTTGCCGTCGCCATCCTTCAACCACGGCGGCAGGAAGCGGAAGTTCGGCGCGTGCATGTTCGTCAATGCGGCCCGCTTCACCATCGGGGTCGGCGGGTTCTGCAAAACCTCCTTCATCTCGCGGTAAACCTGGGTGCGCACGCCATCACCGTAGAGCGCGATCGCCTGATCCGGGCCGTCGTCGGCGTATTCAGTCCAGCCGGTGAACATCCGATTGTCGCGCGGCGTGTATTTCATCACCGTATGGGTCCGAATGGCCGTCACCTTGGCCGCGATCGCATCCATCCGTGGGCTGCCCACGGATATCCCGTCGAAGTTGCCGATGTCGGTGATCTGAGTGTTTACCTCGGTGAGGTAGAGACCCAGCCCGAGCGCGCCGGTCGCCTCGTGCAACTGCCACATGATGTCCCAATCGCAGATGCCGTGCGTGGGATTGAAGTGCCCCTGCACGCCCAGACCGTCGAGGCGCAGCGCCTCCACGATCCCACCGGGGCCGGCGTGGCCGTCGGTGTCTTCCGCCAGCTCCAGCAGATCCTGGATCTGGCCCATCATGATATAGAAACGCTGATCCATGAAGTTGAGCGGCTTCATGTTGGCGGGCTGCTGTTCCACGCCCCAGCCCATCGCGGACCCGTCGATCGCCCCGATATAGAAATCGTTCGCGAAAATTCGGACATCCGGGAACGCCCGCGCGCCCTTGGCGGCCGAGTAGGCCCACCAGAGCCGGGGATCCAGACCGGCGGCAACCCAGTCGGGGTCCGCCTCGGCCGCCGCATACCATAGCCCCTCGTACACGCCGCTGTCGGAGTTCGGCAGGATCGTCTCGTTCATGGCCCGGAAGTACTTGATGCTCTCCGATCCATCGCGCGCCGCCAGCTGGTCGACATAGGCGGCGATCGACTGCTTCCAGTCGTTGGCTCCCGGCACATAGGCCGGGGCGACGAACACGCTCTGCTTCGGCCAGGTGTGCGGGATCGCCGTGAGGATCGTCAGCCCTTCGGTAGCGAGGTTGGCGACCGCGGCATCCCAATCGGTCCAGTCGAAGGTCAGGCCGTCCTGGCCGACGTTCTTATGACCGCCCAACACATTGGCCGAGGCGAAGGGAACATCGCGCGCCACGATGTCTAGGGGGAACCCGCCATCGTCGCCGTCGCCGCGCAGACCCGAAGGCGTGAACTGCTGGGCGACGTGGTCGAAACCGTTGGACCAGGGGATGTCGTAGGTCACCAGCGGCGGCAGGAGCGCCAGAAGCGCATCGCCTGCCGCCCGCCCGTTCGCCTGAATGCCTGCGGCATTGAAGTGCGGATCTTGCATGTTGTCCGGTTGACCGGGCGCGATGTACTGATTGCCAGCGGGCGGGGTCACGACCGTGAAGCGATCGACCGCGCGGGCGTCACCGCTGTCCTGATCGAACCGTTGAAGGAAGGCCCGCATTTCGTTTGACGAGGGTGTGCTAAGGTGCTGACCGATGCTCACATTGACCATCGGCACATCATACCCATAGGTCCGGATATCCTGGAACAGTCGCGAATAGTCGGGCCCGCGCGAAATCTCGTGATCGGCAGCGTCGCCCGCCAGGCGATCGTTCATGCCGATGGACCAGATGATCCCGATAACCTCGTGATCCGGCCCCAGGTCCTCCACGGCCGCCTTCATGTTCAGGAACTCATCGAACAGGTTCAGCGCGTTGGGTCCGGACGGTACTGATCCAAGCCCCCAAAGCCTTTTTTCCCCAGACAGGCCCGATCCAGCCTGACCGCAGGACACGATCATGAGCGGACGGCCACGGGCGGCTGACCATTCCACCAAGCGAGACGCTGCCGCGTGGCACATCGTCATGCGTTGGCCGCTGGACACCCCTTGGATCGGTTCGATGGCCGGGCGAGGCACGAGGCCCTTGGCCCCCGCCTCTGCAAAGTCCCGGCCGCTGGCCGCCAGACTGGGCATATACATAATCCGTGGGTCAAAGGGCGTTTCACGGTTTGCGGCGGTGACCTCTTCGCCCGCAGTTCCGGTGGAATTATCATCCCCCATGATGAACACGACATCGCAGGCCACCGTGTTCGGATCGACCGTCGAGAGGTTATAGACTTGGATATTGTCGACGGATCCTTCGAAATTCCCGTCGGGGTTCAGGCGCAGTTCGGTGAACGGGCCCGAGACATCTGCTGCGGTGAAAAATTGAGTATCGTGCCAATCCTTCGAATTGAAACTTTCCCCGTCGGCGTCGCCAGGATTGGACAGTTGCAGCTTAAGTCGCCCGGCAATCGGCGCAAAATCGACCTTCACGAAATGCGGCACCCCTGCCGTCAAAGACGCAGGGAGTTTGATGCGAGCCGCATTGTTGTCGACGCCCTGCTCGACCAGCTCCCCGTTGATGACCTGCCAGTTTCCCCGACCGTCGACGTGCGCTGAAACGTCGAACCCCGACTGATCGTCCGTGAAGATGTTGGCCGGCCGAACCAACGTATTCGCAAGTGGAAGATCACCGCCGCCGCCGTCCAGATCCGTGTCCGCCAGTTGGCTGACGGTCACGCTGGGCGAGCGGTCGCGCAGGCCCAGCACATCATCGGCCGACAGGCTGACCGTGTCGAAGCTACGCGCTTGCCCGATCCCGCCGCCCACGTCGACACCGTTGACGGTCCATTGCGGAAGCGCGACCGACGGCGACGCTGTCAGCGTCTGGCCGACCTGCGGGATGGCGGTGGTGGGGCCAGGGATGACGGCCGACGGAAGGGCGCGACGTGCGGACTGATCACGCATGGGTCACCGCCACGGGACCACCGAAATCGTCAAACGAAACCCAGATGCGGTTCGCATCCTCGATGCCGGGGGCAAGCTGCGCCAGCGGGATCGCGATCCCGCCAGCCGCGTTGTCGTATCCGACCACGCCGTCCTCGCTGGTCGGGGCGGGTCCGGCGGTGTGCTGGACTTTCGTCGGCAGGCTCTGGAACGTGAACGCGGTCACGTCCGCTTCCTTGATTTTTATCCAGGCGTCTTCCGGGATGATCCGGGTCGTATGGCAGGCCATTATGCGGCTCCTCTTTAGGCGACGGTTTTCGAACAGCCGAAGGACGTCGTCAGCGCCGCCCCAGCCGAGAGGGAATGTCGGACAAACGTCACCTGAGCGACGCCGCCGATCTTTGAGCGCAGATCGCGCAGATCGACCTGACTGTCGGCGAACAACTCGGGATGCCAGCGCCTATCGCAATCGATTTTCAGATCGCCGCGCCGGGTCCGGTGCAGGTCGGCCGATGCGGCGCGAAGGGTTTCGGCTTCGGTCGCGAAGATCTTGCGCACGTTTTCCTTGGGGTGCCTTCGTCGGTCGACGTCTTGCGCCATCGCACCGAACGCGTTGGTATCGGTGCCCAGTCTGGCAATCAGGGGCGACCGTCCGCCGCCGTAGCGACCTCGCGCAGCGTCGTGGCCGACCAGGATCGCGTCTGCCGTTGCCGGATGGTGGAACTCAGATCGGTGCCGTGCCCGCGATCGCAAGCTCGGGTATCGGGCCCGCGCCGCTCGCCATGTCCTTGGCGAAGGCGTCCATTACGACAAGGCTCTTTGCGAGTGTTAACGACCGGACCCACAGCCGGCACGTCCCATCCGCCCTGCCCCTCGACCTCGAAACTATCTTTGTCGACGCCCAGGTCCGCTCATATCGTCAGCGACACAAGCACTTCGTAAAACGCGGTCACGACAGCGTGGCCGGCTGCGGGACACTGCGAAGCGGCGTTGCTCCGGTCGGATGTCGATCCGTTGGGCCGAGACCGTGCGTGGAATATAAGGGGATCTGACCCCAAATCTCTACGGTCGTGGATGCAAAGAACATTGTGTCCTTTGCAGCTTTTCATCGTGCCTCGAAACTGGCGACATCTGTTCTCGTCGCGGGATGCAGCTGCTCTTAGAGCCGCCAGCGCTCGACCGAAAAAGCAGCTGAATCTAGCGGCGGTATTTCTGCCCCGGTCAGATTGTCATTAACCAGAATTAGCCACGCCCAATCGTGCGAATAATCTCAGACGCGAGCGGTGATCTGCGCCCAACCCAATGGGAGAGCAGCTTTCGAGCGGTGTCCGCGGGAGATCAGTTCGAACCAATCCTCACTATCCCTTTCCGGGCGTTTTTAGACGAAAGCGGAGAAGGTCCTTCATGCCTCCCCACTCCGTGGTTGACGACATGGCGGATCGCACAGCCAGCTTCGTATACCGGCCGCAATCTCATATGCTGGCACGCCTGGACGCCCGTCGTGGCGACTAAATCGTTGAAATCGCGTCCCGTCGTTGTGCTTCGTTCCTGCAGCCCGCCAATGTAGCCGCTCCTCAGCACCCCAGACGCCGACATTCGCAGGGGGCTGGAACTCGCCCGGTGCCGGTCGTGCAGCAAATGTCACACAGCTTGGCGATTCCGTGATTAACGGCGCAATTGCCTGCAGACCAGATCAGGTTCCCCATGGAAATCTAGCCAACCGCCCCGTTCGTAAGTTGGTTTTTCAGCGCGTCGAATACCCACGCGGACGAGGCGATGTTTTTAGGGCTGCGCCATTCATCAGATGCCCCCCACCAAGTCGCAGGCGCGATCCTTGCGCGACAGAAGTCGCCGCCAGACCCCGAACGGCTTTCCGCGCTATCTTTTACCAGCGCTACGCCCGACAACATCCGGAGGTAAAGATCGCGTAGGATGCCCGAGGTGATCCAACGATGCCGCCGTTGCACCCCAAAGGTGGTTCAACGTGATGTCATCAGGGATCGCCTTGCCTTCGATTGGGGACCGGCTTGACGAGTGGGAAACCAATGCGTTCACAGTCGAAAAATCGGTGTCCATTCCTGACGGGACGCTCCGAATTGTTTTCCGGGGAATCATACCGAAGACCTCCACTGCGCGGGCGGTCCGTAAAACGCTGTCGCTTGAATTCCATATCGGACCGCAAAGAGATCAGGTTCCAATCTCGGCCAGCGACGACGAAGATCTTACCTTCATCGTTCTGTACTATGAGGCAGCTGCTCTTGGCGCGGGATTTTCGAACGAAGACGCGGACCGGCCCGTATGCCATCTTGCATTCAGAGCCTCTTGGCCGCGCTGCCAAGTGTTCCGCGCCCCAAAAACTGCTTTGCGAATGTGAGCGGCAACACCATGAAGCTCAAGCGGCACAACGGCGATGTCATCCCAATCGCCACCCGCAGGATGAAACTGCGTCGGCAACGACGAGTTTGAAGGCATCTTCTGGTGCCAAGTGGAGAAACGTCTCCATCAGGTTGAAACATCGTCCTCAGCTCAGGCCCGCGGTTTCTGCGTCGGTGCGGAGGACAGTGCCCCGATCTTTCTTCAGCCCGAGCAGCGCCAACGCACTCCCCACGTAGCGGGGCCTGGCACAGGCAGGCCGACTGCTGAGCCTCTGTTGTTCGAAGCTGTATCGCTAAGTCGGAGGGCTCCGGTAAAGGTTGCGGCGACATTTAAGTTGCGGAAATACCCAGCATTGCGGCTCCCTTCGATCACTGCCCGGTCCAAGAGGCCTGATGGCCAGAGTTGAAAGGAATGCAGTCGCCTGATCGTCAAACCATCGACGTTGGTCTTTCTAATCACCCCGTCACGGCCCTGCGGCCCAGCGGCACCAAAATAGCGGGACAGCTTGCCGTGGTCTTCGAAAGCCGTCGGCCCGCACCCTAGCCGGTATTCCTATGGTTCATCCGGCGTCGTCCCCCTTCCATCCGGCTTCTTCCGGGGAGGTGCAGGACACGGTGTCCCCGCACGTGCCGCACCGGGCAACGTCCGACACCTCCAATTCCCTGCCCATCCCCTGCGTCTCAAAGACGCTCCTCTCGACGGCCCATACAACCTTGATTCCGGCCCGCGACCGGACGATATCGTGCTGAAATCCAAAGACGGAGCGGTGCCAATGGCCCTTTCGACAGGACAGCCCACTCCGCTTCGCGGCGAGTCGACCACCCTGAATGACTTCCCCGACTGGATCTATCTTCTGCGGGAGTTCGAGGCTCTTTACCGTCACGGCTCCGCAGGCGGCAGCGCCAAGATCCGCACCCACCGCAAGGCCGTGCGCGATGCCCTGTCCAAGTCGATCGCCGGCAACCCCGACATCGTCGACCGGCCCCCTGAAACCAAACCGGTCATCGCGCATCTGTCCCGCGCGCTCGATCTTGGGGAGCGTGCGGCGATGCAGGGTATGGCCCGCGCCCTGCGCGAGGTGCAGGGCCGGCTGACGTGGGAATACGGATACGAGAAAGTTCCGAAGTCGCTGATCAATAAATTCGCCTATGCGGAAATTCTCGGCCCGAGGGGTCCGGTGCCCTCCGACATCCTGACCCTCGGCTTCGTTCTCTTCGCGCCGCGGACCACCTATCCGCAGCACAGCCATGCCGGCATCGAGGAGAGCTACATTTCCGTCGCCGGTGCCTGGTCCGAAAACAACGCGGCCGTCTATGCGCCCGGCTCTCTCATCCTTAACGGATCGGGCGATGAACACCGCATCACGACCGGCGACATTGACCCCTGCCTTTTGGCTTATGCCTGGGTCGGGCCCAAAGACGCGCTGAACGCCCCTGAAATGAAGTTCACACCGAAGCGCAAGGCACCCTAGGGTTTCCTTGGCACGGCCCGCCCCTACCTCATCGGCGATGGATATAACCGACGATCTTCGCGCCTGTCGCCTTTGCGCGGACCGGTTTGCCGCGACACATACCGGACATCAGCCGAAGCCGGTCGTCTGGTTCGCGCCGGGGGCCCCGATCCTCCTTGCCAGTCAGGCGCCGGGGATGCGCGCTCATAAGTCCGGCAAGCCGTTCGACGACCCGTCTGGCGTTCGCCTGCGAGACTGGATGGGGATCGATGAGGATACGTTCTGGAACAAGGCGAACGT
>NZ_CXSU01000012.1:384830-434047 GCF_001403795.1 Jannaschia donghaensis | reverse complement strand
GCGACGCGGCGCTGGCCCATATCACGCCGCCCCGCGTCACCTTGCTGATCGGCGGCTATGCGCAGGATTGGCATCTGGGCAAGGGCCGCGTGACGGACCGGGTGCGCGACTGGCGCGCCCTTGCCCCCGACGTCTTCTGCTTGCCCCACCCGTCGTGGCGCAATACCGCATGGCTCAAACGCCACCCTTGGTTCGAGACTGACACCCTCCCGGCCCTGCGCACCGCAATTCAGGAGGCCCTTGCCCGATGACCGATCCGACCCCGCTGGACCACGCGCATCTCAACGCCGAGCAGACCGGCACGGATGCGGCGCGCCTGACCTTCTTCGAACGGCTGGCCGAGGCAGAACTGCATTTGCTGCTCGATGCCGAAGACGGCGATGTCGTCACGCCCCGCCTGTTCGATGTGGACGGCACACGCTACGCCCTCGCCTTCGATCTGCCGGACCGGTTGACGGCCTTTGCGGGGCCGGCCGACGCGGCCACGCTGTCGGGGCGACGGTTGGCGGCGATGCTGGCCTCCGAAGGGCTGGGCCTTGGCCTCAACCTCGACGACGCACCGTCTGCGCAACTGCTGGAGCCGGCGGCGATGGTCTGGCTGTCTGACACGCTGGCCCACGCGCCCGAAGAAGCCGAGCAGAAGATCGAGGAAGTCACCTCCCCCGGCCAGTTGCCGGAGGCCTTGCTGACGGCACTCGACACCAAGCTCGGGCTGGCTGTGGGTCTGGCGCGCACCGGGTACCTGGCGGGGGTAAGCTATGCGGGGGGGGCGAAGGGACACATCCTGGGGTTCGTCGACACGATCCCAGGCGCAGAGACCGACCTGGCCCGCGCCGTTTCCGAAGCGCTGGTCTTTTCCGGGCTGGACGCCGGTCAAATCGACGTCACCTTCCTACGCGCGCAGCAGCCGCTTGCCGCGACATTGGCCCGGCACGGATTGCGTATCGACATGCCGCAGCCCCAGGCCAGCGGACCCGTGCGTGACCCGGACGCCCCGCCTCGCCTGAAATGAGACCCTAGCGCCCGCGCCCAACCATCGGGGTGAGCGTGACGTTTGCCGCCTCCAACGCCGTCCGCACCGCGCGGGCGATGCCGACCGCCTCGGGCCCGTCGCCATGCAGGCAAATGGAATCGCAGGCCGCCGGGATCGCCCGGCCGGAATTGGCAACGATGGCGCCGCCCTTCACGAATTCGACCATCCGCGCCGCCGCCTCCTGCGGGTCGTGGACCATGGCCCCCGGCTGACCGCGCGCGACCAGCGTGGCGTCGTCATTGTATCCGCGGTCGGCGAAGATCTCCCCGGCCCACCGTGCGCCCAATTCGGTCGCCGCCGCCTCCTGTGCGGTGCCGGCCAGCACCAGCAGGATCACCTCCGGGTCGACACGCAACGCGGCCTTGTAAGCCGCAGCCGCCAGTGCGACATCCTCGGATGCCATGTTGGCAAGCGCGCCGTGCAGTTTGAAATGCCGGACCTTCGTCCCCAGCGATGCCGCCATTCCCCGCGCCGCGCCGAACTGCCAAATGACCAGGTTCGCGACGGATGCGGACGGCATCGCCATGCGCCGACGCCCGAAGCCCTGAAGATCGGGAAAACCGGGATGCGCGCCGATGCCGACGCCCCGGTCCCGCGCGCGTGTCATCGTGCGCGCCATCACGTCCCAATCGCCCGCATGTGCGCCGCAGGCCACGTTGGCCGAAGTCACGATATCCAGAAGGGCCTCATCGTCGCCCATCGACCAGTCGCCGAACCCCTCGCCCATGTCCGCATTCAGATCGACGCGCATCACGTCTCCTCCCCTGTGGCGGAAACGACCCCACCGATAAGTTGCTGCGCCAGCAGGTCCGGCATATCGCCCGGATCGCGGATCAGCGGCGTGACCGCCGGTTTGCCTGGACGCGCCGCCCGCGCCTCGGCCGGTGTGACGAAGCGGAAGGTCAGGACCGCGCCCGGGACGGCCTGCATCGCGCGCGGCAGATCCGCCTCGATGACCGTGCCGATGCGGGGATAACCGCCCGTCGTCTGGCATTCGGGACCCAGGATATAGGGAATGCCGTCGCCGGTCATCTGCACGTCGCCGGGCAGAATGAAATCCGAAAGCAGGTTCAATTGCCCGTCCGTGGCAAAGCCTGCGCCCGCCATCGACAGCTTTACGCCTTGCCGGTTGCCCCGGACATCACGGATGAACCGGGTGGTAAGAAACCGGTCAAGAACGGCTGGCGGGAACAGGCGCGTTTGGGGCGTCCGCACCAAGCGCAATTCCCCCCCACCCCACCGCGCGTGAGCCTCGACCCTCCGTGCGCCGCCGGTCGAGGCGTTGCAGGGCAGCACATCGCCGGCTTGCAGTGGGGCTCCGATATTGGCGATCAGATGCGCGGCGCGGCTGCCCATCACCGCCTCGGTCAGGAAGCCGCCCGCGACATGGACGTAGGAATAGACCCCCGTCCCGGTCGGTCGCAGGTCAAGTATATCGCCAGCCGTCAGGTGTTGAGAGGTGTTCCAGGCAAGCACGCGGTCGCCCACGGTGGCTTTCATGGGCGCGCCGGTCAGGGAAATCGTCACGGCCCCGTCGCAGCGCAGCCGCAAGGGCGAGCCCGGCGTCTCGATGCCTGCACCTGCATCCCCCAGCAAGGCGGTGGCCTCCTTCAGCGCGCGCCGGTCCGCGGCACCGCCACGGGCCAGCCCCTGGCTCAGATGGCCGGGGCGGCCTCCGTCCTGGATCGTGACCATCGGGCCGCACGTCAGAACTTCGATCACGGCAGGCTTTCCCATATCGCGCCGCCGTGGCGTTCGGGATCAGCCTCTGCCAGCTCTCTCAGCTCCGATGGCGAGACGCTCGGGAATGTCACCTCGTCACCGGGCGACAGGGCGATGGGACGGGCCCGCGACGGCTCGAAACAGCCGAATGCTGTGCGCCCGACCTGCCGCCAGCCCGTCGGTGCCTCGGTCCCGAACAAAACCAGCTGCCGCACCGCCACGACCAGGGCGCCCTCAGGCACCTTCGGCGTCAAATCGGTCTGGCGCGGCAGATCCCAGGCATCGGGCAGGATACCAAGGTACGGCATCCCCGGGGCGAACCCCAACGCCAAGACACGCACGCGGGCCGTGGCCAAGGCCGATACCGCCGCGACCTCTGACATCCCCGCCAAGGCTGCGGACTCCGGCAATTGCGGGCCATCTTCGCCGCCGTAGCTGCAGGGAATAGACCAGAGCCGGCGGGCCGGCGGGGGAACATCGGCCCAGTCCCGCGCGGCAAGCGCGTGGCCCAGGTCAGCTTCCACGTCGCGGCCGTCGTGACGGACCAGGACCGATCCCAGCGAGGAGGCGGTTTCGACCACGCCCGCGATCGGCTGCGCCTCCAATGCGGCGCGGAACGCCACGCAGGCCCGGTTCGCGGCATCATCCAGATGCGGCGTGAACCGCACCAGAAGCGCCGCCTCGCCCAAAGGCTCGATCCGGGGGAAAACCTCTTCCATCGATCATGGGTTGCCCGCCACGCGACGATCGTCAAGCCTTGCGCCGTCCGGTTCGCCGTGGAACGAAGCGGTCATGCGCCTCGCCTATACGATGACCGAGGGCCGAGGCGAACTCGACCCGCTGCTCTACGACATCGCCGCGCGGGCGCGCGAGGCCGGTTTGCGCCTGGCGGGGATTGTCCAGATCAACTCCGACCGACCCGGCTGCGCGCGGTGCGACATGGATGCCATCGTCCTGCCCGACGGGCCGGTCATCCGCATCAGCCAAGCTCTGGGCCGCGAAGCGCGGGGCTGTCGCCTGGATGCCGCAGGGCTGGAGACCGCCGTGGCCGCGGCGCAGGCACGGCTGGTCGACGGCGTGGACCTTCTGATCGTCAACAAGTTCGGCAAGCAGGAGGCGGGCGGCCGCGGTTTTCGCCCGGTGATCGCCGCCGCGCTGGAGGCGGGGGCCGACGTGCTGGTCGGGGTCAATCCGTTGAACCTGCCCGCGCTGCACGCCTTCACCGGCGACACGGCCACGGCGCTGCCCCCCGATCCCGCGGCGCTCATGCGCTGGATCGCCGCGCGGGGGGCGTGACCGCGTGATCTTGCCCGTCCCCGCGCCAGGCCCTACGTGCGGACAGGCATGACCGTCCCTTCTGCCCCCACCGATCCGGCGCTGAAAGCCTGGCACATCTGGCTTTGGCCGGTTCTGCTGGTCGTGATCGCCTTTGCGATGTGGCTGCTGCCATGGGCCGATTGGGTGCCGATCCTGCGCGATTGGGTTCAATCGCATGGACCCCTGGGGGCATTCGTCTTCATCGCCGTCTATGTCGTGGTCGTTATCCTGCCCCTGCCCGCCGCCGCGATGTCGGTCGTCGGCGGGCTGGCGTTCGGCTGGTGGGGCTATCCGCTGTCGATGCTGGGCAGCCTTCTGGGGGCCATCGCGCCATACTACATCGCACGCCATTGGCTGCGCGGGCCGATGATGCGGCGGATCGACGGGCCGAAGGTGCGCGCCGCCGATCGCGCCATCACCGAAAACGGCTTCGTCTTCGTCGCGCTGCTGCGGCTGACGCCGATCCTGCCTTTTACGGCACAGAACTGGCTGCTGGGCCTGACCGAGATCCGACCGTGGCCCTATTTCGCGGCCACGCTGGTCGGTCTGGCCCCCGGCACGCTCGCCATGGTCTGGATTGGAGAGATGGGCGGCCTGGCATCGGTCAGTTCGGACCGCACACAGATCGTGCTGGCGGCCGGGGGGCTGCTGGCATTCGGAAGCTTCGTCATTTGGCTGGGTCGCATCGCCACGAAGGAGATGCAGCGCGCCGGATTGTACAAACCGGACGCGGGCGACCCCTAGCGGCCCAGCCGCTTCGCCAGTCGCGCGATCCGGTTCGCCTTGCGCAGGTTGGGGGACGTCTTGCCGCCGGCCACCTTGCCCAGAACGGCAAAGATCGCGCGTCTCAATATCATCTGGAGCATGTCAGTGTTCCTCCTCCGGGGGGGCTCGTTCGAACATATCGTCGGTCTGATCGTCGTCTTCGCGCGCGGGCAACTCGTCCGGCGGCGGGGTGCTTTCCAGAAGACCCGCGGCGCGCAGCTCCTTCAGACCCGGCAGATCGCGGGGCGAGGCGAGGCCGAAGTGATCCATGAATGCCCGTGTGACCACGAAGGTGACGGGCCGTCCCGGTGTCTGGCGGCGCTGGCCCAGTTTGATCCAATCCAGATCCAGCAATTGCTCGATCGTGCCCTTGCTGACCGAAACGCCGCGGATCTCCTCGATTTCCGCGCGCGTGGCGGGCTGGTGATAGGCGACGATGGCCAGCGTCTCGATCGCAGCACGGCTCAACTTGCGGGTTTCCACCGTCTCCCGCGTCATCAGGAAGGCCAGGTCGGCCGCCGTCCGGATCGCCCAGGCGTCGCCCACCTTCACCAATCGAACCCCCCGCCCGTCGTAGCGTTTCGCCAATTGCTCCAACGCCGCCGGCGCGTCGCAGCCGTGCGGCAATCTGGCGTGCAACTCCCCAATGGTAACGGGTGCCGCGGAGGCAAAGAGGACGGCCTCGACCATGCGCTCCTGCTCGGCCAGGGGCGGAGCCTCGAAAAGGGTATCGCTGGCGATTGGGTCGGTCATGCGCGGCCCCGGATGCGGATCGGACCGAAGGTATCGGTCTGGTGCAACTCCAGCACGCCGGTCTTCGCCAGCTCCAGGGTGGCCGCAAAGGTGGACGCGGTGGCCGACCGTCGACGCGCCGGATCCCCAGCCCATCCATCGGGCAGAAACGCCGTCAGATCGGTCCATTCGCCGACAGCGCCGATAAGCGGGCGCAAACGCTCCAACGCAGCCTCCATGGTGAAGACGTCCTTCCGGTCCATGACGAAGGGGCGGAAATCGTCACGCGTGCGCAGGCGGGCATAGCCTTGCATCAGGTCCAGCAAGGTCGCGGTCCAGACAACCTTGCGCGACCGCTCCAGTCCCTCCGGCTCCCCGCGGGCGAAAACGTCGCGGCCCAATTGGTCGCGCGCCATCAACCGCGCGGCCGCTTTGCGCATGCCCTCCAGACGCTCCAGCTGGAAAGCAAGGTGCGCGGCCAGATCCTCGGCGCTCGGCCCCTCCTCCTCTGGGTCGGGAGGCAGCAGCAGACGAGATTTCAGGAACGCCAACCAAGCCGCCATCACGAGGTAGTCGGCGGCCAGTTCCAACCGCAGCTCCCGCGCTCTTTCGACGAAGACGAGGTATTGCCGGGCCAGCTGCAGCACCGAAATGGTGCGCAGATCGACCTTCTGCGTGCGCGCCAGCATCAGAAGGACATCCAGCGGCCCTTCGAATCCGTCCACGTCCACGATCAGCGCTTCGGCCGCCAGACGCGCGGCGACAGCGTCCGGGTCCGGGTCGCGCGCCGGTCCTTCGATGAAGTCTTCGGTCAAGATCGCCCCTCAGGAATTGAGGGCGTCAAGTTCCGCGCGGGCCGCTTCGATGTCAAGTTCAACCGGCGCGGCGCGCATCGCAAGCGCCCGGTCGGCCCGCGTTCGTGCCGCGTCCGACAAACGCGGGGTGCAGGCGGCGACCGTCTGCATATCGTCCCACTCACCGTTGCAATGCAGGATCACGTCGCATCCCGCGCCGATCGCGCCGGCGCAACGCGCGGCCATGTCGCCGGGAAGCGCGCCCATGGAAATATCATCGGTCATCAGCAGGCCGTCGAAACCGATCGTCCCCCGGACCTCGGCCATGACAGCCGCCGAGATGGTGCCGGGCGCGTCGTCAATTGCGGAATAGACCACGTGCGCCGACATCCCCAGCGGAAGATCGGCCAATTGCCGGAACACCTCGAAATCCGTCTGGCGCAATTCGGCCAGGTCCGTCATCACGCGCGGCAGGCCAAGATGGCTATCGACCGTGCCACGCCCGTGGCCTGGAATGTGCTTCATCACGGGCAGGACACCGCCCTGCAGGCAGCCTTCTGCGTTGGCGCGCGCGCGGGCGGCCACCGTCTCGACACTGTCACCGTAGAGACGCGACAGAAGGAACGGGTGGGTATCTTCGTGCGCGATGTCGGCAGTCGGTGTGCAATTCACGTCGATGCCGACGTCGCGCAATTCCCTTGCGATCAGCGTGGCGCGCAGAAACATCGCGCGGTCCGGGTTCGACGCCCGGCTCATCTGCGTCAGCGGTCGTGGCCAGCGGGTCCAGAACGGGGGGCCCATGCGCTGAACCCGCCCGCCTTCCTGATCGATCAGAATGGGCGCATTTCGCCCGACACTGTCCCGCAGGGCCGTCGTCAGCGCGCGCAAACGGTCCGGCGTGTCGATGTTACGGGCGAAAAGAATGAAGCCCCAGGGATCCGCATCGCGGAAGAACGCGGCCTCCCGGTCGGTCAGATCGGGGCCCTCGCACCCGAAGATGAAGGCCCCGGCCATGGATCAGCGGATGGTGAGCGGGATGCAGGCCGCATCCTTGGCCAGAAGCTCGGCACAGAAGCGCCGCGCGGCGTCGCCGTCCTCGAACCCGACGACGCGCAGGCGCCAGAAGTCGCGCCCGCCGGACTGCGCCTTCTGCACCAGACGTTCCTTGCCGTGCATGTAGTCGCGGAATTTGGACTCCATCCGGTCCCATTCGCCGCGCGCCGCGGATTCGCTGTCGTAGGCCCCCAGCTGCACGACCCGCGTGCCGGGCGTCAGGGCCGCGGCATCGGCGTCACGGGCCGACGGGATCGTCGCATCGAGCGAGGCGACCTGCGTGCCCGCGACCTGCGCGGGGGCTTCGGTTGGCAGCGTAGCGGGTGCCTGGGCGACCACGCGCCGGGGCGCCGCGGGGCGGGCACTTGGCCGGACGGAGCGTGCGACGCCAGGCTCGGTCACGGGAACGACGGCCGCAACCGCGGCTTCGGGGGCGCCCGGGTCCGCCGACACCGGCGTGGCGGCGACCGGCTGCGACGCGGGTGCGCTGGCCCCGACGATCATTTCGTCTTCGACGGCTTCGGACAGGGCCATCTGGATGCTCTCGCGAAGGGCGGGGGCATCCGCGACCTGCGGATCGGCTTCGGCCTGCCGGGTGATGACTTCCTCGCCTGCGGTCGCGATCCGTTCGGCCAGGGCCGGCGCGTCAAGCGACACGGGCGGCGGGGCCAGGACGATTTGATCGGGGGCGGGCGCAGCCGGACCGCCCGACGTGATGTCGGACAGGGCCAGGCCCTGGAACGGCGCGACGGTGCCGCCCGGATCGCTGGGCGCTTCGCGCATCGGCCCTTCCAGAGCGACAATCACCGGCACGCCGGAGACGTCGCGCACGGTCATGTCGATGGCCCAGGCAGCCAGACCGGCGGTCAGACCCAGCGAGGTGATGGCCCCCGCCCAATTCGCAAAGCCGAAGTTGCGTGCGGCGTCCAGAAAACGCGACGGCTGTTCGGCACCGTAGTCCGCACCGTAATAATCGAGATCCGCCATATGCCTGCCCTCCAATGCGCGGGACGGCGAAGCCCCACGATCGATACACTGCCACTGAATGGACGCGGGGTTGGTCCCCACTGCCCGTCTCTGCTCGGACCCGCGCGGGCGCCTTTCGGTCGTTTCCGACTCTCAGCGCATCTCTTCGGCGGGTTCGACCCCAAGGATACGCAAACCCGCCGCGATTACAATCGCGACAGACCGCGCAAGCGCGATCTTGGCGGAACTTGTCTCGACGTCGTCCTGAATGAATCGAAGCGACGGATCGTCGTTCCCCCGGTTCCAATGCGCATGCAGCGCAGAGGCCAGATCATATAGATAGAAGGCCACGCGGTGCGGCTCGTGCGTGCGTGCCGCAATCTCGACAAGCCTCGGCCATTCGGCGACCTTGGCCGCCAGCGCCTGCTCCGAGGCGTGGCTCAGATGTGACAGGTCGGCCGCTGCCAGATCGGCGTCGGACACATTGATGCCATGATCCACAGCCTTGCGCAGGACAGAACACACGCGCGCATGGGCATATTGCACGTAAAAGACCGGATTGTCCTTCGATTGCTCCAGCACCTTGTCGACGTCGAAGTCCAGCGGGGCATCGTTCTTGCGGGTCAGCATGACGAATCGGGTCACGTCGCGGCCGACCATCTCGACGACATCCGCCAGGGTCACGAACGTCCCCGCGCGCTTGGACATCTTGAGCTGCTCCCCGCCGCGCGTCAGCTTGACCAGCTGCGTCAGCTTGATGTCCAGCGGGACGGCGTTGTCGGACAATGCGGCGACGGCCGCCTTCATCCGTTTGACATAGCCGCCGTGATCCGCGCCGAAGACGTCGATCAGCGCATCGAACCCGCGATTCACCTTGTCGAAATGATAGGCGATATCGGGGGCGAAATACGTCCAGCCGCCATCCGATTTCTGGATCGGCCGATCCACGTCGTCGCCGTAGTCGGTAGAGCGGAACAACGTCTGCTCCCGCGCCTCCCAATCGTCGGGCAACTTGCCCTTTGGCGGCTCCAGCGTGCCGCGATAGATCAGGCCCTTGTCCTTGAGCGATTGGATCGCCCCTTCGATCTGCCCCGTGCCATAGAGCGCCTTCTCCGACGAAAAGACGTCCATCTCGACCCCGAGCATCTTCAGATCGGCCCGGATCAGGTCCATCATCGCATCGGTCGAGAAATTGCGGACGTCCTCCAACCAATACTGCTCCCCCTTGCCGAGGTAGTCGTCCCCGACTTTCGCCCGAAGCGCTTCGCCCACAGGTTTGAGGTAGTCACCGGGATAGGTCCCATCCGGGAAATCGACGTCTTGCCCATGCGCCTCCAGATACCGAAGGTACACCGACCGGGCCAGCACATCGACCTGCGCGCCGCCGTCGTTAATGTAATATTCCCGCGTCACCGCATGGCCCGCGAAATCCAGCAGGCTGGCCAATGCGTCGCCGAACACCGCGCCGCGCGTGTGGCCGACGTGCAGTGGCCCCGTCGGGTTGGCGGAGACATATTCGACGTTGACCTTGCGTCCCTGCCCCATGTCCGAGCGCCCGAAATCGACGCCGGTTTCCAGCACCGTCCGGACCACACCCGTCCAGACCGCGCCGTCCAGCCGGATGTTCAGGAACCCCGGCCCGGCCACATCAGCGACCGCCACGCGCGGATCGGCCAGAAGTCGTTCGGCCAGCGCCTCGGCGATGTCGCGGGGTTTCATCTTCGCGGGCTTGGCCAACACCATCGCGGCGTTCGTCGCCATGTCGCCATGGGCCGGGTCGCGCGGCGGCTCCACCGAAACGGCGTCGGTCGACAGCCCCTGGGGGATTATCCCGTCGCGGGCCATGTCGGCCAGGGCATCGACGGTCAGGGCACGGATATCGGAAAAGAGGTTCATCTGGGCGATCCGGAAAATCAGGGTTGCCGCACCCCTATCCAAGGCCCGCGCCGTGATCAACGCAACGCGTCGCGTTTGACACAGCGCCGCGATCTGCAATCACGACCCCGACCACCCCAAAGGATCCGACCCTGCGCGTCACCCTCCTCCTGATGTCTGCAGCCCTGTCGGGATGGGCCTGCGGTGGCAGCGCGCCCCGGGGCCTCCCGTTTTGCGTGATTGGATTCACCTAAGGCGGAGCGCCTTCGCGTTTGACCGGCAACACCTCTTATCTGACCCCGGCCCCCGCGATCTATCGCCGAAGGACGATCGCCGCGCTAGCCGATCAGACGCTCGTGGCTTTGGATCGCGAAGCGGTCCGTCATGCCAGCGATGTAATCGGAGACAATGCGGGCCAACTCCGTCTCGCCCGCCGCCTCCTCCACGTCCTTGCGCCATTGCTTCGGCAATTCGTCCGTATTCGCCATGAAGAACGGGAAGAGATCGTCGACCACCTGCGTGACCTGCGCGCGCATCTCGACCACGGCGGGGGCGCGGTACATCCGCTCGAACAGGAACGCGCGGATCACCTTGAGGTCGGACCAGAGCGCGGGCGAAAACTGCACCATCATCCGTCCGGCGGCGCGCACGTCGCCCGCGCTTTCGGGGGCCAGATCGGCAAGGTTGCGTTCGGTCACGTCGATCACATCCTCCACCAGCACACCAAAGAACCGGCGCAGCGCCTCGTGCCGGCGCCGGTAGTAATTCAGCCCCGGATACTTCGCGTCCACACGGGCAAAGCAATCGTTCAGGATCGGCAGCTCGGCCAACTCATCGGTCGAGAACAGCTCCGCGCGCAGCCCGTCGTGCAGGTCGTGGTTGTTGTAGGCGATGTCGTCCGACAGGGCCGCCACCTGCGCCTCCGCACTTGCGTGGGTGTGCAGTTCCAGATCGTGCTGCGCATCGTATTGCGCCAGGGCATAGGGCACAGGGGCCAGCACTGGCCCATTGTGTTTCGCAATACCTTCAAGGGTTTCCCAGGTGAGGTTAAGACCATCGAACTCCGCGTAATGCCGCTCCAGCCGGGTGACGATCCGCAGGGCCTGCGCGTTGTGGTCGAACCCGCCGTATGGGGCCATCAGCCGGTCCAGCGCCTCCTCCCCGGTGTGGCCGAAGGGCGTGTGGCCAAGGTCGTGGGCCAGGGCCACGGCCTCGGTCAGCTCCATGTTCAGGCCGATGTATTGCGCGATCGTGCGGGCAACCTGCGCCACTTCGATCGAATGGGTCAGGCGGGTGCGAAAATAATCGCCCTCATGCTCGATGAAGACCTGCGTCTTGTGCTTGAGCCGCCGGAACGCGCTGGCGTGGATGATCCGGTCGCGATCACGCTGAAACGGGGAGCGGTGGCGGCTCTCCTCCTCGGGGAACAGGCGTCCGCGGGTGCGGGCGGGATCGCTGGCGAAGGGGACGGCCATATCTGCTCACTTGGAATGCGCGCTCGGCCCCCATATATCTAGGACGACCCAGATGCACAGCCCCGAGGCGACCATGGACCTTGCTCTTCCCCCCCGCGTGACCCCCCGCGCCTTCGAGCGTCTGTCCGAGATCGGCGCGTCCGATCAGGGCAAGGCCCTGCGCGTCGCCGTCGAAGGGGGCGGGTGTTCTGGATTTCAGTATCAGATCGACCTCGACGATGTGGCCGACGGCGACACCGTGCTGGAAGGCGCGGGCGAAAAGGTGGTCGTCGACGAAGTGTCGCTGCCGTTTTTGGGCGGGGCAACCATCGACTTCACCGAAGAGCTGATCGGCGCGCGGTTCACGATCGAGAACCCCAACGCCTCCAGCAGTTGCGGCTGCGGCGTCAGCTTCTCGATGTAGCGGCGGGGTCCGACCGGACGGGCGCGGTCATCCGCACGAACCGCGTCATCAGCGCCGCTGTCGCGGTCAGAAGTCCCGCGACCAGCCCAAGCCAGATGCCCTGCGGTCCCAGATCGAAGGTGAACCCCAGCACATAGCTGATGGGAATGCCGACGACCCAATAGGACAGGATTGCGTAGATCATCGGCACCCGCGTGTCCTGCACCCCGCGCAAAAAGCCGAGCGCCATGACCTGCCCCGCATCCACCAGTTGAAACAGCGCCGCCAGCATCAGCAGGGTCACGCCAAGGGCAAGGATCGCGGGGGCCTCCGGGTCGCTGGCGTCCAGGAACAGGCCAACGATCCAATCGCCAAAGCCCAGATAAAGGACCATCGACGCGGCCACCATGATCCCCGACAGGATCGCTGCCGCCAGGGCCGCGCGCCGCAGGGCCGGTCCATCGCCCTGCCCCCAGGCCCGGCCGACTCGCACGGTCGCCGCTTGCGACAGGCCCATGTGGATCATGAACGTCAGCGCCGCGACACCGATGGCGATGCCATGCGCGCCCAGCGCGACCGTACCGATCCAGCCCATCATCACGGCCGAAGTTGCGAACAGCGCCGATTCCGACACATGGGTCAGGCCGATGGGCAGGCCCATCCGCGCGATGTCGGCGAAGATCGGCCAATCCGGGCGGTGCAGGTTCCGAAACAGCTCGAACCGTGCCATGTCCGATCCGCGCGTCGCATAGACCGCCAGCACCGCCGCCGACAGGATCTGCACGCCCAATGACGCAACCGCGGCCCCGCGCAAGCCAAGTTCGGGAAAGCCCAGGTTGCCGAAGATCAAAAGCCAGTTGACGACGACGTTCAGTCCCGCCGCCAGCAAGGTGGCCCAGAACACGATGCGCGTCCGCTCCAACGCCGAAAGATGACTGCGGAACGTCGCCAGAAGAAGGGCCGGCACCATGCCCCACCCCGCGATGCGCAGATAGTCCTGCCCGCCCGCCGCAACCTCGGCCGTCTGGCCAAGCGCCAGCAGGATCGGACCGGACCAGAAGAACAGCGGCATCATCACAAGGCCCGTCAACAGCGACAGCCACAGGCCCATCCGCGCCACGCGGCGAACCTGCGTCTCGTCGTTCTGGCCCAGCGCGCTGGCAGCCATGGGCATGCAGGCGACGGCAAAACCGCTGCCAAGAACGAACAATGTGAAAAAGGCCGAATGACAGATGGTCGACGCGGCCAATGCCTCGACCGAGTAGCGGCCCAGCATCAGGGTATCGGTCAGCCCGATCATCACCTGCCCGACCTGACTGCCAACCAGCGGCAAACCCAGGATCAGCGTGCGCCTGAGGTGAAGGGACAGGGGTTCGGACATGGCCTCGGGCTACGCCCGCCGGCGGCGCATGGCAATAACGCCCGCGCAAAACAACGGGGCGTCCCGCAGGACGCCCCCCTGAAATAGATCAGACCGGGATCACCCGACCAGTTCAAGACCCGAGAAGAAGAACGCGATCTCTTCCGCGGCGGTTTCCGGCGCGTCGGAGCCGTGGACCGAGTTCTCGCCGATGGACAGGGCGTATTCCTTGCGGATCGTGCCTTCGGCGGCTTCGGCGGGGTTCGTCGCACCCATGACTTCGCGGTTCTTGGCGATGGCGTTCTCGCCTTCCAGGACCTGCACGACGATCGGCTCGGAGATCATGAATTCGGTCAGCTCGCCGAAAAACGGCCGGTCCTTGTGGACGCCGTAGAATGCCTGCGCCTGGGCCAGTGTCAGTTGGATGCGCTTGGACGCGACGATGCGCAGACCGGCTTCCTCGAACTTGGCGGCGATGGCACCGGTCAGGTTGCGCTTGGTGGCGTCGGGCTTGATGATCGAAAAGGTGCGTTCCAGGGCCATGTCGGTCTCCGTTCGGATGTGATTTGCCGCGCCACTAGCAGGGGTGCGGACCAAAGGAAACCGGGTGTTGACGCCGCACGCGCGGGCCTGCATGGCACCCCCATGCTTCAGATCACAGACCTCAACTATTCCGTCGCGGGCCGTCCCCTGTTCGAAGGGGCCAGCGCCAGCATCCCCGAGGGCCACAAGGTGGGCCTCGTCGGGCGCAACGGCACCGGCAAGACCACGCTCTTCCGCCTGATCCGCAGTCAGCTCGTGCTGGACGCGGGCGATATTTCCCTGCCCAGTCGCGCCCGGATCGGCGGCGTGGCGCAAGAAGTTCCATCAAGCGATATCAGCGTCTTGCAGACCGTCCTTGATGCGGACGAGGAACGCGCCGCCCTGATGGCGGAGGCCGAGACCGCAACCGACCCCACCCGCATCGCCGAAGTACAGGCGCGGCTGCAGGACATCGACGCCTGGTCCGGCGAGGCGCGGGCGTCCAGCATCTTGCGGGGTCTGGGCTTCGAAGTTCACGAACAACAACGTCCCTGTTCGGATTATTCCGGCGGCTGGCGGATGCGGGTGGCGCTGGCCGGGGTGCTTTTTGCACAGCCCGATCTGCTCCTGCTGGACGAGCCGACGAACTATCTCGACCTCGAAGGCGCGCTCTGGCTTGAAAGCTATCTGGCCAAATATCCCCATACGGTCATCATTATCAGTCACGACCGTGGCCTGCTGAACCGGGCGGTCGGCGGGATTCTGCATCTCGAAAACAAGGGCCTGACCTATTACACCGGGACGTATGACCAGTTCGTCCGGGCGCGCGCCGAAAAACGGGCGGGTCAGGCCGCCGAGGCCGCCAAGCAGGACGCCAGACGCGCGCATTTGCAAAGTTTCGTCGACCGCTTCAAAGCCAAGGCCAGCAAGGCCAAGCAGGCGCAAAGCCGGGTCAAGATGCTGGAAAAGATGGAGACGATCCGCGCGCCCGAAGATGCCGCGCGCACCGTCTTTACCTTTCCGCAACCCGAAGAGATGTCGCCGCCGATCCTGCGGCTGGACGCGGCCTCGACCGGCTACGACGGAACGCCGGTGCTGGGGCGTCTGAATGTTCGGATCGACCAAGACGACCGGATTGCCTTGCTGGGGCGGAACGGTGAAGGAAAATCCACGCTGTCCAAACTCTTGTCGGACAGACTTAACACGATCGACGGGCGGCGCATCGCGTCGAAGAAGTTGAGGATAGGCTACTTCGCACAGCATCAGGTGGACGAACTTTTCGTCGACGAGACGCCGCTGGACCATATTCGCCGCGAACGCCCGTTGGAAACGCCCCCACGGCACCGTGCCCGCCTGGCCGGGTTCGGCCTTGGCGTGGATCAGGCCGATACCGTCGTCGCGAAACTGTCGGGCGGCCAAAAGGCACGGCTGTCGCTGCTTCTGGCGACGCTCGACGCGCCGCACATGTTGATCCTGGACGAGCCGACGAACCACCTCGACATCGAAAGCCGGGAGGCGCTGGTGGAGGCGCTGACAGCCTACACCGGTGCCGTGGTGCTGGTCAGCCACGACATGCACCTGTTGAGCCTGGTCGCGGACCGCCTTTGGCTGGTCAAGGGGGGTACTGTCGGCCCGTATGACGGCGATCTCGAAAGTTATCGCAAGCTGCTCCTTCAAGGGGAGGAAAAGCCCGCAAAGGCCGGACGCGAAAAGGAAAAGCCCAAGCCCGTCAGCCACGCAAAGCTGTCCGAACTGCGGTCGGAGGCCAAGAAGGGCGAAGCACGCGTTCGCAAGATCGAGGAGATGCGCGACAAGCTGGCCAAGAAACTGGCTGACCCAAGCCTTTACGAAGACGGTCGCCAAGGCGAGTTAGAAACATGGAACAAGAAATACGCAGAGGTCATGCAGGCGTCCGACCGGGCCGAAGCGCTGTGGATGACGGCGCTGGAAACGCTCGAAAAGGCAGAGAAGAGCGTTTGAACCGCGATCGGCGACGGGTATGACCCTCCAATGACACTGACCGAAGCCATCACCGCCTTTACCGCGCTCTTCGTGGTGATCGACCCGATCGGCCTTGCCCCGATCTTCGTGGCGATGACCGCCGGTATGACGATGCGCGCGCGGCGGGCCATCGCGGTTCGGGCCTGCGTGATCGCCGCGGGCATCCTGATCGCCTTCGCCCTGCTGGGCGATTCCATCCTGACCTTCCTCGGCATTTCCATGCCGGCCTTCCGGATCGCCGGCGGCCTGCTGCTGTTCCTGACGGCATTGGAGATGTTGTTCGAGCGGCGCCAGCCCAAGCGGGAGGGCCGCGCGGAGGAGCCGACGACCGATCCGTCAGTCTTCCCTTTTGCCCTGCCGCTGATCGCGGGTCCGGGAGCCATCGCGACGATGATCCTGCTGACCGACGAGGCAAGTGCGATCGGATCGGCGCAGGCCATCGGCGTGATGCTGATGGTGATCGCCGTTGTCTTCGCGTTCTTCCTGCTGGCGACACCCATGGAAAAACTGCTGGGGCATACCGGCATCAACGTGGTGACGCGCCTGCTGGGCATGTTGCTGGCGGCGCTGTCGGTGCAATTCGTCCTCGACGGGCTCAGCGATTTGCCCGGTTGGTAACGCGGGCCATCGCCCCTAGGTATGGGGCATGACCGATGACAACACCGCACGCCTCATCTACCTCGGCCTGTTCCTTCTGGTGATCGGGGGTGGATTCCTGATCTCCAACCGGCACCGCGTCGGTCAGGTTTTCCAGCAGGGGGCGATCTGGTTTCTGATTTTCCTCGGCGTCGCGCTGGCGTTCGGCAACTGGGACCGGATCCAGCAAACCCTGTTACCCACGCAGACGTATGTCGGCGGGCAAGACGGCATGGTGATCGAAGTGCCGCGTCGCTTCGACGGACATTATTACATGACGCTGCGCATCAACGGGGAGTTGGTGGATTTCGTGGTCGACACGGGGGCGTCTGATATCGTGCTTTCGGCGGACGATGCGCGCGCCGTCGGCGTCGACCTGCGCGATCTGGCCTATATGGGCCGGGCACAGACGGCGAATGGCACGATCCGCACCGCTCAGGTGTTCCTCGACGAAGTTCAGGTGGGGGAGACGGTGGACCGAGACGTGCGCGCCATCGTCGGCGATGGGGAGTTGGGGATATCGCTGCTGGGCATGTCGTATCTTGGCGGCTTCGGGAAGATCGAGATCGAGAATGATACGCTGCGACTGATCCGGTAAGGACATCGAGCGGCGGGCGCTGTTGGTCAGCCCTCCACGTTCTTCGATGCTTTCTCCTCCCACTTGCCGCCTTCTTCCGACCAGTACCGCGCACCGCATCCGGCGTCCGTCAGCGCCTTCCATTGCGCCCGTGCCCGAGACACCGCTTCGCCATCGGTGCCGTCGAACAGGATGCAGGTCCGCGTCATCTTCGTGACTTCGTCGGGGGCCACATCGGCCCCGTCCAGCGCCATCAGACAATCGCGATCTTCCGCCGGGCCGGTGGTCAGCAAGATGGGCTGTCGCGCGTCATGGTTCCCGTCCGCGATACCATGGGGCAGGAAGCCGTCGCCCTGCCACAACCGATCATCCAGCCATTCCAGCCGCCCGGCGTCGCCGCCGCGCACCGCCACGCGCCACGACTGCGCCAGGCAGCGAGTCAGCAGCGTGGCGAGTGTGACGTCGGGTGCGGTGCGCGTCAGGTGGTAGAAATAGGCCTCGCCCATCAGGCGTTCGGCGCATCCGCCGCCGCATCCAGATCGACCTCGTACCGATCCCGGATCAATCGGTCGAGCGCCCGGACACCCCAACCCGTCGCCCCCGCCGGTGCAATCGCCGTGCCGCCGGACACCGAAGCGACGCCCGCGATATCGAGGTGGATCCAAGGCGTATCATCCTTGACGAACCGCAGCAGGAACTGCGCCGCCGTAATCGACCCGCCCGGCCGGCCGCCGATGTTCTTCATATCCGCCACGCGAGATTTCAGAAGCTTGTCGTAGGCGTCCCCCAACGGCATCCGCCACGCACCTTCGCCTTCGGCCTTGGCGGATTTCAGAAAGGCATCGCAGAGCGCATCGTCGTTGGAGAAAACACCCGCATTCTCGTGGCCCAGACCGACGACGATGGCCCCCGTCAGGGTGGCAAGGTCGACCATCGCGGCGGGCTTGAACCGGTCTTGCGCGTACCACATTACGTCGCACAGTACGAGGCGGCCCTCGGCGTCGGTATTGATGATCTCGACCGTATCGCCCTTCATCGACCGCACCACATCGCCGGGGCGGGTGGCCTTGCCGTCGGGCATATTCTCCACCAGGCCGACTAGCGCGACGACGTTCGCCTTGGCTTTGCGCCTTGCGATGGTGTGCATGACGCCGGCGACGGTGCCGGCACCGCCCATGTCCATCGTCATGTCCTCCATGCCCGCGGCTGGCTTGAGGGAAATGCCGCCGGTGTCGAACACCACGCCCTTGCCGATCAGCGCGAAGGGCGCTTCGGACCCACCGCCGTCCCACTGCATCACGACGACCTTGGAGGGGGATTCCGACCCCTGCCCCACGGCCAGCAGCGTGCGCATGCCGAGCTTCTCCAACTCCTCTTCGTCCAGCACCTCGACCTTGAGGCCCAGGTCCGTCATCGCCTCCAGCCGATTGGCGAATTCGGTGGTGGTCAACACGTTCGACGGCTCGTTGACCAGATCGCGGGTCAGGAACACGCCCTCGGCCTGTGCGCGGGCGTCGGCAAAGGCGGCCTCCGCCTCCTCGGGCTTGGCGGTCATCACGGTGATGTCGGCGACGGATGGCTTTTCATCGCCCGTCTTGTGGTCCGAGAAATCGTATCCACGCAGGGCAGCGCCCAGCACCGCGTCCGACAGGCGGCGCAGCGTCCCGCCCAGGATCAGCAAACCGCGAGAGCCGCGCAGTTTCGCAAAGGCCGCGCCCGCGCCCATTGCCTTCATCATGTTCGGGCGGCGGTCCAGCTTGGCGATGACGATGGTCGTGGCGGCCATGCCGTTGGGAAACCCGAGGTCCAGCACCTCGCCCGCACCCAGTTTATCGAAGGCGGGGCTTTCGACGGCGCGCTTGACGGCCCCCTTGGACAGCCGGTTCAGCCGCCGCGCCTCGGCACCCATGGCACCGTCGGTGGCGACGAAACAGGCGATGACGCCTTCGAACGTGGACAATGCGTCAAGATCGGTGGCGACGAAGCTGACGGAGGCGGGTGCGGTCATGGGATACTCCTGATCTGCGGTTCGGGCGGACCCTAGACGCCCCCCTTGGGACAATCCAGCCGACACGCCGCATGGGATGGAGTCCGCGGTTTTCACGGACGGGGCACGATCCGGGCTTTGATGCGCCGCGCAACCCGGCTAGGAAAGGGACGGACGGCTTCCGAGGGGGACGCTTGGCACTTTTCGACCGATACCTCGCGGGGCAATTGCTGATTTATTTCGGCTTCTTCAGCCTTGTCCTCGTGGCCGTCTACTGGGTGAACCGGGCGATCGGTCTTTTCGACACGCTGATCGCCGGCGGGTCGAACGTGCTCACCTTTCTGGAGTTCACGGCCCTGGCGCTGCCCAACGTGATCTATGCCGTGCTGCCCGTCTCGGCGCTTGTGGCGACGCTGTACGGAATTAACCGCTTTTCGGGCGACAGCGAGATGGTCGTGGCGCAAACCACCGGCCTGTCGCCCTGGCGGCTGGCGCGACCCATCTTGATGTTCGGCCTTGTCGTGGGCGTGATGATCAGCGTGCTGGGCCACGTCCTGGTGCCCGCATCGCGGACCGCGCTGGCCGAGCGGTCGGCGGAGTTATCGCGCGACGTGACGGGGCGACTGCTCAAGGCAGGCGAATTCCTGCATCCGGGCACCGGTGTGACGGTCTATGTGCGCGATATCACGCCGCAAGGCGAACTGCTGGGCCTGTTCCTTCAGGACCGGCGCAGCGAGACGACCCGAACGTCCTATACAGCAGAACGTGCGATCCTGGTGCGCACAGACCCCGAGGGGGGTGGCGGCACCCGTCTTGTGATGTTCGACGGCATGGCCCAGACGCTTCAGACGGCGGACCGAAGCCTGGTGACGACGACTTTCGACGACTTCGCCTATGACCTGGCCGGTCTGGCCGGATCGTCGGGCACCCGCCGCCCCGACCCGCGGGAATTGTCGACCGCAACGCTGCTGCGGGCGGATGCCGAAACGCAGGCGCTTACGGGTGAAAGCGCCGCCAAACTGATGTTCGAAGGTCACGCCCGGTTTGCGGAGGCGCTGTTCGCCTTTGCGCTGCCGCTGATGGCCTTGGGGTTCCTGATGCTGGGCGGTTATTCGCGACTTGGCCTCTGGCGTCAGATTCTGGGGGCCGTGATCGCCGCGGTCATGCTCAAGATGATGGCGAACATCGCCGAGAACGCCGCGCGTGACGACACGATGCTTTGGTGGACGACATATGCGCCCGGCCTGCTGACACTGATGCTGGGACTATTTCTGGTCTGGCGAGATACGGTCGGGCCGAAGCCGCTGCGCCGGGGGACGATCGCATGATCCTGTCGCTCTACCTGGCGCGCCGGTTTTTGTGGCTGGTCTTCATCGTCTCCCTCGTCTTCACCGGACTGCTGCTGCCGATTGACCTGATGGAGCAATTGCGGTCGCTCGGCGACGATGGGGCGGGCGTGGCCGACGGGCTCAAGCTGGCGGCGCTGAACTTGCCGGCGGCGCTCTATCAGATCTTGCCGCTGATCGTGATCCTGTCGACGCTGGCGTTGTTCCTGTCGCTGGCACGGTCATCCGAAATGGTCGTCATCCGCGCGTCAGGCCGCTCCGCTCTGGTTGCCGCGATGGCCCCGGTCGTCGCCGCGGTCCTTCTGGGGGTGGCGTGCCTGCTGATCGTGAATCCAATCGTCGCGGCAACGCAGGCCGCTTACGAGCGGGAGGTCGCGGGCTGGAAGACCGGCGTCAGCAGCGTCCTTTCGGTTAGCGAGGAAGGCGTCTGGCTGCGCCAGGGCGACGGATCGGGACAGACGGTGATCCGCGCCGAACGCTCCTCCCTGGATGGGACGATCCTGTTCGAGGCGACGTTCCTCGCCTTCGATGCAAACGGCTCGCCGGTCGAACGGATCGAGGCGGCCCGGGCCGAACTGGACACCGGGGAGTGGCTGCTGGAGGACGCGAAGATGTGGCCCCTGGGCACATCCGAGAACCCGGAGCGGGATGCCAAGTCGGTGCCGGTGGCGACCATCCCATCGACCCTGACGCAAAACCAGATCCGCGACAGTTTCGGCGTGCCGTCGTCGATCCCGATTTTCCAGCTGCCCGGCTTCATCAAACAACTGAACACCGCCGGGTTTTCGGGGCTGACGCACCGCATCTGGTTGCAAATGGAGCTGGCCACACCGCTGATGCTGGCCGCGATGGTGCTAATCGGGGCCGCGTTCTCCATGCGCCATACGCGGGCGGGTGGTTCGGGCCTTTTGGTCCTGACGGCATTGCTGCTTGGGTTCGGAGTGTTCTTCTTGCGCAACTTCGCGCAGGTGCTGGGTGAAAATGGACAACTTCCGGTGGCGTTGGCCGCCTGGTCGCCGCCGATCGCCGCCATCCTGCTGGCGTCGGCGATGATCCTGCACAAGGAAGATGGATGATGCGGCTGATCGCGGCGCTTCTGGTCTGGTTGATCGCCCTGCCCGCCCTGGCGCAGCAAGCACCGGCGACGCTGGTGGCCGATCGGATCGACTTCGATCAGGGCCAGCTGGTTGCCTCGGGCAACGTGGAGATCTTTTCGGACGGTCGCATCTTGCGGGCGCGACGCGTGACGTATCTGCGCGGGGAAGATCGCGTTCTGGTAGAAGGCCCGCTGACCCTGCTGGACGGGCCGGACCAGATCCTCGTGGCCGACTTTGCGTCACTATCGCCCGACCTGCGCAATTCGGTCCTGCAGGGCGCGCGACTGGTCCTGGACGAACGCCTGCAGATCGCCGCGACCGAGATCGCGACGGGCGCGGAAGGCCGTTATACCCAATTGTACCAGACCGTCGCGTCGTCCTGCGAGGTCTGCGCCGCAAACCCGGTGCCGCTTTGGCAGATAAGGGCGCGCCGGATCGTACATGACCGCGAAGCGCAGCAGCTTTATTTCGAGGGCGCACGCTTCGAGGTGGCGGGCGTGCCCGTGGCGTGGTTCCCCCGCCTGCGCCTGCCCGACCCGACCCTGGAACGCGCGACGGGATTTCTGGCACCGGATATCAGCAGCGACGATCTGCTGGGAACGGGCATCGCCATTCCGTACTTCATCACGCTCGGGCCGTCGCGGGATCTGACGCTGACCCCCTTCGTGACCAACACCGAAACCCGCAGCCTGGGCTTCCGCTACCGCCAGGCCTTCGACACCGGCCGGATCAACGTGGAGGGCGCGGTTTCAAGCGACGAGATAAGGCCCGACGAGCTGCGGGGATATCTGTTCGCCGACGGCTCCTTCGCCCTGCCCCGTGACTACCGGCTGGATTTCGACCTGGAGCTGACCAGCGACGACGACTATCTTCTCAACTACGATGTCGAGGAAAAGGATCGTCTGGACAGTCGTCTGGCCATCACCAAGATCGACCGCGAAGATCGTTTTTTGGCCGAGATCATCGCGTTCAACACCCTGCGCGACGGCGAACGCAATCGGTTCCTGCCCACCCCCGTCGTCACCATCGAACGCCAAAGGCGCGTGCCCGGTCCCGTTTTCGGGGGTCAGTTGGTCTGGACCTTGCAGGCCCATTCCCGTTGGCGGAACGCGGACGAGGTTCCGTCGGGCCTGCCGCTCAATTCAGCCCGCGATGTCCTTCGCACTTCGGCCGCAGTGGATTGGCGGCGCATGCGGATCACACCCGCCGGATTGGTCTGGACGGGAATTGCCGGCCTGCACGTCGATGCCTACAACGTGCGCCAAGACCCCGACTTTCCCGACGACACCTTCGCCCGTGCCGTTCCCTATGGCGGGCTGGAAGTTCGGCTGCCGCTGGCACGCGATGGGGCGAATGGCGTGCGCCACGTGATCGAGCCGGTGGCCCAGTTGATCTTCGCGCCCGGCGAACGGCGATCCACCCCGAACGAGGACAGCCAGACGCCGGAGTTCGACGAAGGCAATCTGTTCGCCGCCTCTCGCTTCGCCGGGCGCGATCAGCGGGAGCTGGGCAATCGCCTGAATGTCGGCCTGAGCTATACGCGCTACGACCCATCGGGCTGGAACGTCGGGGCCACGGTCGGACGGGTTTGGCGTGACAACGACATCGATCAGTTCCGCCCCGGCACCGGCCTAGACGGCTCCGCATCGGATTGGCTGATCGCCGCGAACGCCAGCTTCGGCGATCGATTCCTGCTCATGCAGCGATCATTGATATCCGACGAGCTGGATTTCTCTCGCTCCGAAACGGTCATTCGCTGGACCGGTGAGGGACACAGCCTGGAGACGGGCTACATCTGGTTGGAAGCGGACGAAGGGGCCGGCCGGCCCATCGACACGTCGGAATGGGCATTGGATGCGGCGCGCGACCTTGGCGGCGACTGGACGGGGCGGGTGAACTGGCGATATGACTTCGTGACCGACGACGCCAGCAGTGCTGGTCTCGGCCTGACCTATCGGTCGGATTGCGTCACCGTGGACTTCGACGTGGAGCGGCGCTTCACCTCCACCACGACATTGCAGACGTCCACAAGCTTTGGGCTGGGCGTGGAACTGGCCGGGTTCGGCGCGGACGACCGGGGAAAACGGCGGCGACGCTGCGGAATATGAGAGAGCGGGCAATGACGAGATTTCTGACGATTCTGGCGGTGCTGCTGGCGCTTGCGACGACGGGCGATCCGGCGCGGGCGCAGCAACCCTTCGCCGCCGCGGCCACCGTCAACGGCGAGGCGGTGACGAATTTCCAGGTTCTGCAACGGGCGCAGTTCTATACCCTGCTGCGCGCACCCAATGCCGATTTCGAGGGCGCGAAGGCGACCATGATCAACGAGACGCTGCAGGTGCAGGCCGCCCGCGCCGCCGGCATCGAAATCACGCCCGATCAACTGGACGAAGGCATGGTCGAATTCGCCAGCCGCGCGAACCTGACGCCCGACGCCTTCATCGCGGCCCTCGAACAAAGTGGCGTCGCCCCCGAAACTTTCCGCGATTTCATCCGCAACGGCATCTATTGGCGCACGCTGGTTCAGCAGCGTTTCGGCCCCCGCGCCCGCCCCGCTCCATCCGAGGTAGAGCGCGCCTTGGCCCGCGGTCCCGGCAGCGTCCGTGTCCTGCTGTCCGAGATCGCGATTCCGATCACGCCTGAAACCCAGGCTGAGGTTCAGGCCCTGGCGCAGCGTCTGTCGGACACCGTCGTCGGTCAGGCCGCCTTCGAGCGGGCGGCACGCACCTATTCCAGGTCGCGCACCGCGCGCGCGGGCGGGCGTCTGGACTATCTTCCATTGGCTGAATTGTCGCCAGCGATCGCCAGTCAGGTTCTGACATTGGCCCCCGGCGAAGTGTCGGACCCGGTGAACCTCGGCTCCTTCGTCGGGCTGTTTCTCTTGCGGGATCTGGACGAAAGCGGGTCCAGCACACCGGAGACTCTCTCCATCGACTACGCCGAATACCTGATCCCCGGCGGCCGGACACCCGAGGCGCTGAGCGCGGCGGCCCAGTTGCGCGACCGCGTGGACGTTTGCGACGACCTCTACGGCGTCGCCCGCGGCGCGCCTGAAGGCACCCTGACCCGCGTCATCACCCCTATTTCGGATATTCCGGGCGACCTGCGCCAGGAGCTTGCAAAGCTGGATGAGGGCGAAGCCTCGACCCTGCTGACGCGGAACGGCTTCCTGCGGTTCGTCATGATGTGCGACCGCGTTGCGGAGCCGTCAGAGGAGGCGTTCCAAGCCCTTGGTCAGCAAATCCTGAATGAACGCCTGGGCAGCTATGCCGAGGGCTATCTCGAAGAACTGCGCGCCGATGCCATCATCACCCAATAGGCCCCCGCTGGCCATCACCTGCGGGGAACCGGCGGGCGTCGGACCGGAGGTCGTGGCGAAAGCGCGCGCCCTGATTGCGGATATTCCGTTCTTCGTACTGGGCAACCCCGACCATTTTGCCGGCCACGGTGTCACCATCCGAACCATCGACACGCCGGATGCGGCAACGGCAGATGCGCTGTGCGTGTTGCCCCACGACATTCCCGGTCCTGCCGTGCCCGCCCGTCCCGATCCGGCGCAGGCGGCGGGCGTGATCTCGGCCATCGCACGGGCCGTCGATCTGGCGCAGTCGGGGGCGGCTTCGGGCGTCGTGACGGCCCCGATCCACAAGAAGGCCCTGAAAGACGGTGCCGACTTCCCCCATCCCGGTCACACCGAATATCTGGCCGCATTGGCCGGCGGGGTCGACGTCGTGATGATGCTGGCCTGCGCGGAGCTGCGCGTGGTGCCCGCGACCATCCACATCGCAATCGACCGGGTGCCCGCAGAATTGACACCCGAAGCCTTGGAAACCTGCCTGCGCGTGACCCACGCCGGCCTGCGCCGCGATTTCGGGATCGACGCGCCCCGTATCGCGGTCGCGGGCCTGAACCCCCACGCCGGCGAAGGTGGCACCATGGGCCGTCAGGAAGTCGAGTGGATCGACGCGCTGATCGCCCGACTGGCCCCGGATCTGGGCTGTTTCGGGCCGCTGCCCGCCGACACGATGTTCCACGCGGGCGCGCGCGCCGGATACGACGCCGCCGTCGCGATGTATCACGATCAGGCGCTGATCCCGATCAAGACCATCGATTTTGCGGGTGGCGTCAACGTGACGCTGGGCCTGCCCTTCATTCGGACATCCCCCGATCACGGCACGGCCTTCGACATCGCCGGGCGCGGCCTGGCCGATCCGACGTCGATCGTCGCGGCGATCCGGATGGCGTGGGACATGGGGCAGCGCCGGATCGCGTCCGGTCAAAGCGGGCACGTCGAATGAGCCGCATCGACGACCTGCCCCCCCTGCGCGACGTGATCGCGGCGCACGACCTGCGGGCCAAGAAATCCATGGGTCAGAACTTTCTGCTGGATTTGAACCTGACGGCGCGGATCGCGCGGACCGGTGGCAAGCTGGCCGGCGCGCAGGTGCTGGAGGTCGGGCCGGGGCCCGGTGGATTAACGCGCGGATTGCTGGCCGAAGGCGCGGGCAAGGTGCTGGCCATCGAAAAGGATGCGCGCTGTCTGCCGGCGCTAGCGGAAATCGCGGCGGCCTATCCGGGTCAGCTTGAAGTGGTGAATGGCGATGCGCTGGACATGGATGTCGGCGCGCATCTGACGGCGCCGTGGCGAGTGGTGTCGAACCTGCCCTACAACGTCGGGACGGAGCTGCTGGTGCGCTGGCTGACGCCCGCGTCCTGGCCCCCGCCGTGGGACAGCCTGACGTTGATGTTCCAGAAAGAAGTGGCCGAGAGGATCGTGGCGGCCCCGGGGTCCAAGGCCTACGGACGGCTGGCGATCCTGGCGCAGTGGCGGTGCGACACGCGGATTGCGATGACCCTGCCCCCCGAAGCCTTCAGCCCGCCGCCGAAGGTACATTCGGCCGTAGTGCATCTGACGGCCCTGCCCGCACCCCGGTTCGCGGCACGGGCCGACGTTCTGGAGCGGGTGGTGGCGAAGGGGTTCAACCAGCGGCGCAAGATGTTGCGTGCGGCGCTGAAAGGACTGGTTCCGGATCTGGAAGACCGATTGGTCGCCGCCGGCATCGCGCCGACCGACCGGGCGGAACAGGTCCCATTGGAAGGGTGGTGCGCTTTTGCGCGCGAAGTGGCGAAAGGCTGACGTCCAGACATGAAAAAGCCCGGACGTTGGTCCGGGCTTTGCAGGTCTGGTATGGACGTCAGCCCTCGGCGGCGGGTTCCGCCGGGTCGATGAAGGCGGGCAATTCGCCGCTCTCTCCGGCCGTCTTCTCGGCTTCCGGCTTGGCCGGGGCCTTCTTGCGCGTCCGGGTGCGCTTGGGTTTTTCGGCCTTCGGCTCCGTGGTTTCGGGCGTGTCCACGGGACCGCTGTCAGCCGCCGGCGCGTCGATCACATCGACTTGCGGAGCTTCGTCGCGCGGCTGCGGCTGCTCGGACGGGTCAGGTCGACGATTTTCGCCACCGCCGGAGTTGCGACGCCTGTTGCCACCCTGCGGAGCGTTCTGGTCATTTTGCTGAGCGCCGTTCTGGGGGCCCCCTTGCTGACCGCCGCCCTGGTTGGCGTTGCCCTGCTGATTGCCACCCTGCTGGTTGCCGCCCTGCGGGTTGCCACCCTGTTGGTTGTTCTGCTGCTGGTTGTTCTGCTGCTGGCGCGCGTCGAGTTCCTTCTGCGCGGCGGCCAGCATCCGGGTGTAATGCTCCGAGTGCTGCTGGAAATTCTCTACGGCCACACGGTCACCGGACAACTGTGCGTCGCGGGCAAGCTGATTGTATTTTTCGATGATCTGGGCGGGCGTGCCACGCACCTTGCCTTCGGGGCCGGAGCTGTCGAAGACGCGGTTGACGATATTGCCGCCACCCTGATTGCTGCGATTACGGTTCTTGTTCCGCGAACGGGACTTGCTGCTTCTCATGCGTGGGGTTTCCGCTGATCTTTGCCGTGGACCCTGCCCACGTGTGTCGCGGGTCGAGGGGGTCCGGATTGGTCGGGCTTCGCATCCGGGCCACGTCCTCGACATGTCAACCGTAGATGCTGAGGACGTTATGGGTCGGGCTGACCCCGCTGACAAGAGGATTCGTCGGTTCAATGCGGCTTTTCGCCGGAAACGACACGACTTTTGCCGTTGATGTCGGGAATGACCCGCAGATTTCGCAGGCCGACATCCGCAAGAAGACCGCTAACGGCCTCGGCCTGGGCCGCGCCGATCTCCACCATCAGGCGGCCACCGGGCATCAGATGTGGCGGGGCGGTACGGGCAATTGTGCGATAGGCATCCAGCCCATCCCCGCCTGGGGTCAGCGCGAGACGCGGCTCATGCAGGACTTCGGGCGACAGGTCGGCCATCTCGGCGGTCGATATATAGGGGGGGTTGGAGACGATGAGATCGAACATGCCGGTCACGTCGGCCAGCCAATCCGATTGCAGAAAGATCACGCGGTCGGCGACCCCCACGACGTCCGAATTTCGCCGGGCAATGGCGAGGGCGTCGTCCGAGATGTCGGTGCCCGTTCCCCGCGACCGTGGCCGCTCATAGAGGAGCGACAGCAAAATGCAGCCCGATCCGGTGCCCAGATCGAGGACCGTCTCAAATGGGGCGGACAGCGCCGCCTCGACCAGTGTTTCGGTGTCGGGGCGCGGGTCGAGCACGTCGGGCGTAACGATGAAATCGTGCATCCAGAACGCGCGCCGACCAGTCAGATGAGACACCGGTTCGCGACGCACCCGCCGCTGAACCAACCGCTCGAACCGGGCGGCAACATCAGGGGGCAGCTCGTCCAGAGACCCGGCCCCCGCCGCGTCCAGAAGGGCCGAGACATCGCGAAGGGGGTCAGGAACGCCCGCCAAACTTAACCGACGGCCGGCGTCGTCCATTGCATCGCGCGTCTTCACACCCCCATCTCGGCCAGAAGCTGCGCCTGAAGGTCTGCGGTCAGGGCGTCGATCACTTCGTCCAGATCGCCGTTCATCACTGCGTCCAACTTATAAAGCGTCAGGTTGATGCGGTGATCGGTCATGCGACCTTGCGGGAAATTGTAGGTCCGGATCCGTTCGGACCGGTCGCCCGACCCGACCTGCGCGCGCCGCGCGTCCGAGCGTTCGGCGTCGATCGCGGCCCGTTGCGCGTCGTAAAGTCGGGCGCGCAGGACGTTCATCGCAATCTCGCGGTTGCGGTGCTGCGACTTCTCGGCCGAGACGACGATGATGCCGGTGGGAAGATGCGTGATGCGGACGGCAGAATCGGTGGTGTTGACGTGCTGCCCGCCCGCCCCGGACGCTCGCATGGTGTCGATGCGGATATCCGTGGCCGGGATGTCCACGTCGACCTCCTCGGCCTCGGGCAAGACGGCGACGGTCGCGGCGGAGGTGTGGATGCGCCCGCCGGATTCGGTCGACGGCACGCGCTGCACCCGGTGCACGCCGCTTTCGAATTTCAGACGCGCGAAGACGTTTTCCCCTTCGATGCGGGCGACCAGTTCTTTGATGCCGCCCAGATCGGTGTCCTGCCGTTCGACCACTTCCATCCGCCAGCCACGCGTTTCTGCATAGCGGCGGTACATATTCTCGAGGTCGGCGGCAAAAAGCGCGGCCTCGTCCCCGCCCGTGCCGGGCCGGATTTCCAGGATCGCGGGTTTCGCATCCGCGGCGTCGCGCGGCAGCAGCGCGATTTGAAGGGCCGCCTGCGCCGCCTGAATAGCGGCATCCAAGTCCGGCAATTCCATTCGCGCCAATTCCGCCATTTCCGGATCCGACAGCAGCGCCCGCGCCTCCGCCGCCTGACGCTCCAGCGCGCGGTAATCCCGGACCTGTTCGGCAACCTGCCTGGCGTCGGAATATTCGCGCGTCAGGGCCGCAATTTCGGACGGATCGGGCCCGTCGTTCAGGCGCGCTTCGAGATATTCGAAACGCGCAAGGATCTGGTCAAGGCGGTCAGACGGGATCATGGCGCGGTCATGCGGGGCAGACGTCATTAGGTCAAGGCCGCACAAGCTGCTAAGATGCTGGAACGAAGGAGGGAACGATGAAGAAAATCGCTGTTTTCCTGTGTCTCGCTGCTCTTCCCGCGATGGGTCTGGCGCAGTCGAAGACCGTCGAGTGCTACTGCACCGACAGCACCGGAGCCCGGGTTGAGATGGGGCAGCAGACCTGTCTGTCGATCAACGGGCGGGAGTTCATGGCCCGCTGCGACATGTCGCTGAACGTGCCGATCTGGCGCGACACCGGCAACGATTGCCTGACCGGCTGAGGATCAGACGGGCCGGTATCGGGTAAGCGCGCGGTAGTCCTTGCGCGGTCCCGTCACACGCCAGCGCACCGTCCAACGCGGCCAATTCTCCCAATCGTAGTGCAACAGATACGTATCGGGCGGGCAATCGTGATGCGCCGTCGGACCGCGCACGACGTGGAACGGGCGACCGTCGGCAAAGGTGACCGCCAGCCCATCGGGCGACGCCTGCCAGACCGTCTCGCGCCGTGCTTCGAACGTCGTGCCGTCCTGCACAAGGGTGCCGGTTTCGACGCACCGCAGACCCGCGCCGTCGGGCGACCAGCGGCTGATGCCGTCGAACCGGGCGGTCGGTCCGATGACATGACGTATCACACGCTGTGTGCGCCACGCGCCGATCAGGGCGGACAGGCGGTCGGCGGGGGTCATGGCGGCGTTCCTTGCGGGTCGATGCCGCGCAGCCTATGACGCTGGCGACGTCGCTGCCAGAGGATGCCTCGCATGATCCCCCGCTATTCCCGCCCCGAGATGGTTTCGATCTGGTCCCCGCAGACCAAGTTCCGCATCTGGTACGAGATCGAGGCCCATGCCTGCGATGCGATGGCCGACCTAGGCGTCATCCCACGCGAAAACGCCGAGGCCGTGTGGAAAGCCAAAAACGTCGAATTCGACGTCGACCGCATCGACGAGATCGAGGCCGTCACCAAGCACGACGTCATCGCCTTTCTGACCCACCTGGCCGAGCATGTGGGGGCAGACGAAGCGCGGTTCGTGCATCAGGGCATGACGTCGTCGGACGTTCTGGACACTTGTTTCAACGTCCAGCTTGTCCGGTCTGCGGATATCCTGATCGCCGATGTCGAAGCCCTGCTGGCGGCCCTCAAGCGGCGCGCGCTGGAGCATAAGGACACGCTGCGCGTCGGGCGCAGTCACGGCATCCACGCGGAGCCGACGACGATGGGGCTGACCTTCGCGCGCTTCTATGCAGAAATGGATCGCAACCTGCGACGTCTCAAGACCGCCAGAGCGGAGATCGCAACGGGCGCGATTTCAGGGGCTGTCGGCACCTTCGCCAATGTCGATCCGGCGGTGGAGGAGCATGTCTGCGAAAAACTGGGCCTGTCCCCCGAGCCGATCTCCACCCAGGTCATTCCGCGCGACCGGCACGCCGCCTTCTTCGCCGCACTGGGCGTGGTGGGCAGTTCGATCGAAAACGTGGCCACGGAAATTCGGCACATGCAGCGTACCGAAGTGCTGGAGGGGGCCGAATTTTTCGCGATGGGGCAAAAGGGCTCCTCGGCCATGCCGCACAAGAAGAACCCGGTCCTGACCGAAAACCTGACCGGCCTGGCGCGTTTGGTGCGGATGGCGGTGGTGCCGGCGATGGAGAACGTGACCCTTTGGCACGAGCGTGACATCAGCCATTCGTCGGTGGAGCGCAACATCGGGCCGGATACCTGTATCGCGCTGGACTTCGCCTTGGCGCGGTTGACGGGCGTCGTCGACAAGATGCTTATCTTCCCCGACAACATGCTCGATAATATGAACAAATTTCCGGGCCTGGTCATGTCGCAGCGCGTCCTTCTGGCGCTGACGCAAGCCGGTGTCAGCCGCGAGGATGCCTATGCGATGGTGCAGCGCAACGCCCTGAAGGTTTGGGAGGAGCGGTCGGATTTCCGCGAGGAACTGCTTGCCGACAAGGACGTGGTCGCGGCCCTCGGCGTCGCCGGCATCGAGGAAAAGTTCGACATGGGGTATCACACCAAGCATGTCGATACGATCTTTGCCCGCGTGTTCGGCGACGTCTGACCCGACAGTCGGGCTATGATGATCGAGAGCTGTCTGCCGATCGGGAGGGGCTGAAGCGGCGCGATCGTTCGCATTTTAAGCATATCTCGTTTTGCGAAATTTGCTCGCGCGGCTAGCGTCACATCACTGCAACCCGACAGGAGATGTCAAAATGACCATCAACCGTATCAACAAGATCAACCGCATCAACCAGATCAATCGTATCAACGGCATCAACCGGATCAACTGATCCCGGCGCGTGGATCACCTGCGACCGTTTGGCGTTTTGCCGATCCGACGGATCGGGCTAACCTTACGTCACTTGATTGACAGGAGAGACGCGATGAAGATCAACGGAAAGATCAACAAGCTGCTGATTGCCGCCGTGATGGTGGCCGCTCCCGGATTGGCGCAAGCCTACGAATGCGGCTTCGGCAAGGAGCGTGTGACGATGTCCTGCGCGCCGGGCACCACATTCGACGCGGAAAGCAATTCCTGCATCGTGGCAAGCACCAGCTGATACGAACAGGGTGGGCATGACGTGCCCACCCGTCATAACATCGCGCGACCCGCCACGTAGGTCTGGGCCACGGCGCGATCGTCCCCCATCATGATCGTCGGAAACACCGCTTCCCACAGGGTGTCGGCGCGCGCGTGACGTTGCGCGATGGCCGGGGTCGAGGCGAGGTCGAGGACGACGATGTCTGCCATCGCACCAGATGCCAAACGCCCGATGTCGGTCGCATGCAGCGCGCGGGCAGATCCTTCGGTCGCAAGGTAGAGGAGTTGCGCGGGATGCAGCGCCTGCCCCCGAAGCTGCGCCACTTCGTAGGCAGCGGCCATTGTCCGCAGCATCGAAAAGCTGCTGCCGCCCCCGGTATCGGTGGCAAGTCCGGTGCGAAGCATTCTGGCAAGGTCCATGTCGAACAGGCCGGACCCGATGAAGGTGTTGGATGTTGGGCAGTGCACGACGGCGGCGTTCACGTCCCGCAAGCGCGCCCTTTCCCGCTCCGTCAGATGGATCGAATGACCATATAGGCCACGTTCGCCCATCAACCCGTGGGTCTCGTAGACGTCGAGGTAATCGCGGGCCTCGGGAAATAGATCCCGCACCCAGGCGATCTCGTCGGTCTGCTCGCTCAGATGGGTCTGCATCAGGCAGTCGGGGTTCTCCGACCAGAGCGCGCCCAGGGCCGAAAGCTGGTCCGGCGAAGACGTGGGCGCGAACCGCGGCGTGACGACATATCGGGCGCGCCCTGCGCCGTGCCACCTGTCCAGCAGGGCCTTGCTGTCGTCATAGGCCGATTGCGCGGTATCGCGCAGATCACCGGGCGCATTGCGGTCCATGCAGGTCTTGCCCGCCCAGACGGCCATGCCCCGCGCGGTCCCGGCCGTGAATATGGCATCGACGCTGGCGGGATGGATGGTGGCGAAACTGCACATCGATGTCGTGCCATGGGCAAGCGCCAGGTCGAGATAAGTCTCCGCCGTCGCGGCGGCGTGGGCCGGGTCGGAGAACCGCGCCTCCTCGGGGAAGGTATAGGTGTTGAGCCAGTCGATCAGCCGCTTACCCCAGGACGCAATGATCGCCGTCTGCGGATAATGCACGTGCGCGTCCACGAAACCCGGCAGGATCAGGTTTGCACCGTGGTCGATCACTTGGGCCTGCGGATGCGCCCGGCGCAGATCGTCGGCCGGGCCGACGTCCGTGATGCGTCCGTCGTCGACGGCGACCGCGCCGTGCGTTTGATGCCGGACTGCACCAGCCGGATCGGTCTGGAACGGGTCGGCGGTGAAAGCCAGCGTCTGGCCGAGCAGGAGCGTCGTCATCGCATTGCCTTAGCGCGGCACCGAAATCGCCGCTACCCCTTGGTCGCTGCGCGCGCTATCTGGGCCGGAACAAGGGGATGCTCCATGACAGAGGTCGATCAGGTCGAGAACGACGATTACGAAGACGACATCGAGCTGGACCAACCGCGCCTGCGTCTGGTCCAGAAGGCCATCGACGCGCGCGATCGAATGGCCCTCGACGACCTTTTGGAGCCGCTGCACGGCGCCGACATCGCCGACCTGATCGAGCAGATCACCGAATTTCAGCGTCTGACCCTCGTCGAGCTGTGGTCCGGCAACATCGACGGCGAGATCCTGTCCGAACTTGACGAAGGCCTGCGCGAGGAACTGCTGTCGTCCCTTCCGGCCGAGGATGTCGCCGAAGCCGTTCGGGAGTTAGACACCGACGATGTCGTCGACCTGATCGAAAACCTGGACGATCAGAGTCAGGCCGGTGTGATCCTTGGCGCATTGGACGATGCGGACCGTGTCGCCGTCGAACAGGCGCTGACATTCCCCGAATATTCCGCCGGACGCCTGATGCAGCGGGAAGTAGTGATTGCCCCGTCGTTCTGGACGGTCGGGCAGGCCATCGACCATCTGCGCACCGCCGAGGAATTGCCCGAGCAGTTTTATCACGTCATCCTGACCGACCCGCGGATGCGGCCCGTCGGTCACGTGACGCTTGGCAAGATCCTGTCGTCGCCGCGCGACATGCCACTGGCCGATATTGAAGAAGACAGCTTCCGCACCTTCGAGGCTACGGACCCGGAGGCGGAGGTCGCTTATGCCTTCAACCAGTACCACCTGATTTCAGCCGCCGTGGTCGACGAAGACGACCGCTTGTTGGGCGTGATCACCATCGACGACGCGATGAGCGTGCTGGACGAAGAAGCGGAGGAAGACATCCTGCGCCTTGCCGGTGTGGACAGCGAAGGATCGCTGTCGGACCGCACGCTGGGCACCGTCCGGCGGCGATTTCCGTGGCTTGGGGTCAACCTCGTCACCTCGATCCTGGCGTCGCTCGTCATCGCGCAATTCGACGCCGTCATCACCGAGATCGTCGCGCTGGCCGTCCTGATGCCGATCGTGGCGTCGATGGGTGGCAATGCGGGGACGCAGTCGTTGACGGTGGCGGTGCGGGCCTTGGCCACCCGCGACCTGACAGGCGCAAATGTCTGGCGCGTCATCCGACGCGAAGTCATGGCCGGGCTTATCAACGGCGTGGCGTTCGCCATCGTGATGGGCATCGTCGGCGTGATCTGGTTCGGCAACCCGATGCTGGGAGCGGTTATCGGCGTTGCGATGGTCATCAACCTGGGCGTCGCGGGGCTCGCCGGTGTGGGCATCCCCGTGGTGCTTGAAAAAGTCGGTGTCGATCCCGCACTCGCCTCCGGTGCCTTCGTGACGACGGTGACGGACGTGGTCGGCTTCTTCGCGTTTCTGGGGCTGGCCGCGCTCTGGCTGCTTTGAAGCACGCGTCGAATTTGCTCTGAACCGTGTGGCCCGGGCAGTTGGATTTCGCCCTCGATGACCCGTCAGGCCGCCGCATCCAGCAACGCCTGCGCCGCCCCGCGCGCCGCGTCGGTGATCGTGTCGCCGGCCAGCATCCGGGCGATTTCATCCAAGCGGTCGGCTTCGGACACCGGTGTCACGGTCGATAGGGTGATGTCCTTTTTCACACTCTTTTCCACGCGCCAGTGATGAGCTCCAAGGGCCGCGACCTGTGGCGAGTGCGTGACGACGAGGACTTGCCCGCCATCGGCCAGCGCCTTGAGGCGGCGACCGACGGCATCTGCGGTGGCCCCGCCAACGCCGCGGTCGATCTCGTCGAAGATGAGCGTGAGGGAGCGGTCGCCGCCGGTCAGGCAGACCTTGAGCGCCAGCAGGAACCGACTAAGCTCACCGCCCGACGCAATCTTGTTGAGCGGCCCCGATGGGGCACCGGGGTTGGTCGCCACCTCGAATGCAACCTCGTCTGCGCCGTCCGGGCCGGGCGTGCCGGGGGTGACGTTCGTGGTGAACTTGGCACGGTCCATTTTCAGCGGCGCGAGTTCGGCGGACATCGCGATGTCCAGCGCCTTCGCCGCCTTTGTGCGTTTGGCGGTCAGCGCCGCGGCGGCAGTGTCATAGGCGGTTTGCGCCGCCTCGGCCTCGGCCTCCAGCTTCGGCAACGTTCCTTCGGATGCGTCCAGCAAGTCCAGTCGGGCGCGCAGATCGGCGGCAAAAGCGGGCAGGTCATCAGGTTGTACCCCGTGCTTGCGGGCCATCGCACGGATCGCGAATAACCGCTCTTCCGCATCCTCCAACTCTGACGGATCAAAGGCCAAGGCATCCAGGCAAGACTCGACTCCCGCCTGCGCCTCGCTCAGCTCGATCATGGCGCGGTTGAGCGCGTCGATGGCGGGGGTCAGCGTTTCGGCAACGGTGTCGGTCGCGTCCTCCAACCAGCGGGTCGCATCGATCATCTGGCCCTCGGCCCCTTTGGGCCCGATGGCATGCAGCGCCTTGCCCACGTCGCCCCGGATCTTTTCGGCCCCTTGCATCAGGCGGCGGCGGGTGTCCAGATCGGCCTCCTCCCCCGCCTCGGGCCGCAGGACATCGAATTCACCGACCGCGTGGCGCAGGAAATCCTCTTCCGCCTTGGCCTCGTCGCGCTTGGACTCGGCCAGTCGGAGCGTCCGGCGCGCAAGGCTCAGTTTCGACCAAGCCGTTGCGACTGCACGTAAATCCGACCCGGCGAAGGCGTCGAGCAGGGCACCGTGGCCGCGCACATCCAGAAGGCCGCGGTCGTCGTGCTGCCCGTGCAACTCAAGCAGGGTGTCGGACAGCGCGCGCAGCACCTCTCCGGTGACGCGGGTGCCGTTGACCCAGGCTGTCTTGCGTCCGTCGCGCGTGTTGATGCGGCGTAGCAGAAGCTCTCCATCTTCGGACGCGATGTGATGGTCGGCCAGAACGGCGCGGGCGGCATGGCCTTCCGGCAGATCGAAACTTGCGGAAACCTCGCCCTGATCGGCCCCCTGCCGGACCAGTTCGGCCCGTCCGCGCCAGCCCAGCACGAAGCCCAGACTGTCGAGGAGGATCGACTTGCCCGCGCCGGTTTCCCCGGTCAGCACATTGAGCCCCGCGCGGAAGTCGAGCGCGAGGTGATCAATGATAAGAAGGTCGCGGATTTCTAGACTGCGGAGCATGACGATCAATTAACGCAGGCAAAGGGAGTTGGCGAGGCCGCGCACGGCCCCGCACGTCAGAGCCAGCGACCCTGGATGGTCCGGCGATAGACGTCGGTCAACCAACCGCTGCCACGGGCTTCGGGCGACAGGCCCTGCCCCGTCAATTGCCGGAAGGCATCGTCATAGAACGGCGAGCCCTGGAAGTTGTACCCCAGGATCGCACCAGCCGTCTGCGCCTCGTCCGTCAGGCCAAGCGAGAGATATGCCTCCACCAGCCGCAACAGCGCCTCGGGCGTGTGGCTGGTGGTCTGAAACTCCTCCACGACGGCACGGAAGCGGTTGATCGCGGCCGGATAATGTTCCCGCTTGAGGTAGTAGCGCCCGATCTCCATCTCCTTGGCGGCAAGGTGATCGAAAGCGAGGTCGAACTTGAGGATCGAGGACCGGGCATATTCGCTGTCGGGATAGCGTTCGATGACGGTCCGCAGCGATTGCAACGCCTGAAAGGTCAGCCCTTGGTCGCGGCCGACCTGGTCGATCTGATCGTAATACGAGAGCGCCAGAAGATATTGCGCGTAGGCCGCGTCTTCGTCTGCGGGATAGAAGTCGATGAACCGCTGGGCGGCAGCACGTGCATTCTCGTAGTCCTGATCCTTGTGATAGGAAAACGCCTGCATGATGAGGCCGCGCTTGGCGAAATCGGAATAGGGATACAGACGCTCGATCTCGGCGAAGAGAGCGGCGGCATCGTCGGGATCGCCGCGGGCCAACTCCAGCTCCGCCTGCGTGAAGATCGCTTCGGGAGAGGTGTCTTCGAGGGCCAGCTCATCGCTGCCACCACAGGCCACGAGCGTCGTGCAAAGGACCATGGCGAACAGCGGTTTACCGATGCGAAGGGGTTGCCGATCCGTCATGCGCGTCTTTCCCTGCCCCGTGCCCTGACAGCACCTCGGCGCACCATAGTCCAGCAACGGGATGCTGTGAAGCGCCGGGCCGTCGAAAACAATGTCACAGATGGGCGAAGACGTCCCGCTCCAACCCTGCACCCGGCAGGACACCGCATTCCTCGGGGGCGAGGGTGCGGATGCGGTACGCAAGCGGATCGGCGAAGAGCGCGTGCAGAACCTTGTTCGTCATCGCGTGGCCCGCGCGTACACCGGTGTAACGGCCAAGAATCGGCGCACCGGCAAGCGCTAGATCGCCCAGGGCGTCGAGCATCTTGTGGCGCACGGCCTCGTCGGTGTGACGGAACCCCTCGGGGTTCACGACGCGCGATCCGTCGACCACGACGGCGTTGGCGAGCGAGCCGCCAAGCGCCTTGCCGGCGGCGTGCATCGCATCGACGTCCGACTGTCGACAGAAGGTACGGCTGTCGCACAACTCGCGCACGAAAGTTCCGTTCGACAGGCGCAGAACCTTGCGCTGACGGCCAATGGCGGCGTCCGCGAAGTCGATGGAAAAGTCGATTTCAAGCTCTTCGGCGGGGGTCAGCGTGGCCGAAGCCTGGCCGTCGGTGACGTGGACGCGGCGCAATACCTCGATCGCATGGACCGGGGCCGACAGGCGGCGCACCCCGGTGGCGAGAAACGCGCGCACGAACCCGGCAGCGGATCCATCGAGGATCGGCACCTCGGGTCCGTCGATTTCCAGGATCGCATTGTGGATCCCGCATCCCGCCAAGGCGGCCATGATGTGTTCGACCGTCGACACGGAAACGCCAGCGTCATTCACCAAAAGCGTGCAAAGCGGCGACGTCTCGACCCGGTCATGGCGGGCCGCAATCATGGTGTCGCCATCCAGATCCGTCCGGCGGAAACAGATGCCGTGATGGGCGGGGGCGGGGTGAACGGTCAGACGCGCAGGCCGCCCGGCGTGTAAGCCGGTGCCTTCGAAACGGACGATGTCCTTGATCGTGGTCTGCATGGTTACACCCAGTCGTTACTGCGATTTACCAGCCCCTTGTGGGACCTTGTTGTGCTCGAGTGTCAGCTAGGGGAGTGTGCGTGTCCCTGCAATTCAACGCCTGTTACGGCTTGAAACAGGGGCATGCCTGGGGTGCGCGGAAATCTGCCGAGACCGTACCCATCATGGTTATTTTCAATTCTATCAGATTGTTAGGCGACTGTCTGCCGCTCGTATAATTTGGGAGGTGGACGCAAGTGTGAACATAACAGGCGAAAAAATTAACCTTTGCGTCCACGAAAAATGGCGACCCCAAAGGGCCGCCATTGATCGATCCGAAGATCTGGTGCCAATCGTCAGTTGGCCTGACGGCGCAGGAACGCCGGAATTTCGATGCGCTCATCCTCCTCGGGGGCGGCGTGCGCTTCGGAGGCCGGCGCGGTCAGCGGCGCGCTTGCGGGGCGCTGAACCGGGGTATCGGCGGCGGTGCCGGTCATCCGGTTGATCAGCGAACCGATGCCAAAGCGACCCTCGCCGGCGGGCGGGGCGCGGTGGACATCATGGGCGACGCTACGCTCCCCTTTGCTAACGGCGGCACGCAGACGGTCCATCGCCTCGGGCGACGGGCCGGTGCCGGCGCGGGGCGCGGTGAATGCGGCCTGCGGAGCCTCGGCGGCGGCGACGGAAGCCGGGGCCGGTGCGGGTGCATAGGCGGGGGGCGGCAGGTTGTCCGACGGGTCCCGACCGAAGAAATTGTCGGCTGCCTCCGCCTCTTCCACGTCATGCTGATCTACGGCGTCGAAGAAATTCGGCGTCGCAGGCTCGGCCGGGGCCTCGGCCACGATCTCGGCCGCGACCGGGGCTGCGACGGCTGCGGCGGGGGCCGGAGCCTCGACCCGGGCGACCGGCTCGGACGACATGCGACGGCGGGGCATCGGGTCGGCGGCGGTCGATGCGGTGGCATCGATGCCCGTCGCGACAACGGAAACCCGCATGACACCTTCCATGGCCGGATCGAGGGTGGAGCCGACGATGATGTTCGCATCCTCGTCCACTTCCTTGCGGATGCGGTTGGCGGCTTCGTCCATTTCGAACAGGGTCAAATCGTGACCGCCGGTGATGTTGATCAGAACACCTTTGGCACCCGACAGGCTCAGCTCGTCCAGAAGCGGGTTGGCGATGGCCTTCTCGGCGGCTTCGACAGCGCGATCTTCGCCCTCGGCCTCGCCGGTGCCCATCATGGCCTTGCCCATCTCGTCCATGACCGACCGAACGTCGGCGAAGTCGAGGTTGATCATGCCCGGACGGACCATCAGGTCGGTCACGCCCTTGACGCCCTGGTAGAGCACGTCGTCGGCCATGGAGAACGCCTCGGTGAAGGTCGTCTTCTCGTTGGCCAGGCGGAACAGGTTCTGGTTGGGAATGATGATCAGCGTGTCGACGACCTTTTGCAGGGCCTCGACGCCCTCCTCGGCCTGACGCATGCGCTTGGAGCCTTCGAACTGGAAGGGCTTGGTGACGACGCCGACGGTCAGGATGCCCAGCTCGCGCGCGGCCTGTGCGATGATCGGGGCAGCACCCGTGCCGGTGCCGCCGCCCATGCCGGCGGTGATGAAGCACATGTGCGCGCCGGCCAGACGATCGACGATCTCCTCGATTGTCTCCTCGGCGGCGGAGGCACCGACCTGCGGACGCGCCCCGGCCCCCAGCCCTTCGGTGACGCGCGCGCCCAACTGGATGCGGGCCGGCGCGGAATTCTGCGCCAAGGCTTGCGCGTCGGTGTTGGCGACGACGAATTCGACGCCTTCGAGATCCTTCTGGATCATATTGTTGACGGCATTGCCGCCTGCCCCGCCGACACCGAAAACGGTGATGCGCGGACGCAGATCAACTTCCGGAGTCGTACCGGGCATGGTGAGATTCAATGTCATAGCTCTGTCCACCTGTAGTTTCGGCCCGCCTCAGGCCATGTGCCGCGATTTTTCGCGTTGTTATCCCCAAGGTAACGCCTTTGATTCCGCGCGTCACCCAAAAAACGAATCGCAGGTGGCGAATTGCGGCAAAAATGCGGCAACCTGCCGAAATGCTCTACCAATTGTCCTTGAACCACCGCATCGCGCGGCGGATCGACCGACCCGACGTCCGCTCCGGAGTGGCCTCGAAATCCCAGAACTCGTCCTGCGGCTCGGCCCCTTGCATGCAAAGCCCGACGCAGGCGGCAAAGGCCGGGCCCTTGGCCGCTTCGGGCAGGCCATGGACACGCAGCGGTCGACCCAGACGAACCTGATTGCCAAGGATGCGACCGGCCAGTTGATCCAGACCTGGGATCTGCGATGCACCGCCGGTCAGCACAATGCGCTGCGACGGCAGATCACCGAACCCGGCCGCATCAAGACGCGCGCGGGCGTCTTCCAGGATTTCCTCGACACGTGGCCGGATGATGCCGATGAGTTCGGTTCGCGTGACGGACCGACGATCGTGGTGCCAGTCGCCCGTGTCGGAATCGAGCGCGATAAGCTCCCGGTCGTCCATTCCGGTGGCGTGCACCCCGCCATAGCGGCACTTGATCATCTCGGCCATGGTCGCGGGAATACGCAGGCCCTGGCTGATGTCGGACGTCACATTTGCGCCGCCGAACGGTACGGTGTCGGCAAAGACCATGTGCTTGCGCATGAAGATGGAAATACCGGTCGTGCCCGCGCCCATGTCGATGCAGGCGGCCCCCAGTTCCTTTTCATCCTCGACCAGGGCCGACGTCGCGGCGGCATAGGGCGCGGAGGAGAGACCGGCGAGTTCCAGATCGCAGCGGTGGATGCAGGTCAGCAAATTCTCGATCGCGTGGGCGTCGACCGACAGAAGATGCATGTCGGCCCGCAGCATTTCCCCGGTCTGCCCCCGCGGATCGCGCAGCGTGGTGCGGTGGTCGATGCCGAAATTGACGGGTTGTGCGTGCAAGACCTCGCGCCCCGCGCCGATATCGGGCGCGTCGATCGACGACAGCACGCGACCGACATCGTGAACGGAACAGGGTCCGGCCTCCAGCATGACTTCGCCCGAAAGGGGCCAGGACGTCGGACGCCCGCCCGAGAAACAGGCGATGACGTGATCGACGCGCACGTTGGCCATCTTCTGCGCGCCCTGAACGGCCGTGCGAATGGCGCGTTCGGTTTCGGGCATCGCGTCCACTTCGCCATTGCGGATGCCGCGCGACCGGGTCGTGGTCGCGCCGATGACGCGGAAATTCGACTGCCCGGCCATGTGGCCCACGCCCTCACCCTGCGGTGTATTTTCCTCGAACCGCAAAACGAGGCAGGCCGTCTTGTAGGTGCCGACGTCCAGGATGGCGACGACCCCGCGTTGAAGCGCGGCTTGGCGTTTGCGGCGCATGGCGCGCTGCGCGTGGAACAGACGGCTCATTGGTCCCCTTCCGAGTGATCGAGTGATAGACGTTCCAGATCCTGAAGACCCTTCAGCTCCGACCGCGCTTCGGGCGTGAGCCGCAGAACGGGCCGGTCGGAAATGCGCAGATCCACGACGCGCACGTCGCGCGACAGCACGTCCTTGGCGGCATGCATGGCAAGCGCCCGGTCCAGGGCGGCGACAGGCGACGCTTCGGGCAAGGCGATGACCTGATCGTCGGTCAGGACGACGTCCCAGCGTCGATTGCCCACGCGGGTTAGTCCCACCAGACGGTCGACGATGGGCCGCGCGGCGGCGATCAGGGTCAGCGCTTCGGGAACGACGGTGTCGGCCCCCTCGCCCGCGATCAAAGGCAGCGCGCCTGCGGTTTCCAGATTGTGAAGTGTGGCGACCCGGTGGCCCGTCGCGTCCAGAACTTCGATCCCGCCGTCGGTCTTCCATGCGACGGCCGGGGTGCGTTCGGTCACCTTGAGCAACAGGACGCCACCGGCCTTGACGCGCACTTCGGCGTCCAGAACCGGGTCCAGGTCGATCAGCTGCTTGCGCAGCCCGTCCATGTCCAGCTTGAATTGCGACAGCGGCAGGTCGATGGGCAGCGCCTCCTGAATATCGTCCTGCAACTCGGCGCTAGCCCCTTCGATGCGCAGCAACGCGACCATGAATTCCGGCCGGTCCTGCACCGCGCTGACCGTGCCCTGATACCAGTCGGATATGGCGGTGATCCGCGCCTCGTCGTTGATGTACCAAGTGAACAGGATCACGAAGCCGAAGCTGGGTATGCCGGTTCGGATCATCGCGCGGAACAGCGGCGTCAGCCACAGACGCTGCATTCGGTACTGCCACCGGGTCGGTGCCGGGTCGACGGCGCGGGTCTTGGCCCCGGTGGCGGATTTCAGCGATCGCATGACGCATCCTCCACCAGACGCGCACACAGCTGACCAAAGCTCAGCCCCGCGTGGTCCGCCTGTTCGGGCGTCAACGAGGTCGGCGTCATGCCCGGCTGTGTGTTCGTCTCCAACAGGATCAATCCGTCCAGACCGCGGGTGTCATCCCAGCGGAAATCGGTGCGGCTGATCGATCGACACCCCAGGGCTTCGTGCGCGCGCCGGGCAAACGCTTGGCAGGCGGCGGTGATGTCAGGCGGCAGATCGGCAGGAACGGTATGCGTGCTGCCACCGGGCGCGTATTTCGCATCGTAGTCGTACCAGCCATCCATATGAATTTCGGTGACGGCCAGCGTACGGTCGCCCAGCACGGTACAGGTCAGTTCCCGCCCCGGCGCATAGGTTTCGACCATGACCGTCGCAGGCATCGTGTCGGCCAACTGTGGCGGGCCATTCGACCCTTCGGTCACGATGTGGATACCGACGGAAGAGCCTTCGTTGTTTGGCTTCACGACATAAGGAACGGGCAGAATGTGGTCGGCCATCGCATCGGACTTGGCCACGATGCGACTTTCCACGACCGGCAATCCGGCGGCGCGGTACACCTCCTTGGTGCGCGCCTTGTCCATCGCGTTGGCCGATGCCTGCACCCCGGAATGGGTATAGGGCAGCCGCATCCATTCCAGCAGGCCCTGGACACAGCCGTCTTCGCCCCACCGGCCATGCAGCGCGTTGAAGACGACATCGGGGGCGATCTGTTGCAGGCGCGCCACCAGATCGGGGCCCGCATCCACTTCGGTCACGTCGAAACCTTCGCCGCGCAGCGCGTCCGCGCAGCCGCGACCGGTCGAGAGGGAAACCTCACGCTCCGCCGATTGGCCGCCCATAAGGACGGCAACATTTAGGGGTGTCCTGCCCGACATACCCGATATCCTGCGCCTCGTGCCGGGGTCGTGTCGCCCCAGCCTTCGTTAGTCCCCAGCCTCTGACGGGCCTTTCGGGGTCACACCGGGTTCTCCGACCCGCATGATTTCCCACTCTAACGTCAATCCACTGCTGTCGAAAACCTTTTTCCGAACCTCTTCGCCCAATCCTTCCAGATCGGCGGCCGTGGCCCCTCCGGCGTTGACAAGGAAATTGGAGTGTTTGGGCGACATGATCGCCCCGCCCCGCGTGGCCCCGCGCATGCCCGCGTCGTCGATCACCTTCCAGGCCTTCAGGTCATGGGTGTCGTCCGCCCGCCCCGTAGAACTGAAGCCAGCCGGATTGCGGAAGGTGCTGCCGGCACTGCGATCCTTGGTGGGCTGCGTCGCGTCGCGCTTGGCCAGTTGGTCGGCCATGCGCGCCTCCAATTCCGCCGGATCGCCCGGGTCGGCGTGAAACGTCGCGCGCGTCACGATGGTGCCGTCGGGAACGGCGCTGCTGCGGTAGACAAAGTGAAGGTCGGCGGCGGGGATCGTGACGACCTTACCGTCGCGCGTGACCGCCTCCACCTCGATCAGGTGATCGGCGGTATAGCTGCCATAGCAGCCGGCATTCATCTTCACCGCACCGCCGATGGAGCCGGGGATGGTCCTCAGGAACGTCAGATCGCGGGCCGCAGCGGCGGCCTTGCGCGCCACATGCGCGTCCAGCGCGGCGGCCCCGGCATGGATGCGGTCGCCGTCGACCTCGATCCCGTTGAACCCGCGCCCCAGACGGATCACCACAGCGCGCAGCCCGCCGTCGCGCACGATCAGGTTCGATCCAACGCCCATGGGAAAGACCGGAATATCGCTTGGCAGATCGCGCAGGAAATCGCACAGATCGTCCCGGTCTGCGGGCTGAAACAGCGCATCCGCCGGCCCACCCACGCGCAGCCACGTCAACTCGGCAAGGCTCCGGTCTTCGGTCAGCGTGCCGCGCACGTCGGGCAGGTTCATTGCAGTTTCCCTCGGATCCAGCGCCCCAGATAGATCACCGGCCACCGCAGCACCAGCAGCATCACCGCCGCCCCGACAGTGCCCCAGACCCATCCCCCCGACCACGTCAGCCAGATAACGATGGGCACGCCCAGAACGATCAGCCCATAGGCAGCCGGCCAGCTCTGCTTCGCCGTCAGAACGACCTGCAACAGCCAGGCCACCACGACCCAAAGGCAAAGTGCGATGAATGCCATGCCTGTCCTTCTTATGACGCGATCAGCCGTTCAGGCGATCCGGCAAGGCGTTGGCCCAGGCGGAAATCGTTCCGGCCCCCAAACAGACGACGATGTCGCCGTCACGGGCCTGCTCCCGGACCAAGCGCTCCAGATCGTCCTCGTCCGTCACGGCGCGGGCGTGTCGATGGCCGGTGCGGATCAGACCTGCGACCAGATCGTCGCGCCCGGCCCCCGGAATGGGGTCTTCGCCGGCGGCATAGATATCGGCGATGCCCACCACGTCGGCATCCGCAAAACACCCGCAGAAGTCGTCGAACAGGGACTGGAGGCGCGAATAGCGGTGCGGCTGATGGACCGCGATGACCCGGCCCGTGTCGCCGATAGACTGGCGCGCGGCCTTCAGGACGGCGGCGATCTCGACCGGGTGGTGGCCGTAGTCGTCGATGATGGGCACGCCGTTCCATGTCCCAACCCGGGTAAAGCGCCGGTTGACGCCGCCGAACGCGGCCAGCCCGTCGCGGATCACATCCTTGGGCACGCCCAGTTCCCGCGCGACGGCGACGGCGGACAATGCATTCGACACGTTGTGATCGCCCGGCATCGGCAGGGCGCACCCTTCGATCACCGCATCCTCGGCCTGAAGCTGGATATCGAAATGCGCCACGCCCGCCTTGTAGTGCAGGTTCACCGCGCGCACATCGGCCTGCGCGTTGAAGCCGAAGGTCACGATGCGGCGGTCGGTGATGCGGCCCACCAAGGCGCGGACTTCGGGATGGTCGGTGCAGCAGATGGCCAGGCCGTAGAACGGAATGCCCGACACGAAGTCGGTGAAGCCCTGGCGCAGATTCTCGATACTGCCCCAATGCTCCATATGCTCGGGGTCGATGTTGGTGACGATGGCGATGGTGGCCGGCAGGCGGTTGAAGGTGCCGTCACTCTCGTCCGCCTCGACCACCATCCACTCCCCGTCGCCTTGGCGCGCGTTGGAGCCGTAGGCGTGGATGATGCCGCCGTTGATGACCGTCGGGTCCAGTTCGCCTGCGTCCAGAAGGGCCGCGACCATCGTGGTGGTGGTGGTCTTGCCGTGGGTGCCCGCGACGGCGACATTGGACTTCAGCCGCATCAATTCGGCCAGCATTTCCGCCCGCCGAACCACGGGCAGGCCATTCGCGCGCGCGGCGTCCAATTCGGCGTTGCCCGGCTTGATCGCCGAGGAGATGACGACGACCTCCGCATCCTTCAGGTTCTCGGCCTTTTGGCCGACGAAGATCGTCGCGCCCTTCTCGACCAGCCGGTCGGTGATGGCCGACGCCTTCAGGTCCGATCCCTGAACCGTCAAACCGTTGGAGAGCAGCACCTCGGCGATGCCGGACATGCCGATGCCCCCGATTCCGACGAAGTGGATCGGGCCCATGGCATTGGGGAGTTTGGTCGCGTTCATATGTCCTTGCTCGCAATGTATTCGGCCAGATCGGCCAGCCGCGTGGCCGCATCGGGCACGGCGACCGACAGGGCCGCGCGGTGCATCTGCAGCGCACCGTCGGGGTTTGTCAGGATCAGATCGATCTGATCGGTCAGCGTTTCCTGCGTCACCTTGCGTTCGGGCAGCAGGATCGCGGCCCCCGCCTCCGACAGTCCGTGGGCATTGGCGGTCTGGTGATCCCCGGCGGCGGCGGCATAGGGGATCAGGATCGCCGGGCGACCGATCACGCTGAGGTCGGCAACGGTCGATGCGCCAGCGCGGCAAATGACCAGCTGCGCGTCGGCCATGCGGTTGGGAACATCGTCGAAGAAGGGCTGGACGTCGGCATCGATGCCACGCTCACCGTAGAAGGCGGTGACACGCTCGACGTCTTCGGGCCGGGCCTGATGGGCGACGCGCAGGTGCCGCCGCAGTTCGTGGTCAAGGGCGGCAAGTGCGGCGGGAACTTCGTCCGACAGGATGCGCGCGCCCTGGCTGCCGCCGATGACGAGGACATTCATGGGGTAATCGCCGGGCGGGATATACGGCGATCCGGCACGCGCCAGGATCGCGGCGCGCACCGGATTGCCGGTGTGCTGACCCTCCACGCCCTCGGGCAGGTCCGTGGGCCAGATGCCGCAGGCAAAGGCATCGACGCGTGTGGCGAAGATGCGGTTCACGCGGCCCAGCACGCCATTTTGTTCGTGGATGATGCGCGGCAGCTTCATCAGAACCGCCGCCGCCATCGCCGGGATCGCCGGATAACCGCCGAAGCCCGCGACGATCTGCGGCCGGTCGCGGCGGAAACCCCGCAGCGCGCGGAAGACCCCGCCGGCCAGTTTGGGCGCGACGCCCAGTTTCGCCCCAAGCCCGCCGCGCGCGAAGGTCGCGGCGGGTACCACCTCGACCTCGACATCGTCGGGGAACGCCCCGGCATAGCGGGCCCCGCGATCGTCCGTCGAAAGTTTCACGCGCCAGCCACGGTTCAGCATTTCCTCGGCCAGCGACTGCGCGGGGAACATGTGCCCCCCGGTGCCCCCGGCGGCGATGACGATCAGCGGCGCGGCCATGTGCGGCTCCTCAGCGGTATCCGTTCGACAGCAGGTGGTCCCCGATTTCGGCCTGCGGTCGGGTGCGGGTGAAGCACAGTAGCATCCCCGTCAAGGCCCCCATCGCGATGAGCGAGGAGCCGCCATAGCTGACGAACGGCAGGGTCATGCCCTTCGCCGGCAACAGACGTACCGCAACGCCAAGGTTGATGAATGCCTGGCTGGCCAGCAGCACCGTCAGGCCGGTGCCCGCCAGCCGGATGAAGGTATCACGCTCGCTGCACAGGCGCATCAGGCAGCGCGCGGCAATGAAGCCGAACAGGCAGACGATGAAAAGAACCATGATCAGCCCGTATTCTTCGGCGGCGACGGCGATGATGAAATCGGTATGCGCGTCGGGCAGAATCCATTTCACCTTACCCTCGTTGACGCCGACCCCGAAGAAGCCGCCCTCGCGAATGGCGTCGATGGCATATCCCATCTGCGTCCGCGGATCGACCTCCGGCGACAGGAAGCCGTCGATGCGTCGCGCAAAGTGTTCGGAATTGTTGTAGGAGATGACGCCCACCGCCCCCACGGCCGCGACGACGCCGGTCAGGATGGCGATGGGGGCACCGGCCACGAAATAGACGGCGGACCATGCGACCACGGTCAGCATCGCTTGCCCGAAGTCCGGTTGCAGGGCCAGGAAGGCCACGATGAGGACCAGCACCGCAAAGCTGATGGTCTTGCCCGGCGGCCCGCCGGGTTCGGCCCCGGACGCCATGAGCCACGCGGTCAGGATGATGAACACCGGCTTGAGGAATTCCGACGGCTGGACGCTGGCGAAGCCCAGCGAATACCAGCGCACCGCGCCTTTGCCGAAATCTGTTCCCAGGGCCGGCAGCAGCATCACCGCCGCGGCGGCCCCGAAAAAGCCGATTACGCCAAGCCGGCGGACCATGTTGGGCGACATCATCGACACGCCCAGCATCACGGCAAACGCCATGGAGCCAAAGATCGCCTGACGATAGACATAGTGAAAAGGCGGCAGGCCATTGCGTTCCGCCAGTGGGACGCTGGCCGCAAAGCCCAGCAGCAACCCGACCGCGAACAGAAGGACGAGCGCGCCCAGCACGCCCTTGTCGATCGTTCGCCACCAACGGGATACGATAGCCTCGCCCGGAAGGACGACGACCGCGCCGTGCGCGATTTCAGTCATGGGACCGCCTGTGTCTGTTTTACTGCCCGCCCGGTTTTCCGGGTCTGATGGCAGCAGTCTAGCGCAGCGATTCGAATCGCGCCAGTGTCTTCCCCTTCGGCCGGTCGCGATTGGGTCCGCGCGCGACGACGACGGCCAGCGCGGACCACCAGGCGCGCGGACCGATCAGCCCAGAACGTCGCGGATCTTGGCCTTGGCGCTTTCGGGGTCTTCGCCGTAGGCAATCAGGCTGGCAACCGCCCCATCGGCATTCAGCACGAAGGTAGAAGCATAATGGTCCATCGTGTAATCCCCTTCCCCCAGGGGCCGCTTCTGCCAGTAGACGCGCCACGACCGTGCCATCGCCCAGACATCGTCGGGCGCCCCGGTGATGCCTGTGATGCGATCCGATTGCGGCTCCAGATAGTCCCTGAGGAATTCCGGCGTGTCCCGCTCGGGGTCGATGGTGACGAAATAGGCATTGATGGCGTCGTCGCCGACGTCCAGGTCGGTCAGCCAGCTTTCCATGTCGT
>NZ_CXSU01000012.1:363678-384820 GCF_001403795.1 Jannaschia donghaensis | reverse complement strand
AGCCGTCAACGTCGTCTTGCCGTGGTCAACGTGACCAATCGTGCCGATGTTAACATGCGGCTTGTTACGTTCGAATTTTGCCTTCGCCATTGGAAAGCCTCCTATCGTGGATGATGGCGGACGCGGCCGCCGGAATGTGTGAGGGCGGGCGGGATCACCCCCGCCCTGCCCGGATCAGGCGAACTTCTTCTGGATCTCTTCCGAGATGTTCTGCGGAACCGGATCGTAGTGGTCGAACTGCATCGAGAACTGCGCCCGGCCCGACGACATGGACCGCAGGGTGTTGATGTAGCCGAACATGTTGGCCAGCGGCACGAAACAGTCGATCGCGATCGCGTTGCCGCGCTGCTCCTGACCCGAAACCTGACCGCGGCGCGACGTCAGATCGCCGATGATGCCGCCGGTGTATTCCTCCGGCGTGATCACTTCGACTTTCATGATCGGCTCGAGCAGTTTGGCACCCGCTTTGCGCATACCTTCCCGCATGCCCATCCGCCCCGCGATCTCGAATGCGAGAACTGAGGAGTCGACGTCGTGGAACTTACCGTCGAGCAGCGAGACCTTGAAGTCGATGACCGGGAAGCCCGCCAGCGGACCGGAGTCCATGACCGACTTGATGCCTTTTTCCACGCCGGGAATGTATTCCTTGGGCACGGCACCGCCGACGATCTTGGATTCGAAGGAATAGCCTTCGCCCGGCTCCGTCGGAGAGATCAGCAGCTTCACTTCGGCGAACTGACCGGACCCACCCGACTGCTTCTTGTGGGTGTAGGTATGCTCGACCTCGTGACCGATGGTCTCGCGGTAGGCGACCTGCGGGGCACCGATGTTCGCCTCGACCTTGAACTCGCGCTTGAGGCGGTCGACCAGGATGTCGAGGTGAAGTTCGCCCATGCCCTTCATGATCGTCTGACCGGATTCGATATCCGTTTCGACGCGGAAAGACGGATCCTCAGCGGCCAGACGGGCCAGGCCCTGGGACATCTTCTCTTGGTCGGCCTTCGTCTTGGGTTCGACCGCGATCTCGATGACCGGATCGGGGAAGGTCATCGTTTCCAGAACGACCTGATCGTTGATGTCCGACAGGGTGTCACCGGTCGTGGTGTCCTTCAGGCCGGCCAGCGCGATGATGTCGCCCGCGAAGGCTTCCGTGATTTCCTCGCGGTTGTTGGAGTGCATCATCATCATACGACCGACGCGCTCTTTCTTGCCCTTGGTCGTGTTCTGAAGCGTATCGCCCTTGTTGAGCTTGCCCGAATAGATCCGCGTGAACGTGAGCGAGCCGACGAACGGATCGTTCATGATTTTGAACGCGAGGCCCGAGAACGCCATGTCGTCATCGGCGCGGCGCGGGATGTTGCGGACTTCGTCCTCATCGCCGGGCTTGAAGCCCATGTAATCGACAACGTCCATCGGCGACGGCAGATAGTCGATGACCGCATTCAGAAGCGGCTGGACACCCTTGTTCTTGAACGCGGAGCCGCCCAGAACCGGAACGAAAGCCATCGACAACGTGCCCTTGCGCAGCAGTTTGCGCAGGGTCGGCACATCAGGCTCGGCCGCGTCCATCAGGTAGGCTTCCATCGCGTCGTCGTCTTGCTCGACGGCGGCTTCGATCATCTTGCCACGCCATTCGTTGGCCATGTCCTTGAGGCTGTCGCGGATGGGGGCCTTGATCCAGGACGCGCCCAGATCCTCGCCCTGCCACAGCCACTCTTCCATGGTCACGAGATCGAGCAGGCCTTCCAGCTCGGTCTCGGCCCCGATCGGAATGCCGACGGGAACGGCGCGCGCGCCAGTACGGTCTTCGATCATGCGAACACAATTGAAGAAGTCGGCACCGATCTTGTCCATCTTGTTGACGAAGACCATCCGCGGAACCTTGTAGCGGTCGGCCTGACGCCAGACGGTTTCGGTCTGCGGCTCGACGCCGGCGTTGGCATCCAGAACGCAGACAGCCCCGTCGAGCACGGCAAGCGAACGCTCGACTTCGATGGTGAAGTCGACGTGACCGGGCGTGTCGATGATGTTCATCCGGTGCTTTTCGGAATCGGGTGTCTCACCGTCCTCGGTCCGCTCCCAGAACGTGGTGGTCGCGGCGGACGTGATCGTGATGCCACGCTCCTGCTCCTGCTCCATCCAGTCCATCGTGGCGGCGCCGTCATGGACTTCGCCGATGTTGTGGGACTTGCCGGTATAGAACAGGATCCGCTCCGAACAGGTGGTCTTGCCCGCATCGATGTGGGCCATGATGCCGAAGTTCCGGTATCGGCTGAGGGGATAGTCGCGTGCCATGGGGCGTACCTCTGAATGGAGGAGAAAACGGGTTCGGGGGCCCCGTTCGGGCCCCCGTATCGGTGCGTTATATAGGCGCCGAACTTACCAGCGGTAGTGGCTGAACGCCTTGTTGGCGTCGGCCATCTTGTGCGTGTCTTCACGCTTTTTGACGGCCGAGCCACGCGACTGGACGGCGTCGATCAGCTCACCGGCCAAACGCTCTTCCATGGTGTTCTCGTTGCGGGCGCGTGCGGCCTTGATGAGCCAGCGGATCGCCAGCGCTTCGCGGCGCTCGGGGCGGACCTCGACGGGGACCTGATAGGTCGCACCACCAACGCGGCGCGAACGCACCTCGACGGACGGTTTGATGTTCTCCAGGCTCTCGGCGAACACTTCGATCGGGCTGCGCTTCAGCTTGGCTTCGACGCGTTCCATGGCGTTGTACACGATCTTCTCTGCGGTCGATTTCTTACCATCGAGCATCAGATTGTTCATGAACTTGGTCAGGACCTTGTCGCCATATTTGGCGTCGGGCAGGACTTGGCGCTTTTCAGCGGCGTGACGGCGGGACATATTCTGATCCTCTTACTTCGGACGCTTGGCGCCATACTTCGAACGACGCTGGCGACGATCCTTGACGCCCTGCGTATCGAGCACACCGCGCAGGATGTGATAACGGACACCCGGAAGGTCCTTCACACGACCGCCACGGATCAGCACGACGCTGTGCTCCTGGAGGTTGTGGCTTTCACCAGGGATGTAGGAAATGACCTCGAAGCCGTTGGTCAGACGCACTTTGGCGACCTTCCGCATGGCCGAGTTCGGCTTCTTCGGCGTGGTCGTGTAGACGCGCGTGCAGACGCCGCGCTTCTGCGGGCAGCCTTCGAGGTGCTGCGACTTCGACCGTTTGACCTTGGGCTGACGCGGCTTGCGGATCAGCTGCTGGATGGTGGGCATTTACGGTTCCCCGTTCTTGTTGATCTCAAACATTTCCGGCGATCCCGACGCCCCAAACCGTTTTACCGCTGCCCCCGGAATTCCGACCTGGGAGAAGCGGTTGAGTGGCAGAGGATGCGGAAAACAATATTCCGGATCTTGCGCGACAGGGTCTGGCGTGTCGGACCGGACGATTGTTCCCCCGGACCGAATTGCCGCCCTCCTAGGGGAATCGCGGGGGGGTGTCAACGCGGGGGGCCGGCGGCCCGCACATTGTCGTCGTATCGGTGGTCGTGCGGGGCAATGACGACCCGACGCCTTGTCCGTCCAAGCATTTGCCCGCAACGTGCCCGCACAATGTCGGACCTTCAAATCCTTGCCATCACGCGCTTCGCCTATCCCGGATTGGGCGGCTATCAGGTAGAGCACGACACCGTCGCGGCGCGGACCGCCCACCTGTGGCACCCCGCCCGGATGGAAGCACGGATGCGCACGCTGGAGCATGTCAGCCTGCGCACGCTGGCCGCACAAAGCGACGGCGACTTCCGCACCCTGATCATCACCGGCGCGGACCTGCCAGAGCCGTGGCGCAGTCGTCTGGAGCGGCTCGCCTCGGGTCTTAAGGGTGCCACGATCATCTATCACCCGACCGAGCCTTACCGCGACGCGATCCGCAACGCCGTCCTGCCGCACATCGCCCCCGAAGGCCCGCCGGTCATGCAGTTTCGCCATGACGACGATGACGGGGTTGCGCGCCGGTTCATCGCCCGGTCGCGCGAAACCTTCGCTAATGTGCGCCCGCTGTGGGAACGGCACAAGCGGCTGACGCTGGATTTCAACCGCGGCATCATGCTGAACCTGACGGTCGACGGACCACTGGTCGAGGAGACCTTCGTGCCGCATCTGGGCGTGGCGCAGGCGGTGTTCCTGGCCCCCACGAACCCGCGGACGGCGCTGCATTTCCCGCATCACCGGCTGGGCACGCTGATGCCGTCGGTCACCCTGCCCGATACGCCGATGTGGTTGCGCGGCGTGGACGACACGAACGACAGCGGACAGGCGAAGCAGCTGGCCCGGCTGGTCCCGGCGGACGAGGATCAGAAAAGACAGTTGCGACGACGCTTCGCCTTGGACCTCAAGGCGATCCGGGACAGCTTCTAGCGCGGCGCGTTCGGAAGCGGCGCCGGGGCGCGGCGGCCTTCGCGCAGCAGCGTGTAAAGGCCCGTGCCGACGACCATGACCGCCCCGATCAACGTCAGCGGCTTCGGCCATTCGCCGAAGATCGCCCAGCCCAGCAGCAAACCCCAGATCAGCGCCGTGTACCGAAACGGCGTGACGGCGGCGACTTCGCCCACCCGCATCGCCATGATCGAGAAGAGATAGCCACCGATGATGAAGACCGACGCCAGCGCGATCAGGGCCCAGTTCGCGGGCGTCACCGACGCCCAGCCGGACGGCAGCGATATCGCCAGCCCCAGGCCCATCACGCCCACGGCCGTGAAGATCGCCACCTTGAGCGAGGGCACGTCAGGCGACAGGCGACGCGTCAGCAGTTCGCGCGCCGTGATCGTGACGACGGCGGCCAGCGCGACAAGCGACCATCGGTCGAAATCCGCCCCGCCTGGCCGCACGATCAGCAGAACGCCGGCAAAGCCGACGGAAATCGCCGTCCAGCGGCGCCAGCCGACGCGTTCGCCCAGGAAGACCGCGCCGGCTGCGGTGATGGCCAGCGGCAGCACCTGAAGGATCGCCGTGACATTGGCGAGCGGCATATGCGTGAGGGCCAGGATGAAGGGAAAGAAGCTGACCACCTCGGCCAGCGACCGGCCGATGACCCATTTCCAGTCGCCGCGCGGGATCGGCTTGGACAAGGCCCCCGTCGCGTGGGCCAGCGCCAGCAGCAGGGCCGTGGCGGCCACCCCGCGCAGGAAGACCATCTGGAACGTCGGCATCCCCTGCGCCACGAATTTGATGATCGCATCGTTGCAGGTGAAGGTCGCCATCGACCCCATCATGAAACAGGCCCCGCGCAGGTTGTCGTTCATCGCGCGCCCACAGGCGGCGTCGGCATCAGGGCGAAGGCTGCGGCCGGGTCCACACCGAAGCGTTTGCGCAGCAGGTCCGCCCCCTGCCCCGTCGAGATCGGCTGCGCATGGGGTGGCGCGGCGCGGTTGCTGTCGTTGGTGTCGTGTTGCGTGCGGATGAACATCTCATCTCCGCCCGGTTCAAGATACGTCGGGATAAAGCTGGCAATGCGACGGTGGTTGTAGCGGTAGATGCAGGTCGGGATGTCGGGCGCAGTGATCATCGCGCAAGCCAGGCTTGGGGCATAGGCCTCCCGGAAAGCATGGAATGGCTGGATGGGATCGTTCAGGTCCAGATAGAGGCCGCGCGTGAAGGCGACGCAGACCGGACTGTCTGCGAAGCCGCCTGCAATCAGGCGATCTGCCCGGTCGCGGGTCTTTTCGATATAATCCACGGCCAGAGCGTCGTCGTCGTCGAGCCGGAAACCGGTGACGTGGTCCGCACGCGCATCGACGCAGCGGCGGAACGCGCGCTTGGCCGCGGGAAGCGGGCCCATGCGATCAAGGAATATGGGTCGAACGAAGGAATACCGGTCGGTCATCGCCCGCAGCCGGTCCTGCCAGTCGGGCGCGAGGTTTGATCCGGCGAGGATTCCGCAGGTGAAGTCGCCGTCGGTCTGCGCCGCCAGCGACGGCAGGACCAGAGTCTCGAGATAGGCGAAGCGCGCGGTCAGACGGGCGGGATCGTAGAGCATCGCCTGCAGCGCGTCCGGTCCCATCGCCGACGCGGCGAACCCTTCGGTCGCCGGATAGCTAAAACGGATGAGGCCGATGATCTGATTGCGGACGGTCATGGGCTTGCGTCGCATGGGTGCCGGGACACGGCAACGAAAAACCCCCGCCGGATCGCTCCGGCGGGGGTGATTTCAGTTCGGGGCCGAAAGGATCAATCCTCGGACGGATCTTCCACCGCTTCCGGCGTCTTGAACGCATCTTCGGCGGACGACTTCGGCTCGGGGGCGGCCAGGGCCGCGGCCTTTTCGGCCTCGATCCGGGCAGCTTCGATGACGACGCTGTCGCGCGCGGTGGCAATGGCGCGCATCTGCTGCGTCGCCCCGCCGGTGCCCGCCGGGATCAGGCGACCCACGATGACGTTCTCCTTGAGGCCGACCAGCTTGTCGCGCTTGCCCTGCACCGAGGCTTCGGTGAGGACGCGGGTCGTCTCCTGGAAGGACGCCGCCGAGATGAAGCTGCGGGTTTGCAGCGACGCCTTGGTGATGCCCAGCAGGATCGGCTCGGCCCTGGCGATACGATCGCCGCGCTTCTCGGCCTTCGCGTTCGCCTCCTGCAGCTCCTGCTTGTCGATGTGCTCGCCCTTGAGCAGCGTGGTTTCCCCGCTGTCGAGCACTTCGAACTTCTGCAGCATTTGACGGACGATCACCTCGATGTGCTTGTCGTTGATCTTCACGCCCTGCAGTCGGTACACGTCCTGCACTTCGTCGATCAGGTAGTCGGCAAGTGCCTCGACCCCCAGGATCCGCAGGATGTCGTGCGGGGCCGGGTTGCCGTCCATGATGTAGTCACCACGCTGCACGAAGTCGCCTTCGGTCACCGGGATGTGCTTGCCCTTGGGCACCATGTAGTCGATCGGCTCCAGGCTCTCGTCGGAGGGGATGACGGTGATACGGCGCTTGTTCTTGTAGTCCTTGCCGAACTTCACCGTACCGTCGGCCTCCGCGATGATCGCGTTGTCCTTGGGCTTGCGTGCCTCGAAGAGTTCCGCCACCCGCGGCAGACCACCGGTGATGTCCTTGGTCTTGGCACCTTCGCGCGGAATACGCGCGACGACGTCACCAGCCTTCATATCCTGACCGTCTTCGATGGACAGGACGGCATCCACCGACATCGGATAGGTGATCGGGTTGCCCGCTTCGTTGCGCACAGGCTCTCCGTCGGGACCGGCCAGAATGACTTCCGGCTTGAGCTCATTGCCCTTGGGGGCGGAGCGCCAGTCGGTGACGATCTTCTGGGTCATGCCGGTCGCGTCGTCGGTCTCGTCCCGGACGGAAATGCCCGCGTAGAGGTCGACGAACTTCGCCTTGCCGTCGGCTTCGGCGATGATCGGCAGGGTGTAGGGGTCCCATTCGAAGAGCTTCTCGCCGCGTTCGACCTTCTGGCCGTCTTTGACGAAGAGCGTCGTGCCGTACATTAGTTTGTGTGACGCGCGCTCATCCCCGTTTTCGTCGATGATGATCAGCTGCATGTTGCGGCCCATCACGACGATCCCGCCGGCTTCGTTCGCCAGCGTGTTGGCGTTGCGGAAATCGACCGTTCCCGGCGACGACGCCTCCATGAAGGACTGCTGACCGCCTTGGGCCACGCCGCCGATGTGGAACGTCCGCATCGTCAGCTGAGTCCCAGGTTCACCGATGGACTGGGCCGCGATGATGCCGACGGCTTCGCCCAGGTTCACCTTGGTGCCGCGGGCCAGATCGCGACCGTAGCAGGTGGCGCAAACCCCCTCCTCGGCCTCGCAGGTCAGCGGGCTGCGGATGCGCATGGACGCGACACCGGCCGTGTCGATGGCATCGGCGCGACGTTCGTCGATGATCTCGCCGGCCTTGACGATAACCTCGTCGGTGCCGGGCACGTGGACGTCATCGGCCGCAGTCCGGCCCAGCACACGCTCGGCCAGGGTGGCGACGACTTCGCCGTCGTTGACGGCTGCCTCGGCGGTGATCGCCTTCTCGGTGCCGCAGTCGTCCACGCGGACGATGCAGTCCTGAGCCACGTCCACCAGACGACGGGTCAGGTAACCGGAGTTGGCCGTCTTGAGGGCCGTGTCCGACAGACCCTTGCGCGCGCCGTGGGTCGAGTTGAAGTATTCAAGAACGGTCAGACCTTCCTTGAAGTTCGAAATGATCGGCGTCTCGATGATGTCGCCGTTCGGCTTGGCCATCAGGCCGCGCATGCCGCCCAACTGCTTCATCTGCGTGACCGAGCCACGGGCACCGGAGTGGGCCATCATGTAAACGGAGTTCGGCTCGTTCTCGGCACCGTTCTCGTCCTCGCCAGCGATGGAGATGAAGGACATCATGGCCTCGGTGACCTTGTCGTTACACTTCGACCAGGCATCGACCACTTTGTTGTACTTCTCGCCCTGAGTAATCAGGCCGTCCATGTACTGCTGCTCGAAGTCCTTCACCTGATCGCGGGTCGCGTCGACGATGGGCCACTTGCTGTCGGGAATGACCATGTCGTCCTTGCCGAACGAGATGCCGGCCTTGAACGCTTCGCGGAAACCGAGTGTCATGATCTGGTCGCAGAAGATGACCGACTCCTTCTGGCCGCAGTAGCGGTAGACGGTGTCGATGACCTGCTGCACTTCCTTTTTGCGCAGAAGACGGTTCACCAATTCGAACGGGGCCTTGGCATTCAGCGGCAGCATGGAGCCCAGGCGGACCCGGCCCGGCGTGGTATCCATGACGACGCCGACCTCCTCGCCCATGTCGTCGATCTGCGGAACGCGGCACTTGATGTGCGCGTGCAGATGAACGGCCCCGGCGTCGAGGGCGTGCTGCACCTCGTCAACGGAGGAGAAGACCATGCCTTCGCCCTTCATGCCCTTCCGGTCCATGGAGACGTAGTAGAGGCCGAGGATCATATCCTGCGACGGAACGATGATCGGCGCGCCGTTGGCGGGCGACAGAACGTTGTTCGTGGACATCATCAGGACGCGCGCTTCGAGTTGCGCCTCCAGCGAGAGGGGTACGTGAACGGCCATCTGGTCACCGTCAAAGTCGGCGTTGAACGCTGAACAGACGAGCGGATGCAGCTGGATTGCCTTGCCTTCGATCAGGACCGGCTCGAACGCCTGGATGCCCAGACGGTGCAGCGTGGGCGCACGGTTCAGCAGAACCGGGTGCTCGCGGATGACCTCGTCCAGGATGTCCCAGACCTCGGGACGCTCTTTCTCTACCAACTTCTTGGCCTGTTTGACGGTGCTGCTGAGGCCTTTGGCTTCGAGCCGCGAGTAGATGAACGGCTTGAACAGCTCGAGCGCCATCTTCTTGGGCAGACCGCACTGGTGCAGCTTGAGTTCCGGCCCTGTCACGATGACCGAACGCCCCGAGAAGTCGACGCGCTTGCCCAGAAGGTTCTGGCGGAAGCGGCCCTGCTTGCCCTTGAGCATGTCGGACAGCGACTTGAGCGGGCGCTTGTTCGCCCCGGTGATGACGCGGCCACGACGACCGTTGTCGAACAGCGCGTCCACGGATTCCTGCAACATGCGCTTTTCGTTGCGCACGATGATGTCGGGCGCACGCAGCTCGATCAGCCGCTTGAGACGGTTGTTACGGTTGATGACGCGGCGGTACAGGTCATTGAGGTCCGACGTCGCGAACCGGCCACCGTCCAGCGGCACCAGCGGGCGCAATTCTGGCGGAATGACCGGAATCACGGTCAGAACCATCCACTCGGGACGGTTGCCGGATTCGATGAAGCTCTCGACGATCTTCAGGCGCTTGATGATCTTCTTGGGCTTCAGCTCCCCTGTGGCTTCCTTCAGGTCTTCGCGCAGGGTCTGCGCTTCCTGGTCAAGGTCGATGGCGGCCAGCATTTCGCGAATGGCTTCGGCACCGATGTTCGCCTGGAAGGCGTCGGCCCCGTAGTTATCCTGCGCGTCCATGAACTCCTCTTCGGACATCAGCTGTCCGTAGGTGAGGTCGGTCAGGCCCGGCTCGATCACGACGTAGTTCTCGAAATACAAGATCCGCTCAAGATCCCGCAGGGTCATGTCCAGCATCAGGCCGATGCGCGACGGCAGCGACTTGAGGAACCAGATGTGCGCGACAGGGGAGGCCAATTCGATGTGGCCCATCCGCTCCCGGCGAACCTTTTGAAGCGTGACTTCCACGCCGCATTTCTCGCAGACGACGCCGCGATACTTCATGCGCTTGTACTTGCCGCACAAGCATTCGTAGTCCTTGATCGGACCAAAGATGCGCGCGCAGAACAGACCGTCACGCTCGGGCTTGAACGTCCGGTAGTTGATGGTCTCGGGCTTCTTGATCTCGCCGTAGGACCACGAGAGGATGCGCTCGGGCGAGGCCAGCGAGACCTTGATCTCGTCGAAAACCTTCTGCGGCGCGATCGGGTTGAACGGGTTGTTCGTGAGTTCCTGGTTCATTGAGTGACCTTTCCAGGTGCGGTGCAGTCGAATTGGTAAACCTGAGTTGCCAAGACCGCATGTGTAATTTCAAAAACGCGAAGTTCGGAATGAGGGGCACAGGCTAAGCGAGCTAGTCCTTCGGGGGATATTCCGTCGACATCGCCGACAGTTATCTCTCCCTGAATGACGCCGTCCTCGCGTGTCACGACTGTCCCGTTCATCTGGGACGCCGTTGCCGACAAAGTGCCCGCCCAGAACCCGAAGGCCCCGGACAGTGCACCAATCGTGACAAGCGCAAGAACAGCTATCAGCCTGCCGCTCTTCACTCCGTCTCATCCTCCGCATCCAGGAGTTCCATGTTCAGGCCGAGGCCGCGGACTTCCTTGACGAGAACGTTGAAGCTCTCGGGAACGCCCGCCTCGAAGTTGTCCTCGCCCTTGACGATGCTCTCGTAGACCTTGGTCCGTCCGGCAACGTCGTCCGACTTGACCGTCAGCATCTCCTGCAGGGTGTAGGCGGCGCCGTAGGCTTCGAGCGCCCAGACCTCCATCTCACCGAAGCGCTGACCACCGAACTGTGCCTTACCCCCCAGCGGCTGCTGCGTGACGAGGGAGTACGGGCCCGTGGAGCGGGCGTGGATCTTGTCGTCGACAAGGTGATGCAGCTTGAGCAGATACTTCACCCCGACGGTCACCTGACGCGAGAATTTCTCTCCGGTGCGCCCGTCGAACAGATCGGACTGACCACTGGTGTCGAAGCCGGCGCGGGTCAGCGCGTCGTTTACGTCGCCTTCCTTGGCCCCGTCGAAGACCGGCGTGGCGATGGGAACGCCCGCCGTCACGTTGCCCGCATATTCGAGAAGTTGATCCTCGCCCATGTCGGCCATCGCCTCCTCGTAGGCTTCTTCGCCATAGGCGATGCGCATCGCTTCGCGCACCGGAGTCATGTCGCCGGAGCGGCGGTATTCGTCCAACGCCTCGTCGATCTTGAGGCCCAGACCACGTGCGGCCCAGCCCATGTGCGTCTCCAGGATCTGACCGACGTTCATGCGCGACGGCACGCCCAGCGGGTTCAGACAGAAGTCGACCGGCGTCCCGTCGGCAAGGAACGGCATGTCCTCCATCGGCACGACCTTGGAGATGACGCCCTTGTTGCCGTGACGGCCGGCCATCTTGTCGCCCGGCTGAAGCTTGCGCTTCACGGCGATGAAGACCTTGACCATCTTCATCACGCCCGGCGGCAGGTCGTCGCCGCGGCGCACCTTCTCCACCTTGTCCTCGAAGCGGGCTTCAAGGGCGCGCTTCTGGATCTCGTACTGTTCGTTCAGGGCTTCGACCTGCTTGGCGGATTCTTCGTCCTCCAGCGCGATCTGCCACCACTGGCCGAAGGACAGCGGCGAGAGCGTCTCGTCGCTGACGACAGCGCCCGGCTTGAACCCTTTGGGGCCCTTCACGCCGACCTGGCCTTCGATCATGCCGCGCAGGCGGGCATAGATGTTGCGATCCAGGATCTCGCGCTCGTCGTCGCGGTCGCGGGCCAGACGTTCGACCAACTCGCGCTCGATCTGCAGGGCCCGCTCGTCCTTTTCGACGCCGTGACGGTTGAAGACGCGAACCTCGACCACGGTGCCGTAGTCGCCCGGTTTCACCCGCAGGGACGTGTCGCGCACGTCGGAGGCTTTCTCACCGAAAATGGCGCGGAGGAGTTTCTCCTCCGGCGTCATCGGGCTTTCGCCCTTCGGTGTGATCTTGCCCACCAGAATGTCGCCCGGCTCCACGTCGGCACCGATGTAGACGATACCGGCTTCATCCAGATTGCGCAGGGCTTCTTCGCCCACGTTCGGGATGTCGCGCGTGATCTCTTCCGGCCCGAGCTTGGTGTCGCGGGCGGCGACTTCGAATTCCTCGATGTGGATCGAGGTGAAGACGTCGTCACGGCTGATCCGCTCGGAGATGAGGATGGAGTCCTCATAGTTGTAGCCGTTCCACGGCATGAACGCGACGATGACGTTCTTGCCAAGCGCCAGTTCCCCCATGTCCGTCGACGGACCGTCGGCCAGAACCTCGTTCTTGACGACCGCATCGCCCACTTTCACCAGCGGACGCTGGTTGATGCAGGTGTTCTGGTTCGAGCGTTGGAATTTGCGCAAACGATAGATGTCCACGCCCGCATCGCCCAGGGCCAGATCCTCGGTTGCCCGCACGACGATACGTTCGGCGTCGACCTGGTCGATGACGCCGCCGCGACGGGCCATGATGGCCGCCCCGGAATCGCGGGCCACGACCTCTTCCATGCCGGTGCCGACGAAGGGCGCATCCGCACGCAGCAGAGGCACGGCCTGACGCTGCATGTTAGATCCCATCAGGGCGCGGTTGGCGTCGTCGTTCTCGAGGAACGGGATCAGCGCCGCGGCGACTGAAACCAGCTGCTTGGGCGACACGTCGATCAGATCGACGTTGTCACGGCTTTGCAGCATGTAATCGCCGGACTGCCGTGTGGACACGAGTTCGTTCTGGAACCGCATGTCGGACGTCAGCTGCGCGTTTGCCTGCGCCACGGTGTGGCGCATTTCTTCGGTGGCGGACATGTACTGGACGTCTTCGGTGACCTGACCGTCGACGACCTTGCGGTACGGCGTCTCGATGAAGCCGTACTTGTTCACGCGGGCATAGGTGGCCAGCGAGTTGATCAGACCGATGTTCGGGCCTTCCGGCGTTTCGATCGGACACATGCGACCGTAGTGCGTCGGGTGCACGTCGCGCACCTCGAAGCCGGCGCGTTCGCGCGTCAAACCGCCCGGTCCAAGCGCCGACAGGCGACGCTTGTGCGTCACTTCGGACAGCGGATTGGTCTGGTCCATGAACTGCGACAGCTGCGAGGAGCCGAAGAATTCGCGCACGGCGGCCGCTGCGGGCTTGGCGTTGATCAGGTCCTGCGGCATGACCGTGTCGATCTCGACCGAGGACATACGCTCCTTGATGGCACGCTCCATCCGCAGAAGGCCGACGCGGTACTGGTTCTCCATCAGCTCACCGACGGACCGCACGCGGCGGTTGCCAAGGTGGTCGATGTCGTCGATGTCGCCACGCCCGTCACGCAATTCGACCAGCGCCTTGATGCAGGCCAAGATGTCATCGTCGCGCAGCGTGCGGACAGTGTCCTCGGCGTCCAGCGCCAGACGCATGTTCATCTTGACCCGGCCAACGGCCGACAGGTCATAGCGCTCTGAATCGCGGAACAGCTGATCGAACAGGTTCTGGGCCGCATCCACGGTGGGCGGCTCGCCCGGACGCATCACACGGTAGATGTCCATGAGCGCAGTTTCGCGACCCATGTTCTTGTCGGCGGCCATAGTGTTGCGCATGTACGCGCCCACGGTAACGTTATCGATGTCGAGGACCGGGATATCGGTGACGCCCGCGTCCAGCAGCTCCTTGAGGGTGCCGCCCGACACTTCGCCTTCCTTGTCCAGCTCCCACGTCAGCTCGTCACCGGCTTCGGCGTAAATCGCGCCGGTCTCTTCGTCGATGATGTCGCGCGCGGCGAACTTGCCCACGATCGCGTCGAAGGGAACCAGGATCTGGCCGACTTTGTCGTCGTCACGCAGCTTCTTGACCTGACGCGGAGTGACCTTCTTGCCGGCTTCCATCACGACTTCGCCGCTGTCGGCATCCACGATGTCCATGGCCGGGCGGGTCCCGGTATAGCGTTCGGGGAAGAACTTCGTGGACCAGCCTTCGTTCTTCTTGAGCGTGAAATCGACGGTATCGTAATAGGCATTCATGATGCCTTCCTGATCCATGCCGAGCGCATAGAGCAGCGTCGTCACCGGCAGTTTGCGGCGACGGTCGATGCGGCAGAACACCAGGTCCTTGGCGTCGAACTCAAAGTCCAGCCAGGAGCCGCGATAGGGGATGATGCGGCACGCGAACAGCAGCTTGCCCGAGCTGTGCGTCTTGCCTTTGTCATGGTCGAAGAACACGCCCGGCGAGCGGTGCATCTGGGAGACGATCACACGTTCGGTGCCGTTCACGATGAACGTGCCGTTCTTCGTCATCAGGGGCATGTCGCCCATGAAGACGTCCTGTTCCTTGATGTCCTTGACCGACTTGGCCGAGGTATCTTCGTCGATGTCGAACACGATCAGGCGCAGCGTCACCTTGAGAGGCGCGGCGTAGGTCATGTCGCGCTGCTGGCATTCCTCGACGTCGTACTTGGGTTCCTCCAGCTCATATTTCACAAACTCAAGGACGGCGGTTTCGTTGAAGTCCTTGATCGGGAAAACCGACTGGAACGTGCCCATCAGGCCCTCGCCTTCGGAGGGCTCGGCCTGGTCGCCGGATTTCAGGAACAGATCATAGGAAGATTTCTGAACCTCGATGAGGTTCGGCATCTGGAGGACTTCCTCCAACTTGCCATAATAGCGACGGATACGCTTGGAGGACGTTTGCGTCTGAGCCATGTTGTGCTCGCCTTTTCAAGTTTCGCGCCGCGTCCCCGTCGGGCACCGGGGACCACAGCCTGCGAATGGATCATCGGAAAGGACCATCTGGCGCACCTTCCCACAGGTGCTCCGCCGTCCTTCCTCCTGACCGGGAAAGCCGAGCGCGGCTTGCCGAGACAGGAGCGGGTGGAGCGAGAATTCCCGCTCCACCCTGATGTTTACAACCTCAGCTCCCTACTCGGAAAACTTTGCCGGAACAAAGCTGCCTTTTCGTCACCGGGGTAGGATGCAGGGCATCCCACGCACGACCGTTCCTTGCGGAACGGCGCGTTATTACTTCAGTTCGACTTCGGCGCCAGCTGCTTCCAGCTTGCCCTTGATGTCTTCGGCTTCGGCTTTGTCGACGCCTTCCTTGACGGCTTTGCCGCCGGCTTCGACCAGATCCTTGGCTTCTTTCAGGCCCAGGCCCGTGATGCCGCGGACTTCCTTGATCACGTTGATCTTGGAAGCGCCGGCCGACTTCAGGATGACGTCGAATTCGGTCTGCTCTTCGGCAGCCGCGCCACCACCATCGGCGGGACCGGCCATCATTACGGCGCCACCGGCGGCCGGCTCGATGCCGTATTCATCCTTGAGGATGGTCTTGAGTTCCTGGGCTTCCAGGAGGGTCAGACCGACGATGTCTTCGGCGAGTTTTTTCAGATCAGCCATTGTACTGTTTCCGTTCTATAAAGTTGTGTTCCGATGCCGTGCCTTTCAAGGCCACGACGAGGGATGACGTAAGGTGCCTCAGGCAGCCTTCTCCTCGATGGTCGAGAGAATGCTGGCGATGTTGGAAGCAGGCGCGCCAATGGCCCCCGCGATGTTCGAGGCAGGTGCGCCGATGCAACCCGCGATGGAAGCGATAAGCTCCTCGCGGCTGGGCATCTTCGCAACCGCCGAAACACCGGCGACGTCCAGCGCCGTATCGCCCATCGCGCCACCAAGGATAACCAACTTCTGGTTGTCCTTGGAATACGCATCGAAGACCTTCGCCGCAGCGACGGGATCTTCGGAATAGCCGAGTACGGTCATGCCCGTGAGGTAGTCGGAAATGCTGGCGACAGCTTTCCCCTCCAGGGCGATCTTGGCGAGCTTGTTCTTGGCAACGCGTACGGAACCCCCGGCTTCGCGCATACGCGCCCGCAGGTCCTGCATTTCGGCAACTGTCATGCCCTCGTAGTGGCTGACCACCACGACGCCAGAGCTTTCGAAGATCTGGCCGAGTTCGTCGACCAATTTCTCTTTCTGCGCTCTATCCACAGTTTCACTCCAAGTATGGGGGTTTCCCCCCGGCTCATTTGAGGGAGGGTCTGACCTCCCCTTGTCGGACGGGTTCTACCGTCCTTGCGGGTCCAATGAAGGGCCCCGCGCCAGATCGCCCGAGGCTCACCTCGGAAATCAGTCTCGGGTCCCATCTCGGGAAGGATTTAATGGGGGTTACCCCCCGACCCTCCGTCTCGGACAGGACAAGGCCGGTGTCTTGCGACGGCGGCCCTGCCATTCCCCGTCCGAAGACGAGGAAATTCTTTCTTTACGCGTCCGGATCGTTTCCGGTGGCACTGTCGACGCTGACCGAAATGCTCGGCCCCATCGTAGAGCTGAGGAAGACGCGCTTCATGTACGACCCCTTGGCCCCGGCCGGCTTGGCCTTGGACACGGCATCGACGAAGCTCATCACGTTCGCCTTGATCGCGGCCTCATCGAAAGACGCTTTGCCGACACCGGCGTGGACGACGCCGTTCTTCTCGGCCTTGAACTGAACCTGACCGCCTTTGGCGGCCTCGACGGCCTCCTTGACGTCCATCGTCACCGTGCCGACCTTCGGGTTCGGCATCAGGTTGCGCGGACCCAGCACCTTACCCAGACGGCCCACGATGGGCATCATGTCGGGTGTGGCAATACAACGATCGAAGTCGATCTTGCCCGACTGAACCGTTTCCATCAGGTCCTCGGCACCGACGATATCGGCTCCGGCGGCTTGGGCCTCCTCGGCCTTTGCACCGCGTGCGAACACGGCGACGCGCACTGTCTTGCCGGTGCCGTTCGGCAGGCTGACGACGCCACGGACCATCTGGTCAGCGTGGCGCGGGTCAACGCCCAAGTTCATCGCGACCTCGATGGTTTCATCGAATTTCGCCTTGGCGTTCGATTTCACCAGCTTCACGGCGTCGTCGATCGTGACGTCTTCCTGGCCGGCGAACTGCTCGCGGGCTGCGGTGGTACGTTTTCCGAGCTTGGCCATCATTTCACCTCGATACCCATGGACTTCGCAGAGCCCACGATAATCTTCATCGCCTGATCGACATCGTTGGCCGACAGGTCTTTCATCTTGGCTTCCGCGATTTCACGAACCTGCTTGACGGTCACGCTCGCCACGGTCTCCCGACCCGGGGCTTCGGCCCCGCGCGGACGGTTGCGCTTACCCACGGGCTTCAGGCCAGCAGCCTTCTTGAGGTAATAAGACGCGGGCGGCGTCTTGATTTCCATCGTGAAGGACTTGTCCTGGTAGTAGGAAATCACGGTGGGACACGGTGCGCCGGGCTCCATTTCCTGCGTCTTGGCGTTGAATGCCTTGCAGAATTCCATGATGTTGATACCGCGCTGGCCCAGGGCGGGGCCCACGGGCGGCGACGGATTGGCCTTGCCTGCAGGGATCTGCAGCTTCATCGTGCCGACGAGTTTTTTCGCCATTGGCTCTCTCCTTTGCGGCGGCGGGAACTCCCGCCCTGCATGTGCCCCGAGGGGCGGTTATGCCGTGGTTCGGTTCGGGCTTCCCCTCGCCTCCCACGTCCGAAATGCCGACGACCGGGTCGCCGTCACGGGATCACGCGGTCTTTGAGACCTGTGTGAATTTCAATTCGACCGGGGTTGCGCGGCCAAAGATCGAAACAGTCACTTTCAGCGACTGCGCCTCGTCGTCCACTTCCTCGACCTGACCGGAGAAGCCTTCGAAAGGACCGTCGGTCACGTTGACGTCTTCGCCGATCTCGAAAGAGATGAGGCTGCGGGGTGCCTCCTCGCCTTCTTGGACACGATTGAGGATCTGATTGACCTCGGCGTCGCGCATCGGCATCGGACGGCCTTGCGGACCAAGGAAGCCGGTCACGCGATTGATCGAGTTGACGAGATGATAGCCTTCGTCGGACATTTCCATCCGCACGAGGACGTAGCCAGGCATGAAGCGCCGCTCGGACGTGACCTTCTTGCCGCGACGGACCTCAATCACTTCCTCGGTCGGGACCAGAACCTCTTCGATCTGATCATGCAGATCCTGCTCCTCGACGGCGGTACGGATGTGCTCCGCGACGCGTTTCTCGAAGTTGGACAGCACGCTGACCGAATACCACCGCTTCGCCATGTCTTGCCCGCGCCTCTCGTTTTTGTCCTGCGCCCGGCCCGCCCCCGAAGGTTTGGCCCGAAACGTGAAACAGCGCGCATCCGAATCAATGCACGCCGCTCTCTGTAATCTCGGGTTCCTCTACATCTCGTCCGTCAGGGGTTCAACCCCGCAAGCCGGGATTGCGCCCGTCCGATCAGAACGCCGCCAAAAGTTCGGTCAGACCAGTTCTGATCAGCAGATCCACGAAGAAGAAGAATGTCGCGGCAACCACGGCAAGGAGAAACACCATTACCGTCGTCAGAAGAACCTCGCGCCGTGTGGGCCACGAAATCTTGGCGACCTCCGCACGGGTCTGCTGGATGAACTGCACCGGGTTCGTCATGGCCATCGTTCGCACTCCTGCTCATCGCGTTGGGTGCAAATAGGATGGCGTTGGCCGCTTTGCAAGCGGACCGACGTCCCTTCCGTCAGCTGGCCGCCGCCCAAGCGGCACGCTCGGGCGCGTCCTTGTTGAGGTCGAACCGCTCGATCAGGTGGAGCATTTGTGAGGCCGCGCCTTTCAGCGACTGATTGGCTGTCGTGATTTCTTCGAACATTGCCGTATTCTGCTGGGTCGCCCCGTCGATCTCGCCCATTGCGCGATTGATCTCGGCGGCCGCATTTGACTGGGATTGTGCCGCCTCGGCGATTTCGACGACCTGGTCCCCGATCTTCTCTATACTATCGCCCAATGTGGTAAGCGTCTCACCGGTCCGTGCGACGCGCTGCACGCCCTTGTCGATCTGTTCCGAGCTCGTCTCGATCAATCCGCCAATCTGCTGGGCAGCATCCGACGCGCGCTGCGCCAAAGCCCGCACCTCCGAGGCGACCACGGCGAATCCGCGCCCCGCCTCTCCCGCACGTGCCGCCTCCACGCCGGCATTGAGAGCCAGAAGGTTAGTCTGGAATGCTATATCGTTTATGACGCCAAGCATCCGCGAAATTTCTTCAGAAACCGATTGGATCTCCTGCATCGATTGTACGGCATCCCGCACGATCGCATCGCTTTGACGGGCTTCCTTGCGCGCCGATTCCGCAAAACCCTGCGCGCCCGACGTGAGGTCGGCGGTCGCGGAAATCGAACCGACAATCTGCTCCAAGGCATGCGTCGTCTCAGCCAAAGAACCGGCAGTCCTTTCAGTGCGCTTCGATAGATCCTCGGCGGACGCCGAAAGATCGCTGCTGTCGTCGAGAATGCCGATAGCGTGCTGGGAGAGGTCACCCAATGCAGACTCCAGGTGATCGGCCATCGCATTCGTCGAAGCCTGAAGCCTGCCGAATGCGCCGGTCCAGCGCCCCTCCATACGCGCGCAAAGGCGACCGGCTTCCAGTTGGGCAAGGACAGACGTGATTTCGGTCAGACTCGTCTGGACACGCTCCATCGTGGTGTTGAGCGCGGTACGCAGAGCCATCTGTTCCTCGGGAACGCCATCGACGGTCATTCGCTTGTCGAAGTCTCCAGCCGAAGCGGCGGAGAGGACCTTTTCCAACTCAACCTGCAACGCATGACGGGCGTCAGCCTCGGCCTCGGCCTTGTATCTTGCTTTGGTCTCGCGGGCTGCCGCGGTCTCCCTCTCGGTCCTCTCGGCTTCCTCTCGCTCCACCTGCAGCGCGCGCGCCCGAGCTTCGGCCTCGGCACTTCGAGCTTCGGATCGTTCGCGTTGCAGGATATTTCCCCGGAAAACTTCCAGGGCCGCGCGGATACGTCTGAGCTCGGTAGATCGTTCCTGCGGCAGGGGGACATCCGTCTCTCCGCGGGCAAGCGCCTGCATTGACCGGATCGTTCGATTGATCGGCCGACCAAAGAAGCAGTGAAGCATGATCATGATCGCCGCACCGATGACGACCAGGACGACGGCGAACAAGACACCATGCCAGACGAGTTCCGATGCGACGCGTTCATGCAAGGGGCTCAGATCATAGACCACCTCCACCCAGCCAGAGGTTGGGCCAGATGTTCCGAGCGCAGTAAAAACAGGTGTGCGAACGATCTGAAGATTGCCGACAGTACTACCGACCGGCTCAAGCGGGGCTTGCTGTGCGGTGGAGAACGCAGAGAAATATCCTGCGGGTCGCGATTGCGTGGAAGACACTGCGAAGACCTCCTCGCCATCCGTCGCGAACCCGCGCATCGCGATCGCAGTCGTTCCCTCGACCTCGAAGATCGACCTTGCAGCTACCTCGGCCTCCATCCTGTCGTAGCTGCGAATATAGGGAGCGACCCTTGCCGCCACGAGGGAGGTTTTGATCTTGGCCGAAATCTCAGCGTCTTTCCGTTGGCTTTCGATCATTTCACCGGAAACGAAATAGAAGGACATCGCGACCGCGACCGTCAGCAACAACATGACCAAAACCGTGACGCGCGTCACGAAGGATCCGGCGATCGCCGACAGCCTGCTTTGAGGTGCCCCCGGGTCTGTGGGCACGATGCCGTCGCTGTCGGACGCATACCCTTCAGGCAGGTGATCGGGATCTTGGGAATCGGACATGATCGGCCTCGTGGTGGCAATGCCCAACCGATACTTCGACGATGTTAAGAAAGGCTTGTCGGCGGATCACATACCCGGCCCCCACGGACGGGACCTGGCAGGGGCATCAGGATTCGAACCCGAGGCCTGCGGATTTGGAATCCGCTGCTCTACCAACTGAGCTATACCCCTGCAGGTGCAGGCGGAATACTTGGCGTGCCAGTCCGACGCAAGGGCTGCGGAGTTCGGACGGCAATATTTTGTCCACGGCGTTGGCACCAAACAAATGCACAGAAGACGACGGGGTATTCGAACAGGTTCGGGCAAGCGCGTGTCGGACTACGCAGTGACGCAGGGCATTGCGAACCGACGAAGCGGACATCGCAGGGAAATCTGGCTGTC
>NZ_CXSU01000012.1:123414-363668 GCF_001403795.1 Jannaschia donghaensis | reverse complement strand
CTGACGCAGGGCGATGCCGCCACCCAGGGCCAGAACGGCGACGCCTGCGCCCAGAAGGAGTGTCTTGGTGCGATCCATGGTGTGCTCCGCTTCTATCGTGCCTTTCAGATGGCATCGGCGCGCGGCGGATTAAACCCCGTGCGGCGCCGCACCCGAAATCGGGGCCCAAAAGGCGAAGGGGCACCCCCTCCCAAGGGCACCCCTTCTTTTCCTGCGCGAGACGGCGACCGCCCTAATTGCCGTAGGCAACCGAGGGCAGCCACGTCGTCAGCGCCGGAAACAGGAACACGATAGCCAGACCCGTCAGCTGCAACAGCACGAACGGAATGACACCGCGATAGATATGGGCCAGCGTCACGCCGGGCGGGCAGACCCCCTTGAGATAGAACAACGCAAAGCCCACCGGTGGCGTCAGAAAACTGGTCTGCAGCGTCACCGCCACAAGGATCGCGAACCAGACCACCTCGGGGTCCTGCACCTGACCGAAGCCCGGCACCGCCAGCTCCAGCCCCATGATGATCGGCAGCATCAGAGGCATGATGATGATCGTGATCTCGATCCAGTCGAGCAGGAAGCCCAGCAGGAACACGATGAACAGGATGAAAAGCACGACCATGTAAGGGTTCTGGAAGATGCCCAGCACGTGTTCCTCGACGATCTGGTCCCCGCCATAACGGCGCAAGACCAGCGCGAAGAAATTTGCCGCCAGGAAGATACCCACGATGTAGCCGGAGGTATTCATCGTTGATCGCCCAACCTCTTTCAGGACCTTGAACGACAGCTTGCCGTTCACGAACGCAAGAACCGTGGCCCCCAAAGCGCCCAAACCCGAGGCTTCGGTCGGCGTCGCGATGCCTGCGAAGATCGACCCCAGAACCAGCAGGATCAGGAACATCGGCGGCACCACCGCCAAAAGCACTTCTCTCACGACGGGCCAGCCGACGTCCTCGGTCTGTTCGGGAGCGGGCATCGCGCCGGGTTTCACCAGGCCGTAGATCACGATGAACGCGATATAGAGCCCGCCCAGGATCAGGCCGGGGAACAGCGCGCCCATGAACAGATCACCCAGCGAGATCGCCAGCTGATCGGACATGATGACCAGCATGATCGAGGGCGGGATCAGGATGCCCAGCGTGCCGGCACTGGCGATGGTGCCGGTGGCGATTTCCTTGGAATAGTTCTGCTTCATCATCGCCGGCAGGGCCATCACGCCCAGCAGCGTGACCGACGCCCCGATAACGCCGGTTGAGGCGGCGAGGATGATACCGATCAGCAGCACCGTCAGCGACAGGCCGCCGCGCAGGCCGCCGAACAGCTTCTGCATGGCATGCATCATGCGCTGCGCCACGCCGGACTGATCCAGCATAAGACCCATGTAGATGAACATCGGCAGGGCCACGAGGACCGGGTTCTTCACGATGTTGCCGAACAGGCGCCCCGACAGGATCGACAGCCGCTGATAATCGATGCCGGTGCGGTCGAATTCGATGATGTCGCGGAAGTTGGCGCGGAACGGGTCGAGGAAGATTTCCGCGAACAGCGCGAAAATCAGCGAAACCCCCACCAGCGCCATCGCCACGGGAATGCCGCGGAAGAGCATCCAGATGAAGGACAGGAACATGACCAGGACGGCCAGTTCGTTCAGGGTCATGACGCGCCCGATGAATTCGAGGAGGAACATCGCTCAGACCTCGCCCGACTTGTCACGCAGGGCATAGGTGGCCGCGATGATGAGGACAGTGGCGATCAGGGCAGAGGCGACGGTGTATTTCATCTCCTCCGGGCCGATGGCGAACGTGTCGAAGAACCAGTGGCGCGTGGCCTGACGGGCAGTCGTCCCCGCTTCGGACGTTAGCAGCACAAGGCCGAGGGCGGCATAGTAGATGACGAGGTTCACCACGAAGGCGACGGCCGGAAAGGCGTAGAGCAGCTTGCGCCACCATACCGGCGGCGTGATCTGCGACAGGTATCGGACATAGGCCGACCAGGTCGCGAAGGCGATATAGAGGAAGCTGACATTCATGAACGTCTTTAGGATCCAAAGGTTGTGAAGGCCATTCGGACTGTCCGACCCTTCATCAGCGACGATCGACGTCAGGGCATAGGGCAAGGTCGTGTCCCAGCACAGGATGATGAAAGGCAGGAACAGCCAGGCCAGCGCGAAGATGTCGATCTTGCGCTGCTTGGCGGGGGCGTAGCCGTCATAGAAGATATCGACGCGCACGTGGGAATTGGTCGTAACGGCATAGCCGATCCCGATCAGGACGGCGGCACCGTAAATCCACCACTGCGCATCGTCGAGCCAGGCTTGGTTGTTGCCCATGCCGCGCAGAACGACCTGGCTGCAGATGGCGATGATCAGGATGGGATAGAGCCAGGAGAAGACGTTGGCGACCTGCACCACGGCGCGGTCGCCGCGATTGTGCTCCGCCCGGCCGACTTCGCCGGGGTCGGAGATGGCCACGATCGGCGCGCCTTCGGTGGCCACGACCACTTCGTCTTCGTGCTGCGTCATCATGTTCCCCGCTGCATGCGACCCGGCCGGCCGCTGTCGTGAAAACCGGGCGACCGTGGGGCCGCCCGGTTCATTGATCGTCGGTCGTCAGGTCAGATCAATTGCCACGCGGACGCGGCAGATAGATCGTGTCGCCCCAGGTCTTGTACCCGGCACGAAACTCCTGAAGGTCGTTCCAGACTTCCGCGAAATACTCGTCCTCTGCGGCCAGCTCCTCGGCAACCTCGTTCCAGGTCGTCTCAAAGGTTTCCAGCATTTCGGGCGGCCAGACCTTGTTGGTCACACCGTTTTCCGACTCGTTGGTGCTCATGGCCTCGAAGTTGGTGGCCTCGCCTTCGGCATAGTTGGTCGTGATGTTCGCCAGGCAGGCGACTTCGATCTGCTTCTGGCTGCGCTCGTCCAGACCTTCCCAGACGTCCTTGTTGACCAACAGTTCGAACATCGTGGCGGGCTGGTGCCAACCGGGGAAGTAGTTGAACTTCGCGATGTTGTAGAAGCCGAGACGCGCATCGATGCGGGGCATCGAGAATTCGGTCGCGTCGATGGCACCACGCTCCAGCGCGGGGAAGATGTCACCCCCGGCAAGAAGCGACGTGGACACGCCCAGGCGCTGCATCACTTCGGCACCCAGGCCGAAGAAACGCATGTTCAGACCTTCCAGATCCTCGACCGAGTTGATCTCGTTCTTGAACCAGCCCGAGGTTTCGGGGGCGATGATGCCGCATGGCATCACGTGCACGTTGTAGCCGTTGTCGTCGTACATGCGCTGGAACATTTCCGCGCCGTCGTCATAGAGCATCCAGGCCAGGAATTCGCCGGCCTCGGGGCCGAACGGCACGGCGGCGAAAAGCGACGCGGCCGTGATCTTGCCCTGCCAGTAACCGGCGGTGGTGTAGGCGGCATCGACCGAGCCGTTCGACACGGCGTCGAGGGCTTCCAGCGTGGGAACCAACTCGCCGGGATCGAAGTGCTCGAACTCGACCCCTTCCGAGATGCTGTTGATCTTCTCGACGAAGTCGACCCCGGCGGTGCCCAGGATCGGCAGGTTCTTACCGAAAGCGGAGGTCATCTCGAGGACCTCCTGCGTGTTGGCGGCACCCGTGGATGCGATGGCTGCCGTGGTGGCGAGCGCGATGGCTTTGAGTTTCATGTGGTTCCTCTCCCTTGGACCCTTGCGTCAGGCGACGTTGCGCCCGTTAGACGACCCCTCCCGGGCCGTCTGGTAACAAATTCTTACCGATTTGGATTGTTGTACGCCAGACATTAATATCGTCGGGACGGTGGAAATCACGCAATTTTCTGTCGCGTGCGCCGATCGCTACTCGAAATCCGGACGCGGCTTCGTCGGTCCGGCCGAAAGCTTCCATCCGCCGCGCGAATCCGCGGGAAAAAGGTCGCGCACCAGCGGGTCGTGACCGGGCACGATCAACTCCGGTCTGGAGGCCAGTCGGCGAAGGATCGCGAATCCCTCCAGCATCTCTGCCACATCCACGACAATCGGAAACGGCTGCCCGGTCAGGAAATTTTCGTAGAAATGGGCGGCATCCGATGCCAGGCACAGCCATCCGGCTTGCGTGCGCACCCGCACGGCCTGCAACCCCTTGGAATGGCCACCGATGCGATGGACGGTCACGCCCTCGGCCACCTGCGCGTCGCCGTCGGCGAAGACCACCCGGCCGGAGTGGAGCCGTTTGACCGCTTCACAGATATGGTCGCCCGTGAACGGCATCCGCAAGACGGCATGGCACATGCAGGGCCCCGTTGCATAAGCCATTTCGCTGGCCTGTATGTGCAACGTCGCGTTCGGAAACAGATGCAACCCGCCCGCATGATCGTAATGCAGATGGGTGACGATGACGGTTGTGATGTCGTCGGCCGTCAGGCCGTAAGGTTTCAACGCATCCCGTGGGTCGATCAGGATCGGGCGGTCGCGCCGGTTGCCCTCCGGTCCATCGTATCCCGTGTCGACCAGAATGACCTCCTCCTCCCGGCGCAGCAGCCACATGAAGTAATCCATCGGATGCGGTGCAGCGTGATCGTCATCGAAGATGAAACTGTCGGCCCGGATGCGCGCGGTCCGGTCGGCGTAGCGGATCGCGGTGACGTCCCACACGCTCACGGATCAACCCTCGACCACGGCATAGGTTTGGACCGTCTTCTCGACGATCAAGGGGGCGACGGCGGCATCGAAGGTTTTGTAATGCGCCGTTGTGCGATGGGCGTCGAACCCGGCTTCGTCATCGTAGAGTTCATAGAGGAATACCTCGTCCGGACGGGCCGGATCGGTCGCCACGTCGAAGCGGTGGCAGGCCGGCTCCCCCAGCGAAGCGCGGGCGTTTTCCATCATCGCGGGCTTGAACGCGGCCATCCCGCCGGGGACGACCTGTATGGTGACGACGACTGCGAACATGCTTCCCCTCCGACGGATTGCTTCCTATTGCTGATGTCAACAGACGTGAGGAATATCAAAATGTCCAAGACTTTCGAAATTGCGGTCTTTCACGGCGACGGTATCGGACCCGAGATCATGGCCCCCACTTTGGACATTCTGAACACCATTTCCGACGCCTACGACTTCAGATATGTGGAATGCCCCGCCGGGGCGGCCAGCTATCTCGATGTCGGATCGGACTTGCCGCAGGCATCGCTGGACGCGGCGCGCAAGGCCGACGCGATCCTGCTCAGCGCGCTTGGCGATCCCGCCGTCCGCTATCCCGACGGGACCGAGATGACGCCGCAGATCGACATCCGCATCGCGCTCGACCTCTATGCAGGCATTCGTCCAGTCCGCATCGTTCCGGGGATGAAGACGCCCCTGAACCTGCCCGACGACAAGACGGTCGATTTCGTCCTTGTCCGTGAATCGACCGAAGGGCTGTTTCACACGCAGGGAAAGGGGCGCGTGGAAGCGGATTTCGCCGAAGAGACGCTGCGCCTGACGCGCAAGACCACCACCAAGGTCTGCGACTACACGTTCAGACTGGCTCAGGATCGCAAGGCCCTTGGCCACCCTGGACGCGTCACATCGGTCGACAAGGCAAACGTCTTTCGTGCCTTCGCCTTCTGGCGCGACATCTTCGATGACGTGGCCCGGGGGTATCCCGATCTGACGGCCGATCATGCCTATGTCGATGCGATGGCCCTGTGGTTCGTTTTGAAACCTTGGGACTGGGACGTGATGGTGACCGAAAACATGTTCGGCGACATCCTGTCTGATCTGGGCGCGGGCCTGATGGGCGGTCTCGGCATGGCCCCATCCGCGGACATCGGCGATGACCACGCCCTGTTTCAGCCTTGTCACGGCTCCGCCCCTGATATTGCGGGCAAGGGCATCGCGAACCCCTTCGCGATGATCCTGTCGGCGTGCATGATGCTGGATTGGCTGGGCCGTCGCCACGACATGCCCCTGATGATCGACGATGCCGCGCGCATCCAAACCGCCGTCGACGCCTGCCTCGCCGCCGGAGAGACGACGGGCGACCTGGGCGGATTGCTTGATTGCAAAGGCGCGGGTGCCGCCGTCATGGCGCGGCTGTGACCCTGCGCGTTGGCTTGATCGGGCTGGGCTATTTCGCGCAGTTCCACCGCAGCGCGTGGGAGCGGATGGACGACGTCATCCTCTCCGCCACCTGCGATGCGGACCCGGACAAGGGCGCGGATTTTACTGACCTCTGCGCCATGCTGACCTCCGGGCGTTTCGACATTCTGGACATCGCGGGACCCCCGCCGATGCACGCGGCGGCGATCCGCGCCGCCCTGCCCCGATCCCCGCGCGTCATCATCTGTCAGAAGCCGTTCTGCACCTCCCTCGAGGAAGCGGAGGCCGTCACGGCCGAAGCGGAAGCGGCCGGCGTCCCGCTTCTGGTGCACGAAAATTTCCGTTTTCAGCCGTGGTTCCGCGCGATGAAGCAGGCGTTGAACGCGGGCCGCATCGGCACGCTCCGCAACCTGACCTTCCGGATGCGCACCGGCGACGGACAGGGCCCCGACGCCTATCTGGCGCGCCAGCCCTATTTCCAGACGATGCCCCGATTGCTGATCCACGAAACAGGCGTGCATTACATCGACACCTTCCGCTATTTGCTGGGCGATCCGACCGGTCTTTACGCCGATTTGCGGCGCCTGAACCCGGCCATTCGGGGCGAGGACGCGGGCCATCTGATCTTCGACTACGCCAACGGCGCGCGTGCGATGCTTGACGGCAACCGGCTGCTCGATTTCGACACCGACGACACGCGACGCACCTTCGGGGAGGCGTTGTTGGAAGGGGACGCGGGCACCATCGACCTGCGCGGAGACGGGATGGTGACGCTGCGCGCCTTCGGATCACAGGATCGAAAAACCCTGTTGGAGCCACAGGATTGGCCCGGTTTCGCAGGGGATAGCGTCTTCGCCCTGCAACGCCACGTCGTCGACGCGATGGCCCGTGTTCGCCCCTTCGAGAACGAAGCGCGATGCTATCTGGACGTCATGCGCCTAGCCGAACTGGCCTATGCCAGCCACGGGGCGAAAACCTGGCTGCCGTGGGATAACGGCTGAAATCGGCAAGCGGCGGGGCCATTTACGCAAATTTCACGGTTGGGGGCCTAGGGTCACGGGATCGATGGAATCGATGGCGACCGGATGCCCCGGTCGTCCACGGCTCAGAAGGAGCTTCGCATGAAGACCACGGCAGATCCGCGCCATCTCAGGACCCTGGCCGCCTTGGTCGGACTGGTCATCGTCGCCGTGGTCGGCCTCGCGCCGATTGACCTGCAGGCCCCCGATCTCCGGGTCGCCCGTCCAGGGATGGAAATGCTGTGCGCCGACAAGGATGCGGGCGTGGCCTGCTCGCTTTACGCCCGGATCGATCCGTCGCCCGCCGCCTTGCGGATCGCGGCGATATTGATGCCATAAGGATCGGGGTCGGACACCGATCCGCCCTTGAAAACCGCCGATCCGGCGACCAGCACATCGGCCCCCGCCGCAACGACATGGGGGGCCGTGACCGGATCGACGCCGCCGTCGACCTCGATATGCACCGGACGGTCGCCGATTGCGGCCCGAAGGGCTTCGATCTTGGCGATCTGGCCATGGATGAACTTTTGTCCGCCGAACCCCGGATTGACCGTCATCACGCAAACTAGATCGACGTCGTCCAGCAGCGGTATCGCCGCCTCGACCGGCGTGCCGGGGTTCAGTGCAAGACCGGCCTTGGCTCCGGCCCCGCGAATGGCCTGCAGCGTTCGGTGGATGTGCGGTCCCGCTTCGACATGGGCGGTGATGACGTCCGCGCCCGCGTGCGCAAAGGCGTCGATGAACGGATCGACCGGCGCGATCATCAGATGAACATCCATGACGCCCTTGATGTGCGGGCGGATCGCGGCACAGGTCGCGGGCCCGAAGCTGATGTTCGGCACGAAATGACCGTCCATCACGTCGACGTGTACCCAATCGGCCCCCTGCGCCTCGACTGCTTCGCACTCCGCGCCGAAGTTCGCGAAATCGGCGGCCAGGATCGACGGCGCGATCTTCAGGCTGCGATCGAAGGAATTTGACATGTCGGCCTCCGGGTTTGGGTCGCGGCCGGTTTACGCCGCTCCACCGGGCGCGTGAACCCCCGCATCCGTCACGATGTAGGGCAATCGGATATCCGTCCGGTCCTGCGGCAAGGTCGGCATGCGTTGCGCCTCCAGCGCGAAACCGACGACCAGCGCGTCGCCCATGCCGGCAAGCGTACGGTCGTAGAAACCGCCGCCGTATCCCAATCGCCCGCCGTCCGGGTCAAACCCCACAAGCGGCACGATCACGACGTCTGGTACCCGCCAGCCGCCCTCGGTTGGAACCGACACACCGAAATCGCCCGTTTCCAAAGCGCATCCGGGCCACCATTCACGAAACCGAAGCGGTGCGCCCCGCGCGGTGACGACCGGGACGCAAATACGATTGTCGCGCGACAAGACACGCATGACGTTGGTCGGATCGGCTTCGGACCCGATGGGCAGATAGCCGGCGATCGTACGCCCCCGCAGGCCCATCAAGCGCGCATAGAGCCGGGTGCCCGCCATCGCGCGCCGCTCCGCGCCCACGCCGCCGCGCGCCGCAAGACAGCGCTTGCGCAATTGCGCCTTCTGCGCCGTCGGATTACCGTCATCCCCCATGATCACCTTTGACCACTTCGCCATCGCCGCCGCAACGCTGGAAGAGGGATGCGCCTTCGTCTCGGACCGGTTGGGCCATGAAATGGGGCCGGGCGGCACGCACGCGCTCATGGGCACGCACAATCGGTTGTCCGGTCTGGGGTCCGGCGAATATCTGGAGGTCATCGCCGTCGATCCCGCCGCCCCGCCGCCGCCCCACCCCCGCTGGTTCAATCTGGACCGTCGCATCGGGGTGCCCCGTGTCGGCAACTGGATCGCACGAACCGGGGATCTTGATGCCGTCCTCGCGAATTTCCCCGAAGCGGGCCGCGCCCTTCGGTTCGAACGGGGACCGTATCGCTGGCGCATGGCGGTGCCCGATGACGGCATTCTGCCGTTCGACGGGTGTTTTCCCGCTCTTATCCAATGGGACAGCCCGGCCCCGGCCTTTGTCGACAGCGGGATGCGGCTGAATGCGCTGGCGCTGACTCATCCCAAAGGCGCGGATCTTGCCATGATCCTGGAGCGACTTATCGACGACCCGCGCATCACCATCGGCGTCGGTCCCCGCAGGATCGCCGCGCAGATCGCGACGCCCGCGGGCCTGCGCGACATCGAATGATCGCGCCGGGGGCCGACGACGTACAGCGCATCGCCGAGGCCACACGCGCCGGGTTTCCCGCCCCGTTCGCGGGACTTGCCGCCGATGTGCGGATCGTCGTGGAGGATTGGCCCGACGATGCCCTGCTGGAAGAGATGGACATCCCAAGCGCCTATGAACTGACCGGCCTCTACGACGGCCTGGCCCTGACGCAGCGCGATCCGTCCCAGCCCGAACCGCCGTCGACGGTGACCCTGTTCCGCCGTCCGATCCTGGATGAATGGGCTGAACGCGGCGACGTGGCGTTCGATGCGCTGGTGGCGCATGTCACCGTTCACGAATTCGCGCACCATTTCGGATGGTCCGACGACGACATCGCGGCCATCGACGAATGGTGGACCTGAAACGAAGAACGGGGCCCCAAGGGACCCCGTTCGGCAATCGAAGACTCTGGCCTCAGGCGGCGGCGGGCGGACGCGACGACAGGACTTCGTCCACGGCCTTGAGCGCGCCATCCTCGTCCATGTCCTTGTTCACGGCCGCAAGTTCGCGGGTCAGACGATCCAGCGCGGCTTCGTAAAGCTGCCGCTCGGAGTAGGATTGCTCGCGCTGTTCATCGTTGCGGTGCAGGTCGCGCACGACCTCCGCAATCGCGATCAGGTCACCGGAATTGATCTTGGCTTCGTATTCCTGCGCGCGGCGCGACCACATGGCCCGCTTCACGCGCGCCTTGCCCTTGAGCGTGGTCATCGCCTTTTCGACGACATCGGGCGACGACAGGGACCGCATCCCCACATCGCTGGCCTTGTTGGTCGGCACGCGAAGGGTCATCTTGTCCTTGACGAAGTTGATCACGAAAAGCTCAAGCTCCAGGCCCGCGACCTCCTGCTTTTCGATCTTCACGATCTGGCCCACGCCGTGCGCGGGGTAGACGACGAAATCATTCGGGCGGAATTCGGGCTTCTTGGACATGGGCATCCTTTCGATGTCTCGGGTGCGCCTGGGCCGGTCGGGCCGCAAAAAACTCAGGCCACGGGCTCTCCCGTCGCCTGGCATGACGCGCTTTTATGTTAGCCGATGCAAACGCAGCAGATGCGCACACCAAGCCATTGATTTGGCAGTCGACGCAGACAGTATCGACCGCGCTTATGCAAAGCATATCACAAAAACGGCTTCTGCGAAAGGGACATGGGGGCTGACCCAAATACCGCGGGCGACAAGGGGCTTTCAGCCGCCCTCGCCTGGCGCTTCGGAGAAGAGATCCATCTTGCCGTCCTTGCCATCCATCTCCTCCGCCGTTGGCAGCGGGTCCTTTTTGGAGATGATGACGGGCCAGAGTTCCGAATACTTGCGATTGAACTCGACCCATTTCTCCATGTCCGGCTCGGTATCGGGGCGTATCGCGTCGGCAGGACACTCCGGCTCGCAGACACCGCAGTCGATGCATTCATCGGGATGGATGACCAACATGTTCTCGCCCTCGTAGAAGCAATCCACGGGGCACACTTCGACGCAGTCAGTGTATTTGCAGGCGATGCAGGCATCGTTGACGATATAGGTCATGGGATGGGATCCTTCGGCGGCGTCACGGGCGGTCTAGCGACCCCGTGCGGGTCATTCAAGCGAGGTCGGGTCCGATCCGGACCAGCCTCGCAATTCCGTGAGGTCGGACTGCATTCGGCGCCGGTCGCGTCCCGTCGGACGGGGACCCACCCGGGCCACGGGGGCCGGTGATCGATCGTCGTAAAGCGCCTGCGCTTCCGCCGCCGGCCCCCGCCGCGTCGGCAGCCCGATGATCGCCACCACGCGGATATGGTCGGCCTGGGCGAAGGTCAGAATATCACCGGGCGACACGGTCGTGCTTCCCTTCGTGACCCTCTCCTCGTTCAGGCGAACGCGTCCACCGGCCACGACACGGGCGGCCAGCGTGCGCGTCTTAAAAAATCGCGCCTGCCAGAGCCACTTGTCGATTCGCTGCTTACCGGACGCGTCGCTCACTTTTCCTTGAGCGCGGCCAGGGCCGCAAAAGGATTATCCGGGTCGATCGGCTTGTCCCGCTTTGGCTTGGCCTCATAACTCTTGGGACCGGAACTGCCGTCCTTGCCCATGCCGCCGTCCCGGCGCGGTCCGCCCTTGCCCTGCGGTTTGCCGCCCTTGCGCGGTTGGCGATCGCCCTGCCCCTCCCGTCGCGGCCCGCGCGTGTTCTGGCGGCGCGGGGCCCAGGTGAAAGTATAGAAAACTTCCGTTTCCGGTGCTTCGGCTTCGGCGGTCTGCACGGGCACCTCGGCCGGTGGCGTGCCGGGAACCTCGACGGGCGGCATGTCGGGGTCCTGCGCCGGAAGCTCGACCGGTGGCTCCGGCGGTGTTTCCTCGGGGGTGACGGGCACGATGGGCGCATCGGGTATGTCTGGGGCCGGCGGCGTGTCGGGTGTCGGCACGTCGGGCTGCGTCGGTGGTTCGGGCACGATAGGCGCGTCCGGTGTCGTCGGTGCGGGCGGCGTGTCGGGGGCCGCGGCCTTCATCTTCGGACGCTCGCCCTTGTCGGCGGCATACCCCAGCCCGCCCATCAGATCGGCGAATTGTTCCAGCGTCATACCAGTGATCGACAGCATGTCGGCCGTCCCCTCGAACCCGCCACGGGAATCGGCGGGGCGCAGCAGATCGGCCAACCGCTCCAGCATATCGATGCGGATCGCGCGCGCGCCGGCCAGACGATAACCCGCCATGGTGTAATACCCCTGCGGTGCACCCTGCGCGGCCGGCACGGTGACCAGACCGGGGGGCGGTGCTTCGGGGAACTCCTGAAGGTCGTTCCACAGCGACCACAGCACCAGCCGAAGACGCGTCGGCGCGGGCTTGAGCAGAAGCTGTTGGAAAATCGTAAATTGGCCGAAGCGGATGCCGTGCTTGCGCAGCTGCCCGCGTGCGTCCTGGTCCAGCTCCTTCACCTCGGTGGCAACGTCTTGCCGCGACAAGATGCCGAAATTCTCCAACATGCGAAACGCGAAGCCGCGGGCGAGGCCGGTGACGGCCTCGTCCTTGGACATCTCGATCAACGGCTCCATCGCGGCGGCGACCTTGCGGTCGATGAAATGCTGCAGGCGGCGCGTGACCCTCTGCATGACTTCAGGACCCGCGTCATCGTCGACGAAGGCCTCCACGCCTGGCCTGAGAGCCTCTGACCCCTTGACCAATTTTCCGACGGCCTGATCGCCCCACATGAGGCCACCCTGCTCGGTGAAATCCATCTCCGTGTCCGGCGCGTTGTAAAAACGGTCGGCGCGCAGATGAAACTCGGGCCGCAAAGCCTGCGTTGCCGCCTGTCGCACGGTCTTCGCCTCGTCCGGACCGGTCGTGCCGGTCTGATGGAAGCGGAACCCTTCGAGGCGACCCAGAGTCTCGCCCTCGACGCTCACTTCGCCCTTGTCGTTGATGTCGGCCAAAAGGCCCTCCTTCATCTTCAGCCGCCGCAGCAGCACGCTTGTCCGCCGGTCGACGAACCGATTTGTCAGCGCATGGTGAAGCGCGTCCGACAGGCGGTCTTCTACCGCCCGCGTGGCATCGCGCCAATGCGCCTCGTTGTCCACCCAGCCTTTTCGCTGCGCAACATACGTCCAAGTGCGGATATATGCCAACCGCTTGGACAACATGTCGATGTCGCCCGCCGTCTTGTCGATGCGCTTGATCTGGCGTGCCAGCCAATCGCCGTCGACCCGCCCGCGTTCGTGTAGGAAACCGAAGATCCGGGCCAGCATCGTCGTATGCTCCCCGTGGCTGATCCCCTGAAAGTCGGGAATGCGGCAGACATCCCACAACAAACGCACGTCGCGCGCGTCGCGAATGCGGCCAGCGACGCCCTCCAGCTCGTTCAGGGTGCGCAACGACGACAAGTCGTCGGCCTGCCGCCCCCGGACCAGCATCATGTCGGGACTCGGTGCTTCGAGCGATGCGATCAGCGCTTCGGGCGTGCCAAATTCTAGGCGGTCGTTGCGCCACATCAACCGGTCGATTGGTTTGAAGCTGTGGGTCTGGATCGCGTCGATCTGGAAATCCTCCAGAGGGCCTGCCTCGCCCGTCACGCCGAAGGTTCCCGGTTGCATATAGCGTCCCGCCCGCCCCGCGATCTGCGCCATCTCGTGTGGCATCAGCGGACGAATGCGCTGGCCGTCGAACTTCGATGTGGCCGAAAAGGCGACGTGCCTGATATCCAGGTTCAGACCCATGCCGATGGCATCCGTCGCCACCAGATAATCGACGTCCCCGTTCTGGTACATCTCGACCTGCGCGTTGCGCGTGCGCGGCGACAATGCACCCATCACCACCGCCGCACCGCCCTTTTGACGGCGCAGCAACTCGGCGATGGCATATACATTATCAACCGAAAATCCCACGATTGCGGTCCGACCGGGCATACGGCTGATCTTTTTCGGACCTGTGTAGGTCAGATCGCTGAATCTTTCGCGCCGCGTGAACTGCACCCGTGGCACCAGCGCGGCGATGGTCGGCCGCATCGTGTCGGACCCCATGAACAACGTCTCATGCTGTCCGCGCATGTTCAGCAGACGGTCGGTGAAGACATGGCCGCGTTCTGGGTCGGCACACAACTGCACCTCGTCGATCGCGACGAAATCGGTGCCCATCCCTTGGGGCATCGCCTCCACGGTGCACACCCAATAGGCCGCGCGGGCGGGTACGATCCGTTCTTCCCCGGTGACCAGGGCCACGACCGACGGCCCGCGAATGGCGACGATCCGGTCATAGACCTCCCGCGCCAGAAGGCGCAGCGGCAGGCCGATAACGCCCGTGCGATGCGACAGCATCCGCTCGATCGCGTAATGCGTCTTTCCGGTGTTCGTCGGCCCAAGGACCGCCGTCACCCGACCGAGATTGGTATCCATGTCAGAGGGTCCGTTCGCCGGTCTGCTGTTCAAGCTGCTCGATCGCGCGGTTCACATTCTCCTCGGCGGGATAGACCTGCGCGGCCGCCTTGAATGCCCGCAACGCGCCGACATCGTCGCCCAGCTGCTGAAGCATGATCCCCAGACCGGCGAGCGCGCCGAAATGCCGCGGCTCCAGGATCAGGACCTGTTCGATGTCCGCGATGGCGGCACCGTATTCCTCCATCAGGAAAAAGGCAGTCGCCCGCTGGTTCCAGCCTTCGGCGAAATCCGGCGCATGGTCGGTCAGCGCGGTCAGATGGGCGATCGCTTGCCGGTATTCGCCCTCCTCCATCGCGGCCTGACCCCGGCGCAGCAGCAGGTCGAGCGCGGCGCTGCCCGAATGGGTCCAACGCTCCACGATTTCCGCGGCAAGCCGAGCCGCTTCGCCCGCATCCGCTTCGCCGGTCAACGTGCCCAACCGGTTCAGCAGAACCTGCGGATCTTCGGACAGAACCTCGGGTTGCGCGTCTGGCACGGCTTGGGCCATGGAAAACGTGGCGTAAGAACACGCGGCGATGACCATCAGGGCCTTGAGAGTGACGCGCAGGTCAATCATCCTGTCTAGGACCCCATCCGCCGTTTCGGCGATCAGCATTCAAAGGACTGACATGAGCGACATCATCAACGAGGCCGTCACGCAGCTTAGTGCAAAGATTGGCACCTTCGACGGCAGCGTCAAGTTCGTCATCGAAGACGAGGGCGCGATCATGGTCGATTCCGCTGGCGTGCGCGCCGGAGACGAAGAGGCCGAGTGCACGATGACCGCCGATGCGGAGACCTTCAAGGGCATCCTTGACGGCGACGTGAACCCGACCTCCGCGTTCATGACCGGCAAACTGTCGGTTGACGGCGATATGGGCCAGGCCATGAAGCTGGGTGCCGAACTGTCGTAAGGCCGACGCGGTGACCTTTCCCAAGGCCCCGTACCACGCCGACGTCGCCGCCGGGCCGCCCCATGGGCGCGCCCATTGGGTGACGACGGCGGACGGAATTCCGATCCGTATCGGCGTCTGGCCTGAAGGTACGCGCGGCACCCTGCTGATCGTGCCGGGCCGGACGGAATATATCGAGAAATATTCCGATGCCGCCGTTCGGATGGCCGCCCATGGCTATGCCAGCGCGGTCGTCGATGTGCGCGGCCAAGGGCTTTCCCCACGCGCAACTGGCGATCGCAAGATCGGCCACGTGAACGATTTCAGCGAGTTCCAGGCCGACGTTGATGGGATTCTGGACTTGTGTACCGAATTGGACATGCCGCGGCCCTGGCACATCCTGGGCCATTCGATGGGTGGCCTGATCGCGTTGCGTGCGTTGATGCGCCGCCCGGCGGTGTTCCGCCGCGCCGTGTTTTCGGCCCCGATGTGGGGCCTGCAACTGACACCGCATCGCCGCTTCATGGGCTGGACGGTTTCCGCGGCGGCCGCGTCGCTCGGCTTCGGAGAGCAAAGCGCGCCCGGTTCGGGCAAGGTCGCCGACCCGGCGGGCGCGCCGTTCGACGGCAACCTGCTGACCCGCGACGCCGAGATGTTCGCCTGGATGAAACGGCAGATCACGACCCACCCCGACCTGGCCCTTGGCGGCCCATCGATCGGCTGGGTCTGGGCGGCCCTGCGCGAAATGCACGCCTGCGCCCGCGCGCCGGCCCCCGTTGCGCCCGCGCTGACCTTCCTTGGCACGGACGAAGCCATCGTCTCGGCCGATGCGATCCATGTCCGCATGGGATCGTGGGAAGATGGAACGCTGGAAATCATCGACGGTGCCCGGCACGAGGCGCTGATGGAAAACGCCGTCTTGCGCACGAAAATCTACGACCGGATCGCGGCTCATCTGAACGGCTAACCTGCCGTCAGACCAGTCGCCCCTCCTCCAGCCGCAGGGTCCGGTCCATCCGGGCGGCCAAGGCAAGGTTGTGTGTCGCGATCAACGCAGACATCCCCGTCTCCCGCACCAAGGACATCAATGCATCGAACACCGTGTCGGAGGTCGTCGGATCCAGATTTCCCGTTGGTTCGTCCGCCAGAAGCAAGCTCGGGCCGTTGGCCAGCGCCCGGCAGAACGCGGTCCGCTGCTGCTCACCGCCTGACATCTCGGCGGGGCGATGATCGATGCGGTGCGACAAACCCACACGGCCCAGCAGGTCCTCGGCGCGCGCGCGGGCCTCGGCCTGCGCCACGCCGTTGACAAGTTGCGGCAAGACGATGTTTTCGGCAGCCGTGAACTCGGGCAGCAAGTGATGGAACTGGTAGATGAAGCCGATCTTTTCGCGCCGCGCCCGCGTGCGCGCGCGGTCGCCCTGCCCCGTCATATCCGTGCCGGCCATCGTCACCGTGCCGCCATCGGGCGTGTCGAGCAGGCCTGCGATGTGCAGCAGCGTGGACTTGCCGGCCCCCGAAGGTGCCACCAGCGCAGTCACCTGCCCCGGCTGCAGCGTCAGGTCTGCACCGTTGAGCACGCGGATCTCTCCGGGTTGCCCCAGGTGATAACCCTTGGTGATCCCCGACAGCGTCAGCGCGTCATTCATATCGCAGCGCCTCCACCGGGTTCATGCGGGCCGCCCGGCGGGCCGGGAAGATCGTGACGACGAACGACAGTGTCAGCGACAGGATGACGGCGGACAGCACATCGCCCAGTTCCAACCGCGCGGGCAGCGCCGAGATATAGCGCACCGACGGGTCCCAGACGCCGCCGCCCGCGACATAATTCACGAAACTGAAGATCGGATCGATATACAGCGCGAAAAGACAGCCCAGGACCACGCCGATCGCCGTGCCGATCACGCCGATGGACGCACCGCACAGGAAGAAGACGCGCAGGATCGTGCCCTCGGTCAGGCCCATGGTGCGAAGGATGCCGATGTCGCGGCCCTTGTTCTTGACCAACATAACCAGGCCGGATGTGATGTTGAGCGTCGCGATCAGAACCAGAATGGACAGGATGACGAACATGATGTTGTCCTCCATCTTCAGGGCGCGCAAAAAGGCCCCGGCATTGTCCTTCCATGTGAACTGATAGGTGTCGTCGCCCGCCGCCGCCGCGATACCGGGGGCCAGCGTGTCGACCGCTTCGGGGTCGTCGGTGACGACATGGACCTGATCGGCGACGCCTGCGCGGTTGAAATAGATCTGCGCCTCCTCGAACGGCATGTAGACGCGGATGCGATCGATATCGTAGCGGCCCACGCGGAACACATAAGCGATGTCATAGACCTTGATGCGCGGGCTGGTCCCCATTGGTCCCTTGATCCCGTCGGGCGAAATCAGACGCACCCGGTCGCCTGCCGCCACGCCAAGTTCGCGCGCCAGCACGGCCCCCAGTGCGATTCCGCTTTCGAAAGCGTCGAGCGAGCCAGAGCTTTCCTCCGGCTGGGCGACCAATTCGACGTTGCGCAAATCGTCCAGCGTCACCCCGATGACCTGCACGCCCGCATTGCGCCCGTTGGCCGTGGCCATCACCTGTCCCTCGATCACCGGCATGGCAGACACGACCCCGGGCAGGTCCGATAACCGCGCCGTGACGGCCTCGTACTCGGCCATGGTGCGCGTCAACTGCCCGTTGGGCAGCGCTTCGCCGTAGGAATGGACGCTGACGTGGGGGTTGGCCCCGACGATGGTGCCGACGAATTCGTGCCGGAAGCCCGAGCGGACAGCCAGCGTCGCAATCAGGGCGAAGACGGCCAGCGCGATCCCGATCAGGCTGATCCAGGTCATCACGCTGATCCCTCCTTCGGAGCGGCGCGCCCGCAGATAGCGCCAGGCGATCATCATCTCGAAGCGTTTGAACATGGGAAGCCTCCGGCGGTCACATATGGGCGGCGTAGATCTCTTTCACCCGCGCGATGGCGGCTTCGGCCGACATCTCCTCGCTCTCGCCGGTGCGGCGACTGGTCAGTTCGACCACACCGTTGCCCAACCCGCGCGGCCCGACTGTGATGCGCCACGGCAGACCGATCAGATCCATCGTGGCGAATTTCGCCCCCGCGCGGTCCTTGCGATCGTCGTACAGCGCGGTCAGACCCTCGGCTTCCACGGCATTCAGGATACCTTCACAGGCCGAATCCGTCGCCGCATCCCCCTGTTTCAGGTTTACGATCCCCACGTGGAACGGCGTCACGCCTTCGGGCCAGATGATGCCCTTGTCGTCGTGGCTCGCCTCGATGATCGCACCCAGCAGGCGACTGACCCCGATGCCGTGCGACCCCATGTGCAGCGCCGTCGGCTTGCCGTCGGGGCCTTGGACCGTCGCGCCCAGCGCATCGGAATACTTGGTTCCGAAATAGAAGATCTGGCCGACTTCGATGCCGCGCGCCGACCGGCGCCTCTCCTCGGGGACGTCGGCGAAGATCGCCTCGTCGTGCGTCTCGTCCGTGCGGGCGTAGCGCGCGGTGAATTCCTCCATCACGGCCGCGCATTGGTCGACGTCGTCGTAGTCGATGTCGCGCTGCCCCAAAGTGATGTCCGTCACTTCGCTGTCGTAGAACACCTCGCTTTCGCCGGTGTCCGCCAGGACCAGAAACTCGTGCGTATCGTCCCCGCCCATCGCGCCCGGATCGGCGCGCATCGGGATCGCCTGCAGACCCATCCGCTCGTAGGTGCGCAGATAGCTGACCAAGTGACGATTGTAGGCGTGCAAGGCATCTTCGCGGGTCAGGTCGAAGTTGTAGCCATCCTTCATCAGGAATTCGCGTCCGCGCATCACGCCGAACCGGGGCCGCATCTCGTCGCGAAACTTCCACTGGATATGATACAGCGTCAGCGGCAACTGCTTGTAGGAGCCGACGTTGGAGCGCACGATATCGGTGATCAGCTCCTCGTTGGTCGGACCGTAGAGCATCTCCCGGTCCTGCCGGTCGGTGAAGCGCAGCATCTCGTCGCCGAAGGCATCGTAGCGGCCAGACTCCCGCCATAGATCGACCGATTGCAACGTCGGCATCAGCATCGGGATGTGACCGACGCGCTGCTGTTCCTCGTGGACGATCTGTTCGATGCGCTTGAGCACACGGTAGCCCAGCGGCAGCCAGGAATAGATGCCGGCGGAGGATTGCTTGATCATACCCGCCCGCAGCATCAGGCGATGGCTGACGATCTGCGCCTCGGCAGGGGTTTCCTTGAGGACGGGCAGGAAATAGCGGCTCAGGCGCATCGGAAATACTCGCGTTTGGATGCGTCTGCGCTATCAACGCGACACCGGGGGGGCAAGATGCGGCGCGCCTAGCGTTTCACGACCTTCACTTTCGGCGCGCAATCAAGGCTTCCGGCCAACGATTTGAAGCGCGCCTCGGCCACTTCACCAAACAGCGCCTCGCCGTCGCCCTTGGGCAGCGCAAGTTCCAGCACCGCCTTCTTGGGATAAAGCTTCATGCGCCCCATCAAAGCCGGATCCTGCGCCGAGAACATCGCGCCGAAGCGCATCGCCTTGCCCACGACCTCCGCCTGTCGGGTGTCGTCCTCACCCAGCAGCGGGGCAAGCGCCTCGAACGGGGTGCCCTCGCGCTTGTTGCGGTAGCGGTGCAGCAGGGCGGCCCCCATATAAACGCGTTCCGAATGTGTCAGCCCGCCCAAATTGGCGCGGGTCGCGTTGTCGAAACAGATTTCCGCACGGTAGTCGGGATGCGCCCGCCAGCTGACATCGTGGAGCAGGCAACAGGCCCGGATCAGACGCCGCCGCCTGTCCTTTTCGCGCGCGAACAGGGGCTGGATGAACCGATAAAGCACCCGCCCGAACCCCGGCAGGCGCGCCGATGCGGCCTCGGATGCGCGGCAGCTTTCGATCAGCGGGTCGCGGGCACGCAGGACGTCGGGCATCTGCTCGTATAGCAGCCCCTCGCGAATGCCATAGCTGGAGATCGCGATTTCCTTCGGTCGCACCGTCTTTACCACGCGGTCCAGCACCTCGCAGGCGATCGGTACCAGCGACATGCGCGCCGACGACGTGCCCGTCCGCTTGCCCAGCGCCAGCACGTCCTCCTGGGCGATGAATTCAAGCGTGGCGCGCAAATCCTTGGGCGTCATCGTGTATTCATGCAGCACATGCAGCGGATAACCGCGTCGCTCCATATCCACGCGCGCGATGGCCCGCCAGCTTCCGCCCACCAGATACAACTGATCGTAGCGCGACCGCCCAAGCGTTTCGGTCATCGCGGCGATCCCGGCGTCGATTTCCTTGCGCCGCGCTCCCTTGCCCTTCACTGCCTGAAGCTTCAGCGGGCCCAGCTTGCCGGACACAGTCGCGCCAACCGATCCGCCCTTCAGCTCGGCCAACTCCATGGACGATCCGCCGATGTCGCACATCAGACCCTGCGCTTCGGGCCAGCCCAACAGAACGCCCTGCCCCGACAGCCGGGCTTCCTCGGCACCGTCGATCACCCAGAGCTTCAGGCCGGTCTGGTCGCGCACCTCCGCCTCGAAGGCGGGGCCATCCTCGGCCTCGCGCACGGCGGCCGTGGCGACGGCCGTCAGGGAATTGACCTCCATCCCGCGTGCCAAAATCGCAAACCGTTTGAGCGCGTCAAGCGCGCGGATCCGCCCTTGGGGATTCAACTGGCCGGTTTCGGACAGGCCCGCGCCCAGACCGCAAAGAATTTTCTCGTTGAAGAAATAGGCCGGCGACCGCGCGGCCCCGTCGAAAACCACCAAACGAACGGAGTTCGATCCGACGTCGATCACGCCAACGCGCCGCAATGCCCGCGCCTCGGGCCCGTCGAACAGGGGTGCGCCGAAGGGGCCGTATTCGTCCGCGTCGATCACGTCGGTCATCATCGGCAGGGTCCCCGGTGCCGTTGGTGTCGCATCGGCTTGTGCACGGGGCGCACGCGGGGGTCAATCGAATGGGTTGGGTTTGGTCGGAAAGCCGAGGCCAGGTATCTTTGCGTGCCACGGATCGGTGTCCAGAAGTCGTACCACGACAAAAAGGGATCGCTGCGATTGGACGCGATCGGTCATTGCGTGGTTTGCAGGGGTCGTCGGCGTCCGATCAGACGGTGGGCTGTGCACGCAGACCAATGTCTTGCCCGACGGGGCGTCGAAACGCTCCGAATTGCGCAAAACCGATCAGATGGGGCCTCCGACCGACGTCCGCCGCTCTTCGTCTGCACTACGCGGCCGATGCGATTGCAGCCTTTGCCGCGCGTCCTTCGATAAGCTCGGATACGATGGTGGCAAGTCCTTGCAGAAGATTGACGTCGGCCAAGGGGAAGCTCTCTCGCGGCGTCGTGTCGATAAGGCATAGCGTGCCGATCCGAAGTTCACGCGGCCCCACGATAAGAGGTGCCCCGGCGTAGAAGCGTATCCCGGATTTCGCCGTCACCAATGGGTTGTCGCGAAATCGATCATCCGCCGTCGCATCAAGAACGACCGTGACGTCCGACCTTTGCACCGCGTATCGACAGAACGAGATATTCAGCGCGGTTTCCTCCGCCTCCAGGCCGACCTTCGCCTTGAACCACTGCCGATCCAGATCCAACAACGAAATCAGGGCGGTCGGAACCTCGAACAGGGCCGACGCCACTTCCACTACCTCGTCGAAACTTTCTTCGGCATCCGTGTCCAAAAGGTTCAGGGACTTGAGCATCGCAACGTTCATGATGTGGCCCATCCGATCGCTGACCGTCTGTTTGTCTTTGAACATTTCGGTCTCCTCCGGTCAGACAGCGATAGAAGCGAAATGCTTACAGATCGTAAATTTCAGTTCGGCTGCGCGACGTGATCGCAATAAAGTCTCTCGAGGACTCCTGAGAAGGTCGGATCTAGAGGCTCAGCAAAACTGACATCCGAGACGTCACCGCAGAACACGGGTGCGCATTGAAAGACACGCGTCAGCGCGGAGTTCGCATGCCGTGCTCGAATCTCTTACCGAAGCAGCCCAAGCGATAAAACGCGTGCCTCAGTCCGCAGAATGCCCCAACTCCGGCACGTCCTTGGCCCCCGCCGATCCCCGCCCCGACAGCGACGGGTTTTCCATGAAGAAGCGGTGACAGCTGAATGGATTGTCCACATTGGTCAGATCCGGGCGAACCCAGTCGCCCTCGGGTCCCAGGACCCAGCTTTGTGCGGTGTCAGCCAGATTGGCGGCCATGATCTGACTAACGATCTGCGCCTTCACCGTGGGGTTCAGGCATTCGACCAGCGTCTCGACCCGGCGGTTCAGGTTGCGCCCCATCCAGTCGGCGGAACTGATGTAGACCCGCGCCTTCTTGGACGGCAGCCCGTGACCGTTGCCAAAGCACACGATCCGCGAATGCTCCAGAAACCGACCCACGACCGATTTCACGCGGATGTTCTCCGACAGGCCCACGACGCCCGGTCGGATGCCACAGATGCCGCGGATCACCAGGTCGATCTTCACGCCGGCCTGACTTGCGGCATACAGCGCGTCGATCACGTCCGGCTCGATCAAGGAGTTCATCTTGGCCCAGATGACAGCCGGCTTGCCGGCCTTTGCATGCGCCGCCTCGGCGGCGATCGACGTCAGCAGATGATCCTTCATCTGGCTGGGCGAAATCGACAGGTTCTCCAGCCCGTCGGGCGGCGCATAGCCGGAAATGTAGTTGAACACCTTGGTCGCGTCGCGCCCCATCGCCGCCGAACAGGTGAAGAGCGACAGGTCGGTATAGATCCGCGCCGTCATCGGATGATAGTTTCCGGTGCCGAAGTGGGTATAGGTGACTAGCCTGTCACCCTCCCGCCGCACAACAGTAGAGATCTTGGCGTGGGTCTTCATGTGGGTGAAGCCATAGACGACATGCGCGCCCGCCCGCTCCAACCGCCGGGATTGCCGGATGTTCGCCGCCTCGTCGAACCGCGCCTTCAATTCCACCAGTGCGGTAACCGTCTTGCCCGCCTCCGCCGCCTCGCACAGGGCCGCGACGATCGGGCTGTCGCGCGACGTGCGGTACAGCGTCTGGCGAATGGCGACGACGTTCGGGTCCGTCGCCGCCTGCGTCAGAAAGCGGATCACCATGTCGAACGTCTCGTAGGGGTGATGCAGCAGCATGTCTTTCTGCCGGATGGCGGCGAACATATCGCCCCCGTGGTCCTGCACCCGTTCGGGCACGCGGGGCGTGAACGTCGGCCAAAGCAGGTCCTTGCGGTCGTCGACCACCAACTCCTTGAGCGCGGCCAGACCGATCAGGCCATCGACCTCGATCACCTCGCTCTCGTCGACGCCGATCTCCTCCACGATCTCCCGGCGCAGGTCTTCGGGGGCCCCGGCGGTCATCTTCAGGCGAATGATCTCTCCGCGGCGGCGACGCTTGAGCGCGGTTTCGAATTCCCGCACCAGGTCCTCCGCCTCCTCCTCGACCTCCAGATCGCTGTCGCGCAGCACCCGAAAGGCGCAATGCCCCTTCAGAACGTAGCCGGGAAACAGCTCCTCGATCTGCAACAAGAGCAATTCTTCCAGCGGCAGAAACCGGATCGGGCCGTCGCCCGCATCCGCTGGCGTCAACCGGATGAACCGGTCGATCTGCGCGGGCACTGGCAAAAGCGCGCGCAGCGTTCGCTTATCGGACCGCCGCTCCATCGCGACGGCCACGGCAAACCCTTCGTTGGGCAGGAACGGGAAGGGGTGCGCCGGGTCGATCGCAAGCGGAGAGACGATGGGAAAAACGTCCCGCAGGAACAGCGCACGCATTTGTTGGCGTTCCTGCGCCGTCAGATCGGCGGCGGTCAGCAGATGCAGATTTTCTGCCTCCATGTCCCCGCGCAGATCCTTCCAGACGGTCTGCTGGTGGGCCAGCAGTCTGACCGCATCTTCGTCGATCATCACCAGTTGCTCGGCCGGGGTCCGACCATCGGCGGCGGGGGTGCGATTGCCCGCCCGCGCCAATTCCCGCAGGCCCGCGACGCGCACGGTATAGAATTCATCCAGGTTCGCCGCCGAGATCGATAGGAAACGGAGCCGTTCCAGCATCGGGACACGGGGATTCTCCGCCTCCTCCAGCACGCGCCAATTGAATGCCAGCCAGCTGCGTTCGCGGTTAAAGAACCGCTTGGGGCCGGTCCGTCGCGCCTGGTCCAGCTCCACCGGGTCGGGCAGCGGCGCATTCAGGAAATCGGCGGCAAGGGGGGCGGAGACATCTTTCATCATGACGCGCGTTCGAAGACCTGTCGTGTTGGGGAGATATCAGCCTAGGTCCCGACTCCGGCACTGTCCAGCGCGGGCGAGCGTACGTTCACGCATCAGCCATCCAACACCGACCGGGCCAACGCCTGACCGACCGGCACACCCCGCGCCAGCGATTCCCGGTCCAGCATGTCGACCACCCGGCGCGCGGCGGCAAAGCTGCGCTCCATCCGGGGCAGCAGAAATCCGATCAGGGCCGGCTTCACCTGCAACTGCCTGTCGGCGAACAGCTTGAGCAGCAGCACCGACAGCAGCATGTCATCGGGGTCGTCGATCGCCGCCGGCGTCAGCGACGTCACCCGGCTGCGCAGATCGGGCAAGGCGATGGGCCAGTCCGACGGCATCGCCCGCCCCGTCAGCAGAAGGCCCTGACCGCTTTGGGCGCAGGCGTTCCACAGATGGAACAGCGCCTCCTCCTCCACGCCGCCGTCCACGTCCTCGACGACCAGCGGCCCGCGGGCCAGATCGGGGGCCTCGGCGGACGACAGATCGGCGGCGGACATGCGGTGCGCGCCCGTCTCCGTGGCCCAGATGGTTGCCAGATGCGACTTGCCCGCCCCCTCGGGTCCGACCAGGGCCAATCGACGGTCTGGCCAGTCCGGCCAGCTGTCCAACAGGGCCAGCGCCGTGGCGTTCGACGCGGAGACCATGAAGTCTTCCCGCCCGGTCGCGTCGAGCCGGGGCAGGGCGATCGAAAGCTGTTTCATCAGATCAGGGTTTGTCCAGGGGGCCGGTCGTCTCCGGCAGCAGGTCGTCGCGCCCGCCGCCGCGATACAGAAGCGATCCCTTGTATTCCGCGATTGCATGGCGCGTCACGACGCCAAGCGCTGCGGCGACCGGCACCGCGATCAGCATCCCGACAAAGCCATAGATCGACCCGAACGCCGACAGCGCCAAAAGCAGCCAGACCGGATGCAGGCCAACGCTTTCCCCGACCAGTTTCGGGGTCAGGATGTTGCCTTCCAGAAACTGCCCCGAGGCGAAGATCGCCGCGACCAGACCGATCGCCGCCCAATCGCCCCAGAACTGGAACAGGGCCAGACCGATGGCGAGGCCACCGCCGACGATGGCACCCACGTAGGGAATGAAGGTCACGAGGCCGGCGATGGCTCCGACGACCAGACCGAACTGCAAGCCCACCAGCATCAGGCCGGCGGAATAATACGTCCCCAAGATCAGGCAGACCGTCAACTGCCCGCGCACGAAACTGGCCAGCGTGTCGTCGATGTCGCGCGCGATGCGACGGATCCGGCCAACGTGGTCGCGGGGCAGCATCTCGTCGATGCGGGCCACCATGTTGTCCCAATCGAGCAGCAGATAGAATGCGACGACCGGGACGACGACGATGAAGACCACCGCGTTCACCACGCCGAAGACATAGCCAAGCACCTGTTGCGCAAGTTCCCCGCCCCGCGACCGGATCACTTCGCCTAGATCGGCAAGGCCGGTCTGCACGATCCCGCCCTCGCTTGCCATTTCAGGGAACCGCGCCGTCAACGTCCCGCGCAGGGCCGCGAAATAATCGGGGGCCGCCTGGATCAGGGCATTCGTCTGTTGCACCAGAAGTGGGATCAGAACGGCCACCCCGACCACAAGGATCAGCACGCCGACCAGCGTTATGACGGTCGTCGCCAAAGCGCGCGGCAGGCCGAATCCCTCCAGCCGGTCGGCCAGCGGATCGAGGATATAGGCGATCGCCGCCCCGACGATGAACGGCAGAAGGACCGGACCCAGGTACCACAGCAAGACCAGAACCACCGCCGCGGCGGCCCCCCAGTAGATCATCTGTTGTCGGACCGGCAGCGCCATGTCGTTCCCCCTGGCTATCGGATCTAAATGCCCGCCCGCGCGTCCCGGTTCAAGGCGTTGCAAGGGGCCGCCCTGCCGGAATACGCTCCACCCGACCCCGCGACCGGAGTTTCGACCATGCGCCCCGCCCTGGCCTTCGCCCTTTCCATCGCCCTTGCCGGCCCCGTCGCGGCGCAGGATCCCTGCGGCATGGGCGGCTGCGCGGATGCGGGAACCGCCATCACGGATCCCCTGAGCGCCGAGGAACGGCGTCTGAGCGAACGGGAGGTCTTCCTACTCGCCTCCGAAATCCTGGCAGTCTCGGGCCTCGTGAACACCTTCAAGATCGAAGAGACGATGGAGGTTCTCAACGCCGCCGCCTACCTGGAGGATCAGGAACGCTGGATCGGTTTCAATCCGCTCTGGGTCCGGCAATTCCGGGATCTGCCGACCAATGATCGCTGGCCCCTCTATGCGGTCGTCGCCCATGAAATCGGCCATCATCTGCTGGGTCACACGATCGTCCGGGGCGGATCGCGCCCCGCGACGGAACTGCAGGCCGACGAATTCGCCGGCTTCGCGCTCCACGCTCTGGGGGCAAATCTCGCGCAGGCACAGGCCCTATGGCAGGATTTCGGCGCGACGGGGTCTGCCACCCATCCGGCACGCGGCCTGCGGCTTGCGGCGGTCGAAAAGGGCTGGCGCGCGTCCGCCGGTCGGGCCGGACTCGCCCTGCCCGGCGATGCGACCGATCCCGATGACACCGCGCCGTCCATCCGCCAGCGTCCCGATGCAGCGACACCGGGCGACACGGGGGCGCAGGCCGCGCCTGCCGTCCCCGCAGAAACGCGCCCGCACGATACCATCCGGCCGGAAATGTCCGAACGCGCCGTCTGCGCACCGCTGCCCAAAGGGGGATTGCGCGGGCGGGTCTGCGCGTCGTCGGCCCTGGGCGTCGATCATGTGGCCCGGCTGACCGACAACGACCGCCGCGCCCCCTGGACGGAACAGGAACCCGGGCCCGGTTCCGGCAGTCGGATGCTCTTCGATTTCGCCACGTCAATCTCGGCGCAGCGCCTGACGGTGGTGAACGGCGACAATACCGACGAGAAAGCCTTCCGACGCCACGCCCGGTTGGAGGGCCTGACCCTGCGCGGCTCCAACGGGCACGAGAGGGTCATCGTCGTGCGCGACAACAGGCGCGAACAAACCTGGACGCTGGCCGGATTCGAAGGCGTCGACTGGATCGAGGTTATCGTGGACAGCGTGATCGAAGGTCGCCGCTATGACACGCTGGCCGTCGCGCGCCTTCGCATCGACTGACGCGGCGACGTCAGTCCTGGTTCAGCCGGTCCTTCACGACCGGCCCGACGGCCCCGAAGTCGATCTGTCCGGTGTACTTCGCCTTCAGCGCGCCCATGACCTTGCCCATATCCCGGATCGACGTGGCACCCGTGTCCGCGATCGCGTCATTCACGGCCGTTGCGACTTCTTCGTCCGACAGGCGCTTGGGCAGGAAGGCTTCGATGATGGCGATTTCCTCCATCTCCGCCTGCGCCAGTTCCAGCCGCCCGGCCTCTTCGTAGGCGCGGGTCGATTCCTGACGCTGCTTGACCATCTTCGCCATGGTCGCGGTCGCCTCCGCGTCGCCGACGGTGCGGCCTTCGGCGCGCAGCGCGATGTCCTGGTCCTTGAGCGCCGCGTTGATCAGGCGCAGGGTTCCCACCCGGCGACTGTCCTTCTCGCGCATCGCTTCCTTGAGCCGGGCATTCAGTCGTTCGCGCAGATCCATCGTCTTCCCCACGGTGGTTATCGAAGCGTGCGGCATAGCCGACTTGTGCCCATGCGGCAAATCCTTCGGCCCGGTTCCGCCGGTGCCTGCCGAAACGTCATCCGTCCGGGCCCGCGCGCGGTTGACCCCCCCACGCCCCCCCCGTATGACCCCGCAAGTCTGCCCAGTCATCGCCGGAGCGCCCCCATGTCCCAGACGCCGACCGCCTGCCTCGCCCTTGCCGACGGCACGATCTTCATGGGCCGCGGATTCGGCGCAACCGGGGTGTCCGTGGCGGAGCTGTGCTTCAACACTGCCATGACCGGGTATCAGGAGATCATGACCGACCCGTCCTACGCCGGGCAGATCGTGACCTTCACCTTCCCCCACATCGGCAACACCGGCGTCACCCCCGAAGACGACGAGACGGCGACCCCCGTCGCCGCCGGCATGGTCGTCAAATGGGACCCGACCGATCCGTCGAACTGGCGCGCGACGCAGGATCTGGAAGCCTGGCTGACCAGCCGGGGCCGCATCGGCATCGGCGGCATCGATACCCGCCGCCTGACCCGCGCCATCCGGCAGCAGGGCGCGCCACACGCGGCGTTGGCCCATGATCCCGACGGCAATTTCGACATCGAGGCCTTGGTGGCCCAGGCCCGCGCGTTCAAGGGACTGGAAGGTGTCGACCTGGCCCGCGACGTGACATGCGCGCAATCCTACCGCTGGGACCAGACGAAATGGGCCTGGCCGGATGGCTTCGGCACGCAAGAAAACCCACGTCACAAGGTCGTCGCCATCGACTTTGGTGCCAAGCGCAATATCCTGCGCTCCCTCGCCTCGGTCGGCTGCGACGTTACCGTCCTGCCCGCGACGGCGACCGCCGAGGACGTGAAGGCGCTCAACCCCGACGGCGTGTTCTTGTCGAACGGACCGGGCGATCCGGCGGCGACCGGCAAATACGCCGTCCCGATGATCCGCGAAATGGTCGAAAGCGGGTTGCCGGTCTTCGGGATCTGCCTGGGGCATCAGATGCTTGCCATGGCCCTTGGGGCCAAGACGATCAAAATGAACCACGGCCACCACGGCGCGAACCACCCGGTTCAGCGGCGCACGGATGGCAAGGTAGAGATCACGTCGATGAACCACGGGTTCACGGTCGACGTGCAATCTTTGCCCGAGGGGGTGGAGGAGACGCATGTCTCGCTCTTCGACGGGTCGAACTGCGGCATCCGTCTTTCGGGCAAGCCTGTCTTTTCGGTACAGTACCATCCCGAAGCGAGCCCCGGCCCCCATGACAGCGCCTATCTGTTCGACGATTTCGCCGCCGCGATGGAGGCGGCGCGCGGGTGATTCCGGGGCATTAACGCAAGATTAAGATTTGGGCGTCAGGGTCCGGGTGTCATTGCCCGAGTACCCTATGTCCCTGTCTTCCGTTTCGAGTTCTGCCGACGATCCGTTCCAGGACGATCGAAGCGACGGGGTCGGGTCGGACGGCGTCATCGCGCGACGCCTGACGCGGATGCGCGATGTACCCGTCGGCTCCCGCCCCGCCGCCCCCGCCGTCCGGCGACAGGTGGCCGATGCACGGCCGAAACTGGGCGAAATCCTTCTGAACATGGGGGCCATCACCGGGTCGGACCTGGCTCAGGCCCTGATGTTGCAGCGCCAGATGTCGGTCCGCTTGGGCGATGTGCTGCTCCGCCGTTCGATGGTCAGCGAAGACGTGCTGGCCGAGGCGCTGGCCAAGCAACGCGGCATCGGGCGCGTGCACGACATGCCCCCCTCGACAGTCGACAATGACGCGCTGGCCCGCCGGATGCCCCTCGATACGGCGCTGCGCTACCGCTGCATGCCATGGCGCCGGGTCGGCAGCATGACCCTGATCGCCACGGCCCGGCCCGAAACGCTCGACGACCTGGCGGAGGTGCTGCCCCCGGTGCTGGGCCCGTGTCTTTTCGCCGTCGTGACAGACAGCGTGCTCGACAAGCGGCTGGTCGAGGTGCACGGCCCAAGGCTTGCGCGCGGCGCGGAATGCCAGGTGCCCAAACCGATGAGCTGTCGGCAATGGCGCGGCGGGCTTTTTCCCGTGGCTCTTGCCGCCTTGGTCCTGCTGGCGCTTGCGGCGACGGTCGTCTGGCCGATCGCGGCGCTGCGCATCGCGACCGCGCTTGGGCTGATGGTCATGTGCAGCAACCTCGGCCTGCGCCTTGCCGCGGTCATCGCCCTGCGACGGCGGCCGCACGTCTTCTCGACCGTGCGCCCGCGGGACATGGTGGCGCGAAAGATGCCGTCGATTTCCATCCTGGTGCCGCTGCACCGCGAACCCGGCATCGCCGCCCCCCTGACCGAGCGGCTGTCCCGCTTGCAATATCCGCGCGAACTTCTCGACATCTGCCTCGTCGTCGAAGCCGACGACATCGACACACGCACGGCGCTTGCCGCCGCGAACCTCCCCACGTGGATGCGGATCATCGCGGTGCCTGACGGCCAACCCCGTACCAAGCCGCGCGCCATGAACTACGCACTGAACTTCACCCATGGCGATATCGTCGGCATCTACGACGCCGAAGACGCGCCCGCACCCGATCAGCTGATGAAGGTCGCGACCCGGTTCCAATCGGCGCCCGCGAAGGTCGCTTGCCTTCAGGGTCTTCTCGACTACTACAATCCGACCCGTAACTGGATGTCGCGCTGCTTCACCATCGAATACGCCAACTGGTTCCGCCTCGTGCTTCCGGGTCTGGCCCGCCTCGGTCTCGCCGTGCCTTTGGGCGGCACCACCTTGTTCTTTCGCCGCGACGCCCTCGACATCGTCGGCGGATGGGACGCGCACAACGTAACCGAAGATGCGGACCTGGGCGTGCGCTTGGCGCGAATGGGCTACCGCACTGAAATCCTCCAGACCACCACACTGGAGGAAGCGAACGCCCACCCGATCGCATGGGTCAAGCAACGCTCGCGCTGGATGAAGGGGTATATCCTGACCTGGGCCGTTCACGCCCGAAATCCGCTGCGCCTGCTCCGTGATCTGGGGCCACGCCGCTGGCTGGGGTTTCATCTTCTTTTTCTCGGATCGATCTTGAACGCACTGCTGATGCCGACGCTCTGGTCGACAATCGTGATCCCCTTCGGCATCGCCCATCCAATCACCGACTGGCTGCCGGGCAACGGCATCCTGACGCTTTCGATCATCCTGCTCGGCGCTGGTCTGACGTCGATGGCCATCGCTTGGGTCGGATGCGGAACGGAACACCACAAACCGCTGCGCCGCTGGATCCCGACGATGGAGCTTTACTTCCCACTCGCCACATTTGCCGTCTGGAAGGCCTTGGTGGAAATCGTTTTCGATCCGTTTCATTGGGACAAGACGGACCACGGGGCGTTCGGCGGGGCCGACAGGGCGGAAATCGCGCATATCGATCCGACGACATCGATCACCCGCGTCGGGGCCGCGCCCGTTCCCTGATCGCCGCCGCGATCACTCGCGCAGCGCTTCCTCTCGCAGACGCGTCTCGAACGCCTCGCTCAGATGCTGGCGCAGCGCCTCCGCCGCGGCCTCCCCGTCGCGGGCTTCGATTGCATCGACGATTGCCAGATGTTCGCCCAGCGCGGTCTCGCCCCGACCTTCGGCAGCAAGCGACGTCGTCGCCATCAGCGCCATCGTGCGGTGTACCATGCCCAGTTGCTGCACCAGATATCGGTTGTGCGATGCAAGATGGATCTGACGGTGAAACCGGCGGTTCGCCTGCGACAACGCGCGCGCATCGCCCAAGAACGCTTCGTCCTCGTTCACCATCCGGCGCAGCACGCGGATCTCCTCGCGCGCCGCGTGCTGTGCCGCCAGACGCGCGGCCAGGGCCTCCAGTTCGGTGCGCACCGCGTAAAGTTCGGCCATCTGGTCGTGCGACAGCGTCGCCACGATCAGCGACCGTCCGTCACGCACCAGAACCGATTGCGTTTCCAGACGCTGCAACGCCTCGCGCACGGGGGTGCGGGATACGCCGAACCGGTCGGCCAGCTCGCTCTCCACAAGGCGGTCGCCCGGTCGGAAATCGCCCCGGTCGATCGCATCCAGGATCAGGGCATGTGCATCCTTCTGCGCGATTTGGGCCATTCCGCATCCTTCGTCACTTTCGTGCCGAAGCTATCGCCCCGACCGCGCCCGAACAACCGCGAAAGCCCGGCTTGACCGCGCCGAACCCGCACGCCAGACCAGCGTGATGGCTCCTTCAATTCCCCCCACGTGGGACGACATTACCACCTGGGTTTTCGACCTGGACGAAACGCTCTATCCGTCCAGCGCGCCCCTCTTTCCGCAGATCGAGGCCCGCATGGTGGCCTGGATCATGGCCGTCCTGGGCGTGGACGCGCCCGAAGCGGACCGCCTGCGCGCGCGCTGGTGGCACGATCACGGCACCACCCTCGCCGGTCTGATGCGCGAACATGGTGCCGACCCCGAACCGTTCCTCGTCGACGTTCACGACATCGACTTCTCGGTCCTGTCGCCCGATCCGGACTTGCGCGCGGCCCTGGTCGCCTTACCGGGCCGCAAGGTCATCTACACCAACGGCACGGCCCCCTATGCGGAAAACGTGCTGTCGGCACGCGGACTTTCAGGCATCTGGGACGCGGTCCACGGCGTGGAACATGCGGGCTATGTGCCCAAGCCAGATCACGCCGCCTTCGCCCGCGTCTTCGCGCGTGACGGCCTGACCCCCGCCCGCTCCGCCATGTTCGAAGACAGCCCGCGAAACCTTGCCGTGCCCGCCGCCATGGGGCTTACCACCGTCCACGTCGCCCCGGTGCCGCACGTCGCCCCGCACATCCACCATCACACTGCGGACCTGACGAAGTTCCTGCGCGGCATCCTGTCGGCTGGATGAACCCGGCCCCGCGCCCTACGTGTCGAACATGACACATGACACAGATATCCTGATCGCCGGTGCCGGCCCCGCCGGATTGGCCGCCGCCTGCGTGTTGGGGGCCGAAGGGCACCGCGTAACCCTCGTGGACCCGGCCTCGCCGGTTACAGGCGAAAACGATCCCGGGGCCGATTTGCGCACCACGGCCCTTCTGCAACCCGCCCGCGATCTGCTGGACCGGGCCGGTGTCTGGGACGGGCTTGCCCCCCACGGCACCGATCTTTGGACGATGCGCATTGTGGACGCCGCCGCATCCCCGCCCGTCACCCGCGATTTCGAGGCGCAGGACGTGGGCGACGCGCCCTTCGGCTGGAATTTTCCGAACTGGGCCCTGCGCGCCGGCCTGCTGGCCCGGACCGAAGCGTTGGAGACGGTGGATCTGCGGTTCGGCGTTTCGGTCGACGGCCTGCTGCAACGGACCAGCGGCGCACGCGTCACGCTGTCCGACGGCCCACGCGTGACGGCCAAATTGGTCGTGGCCTGCGACGGGCGGCGCAGCCCGCTGCGCGATATGGCGGAGATCGGGGCAAGGCGGATCGACTATGGGCAGACGGCGATCGTCTTCGCCTTGGGTCACGAAGCGCCGCACCACGACATCTCGACCGAGGTGCATCGCACCGGTGGCCCCTTCACCCTGGTGCCCCTGCCCGACCGCGATGGCCAGCACCGCTCCGCCGTCGTCTGGATGGACGATGCCGCCGCGCAATCCGACCGGATGGATCTGGACCCCGCCACGTTCGAAGCAGCCGCCAACGATCGGTCCGGTGGTGTGATGGGCCCGCTCACACTGTTGACCGACAGGGCCGCCTGGCCAATCACCTCGGTGCTGGCGGATCGATTCACCGGCCGACGTCTGGCCCTGGCGGGGGAAGCGGCGCACGGGATGCCGCCCATCGGGGCGCAGGGCCTGAACACATCGCTCAAGGACGTTGCCGTCCTGCGCGACCTGTGCGGCGCGGGCGATATTGGATCCGACCGCATGCTCGACGCCTATGCCCGCGCGCGCCGCGCCGATGTGACCCTGCGGATGGCGGGCATCGACTTGCTGAACCGGACATCCATCGCCGATATCGCACCCCTGCGGGCCCTGCGCGCGCGGGGCGTCTCCGCCCTGCACGACGTTGCCCCCATCCGCCGCGGCGTCATGCGACTGGGTCTGGGCGGGTCCTGACCGACCTGCGCTAGGTCGCGAAGACCTGATCGACGACGCGGCGCAGGCGCGCGACGGTGCCGTCGACGTCCTGCAGCTTGTCCAGACCGAACAGGCCGATGCGGAAGGTCGAGAAATCTGCGGGTTCGTCGCATTGCAGCGGCACGCCCGCCGCGATCTGCATCCCGTGCGCCATGAAGGCCTTGCCGGTCTTGACCTCCTCGGACGGGGCGAAATTGACCACGACGCCTGGCGCGCCGAACCTTTCGGCCGCAACCGATCGGATCCCCTTGTCCGCGAACATCTCTCGGACCTTCTCGCCCAATTCCCACTGGGCCGATTTCAGGCGTGCGAAGCCATAGGCCCGCGTCTCCTCCAACGTGTCGCGGAATGCGCGCAAGGCATCTGTCGGCATCGTCGCATGATAGGCATGACCACCGGCCAGATAGGCCTCCATGATCTGCGTCCATTTCTTCAGGTCGATTGCAAAACTGTCCGACGTCGTGGCCATCACCCGATCATGCGCCGCCTGCGACATCATCACGAGGCCCGCGCAGGGCGACGCGCTCCAACCCTTTTGCGGGGCCGACAAAAGAACGTCGACGCCCGTCGCCTTCATGTCGACCCAGACGCAGCCCGACGCGATGCAATCCAGAACCATCAACGCGCCGACGGCATGGGCGGCCTCGGCCAGCGCGGTGATATAGTCGTCGGGCAGGATCACGCCCGCGCTCGTCTCCACATGCGGGGCAAAGACGATATCGGGCTTCGTCTCATGGATGCGGGCGACGACATCGGCGATGGGGGCGGGTGCGAAGGGGGATTTGCTGTCGTTGCCAGACTGGCGCGCCTTGATGACCTCCACACCTTCCGAAAACGCCCCCGCCTCCAGGATCTGCGACCAACGATAGCTGAACCAGCCGTTGCGCACGACCAATGCCCGGGCCCCCTGCCCGAACTGCCGCGCGACGGCTTCCATGCCGAACGTCCCACCACCCGGAATGATTGCGACGTGATCGGCGGCATAGACGTCGCACAGGCCCGCGTGCAGGTCGCGCATCACTTTCTGGAACCCACCGGACATGGAGTTCAGGGACCGGTCGGTGAAGACCACCGAAAATTCGTCGAGCCCCTGCGGGTCGACCGTGTCGAGCAATGCCATCGTCGTCTCCTCCTGTTGGCGGGCAATGTTCCACGCGGGCCGGCTCGGCGCAAAGTCTATCTCGGCATGCAGTGGCGCGGAATGTCGCGATGCGTTTCCGATCGGCGTCTTTCGGTCGCCAGACGTGTATCGATCGGCTAGCATGCGGAATGATCGTCGCGAATGTCCCCCTCCGTGCCATCCTTTGGGATTTCGACGGTGTCCTCAACGACAACGCCCCGCGCGGGCGCTTTCTGTGGTCCGACGGGTTCGAGGATCGGTTCGGTCAGCCCATCGACGGCTTCGTGGACACGGTCTTCGGATCGCTGGAATCGGTACTGACCGGGCGGGAGGATCTGCTGCAACGGATCGGCAGATGGATCGACGGCAGCGGTGTCGACGCGACGCCGCAACAGGTCGCGCAACACTGGCTCGACAACGATTTCCACCCCAACACCCGGCTGATCCAAACCGTCGCGCGGCTGGCGCGGCAGGGATATACGCAAGCGATCCTGACCAACGCCGACGCATACCGCGCGGATTGGGTGGAACGACAGCTGCCGCATTTTCCCGGCATCGATCACCTCTTCGCCTCCGCCCGGCTCGGTCACGCCAAGCCCGATCCGAAGGCCTTCGAGAAGGTGCTAGAAGCGCTGGAGATGGAGGCCGGAGAGGTCCTGTTCATCGACGATTCTTCGGCAAACGTGAATGCCGCCGGTGCCATGGGCTTTCGCACCTTCCGCTATTCCACACTGGCCCACGACGCCCTGCAGTGGAGCCTTCCGCGTTAAAGCGGGCCGGTCAGGCGTTCCTCCGATACCAGAACATTCGCCTCCACTTCGCCCACGCCGCGCAGCGCCATGATCCGGCGGCGCAGCACCCGCTCGAAATCCGGCAAGTCGCGGGCAGTGACCCGCAGGCGATAATCGTAGCGGCCCAGTACATGCTCCACCCGCCGCACCTCGGGGATGGCGCTGACCGCACGTTCGAAATCCTCCAGGCTGACCTGCCCCTTGGTCGCCAGCTTGATCCCAAGAAACACGGTGACGCCAAAGCCGAGCTTTTCCAGGTCCAGGTTCAATTCCCGCCCCTTCACGACCCCGGTTTCGCGCAGACGACGCAGACGCCGCCACGCCGCCGGTTGCGACAGCCCGACGGCCCGCCCGACGGCCCCGGCCGAAAGCGTGGCATTCGTCTGGATCACCCGCAGGATCGCGCGATCCAGATCGTCGATCGCAGCGGTCATATCGGCAACGCCTGGTCGGTCTTGACTGTGGCGACATGCATCAACGCCTCGATTTCGGCGATATGCGGCAGGGTCAGGATCCGGTCACGGTACAGCGACTGCCAATGCGCCATGTCGCGCGCGATCACCGTCAGGCGCAGATCGACGCGACCAAGGAAGCTTTGCATTTCTGTGACTTCCGGCACCTTCCGGGCCGCGGCCATGAAGGCGTCGAAGGCCCCCGCCACGGTCTTGTCGATCTGGATCCGAAGCGACACCTCCACGCCGTACCCCAACGCCGCCCAATCGATCACGGCGCTGACCCCGCGCAGCACGCCCGTTTCGCGCAAACGTTCGATCCGCCGGGTCACGCGGGCTGTCGGCACATCAAGCGCGCCGGCCAGGTCGGCGGCCGTCATCTCCGGTTCGGTCTGCCACATGCGCAGGATACGCCGGTCGAAGTCGTCGAGCATGAAATATCTGCCGAAATGTTATCTGGCGAATGAATATCTTACCAAACAGGCAAATCATAGCCATGACCCTTCTCGTCCCCGTGAAATTTCCGCGCTAGACAGCGATCAGAAAACAAACCGGAGAGATATTCCAATGCGCGTTTACTATGACCGCGACTGCGACGTGAACCTGATCAAGGACATGAAGGTCGCCATTCTCGGCTATGGCTCCCAGGGGCACGCCCATGCGCTGAACCTGCGCGATTCGGGGGCCAAGAACCTGGTCGTCGCGCTGCGCGACGGCTCCCCCAGCGCCGCCAAGGCCGAAGGCGAAGGCCTGAAGGTCATGGGCATCGCCGAGGCCGCCGCCTGGGCCGATCTGATCATGTTCACCATGCCCGACGAATTGCAGGCCGAAACCTACAAGAAATACGTCCACGACAACATCCGCGAAGGGGCCGCGATCGCTTTCGCGCACGGTCTGAATGTCCATTTCGGCCTGATCGAGCCCAAGGCCGGCGTCGACGTCGTGATGATGGCGCCCAAAGGCCCCGGTCACACGGTGCGCGGTGAATACCAGAAGGGCGGCGGCGTGCCCTGCCTGGTCGCGGTCGACAATGATGCTTCCGGCAAGGCCTTGGAAATCGGCCTGTCCTACTGCTCCGCCATCGGCGGCGGGCGCTCCGGCATCATCGAGACGAACTTCCGCGAAGAATGCGAAACTGACCTTTTCGGTGAACAGGCCGTTCTTTGCGGTGGTTTGGTCGAATTGATCCGCATGGGCTTCGAGACGCTGGTCGAGGCCGGTTACGCGCCCGAGATGGCCTATTTCGAGTGCCTGCACGAGGTGAAGCTGATCGTGGACCTGATCTACGAGGGTGGCATCGCGAACATGAACTACTCCATCTCGAACACGGCCGAGTATGGCGAATACGTCTCCGGCCCGCGCATCCTGCCCTACGACGAAACCAAGAAGCGCATGAAAGAGGTCCTGACGGACATCCAGACCGGCAAGTTCGTCCGCGACTTCATGTTGGAGAATGCCGTCGGTCAGCCGTCGTTCAAAGGCACGCGCCGCATCAACGACGCCCACCAGATCGAAGAGACGGGCGAGAAGCTGCGCGGCATGATGCCGTGGATTTCCGCCGGCAAGATGGTCGACAAGACCAAGAACTGAAGCACAGGTCCTGAAACGCGAAAGGGCCCGCATCTGCGGGCCCTTTTTTTGGGATAAGCTGAATATCAGGTGACGTTGTGCGGATCGGTCACGCGATCATCCGGCTTGAACTTTGGATCAGCCGTTTCCCGCGCCAGCGGCGATGTCGACTTCGGGCGATCCTCGTCCATCAGTTTTTCGGTGCGCGACTTGCTCCAGACGGCAAAGCCGATGCCGGCCAAGAGCGTGACGAGGAACAGGCCGCCGACGAGTATCTCGATTCCCATGGGTCTCTCCTTGTGGATGCTTCACGAGATAAACCCCCGTCACGCGATCTTGTTCCCCTCTGCGACGGCCCGCCACGGGCAAGCCTCAGTCGTCCGACATGATCGACTTGTCGGCATACAGCACTTTCACACGGGCATTCGCCTTGCTGAGCGCGGTGACGACGACGGCGAGGAAGATCCCCATAAGGCAGATGACGATCCATCCGGCATAGGTCATTTTGCGGTTCCTTGAGCTAGTGCGGTCTTTGCGGGATCAGATAGCATTGGCGGCAGCCAAGCCAATGACGCGATCGATGCCAATACGCCCTTTCGGCAGAATCACGACAGCCCGGCTGGCCGGATCGCGCCGCACCCAGGCCTTGGCCTCCATCGCCGACAGGATCGCGCGGCCCAGCCGCCCGGCCAGGTGATGCCGCCGTTCGGACCAATCCAGACAGGTCCGGCACATCGCGGATTGTCCTGGCAACGCGGCGGGATCCACGCCCAGCGGTGCCAGCGCAGGACGCATGCGATCGGTAATACGCAGAATGTCGTCGTCTTTCCGCAAAGCGCCACCACCGCGCAGCGCTTCGAACAGGGCGACACCTTCGGCCCCGGCCAGATGGTTGTAGCAGACCCGCGCCACGCGCAGGGCCGCGTCGCGCGGACCGGGGCGCGTGCGCCTTGGACCTGTCCCATGCGACAGCGTCATCAACGCTTCCAGCACCTGTGCGACGTCCGCGGATGCCAGCCGGAAATAGCTGTGCCGCCCCTGCCGGGCGCGGGCGAGCAACCCGCCACGCTCCAGCTTGGCTAGGTGCGCGCTGGCGGTTTGCGGCGTCACACCACCCTCAGCCGCCAATTCCGTCGCCGTCAGCGCATGCCCATCCATCAACGCGGACAGCATTGCCGCACGGGCGGGATCGCCGATCAAGGCGGCGGTGGCGGCGATGTCAGGACCGTTTCGCATGGTTCGACCGTGACCGAAACATGTACCCCTGTCGAGAGGTTAGGTCTGAACCGGATCACGAAAGGACAGATCATGCTCACCTGCGTCATACGCTACGATATCGACCCGACAAAGCGCGCGGAGTTCGCGACCTACGCCCGAAATTGGGGCACGGCGATCCCGCGCTGCGGCGCGCATCTGCGCGGCTACTTTGCGCCGCACGAAGGGTCGTCGACCCTGGCCTACGGCATCTACGACATCGAAAGCCTGGCCGCCTACGAAGCCTACCGCGCCCGCCTGTTCGACGATCCGCTGGGACGCGAAAACTATGCCTTCGCGCAGGCCGAGCGTTTCATACGGTCCGAGGACCGCACCTGGCTCAGACGGGCCGATCGGTGATCGACGCCACCGATTTCGCTGTTGCCGTGGCGGGCCGCGCGCTAGGTCGCCCGCAATGACCAGCACCCACACCACCGACACACCCGTTTCCGCGCCGACGCTCGGCAACTACGCCTCTATCGTCGCCCTCGGGCTGATCTGGGGGGGGACGTTCATGGTCGTGGCGGTGGCGCTGCGCGGCTACGGTCCGGTGACGGTCGCGGCCGCCCGCACGACGCTGGGGGCCCTGGCCCTGCTGTCGCTGGTGGTGGCGATGGGACGGCCCCTGCCCAAGGCCTCGCCGCTTCTGGCCTTTTATATCATCGTGCTCGGCATCCTGACCTCCGCTGCCCCTTTCATGCTGTTGTCCTGGGGGCAGCAATACGTTCCGTCCGCCTTTGCGGGTCTGTCGATGGCGGTCTTGCCGCTGTTCGTGCTGCCGCTGGCGCATTTCTTCGTGCCGGGCGACCGGCTGACGCTGCGCCGCGCGGGCGGTTTCGGGTTGGGCCTCACCGGCGCGCTGGTCCTGCTGGGTCCTGGCATCGGGGCCGCGGGCGACGGCGATCTGGCGGCCCTGGGGCGCATCGCGTGCATCGCGGCGACGGTCTGCTACGCCACGGGGTCGATCCTGACGCGGCGCTGCCCGCCCATCGACGGCATGTGGTTGTCGGCGGGCACGCTGGTCGTCGGCGCGGTGATCCTTCTGCCCGTGATGCTGGCGGTCGAAGGCGTGCCCGGCCCGGCGGACCCGGTCGTCATGGGGGCCATCGTGTTCCTGGGCTTGATCCCCACGGCCTTCGCGGCGCTGCTGCGGGTGCAGGTGATCCGCTCCGCCGGACCGTCGTTCATGACGCTGGTGAATTACCAGGTTCCGGTCTGGTCCATGCTCTTCGGCGCGCTGGTCCTGTCGGAGGTTCTGCCGGGCCGGTTCTTCATCGCGCTGGCGCTGATCGCGGCGGGTCTTGCCGTGTCGCAATCGGGCAAGCGGCGCGGTTGACACCGACGGCACCGCGACCGACACCGATCCAATGCTGGACGTGCGCCCCGTCGGATATGTAGTCGGCCTTTTGCTGATGACCCTCGGCGGGTCGATGGCCCTGCCGATGCTGGTCGACCTGCTGGAAAACAACGGCCACTGGCACGTCTTCTTCGAATCCGGGATGATCACCGGCCTTGTGGGCATGTGCTTGTCGCTGGCCTGTTCCAACGCGGTCCGCGACCGCCTTTCGCTGCAACAGACGTTCCTGATGACCTCGGGCGTGTGGGTGTCGCTGCCGATCTTCGCGGCGTTGCCCCTTCTGATCGGCGCGGCCGACCTAAGCTACACAGATGCCTTCTTCGAGGCGATGTCCGGCCTGACCACCACCGGATCGACCGTGATCTCCGGCCTTGACGACCTGCCGCGCGGGTTGCTGCTGTGGCGGGGGCTGCTGCAATGGTTCGGCGGCATCGGCGTGATCGTCATGGCCATGGTCTTCCTGCCCGAACTGCGGGTCGGCGGGATGCAGATCTTCAAGTCCGAGGCCTTCGACACCATGGGCAAGGTCCTGCCCCGCGCGGCGGAAATCTCGTCGCGCATCTCCACGATATATGTCGGGATCACCGTCGCCTGCGCGCTGGCCTACGGGGCCGCCGGCATGGGCACCTTCGATGCCATCGTCCATGCGATGACCACCGTATCGACGGGGGGCTTCGCCAACTACGACGCCAGCTTCGGCGCGTTCCAGGGACCGCACGAATATATCGCCACCGGTTTCATGCTTGCCGCCGCGCTGCCCTTCGTCCTCTACATCCAGATGCTGGGCGGCGAGGGGCGCTCGCTCTACACCAACAGCCAGGTGCGCGCCTTTTTCGGGACGGTCGCGGTGCTGGTCGTCCTCGTCATGCTCTCGCTGATCTTCACCGATGGCTATGGGGTGGAGCGTGCCCTGCGCGAAGCGCTGTTCAACATCGCCTCCATCACGACCGGAACGGGCTACGCCAGCGTGAACTACATGACCTGGGGAGGGTTCATCATCACGATCTTCTTCTTCTGCGGCCTGATCGGGGGCTGCGCCGGATCGACATCCTGTTCGGTCAAGATCTTCCGCTATCAAATCCTGTTCGCGGCCGTGAAGGCGCAGTTGCGGCGCATCCATTCGCCTCACGGCATCTTCCGCCCCCGCTACGACGGACGCACCGTATCCGAAGACGTGCTGTCGTCGGTGATGGCGTTCTTCGTACTTTTCATCGTGACGCTGGGGGTGTTTTCCGTGGCTCTTGCGATGACCGGGCTGGACCTGATCACCTCGATCTCGGGCGCGGCGACGGCGGTGGCGAACGTCGGCCCCGGCCTGGGTCCGATCATCGGCCCCGCCGGCAACTTCGGCCCCCTACCCGACACGGCCAAATGGCTATTGGCGGCAGCGATGCTGATCGGGCGGTTGGAGCTGGTGGTCGTCTATGTCCTTTTCACGCGCCGCTTCTGGGCCGCCTGACGGGCGTCAGACCACCTGAAACGCACCGGTTTCGCGGAACCGGGCCCAATGATCGAAGATCGGGAATTCGGGCGGCGTGAACGTGGCCGGATCGATGTCGCCCGGCGCGGCAAAGCGAAACTCCGTCGCCTCCCCGTCGGTCGCGCGCAGCGGCCCGCCATCGTGATCGGCGTGGGTCAGCAACGAAATGCTCTGAACCGGATCGCCGTTGGGATAGACGTAATGCTCGACCACCGGGTCAGACGACAGCCCGAAGGCAAACAGGTCGCGCAACCCGGCATTCGTCTCCTCAAGGGCCTCGCGCCGCGCGGTGTCCAGAAGGGATTCGCCCACTTCCATGCCGCCGCCCGGCACGCCCCAAAGACCGTTGTCGGCCCGGCGCAGGATCAGGAACCGGCCTTGCCCGTCTTCGATCAGGACACGCGCCCCGACCGACAGAAGCGGCACCTGCCCCAGCGCCGCGCGCAGCTGTCCAAGATAACTGTCGGCAAAGCCGCTCATTCCCAGCAGCTGACCAAAACGGTCATACCGACCGCCCGCGTCGTCAGATCTTCGGGCGCAATCGGGGCCGAGGCGTCGGACGTCCGGGCCGTCACCTGCGCGGCGGCCAGCACGTCCTGCAAACGGCGCGCCTTGACCGCAAACGTCACATCGGCGGGCAATGCGCGCGCCCCATCCGACGGGTCGGGCAGCAACATGCCCGCGACACGTCCCGCCGGGTCCAGGACCGGACCGCCCGCGTCGCCGTCCCGCGCCTCCAGCGACAGGCGCATCACGCCCGCGTCCCCGTCCAGGTCGCGCACGTCTTCCAGCGTCCCAAAAGACAGAGTGGCCGCCCCCAACACACCGCCGAACGGAAACCCGCCGACCGACACGGGGCTGCGAAGCCGTCCTTCGGTCGGGGCCAAAACGGCCACTTCGACCGGGGCCAGCCGCGATTGCGGCGTCAGCACCGCGACACCGTCACGGCTCAGCGTGACATCCGCATCGTGCAGGCGGTCCAGCGTGACGCGCCCGCAGCCCGCGACCGTATCGGCCGCCGTAACGACGGCCCCGGCCGCAGTGACGAAGAACCCCGATGCGGACCGCAGGGGCTGGCGCACATCCAGGCCGGACACCATGTCGAAACTCTGCTCGGACGGCTCGAACCCGGCATCGGGCGGCAGCGGCGTGCCCGACGACGCCAGCGTGCGCTCCATCTCGGGCAAGGCACGGGCGGCCAGCGCGTCCTGTGCTGCGGGCCACGACAAAAGATATCCGACGATATGGCCCCCCTCCAGCTTGGCGAAGACCTGCGTCGTCCGGGTCGGTGCGATCCCGGTGATGCGGAAACTGTCGCGCGCCTTCGACCGGTCGCCTTCGGTGGGCACGATTTCCAGCGTCTGCAGAATTTCGTAAAGCCCGCCCAGCGCCGCCTGGTCGCCCGCCTGCGAGATCAGCGACAAACGGACGCCACTGTCGTCCTTGGGCTCGTAATGCACGAACGGCGCCTCGATCCGGTCGAACCGCACCAGACCCATCGGCGCGATCAGCGACAGACCGGCCTGCGCGACCGTGACCGGCTGCAATCCCAATTCCTTCTGCGACGCCTCATATTCCCGCAACAATCGCTCGCGCTGCCGCGTGGTCAGCACCCCGGTCACATCGTCCACACCCGCCGACGTCTGCCAAGCGGCCATCGAATTGCGCGTCCCGCGGCCATAGCTGCCGTCGATGGCGGCGGTATAGAAACCGAACCATTGCAGCGCGCGCTGCAATTCCATCCTCTCCTCGCGGGTCAGCAGTCGCTCGGACCGCTGCGCCTCGCGCCGGGTCTCGTCGGGCAGGACGACGGGGGCCGGGGCGACGATCCCGGCATCCGCCGAAGGTGCCGCGGCCCCGGCTGTCGATCCGCCCGGCGCTGCGTCCGGGGTGGGGGTCACCGGCGCGCCGACCGCCCCCGCGCCGATGGGCCAGAACCGATCGCGGTAGTTCTCGCCGTCGGAGACATAGCTATCGCGCGGGATCAGGCCTTCGCTGCGCAACCGGCGCAACGTCCGCGCCGCCGTATCGGCGTCGTAGGGGCCCAGCGCGATCGCGTACCACCGCCCGCCCAGCGCAAAGCCGTTGATGTCGCTGACGACACTGCCATAGGCGCGCGCCCGCGACGTCGCTTCGCCCAGGTTCGGATGCGCCTCGATCTGGACGAAGGCGCGGCCCTGGGCCGCGGCGGGGACGGTGGACAGACCGGCAAAAACGGACATCACGCAGATCAGCAGGGCAAGACGCATCGAATCTCTCGGATTGGGGCAGTCGTCTTCCCCTGTTTTCCCGATCGCCCGTGGAAAGTTAAGGCCACCGCTGGACGTTGGGGAATGCGGGGCCGCGTTGACGCCCCATGTGTTGCCGCATAGACGCGGTCGCGACCCATTCGTGCAAGGTGCAGACCATGAGCAGACCGGACACGCCCCGCAGCTTTCAAGAGATCATCCTGCGGCTTCAGACCTATTGGGCGACCAAGGGCTGCGCCATTCTGCAACCCTACGATATGGAGGTCGGGGCCGGCACCTTCCACCCCGCCACAACCCTGCGCTCGCTCGGTCCGAACCCCTGGTCCGCGGCCTACGTTCAGCCCTCGCGCCGGCCCACCGACGGGCGTTACGGCGAAAACCCCAACCGGCTTCAGCACTACTACCAATACCAGGTCCTCATCAAACCCAGCCCGCCCGACCTGCAGGAGCTGTATCTCGGCTCGCTCCAGGCCATCGGCATCGACGCCGAGCTGCACGATCTGCGCTTCGTGGAAGACGACTGGGAGTCGCCCACGCTGGGTGCATGGGGCCTGGGCTGGGAGGTCTGGTGCGACGGCATGGAAGTCAGCCAATTTACCTATTTCCAACAGGTCGGCGGCCACGACTGCCACCCCGTCTCGGGCGAATTGACCTACGGGTTGGAGCGTCTGGCGATGTACGTCCTCGGCGTCGATCACGTCATGGACATGCCCTTCAACGACCCCTCCGCCCCCATCCCGCTGACTTACGGCGACGTGTTCAAGCAGACCGAGGAAGAATACGCCCGCTGGAACTTCGACACCGCCGACACCGCCGTCCTGCTCAAGCAGTTCGAGGAGGCGGAGGCGCATTGCCACGAAATCCTGTCGCGCCCCGCCGACGACCCCAAGACCGGCAAGCGCATCGTCATGGCCCACCCCGCCTATGACCAATGCATCAAGGCCAGTCACATCTTCAACCTGCTGGACGCGCGCGGCGTCATCTCCGTGACCGAACGGCAGGCCTACATCGGCCGGGTCCGGACGTTGGCCAAGGCCTGCGCCGACGCTTTCGTGACGACGCGCGCCGGCGGCTGGTCGGACGCCGCCTGATGGGAAAAATCGCCGTCCTCCTGATCCTCGGCACCGCGCTCGCGATGGGCGCGGGCCTGTGGTTCGCGCAGACCCGCGGCTATTACGCCGCGATCGAAGGGCCCGTGACCCTGACGCTTGAAACCGGCAGCGGCCTCTTCACGCTTCCCGCGACCGAGGTGCAGGCCATTGCCTCCAATTCCTCGCCGCTCGGATTCCGGGCCTGCTTTACGCACGACCTTGACGGTGTCGCGCTTGCCTATATGGCTAGTGGTCTGCCCATACCCGACGCCGCGCCCACCATCGCGCCCCCCTGGTTCGACTGTTTCGACGCCGAGGCCATCGGCGCGCAGATCGCCGACGGCACCGCCCGCGCCTTCATCGCCTACAAGAACGCGGGCTACGGCGTGGACCGGATCGTCGCGCTCACCCTCGACGGGCGCGGCTTCGCTTGGCACGAGCTGAACGAATGCGGCGAAAAGGCCTACGACGGCACCGCCATCGGCGAGGAATGCCCCGACCGCGCCACCTTTGAACCCCTGACCGAGGGACAGCTCTGAATGCCAGACCTGCTGATCGAACTCTTCTCCGAGGAGATCCCCGCCCGGATGCAACGCCGCGCGGCCGACGACCTGAAGAAACTGGTCACCGACGGCGTTGTCGATGCGGGGCTGACCTATGCCGGGGCCGTTGCCCATTGCACGCCCCGCCGCCTGACCCTCGCTATCAACGGCCTGACCGACGCCAGCCCGACCACGACCGAGGACCGCAAGGGCCCACGCGTCGACGCCCCCGAAAAGGCGCTGGCCGGCTTCCTGCGCGGCGCGGGCCTGACGAAAGATCAACTGACGATCGCGGATGACAAGAAGGGTCAGATCTACGTCGCGCGCATCACCAATCAGGGGCGTCCCGCCGCCGCCATCGTGGCGGACGTTCTGGACCGGACGATCCGCAATTTCCCCTGGCCCAAGTCCATGCGGTGGGGCACCGGGTCGCTTCGCTGGGTCCGCCCGCTGCGGTCGATCCTGTGCATTCTCACGCGTGAAGATGGGCATCAGATCGTGCCGCTCGACGTCGACGGCATCGGCGCGGGCGACACGACCGAAGGCCACCGCTTCATGGCGCCGGGCCGATTTTCCGTAACCTCCTTCGATGATTACGAGGCGAAGTTAAAGCGCGCCAAGGTCGTCCTGTCGTCGCAGGAGCGTGCCGACGCCATCTGGCAGGACGCCACGAACCAGGCCTTCGCCGCCGGGTTGGAGGTGGTCGAGGATGCGGGCCTTCTGGCCGAAGTCGCGGGGCTGGTCGAATGGCCCGTCGTCCTGATGGGCCGGATCGACGATGCCTTCCTCGACCTGCCGCCCGAGGTGCTTCAGACCTCCATGAAGGAGCATCAGAAATTCTTCTCCGTCCGCGACAAGACGGGCAAGATCGTCCGCTTCGTCACCGTCGCCAACCGCGACACGGCGGACGACGGCGCGACGATTTTGGCGGGCAACAACCGCGTGCTCTCGGCCCGTCTGGCCGATGCGAAATTCTTCTGGGAGAATGACCTGCGCGTCGCGAAGGAGGGCATGGAGCAATGGACCGACGCCCTCGCAAACGTCACCTTCCACGCCAAATTGGGGTCGCAGGCCGAGCGTATCGAGCGCATCGCCGCCCTCGCCCGCGAACTGGCCCCCACCGTCGGGGCCGACCCCGATCTGGCCGAACGCGCCGCCCGTTTGGCCAAGGCGGACCTCTCGTCCGAGATGGTCTACGAATTCCCCGAATTGCAGGGCCTGATGGGCCGCTACTACGCTGACGCTGCCAATCTCCCCAAGGAGATTGGATTGGCTGCGCAGGAGCACTACTCGCCTCTGGGGCCGTCGGATGATGTGCCAACCGCGCCGGTATCGGTTGCCGTGGCACTGGCCGACAAGCTGGACACGCTGGCCGGGTTCTGGGCGATCGACGAGAAGCCAACCGGGAGCAAGGATCCCTACGCGCTGCGACGCGCAGCGTTGGGAGTTATTCGGTTGGTGTTGGAAAATGGAGTTAGCCTGCTTCTTGCTCGTCCCCTGTTTGTCGAGCTCGCGAAGATCAAGATCGGCCGAGAACACGCCTTAGAATTCGATGCATCGGAAGCCGTCGCCGAGCAACTCCGAGAGCGTCAAGGCCACCTCGTTTCCGACTTCCGTAACAAGGAGTTTGAGAAAAGACATGCTCAACACCGGAATGGGAAAAGCATTGCTGAAAGCGAAGCATTGGCGTTGGACCTCCTCACGTTCCTCCACGATCGCCTCAAACAGCACCTCAAGTCCGAGGACATCCGCCACGACGTCATCGACGCCGTCCTGACCGGCGACCGCACCGACGACCTCGCCAATGTCACCGCCCGTGCCCGCGCGCTCAACGCCTTCCTTGCCACCGACGACGGGGAAAACCTGCTCCAAGGCTACAAGCGCGCCAAGAACATCCTCGATCAGGCCGAAGCGAAGGACGGCGTCGAATATTCCTACGGGGCCGACCCCAAGATGGCCGAGACGGAGGAGGAGCGCGCGCTGTTCGATGCGATGGCCCCCGCCAAACCCGCCATCGAAGCCGCCCTCGCGGCCGAGGATTACCCCGCCGCGATGGCCGCGCTGGCTGATCTGCGCGCGCCCATCGACGCCTTCTTCGAAGGGGTGCAGGTGAACGCCGAATCGCAGGTCGTCCGCCGCAATCGCCTCAACCTGCTGTCAGAGATCGTGCGCCTGTGCGCGCAAATCGCCGATCTGAGCAAGATCGGTTCTTAAAACCCGCGTCGGACGCCCGTCCGACGCAGATCACCCACAGATCACCCGTAGATCACCCACGAAATTCCTTGACCGTGCAGACGCGCAACACGGATCGACCGGCGCGATCGACAGGCTGGTCTGACAGAAGGGATGCCTTACTGTCAGTCTGGCAAAAGAGGCTATGCTGCAGCGCAACAATATGTCATGCTGCACCTGCACAATCGCGAGGGTCGACCCATGCTCGACACACCTGGCTTCACGCCCATCACCCCGGCCGCCGACATCACGGCGGATCGGCACGGCAGCCGCGCGAAATGCCTGCAACGCCTTATCCGCATGGATTTGCCCGTCCCCCAGACCGTCGCCATCCCCTTCCAGACCGTGCGCACGATTGCCGGGGGCGACATGCCCGACCTGGGCCATCTGATTGGCCTCTTCGAAGGGGAACCGCTGCTGCTGTCGGTCCGCTCCTCCAGCCAGACCGGCGATTGGGGCGGTCCCGGCGCAGTGCTCAACATCGGGATGAACGACCACGCCCACGCCTGGCTGTCCAACACGCTGGGCGATGCCGTGGCCGATAAGCTCTACCTGCGGTTCATCCGGTCTTTTGCCATTGAAGTCATGCGCTTGGACGAAGAACCCTTCGACGACGCCCCCACCCCCGCCGCCGCGCGGCAGGTCTTCGAGGACGAGATGGACGCGCCTTTCCCGCAGCGGATCGAGGCGCAACTGGCCGAAGTTCTGCAGAATATGTCCCGCGCCTGGGACGGCACCTCCGCCCGCCTGCTGCGACAGGCCAAGGGTGCCCCCGCGGATGCCGGCCTGGGCCTTGTGGTGCAGCGCATGGCGCAGGGCATGGGCCCCGGTCAGTCCGGTGCCGGCGTGGTTCAGTTCGTCGATCCGGCCACCGGCGATCCGCAGATCACCGGGCGCTATATGGGGCAGGCCATGGGCCGCGACGCCCTGCGCACCCCCGAGAAAGCGCTGTATCTGACCCGCGATGCGCGCGGTGCCTCGCTCGAAGACATGCTGCCCGACGTCTATGCGGAGTTGCGGGAGGTCGGCACCCGTTGCCGCCGTCGTCTGCGCGAGGAGATGCAGGTCGAATTTACCATCGACCAGGGCCGCCTCGCCATTCTCGACGCCGTCCGCTGCCCGCGCGACGCCCGTGCCAGCGTCGCCATCGCCGCCGCACTGGCCCGCGACGGCGTCATCCCGCGAACCGAAGCCCTGCTGCGCGTGGCCCCCGAAACGCTGTCTCGTCTGTTGCACCGGCAGATCGATCCGAACGCCCGGGCCACCGTGCTGGGCCGTGGCATCGCCGCCTCTCCGGGTGCGGCGGCGGGCAAGCTGGTGTTCGACAGCGCCAGCGCGCAGGCCAGCCTGTCGCGCGACGAACCCTGCATCCTGGTGCGGCGCGAAACCACGCCCGATGACGTGCGCGGCATGCATGCGGCAGACGGCGTGTTGACCGAACGCGGCGGCACCACCAGCCACGCCGCCGTGATCGCACGCGGCCTTGGTCTGCCCTGCGTGACCGGGGCGATGGGCCTGACCGTCGACGAAAAGAAGCGGCGCATCACGCTGGTGAACGGCACGGCCCTGCACGAAGGTGACGAGATCACGATCGACGGCTCCTCGGGTGAGGTGCTGGCGGGGCGCGTCGCAACCACCGAACCCACGCTGGACGGCGCGTTCGGTGATTTGATGAGGTGGTCCGACGACGTGCGCGACATCGGTGTGCGCGCAAATGCCGACACGGTGGCCGATGCGACCCTGTCGCGTACATTCGGCGTCGATGGCATCGGATTGTGCCGGACGGAGCATATGTTCTTCGATTCCGGGCGTCTGACCGTGATGCGAGAAATGATCTTCGCCGAAACGCCGCAGGACCGTGCCGCTGCATTGGACCGTCTGCTGCCGATGCAGCGGGAAGATTTCACCGAGTTGTTCCGGCTCATGTCCGGGCTTCCGGTGTGCATCCGTCTGCTGGACCCGCCGCTCCACGAATTCCTGCCCAGCCAGATCGAGGGTGTGCGCGCCCTGGCCGAAGCGCTGGATCGCCCGCTGTCGGAGGTGAAGGCGCGGATCGAATCCATGCAGGAATACAATCCGATGCTGGGCATGCGCGGCGTGCGCCTGGGGATTGCGGTGCCCGAAATCTATGAGATGCAGGCCCGCGCCATCTTCGAGGCGACGGTGGCGGCGATGGCCGAAGGCGTCGATGTGCGGCCCGAAATCATGATCCCGCTTGTCACCGCCCGGCGGGAGGTGGAGTTGGTGAAGCGGCGCATCGATGGCATCGCCGGGGCCGTGCGCGCCGAGACCGGGACCGAATTCACCTATCGTCTGGGCGTCATGGTCGAGACGCCGCGCGCCGCGCTGCGGGCCGAGGAAATCGCCGAAACCTCTGACTTCCTGAGCTTCGGAACGAACGACCTGACGCAGATGACCTATGGTCTGTCGCGCGACGACGCGGGGCGATTCATGTCCGCTTATGTCAACGAAGGCGTCTATCCCGAAGATCCATTCGGGACGCTGGATGTAGACGGGGTGGGCGAACTGCTTTTGCTGGGGGCGGCCCGTGGCCGCAAGGCGCAGCCGGGCATCACACTTGCCCTGTGTGGCGAACACGGCGGCAGCCCCGAATCGATCGCCTTCTGTCGCTTGGCTGGCTTCACATACGTCAGTTGCTCGCCCTTCAGGGTCCCAGTCGCGAAACTTGCGGCCGCGCAGGCGACGTTGCTTGGGACGAAAAAGGCGGATTAACGCCGATCTGGCAGAGCGTTGGGCAGAAACCCGCACAGCCAGCGCCGGGTTCCACCCCTGCGCGCTTTTGACCATGTTGCGCCTTCCGTTGGCAGACTTCACGTCACCCTCCGAGCCGAGGTGCCGTGCAGACGATCGTTCTTCACGCTTCGCTAAGGTCAGGGGTGTACCCCGTTCGAGAGCCACGATGTTCAGGTGAAGAATAGATGAAGTTTCGGAATGTGTGTAAGGCGTCGGCGCAGGCTGTCGCGGGTCTGGTTTTGTGTGGTCTGCTCGGATTCGGCGGCGCATCCGTTTCGGCCCAGTCGCTGGCGTTGGGCATGACGACGGGTGTGGAACGGGCCGGGTTTGAACGGATCGAAAGCCTGACACAGGCAAGCGCGACGTCGCTGACCGGTGCGGCGCAACCCCTGTCGCAACAGGGCCAGCCGCGGGCCGAGGATTTCCGTCGTGGTCCGGCCACGTTCAACACCGCCGCGATCGCGGCGCAGCCCCCGGCGCGTGGCGATGACGAATGGCGTTGCCTGGCCGAAGCGATCTATTTCGAAGCCCGCGGAGAGCCGCTGCGCGGTCAAGTCGCCGTCGCCGAAGTGATCCTGAACAGGGTCGATGTGGGCAACTACCCGGACACCGTCTGCGGCGTCGTCAATCAGGGGACCGGCCGTCTGCATGCCTGCCAATTCAGCTATACCTGCGACGGTATTCCCGAAATGGTGACCGAGCCGCAGGCCTGGGACCTGGCTGGCAAGATCGCCCGCCGCCTTATGGACGGGGAGCCTCGGCGCCTGACGGGTGAGGCGACGCATTATCACGCGGACTATGTCGATCCCTATTGGGCCAAGGTCTATCCCCAGACGGCGCAGGTCGGTCGCCACCTGTTCTATCGCCAGATACCCGGTGCCTGACGCAAACATGCGCGTCGGGGGTTTTCTGCGCGGTGCGGGCGTGGTCTGAGGGAACCGCAAAGACCACGCCGAGACGCCGATGACCCGCCCCGCCCCCCCCCAGCAGGATGATCTGCGACTGGCTTTCGCCGCGCCGCTGGACCGCGCCCGCGCGGCCGGTCTTCCCCTGGACCGGATTTCCCTGCGGGAGCATGTCCGGGAGGTTGAGATCGGTGCTTTCCAGCAGGAACGTGGCGTGCTGCAACGCATCCGCCTGGATATCGTGGCCGAGGTGGTGCCGGACACCGATGCCGTGCTGGGCGACGATGTCGACGGAATCCTGAGCTATGACACCCTGATCGAGGCGATCGACATCGAACTGGAGGCCGAGCGGCTCAATCTGCTCGAAACCCTGGCCGAGCGTCTGGCAGCCCGCGTGCTGCACCACGACCGGGTCGCCCGCGTCTTCGTCCGGATCGAGAAACTGGACCGCGGGCCGCATGTGCTGGGCGTGGAGATCGTCCGATCGCGGGCGCAGGCCGCGATCCAAGTGGATGACGACGCACCCCGGCCCCGCGTGATCCTGCTGCCCGCCGGCGCGCAGGCAGATGCCGCGCTGCCCGCGCTGCTGGACCGGCTGGCGGCGGACCCCAGGCCGGTCGTCCTGATCGCCACGCCGGACTTCGCACCGCCCCCCGCCGAGCATCCGATGGCCGAACGACGCATCGCCCTTCTGGCGCTGGAACAGGCGGCCTGGCGTCTGGCGGCGATGGACCGCCGCTGCATCGTGGTCGACACGCGGACGGAATTGGACTGGTCCATGCGCAATGCCCGCCTGTCGGTCTGGGCCCCGTCGCGTCTTGTGCTGGATGCGACGAATGCCCCGGACGCGGCCGATCCACTGAACCTCGCCCATTGGTTCGCCGATGCCTTCGACGCGGTCGAACTGGTCACGCCGATCCCGGCGGACGGCGCGCGTCTGGCACCGGATCTTGCGTCGATCTGATGCAATACCTGCGGCCCCTGCCCCACGCCCATGCCACCGGGCCGCGTCTGGCCGGCGGATGGATGCGGTTCGACGCGGTGGAGGTTCTGGAACGCGGACGCCCGACCCGGACGGTTCCGGTGGCCGAGGTTCCTCAGGCGGCTCTGGCCCCCTTGATCGCGTCGCGCGCCTCGATCGCCGGTGTCCCGATGACCCGGCCATCGATTATGGGCATCCTGAACGTGACGCCCGACAGCTTTTCCGACGGCGGTCGGTTCATGCGCCCAGACGCGGCCGCATCACAGGCCGCCGCAATGGCCCGCGCCGATATCGTCGATGTGGGCGGTGAGAGCACGCGCCCCGGTGCCGCGGATGTGGACGAGACGACGGAGATCGCCCGCGTGACCCCGGTCATCGCGGCGCTGGTCGGGACGCCGCTGTCGATCGATACCCGCAAGGCCAGCGTGGCGCGGGCCGCGCTGGATGCCGGCGCGGTGCTGGTCAACGACGTGTCGGCCCTGACGTTCGATCCGGCGATGGCCGGACTGGTGGCGGCGTCCGGTGTGCCGGTCTGCCTGATGCATGCCCAAGGCGCGCCCCAAACGATGCAGAACGACCCGAGCTACGACGATGTGGCGCTGGACGTGTACGACGCGCTGGCGGACCGGGTGGCAAAGGCGGAAGCGGCAGGAATTTCGCGCGACCGTATCGTGGTCGACCCCGGTATCGGCTTCGGCAAGACCAAGGCGCACAACCTCGACCTGTTGCGCAGGATCGCCGTGTTTCACGGCCTTGGCCTGCCTCTCCTTCTGGGGGCGTCGCGCAAACGTTTCATCGGTGAAATCGGCGGCGCAGATCGGGCGGAAGATCGCGCAGCGGGGACGCTGGCGGTGACGCTGGCCGCTGTGGCACAAGGCGTGCAAATGCACCGTGTCCATGATGTGGATATGGTGGCACAGGGATTGGCGCTCTGGCGCGAGACGGGGGGATCCGATGGGCCTGTTTGGAACTGATGGCGTGCGCGGCCGGGCAAACGCCGGCAACATGACCGCCGAGATGGCGCTGCGCCTGGGGGCCGCCGCGGGGCGCTATTTCCGGCGCGAGGGCGCGGGACAGGCCGCGCACCGCGTCGTCATCGGCAAGGACACGCGATTGTCCGGCTATATGCTGGAAAACGCGCTAACGGCGGGGCTGACGTCGACGGGCATGAACGTGCTGCTGCTGGGCCCGGTGCCGACGCCCGCGGTGGGCCTGCTGGCGCGGTCGATGCGGGCGGACCTGGGCGTGATGATCTCGGCCAGTCATAACCCGGCGGACGACAATGGCATCAAGTTCTTCGGCCCCGACGGCTTCAAGTTGAGTGACGAGGCCGAGGCGGAGATCGAACGCATGGTCACCGACGGCGTGCGCCTTGCGGATGCCCCCAATATCGGGCGGGCCAAGCGCATCGACGACGGACGCGGGCGCTACGTGGAATATGCGAAAACGACGATTCCGCCGGGCATGTCTCTCGAGGGGCTGAAGGTCGTCATCGACTGCGCCAACGGGGCCGCGTATCGCGCGGCACCAGACGTTCTGTCGGAGCTTGGCGCGACCGTGTTCGCCGTCGGGGTATCGCCCAACGGGCGCAACATCAACGACGACTGCGGCTCCACCCATACCGACACCTGCGCGCAGGCCGTGGTCGCCCATGGCGCGGATGTGGGAATTTCACTCGATGGGGACGCGGACCGGGTGATGATCCTGGACGCCGAAGGCCGCGTCGCGGACGGCGATCAGCTGATGGCGCTCTTCGCGCATCGATGGGCCGCCGAGGGGCGGCTGAAGGGCGCGACCCTGGTGGCGACGGTCATGTCGAACCTGGGGTTGGAGCGGTATCTGGCATCGGCCGACATCACACTTCTGCGCACCAAGGTCGGCGATCGCCATGTGGTAGAGGCGATGCGCGCCGGCGGCTTCAACTTGGGCGGCGAACAATCGGGACATATCGTGATGACCGATCACGCGACCACCGGTGACGGTCTGATCGCGGGGTTGCAGTTCCTGGCGGAAATGGTGCGCACCGGCAAACCCGCCGCCGATCTGATGCACAGCTTCACCCCCGTGCCGCAACGCTTGGAAAACGTGCGCTATGCCGATGGGATCACGCCGCTGGACGCGCCGGCCGTGCGCCGCGCCATCACCCAGGCCGAGACGCAGTTGAACGGGACCGGTCGCCTGCTGATCCGGGCGTCGGGGACGGAACCCCTGATCCGGGTGATGGCCGAATGCGAAGATGACGGGCTGCTCAACCGTGTCGTTGACGACGTGGCCGACGCGGTGCGCGGCGCGGCCTAGATCAGGTGCAACGCCGCCCCGCCGCATGCGGCGAGGGCGAGCGTCTCAAACAGGCCGCGCTTCAGGATCAGCAGCCAGCCAAAAGCGAAGATGGCCAAAGCCAGCGCCTTGGGGTCGAGCGATGTCGGATCTGGCCAAGGCGGCGTGCCGTCGGACACCCGGATGAACAGGATATGTACGGCGAACCAGATCGACAGGTTCGCGATCACCCCCGCCACGGCCGCCGAAACCATGTTGAGCGCGCCGCGCAGACGGGGGTTCGCCGTCAACCGCTCCAGATGCGGGGCCCCGGCGAAAATCCACAGGAAGCAAGGCGCGAACGTCGCCCACAGCGTGACCAGAGCGGTGGCGACCGCCGTGCCGATGCCCACCTGCGCCCCGCCCAGCCAACCGGTGAAAACGGTCACCAGGATCAACGGGCCGGGCGTCGTTTCGGCCAGGCCCAAACCGTCGACCATCTCTTCCGGGGTGAGCCAGCCATGCATGTCCACGGCCGTCTGCGCCAGCGCGGCCAAGACGGCGTAGGCACCGCCGAAGCTGACGGTGGCAAGCCAGCTGAAGAACAGACCCGCCTGTGCCGGGACCGACCCGGGTGCCAGCAGCAAAAGCGCCAGCAGCGGCACCCACCAGATTGCCAGCCATGTCGCAACCGTCCGCAGCGTCTTGGCCGGTTTGAGGGGGGCGACACTTGTATCCCCGTCCCCGCCGCGCAGGGCCCCGGTCGCAAGTGCGGCCAGCAGAACGGCCCAGAACGGAACCGCAAGAAAGAACAGCGCGGCGAAGGCGGCGATGGCGACCGCGATGGCAAGCGGCCCCCGCAGCGCCTTGGCGCGCAGTTTCCACAGCGCCCCCGCCACGATGGCCAGCGCTGCCGCCTTGATCCCCAAAAACGCCGCTTCGACTAACGGCAGTCGGCCGTAGGACAAGTATAGCGCGGCAAGCGCCACCATGATCACCGCGCCGGGCACGACGAAAAGGAGACCCGCCAACAGCCCCCCGGCAGTGCCGCGCAGACGCCAACCCGCAAAGGTGGCCAGCTGCATCGCCTCCGGTCCCGGCAAGAGCGTGCAAAACCCCAAACCGCGAAGATACGTCTCCTCGTCGAGCCAAGCGCGCTCCTCTACCAGCTCGCGGTGCATCAATGCGATCTGAGCCACCGGTCCCCCAAAAGATAACAGGCCGATCCGACCGAAGGCCCGGATCATCGCAGACCAGTCGGGCAGGCGCGCGTGATCCGCCCTCATACCGACACGTCCAGGGCGGTGTCCTGCCCGGCCAGCCAATCGTCGACGAGGTCGAGCGCCTGCACCGGCGAGGTGACATGCGTCAGCCGTCCGGCGACCATGCGATCCGGCCCATCGGTCAGATGCGGCGGGATGGGGAACGTCAGGTTCGCAAGCCGGGTCAGGTGACCGACGTTCGACGGGACGACCCGCGCGCCCCAGACCTCGGCGGCCTTGTCCAGCCAATCGCGGGTCACCGGCATGACTGGCACCCGGCGATCGATCAGGCGCCGCAGAACCCAAAGCGCCGCCAGTTCGGCCCAATCTGGATCCGTCGGCATGACCCACCGCGCCGCCAAGGCGTCGGCGGACGTCAATGGCAGATCGTCCGCAACCCAGGCCAGGTGGCCGCCGAACAGCGCCGACGCGGTGGCCCCCCGATCCCGGAGGATCGCCGCGCCCAACTGGCTGAGCTTGCCCCCTTTTTGACAAATGCAGACGAAGGATCCGGCGGCGAGATCGGACCTTTCGAGGTCTGCCAGAGCCAGAGGTATGGCACCCGGAATGCGGCGCGCGTCGGCGGCGGCATCCTCCGCGTCGCACAGGTCGATGATCTGCGGCGCGTCGGCCTTGTGAAGACAGGCGGCAAGGGCATGTGGGGTGATGAACAAATGAGCCAAGGGGCATCCTCCGATTGAACGGTTCATGGATGCGCGACTTGGGCAATGTGCCTGAGACGGGGTGTGCGCGACCCCTGCCGTCACGGTGGCAGAGGTCCGGCCGTGACGCAAGACTTAGCCCGCGTGGACGAGTGTTCCGAACAGACGGGGTTCCAGAGTTTCGGTCGCGAAAAGGTCACCCTGGGTCAGGACCGAGACAGCATCATGGCTGTGCAGGCTTTCCTGATGACTGGCAACAACGCGGAAATCGCCGACGCCGGTGATGGCCTCCAACCCTTGCGCGAACAGGCGGGCGGCATCCTCCACGAAGATCGGATTGGCGGCGTTCAACTCCGCAAAGGCCTGTTCGTCTTCGCGTTTGACCATGACCTGCGTTTCCGTCGGCACAGCCAGCCGGCACATGTCGATCAGATCCTCGAACGCGACAGCGCCCGTCACCTCGGCCGACAGGCGGGCGACCGAGCGTTGCGAATGCGGCGTCGCCAGTTGTCCCCGCGTCCGCCGGGCATGTTCGGAAAGTTCAAGCGAACAGGGGCATGTCGACGAATAGACATAGTCCAGATGCAGGACCCGGCGGCGCACCCCGCACGATTGCACGACTTCCATCGAGATATCGTAATATTGCCAACCAGTCAGGCCGGACCGCAGACTTTCGACGCGCAGAGGCAGGGAAAAGGACAGCAGCAGGCGGGCATCGAACGCCGCCAGGTCGGTCAGATAATCGTCAAGCGCGGCCTCGGCCACGTCGAAACCCATGTGTGCGTCGGCATGCGCATAGAAGCTGCGCATGATCCGCGACATGTTGATGCCCTTCTTCCCGGCCTCCAGACTGACGGTACCGGTGACCGAGACCTGCACGGCTTGCACGCCGCTGCGCGTGGCGATTTGCATCGGAAGGCGAAAGTTGGAGATGCCCACATGCTCGATCCGGCGGTCCGCGCCGCGGATCAGGCTGGCCGGTCCGTTCTGAAGATCGGGCAGCGTCGCGCGATATGCCTCGTCCGAGACGTGGACGGGATAGACGTTCGACATTTCGGGGTACAGAGCGACCGCCGCTGACGGGTCGGTCTTGGCATAGCGCTGAAGCAGCGCAAGTGCTTCCTTGGCTTCGGCTTCGGTCGGGTGGCGTTCAATATCCGGTTGATGGACGGTCATGCGCCCCTCCCTTCGGTTCTCGCTCAGGCCGTCAAGATGGTATGTTTTTTCACAATAGCAAGGCCGTTCCGCGACATCAGAAGACCTCTATACGACCACATGCCGGGCAAAACGGCCCGCCCGTGCGACGTCGTCGATCAGCGCGGGCAGGTCATCGTCGCGCGCGGATCGCATTTCGCGCATCGTCGCCTCTCAGACGGCGTCGAGCGCGGTCAGGATGTCGTCGATCAGATCGTCGGTATCCTCCAACCCGCACGACAGCCGGATCAGGCCGGGCGTGATGCCAAGGGTGGCTTTCCGGTCCTCGGACAACCGCTGATGCGTGGTGCTGTAGGGGGGGGTCGCGATCGTCTTCGCATCCCCCAGATTGTTGGAAATGATGACGATATCCAGCGCGTTGAGGAAGCGGTTCGCCCCCTCCCGCCCGCCGGCGACCTCGAACGACAGCACCGTACCGCCCGCGTCCATCTGGCGACAGGCAAGGTCGTGCTGCGGGTGACGCGGATCGTGGGGATAGAGAACGCGGGTCAGCTTGGGGTGATCGGTCAGGTTCGCGGCAAGGCGCGTGGCCGTCTCGGTCTGGGCATGGACACGCAGGTCCAGATGTTCCAGCCCCTTGAGCATCACCCAGGCGTTGAAAGGCGACATGCTTCCGCCCGTATGCTTGAGATAGGGCTCGACCGTGCCGCGAATGAAATCCTGTTTGCCGCAGATCACACCGCCCAAACAGCGACCCTGCCCGTCGATGTGCTTGGTGGTCGAATAGACGATGACGTCGGCCCCCAGTTCGAGCGCCCGGCTGTAGGTGGGCGTGGCGAAGACGTTATCCACCACGACCAGCGCGCCGACGGCATGGGCCAGGTCGGCGACACCGGCGATGTCGATAACCTCCAGCGTCGGGTTTGAGATTGTCTCGAAGAAGGCGACCTTGGTGTCGGGGCGCAGCGCGGCCTGCCAGGCCGACAGGTCGGTGCCGTCGATCAGCGTCACCTCGACCCCGAACCGCGTCAGCACCTCTTCCAGAATATAAAGACACGACCCGAACAACGCGCGGGCCGCGACCACATGGTCGCCGGCGCGCAGGATGGACATCATCGCGCCGTTCACCGCCGCCATCCCGGACGCGCAGGCAAAGGCATCTTCGGTCGCTTCCAGCGCCGCAATGCGATCTTCGAACATCGCGACGGTCGGATTGCCGTACCGGGCGTAGATGAAGTCATCGCGCCCGGCGTTCAAAAACCGCTCCTCGGCGGCTTCGGCGGTGGGATAGACGAAGCCTTGGGTCAGGAACATCGCCTCGGACACTTCGCCATACTGGCTGCGGCGGGTGCCGGCGTGCACCGCGTTGGTGCGCGGTTTGCGGGATTTGGGCGAGGTATCTTTCATGGCGGCCTCCTTGGGGGGCTTGGACGTGACACCAGATGTTCGGAGGAAGGCGCGAGGCGCCCCGGACCTCTTTAGCGGAATTCGAGACCGGACGTCTCCGAGGGCCGCAAGCTGGTTCAAATCCCCTCGGCTCGCGGCGTATCGCGCGGGCGTGCACCGGTCAAGGTGGGCAGTGTCGCCGCGCACGAAAGGGTGATGCCTTGCATCGCGCCCCGCCGTGGCAAAGGGTAAAGCGACCTAATGACGGAGCGCCCCATGACCCAGCCCATCGACCTCTACTTCTGGCCCACGCCGAACGGCTGGAAAGTGTCCATCGCGCTGCATGAATTCGACTTGCCCTACACTCTGCACCTGATCGACATCGGCGCGGGCGACCAGTTCGCACCCGATTTCCTGAAGATCAGCCCGAACAATCGCATGCCCGCTATCGTCGACCCCGATGGCCCGGACGGCGCGCCGATCGCCATCTTCGAAAGCGGCGCGATCCTGCAGTATCTGGCGCGCAAGACCGGTCGGTTCGGTGGAAGCACGGAACGCGAGCGCATCGCCGTGGACCAATGGCTGATGTGGCAGATGGGCGGCGTCGGACCGATGGCCGGTCAGGCGCATCATTTCCTGAAATACGCCCCGGCGATGGATCCGCCCAACGACCTGCCCTATGCCAAGGACCGTTACCGTTCGGAGGTGGCGCGCCTTTACGGGGTGTTGGACCGTCAACTGGCTGCCACGCGCTATGTCGCCGGCGATTTCTTCTCCATCGCGGACATGAGCCTTTGGGGCTGGACCTCGCTCTGGAAAGGGCAGCAGCAGACGCTGGACGACAAACCGAACCTGGCGCGCTGGCTCGCCGATGTCGGATCGCGGCCGGGGGTTATCGCCGGGCGGGCACTGGCGGCGGAAAAGCGGGGCGATTTTCGCCAGGACAAGGCCGCGCAGGACCAGCTTTTCAAGACGAAGGGCTAAGGCAGGATTTCGCCGGTGACACTGGCGGTGCACTGCGCATCTGTCATAGGGTGACGATAGGGAACTGAGGGAACGGGCAGCATGGGCTCACCTGGATTGCAGAAGACCGCCTTCGCGGCGTTGGCCGTGCTCGTGGCGCTGGCGGGCGTCGGCGTGCTTTCGGGCGGGGGTCTCTGAGCAATGGCGCAGCGCTATGGCGGCAAGCACAGCCCTCAGGGCAAATCGGGGATGCCCGGCACCATCGCCGCGCCCGCCCCGCATCTCAGATCACCGCTCAGGGGACAGGCCCGCACGACCATCCTGATGGCACTGGCGATCCTGCCGGTCATCACCGCGTTTTTCGCCGATGGCGCGCTCGGCCTTGCCGGCAGCATCGCCGCGGGTGCCGCGATCTTCTGCGGGGCGCTTCTGACGCGCGAGGGGCTCAAGGCAGAAGCGGCCTGGGCCGAGCGTCGCATCGCACGCCGCCCCGCCCTTCCGCGCAAGATATTCGGCGCGGTCGTGCTGGGTATCGGTGTGATGTTCGCCGCCGGAATCGGCCCGGCCGGGGCGGTCTATGGCCTGGTGGCGGCGGCCCTTCACATCGTCAGCTTCGGCATCGACCCGATGTCCGACAAGGGAATGGAGGGCGTGGATGCCTTCCAGACCGAGCGTGTGGCCCGGTCGATCGAGGAGGCGGAGCGTCATGTCACGGCGATGAACGACGCGGTCCTGCGTGCCAAGGACCGGGAGGCGACGGCCCGCGTCGAACGCCTGTCCGGCAAGGCCCGCGCCATGTTCCGCACGGTGGAAGACGACCCCCGCGACCTGACGTCGGCGCGCAAGTTCCTGGGCGTCTATCTGATGGGGGCCCGCGACGCGACGGTGAAGTTCGCCGATATCTATGCCGTCAGCCGCGACCCCGCCGCCAAAGCCGATTATTTCAAGCTGCTCGACGATCTGGAGCGAGGGTTCGATGCCAAGCGGGAAACCCTGCTGCTGTCCGACCGCACCGATCTGGATGTCGAAATCGAAGTCTTGCGGGACCGTCTCAAAGCAGACGGCCTGCCAACGGGAGAGTAAATTATGGATACCGCCACCCGCCAGAAGGCCGCCCAGGACACGGCGGAAGTCGACCAGATCGCGGCCGTCACCCTGCCAGAGCCGGGCACGGCAATCGTGCCGCTGGAAAAAGCCCCCGCCCCCGTGGCCGAGGAAATTCGCACCCGCATGGCCGAGCTGGACATGATCAACACCCAGTCGATCATCAGCTTCGGATCCGCCGCGCAGGCCGAATTGCAGCAGATTTCGCAGGCCATGCTGGCGGATGTGAAAAACAAGGACGTCGGCCCCGCAGGCGACAGTCTGCGCAATATCGTATCGACCATTCGCGGATTTTCGGTGTCGGAACTGGACGTGCGGCGCAAACGGTCCTGGTGGGAAAAGCTGCTGGGCCGGGCGGCCCCCTTCTCCAACTTCATCTCCAAGTTCGAGACCGTTCAGGGCCAGATCGACAAGGTGACCGACGACCTGCTCAAGCACGAGCATGTATTGCTCAAGGACATCAAGTCACTCGACAAGCTCTATGAAAAGACCCTCGATTTCTACGAGGAACTGGGCCTCTATATTGCTGCCGGTGAGGCCAAGATCGCCGATCTGGACGCAACGGCCATTCCCGCCAAGGAAGCCGAGATCGCGGCCCTGCCCGACGACGACAAGATGATCGGCAGTCAGGAGCTGCGCGACCTGCGCGCCGCGCGTGACGATCTGGAGCGCCGGGTCCACGACCTGAAACTGACGCGACAGGTCACGATGCAATCGCTGCCGTCGATCCGCCTGGTTCAGGAAAACGACAAGAGCCTGGTCACCAAGATCAACTCCACCCTGGTCAACACCGTCCCGCTTTGGGAAACTCAGCTGGCACAGGCCGTTACGATCCAACGTTCACGTGAAGCGGCGGAGGCGGTGCGCGATGCAAACGACCTGACCAATGATTTGCTGAAGGCGAACGCGAAGAACCTGCGGGAGGCCAACTCCGTCGTACGCATCGAGATGGAGCGCGGCGTCTTCGACATCGAGGCTGTGCGTCAGGCCAACGAGGATCTGGTCGCCACCATCAACGAAAGCCTGCAAATCGCCGATGAAGGCAAGGCGCGCCGCGCCGAGGCTGAAAAGGAACTTACGATCATGGAAAAGGAACTGCGCGAAACGCTGGCCTCGGCCACCGCGCGCAAGGACGGGGTCGGCACCACGACCGGCACGTCGGTTCCCGCCCCCTGATGCGGATGCTTCGGACCCTTGCGGCGATCGTCCTGTCGGCTGCCGTCGCAGCCTGTCAGACGGGTGCCGTGCCACAAGGTGGGTCGGTCGGTGTGCCGACCGTCCGCCCACCGCCCAGCCCCGCTGTCGCCACGTCCAGCCGCAGCGCGTCCGACGAAAGCAGGTCTCTGGCGCTTTTCTATGCGCGCCTGCAGACCCGGCTTCAGGGCGAGGGTCTGCTGCGGCAGGATATCGGGACGAATGTCGGATATTCAGCCGCCGATCTGGCCCGGAACTTCGAGCGGATCGCGCTGTTCTCGGAATACACGCAGGTCGGCGGGCGCTATATCGCACGTCAAAGCCGGGCGGAGTTGCGACGGTGGGATCGACCCGTCCGCGTCCAGATCCATTTCAGCCCCTCGGTGTCCGAGGAAATACAGCGCGCCGACCGGCTTCGCATCCTTGCCTATGTCAGTCGTCTGCGGCGCGCGACCGGCCATCCCATCAGCGTCGTAGGATCGGGCGGAAACTACCACATCTTCGTGGCGACCATTGACGAACAGCGCAGCCTCGGCCCCCAGATCCGTGCCGCGGAACCCGGTCTGACCAAACAGACCGTGCGGGAGATTACGTCGCTCGGCCGCTCCACCTATTGCGCGGTCTACGCGTCTTCGTCGTCGGACCGACCCAACGCCTACGTCTCGGCCATCGCCTTCGTGCGCGCCGAACATCCCGATCTTTTCCGTCAATCATGCTATCACGAGGAAATCGCTCAGGGCCTGGGGCTTGCGAACGACAATCCTGCGGTGCGTCCTTCGATCTTCAATGACGACGAGGAATTCGCCTTGCTGACCCGCCACGACGAGCTTCTCCTGACGATGCTCTACGACAGTCGGCTGCGTATCGGGATGACCGCCGAGGAGGCACGCCCGATCGTCGCCCGGATCGCATCTGATCTGCTCGGATCGGGCCCGGTCTGACCGCGTGGCGATGCCGCGCCCCTACAACTGACGCCTGCGCGCGCATAGGTGTTCTATTGATTTCGACCGTCCCAGGACGGCACAGGCATTTCTCAGGGAGCCATCCATGTCCATCCTCGATTTCCTTTCCGGCCAATTCATCGACGTCATCGAATGGACCGACGACACCCGCGACACGCTGGTCTACCGGTTCGAGCGTCACGGCCATGAGATCAAATACGGTGCCAAGCTGACGGTCCGCGAAGGACAGGCGGCGGTCTTCATCCACGAAGGCCAGCTGGCCGATGTTTTCATGCCAGGTCTGTACATGTTGGAAACCAACAACATGCCCATCATGACGACGTTGCAGCATTGGGATCACGGCTTCAAATCGCCTTTCAAATCCGAGATCTATTTCGTCTCCACCACCCGGATGACGGACCTGAAATGGGGCACCAAGAATCCGATCACCCTGCGCGATCCGGAATTCGGCCCCGTTCGTCTGCGCGCCTTCGGCACCTACACGATCAAGGTCGGCGACCCCGGCAAGTTCCTGACCGAGATCGTCGGCACCGACGGCGAGTTTACCCGCGACGAGATCCAGTTCCAGATCCGCAACATGATCGTGCAATCGGCGTCCCGCGCATTGGCCGGGTCGCGCATCCCCGTGCTGGACATGGCGGCGAACACCGATGATCTGGGCAAGATCGTCGCCGATCAGATTTCCGCGACGATCCAGGACTACGGGCTGACCGTGCCGGAGCTCTACATCGAGAACATCTCCCTGCCGCCCGCGGTGGAGGAGGCGTTGGATAAGCGCACGTCGATGGGCGTGCTGGGCGATCTGAACAAGTATCAGCAATACGCCACCGCCGAGGCGATGCAGGCCGCCGCAGAGCAACCGGGCGGTGGCATGGGCATGGGTCTGGGGGCCGGTATGGGCATGGCGATGGGCAACATGATGCAGGCCGGTCCCTGGGGGGCCCGTCCACAACAGCAGGCACCAGCCCCCCCGCCCCCGCCCGTGGAACATGTCTGGCACATCGCGGAAGGCGGCCAGACCAAGGGTCCATTCTCCAAGGCGCGGCTGGGCCGGATGGTCACCGACGGGGAAGTCACGCGCGAAACCCACGTCTGGACCCAAGGTCAGGATGGCTGGAAAACAGCCGATGACGTGGACGAACTGGCCCAGCTTTTCACCGTGATGCCCCCGCCCCCGCCGCCGGGCGTCTGATGCACCGCGTGGCTGCCTTCGATTGCGTCGTCCGGACTGGTACAATTGCCGTCGCCGGAAACACCATTTCCACGATCTTCCGGGCCGCCGCCGAACGCGATGCAAAGACGGCCGGGTCGATTTCGGTTTCGGGATGTCTGCTGGCCATCGACCGCGGGGTTCGCCCCACTGCGACGGCTTGGGCAGAGGGTCTTTACGAAAGGGGGCCGATGAAACGCCATTTTCTTCTGGCCGGACATACCTTGGGGGGTGCGGGGGTCTAGACCCCCGCCTTGCGTGCATATGCAGCTGCCCACCCGCCGCACCTGGCTCAAGACCCTGCATTGGTCGATGCTGCCGCTGTTCGTTTGGTTCCTGCTGGTGCAGCCCGGCGACGTCGCCGCCTGGGGCAATTGGGCGGTCAAACTGCACTCGATCTTCGGGCTCGTCTTCGTGGCGATGTGCCTGGGCTGGACGGTCTCGCTGATCTATCTCGGACTTGCGTCGCGCCCCGGTCCCAAGCTGCGCGGCGTCGCACGGGCCATTCACCGGCCCCTGCATCTCACCATCGTCTGGGGGCTGTTCGGCGTGGCGGTCACGGGTTTCTTGCTGGGTCTGACGGCCAGTCGCGTCCTGTTCGCCGGCACCATCCTGCCCATTGCCCCGCCGCTGGGCCTGCCGGATGCGAACCAATGGGTCGGCACGTTGCACACAGTGGAATTCTACGGCCTAGGTGTGATCGTTGCCTTCCACGCGGCCTATCATATCTGGCGACATTACCGGTTGCGTGACAACGCCCTGCGCATCATGGCCCCCAAAGCGTTGCAGAGGTTCTTGTGAAACTGCCCACCGTTCCCCTTACCGAAGCTGAGCGTCCGCCCGAAATCCCAAAGACCGAGGAACACCGCTTTCCCTGCGATGCCTGCGGCGGCGACATGCGGTTCGATCCGGGCCGCGACGCGATGCTGTGCGACCATTGCGGAAACGTCACGCCGCTGTCGCGCGGTGGCGACACGATACGCGAAATCGCGATCGACCGAGGCCTGAACGCCGATGCCGCCGTTCAGGAGGAAACGCGCGTCCTCAATTGTCCGAATTGCGGCGCCCAGGTGGAATTCGACCCGGCAATCCATGCCGCCGAATGCCCGTTCTGCGCCACACCCGTGGTCACGGGAACCGGCACCAACCGCCACATCAAACCCGCCGCCGTCCTGCCGTTCGATTTGCAGGAGGCACAGGCGCACAAGGCGATGGACGACTGGCTGGGCAACCTGTGGTTCGCACCCAACGGTCTTCAGAAATATGCCCGCAAGGGGCAGAAGATGTCCGGCATCTATGTCCCGTTCTGGACCTTCGATGCCCAGACCGACAGCCGGTATTCAGGGCATCGGGGGGATGTCTACTACGTCACGCAGACCGTTATGCGCGACGGCAAACCCACGCGCGTTCAGGTGCCCAAGGTCCGCTGGACGCCCCGGTCGGGCCGGGTTCGGCGGTTTTTTGACGACGTGGTGATCCTGGCCTCAACCTCCCTGCCCAAGGCGCATACCGACGCGTTGGAACCGTGGGATCTGTCGGGTCTGGCCCCCTATACCCCGCAATACCTTGCCGGGTTCCGGGCCGAGGCCTACCGCGTCGATCTGGAGGCCGGGCTGGTCGAGGCACGGGCGCGAATGGACGCGGTGATCGCGCGGGACGTGCGCATGGACATCGGCGGCGACCAGCAACGGATCAGCCGGATCGACACCGCCATGTCGGACGTGACCTTCAAGCATGTCCTGCTGCCGGTCTGGGTCGCGGCCTACAAGTACGGCGGCGAAAGCTATCGCTTCGTCGTCAACGGTCAGACGGGCCGGGTTCAGGGCGAACGCCCGTACTCCAAGATCAAGATCGCGTTGGCCGTTATCGCCGCGCTTATCGTGGCGGGGATCGCGCTGGCGCTCTACGGTGCGCAATAGGCGACGGTCCCCGCTGGCCCTTTGGGTCCTTCCGCGCTAGCAGATCGCCAAAACAGGAGAGACGCCGATGATCCTTTGCGCGGGCGAGGCCCTGATCGACATGCTGCCCCGCGACACGGCGGACGGGCCCGGATTTTACCCCGCAACCGGTGGGGCCGTGTTCAACACCGCCATCGCCCTGGGACGTCTGGGGGCACCCGTCGCGCTGCACACCGGTTTGTCGTCGGACCTGTTTGGTCAGCGTCTGGCCGCGGATCTGGTCGAAAGCCGGGTGGAAAACCGCGCCGCCGTCAGCGACCGGCCCACCACGCTTGCCTTCGTCACCCTGACGGACGGCCACGCGGAATATGCCTTCTACGACGAAGGCACCGCAGGCAGGATGCTGGCCCCGTGGGATGCGCCCGACATGACCGGGGTGGACGCGCTGTTCATCGGCGGCATCAGCCTGGCGGTGGAGCCGTGCGCGCAGGCCTACGAGGCATTGGCGCTTGGCCATGCAAACCTGCCGATCATGATCGACCCGAACATCCGCCCCGGCTTCATCAAGGACACAGACGTGTTTCGCGCCCGCCTCGACCGGCTGCTGGCGGTGGCCGACATCGTGAAGCTGTCGGACGAGGACATGGATTGGCTGGGCATGAAACCCGATGACGTTCTGGCCGCGGGGGCAAGGGTGCTGTGCCTGACCGAAGGGGCCAAGGGCGTGCGCGCCCTGACCGAGGACGCGGAAATCCATGTCCCCGCCCCCACGGTCGACGTCATCGACACGGTCGGCGCGGGTGACACATTCAACGCGGGCCTTCTGGCCGGTCTGCACCGTGCCGGCGCGTTGACCAAATCCACACCGTCGGACACCGATCTAAGCGCGGCGCTGGAACTGGGCGTGGCGGCAGCCGCGATCACCGTGAGCCGTGCTGGGGCAAACCCGCCCTGGGCCCGCGAGCTGTGACGGCGGCGCGGTGAAGGCTCTTGTCCAACGCGTCAGCCAGGCCCATGTCGAAATCGCGGGCGAAACCGTCGGGCGCACCGGCCCCGGTGTCCTTGTTCTGATCTGTGCGATGCAAGGGGACGCCGAGGCGAATGCCGAAGCATTGGCCGGGCGCATCTCTAAGCTGCGCATCTTCCGCGATGACGCGGGGCGGATGAACCGCTCGCTTCTAGACACCGGCGGTGGGGCCCTGGTGGTCAGCCAGTTCACCCTGGCCGCCGACACATCATCCGGGAACCGACCGGGCTTCTCCGCCGCGGCCCCGCCGGACGTCGGGCGACATCTTTACGAACACTTCGTGGCCTGCCTTCGCGGCACGGGCATCGTCGTCGGAACGGGCCGGTTCGGGGCCGACATGTCGGTCCATCTGGTCAACGACGGTCCCGTCACCATCCCGATGGAGCGCTGAGGTGATCGGCCAGCATCTGATCCTGGAACACTGGGGCGGTGCACTGGATGCGGAAGCGCTGCAGACGGCGATGCGCGATGCGGCGCGGGTCGCGGGTGCCACGGTTCTTGCCGCCCATTTTCACCCCTTCGACGGTGGCGGCATCACCGGCGTGCTGTTGCTGGCGGAAAGTCATATCACCATCCACACGTGGCCCGAACATGGCTACGCCGCCCTCGACATCTTCATGTGTGGCGATGCGAATGTGACGGCGGCGGCCGACGCGCTGGACGCCGCCCTTTGCCCGCGCGACAGCAGCCGGACGATCTTGCCCCGTGGTCAGCGGAACCATTCCTCCCAGCCCGCCTGATAGGCGCGTGGCAACGGATGGGTGGACAGCGTATTGACGGGCACGTCGCGCGGCCCGGTCCCGCCATCGAAAACCTGCGCGGCCGCAAAAGCGTCGGGGGTCAATACCGTCAGCCCGCCGGGGAAATCGGCCATGCGCGGCACCATACCGTCGGGCCGCGCCAGCACGAACCCCCACAGACCGAAACTTGGCACATAAGACCGGTACGGCGTGACCGACCATTCGGTCGCCAGCGTCTGCGCCACGATCCAGAAGGCATCGCCCGCGAACATCGGCGATCCGGCCTGCGTGACCAGCACGCCCTGCGCCGACATGCGACGCTTCAGCAGCCGCATGAACTCTACCGTGTAAAGCTTTGACAGAGAGATATTCTTGGGGTCAGGCAAATCCATGATCACGACGTCGAACGCCGTCTCGGCATTCCGCACCCAGACGAAGGCGTCGGCATTCACGACCTCCACCCGCGCGTCGCGCAAGGCACGATCGTTAAGCCCGGCAAGGTCGTCCCGGTCGCGGAAAAGCGCCGTAACCGCCGGGTCCAGATCGACCAAGGTCACCGCCGCCACATCGTCCCACCGCAGCACTTCGCGCACCGCCATCCCGTCGCCCCCGCCCAGCACCAGAACGCGGGCGCGGCGGGGGGCCTGGGCCATGGCGGGATGGACCAGAAACTCGTGGTAGCGCGCCTCGTCCGCGGTATCGAACTGGATTGCCCCATCCAGATGCAGCCGCGTGCGGTCGCGAAACCGGGTAACAGTAACCTGCTGATACTCCGTGCGCCGATCGAAGATCACCGTGTCGTCGTAAAGCGTCGCGTTCACCGACGCCGCGATCGGCCCCGACCACATCAACGTCGCCGCGACCAGTGCCGTCGCCGCGCCCCATGCGGCCATCGTACCGCGTGAAAGACGCGCGCGGAAAAGCCAGATCGTGCCGCCCGCGACCGCCAGGTTCAGCATCCCGAACGCCAGACCCGCCGCGATCAGCCCCAGGTTCGGGACGATCAGCACCGGAAAGGCCAATGCGGCCAGAAGCGACCCGAGGTAGTCGAACGACAGCACATTCTCGAACCGGAAGCGGCCCGCACCGATCTGGTTCAGGATGCGCGCCAGCAGCGGGATCTCCATCCCCGAGAGCGCGCCGACCGCGAACAGCGTGCCATACAGCGGCAGGGCCACCGCCTCGGTCTGCGCGTAGGTATAGAATGTCAAAAGGGCCGCGAACCCGCCGATCAGGCCCAGCCCGATCTGGGCGCGTACGAAACCGGTGACGGCATCATCGACGTAGCGTGACAGGAAGGCCCCCACCCCCATCGCCGACAGGAAGACGCCGATCACGAAGCTGAACTGGCGGATGGAATCCCCCAGCAGGTAGGAGGAGACGGTCGCCGCGATCAACTCGTAGATCAGGCCCGCGACCGCGACGACCAGCGTGGTCGCCAGCAGCCAGATCTGGGCGCGACGCGGGGCCCCGGTCGTGTGCGTCACGCGGTCCGAAGGATGGCCGCGATGATGATGGCCAGGGAAATGAACATGGCCCCCATCACGATGGCGATGGCGGTATTTTGATCCTCCTCCAACTCCTTGCGGAGCGAGAATGGCGTGAACAATTCGATCAGCCACCAGCAGGCCAGCAAAAGCGAGAGGCCGAAGAACGTGTAGAATATCGTCGAGACGACTTCGGAAAAGAGGATACCGTCGAAGGCGGTCATGGATGTCTCCCTATTTCAATATGTTCTGCATCATTTCACGCGCAGCCGACCCACACCGCCCACTCCGATCGATCCGCTGCGGATCGAGGCCCCGCGGGCCGCGGCCGCGACACCCACATCCCGGCTCATCGACAGGCCGTAGCTGGTGAAACTGGCCCAGGCCGCGCCGCCCAGCAGCGCAAGCGACAGGGCCATGATGACGAGACGCCCGAAATTCATGTCCCTACCCCTCCGATGACCAGTCCGAGCCCTTCCACCGGGCACTGCGCTTGGCAAGGCCGAAGAAGGGAATCGCCGCGGCGCAAAGTCCGAACAGACCCGCCGCCGCCCAGAGCCAAAAGGCATTCAGTCGCCCCTCGCGGAACGTGACCCGGAACGCACCCGAGGTGGCCCCTCCACTCTCGGACGCAACCGAGAGGGTGTAGTCCCCGGCCATGGGCGGCACGAAGTTCAGGGTCTGACTGCGACTGCCCTCGCTCCAGGAGTCTTCCCCGGACCCGCCGGAATAATAGCTGATCTCGCGGTAGGTATCGGCAAGTGCGGTGCCGTCGGGGGCCGTAAGTTGCACCTCGTATCCGGCGAAGGCATTGCGCAGATCGTGGAACAGTTCGACCCGCGCGGGACGGGTGGTGTCGCTGACGGCGAATACGATTTCGGGCGGCAGGTCCTGGGGCGATCCGCTGAACAGGCGCTGCGGGTCCGGCTGCATCGCCACCACCACAAACCCCAGCGCCACGGCGGCCACCGCCAGCCCGGCGAACCAGGCGATCATCATCGGACCGATGGCGGCCTTGATATCCTGCAGGGGGTGTTGGCCATGGACGCGCACGGGCGCTTCGACGCCGAAGGCGGCCTGCGCGCCGGGCCAGAGATGGCTGCGCTCGATCTCCCGCTCCGCGCCGCCCACCGGCTCCACGAAGGCCAGCATCCCGTCCGCAGGGTCGTCGGACATCACCGTGACGGTCGTGCCCGTGCGCCCCCGTTCGGGCCGCCAGTTGAACTCCCCCTCGACGTAGGTCGTTTCCCAATTCGTCGTCGCGTAGTAGCGATACCGCGTTCCTTTCCAGGACAGACGCGGCGGCGTCTCGGCCCGTTCGACCTTTGCCGACGTGAGAAAGCTGTGCATCGGCCCGTCGCGCAGCTTGCGGGTCAGGACGCAATGGCCGTCCTCCACCGTCAGCCAGGCATAGCCGTGGGTGGGCGAAAACAGCTGGTGATCGACCCATTCCCACACCTGTCGCCCCCAAACCTCCCGCTGGCCCAGCGTGCCGATCACAGTGAAGGTGACGCCGTCGATCGCGCCGGTCATGCCAAGGCCGAAGGGTGAGCTTGGCCGCTCCATCCCGTCCCAGACCTTCAGCACGCGGTAAGCATCGTTGGCATCCAGCGACGCACCACAATAGCCGCAGACCTGCGTGTTGACCCGGCCACCCCCCAAAACCGCCAGGCCCGCGCCGCAGTTCGTGCAATCGATGGCGCGCGTCGTTCCCGTCACGATGCGATCCCGTCGGCAGGTTTCATATCGAAGGGATCGATCCACCGACCCGCGAACCAGGCGGATCCGCCGTCCCAGCTTTCCCCGGACAAGAGCATCCCGCCCGGCCCCGAAAAGTTCGCGTACAGATGTGTATCGCCCAGGACGATCGGCTCCGGCAGTTGGCCGCGGAAGGCGACGGCGGTGGCATTGGACACCTCGGTGCAGCGATAGGTCACGCCGTCGAACTCAAGGGTCGCATCCAGCCTGAACGTCCCCCGGTCGGCACCCTTCGGCGCATCTATCGCCTGTTGTGCGACGACGTCCCCCTCGTCCACGGAGACCCACAGCCCGTCGCCGTCCAAGGCTCCGTGATATTCATCCCAATGGCCACGACCGTAGTCGTAGCGCACGTGGCCCGTCGCAATGAACTCGCCCCCTGGCAGTCGTACCGCGCGACCGATTTCGATCAGGGCTGGTGCAGTGACCATTTCTCCGGACGTGCCCGCGTTCAGAAGAACCTCATCCTCCAGCACGACGGAGGTGCCGCAGAAGTCGCAGTTCACCATGCGCGCATGGGCCAGAATTTCGGGCAAGGCCGCGCCGCAGTTGGGACAGGATCGGTCGCTCATATCGGCACCCTAGCGTCAGGCGGCGGAGGACGCAGCCCCGTGGTCCAGCATTTCAAAGGCGTCGGTAAAAAAGCTCTCGGCCCCGAAATTTCCCGACTTGAGTGCAAGGGCCAGACCGCCATCGGCGAAGCACCAGGGCACGCCCGGAGCGATTTCCGGGCCGATGCGCAGACGATCCACATCCAGCGCGCGGGTGACGGCCCCGCTCGTCTCGCCGCCGGCGACGACGATGCGCCCGATGCCCATCGCCCTGGCGTCGCGGGCCAGTTGCGCCAGCGCATCCTCCACCAGCGCACCGGCTCGCCCGACACCCAGCTTTTCCTGCGCGGCGGCGATCGACTTCGGTTCGGCGGTCGCAAAGACGATCTTGGGCGCGGCCGGGTCCTGGGCGGCGAGCCAGGCGCGCGCGTCCTTCAGCGCGTCGCCCTTCGCCAGTTCCAGCGGATCAAGGCGATAGCCTGCAGCGACCTTTAGGTAAGTCCCCACCTGTGCGCGCGTCATCGCGGAACAAGACCCCGACAGCACGATCTGCCCCCCCCCTGCCGTCGGAAGGGGCGTATTGCCGGGCGATCCCATCGCCCCCGCCTCGCGCCAGAGGGCCGGAAGCGGCTGGGCAATGGCCGATCCGCCGCAGATCAGCGGCATGTCGTGGATGGCCTGCGCCAGCGTGGCAAGGTCCGCATCCTCCACCGCGTCCAGCACGACATGACCCTGCAGCCGTTCCAACGCGTCTCGCACGGCAGCCACCCCCGCCCGCACGGTCGGATACGGTACCGCCCCGGTCTGACGTTGAACCTGCGGTCCCAGAAGACGTTGGAGGTTCGCGTCGCGCATCGGCGTCAGCGGATGATCCTTCATCGGGCTTTCGTGCAGGGGCTGGTCGCCTACGAACAGATTGCCCATGAACACGCGTCGACCGTTTTCGGGAAACGCTGGGCAATGCACCGTAAGGTCCAGGCCCATCTCGGTCATCAGCGCCTCGGCGACCGGCCCGATGTTTCCCCGTTGAGTGGAATCGAAGGTGGAGCAATATTTCCAGAAGATGCGCCGGGCCCCCTGCGCCTTCAGCCAGCGATAGGCGGCGCGCGCCTCGGCAACGGCGTCATCGACCGGATTGGTGCGGATCTTCAACGCGATCACCTCGAAGGCCGTCGCGGTGTCGCCGCCGCCTTCGGGCAACCCAATGCGCAAGGTGACGGGAACACCGGCCCGCGACAGCATCGCCGCCAGGTCGGTCGCGCCCGTGAAATCGTCCGCGATCGCTCCGAAAAACGTGTTCGACATCGTTAAATTCTCCCCGCTCAACCCTGCGCCGCCGTCAGAAGGTTTTGAAAGGTTTCGACCATCATTTACCATCCGAGTGATGCAAGGAGGTCGCGCCCGGAATGGCGAATCCCGATGGACGACGCACCGCAGCGGGCGTAGCGTCCGGCTACCATTCACGAGGTCAACATGCCCGATACCAGCCTGCCGAATTCATGGGACGCGCGCGCCAAGGCGCACAGCTTCTTCGGCTTCACCGACCTGCCTTCGATCGCGGAGCGGGGCACGGTCGTTCTGACGCATGGCGAAGGACCCTATGTCGTCGACACCGACGGCACGCGCTATCTCGACGCGAATTCAGGCCTTTGGAACATGATCGCGGGCTTCGATCACCCGGATCTGACGGCAGCCGCCCAAGCGCAATACGCCGCCTTCCCCGGCTATCACGCGTTCTTCGGGCGCATGTCCGATCAGGCCGTCATGTTGTCCGAGAAACTGGTCGAGGTGTCGCCGTTCGAGGATGGAAAGGTGTTCTACACCAACTCGGGGTCCGAAGCGAACGACACGATGGTCAAGATGCTCTGGTTCCTGCATGGGGCCGAGGGGCGCCCGCAGGCCCGCAAGATCATCACGCGCGGCAACGCCTACCACGGCGTCACCGCCGTTTCCGCGTCGATGACGGCCAAACCCTACAATGCCGTGTTCGGTCTGCCCCTTCCCGGCTTCCTGCACCTGACCTGCCCGCACTACTGGCGGGAAGGCCGCGACGGCGAAAGCGAGGCGGAGTTCCTGGCCCGTCTGGTCGACGAATTGGAGCAGATGATCGCCACCGAAGGCGCGGACACCATCGCCGGCTTCTTCGCCGAACCGGTTCAGGGCGCGGGTGGCGTGATCCCGCCCTGCGATGGTTACTTCGACGCGATGTTGCCGGTGCTGCGTCGTCACGGCATTCCGATCATCGCGGACGAGGTCATCACCGGCTTCGGCCGCACCGGGGCGCTGTGGGGCTGCGAAAGCTATGGCTTCGTGCCCGACGCCATCATCTCCTCCAAGGCGCTTACGGCCGGCTTCTTTCCCATGGGGGCCGTCATCCTCGGCCCCGAACTGTCGGATCGGTTGCAACGCGCCGTCGATGTGATCGAAGAGTTTCCCCACGGGTTCACAGCATCGGGCCACCCGGTCGGCTGCGCCATCGCGCTCAAATCCATCGATCTGGTCATGAACGGCGGGCTTTTGAACAACGTGAACCACCTGATCCCCACGTTCGAGGCCGGTCTGGCCAAGCTGGCGCAGCATGAGCATATTGGCGAATGGCGCGGTCGCGGCCTGATGGGCGCATTGGAAGCGGTGCGTGACAAGGCCACGAAGACGCCGTTCGAGGGGCATCTTTCGGTGTCCGAACGCATCGCCAACACCTGCACCGATCACGGCCTGATCTGTCGCCCCTTGGGGCAATCCATCGTCCTGTGCCCGCCGTTCATCATGACGGACGCGCAGATGGAGGAGATGTTCGACAAACTCTCCCGCGCCTTGAACAAGGTCTTTGCCGAGGTCGGCTGACGGATCGGGCCGGTGCGCATTCGCGTTGCCCCGGCATCGGGGCCCGGCCTACCCTTCGTTCGAATGTGCCGAGGAGAGATTTCGATGAAGCTGTTTTTGACTGGGACCGCATTGGCCCTTGCCGCCGCTGCTCCCGCCTATGCACAGGCGCCCATCTGCGGCGGCATCAGCGTCGTTGGCGATTGGGTCGGCGGGGACGAAGCCGCCTCCGACCTTGCCGCAGCGGACGAGGTGTTCGACGCGGACGGCCAAGTGCCCATCGCCGGACATCTGGTGCGCATGTTCACCCTGTCGGATCAGACGGATGTGCGCATCGAAGTCTCTGCCGTGCCGTCCGGTGACCCCTACATCTCGGTCTACGCTGCAGACGGGACCGAGGTGGCCGCAGACGACGACTCGGGCGACGATTTTGCCAGCCGCATCACGTCGTCGTTGCCGGCGGGCACTTATTGTCTGGCCGCGCGCAGCTACGAATCCGGCATCACCGACGTTTCCGTCCGCATCGGAACGGCGGCGGCCTTCGGCGACGATACCCCGGCCCCTGCTCCGTCGACACCGGCGATCACGCCCGAAACGGCAGGCACCGGGGCCGCGTGTTTCGAACCGGGAATGGCACGGCTGGGCAACGGGCTGGGCCTGTCGGACCTGACCGGCGACATGAGCGCGAACCTGACCGTCGAGGAGGTGCCCGCCCTTGGCTTCTCCCTCACCGAACCGTCACCGATTTCCGTCTTCGCCGACAGCGAAACGGGCGACCCGCTGATCCGGCTTCTGGACGCGCGCGGGACCGTGTTGGGCGAAAACGACGATCACGATGGGTTGAATGCGCGGATCGACATGACGCAAACCCTGCAACCGGGCGATTACTGCATCGAGATCGAGGATCTGAACGGGACCGGCAACGCGATGGACGTTGGCGTCGAAGCCTTCGATCCTGCGGCGGATCGGCTGCGCCGCTTGAACGCCGCGGAATTCGCGCCGACGGCGGCAGACAGCGTGACCGTGACCGATCTGGGCGCGCTGGAGACAGCCATGCTGCGGGACGTCGCGGCCAGCGGCGATACCGTCTGGTTCAGCTTCGATCTGCCGAGTGGCGGGCTTGTCCTAACCGAAGCGATCGGAAACGGGACGGACCCGGCAGTGACGCTGTTCGACCGAGTGGGACGCCGCATCGGGGAAAACGACGACGGGCCGGACGGGCTGGACAGTTTTCTGGCCACCCGTCTGTTGCCGGGGCGCTATACGCTGGGCGTGCGACTGATCGACGACAGCGAAGGGTCCGTACGGCTGCTGCTGGAGCGATACGTTCCGGCACCCTAGGGCCCGGTCGCGACCACGTCCCGGCGGCCGATCGGCCATCGGGACGGCACCGTCCCTACTTGTTCATCTTCGCAAGCATGGCCTGCATATCCGCCAACTGCTTGCGGATCGCGTCCAGCTCTTCTTTAGACTGGCTTTCGCCGGCGGGTTGCTCGGCTTCCTGGCCTTCGGGCAAAATCGTTTCGGGGAAGCGGCCGCCGGTCATCGCCTTGAAAAAGGCCGCCTGACTTTCCTGCATCGCCTTGAAGCCGGGCATTTGCGACATCGGGTTTATGGCCGTCATGTTCTCGACCATCTTCGATTGGCCGGAGCGTAGCATCTCGAAGCTGGAGGCCAGGAATTCGGGAACGACCGATTGCGCCGTCCCGGTATAGCTGCGGACGAGGTCGGTCAGCACGCCCAACGGGAGAACGGATTCCCCCTTGGATTCATGTTCCGCAATGATCTGGAGCAGATAGGATCGGGTCAGGTCATCGCCCGATTTCAGATCGACGATCTGCACCTCTCGACCGGCGCGGATGAACCCGGCGATATCCTCCAGCGTGACATAGTCGCTGGTCTCGGTGTTGTAGAGCCGCCGGCTGGCATAGCGCTTGATCAGCAGCGTCTTCGTTGCGTCCGACATCTCCTGCCTCCCCGATGTTGCAGTGCAGAGAAGCGTAGCGACACATTCGCAAAGCGCAAACGAAAAGGGCGGAACCTTGCGGCTCCGCCCCTCGAATTCAGCGATCGCTTGACGCCTTACTTGGCGGAAGCGGCTTTCTTCGTCGCCGTCGTGGCTTCGGCAGTGGCCTTCTTGACGGCGGAAGTCGCGTCTTCCTGGGCTTCCTTGCCGGCAGCCATCATCAGCTCAACGGTTTCCATCTGAACCTTCTTGGCGATCTCGGCGAAGGCGGCCATGTTCTCGGTCGCGACTTCGGCGGAGGCCGAGGCGAAATCGGTCATGGACTTGGCGTAGTCGGCCGGCTCGTCCTTGATCGAAGTGACGGGTGCCATCTTCGACAGGGTCTCACGGGTCCACTTGTGCGAAATCTCGGCGGACTGCTCGGCGGCCTGCAGAGCGACCTTGGACATCTTCTCGGCGAAGGCGGCCTGCGTCTTGAAGGCTTCGGACATCGCGGACGTGTCGACGGGGAAAGACCCCATCATGTCGGTCATGTACTTGGTGAAGTCTTGGCTCTTGTTGGTCATGATATTCTCCATTGGTCGCTTTGTCGGTGTCGAGAGGTCTGCCCGACCATCGGGCCGAACTTCCTCATCGGCTGACAAACAGATACATGCTGCACCGCAGCAAATCAAGATGTTTCTGCACTGCGGCATAACATTTTTTTCGCAGTTGCGGCGAAAGGTGCCCTTGCGGAAGCGCAATGGCCGCACGGAGCGTCCGCGCGGCCATACTACCAATGGTTTCATCACTCAGGCAACGGCGCGCGCGGCCTCCTCGGTGTGCAGGATCGACATCTTGTCACGCAGCATCAGGTTCAGGATCGTCCCCGCGACAAGCATTCCGCCGACCGCTCCAAGGCGCCCGCCGGTATTCTCCGCTTCCCACAGGATGTAGAACCACAGCGGGGTCATTCCGGTCAGGCCGAGGTCCGCGACGTCGGGATGCGGGTCGAGCACGTCAACCCCCATGGCCTGCGCCACGGTCTCTCCGGTGGGCAGATGGAAGGTGTGCTGACCGCGCTGCATGTTGCGGTCCGCCAGGTTGCGCGCCTTGGCGTCCTCGGCCTCCGACAGGCCGGGCATCCGCCCGACGATGTTCGTCGGCAAAGAGATGAGGTCCGCGGCGATCTTGGTGTTGATGGGTCGGGATCGTTGCGCCTGTGGCCCAAAGAACCGCGCCATGTCGAGGTTGTGCGCCCGTGCCACCGGGGAAAATCCCGCGTTGACCGGTGAGAAGATATCCTCCTCCTCGTGCGCGTCGTTGAGGGCGTAGGTCTGCCGGATCATCGAGTGGCCGAACCGGAACGCCGCCGCGGCAAACTCAACCGGCATGTCGGGCGCGCAATCCCACGATATCGGACCGGGCAGATTTCCGTCCATGGCCCCCTGCACAAGTGGATCCAGGACCGACTGGTCGACGACCGCCGGCAGGAATTCGTGCAGGATGCGACGCTGATACGCATGCGTCAGCCCTTCACGCGCGACTTCGTAGCGATGTTCGACCGTCCCGCTCGCCTCGCCCAGCAGGCGATTGTGCTCGGCCACGAACTGGCGGCCGTGGATCTGGCTGATGAACAGGTTTTCGTCGTTGCGCGGATCGCCGATCAGGGCGCGGTCATTGCAGTTGCGCTGGAGGTCCAGCGGATTGCCCTGCGTGCCGGCGGCCCAGCCCCGTCCGAAAGCCAGTCCTCGGCCCTCGTCCTGCTGACCGTAGAGCCAGGGATCCACCTCCGGGCCGGACCCATAGACCGAGTCGAGGTCGAAACGCGGAGTTCGGAAATTCTCGATCTCCTCTACCCGCCGGGCGGCCTCGCCCAGTTGGGTCGTCGCGTCCAGCGTCAGGTCGTGGTCGATGAACTGACCGAAGAAGGCGGTGCCCGCATCCGCCGGCCCGTCCACCGCGTCGTCCGGTCCTTCGACCATGCGGGCCGCAAGTTCGGAAATGGCGTCTGGGTCGGGCTGATCGGCCTGATGGTCGAACAGCCGCCCGAAACTGCGCTGTGCGGCGACGTGTGGGGCTTCGGCACTGCCCAGTTTCGCGACCGGGCGATGCCCCATCGTCTGACTGCCGTCGCGATGGCCATCGCAGGCGACCTTCATCGCCATGGCCGTCCCCTTCATCATGCCGTGGGGGGTTGTTCCAGATGATGCACTCATGGTCTTGCTCCCTTTCGATCCAGATTGACGCATGGTCAACTTAGTCGGTTCGGGGCGCTGCCATCAGTAAGGGAAACCCGTCTTGCGCGTCTCGATTCGCGCGGTCAGGCCGTCAGGCGGCATCCTTGGGCAGGACGTAGGTTCCGGGGGCTGCAGCAAGCACCGGATGATCGGGTCCGCCCGGCGCCCGGGCCGCGACCTTCTTGCCCGACTGCTTGCCCAGCCACTTCTCCCACCGCGGCCACCAGGAGCCTTCGTGGAAATCGGCGTTGGTCAGCCAGGCATCTGCCGTCTCGGCGGTGTCACCATTGACATAATGGCCGTACTTGTTGCGGCTGGGCGGGTTCACGATGCCCGCGATATGGCCCGACTGGGATAGGATGAAGGTCTTGTCGTCCGATCCGAATTTGCGCGCCGTTTCCCACGCGCCGCGCCAGTGAGCGATGTGATCGGTTTCGCAGGCGATATCACACAGCGGCACCGTCACATCCGCAAGACCCAGGCCCGTCTCGCCCAGCAATTCGAATTCGCCGGATGCCAATTCGTTGTTCAGGCACAGCTTGGTCAGGTACTCCGTCACCATCGGACCGGGCAGGTTCGTGCCGTCCCCGTTCCAGAACAGAAGGTCGAAGGCAGGCGGTGCCTCCCCCAGCATGTACGACTTGATCGCGGGACCGTAGACGAGGTCGTTGGAGCGCAGATAGCTGAACGTCCGGCCCATGAAAAACTTGTCGAGATAGCCCTTGGCCTTCCCCTCGCGTGCGATTCCTTCGATGAAATCGTGGTCCAGGAAGACGCCCATCTCGCCCGGATCCTCGAAATCGGCCAAGGTGGTGAAGAACGTGGCCGACTTGATCGACGTGTCCCCGCGCCGCGACAACAGTGCCAGCGTCGCCGCAAGCGTCGTGCCGGCAATACAATAGCCGATCGCGTTGACCTTCTCCTGGCCCGTAATCTCCTTGACGACGTCGATCGCGGTCAGGAAGCCTTCGTCCACGTAATCGGCATAGCCGGTGTCCCCGTAGGTTTCGTCCGGGTTCACCCAACTGCACACGAACAGGGTATAGCCCTGATCCACGATCCATTTGATAAGCGAATTCTTTTCCTTCAGGTCGAGGATGTAGAACTTATTGATCCACGGCGGAAACAGGATCAGCGGTGTCGCATGCACCTTCGCGGTGGTCGGCTCGTACTGGATCAACTCGAACATGCGATTGCGGAAGACGACGCTGCCGGGGGTGGTGGCGATGTTGCCTCCCACCTGAAACGCCTCCGGGTCGGCCAGCGTCACCAGCCAGTCGCCCTGGTTGGCCTCGATGTCGCGCACCAGGTTTTCCAGACCCTTTACCAGGCTGTCGCCCTCGGTTTCGACGGCGCGTTGCATCGCTTCGGGGTTGGTCGCCAAGAAATTCGTCGGGGCAAAGAGATCCACGATCTGCTGGCTGAAGAATTCGACCCGCCGCTTGTCGGCCCGGTCCAGCCCGTCAAGGTCCTTGACCGTATCGCTGATCGCATTCGCGCTGATCTGATATTGCTGCTTGAGGAAGTTGTAATACGGATGCGCGTCCCACAACGGGTTGGCGAACCGCCGGTCCTTTGGCTGCGTGTCCGGGGCTGGATGGGCCACTCCCTGCGTCAGGGCCGCCTGCGCTTCGACCGCGTGTTTGAGGGCCTGCCCCCAATATCCCACCTGCCGTTCGATCAGCTTGCCGGGGTTCGACGCCATCTCGGCCCAGTAGGCCGCCATCGCCTTGGCATAAAGCTCGGGTCCTGGTCCCTGAAGTCCGGGGTCAGAGGTGCGTTTCGCGGCCAGTGCACCGACCAACCGCTTGGTCAGGCTGTCCATCTTGGCAAGATTGGTGGTCAATCGGTCCGCTGCGGCATGATCCGTTTCACCTTCGACACGGTTGGCCTCATTCACGTGATCGCCATCCGACATTTCTTGCCTTCCCGCCGCAATGCTGCGACTGCTAAGTAACTTACCGTCTTTTCTACACGCAAAGACGTTGTTTTCACAGGGGTTGGCACAACCGCCCCCTGTTCGCCAGATGGGAGTTTCGCTTATGCGCTTCATGGCCGCCTACGACATGATGGAAACGATGCGGAATGCGAATGCCTGGATCGGCGCGACCGCGCGCACGATGGGCAGTTTTCCTGCCACTGCCATGGTTCCCAACCCTGCTTTCAAGATGTTGGCTGCCTGGGGAGAGGTGACGGAACGCAGTTTCGGTCGCATGAATGCCAAACCCGACTGGAACCTGGCCCCCGTTTCGAGCTCCGACGGAACCGACCGTATCGTCGAGATCGAGACCGTGTTGGAGCGTCCGTTCGGCGACCTGATTCACTTCAACGTTCAAGGTCGCGACCCGATGGCGCGGCGAATCCTGCTCATCGCGCCCATGTCCGGCCACTACGCCACGCTGCTGCGCAGCACGGTCGTATCGCTGCTGCCCGACGCTGACGTCTATATAACCGACTGGCACAATGCCCGCGACATTCCCGTATCGAAGGGCAAGTTCGACGTGGAGGATTATACCCTCTATCTCGTCGATTTCATGAAGGAGCTGGGGCCCGACATCAACGTCATCGCCGTTTGTCAGCCCGCCCCGCTGACCCTTGCCGCGACCGCCCTGTTGGCCGAGCAGGAGCCGGAGGCGCAGCCCGCGACCCTGACGCTGATCGGCGGCCCCATCGACCCCGATGCCGCCGCCACCGACGTCACCGATTTCGGTGCCCGTGTCACCATGGGCCAGTTAGAGCAATCCGCGATCCAGCGGGTCGGCTTCTCCTACGCCGGCGTCGGCCGGATGGTCTATCCGGGCCTGCTTCAACTGTCGTCGTTCATCTCCATGAACCGCGAAACCCACGCCACCGCAATGTGGAACCAAGTGCTGGCGGTGGCCAACGGCACCGCGTCGGACCACGACAAGCACAATAAATTCTACGACGAATATCTGTCGGTCATGGATATGCCCGCCGAATTCTACCTTTCGACGGTGGAGCGCATCTTCAAAGGTCTTGAGATCGCCAAGAACGAGTTCGTCGTCGACGGACATAAGGTCGATATCGGCAAGATCACGGATGTCGCCGTCAAGACCGTCGAAGGGGGCAAGGACGACATTTCCGCCCCCGGTCAATGTGTCGCCGCGCACGGTCTGCTGACCGGCCTGCCCGACAGCATGAAGGCCAATTACATCGAACCCGAGGCTGGCCATTACGGCATCTTCGCCGGCGGCAGCTGGCGGCGGAACATCCGTCCGCTCGTCCTCGACTTCATCGACTCCAACGCTGGCCGGAAGCCCACGGCGAAAGCCACAGGTCAAGCCAAACTTCGCTCGGTCGAAGACGACATGCCCAAGCCGCTCGATCAATCCGGCAAGATCGCCGTGTGATGGGTGGCGGGGGCGAAACCCTCGGCTTCGCCTGCACCTGCGGGGCACTTCGTGGCGAGATCCGCGATGTGTCTCCCGCAGCCTACACGAACATCGTCTGTCACTGCAAAGACTGCCGATCGGCCTACACGCACCTTGGCTTGGCCGATCCCGAAAAGGTCGGCATCCTGCAGACCACGCAAGACCGGGTCAGGATCACCGAAGGCGGCGAGAACCTGCGCGTCTTTCGACACACGCCCAAGGGCGCGCTGCGCTGGTTCGCAACCTGCTGCAACACACCGCTGTTCTTCACCCCGCTAAAGGCCAGGCTGGTGCATGTGGGCGTGAACACCGACCGGTTGGATCGCCCCGAAGCCGTCGGCAAGGTAAAGGCCCGCGCGTTTGTGCCGTCGCCCGGTGGCAAGGTCCGCAACGAAGGGCTGCCCCGAATGGTCGGTCGGATGGTGTCGCGCATGGCGGCCAAGAACCTGAACGGCGAATGGCGCGACACGCCGTTTTTCGACGACGAGGGTGCCCCGACACGCAAGCCCCAAGTCCTGAGCAGGGAAGAGCGGGCGGCAGCGTTGATGGGCCTGCGAAGCTGACGCGTACCGCGACAAGTTGACTCGAGCTTTTGCGAATTTTGCGCCCCGTGCGTCATCAAATATCTGATCGTTAGCATCATCTTAAGTCATATGGCGTCAATGTGGCTGCAGACGTGGGAAGTAGTCCTGCAAGCCTTTTCCCCTGCAGAATCGAGACGACCATGTTCGACAAAATGGATAAGGAGAGCCTGACCTGGCGCGTGACACCTGATCTTCTGGGTGTGACCGACGCCAACGGCATGTTCAAGGAAACCAACCCGGCCTGGTTCCAGACATTGGGATATCGCCCCGAGGAGATCGAAAACACGCTGTTCTTCGAATTTCTGCATCCCGAAGACCTGGCGAATACGGCAAAGGCCTTCGTCGACATCCAAATGGGCAAACCCATTTTGCAGTTCGAAAATCGTTATCGTCACAAGAACGGCAGCTATCGCTGGCTGTCGTGGAATGCCGTGCCAGAGGGCGACCTGTTCGTGTGCAACGCCCGCGATGTGACCGCCGCCAAGGAAGCCCAAAGCGCCTTGGCCCTGCGCGAGGCGGAGGCAAACCTGCGCGAGCAGTTCATCGCAATCCTGGGCCACGACCTGCGCAATCCGCTTGCCGGGGCGGCCTGCGCGGTCGAGTATCTTATGGACAGGGAGACGCTGACGGACAACGGCATCACCGCGCTGCATACGGCAAATCTATCACTGCGCCGCATGTCCCGGCTGATCGACGACGTCCTCGACTTCGCGCGCGCTCGGATGGGTGGAGACATCGGCATTGATCCGGAAAAGGACGTCGCCCTGCGTCCCATTCTGGAGTTGACGGTGGAGGAGATGAAATACGCCCATTCCGACGTGACATTCGAAGAACACTACGATTTTAGCGATCCGGTCACCTGCGACCCCGACCGCATCGCGCAACTCGTCTCGAATCTGTTGGGCAACGCCGTGTTCCACGGCGAACCCGACGGCACGGTGCGGATGGAGGCCCGCGACACCGCAACCGAATTGTTCGTGTCGATCACCAATCGCGGCGGGCAAATCCCGGCGTCGGTCAAGGCCCTCCTTTTCGAGCCATTCAAACGGGTCGAACCCGGAAGCAGCCAGAACGGTCTTGGACTCGGTCTCTTCATCTCCAAGCAGATCGCCGACCAGCACGGTGGTGACATCGAAGTCCATTCGGACGCGCGTGAGACGACCTTCACCCTGCGCCTGCCCCGCGGCACGCGTCTGATGCGGGACTTGGCCCGCGATGCGCTGCGGCGCGTCGCCTGAACGCGAAACGCCCCGGCTTTTCAACCGGGGCGGGCTCGACGTCAGATCAAGATCCGACTGGGATCAGCCTTGACTCATTCTCGTGTCATGGCACGATCAATGACCCAGGATCTGGCTCAGGAACAGCTTCGTCCGCTCGTTCTGCGGGTTGGTGAAGAACGGCTCCGGCGCATTCTGCTCCACGATCTGTCCGGCATCCATGAAGATCACGCGGTTCGCGACCTGACGGGCGAAGCCCATCTCGTGTGTCACGCAGAGCATCGTCATGCCCTCCTCGGCCAGCTGGATCATCGTATCGAGAACTTCCTTAATCATCTCGGGGTCCAGCGCGGATGTCGGTTCGTCGAACAGCATTATGCGCGGACGCATGCAAAGTGATCGCGCGATCGCGACGCGCTGCTGCTGACCGCCCGAAAGCTGACCGGGGTATTTGTCGGCCTGTTCGGGGATCTTGACCTTCTCCAGGAAGTGCATCGCCGTTTCCTCGGCCTCCTTCTTGGGGATCTTGCGCACCCATATCGGGGCCAAAGTGCAATTCTCCATGATCGTCAGATGCGGGAACAGGTTGAAGTGCTGAAAGCACATGCCGACCTCTGACCGGATCTTGTCGATATCCTTGAGGTCCGAAGACAGCGGCGTGCCATCGACCACGATGCTGCCCTGCTGATGCTCCTCCAATGCGTTGATGCAGCGGATCAACGTCGACTTACCCGACCCCGAAGGCCCGCAAATCACGATCCGCTCCCCCCGCTGGACGGTCAGGTCGATGTCGCGCAGCACGTGGAACGACCCGTACCACTTGTTCATGTTGTTTATGTCGATCGCCACCTCGTCGGAGACGATCATGCCCGGCGGGTTGGTGTCCAATGCAGCCATGTCGGCCTCCTTAGCGATGATCGGTTCGCAGTTGGCGTTCGAGCCACTGCGAATATTGCGAAATACCGTAGCACACGACGAAGAACAGAACGCAGGCCGCGGCCCACAATTCCCAATAGACGCCCGTCCAGGCGGTCGACGACAGGATCGGGCCGCGGATCATCCCAACGAGGTCGAACATCGAGATGACCGACACCAGCGTTGTATCCTTGAAGAGGCCGACCGCGACGTTGACGATGCCCGGAATGGAAATCTTGAGCGCCTGCGGCAGGACGATCAGGCGCATGGATTGCGCATAGTCGAGGCCCAGGCTGTCGCCCGCTTCGTACTGACCTTTGGGCAGGGCGGCGAGGCCGCCGCGGATCACCTCCGCGATATAGGCCGAGGAGAACATGGTGATCATGATGATAACCCGCACGATCAGGTCGAAGTTCGTCCCCGGCGGCAAGAAGTAGGCAAGCACGACATTCGCCACGAACAGCAATGTAATGAGGGGCACGCCGCGCACGAATTCGATGAAGACGACGCAAAAGCCTTTGACGACCGGCAGACGCGATTGCCGGCCCAGCGCCAGGACGATTCCAATCGGGATCGACAGCGACACACAGACGATGCCCAGGATCATGTTGAGCATAAAGCCCCCCATTTCCCGCGAGGGGACTGCCTCGATCCGCAGCCAACCCGGCTCTTCCGCAGCGATGTAGCCCCCGATCCACCACATGATCGCCGCCACGATGACGCCGGCGAGAAGTCCGAGCACGAAGCCCTGACGCTCCACCCGCGTGAATGCGAAATATCCGGCAATCACACCAATCAGCGCGAAGATCGGCGTGATCGCCGTGCCGCCCCAGATCAGCCAGTAGGCCACGAAGGGATAGAGTGCGGTAATCACCAGCATCCAGCGCGGCAGCTTGAAGAACAGCACCGGCGGGACGGCCAGGAAAAGCAGCGCGAACGCAAGTGACGGGCGCCAGCGCAGATAGTCGGGATACTGAAATCCGAACAGAAGCTGCGGCCAGCGTTCGGCCAGAACGGCGAAGCATCCGCCGCCGCTGCCTTGCAGCGTCTCGCGGCAGTCGCGGATCGACGCCCCCTCCCAAGTGCCGTTCACGATCCAAGGGATCAGCCCGGACAGAAGGTAGAGCACGATCAGCAGCCCGAGGATCGTCATGATCGTGTTGAAGATGCTGGAGAACAGGTTTTCCCGAACCCACTTTACGGCCCCCGTTTCCGCCGTCGGCGGCGGTGCCGGAGGAAGTTCCGTTTCGCGCACGAAGGCGATGGAATGGGCGTGTGCATCGCTCATGTCAGCGCTCCTTCAATGCGACGGAATTGTTGTAGACGTTCATGATCGCCGAAATGGCCAGACTGAAGGTCAGGTAAAAGGCCATCAGCAGCAGCACGCATTCCAGTGCGCGCCCCGTTTGGTTGAGGGTGATGCCCCCCAATGTGCCTGTCAGATCCATGTAACCAACGGCAATCGCCAGCGACGTGTTCTTGGTGATGTTGAGATACTGGGAAATCAACGGAGGGATGATGACCCGCAACGCTTGCGGCAGAACCACCAGCGACATGACGCGGCCGGGGCGCAGGCCCAACGCGGCCGCGGCCTCGGTCTGGCCCTTCGACACGGCCAGAATGCCGGCGCGGACGTTTTCGGCGATGAAAGCCCCCGTATAGATAGACAGGGCGAACCACAGCGCGATCAGCGAGGGGCGCATCAGGAACCCGCCCTCGAACCGGAAGCGACCCATCTCGGGGTTCTCGACCCCGACTGGACTGCCGAGCAGCAATTGCATCAGCACGGTCGGCACGATCAGCAGGGCAATCGACGGCCACAGGACCGGAACGATCCTGCCTTCGGAATAGAGTTTGTGGCGCGCATAGCGGCGCAGTCCGAAGACCCCGACGATTGAGGCGAGGAATGTCCCGATGACGAGCCAGCCGGCCGATTCGAAGACGAGGCGCGGAATGAACACGCCCTGGTTCGTGGCCGCGAACATGCCAAACAGGAGGCCCCGTTCCGCGTCACTGCCGTCACGCGGGATGCGGAATTCGGCGATCGGCGGGAAGGTGTTGGCGGCGACGGTGAAGATGATGATGATCCAGATCAGCACCGGGATGTTGCGGAACATCTCGACGTAGACGGCCATCAGCTTGGATATGATCCAGTTGTTGGACAGACGTAGGACACCGGCGATGACGCCGAAGATGGTAGCGGTTACACAAGCCAGGAACGCGACGATCAGCGTATTGATCGCTCCGATGATCGCGGCCCGCAAATGGCTGGATTGGCTGGTGTATTCGATAGGCTGCTGGTTGATGTCGTATCCGGCCGGATCGGACAGGAAACCGAAATCGATGCCGACGCGTTGCAGGATCGGATTGTTCATGGCGTTGTTGATCAGCCATCCAAACGACAGGATCAGCAGGACGAGCGCGATGAACTGGAACGTGTAGCTCCGATATCGCTTGTCGTTGATCAGCTGCCCGATGCGAAAGCCTTCCGCCTTTGGCGGGTCGGTCATCGTGGTCATTTTGTTTTCCCCGTTTTCCCCCGGGCTCCTGAATGCGGGCCATTCCGGCCTCTGCCATTCGCGGGGTCATTCGGCGCCCCGCCCTACGTCCAAGGGATTATCGTTTGGTCGTAATGCAAGAAGGGCGCGGATTGCTCCGCGCCCTGCCCGTCTTATCTTAGCGGAACGGAGGCGAGTAGATCAGGCCGCCGTCCGTGTACTGTGCGTTCAGACCACGGGCCAGACCGATGGCCGTGCCTTCGCCGATGTTGGTATCGAAGACTTCGCCGTAGTTGCCGACCGCCGCGATGGCGTTTTTGGCCCAGGAGGCGTCGAGACCGATCATCGCGCCCAGTTCACCTTCGGTGCCCAGCAGACGATTGACCTCGGGGTTGTCGCCGGCGGCGGACCCCATCTCTTCGACGTTGGCCTGCGTGACACCCAGCTCTTCTGCCGAGATCAGCGCGTTGAGCGTCCAGCGAACGATGTCCGCCCACTCGGAATCGCCATGACGGACCAGCGGGCCCAGCGGCTCCTTGGAGACCACCTCGGGCAGCAAGATGCTGTCATCGGGATTCTCGAAACCGGCACGTTGTGCGGCCAGGGCCGAACGGTCGGTCGTGTAGACGTCACAGGCACCGGCCAGGTACTGCTGAACGGCTTCGGCACCGGTTTCGATCGGCACGGGCTCGTAGGACATGCCATTGACGCGGAAGTAATCGGCCAGGTTCAGCTCGGTCGTGGTGCCGGTCTGAATGCAGACGGTCGCACCATCCAGTTCGGTCGCGGACGACACGCCCAGATCGGCGGGGACCATGAAGCCCTGACCGTCGTAGTAGTTCACGCCGACGAAATCGAACTTGAGGTCCGTATCGCGCGAGAAGGTCCAGGTCGTGTTCCGGGCCAGCATGTCGATTTCGCCCGAGGCCAGCGCCGTGAAGCGCGTCTTGCCAGTGGTGGGCACGAAGGTGACGGCATCTGCATCACCCAGGACGGCGGCGGCGACGGCGCGGCAGACAGCCACGTCGAAACCTTGCCACACACCATTGGCGTCGGGTTCGGCAAAGCCGGGAACGCCGGTGGTGACGCCGCAGTTCAGCGTGCCGCGGGCCTTGACGTCGTCCAGCGTCGCGGCGGAAGCGCCTGCGGCGGCCAGACCGGCGAAGGCCAGCGTGCCGAGAAGTACGGAATTCTTCATTGAGTTACCTCTTCCTGATGTAACCGCGCGGATCAGGTTCGACCCGGCGGTACCGCCCCGTTGATCGGTGCGGCTCGTTTTAACGTGAGGAACATACCCCCCTCACTGCGCCAAAAGAGACTAGAACCACCGCCGAAGGTCAAGGGAGCATGCTGCCAAACCGTGCATCTGCTCAAGGTTTAAACAGTTGACTCGGGGGTTATGCTTGTCCGGCGTGCGTTGCATGTCTCAATCAGCGCTCAGAAGTTCCAGAAAACGGCCTGCCTGTGCGAAAGCACCACGTTTGACGGCGATGCGGGCGGCCTCTTCCTCGTCTTCGCCCCATTGCTCGGCCTGCCAGTCCTCGTCGATCCGGCTCAGCGGCCAAAGATCATCAGGATCGCGCCCCTCCATCGCCGCCAGCGCCAGGATCAGACTGCCCGAGAGCGTCACGAATTCCGACAGGGCGGTCAGTTGCCAGGCCGTCATCGCGTCGACCCGCGTGCGCAACGCGACGATGGAGGCCGTCGGCTGCGGCACATGCATGATACCTTGCGTCACCTTGAGGGGCGCACCAAGGGCAGTGGCGGCCCAGTCAAGCATCGGATCCCAGGCCGCCGCCTGCCGCGCGATCAGCGTTTCGGGATCCGTTGCCCGGTAACACAGAAGGTCGGTGCCGCCGTATTCGGCCAGGTTCGCCGCGACGTCCGCCCGCTGGGGCACCACCTTATCGAGCGTCGCGTTCACCGCGCGCGTCAGGGGCATCGACATCGGGTCGATCACCTCCGGTTGTGCGTCCCACTCCGCCGCGACGCCATCGGCCAAGGCGCGGGACGGCATCGCGATCAGCGTCTTGAGCGGCGTGCGCACCGGCCGACCGTCAAGCGTCACGGTAAACCCCTGGTCCAGCGCCTCGACCGACGCACCCTTCCAGAACCGCTTGGCCTTCCACTCGCTCATCGCGGCATCCTCTCGATTTCCGTGATCATTGCGGCGAAGTCCGGCACGATCAAACCCGCCCCCGCGCCGCGCAGGGCGTCGACGGGGTGATAGCCCCAGGCCACGCCCAGCGTCGTCACCCCGGCGGCCGACCCCATTTCCATATCGAATGTCGTGTCGCCGACGAATACCGTCCGCTCGGGCGGATGGCCCGTCGCCTGCATCGCCCTGTGCAGCATGGTCGGATCGGGTTTCGACGGATTGTCCTGCGCGCATTGGACGGTGGCGAAAACATCGCGCCATTCCATCGCGTTCAGCAGGTGATCCACGCCCAACCGCGACCGCCCCGTCGCCAGACCCAAAGCGATGCCGTCGCGGCCCAGCCGGCGCAGGGTGGATTCGGCCCCGTCGAACATGGGCGGTTCGGACAGCCGCTCCAGACTGTCGGCAAAGCGCAGACGATATCCACTGATGATCCTGTCGCGCCCATCTGCGTCGACCATCGGCATCAGGGCCGCGACCATTTCGGGAAGGGACAAACCGATCGTCGCCTTGACCGCAGACGCGTCCGGCGCTTCGTGTCCGGCGGCAAGACAGGCGTCCCGCAACGTCTCGGCGATCTGAGCGTCGGCATCCACCAGCGTGCCGTCGACGTCGAACAGGACGAGCAGATCAGCCAAGGTCGTCCTCCGCGAAAGGATCGACCGGCACGTCCAGCCCATCCCAGCCCAGCATCTTCCATGTCCGCTGCATGTGATCGGGCAACGGAGCGGTCAGCTGCAGCCGCGCGCCCGTCATCGGATGGGTCAGCGACAGGGACCGGGCGTGCAGGTGCAGCTTGCGGCTGATCTCTCCGCCAAAGCTGGCCCCCCAGCCGTCGCCCGCATTTTCCTGGCTCGATCCACCATATTTGCCGTCGCCGACGATCGGATGACCCATCTCGGCCATATGGACGCGCAGCTGATGCGTGCGTCCGGTCACGGGCACCAAGGCGACCCAGGCCCCGCGCGACCCCAGCGTGTCGAGCACCGCGTAATCGGACGTGGCGCGCTTGGCCCCCTTGATCTCGTCGATCTCATCGGGGTGGACGACGCGCATCTTCTCGCCCCCGTCCCCGCCGCCGCCCGATTTCACCAGACCGTAGCGGATCGTGCCCATGCGCGGATGCGGGGTGCCCGCGACGGCGGCCCAGTATATCTTGCGCGTGTCGTGATCGCGAAACGCCTCGGACAATTGCACAGCCGTCAACCGGTTGCGCGCCATCAGCATGATGCCAGACGTGTCTTTGTCCAGACGGTGCACAAGCCGGGGTTGCTCGTCGCTGTCGAAGCGAAGGGCATCGCCCAACCCGTCGACGTGACGCGTCTGACCCGATCCGCCCTGCGACGCGAGGCCCGGCGGTTTGTTCAGCGCAATCAGATGCTCGTCGCGGTAGATCACGCACGACCGGATCATCTCTGCGTCGGCGGCACTCACCTTGTCGCGTCGAGGGGCGGCCGGCGCACGGCTTTCGGGCAGCGGCGGAACGCGCACCTCCTGCCCTTCCTGCACGCGCGTGTTCGCCTTGACCCGCCCCCCGTCGACGCGGATGTCGCCCTTACGGCACGCCTTCTCGACGTTGCCTTGGTTGAGTTGCGGAAAGCGCCGCTTGAGCCAGCGGTCGAGCCGCTGCTCGCCCTCACCGGATGCGACTGTGATGGTCTGGACGCCGCTCATAGCAGGCTCCTTGCAATGAAAAGGCCGAGTGCCACCGCCACCAGCGACAGGCCGACCGAAAGACATACATAAAATACCGCCTGCCCGACCGTGCCCCGTTCGATCAGGGTCAGCGTCTCGAGCGAAAATGCAGAGAAGGTCGTAAACCCACCCAACACACCGGTCAACAAAAACGGCTGCACATTGGCAAGACCGGCCTTGCCCAGCAGAACCGCCGCCAGACCCATCGAAAAACTACCCAGCACATTTACCGTCAGGATCGCCACGGGAAATCCGTCGCGCATCAAAGCCGACGCCAGCACGAAGCGCAACACCGCGCCCAAAGCACCGCCCAGCGCCACGGAGATCAGGGGAAACGTCATCGCGGTCCTGTCTGCCGCCTTGGCGACCGAGTCAACCTTTGCCGCGCTTTGCCCGCTGCTCTACCAGCCAGTCGACGCGGCGTCCCAACTCCCGCTCGAACCCACGGTCGACCGGCACATAGTAGACGGGACGTTTCATGTCGTCGGGGAAGTAGTTCTGGCCAGAAAATCCATCCGCCTGATCGTGGTCGTAGGCATAGCCCGCGCCATAGCCTTCCGATTTCATGAAGGACGTGGCGGCGTTCAGGATATGTTTGGGCGGCGGTTCGGACCCGGTTTCCCCGGCCTGTTTCATCGCCGCCTTGAATGCGACGTAGCCCGCATTCGATTTCGGGGCGAGGGCAAGATAGACCACCGCGTTGCCCAAGGATTGTTCCCCTTCGGGAGAACCGAGCCTTTCGTAGGTCTCCCAGGCCTGAAGGCAGAACGCCTGCGCCTGCGGGTCGGCCAGACCGATGTCCTCCACCGCCATCCGCGTGATCCGCCGCATCAGGTAGCGGGGATCCTCTCCGCCCTTCAGCATCCGACCCAACCAATAGAGCGCGGCGTCAGGATCGCTGCCGCGCACGGATTTGTGCAGCGCCGAGATCAGGTTGTAATGCGCATCGCCCGACTTGTCGTATTGAGCCGCTCGACGTTGCAGGCGCTTGGCCAGCGTATCGCGGTCGATCGTTTCGGTCGCGCCCCAGGCTGCCACCTGCTCCACGAGGTTCAAAAGCGCGCGCCCGTCGCCATCGGCCATCTCCTGCAAGGCCTCGCGCGCCTCGCCATCAAGGCGCAGTTTCGCGCCCAATTCTTTCTCGGCCCGCTGCGTCATCAACTCCATGTCGCGAAGCGTCAGGCGTTGCAGCGTCAGAACCTGCGCCCGGCTCATCACGGCGGCATTCAACTCGAATGACGGATTTTCGGTCGTCGCCCCCACAAGGGTGATCGTTCCATCCTCCATATGCGGCAGGAAGCTGTCCTGCTGCGCTTTGTTGAACCGGTGAATCTCATCGACAAAGAGAAGCGTTCCCTTGCCATTGGCGCGGCGATTGCGTGCCGTCTCGAACACCTTGCGCAGATCGGCCACGCCGGTGAAAATCGCGCTGATCTGCACAAAGTGCAGTCCGGTACGATCGGCCAGCAAGCGTGCGATGGTCGTCTTGCCAACGCCCGGAGGCCCCCAAAGGATCAGGCTCGGCATCGCGCCGGACAACATGACCGTCAACGCGCCGTCGGGACCCAGAAGATGCCTTTGCCCGATCACGTCCTGCAACGTCGCGGGACGCAGCCTGTCGGCCAAGGGTCCGGGTCGCGCCGCAGCGTCGGTTGTTTGGGGCGATGCGGGTGTGCCGCTGTCGAAGAGGTCTGCCATGGGGCAGATGTAGGGCCGAAGGGGCGGTTGATAAAGTCGCCCCTTCGGATGTTGCAGGTCGGGTGCCCGCGTCAGTGCATCTTGGTCGCCATCGAGATGTTCACGCAGACCGAGGCCGAACCGCCGATATCGAGGACGGGACCGGCCGCGACACAGTCGAGACCCACACGACGGGCCAGACGGGGCGACGTCGCCGGGATCAGACCCAAAACCGATGTCGCGCCGACTTCGCGGCCCGCGCGGACCATCTCGGCGATCAGCTGCATCTGCACACGCATCCGAATCTTGGCCGGCACGTCGTCGCAGACGAAGACACGGCTCGATTCCCAGATATGAGCCGCCACCGGCGCCTCCTCATTCAGGAGGTTTGTCGGGATCGTGTCGAGCAAACCCTTCTGCGCATCGCGGATCATGTAGCTGTAGATACCACAACGATGGGTGGTCGGCGTCAGCCGGACGCCGGCCAGGATACGACCGTATTCGTGAACCGCGACCCACCGACTTGCGGGGGTGTCGTATTGATCGAACTCCATGCCGTCAGCCTGCGGCAGGTCCCACTGGGCCTGTTCGATGAAGGTCCGATGGCGGGCCCGTAAGAGGTCCGTGAAGAGCGAGCCATGGGTGTGGATGTTCTGAAACGAGAGTGTTGTCACTTGCATTAGGGAATTCTTCCTCTGCCGGTTGTCATTGACACCAGGGACCGTGGAATGCTCGCAATGTGGGATGAGGGCCGGGGTTATATCAGCCTGAACTCTCTCGCCATTCTTAGTGCCTCGGCCGTGGTCTTTGCACCCAGGCGTTCCCGGGTGGCCGAAAGGCGCGCCTTGAACGCGCTTTCCGAAATTCCAAGTTCCGCCGCGGCGGCCGTGTGGCGGAACCCGCGCCCGACCAGTCGCAATGCCTCGACCATCGCGGGTGTCAGATCTGTCGGCGGCTCCGTCACCTCGTGCAGCGCATCGGCAATCGCCGAAAGCTCCTGCATCTCCGCGTCGTTGTATTCCCGATCGTCCCGCGACATGCCGACGATGGTCCGCGAGGTGATCTTGCCACAGGATGCAACGGCCCCGTAGGTCAGACCATGATCGGCGGCCTTTGCCATGACGCCAAACGGATCGGGCAGGTTGATTTCGCTCCAGCGGATGACGCCCGTCTTGCTGATGCCCCAGAAGACAAGCGGGTCGCGCAACGCGTAATTGTTGGCGGCATACAGCTCCTGCCAAGCAACCGGATAGGTGCTGCGCATGTAAAGCGGCGAAGCGAACCGTATATGAACGCCGGCGGAATATCCGCCGGGGGCCAAGGCTTCGAGGTTTTGCAGGTACCTGACCATGAGGCGGCGTCTTTCAGACATATCTTTTTAGACAGAGTGGCAAAATTCGCGTCAACCGCGTTCAGATCAGTTGGCCGCCATAAAGGTTAACACATCGTGAATACCTGATCGAAATTCGTCAGGTTCATCAGATACAAACGATTTTAACACACTCACCACGTCTCGCGACGCTGACTACAGCGATACAACATATCGCGCGCGACCCGTCTGTCCTGCGTCAGGATGTCTCACCTTCGGACTCGGGCTGCGTGGGGCCGTGGGTCCCTAGGACCGCAACGGTAGACGCCCCGCCGGATCGGGCAGGGCGTCCTGATCGATCGGGAAAGCGTTCTTACGCTTCGGCGGCGTCTTCCGCTTCCAGACGCGCGCGGTCTGCGGCACCTTTCGCATCGACGTCACGCTCGACGAATTCGATGATCGCCATCGGGGCCATATCGCCGTAGCGGAAGCCAGCTTTCATGATGCGGACATAGCCACCGGTGCGGTCAGCGTAGCGCGGGGCCAGAACGTCGATCAGTTTCTGGACGGCGGCGTCATCATGCAGGCGCGATGCCAGCAAGCGACGGGCGTGCAGGTCGCCGCGACGGGCCAGCGTCACCATCTTCTCGACGATGGGGCGCAGTTCTTTGGCTTTGGGCACGGTCGTCTTGATCTGCTCGTGCTCGATCAGCGAGGCGGCCATGTTCTTGAACAACGACTTGCGGTGTTCGTGTGTGCGATTCAGGCGGCGGTATCCACGGGCGTGGCGCATGTTTCTTCTCCGTTATGTTTTACTTTGTCCGGGGATCCATGCGTGGCGGATCCCTCACCTTGGGGCGTGTGCCCGAGTAGTCCCCGCCAGATGCGGGCATTTGTGGAACCGCCCCGGCCCGAAGGCCGGGGCGTATTGCTCAAAATTCGTTTTCGAACTTCTTGGCCAGATCTTCGATGTTCTCCGGCGGCCAATCGACGATGTCCATTCCAAGGTGCAGACCCATGCCCGACAGCACTTCCTTGATCTCGTTCAAGGATTTGCGGCCGAAGTTCGGCGTGCGCAACATCTCGGCTTCGGTCTTCTGGATCAGATCGCCGATATAGACGATATTGTCATTCTTCAGGCAGTTGGCGGACCGCACCGAAAGCTCCAGCTCATCGACCTTCTTGAGCAGCAGCGGGTTGAACTCCAGGTCGTCCGCCGCTTCGGCACCGCGCGCGGCCTCCGGCTCGTCGAAGTTCACGAAGATCTGCAACTGGTCCTGCAGAATGCGGGCGGCATAGGCCACCGCATCGTCCGGGGCCAGCGACCCGTCGGTCTCCAGCTTCAGCGTCAGCTTGTCATAGTCCAGAACCTGGCCCTCGCGGGTGGGCTGCACTTCGTACGACACCTTCTTGACCGGCGAGTAGATCGCGTCGATCGGGATCAAACCGATAGGTGCGTCCTCTGGCTTGTTTTTGTCAGCCGAGACATAGCCCTTACCGGTGTTGACGGTCAGCTCCATGTAAAGGTCGGCACCGTCGTCCAGGTGACAGATCACGTGGTCGCGGTTGAGAACCTCGATGCCGTTGGTCTCGCTGATGTCACCGGCGGTGACGACCATCGGACCCTTGGCCGAAATCGAGACGCGCTTGGGCCCCTCGACTTCCATCTTCAGGCTGACGCCCTTGAGGTTCAGGACGATGTCGGTGACGTCTTCACGCACACCGGAAACCGAACTGAACTCATGCAGGACGTTGTCAATCTGGACGCTGGTGATCGCGGCGCCTTGCAGCGACGACATCAGAACGCGACGCAGGGCATTGCCCATCGTCAGGCCGAAGCCACGTTCCAGCGGTTCGGCGACGACCGTGGCCTGACGGGCCGGGTTGTTACCGGGGCGAACATCAAGCTGCGACGGCTTGATAAGCTCTTGCCAATTCTTGTGGATCATTTGCCCTGTCCCTCCATTCTCGTCTCGCGCCGGGGCGGGTGGCGCGGACACTCGAGGTGATTAAACGGCTTGGACAGGGACCACCGAAATGGCCCCTGTCCGATACTTCGGGTCGACGTCAGACGCGGCGGCGCTTCGGCGGGCGAACACCGTTGTGCGCCATCGGCGTGACATCGCGGATCGCGGTGATCTGCAAACCGACGGCGGCCAAGGCACGCAGCGCGCTTTCGCGACCGCCACCGGGGCCCTGCACTTCGACCTCAAGGGTCTTCATGCCGTGTTCCTGCGCCTTCTTGCCGGCATCCTCGGCGGCCATCTGCGCGGCATACGGCGTCGACTTACGCGACCCCTTGAACCCACAGGTGCCTGCCGACGACCAGGAAATCGCATTTCCCTGGACGTCCGAGATCAGGATCTTGGTGTTGTTGAACGAGGAGTTCACATGCGCAACGCCAGCGGCGATGTTCTTGCGTTCCTTGCGCTTCGGGGCGCGACGGGTATCACGTGCCATTGTCTACGCTCCCTTATTTCTTTTTGCCGGCAATGGCCTTTGCGGGGCCCTTGCGCGTGCGTGCGTTGGTGTGGGTGCGCTGACCGCGAACGGGCAGGTTCCGACGATGACGCAGACCGCGATAGCAGCCCAGGTCCATCAGACGCTTGACGTTCATCTGACGCTCACGCCGCAGGTCGCCTTCGACCGTCACGTTGGCGTCGATGAATTCCCGGATCGAAAGGACTTCGGCGTCCGAAAGCTCGTTCACGCGACGGGTGCCGTCGATGCCGGTGGCTTCGATGATTTCCTTGGCTTTGGATGGACCAATGCCCGTAATATATGTCAGCGCGATGGGAACGCGCTTCCCCGTGGGGATGTTGACGCCTGCAATGCGTGCCAAATGGGTATTCCTTCTTCGTCGCGGCTCCGTAATCCCAGAACCTTTTTTCACAACGGCCCGGCGCACATCGCAGGGCCAAAAACGGGTAACCGGGAATCAGAGATCCCCGGTAACTCGTGCGATCTAGGAGGTCTTGACAGGCGCGTCAAGCGATGGACGCCGGCCTGTCAAGAACTTTTATCATGACGCGTCGAGAACCGCATTCATGTCGGCAGCGACCGCATCGATTTCGCCCAGGCCATCGATCGACGTCAACGCATCCTTGGCGTAGTAGTATCCGATCAGCGGTGACGTCTTCTTGTAATATTCCATCAACCGCGTGCGCAGGCTTTCCGCATTGTCGTCGGCCCGCCGCTTGAAGGTGGTGCCCCCGCAATTGGCGCATTTACCATCCGCCGGGATCGGTTTGGTGATGTCGTTATAGACTTCGCCGCAATCCCCGCAGGTCGATCGCGCCGTGATCCGGGCGACAAGCGCCTCGTCGTCCACGCGCATTTCGATTACCGCATCCAAGGTAGCGCCATGCTTGGACAAAAGCGCACCCAAGGCGTCGGCCTGCTTGAGCGTCCGGGGAAAGCCGTCGAAGATGAAACCACCGTTGCGGTCCCCTTCCAGCTTCTCCTCGATCAGCCCGATGACGATGTCGTCGGTGACCAGCTGGCCCGAGTCCATGATTGCGGCGACCTTGTCCCCCATCTCGGTTCCGGATGTGCGTGCCTCCCGCAGCATGTCTCCGGTGGACAACTGGATCATCCCGCGATCCGCTTCCAGCCTTCGTGCCTGGGTTCCCTTGCCCGCCCCCGGCGGCCCCAGCAGTATTATGTTCATCGACGTGCGGCTCCCTTTTTCCGACCGCGCTTTTTGCCGCGCAGCTGGCTCTTCTCGATCAGGCCCTCGTATTGGTGGGCCAGAAGGTGCGACTGGATCTGCTGGATGAAATCCATACCGACCGAAACGATGATAAGGATCGACGTGCCACCGAAGTAGGCGGTGATCGCCAGTTCCTGACGCACCATCTCGGGGATCAAACAGACCAGCGCCAAGTAGCCGGAGCCCAGAACCAGAACACGGTTAACCACGTATTCCAGATATTCCGCCGTCCGTTGACCAGGACGGATGCCGGGAATGAAGCCGTTCTGGTTCTTCAGGTTATCGGCCACATCATCGGTCTTGAACGCGACGTTGTGGGTATAGAAATACGCGAAAAATACGATCATGGCGGTAAAGAACAGCAGGTAGAGCGGCTGACCGGGCCCGAAATACGCTGTGATCGTCGACAGGATGGGGTTCGTCTGCTGACCCGAGAACGTGCTGATCGTCGTCGGCAGCAACAGCAGCGACGACGCGAAGATCGCCGGGATCACGCCCGCCGGGTTCACCTTGATCGGCAGATGCGATGACCCGCCGTCATAGACCTTCATGCCCACCTGACGGCGCGGATATTGGATATGCACCTTGCGCAGCGACCGCTCCATGAACACCACAAACAGCAGTGTCGCCAGAAGCATCACGATCACGCCCAGGATCACGGGGGTCGAGATGGCACCGGATTGGCCGGAGGCGAAGAATTGCGCCATCGCCGCCGGAAGCTCGGCCACGATACCCACGAAGATGATCAGCGAAATGCCGTTGCCGATGCCGCGCGCAGTGATCTGTTCGCCCAACCACATCAGGAACATCGTGCCGCCGACCAGCGTGATCACGCACGATGCGATAAAGAACCAGCCCGGCGTGTGGACCAGGTTTCCGGACTGCAGCGATACGGCCAGGCCATACCCCTGCAACGTCGCCAATGCGACCGTGCCGTAACGCGTGTACTGGTTGATTTTCTTGCGGCCCGGTTCGCCTTCCTTCTTCAACTGCTCCAACTGCGGAACCATCGCGGTCATCAGCTGCACGATGATCGACGCGGAAATATAGGGCATGATGCCCAGGGCGAAGATGCCCATCCGCCCGATCGCACCGCCGGTGAACATGTTGAGCACGCCGCCCAGACCCTGCTGTGCCTGTTCGACGAACTGGCGCAACTGGTCGGCGTCGATACCGGGGACGGGAATATAAGTTCCCACGCGATAGATGATCAGCAGGCCGATCGTGAACAGGATGCGTTGGCGAAGCTCTTTGGCTTTACCGAACGCGCCCCAGCTCATGTTGGCGGCCATTTGCTCTGCGGCTGAAGCCATGCGAGCCCCTCTTTATAGCTGAAACGCCGCCCCTCGGGCTTTCCCCGCGGGCGGCGTCAAAGGAAAACTTGATCTCATGTATGCGGACCTGCGCCCGCCTACAACCGATCCAGTCGGATCACTCGGCCGCGATCGTGGGCAGCGTGACCGAACCGCCAGCTTTTTCGACCGCTTCGACCGCGCCCTTGGACGCGCCGGTGACCGTAATCGTGGCCTTGGCCGAAAGCTCGCCCTTGCCCAGCAGACGCACACCGTCCAGCTTGCGGCGCACCACGCCCGACGCGACCAGCGCGTCTTCGGTGATGTTGGCGGCGTCCAACTTACCGTTGTCGATGAATTCTTGCAGCTTCGACAGGTTCACAACGGCGAATTCCTTGCGGTTCGGCTTAGTGAAGCCGCGCTTGGGCAGACGCTGGTAGATCGGCATCTGACCGCCTTCGTAGCCATTGATCGCCACGCCCGAACGGGATTTTTGACCCTTGATGCCGCGACCGGCCATCTTGCCCATGCCCGAACCGGGACCGCGCGCCTTGCGCTTCTGCTTCTGGGCCGCGCCGGGGTTGTCGCGCAGTTCGTTGAGCTTGTAACTCGTCATATCGCTTCTCCTCTTGCCGGAAGCGTCCCCGAAGCGATTTGGGACGAACGCGGCGTTTGCGTGATTCTTCATGTGACCGAAGTCGCACCGCGCGGCCCTACACCCCACCCGCGCCCGGTTCAAGACCCCTTGCCCCACTCTGCCCTTACAGGCACCGTTATAACATGAACTTTGCGCCCCTTCTTATGGCCCTTGGCCTACCCGGCGTCGCCCTGCCCTGCACCATCGATGCGATGGTCGTGTTCGACGGCTCCGCGTCCATGGCGGAAATCGGATTCGACACCGGCGAAACCAATCGTATCACCGACGCCCGGATCGCGATGTCCCGCATCATGCCTCAGGTGGAGCATTTCCGCCGCATCGGTTTGGTCACCTACGGCCCCGGACCCGAAGGGTCTTGCGACGGTATTCGGTTGCGCTTTCCGCCCGTCGAGGCTGCGTCGGCCCTGATGCTGTCCGAGTTGCAGGCTCTCGAACCCGCGGGCCTCACGCCGCTGTCAGACGCCGTCGCGCAAGCCGCCGACGTTCTAGATTATCGCCTGACCCCCGGCATCATCGTTCTGGTCACCGACGGCAATGAAACCTGCGGCGGCCGTCCCTGCGCCCTGGGCACGCGCCTGGCCGCCGAAGCCGCCGACCTCACCATCCACGTGATCGGCTATAAGGCCGCCCATGACTTCTTCGGCTGGAACAACCCCGAAGGGGGCGCGCCGGGAACGGACGTCGTCGCCCGCTGCCTCGCCGACACCACCGGCGGCCGCTACATCGGAACCCACTCGCAGGAGGAGCTGGTCGAGGCCCTGCGGGGGACGCTCGGATGTGATTTGGTGGGGCTTGGAATAAAATTTCGCTAGATCTGTTGTAACCGGGCACCGACACCACCACCTATGGTGCACCCCCACAGACGGGGGAGAACAGGAGTTTCCTTTGGAAGCTTTTTTGGTCTCGCCGGACTTGAGGTAACAGGACTGCTATCCTGTTAGGGCGTTTCGAAAGGGGAATTTGGTAAGGATCAAATTGAATCCTAGTTGTAGCAGCAGCCAGGTCTGCATCGGACCAGCGTGACGCTGGGAGCGAGGGGATAAGACTCAGCTGAGCTGAACAACTTACTTCCTAAGCCGCAAGCCGGCGGCAGATAAGATCTGAGACGTAATGCTGATACGCCTCGACAGTCAGCAAGGGTCGTTCAATAGAACGGTAACTCGTGAAGATTGTCGCCAACAAGAGCAGTTCGTCGCACCACGCCGACCGGGTTACCCGGTCGGCGTTTCTATTTTTCTGATACTACAAGAAAAACCGCCCCGGCCATCTCTGACCGGGGCGCTCATTCAACACAAGGCGACAGGGTCTTCCCTGCCTGGACCTCAGCCCTTTTCTTCGATGATCTTCACCATATGCGGAATCTTGGCGACCATACCGCGCACGGAGGGGGTATCCTCCAACTCGCGGGTCCGGTGCATCTTGTTCAGGCCCAGGCCCACCAGCGTCGCGCGCTGATCGGCGGGGCGGCGAATGGGCGAACCCACCTGCTTGACGACAATCGTTTTAGCCATGGATCAGGCCTCCTCTGCGACGGGCGCTTGTTCGCCGTCCATCTTGGGGCCGTCTTCCTTGCGCAGGATGTCGGCGACCTTCTTGCCGCGACGCTGCGCGACCGAACGGGGCGACGATTCCTTCTGCAACCCGTCCAGGGTGGCCCGGATCATGTTGTAGGGGTTCTGCGACCCAATGGACTTCGACACGACGTCGTTGATGCCCAGCATCTCGAACACGGCACGCATCGGGCCACCGGCGATGATGCCCGTGCCTTCCGGCGCGGTGCGCATGACGACGCGGCCGGCACCGTGACGGCCGGTCATGTCGTGGTGCAGCGTCCGGCCGTCCTTCAGGGCGACACGGATCATCTGACGCTTGGCCTGCTCGGTGGCCTTGCGGATGGCCTCGGGGACCTCCTTGGCCTTGCCCTTGCCAAAGCCGACACGGCCCTTCTGGTCGCCCACGACGACGAGTGCGGCAAAGCCGAAGCGCTTACCACCCTTGACGGTCTTCGACACGCGGTTGATCGCGACAAGGCGATCAGCGAATTCGGGGTTTTCGTCACGGCCACGGCCACGACCGCCGCCCCTGTTGTCATCACGTCCTGCCATGCGGCATCTCCTGCGTTCGGCCCGCGGGCCATTTGGGTCGATCCCAGTGCGCGTCCGTCGGTCGACGGCTTGCCCGGATCATCGAGACGGCGACGCCGTCTTCAGAATTGGAAAGGAAGGGCACACACGCGCCCTTCCCAATTTTCTTAGAACTTCAAGCCACCTTCGCGGGCGGCGTCGGCCAGGGCCTTCACCTTCCCGTGGAAGAGGAAACCACCGCGGTCGAAGTAGCATTCTTCGACGCCGGCCTTCTTGGCCCGCTCGGCGATCGCCGCGCCGACCTTGGTGGCCGCCTCGACGTTATTCTGCCCGACCATGCCCAGCGATTTCTCGAGGGTGGAAGCGGACGCGAGCGTCTTGCCCTGAACATCGTCGATCAACTGGACCATGATGTTCTTGTTGGAGCGATGCACCGAGAGGCGCGGACGCCCTGCGGACATCTTGCGAAGCTTGTTCCGGACGCGCAGGCGGCGCTTGAGGAACAGATCCCGTTTGCTGTTTGCCATCTGACTGGTCCTTACTTCTTCTTACCTTCCTTGCGGAAGATATACTCGCCTTTGTAGCGGATGCCCTTGCCCTTATAGGGCTCCGGCGCGCGCCACTCGCGAATGTTTGCTGCAACCTGACCGACCAACTGCTGGTCGATCCCTTCGACGGAAATTTCGGTGGGCTTGGCGGCGGTCACGGTGACCCCCTCCGGCACTTCGAAGTTCACGTCGTGACTATAGCCGAGCGACAGCTTCAGGGTGTTGCCCTGCATCTGCGCGCGGTAACCAACGCCGGAAATCTCCAGCTCTTTCTTGAAGCCCGTGGTCACGCCGGTCACCAGGTTCTCGACCATGGTACGCGACATGCCCCACTGCTGGCGGGCCCGCTTGGACTTGCCACGGGGCTCCACCGAAATGGCGCCGTCTTCGATCTTGAAGTCGACGTCGTCGGTGGCCGTGAAGGTCCGGGTGCCCTTGGGCCCCTTGACCGACAGCGTCTGGCCCGAGACCGAGGCTTCCACACCCGAAGGCATTTCGACGGGTCGTTTGCCGATACGAGACATTATACCCTCCTCAGAATACGGTGCAGAGCACTTCGCCGCCAACATTGGCCGCCCGTGCATTTGCATCCGACATGACGCCACGCGAGGTGGAGACGATGGAAACGCCCAGGCCCTGACGGACCGCGGGAACGTCCTTGACACCCAGGTACACGCGGCGACCGGGCTTGGAGACCCGCTTCACTTCGCGAATGACCGGAATACCCTCGTAGTACTTGAGAGAAATTTCGATCGTCGGGTGGCCCTGACGGTCCGAGCTGCTCTCGTAGCCGCGGATGTAGCCTTCGTCGGCCAGAACATCCAGGACACGGGCGCGCAACTTGGACGCAGGCGTGATGACGGTGGACTTGCCACGCATCTGCGCGTTGCGGATTCGGGTCAGCATATCGCCGATGGGATCATTCATTCTCTGATCTCCTTACCAGCTCGACTTGACCATGCCGGGGATCTTCCCCTGGCTGGCCAGGTCGCGCAGCATGATGCGAGACAACTTCAGCTTACGGTAATAGGCGCGCGGGCGCCCCGTCAGCTGACAGCGGTTGGTGAGACGGACGGGCGAGGAATTGCGGGGCAATTCAGCCAGCTGCAGGGTCGCCTTGAAGCGCTCCTCCATCGGCTTGTTCTCGTCGCGAATGATCTCTTTCAAAGCGGCGCGCTTGCCGGCGTACTTCTTCACCAGCCGCTCACGCTTCTTCTGGCGTTCGATCATGGATACTTTTGCCATGTCTATCTCCTCAGCTGTTGAACGGCATGTTGAAGGCCTTGAGCAGCGCCTTCGCCTCTGCATCCGTCTTCGACGTCGTGCAGATGATGATGTCCATGCCCCAGTTCTCATCGATCTTGTCGAAGTTGATCTCGGGGAAGACCAGATGCTCTTTCAGGCCCATGGCATAGTTGCCACGGCCGTCGAAGCTCTTGCCGGGCACGCCGCGGAAGTCGCGGATGCGCGGCATTGCCACGGTGATAAGACGGTCCAGGAAGTCGTACATCCGGGCACCGCGCAGCGTCACCTTGGTGCCAAGGGGCATGCCCTCACGGACGCGAAAGCCGGCGATCGACTTCTTGGCATTCGTGACGACGGCCTTCTGACCGGCGATCGTCGACAAATCGTCCTGGGCCGATTTGGCTTTCTTGGAGTCGCGAACGGCTTCGGCACCGCACCCGATGTTCAGGACGATCTTTTCCAGCCGGGGGATCATCATGTCGTTCTTGTAGCCGAATTCTTCCCGCATCGAAGCACGGATCGTGTCGCGATAGACGGACAGAAGACGGGGCGTGTAGTTGGCTTGGTCGAGCATCAGATCACGTCTCCCGTGGTCTTGGCGAAACGCACCTTCTTGTCGTCTTCCATGCGGAAGCCGACGCGGGTGGCCTTGCCGTTGGCATCGAGGATGGCGAGGTTCGACAGATCGATCGGCAGCGCCTTGGGAATGCGGCCGCCCTGCTGGGCCTGGCTCTGGCGCGTGTGGCGGATCGCCATGTTCACGCCTTCGACCACGGCCTTGCCGGCTTGCGGATCGACCGATGCGATCTCGCCTTCCTTGCCCTTGTCGCGACCCGACAGGACGATGACCTTGTCACCTTTGCGGAGTTTGGCAGCCATTACAGCACCTCCGGGGCGAGCGAGATGATCTTCATGAAGTTCTTCGCGCGCAGCTCACGAACCACCGGCCCGAAGATACGGGTGCCGATCGGCTCGTTGTTGTTGTTGAGGATGACGGCCGCGTTGCGGTCGAAGCGGATGGCGGTGCCGTCGTCACGACGGACTTCCTTGGCGGTGCGAACGACGACGGCCTTGCGGACGTCCCCCTTCTTCACCTTGCCCCGCGGAATGGCTTCCTTGACGGACACCACGATGATGTCGCCGACGGAGGCATACTTCCGCTTGGACCCGCCCAGGACCTTGATGCACTGAACGCGACGAGCGCCGCTGTTGTCAGCAACATCCAGGTTGGTTTGCATCTGGATCATTGATTTCTCCCGACCTTTGGGGGACCGATGCGTGGCCTACTCCCCAGGGTTTCGCTAATGTCCGGGGGGCGCATGCCGCCCGGTCGTCTGGTCGTGCCGCCGATTACTTGGCGATCACTTCCCACCGCTTCGTCTTTGACTTGGGCGGGCATTCCTGAATGCTGACCATGTCGCCGACGTTGAACGAATTGTTCTCGTCGTGCGCACGGTACTTCTTGGACTTCCGGATCGTCTTCTGCAGCAGCGGGTGCTTGAAGCGACGCTCGATGCTGACAGTTACGGTCTGGGCGTTCTGGTTCGAGGTGACGACGCCGGTCAGGATACGCTTGGGCATCTTACGCCTCCGCTTCGGCGCCACGCGCCTTTTCGTTCAGAATGGTGTTCACACGGGCAATCGACCGCTTGACGACCCGCACGCGCGCGGTGTTTTCAAGCTGGCTGGTCGCCGCCTGGAAGCGCAGGTTGAACGCCTCCTTCTTGAGATTGGTCAACTCCGTACGGAGCTCATCGGGCGTCTTCGCCCGGAGGTCGCTGGCATCCATGCCATGTTCCTTTGCAACATCACCGGAGGGCCCCAGCCGCATGGCGGGTTACCCTGATTCCGGTGGAGGTCAGTGGTAGAGAGCGCCGCATAGACGATGGGCGGCGGGGGCGCAAGGGGGTGTCAGTCCCCGTCTAGCTCCGCGCGAAATTTGCGCCCTACATATTGCAGGAACGGATCGTCGACGGGATGAACGAACGGTCGGGTTCCGGGCGATGGCAGGTATTCACCATACCGCCAACGGTACCGAGCACAATCTTCATGCGAAGACTGTTCAGTGACCATCATGAACGCCATTCCGTCTTCCTTCTCGAAAGCAAATATTTCTGACTGCTCACGCGTCCTTCGAAGAATGTTCGTTGCCACATCCGATACCCAATCTGTCGGCCAAGTATACCCTTCCCTCACCAACCTTCGACCGGCCCCTTCAATGAAACCCCCTTTGATCAGGATCGGGAGGACAGAAGGGTCAGGCCCTAGGTCAGAATTCAGAAGCCCAATCATTTGAAGAACTGGGACCATCCTCGGTGGCACAATGGCGCGGAGAATCTTCTTCGGATCGGTTTCGCCCTTACGGCGCGGGCCGTACTGACGAAAATACGCAAATAGCAGATCGACGATATCGATCAGAGATAACTCTCGCGAAGTGTCGGCTGCTACAATCCTCCGAGAAAACTCGGCCCGTCCAATCCTTACCCCAACGACGCTAGTATCGTCCGTGTATTCGGCTGCACCAAATCGTTCGAAAAACGCTGCCAGCATCTCGCCTGCCATAACGTATTGATGATCGAATGATGCCGAGGCACCGAATATCTCATCATAGAGAAACTTAGCAATATCCGCTGAAGCCGGGGCAGAATGCGCCGGGTCAACACATACAATCGACTTCATCTCATCCCCACCGATAATTAAAACTCACCGACACTCGGTTCTCCTCCGACATGTTCATCGGCACCTCGTGGCGCAGCCAGCTCTCCCACAGCAGCACCTCCCCCACCTCGGGAGCCACATAGGCGAAGGTCTTCATCTTCGCCCGCGCGTCCTTCTTTCGCGGCGGGGCGGCCATCATCATCGGCAGGCGCGGGTCCTCGAACCGGATCGCGCTGGTTCCCGGCGGCATCGCGACATAGGTCGTTCCGGAGATCACGGAATGCGGATGCAGGTGGCCCGAATGGACACCGCCTTCGGGCAGGATGTTGATCCAGATGTCTTCGAGGACCAACTTCCTGTCGCCCAGATCGAATTCCAGATCCTCGGCAAACGCCGCCAGATGCCGATCCAGCGCCTTCACCAGTTTCTTGAAGACCGGAAACCGCCACGGCAGATCCGACAAGGATGCATAGGAAGTATAGCCGGGATAGCCATTGGCCTCGCACCAGTCGTGCCCGGCGTCGTCGTCGCCAGCTACCGACAGACAGGTCGCCCGAAGTTCGTCGAAATCGACGGCTGGTTTGCGGTCCGACACAGGTGCCCGGTAGAGCCGTGTCACGAAGAGGGAGGATATGTCAGCCATGTCGGGCGTCCTAGCGGTCACAACGCACTGCGGCAATGCCCCGGCCCATCGCCGGTGTGCGGCCTTAACTGATCAAGAGGAGGCGGCGTGGCCCTCCGGCAACGGAACGAAAGGTCTGCTTGAGTAGGGTTTTCCTTCGCCGAAGTGCAAAATAGGCACCTGGGTATCGAACACACAAAGAAAGAAAACCCATGATTTCAGTGTCCGCGAAGGTCTTTCCCCTGATTGCCATTGCCGCGCTCGCAGGCTGCGTCACGCCGGAACAGGCGGAGCAGAACCGTGACGCGCGTCTCGCGTCGCAATTCTCCGATCCCGCCGACCGCCGCGGCCTCTACATTATTTTAGGCGACGTCTCCGCGGGCAGGCTCACCCTGTCCTACCGGCCCGATATCATCAGCGAGGCGACTGCGCTGCAACGAGCAAGCACCCTGTGCGCCCAGTCGACCAGCTACACCGCTGCGGTGATCGTCGAAAGGCTCCCCAATCTTTATGGCCAAGTCACGCTCCCCGACGGAAACGTCGTGCAGGTCGATGCCTTCGAAGCGCGGTGCGTCTGAACGAAAAACCCCGCCGGAGCGATCCGGCGGGGACTTGGGATTTCGTCGGAGCGTTGGACGCTCCTCTACCAGTCTTCGCGCACCACGGTGCGGGTCTTGATCGGCAGCTTCATCGCGGCCAGGCGCAGGGCTTCGCGCGCCGTCGCCTCGTCCACGCCATCGATCTCGAACATCACACGACCGGGCTTGACCTTGCAGGCCCAGAAATCGACCGAGCCCTTACCCTTACCCATACGAACTTCGACGGGTTTGGACGTGACGGGCACATCCGGGAAGATGCGGATCCAGACGCGACCCTGACGCTTCATGTGACGCGTCATGGCCCGACGGGCGGCTTCGATCTGACGCGCGGTAACACGCTCGGGCTGCGTCGCCTTCAGGCCATAGGTGCCGAAGTTCAGGTCGGACCCGCCCTTCGCCAGACCCTTGATGGATCCTTTGAACTGCTTGCGGAATTTCGTCCGTTTCGGTTGCAACATGACTTCTACTCCTTACCGGCGCGGGCCGCGGGGGCCGCGGTCGTCACGACGGCCACCGGCACCACGGGGGGCAGGACCGTCCTGCAGTTCCTGGGCTTTGCGGTCACGCGCACTGGGATCGTGCTCCATGATCTCGCCCTTGAAGATCCAGGTCTTGATGCCGATGATCCCGTAAGGGGTCAGCGCCTCGACGTGGGCATAGTCGATGTCCGCACGCAGCGTGTGCAGCGGAACGCGACCTTCGCGGTACCATTCCGTCCGCGCGATCTCGGCACCGCCAAGACGACCGGCCAGGTTCACACGGATGCCCAGGGCCCCCATGCGCATGGCATTCTGAACCGAACGCTTCATGGCGCGCCGGAACGAAACACGACGCTCCAGCTGCTGCGCGATGCTCTCGCCGACGAGGGCGGCGTCCAGCTCGGGCTTGCGGACCTCGACGATGTTGAGGTGCAGTTCGCTGTCCGTCATCGACGCCAGCTTCTTGCGCAGACCCTCGATGTCCGCACCCTTCTTGCCGATGATGACACCGGGGCGGGCGGCGTGGATCGTGACGCGGCACTTGCGGTGCGGACGTTCGATGATGACGCGGCTGATGCCGGCCTGCTTGCACTCCTCCTCGATGAACTCGCGCATGCGCAGGTCCTCGAGCAGCAGATTGCCGTAGTCTTTGGTGTCGGCGTACCAGCGGCTGTCCCAGGTGCGGTTGACCTGCAGCCGCATCCCGATCGGGTTGACCTTGTTACCCATCAGACTTGCTCCTCTACCTGGCGAACCTTGATCGTAAGTTCCGAAAACGGCTTGGTGATACGACCGAACCGGCCACGGGCACGCGGGCGACCGCGCTTCATGGTGAGGTTCTTGCCGACCCAGGCCTCGGCGACGATCAGGGCGTCGACGTCCAGGTTGTGGTTGTTTTCCGCATTGGCGATGGCCGACTGCAGGCACTTGCGCACGTCGATCGCGATCCGCTTCTTGGAGAAGGTCAGGTCGGCGATCGCCTTTTCGACTTTCTTGCCGCGGATCATGGTGGCGACGAGGTTCAGCTTCTGCGGGCTGGTGCGCAGGGAGCGCAGCTTGGCCATGGCTTCGTTGTCTGCCACGCGGCGGGGATTTTTTTCCTTGCCCATGACTTATTTCCTCTTGGCTTTTTTATCGGCGGTGTGACCGTAGTAGGTCCGCGTCGGCGAATACTCACCGAACTTCTGGCCGATCATATCTTCGGAGATGTTGACGGGGATGTGCTTGTGCCCGTTGTACACACCGAAGGTGAGACCAACGAACTGCGGCAGGATGGTGGAGCGACGCGACCAGATCTTGATCACGTCGTTGGGGCGGCCCGACTCGCGGACGGCTTCGGCCTTCTTGAGGACGTGGGCGTCGACGAAGGGACCTTTCCAGACGGAACGGCTCATGCTTAGCGGCCTTTCTTCTTGGCGTGACGCGAGCGGATAATCAGCTGCTGCGACGCCTTTTTCTTGTTGCGAGTGCGGGCACCCTTGGTGGGCTTGCCCCATGGCGTGACGGGGTGGCGACCACCCGAGGTCCGACCTTCACCACCACCATGCGGGTGATCGATCGGGTTCATCACGACACCGCGCACGGACGGGCGAATGCCCTTGTGGCGGTTGCGACCGGCCTTGCCGAGGTTCTGGTTCGAGTTGTCGGGGTTCGAGACCGCGCCAACCGTCGCCATGCATTCCTGGCGCACCAGACGCAGTTCGCCCGAGGACAGACGGATCTGGGCATAGCCCCCGTCGCGACCGACGAACTGGGCGTAAGTGCCTGCCGCGCGGGCGATCTGGCCGCCCTTGCCTGGCTTGAGTTCGATGTTGTGGACGATCGTGCCGATCGGCATGCCCTGGAACGGCATCGCGTTGCCGGGCTTGATGTCCGCCTTCTGACTGGCGACGACGCGGTCGCCAACGGCCAGACGCTGGGGGGCGAGGATGTAGGCCTGCTCCCCGTCGGTGTAGCGGATGAGGGCGATGAAGGCGGTCCGGTTCGGGTCGTACTCGATCCGCTCCACGTTCGCCTGAACGTCCAGTTTGTTACGCTTGAAATCGACGATCCGATAGAGACGCTTGGCGCCCCCGCCTTTGCGGCGCATCGTGATCCGTCCGGTGTTGTTGCGTCCGCCATTCTTCGTCAGACCCTCGACGAGGGCTTTGACGGGACGGCCTTTCCACAGCTCCGAACGGTCGATCAGAACCAGCCCACGCTGGCCCGGCGTCGTCGGCTTATACGACTTGAGTGCCATGTTACCTGTCTTCCGTTTTGCATGTCGAGCGGCCTGAGCCGCCCGGAATATAGGGCCCCGAAGGTCCCCGGTTCGGTGTCCGTTCGGAACGCATCCCGCGCAGACGACGACAAAGCCCCGGACGAATCCGGGGCTGGCCGATGGGGTCGTCTAGGGGGGGGACGGGATGGGGTCAAGGGTCGGCGGCAGGGAGATTTCGGGGGGCGGATTTCAGGGGGGATCCACGGGTGATCTGTGGGTGATCTACGTCCGACGCGATTGTTTGGGAAATGTGTTGCGTGTTGCCGCGCTCGGCGTGGAGGTGTTGGAGGTCAGTCCCGCCGGGCGAGGGCACGGAGCGTGTCGATGTGGCGGTCAACGCTCAGGGCGAGCGTGGTGGGGCGGTAGTCGCGGTTGAGCGTCGCGACGACGACGGCGACCAGTTCCGGCACCCCTGCCCCAAGACGCAGGACGGGCGCACCGCTGTGGCCGCCGGTCACGGTGCAGTCGAGAGTGAGGATCTCGCCCGGAATGGCGGGCGCGCCGATGGGAGGATTGGAGCGTCCGGATCGGCCCGGTGAGAGTGGCGACGGCGATGTTGACGTGAAACCCCTCGTAAGGAGACGAACCGAGGCCGTGGGTGGAGTAGCGATGGACCGTGGCAACGCGCTGCCGTCGGTGCTTTCGGTGGACCCGAAGGAGATGCCTTTGCGGTCGGGGTCCGCGCAATGGGCGGCGGTCAGGATCAGGTCCGCGTCGAGCAGAGCGGCACCGCAGGTTTCGGGGCTGTCCCCACGGTCGATGCGCCCGGAGACGGGACGTGCGGCATCGGACAGGGCGAGGGGGTGGTGGGGAGGAGGAGGGAGGCGGCAGCATACGTCCCTTGCGAAGCATGTGCCGTTTTCTTGGGCAGTGCATGGCGCGGCACGGCGGATCTGTCCTCCGGGGTTGAAATGCCGTCACGGGCACCGCACGGTTTCGTGAACCAACTGCGAGGACGGTGCGATGGGCTTTCTGGACACGATTTTCGGCGTGATCAATGATCTGACCTGGGGGTGGGCTTTGATCCCGTTCCTGGTCGTCCTGGGCGTCTTTTTCAGTGCGGCGAGCGGCTTTGTCCAGTTCCGGTTCTTCAAACGCATGTTCAACGTCCTGCGGGGGAACGACGAGAATAACGACCCCAACAAGATCAGCGCACGCGAAGCGCTCTTCATCTCGGTGGGCGGCCGCGTGGGCGGCGGCAATATCGCGGGTGTCGCGGTGGCGATCACGGCGGGCGGCCCCGGCGCCGTGTTCTGGATGTGGGTCATCGCCCTTATCGGCATGTGCACCGCGCTGGTCGAGGCGACGCTCGCCCAGGTCTACAAGCGCACGCAGCCAAGCGGCGATTACCGCGGCGGCCCGGCGCAATCCATCGTCCTGGGTCTGGGCGAGAACTACCGCTGGCTGGCGACGATCTATGCCGTCTGTCTGATTGCGTCCTTCGCCATCGGGTTCAACGCATTCCAGGGCAACACCGTCGCCGGAGCGGCGCTCGACTCGATGGAGATCCCGAGGCTCTGGACCGGGATCGCCCTGTCGGCCGTCACCGGCCTGATCGTCTTCGGCGGCATTCACAGGATCGCCAAGGCAGCGGATGTGATCATCCCGGTCATGGCCATCGGCTACATCGGAATGGCGTTCGTCGTGATCGTGCTGAACCTCTTTTCCCTGCCGGCTGTGCTCTGGGACATCGTGGCCAACGCGTTCGGATTTCGCGAAGCCGTCTCGGGGGGCATGGGCGCGGCCATCGCTCAAGGCCTGCGGCGGGGGTTGTTCTCCAACGAAGCGGGCCTCGGCTCCGCACCGAACGTGGCGGCGACGGCTTACGTCAAGCACCCGGTGAGCCAGGGCATCACCCAGAGCTTCTCGGTCTTCATCGACACGATCCTGATCTGCTCTTGCACGGCTTTCGTGATCCTGTTGGCGGATGTCTATCAGCCGGGCGCAGAGGACATCGACGGCGTGGCCCTGACCCAGCAGAGCCTGGTGGAGCATCTGGGCGGATGGTCGCAATACTTCCTGACGGTCGCGATCCTGCTCTTCGCCTTCTCGTCGATCATGTACAATTATTACCTGGGCGAGAACGCGCTGTCGTTCATGACGGATAATCCCGCGGCGGTTCTGGTGCTGCGCCTGGCCATCATGGGGATCGTGTTCCTCGGCGCGGTCGCGCCGGGCGCCACGGCGGTCTTCTCGTTCTCGGATCCGATGATGGGGATCCTTGCGGTGGTCAACCTGCTCGCCCTGATGATGCTCTTCCCGATCGCGATGCGGGTGATCGGCGACTTCAGGAAGCAACTGGCGGCGGGTGTGGCCAAGCCGATCTTCGACCCGGCGCGGTTCCCGGACCTCGACACCGATCCGACCGCCTGGCCGGACGCCGCGGATGCGCCGAACCTGCCGGCAGACCGCCCCGTGGTGGCCACATCGCAGACGCCAGCGACGACCTGAGCGGGACTGCCACCGGTCGTGCGCACTGGTGGCGTTCGCCATGACACAATGAAAAAGCCCCGCCGTTTCCGGCGGGGCCTTTTGTTGTCTTAACCGGTGGGCCTTCGAGGCCCACCCTACCGAAGCTTACAGCCCGGTGGACACGTCGATCGTGTTGCCCTCTTCAAGCGTCACATAGGCTTTCTTCACGTCCTTGCGGCGGCCCATCTGGCCCCGGAAACGCTTGGTCTTGCCCTTGGTGATGGACGTGTTCACGGCCTTCACCTTGACGCCGAAGAGTTCTTCGACTGCGGATTTGATCTGCGGCTTGTTCGCGTCGATCGACACTTCGAAGACGACGGCGTTGGCCTCGGAGGCCATCGTCGCTTTCTCGGTGATGATCGGTTTGCGGATCACGTCGTAGGTGTTCATTTGAGACGAGCCTCCAGAGCTTCGACACCCGCCTTCGTGAGCACCAGGGTGTCACGCTTGAGGATGTCGTAGACGTTCGCGCCCATCGAGGGCAGAACGTCGACGGTTTCGAGGTTGCGCGCTGCCTGAGCGAAGTCCTCGTTCACGGAGGCCCCGTCGATGATCAGCGCGCGCTTCCAGCCCAGGTCCTTGATCTGCTTGGCGAGAGCGGACGTCTTGCCGCCGGCCGCCAGCTCGTCGAGGATGACCAGCTTGCCCGCCTGCGCCTTGGACGACAGGGCGTGCATCAGGCCCATCTTGCGAACCTTCTTGGTCAACTCGTGGCCGTGGCTGCGGGGCGTGGGGCCCTTGTAGACGCCACCACCGCGGAAGATCGGCGCCTTGCGGGAGCCGTGGCGTGCGCCGCCGGAGCCCTTCTGACGAACGATCTTCTTGGTCGAGTAGCTGACTTCCGTCCGGGTCTTGACCGAATGGGTGCCTTGCTGCGCCTTATTGCGCTGCCAGCGGACGACCCGGAACAGGATGTCGCGGCGCGGCTCCTGACCGAAGATATCGTCGCTCAGTTCGACGGAACCGGCTGTGCCGCCGTCGAGGGTGATGACATCGAGTTTCATGCGTCACCTTCCTTCTTCTCGGCGTCGGAGTTGTCGGTATCGGCACCCTCCTCCGCGATTTGGGCTTCGGCATCCTTCAGCGCGGCTTCCTCGGCTGCGGCCTGCTCGGCGGCCAAGGCCTCCTCGGCGGCTTTGGCTTCGGCTTCGGCGGCTGCGGCGGCTTCCTCGGCGGCTTTCTGCGCTTCCTTCTTGGAAGACATCAGCGCGGCGGGGATGATGGCACTCTCGGGGAACGGCTTCTTGACCGCATCCTTGATCGTGACCCATCCACCCTTGGAGCCGGGAACGGCGCCCTTGACCATGATCAGGCCACGGTCGGTATCGGTGCGCACGACCTGAAGATTTTGCGTGGTGACACGGGCAGCGCCCATGTGACCGGCCATCTTCTTGCCCTTGAACACCTTGCCGGGATCCTGACACTGACCGGTGGAGCCGTGCGAACGGTGGCTGATCGACACGCCGTGCGTGGCGCGCAGGCCGCCGAAGTTCCAACGCTTCATCGCGCCCTGGAAGCCCTTACCGATCGAAGTGCCGGCGACGTCGACATACTGACCTTCGAAGTAATGGTCGGCGATGATTTCCTCGCCCACTTCGATCATCGCATCCGCATCGACGCGGAACTCGACGATCTTGCGCTTGGGCTCTACGCCGGCGTTCTTGAACACGCCGCGCATCGCCTGGCTGGTGCGCTTGACCTTGGCCGTACCTGCGCCCAGCTGGACTGCGGTATAGCCGTGCTTGTCGTCCGTGCGCTGTCCGATGACCTGAAGGCCATCCAGCTGCAGGACGGTGACGGGGATCTGCTTCCCGTCTTCCATGAACAGACGGGTCATCCCGACTTTCTTGGCGATCACTCCGGAACGCAACATATCTGGTGCCCTCCTCAGACCGAAATCTGGACGTCGACGCCGGCGGCCAGGTCGAGCTTCATCAGCGCGTCCACGGTCTGCGGTGTCGGGTCAACGATGTCGAGCATCCGCTTGTGCGTGCGGATTTCCCACTGGTCGCGCGACTTCTTGTCGATGTGCGGACCACGAAGAACGGTGAACCGCTCGATCTTGTTGGGAAGCGGGATCGGGCCGCGCACGTGCGCGCCGGTTCGCTTGGCCGTGGCGACGATCTCCGCGGTGCTGGCATCCAGCACGCGGTAGTCGAACGCCTTGAGCCGGATACGGATATTCTGGCTTTTCATGTCATGTCCTGACAAGGCCGCCCTGCCCCGCGATCGGGGGGACGGTCGCTTAAGTTGAGAGGAGGAGACCGGACCACCCGAACCCCTCGTCGAACCCTGACGGTCGAAAGCCGCACCTGATCTGATCGAGGGGCGGCCCGTCCGTGAATGCGCGCAACTAGACCGACTCGGACAAGGCCGCAACCCCCTTGTGTCCAGTCCTGGTGGGGAGGCGGAAACGACCGGGCGAACGTAGCGTCAATGTGATTTGACAGCTGCGGGGAAAACTTCCTACCACCTATCGCGCAGGTTGATCTCGGACAAATTAATGCTCCGGGGAGCCGCTTTCCATACGGTCGCAATCCCGATGGAACAATCAATTGGAGACGATGATGACATTTAAGATGACCGCCGCAGCCGCCCTGATCGCCATGTCCGGCACGGCATTTGCCGATGCCCACGCCCCGACGATGGGTCAGGGTTTTGACATGCTGCAGACCGCCCTGATGAGCGATTTCGACCGCATGGGCATCCCCACCGACACCCTCGACGATCTGACGCTGGGCCAGCTGGCCGCGATCAAGTCCGTCCTGGAAGATGGCGACGAGAGCAACGACAAAGGTCGCGTCGAAGCGATCATTGCGAACAACTGATTTCGATCGGTTTCGTGGAAGAGGCGGTCCTTCGGGGCCGCCTTTTTTCGTTTGCCGCCGACGGTCCCGCTGACGGCAGGCCGGGCACCGGTGGCCCCGGGGCTGTCGCCCGCCCGGCCCGCGCATCGGTGCCGCAGGCTTTGCCTGACCGGCGGCTTTGCCTGACCGGCTCTGGCGACGACGCCCCCGAAGGGCGTCCGTCCCCCGTCGCGCCTTATCCACGGGCGCAGCCCCGAAGGTCGCGATCCGCTGTCGTGACAAAGGCCCCCGGGGGGCCTTTGCACCGTGGGATGACGCATCGGGCCTGCGGGCCGTTACGCCTATCGGCTCTCGTGACAAAGGCCGCCCCTCCGGGACGGCCGTTGCACTGCGTCTTGTCGGCAGACGTTCGGACGAACGTCGCTTCCCCTCTCGTGACAAAGGCCCCTGAAGGGGCCTTTGCACTGTCGGGTGGCGCGCATCGGCCCTGCGGGCCGCTACGCTTACTCCGTGATTTTGCTGACGACGCCGGCACCCACCGTCCGACCGCCTTCGCGGATCGCGAACCGCAGACCCTGCTCCATCGCGATCGGTGCGATCAGCTCCACGCCGAACGACACGTTGTCGCCGGGCATCACCATCTCCGTGCCTTCGGCCAGGTTCACCGTGCCGGTCACATCCGTCGTGCGGAAGTAGAACTGCGGACGGTAGTTGGCGAAGAACGGCGTGTGACGGCCACCCTCTTCCTTGGTCAGGATATAGGCCTCGGCCTCGAACTTCGTGTGCGGCTTCACGCTCGACGGCTTGCACAGCACCTGGCCACGCTCAACGCCTTCGCGGTCGACACCGCGCAGCAGCGCGCCGATGTTGTCGCCCGCCTCACCCCGGTCCAGCAGCTTGCGGAACATCTCGACGCCCGTGCAGGTCGTCTTCTTGGTGTCGCGGATGCCTACGATCTCGATCTCGTCGCCCACGTTGATCACGCCACGCTCGATCCGGCCCGTCACAACCGTGCCGCGACCCGAAATCGAGAACACGTCCTCGACCGGCATCAGGAACGGCTGGTCCACGGCACGCTCGGGCGTCGGGATGAACTCGTCCACGGCCGCCATCAGCTTCTTGATGGATTCCTCGCCGATCTCCGGGTCACGCCCTTCCATCGCCGCCAGCGCCGAGCCGGGGATGACCGGAATGTCGTCGCCGGGATACTCGTAGCTGCTCAGCAGCTCGCGGATCTCCATCTCGACCAGCTCCAGCAGCTCCTCGTCGTCGACCTGATCGACCTTGTTCATGTACACGACCATGTGCGGGATGCCGACCTGGCGACCCAGCAGGATGTGCTCGCGCGTCTGCGGCATCGGGCCGTCGGCCGCGTTCACCACCAGGATCGCGCCGTCCATCTGCGCCGCGCCGGTGATCATGTTCTTGACGTAGTCGGCGTGGCCCGGGCAATCGACGTGGGCGTAGTGCCGCGCCTCGGTCTCGTACTCGACGTGCGCCGTCGAAATCGTGATCCCGCGGGCCTTCTCCTCGGGCGCGCCGTCGATCTGGTCATAGGCCTTGAAGTCGCCGAAATACTTCGTGATCGCAGCCGTCAACGTCGTCTTGCCGTGGTCAACGTGACCAATCGTGCCGATGTTAACATGCGGCTTGTTACGTTCGAATTTTGCCTTCGCCATGATGGGCCCCTGACTTGAAGAGAGCCCGCGTCGGGCCCCCGGAATTGCATCGCGGGCCGTCTAACCGCAGCGCGTCGCCTTGGCAAGCCCGAGCGGGGCGGCCGAACCCCTTCGGATCAGTTGTCCGTATCGTCGATCCGGGGCGGCCGGCCGGCCCCCGCCGGCAACCCGATCAGCGTCGGATTACGCAGCAGCCAGGCCTGGACCTTGCGCGCCATGTTGCGGCACAGCGTCTCGAGCTGCTGGTCTGCATCCTTGACCAGGCCGGACCCCAACAGCAGCGTTTCCGCCCCTTCGAAGGTCGAGATCTGTTCAGCCCCGGCCAGCTTCTCCTGGGGATCTGCGCGCCACAGGTTCGCCGAAACCACAAGGATGGATTTCGGCGTCAGAACGATCGGAATGCCCGGAGGAGCCAGCGAATATCCGTCGATGTTAAGCGCGATGACGTAGCCTGTCCCACCCGAATAAGCGCCGAAGCGACGCTCTACCTCGGCCGTCATGACGGACTTCAACTGCTCGGGCGTGGCGGTGCGGGACGGCGGTATCTTCTTGGCGTTCTCCGAGACGACGACCGTGAAGGCCAACTCGAAATCGCCCATAGGGGGCAGGTCTTCGCCCAGTGGATCGGGTGCAGCGCAGGCCGAAAGTCCGGCTGCCGCAAGACCGGTCGCGGCGAATGTGCGTCTGTTGATCGAGTGGGCCATCGTCATCCCCTTTAAGGTAGGCGCGTGGTAGACAGCGCGTGCAGGGGGGTCAACGATGTCACCGCTCCTGCCCTAGCCGAAACGGTTGTCACGCGGGAAACCACGGGGGGCCATGCGGCCCGCCTGCGCCCGGGACCCCAGCCATTCGGTCAGATCCGCCTCGTGGCGGGTGCGCCCCGCCGGATCGGACCACGACAGGCCGTCGGCCAGAGTGATCACCTTGGCATCGGCCAATCCGCCATCTTTGAATTTCTGCAGCCGCACGCCCTTGCCGCGCGGCATCTCCGGCAGATCCGACAGCGGGAAGACCAGCATCTTGCGATTGTCGCCGACGCAAGCGACGTGGTCGCCCCGGGCCGCGACCGGGCGCAGGGCCGTCACATCGCCGCGAACACTCATCACAGCCTTGCCCGCCCGTCGCATCGCGACCATCTCCTCCTCGGGGACAATGAAGCCGTCACCCGCGCTGGACGCGAGAAGCAGTCTGCGCCCCGGTTGGTGGATCAGGATGTCGACGATCGCCGTCTCGTTGGGCAGATCGATCATCAGGCGCAACGGCTCCCCCATGCCGCGGCCTCCGGGCAGCGAATTGGCCAGCAGGGTAAAGGCCCGACCGTCGCTGCCCCAGACGATCAGCTTGTCAGTCGTTTCGGCGTGGAACATGAACGCCGGGCCGTCGCCGTCCTTGAACTTCAGGTCCTTGTCGAGCGCGACATGCCCCGAAAGCGCGCGGACCCATCCCATCTGCGAACAGACCACCGTCACCGGCTCCCGCTCGATCATGGCTTCCAACGGGACATCCGCAACTTCGACCGCTTCGGCGAAATCACTGCGCCGGCGGCCCAGAGCGGTCGCCTTGCCGAACTGCTTTCGCACATCGCGCAACTCGTCCGAGATGGTTTTCCACTGAACGATCTCGGACTCGAGCAGGTCCTGCAATCCCGCCCGCTCCTCCATCAGAGCATCCCGTTCCTTGAGAAGCGCCATCTCCTCAAGGCGGCGCAAGGCGCGCAGGCGCATGTTCAGGATGGCCTCGGACTGCACTTCGGTAAGCGTCGCTTGATGCTCCGTCGGCAGCGGCGAGGTATAGTCGGATTCGTCGCTGGCCCGAGCGGCACCGTCCCCCCACGGCTCGAACATCAACGCCTCTTTCGGGGCGTCATCGTAGCGGATGATGTCGATGACCCGATCGAGGTTGAGGTAGGCGATGATGAAACCTTCCAGAACCTCCAGTCGGTGGTCGATCTTCTCCATCCGGTGGGTGGAACGACGTATCAGCACGTCGCGCCGGTGGTCGAGGAACGCCTGCAACACTTCGCGCAGTCCGCAGACACGGGGCGTCACCCCGTCGATCAGCACGTTCATATTGAGAGAGAACCGCGTCTCCAGCTCCGACATGCGATAGAGCGTGTTCATCAGCACGTCCGGGTCGACGTTGCGCGACTTCGGCTCCAGCACGATGCGGACGTCGTCGGCACTCTCGTCCCGGATGTCGCCCAGGATCGGGACCTTCTTGGCCAGGACCAGTTCGGCCAGCTTCTCGATCAGCTTGCCTTTTTGAACCTGGTACGGAATTTCGGTGACGATGATCTGCCACTGCCCCTTGCCCAGATCTTCGACATGGTGGCGGGCGCGCAGGCGGAAGGCACCGCGCCCGGTGCGGTAAGCCTCCAAGATGTTCTCGCGCGGCTCCACGATGATGCCGCCTGTGGGAAAGTCGGGGCCGGGAATATGCTCCAGCAGGGTTTCATCGCGGGCGTTCGGCGACTTGATAAGGTGCAGGCAGGCCGCGATCAGCTCGTCCAGGTTATGTGGCGGAATGTTCGTCGCCATACCCACCGCGATGCCGGCGGCCCCATTGGCCAGAAGGTTCGGATAGGCCGCCGGGAGCACGACGGGTTCCTGCAGCGTGCCGTCATAATTGTCGCGAAAATCGACGGCATTTTCGTCCAGACCGGCCAGCAATGCCTCGGCTGCGGCGGTCATGCGGGCTTCGGTGTATCGCGCGGCTGCGGGGTTGTCGCCGTCGATATTGCCGAAATTCCCCTGCCCGTCGACCAGCGGATATCGAACCGCGAAATCCTGCGCCAGGCGGGCCATCGCGTCATAGATCGCGGCATCGCCATGCGGGTGATAGTTCCCCATGACGTCGCCGGAAATCTTCGCCGATTTCCGAAATCCGCCATTCGACGAAAGACGCAGTTCGCGCATCGCATAGAGAATGCGCCGATGGACCGGCTTCAGCCCGTCGCGCGCGTCCGGCAACGCCCGATGCATGATCGTCGACAGCGCATAGGTCAGGTAACGATCGCCAATCGCGCGGCGCAAAGGTTCGCGAACCACCTCGCCTTCGATGGGGGCCGCGTCGTCCGTGTCGTTCGGGTCACTCATGACCCTGATCTATCGACCGCGACTCGGCCAGACAAGCAAAGGCCGCTAGTGGGGCCGCCAAACTGGGTATTTTTGCAAGCACGCCCATGTTACCACTGCGTAAACCTGAGGGAACCGCTGCCACGGTCAGGTCGTTGTAGATGCAACACCTATTCGATGCTGTCGGGGAAATGAAATCATGCTGAAAATGACCTTTACGCTTGCCGTCGCTCTCTATGCCGGATTCGTCATCTGGGGCGATCCGCAGAGCGATTTGCTGACGGAGCGGAGCACGCGGGACACCGCCATCGCCGCCGCCTCGGCCGGGGAATTCTCGCAGCCCGTCATCATGACCGACGACCAAGCCGGGGCCGTCGTAACACGCGCCGCAATGATCGACACCGTCGTACCGGACGCTGCGACGATTGCCGCTTCCGCCCCCGACCCGTCCGAAACACGTCGGGGCCCGCGCCTGATCGGAGAGCCGGTCGTCGTGAGCCTTGTCGAAGCCAGTGCGCCGATCACCGCGACCGATGCCGGTCCAGCCATCGACAGCGATCTTTACAAGGTATCGGGAAGCCGCGTGAACATGCGTTCGGGCCCGTCGACGGCCAACACCGTCGTCGACAGCTTGCCGGGCGGCACCCTGACCGAAATGATCGGTGAGGTTTCCGACGGTTGGGCCGAAATCCGCGACGTGGCCTCCGGCAGGACCGGATACATGGCGGCGCGGTTCCTCGAGCCCGCGTAAGCTTTTGCCGATTTATAGGAAGGGGTGCATCCCGCGAGGGCTGCGCCCGTTTTCATTTCGTCGTGTCGCTGCTAACGCACGCCCATGACACGTTCCATCCTCATCACCGGCGCTTCCACGGGCATTGGATACGATGCCGCCAAGACGCTGCACGCGCGCGGCTGGCGGGTCTTCGCCTCGTGCCGAAAGCCGGAAGATTGCGCGCGGTTGCAGGCTGAAGGCCTGACCTCGCCGCTGATCGACTATGAAAACGCCGCCACCATCGAGGCCGGCCTTGCCGAAGTCATGGCGGCGACGGGCGGAACGCTCGACGCATTGTTCAACAACGGCGCTTATGCCGTCCCAGGTCTGGTGGAGGATCTGCCGACGCCGGCGCTGCGCGCCTCGTTCGAGGCGAATTTCTTCGGTTGGCATGACCTGACGCGTCGCGTCATTCCCGTGATGCGCAAGCAGGGCCACGGCCGTATCGTCCAGAATTCCAGCGTGCTCGGCTTCGCCGCCGCCCCCTGGCGCGGGGCTTACAATGCGACGAAGTTCGCGCTCGAAGGGTTGAGCGATACCTTACGGATGGAAATGCGGGGAACAGGCATCGACATTGTCCTGATCGAACCCGGCCCCATCACATCGAAGTTCCGCGCCAACGCACGTCTGCAATTCGAGCGTTGGATCGACTGGAAATCCTCGGCTCGCCGCGCCGATTACGAGACCCTCATGGATCGCCTCTATCAGGACAATACCGCGAAATTCGAACTTCCGGCCGCCGCAGTGACCAAAGCGCTGTTCCACGCGATCGAAAGCCCGCGACCCAAGGCGCGTTACCGCGTTACCGTGCCCACGACACTTGCGATGGTGGTCAAGCGTGCCTTGCCGACGCGAATGGTCGACCGCATCGTCTCGAATTCCTGAGGCATCGGCTTAAGTCAAAGACGAACGTTAGATAGGAAACGACATGCGTGACGATCCCCTTTTCTATGTGGTTGCAGGTGCCTGCCTGCTGGTGCTCGTGATCTTGATGACCGGGATCGGCGGCTTTGCGAAAGGCGGCGAGTTCAACCAGAAATACGCGAACAAGATCATGCGTTGGCGCCTGATCGCGCAGCTCGTGGCGGTGGTGTTGCTCGTCGGTTTCGTCTGGCTCCGGTCCAAAGGATAAATCATGGTTGTTCTCTCGAAAATCTATACCCGCACCGGCGACGGTGGCACGACGGCCCTTGGCGACGGGTCCCGTGTGGCGAAAACCTCTGCGCGCGTCGAAGCCTATGGGACGGTGGACGAGGCGAACTGCACGATCGGTATGGCGCGCCTGCACGCGACCGGCGACATGGATGCCCGCCTGACGATGATTCAGAACGACATGTTCGACCTTGGCGCGGACCTGTGCCGCCCGGGCATGGCGAACGACGCGCAAGCGGAATACCCGCCGCTGCGCATGACGCAATCGCAGGTGGAAAGACTTGAGGCCGAGATCGATACGATGAACGACGCGTTGGAGCCCCTGCGGTCCTTCGTCCTGCCCGGTGGGTCGGCGCTGGCGGCGCATCTGCATCTGTGCCGCACGGTAACGCGACGGGCTGAACGGCTGTGTGTCGAGCTCGCCGATGAGGGCGATGTGAACGCAGCTGCGGTAAAGTATCTCAACCGTCTGTCGGACTGGTTCTTCGTCGCCTCGCGCATCGCCAACGACGACGGTCGCGCCGACGTCCTTTGGGTTCCCGGAGCCAATCGAACCTGAACCGGTCGATGGGGGGCCAATGGCTCCCCCGCCAACCGGTTGGCTAAAAATCATCATAAATTCTCTGAACTGCCCCTGTTTTGCCGCGATGTTTCGCAATTGGAAACAGATCTTATGGCAAGAGAGAGTTTATCGGATGACAGACGCCCCCCTCGCCCCCGTCGCCACGTTCTGGACCGGCGCGCCGCTTTCGTTCGTCGAACGGCTTTGCCTCAAGTCCTTCGTGGACGTCGGTCATTCGATCACGCTTTACAGTTACGAGGATATCGAAGGCGTTCCCGACGGCGTCACCCTCGCCGATGCGTCGGACATCCTGCCCAAGCCCGATACCTATACCATCCACCTTCGCACTGGCAGTCCGGCACCCTTCGCCGATCGTTTCCGCTACAATCTGCTGCGCAAACATCCAGGCGTCATCTGGGCCGATACCGACGCCTATTGTCTGCGCCCCTTCACGCCCAAGAACGGCTACTACTTCTCCTGGGAAGATGATCACCAGGGCAGCGTTTCGAACGGCGTGCTCGCCCTGCCCGCTGACAGCCCGGCGCTGGCGGAACTGATCGCCTATACCGAAGACGAATACGCGGTGCTGCCTTGGTTGCCCGCCAAGTCACTGAACGAAGCCTGTCGCCGGGCGCGTGACGGCGATCCGATGCATGTCACCGAAATGCCCTGGGCCGTCTGGGGACCGACCGCCATTACTCATATCCTGCGCACCACCGGCGAAATCGAGCACGCGTTGGAGCGCGATGTCCTGTACCCGGTACGCTATGCCGATCGACGACGGTTCTTCCGCAAAGCCCGACTGACGTGGGAACACATCACCGAAGACACGCAATCCATCCATCTCTACGGACGTCGGATCCGCAGCCGTCTGGCCTCTGATTACAACGGCATCCCGCCCCGTGGCACCCTTCTTGCCCGCCTGGGGGAACGACACGGTATTGCAGCCTGATCCCACGACGCAAAGATGACACCGACCACTTCGGTCAAAACGGTGCGTCACAAGGCATCATCCTGTCGCTTTCGACCTGTCCCAGACCCCGCGCATCGGCTAACACGCGGGAAACAGTCTTCAGGAGGAGCGACCGATGAAAGTCCTCGTACCCGTCAAGCGGGTCATTGATTACAACGTCAAGGTTCGGGTCAAAGCCGACGGAACCGGTGTTGATCTGGCCAACGTGAAGATGTCGATGAATCCGTTCGACGAAATCGCCGTCGAGCAGGCGATCCGCCTCAAGGAGGCCGGGACCGCCGACGAGGTCGTCGCCGTTTCCATCGGTGTCAAGCAATCCCAGGAGACGTTGCGGACCGCGCTTGCGATGGGGGCCGACCGTGCCATCCTGATCGTGGCCGCCGACGATGTGCATACCGATATCGAGCCATTGGCCGTGGCCAAGTTGCTCAAGGCCGTCATCGACGAGGAACAGCCTGGCCTCGTGCTGGCCGGCAAGCAAGCGATCGACAACGACATGAATGCGACCGGGCAGATGCTTTCGGCTCTGCTCGGCTGGTCGCAAGCGACCTTCGCGTCCGAAGTCGCGATCGACGGTGACCATGCGACGGTGACCCGCGAAGTGGATGGCGGTTTGCAGACGATCAAGGTAAAGATGCCCGCCATCGTCACCGTCGACCTGCGCCTGAATGAGCCGCGCTATGCGTCGCTGCCAAATATCATGAAGGCCAAGAAGAAGCCGCTCGACGAAAAGACGCCCGCCGATTACGGCGTCAACGTCGCCGCGCGCCTTGAAATCGTCAAGACATCCGAACCCGAGGCCCGCAAGGCTGGTGAAATGGTGACGTCCGTCGACGATCTGGTCTCGAAACTCAAAGAAGCGGGGGCTGTATAATGGCTGTTCTTCTGATTGGCGAAGTCACCAACGGTGAACTCAATCTCGATGCGACCGGCAAAGCGCTGACCGCGGCAAAGCAGCTGGGCGAGGTGACGGTCCTGTGCGCCGGCGCGTCCGCCACGGCAGCGGGCGAAGCCGCGTCCAAGCTCGACGGCGTATCCAAGGTTCTCGTGGCCGAAGATCCGACGCTGGGCCACCGCTTGGCCGAGCCGACCGCCGCGCTGGTTGCCGGTATCGCCGGCGATTACTCCCACATCCTAGCCCCGTCCACGACCGACGCCAAGAACGTGATGCCCCGCATCGCGGCCCTGCTCGACGTGATGATCCTTTCGGACGTGACGGCCGTGATCGACGCCGACACGTTCGAGCGTCCGATCTATGCGGGCAACGCCATCCAGACGATCAAATCCACGGATGCAACAAAGGTCATGACGATCCGCACCTCCACGTTCGAGTTGACGGGTGAAGGGGGCTCCGCCCCCGTAGAGAGCATCGGCGCCGCGGCAGATCCGGGCCTTTCGGAGTGGGTCGAAGACAAGGTTGCAGAATCCGATCGTCCCGAACTGACCTCCGCCGGTGTCGTCGTGTCGGGTGGACGCGGTGTCGGGTCGGAAGAAGACTTCGCCATGATCGAAAAGCTGGCCGACAAATTGGGGGCTGCCGTCGGCGCATCGCGCGCCGCCGTAGACTCGGGCTACGCTCCGAACGACTGGCAGGTTGGACAAACGGGCAAGGTCGTCGCGCCGAACCTCTATGTGGCCGTCGGCATCTCGGGTGCAATTCAGCATCTTGCCGGCATGAAGGATTCCAAGATCATCGTCGCGATCAACAAGGACGAGGAAGCCCCGATCTTTCAAGTCGCGGATTACGGCCTTGTTGCCGATCTGTTCACCGCCGTGCCGGAGCTGATCGATAAGATCTGACCCCATTTGCTCCCCTTGGAACGCGGTCCCGGTTTCGGGGCCGCGTTTTTTTGTGGCCGACTTTCAGGCACCTGACACATCAAGCCGCCATTCCGTTCGACCGACGCACCGTTCGCGCGAGAGCAGCGGCGACCTGTTCGTGAGCGTCGGTCGACATCATCCGCAATGCGGCGTCCCGCTCGGTGCCTGGAAATACCATATCGTCCAAGCGACTGTCCCCCAAATTGGATGACACATCGCATTGCACGATCTTGTCGAATGCCCCTTCCAGACTCTCGATCATCTCGACCGACACGAAAGCAGGCTCGGACCCAAGTCCATAATCGTTGCGGTTCTCGATATGCAAAAGCACCCGCGTGCCGGAGATGCGCGACAGCAGCAGCTTCATCCGGGCGTGCCAGGCTTCCGCAAGTTCCACCTGAACGCGGGCGAACCGTTCGGGGCATCTGCGTCGCAGCGTGACGAGCATGTGACGCGTAAAGGAGAAATCGCTAAAATCGATGTCGCGGTAGAGGTTCGTCAACGGGCGCGCAGCTTCCAGAAAGCGGTCGTTGCGGCGCGGATGGACGGTATAGAACCGGTTTGAGATGTTGTGAGCACCGGTCAGTTGTACGATCGCGACCTCGGCCCGCGACAGCACCCGCAGCAGCCGATCGTCGAAGCTAAAGACGTCGAGTCCGGCGTTGCGCACACCCAGATTGACCACGCGTCGTCCCGTCAGTTCAGCCAACTGGTCGGTGAACGGGTCTTCCACGTATCGGCCGTAAACCTCGCATCCACCGATCACGACGGTATAGGCCCCATCAAGGGGCACCGCGGGCCCACGAAACGGGATGCGCGACCCGCCGTAGTAGCACGGATAATAATCCAACCCGTCGGTTTGACCTTCGTAACTCATGGCATGCCCGTACAGAATCGTTCCTAGAGCACGATCCTGACAGCCAAGGCTTACCGAAGAGTTGAACGTGGCATTCATGTCGAATTGATGCGATCGGCAAGCGCGCTTGCCCCTCCCCACCCCCCTGCTATGGTCCGCCGAAGCGACAGGAGAGCGGCCATGGACATCAAGAGCATCGGCATCGTGGGCGCGGGCCAGATGGGCAACGGGATCGCACATGTCTCTGCGTTGGCCGGATACGACGTGACGCTCACCGACGTGAACGCGGATGCCCTGAAAGCAGCAACTGACGTTATCTCAAAGAACATGGACCGGCAGGTCAGCCGTGAAAAGATCAGTCAGCAGGATCGCGACGACGCGATGGGACGCATCAAGACGACGCTGACCCTGACCGACCTTGGCCCGTCCGACCTCATCATCGAGGCGGCGACGGAACGCGAAGACATCAAGCACGCGATCTTCGCCGAACTTCTGCCCAGCCTGAAACCCGAAACGATCCTCACATCCAACACGTCTTCGATCTCGATCACGCGCCTGGCCAGCCGAACCGACCGGCCCGAACGGTTCATGGGCTTCCACTTCATGAACCCGGTACCGATCATGCAATTGGTCGAATTGATCCGCGGCATCGCGACAAACGAAGACACCTACAAGGCGTGTCGCGCGGTCGTCGACAAGTTGGACAAGACATCAGCCACGGCCGAGGATTTCCCGGCCTTCATTGTCAATCGCATCCTGATGCCGATGATCAACGAAGCAGTCTATACGCTTTACGAAGGGGTCGGTACGGTCACGTCGATCGACACTTCTATGAAGCTCGGGGCGAACCATCCTATGGGTCCGCTGGAGCTGGCGGATTTCATCGGGCTGGATACCTGCCTGGCGATCATGAACGTCCTGCACGACGGTCTGGCCGACACGAAGTACCGGCCCTGTCCTCTCCTGACGAAATATGTCGAGGCCGGCTGGCTTGGCCGGAAGACGCAACGCGGCTTTTACGACTACCGGGGCGATGCCCCCGTGCCAACTCGCTGAGCAGGATCAGCCGTTCAGCGTTCGATCGCGAAGCCAGCTCATGAATGATGTGGAGTTATCCGTATGCGCACGCCAGTCGTCGGGCGTCAGCGCCGGACGCACCACCGGAGCCTGCGGGCGACCAAGCGAATGGACCACCTCATGCAGCAGCAATCCTTGCCGCAGCGTCGCCGAGATCCGATTGGCGATCTGATAGGCCCTTGAATTGGCTCCGTCGAAATGGACCGGCACGACCGTCGCGCCGCTGCGTCGGATCATCTTGGCCGTGAACGGGTTCCACGGCTTTTCAACCGCGGGCCCGAAGGCCGTCTTCGATGCCGCGACCGACCCGGCCGGAAATACGACGATGCAACCGCCGTCCTCCAGATGCAGCATCGCCCGCCGTCGCATCTCCAGATTGCGCTCCCGCGCGTCTTTCTCGTGTGCAAATGGCACCGGTATCATCAGGGCGGACACCTCCGGCACGTCGGTCAGCAGGCTTCGGGTCAGGATGCGATAGTCCTGCCTGACCCGCCCGACCAGTTCGGCCAGAATCATGCCATCGACCAGTCCGTGCGGATGGTTGGCGACGATCACGCAAGGCCCGCTCTGCGGAATATGCGCGATCTGATCGTCGGGCGTGCGGACCTCTATCTCCATCACCCGCAAGGCATGAGCGAAGAACGCGTGGCCGGTTTCAACGCCCTCCGCCTCGAACCGGCGGATCAGCTGCAGAAGGCGCAGCTTTCCCGTGGACCATTCAATCAGGCGGATGACGAACGCTTTCACCGGGTTCGTAAAGGTCCCGGCATAACTCAGTTGGCGACGATCATATGTGTTGTGGCTGGAAGATGCCGTCCCGGACCGTGTCCACGGGAACGAGAAATCGCTCACATCCCCTCGCCGAAATAATCGCCGACAAGGACGGCAAGTGCGTCCAGAAGCGCATCAGCTTCGGCTCCAGACGTTTCGACGTCTATGGACGTGCCGCGCGCCGCGCCAAGCATCAGCAGCCCCATGATCGAGTCGCCCGCGGCATCCATACCGTCCTTCGATGCGGTGGCGCGCGCGTCGAACCGTTCCACACATTCCACGAATTTAGCGGAGGCCCGTGCGTGCAGCCCTTTTTCATTAACGATTTCAAGCGTGCGCGTCGGCATACGGTCCCCGGTCGGTACTTGCAGGATCAGGCCGCGGGGCCCTGTGCGACGTCCATGTAGCGCGTTCCGGCGGCTTTGGCCAAGGCCAGCGCCTCGTCGAGAGGTTTTGTCCTGCTCCGGGCGAGTTTGATCAACGCCGGCAGGTTCGCACCATAGAATATCTTGCGATCCGACGGGGCACAGGCCCCCATCGACAGATTGGACGGGGAGCCGCCGAAGATATCCGTCACGATGACGACGCCATCACCCTGATCGACGCTGTCGGCGATGACCTGAATCTCGCGTTCCTTGCTGGCGCGGTCGCACATCGCGGCCACGGACACCGCGCGCAATCCCTTCTGCGGACCCATCACATGTTCCACGGCGCGCCGATACTCCTCGGCGAGTCCCCCATGTGCAACGATAACGATGCCGATCATACGGCGCTTACCCCATGACCCGTATCCCCCGAGCCGTTGGTGGACGCCGCATCGCGGCGGTCCAATTCCCGGTGTCGTTTAGACACCTGCCATCCCTGATCGGCAAGCGTCCGGGACAGCATTTCCGTGACGGCAACCGAACGATGTCGCCCGCCGGTGCATCCCAGGCCGACCGCAAGGTGGGCACGACCCTCCTGTCGGTAGGCCGGCAACAAAGACAGGATGAGGCCCGACAGACGCTCATAAAAATCCCTGAACCGCGGGTCGGCCCGAACGTAGTCGCGCACGGAAGCATCCCGACCGGTGCCCTCACGCAACGCCGCCTCCCAATGAGGATTGGCGAGGAAGCGAACGTCGAACACCAGATCCAAACCGCGCGGCACCCCGCGTTTATAGCTGAAGGACTGCACCGAAATCGCAAGCCGCCGGCTGTCACGTCCGAACCAACGCAGGACTTCGTCCTTGAGATCGTGAACTGTCAGGCCCGTCGTATCGATCAACGTGTCCGCATGATCTGCGACCCCGGCCAGGATCGAGAGTTCGCGCGTGACCCCGACCTCCGCGTCTTCCTCCGGGGCCAGGGGATGACGTCGTCGCGTCTCTGAAAATCGCGAGATGAGTGTGGGTGCATCGCAGTCGAGATAGAGAAGTTTGGCCCCATAGGCCGGATCGGCCCGAACCTTCGCCGCCAACGACAGAAGCGCATCGACGCTGAAATCGCGGTTGCGGACATCGATTCCCAGAGCGAGAGGCCGGTCCAACCCGCCATCGAGCAGCCTTGCCATCAGCGACAGCGGCAGATTGTCGATCACTTCGTAGCCGGTGTCTTCCAAAACATGGATCGCCGTCGTTCGCCCGGCCCCCGAAGGTCCGGTGACGAGGATCAGATCGACTGGATCGCGGGACGGGTTCATCACTTCCTCATTAGATTGGCGCGAGACGTAGGAGCCGGCGACGACAATTGTAAGGCGCATGTACGGCGGGTCAGATCCGCCCGCGTTCGCATGTTCGGCTATCGAGCCAGATAAGTAGTTTTGCCGCCAGATCGGCCGTGGCCGGATGACGCAGGAGTGGCACAGCACATCCCAGGACCTGTACATTCTCCGGTTCGGGAAGCCGCGCGGTGGAAGCCCCCAGCCATACGAATGCCTTGAGCGCGACATGCGGAACCAGCTTGAGCCGCGCCAGCCCCAGGCCGCGCAATTCGAGCGCGCTGACAGCCCCGCTCGGTGCCGTTGCCAAAAGGGTCGATCCGTCGGCCATGAAGATCGTCAGATCGTCGGCGACAAGATCGGCACCCAAAGCAATCAGCTGCGCCGCCGTTCCTGATTTTCCAGCACCCGACGGCCCGCACAGAGCAAGCCCGGCACCTGCAAAAGCGATGGTCGTGGCGTGGGCCGAAACCCTGTCGCCTGACAATGGCGCGAAAGTCGGACCGGGCCGGTCCATCATTGGATCAGATCGGGAGGCCGACGACGAACCGCGCGCCCAGCGGATCAGACGTCAAATCCATATCCGTGGGGCGGATGTTCTCGGCCCAGATGACGCCGCCATGGGCTTCCACGATCTGTTTGGAGATCGCCAGCCCCAATCCTGAATGGTTCCCGAACTGCTTCTCCGGCCGTTCGGAATAGAAGCGGTTGAAGACCTTCGACAGCGCCGCTTCGGGGATGCCCGGACCGGTATCCTCGACCACGACGAGCACGCGGTTTTCGCGTCGGCGCAGCCAGACGCGAACGGCATCGCCGTCTTCGCAGAAGGACATCGCGTTGGTGATTAGGTTTACGAAAACCTGCGCCAGACGCGCCTCCAGCCCCATTATGACGATCGGTTCCTTCGGCAGATCGGTGATGAAGTCGATGTCCTGCGCCTCCGCCTCCTGGCCATGATATACACCAAGGTTGGAGATCATCTTGACGAGGTCGAACGGCTCTTCCTCCTCCTTGACCAACTCGCTGTCGAGGCGGGACGCATTGGAGATGTCACTGACGAGCCTGTCCAGACGCCGGACATCGTGTTCGATGACTTCCAGCAGACGCGTACGCTGATCGTCGGTCTTGGCCAGGCGCATGGTGCCCACGGCCGAACGTAGGCTGGCCAGAGGGTTCTTGATTTCATGCGCGACATCGGCCGCGAATTGCTCATTGCTGTCGATCCGGTCGTAGAGCGCCGCAACCATACCGCGCAGGGCCCCCGACAGGCGTCCGATCTCGTCCGGTCGGGCCGTAAGGTCCGGAATGCGGACGCGTTGCGGCGACATCTTGCGGGCGTGTTTATCCCGCCCAAGCTCGGCCGCGGCGGACAGATCCGAAAGCGGGTTCGCGATCGTCGACGCCAAGACCAAGCTCAGACCGATAGAGACCAGAAGGGCGATGACGAACATCTGCAGAAGCTGCTCACGCTCCACCCGGACCAGCGCATCGATCTCGCCGGCGCGGGTCGTCACGGCGATCATCCCGAAGGCCGCCGTGCCCGCGCTGACCGGCGTGATTACGGTAAAGAGTCTGCCGTCCACCCCGTCGTATCCGCGGATCGCCGTGCTGCCGGGCGAGCTTGCGAGAAGGTCTTGGGCCACATCCAAGGACCGGGGCGTGCTCTCCGCGTCGCGGCTGAAAATGCCCGACACGATTTCCCATATTCCGTTCAGTGCCGATGTGATGATGGTCGTCTTGCGCGTGGTCTCGTTCAGGCCAACGACTTCGGCGGCGGTGTCTGTCCCCGTGGCTTGCGCGATCAACGTACCGGCCGTGTCGAATACGTGAACATCAACGCCACGCGGCAAGTCGATGTCAGCCAAAAGCGCCTGGACATCGACACCGTCCCCGGCGCCCAACGAAACGGGTGCCCCCTGTGGCAGGGAGGCCTGAATTACGTCAGCGACCAATCGTGCCTCGGTTACGAGCCCCGCTTCGCGCTGCACGATGAGACTGTCACGCGACGGGTTGAGGAACAGAACTCCTGCGACCAACATCAGGATGGCGAGAAGGTTGAAGACGATGATCTTCCGCGCGAGGGGCGAACGGTCGAGGCTGAAGAGACCGCGCCGGGCGCGTGCATTGTTCAGCTCGTTTTCGCCCAGCCGCTCGGGCCGCTCCCAGTCCTCGCCCAGAACGACCTCGCTCTGGGAGCGGGCGCGTTCCTTGCGGCGGAAGAAGCTCCGTCTTTTCGGCGCGTCTTCCGGCATGTCCAGATCGGTCACGGACGCCATTCCCCCGTCCCCCGCCTATTCTTCGTTGTAGCGGTAGCCGATGCCGTACAACGTCTCGATCGCCGAAAACTCGGGGTCAGCAGAGCGCATCTTCTTGCGCAGACGCTTGATATGACTGTCGATCGTGCGATCATCGACATAAACCTGATCGTCGTAGGCAACATCCATGAGTTGATCGCGCGACTTTACGAAGCCGGGGCGCTGCGCCAAGGCCTGAAGCAGCAGAAACTCGGTCACGGTCAGGGTGACATCGCGGCCCTTCCACTTTACCGCGTGGCGCAGCGGGTCCATCGACAACTCCCCGCGTTGCATGACCTGCGTATCCTCGGGCGTCTCCGTCTCGTCGGAGGCGATCGCCTCCTGCCGGCGCAGGATCGCGCGGATCCGCTCCACCAGCAGACGCTGGGAAAACGGTTTGCGAACGTAATCGTCCGCACCCATCCGGAGGCCGAGAACCTCGTCGATCTCGTCGTCCTTGGAGGTCAGGAAGATCACCGGAACCGAAGATTTCTGGCGCAGACGCTGCAACAGATCCATGCCGTCCATCCGCGGCATCTTGATGTCGAAGACCCCCAGATCGGGCATCTGGCGGTTGAAGGCGTCAAGCGCGCTCTGACCGTCATTGTAGGTTTCAACCTCGAAGCCTTCTGCTTCTAGGGTCATGGAAACGGACGTCAGGATGTTCCTGTCGTCGTCGACGAGCGCGATACGCGACATGCCAATGTCCTCTGATTGCCTGTTATACTGCCGTGTTTTTTTCTACCGTCCTCGAAAAGGGGCACGAAGATCAACACAATTCGCTTCCAAACCGATTCGCATGGCAGACTGTGGCCCGTGTGCAATTAAAGCGGAGTTAATGGGCTGTTTCCCTTTCGCCACATGATTGCGCTACCGGGGCCTCTTGGTTGCGCTAACGTCCTCTGCCCTTGGCACCGACTGGATGTTACGATCAACAAGGACGATCCGCAGCCACATTTCGCTACAGATGTTTGAAAGCGACCGGATTTTCGGAATTAGGAGAGACATCATGACCCAGCGCGTGAACCCCGAGCAGACGCTCGAAGCACAAGGCATCCGCGGTCTGGGTCGCGTCTATTATAACCTGCTTGAACCGGCGATCATCCAGGAAGCGGTGGTTCGCAAGGAAGGCACCATCGGTCAGGGCGGCTCTTTTCTGGTAACGACGGGCAAATTCACGGGCCGGTCGCCCAAGGACAAACACGTCGTCCGGTCCGCCGCGACCGAGAACACGGTCTGGTGGGACAACAACGCGGCCATGGAACCGGCGGCGTATGACACGCTGCGCGCCGACATGCTGGAGCACATGAAGGGCCGCGACTACTTCGTGCAGGATCTCTTCGGCGGCTCCGACCCGGCGCACCGTCTTGACGTTCGCGTCGTCACAGAACTGGCTTGGCACTCGCTTTTCATTCGGCACATGCTGCGTCGTCCCGACGGGCAGGAGCTTGCGGAATTCGTCCCCGAATATACGGTCATCAACTGCCCTAGCTTCAAGGCCGACCCCGCGCGTCACGGGTGCCGCAGCGACGTGGTCATCGCGATGAACCTGGACGCCAAGGAGATCCTGATCGCGGGAACGGAATATGCGGGCGAGAACAAGAAATCCGTCTTCACCCTGCTCAATTATATCCTGCCCGAAAAAGGTGTGATGCCGATGCATTGTTCGGCCAACCACGCCATCGGCAAGCCAACGGACGCCGCCGTGTTCTTTGGTCTGTCTGGTACCGGCAAGACCACGCTGTCGGCCGCGCCCGACCGTATTCTAATCGGCGATGACGAACATGGGTGGTCCGACCGCGGCATCTTCAACTTCGAGGGGGGCTGCTACGCAAAGACGATCAACCTGTCGGCCGAGGCGGAGCCGGAAATCTTCGCCACGACGACGAAGTTCGCGACCGTGATCGAGAACATGGTCTTCGATCCGGACACGCTGGAGCTGGATTTCGAGGATGACAGCATCACTGCCAACATGCGTGCGGCCTATCCGCTGGACTATATCTCCAACGCGAGCGCGACGGCCCTTGGCGGCAACCCGAAGAATGTCGTCATGCTGACTTGCGATGCCTTCGGCGTTCTGCCGCCGATCGCGCGCCTGACGCCGGCGCAGGCGATGTATCACTTCCTGTCGGGCTTCACGTCCAAAGTTGCAGGAACCGAGCGCGGCGTGACCGAGCCGGAACCGACATTCTCGACCTGCTTCGGCGCGCCCTTCATGCCGCGCCGTCCGGAAATCTATGGCAAGCTGCTGCAAAGCAAAATCGCCAAACACGGCTCCGATTGCTGGCTGGTCAACACCGGCTGGACAGGCGGGGCATATGGCACCGGCAGCCGGATGCCGATCAAGGCGACCCGCGCTCTGCTCACGGCGGCTTTGAACGGCAGCCTGGCGACCGGAGACTTTCGCCGCGATGCGAATTTCGGGTTCGAGGTGCCGGTGTCGTGCCACGGGGTGGCCGACGTCCTTTTGGACCCGCGCCGCACATGGACGGACAAGGACGCCTATGACGCGCAGGCGCGGAAACTGGTGGACATGTTCTCCGCCAACTTCGACAAATACGTCGACCACATCGACGAGGACGTGAAGGCGTGCGCCATCGGCTGATCCAAGCCCTGACGATCCTGATCGCTGCTACCTGTGCAACCCCGTCGGTGGCGCAGGTCGAATTGCTCGCGGCGGGTGTCGTCTGCCCGGATGGCCGCTCCGGCCCGATGCGTGACGCACCGGATACGCTTGTGGGCGGCGTGCGCGAGATTCCAGGCCTGTCCATCGATGTGGAAACGCGGGCAATTCCCATGATCCCTTGTCTCGGCTTGGGGATCGAAACGCGGTGGGCCGGCGAAACCGCCCGGACCCTGCGCATGGCAACGCTGCACCCGCCGATGGGCACCGACGGGGTCACCCGACAGGTCTACAGCAAGGTGATGGAGCCCGGTGCCGTGTCGACCCGTGCCTATACGTTCGAATTCGCCTACGAGATGGTGCCCGGCGCATGGACATTGCAGGTGGAGGACGCGACAGGCATTCTGCTTTCGGTGGATTTCGTGGTGACCGACACGCCGAATGCCGCCGTAACGCAGGCCTGCGGCCTGTTCCTCAACAGCTGACGGATCGCAATGCGCCTCTTTTTCATTTTCCTGACGCTTCTGTTCGCCACACCCCTTGCCGCGCAGGTCCGGCTGGTCGATGCGGGCATCATTTGTCCGCGGCCGACGGACGGTGCCCTCGTCGACGCACCGGGCACCGAATCCGGGTTCATCCGACAGATCGAAGCCGGGCTGACGTTCGATCTGCCCGACCGCACCGTCCCGACGCTCGACCAGCTCGGCTTCGGATTTCGCACTGAACTGAAACCGGGTGCCTCCGAAACCGACGTCACGGTCGTCGTGACCCATCCGCCGATGGGCGACCGCGGTGTGGAGCGGGAGGAATGGCGCGACACCATCGTGCCGGGGACCACCAACATGAACCTTTTCACATTCGAGTTGGAGTACGAAAAGGTCCCAGGACCCTGGACGTTCTCCATCGAGATCGACGGAACCCCCGTCGTCACCGTCCCTTTCGAAGTCACGGAGACCGAAAATCAGGGCCGGGTCGAACGGGCCTGCTTCCAGTTTCTGTCCTAGCCCATCAGGCCCTTGCGGATCAGGTTGACCCCAGCCACGACCAGCACCACCAGCGTGACTTTCTTGAACAGCGCCTGATCCATGCGGTCCTGCAGGCGGAACCCCACAGCCATCCCGATCAAGGCCGCCGGCAACAACGCGGCCGAGAACCAGATCGTCTCGCCATTCAGGATGCCCGATCGCAAGTGCGCCAGAACCAGCACGATCGCCCCCGCGCCGTAGATTACGCCTTGCACCACCATCTGCCGCGCCTTTGGGGTATCGATCGCCAGCAGATAGAGGACGGTCGTCGGCCCCCACGTTCCCGCCAGCCCGCCCAGAAGACCCGAAATGAGCCCGATGCCCCATTCCGCCGCGACCCGGCGGTGCGCGGGAATGTGCAGGACCACACCGCTCAGTTGCAACAACGACAGACCGACGACTGGAACGCCAAGGATGAAATAGAAGACCTGGCTCGGAATCGCGGTGACCAGTTGCGCCGCGAGGAAGATCGCCACCATGACGATGACCAGATATCGCCAATGCAAAATCGCCGCGGCGCGCGCCGGTGCATATCCCTGGCGTGTCACCTGCCAGCCATTCGTGGCGAGGACGGACACCAAGATGCCGGCCAGCGCCAGCTTGGGGTCCAGAAAGCTCGACAAGCCGGAAATCATGATCAGCGGCAGCGCGAAGCCGACCGACCCTTTGACCACGCCCGCAAACAGCGCGATGGTGAGGGCCAAGCCCCAGGCGAAGGGTGTCAACATGTCCATCAGGCACCGATACGCGCCCGGTTCATAGCGCGCCAGCCCCAGCGAACCGCGACACGAAGGTCATTTTATTTACTTGCCGACCCCGGTCTGTGCAATTAAGTTTCGCTGCAACTGCACAGTCCCGATGACCGAATTCCCGACAGGAGGTTCCCGATGCCCCATGATGGCCAGACCATGACGCACGCGATCGACGCTCGCCTTCCGGACTTGCTGTCCCTGACATCCGAGGCTTGTGACGCTCTCGAAGCCCTTATCGCCAAGGCGAAAATCTCGGTTTCCGCCCATGTCGTCCGTGACGGCCAGATCGACGTGTCCCTGCTGGAGGCCGAGCAAACCGCGACTCACGGCTTCGCATGGCTCGCCACTTATGGTCAGGCCCTGCGGCAGATGCAGCATTGGGCCGAGCGTCTGCAAGCCGATGGGGCTTTCGGCGAGATGGAGGCGCTGCTTCATCAGATCGCTTTCGGGGAATACCTTTGGCAAGCTTATGGCGGCCTGCCGATGTCCCAAGGGGAGATCGTGCGCCCGCAGGACATGCATCTGACCCAGGACGATCAGCGCGCGATGATGGTGCCCGCCGTCATTACGCTTTGCAACCAAGGCAACACCCAGACCGCCCGCACCCGCCTGGCCGAACTGATGCGCGACGGGACCGCCAACGCGACCTTCGGCGCGACCGGACTGGATGATGAGCTGGAGATGATACGCGATCAGTTCCGTCGCTGGTCCAACGACCGCGTGGCTCCCGATGCGCATGAATGGCACCTCAAGGATGAACTCATCCCGATGGAGATCATCGAGGAGATGGCCGAGATGGGCGTCTTCGGCCTGACCATCCCCGAAGAATTCGGCGGCTTGGGCCTGCCCAAGGCCGCGATGTGCGTCGTATCGGAAGAATTGTCGCGCGGATATATCGGGGTCGGAAGTCTTGGCACGCGGTCCGAGATCGCGGCCGAATTGATCCTGTGCGGCGGCACGGAGGAGCAGAAGGCGAAGTGGCTTCCCCGCCTTGCATCGGGCGAAACGCTCCCCACGGCCGTCTTCACGGAGCCGAACACAGGCTCGGACCTTGGTGCCCTGCGTACCAAAGCGGTGAAGGGCGACGATGGAGCCTGGACCTTGAACGGTAACAAGACCTGGATCACCCATGCCGCGCGCACCCACGTGATGACCGTTCTGGCCCGGACGGTCCCAGACACGAATGACTATCGCGGCCTTTCGATGTTCTTGGCCGAGAAGACGCCCGGAACCGACGAGCAGCCATGGCAGGACCCCGGCATTTCCGGCGGTGAGATCGAAGTCCTCGGCTATCGCGGAATGAAGGAATACACGGTCAATTTCGACGACTTCGCCGTGAAAAGTGAAAATCTGCTGGGTGGTGTGGAAGGCCAGGGCTTCAAACAGCTCATGCAGACGTTCGAAAGCGCGCGGATCCAAACTGCGGCCCGTGCCATCGGCGTGGCCCAGGCCGCGCTGGATGCCGCCCTGTCCTACGCAGAAACGCGCAACCAGTTCGGCAAACCGCTGATCGCTTTCCCGCGCATCGCGAACAAGATCGCGATGATGGCCGTTGAAATCATGGTGACCCGGCAGCTGACGTATTTTTCGGCCGCCGAAAAGGACAACGACCGCCGGTGCGATATCGAGGCTGGCATGGCCAAGCTGTTGGGGGCGCGCACCGCGTGGGCCGCTGCCGACAACGGTTTACAGGTACACGGCGGCAACGGCTTCGCTCTCGAATATCCGATCAGCCGTCTGCTCTGCGACGCGCGTATCCTCAACATCTTCGAGGGTGCGGCCGAAATCCAGGCGCAGGTTATCGCCCGTCGTCTGCTTGGCTGATGATCTACGACTTCATCCATTCGGGAACCGTCAGCAGGATGCTTTAACGTGCCGTGTTCATATGACTGTGCGGGCCCTTTCCCTTAGTCCAGAGGCGCGCGACAAACCGCCATGCTTTGCGTTCTGCCCTTTGCCTTCGCCCTTGGCCTTTGTCCCGACGAAACGGTGTCGGGCTATGTGGAGCCGACGACCGTCTGGCATCTGACCGAGATTGACGGTGCCCCCTATACAGCGGATGCGACCATCACCTTTCCCAAGGAGGGATCCGTGAGGGGCACCGGCCCCTGCAACACGTTCACCGCGACGCAATCCGTTCCGGTGCCTTGGATCCGAATTCGAGATATCGCATCCACCAGCATGACCTGCCCCGATGGCGAAGCCGAGGCGGCGTATTTCGCGGCGCTGCAGGACATGGAACTTATCGAGGTGGCGCTCGACCTCCTGCTGCTGAGCACGCCTGACGGTCGGCAGATGGTTTTCGAGGCGGGGGACGGCTAGCGCGCGGCGTTCAAGGCCTGAACCAGCCTTGACCGCGCCGCCGGCAGGGGACGCGCGCCCAAGGCCGGTGCCAGCTTCTGCTCCAGAAAGTGACCCGTCACCGCCAGCGCGGCGCAGGCCCCGTCGATCGTCGGCATGCCACCCAGCAACATGTCCGGCAACGGCAACAGCTTCGAGGCCCACTCCCCCGCGGCCGACCGGCTTACCGCGCGGCCCGTCCGCGGACTGACATAGGCCAGATCGTTCGCGCCGCCCGACACGGCGCAGGCGGACAGGTCCAATCCGAAACCGCTCACGTCCAAGAGGGCCACTTCCCAACCGACGTACTCGGTCAGCCAGCCTCTCCCGTCTGAAATCGCGTCGCAAAGCGCTTCGGTCCGAACCTGAAAATCGTCCATGTCCTCGCGTTCCGGCAAGACGAAGGAGGCCAACGCGCAGCAAGACGATAGCGCCGCAAGCCGCAGCGGATCGGCAAGAATGCCCGCCGCGCGAGAGCATTTCAGCTCAACCGTGTACGTGCCCAAATGATCCTCAAGTCGCGCCCGCCAGACGGCGTCAAGCTGATTGCCCGGTTGCAGCATCGGAGCCTTCTTGCGCGACACTCCGCCGTGAATGACCCCCAGATGCCGACCATGGGCCCGGGTCAGAAGCTCCAGGATCACCGAAGTTTCGCCGTGTGGGCGGGCGGACAGGACGATCCCCTCGTCCCGCCACTCCATCAACCCAGACCCTCTTCGTCCAGAAGATGACGCCCCTGACGATCCTCGACCTCCAGCACCCAGAGATCCGGGTCGAACCCAGCCTGACGCCGGATCGCGGCATCGCACTCCGGCTCGTCGCCTTGCATCAACACCACCCAGACCCGGTCGCCGGACGTCAGATCGAAACTGCGTTGATAGACAATCGCCTGACCATCGAGTGTATTGAGTTTTACAAGGACCGCGCCGCCGGTGTCGTCTCCGTGGCGCACGACGAAACAGGGGATGCCCTGTATCTCCAGCCGCTTGCGGTAGGCGGCGACCCAGAAGGAAGCCGTCAGGCGCATCAGGCGTTTCCATCCTTGAAATCCAGACCCATCGCATCGAAGCGTTCGGAATCTTCCTGCCAGTTTGGCCGCACCTTCACTTGCAGGAAAAGGTGGACGCGGTGGCCAAGAAACTCTTCCATCTCGGCCCGTGCCGCCTGACCGACGGCTTTGGTCGTCTCGCCCTTCTTGCCCAGCACGATCCCCTTGTGACCGTCCCGCACGACATAGATGATCTGATCGATACGCGCTGATCCGTCCGGACGATCCTCCCAGTTTTCGGTCTCCACGGTCAGCTGGTAAGGCAGTTCCTGGTGCAGCCGAAGCGTCAGCTTCTCGCGCGTGATCTCCGCCGCGATGGTGCGCAGCGGCAGATCCGCGATCTGATCCTCGGGGTAGAGCCACGGCCCCGCCGGCACCCGCGCCGCCAGATCCTTGCGCAGATCCTCGACGCCATGGCCCTTTTCGGCGGAAATCATGAATGTGCCGTCGAAGTCGTAGCGGTCGTTCATCTTCTGCGACAGGGCCAGCAGGTTTTCGGCCTGCACCCTGTCGATCTTGTTGATCGCCAGAAGGACCGGTTGGCCCGCCGCGCGCTTTTCATCCAGCGCCGCAAGGATGGCTTCGACACCTGCGGTCAGGCCCTGTGTCGCCTCGATCAGCAGGACCACCACGTCCGCATCCGCCGCCCCGGTCCAGGCGGCGGCGACCATCGCGCGGTCCAGCCGCCGCTTGGGTTGGAAAAGACCGGGCGTATCAACGAAAATCAGCTGGCTGGCGTCCGCCATCGCCACACCGCGCACACGCGCACGGGTCGTCTGAACCTTATGGGTCACGATCGACACCTTGGCCCCGACCATCCGGTTCAGCAGGGTCGACTTTCCGGCGTTCGGCTCTCCGATAAGGGCGACGAACCCGGCGCGGGTTTCTGCTTCAGCCATCGTTCAACCCTTTCAGCAGAGCCTGCGCTGCCGCCTGTTCCGCGTTGCGTTTGGACGAGGCTTCACCTTCGGCCGAGCGTCCATCTTCAAGACGCGCAACGATCCGGAAGACCGGGGCGTGATCGGGCCCCGAACGCTCCACCACTTCATAATTCGGCGGGCTCATCTTTCGGCCCTGCGCCCATTCCTGCAAGGTCGTCTTCGCGTCCCGCGCATCGTCTTCGACATCGTGAATACGGTCACCCCAGAGACGCAAAACAAGATCGCGTGCCGGCCCCAGTCCGCCATCGACATAGACGGCGGCGATCAATGCCTCGATCCCGTCGCCCAGCAGGGCCAGCTTGCGCCGCCCGCCGGTCACCTGTTCGGATTTACCCAGTTTCAGCACGCTGCCCAGATCGACGGACCGCGCGACATCGGCGCAGGTTTCCTTGCGCACCATGGCATTGAAGCGCGGGGCCAGTTGGCCCTCGGCGGCGGTGCGATCATCGGACATCAACTCCTCGGCCATCACCAGACCCAGAACCCGGTCGCCCAGGAATTCCAGCCGCTGGTTGTCGGGCCGGGTCTCGGTGGCGATGGACGAATGCGTCATCGCGCGCACAAGAAGATCGGGCCGGGAAAAAGTATAGCCGATCCGTGCCTGAAACGCTTCGAGCTCACGCGAAATCTTCAAACGATCTCCTCGAAGAAGCGGTCCATCCGCCAAGTCCAGAAGAACAGCATGCGGCTGCCTGCGGAAGAGAAGATCACGCGATCGGCGCGTCCGATCAGGTTTTCGTAAGGCACGAAGCCGACCCCCTCGACCGACCGCGGCACCCGACTGTCGCGGGAATTGTCGCGGTTGTCGCCCATGAAGAAATACTGTCCCTCGGGCACGGTATAGACCGGCGTCTGATCCGTGCTGCTGCGGCCGATGTTCAGGATCGAATGGCCCTGCTCGTTGCCTGGAAAGTACTCGACGGACCGTTCCTTGATGCAATCGCCACCCGTGCCGACCGGATCGTTCGCACACCGCGGTGTCAGGCGCTGCGGCCCTTGCGGGGCCTTCGTCTCGACAAAGGGCGCGTCGGGTTCGGTGCGCAAAGGCGTCCCGTTGAGCCACAGTTGACCGTCGCGCATCTGGACGGTGTCGCCGGGCACGCCGACCAGGCGCTTGATGAAATCGGTGCCGTTGACGGGGTGCCGGAACACGATCACGTCCCCGCGCTCCGGCTCCGACCCGAACAGCCGACCCGAGAATGGGCAGGCCGAGAACGGGCATGAGTGGCGGGAGTAGCCATAGGCCATCTTGTTGACGAACAGGAAGTCGCCGATCAGCAGCGTATCCTTCATGCTGCCCGACGGAATCCAGAACGGCTGGAAGAACAGCGTGCGGAAGACGCCCGCGATCACGAGCGCCCAGAAAACGGTCTTCACCGTCTCGAACAGGCCTTCCTTTTTTTCCGCTTTCGCCATGGGTCGTTTCCCTTGTACTTTGGGTTCCAGTGCCCCCTGCCCCGGTTCAAGTCAACCGGATCACGGCGGCTCAGGCGATGGGACGCGCTTCGATCACGACGAAGGCCTGTGCCCAGGGATGATCGTCGGTCAGGCTGACATGAATGACCGTTTCGTGGCCGGCCGGGGTCATCGTTTCCAACCGCTCCGCCGCCCATCCCGTGACGACCATGATGGGCTGTCCGGTGCGCAGGTTCGTCACCGCCATATCCTTCCACGCAATCCCCATGCGCAGGCCAGTGCCCAGCGCCTTGGAGCAGGCCTCTTTGGCAGCCCAGCGTTTGGCATAGGTGCTCGCCTCTCCGCCGTCCACCTTGGCACGGTGGATGGCCTTGCGCTGCTCCGTCGGGGTAAAGACACGGTCGCGGAACCGGTCGCCGAAGCGATCGAGCACGCCTTGCACCCGGTCGATATTCGCAAGGTCGGTGCCGATCCCCAGGATCACCGTGCCAGTCCCTGTCGGATCAGGCCGACACCGGCCACTGCGAACATTCCGGCCGCAATCCCGTCGATCCAGCGCGCACTGCGGGCATAGCCGCGCCGGACCGGACCGCGCGACAGCAGGAGCGACCAACAAAGATAGTTGGCAAGCCCGATCAGCGCGCAAAGGCCAGTCGCCAAAGCCACGAATCCGCCACCCGTTTCAGGCCCAAGGCCCATGGCAAGTGCGGCCATCCAGGCAAGGACCGCCTTTGGGTTCGACAGATTCAGAAGCAGTCCGGTCCGAAACGGCTTGGCCAAGGCGGACACGCGCGCCGCACCGACCGCCGGTGACCACGCCGTGCGCGCCGCCTTCCAGCCCAGCCAAAGAAGATAGGCACCGCCGAACACACGCAATACCGTCAAAGCCGCTTCCGAACCGGCCAGCAACGTTCCCAATCCAAGGGCCGCGATACCGCCCCAGATCGCCAATCCGGAGGCAAGGCCGACGGCCATGCGCAACGACGGTCTGGGTCCATGCGCCATCGCCACCAGCCCCACGGCCAAATTCGCTGGTCCCGGAGCGAACGTCACCAACGCGAACGCGGCCAGAATCTCGATCATTTTCGGCGCCACGTCCGGATTGGATGCAGGTACGATGCTGTGCCTGCGTCCATCACGTCGTCCGCCGCGCCAGATCCATCAGCCGCCGCATCTCTCCCATGGCATCGTGCAATCCCCGAAACACCGCCTCTCCGATGATGAAGTGTCCGATGTTTAACTCCACCACCTGCGGGATCGCGGCAAGCGGAGCGACGCTGTCATAGGTAATGCCGTGGCCCGCGTGAACCTCCAACCCCAAGTCGTGCGCTTGCGCGGCACCGGCGATCAAGCGTTCGAGTTCGACGGCCGCATCCTCGGTCCGCCCTTCGGCGACCGCATCGCAATAGCTGCCGGTGTGCAGCTCGACCACCGCGGCCCCCACCCGCGCCGATGCCTCGATCTGTCCTTCATCGGCCGCGATGAACAGCGACACGCGCGCGCCCGCATCACGGAACGGCGCGATATAGGACGTCAGACGGTTGGCATCGCCCGCCACCTCCAGACCGCCTTCGGTGGTCCGCTCCTCCCGCCGTTCAGGCACCAGACAGACGGCATGGGGGTTGGTGGCCAGCGCGATACGCGCCATCTCGTCGGTGGCGGCCATCTCGAAGTTGAGGGGGATGTCGATCGCCGCCGCGATGGCCGCCATGTCCTGATCCCTGATGTGACGTCGGTCCTCTCGCAGGTGGGCGGTGATACCGTCGGCCCCCGCTTCCTGCGCCATCACTGCCGCACGCACGGGGTCGGGATTGTCACCGCCGCGTGCGTTGCGGATGGTGGCAACGTGGTCGATGTTCACGCCCAGACGAAGTCTATCCATGGGTTTCGCTCTTTGCTTTCTTTTCCGCTGCCCGAAGGGCCGCCTTGCGCCGGATCTCTTCCAGCTTCTTCTTGATGCGCCCGCGCCGCCGCTTCTGATACGCCTCGATCAGCGGCAGGCAAATGGTATAGGCCGCGATGCCAGTGAAGATGCCGGGAACGACCCCGCCGACGGCCCAGGGCCAGAAGACATCGTTCCAGAACACCGATGTCGCGGTCCAATCGACGGGGTTGCCCCGCAGGGCGTTCCAAGCGTTGAACAGCAGATCCTCGCCGGCCCCGAAGAACTTGGCGAAGATGTTCTCGTCCACCTCGCCGCGCACTTCGGTGCCCAGCATGAAGTGCCCGAGGTTCAGCGAGACGACGGCAATCGGCACATAGGTCAGCGGATTGCCGAAGAACGTCCCCAACAATGCGGCCATGACATTGCCGCGCACGGCCACGGCCAGACCGGCGGCCACGAAGAAATGCAAACCGTAGAGCGGCGTGAACGTCGTAAAAACGCCGACCATGATGCCCCGGCTGATCTTGCGCGGCGTATCGGGCAGCCGGCGCAGACGATGCTTGACGTAGACGGCGGCACGCCCCCAGCCGCCCTTGGGCCAGAGCGCTTGCCACACGGCCTGCCAGATCGGCAATCGGTCGCGGCGTTTGAACACCAAGAGCCTCTCCTCAGGCGGGGGTTTCGGTTGGGCTTGCGGCAAGGCCGGAGGCGGGCAACGGCGTTCGATGGGTCAGACGTGCCCGATGACGGCGCACCTGAGCAACATCGCTGTCGGTGTCGGCCGCCATGAGCAAGCTGTGAAGATGTTCACGGTCGCGGACGTCCACGTCAATGAGAAGGCGGAAGAAATCCGGCTTTCGGTCGATAAACCGCAGGTCGGAGATATTCGCGTTCTGCTCCGCGATCAGCAGGGCGATCCGGCCCAGGACGCCCGGCGCGTTGCTGATCGTCATATCCAGCGTCACCGCGTTGCGGGGTGCGTGGTGTCCGGGCGACCATTGCAGATCGACCCAGCGATCGGTTTGATCCTCGAATTCGGCCATCCGCGGACAGTCGATCGCATGGATCGTCACGCCATGGCCCTTGTTGGTGATGCCCACGATCCGCTCCCCGGGGACCGGCTGGCAACAAGGGGCGCGTTCGTAGTGGGCGTTTGGGTCAAGGCCGACGATGGCTTTGCCGGCCGCGACATCGGGGGCCGGCGGTGCCTTCGCCAGTTCGGGATAAAGCTCGGCGACGACCTGCCGCGCGCTGATCTGACTGGCCCCGATGGCTGCAAGCAGATCCTCGTCCCCGTCATAGCCCAAGGCGACCGCCGCCGTTTCCAGCGCCTTGTCGGTCGCCTTCTTGCCGACCTGCGTGAAGGCGGCCCGTGCCAATTCGCGCCCCAAGCGCACGTGACCGCTCCGCCGCTCGGCCTTGAGCGCGCGGCGGATCGACGCCTTCGCGCGCCCCGTGGTGGCAATGTCGATCCAGGTGGCCTGCGGAGACTGCGCTTCAGCGGTGACGATGTCCACCGATTGCCCGTTGCGCAGCCGCGTCCAGAGCGGCACGCGCATCCCGTCGACCTTCGCCGCCACCGTCCTGTGGCCGATGCGGGTGTGGATCGCATAGGCGAAATCGATCGGTGTCGCCCCCTTCGGCAGCTTGATCACGTCGCCCTTGGGCGTGAAGCAGAACACCTGATCGGTGTACATCTCCAGCTTCACGGCCTCCAGAAATTCCGCGTTGTCGCTCGCGTCATCGAACCGTTCGTTTACCGACCGCAGCCATTCCGCCGGATCCACCGCAAAGCGATTTTCGGCTCGTACCCCGTCGCGGTACGACCAATGCGCGGCCACACCCCGCTCCGCAACCTCGTGCATTTCGCGGGTGCGGATCTGCACTTCCACCTTCTTGCCATCACGCCCCGACACGGTCGTATGAATCGATCGGTATCCGTTCGATTTTGGCTGACTGATGTAATCCTTGAATCGCCCCGGCACCGACTTCCACCGCTGATGGATGACGCCCAGCGCGCGGTAACAATCTTCCTCGCCCCCGACGATGATGCGAAAACCATAAATGTCGGACAGACGGGAGAACCCGATCTCTTTCTCCTCCATCTTGCGCCAAATGCTGAACGGTCGCTTGGCGCGACCCATCACGGTCGCAGGAATACCGGCGCGGGCCAGCTCGCTCTCGATGTCGTCGGTGATCCGTCGGATCACGTCGCCCGTTTCCCGCTGCAAGGTCACGAAGCGCCGCAGAATCGAATGGCGCGCCTCGGGGTTGAGGACTGCGAAACACAGATCCTCCAACTCCTCCCGCATCCACTGCATCCCCATGCGACCCGCAAGCGGCGCATAGATCTCCATCGTCTCGTGAGCTTTCTGCGCCTGCTTCTCGACCTTCATGTGACGGATCGTGCGCATGTTGTGCAGTCGGTCGGTCAGCTTCACCAAAATGACCCGCAGGTCTTTGGACATCGCCATGAAGAGCTTGCGGAAATTTTCCGCCTGCTTGGTCTCGCTCGACGTCATTTCCAGATTGGTCAGCTTGGTAACGCCATCGACCATCTCGGCGATCTCGGTTCCGAACTTGGCTTCGACAGCAGCAAAGGTCGACCGCGTGTCCTCGATCGTATCGTGCAACAGAGCCGTTACGATCGTGGCATCATCCAACCGCTGTTCGGTCAGCAGGCCGGCGACTTCGACAGGATGGCTAAAATACGGCTCGCCGGATCGGCGGGTCTGCCCCTCGTGCATCTCGGCACCATAGGCATAGGCGCGGCGGAGCAGGTCGACGTCCGTCCGGGGGTTGTAGGCGCGCACCAGCGCGATCAGGTCCTCGACCTCGATCATGTGAGCGCGCGCCTTTCTTGGATCAGGGCTGGCCCTGCGCCTCCATCAGCGCACGCAGCAATTTCTCTTCGGACATGTCGTCTTGCGCCGGGGCATCTTTCTCGACGCCCATCAGCAAGGCCATCGAATCTTCTTCCGGCTCGTCCACTTCGATCTGGGTCTGGTTCGACTCGATCAAGCGCTCGCGCAGATCGTCGGCACCTTGGGTCTCGTCCGCAATCTCACGCAGGGCGACGACAGGGTTCTTATCGTTGTCGCGGTCGACCGTCGCAGCACTTCCGGTGGCGATCTCGCGGGCGCGGTGCGCGGCCAGCATCACCAGTTCGAACCGGTTGGGAACCTTATCGACGCAATCTTCGACTGTAACGCGGGCCATGGGCGTACCTCTGTCAGGGGGCTGAAGGCGCTATCTATGCCCCGCATTTTCTGTTGACAACCCCGCCGATGGTCCCGACCGGCCTTATTTCACGACGTTCCCGCGCCGACAGGCCGGCGACCATCGACCGAACGGTGCGTCCGGTCGCCGGATGCCGCCAGGCGGGGGCCACATCCATCAGGGGAATCAGGACGAAGGCACGCTCCGTCAGCCGCGGATGTGGCAGGATCAACCTGTCCGGCGCATCGAAAAGTTGCGCCGCGTAAGGTTTTTCCTTCCAGCGACGCCACGTCATCATATCCGGCATCACACGTGCCCCAACCGCCAGCAGATCGATGTCCAGACTGCGCGGTTCCCATCGCCTGTCCCGGACCCGTCCGTGCCGCGCCTCGATGCGGTGCAGACAGTCCAACAACCGCTCGGGGGGGAGGTTCGTGCTTAAAATGATTGCACAATTTGAAAAGTCGGGCCCGGAGCCGGTCGGCCAGGCCGGCGTGCGAAACAGCCGCGATGCAGCGACGACGCGGCCGGGCATCTGTCCGATCGCCTGCGCGACATGCCGCGCGTTTGCGCTCAAACCCGTCGAGGAATTGGCTCCGAACGCGACAAGGCATAGGGTCAAGATAAATACCACCATATTGCGTCCACCGACGTTCATTATATGTTGCATGAAATGGATGAAAGCGCCGCTGGCTTTCTCACTTTCGCTTCCTTGCCAACGGCCTGAATCCAATAAAGGATTTATAATGTTTTACCGAGACGAGCGTCTGGCGCTCTTCATCGACGGCTCCAATCTGTATGCCGCCGCCAAGGCACTTTCATTCGATATCGACTACAAGCTGCTGCGAACGGAGTTTGTGCGCCGCGGCAAATTGCTGCGGGCCTTCTACTACACAGCCCTTCTTGAAAACGACGAGTACTCGCCGATCCGTCCGCTGGTCGACTGGTTGCAGTACAATGGCTTCACGATGGTGACCAAACCGGCCAAGGAATTCACCGACAGCCAGGGCCGTCGGAAGATCAAGGGCAACATGGACATCGAATTGGCCGTGGACGCCTTGGAAACTGCTGACCATGTGGATCACATCGTTCTGTTTTCCGGCGACGGCGATTTCCGCCCTCTTGTGGCCGCCCTTCAACGCAAGGGCGTGCGCGTCTCGGTGTGTTCCACCATCCGCAGCCAGCCGCCGATGATCGCCGACGACCTGCGCCGTCAGGCCGATAATTTCATCGAACTGGACGAATTGCGCGACGTGATCGGCCGCCCCGCGCGCCAGACGCGCGCGACGGAGGACGAGGCCGTCACCACGACAGCCGCCGCCGAATGATCAGGCGCGCGGGGGCCGCGGCCTGAACGCGGGCAGCGCCCAGCCGAAGCGGATCGCCCCCGCCCGCAGCACGAAGGTGACCGCGACGCAGGCGGCCAGTGGCCCAAGGCCCTGCACCCCGGCTTCGCGCGTCAACACCGCCGCGCCGCCCCCGGCCAACGCCGCGGTCACATAAAGTTCCCCGGATGTCAGGACCAGCGGGACATCTCCGACGATGACATCCCGCAACAGCCCCCCCATGCAGCCCGTCGCGACCCCCATCACGACCTGTACCCAGATCGGTTGCGCCAGTCCGTGTGCGACGCCGACCCCCGCCGCCACAGCGATGGAAAGCGCCACGGCATCAAGCCAGATGATCCAGGCCATCCGCGATGCAACAAGATGATGCGTAAAGAAGACAACCATCGCCGCGGATCCGGCCACGGCCAGCGGCGTCGGATCGGCAATCCAGAATACCGGGTCGCGCCCCAGCAGCAGGTCGCGCACCGTACCGCCGCCCACGGCCGTCAGGCAGGCAATGAAAACGAAACCCACGGGGTCGAGCTGCGCTCGCGCCGCAACAAGGGCACCGGTGATCGCGAACACCAGGACTGACGCCAGGTCGAGTGCCAGCGTCAGGGTCATGCCGCCGCCCGCACAATCTCGATCGCCCGCTGAAACCGCGGCGCAAACCCCGAAAGGTCGTCCCGCGACGTCAGCCAGAAAAACGCGAAGGTATGGCCACCGTTGTCTTTCGTGTGATGCGTCCAACGCTCGGGAAGCGAATTCGTGGTCACGTCGAAGAAATGCCACCGTTCGCCTGGCTGAACATCGCATCGCGTGGCAATCGGCCAAGCCGCTGCGCCAGCAATCCCCGCTTCCTCCGACAGCTCGCGCAGGGCCGCCGCTTCTGCGTCCTCTCCTGGCTCGATCCCGCCCTTTACGATCTGGTGTCCGGCCAGCGGGTGTCGAAACGCAAGGATGTCGCGCCCCCGCCGCACCACCGGACAGGCGACGGCCCGGATCATCCGCGCTTTCCCGGCTTGAACGGGGCCATGCCCGCACGCGCCAATTCGTCGGCCTTTTCGTTTTCGGGATGTCCTGCGTGTCCCTTGACCCACTTCCAGTCCACCGTGTGCCGGGCCTGCGCCTCGTCCAGACGCCGCCAAAGGTCTTCGTTTTTTACCGGCTTGCGGGTCGAAGTCTTCCATCCGTTGCGTTTCCAGCCGTGCATCCAAGCCGTGATCCCGCCCTTCACATAGGCGGAATCGGTGACGACCGTCAGCGACGATGGCCGCTCCAACGCCTCCAACGCGGAAATCGCCGCCATCAGCTCCATACGGTTGTTCGTCGTTTCAGCCTCGCCGCCCTGAAGCTCGCGCTGCTTGATGACTTTGCCGTCTCGCGTCGCGATCAGCAGCGCGCCCCAGCCGCCGGGACCGGGGTTTCCGGAACACGCGCCGTCGGTATAGGCAGTCAGGTCAGTCATGGGATTTCCGGCTCAGATGGATGATATAATCGTCGTCTCTCCCGCTCAGGCCAGCCCCCCGTCCATGCCGCAGGCCGACGCGCGACAGCCCGGCCCGGACGGTAATCCGATCCAGATCCTTCGCTTCGACATAGGCATAGCGACGGTCCAGATCGTCCCGCGCCGTGCCGGTCCCACGTTTCATTCCCAGGTGAAGCACACCTCCGGGAACGAGCGCGAAAGCGGCCCGCGCGATCAAACCCGGCAACGCGGCCGCCTCGGCGTGAAGAAGAGAGAAATTGGCCCAGATGCCGCGCATTCGGGATGTTTCGGGCAACGCCTCGAAGCTTTCGCAGCGCGCGGTGACCCCCTTCTTGGCCGCAAGGTCCACCATGGCGGGGGTAGCGTCCGTCGCCTCCACCCACAGGCCCGCCGCAGCAAAGGCCGCAGCATCATGTCCGGGGCCGCAGCCCCAATCCAGGATCGGTCCGTCCCCGGCCGGCAGCGCTGCGACGAAGGCCCTGCGATCGGTAATCGTGTCCTGTGCCATCGCGTCGTATTCCAACGCCCGCGCCGCATAGACCGCCACCGTCCGCGCGTCGCTCAAAACGCGATCGGCCAAAGGCAGACGACGACTCCGACCGTCAAAATCAGGCGCAGTTTCATCCACCACGCCGGGGCCAGCCCCTGTTGCCAGAACAGCCAGTCCAAACCCAGAAGCCCGATGAACCCCGCGATCAGCGCAACCGCCGCCGACGCAGGCCCGCCCCCGGTCATGAAGAACGCCCAAAGGGCCGGCAGCACCGACAGGGCATAGCCCGTGGCCGCGACCTGACCGTCGGCCTTGGTGGCAAACCCCCAGAGGACCCCGGACATGAATGACAGGATGACCGAACCGTAGAACAGGCCCACATACGGCCCGATGAACCGGGGGCCGGCCCAGTCGACGGTCCGCGCGGCCAGCGGGTCGGAATACATCGTGACAACGCCCCAGACGAAGGGCAGCAGACCCGATAGGCCAAGCAATAGAGCGGAGGTTGGGATACGGGCGATCAACATGCGCCCTCAGATGCCATGGGTGCGCGCGCCGCGAAACCGCAAAAACGTCGCGCCGCTTATGCCCGCTCCAACGCCAGTCGACCGGCCAGCGTTGCAAAGACGGCCGCGAACGACCGGTTCAGCCAGGCCTTCGCCCGCGCGCTGGCCAGCAGACGATCGCGGAATGCCCCCGCAAAAAGACCGTAGACCGTGAAAACGGCGAAGGTCAGCGCCATGAACACCCCGCCCAGACTCGTCATTTCCAGCGTTGCCCGGCTCGCATCCCCCGACAGGAAAGGCGGCAGAAGGGCGAGGAAAAAGATGGACAGCTTCGGATTGAGAACATTGATCAACGTGCCGCGCCACGCGATGCGCATCAGCCCCTCGCCCCGCGCTTCGGCCGGTTTCACGGCCAACGCGCCGGTTTGGCGCAAAGCACCCCAAGCCATCCACAAAAGATAGGCGACGCCCGCGAATTTCACCACGTTGAACAGCAGCGCCGAGGCGTGTAGGACGGCCGCCAGACCCAGCGCCGCCGCCAAAAGCGCGGGCACGATGCCCAGCGTGCAACCCGCGGCGGCGGCCAGCGCGGCGCGTCGCCCCCGGCCAAGGCCCATTGCAAGCGTGTACACCACACCGGTTCCCGGGGCGATGACGACGACGAAGGCCGTCAGAAGGAACTGGAGCGTTATCATGCTCCGACCCTGCCGCAACGGACCGGGGCGGGCAAGCCGTCAGGTCGTTCGGCCACCCCCAGGCACGCGGCCATCGCAGCCTTCGCAACTTCCATCCGCTGACATCCACGCCCGCGCGATGCGCCGCGGCTTTCGGTTTGACGCATTGCATCTATACCGATCCGGGTCCCTCGCGATTACCGGCGCAATTGTCATCCTCGGGTGGTGGGCCTTTTCGCGCACACTTGCATGGAGCGCCTTCGAGCCGGCCCTTTCGGGATCCTGTCCCGACCCGCGCCGCATCCGCCTCCCTGCGATCTTGCTGCTCTTGGCCTTCCTTCTCGCCATCGGAACGGGGCCACCACGACCGGCGATCTCGGCAAGTTTCTTCTGGCTGGCGGCCGGTGGCGTCCTTTGCCCCCTCATCATCCCGCCGGTTCCCTCGCCAGCCGGTCCGGGTCTGATCGCCAATCTCGCTCGTACACTCTGGACCTCCAAGATTTCAGGGGTCCTGCAGGGGTCGATGGTTGGCGCGATCGTCCCGCTCGCGTCCCTGATCGGCTCACCGTTCGACAGACCGATCCAGCCCCTGCTCGTGCTCGCGATCCTGGTATCCTGCTTCAAGGCCAGCGCCGTCTGGAATCGTCTTGCCCAGGAAGGCCCACGCACCGAAGCAGGTCATTTTCTGCGGCGCAGCGCGCTCGCCATTTTCGTCTCGGTGACGTTGTTCCTGCTCATCGGCCAGCAAATTGGTGACGATCCTGGCTACTTTGGAGACTGGCCCATCCTAATCGAGGTCGTGCTGGGCCATGTCATCGGCCGGCTCGCTCACGCGTTTACCCCGGCAGGCGCAGGACCCGCGGCACCTTGAATTCGACGTTCTCCTCGGCGGTGACGACCGGGTTCACCGATACGTCATAGCGGTCGCGGAAGGCATCGATCACCTCTTCGATCAGCACTTCCGGCGCGCTGGCTCCCGCGGTGATGCCGACGCTGCGGATTCCGTCAAGACTGCGCCAATCGATGTCGTCCGCCCGCTGCACCAATTGCGCATAGGAACAGCCCGCGCGCGCGCCGACCTCCACCAGGCGTTTCGAATTCGATGAATTGGGCGCGCCGACCACCAGGATCGCGTCGCAGTCGGGGGCCATGGCCTTGACCGCCTCCTGCCGGTTCGTGGTGGCGTAGCAGATGTCTTCCTTGTGCGGCCCGACGATCGCGGGGAACCGGGCCATCAGTGCCGCGACCACCTCCGCCGTGTCGTCCACCGACAGGGTCGTCTGCGTCACGAAAGCCAGGCGATCGGTATCGCGCGGCTGCAGGTCGGCGACGTCTTCGGGCACTTCGACCAGCAGGACCTCTCCTTCGGGCAGCTGACCCATCGTGCCCACCGTTTCAGGGTGGCCGGCATGTCCGATCATCACGATCTGCAGCCCCGCGTCGTGGTGGCGCGCCGCTTCGATGTGGACTTTCGATACCAATGGGCAGGTCGCGTCGACATACAGCATTTCGCGCGCCTCGGCGGCCTGGGGCACCGATTTGGGCACGCCATGCGCGCTGAAGATCACGGGCCGGTCCTGCGGACATTCCTCCAGCTCTTCGACGAACACGGCCCCTTTTTCACGCAAGGCATCGACCACGAACTTGTTGTGCACGATCTCGTGGCGGACATAGACGGGCGCGCCCCACTTCTCGATCGCCATCTCGACAATCTTGATCGCGCGGTCCACGCCGGCGCAGAAGCCGCGCGGTGCCGCCAGGTGCAGGGTCAGGGGAGCTTTGGTCATCGCATATACCTCCGCCCCCGAGGTAGTGGCGCGGTCGCGGCCCGTCCAGCCCTCATGCCGTAAGGACCGGTCCGCCGCAGGTCCGCCGCCCTTGCCAACGACGGCTTCGCGCGCAACGGAATTTCGGGATCAGTTCTTCAGGCGCACGCAGGTGCCGAAGGGCGTGATCGTAAGGCCGGTGGCGCATTGCGTGCCGGGGGCCCAGCCATGGTTGCCGTGGTAGCCGACGCTGCGGCGACCGTCGCCGCGAAAATCGGAGCGACCGTCGTTGCCGACAATCGGCACGGCCGGACCATTGGCAAGACGCTGCATCCCGGCGGCCTGCGCCACGGGGGCGAGGGGCAGAAAGGCAAGCGACAGGAGGGAAGCGGACAGGATGGAACGGATCATGACGAATTGCCTGAAACCAGAATGAGGGGCGAGACCGAGCCGCCCGTGTTCTGGCCATTACGCCCGTCCAAGCGATCTGCATAGTGTTATTTTTAGGGGCGGGACGCGGTCGGGGACACGAATGATTTCAACCGGAGTGATGTCACGTGAACGCGGTCATTTCCGCCAATGCGTCGGCACGATCACCAACGCGCCGACGGACGACAGGATCGCATTCATCCCCGACGATCGAAACCCGATCCCAAACATCAGCGTGATGAAGAAAAACAGGAACGCGCCGCCGATGCAGATGATGATCGACGGGATGTAGCCGTTGTGGGTGAACTCCATCCGCTCGGACGCGTAGCCAACGATCCCCGCGATCACGACGGTGCCGAAGAGGGTCAGGAACATGGGGGCGGCCTTTCAGGATCTGATCCCTGATGCCGCAAACGCCTTCATCCGTCCAGCCGGTCACCGACGTCCAGCCGTGCACCGTTGCGAAACGCCACCCCGTCTTGGGCGCCCTTGCCGGCGGGCTGCACCGTGATCAGGCGCAAGGCACCCTGCCCGGTCGTGACCACCAGCCCTTTGGCGTCGACCACCGTACCGGGCGCGCCGGCTTCCTCCAGGTCGATGCTTTCCGCACGAAGCAGCTTCAGGCGCGCGCCCTCCCGCTCCACCCAGGCCCCCGGAAAGGGCGACAGGCCATTGATATGGCGCGCCAGCGTCCCGGCGTCCCATGCGAAATCCACCCGCGCTTCGGCCTTGTCGATCTTGGCGGCATAGGTCACGCCGTCCTCGGGCTGAGCCACGGGGGACAGCCGGTCGATCTGTGCCACGGCCTTCGCAGCCAGCCGCGCGCCCATCGCAGACAAACGATCGTGCAGATCGCCCGTCGTGTCCGTCGGCCCGATATCCGTCCCTTCGCGCAGAAGAACCGGGCCGGTGTCCAGCCCCGCCTCCATCTGCATGATGCAAATGCCGGTGCGGGCATCGCCCGCCATGACGGCGCGGTGGATCGGGGCCGCCCCGCGCCAGCGCGGCAGAAGCGACGCATGGACGTTGATGCAGCCGTGCGTCGGCGCGTCCAGAACTTCCTGCGGCAGCAGCAGACCATAAGCCACGACGACGGCCACATCCGCGTTCAGCGCCGCGAAATCTCCCCGCACTTCCAGTCGTTTCAGCGAAGCGGGCGTGCGCACCTGCAGCCCCAGTGCCTCGGCCCGTGCCTGCACCGGGCTGGGCCGGTCCTTTTTGCCCCGACCGGCGGGACGGGGCGGCTGCGAATAGACGGCGACGACCTCGTGGTCCGCCTCGACCAGCGCGTCGAGGACGGGCACCGAGAACTCCGGCGTTCCCATGAAGATCACCCGCATGTCGTCCCCCTCATCCGGCCCGGCGGGCCTTCTTGAGCAGCATGTCACGCTTCAGCTTCGACAGGCGATGAAAATAGAGCCGCCCCTCCAGATGATCGATCTGGTGCTGCACCGACGTCGCACGCAGCAACACGAAATCCTGTTCCCGCGCGCTTCCCGTCTCGTCGATGTAGGCGACCGTCACCGCACGCGGACGCCTGACCCTGGCCGATACGCCCGGCAAATTCGGCGACGCTTCTTCGTGTTCGTTCATCACGCCGCTGGCGTGAACGACATGCGGATTGGCCAGTCGCGTGACGCCGAACCCGTCGTCCGCATCGACCACCGCCAGACGCAGCGGGATACCAAGCTGCGGCGCGGCCAGACCGACGCCAGGCATGGCGCGCATCGCCGCGATCATCTCGTCCCAAATCGCGCGCACCTCGTCGGTGATCTCTTCCACCCGCGCCGCGGGCACGGTCAGCCGGCGATCGGGCCACATGACGAAGGGGCGCGGCGTCATTCGTCCGCTTCCGGAAGATCGGTGATCAGGACGCCGTTCAGATGATCAATCTCGTGACAGATACAGGCGGCGGCGAAGCCGGCGAACCGTTCGCTCCGGCGACCGCCGGGCGCGTCGAAACTCAGATCGACCTCCGCGGGCCGTTCGACCCTGCGCGGTGTGTCGGGAATCGACAGGCACGCCTCGACGTTGACCTGACGCCCCGTCCGCGCCGCGATCTCGGGGTTCACGAAGACGCGCGGGTCCGGCACGCCTTCTTTCCAAGTGCAATCCATAACGAAGATCCGCTGCGAGACGGCGACCTGCGGCGCGGCCAACCCGCGTCCCGTGGCCGCATACATCGTGTCGAGCATGTCGCGCGCCAGTTCGGTGACGTCACCCGTCGCGGCATCGCACGAAACCGACAGCACGGGATCGGGTGCCATGACGATCGGGCGGATCACCGGCCCGACCCATGACGGTTATCCACGCGCCATTTCCCGCTTCAGCTTGACCATGCGCCGGGTGATCACTTGCCGCTTCATCGGGCCGAGGTAGTCGATGAAGAGCTTGCCCTCCAGATGGTCGATCTCGTGCTGCACGCAGGTCGCCCAAAGCCCGGCCATGTCTTCGCTCCGCTCGTTACCGTTCTCGTCCATCCAGCGCACCGTCACTTCGGCGGGCCGGGTCACCTCTGCGTATTGGTCGGGGATCGACAGACACCCTTCCTCATAGACCGAAACCCGGTCCGACGCGGCCACGATCTCGGGGTTGAACATCACCAGGGGCCGGGGCTTGGCCCCTTCCTCCTTTACGCAATCGACGACGATCAGACGCTCCATCACGCCAACCTGCGGCGCGGCCAGGCCGATGCCGGGGGCGTCGTACATCGTCTCCAAAAGGTCGGCGGCCAGCGTCCGACGCTCGTCCGACAGGTCGGGCACGGCGGCTGCGACCTGTTTGAGGCGCGGATCGGGATGGATCAGGATCGGTCGTTTCATGGCCGCCGGAATAGTCCGCACGCGATTGTCTTGCAACCGGGGTCGCAGCGTCTAGGCTCCGGCAGACAAAGGAGACCTGCCATGAACGCCGACCCCCGTTTCGACCAGATCATCGACCGCCGCGGCACCGACTGCGTGAAATGGGACATGATGGAGAGTATCTATGGCGTGCCCCGCGAAGACGGCATCGCCATGTGGGTCGCTGACATGGACTTTCGCCCGCCGCAGGTCGTGCTCGACGCTGTGCGCGACCAGTTGGATCACGGCATCATCGGCTACTACGGCGACGACAGCGACTACCGCGCCGCGATTTGCTGGTGGATGAAAGAGCGGCACGGCTGGACGGTCGATCCGGCCGCGATCTTCACGACCCATGGCCTGGTCAACGGCACCGCGCTTTGCGTCGATACATGGTCCGATCCGGGCGATGGCATCGTGTTGTTCACACCTGTCTATCATGCCTTCGCCAAGGTGATCAAAGGCAATGACCGACGGGTGATCGAATGCGAAATGCCGTTCGACGGCACGACCTACACCGTTGATTTTGACGCGTGGGACAAGGTCGTGGCGGCGGACGGCGGGGCGAAGATGATGATCCTGTGCTCGCCGCACAATCCGAACGGCCGGGTCTGGACGCGCGACGAGTTGGAAGGCTTCGCGGCCTTCGCGCGGCGTCACGACCTGATCCTGGTATCGGACGAGATCCACCACGACCTGGTCTATCCCGGCAACACCCACATCCCGATGGCCAACATCGACGGCGTGGCCGACCATTTGGTGATGATGACGGCCACCACCAAGACCTTCAACATCGCCGGCAGCCATTCGGGCAATGTCATCGTCGACGACGCGGCGCTGCGCGCGCAGTTCGCCAAGAAGATGCTTGGCCTTGGCCTGTCCCCGAATTCCTTCGGTCTGTTTATGGCAAAGGCGGCCTATTCGCCCGAGGGTGCGCGATGGCTCGATGGGCTTATCGAATATCTGGATGGCAACCGACGCATCTTCGACGCGGGGATCAACGCAATTCCCGGTCTGAAGTCGGTGCCTTTGCAAGCGACCTACCTCAGCTGGGTCGACTTCTCGGGGACCGGCATGACCCGCGAAGAATTCACCCGCCGCACCGAGCAGGACGCAAAGATCGCAGCGAACCACGGCCCGACCTTCGGCAAGGGCGGTGAGTCGTTCCTGCGCTTCAACATCGCCACACCCCGCGCCAACGTGGTCGCGGCGGTCGAGCGGATGCAGGCCGCCTTCGCAGACCTTCAGTAACGCGCCGCGATTCGCCGCGCTGCATCAAGGAAAAGACCGAAGGGCCGCGCGAGGATCACCATGAAAAACGTTGCCGACGTGAGTGCTGCGGCGACCTGGCCCGTGGTGGCATCGGCCAGCATCAGGATTGCGCCATAGACTGGCACTTGGAACGTCAGAAACGCGCCGACATCGGCCAGCGTCCGCGCGACCGGACCGCTACCGGCAACCCGCGTAAGGACCGCATCGCGCCAGCGACCGTATGGCCGCCCCGTCAGCACCATCACGGGGATCGTCACCGCACGGGTGGCAAGGACCTGTCCGGGCGTCATGCCGACGATCAGGAGTTCCGTCGCGCCGGCCACAAGCGTAAAGAACACGATCGTGGCGAGCGTATCGACGATGAAGGCGCGGATATCGGAGCCTTCCTTCGGAAAATGTCAGGGAGGTGGTACCGCCTCCCCGGCTTGAACGGGGGACCCCTGGTTCCACAAACCAGTGCTCTAACCAACTGAGCTAAGGCGGCATCGGGGGTCGGTTTAGCGAAGGCATCGGCGGGGCGCAAGACCGGGGCGGCGTGGTTTTCACCGCAGATCCAACTGCCACGTCTGCTCCTTCGTGGGCTGCCCGAAAGCGTCGACCGGGCGTTCGTCCAGCAGCGCGAATCCGTTGCGGCCATAAAGCCGGCCGGCCGCGCGGTGGCTTTCATGGGTCCACAGGACCAGCCGCGCCGCGCCCCTACCCCGCGCATGCGCGATCACCGCTTCCAACAGGCGCTGCGCCAATCCAGTGCCCCGCATCGCCGGCTCCACCAGGAACATTCGCAACTTTGCGGTGTCCGGCGCGGGCCAGACACAAAAGATGCAGCCGTGCCGCGCTTCCTGAGCGTCCACCGCGATCCAGGCCCGATCCTGCGGGCCGCGATCGGTGATGAATTGCGCCAGGATACCCGCGACCAGCGCCTCGAACCGATGATCGTATCCCTCGTCCGTCCAGTAGAGCTCACCATGGCGCATCAGGACCCAGCCGGCATCGCCGGGGGCCAGATCGCGAAGGGTGAGGTGGGTGTCCATGGGTCCAGCCTTGCGCGTCGGGCGGCCCCTGTCTAGACACGCGTCATGGGTATCAACGATCCTTCCGACGCAGAGGCCAATCTGCAAATCGCTCCGACCGATGCGGGCATGGTCCGCTTGTTCATCGAAAGCGGATCGGTAGAAATCCCGATGGATTTCGACCCCGAGGATGCGCTGGAGATCGCCGAGGAAATCCGCGCCGCAGCCGCCATTGCAGCCAGCCGCTAGCCGGTCAGCTGACCCATCATCGGGTCACGTGCCCATTGCACCCGCATGGCCGCACACCGCGCGAACCGCAACGTCAGCGCCTTGCGCCGCGCGCCGGCCAGCTTCGTCGGGTCCGGCATTCGAACGATTTCGGCCCCGAAGGCATCGGCCAGAATAAGCCCCGTGTCGGGTGGCAGAAGATCGGTCGGAAAATCGGTATCGACGGCCCAGAAATAGCGGTCCGACCACTCGAGGTAGCCCTGCCACTTCGCGTCGGCGTTGAAATCGGCGCGGCTGGATTTGCATTCGACGATCCAGAACTCCCCCTTGGGACCCAGCGCCATCACGTCGAGGCGTTTGCCGCGTTCGGGCGAAAACTCCTCCAGACAGGTGAAATCGTGGTCGCGCAGGTGGCGGCAGACGCCGCGCGCCAGCAGTTGGCCGGGTTGCAGGGCGTGGATCGGTGTCTCGTCATTCATGGACCCGAGATGTGAACGATAGGTGAACAAAAGTCCAGCCGCGGCGAACCGCCCCTTGCCGGTTCACCAGCCCGCCCCTAGGTGTGGGATGCGGTGCTTCTGTGCTTCCCGTCACCGGACATAATTCCAGTGGCCTTAAGCAATTCCGAGGGAGCTGGCTCTGTCGCGGCCCTGGCTGCGTTACCTGGCGCCCACCTGTACATACAGGTCCTCGGGAATACATGATCCGACGGTTGCCACGGTTCACCGCACCCGGATCCGGCCCTAAGGGGTCGGATCCACATCCTTCCAGATTGCATTCAGATGTGCGGCCAGCCCCGACGCGTCCGTAATCGGGATCATGTGATCCCGGCCAAGATACGTGACGGTCGCCTGCGGCATCCGCGCCCGAAGGCCGGCTGCGATCCCCGCGACGATCGCCGGCGGATTGTCCTGAACGACGACCGAGACCGGCCCCCCGTCGGTCGGCAACCGGTCCAAAACGCCATGGGCATCGTCTGCGATCCCCGGCCCGCTTGCCGCGATCAGGTGGATGCGATCGCGGATATAGACGCGCTGACGCTCGGCCATGGCATCCCACCCGCCCCCGTCGCCCCAGTCGGCTGTGAAGGCCCGCGCCGCCGCGTCCCTGTCCCCTGCCTGGAGGGCTGTTCTAAATCCGACCATGTCATCGCGTTGCGCGGCCCTCAGGTCCGCGGCGGCGGCGGCGAACATCACCGGCTCGATCACGGTGAGGCTGCGCACGCGGTCGGGGAAATCAGCCAGCAACCGCAACGCCACGCACCCGCCGTAGCTGTGCCCGATCAAGTCGAAGGCCCCCTCCGGCGCCACCGCCATCGCAAGGGCCAGCGCCTGATCCATGAAAGGACCGCTGTCCCAGTCGGGCGCGCGTCCGTGGCCCGGCAGATCGGGGCAGGTCAGTTCCGCACCGGGCAGCGCCGCCTGCACGCCACGCCAAGCCGCCCCCGACGCAAGCATGCAGTGAAGGGCCAGAACCTGCCGCATCAGCGCGCGGCCAGAAACGCATCCAGATCGTCCAGCCGGTCCTGCCCCCAGAACGGCTCTCCATCCACGATGAAGAACGGCGCGCCGAAGACACCCGCCGCGACGGCCTGCTCCAGGTTTCGGGCATAGATTTCAGCTCCCTCCATCATGCCCTTGTCGACCAGGGCGCGGTCGAATCCGGCCGCCTCCAGGCAATCGGCGATGACGTCGTCTTGCGCGATGTCGCGCTCCTCGGCCCAGCAGGCCCGCGTCAGGCGTGCGACCAGCGCGGCCGTGTCGCCCGACCCGTCTTTCGCGGCGGCGATGATCGCATAGGACGACGGGGCGGGATTCGCCGGCCAATGCGCCGGCTGCAGGTTGATCGGCATGTCCACCTTCGCTGCCGTCCGGCGTATCTCGACCAGTCGATACGCCTTGCGGTTTTCGTGACGGTCCTTCGGCGGCGTGCCCCCGGTGCGCCCGAACAGCGCCATGATATCCAACGGCTTATAGGTCAGCGTCGCGCCATGCTTGGCCGCGATTTCGGCGGGACGAGTGCCGCAAAGATAGGTAAAGGGCGAAATGGTCGCCATGTAGTAGTCGATCTGCATCACGTATCCTCCGGGACTGTTGGAAGAACCGCTAGCCCGGTGGTAGTCCCTGCGCAACGCGCCCGAGTCGGCGCTGCGCCTCGATACGCAAGGACTGCCCATGCCCAGCCCCGATCCCAAGATCATCTCCGGCAACGCCAACCAACCGCTGGCCCAGGCAATCAGTCGGCGGATGTCGATGCACCGGGGCGTGAAGGTCGGCCTGGTGGACGCACGGGTCGAGGTCTTCAACGATCAGGAAATCTTCGTCGAGGTGTTCGAGAACGTGCGCGGCGAGGATATGTTCATCGTCCAGTCCACGTCCAACCCCGCCAACGACAACCTGATGGAATTGCTGATCATCTCGGACGCGCTGCGCCGGTCGTCGGCCAGCCGGATCACCGCCGTCATCCCCTATTTCGGCTACGCCCGCCAAGATCGTCGCACCAAGGCGCGCACACCGATCAGCGCGAAACTGGTCGCCAACCTGATCGCCAATTCGGGCATCGAGCGGGTTCTGACGATGGACCTGCATGCCGCCCAGATCCAGGGCTTCTTCGACATCCCGGTCGACAACCTCTATGCTTCCCCGATTTTCGCGCTGGATCTGATGCATCATTTCCAAGGGCAGATGGACGACGTGATGATCGTATCGCCCGACGTCGGCGGCGTGGCCCGCGCGCGGGAATTGGCGCAGCGGATCAAGGCCCCCCTGTCCATCGTGGACAAGCGGCGTGAAAAGGCGGGCGAAGTGGCCGAGATGACCGTTATCGGCGATGTCACCGGCAAGAAGTGCATCATCGTCGATGACATTTGTGACACCGCCGGAACCCTGTGCAAAGCGGCCGAAGTCCTGATCGACGCGGGCGCGTCCGAGGTCCACGCCTACATCACCCACGGCGTGCTGTCGGGGCCTGCCGTGGACCGCATTACCAAGTCCAAGCTGAAATCGCTGGTCATCACCGACACGATCGAGCCGACGCAGGCCGTCAAGGATTGCGCCAACATCCGCATCGTGCCGACCGCGCCGATGTTTACACAGGCGATCCTGAACATCTGGAACGGCACCTCCGTGTCGTCGCTGTTCGACACCCAGACGTTGGAACCGATATACGAACCGCTCTACCCCGGCCTCGCCATCGACGCCTGAGGCTGTCGCCCGTCCGCATCTGCCGCTAGGGACGGGCATGACATTCGAAATATTCCTCATGGCCCCCCCGGGGCTGGAACAGACGCTGGCGGCCGAAGCTGCGGCTGCGGAGTTCGCCGACCTGACAGTCGTTCCCGGCGGCGTGATCTTCCAGGGCGGCTGGCCCGACGTCTGGCGCGCCAACCTCACCTTGCGCGGGGCGGGACGTGTGCTGGCGCGGATCGGCGAATTCCGCGCCTTCCACCTGGCCCAGCTGGACAAGCGGTCGCGCAAATTTCCCTGGGGGGACATCCTGCGCGCCGACATACCCGTGCGGGTCGAAGTGGCAACCAACCGCAAGTCAAAAATCTACCACGCTGGCGCCGCGCAGGAACGGATCGAACGGGCCATCGCCGAGGAACTGGGCGCGCCGATCGATCCCAAAGCGGAGATCGTGGTGAGGGCGCGGATCGATGACAACATGGTCGGCCTGTCGGTCGATACGTCGGGCGGGCTGTTGCACAAGCGGGGCCACAAGCAGGCCGTCGGCAAGGCCCCCCTGCGCGAGACGATGGCGGCGATGTTCCTTGCGCAATGCGGCTACGACGGGTCGGAGCCGGTGCTGGACCCGATGTGCGGGTCTGGCACCTTCGTCATCGAAGCCGCTGAGATCGCCACAGGGTTGCTGCCCGGTCGTGCAAGGTCCTTTGCTTTTGAACGACTTGCGAGTTTCGATGCCGACGCCTGGGCCGAGATGAAAGCCGACGCCCCTGCCCCGCGCGCGACCGATCTGCGCTTTCACGGATCCGACCGCGATGCCGGATCGTTCGCCGCCGCGCGCGAAAATGCGGAGCGGGCCGGGGTGGCGGATTTGGTTGATTTTCAGAAACGGGCGGTCAGCGAGATCACCGCGCCGGACGGGCCGCCGGGCCTGGTGATCGTGAACCCGCCCTATGGCATAAGGGTCGGAAACAAAAAGCCTTTGTACGGATTACACGGCGCTTTGGGGGCGGCTTTGAAGGATCGGTTCGCGGGTTGGCGCGTGGGGATCGTCACGTCGGAGGCGAGCCTGGCGCAGGCGACCGGGCTGCCGTTCCTGCCCACGGGGCACCCGGTGGCGCACGGTGGGTTGCGCGTGACGCTGTTCCGCACGGACCCACTGCCGTAAAGCCACAGAAACCCGAGGGAAATCAATTCTTTGGAGGAATGGCGCGCTGGGGAGGATTCGAACCCCCGACCCCTTGATTCGTAGTCAAGTACTCTATCCAACTGAGCTACCAGCGCACTACGAGGGCGGGATAGACCCGAGGCGCGCGGGGCGCAAGGGGGTATTTCAGAGCATCGCAAAACCGGGGCGACCAACGGGTGATCTACGGGTGATCTACGTCACCCGTATCGGATCGCACAATGTGATGGAAAAGTGGTACCCTTGGTGCGCTAGTGCGAGTTTGGGTGCGGAGTTGCGTGAGTTTCTTAAACAACTGGGTGACGGACGCGTTGATATTCGGTCAAACCTCACCTTCATTCTCTACCGAGCGCGGTTCACGCGCGGAGCCTATGGCTGCTGAGAGCCCAAAGTGTCAGATGGGAAAGTCAAAAAGTGCCGATTGATCCTCATAATCGAGCAAGCTGATAATTTCCGAGGTGAAGAAGAAGTCTATTTCTAAACCTTCTCTTCCCGGAGAAACATTTGTGGTGATGTGAGCGTATTGATCACCGATATCGTAACCCCACACGATATCTATAAAAACAGAGACTAGGCCAACTTTTAGATTGGCAACTGTGAGTATTCCAGAACGGCTAACTAGAAGCTTGATTAGATCATCATCAACGGGCAGCGTTTCAGGCATTATTGTGGTCTCCGACAACAGGATTACATACTAAACAAAGGTTGATCTCAACGGCAACTTTGTCCGCACAGCGGACAGTCACCCCGGTACAAGCCTTCAAACCTCACCCATCTGCTGCGGCAGTTCGATCAGGAAGGTGGTGCCGTCGTCGCCCGTCTTCTCCAGCGTCAGGGTGCCGCCGTGGCCGCGCACCAGTTCGGAGGCGATGGCGAGGCCGAGGCCCGTGCCGCCCTTGCGGACGTTGCCCTGGAAGGCCTGGAAGAGGTTTTCCTGCGCGCGTGGCGGCAGGCCGGGGCCAGTGTCGGTCACCCGGATCTGCCAGTGGTCGTCCGCCTCGGTCGCGGTGACGGCGATTTCGCCGGGCTGCCCCGTCGCCTGCACGGCCTGGCGCGCGTTGCGGATCAGGTTGCACAAAATGCGGTGCATCTGTTCGGGGTCGGCGCGCAGTTGGAAGCCGGGCGGCACCGAATGGTGGATGCGCACGGTGCCGGCATCGACGGCCAGCTGCTCGGCTTCGCAGACCTCCTCCATGAAGGGGGCCGCATCGAGCAACCGCAGCGAGGGTGGCGATTCCTCGGCCTTGCCGAAGGCCAGCGTGCCTTCGGTCAGGGTGACGGCGCGGGTCAGCGATTTGATGATCTTGGGACCGATGCGGCGGATGGTGGGGTCGTCGACATTTTCCATACGGTCGGCCAGCAGGGTCGCGGTGGTCAGGATGTTGCGCAGGTCGTGGCTGATCTTGGCGACGGCGGAGCCCAGCTGGGCCAGACGCTCCTTCTGGCGCAGGGCCTGACTGAGCTGGGTTTCCAATTCGTAGAGCGCGGTTTCGGCGGCGTGCAGTTCGCGCACGCCGCTGGATGGCTCGATGATGCGGCGGGCATCCTCGGGGGCGGAGGCGAAGCTGGCCATTTCGCGCGCGAGTTTCTTGACCGGCAGGACCATCAGGCGGCGCACGGCAAGGAACAGGAAGACGGAGGTGATGACCGAGATCACCAGCGAGAGCCATAAGATCGTGATGCCATAGTCGATCATGGCCCTGTGCAGATCACCGGTGTCGATCGCCGCCTCGATCTGAACGCCGCCGCCGCGGGCGGGTTCGGCGATGACGCGGATCACCTCGGGCGTGGGGCTGACGAAGCGCATCATCGCGTCGCCGATCAGGGCCAATGCGGAAGGATCGCGCAGATCGACGGTGCGGGCGACGGGGCCGGGCAGATCCGACGACAGAACCAGTTGGCGCAGCGCGTCGCGGCGCAGCACGACGTTGAGCACACCGGCGTTTTCCAGCAGCTCCGCCTCGACCGCGTCGTCGATCATATCGCCAGTGCCCAGCAGGGCCAGGGACGCGATCTGCGCCCGCTCCATCCGGTCCGTAAGATAGTCGAGCCGGAACCGCGCGATGGAGGGCACGAAGATCAGCACTTCGGCCAGCATGACGAAGATGACCGTCAGGATCAGGAAGCGACCGGAGAGGGACTTGAGCATCAGGCGTCCGATTGAAACGGCTTTGGGCGCACCCTAGCGCCCTTGTGGCGACTTGGCGACCGGGACGTAGGGATCACGGGAGGTAGCGTTGGACAAGGCCGACGACCGTCTTGACGAGGTCGCTTTGGAACAGGCGGGGGACGTAGTACTGCCCGGCCGCGCGTTTGGAAATCTCGCCGAGCGTGGGATAGGGCGCGACCATGGCGGCGACCGCGCCGATCTTGAGCCGGTTCGCGATGACCAGCGCCCAGAGGCCGATGAGCTCGCCCGCCTGGGATCCGACGATGGACGCGCCGATGGGGCGGCCCTTGACCACCATCACCTTGATCAGGCCGTCGGTCTTGCCTTCGGCGATGGCGCGGTCGTTTTCGTCGTATTCGAACCGCAGCACCTCCAGCGCGGAGCCATGCTTGGCTCGGGCCTGCGCCTCGGTCAGGCCGACCTGCGCCAGTTCGGGGTCGGTGTAGGTGGCCCATGGGATGTGATCGGTGCGTGCCTTGGCGGGCAAACCGAACAGGATGGGACGGATCACGGTGGCCCCGTGGTAGCCGGCGACATGGGTGAACTGAAGTCCGCCGGTCACGTCGCCGACGGCATAGACCTTGCGGTTGGACGTGCGCAGGTCGGCCCCGACCTTGATCGCGCGATCGTGCCTGACCCCCGCCTTGCCCAGGTCGAGGCGGTCGATGTTGGCCTTGCGCCCGACCGCCATCAGAAGATGCGTGCCGGTGTGATCGCCCGTGTCGGTGTGGACCGTGATCGCTCCGGCTTTGCCCGCGATCCGGTCGGCCTTGGCCCCCTCGACGATTTCGACGCCTTCGGCGCGCAGGTTGCGCAGCACGATTTCGGCCAGTTCGGGGTCATCCTTGCCCATGGCCTTGCCGGCCTCGATCACGGTGACCTTGCAGCCCAGCCGGACGTGCGCCTGCGCCATCTCCATCCCGATGGGGCCGCCCCCGACGATCAAGAGATGCTTGGGCTGCTCCATCAGGTCGAAGATAGTCTCGTTCGTGTAATAGGGCACCGTGTCGAGACCGGGAATCGGCGGCACAAGCGGCGACGACCCGGTGGCGATCACGATGCGACGCGCGGTGATGCGATATTGGCCGGCGACGACGGTGTCGCGGTCGACGAAGGCCCCGTATTCGCGGATGACGCGGACGCCGAACCCTTCGAACCGTTCCTGGCTGTCGACCGGAGCGATCGTGTCGATCGCGTGGTGGACGTGGCGTTTGGCATCGGCGTAGTCGACCTTGGGCGTGACGGGTTTGACGCCGTATTTGCGGCCCGTGCGCATGGCATGGGCCTGCTTGCCGGCTGCGATCAGTGCCTTGGACGGCACGCATCCGAAGTTGAGGCAGTCGCCGCCCATCTTGTGACCTTCCAGCAGGGTCACGTCGGCCCCCATCTGGCTGGCACCCGCGGCGAAGGACAACCCGGCCGAGCCCGCGCCGATCACCAGCACGTCTGTCTTGATATCTTCCATGGTGGAATCCTTTGCGCGCAGCATCGTGTCGGGCGTGTTCAGAGAGTTCATCGCTCAGGCCCCCTTTTGCTTGCGGAATTTCTTGATGATGATCGGCAGGCAGGCCAGCGCGGCCAGGCCGAGGATCGGGCCGAGGATCTGCGGCTCGAAGATGATGCCGAAGTCGGGCGTCTCGCCCCGGGCGAAAACCTCCCCCAGGCCGGCGCCGACCCACGTGTAGACGAGGCCGCCGGGCAGGATGCCGAAGAACGTGGTCAGCACGAATTTGCGCAAACCGACCCCCACGAAGGCTGGCACCAGATTGGCGACGAAGAACGGAACGGCCGGGACGAGGCGCATGATGAAGAGATACGAGGTCTCATCTTCCTGAATACCGTCCTTGAGCTTCTTCACCGCCCCGCCGGACGCATCCATCCTGGCGGCGAGCCTGTCGCCGAAGCCATGCTTGGCGGCCAGGAAAATGCCGGTGGCCCCGGTGGTCGCGGCCACCGCATTGAAAAGCACGCCGGGGAACAGGCCAAACAGAAAACCGCCCGTCAGCGTGGCGATCGCCGCGCCGGGCAGGGAGAATCCGACGATGGCGACATAGACCAGCACGAAGACCAGAGCCGTCAAAATATAGTTGGCATCGCGAAAGGCGATCAGCGCCTCGCGGTTGTCGGCCAGCGTCTGAAAGCTGAGATAGTCGCGCAGGAAGAACGCGCCCAAGCCCGCAACCAACAGAATCGTCGCGATGGGAAGGTAACGGGCAAAGGTGCCGCGAGATTTGTCATCAGGGGTCATGGTGCCATCGGTCAAGGTTTCGGTCCGATCTGTAAAGGGCGCGGGGGCCGGGGTTGGCGCGATCCGCTGTTGGATCAGGGCATGAACGTTGCGGCGGCTGCGGGATATCCCCCCTCACGCGCACTTGAGGGGGCGTGTGCGGCGCGCGGGCGCAGGGGCCCGATTGTTTCAGGATCGTCGCATGCGCCGGGACGCGATGTTACAGCGCAGAAATCGCCGGTCGGTTCCAAAGGTGCCGTTGACAGCCCCCGCGGCCTATCCTAGGGGACGGCTTCCAGTTTATCCGGTCGTCGATTCACCTATGGATCCGGCCCAATCCAAGTCGGAGAGAATGCGATGAAGCGCACCTTTCAGCCCTCGAACCTGGTCCGCAAGCGGCGCCACGGTTTCCGCGCGCGCATGGCCACCAAGGCCGGCCGTAGAATTCTGAATGCCCGCCGCGCCCGCGGCCGGAAGTCCCTGTCGGCGTAAATCGCTTGACGGTTGACACGGTTTCGACGCCGGAGGGGCCTGCCTCTCCGGCGTCTTTGCGTGTTCTGAAGGTGCGCGCGCAGTTCCTTGCGATGAACCGCGCGCTGCGCGTTCCGGCGGGTGCGTTCCTGCTTCAGGCGCGCGACCGGGGTGACGACGACCCCGCGGTCGGTGTCGGATTCACCTGTTCCAAGAAGGTCGGCAACGCCGTCGCGCGCAACCGCGCCAAGCGACGGTTGCGGGAAATCGCGCGGCTGGACTTGCCGGCGCTGGCCCGACCCGGCTGGGATTATGTCCTGATCGGGCGGGCCGGGACGACCGCCGCGCGGGATTTCGCGGCGATGCGCGAAGACCTGCGCCGCGCGATCGACAAGGCCCATTCCGGCAAGGCACAGGTTGGACGCCCCAGGGAGCCGCGCCGGTGACCCCCCTGGCCCGCGTCATGTCCTGGCCGGTCCATGCCTATCGCGCGGTCTTTTCCGCCCATGTCGGCCACAACTGCCGGTTCCAGCCGACCTGTTCCGTCTATGCGTTGGAAGCGTTGGAGAAACACGGCGGACTGAAAGGCGGCTGGCTGGCCCTGCGCCGCATCGGGCGGTGTCGCCCCTGGGGCGGATCGGGCATCGACAACGTTCCCGATTGAGTGGATTTCCGCCGACGGTGACGTAGGGGAAGAAAACGCTTCGGCGACTCGCGCCCGGTCGGTATGCCATCGCCAGCCACGCACATCAGGGAGGGCTGTCATGACGTATCCGTTCGCACCCGCCCTTGCCCCGTGGTCCATGGTCGCCGCGCGCCGCTGCTGACCCGGTCCGCCTGACGGCGGTCTTCCCCCACGCCCCAACGCACGATGCCCGCCACCGGTGGGTCCTTGCACCTCGGGCATTCCCAGACTCCGAATCAGAGGCCCGGCCCCGCCGGGAGATGTTCCATGACTGCCCTTCGCCTGTCTCCGCCCCCGACGCCCACGCTGATCGACGATGCGATCGACCGGCACGGTGCCACACGCGTCCTTTGGGCCGCGCTGCGCGCGCTGCTGCGGCCCACCGCGCGGCCGCCGGACTTGCGCGACCTGCCAGACCGGTTGCGCCGCGACATCGGACTGCCGCCCCACCCGGCCGCGCCGTCCGATCTGCATCGTCGGTTCCGGCTTTAGTGGCAGCCCGCCCCCTGACTTGATACGGGGGGCGGGCTTGCATCCACGAAGGCCGCGCCATGCCCGACACCCTCCTTCCCCCGACCGGCACCGGCCAGGATATCCATCCGCTGTTCCACGGCGCACCGAAGACCACGCAGTTTCGAAAACTGCGCAAGCGTCTGGTCCGCGAAACGCGCGAGGCGATCGACCGATACGCCATGGTCGACCGGGCCCCGAATACGCCGCGCGCGAAGTGGCTGGTGTGTTTGTCGGGGGGCAAGGACAGCTATACCCTGCTTGCCGTTCTGACCGAGCTGCATTGGCGTGGCCTGCTGCCGGTGGATCTGATCGCGTGCAATCTGGATCAGGGGCAGCCGGGGTTCCCGGCGACGGTTCTGCCCGATTTCCTGGAGCGGATGGGTGTGCCGCACCGGATCGAATACCGCGACACCTACTCCGTGGTTGTCGACAAGGTGCCGGCGGGGCGGACGTATTGCGCGCTGTGTTCGCGGCTGCGGAGGGCAAACCTATACCGCGTGGCGCGCGAGGAGGGATGCACCTCCGTCGTGCTGGGGCATCACCGCGACGACATCCTCGAGACGTTTTTTCTCAACCTGTTCCACGGCGGCAAGATCGCGACGATGCCGCCGAAACTGCGGAACGACAAAGGCGACCTGACGCTGCTGCGCCCGCTGGCCCATGTGGCCGAAGCCGACTGCGCGGCGTTCGCGCGGGCGATGGCCTATCCCATCATCCCTTGCGACCTGTGCGGATCGCAGGACGGGCTGCAACGGCAGGTCATCAAGCGAATGCTGGACGAGTGGGAAGCGCGGGTGCCGGGGCGGCGGGCCGGCATGTTCGCAGCGCTCGGCCACGTGAGCCCGTCACATATGCTCGATCCCGCGCTGTTCGACTTCGCGGGGATGGTGGCCGCGGATGCCGGGCCAAACGATGATAATTCGAGCGAAATTCCCGACCTTCGTTAAGGATCGGTTGACTCCGGGAGAGCTATCCATGGCCGCGATACCAATCGGAGGGTGCAATGGCACATCAGACCGGACTGTGGCGGCACCATAGTCGAAAGGCCGCGGCGACGATCCGTCGAATCGACTGGATGATGCTGTTTCCGGTGGCGGCCGCGCTGGCCTGGACGCTGGGACAGGATGCCGTTGCGATGGTTTTGGTCATCGTGCTTCCACTTTTTCTCGCGCTGAACTTGCACGGCCGCCCGCGTGTCCGGGCGTGGCTGGATATCGACACCGCCAAGGGCCAAATGGTGGGGCGAACGGCGACGCAGGCGCATATCGATGCCGTTCTGGACGATTGCGCGCGGCGGCGACGGACCACCGCAGCCCTGCATGTGGAGATCAACGACCTGCTGATCGCCGACGGCGGCTGGGGCGTCGATGCCGAAGACAAGATCATGGATCGGATGGTGCAGCGCATCGGTGCAACATTGCGCGGGCAGGACCGGGTGCTGCGAACTGGCGATCGCGGCATGATGGTCGTCTTGGCCCCGACGCGGCGGGCCGACCTGGACGTGTTGATGGGGCTCGTCGACCGCATACAGGCCGCCGTCGCGGAGCCGATCTCGGTCGAGGGGCGGTCCGTCAGGGTTCATTGCTGCATCGGGATCTGTTCGGAGGCGATGGCCCCTGCCCGTACCGGGGCCGCGATCATGGCCGCCGCGGATTGCGCGCTGCGCATCGCACGGCGGCAGGGAAACGACGCCGTCCGCGCCTTCAATGCGGATATCCAGACCCAGGTCGAGATCGATCAGACGCTGACATCGCAAATCGAGGATGCGCTGGCCGACGGTCAGATCCGCCCCTGGTTCCAGCCGCAGGTCGATACACGGACCGGCAGGATTGCGGGGTTCGAGGCCCTTGCACGTTGGCACCATCCAGAGTTGGGCGTGCTGTCCCCGGCACAGTTTCTGGGTCCGATCGCCGCCACCGGACGCTCCGCCGATCTGGGTGACGTCATCCTGCGGGCCAGTATTCTGGCGCTGATCGAATGGGATAGAACGGGCATCAGCGTTCCGTGTGTAGGGGTAAATGTGTCGTTGGAACAACTGACCGACCCCCGCCTGGCCGAGCGGATCCTGTGGCAGGTGGACCGACATGATATCGCGCCGGAACGCATTGCGATCGAGATTCTGGAAACGGTCACGCTGCGCGACGGAGACGAGACGATCGTCCGCAACATCAACGCTTTGCGCGATGCCGGTTTCCGCCTCGACCTCGACGATTTCGGAACCGGTGCCGCGTCGATCGCCCACATCGCGCAGTTCGGCGTCCACCGTATCAAGATCGACCGAAGTTTCATCCAGGAGATCGACCGCAACGCACGAAAGCGCGATGTAGTCGCCGCGATCCTCGGCCTGGCCGAGCGATTGTCGATCGAGACGCTGGCCGAGGGGGTCGAGACCCCCGAAGAACAGGCGACGTTGGCCGAGATGGGCTGTCCTCATGTGCAGGGCTTCGGCATCGCCAAGCCCATGCCCTTCGAGGATACCGTTATCTGGGCCAACAACCGGCCCGTAGGACAGGACGACCGCCTGCGGCTGATGCGGACGCAGGGATCGGCGTGATCGGCGACGTCGCCGACTGATCCGTGGGTCCGGGCGACGGCGGCGCGCTCCGGATCGACGTCCTTGGTTCGGGGTCAACGCGAAATGGCGCCACCGGTGCGCCGGGCCGCTTTCGCCTTGACCTTCCGGACTGCGGTCTGTTGAACGGCGCGCAACCTCCCATCCGCGCGTGACAGGTCTTTTATGGACGATCAGAACAAGAATCTCATCCTTGCCACCGTGCTCAGCGCGGCGGTTCTTCTGATCTGGTTTTTGGTCTTTCCACCCGACGCGCAGGTGCCCGGCGACACGCCGACGTCCGATGGCGTCGCCGCAACCACTGTCGCCCCACCCGCAACACCCGGCGGCACGACGGTCGTGCCCGGCAGCGTAGCCGCCGACCCCACGGAAACCCGCGCGACGGCCATCGCGGGCACCGACCGGATCGCGATCGATACGCCGCGCCTGACCGGCTCCATCTCTCTGACCGGTGGGCGGATCGACGATCTGTCGCTGAAGGGATACCGCGAAACGCTGGACGACGACTCTCCGATCGTGACCCTTCTGTCGCCGGCCAGCGCGCCCAATGCGTACTATGCGCTGCACGGCTGGGTGCCCGCGGGCGACTTGGCCAATGACGCCGTACCGACACCGCAGACCATCTGGTCGGCCCCCGACGGTGGCGTGCTGACCCCCGACGCGCCGCTGGTCCTGACATGGGACAATGGCGATGGCCTGGTGTTCACCAAGACGATTTCGGTCGATGACGATTTCATGTTCTCGGTCACGCAGGCCGTCGAAAACACGACCGGGACATCGGTGCGCCTGTTTCCCTACGCTCAGATCGCGCGGCACGGGGAACCGGATGTCGAGAATTTCTTCATCAGCCACGAAGGCGTCGTGGCCCATGCCGATGGCATCGTCGAACGGATCGAATATGACGACATGGTCGATCTGGATGTGAACCCGGCCGAAGCGGCCCCGATGGAAAGCTATGCCATCACCGAAGAGGGTTGGATCGGGTTCGCCGACAAATACTGGATGACGACCCTGATCCCTGACGTCGAGACGACCGCGACGACGGTGGTGAAATATGTCCCCGGTGCCGACATCTACCAGACCGAGACGCGCCTGCCGGTGGTCGAGGTCGCCGCGGGCGGCACGGCGGCGTCGGACAGCAAGGTCTTTGCCGGGGCCAAGGAATGGGAAGAACTCCGCCATTACCAGAACGACGACGGTGTGCCCGGGTTCATCGACGCCATCGACTGGGGCTGGTTCTTTTTCCTGACCAAGCCGATCTTTGCAGCCCTGCATTTCCTGAACGCGCTGATCGGCAACATGGGCATCGCGATCATCGTTCTGACCCTTGGGATCAAGGCGATCCTGCTGCCGCTGGCCTACAAATCCTATGTCTCCATGGCGCGGATGAAAGAGCTTCAGCCAGAGATGGAGAAGCTCAAGGAAAAGGCGGGCGACGATCGACAGAAGCTTCAGCAGGGGATGATGGAGCTTTACAAGAAGAACAAGGTGAACCCCGCTGCGGGCTGCCTGCCGATCCTGTTGCAGATTCCGATCTTCTTCAGCCTCTACAAGGTGATCTTCGTCACGATCGAGCTGCGCCACGCTGCGTTCTTCGGGCCCTTTCAGGACCTGAGCGCGCCGGACCCGACCTCGATCCTCAACCTGTTCGGCCTGCTGCCGTTTGCGGCACCCGAACCCGCGTCGATCCTTGCACTGGTGTTCATCGGCATCCTGCCGATCCTGCTGGGCATTTCGATGTGGCTGCAGCAGAAGCTGAACCCGGCCCCCACGGACGCGACGCAGGCGATGATCTTCGCCTGGCTGCCGTGGGTGTTCATGTTCATGCTGGGCAGCTTTGCCAGCGGCCTGGTGGTATACTGGATCGCGAACAATACGATCACATTCATTCAGCAGTATTCGATCATGCGCAGCCACGGGTCGAAGCCGGATCTGTTCGGCAATATCAAATCGGGCTTCAAGAAGGGCCCCGCCAAGGAACCGGGGATCGGCAAGGACAAGGCCCCGGTGAAAGCCGATGCGGACAATACCGCCAAGACAGCGCCGAAGGGCAAGGGCAAGTCGTGAGCCCCGCGCTGGCGCAGATCTGGCGTCATCCGATCAAGGCCATCGGGCGGGAGCGTCTGAGCCGCGTCACGCTGACCGCGGGGCGCACCCTGCCCCACGATCGCCGCTGGGCCGTGACCCATGCAAATGCGAAGCCGATCGATGGTGGCTGGGCGCAGAAGGCGAACTTCCTGCGCGGGGTCAGCGGGCCGGGCCTGATGGCGATCACGGCAGCGTTGGACGAGGCGACGATGACCGTCACGCTGCACCATCCCAAGCGACCTGACCTGACGGTCACGCCGGACGATCAGGCGGCCAAAATCGTCGAATGGCTCGACCCGGTCTGGCCCGACGATCTGCCGCGACCGACCGGCGTGGTCAGCAGCGAAACCGGGTTCACCGATGTTCCCGACGCCTGGGTTTCCGTTCATGCAACAGCGACGCACCGGGCGGTGGAGCAGAAGATGGGACGCGATCTGTCGATCCACCGCTGGCGCGGAAACCTTTGGATCGACGGTCTGGCACCGTGGGAAGAGTTCGACCTTCTGGACCAGACGTTCCGTATCGGCGACGCGGTATTGCGCGGGGTCCAGCCGATCACGCGGTGCCGTGCGACGGAAGCCAACCCCGAAACGGGCCGCCGCGATGCCGATACGCTTGGCACGTTGCGGACTTGGGACCATCAGGATTTCGGGATCTATGCCGAAGTGATCGAGGGCGGCGTGATCGCGCCCGGTGCGGAGATACGGATATGAAGCTGCCTTTTCCCGTTGCCGATGCCCCCGACCGCGACACCGAGGAGATCGGTCGCAAATTGTTCGCGACGGGCGGCGAATTTCTGAAGGGCGTCGTCGCGATGGACGGCATGCCGCCCGCGGACCGGATGGAAGTTTGTTTTGCCGGCCGGTCCAACGTCGGAAAATCGTCGCTGATCAACGCGCTGACCGGGCGCAAGGCGCTGGCGCGCGCGTCGAACACGCCGGGCCGGACGCAGGAAATCAACTATTTCACGCTTGGCGACAGCCATTATCTGGTCGACCTGCCCGGATATGGCTTTGCCAATGCGCCCGTGGCCGTCGTTGCCAAATGGCAGGCGTTGCTCAAGGCGTATCTGTCGGGGCGACCGTCACTGCGCCGCGCGTTCGTCCTGATCGACAGTCGCCATGGCGTAAAGGCGGTGGACGAGGAAATCATGACGCTGCTCGACCGGTCAGCCGTGCCGTTCCAGACGGTTTTGACGAAGGCCGACAAGGTGAAGGACGCGGAGCGGGAGCGCGCGCTGGACCAGACGCGCGACGCCTTGGCCAAACACCCCGCCGCCTTTCCAGAGCTGATCGTGACGAGCAGCGAAAAAGGCTGGGGCATTCCGACGCTGCGTGCCACGATCGCCACGATGGAGTGAGCCCGGAAGGCCGCGGACGATGAGGAAACAGGACGCCATGACCACCCGCGACAATGCCGCCATCGCGCGCACCTTGAACGAAGCTCTGCCCTATCTGACGCGCTATGACGACGCGGTCGTCGTCATCAAGCTGGGCGGTCACGCCATGGGCAGTGACGAAGGGATGGCCAATTTCGCGCGCGACGTGGTTCTGATGCGGACGGTGGGCATCAACCCGGTCATCATCCATGGCGGCGGACCGATGATCAACGCGATGCTGGAACGGCTGGGCGTGACGTCGCAGTTCGTGCGCGGCAAGCGCGTGACGGATGCGGACACGCTTCAGGTGGTCGAGATGGTGCTGGCCGGAGAGATCAACAAGCGGATCGTCCAAGCGATCAACACCGCCGGGGGGCGTGCCGTCGGCCTGACGGGCAAGGACGCGGATATGATCACCTGCGTGCAAACCGACCCGGAGTTGGGGTTCGTCGGTACGCCCACGACCGTCGACCCGCGCCTGCTGCACAGTCTGTTCCGCGACGAGATGATCCCGGTGATCGCGCCCATCGGAACGGGGGCCGACGACGAGACGTTCAACATCAACGGCGACACCTGCGCCGGGGCCATCGCCGGCGCCTTGAAGGCGGATCGCCTGCTTTTGCTAACGGACGTGGCCGGAGTGAAGGATGCGTCGGGCGAGGTCGTGACGGCGCTGACGGCGGCGCGCGTGCGCGAGATGACGGCAGACGGTACCATCGCGGGCGGAATGATCCCCAAGACGGAGACCGCGCTGGACGCGCTGGAGGCGGGCGTGCGCGCGGTCGTCATCCTGGACGGGCGGGTCGCTAATGCCGCGCTGCTGGAGTTGTTTACCAGCGAGGGCGCGGGCAGCCTGATCCGGCTGGACTGACGTCATGCGTCAGCGTTCGGCACGGACCCGGATGCGACGGACGATCCACCAGACCAGAAGGACGACCGGCACGACCGTCAGCGCCGAAATCATCTCTTTCGACAGCCCGGCGGCCGCCCCTACGGGATAGACGAGATAGGTCACGAGGTTGACGGCGTAATAGCCGATCGCCACGACCGACAGCCCCTCGACCGTGCGTTGAAGGCGCAATTGCAGGCCCGCACGCTCGTCCATCGAGGTCAGCAGTTCACGGTTCTGATCGGCCCGTTCGACGTTCACGCGGGTCGAAAGCAGGTCGCCGGCGCGCCGGGCGCGTTCGGCCAGCACGCCCATGCGCTTTTCGACCGACCGGCAGGTCCGCATGGCCGGATCGAAGCGTCGCATCATGAACTCGCCGAAGGTCTGCCGCCCGTCCATCCGGGCTTCGCGCAGGACGTCGATACGCTGCTCGACCAGGGCGGTGTAGGCGTCCATCGCGCCGAACCGGAAGGCGGAGCGGGCAAGCATCGTTTCCAGCTCCGACCCGATGGCCAGAAGGCTTTCCAGCGTCGCTTCGGAGTTGCAATCGGCGCGGCGCAGGTCGCCGACAAGGTCGGACAACTGCGCATCCATCTCGCCCAGCCGGGCCCCCAGTTCGCGCGCGCGCGGCAGGGCCAGCATAGACATGGTCTTGTATGTCTCGATCTCGCACAGGCGCTGAACGATCCGACCGACGCGGCGGCGGCCGGTGCCTGCCTGCGGAAACAGGGCGAACCGCAGGTGTCCGCCCGCGTCGATGCGGAAATCCCCTGCAATCGTGGCCTGTCCGTCGAGAACGCTGGAGGCGGCCAGACTTTCGGGGACGAACCAATCCTTGAGCTTTTCGGGGATGTCGTCGCCCGCCTCCTCGATCCGAATAAGGATGGAGGTCAGCAATTGACCCGGCGCATCCGCAAGCCAGGCCTGCGGCAGGGCCTTGAAGATTTCCCCGTCGAACGGCCGGTCAGACAATTTGTCGGCGAACAGCGTGTAGGTCACGAACTCGGTATGGCTTTCCCATTTCAGCCGAAACCGCCCGACGTCACCGAAGTAATGGGTGGCGTTGGGTTTGGGGTGGTCCGCGCCGAAGCGGTCGAGCAGGGCGACCAGATGCGCGCGGTCGGCGGACCGGTCGCGATTGGCGGCATCCTCGGGCCGTTTGATGGCGAGGTAGGCGGCTTCGGCCCCGATCTGCACCGCTGGAAAGGGGCGGGCATGAAGCTCGTTCGCAAGCTCGTATCGCAGGGGATAGTCTTTCAGCATCGGGCCTCCGGCGCGCGGGTGTTGCGCGATAGGGAGCGCATCTTGGTGGGGATGTAAGGCGGCCCGGTCGGTATTCCATCGCATGGCGGCTTTCGGGTCACGCCGCGCGGCATCCGGCGACCGTCAGTATTCGCCGCCCGCGATCTGAATCGTCTGACCGTTGACGCTGCGCGCGCCGTGCGAACACAGCCACAGCGCAGCCTCGGCCACTTCGTCCACCTCGATCAGGCGACGGTGCGGATTCTGGGTCACCATGATGTCGCGGGCGTCCGCCTCGGACATGCCGGTCTTGTCCATGATACGCGTGGTGTTGTCGGTGACGATGGCCGTGTCGACATAGCCGGGGCAGAGCGCGTTGAACGTCACGCCGCGACCCAGATGATCGGCCGCCAGCCCCCGGATCAGGCCGATCATCCCGTGCTTGGAGGCGGTGTAGGCGGGCGCGCCCTTGAGCCCCTTGAGCCCCGCGATGGAGCTGACGGCGATGACGCGGCCCCAATCGGCCATGTCGGGCAAACAGGCGCGGATCACGCGGTAGCTGCCGTCGAGATTGGTCGCCATGATTCGTCGCCACATGGCCTCGTCCGTCTTGGGCAGGGATGCGCCTTCGGCGATGCCGGCATTGGCGATGCAGATCTGGATCGGGCCATGGGCGGCGCGCGCGGCGGCGATGCCGTCGGTGACGGATGCCGGATCAGTCACGTCCATCGCGATCGGGTTCGCCCCCGCGACGTCGCGCAGCGCATCCAGCCGGCGCCCAGTGACCGTGACGTCGGCCCCCCGGGCCAGCAGCGCTTCGGCGATGGCGCGTCCGATTCCGGTGCCGCCACCGGTGACGAGCGCGTGTCTTCCCTTCAAATCACCCAACGTCATGCTCCGTCCGCTAAGAAAATGTCGCAACGACGTCTGTTGCCTTGAGACCCCGTAGCACCACAGATAGAAGGCGACACCGCCAACACCACGGGGAACATGCAATGAAGATCGGCGCACCGAAAGAGGTACATGAGGGCGAAGCCCGCGTGGCCATCACCCCCGAAAGTGCGGGACATCTGCAAAAGCTGGGGCACGAAGTCTTCGTGGAGACAGGCGCCGGTGTGCCCGCAGGGTTCACCGACGACGCCTATCGCGCGGCCGGGGTCGAAGTGATGAAGACGCCCGCCGCCCTGTTCAAGATGGTGGAGATCGTCGCCAAGGTGCGCCCGCCCACGGATACGGAAGCCAAGCGCCTGACCAAGGACCAGACGCTGATCTCCTTCTTCTATCCGTCGTCGAACGAGGCGCTGATGGATCTGGTGAAGTCCAAGGGTGCAACCGCCATCGCCATGGACATGGTGCCCCGAATTTCGCGCGCGCAGAAGATGGACGCGCTGTCGTCGATGGCGAATATCGCGGGCTACCGCGCGGTGATCGAGGCAGGCAACAATTTCGGCCGCTTCTTCACCGGGCAGGTCACGGCCGCTGGCAAGGTGCCGCCCGCCAAGGTTCTGGTGGTCGGGGCCGGTGTGGCCGGTCTGGCCGCGATCGGGACGTCGACATCACTTGGCGCGATCACCTATGCGTTCGACGTGCGCCCCGAGGTGGCTGAACAGATCGAATCGATGGGCGCGGAGTTCGTCTTCCTGGAGTTCGACGACAGCGAATTGCCCGACGGAGCAGAAACGGGCGGCTATGCGCCCCCGTCCAGCCCGGCGTTCCAGGAAAAGCAGTTGGCCAAGTTCCGCGAATTGGCCCCCGAGATCGACATCGTGATCTGCACCGCGCTGATCCCGAACCGCGCGGCCCCGGTCCTTTGGACCAGGGACATGGTCGAGGCGATGAGGCCCGGATCGGTCATCATCGACCTGGCGGCGGAGCGCGGCGGCAACTGCGAACTGACCGTGCCGGAGGAAAAGATCGTCACCGACAACGGCGTGACCATTGTCGGCTACACCGATTTCCCCAGCCGCATGGCGACGCAATCGTCGACGCTGTACGGCAACAACATCCGTCACATGATTGCGGACCTGACCCCCGAAAAGGATGGGGTCGTGCACCACGACATGGAAGACGACGTCATCCGCGGGGCCACGATCACCCACGAGGGAGAGATCACCTGGCCGCCGCCCCCGCCCAAGGTCGCCGCGATCGCGGCCAAACCCAAGGCGAAGGTCATCGTGCCAACGGCGGAGGAAGCGCGTGCGACCGAAGTTGCCGCCTTCAAGACCCAGACCCGCAATCAGGTCGGCCTGATCGCCATCGGCGGCGCGCTCCTGCTGTTCGTCGGTCTGTTCGCGCCGGCCAGCTTCATGCAGCATTTCATCGTTTTCGTGCTGTCGGTGTTCATCGGGTTCCAGGTCATCTGGGGCGTCGCGCATTCGCTGCATACACCGCTGATGGCGGTCACGAACGCGATTTCGTCGATCATCATTCTAGGTGCGCTTGTGCAGATCGGATCGGGATCGTTCCTGGTGATCCTGCTGGCTGCGCTGTCGGTATTCATGGCCGGGATAAACATCTTCGGTGGCTTCCTCGTGACACGGCGCATGCTCGCCATGTTCCAAAAATCCTAAGGGGGACCGGCAATGGAATACGGATTCACCACTGCGGCCTATGTGGTCGCTGCCGTTCTCTTCATCCTGTCGCTGGGCGGATTGTCGGGGCAGGAATCGGCCAAGCGCGCCGTTTGGTACGGGATTGCGGGCATGGCGCTTGCGGTCTTTGCCACGATCATCGGGCCGGGTGCGGGGCTTTGGCTTTTGTCGATCGTGCTGATCGCGATCGGCGGGGTCATCGGCTATCAACTGGCCACCAAGGTGCAGATGACGCAGATGCCCGAACTGGTCGCGGCGATGCACAGTCTGGTCGGTCTGGCGGCCGTTTTCGTAGGCTTCATCGCGCATTTCGAGATGGTGCGAGTCGCCGGCCTTGTCGCCAACAGCGTCGATCCCACCCTGGACCCGACGGTGAACGCCACAGCGCTTGTCCTGCTGGGGGATCTGGGCACTTTCGCATCGTTGATCGCCAAGAAGACGGCGGTGGAACTTAACATCCTGCGCGTCGAGCTGTTCCTGGGCATCTTCATCGGGGCCGTGACCTTCACGGGATCGGTGATCGCCTATGGCAAACTGGCCGGCAAGGTCGACTCGGCCGCCAAGAAGCTTCCGGGTGGGCACATGCTGAACGCGGCGGCGGCGGGTGTCTCCCTGCTGGCGTTGATCTGGTACTTCAACACCGGCGGGTTCCTCCCGCTCTTCATCATGACGCTGGCCGCGCTCTTCATTGGCTACCACCTCATCATGGGGATCGGCGGGGCGGACATGCCGGTCGTGGTATCGATGCTCAACAGTTACTCGGGCTGGGCGGCGGCGGCGATCGGGTTCAGCCTTGGAAACGACCTGTTGATCGTGGTCGGCGCGCTTGTCGGCTCTTCGGGTGCGATCCTGTCGTACATCATGTGCAAAGCGATGAACCGCAGCTTCGTGTCCGTCATTCTGGGCGGCTTCGGCGGCCCGGCGGGCGAGCAGATGGCGGTGGAGGGTGAACAAGTCGCCATCGATGCGGACGGCGTGGCGAACGCGTTGAACGAGGCGGACAGCGTCGTCATCGTGCCCGGCTATGGCATGGCGGTGGCGCAGGCGCAGCAGAACGTCGCCGAACTGACGCGCAAGTTGCGTGCCAGGGGCAAGACCGTTCGGTTTGCCATCCACCCGGTTGCGGGGCGTCTGCCCGGTCACATGAACGTGCTGCTGGCCGAGGCGAAGGTTCCCTATGACATCGTGCTGGAAATGGACGAGATCAACGACGATTTCCCGTCCACCGACGTCGTCATCGTCATCGGATCCAACGACATCGTGAATCCGGCCGCGCAGGATGACCCGAATTCGCCCATCGCGGGGATGCCGGTGCTTGAGGTGTGGAAGGCCAAGCAAGTCTTCGTGTCCAAGCGCGGTCAGGGCACGGGGTATTCGGGCATCGAGAATCCGTTGTTCTTCAAGGACAACACGCGAATGTTCTATGGCGACGCCAAGGCGTCGCTGGATACGCTGCTGCCGAAGATCGACTGATCGCCGCGATATTAGATTTGGAAGGGCCGTCCCGGTGGGGCGGCCCTTGACATTTCGCGGGCGAAGAACACTTCTGCGAATAGTTCTCAATCGCAGGTTTTCGATGTTCCGCACCCTTCTTGCCGCGACGATCCTGCTGGCCGTCCCGGCCAATGCCGATGACGACCGGCTAAAGGTCGTGACGACCTTCACCGTCATTGCCGACATGGCGCGCAACGTGGCGGGCGACGCCGCAGAGGTGGTGTCGGTGACCAAGCCGGGGGCGGAGATCCATGGCTATTCCCCCACGCCCCGCGATCTGGTGGCGGCGTCGGATGCGGACCTGATCCTGTGGAACGGCCTGAATCTGGAGCTTTGGTTTGCGCAGTTCCTGAACAATCTGGGCGACATTCCCGCCGCCACCGTTAGCGACGGAATCGAACCGATCGCGATTTCCGAAGGGGCTTACGAAGGGCGCGCCAATCCGCATGCCTGGATGGGGTCCGCGTCGGCCATGATCTATGTCGACAATATCCGCGACGCGCTGTCTAGGGCCGACCCGGACAATGCGTCGGTCTATGCGTCCAACGCGATCGCCTACAAGGCGCGCATCGCCGCCGTGCTGGACCCGCTGCGGGCGGCGTTGGACCAAGTGCCGCCGGACCGCCGTTGGCTGGTGACCTGCGAAGGCGCGTTCAGCTATCTCGCGCGCGATTTCGGCCTGCGGGAAATGTACCTCTGGCCGATCAACGCCGACGCCGTGGGCACGCCGCAGCAGGTGCGCCGCGTCATCGACGGGGTGCGCGACAACGACATCCCGGTCGTGTTCTGCGAAAGCACGGTGAACACCGACCCCGCCCGGCAGGTCGCCCGCGAAACCGGCGCGCGCTATGGCGGGGACTTGTTCGTGGACAGTCTGTCGGAGGAGGACGGGCCGGTGCCGACCTATCTGGACCTGCTGCGCGTCACGGCCGAACGGGTGGCCCTTGGCCTGACGGCGACCGAATGATCAACAACGTCAGCGACGGCGGGGGCATTGACGCCACGGGTGTGACAGTCACCTATCGCAACGGACACACCGCCCTGCGCGATGCGACGTTTCACATTCCCAAAGGCACCGTGACGGCACTGGTGGGCGTGAACGGCGCGGGCAAATCGACGCTGTTCAAGGCGATCATGGGCTTCGTGCCGGCCGCCAGCGGCGAGATCAAACTGCTGGGTCGGACCGTGCGAGAGGCGCTGAAAGCGAACGTCGTCGCCTATGTTCCGCAGGCGGAGGAGGTCGACTGGGCCTTTCCGGTGCTGGTGGAAGACGTGGTGATGATGGGCCGATACGGTCACATGGGGTTCCTGCGCCGCGCGAAGCCGCGCGACCACGCCGCAGTGGCCGACGCCCTGGCGCGTGTCGGCATGACCGACTACCGCCAGCGCCAGATCGGGGAGCTGTCGGGCGGACAGCGCAAGCGCGTGTTCCTGGCCCGCGCATTGGCCCAGGACGGTCAGGTCATCCTGCTGGACGAGCCGTTCACCGGCGTGGACGTTCAGACGGAAGAACAGATCATCGGCCTGCTGCGCGAGATGCGCGACGAAGGTCGGGTGATGCTGGTATCGACCCACAACCTCGGCTCGGTACCGGAGTTCTGCGATCATACCGTTCTGGTGAAAGGGACAGTCACGGCTTACGGTCTGACCGAGGAAATCTATACCCGCGAAAACTTGGAAGAGGCGTTCGGCGGCGTCCTGCGCCATTTCACGCTGGGCGGGACCGAGTTGCACCACGACGCGGGCGACACGCGGGAAGTGCGGATCATCACCGACGACGAGCGGCCCTTCGTCATGTACGGCGAAAAGCGCGAGACGGACGAGGATACGCCCGAAGATGCTTGAACCCTTCGCCTATTCCTACATGGTCAACGCCATGTGGGTCAGCGCGCTGGTGGGCGGCGTCTGCGCGTTTCTGTCATGCTACCTGATGCTAAAGGGCTGGTCGTTGATCGGTGACGCGCTGTCCCATTCCGTCGTTCCGGGGGTGGCCGGGGCATACCTGCTGGGCCTGCCCTTCGCCTTCGGGGCCTTCATCTCGGGCGGTCTGGCGGCGGCCGCGATGTTGTTCCTGTCGGACCGCTCCGGCCTGAAACCAGACGTCATCATCGGTATCATCTTCACATCGTTCTTCGGGCTTGGCTTGTTCATGGTGTCGCTCAATCCGATTTCCGTATCGGTGCAGACAATCACCATGGGCAATATCCTGGCGATCACGCCCGAGGATACGCTGCAACTGGTCATCATCGGGACCGTTTCGGCCGTCGTCCTGACGCTCAAATGGAAGGACTTGCTGGTCACCTTCTTCGACGAAAGCCACGCGCGGTCGATCGGGCTGCGCCCCGACCTGTTGAAGGTGGTGTTCTTCACGCTGCTGTCGGCCAGCGTCGTGGCCGCGATGCAGACGGTGGGGGCCTTCCTTGTCATCGCGATGGTGGTGACGCCGGGGGCGACCGCCTATCTGCTGACCGATCGGTTTCCGCGCCTTCTGGTTCTGTCGGTCGGCATCGGGGCGGGCACATCGTTTTTCGGGGCCTACCTCAGCTTCTTCCTTGACGGGGCGACGGGGGGCATCATCGTCGCACTTCAGACCGCGATCTTCTTGATAGCGTTCGTCTTTGCGCCGACGCACGGCCTTTTGGCGGCACGGCGCAGATCGGCGGAGGCGCGGGGATGATCGACACGCTTCTTTTGCCGTTCCAGTTCCCGTTCATGCAAAACGGCTTTCTGATCGCGCTGATCGTGTCGCCTGCGGCGGCCATGCTGTCGTGCTTTCTGGTGCTCAAGGGCTGGGCGCTGATGGGCGATGCGGTCAGCCACGCGATCCTGCCGGGCGTGGTGCTGGCCTATCTGCTGGGCTGGCCGCTGATCGTCGGGGCCTTCGCCGCTGGAATGTCATGCTCCCTGCTGACCGGGTATCTGGCCGAAAACAGTCGCGTGAAACGCGACACCGTGATGGGCGTCGTGTTTTCGGGAATGTTCGCCGTTGGATTGATCCTTTTCGTGGCGTTCCCGACGGACGCTCATCTGGACCACATCTTGTTCGGCAACATGCTGGGCGTCGGGGCGCAGGACCTGTGGACCGGGCTTGCGATTTCGGTGCCGGTCGTCGCCGTCTTCGCGGTCAAGTGGCGCGACTTCCTGCTTCACGCCTTCGATCCGGCGCAGGCGCAGGCGGCGGGGCTGAACACCAATCTGCTGCACTACGGCCTTCTGACGATTCTGTCGCTGGTGGTGGTTGCGGTGCTGACGGCCGTGGGGTTGATTCTGGCCGTCGCGCTGCTGGTGACGCCGGGGGCCATCGCGTTCCTGATCACGCGCAGCTTCGGGCGGATGCTGATCGTGGCGACCGCTGTGTGCACAGGGGCCATGGTGACGGGCATCTATGCCAGCTTTTTTCTGGACAGTGCGCCGGCCCCGACGATCGTGCTGGTTCTGACGGGTCTGTTCCTGGCAGCATTCGTGCGCCGCCGGGTCGCGGTGGCGCGCGCGTCGGTCCCGGCCTGAAGGACGAACACCCCGACCCGTTTGACGGGGCCGGGGTGTCGCTCAACAATCGCCTCCCGCACCGCACAACCACCGGAAGACGACCGGAGCAGGGGAAGGTGGGTGTGGTTGAACACCCGCCAATCGGTGCGGTCACTGAATCAACCGTAGCCGCGCTGGAAGGTTCCTTACATTTCCAAAGCGTGACGGGTCTTCCACCGACGTCAGGAGGGAGACAGGACGCCGCGCGCCACCTGGTCCGCCTCGATCGACTCGAACAGGGCTTTGAAATTACCTTCGCCGAAGCCGTCGTCGCCCTTGCGTTGGATGAATTCGAAGAAGATCGGCCCGATGCAGGTCTTCGAGAATATCTGGAGAAGAATGCGCGTTTCCCGCTCCCCGCCGTCGGCGTCGATGACCCCTTCCCCGTCGATCAGGATGCCGTGCCGCGCCATCCGGTCCAGCGGTTCTTCGTGGTCCGACACCCGATCCCGGCTTTGATCGTAATAGGCCTGGGGCGGTTTGGGCATGAAGGTCACGCCGCGTTCGGCGATTGCGTCGACGGCAGCATAGATGTCGTGCGCGCCGACGGCGATATGCTGTATCCCTTCGCCGTTGTAGCGTTTGAGGTATTCGACGATCTGCCCGGTCTCACCCCGATCCTCGTTGATCGGGATGCGGATACGGCCGCAGGGCGACGTCAACGCCCGGCTGAGCAAGCCTGAATACTTGCCCTTGATGTCGAAGAACCGGATCTCACGGAAGTTGAACAGATCACCGTAGAAGTGGAACCACTTGTCCATGTTCCCCTTGTGGACGTTGTGCGTCAGATGATCGAGATAATGGAACCCGACGCCGGCGGGATGCGCTTTGGCGATCCAGTCGAATTCGGCGTTGAAGGGGCTGGCGTCGCGATACTGGTCGATGAAGTAGATCAGGCTGCCCCCGATGCCCACGATCGCCGGCACGTCCATGACCTTGCCCGGCCCGTCATAGGATGTAGCGCCCTTGGCGACCGCATGGTCGTGCGCGTGCTGCGCGTCGGCGACGCGCCATCCCATACCAGGTGCGCAGGGGCCATGTTCGGCGACAAACTCCATCGCGTGCCCGTCGGGCGTCGCGTCGATAAGATAGCTGATGTCGCCTTGCTGCCAGACCTCCACCGGCTTGGACTTGTGTGTGGCGACATGGGTGTATCCCTGTCGCGTGAACACATCGCGCAGCTGCTGCGGATCCTCGTGTGCGAAGGCGACGAAGGCAAAGCCGTCGGTTCCGGCGGGATTGTCGGCAGATATTTCGGCGTAGGGGGCGTCGTGGGGGAAAGGTCCCATGGGCATATCTCCTGTGTTTGACCTTAAATAGCAGGCATGGCGGGCCCCGATTGCGCATTTATGAGCGTTGACGGCCCCGGATATGCGGGTGATTGTCGCTTCATACCGCATTGGTGCGGTATTTGCGCAAGGTAGCTGTCATGGACGATCTGGACCGGAACTTGCTGCGACTTCTGCAACGGGACGCGACACAAACAGCGGAGGCGCTTGGCCGCGCCCTCGGCCTGTCGACCTCTCAGACCGGACGTCGCCGCGCGCGGCTGGAGGCGGACGGCGTCATCGGACAGACCGTTGCCCGGCTCGATCCGGCGCGCGTCGGACTGGACGTGCAAGCCTTCGTGCAGGTTCAGATGGCAAGCCACGCGCCCGAAGGGGCCCGCGCCTTTCTGCGGCTGCTGGAGGCGGAGCCGCGCGTCACCTCGGTCTGGACGCTGACCGGAGAGGCAGATTACCTGCTGCGGGTCTGGTGCGCCGACCTCGGCGCGTTGAATGACCTGGTGCACAAGATGCTGCTGCCCCATGCAGCGGTCGCGCGTGTCCAAAGCCAGATCGTCATGGACCAACCGAAACGGGATGCCCCCCTGCCCCTTTGAAACGCGGTTTAGGCGATTGTCGGCCCAAACCGGCTGCCCTAGGGTCCGCTGATGGATACGTTTCTCTTTCAAGCCGTCATCTACCTTGGTGCCGCAACGATCTGCGTGCCGCTGGCCGTGCGATTTGGCTTCGGTTCGGTTCTCGGCTACCTGGTCGCGGGTATCCTGATCGGCCCGGTGACCGGTCTGGTCGGGTCCGAGACGGAACAGCTCCAGCATTTCGCCGAATTCGGCGTCGTCATGATGCTCTTCGTGATCGGATTGGAGTTGGAACCGCGCACCCTTTGGGACATGCGAACGCGACTTCTGGGGTTGGGTTTGGGACAGATCCTGTTGACGGGTGGTGCCATCGTGGCCGGCACAATGGCACTGGGCCTGACGTGGCAGGTGGCCACCGCGGTCGGCATGATCCTGGCGCTGTCGTCGACGGCGATCATCATGCAGACGCTGAACGAAAAGGATCTGACCGCGACCCGGGGCGGGCGATCCGCGTTCTCCGTTCTGTTGGCGCAGGATATCGTCGTCATCCCCATGCTGGCGATCATGCCGCTGCTGGCCACGGGCCGCAGTGGCGGCGGATCTTCGGACGGCGGCCACGGCCAAGCACCCTCGATGGGTGATGGCGAAAGCGCGACCATGATGGCGGAGGTCGGCCACTGGGTCGACACGCTGCCCGGTTGGGGTTTGGCGCTGCTGACCGTCGGCGCGGTCGCGGTCGTGATCTTGGGCGGGACTTTCCTGACACGTCCCGTCTTCAACTTTGCGGGGCGCGCACGCTTGCGCGAAATGCACACCGTCGTCACCCTGCTGTTCGTGATCGGTGTCGCAGTGCTGATGTCGACGGTGGGGCTTTCGCCCGCGCTCGGCACGTTCCTTGCCGGCGTGGTCCTTGCCAATTCGGAATTCCGGCACGAGCTGGAGGCGGATATCGAGCCGTTCAAAGGCATCCTGCTGGGGTTGTTTTTCATCACCGTGGGGGCCGGCATAGACTTCGGCACCTTCGCGGCAGCTCCGTTCGTGGTGCTTGGGGCGGTCATGGCGCTGATCACGCTGAAGGGCGCGATCCTCTTCGGCCTTGCGCTGGTGTTTCGCGTCAGAGGGCGCGACCGGCTGCTGTTTACTCTGTCACTGGCGCAAGCGGGTGAATTCGGTTTCGTGCTGGTCTCCGTCGCCTTCGGAGACGGCGTCATCGATGGAGAGTTGCGCGGCATCCTCCTTCTCGTGATCGCGCTGTCGATGCTTTTGACGCCGCTTTTGTTCATCGCCTACGACCGCCTTGCAGCCAATCAGCCCGAAGGAGAGGCCGCGCCCGACGACGACATCGACGAACAGGCGGAGGTCATCATCGCGGGCGTGGGCCGGTTCGGACAGGTGGTCCACCGGATGCTGCGCGGCGCGGGACTCAGTTCGGTGGTACTCGACCGCGATCTAGAAACCATCAAGCTGCTGCGGACGTTCGGCATCAAGACCTATCTGGGCGATCCGACGCGACCCGAACTGCTGGAGGCGGCGGGGCTGAAGACGGCCAAGATCATAGTCGTCGCCCTGGACGACCGGGGCGACGCAATCAAGCTGGTCAAGCAGGCGAAGATGGCAAACCCGGATATCCACGTCATCGCGCGCGCCTATGACCGGGTTCACACCTACGAGCTATACCGCGCCGGGGCGGACCAGATCGTGCGGGAAATGTTCGACAGCTCCCTGCGGGCGGGTCGATATGCGCTGGAACAGCTGGGCTGGTCCGAAAGCGAAGCCCATTCGGCGCGCGAGGCCTTCTTCAAGCACGACCGCGAAACGCTGCTTGCCCTTGCCAAGCTCTGGAAGCCCGGCGTCCCGATCGAGAAGAACCCGGAATACGCGGCCAAAGCGCGAGAATTCAGTCAGGGGCTGGAGAACGCGCTGCTCACCCGGTTCGGTGAGGACGACGATGCGGTCGCGACGCTCAAGTCGAAGGAATGAGGCGACCGGGGGTGCGGATCGCCATGCTCCGCACCCCTCCCAGCCGGGTCTTTCGGACGGTCGGCGTCAGAGCCCCTTGGCCTGGTAACTCGATGCGATCCGTCCGATCGATACGATGAAGCCGGCCGTGCGCAGGTCCGGCACGTCGTTGCGCGCGTGCCAAACCTCGCGCATCGCGCCGTAGGCCCCGCGCATGGTGTCGTCGAGACCCGAGCGCACCAACTCCAACTCTCCGGCGCCGCGCAGGTAGTCGCGTTTGAATCCGTCCGACAGGGTCCAGGCCACCTCCTTGCTCTTGGACAGTCGCTCCAGTTCGTTGACCAGAACGTGGTGGCGCGCTTCCTCGGCCCGGCGTTGCATCCGGCCGAAGCGGATATGGCTCAGGTTCTTGACCCATTCGAAATAGCTGACGGTAACGCCGCCCGCGTTGGCATAGAGGTCGGGAATGATGACGCAGCCCTTGTCGATCAGGATCTCGTTCGCCTCCGACGTGACGGGCCCGTTGGCCGCTTCGATGATCAGCGGTGCCCTGATGCGCGCGGCGTTGCCTTCGTGGATCACCCCCTCCAGCGCGGCGGGGATCAGGATGTCGCAATCCATTTCCATGACGCTGGCCCCGTCTTCGACGTAGTGGCCGCTGGCGAAGTTCTTCACCCCGCCGGTGCGGCGAATGTGGGCCTGCAGCGCCTCTACGTCCAGGCCAGCATCGTTGGTGACAGCGCCGTCGCGTTCGATTACCGCGGTGACCTTGGCCCCGTCTTCGGTCGACAGGAAATGTGCGGCGTGGAAGCCGACGTTGCCCAGGCCTTGCACGATCACGCGCTTGCCTTCCAGCGAACCGTCCAGCCCGGCGATCTTGACATCCTCGGGGTGGCGGAAGAATTCCTGCAGGGCATATTGCACGCCTCGCCCCGTCGCCTCGACCCGTCCGGCGATGCCTCCGGCGTGGGGCGGCTTGCCGGTGACGCAGGCATTACCATTGATGTCCGTAGTCTTCATCCGCTTATACTGATCGGCCATCCACGCCATCTCCCGCTCTCCGGTGCCCATGTCGGGGGCGGGGACGTTCTGGGCGGGGTTGATGAGATCGCGCTTGATCAGCTCATAGGCGAAGCGCCGGGTAATCAGCTCCAGTTCGTGCGCGTCCCAGGCCGTCGGATCGATGCAAAGACCGCCCTTTGACCCACCGAACGGCGTCTCCACCAGCGCACATTTATAGGTCATCAGCGCGGCCAGCGCCTCCACCTCGTCCTGATGCACGGCCAGCGAATAGCGGATGCCGCCCTTCACCGGTTCCATGTGCTCGGAATGCACGGATCGGTAGCCGGTGAAGGTATGGATCGAGCCACGCAAGCGCACGCCGAACCGCACCGTGTACGTCGCGTTGCAAACGCGGATCTTCTCCACCAGTCCGGGGCTGAGGTCCATCAAACCGACGGCCCTGTCGTACATCGCGTTTACAGACGCGCTGAATCCACCGCTCTTCGCATTCATACCGATCTCCCTTGGCCGAAACGGCCACGCCTCCGGTTGCCCATCAGCTTAGGGCAGGAATCGGGAAACGACACAGCCAATCTAGTCCGAATGCCTAAAATGCAGGAACAATGACAAGATTTGACCTCAATACCGCCCGCCAGTGACCCCGATCACTTTGGATAAAAAGCAATACGACTCGGTCTGCCTGAGTCGCTCGTAATTCGTTTTTTATAGACCGCGTGGTATCTACCGTGACTCGCATGATCGACACTTCGACCCGACGTGCCCCCAACTGGGCGGTGCTTGATTTCTACAAGCGCGAAGATGGCAGCTTGACCATCTTCGGCCTGATGATCTTCCTGTTGATGATGACAGCCGGCGGCATCGCGCTCGACATCATGCGTTCGGAGGTGAAACGAACCGAATTGCAGTATGCGGTCGACCGCGCCTCCCTTGCCGCAGCGGGCCTGGATCAGACCCGCTCCGCAGAAGAAATCGTGAAAGACTACGTGCGCGCCGCGGGTCTGGACGAAGACAGTATTCAGGTCACGACCACGCAGGTTGGGTCAGATCGCAGGGTCAGCGTGTCGTCGAACGCGGAAACCAACAGCCTGTTTCTCGACATGCTCGGATACGACACCCTGGTGCAGCCCGTCTCGTCGGAAGCGCGCGAAGTGCGTACCGAGCTGGAGCTTTCGCTGGTCGTCGACATCTCGGGGTCGATGGGCGGAGCGAAAATCGAATCGCTTCACACCGCCGCATCGGATTTTGTCGCCCAGCTTCTTCAGGGTCGGGAGGACCTGACGTCAATCTCTCTCGTACCGTACAACGACCGCGTGAATGCGGGCTCGCTGGTCAACGGGGTGTTCGACATCACAGATGAACATGTTTTCTCCAACTGCGTCGTATTCGCGGACGACGAATTCAATACGACGGCCATGGGCCCGGGTGACGAATTGCAGCGCATGGGCCATTTCGACTTCCGTTCGGGTAACGTCAATGCCGTCGGTTTGGTGGAACAGCCCAATTGCCTGACGGACAACTACGCCGCGATCCTGCCTTGGTCCAACAACGTAGCCGAGCTGCAATCGCGGATCGGCGACCTTAGGGCGAGCCATTGGACTGCCATGGATCTGGGCGTGAAATGGGGTAGCCTGCTCCTTGATCCGTCGTCCAAGGACGAGCTGACCGAACTGGCAAACTCGGTCGATATCCCGCTGGCCGAGCAGGTCTCGACCGATTTCGTGGGGCGCCCCGTCGCTTACAGTACGGTCGACACGCACAAGGTCCTGGTCGTGATGACAGACGGTGTGAATACGCAGCAATGGGATCTGAAGCACGATCGCAAATCGGGCGGCTCGAAAATCCACATCTATCGCGAAGCCCTGGTAGATATGTGCGTCGGCTACGATAACGACGAGGATCCGGTCTGGAATTACTATATCGATCGGAACGGTAACCGCCGCTGGTATCAGGAAGACCGAAACGACGGTTTCTCAAGTGCCGATGCCGAATTGTGTAAGGATTGGCACGAGGCCGGTCAGCCCTCCCCGTATGACGACGCGACGGAAGCCCCGACGCTTGCATCCATCGACGATGGCTCCCCCATTCCCGCGCTCCGTGAAGATATCCGGGGCACCCAAATCGCGATCAACCGTTACGGGTTCAACGGGGCTGGCTGCGCCTTCGGGACGGAACAGCAGCGCGGCTACTGCCTCGCCCGGTTCGATGACCACGAAGGCCATACCTACGTCACACGCTATTCGATTTGGTCCCAGGACGTCGGGAAATACTATGTCACGCACCTCAAAGGGTACCGCAACGGCAAGTACGGCGGCACGGATGCAATCGAGTTGAGCTGGCCGCAGGCCCTGAGCTCGCTGTCGATGAGCTATATTGCCAACACGCTTCTTGGCGGCGCTGCCTGGAACACGCGCGTCGACTACTTCTACTCCTGGGAGACGACGCATGGGCAGGAACGCGCGGACAACAACCTTTCCAATATCTGCAAGGCGGCGCGCGATGCGGGCGTGGTCATCTATACCATCGCCTTCCAGGCCCCCGAAGACGGGCAGGCCGCGATGCTGGACTGTGCCGGCGAAGGCAACGAAGGCAGCTACTTCGACGTTGAGGACCTCGACATCGCAGCCGCCTTCGACGACGTGCTCGCCTCGGTCAGCCGCCTGCGGTTGACCCAATGATAGAGCGCGCGACATATTGGATCAGGCGGGCGTGGGTCCGTCTGTCCAACGCCCTTCTGGGCGGTCTAGACCGCATCGCCGGACTTCCGGCGGCCGCGCGCGAAGCGGGCGGTGCCTCGGTCGAGTTCGTCATCCTCGTTCCGGCGTTCCTGATGATCTTCATCTCCTCGTTCGAGGCTTCGATGATGCTGACCCGCCAGGTGATGATGGAGCGTGCGGTCCACATCGTCGTGCGCGATATCCGTCTGGATACCGGCAGCACGGTGTCCCAAAATCAGGTTCGTAACCGGGTCTGCGAACGCGCGACGATCTTGCCCGATTGTCAGCAGAATATGCTGATCGAATTATCGTTCATCGATCAGACGACCTATGACATGCCTGCCGCGGACACACCCTGCGTTAACCAGCTGACTTCCATCGTTCCGCAGTCGAGCTTCGTCAGCGGCCGATCGGGCCGGATGGTGATGATCCGCGCATGCTACTCCGTACAACCGTCCCTGCCGCTCACCGTGCTGGCGGGGAACCGGACGCTCGGATCTTATCTGGTGAACGAAGACGACGGGACTTTCCGGATCGTCACAGCCAGCGCCTTTGTCGTCGAAGAGAACTGAGGATGATGCACATGATGCCCTCCATACCCTATCGGATGTTCCAGACGCTGCGCCGCTTCGGCACCGAGGAACGCGCCGCCCTTGCCATCGAAGCGGCGATCATGTTGCCCTTGCTCGTAATGATGTACGTCGTCGGCTATCAATACTTCGATCAGTACCGTCGCGAAGCGCAAATGATGAAAGCCAGCAATACGGTGGCTGATATTCTATCTCGACAGCGCGGCTACGTCACTCCTCACGACCTCAACGGCTTGACGGATGTCTACGAAACACTGACGTTCTCCGAAGACGCCAGTTTCATGCGATTCACCGAATTGCGTCGCACGGACGATGGCCTAGACATCATGTTCTCCTATGCGACCGATGGGCAACCAGCGATGACACCGGCCATACTCGATGGCTTGTTGAGCGAAATCCCGCGTATTGATAACGGTAGAAGAGTAACTCTAGTTGAAGCATACACTTACGATCAACCTATGTTTAATGTGGGTTTGAGCGACCGGATCATTCCAAATGTCGTTCCGATTGACCATCGCTATCTGGGCGGTGTTGCATTCAAGATCGAAAGCTCCATCGTCCAAGACAACACTAGCGTCGGCGTCTTCGAGGACGGGTGCAATTCTGATCCCGTCGAAGTGAACGGTTTTCTGTTGGTAGATAGTGGAGACTGCGACGATTGATCTTCAGATCAAACGATATGAACGGGCCAGGGCTGAATCGGATTAGGCCACCTCTTGGGGTGGTATTTCAGCGTCCCGTGAGAACCAATGACATTGGACAACCGTGTTCGGCGACTTTCGCTTAATTGGTTATGACACATACGCCAATTGGCACCTCGAAGGTGCGATAGATCACCCGGCCGGAGATGGCGATGATCAACTGGTCCGGGCCATCTCAACCCCGAAATCGACATGCCCGACCCTCGACTCTCCAACGGGTCGATACGATATTGCAATGATGCGGCTACCCGACAGTTTCCTGGACGACCTGCGCAACCGCCTCAGCCTTTCGGCCGTGGTCGGGCGCAAGGTCACGTGGGACATGAAGAAAACCAATCAGGCCAAGGGCGATTGGTGGGCGCCCTGCCCCTTTCATCAGGAAAAATCGGCCAGCTTCCACGTCGATGACCAGAAGGGATTCTATTACTGCTTCGGCTGTCAGGCGAAGGGCAATGTCTTCGGTTTCGTGCAAGAGACGGAGAACGTCGGGTTCATGGAAGCGGTGGAAATTCTGGCAGGTGAGGCCGGGATGCCGATGCCGGCCCGTGACCCCAAGGCCGCGGAAAAATCCGACCTGCGGACCCGCCTCGCCGAGGTGACGGAAGAGGCGGTGAAGTGGTTCCGCCTGCAACTGGCCACCGGTGCCGCATCGGATGCGCGCGCCTATCTCGATCTGCGAGGCCTGACGCGCGAGACGCTTAACCGCTTCGAAATTGGCTTCGCGCCCGATGCCTCCGACGCGTTTCTCCGGGCGATGGCCGACAAGGGCATCCCTTTCGACATGCTGGAGGGTGCCGGCCTGGCGGTTCCGGCGGAGGACGGCCGCGCCGCCCGTGATCGCTTCATCCACCGCATCATCTTTCCGATCCGCGATGTGCGCGGACGGTGCATCGGGTTCGGCGGACGGGCGATGAACCCCAATGCCAAAGCCAAATACCTGAACTCTCCCGAGACACCGCTCTTCGACAAGGGATCGAACCTTTACAACTTGCGCGACGCGCGCGCGGCGGCGGGCAAAGGGCAGCCGCTGGTTGTGGCCGAAGGCTACATGGATGTCATCGCATTGGCGCAGGCCGGGTTCGAAGCGGCGGTGGCCCCCCTGGGCACCGCCGTGACGGAACGACAGCTTCAGATGCTCTGGCGCGTCACGCCCGAGCCGCTGATCGCACTCGACGGGGATGCCGCCGGACAGCGTGCAGGCCTTCGGGTCGCCGACCTGGCCCTTCCGTTGATCGAAGCCGGGCAAAGTCTGCGCTTCGCCGTTCTGCCTGAAGGCAAGGATCCCGACGACCTGATCCGCGACGCCGGACCGCGGGCCATGCGCGCGGTTCTGGACGACGCCAAATCCATGCTGTCCCTGCTGTGGAAGCGGGAAACGGAAGGAAAGAGCTTCGACAGTCCCGAACGGCGCGCCATGCTGGACCGGGATCTGCGCGCGGTTCTGCGCCGGATCAAAGACGCCAGTCTGCGTCGACACTATGCCGAGGAAGTCGCGCGTCTGCGCGCCGAGTTGTTCGGCATACCCCTGACCCGGGCCCCGGTCTTCGACGTGCCCCCCGCCCCGCCGACCGAACCGGACCGCGTTTTCGTGCCGAATCCTGCGTATCGCCGCGACCGACCGTGGACGCCCGGACAGAAATGGAAGCCGCCGGCGCAGGCCACGACGACGGCGCGCGCCTCCGCCTTGGCCTCCGGCTCCACGACGCCGGACCTTCTGCTGGAACAGGTGATCCTGGCCGGATTGATCCGACATCCCGAATTGATCGCGGAATTCACCGACCTTCTGGAAGGCGGGACCTGGGGGCAGGACGAGCATGTCTGGATCGGTCAGGCCTTGCTGGCAGCAGACGCTGGTCTGGAAATGGGCGAAATGCTCGACATTCTGGAAGCGAGGATCGGCACAGAGGCCCTTGAAACGCTTCTTGCGCAGCGCCATGTCCGCATATCACCCGTCACACGCGGGGATGGCGACGCGGCACGCCTTTGCATCCGCGACGCCACGACCCGGCTGGAGGCGCGACGCGCCAAGGCCCGCGAGACCCGCGAGGCGGAGGAGGATTTCGAGGATGGCGCAGCCGACGAGGCGATGACCTGGCGGTTGGCGGAAGCCGGCAAGCGACAGACCGCCGCGATGCGCCCCCGCGAAGACGATACGGCGACCGGCGAGGAGGAAACCTCCTTCGCCGACTACTACGACAGCCTTCTGGCAACGCCGGCAGGCAAATCAACGACCGAAAAGTGATTCGGGGTGCGGTCCCCGGCGATTCGCGCTAGTGATTCGTCGAACGATCCACGAAGATTCACTCCTGAACGGAGCGCGCCGATGGCCAAGGACACAGACGACGACAAGCAGCGGGATCCCGAGGGGGATCACTCGCTCGATATGAGCCAGGCTGCCGTCAAACGGATGATCGCCGAGGCGCGGACGCGGGGCTACATCACCTACGATCAGCTTAACGAAGTTCTGCCGCCCGAGCAGGTGTCGTCGGAGCAGATCGAAGACGTGATGTCGATGCTGTCCGAGATGGGCATCAACATCGTCGAAGCCGAGGAGGCCGAGGACGAAGACGACGAGAAATCGAAGTCCGGCACCGCCGTCGTGGATGCGTCCAAGAAGGGCGGCGACGTCGCCACGACCGACGCGTCCGAGACCAAGCTGGACCGTACGGACGACCCTGTCCGCATGTATCTGCGCGAAATGGGCAGCGTCGAATTGCTGTCGCGCGAGGGCGAAATCGCCATCGCCAAGCGCATCGAAGCTGGCCGCAACACGATGATCCTGGGCCTATGCGAAAGCCCCCTGACCTTCCAGGCGATCACGATTTGGCGCGACGAACTGCTGTCCGAAGACATCCTGCTGCGCGACGTGATCGATCTGGAGACGACGTTCGGCGACCAGATGGAAGAAGAGGCCGAAACGCCTGTGGCGGGGATCGTGCCCTCTGCCGACAAGACCGACGGCAAGCCCGAGCTGGATGCCGACGGCAATCCGATCACGATCGAAGACGATGATGACGAAGACGAGGACGAAGGCGCGAACCTGTCGCTTGCCGCGATGGAGGCCGCGCTCAAGCCGCGCGTCCTGGAAACGCTGGACGTCATCGCGGACGATTACACCAAGCTGGCCGAGATGCAGGACTTGCGGATTTCGGCGACGCTAAACGAGGATGACACTTTCTCCGATAAGGAAGAATCGTCGTATCAGGCGCTGCGCTCCGAAATCGTCGAGATGGTGAATGCGCTGCACCTGCATAACAACCGCATCGAAGCCCTCATCGATCAGCTTTACGGCATCAACCGCCGCATCATGTCCATCGACTCGGGCATGGTGAAACTGGCCGATCAGGCGCGCATCAACCGCCGCGAATTCATCGAGGAATATCGCGGTCACGAATTGGACCCCGGGTGGGTCGACCGCATGTCCGAAAAGACCGGGCGCGGCTGGCAGGCGTTGTTCGAACGCTCGCGCGACAAGGTGGACGAGTTGCGCGGCGACATGGCCCAGGTGGGCCAATACGTCGGCGTCGACATCAACGAATTCCGCCGCATCGTGAACCAAGTGCAGAAGGGCGAGAAAGAAGCCCGTCAGGCCAAGAAGGAAATGGTCGAGGCCAACCTGCGCCTCGTGATTTCTATCGCCAAGAAATACACCAACCGCGGCCTGCAGTTCCTGGATTTGATCCAGGAAGGCAACATCGGTCTCATGAAGGCCGTCGACAAGTTCGAGTACCGTCGCGGCTACAAGTTCTCGACCTATGCGACCTGGTGGATTCGTCAGGCCATCACCCGGTCCATTGCGGACCAAGCCCGCACGATCCGTATCCCCGTGCACATGATTGAAACGATCAACAAGCTGGTCCGAACAGGCCGCCAGATGCTTCACGAAATTGGTCGGGAGCCGACACCGGAGGAATTGGCCGCCAAGCTGCAGATGCCGTTGGAAAAGGTTCGCAAGGTGATGAAGATCGCCAAGGAACCGATTTCGCTGGAAACGCCCATCGGCGATGAGGAAGACAGCCAGCTGGGCGATTTCATCGAGGATAAGAATGCTGTCCTGCCGCTGGATTCCGCCATTCAGGAGAACCTGAAGGAAACCACGACCCGCGTCCTCGCCTCCCTCACCCCGAGGGAAGAACGCGTGCTGCGCATGCGCTTCGGCATCGGGATGAACACCGATCACACGTTGGAGGAAGTGGGCCAGCAATTCAGCGTGACGCGCGAACGGATCCGCCAGATCGAGGCGAAGGCCCTTCGCAAGCTCAAGCATCCCAGCCGGTCGCGCAAGCTGCGGTCGTTCCTGGATCAGTAATGGCGGGCTTTCTTTCCCGGCTTTTCGGCGGTGGCGCGGCGAGCCCGCAAACGAACGTCGCCAAGCCGGTCGAGTACAATGGCTACATGATCTATCCCGAACCGATGCGCGACGGGTCCAAGTGGCGCATCGCCGCGCGGATCGAACGGGTGGTCGACGGCGATGTTAGATCTCATCACCTGATCCGCGCCGACACGCTTGCCGATGAGCAGGAGGCGAGAGATGCATCCGCCGCCAAGGCCCGGACGATGATTGACCAGCAGGGCGACGGTATCTTCGGCTAACCGGTCAGATCGGACTTAAAAAGCCCCGGACATTTCCGGGGCTTTTTCGTATCTATCCGATCAGTGATCTTCGCTTTCACCCTTTGGCGGATAGACGTCGCCTGTCGGTTCCTGCGGTGTGCCCGTCGTGACGGAATTCGGGTCATGGGTCGTCCCGGCGGCAGGTGTCGGCGCGGCGACGGCCCCGTCCTTAGTGCGGTCCGTGCGGTCGATGCGGCTCTCGTCTGTCATCGCGTTCTCCTTGTTTCGCAGCACCGGTGTCGGCGCAATCTGATAGGAAACGCACGGTGTCCCGCCGCGTTCCGGCGGCGGGCGCGAATGCCGCAGGCTATTTCTTCTTGGACTTCTTGTCGTCCTCTAGAACGAAAGTGACCATCATGTTGACCTGATAATGGTCGACCTTGCCGTTATTGACGCGGACATACTGCTCTTTGACCCAAGCACTCTGGACGTTGCGCAGGGTGTCGTTGGCGCGGGCCACACCCTTGGCGACGGCGTCGTCGAAGCTTTTCTTCGACGTGGCGGAAATCTCGGTGACGCGTGCGATGCTCATGGCTCTTCTCCCTTTGGTGAACCCCGCCAACCTGCACAGGGCCGTCCCGCGCGGTCAAGGAAGCCGGCCCAAGCGGACCGGCGCGGCAGGCTGCCGCCTTTCCCGCGGTCGCAGGTCGGGGTAACACGATGACATGACCGTTCTTTCTGCCCTGTCCCCAACCGTCCGCGACACCATCGAAAGCAACGACCTGATCGTTTTCGACGGCGTCTGCGTCCTCTGCTCGGGGTTCTTCAAGTTCGTGACCAGGGTCGACACCGACCGACGTTTTCGCTTCGTCACGGCGCAATCGCCCCTTGGGCAGGCCATCTACCGCGACCTCGGCCTGCCGACGGATGAATTCGAGACCAATATCGTGATCGTCGATGGCACCATCCACCAGCGCATGGACGCCTTTGCCGCCGCCATGCGCGCGCTGGGCTGGCCTTGGCGCGTCCTATCGATGGCGGCATGGCTGCCTGGGCCGGTCAAAGACCCGCTTTATCACGCGATTGCTCGGAACCGATATCGTATCTTCGGCAGAACCGATTCCTGCATGATCCCGTCGCCGGATGTGCGCGGCCGTTTTCTGGACTTGCCCGCCTGATGCACGGGTCCTTCGCGGTCCGGACAAACGGGCCCGGCCTGACCGAATTCACCGACGAGGTGGCCGCTTGGCTGCCGGACGCGTCTGGCCTTCTGACCCTGTTCGTACGGCACACCTCTGCCAGCCTGCTCATCCAGGAAAACGCTGACCCAGAGGTGCAGACCGATCTGGTCGCCTGGCTGTCGCGCACCGTGCCGCCGACCACTGACCCCACGATGGCTTATCTGACCCATACTTATGAAGGGCCTGACGACATGCCGGGGCACATCAAGGCGATGCTGCTGCCCGTCAGTCTGCAGATTCCGGTGATCGACGGGCGTATGGCTCTGGGGAGATGGCAGGGGATTTACCTGGTCGAACACCGCGATCGGGCACACACCCGAACCGTTGCCGCGCATTTCATGGCCGACAGCTAGGCCCTTGCCTCACCATCCTTGGGGGGGCAAAGTGACGATGCATCAACTTCTGGTCCCGTTCGCCATATCTGGCGGGGCCCCCCGGCCCGGAGACGACCCATGCGCTGCCCATTCTGCGGAAACGTCGATACCCAGGTAAAGGATTCGCGTCCGGCCGAAGACCACGTCGCGATCCGGCGTCGCCGGTTCTGCCCGTCGTGCGGCGGCCGGTTCACCACCTACGAGCGGGTGCAACTCCGCGATCTGGTCGTTATCAAAACGAACGGTAAGCGCGAGGAGTTTGACCGCGATAAGCTGGAACGCTCCATCCGCATTTCCATGCAGAAACGTCCGATTGAGCCGGAGCGCATCGATCAGATGATTTCCGGTATCGTCCGGCGGCTTGAATCGATGGGCGACACCGACATCCCCTCCAAGCAGATCGGCGAGATCGTGATGGAAAGCCTGGCGCGCATCGACACCGTGGCCTATGTGCGGTTTGCCAGCGTCTACAAGAACTTCCAGGCCGCTGACGATTTCGAGGACTTCGTCCACGAACTGCGCCCCCCTAGCATCGACACGTGAGCGACGACCGATTCATGGCCCACGCGCTGACCCTTGCGGCGCGCGGGCTAGGCCGCGTCTGGCCGAACCCGGCGGTGGGCTGTCTTATCGTCAAGGATGGCGTGGTCCTTGGCCGCGCGCGGACCGCGGACGGCGGGCGGCCCCACGCAGAAACGCAGGCGCTGACGCAAGCGGGCGATGCGGCGCAGGGCGCCACGGCCTATGTGACGTTGGAGCCGTGTGCCCACCACGGCAAGACGCCGCCCTGCGCCGACGCTCTTGTTTCGGCCGGTATCGCCCGTGTTGTCGTCGCGTTGGTCGACCCGGACCCGCGCGTGGCCGGCAGCGGGATCGCCCGTCTGCGCGCCGCCGGTATCGACGTGATCGAAGGCGTCATGGAAGCCGAGGCCCGCACCCTTCAGGCCGGATTCCTCAGCCGTGTCATGCGATCCCGTCCCATGGTGACGCTGAAGCTTGCCATGACGCTCGACGGGCGGATTGCGACGGCCAGCGGCGAAAGTCGATGGATCACCGGTCCCGACGCTCGCGCCCATGTCCATGCGCAGCGCGCGCGCCACGATGCGGTGATGGTCGGTGCGGGAACCGCGCGGGCCGACGACCCACAATTGACCGTGCGCGACATGGGGGATGTGCCGCAACCCGTTCGGATCGTCTTGTCGCGGCGATTGAACGTACCGGCGGACAGCGCGATGACGCGCGGGGATGCGCCGGTCTGGATGATCTACGGCGACGCGCCCGACGATCGCATCGCCGCACTGACGGCACGGGGCGTGACGGCGATCCGCTGCGCCACCGGCCCGGGCGGTCAGATCGACCTGTCGGTGGCGTTGGAGGAACTTGGTACCTGGGGTCTGACGCGAGTCTATTGCGAAGGCGGTGGAACACTCGCCGCCGCCCTGTTGGCGCAGGGGTTGGTCGACCGGCTCGACTGCTACACTGCGGGCGCGGCGATCGGGGCCGAAGGCACGCCGGCATTGGGCGCGATGGGGCTTAGCCTGTTGGCCGATGCGCCGCGCCTGCGATTGACCGAGACCCGCGTGCTCGGGCCGGACCTGCTGCATCGTTGGGCCGTTTAACGCCTCCGCGCGTCACACGGCGTTCGCCAACGCCTCGGCCAGATCTGTCCGCTCCCACGAAAAACCGCCGTCCGCATCGGGCGCGCGCCCGAAATGACCATAGGCTGCCGTGCGCTGGTAGATCGGGCGGTTGAGGTCGAGCTGCGTGCGGATGCCCCGTGGCGTCAGATCCATCGTTTTGCGGATCGCAGCCTCGATCGCGGCTTCGTCCGCCTGCCCCGTGCCGTGCAAATCGGCATAGATCGACAGCGGCTCGGATACGCCGATGGCATAGCTCAGTTGCAGGGTGCACCGTGTCGCCAGACCGGCGGCCACCACGTTCTTGGCCAGATACCGCGCGGCGTAGGCGGCGGAGCGGTCGACCTTGGTCGGATCCTTGCCCGAAAACGCGCCGCCACCGTGCGGGGCCGCACCGCCGTAGGTATCGACGATGATCTTGCGACCCGTCAGCCCGGCGTCGCCATCCGGCCCGCCGATCACGAACTTGCCCGTCGGGTTGACATGCCACACGGTGTCCGCGCCAATCCAACCGTCGGGCAGCACCTCGCGGACGTAGGGCTCGATCACCGCGCGCACGTCGGCGCTGCTCATGGTCGCGTCCAGATGCTGCGTCGACAGCACGATCGAAGAAACGCCCACCGGCACGCCGTTCTCATATCGGACGGTCAGCTGCGATTTCGCATCCGGGCCCAGCGTCGGCTCCGTCCCGTCCTTGCGCACCTCCGCCAGACGGCGAAGCATGGCATGGGCATAAAGGATCGGCGCGGGCATCAGCGCGTCCGTCTCATTACAGGCATAACCGAACATGATGCCCTGGTCCCCGGCCCCTTCGTCCTTGTTCCCGGCGGCGTCGACGCCCTGGGCGATGTGCGCCGATTGTTCGTGCAGAAGGTTTGTCACCTCCACCGTTTCGTGGTGGAATTTTTCCTGTTCGTACCCAATGTCGCGGATGCAGTCGCGCACGATGCCTTCGACCCCGGCCATGTAGTCCGATAGCTTGCCTTGATCGGTCAGCCCGACCTCCCCGCCGATGACGACGCGGTTGGTCGTTGCAAAAGTCTCGCAGGCGACACGCGCCTCCGGTTCCTCGGCAATGAGGGCATCGAGGATTGCGTCCGAAATCCGGTCGCAGACCTTATCCGGGTGCCCCTCGGAGACGGACTCCGACGTGAAGGAATAGCTTGCGCGGCTCATTGATGTGCTCCGATTTGTCATCACACCCCGTCAGGAAGCCGTTGGGATGGTTGAGCGCTTTGGCTATGGACGATTGCGCGCCGGGGCAACCGGGAATCCCCGGTTCTGTGCCCCAAGCGCCGCGATCAGCCCGAAGATCACAGCCAGCGCCGCCCAGTCGCCGGTCACGATATAGAGAGGTGCCGGCAAAGCGGGCGGCACCGCCACGTCCAGATGACCCGCCTGCCCCAGCGGCAATGACGCGAGGATTGTGCCGCGTGCGTCGATCGCCGCCGACACGCCGGTGTTGGCGGCCCGCAGGAATGGCAGGCCGGACTCCGCGGCGCGCAGTCGCGCCAGCGCCAGATGCTGCTGCGGCCCGGCATCCGTGCCGAACCACGCATCGTTGGTCAGGTGAACGATGACACGCGGGCGGTCCAGACGGCGCAGCTCCTGCGGGAAGATCGCTTCGTAGCAGATCAGTGGCAGAACACGTCCGACACCCGGCAGATCCAGCAAAATTGGCCCGTCGCCCGGCGCATACCCCCCGGCCAATTGCGCCGCGAAGGCCCCGATCCCCATGGCGTTGAGAATGGACTCGAACGGCAGATATTCCCCAAACGGCACAAGGCGATATTTGTCGTGGACGGCGGCGACCTCCCCTTCGGGTCCGGTCAGCAGGACAAGCGAATTGCGCGGACGGCGATCGTCGTCAAAGCGTTGCGCGCCGATCATCACCGGGCGGCCCCCGGCGGCGGCGGCAATGCGGGGGCGCACCTCTTCGGAATAGCGCAGCAATTCGGGCAGCGCGGTTTCCGGCCAGATCACGGCAACGGGGGGTGCGCCCAAGGCCGGAGCCGCCGTCGCCTCCAGCCCACGGCGGAAGAAAACGGAAATGAAGTCGGGATCCCACTTTTGATGCTGCGGCGCATTCGGCTGGACCAAACGTACGACCGGCGCGTCCGCAGCAACCGGCGGTGCGGGCGGCATGGCCAGCCCGACGCCGAACGGAAGTCCCCACAGGGCAAACCCGCACGCCCGCGCGGCGGCACCACGCGTCGCCAGCAATGCCCCCCCCAGAAGAACCGCAAGACCCAGGCCATGCGCGCCCACCAGCGACGCCGCGGGCAATGCCGGCGATGCAATCAGTATGTGACCCGGCAAGGCCCAGGGAAATCCGGTCAGCAGATACGACCGGACCAGTTCCACCGCGGCGATGCCGACGGCGATGCCGAACGCCCGGTATCTTGCCCGCGCGCCCAGGGATGCGGCGACAGCCCAGAACAGACCAAATCCGAGAGAAATTGCCAGAAGCGCGATCGGAGCCATCCACCCCGTCGCGGCGGCATCCACCAAAAATGGCTCCACGATCCAATGCAGGGCCAGCGCGAAATGCGCGGTTCCGAACAGCAGCCCCGCGACAAAGGGCCGTCGCGCCCTGGCCATCGCGGCGATCCCGATGGCGTAGGCCGGCAGGGCCACGAACCACAACTCCCACGGGGCCTGCCCCAGCGCGGCCGCCAACCCCGCGACGACGGGCAGGAACAGGGCCAGATGCCGCATGGATCAGGCGGCTTGCGGCATCCGCAGGCGCAGGCGCTTGATCCGGCGGGGATCAGCGTCCACGACCTCGATCTCCGCGCCCGACGGGTGGGGAATGACCTCCCCGCGTTCGGGCACGCGGCCAGCCATCATAAAGACCAGGCCGCCAAGAGTGTCGATCTCTTCCTCGTCCTCGGCATCGACAAGGCGGAAGCCGATCTCCTCCTGGAAGTCATCGATGGGCGTACGGGCCAGCGCCAGATAGCAGCCGGATTTCTCCTGCCGCCAGAACTTGCCTTCTTCCTGATCGTGCTCGTCCTCGATCTCGCCGATGACCTGCTCGATCAGATCCTCCAATGTCACAAGGCCGTCGACACCGCCGTATTCGTCGATCACCAGCGCCATATGGATGCGCTGCGTCTGCATCTTGGTCAGAAGCACGCCGATGGGCATCGACGGCGGAGCATAGATCAGGCCGCGCAACAAAGGCTTCATCTCGAACGGCTTGTCACGGTCGCCGTTGAACCCATGGTTCAATGCGACGTCCTTGAGGTGGATCATACCCAAAGGTTCGTCCAGCGTCGTGTCGAAGACCGGAAGGCGGGTGTTCCCGCTGTCGCGGAATTTGGACACGAGGTCCGGAAGGGAGATGTCGATTGGCACGGCCACGATCTCGGCGCGGGGAATCAGAACATCGTCCAACCGCTTGAGCCGCAGGTTAAGAAGGCCCGGCATCGGGCGTGCGTCGAGTGGGGTATCGGTGTTCTTCTGGCCATCGGGTTCGGCCATGAAGCCGCCGAACACGCGGGTTATGAATCCAGGACGCGCGCCTATCGGGGCATCCGTCGAAGTGTTTCCGTCCGGCGCGCCTGGCGCGGCCCTAGACGATCCGTCGTTGTCCATCGGACCCGGTGGCCCCTTTCATCGATGCGGAAAAATGTTCCGCGCCCTCAGACCGTATCAGAATTGTACGGATCGGGAAAACCCAAACCCCTTAGAATGCAGATTTCGATCATTTCCATACGCGCCGCTTCCCCATCTTCCAAGTGGTCATGGCCCAGAAGGTGCAACGTGGCATGGATCAGCAGGTGAATGACGTGCGCTTCCAGTGGCTTGCCCTGCTCGGCGGCTTCCCGCGCGCAGGTGTCCCAAGCGATGGCGATATCGCCCAATTCAGGGTCCGAGGGGGCCTGTCCCGGCACGCGCGATTCCGATGGCCACGACAAGACATTGGTCGGCGTGGCCTTGCCCCGGAAATCCGCGTTCAGCACTGCAATGTGCGCATCGTCGCAGCCCAAGACGGCAACCTCGCAATCCGCCGGGACATCGACGGCGGACAGGGTGGCGGGCACTGCGATTTGCGCCCAACGATCCAGATCGACCCAACGGGAGTCCTCGACGATCACGTCGACCATCGTCATGGTGCGATGCCGAAAAAGCGGGCGGGTTTGGGATCGTCGATCAAATCATCACCATTTTTTGTCCCGGTCCGGAGGTAACAGCGGAGGATCGGATTGGATCGATTACAAATGTTCGTCACGAATGCAAAGAGAGCGTCGGTTTCGGCCCCATCCGCCGCCGCCATATCTATCCTGCCGTCGCCGCCTTTGCGCATGGCGATCTGGGTCGTCCCGCGAACCCGACACGCGGCCGATGTCCCGTTTGTAGCCCCCGGCGCTATACCAACAGTGGTCTTCGTACCCCACGTGACGGTCGCCGTTCCCCATACGCTTACTGCCGCGATGGAAGGGTTCAACCGATCGGGACGGCGCATGGCTGTCTACGCGCCCATGAAGCCCCAGCCGTCGGGCCGAAAGCCGAATTGCAGCGCGGCCTCGGTCGTCTTGCGCTCTTCCGCGTGTATCGTCTCTGCGGAGAGGGTCATCGTGTCGGTCTGCACCTCGATTACCTCTTCGGCGTCCTCCGGATCTTCCCCATCGGGATCGACCGGGTAATATTCGACGTCGTAGCCGCGATCCTCCAGCCAACCCATGAACTCCGTCGCATCCGCGCCCGGACCTCCCACGAACCGCAGATCAAGCAGGCCTTCGGAGGGGACGCCGGGGGAGGCAGAAATCTCGGACCAAAGCCGTTCGGTTTCGGCTTTCTGGACGTCGTAATCAACGCTCATTTACGCCACTCGCGCGGGGCGGCGCGCTCGGCTTCGCGGCGATCGTCGGCCGCCTCGTAGGCCGTGATGATCTTCGCGACCAGCGGATGACGCACAACGTCCTTCGCGGTGAAGTAATTGAAACTGATACCGTCCACGCCGATCAGCAGATCCTCCGCGTCGCGCAGGCCCGAGGTTACGCCGCGCGGCAGGTCGACCTGGCTGCGGTCGCCAGTGATCGCCATGCGGGACCCCTGCCCCAGACGGGTCAGAAACATCTTCATCTGCATGGTCGTCGCGTTTTGCGCCTCGTCCAAAATGACGAACGCATTGGACAACGTGCGCCCACGCATGAAGGCGAGTGGCGCGATTTCCACGCGCTTATCCTCCCGCAGTTTCTGCAACTGCTTGCCCGGTAGAAAGTCGTTGAGCGCGTCGTAAAGCGGCTGCATGTAAGGATCGACCTTCTCGTCCTGCGTGCCGGGCAGGAAGCCCAGCTTTTCGCCCGCCTCGACGGCGGGACGGGTCAGGATGATACGGTCGACCTCTCCGGTGATGAACTTGCTGACGGCGACGGCCACCGCGATGTAGGTCTTGCCGGTGCCCGCTGGCCCGATGCCGAACGTCAGCTCGTTCTCCAGAAGCGCCCGGGTATAGGCTTTCTGCGCCTCGGTCCGCGGCTCCATCGTCTTCTTGCGTGTGCGGATTTCCAGCGCGGGACCGGGGAACATCTCCTCCTGATCGCCGTCGCGGGTGCCTTCCACATCTTCCTCCGCGCGCAGACGGATCAGGGCGTCGATGACGCCCATATTGACGTCCTTGCCGGATTCGAGCCGGGCGTAGAGCGCGTTGAGCACCCTTTCCGCATCCGAAGAAGCTTCGCCGTGCACCACCAGCGTGTTGCCGCGGTGAACGATCTGAACGCCCATTAACTGCTCGATCTGAGCGAGATGGGCACTGCCGGGACCGACGAGGTCGATCATCAGACGGTTGTCGGAAAAGTCCAATTGGACAGCGATCTTGTCTTCCGGGTCAAGCAAAGTGGGCAAACAATCGTCCTTTTGAAAAAACGTTTCTCGAAGCCTGCACCGCCGGTGCGACGGTCTCAAGACAAGGTGGGGGCGATGCGCGGGATTTCACCCCCACGACGCAACAAGGCCGCGACGTTTCCGCCGCGGCCCATCATTTTGGCATCCCGGCAACACTCAGTTCGGGTCGTTGACGTCCTGCCCGGCGCGGAACGGACCGGTCACGTATTCAGGCGGAGCGGCACCTGAGCAGACCGGCTTGCCATGACGGTCCAGGCGCGCCGACAGATATCCTTCGACCCCGTCGTCGATCAGCCAGTGGTCGCAACCGCGCGGATCGACCCAGATCCCCGGCGAAAGCTCTTGTAGGGACGAAACGCCGATCAGGCCGCGGTCGACCGTCTTGTCCACCCGCTCCCCCCCTTCAAGGCATCCGGCAAGCGCACCGATGGCGGCGGTGGCGGCGATTATGCGCAAAATAGTCATGTCAGTGCCCCCGCCGATTGCAGACCGGGATGCCGTGGCGTGTCACGTGGGGCGTCATGAACCCTTCGAACCCATCGTCCATCACCCAATGTTCGCAGCCGTCGGGATCGGTCCAGATCGTCGGCGTATAACGTTCGGCCAAGATACGCCGCTCGGTCGTAGGCCCGGCGATGGTGCGCCCCCGCGTCCAGACGCCGACCCCGTCGCGCACAACATACGTATAGACGTTCCCCCGACTATCCTGCCCCACGTCCCCGACGTTTTGCGCCGTGGCCGGCAGCGCCGTCATCAGGGCCACGGCAGCCACCCCAAGAATTTTCGTTGCGATCCGAGACACGAGCGCCCCCCATTTCATCAAAGACTGTCAGCGCCGGTCGACCGACACGATATCGCGAATGCGACAGGCAACGGGTCAGGCGATGGCCTGATGAGAGTTTAACCATTCAGACCGCGCTGCATAGGTAAATATCAAGATATGGCGCCGATATGATCCCCCCACGCAACATTTCAGGGTTATCCACAGCCGCTTGTAGCATAGGACCGGTTGGCAGAGATCCGAATGCAAGGTGCCGGAGTCGATGCTCCGGCGTGTTCGACGCACCGTCCCATCGCGCCTTACCACTTCGCTACCTATCCGGGTCCTGCCGCATTAACGGAAGCGAAAGCCGTCTTCAGGGTTGAGGCGACGCACCGAAATCTCAATGTCCGAAGGCATTGTCGCGCGCCAGCCACAATGGGCCAGGGAGGCCCGAATTGGCTGCCGCTTCAGATCAACACGGCTTCCAGCGAATTCGTCTTCGCCTCGATGATACGCACTTTGGCTACGACGCCCAGCAGGTCGACCGACGCGTCTGCATGGACGGCTTGAAGATACTCGGACTTCCCGATCAATTGTCCGGGCTTGCGGCCCGCCTTTTCGAACAGAACCGTCGTCTCGCGCCCGACCATAGCCGCCTGTGTCGCGTGCTGCTGCTCGGTGATCAGCGCCTGAAGGCGGTGCAACCGGTCGACAGCAACGGCAAGGGGAACATCTTCCTTTTCCGCGGCCGGCGTCCCTGGACGGGCGGAATAGCGGAAGGAATAGGCGGCGGCGTAGTGAACACGTCGAACCAGATCCATCGTCGCCTCGAAATCGGCCTCCGTCTCGCCGGGGAAGCCGACGATGAAATCACCGGACAGAGCCATGTCGGGCCGCACGGCGCGCAGGCGATCGATTATGGCGACATACTCCGCTGCCGTATGCTTGCGGTTCATTGCCTTGAGGATGCGATCGCTGCCCGATTGGACCGGCAGATGCAGATACGGCATCAGCTTGGCACAGGTGCCATGCGCTTCGATCAGATCGTCCGTCATGTCGTTGGGATGGCTGGTGGTGAAACGGATCCGTTCCAACCCATCGATCCCGTCCAGCGCCCAGATCAAATCGGCCAGTGACCATACGCGCCCGTCGGGCCCCGTCCCGTGATAGCCGTTCACATTCTGCCCCAGCAGCGTGATCTCGGCGACGCCGCGCGCAACCAAGTCACGCGCCTCGCTCAGCAACCGGTCTACCGGGCGACTGACCTCTGCCCCGCGGGTGTAGGGAACGACGCAAAACGCACAGAACTTGTCACAGCCTTCCTGCACCGTCAGGAACGCCGTCGGCCGCGCGGTCGGCGTGCGTAGGCGCGGGAGGTGGTCGAACTTGTCCTCCTCGGGCATGTCCGTATCCAGCGCCTTTTCCCCGGCGGCAACCTTCTGCATCATCGCGGGCAGCCGGTGGTAGGTCTGCGGCCCGACGACCAGATCGACCATGGGCTGACGCGCCATGATCTCAGCCCCTTCGGCCTGGGCCACGCAGCCCGCGACGCCGATCTTCAGATCGGGATTGGCATCGCGCAGGGGGCGCAAGCGGCCCAAGTCGGAATAGACCTTCTCGGCCGCCTTTTCGCGGATGTGACAGGTGTTGAGCAAGATCAGGTCGGCCTCTTCGGGGCGGTCCGTCATCTCATAGGCGGGCCCGTCCCGACCGGCGGTCAGCGTCTCGGCCATCCGCTCGCTGTCATAGACATTCATCTGACAGCCGTATGTCTTGATGTGCAGCTTCTTCGGCGCGGTCATGGTGGCCCTCGACAGAGTGAGTGGCGGCAATACCGCAGGCCCGGCGCATCCGCAACGTGACCCCGTTGCGGCACGGGGCCGATTGCGAAAGACTGCGCCCCAAAGCGAGAGCAGGCCACGATGAATTTCACCTCACCCGAGGATTTGCGCACCCGCGCCGCCGCTCTGGGCACGGATCCGGTGCTTATGATCCTGTGCGAGGATGCCTGCGAGATCGAGTCGACCATCCGCCACCACATCGACGCGGGATTTCTGCAAATCGTGCTGGCCGTACCGCCGGGCATCAAGATACCGGCGGAATTGCCCGACGGTGCCCATCGGCTGTCTTTGGACCAGCGTCCCGACAACCTGGCGGTGACCTGCGTCAACGCCCTGATCGACGGGCGGCCCGACGGGGCGTGGATGGGATATCTCTACAATTCGGAATATCTGTTCCACCCCTTCGCTGAAACGCGTCGAATCGGCGAGGCGCTGCGTTTCTGTACCGAAGAACGGCGCGACGCGATCCTGACCTTCGTCGTGGATCTTTATGCGGGGGACCTGTCGAACGGCTCCAACGCAGTCGACAGAGATGCCGCCTGGATGGACGAAGCGGGGTATTTCGCCCTTGCCCGATGGGCCGACGATGGACCGATGGACCGGCAGCTCGATTTCTTCGGAGGCCTGCGCTGGCGTTTCGAAGAGCATATCCCGTGGGAACGGCGGCGCATCGACCGAGTATCGCTATTCCGGGCGCGCAAGGGACTTCGCCTGCTGGCCGATCACCGCCTGTCCGACGAAGAAATGAACACTTTCGCGTGCCCTTGGCATCATTCGATGACGGCCGCCGTCGCATCGTTTCGCGCGGCCAAGGCGCTTGCGACGAACCCCGGTTCCCGCGCCGCCATTCGGGGGTTCAGATGGGACGGATCGATACCCTTCGAATGGCGCTCGCAACAATTGATGGACCTGGGGCTCATGGAGCCGGGACAGTGGTTTTAATGAAGAGAACGAGATGGACGATTTGAAGCGCCAACCCACCGCCGGGATCTTCGGTACCGCGGGCTTGATCCTGGGGGGACTGGCCCTTGTCTTAGCGGTCTTCCATTTCTTCGGTGGCCCCTTCGCTCCGCAAGACGCGGTTGGGGTCACATTGGGGGAAATCGCGGCCGAAGCGGGTAAAGCGGCGCTGCGGGACCTTGTCGGATTGGGCCAGCCGACACCGGTGCCATCACCCTGGGATATCGACCGGATTCTCTGGACTGGGACCGCCGTGACCGGAGCGTTTGCCGTCGTCCTGGCCGTCATCGCATTGGTCCGGCACGAACCGCGTCGCATTGTAATCGGCGGAGCCGCCTTGGGGGCAGCCGCGATCACCTTTCAATTTGCCGCTGTAATCGTGATGACTTTGCTTGCGATCCTTGTCATCGGGATCATCCTCGACTCGCTTGGGTTGGGCTGACGCCATAGAAAAACGCGCGCCCCGGTGGGGACGCGCGATTGCATCATTTCGAAAGCTTTGTGTCAGGTCTCAGACCTCGACGGTTTCGGACGTCCCTTCCAAGGCGGGGGCCGATGCGCCGCGGGCGATCTCGATCCGGCGCGGCTTCAGGGCCTCGGGCACTTCGCGCACCAGGTCGATGTGAAGCATCCCGTCAGCATGGGTCGCGCCGGTGACAGAGACGTGATCGGCCAGTTGGAACGACTTTTCGAACGCACGGGTGGCGATGCCACGGTGCAGATACGTCCGCTGATCGTCGGCATCGGCCTTGCGGGCCGTCAAGATCAGCTGGTTTTCGCGTGCTTCGATCGACAGATCGGCATCGGTAAACCCGGCGACAGCGATCGAGATGCGATAGTCGTTCTCGCCCAGCTTCTCGATATTGTAGGGCGGATAGGTCGTCGCGGTGTCCGCGGTCATGGCGCGGTCCAGCAAATTGGCCATCCGGTCGAAGCCAACGGAGGCGCGGTAGAGGGGGGTAAAATCGTAAGTACGCATGGGTGCATCCTTTTGAAAGCGATACGGTTTGCATGTCGCCCCCTCCGACATCGGACAGGGGCCTCTCGGTCTGTCGAACCCGATTCCGGCGTCCGACAACAGATATTTGGGAACGCCGAAATCAGCGTTCAAGGGGGTCCCGAACGGCTGTTTTCGTTTCATTCGTAAGGATCATGCGCGATGTACGGGGTGGGTGCGCCGCGATCGGCGGATGTCCAAGGTGCCACCCCGGATCGGCCTGTCAGGTCTGACTGACAGGCCATTGAGATCTGCCGATCGTATGTCTCTTCAATACCGCAGCGAAATCGGCTTTCTGGCCGCGCCGTAAAGACTTGGTCAGAAAAACCAGGGCGCGATCAGTCGCCGCGACCCGTCTTCGATTGCAATTCGTCGATACGCTTGGAGGCGTCGGCCTTGGACAGCTTGGGATCGAAGATCTCTCCGGCTTCTTCGGACAGCGTCTTCAGATAGCTGGCCTGCGCGCCGGTCATGCTTTCGTCGCCCGTGGTCCAATCGTCCGGATCCTTGACGGCATTGCCGGGGACGTCCTGTTTGGGGGTGTTGCTGATCGGGTCGGTCATGGGAACTCCTGTCTGGATGTTCCCACAACGTTCCCGTTCGGCTGCCGGTTCCCCTGCGTGATCAGATCGCGGTCAGGCGGATCGTCGCGGGGTCGATTCCGGTAATGCCTTCGATGCGCATGACCTCGACTCCGTCAAGCGCCACCAGCGTGTCTTCGTCCTCTTCCATCAAAGAGATGACAGGCACAGCCTGCAGATCGGGCACGTATTGAACCTCCAGTACATCCTCATCGGGGTCGAAGTCGGTGATCGTCGCACTGCGACCCGCTTCGATGTAGGTGCCGAAGGTGAAGGTATCCGCCCCGGCCCCACCTGTCGCCACGTCCTGCGAGCCGACCAGGATCAGATCGTTGCCGAAGCCGCCGTCCAGAGTATCACCCGCATTTTCCACGCTGTCGTCGGCGACGCCTGCGTTCGACTCGATCCCGATCAGAATGTCATTTCCGGTCCCGCCGCGCAGTGTGTCCTGCCCGTTTTCGCCGAACAGAAGGTCGGCGTCGTTGCCGCCCAGAAGCAGGTCGTCGCCGCTGTCGCCCAAAAGCAGATCACGACCGTCCTGGCCCTGCAGAACATCATCGCCCTGTCCGCCGTCCAGCGTATCGTCCCCGTCAGCACCAAAAAGCGTGTCGTCGTCCGCGCCGCCCACCAGAAGGTCGTTGCCAAGGAAACCGCGAAGGATGTCATTGCCGGCATCGCCCGACAGAAAATCGTCGCGGGGTCCCCCGGCAAGAATGTCGTCACCGCTGCTTCCGGTTTCGATCTGACCGTTGAACTCGTCTTCCAAGGATGTGGATCCCTCGGTTTCGGCCGAGTCGGAATCGTCGTCGTCGAAAAGAGAAAGGGTGAGGCCGCCGACAAGCAGCAGACCGAAAAATGCAAACAAACCCATGGAAACCCCCGTTTATATCCCAAACGGAGGCCACACTTTCGCCGCACTTACAAGAAATTAAAGCTTGCGCTTTTATTTCGCGAACCAGTTTCCAAGCAGCGGCGGCACTGGTCCGTTTCGGTCAACAATCAGCGTCTGAACCGGCGCGCCGCCCCTTCGCTCAAGCGCGCTGTCCGGCGAATCGCTCCGCCCATTCCAGGCGCTGCTCGTCGGTGATTTTGGCGAACAGAACCTCGGGCACGGTGAAGACATGGCCCGGCTGCAGCGCCTCCAACGCGGTCTTGACGTCGTCCGGCCAAGCGTCGTCATCGGCCTGCATACCGTCGAGCATTGCGGTCGCGGCATCCGGGATAAAGGGCCGCGAGAGAACGGCGTAGAATCGGATCAGATTCAGAGCCATGCGGATCTGGGCAGCGGCCCGTTCCGGGTCGGTCTTGAACGTGGCCCACGGCGCGGCGTCCTGCAGATATTCGTTACCTGCGACCCAGATGGCGCGCAATTCGGCGGCGGCCTTGCGAATCTCGATACCGTCCATGAAACCCTGATACGCCTTCAACCGAGTGCCGAGCGTTTCGATCAACGCCGTCTCCGACGCGCCCCAGGTTCCGCCCGCCGGCACCTCTTCCCCGAACTTCGAGCGGCAGAATTTCGTGACGCGACTGACGAAGTTGCCCAGCACGTCGGCCAGGTCCTTGTTCACGTCGGTCTGGAACGTCTCCCAGGTGAATTCGGTATCGCTGCTTTCGGGCGCATGGGACAGCAGCCACCAGCGCCAGTAGTCCGCCGGCAACAGCGACAGCGCCTGATCCATGAAGACGCCGCGCCCCCGCGACGTGCTGAACTGTCCGCCATCGTAGTTGAGGTAGTTCAGGGACTTGAGGTAGTCGACTGTCTTCCAAGGCTCCCCCGACCCGAGCAGGGTCGCCGGGAAGGACAAGGTGTGGAACGGCACATTGTCCTTGCCCATGAACTGCACGTAGTTGACGTTCTCCGCACCCTTGTCGGTACGCCACCACCGCTGCCAGTCGGCATCGGCACCCTGTGCATCGGCCCATTCGTGGGTCGCGGCGATGTATTCGATGGGAGCGTCGAACCAGACATAGAAGACCTTGCCCTCCATCCCCGGCCACGGCGCGTCGCCTTTCCGGACCGGGATGCCCCAGTCCAGGTCACGGGTGATCCCTCGGTCCTGCAGGCCGTCGCCGTCGTGCAGCCATTTCTTGGCGATCGACGTGGTCAGCACCGGCCAGCCATCCTGACTGTCGATCCAGGCGTCCAACCGATCCTTCAGAAGCGATTGGCGCAAAAACAGATGCTTGGTTTCACGCACCTCGAGGTCGGTGGAGCCCGAAATCACGGATCGCGGTTCGATCAAGTCGGTTGGATCCAGCTGTTTGGTGCAATTGTCGCATTGATCGCCGCGCGCATCCGCGAAACCGCAGTTGGGACAGGTTCCCTCGATGTAGCGGTCGGGCAGGAACCGCCCATCGGCGTTCGAATAGACCTGCTTCGACGTCCGTTCGTCGATCAGGCCGGCCGCGTCCAGCTTGCCCGCGAAATGCTGCGTCAGCGCGTGGTTCTGCGGGCTGCTCGAGCGCCCGAAATGGTCGAACGACAGGCGGAACCCGTCGGCGAGGTCCCGCTGCACCTGCCACATCTCGGCGCAGTAATCCGCGACCGGCTTGCCCGCCTTTGCCGCCGCCAGTTCGGCCGGAGTGCCGTGTTCGTCGGTCGCGCAGATAAACATCACCTCATGGCCCCGCGCACGGCAATAACGCGCATAGAGATCGGCCGGCAGTTGCGAGCCGACCAGATTGCCCAGATGCTTGATGCCATTGATGTAGGGAATTGCGGAGGTGATGAGCGTGCGCGCCATGGGGACCCTGTCGGTTTGCGTCATGGCCGCTGTAGCGCGCGAAATGGCGAAGTGCCAGCGGCGGGACGGTGCGCGTCGACCTAAGACCCAAGTTCAGATTGCGCGAGAGCTGACGACGATATCCTCGATCCGGCCCAATATTTCCTGACCACCGACGTCCACCTGACCGGCAAGGTTCGTGATCTCCGCCGCGATGACCAGGAAGGATCCACCCGAGCTGCCGATGCGCGCCCGTTCGGCCAAAGCCTCTTTTCTGGCCCGAAGCGCAGTGACGACCGCCTGTTGCCGTTCCATGACGGCGGTCAGTACCGGAAGCAGATTTTCGAAAGCCTCGTTGATGATTTCGGCAAAGCGATCGATGTCAGGGGATTGGCCCCATGTAACGGTATCCGACACCGCCTGCCCCGTCGCGACGAAGGTATCGCCGGCCGGAACGAGGCCGCGCCGATCCATCTGCACCGTGTCGAGGATACCCACCCCCGCCGGATGGATCCGTCGGCCCGGCGGCATCCGTTTTGCGTGATAAAAGTCCCGCAACACGCCTGCGAAAATCAAAGCGCGGAACAGCCCGTTCATACTGCGCCTTCGCGAGGTCGTGTCGCGGGCCAGAAAGACGCCGCCAACGAACAGACAGACATGGGCACCCCGCGATAGCAGACCTTTGGGCAGGGTGGCGATGGCCCGCAATGCTGCAGGTGTGACGGTGCCTTCATCGAGGGCCCGCAGCGGATCTTCGGAGACTTTCGACGCGGGTGGCGACATGACGGCAGTCTTGGTCGCAGGGGTGCTTACGACAGGTTGAAGCGAAGTCCGTCGGCATCGCCGTCTCAGGTGAACTGTTCCCGCAGCAGACGCTCCTCCAGCCCGTGACCCGGATCGAAGAGCAGCCGGTGCGCAACGGTGCTGTCGCTCTCGATCTCGACGGCGACCACATCGCGGACGGAGTTGCCGTCGGCTTCGGCCATCATGGGCCGCTTCTCCGGGTGCAACACGTCCAGCCGCACCTTGGCCACCTGCGGCAACAGGGCCCCGCGCCAGCGCCGGGGTCGAAAAGCCGACATCGCCGTAAGCGCCAGGACGCCCGACCCGATCGGCAGGATCGGCCCGTGTGCGGAATAATTGTAGGCCGTCGACCCCGCCGGCGTCGAGACCAGCGCCCCGTCGCAGACCAGCTCCTCCATCCGCACCTTGCCATCGACGGAAATGCGCAGTCTTGCCGCCTGTGGCCCGGCGCGCAGAACGGACACCTCGTTGATCGCCAGCGCCTCCACCGTGTCGCCGTTCGCGCGGGTGGCGACCATGCGCAGCGGGTTGATCACGGCTTCCTCGGCGCGGTCCAGACGACCCGTCAGCCCGGTCTCCCGGTAGTCGTTCATCAGAAATCCGACGGTGCCGCGGTTCATGCCATAGACGGGCGCGTCGATGTCCATCGTGGCGTGCAACGTCTCCAGCATGAAGCCGTCGCCGCCCAGCGCCACGATGATCCGTGCCTCGGCCACCGGAACGTTCCCGTAACGATCTGTCAGGCGATCGAGGGCGGTCCGGGCCTCGGATGTGTCGGAGGCGAGAAAGGCGATGTTCTGGACGCGGGGCATGGGTTTCCTCGGGATTGCGAAAAGGGTTGGCGCGACGGACCCGGAAACACAAGGTCGCGGCCGAAAGCTCCTGCGCCGCTTTGGCCGCTTTCATCGTGCTCGCGACAGGGGTATGACGCCCGCAACCAGCCCCAAACGCCGGAGACGTGCCATGAACGCCCCCCACCGCGACCCGAACTTCTTCTCCGCATCGCTTGCGGATACCGATCCCGAAATCGCCGAGGCGACACATCTGGAATTGGGCCGTCAGCGCGACGAGATCGAACTGATCGCATCCGAGAACATCGTCAGCCGCGCCGTAATGGAGGCGCAGGGCGGCGTGATGACCAATAAATACGCCGAAGGTTACCCCGGCCGCCGCTACTACGGCGGCTGCCAGTATGTCGACATCGCCGAGAACCTGGCCATTGACCGCGCCAAGCAGCTGTTCGGTTGCGGCTTCGCCAACGTTCAGCCCAATTCCGGCAGCCAGGCGAACCAGGGTGTTTTCACCGCGTTGCTGCAGCCAGGCGACACCATCCTTGGGATGAGCCTGGATGCCGGCGGGCACCTGACCCATGGGGCCAAGCCAAATCAATCGGGAAAATGGTTCAATGCGGTGCAGTACGGCGTGCGCAAGGACGACCTTCTGCTGGATTACGACGAGGTTCAGGCCCTTGCGACCGAACATTCGCCCAAGATGATCATCGCCGGGGGATCGGCCATTCCGCGCGTCATCGATTTCGCCCGGATGCGGCAGATCGCCGATTCGGTCGGGGCGGTCCTGCTGGTGGACATGGCGCATTTCGCGGGACTGGTCGCCTCCGGGCATTATCCAAGCCCCTTTCCCCATGCCCATGTGGCGACCACAACCACGCACAAGACGCTGCGCGGTCCGCGCGGCGGCATGATCCTGACCGATGACGAGGCCATTGCGAAAAAGGTGAATTCCGCGATTTTCCCCGGCATCCAGGGTGGCCCGCTGATGCATGTGATCGCCGCGAAGGCCGTCGCCTTCGGCGAGGCGCTGCGTCCGGGTTTCAAGGATTATCAGACGCAAGTGATCAAGAACGCCCAGGCGCTGGCTGATCAGTTGATGAAGGGTGGCCTCGATATCGTGACCGGGGGAACCGACACGCATCTGATGCTGGTGGACCTGCGCCCCAAGGGCGTGAAGGGCAACGCGACCGAAGCGGCGCTGGGACGGGCGCATATCACCTGTAACAAAAACGGCATTCCCTTCGACGACGAGAAGCCGATGGTGACGAGCGGCATCCGCCTGGGCACCCCGGCCGGCACGACACGCGGCTTTGCGGAGCCGGAGTTCCGGCTGATCGCGGATTTGATCGTGGAGGTCGTGGACGGGCTGGCCGCGAACGGGATAGAGGGTAACGCTGAGGTCGAGGCATCGGTGCGCGCCAAGGTGCAGGACCTGTGCGGTCGCTTTCCGATCTATCCCGACCTCTGACAGCCCATCGGGACGGATCGGCGAATAATGCGGGGCGGCTTCGGTCGCCCCTTTTTTGTCGCAGGGCGGGGCCTGAATTTTACGGCTGCGGACGATGGCCCGGCACCCCCGCGACGTTTGCGACATCGCCGGACCTAAGCGATTGAAATACGGGAAACAGGCGGGTAGCGTTCGTGTACAGTTGCATGCCGGGGGGACACATGAAGAAAATATATGGATCGGCGGCAGATGCGCTCGACGGTGTTCTTCATGACGGGATGATGATCGCTGCGGGCGGCTTCGGCCTTTGCGGAATTCCCGAACTTCTGCTTCAGGCGATCAAGGATGCGGGAACGAAAGATCTGATCTTCGCGTCCAACAATGCCGGCGTCGATGACTTCGGTATCGGCATCTTGCTGCAGTCACGTCAGGTCAAGAAGATGATCTCCTCCTACGTCGGCGAGAACGCGGAATTCATGCGGCAGTATCTGTCCGGCGAGTTGGAGCTGGAGTTCAATCCGCAAGGCACCCTGGCCGAACGGATGCGGGCGGGCGGCTGCGGTATTCCGGGCTTCTATACCAAGACGGGAGTGGGCACGGTCATCGCCGACGGCAAGGAACACAAGGATTTCCCCACCGGGCCGGACGGCGCGGCCGAAACCTACATCCTGGAGGAAGGCATCTTCGCCGACCTGTCCATCGTGAAGGCGTGGAAGGCGGATGCGACGGGCAACCTCGTGTTTCGGAAGACTGCACGCAACTTCAACCCGCCGGCCGCGATGTGCGGTAAGATCTGCATCGCGGAGGTCGAGGAGATCGTCCCGACGGGATCGCTGGACCCGGACGGTATCCACCTGCCGGGCATTTACGTGACGCGCCTGATCGAGGGCGCACACGAAAAACGGATCGAACAGCGAACGACGCGCGCCGCCTGACGCGACGCGCCACGACCGGACGGTTCGTCGGGACAATCCGGCGGAAAAAATTATCGACGCCCCCCGCCGGATCGGGATCCGGGGGAAATGACCGACGGATATATGGGGTACCCCCATCGTCGGACGGGCCGTATCGCAGGAGGAACGACCTGATGAACGACCACGACGATATGAAAAGCGGTGCCCCCCAGGCGCGCCGGACCGGAAGCTTCTTGCGCGAGGTGGCACAACCCAAACGCAAGCTGAGCGCGGTGATGGGCGAGGAGGATGCCCTTGCCGGATTCAGCCGGGTCAAGGTGGCGATGGTGCTGACCGACCCGCGCGTCGAAGATAATCCCATCGTCTACGTCAACGCCGCGTTCGAGCGGGTGACAGGCTATTCGCGGTCGGCGGTGATCGGGCGCAATTGCCGGTTCCTGCAGGGCGACAAGACCAAGAAAGCGGACGTGGATACCTTGCGCCAAGCGGTTTCCGACGGTCGCGATGTCAGCGTCGACATCCAGAATTACCGCGCCGACGGACGGCCCTTCGTCAATCGGCTGGTAATCGCACCGATCATGGATGGCAACGGCGACGTCATGTATTACCTGGGCATTCAGAAGCCGCTGACGGCCAATGAGATCGAGGATAAAGAACTCAACGAGCAACTGACGGCGATCCAGTCGCGCGTGCAGGAAGACCTGTCCTTCGTCCTGCGCGGCATTGGGGAGGCCGGCGAGACCGGCGAGCCGATCGAATTCGAGGCGATGACCCGCCGCATGGAATGCATGCAGCTTGTCTACGAATCCATGGCGTTGTCGGACAGCCTTGGCCGCCTTTCCCACGGCATCGACCTGGGTGGGCTCATCAGTCGTGTTGCGGCCTCCATTGCGTCCGAAGAGGGTCGCCCCGGCATCCGCTACCAGCAGGCCATCGAAGGCGCGGAGGTGAACCTGGAAGCCGCCGTCCGTATTTCGCTGTTGCTGTCCGAAGTCCTGTTCAACGCCTTTCATCACGCGTTCGACCGCATGGACGAGGGCATGGTGGAGCTTCGTATTTCGCGGCTGGCCGCGGGCGGCTTGCGATTGGTGGTCACTGACGATGGCGTCGGCCTGCCGTCGAACGCCGCTTTCCCGGATCTGACGACCATCGGGGGACGCCTGATCTCGACCCTGACAGACGGTCTGGATGCGACGATTACGCCGGTCCGCGGGGCCGCCGGTACGGTCGTGATGCTCGACGTGCCTGCCGGAATCGCCGACGTCTGACTTTACGCAGACCTGAAACTGGCGCAGGACGGATCCGACGACTGGCCGACCGCGCCGCGCACATGAAGGACGAGACATGCCCTGGGATCGCAATCAGATGGCCGCGCGAGCCGCGCAGGAACTTCAGGACGGCTGGTATGTGAACCTGGGCATCGGAATTCCGACGCTGGTGTCGAACTACATCCCCGAAGGGATCGAAGTCACGCTGCAATCCGAGAATGGAATGCTGGGCATGGGCCCCTTCCCGATCGAAGGCCAGGAAGACGCCGATCTGATCAACGCGGGCAAGCAGACCATCACCGAATTGCCGCAGACCGCATATTTCGACAGCGCGCAGTCTTTCGGCATGATCCGGGGCGGCAAGATCGCAATGGCGATCCTGGGCGCGATGGAAGTGGCCGAAAACGGTGATCTGGCGAACTGGATGATCCCCGGCAAGCTGGTCAAGGGGATGGGCGGCGCGATGGATCTGGTGGCCGGTGTCGGCCGCGTCGTCGTCGTGATGGACCATGCCAACAAGCATGGACAATCCAAGGTTCTCAAGGAATGCACCCTGCCATTGACCGGTCAGGCGGTGGTGGACCGGATCATCACCAACCTGGGCGTTCTGGATGTCGTCGATGGCGGATTGCGGATCGTCGAACTGGCCGACGGCGTGACCGAAGACGAAGTGCGATCGCTGACCGAAGCGACGCTGGTCGCGTGACCGACCTTCCCGGCACGATTGATCGCGAAGACGGAGACAGCGGCGGGCGCTGGATCTACCGTCACGCAGGGATCGAGGCCGAGATGACCTATTCCCGCTTGGGCCAAACCAAGATCATCGTGGACCATACCGGCGTGCCCGATGCCTTTCGCGGCCAGAACGTCGGGCTGGCACTGGCTCAGAGAATGGTCGCGGACATGCGCGCCGAAGGCCTGCGCGTGATCGCGCTTTGCCCCTTCGTCAAGGCGCAGGCGCGCAAGCATCCTGAATGGGCCGATGTCATCGAGTGATGCGCCCCCATACGATCAGGAGTCGGTCAGCGTCGGATTGAACACACAGCCGTCGCCCGGCAGGACCGGTGGGGTCATGCACATCTGGCGCGCGACATTCCAGGCGGCCAGCACCTTGGGCACATAGGCGCGTGTCTCGGCGTAGGGCGGCACACCGTCATTGCGCTGCACAGCCCCCTCGCCCGCGTTGTATCCGGCGAGTGCAAGAACCGGATCGCCCCCGAATTCCTCCATCAGCCAGTCCAGGTATGCGATGCCCGCGCGGATGTTCTGCGACGGATCGTTGGGATTGCTGATGCCGAACCGTTCGGCCGTCGCGGGGATCAGCTGCATGAGACCTTGGGCCCCTTTGTTGCTTACGGCAGTAACGCGCCCACCCGATTCCACCGAGATGAGCGCCAGGACGAGCGCCGGGGACACGCGGGTCCCGACCGAACGCGCCAGAATCTCCCGCCCGTGAACCTTCGCGATGCCCTGAAGTTGCTGCAGGGACGGCGCGCGGATGCCGCTGCTTTCGGGGGGGCGGGCGGCAACCTGCGTCGCCTTCAGGAAACGACCCGGCGTCCGTTCGATGCTGGGTGAGACGGCGGACCAGAACCACGCCTGATGATCGGAGCGTCCTGCCTTCTGCTCCGATGGGGCTGTGCGAGCGGCCGCGTCACCGGGGGACTGCGGCGCGCCGGGCCGTGGCGCGCCCGCGGGGGCCAGCTGCTCGCGGTAGGTATCTGCGCCGATCTGCACGTTTATACGGCTGCCGGAGGACGAGTTGGAGGGCGGCTTCACGCGCTTGAAGGTGAATTCCGCGTGCGCCGGAGCCGTCGGCATCACGAGGGCGAGCGCGCCAACGAGAGAGATGGAGAATATGATGTTCATGTCCGACTGCTCTTTTGCCGTTTGGGCTATTATTGGATCCGGTGTGCCATGTTCCCGACGGATCTGTCATCCGCCGGGCCGCATGTCGTTGTCGATCTGTGACAATTGCCGCGGGTCGGCCCGAATGCAGCCGTTCGTGCCGCGCCGATCGCACATGCCGGTCCCAATGTTGTTGCCGGCAACACCTTAATCTTCAATGAATTCGGCATTGTCCGCAATTTGAACGAAATGCGACACGATCTTGCCGCATTTGGCCACCATACCGATTTCATCCGCTGACGACGGCGACGGCAGACCGCCCCGGCACCGGATCAAAAACAAGCACCGACACAGTCGGGCAAGGACCGTGACGATCGAGCAGTCCCCACCGATCCGTTGGCAGACGGAAAGGATAACGAGGGAAACGTCACCAAGCTTCCATCGGTTCGACCGAGGGACAGAGGGTCGTGCTGGCAGGCGCGACCCTCACTTCGTTCGAACGAAGCGGCGGCACCGCGTCCCGGTGCGAAGGATCCTTCTAATTTGAAGGCTTCCGTTTTCACCGGCCCAGCGTAAGTGCGGAGACCACAGACGATTCCTGCCGCCCGCGTGGTCAACACGTCAGGGTCCACGGAATCGATTGCTGGCATCGCGACTAACGGACCGGCGTGCGAGAAAACCGATCCGCCTGACTTGCCGACTCAATAAAATCAATTGCTTGGGAAATTTCCATCGCGATTTGACCTGTGTATTTCCACGGACATGTCCCGCCCCTGTCTCATTCCCGCCGCCTTTCCGGGGGAAAACAGCTTCATCGAAAGGGCGAAACGGCCCGACGACAAACGAAGCGTAACTTACCAAGGAACGAGACTATGCTGAACAACATCAACACCTTCATCAACGACGAATCCGGCGCCGTCACCGTCGACTGGGTCGTGCTGACCGCCGCCCTCGTCGGTCTGGGTCTGGCTGTCATGTCGGTCGTCTCCGGCGGCATCGAGAACCTGTCCACCGACATCGCGACCGGCCTGGCCGACATCGAGCCCAACAACTCGGCTACGATCTTCGCCACCAACACGGACGCAACGGGTACGCCGGCCCCCACCACCACGCCGTAAGATCGTTTCGGCGAAGACGTCGCTGATCGACCGGTCCGAAACGCCCCGCCCTTACGGCCGGGGCGTTTCTCGTTCTTAACCCGCATTTAAGACGGCCATGGGATAACCCGCAGACGTCCATGGTCTTGCCGTATTCCGGCACCAGAACGGAAACGATCGCTCGCAGATACGCGGGCCGTGAGTTTTAACAAGGATGAATCCGATGCGCCTTATCTTTGGCCTTCTTCTGCTGGTGGGCCTCGGCCTGGCCGGCTTTGCCATCAACACTGCCAAGGGGCGGTTCGATCAGTATCAGAACGCCCTCAACCAAAGCCAATCCGCCATCGTGCCGGTTCGCGATGTTTATGTCGTCAAGCGCCAGCTGCGATACGGCGACATCCTGCGACCCGATGACGTGCGTGCCGTATCTTGGCCCGAAGACGCCGTCCCGGCCGGCACGTTCGACACCCTCGACGCGATCTTCCCCACCGACGATGATGGTCAACGGACCGTGCTACGCGTGATGGAGCGGGACGAACCGATCTTGCTAACGAAAGTCACGCAGCCCGGACAAGAGGCCGGCTTGGCTGCCGCGCTGACCAAAGGGATGCGCGCCTTTACCCTGCAAGTGGATGTAAACTCGGGGGTGTCAGGCTTCCTGCGTCCCGGCGACCGGGTCGACGTCTACTGGACCGGTGGAAGCTCCACCGGCGGCGTGACCCGCTTGATCCACGCGAACTTGCCCCTGATCGCGATCGACCAGCAGACCGACGAGGAGCGCAACAGCCCCACGATCGCACGCAACATCACTGTCGAAGTCACCCCAGCCGAAGTCGCCAAACTGGCGCAGGCGCAGGCCACCGGACGGCTGACACTCGCGCTGGTCGGCGTGCGCGACGACACGCAGTCGCCCACCGTGGAGGCGACGCTTGCCGAAATCCTCGGCCCCAAGGAACAGGCCCCTGTCGTCGAACGACAGGAGACGTGTTCGGTCCGAACCCGCAAAGGTGGTGAAGTGGCGCGGATCCAGATACCCTGCCCGCAAGACGGCTGACGGTCGCAACACCCCGCTCCGCGCTAGACAGACTCGAAGCCGTGCCCAGTGGGTGCGGCTTCCACTGTTTGCCTCCATCACATGCGGTCGCTGCCTATTAGAATTGTGACGCAAAAGAGGCGAACTGTGTCCAATTGGCTTGGAAAGCGCGACGAATGGACCGAAGCCGTTGCAAAAACATGCGAGTCTGACATCTTTGCCGAGACGCGGGCGCAAGATCCGCCGGATTTGGGCAGCGTGATCAGAGAGGCAGGTCACAATGAATTATCGTACGATCCTACGGGCAGCACTGCTCGGGGTGCTGGCATCCGGCGCTCCGGTCGCGGGTGCTTACGCTCAGACACTTCAAATCAGCGAGGGCAGGACACAGACGGCGCTGCGGGTTCCACTGAACCGCGCGATCGTTCTGGAATCCGACGTTCCCTTCGCGGAACTTTCCGTCGCTAACCCTCAGATCGCGGACATCGCGACCCTGTCGGAGCGGACCGTCTATGTCCTGGGCAAATTGCCGGGGCGTACGACGCTGACGCTTCTAGGGCCTGACGGGCGGCTGATCACCAATGTCGAGGTGCAGGTCACCCCCGACATCGCCGAATTCAAGGAGCGTCTGCGCGAGTTGATGCCCAGCGAACATATTGAAGTGCGCACGGCAAACGACGGCATCGTCCTGTCGGGCATCGTCTCTTCGATCCAAAAAGTCGATCAAGCCCTTGAAATCGCGGAGCGTTACGCGCCAGAGCGGGTCTTGAACCTGATGAGCGTTGGCGGCACGCAGCAAGTACAGCTAAAGGTCCGGTTTGCTGAAATGGCGCGCTCGGTTTCCAAGCAGCTGGGCGCATCGTTCGACGTCTCCGGTACCGACGCAACATTGTTGACGGGAAGCGGTACGACTGTCGCCAACGCGGCGGGCGCACTGGCCGTCTCCTTTGGCGTCGGCTCCGCCAATTTCGATGTTCTGTTGTCCGCCCTGGAAGAGCGCGGCGTTGCTCGGACCCTGTCCGAGCCGAACCTGACCGCCCTTTCGGGTCAGCTCGCCAGCTTTCTGGCCGGCAGCGAGATCCCGATCCCGTCGATCGACGACGAAGGAAACGTGGGTGTCGACTTTCGCGAAATCGGTGTGGTGTTGAACTTCACCCCGACCGTCGTTGACGATGACATCATCAACCTCGTCCTTGAAAGCCAAGTGTCCTCAATCGATACCGGTGCGGACGCAACGAACATCGGCGGAGCACTGGTTCCGTCCATAACGACGCGTCGGGCCGCCACCACGGTGGAACTGCGCGACGGTCAAAGCTTTGCGATTGCAGGCATTCTGCAAGATGACTTTTCCGACAGCATCAATCAGGTGCCGCTTTTGGGCGACCTGCCGATACTTGGCGCGCTGTTTCGGTCGGCCGGGTACCAGCGGCGACAGACGGAGCTTGTCATCATCGTGACAGCACACCTGGTGCAGCCGACATCCGGCGCGGCCCTGGCCGTTCCGACCGATCGCATCCGTCCGCCGTCCGAAAACGAATTGTTCCTTTACGGTCGCGACATCGGCGGTCAGACCCGCACCCGCGCGTCCACCCGGGGCGGCGATGCCGCAGAGCAGGATTTCTCAGGCAACTATGGCTATGTGTTGGAGTGATATGATGAGCAGAATTTCGATCACCCGGCGCACCCTGCTCACCGGCCTTGCCGCCGGTGCGCTCACCGCCTGCACCGACCCGCGCTACAACAGCGAGGCCGGCGCCGCGATTGACGAAGGTGGCTTCGGCGACCCGACGATGCGGAACATGCTGGTCATGAACGGCGAAGCCCCGGCGTTGAGCCATTTGGGTGCGCGGTTCGCCGCAGAGGTCCCCTCGACGATCAACTTCGCCTTCGCGAGCGACGCGCTCGACGCGACGGCGCGAGCGATCCTCGATCAGCAGGCCGACTTCATGCGCAACTTCCCCGAAGTGCGCTTCAGCGTGTACGGTCATACAGACAAGGTCGGCTCGAACGCCGCCAATAAGGCACTGGGTCTGCGCCGGGCACGCGCTGCCGTCGCATATCTAGGCCAGCGCGGTGTGGCGAGCACACGCCTGGCCGCTTTGGTGAGCTTCGGCGAGACGCGTCCGCTGGTACCAACGCAATCGCCCGAGCGGGCGAATCGCAGAACCGTGACCGAGGTCTCCGGCTTCGTCGCCGACAACCCGTTGGTCCTTGACGGGAAATACGGGCAGATCATCTACCGCGGATACGTACAGGCGGCCAGCGGGCGCGGTGAGATCACACAGGTCAGTGCAGAATAGATTATACAAGTCGACCGGTTTCGGGGTTCGCCTCGCCCGGATCCACAGCGACAAGATCGGCCCCGGACCTTAGTTCGGGGCCGATTTTGTACGCGCCGCAGGTGAGTCCCATTCGCCATGTTTTGGTGCGCTTGTTTCCGATAATTTCATCTTTCTGGTCCAATTGTTGCCTGAATTGCCGGTCAGAACGGGCAGTAAGGGGGCATTCCTCCGATGGCCGACCCGCCGGATTTTCGGCCAGCGCGAGGCCCCCACCGGTCCCAATACGGGGTCGAGATACCTGCCCCGAAGGGGCGCCGAATGAACGTGTGGTGATATCAGATGGCCAGCAACCTTGCTCTCCTCCCCGAGCCCGAACCGCTTCGCGCGGTCACGGTGTCGCGTGACGTGCAGGAATTCGACCTGCTGATCGAAGACATGGAAGCCGAACTCGGCGAGGCCTGGGGCGATCTCAACTTCACGGAAGCCAGCGCCTTTCTGCGTCAGGACGAAGCCGAAAAACTGGAATTCATAGTAATCGCCGTCGATACCGACGACGAGGACCGGCTGCCGCTGGTCGCCGACATAACGCGACAGGCCAAACGGATCGGTCTGAAGGTTATTCTTGTGGCCGATGGGCTGGGACCGATGTCCCTGCACGAATTGCTGCGCGCTGGTGCCGACGATTTTGCGCCTTATCCCCTGCCCGAAGCGGCATTGTCCGACGCCGTTGCACGTCTGAATTCGCATGAGGGCGCTGACAACGCCGAAATCCTCAAACGCGCCGGAGCCGAGATGGGCGACGTCGTCGATGTGGAAACCGAGAAGCCACAGTTGCCTGCTGCGACGACGGGGGGCGGTGGCGGCCGGAGCAACGGCGCAATTTTCGCAGTCCAGTCTGCCGCCGGCGGGGACGGTGCGACGACGATGGCCGTGAACCTGGCGTGGGAGCTGGCCAATTCGAGCAAGACCGACGCGCCCAAGATCTGCGTCATTGATCTGGGCCTGCAATTTGGATCGGTCGCGACCTATCTGGATCTGCCCCGCAAGCCGATGATCCTCGAAATCCTGTCCGACGTATCCTCCATGGACGAACAGGCTTTCCGCCAAGCGCTGCGCACCTACAAGGACAAAGTCAGCGTCTTCACATCGCCCGCCGACATCCTTCCGCTCGACCTGATCGGACCGGAAGACGTCATCGGACTTCTGACGCTTGCCCGGGCCTGTTTCGACATCGTGATCGTCGACATGCCGGGGACGATCACAGGCTGGACAGACACGGTGCTGAGCCAGTCGGACCTCTATTTCGTAATGTGCAGTCTGGAGGTGCGGTCGGCGCAGAACGCCATGCGGTTCCAAAAACTTCTGAAATCCGAAGGGCTTCCGGTCGAACGCATGGCTTTCGTGCTGAATCGCGGACCCGGCAAAATGGATATGAGCGGCAAGACCCGCGTCGACAAGATGGCCGATAGCCTGGACGTAAAGTTCCACGCTGTGCTGCCCGACGGCGGTAAGCAGGTGACCGAAATCAACGATCAGGCCGTCCCGCTGAGCACCCTGGCCCCGCGTAACCCCCTGACGAAGGAAATCCAGAAATTGGCAACCAGCCTTCTGGATGCACGCGAAGCGATCACCACCGGGGCCGCCCCGGCCACTGCCAAGAAATCCGCCAAGAAGGCGATCTTCGGCCTGAAGTTCGGCTGATAGCCCAAGAGGATCAGTTAAGTGTTTTCACGTTACAAAAAGCCCCAGATCGAGGGCGCAAAGCCAATCGGGGCAACGTCTGCCGACGATACCGAAAACTTGGCCAAGCCCACCGTTCCGGCGAAGGCCCCTGCTGCGGCAGACCCCGCCCCAAAGCCAAAGGCTGCGACACCCGCACCGCCGGACAAGGACCTCAAGCGCCGCGAACGGATCGAGGAGTTGAAGACCGAGATGCACCACAGGTTGCTCGACAACCTGAATCTCGCAGCGATCGAAAAGGCCGATCCGACGGCCCTGCGCGGCGAGATCGTGTCGATCACTTCCGAAGAGCTTTCGGACATGGGCGTGGTCCTTGGCCGCGAAGATCGCGACACGCTCAATAGCGAACTCTTCGACGAAGTGATGGGCCTTGGTCCGCTGGAGCCGCTTCTTAAGGACGAGAGTGTTAACGACATTCTGGTAAACGGCCCGCATTCGATCTTCATCGAACGCGAGGGTAAGCTGCAGAAATCGGAAATCCGCTTCAAGGACGAAAAGCATTTGATGCGGATCATCGACAAGATCGTCTCGGCCGTGGGACGTCGCGTCGACGAATCGAACCCCTATGTCGACGCCCGCCTGAAGGATGGCTCTCGTTTCAACGCGATGGTCCCCCCGGTCGCCGTGGACGGATCGCTCGTCTCCATTCGTAAGTTCAAGAAGGAGAAGCTGGCCGTCGACGACCTGGTGAACTTCGGTGCGTTCACCGAAGAGATGGCCACCTACCTTCAGGCCGCCGTGGCCTGCCGACTGAATGTCATCGTGTCGGGCGGAACCGGTTCGGGCAAGACGACCACTCTCAATGCGTTGTCGTCCTTCATCGGCAACACCGAGCGCGTGTTGACGATCGAGGACACAGCCGAACTTCAACTCCAGCAAGCCCACGTGGGCCGGATGGAAAGCCGCCCGCCCAACGTCGAGGGCAAGGGTGCCGTGACCCAACGCGACTGTCTGCGCAACGCCCTGCGGATGCGCCCCGACCGTATCATCGTCGGCGAAACGCGCGGCGAGGAAGTTATCGACATGTTGCAGGCCATGAACACCGGTCACGACGGATCGATGACCACGATCCACGCCAACAACGCACGCGATGGCATTTCGCGCCTGGAAAACATGGTTGCGATGGCCGGTATCGAGATGCCGCTCAAGGCGGTCCGCGCCCAGATCTCCTCGGCTGTTAACCTGATCGTGCAGGCGTCGCGCCTGCAGGACGGCTCTCGTCGAATGGTCTCGATCACGGAAGTGACTGGGATGGAGGGCGAGGTCATCACCTTGCAGGAAATCTTCCGCTACGAACGATTGGGTCTGCAGGAAGACGGCAAGATCATCGGACGTTTCACCGGTACCGGCATCCGCAGCCACTACTCCGACCGCTTCAAAGCGTGGGGCTACGACCTGCCCGCCTCCATCTACGAACCACAGGGGAACTGATCCATGGAACTGTCCATCGAACCGCTGATCTATATCGCGATTTTCGGCGCGGTCTTCCTGTCGATCGGCGGCATCTACATGCTGATCTTCGGCAAATCGATCAAGCTGAACAACCGCGTGAACCGGCGTCTGGAAATGCTGGAAAAGGGTCAGACTCGCGATGAGGTGATGGCCCAGCTGCGCAAGGAGATGTCGCAGCACGATGGCGCGAAATCCATTCCGCTCTATTCAATCCTGGCCGAAAAGGCGCAGAAGGCGAATCTCGCCTTCACGCCGGGCATGCTGATTGGCGTTATGGTTCTGATGGTCTTCATGTCATTCTTCCTGATGACGTTCCTGACACAGGCCGCGATGCTGATCCGTATCCCTCTGTCACTCTTCATCGGGATTGGCGGTGTTTACTTCTGGGTTAATGGCCAGGCCAAAAAACGTCTCGCCTTGATGGAGGAGCAGCTGCCCGACGCGGTCGAGCTGATCGTGCGGTCCCTGCGCGTCGGCCACCCGCTCAATTCGGCCATCGGCATCGTCGCGAAGGAAATCGCCGATCCGCTCGGCTCCGAGATGGGGTTCATCGCAGACGAGGCCGCCTATGGTCGCGACGTGCCCGAGGCGCTGCGTGCACTGGCCGAACGGGTCGAATTGCAGGACCTTCGCTTTCTTGCCGTGGCGGTGGCCATCCAGCAAAAATCAGGCGGAAACCTCGCCGAGATCCTCGAGGGTTTGGCCCGCGTCGTCCGGGCCCGGTTCAAGCTGTTCCGCAAGGTGAAGGCCATCACCGCCGAAGCCCGATGGTCTGGCGTGTTCCTGTCGGCCTTCCCGGTTCTGGCAGCGGTCGGCATCAATGTGATGAAGCCCGATTACTACTCGGAAGTCTCCGAAACTGCTTATTTTATCCCCGCCGCTGCCGTGGTGATCGTGTTCCTTATCGTGAACGTGTTCTTCATGCGCATGATGGTCAATATCAAGGTCTGAGGCCCATATGTTCGATCAGATATCCCTCATGCTGACCGACCTGATAGGTCCGGACGCATTCATCTACATCGCCGGTGCGGCCGGGCTGCTGATCGTACTGATGATGCTGCCCCTGGTCTTCCACAAAAAGGTGGAGCCGATGGACCGCATCGCGCGGGAACGGAAGGGCATCCTGCTGGATGATGAGGACGGCAACGAACAACTGTCGCGTCACGGGACGCGAAATGAACATCTCGCAAAATACGCCCAGTACCTCGACCCTGCGGATGAGGAGCAGGCCTCTGCGACGCGCACTCTGCTGATCCGCGCGGGCTATCCCCACAAGGATGCGGTCCGGACCCTGACGGCGGCTCAGTTCCTGCTGGGCATCGGCCTTCTGGTGTTGGGCGCAATCTACACCTTGGTTCTGGCGGGCGATGACGTTCCCATTCACATGAAGCTGGCTTACACGATGATCCCTGGGGCCGTCGGCTACTACGCTCCGAAGTACTGGGTGCAAAAGCGCGTCGCCAAGCGCCAGGGCGAAATCCAAGACGGCTTTCCCGACGCGCTTGACCTTCTGCTGGTCTGCGTCGAAGCCGGTCAGTCGCTCGACCAGTCGATCATCCGCATGGGCACCGAAATCGAACCGTCCTATCCGGCACTTGCCGGTGAGTTCCTGATGGTCGCGCAGGAGATGAAGGCCGGCAAGGACAAGCCTTCCGTCCTGCGATCCATGGCCGAGCGTTGCGACATCAACGATATTACCAGCTTCGTGACCGTGTTGATCCAGTCGCAGAGTTTCGGCACCTCGATCGCGGATGCTCTGCGCGTCTATGCCGACGAAATGCGGGACAAGCGGGTCATGCGCGCCGAGGAAAAGGCGAACGTCCTGCCCACGAAACTGACCGTGGGAACGATGATGTTCTGCGTTCCGCCCCTTTTGATCATCCTGATTGGTCCATCGCTGCACGGTATCGGCGAAGCGCTTTCGGGCACGAATACGGGCTTTTGACGATGATGCGCTTTGCCCTCCTCCTGCTAATGGCGACCATATTGTCGGCGTGTCAGTCCGGCATCGCGGCGCGCGGAGCGGTGATCGACGATCCGCTGACCGCGCCGGGATTTGCGCGTGGCGACGATGTCGTCGATCCGCTGATCGTGGGGGACCGGCTGTTGGCGGCGGGCGAAGCGGATCTGGCGCTCGACAGCTATGTCCGCGCCGCCTCCGTCCAAGGCCTGACACCCGAGATCATGGGGGCCATGGCCGGGGCAAATATCCGGCTCGGTCGACTCGGTCAGGCGGAACGGCTGCTGCGCGACGTGGTTGAGGCCGAGCCGCGCAACGGACAGGCTTGGAACAATCTGGGCGTGGCCCTTCTGGAGCAGGGCAAGACCGGCGAGGCACTGCGCGTTTTCGAAACTGCGTTCGCATTGCAACCCTCGCCGGAAATTCTCGACAACCTGCGCGTTGCAGGTGCAAAAATTTCAAACGCTGCCTATGATCAGCCTCGAGATGAAGCCTTCACGCTGACGCGGAGGAACAACGGGGTCTATGACCTCAGTTCCCCCGACGGACAGTACCCATAATAATAACGAAGGCCTCGAGCAGAAAAGGACGCAAAATGCGCCATCCTGGCTTTATAGCTCTCCTTTTGGGAGGGACCTTTGCCCTGTCGGCCTGTGGCCAAATGGGTCAGTCTGAAGTGACCCGTGCCGTAAACAGCGCCACGCGCGCCGAAGCGGACAGCATTCGAGAGATCATGCTGACCGTCGCCGATCCGCGCGAAGCAGTAACCTACTTCCAGCGTCAGGCTCAGGCGGAGCCCGACGATATCGAGCGCCAGCGCGATCTGGCCGGTGCCTTAATCAGGGCAGGACGCAACACCGAAGGCAAACAGGCGTGGCAGAAGATTGTTGCGTCAGAAAAATCTAACAGCGAAGACCTCGTCTTCCTGGCCGATGCCATGATCCGAAATTCGGACTGGGCGGCCGCGAAGATCGTGCTCGACACGATCCCGCCGACCCATGAAACCTTCGCCCGCTACCGCCTGGAGGCGATGGTCGCCGACAGCAATCAGCAATGGTCGCGGGCCGACAGTTTTTATGAAACCGCTGTCGGTCTGACGACGACCCCCGCCGGCGTGATGAACAACTGGGGATATTCCAAGCTGACCCGCGGCGACGAGGAGGCGGCGGAGCGATTGTTCATCGAAGCCATCACATACGACGAGAAGCTGTTCACCGCCAAGAACAACCTCGTCCTCGCCCGTGCCGCCCGACGCGTCTATGCGCTGCCGATCGTGCCGATGACGCAGGAAGAACGCGCGCAACTGATGCACACAGGCGGCCTGGCCGCGATCAAGCAGGGCGACGTCGACATCGGTCGCAGCCTTCTGCAGGACGCGATCGACACCCATCCGCGCCATTTCGAAGCCGCCGTGCGCGCGCTTCAGGCCCTGAACGGATAAGCGTCGATGCAGTTTCTATCCGACCTCGCGATAACGCAGAAACAGGCAATCGTCTTCGGCCTTCTCACGCTTCCGGTTACGTTCTGGGTGATCTGGACCGATCTTGTGTCCATGAAGATCAAGAACGAAGCGGTTCTCGCGATGCTGGCGATCTTCGTGGTGGTCGGTTTCTTCCTGCTGCCGTTTGGCGATTATGCGTGGCGCTATGTGCATTTCGTGGTCGTGCTGGTCGTGTGTTTCGTACTGTCCGCGACAATCGGGATGGGCGCGGGCGACGCGAAATACATCGCGGCTGTGGCCCCGTTCGTGGCCTTGTCGGATGTCGGCGAAATCGCCCTGCTTTACGCGATCTGGTCCGTTGTCCTGTTGATCGGAATGTTCATCGCCCGTCGAAGCAACGCTTTGCGACGATCCAAACCCGACTGGATCTGGTTCGCGGACGATCGCAAAGGCTACGTCCCTTTCGGCCTGGCGCTTGCCCCGACGGTCTCCAGCTATTTCCTGTTCGGCGCGCTCGCCCCCTGACCCGGGTCTTCAGCAAACCGTAACCCCCCTGCCCTAGGACGAAACGAACCCAGAGGATCCGCCCCATGAATATGCGACCCGATCCCGCTGCGATGGGCGTCCCCGCCCCCGAGCAGCCCCGGACCCTGATCGACACCGGCCTGACCGGCACAATGCTGCGCGACATCCTTCTCAAGACGGTGTTCCGCAAATCGGTCGAAACGACGCGCGAAATTTCCGAGGCGATCTGCCTGACGACCGGCCTGACGCAACAGCTGATCGACCAGGCCCGCGACGCCGGTCTGATGCAGGCAACCGGCACGATGCACGCCGGTTCGTCCGGCGAAATGGGATTTCAGCTGACCGACACGGGCAAGGTCCGCGCCAGCGATGCGCTGGCCCAATCGGAATACTACGGGCCGATGCCCGTTCCGCTGGAACGCTACAAGGCGCAGGTCAGGGCCCAGTCGGTCAAGAACATCCGCATCACGCGACAGCTTCTGATCAAGTCGATGGGCCACCTTATCCTGCCCCCCACCCTGCTGGATCAACTGGGTCCAGCGGTCGGATCGGGCCGGTCGGTGCTGATGTACGGCCCGCCCGGCAACGGAAAGTCGTCGATCGCCGAAGGTATCCGTGCCGCACTTGGCGACAATATCTGGATCCCGCACGCCATCGAATACGCCGGCCAGGTCATCACGCTCTACGATCCGATCGTGCATACCCCGGTGAAACAGGAAACCGACGTGAGCGAACTTCGCAAGGTTAACACCCGCGTTGACCGTCGCTATCTGCTGTGTCAGCGGCCCACGGTGATGACGGGCGGCGAGCTGTCGCTCGACATGCTTGACCTCAACTACAACGCGACCGCCCGGACCTATCAGGCCAGCCTTCAGCTCAAGTCGTCGGGTGGGGTCTTCATCGTGGACGACCTTGGCCGTCAGGCTGAACCACCACAGAAGATCATCAACCGCTGGATCGTTCCGATGGAGATGGGTTACGACATCCTCGCCCTCCAATCTGGCGAGAAGTTCGAGGTGCCGTTTGACACGCTCGTGGTGTTCTCGACCAACTTCCACCCCAACAAGATCTTTGACCAAGCTGCCCTGCGCCGGATCTTCTTCAAGGTACTGATCGATGGCCCCACGCAGGCCGAGTTCCTGAAGATTTTCGCCATGGTCGCCAAGAAGAAGAAGTTCGAGATGGATGAAGCCTCGCTTCTGCATCTGCTCAAAAAGAAATACCCCGAAATCAACAACGTCTACGCCAACTTCCACGGTGTTTTTCTGATCGATCAAATGATGGCGGCCTGTGATTTCGAGGGCTTGCCCTATCGTATGACGCCCGAATTGATCGACCGCGCTTGGGCCAACCTCTTCGTCGAGGAAGTCGAGATCATTCACTGACACCGGGGAACGGGGCGGCCGGGGTGGATCGCCCCGCCAAGTCGACAAATCTTCGACCGGACAGCAGTCGACACCGACAAAACATCGAACGTGGCACCGGTGCCGCAACTTGCCCGAATTTCGCCCGATTTCAGCCTTAGCTGTTTCTCAACACGCGTCCAAAAGCGTGAGAGCAGTATCAAAGGCACCCCATGGGAAATTCTGTTGACACGCGCCGTTCAATTCGTCTGGTGAAACTTCTGATGCCCGTCGCCGCGATCTGTGGCTCCATCGCCGCAGGTCTGCTGATCGCCGGTGATCTCACTGGCCGCTCCCACGCGCGCGAGGCCCTGGACCCGTCCCAATTCGACCAAATCGAATTCGTCGCCCGCGTCGATCGCCCCGAAGCGCGCGCGCTGCAGGATGCGCTTGACAGGGCCTGCGGCCTGTCCGGCTGCGATGCCACGACGGTACATCCGATGGTCTTGGCGTCCACGGAACAAATGACCCCCGAGGAATTGAAGGCCGGGCTCGACGCACAGGTCCGCGTCCGCGCCGAAAGCCAGGCAATTCGCAATCGGTCGCTTCCCGGAACACCCGCCGCGACCATGGCGGAAATGGAAATCTTGGCAGCCGAACGCATCACCGCATTCTATGAAATGGAGCTTGCGGAACGCTGACGCACGGCCCGGTCTTTGCGGCCGGCACGCATCCCGCCGACCCTCTCATCCATCCCAAGGCTGACCGAATTCGGCGGGTATCAGGGCAGGTCCTTCGGGGTCTGCCCTTTTCATCGCGCGGCGCGGCGTTACCTTACGCGCAATGGACCTACCCGCGCCCCTGACCCGCTATTTCGCCGATCGCGGTTGGTCGCTGCATCCCCATCAACAAGACATGCTGGACCGGTCTGCCGAGCCCTCGCTGCTGCTGATTGCGCCCACGGGTGGCGGCAAGACGATGGCGGGGTTCCTGCCGACCCTGACCGAACTTGCGGACGGCACGCACGAGGGTTTGCACACGCTTTACGTCAGTCCCCTCAAGGCCCTGGCCAACGACATCAAACGCAATCTGCGTGGCCCAATCGAGGAGACCGGTCTGCCGATCCGGGTGGAAGACCGCACAGGCGACACCTCCCAGACACAACGCAAGCGACAGCGGGCGGATCCGCCCGACATTCTGCTGACGACACCGGAAAGCCTGGCGCTGATGATCTCCTACCCCGATGCGGCGCGGACCTTTGCAGGCCTCAAGCGCATCATAATCGACGAAATTCACGCCCTTGCCGAAGGCAAGCGCGGCGATCAGCTGATGCTCTGCCTGTCGCGGTTGCAGACGCTGGCCCCCGGCCTGCGACGGGTCGGCCTTTCCGCGACGGTCGATGATCCGGGCGTGATTGCGCATTACCTAGCCCGACATCCTGACCCCTGTCCCATCCTGCACGCCGACCCCGGCCCGGCCCCCGATATCGCGATGCTGTCCACGACCGACGCGCCCCCTTGGGCCGGTGCGGGCGGGCGATACGCGATCCACGACGTTCTGGAGGAGGTGAAGCGGCACAACACGACGCTGATTTTCCATAACACCCGCGCGCAGGCGGAAATCTTTTTCCACAACCTCTGGTTGGCCAACGAAGACGACCTGCCCATCGGCATCCACCACGGAGCCCTGTCGCGCGAGGCACGCCTGAAGGTCGAGTCGGCGATGGTTGCAGGGGAACTGAAAGCCATCGTTGCGACCGGATCGCTGGATCTCGGGATCGACTGGGGCGACGTCGACCTGGTGATCCAGATCGGCGCGCCCAAGAAAGTAAAAAGTCTGGTGCAGCGGATCGGTCGCGCCAATCACCGATACAATGCGCCGTCGAAGGCTCGGCTCGTGCCCGCCAATCGGTTCGAGGTGGTCGAATGCGTCGCCGCGCTGGACGCGGTGCGCGACGGCACGCTCGACGGTGATCTGCGGCTGGACGGTCCGCGCGATGTTCTGTGCCAGCATATCGCCTGCATCGCCTGCGCGGGGGATTTTGCCGAAGATGTGCTCTTCGCCGAAATTCGCAGCGTCGGGCCCTATTCAACACTGACCCGCGCAGAATTCGACGATTGTCTGAACTTCGTCGCCACCGGCGGATACGCCCTGCGCGCCTACGACCGCTTCCAGCGATTGAAACAGCGGGCCGACGGCACCTGGGGCCTGCGCGATCCGCGCGCGGCGCGCCAGATCCGCATGAACCTGGGCACGATCATCGACACCGACACGCTGAAGGTCCGCTACAAGGGTCGCGGCGGAATGCCCCTGGGCGAGATCGAGGAGGGGTTCGCCGCGACACTCACGCGCGGCGACACGTTCCTTATGGGCGGCAAGGTCGTGCGGTTCGAGGGCCTGCGCGAATTGATCGTCGAAGTCAGCCCGAACCCGAACAAGGAGCCCAAGGTCGCCACCTTTATGGGCTACAAATGGGCGACGTCGGTGCATCTTGCCGACCGCATCCAGCGCATTCTCCACGCCGGTGATTTCGCCGCCTTCCCCGACCACACGCGCGAATGGCTGGACCTGCAGGTCGAAAGGTCGCGCATGCCTGAACCCGGTCGCCTGCTGGCCGAGACATTTCCGCGCGACGGGCGACACCACCTTTGCGTCTATGGTTTTTGCGGGCGCAACGCGATGCAGACGCTGGGACTTTTGATGACACGGCGGATGGAGGAGGCGGGATTGGACCCGCTTGGCTTCGTGGCCACGGATTACGCTGTCCTGATCTGGGGCCTCAAACCCGTGACGGATGTCGCCCCCCTGCTGGCGAACGACGGCATCCGGGAAGCGCTCGACGGTTGGTTGCAGGGAAATGCGGTGATGAAACGGACGTTCCGCAATGCGGCGATCATCGCAGGCCTGATCGACCGTAATTTTCCCGGCAAGCGGGCGTCAGGCAAGCAGGCCACGTTTTCGTCGGACATCCTCTACGACACGCTGCACCGGTTCGACCCCGACCACCTGATGCTGCGCATCACCGAAGAAGAAGCGATGCGCGGGCATATCGATTTCGGTCGTGTTGAACTTCTGCTCGACACTGTGGGCGACCGCATCGATCATGTTCCGCTGAACCGTGTCTCACCCTTGGCCGCGCCATTGTTTCTTGAAATGGGAAAAGTACCGATCAAGGGCAAGGCAGAGGGTCGGATGATGCAGGAAGAGGCGGAGCGTCTGATGGCCGAGGCGGGTCTGCCGCTGGACTGACCGCGCCAAGAGGATTGCCTTGAACCCGGTGCCCGCGCGTGATTCACCTGCACCATGCACGACGGTCATGCCTTCTCCTTCGCCGGTCACGCCATGGTGGCCCGCGCCTCTGGTGCGCTGCACTGGCCGGGCGAAGGCGTTCTGGTGGTCAGTGATCTGCATTTGGGGAAATCAGAACGCATCGCCCGGCGCGGCGGTGCTCTG
>NZ_CXSU01000012.1:91879-123287 GCF_001403795.1 Jannaschia donghaensis | reverse complement strand
CGGCCCCGCGCCGTCATCTCGCTTGGCGATACCTTCGACGACATGGAGGCGGCGGCCCGCCTGCACCCGGCGCATCTGGACTGGATAAGACAGCTGATCGCGGGACGGGATTGGACCTGGGTGACCGGCAATCACGACCCCGCTCCCACCGGACTCGGCGGAGAGGCGGCAGATGCCGTCGCCTGTGCCAATGTCACTTTCCGGCACATCGCCCAAGGGGGAACAGGCCCCGAAATCTCAGGACACTACCACCCAAAGGCCTGTTTGCGGATGCGCGGGCGGGCGGTGTCGCGACGTTGTTTCCTGCGCGACGCCAGCCGGATGATCCTGCCCGCCTATGGCACCTACACCGGCGGATTGCACAGCCACGAACCCGCGCTGACGCGCCTGATGGCCCCGAACGCCCGTGCCATTCTTGCCGGGTCGCCGATGGTCGAAATCCCGATGCCGAGATGAGGGGCATGGCGATCTTGTCGGCCCTGGTCGTGGCCTTGGTTGCCTGTCAGCCGACGTCGGTTGAAACCGGCGCCCGCGCGACGTTCCGCGACCAGAATGTTCAGATCGCCTCCAAGGCCGATTTCGACGCGACACGCTTTGCCGGCGACTGGTACGAAGTTGCGCGTTTTCCCGGCACCCGGGGATGCGCTGGCGCACGGCTGCACTTCGAGGCTGGCGTGAATTCCCTGCGCCGGACGGCGCGTTGCCCGGATGGCCCGGTGTCGATCCTTGATGCCGCCGTTTCCCCACTGGGTCGCCTGACCTTGGCCGAAGGATCCGAAACGCATTCCGTCTGGGTCCTTTGGACAGACACGACTTACCGAACTGCCGTTCTGGTTGTGCCCGACGGCGCAGGTGGTCAAATTCTGAACAGAACGCCGCGCTTACCGGTCGATCGCCTTCGCGCGGCACTGGAAGTGCTGGATTTCAACGGTTTCGATACCGAGGCACTGGTCTTCCGATAGGCGGGAATCGCCGACCCGATCGGCACGATCTCGGAAAAAACGAATCATATGCGAATCAGTGTTTGACCTATGATTCGCGCATAGGCTAGAACTCGCTCATGGTCGAGCAGTGGCCGGAAAAACGACAATAAAAACAGTCGGTAAGATTGGGGTGGGCATGTTGGGGACATGTGCGGGGGCACAAGTCATTTCCACAGTTCAGGCGCGGGTGGATGGAGACTTTCCGTCCGCCCGCACGCCCTATTCCGTCAATGCGTCCTTTCGCTGGTTCGGCACGCCCATCCGGCTGGACGGTGCACGCGCCGCCCTCCTGCTCGACGGGGCGAAGGGCCAGGCGGAATTGCGGGCGAACGCGCCCAAGACTATCGCGAAACTGACCCGTGGCCGTGGCAGCAGCGCCGTCCCCCTGACCCTTACGGACTCCGCCGAAGACCCGGAGGCCCTGATCGTGAGCGACGGGCAAACACGCTGGGCGGCCCGTCTTGTTCCCGTCGGACATTCGGAAGCGCTTTTGGTATTCGACGACGGTCTTCCGCCGCCGAACAAAGACCTGCGCATCGTGCAGTCTCCGTCGTCCCCGGCCGACCCTGCATCGCAGAAAAAGACGCTGTGCTTCACGGCCGGGACGATGATCGACACGCCAGAAGGCCCTCGTCCGGTCGAAGATCTGTATCCCGGCGACCGTGTGACTACCCGCGACAACGGTCCGCAGGACATCGTGTGGGTCGGTCTGCGCCGGGTTTCGGGCGCGCGCATGTTCGCCATGCCCGCCCTGCGCCCGGTCCGCATCCGCGCTGGCACCTTCGGGACGCACGGCGATCTGACCCTCTCTCCGGGCCATCAGATTCTGCTTTCGGGCGATGCGCCGCGTGCCTTGTGGAACACGCCCGAGGTTCTGGTCCGCGCGCAGCACCTGATCGACGATCGGCGCGTGACGGTGGACCACGGCGCGACGGATGCGCATTATCTGCACATCCTGACCGCCCGGCACGAAGTGCTGCGGGCGAACGGAATGTGGTGCGAAAGCTTCCACCCCGGCGAGGCAGATCTGACGCATATCGACCCCGGCGATCTGGAGGATCTGCTGGACCGGGTGCCCGGCATCGATATCGATGACACGGCCTATGGTCCCCACGCGCGCCGATGTCTTTCTGCGGCCGAGCTTGCGATCCAGATGCACGCCGGCGCACCCCGCTACCTACGTCCCTGACCCTGTCTGTTGACACCCTGCCGCGCCCCGCCTAGTGGGACGCTTCATTGGTGTTGGTGGGCCCCGCAAGGGGACTCCTGTCAGGGTGTGCATCGCCCAGAGGACAACGCCCTTCACGCCCCTCGGGGTTTCAGGAAGGAGATCAGCCGTGACCAAACGCACGTCTGCCAAGTACAAACTCGATCGTCGCATGGGCGAAAACATCTGGGGCCGCGCCAAGTCGCCGGTCAACCGCCGCGAATACGGCCCCGGCCAGCACGGTCAGCGCCGCAAGGGCAAGCTGTCGGACTTCGGTCTGCAGCTGCGCGCCAAGCAGAAGCTCAAGGGCTACTACGGCGACCTGACCGAGAAGCAGTTCAAGCGCATCTTCGCCGAGGCCGCACGGGTCAAGGGCGACACAGGCGAGAACCTGATCGGCCTGCTGGAGCGTCGTCTGGACGCCGTCGTGTACCGCGCCAAATTCGTACCGACCATCTTCGCTGCCCGCCAGTTCGTGAACCACGGCCACGTCGAGGTGAACGGCAAGAAGGTCAACATCGCATCCTACCGCGTCAAGGAAGGCGACGAGATCCGCGTCCGCGAGAAGTCCAAGCAGCTGGCCGTCGTCCTGGAAGCGACCCAATTGGCCGAACGTGACGTCCCCGACTACGTCGAGGCCGATCACTCCAAGCTGACCGCGACCTTCGTGCGCACCCCCGGCCTGACGGACGTGCCATACGCCGCCGTCATGGAGCCGAATCTGGTCATCGAATACTACGCTCAGAACTAAGTTTTGTCGTAAAGTCATAGTAACGACTGGGGCGGCCTTCGGGTCGCCCTTTTCGTTTCAATGCCCCGGGGACAGACCATGCGACCATTTGGAATCCTGATCGGGGCCACGTTCGGCATCCTTGCCCTGACCGCGCTCGTCTATCTCAACGACAACTACGAGTTTGCGACAGGTCAGATCCAGCGGGCCGGCCCCTACGCCGGCAAGATGGCCCTGATGGTTCTCGCCCTACTGAGCGGCATCGCCGCTCTCTTGATCTCCGCTCTGATGATGATCTTCCGCAGAACCAGACCTTTCGCCGTCGGGTTCGTATTCGCATTCTTCTGCGTCGGTGGCATGGCGTCGTTTCTGCACAGCTCCGATCCCGCTCTTATCTCGGGTCTGTTAGGTTTGCCGACGGCAGTCTAAGCACCAGCAAGAGATTCAACCGACGGAGGTTCGACATGGCCAATCACCCCATCCATGCCCGTATCGAGGGTGCCGTCGTGATGATCGGCTTCGGATCCATCGGGCGCGGAACCTTGCCGCTGCTGGAACGGCACTTCGACTACGACCGCGACAAATTCATCGTCATCGAACCGGGGGACGCGGGCACGGCGGACCTTGCCGAACGCGGAATCGCGCACAAGCAGATCGCCCTGACGCCCGACAATTACCGCGAGGTTCTGGACGAGGTCATGACCCCCGGGGCCGGCTTCGTCGTGAACCTGTCGGTCGACACCTCCAGCCTCGATCTGATGAAGCACTGCCGCGCCCGGGGCGTGCCCTATATCGACACGGTGGTTGAGCCTTGGGCCGGCTTCTATTTCGACGACAAAGACAACGCGGAGCGGACAAATTACGCCCTGCGCCAGAAAGTCCGCGACGAAAAGGCGGCCAATCCCGGCGGCACCACGGCCGTGTCCTGCTGCGGTGCGAACCCGGGTATGGTCAGTTGGTTCGTCAAGGCGGGCCTGCTGCGGCTGGCTGCCGATCTGGGCGACACGACCGAGGCCCCCACCGGCCGCGACGATTGGGCGAAGCTGATGCAGGGGCTTGGCGTCATGGGGATCCACATCGCCGAGCGCGACACCCAGGCCCGTCTGGCCCCGCGCCCGCGCGGCACCTTCGTCAACACATGGTCGGTCGAAGGCTTCATCGCCGAAGGGTTTCAGCCCGCGGAATTGGGCTGGGGCACGCATGAGACATGGTTTCCCGAAAACGCTCGCCGCCACGGCACCGGATGTCAGGCCGCGATCTGGTTGAACCGGCCTGGCGCGATCACCCGCGTCCACACCTGGTGTCCGACGCCGGGCCCGCAATTCGGCTTCCTCGTCACCCACAACGAGGCGATCAGCATCGCCGACTACTATACCGTCGGCAAAGGATCGTCGCCCGCCTATCGTCCCACCTGCCACTATGCTTATCACCCGGCCGACGACGCGGTCCTGTCCTTGCACGAAATGTTCGGCGCCGGTGTTCAACAGACCGAGCATCACATCCTGTCCGAAGATGAAATCGTCGAGGGCATCGACGAGTTGGGCGTGCTGATCTTCGGCCACGCGAAGAACGCGCTCTGGTACGGATCGCGCCTGTCGAACGCGGAGGCAAAGCGCCTCGCCCCCGACCAGAACGCCACCGGATTGCAGGTCACATCCGCAGTCCTGGCAGGAATGGTCTGGGCGCTGGAAAACCCCGACGCGGGCATCGTGGAAACCGACGAGATGGACCACGCCCGATGCCTGGAAATACAGACGCCGTATCTCGGCCCGGTCGAGGCGCATTATACCGACTGGACCCCGCTGCAGGATCGGTGGCAGCATTTTCCCGAGGACATCGACGAAAGCGACCCTTGGCAGTTCCGCAACGTCCTGGCCAGCTGACGTCGCGGGGAGGGGTCCCGGCGACGAACGCCCGGACAGTGGGAACCATGCGCGGGTCAAATCGTTGGGGATACAGCACTTTGTGTTCGCGCAATTCATTTCAAGGATACCTGCATATGTCTGACGTTCGCGTTGCATCCACCCCGATGGCGGGCGCACCCGCTGGTACGGCCGCCCGCGTGTCGTGGGGGGCCATCTTCGCCGGAGCCGTCGTCGCCGTCGCGCTGATGATCCTGTTTACGACCTTCGGCCTGGGGATCGGCACCGCGCTGATCGATCCCGGCTATGAGGCCAATCCCGTGGCAGGTATCGGAACCGGATCGGCGATCTATTTGGTCGTCTCGCAACTGATCGCACTGGCCGTCGGCGGATACGTCGCCGCGCGCTTGGCCGGTATTCCCCGTCCCGTCACATCGGCGTTGCACGGTGCCGCCGTCTGGTCGGTGGCTTCGATCTTCCTCGCCTGGGCCGCGATAAGTGGCGGGGGTGCCATCTTCGGTGCCACCTCGACCCTGCTGAACAACACCGTCGACATGGCCGGTGACATCGGGGATGCCGTAGTGCCGGACGACTTCGATCTGCCCAACCCGGGTGAACTCGCCAGCTCGGTCTCGATCGAGGACCTGCCCGAGGAGTTTCAGGCGCGCCTGCGTCAGCAAGGCATCACGCAGCAAAACATCCGTCAGGAAGCGACCGCCGCCTTCCGCAACGTCTTTAGCCAGCAGGAGCAGGAAGCCGTCATGACCGAAGCCGGTCAGACGCTGACCGATGTCCTACGCACGCCGGGCGACGCCGATGAAGACATCGCGGCCTTCTTCGACCGTTTGGTCGGCGGCCCGAACGCGATCATCTCGCAAGAGGACCGCGCCGAGGCGAAGGCGACGATCGAACGCCGCCTGGGCATTACACCGGAAGACGCCGAGCAGGTGATCGTCCAGATCGAGGAAACCACGAACGAAGCCCTCGCCGAAGCGCAGGACGTTCTCCAGGCCGCTCAGACGCAAGCCACCGAAGCGGCGCAGGCTGCGAGCGACGCCATCTCGACGGCTGCCCTTCTGCTGTCGCTCGCGTCGCTGCTGGGTCTGATCGCGGCCTGTGGTGGTGCTTTCGCCGGCAAGCCGGAGTCCTTGGTCGGCGACCGCCTCGACGATCACGTCTAACGGACCAAAACCGTTATCAAGACCCCGCCCGGCAACGCCCGGGCGGGGTTTTCACATTGGAATTAACGGGCTCCACCCGCGTGTTGGTCTGGACGCTTCGGGACGTCGGCTTTAGGCCTTGATGATGCGCACGTTCCCTCTTGCCGACGCCCATACCCTGCCCCGCTGGCGGCGACCGGATGCGTTGCTGATGCTGTTCGCCTTCATCATGCCGGTGGCGTTCGCCACGTGGTCAGCGCTGCTCAATAATTTCGTGGTCGAAATGGCGGCCTTCGACGGGGCCGACATCGGCACGTTGCACACGGTACGCGAAATTCCCGGCTTCCTTGCCATCGGCGTCATCCTCGTGATCCTTGTGATGCGCGAACAGGTCCTGGCGGTCGTCTCGCTTTTCACGCTGGGGGCGGCGACGGCTTTGACGGCGCAATTTCCCAGCTTCGGCGGCATCCTGGCCATCACCCTGATCTCTTCGATCGGTTTTCACTACTACGAGACGGTAAATCAATCGCTACAGCTGCAATGGCTTCCCAAGGCGCGCGCCCCCGCGATGCTCGGCACCCTTCTGGCCATCGGGTCCGGGGCGACGTTTCTGGCCTACGGCCTGATCGTGCTGACATGGCGGGCCTTCGATCTCAGCTATGACCTGGTCTATTGGATCGCCGGCGGGTTCACGGCGCTGGCCGCGATCTTTGCGCATCTGGCGTATCCGCAGTTCGAGGCACCGCACCCCCAGATCAAGAAGATGATCCTGCGCCGCCGGTACTGGCTTTATTATGTGCTGCAATTCATGTCCGGGGCGCGGCGGCAGATCTTCGTGGTCTTCGCGGGTTTCATGATGGTCGAACGCTACGGCCTCGGCGTGCATCAGGTGACCGCGCTCTACATGGCGACGCTGGCGATCAACATGGCGACCGCCTCGCTGGTCGGGCGGGCCGTCGGGCGCTTTGGTGAACGCACCGCCCTGCTGATCGAATACGGCGGATTGACGTGCGTGTTCATCCTTTATGCCGGGCTTTACGTGTTCGACTGGGGCGTCGGCATCGCCATGGCCCTGTTCGTGACGAACAACGTGTTCTTCGCACTGGCCCTCGCCATCAAGACATACTTCCAGAAGATCGCGGCACCGGGCGACATCGCCCCGACCGCCGCCGTGGCCTTTACCATCAACCATATCGCGGCCGTCTTCCTGCCCGTGGCACTCGGCCTGCTTTGGCTGACGTCGCCGGTCACGGTCTTCGTCGTCGCTGCCCTTCTGGCCGGCACGTCCTTCGGCCTGTCACTGCTCGTGCCGCGCCATCCCCACGAAGGGCACGAGACCATGCTGTCGCGCCCCCTCGCTATCGCAGAGTAACGACCCCATATATTCACCAAAGGAGACCCCACATGATGTTCTTCCAACGCAAGAAATCCGAAATGGTCGCGCAGTCCGAAGCCCTGCCTGGCCGCGATACCCCGATCCCCCTGACGGGCGAGCACCACGTCTTCGGCACCCCCCTATCGAGCGACGTGCCCGACGGTATGGCCGAAGCGATGTTCGGCATGGGCTGTTTCTGGGGGGTGGAGCGGATGTTCTGGCAACTGCCGGGGGTTCATATGACGCTCGTCGGCTACGCTGGCGGGTACACCCCGAACCCAACGTACGATGAGGTCTGCTCGGGTCGGACAGGTCACAACGAGATCGTACGCGTGATCTACGACCCGACGGTGACGTCCTACGAAGACCTGCTGCGCGTCTTCTGGGAAGGCCACGACCCCACGCAGGGCATGCGACAGGGCAACGACGCGGGCACGCAATATCGCTCCGGCATCTACACCTACACGCCCGACCAGAAACAGGCCGCCCTCGCCTCCGAAGCGGCAATGGCCCCTCGCCTGCGCGACGCGGGCCACGGTGCCATCACCACCGAGATCGTCGACGCCCCGCCCTTCTATGCGGCCGAGGATTACCATCAGCAGTATCTGTCGAAGAACCCGAACGGCTACTGCGGCATCGGCGGCACGGGTGTGACCTGCCCGATCGGGGTGGGGGCCTAGGGCAGGCCATACGCCGTCGGATTTTCACCGATCGGCCCGCGTGTCGCCCAAGTCTCATGAGAAAGAAGGTCGGAACCACGAGGATGTGCCGTGCCCGATCTTCTCGATCTTCTGTTTGCGAACCCGATCCTGCTCGTGGCGATCGGCTTGGGCCTCGGTCTGGTTCTGATATCCGTTGCGGTGAGGTCATCTTCGAAGAAACAGCAAGACGATCATGGGCTGCTCACCGGGTGCAATGTAACGACCATCCCTTTGATGAGTGTGGAGCAGGGGCGGGTCTACGACATACTCGCCCCCTATGCCGCGGCCAAGGATCTCAACCTCCATGCCGAGGTCAGCCTGTCGGCGATCTTCAAGGTCGGACATCCGTCCGATAGAAAACGGGCATTCGCCGGGTTTGGCTCAATCCGCCAAAAGCGGCTGGACCTGCTGTTGACCGACCGTAATCATCGACCCGTCTGCGGTGTTGAGTACCATGGAAACGGTCATTGGCGCGGCAACGCCAGACAACGCGATCATGCCAAGCGCACAGCGTTCAACGTCGCTGGACTGCCATTGATCGAGGTTGCCGAAGGCATCGATAGCGGCACCCTTGTCGAAAGGCTCGATACAGCACTCGCCGGGCTCGATCTCCTTAGCAACGAGTCTCCGCGTCGTCGAAAGGGCTCTCCAATCACGAAAGCCGCCTGAAACGAAAAAAGCGCGCCCTTTCGGACGCGCTTCCAGAACTCTTGCGACTGGCGATCAGGCCAGTGTAATGTTCACAGCCGACTCGCGGCCGTCACGGCCGGGCTCGATGTCGAAGTTGACCTTCTGGTTGTCGGCCAGGCCGGTCAGGCCAGCGCGCTCAACAGCGGAGATGTGAACGAAAACATCCTTGGACGCCCCATCGGGAGCGATAAAGCCGAAGCCTTTGGTGGAGTTGAACCATTTAACGGTGCCAGTAGCCATCGTCGATTTCCTTCATAATACTGCCCACGAAATGCGGCAGGTCGGCAAGGTCAGTGCACGATCGAAAGACAGAGCCGTATGGTCAGGGTCGTCGATAGGGATAACGTCGCGAAATCAAGATGCCCCTTTCCGTCCCATTTTGCAAGATGCCGGACGGCTCTGTTGCAAAACGGCGGCACCTTGCCGCAGGGCCCGTCACTCCCAGCCTGCATTGATCCGTTTTGCGGCCTCGGGGGCGAAGTACGTCAGGACGCCGTCGCATCCGGCGCGGCGGAATGCCGTAAGACTTTCCATCATCACCTTCTCGCCGTCGATCCAGCCGTTCGTCGCGGCCGCCTGGATCATCGCGTATTCGCCGGACACCTGATACGCGAACGTCGGCACGCCGAACCGTTCTTTCACGCGGGTGCACAGGTCCAGATACGGCATTCCGGGTTTCACCATCACCATATCAGCCCCTTCCGCCAGATCGCGCGCCACGCAGCGCAGACCTTCCTCGGCATTCATGGGATCGAGTTGATAGGTTTTCTTGTCACCTTTGAGCGCACCTGACGCCCCGACGGCGTCGCGGAACGGGCCATAGTAAGCCGACGCATATTTCGCGGCATAGGACATGATCGTGGTATGGATGTGCCCCGCATCTTCCAGCGCGGCGCGCATCGCACCGATGCGGTTGTCCATCATGTCCGACGGTCCCAAAATATCCGCCCCCGCATCGGCCTGCGCCAACGCCATCTTGACCAGCGCGGCGACCGACTCGTCGTTCACGATTTCGCCGTTGCGCACGATGCCGTCGTGGCCCTGCGCGTTATAGGGGTCGAGCGCGACATCCGTCATCACCGCGATGTCCGGGACCGCGGATTTGATCGCGCGGATCGCCCGGTTCGACAGGTTGTCGGGGTTCCACGCTTCCTCGCAGCCGTCGGTCTTGAGCGCGGCGTCGGTATAGGGAAACAGACAGATCGCGGGAATGCCCAGATCGACCGCCTCCTGCGCGGCCTCCACGATCAGGTCAACGGACCGCCGGATCACGCCGGGCATCGACGGGATTTCTTGCGTAACGCCTTCGCCATCGCAGACGAACACCGGCCAGATCAGGTCGTTCGCCGAAAGCTGATCTTCCCGGACAAGGTTGCGCAGCGCGGGCGTCCGCCGCAGCCGGCGCGGACGGGACGATGGAAACGAAGCGATGGGGGAAGCCGTCATGATGCACCTTTGCGACAGTTGCCCTTCGGTCGCACGGACGGTGGTCGCGTTCAATAGCCGGGCATCTTGCCATTTGCCGGCCTGCGCGCGACACGGGACGCGCGAACAACCGGACGATGCAACTTGGATTTCGATTTCCTGAAACTGGTGACGGAAGCGATCGACCTTCGGTCGTTCTCGAACCTGTGGTTCTGGATCGCGCTGGCCGCTTTGTGGTCGACGACGTCGCATTGGGTCGTGGGGGTGCCGTTCGACATGGTGCGCCGCGCCGCGCGGGGGAACCAGACGTCATTGCAGGACATGCATATTCTGGCCAACATCCAGGCCCGTCGCCTGATTTTCATCGCTGAAGAGACCGGGTTGATCACCACCGCCGCCAGTTTCTTTCTGGTGACCACGCTGTCGCTTCTGGGCTTTCTTTACGACGTCGAATTCGCACAGGCGATCTTGCTGCTGTTCCTTCCCATGGCGCTGGTCGGCTGGGTCACGCTGCGCGCCGCCCGGCGGGTGCCGGGGTTGGAGCCCGAGGATCTTGGCAATCTGCTGTTCCGCACGCGGCGCTGGATTCAGTTGATCGGGATCGTGTCGATCTTCGGGACGTCGATGTGGGGCATGTGGGTGAACCTGAATTCCAGCGTCCTCTACGGCTGACGCGCCGCCGGCACGGTTGACACCGCCTCCCCTGCCGTTACCTGACCAAAATGCCCAACACCGCCGCCCCTGCCGCCCCGACCGCCCTGCCTGCCGGCCATATCCGAGTCGGTGGCGCGCCCGAAGGCTTCGACGCCCGCGTCCTGCTCAAAGAGCTGGAGGCCGGAAAGCCGGTCGTCCACGTCGCGCGCGACGATAAACGGGCCGAGGCGATGGCAGCCGCGCTGCGTGCGCATCAGGGCGGTGTCACCGTCCTGCGGTTCCCGGCCTGGGATGTCCTGCCCTACGACCGATTGTCCCCGGCCGCCGAAGTGTCGGCCACCCGAATGGCGACGCTGACCGCGCTGGCCCACGGCTTCACCGGCAAGTTCATCCTGCTGACGACGTTGGGCGCGCTGACCCAGAAATTACCGCCCCGTGCCGTTCTCAAGGGGGCTGGCTTTTCCGCCCGGCTCAACCAGCGGATCGATGAAGATGCCCTGCGGCACTTTCTGGTGCGTATGGGGTTCACCCAGACGCCGACGGTCATGGAGCCGGGCGATTGGAGCCCGCGTGGCGGCATCATCGACATCTGGCCACCGGGGCAGAAACTGCCGGTGCGTCTGGACCTGTTCGGTGACACGCTCGACGGCCTGCGCCGGTTCGACGCCGTGACGCAGCGGACCACCGATCAACTCGAGATGATTGAACTTGCCCCGGTATCGGAGGTCATTCTGGATGGCCCCGCGATCACCCGGTTCCGGCAGACGTACCGCCTGGAATTCGGCGCCGCGGGAACCGACGATCCGCTTTACGAAAGCATTTCCGCCGGCAAGCGGACGCAAGGCGCGGAGCATTGGCTGCCGTTCTACTACGAAACGCTGGAGACATTGCCCGACTACCTGCCGGACGCGACCTTCGTGCTCGACAATGGCACCCTTGGGCACCACGCCGACCGTTGGGATCAGATCGCCGACATGTACGACAATCGGGCCGAAGCAATGAAGGCCAAGGGACGCGTCGATTCCGTCTATAAGCCCGCACGCCCGGAAACCCTGTATGTGCGCCCCGACGATCTCGACACGGTGCTGGCCCGGACGCGGACGCTGCATCTGTCGCCGCTGCAGACCGCGCCCGGCCCGAACGTCATCGACGCGGGCGGACGCATCGGGCGCAGCTTCGCGCCCGAGCGGCAGTTGGAGAATATCAGCCTGTTCGAGACCCTGGCCGATCACATCGCGGCCAAGCGCGCCGATGGCGGTGTCGTCATCGCTTCCTATTCCGGCGGGGCGCGCGAACGTTTGCAAGGCCTGCTCGACGACCAGGGCGTCACCGGACTGAAGGCTATCAGACGGTTGGAGGAGGTCGCCAAGGGCGAGGTCGGCCTGGCCATCTGGGCGCTGGATCGCGGGTGGGAAGGTCCTGTCGGAAAGGGAAGGCTTACCGTCATCTCCGAGCAGGACGTGCTGGGTGAGCGGCTGATCCGCGGCAAGAAAAAGAAGCGCCGTGCCGAGAATTTCCTGACCGAGGCGCAGGCGCTGTCTGTCGGCGACCTGGTCGTTCACGTGGATCACGGCGTCGGGCGCTTCATCGGGCTGGAGACGGTGACCGCTGCCGGGGCACCGCACGAATGTCTGACGTTGGAATATGCGGGCGGCGACCGCCTGTTCCTGCCGGTCGAAAACATCGAATTGTTGTCGCGTTACGGGCAGGAAGAGGGGCTGCTCGACAAACTGGGCGGCGGCGCGTGGCAGGCCCGCAAGGCCCGCCTGAAGGAACGGATCCGCCAGATCGCCGAACGCCTAATGCGCATCGCCGCCGAACGCGCGCTGCGCAAGGCACCGCAGTTGGAGCCGCCCGCCGACATGTACGAAGGCTTCGCCGCGCGCTTCCCCTACGAGGAGACCGACGATCAGATGCAGGCGATCGAGGATGTCGCCGAAGACCTCGCCTCGGGCAAACCGATGGACCGCCTGATCGTCGGCGACGTCGGCTTCGGCAAGACCGAGGTCGCCATGCGCGCCGCTTTCATCGCGGCAACGGCGGGCAAGCAGGTCGCCGTCATCGCCCCCACCACCCTGCTGGCCCGCCAGCATGCCAAGTCATTCGAGGACCGGTTCCGTGGCCTGCCCATCAACGTCCGCCAGCTGTCCCGCTTCGTCACCACCAAGAACGCCAACGAGACACGCGCCGGCCTGACCGATGGCACCGTCGACATCGCCATCGGCACCCACGCGTTGCTGGCGAAAGCGGTCAAGTTCAAGGACCTGGGCCTTCTCATCATCGACGAGGAGCAGCATTTCGGCGTTACACACAAGGAACGCCTCAAGGAAATGCGCTCCGACGTGCATGTTCTGACTTTGTCGGCCACGCCCATCCCCCGCACGCTGCAAATGTCGCTGACCGGCGTGCGCGACCTGTCGATCATCGGCACGCCCCCCGTCGACCGTCTGGCCATCCGCACCTACGTCTCGGAGTTCGACACGGTGCAGGTCCGCGAGGCACTGCTGCGCGAACACTACCGCGGCGGGCAGAGCTTCGTCGTCGTCCCGCGCATCTCCGACCTGTCGGAGATGGAGGCGTTCCTCCGCGAACAGCTTCCCGAACTCAGCTACGTCATTGCCCACGGGCAACTCGCGGCGGGCGACCTCGACGATAGGATGAACGCCTTTTACGACGGCAAATACGACGTACTGCTGTCCACCACGATCATCGAATCGGGCATCGACATCCCGACGGCCAACACGATGATCGTCTGGCGCGCCGACATGTTCGGCCTCAGTCAACTCTACCAGATCAGGGGGCGCGTCGGCCGTTCCAAGACGCGCGCCTATGCCTTCCTCACCACCAAGCCGCGCGCGAAGCTGACGACGACCGCAGAGCGCCGCCTGAAAGTCCTCGGCTCCATCGACGCGCTCGGCGCGGGCTTCAACATCGCCAGCCAGGACCTCGACCTGCGCGGCGGCGGCAACATCATCGGCGAGGAGCAATCCGGTCAGATGAAGGAGGTCGGATTGGAGTTGTACCAGAGCATGCTGCAAGAGACGATCGACAAGCTGAAGTCCGGCAAGGCCGACCTGCCCGACGCGCTGTCCGACGATTGGTCGCCGCAGATCAACCTCGGCGTGCCGGTCCTCATCCCCGAAGACTACGTGTCGGACCTCGACACCCGCCTGGGCCTCTACCGTCGCCTGTCGGGCTTGGATCGAAAGGTCGAGCTGGAGGGCTTCGCAGCCGAACTCATCGACCGTTTCGGCCCCCTGCCCCGCGACGTGAACGTCCTGCTGCGCATCGTGCGCATCAAGGCGCTGTGCAAGGCCGCCGGCGTCGAGAAGCTGAACGTCGGGGCCAAGGGCGCGACCGTCGAATTCCACGCCAACCGCTTCGCGCGGCCCGAGGGCCTGGTGGATTTCATCAAGTCGAAGAAGGGCGCGGCCAAGATCAAGGGCGACAAACTGGTCGTGATTCAGGATTTCCCGTCCGAGGCCGACCGCATCAAGGGAGCGTTCTCGATCGCCCGCGATCTGGCCGTCCATGCCGGCGTCGCCAAGCAGAAGTCCGACTGACCCGTCAGACCTCGCGCAGTCTGCGCGCGAGGAGCAGGCCGATCCCGGCACACAGCGCCACACCGATAAACAGCGGCACCGGCGTGCCGTCGAACGACAGTCCGATCGGGGCAGCCACGAACACCGCCATAATCGTCGAGACGGCCGAGATGATCGACGAAGCCATGCCCGCAATATGCCCCATCGGCTGCATGGCAAGTGCGTTCAGATTACCAATGCACAGGCCCGCCATGGCAAAGACGCTGACTTGCCAGATCACGAATGCCGGGAACGTCCACGCCGCCGGGATTAGCCCCGCGATCCAGGCCAGGCCCAGGATCACCGACAACCCCATATGCCAGCCAAGTGCGACACGGATCAGGAATGGCATCCCCAATCGCGTGACCAGCGCGGCATTGGCGAAAGACGCGATCCCCGACAGCAGCGCGACCATACCGAACCACAAAGGGAAACTCTCCGCCCGGTCGAAGGTCTGCGCATAGGTCTGCTGAACGCTCGTGATTGTGGCGAACAGCATCCCGAACACCAGGGTCTGCACCGTAATCGCGCGGACGACGTTGCCATTGGCGAACACCTCGGCCGCCGCGGCCCGCAGCTTCGTCAGACGCAGCGGTCGGCGCAGGTCCGCAGGTAACGTCTCGGGCTGGCGGATCAGCAGCCATAGGCTCGACACAGCGGAAAATGCGACGAAGGCCCAGAACACGCCGCGCCACCCGAAGCCCGCGATGATCCACGCCCCGATCAGCGGCGCGATGGCCGGAACCAGCACGAAAATCATCATAACGAGGCTTGCGACCTGCGCCATGCCGCGCCCCGCATACAGGTCACGCACCATCGCCTGTGCCACCACCCGCGGCCCCGAAGCGCCGACCCCCTGAGCCACGCGAAGCAGAAGAAGCGTCTCTAGGCTGGGCGCGACGGTGCAGGCAGCGGCGGCAATCGAATAGATCACCGCGCCGCCGATCATCACCCGCTTGCGCCCAAGCGCGTCCGACAATGGCCCCGCGAATAACGTGCCCAGCCCCATGCCGAAAACGAAGGCCACGATGACCAGTTGCGCGGTGTTGGGCGCGTCGGGGGCCAGCGCGGCACCGATCGCCGGCAAGGCCGGCAACATCGCATCGATGGAAAACGCGATCGTGGCGGATGTCATGGCCATCAGCGCCACGAACTCTGCCTTCGACAGCGCACCGGGCACCCGCGGCGCGGCGCGGGGGGGCTGGGGTGGCATCGGCTCGGGCCGGGGCTGGACGGTCAGGTTGGGCTCGCCGCTCACGCGGTCCCCGCATCCGGCTGCGTGCGCAACTGCTCCACGATCTCTTCGATCACTTGCGCCCACAATTCCGGCGGCTGCGCACCGCGCAGGACGTGCTGGTTCGCTATCACGAAGGTGGGCACGCCGGTGACGCCGCGCGCCCGCGCATGGGCATCGCGGGCGCGCACGTCCTCGCGGTCAGCATCGGACGCGAACAGCCGCTCCAGCATCTGCCGGTCCATTCCGCAGGTCGCTCCGATGTCGGTCAGGGTGGCGATATCGCCGATGTCGCGCCCGGTCTCGAAATACGCCTCGAACAGGGCCTGAACGACATGGGTCTGCTTCTGCTCCAGCCCGGCCCAATGGATCAGACGATGGGCGTCAAGCGTGTTGGGCGTGACCTTGATCGCCTCGAAATCGATCGTCAGCCCGGCGGCCTCTGCCGCGTCCACGACCGGGGCATAGGCGCGGACCGCACCGTCCTTGCCGCCGAATTTCGACTCCAGGTAATCGCGTCGATCCATCCCGCCCTCAGGCATGTCCGGGTTCAATTGGAACGGGTGCCATTCCAGGGTGAACGGCTGGTCGGGATGCTTTTGCAACGCGCGGAAAAGGTTCGCCTTTCCGATATGACACCAGGGACAGATCGGATCGGACAGGATATCAAGCTTGATCATCGCCAGGGCCTCGCGTCGCGGTTTCCGATACTTAAGGGGTCAACCCGAAGGTGGAAAGCCCGCCGGGCGCAGATTTACGGCTGCGCCGGTGCCGATGCCCGAAATTTCAGCCAAAAAGGTCGTCGCGTTTCGGCACATCCAGGCCCAGGTGCGTCCACCCCTTCTGCGCCAGCACGCGGCCCCGCGGGGTGCGCGCGATTAATCCCTGCTGCAGCAGATACGGCTCGATCACCTCTTCCAACGCGTCGCGGCTTTCCGACAGGGCCGCCGCCATCGTTTCGATGCCCACGGGGCCGCCGCCATAGTTTTCGGCCACCAGCCGCAGATACCGACGGTCGGCACCATCCAGCCCAAGATGGTCGACGCCCAACCGCGTCAGCGCACGGTCGGCGATGGCCGACGTGACCGTGCCGTCCCCCTCGACCACGGCGAAATCGACGACCCGGCGCAGCAGGCGACCGGCGATCCGTGGCGTGCCGCGCGCGCGCCGCGCGATTTCCTGCGCACCGTCGTCGGTGGCGGGTGCCCCCATCAGCCGGGCGCCGCGCGTCACGATCTGATGCAGCTCGGGCACGGTATAGAATTCCAGCCGGGTCGGAATGCCGAACCTGTCGCGCAGCGGCGTCGTCAACAAGCCCAGCCGCGTCGTCGCCCCGACCAGGGTAAAAGGCTGCAGGTCGATGCGCACGGTGCGCGCCGCCGGCCCTTCGCCGATCACGAGGTCCAGCGCGAAATCCTCCAGCGCAGGATAAAGGACCTCCTCCACCACCGGGGACAGGCGGTGGATCTCGTCGATGAACAGAACGTCGCGCGCCTCTAGGTTGGTCAGAATCGCGGCGAGGTCGCCAGCCTTGGCCAGCACCGGGCCGGAGGTCATGCGAAACCCCACGCCCAATTCGCGCGCCATGATCTGCGCCAGCGTCGTCTTGCCCAGGCCGGGCGGCCCGTGAAACAGCACGTGGTCCATCGACTGCCCGCGCCTGCGCGCGCTTTCGATGAACACGCCCAGGTTTGCCCGCGCCTCGGCCTGCCCGATGAATTCGCCCAGTGTCTGAGGCCGCAGCGCGCGATCGTCCGAAACCTCGTCCGGCAAGCTTGCGTCCAGCATGGGATCGCGGTCCATCATCTCACTCCCTCGGGGCCAACAGCTTGAGCGCCGCGCGGATCAGGTCGCTTGTCGTGTCCGCGCCGTCCGCCGCTTCGGCCACCGCGCGGGCGGCGTCGGCGGGGGCGTAGCCCAGGTTAGACAGCGCCGACAGGGCCTCTGCGCTGGCCGCGATGGCCTTGGGTTTCGCTACGGCGACCTGCGCGGCCTGCGGCGTGTCGATCAGGGCGTCGTCGGTGCCCCCCTCCATCAGCATCATGGCGGGGGCCTTGCCCTTCAACTCCAACACCACGCGCTGCGCGATCTTGGGGCCGACGCCTGGGGCCGCCTTCACCGCCGCCGCATCGCCCAGCGCGATGGCGCGTCCGACGCCGTCGGCCCCGAGCGTGCCAAGAATGGCCAGCGACCCCTTGGCTCCGATCCCCTGAACGGACGTCAGCAGGCGGTGCCACTCCCTCTCCTGCACGGTCAGAAATCCGAACAATTGCAACAGATCTTCCCGCACCAGAAGTTCGGTCCAAAGGGCGACGGGTGATTTCACCGGCGGCAAGGCCGCCAGCGTGCGGTCGGAGCAATAGACGAGATATCCAACGCCCTGAACATCCAGAAGGACGTGGTCCGACGCCTTGTGGTCCAACCGTCCGGTCAGGCGCCCGATCATGCGCCCGCCTCAGGCACGGGCCACCGCCGCGGCCAACCGCCCCGAGGTCTGAACATGCGCAGCGTGGCACAGCGCGATGGCCAGCGCATCGGCGGCGTCGGGCGAATGCGGGTCGCATCCCGGCAACTGCATCTTCACCATGTGCAGGATCTGGTTCTTATGCGCATGGCCGACGCCGACCACCGCCTTCTTGACCGCGTTGGGGGCATATTCGCCGACGGTCAGACCGGCCTGCGCGGGCACCAGCATCACGACGCCCCGCGCCTGCCCCAGCTTCAGCGTGCCGGCCCCGTCGCGGTTCACGAACGTCTGCTCGACCGCGCAGGCATCGGGTGCCATGGCCGCGAAGACCGCCGACAAAAGCTGATGTAGCGACAACAGGCGATCGCCCATTGCCTTGCCTTCGGGCCGAACGGTGCCGTTGGCGACGTGACGCTGACGCGGGCCGTCCACCTCGATGACGCCCCAGCCGCAATTGCGCAGCCCCGGATCGATTCCCATCACGCGCATCCGTCACCTCTGCCTGCATGGATGTTCTTGTTTTACCCTGCGCTAGCATGCGAAATCCCATGGGGCCAGCCTGATGACCGCCCCGGATCATTTCATCGCGTCGCCAACGGACATGCCGGGGTCGCTTTCGCGCCATGCACAAGGCGCATGGCGGGCATTCCAGCTTGATAATTGTGCAGTTTGCAAACTGCTCCTAAATGCAGCTCATCCGAGGCAGCCAAAAGGGCTGCACCCCCCGTTTGACCTTCAGATATCAGGACCGCTCCATGGCAACCTTCGACGCCTTCACCCCCGCCCGCCCCGCCCCGACGATGGGTGCCTTCTCTAACCTGCTCGGCCGCATCATTGCGTGGAACGAGAATCGCGTGACCGTCAAGATGCTCAAGGGCCTGACCGACCGCGAGCTTTCCGACATCGGGCTGGAGCGTGGCGACATCCATTGCTGGACCGCCCGCTGAACACAGCGACGTTCACTCACGACAAAAACGGGTCGCCCCACCGGGCGGCCCGTTTCGCGTTCTAGCGCCGCGTCAGCGTCAGCGTCGTCCAATCCCCGATCTCGTCCCGGCGGGCCAGCGCCCAACCAGCGGCGTCATAGGCCGCGATCACGTCGTCGGCCTGCGGATTGAGCAGTCCCGACAGGATCGCGTGACCGCCCAAGGCGGCATGTGCCGCCAGATCAGGGGCAAGGTCGATCAACGGACCCATCAGGATGTTGGCGAAGATCAGGTCGTAGGGGGCCAGCGCAACCAGACGCGGGTGGTCGAAACCCGCCGCCTCGACGCATTCGACACGGCCGGCCAGGCCGTTCACATCCAGATTGGCCTGCGCGACCTCCACTGCGACCATGTCGATGTCCGACGCGATGATCGGCGCGTCGGACCACACTTTTGCCGCCGCCATGGCGAGGACGGCCGTCCCCGCGCCGATGTCGGCGACCGGACCGGGTTTCAGACCATCGCCCAGAAGCGCCTCGAACGCCTTCAAACAACCCAGCGTGGTGCCATGATGGCCGGTGCCGAAGGCCATCGCCGCCTCGATCAGCAGGCCGACGCGCCCTTCGGGCAGGCGGTCGGCGTCGTGGCTGCCGTAGACGAAGAACCGCCCCGCCTCCACCGGTTGCAGTTCGCGACGCACATGCGCGACCCAATCGGTCGGCGGTACCTCCGATATCACGAAGGGCCTGGCGTCGAAGGCCGCGGCCAGAAGCGCAAGCTGCGTATCGTCGGGTTCCTCCACGAAATACGCGCCAACCTCCCAAAGCCCCGATCCGTCCTCCATCTCGAAGACGCCGACGCCGTCCGGCTCGATCGTCTCTTCCAGCGCGGTGCCCAGGCCTTCGGCCTGCGCCTTCGTCTTCAGCGTGGTCAAGGCGGTCCAGCTGGCGGGGGTGATGTCGGACGGGGTTTCGGACATGGGGCGTCTCCTGATGCTGGGGGGTGCTTGGCCGCCTGCCGGGGTCGCCGTCAAGGGCGGGGCGGCGCGAACGGACCGACCGCGCGCCCCCCACTGGAATCCAAGCGCCGCCCGTGGCATTGCGCCGCCATGACATCCGATCCCTCCCCGCTTGCCCCCCTGACGCCCGACGCGATCGAGGCGCTGTTCACCCGGGCCGACGGCCAGTTCCTGTTCGCGCGGTGGGGGCGCCCCATCGTGCCGGTCATTTTCGGCGTCACTGACGCAACGGTCAGCGTCTTCAAGGGCGCGATCGAGGCGCTGTGCGTGCTGACGGGCCACAAGATGGCCGAAACCGACCCCGAACTTGGGGCCAACATGATGATCTTCTTCGTCCGCGACTGGGCCGAACTGCTCCAGACGCCGAACCTCGACCGTCTCATCCCGGATTTGGGACCTTTGACGCAAAGGCTGCAGACGGCGGATGCGAACCAATACCGCATCTTCCGGTTTCAGGAGGACGGCGCGATCAAGGCCTGTTTCGCTTTCATCCGCATGGACGCGAATTTGGCCGATGTCCCCGCCGACACGTTGGCGCTCAACCAAATGGTGCAGGCGCTGCTGCTGTGGTCCGATACGGCATTTCAGGACGCGTCCCCCCTTGCCATGGTCGGGGATCGGGCCGTGCTGCGCCCCGACATCGCCGACCTGATGCGCGCCGCCTATGACCCGGTTCTGCCGGCCATGGCGCAGGACGCCAGCCACGCCCTGCGCCTGTTTGCGCGGACGGGCAAATTGCAGTGACGCACCGCTGGCCGATCCGCGTTTACTACGAGGACGTCGATCTGGCGGGCATCGTCTATTACGCGAACTATCTGCGCTTCATCGAAAGGGCCCGGTCCGAAATGGTGCGCGCCGCCGGTGTCGATCAGGTCGCGATGCGCGCCGATGGCACCGTTTTTGCCGTCAGCCGGGTCGAAGCGGATTACCTCAAACCTGCCCGCTACGACGACGAATTGGTCGTCGAGACGGATTTGACGCGGATGACGCCCGCGCGGTTTGAAATGGCGCAGACGGTTCTGCGCGACGACCTCCCGCTGTTTCGCGCGACGGTGACGATCGTGTGTATGGATCTGGCCGGTCGGCCCCGGCGGTTGCCGCCCGTGGTGACCGCGATGGCTCGCTAACCGTTTCTAAACCAGCGCGTGACAGGATGCTCCAAAACAGCGGGTCCTTCATGCGTTTTCCTTTCCGCCTCGTCGCGTTTCTCGGTGCCGCCAGTTCGGGCGCGACAATCGGCTATTCCCTCGCCGATCGCCCCCCCGCGCCTATTGTGCTGACGCAGGCGGACGACGTGGTTCTGCCCGACGTGCCCGTGATACCGGTCGAAACCCCCGTGCCGCGTGCCGATCCCTGGACCTTGCGGCAGGAGGCGGCGGTCTTCGACGATCTGACCAATGTCTATCTGTCGGTGCCCAGCGATGCGCCGCTGGCCTGCGGACCACGTCGACGGGCGTCGCTTCTGTTGCGCTGCCTGGAGGATCGGACCGCCGTCTACATCGCGCACGACTGCGCCACGCCGGCGGGCGACCTGGACGGCTGGAGCGTTGATCTGCGCCTCGACGATCATCCGGTGGAGCAGATGTGGATGCAGGTCGACAGCCGGGGGGAGGCGTTTGGCCTTTGGGACTATCAGCAGGCCCGCGTCTTCATCGAACGCCTGCTGATGTCGGATACGCTGCATCTGCGGTTCGCCGAAGCGGGCGGTCTGATCAGCGAGATGGCATTCCCCGTGTCCGATCTGACCGGTCATGTCGATGTGCTGACCCAGGCGTGCAACTGGTCGGATGTCCCCCCTTGGGAGATCGGACCGCAGCCGTTGGATCGCGCTGAGCCCGAACCAGTGAAGATTGCCGGACAGGTCGGGGCCAGAACGGTTCGGTAGCCGCACCGCGACGCAGCGGGAGCGGCCACAGGTGCACGCAATATTTCGCCCATGTGTCGTTGCACCTACCCAAGTGCCTTTGCGTTTGATACGCTGCGTTCAATCTAACGCGGTCGACAAACGACCCGACACAACCATAACGGGCAGTCCGAATGGAAACCGAAGTTCTGGCAGCCGCCAGCGAGATCGACTTCTCGCTCTGGTCGCTGTTTATCCGCGCGACCTTCATCGTGAAGCTCGTGATGCTCATGCTGTTCGCGGCCTCGATCTGGGTATGGGCGATCCTGTTCCAGAAGGTCGTGCAGTTCCGCCGCGCCCGGTCGCACGCCGCGTCATTCGACCGCGCCTTCTGGTCCGGGGAGCCGCTGGACGAACTTTACGACCAGATCGGTGATCGCCCGAAATCCGCGTCCGAGCGCATCTTCGCGAGCGCGATGCAGGAATGGTCGCGCAGCCACCGCGACGACGGCGGTCTGATCGCGGGCACGCAGTCGCGCATCGACCGCACCATGGACGTCGCCATCTCCAAGGAACGCGACCGCCTGACGTCCGGTTTGACGTTTCTGGCCACCATCGGATCGACCGCGCCGTTCATCGGTCTGTTCGGCACGGTCTGGGGCATCAAGCACGCGTTCGAGCAGATCGCCATCAGCGGCAACACCAATCTTGCTGTCGTGGCCCCCGGCATTGCCGAGGCCCTTCTGGCCACCGGCATCGGCCTGGTCGCGGCGATTCCCGCGGTGGTGTTCTACAACAAGCTGAGCCGCGACTCCGATCGCATCCTGTCGAGTTACGAGTCCTTCGCGGACGAATTCGCCACCATCCTGTCGCGCCAACTGGACGCGGCCTGATATGGGGGCGGGCACGGTATCTTCGGGCGGTGGCGGCGGACGCCGCCGCAGTCGGCGGGGCGGCGGCGGGGCAAAACCGATGTCCGAAATCAATGTCACGCCCTTCGTCGACGTGATGCTTGTGCTGCTGATCATCTTCATGGTCGCGGCCCCCTTGCTGACGGCCGGCGTGCCCATCGAATTGCCCGAAAGCGCCGCCGCCCCGCTGCCACAGGAAAACGAAGAACCGCTGGCCGTGACTATCGCCGCCGATGGCCGCGTGCTGATCGGATCGACGGAGGTGCCACGCGACGAATTGCTGACGCGTCTGCGCGGCATTTCAGCCGAGCGGACGTCGAACAAGGTGTTCCTGCGCGCCGACGGTAACGTGCCCTACGGTGAAATCATGGTCGTGATGGGGGCGCTGAACGCCGGCGGCTTCCGCGACATCGGCCTGGTGACCGAAGCGGGCGGTCCGACGCTCGACGGCGACGCGGCGCAGGGCAACTAGATGGAAAAGCGGACGGCGCTGGCCCTGTCGGGCACGGCCCACGCGGGGGTCATTGTCTGGGCGCTTCTGGCCGGGTTCTTTCGCGACGACACGCCGGAGGAAAGCCTTCAGATCGCGTCAGTCGGCATCGTGTCGAGCGCCGAGTTCGACGCATTGGTGTCGGCCACCCCCGGACCCGCCGCCCCCGCGCCCGAGGCCCCGAACGCACCGGAAGCCCCCGAAACGCCCGACGCGCCGATCCCGACCGAGGAGGCACCGCCCCCCGATCCCGCCCCGCGCCCCGAGACGCCCACCCCGCCCCCGGCAGAGACGACGCCGGATGTGGCCAGCATCGTCGCACCGCCCACGACCGAAGCGGTGACCGACACGCCCGACGCCCCCCCACCGCCCGCAGCGGCCGAGGATGCGCCGGTCGCCACTCGGCCCAGCCCGCGCCCGGCGGACCGCATCGCCCAGATCCCGACGCCCGCCCCACCGCCCCTGGTGGAACAGGCCCCCGTCGTCGAAGCCCCGTCAGAGCCGACAGAGACCCCGGAGCCGGAGCCGGAACCCGTCGAGGAGCCGCCGGAAGAGGCCGCGCCCGAGGAGACCACCACGGCCGAAGTGACCGAAGCGGACGAACCTGCGGCCGCGGAAGAACCGACCGTCGTGACATCGCTGGCCCCCGAAGCCTCCACCCGGCCTGGTCGTCGCCCCGATCGCCCCGCACCTGCGCCGGCGCAAACGGCCGCTGCGGAAACCGACGCCGAGGCCGATCCGGCCCCCGCCCCTGACACCAGCGGGGACGCCGCGCCGACCGAAGCCCCAAGCTTCGACGTGAACGCCGCCCTGGCCGAGGCGAATGCCGGCGGTGGCAGCGCCGCGCGGGAAGGTCCGCAATTGTCCGACGGACAGAAGGAAGGTTTCCGGCTGGCCGTGCAGGCCTGCTGGGATCTGGGCGCGGTTTCGACGAATGTGCTGCGCACGATCGTCGAGGTCCGGTTCGAGATGCGGGAAGACGGCTTCCCGGTGTCGTCCTCCATTCGACTGGAAAGCACGCGCGGCGGCACCGACGCCTCGGCCCTGATCGCGCTGGAGCGTGCGCGTCAGGCCATCATCGGCTGCTCGCGCCAGAATGGCGGATACGACCTGCCACCCGAGAGCTTCGAAGACTGGAAAGACATCATCATCACCTTCGATCCGACGCGTCGGTGACATGACGGAACGGCACGCCCACGCGATCACTCGCTTTTCAACGCGCGGTTTCGCGCCAAAGGTTGAGAAACACGGCCACTCCGGCGATACCGGGGTCAACCGTCGCACAAGAAACAAAGAGGTTCAGGTGACAGAATTGTACAAAGCCCCGCTCCTGCGGCGGATGGCAGCGGCCGCGCTGATGGCCTGCGCCGCACTTGTCGCGCCGATGATCACGCCCGCGCAGGCGCAACTGCGCATCACGATCACCGATCCGACCCTGTCCCCGATGCCCTTTGCGGTGCCGACCTTCGTCGCGCGCAATGCCGCCGCCGCCGACCTGTCCGAGGATATCACCCGCGTCATCTCGGCCGATCTGTCGAACACGGGCCTGTTCCGCGAAGTTCCGAAGGACGCCCATATCGCCCGCGTCGAAAGCTTCGACGCGCCTGTCCAATTCGCCGACTGGAAGGCCGTGAACGTCCAGGCCCTGATCACCGGGTCGGTTCTGGTCGAAGGGGACGGACGCATCGTGGTGCAGTTCCGTCTGTTCGACGTCGTATCCGAGCAGCCGCTGGGCGAAGGCCTGCAATTCGTCGGCACGCAGGAGGGCTGGCGGCGCATGGCGCACAAGGTGGCCGACGCCGCCTATTCGCGCATCACCGGCGAGGGCCCGTATTTCGACAGCCGCGTCGTCTTCGTATCCGAGCAGGGGCCCAAGGACGCGCGTCTCAAACGCCTGGGCGTGATGGATTACGACGGCGCGAATGTGCAATATCTGACATCGTCCGATGCAATCGTTCTAGCACCCCGGTTCAGCCCGGCAGGCGACAAGATCATCTACACGGGCTACGAATCGGGCTTTCCCAAAGTCACCCTGATCGACGTTGCCAGCCTGCAAAAACAGACCGTGGGCGGCGTGGATCAAAACATGAGCTTCGCCCCGCGGTTCAGCCCCGACGGCGGGCGTGTCGTGTATTCGGCGGAAGTCGCGGGCAACACCGACCTCTATCTGCTGGACATCGGATCGGGGGCCACCACGCGCCTGACCACCGCCCCGTCGATCGAAACGGCCCCCAGTTTCAGCCCCGATGGAAGCCGGATCGTCTTCGAAAGCGATCGATCCGGCGCGCCGCAACTCTACATCATGCCCGCTGGGGGTGGCGAAGGTGACAGGATCAGCTTCGGCGAAGGTCGCTACGGCACGCCCGTCTGGTCGCCGCGCAACGACTACATCGCCTTCACCAAGCAGAATGCGGGCCGCTTCCACATCGGCGTCATGCGCACCGACGGGTCCGAGGAGCGCCTGCTGACGGGCGCCTTCCTGGACGAAGGCCCGACGTGGGCCCCGAACGGCCGGGTCGTGATGTTTACCCGCGAAACCGCCGGCGCCGCCGGTGCCCCCGCTCTCTATACGGTCGATATCACCGGCCGGAACCTTCAACGCGCCGCGACCCCCGCGGCGGCATCGGACCCATCCTGGGGTCCGCTTCTTCCCTGAGGTACCTGTTATGAAAACCACAGCCATTCTTTTGATCGCCGCGATGTCCCTGACCGCCTGCGGCAACCGCCTGGGCGGGGCCGGTGCCGAAGGTGCCGTCGATCTGAACGCGGGCGGGGCGAACGCCGGCGGCTTCGTTCCGGGCAGCGCAAACGACCCCGCCTCGGCCGCCTATTTCAAGCAGACCGTGGGCGACCGCGTTCTCTTCGCCGTCGACACCTCCACCCTGACGCCCGAAGGGCAGACCACGCTGGCCGGTCAGGCCCGTTGGCTTGCCTCCAACCCCGGCTATACCGCGCTGGTCGAAGGCCACGCCGACGAGCAGGGGACGCGGGAATACAACCTCGCCCTCGGCGGTCGCCGTGCAAATGCGGCCCGCGATTATCTGATCAGCCAGGGCGTCGCCGCCGATCGCCTGCGCACCATTTCTTACGGTAAGGAACGCCCCCTCCAAGTTTGCTCGACCGAGGCGTGCTACAGCCAGAACCGTCGTGCGGTGACCGTCCTGGCCGCCGGGGCAGGCGTGTGATGCTGCGCGCCGTCACTGTCGCGCTGGCCCTGGCCGTCACGCCCCTGACGGTCTTCGCCCAGCAGGATCAGACGCTGGCCGACATACGCCAACAGCTTGTCGTTCTGCAAAGCGAGATGCAGGGTCTGCGTGGCGAGTTGAACACGACCGGTGCCGCCGGAGGCTCCGGTGGCGGCTCGACCGTGCTGGACCGTGTGAACGCCATCGAAAGCGAATTGCAGCGCATGACGCAGACGACCGAGCGTCTGTCTTTCCGCATAGAAAGCGTCGCCCGCGACGGTGGCGCGCGGATCGAGGATCTGCGGTTCCAGCTTTGTGAACTGACCCCCGATTGCGATCTGGCCGCCCTGCCCCAATCGACCCCCCTGGGCGGTGCGGCGGACGATGGTGCCGTCGTCGGCGGCACCGCCCCGGTGGCCCCCGTCGAAGATGCCACACCGGGCGGCGCGCAACTGGCGGTCGGCGAGCAGGCCGATTTCGACCGCGCCCGCGCGGCCCTCGACGAAGGCAACAACGCCGAAGCCGCACAGCTGTTCGAGCAGTTCAGCACTGCCTATCCAACTGGCCCGCTGTCGACGGATGCGCAGTTCTTCCGCGGTCAGGCCCTGGCTGCCGACAATCAGCACGCCGCCGCCGCGCGCGCCTATCTGGAGGCGTTTTCGGGCACGCCCGAAGGCCCCCGCGCGCCCGCATCGCTGGTCGGGCTGGGCACGGCGCTGGGCAATCTTGGTCAAACCGACGAAGCCTGCCTGACGCTGTCGGAAGTGGCGATCCGCTTTCCGGATTCGCCCGCCGTCGCACAGGCACAATCGGCACAGGCAGGCCTTGGCTGCGTCGGATGATCCGACACCCGAAGCCGCGATCGAACAGCTGTTCCGCGCCCGGTCCGACGACGTCCGGATCGGGCCTGTGGGGGTCGCGGTTTCGGGCGGTGGCGACAGCCTCGCCCTTCTGATCGCAGCGCGGGCTTTCGCCGCCCGGCACGATCTGCCGATTTGGGCTGCCACCGTGGACCACGGTTTGCGCCCCGAAGCGGCGGAGGAGGCACGACAGGTGGCGCAGATCTGCGCCGCGCGCGGCGTGCCACATGATATCCTGACGCTACGACTGCCGGATGGGTCGGGCCTTCAGGCCCGCGCGCGCGCCGCCCGCTATGATGCCCTGGGCAGTTGGGCTAAGTCGCGCGGAATTGCGCGGGTCTTGGTGGGGCATACACGTGACGATGTGGTCGAAAGCCTGGTCATGCGGCTGCGCCGGGGGGTCGGACTGGATGGGTTGGCTGAAATGCCGGACTGGTGGACCGACAGCGACCTGCAAGGCTGGGGTCGCCCGTTTTTGACCCTCAGTCGGACTTGTCTGCACCGCTACGTGGCCGATCATGGTCTGGACCCAATTGCGGATCCGTCGAATGACGATACCCGCTTCGAACGGGTCGAGGTGCGCAAGGCCCTTGCCACGCTGGGTTGGACGGACGGGGCGCTGGCGCGCAGTGCGCGGCACCTGGCGCGGGCCGCCCAATCCATCGACGCGCGACTGGACGCGATCTTCGACGATCACTTCACGCACGAGACGGGCGACCTGCTCATCTCCCGCGGGTCGATAGAGGACCTGGTACGGGCCGAGCCGGACACCCTGCGCCGCCTCGCGATCGCCGCGATCGGCGCGATCGGTGACCGCCCGCCGCCGCGCGAACCCGAACAGACGCGGCTGCTGGACTTCATGCGCGCGCCGCGCGGCGGCGGGATCACTCTGGCCGGGTGCCGCATCGTGGCAAAGCACGACATGATCCGCATCTTCCGCGAATTGGCGGCCTGTCCCCCACGCGTCGCCTTGGGCACGTGGTGGGACAACCGCTGGTACGTCACCGGACCGGACGCGCCGGGCCTTACCATTGGCGCACTCGGCGTGGACATCGACCTGACCCCGTGGAGAGACGGGCCGATCCCACGCGCATCGGCCTTGGCACACCCAGCCGTGCGTTCGGGCGATACGCTGATCGCGGCCCCGACCGTGGGTCTTTCGGGCGACTATACCGTCGATGTGCGCTGCGACCCCCGTGCGGCGTTCCGTCGTCGCGGGCGGTTCTTCAATTGAACCCACGCGCCGCGCACCCTATGTTCTGTCCAAAGACATGGCGCGGAACGACCGCGCCCAGATCGGAGAATTTCCTTGGGTAACGCGCGCAATATCGCCTTCTGGGTGCTGCTATTCGTCCTTGTCATGGCGCTGTTCCAGCTGTTTTCGGGCGGAAACTCGGCCATGTCGGGCCGGGAGGTTCCGTATTCGGACTTCATCAATCAGGTCGAGAACGGGGCCGTGTCCGAAGTGACGCTCGACGGCGAGCAGATCTTCTTCCGCGGATCGGGCGGCACCGAAATGGTGACGATCAAGCCGACCGAAGTGGATGTCACCGATACGCTGTTGGCCAACGATGTCCGCATCTCGGCCGAAAGCCAGCAACAATCGGGCTTCCTGTCCGCGCTGGGATTGTGGCTCCCGTTCCTAGTGCTGATCGGTGTCTGGATCTTCTTCATGAACCGGATGCAGGGTGGCGGCAAAGGCGGGGCGATGGGCTTCGGCAAATCCAAGGCCAAACTGCTGACGCAAAAGGAAGGACGCGTGACCTTCGACGACGTGGCCGGCATCGACGAAGCCAAGGACGACCTGGAAGAAATCGTGGAATTCCTGCGCAACCCGCAGAAATTCTCGCGCTTGGGCGGCAAGATCCCCAAAGGTGCGCTGCTTGTCGGCCCTCCGGGCACCGGTAAGACCCTGCTTGCGCGGGCTGTGGCCGGTGAGGCTGGCGTCCCGTTCTTTACCATCTCAGGCTCCGATTTCGTCGAGATGTTCGTGGGCGTCGGTGCTTCCCGTGTGCGCGACATGTTCGAACAGGCCAAGAAAAACGCGCCCTGTATCGTGTTCATCGACGAGATCGACGCTGTTGGCCGGTCGCGTGGCGTCGGCTATGGCGGCGGCAATGATGAGCGGGAGCAGACGCTGAACCAGCTTCTGGTCGAGATGGACGGCTTCGAGGCGAACGAAGGCATCATCATCGTCGCGGCCACCAACCGCCCCGACGTTCTTGACCCTGCGCTGCTGCGCCCCGGCCGCTTCGACCGTCAGGTTCAGGTACCCAATCCCGACATCAAGGGACGCGAGAAGATCCTCGGCGTCCACGCCAAGAAGGTGCCGCTGGGCGCGGACGTCGACCTGCGCATCATCGCGCGCGGCACGCCCGGTTTTTCCGGGGCGGACCTTGCCAACCTGGTGAACGAATCCGCCTTGGCAGCGGCCCGCATCGGTCGTCGCGTCGTCACGATGGATGATTTCGAGAACGCCAAGGACAAGGTCATGATGGGGGCCGAACGCCGGTCCATGGTCATGACTGAAGACGAGAAGAAGCTGACCGCTTACCACGAGGCCGGTCACGCGGTCGTCGGCCTGAATGTTCCGCAGCACGATCCGATCCACAAGGCGACGATCATCCCGCGCGGCCGTGCCTTGGGTCTGGTTTTGTCCCTGCCGGAACGGGATCGCATTTCGGCAAGTTATCTGTGGTTCACCAGCCGCATCGCCATGGCGATGGGCGGGCGCGTCGCCGAGGAGCTGATCTTCGGTAAGGAGCACATCACCTCCGGGGCCAGCCAGGATATTAAGCAGGCCACGCAAATGGCCCGCGCGATGGTGACGCAATACGGCTATGCCCACGAGGAGCTTGGCTTCGTCGACTATGCCAATGAGCAGCAGTCCTACCTCGGCAACTACGGCGGCGGGGCGAGCCATTCGGCCGACACGCAGCGCAAAATCGACGAGAAGGTCATCGAGATCATCGAGGAAGGCTACCAGACGGCCAAGCGCATCCTGACCGAAAAGGCGGACGCGCTGGAGAACCTGGCCCAAGGCCTTCTGGAGTACGAGACGCTGACCGGTCCCGAGATCACCAAGGTCATCAACGGCGAGGCGCTGACCCGGGGAGACGATGACGACGATGGCGACATCACCGGCGGCAGCAGCCTGACGGCGGTGCCCAAGACCAAGCCGAAGCCGAAGGGTCCGGACCTGACCCCCGAGCCTAGCGCCTGACACGAACACCCCCGGCCCTGCGCCGGGGGTTTTTCGTTGACCGGACTTTTGCGTCGGTCGTGATCGGGCTAGACCGCTTCGACACCTCGCTGTCGGAGATGCCGATGACCCTTCCCGCCGATGCACCGCGCTTGCGCCCCTTTGCCGATGTCTGCGCGACCGCGATCGGCGTCGCGTTTCTTGTGGGTTGGTGGACCGCCGGACCCGTGGCCGAGGGCGGCGCGCTGGACCTCGCGACCGTCGTCGGCCTGATTTTGGTGACAGGCATGATGGTTCTGCGCCTGCCCAGCCTGGCGTTCGGACCGGAATGGCACTTGCCGGTCATCACGCTGCTTCTGGCGCTGCGGGAACTCGATTTCGACAAGCGTTTCATGGAAACCGGTGTTCTCAAGCTGAGACTTTATACGGGCGATGCGCCACTGGCCTCCAAGGCGGTCGGGGCCTGCGTGATCGGACTGATCCTGACGTGTCTCTACCGGCTGATCCGCCACAACGGGCCGGACTTCCGATTGTCGTTGCGCGCGCGGGAGGGATGGGCCGTTGCGATCGGCCTGGGCGTCCTCGCCGGGATCGTTGCCAAGAGCATCGACGGGCTGGGCCGCAAGCTGGCCCCCTTCGGCATCGACCTGTCCGATGCACAGACGATATTCGCCGCCACCGCCCAAGAAACGCTAGAATTCGGATTCGCGGCAGCACTTTTGCTTGCCCTGTTTCTCTGGATCCGCCGGTACGCCTGACCACGGAGAGTTTTCATGCCCGCCCTCAAACCGACGTCCATCGTGAGCAAAGTCCAATGGCTTGGCGTCGTCCCGGCGCGCGATCTGGCCTTGGCGTCGCGCCCGCGGGACAGTCTGAAGCTGACGTTCTCTGGCCCCGAGGGGGA
>NZ_CXSU01000012.1:0-91756 GCF_001403795.1 Jannaschia donghaensis | reverse complement strand
CCGAGATCGCCGCAAAAATGGGGCTGGATGATTTCGATCCGGCCTGGATCGGCGCGACGATGGTCGTGTCCGGAATTCCCGATCTGACGCATCTGCCCCCGTCCTCCCGCCTGCAGATCGCGGAGGGGGCCACCGTGACCGTCGATATGGAAAACCGGCCCTGTACCCTGCCGATCCCTGTGATCGAGGCGGATGCACCCGGGCATGGACGCGCGTTCAAGGCGGCCGCCGGTGGCAAGCGGGGCGTTACGGCCTGGGTTGAGCGGGAAGGTGTGATCCGCATCGGCGATCCGGTCCGCCTGCACATTCCCGATCAACGGGCATGGCACGGCGCATGAAAAACGCCGGGTTGCAGCCCGGCGTCATTCGAAATCAATGTTGGTCGGCTTGGCTCAGGCGAGCGCCAGGCCGGTCAGCATGGCAAGGCTGAAACCGGCGACAAAACCGGCGTGAATGAAAAGTTTGGTGGCAGTCATGGCAGGCTCCTAGGGGCAGGTCGGCGTATTGTTGCCGGTATCGAATGTCTTTCTTGCAGGCCTAACACCTAACAAATCCTTTCGGTTCCGCGATTCGGCAGACAATTTGCATGAGGTCGGATGACGCCGCCCCGGGCGCGCAGTTTCCGATCCGCTTCGCGGCGGGCGTGGGCGGCGTCGGAACGACGCAGAATGTCGGTTTTCAACACCTCGCCCCCCTGCCCTTGCCCCTAGGCGTTGTGGCATTCCGGGCCCGAAGAGGAGACCTTTCGCGATGACCCACAAGACCGACATCGAAATCGCACGGGCGGCAAGCAAGCGGCCCATCCTTGAAATCGGCGACATGCTGGGCATCGGCGCGGACGATCTGCTGCCATACGGCCACGACAAGGCGAAGGTCAGCCAGGCGTTCATCGACAGCACCAAATCCAAGCCGAACGGCAAGTTGATCCTGGTGACGGCGATCAATCCGACGCCCGCGGGCGAAGGCAAAACGACGACGACGGTGGGTCTGGGCGACGGGCTGAACGCGATCGGCAAGAAGGCGATGATCTGCATCCGCGAAGCGTCGCTCGGGCCGAACTTCGGGATGAAGGGCGGGGCCGCGGGCGGTGGATACGCGCAGGTCGTGCCGATGGAGGAAATGAACCTGCATTTCACCGGCGATTTCCACGCTATCACCTCCGCGCATTCCCTGTTGTCGGCGATGATCGACAATCACGTGTATTGGGGCAACGAACTGGACATCGATATCCGTCGCGTCGTCTGGCGGCGTGTGGTCGACATGAATGACCGCGCGCTGCGCCAGATCACGGCCAGCCTGGGTGGGGTCGCCAACGGCTTCCCGCGCGAGGCCGGGTTCGACATCACCGTCGCGTCCGAGGTGATGGCGTGCCTGTGTCTGGCGACCGATCTGAAGGATCTGGAGCGTCGGCTGGGCAATATGATCGTCGCATACCGCCGCGACCGCACGCCGGTCTTCGCCCGCGACATCAAGGCCGACGGCGCGATGACGGTTCTGCTCAAGGACGCAATGCAGCCCAATCTGGTTCAGACGCTGGAGAACAATCCGGCCTTCGTGCACGGCGGCCCCTTTGCCAACATCGCCCACGGCTGCAACTCGGTCATCGCGACGACCACCGCGCTGAAGCTGGCGGACTATGTGGTGACGGAAGCCGGGTTCGGGGCGGACCTGGGGGCCGAGAAATTCATGAACATCAAATGCCGGAAGGCCGGCATCGCGCCAGATTGCGTGGTTCTGGTCGCGACGGTGCGCGCGATGAAGATGAACGGCGGGATCGCCAAGGCGGACCTTGGGGACGAAAACGTGGATGCGGTGAAGGCGGGCTGCGCCAACCTGGGGCGGCACATCGGTAACGTGAAATCGTTCGGCGTGCCGGTCGTCGTGGCCATCAACCATTTCACCGGGGACAGCGACGCCGAAGTGCAGGCCGTAAAAGACTACGTCGTCAGCCAAGGGTCGGAGGCCATCGTGTCGCGTCACTGGGCGGACGGATCGAAGGGCAGCGCCGACCTTGCCACCCGCGTTGCGGAGATCGCGGATTCGGGTGTGTCGAATTTCGCACCGCTCTATCCAGACGAGATGCCGCTGTTCCAGAAAATGGAAACCATCGCCAAGCGCATCTATCACGCGGACGAAGTTCTGGCGGATGCCAAGATCCGCAACCAGTTGAAAGATTGGGAAGAACAGGGCTACGGCCATCTGCCGGTCTGCATGGCAAAGACGCAGTATTCGTTCAGCACCGATCCGACCTTGCGCGGGGCGCCAACGGGCCATTCGGTGCCGGTGCGCGAAGTGCGGTTGTCGGCCGGCGCGGGCTTTGTCGTGGCGGTCTGCGGCGACATCATGACCATGCCCGGCCTGCCCCGCGTGCCCAGTGCGGAAAACATCCGCTTGAACGATGCGGGCGAGGTCGAGGGACTTTTCTGACGGCATCGCGGACGATCCGGCGTTAACCTTGTTAAACGCAAGGTTGACGCCGAACAGCCATGGAAACGTGGCGGAACGGGTCATCGGCGGACAAATGCGGCGGGTGATCTACGGGTGACCGACGGGTGATCTACGTCGGACGTTAACGGTAAGCGAGGAACGACGAATGACGGCGACCATCATCGACGGGAAGGCCTTTGCGGCCGGGGTGCGGGGTCAGGTGACGACCGAGGTGGAGCGTGTGAAAGCCGCCGGCATCACGCCCGGTCTCGCCGTCGTTCTGGTCGGGGAGGATCCGGCCAGCGAAGTTTATGTCGGCCACAAGCACAGGGCGACCATCGAAGTGGGCATGACGTCCTTCGAGCATCGGCTTCCGGCGGATACCTCGGAGGGGGATCTGTTCGCGTTGATCGACCGGCTGAACGCCGATCCGGCGGTCCACGGTATTCTGTGCCAGTTTCCGGTACCTGCGCATCTGGATGAACGCCGGACGGTTGCCCGGATCGATCCCGCCAAGGATGTGGATGGGTTGAGCGTAACCAATGCCGGTCTTCTGGCCACCGGCGGCGATGCCCTGGTGAGTTGCACGCCGCTGGGGTGCCTGATGCTGCTGCGCGATCAGCTGGGCGATATGACGGGCCTGGATGCGGTGGTGATCGGACGCTCGAACCTTTTTGGCAAGCCGATGGCGCAACTTCTCCTGCGGGAAAACTGCACCGTGACGATCGCGCATTCGCGGACGCAGGACCTGGCCGAGGTGTGTCGGCGGGCCGATATCCTGGTGGCGGCCGTCGGACGCGCGCAGATGGTGCGGGGCGACTGGGTCAAGCCGGGCGCGACGGTCATCGACGTCGGCATCACACGGGGGCCGCACCCCGACAAACCGGGGAAATCACGGCTGCTGGGCGATTGCGATTTCGACAGCTGCGCCGAAGTTGCCGGGGCCATCACGCCCGTGCCGGGTGGCGTCGGCCCAATGACCATCGCATGCCTGCTGGCCAATACGCTGACCGCCTGCTGCCGGGCGCATGGGCTGGAGGAGCCGCAGGGCTTGACGGCCTAGGCGGCGTCCGGCGCGTCGAGGAAGGCGCGGCAGGCGGCCTCGAACGCGCGCGGGTTCTCGGCGTGCAGCCAATGGTGCGCTTCGGGAATTTTTGCGAAGCGTGCGTTCGGAAACAGCGTCTTGATGGTGTCGCGGTGATCGGGACGCACGTAGTCGCTTTCCCCGCCCGACAGGAAGAATGCGGGCGTGTCGACGGGGCCGGAGACATCCGGGAAACCGATGATGTTCGGCATTTCCGTCTCCAGCACGTCGAGGTTCAGCGCCCAGCGCTTTTCACCCGCGTCCAGCGATTGCAGCAGGAACGCACGCGTCCCGTCATCGGGCACGTCGGCCAGCTGCGCCGCCGCGTCGGATCGACGGGTCACGCGGGTCAGGTCGACGGCGCGCAAGGCTTCGATCAGATGCGTCTGCGTGTGGCCATAGGCGACGGGCGCAATGTCGGCGACGATCAGGCGATTGACCCTGTCCGGTTCGGTCAGTGCCAAGACCATTGCCGCCTTGCCGCCCATCGAATGGCCCAGAACGTCGTGCGGCGTATCGCCGATGACGGCGGCCAGGTCCTGCGCCATGTCGGGATAGGAGTGTGTGTCGAACCATGGGCTGTCGCCGTGGTTGCGCATGTCGACGGCAATGACCTCGCGGTCCGACGACAGGCGTTTTGCAATGACGCCCCAGTTGCGCGCCGACCCGAACAGGCCATGCGCGATAAGCAGCGGCGGACGGTCGGTCGGCGTCCCGTGGCGGATCGTGTTCAACATGATCACGCAGTATCGCCCCGCGGATCGGATTGCCAGATGCCGGGCTGGCGTCACCTTCCGCCGAAATTTGCCGCATCGCTTCGCCACTGCGCGGGCCTGCCTGAACCCTTGCCCCGCCCGCGGTGCCGTGCGACCTGAGAACCAGCACAGGAGAGGCCCGCGCATGTCCGACACGCCCGTCCCCACCGGTCCGACACTCCCCGATCTTGGTTGGCAGGCGTTCTTCGCCGACCAGGTCGCCGAGACGACGCGGGCCGTGCGGGTCATGGAAGTGCATCGCAGCGGCGCGCAGGCGCATGGGCCGATGGGTGAGGTGCGTGTGCCGCCTTCGGTGAATGCGACGGTGGGCGACTGGGTCGTGTTCGACCCGGACCTCCCCTCCAATTCGACCGTTCTGGACCGGTTCAGCCTGATCAAGCGCCGCGCGCCCGGCAAGGGGCACGAGGTTCAGGCCATCGCGGCCAATGTCGACACCGTGTTCGTCGTCACCTCTGCCACGCGCGAATTCAACGTGGCACGGTTGGAGCGGTATGTTGCGCTGACGCTGGAGGCGGGGGCCGAAGCGGTGATCGTGATCACGAAACCGGACCTGAGCGAAGATGTCGCCACCCTGGAGGCCGCCGCGCGCACCATCTCCGACCAGGTCGCGGTCGTGACGCTGGACGCGCGGGGGCCGGAGCCGCGGGACAAGCTGGCGCGGTGGTGCGCGGCGGGGCGGACGGTCGTGTTCCTCGGCTCTTCCGGCGTCGGGAAATCGACGTTGGTGAATGCCCTGTCCGACGGGCCCGAAATCGCGACACAGCCCGCGCGCGAAGCCGACCACCGGGGCCGGCACACCACGACGCACCGTCAGATGCACCGATTGGCGAACGGGGCGCTGGTCGTGGACACGCCGGGGATGCGGGAGTTGCAGCTGACGGACACCGCAGGGGGCCTGGCGGTTCTGTTCGCCGATCTGGAGGCGCTGGCGGCCACCTGCAAGTTCCGCGATTGCGCCCACGCGCAGGAGCCGGGCTGCGCCATCAAGGCCGCCTTGGCGGACGGAGAAATCGACGCGAAACGGGTCGAACGCTGGCAGGTGCTGGTGGCCGAGGACACGTTCAACACCCAAAGCCTGTCGGGCCGCCGCTGGGACGAAAAGGAACGCGCCGAAGGCATCCGCGACCGGCGCGCGCGGTTGGGAAAGGGCGGCTGACCGCCCCTTCTTATGGTTTTGACGTTCCAAAACGAGGCACAACGCCCCGCCGCGTGGGTCAGTGCGCCGGCTGAATGAACGTGCCGTTGCGCAGATCCTTCATCGCCTGTTGCAACTCGGCCTGCGTGTTCATCACGATGGGGCCGTGCCAGGCGACAGGCTCCTTGATCGGGGCACCCGACACCAGAAGGAAGCGCACCCCCTCCTCTGAGGCCTGAACGGTGATCTCGTCCCCGGTGCCGAAGCGGACCAGCGTGCGGTTGCCCGACAGGTCGCGGATGTTGACCTCCTGCCCCATCACGTCCTTTTCGATCAGCACACCCTGCGGCGCGCTGGCGTCGGAAAACGCACCCGCCCCCGCAAAGACATAGGCAAAGGTCTGACGGTAGGTGTCGACCTTGAAGGTCTTCTTCACGCCCGGCGGGACCGAAATATCGAGGTACGACGGATCGGCGGCGATGCCGTCAACCGGGCCCTTGGTGCCCCACAGCTCGCCCATGATGACCTTCACGGCCGTGCCGTCGTCGTCGATCACCTCGGGGATGTCGGAGCCCTGGATGTCCTGATACCGCGGTGCCGTCATCTTGAGGCTGCCCGGTAGATTGGCCCAAAGCTGAAATCCATGCATCTGACCGGCGGCGTTTCCGCGCGGCATCTCCTGATGCAGAATGCCCGACCCGGCGGTCATCCACTGAACCGATCCGGCCCCGAGGGTGCCCCGGTTGCCCAGCGAGTCGCCGTGCTCGACCTCTCCATCCAGGACATAGGTGATCGTTTCGATCCCCCGGTGCGGATGCCAGGGAAAGCCCTTGGAATACATATCGGGGTGATCGCCGCGAAAATCATCGAACAACAGGAACGGGTCCTGCTCGCTCGGGTCGCCAAAGCCGAAGGCCCGGTGCAGGTGGACGCCGGCCCCTTCGATGTGCGGTTGCGCGGCGCGGGTTTCGAGAACGGGACGCAGGGACATGGCGTATCCTTTCATGTTTGGTGTTGACGCAAAGGTAGGGACCCGGCCCGCGCACGGCAACGCGCGGCCGCGAACCATCGTTGTGCAGACCCGCGCGGGACGCTAGGGCGGGGCATGTCTGACGCGATGCACATCCTGCGACCTTCGACCCCGCGCCGCGCGATAGGCCTGGCCATTCAGGTCCTGCTGGGATTTCTGCTGTTGTGGCTGGCGGTGATGCATCCGCCGTCGAACCCGCTTTGGCTGCTGTTCCTGATCGTGCTTGGCGTCGCCGCCCTTGCCTTGGCGCAGAAGGGTTGGCGCGGGTCCGCACAGGCGATCGTGCTGCGCGAGGATGGCCTTTTCTCGGAGGACGGCAGGCCGATCGCCCCCCTCGACGATATTGCGTCGGTGGATCGCGCTTTGTTCAGCTTCAAGCCGTCGAACGGCTTCCTGATCCGCCTGAAGCGGCCCATCGGCCGGGCCTGGGTGCCGGGCATGTGGTGGCGCGTCGGTCGCCGCGTCGGCATCGGCGGGGTGACGGGCGGGGCCGACACCAAGATCGTGGCCGACGCGCTGTCGTTCATGGTCGCGGACCGCGACGGACCGCTGCGCTGAGGACGGTCGGTCAGCCGGCCGCCACGCCCGCTTCCTCGAACGTCGCCATGCCGGAATGGCAAACCAATGCGCTCTTGAGGATCTGAATCGCCAGCGCGGCGCCCGACCCCTCGCCCAGACGCAGGCCCAGCGACAGAAGTGGCGTCTTGCCAAGCGCCTCCAGCAGACGGGCGTGCGCGCCTTCCGCCGACAGGTGCCCGGCGACGCAGTGATCCAAAGCAGCCGCATCTTCGGCGTGCAGACACAGGGCCGCAGCCGAGCAGATGAACCCATCGAGGATGACCGGGATCCGGTGCGCCCGCGCCCCCGCAATGGCCCCGGCCATTGCGGCCAATTCACGTCCCCCCAGGCCTGCCAACACCGCCAGCCCCGAACGGCCCGGATTGGCGGCGAGACCAGCGGTGATGGCGGCCTGCTTGCGCGCCAGGCCCGCATCGTCGACGCCCGTGCCGCGTCCGGCCCATCCGTCACCGCCCAGAAGCGCGGCGGCGATTGCGGCGGCCGAGGTGGTGTTGCCGATGCCCATTTCTCCGGTCACTACCAGGTCGGCCTGCGGATCGACCGCGGTCCAGCCCAAAGCGAAGGCGGCGCAAACCTCGTCTTCCGTCATCGCGGGCCCTTGGGTGAAATCGGCCGTCGGCGTGTCGAGGTCGAGCGCGTGGACACCCAGCGTCGCCCCGGCCAGATCGGACAGCTGATTGATGGCCGCGCCGCCCGCTTTGAAATTTGCGACCATCTGCACCGTCACTTCGGGCGGAAAGGCACTGACGCCCTGCGCGGCGACGCCGTGGTTGCCCGCGAAGACCAGGACCTGCGGCTGCGTGATGCGCGGCCGCGCGTCGCCGACCCAGGCCGCGTACCACCCCGCCAGATCCTCCAGACGACCCAACGCGCCCGGCGGCTTGGTCAGCTGCGCATTACGCTCGGCCGCGCCGGTACGGGCCGCATCATCGGCAGCGGGGGCTGCGGCAAGGGCCGTGCGGATCGCGGTCAGGGTGCTCAGGTCGGGGGCGTCGGTCATCCGGGGTCTCTTCGCTTTACCGTTGTCGCTCCGAGCGATAAGCGAGCGGCACGCGAACCTCCAGTGCAGGAACGACATGCCCCCACGCGCCCGCGTCCTTTCGGACCTGATCTCGGCCTTCATGTTGCTGACGCGACTGCCGGTCCGGGGCACGCCCACACCGGCGGCGGCCGATGCGGCCTGGGCCTGGCCGCTGACGGGCCTCGTGGTGGCGGGACTGGCCAGCATGCTGGGCCTTGGCGCGCTGTGGCTGGGTCTTTCACCGCCGGCGGTCGCGGCGCTGACCCTGCTGGCGCTGATCGCGATGACCGGGGCGTTGCACGAAGACGGCCTGGCCGACATGGCAGACGGATTCTGGGGCGGGTTCACGCCCGAGCGGCGGTTGGAGATCATGCGCGACAGCCGCATCGGGGCGTACGGCGTCATCGCGCTGGTCCTGTCGCTGACGATCCGGTGGTCCCTGATCGCGACGGCCATCCTGCTTTTGAACCCGTTGGCCGTGGTCATCGCCGCCGTGGTCAGTCGCGCGCCGATGGCGGTCTTGATGCGCTGGCTGCCGCCCGCGCGCACCGACGGGCTGTCGCGGGGGTCGGGCGTGCCGCCGCTGTCGGGGGTGGCCATCGGCGTGGCGCTGGCGGTTGCGGCCTTGGTCCCCGCCGGGATGTCCGGCATCGTGGCGGGCCTGACGGTGATCGGCGTGACGCTGGGGATGGGCGTTCTGGCGCGGCGCAAGATCGGGGGGCAGACGGGCGATGTGCTGGGGGCGACGCAGCAATTGTCGGAAATCGCGGTTCTGGTCGCGCTGACTTCGGGTTAGGGTCCGCCCCATGTCGCTTTGGTCCCGCATCCTCGAAGTTCTTGCAAGCCTCGCGCCCGGTGAGGCGCTGTCGGGCCTGTTCGACCGGATGCGCGCGCCGCCCGAACGCTCCGTCGCGTTCACCATCGCGGTGATCGCCCTGTCGGCGAAAATGGCCAAAGCCGACGGCCAGGTCACCCGCGACGAGGTGTCGGCCTTCCGAGAGGTCTTCGTCATCCCGCCCGAGGAGGTGGACAACGCCGCGCGGGTCTTCGACCTGGCCCGCACCGACGTCGCCGGGTTCGAGCATTACGCCCGGCGCATCGGCGCGATGTTCCGCGACGACCGCGAAACCCTGCGCGACTTGATGGAAGGCCTGTTCCACATCGCCATGGCCGACGGAACGTACCATCCGGCCGAGGACGATTTCCTGAGCCGCGTCGCCCAGATCTTCCGCCTGCCGGAGCGGGAGTTCCGGTCGCTGCGCACCCGCTTTGTGCCGGGGGTGGAGCCTGACTGCTATGACGTGCTGGGTGTGACCCCCGACACGCCAATGGAGGAGATTCGCGCCGCCTGGCGCGCGGCGGTGCGCGAAACCCATCCCGACCGATTGATGGCGCGCGGCCTGCCCGAAGAAGCGGTCAAGCTGGCCGAAAAGCGTCTAGTTGCCATCAACCGCGCGTGGGAACGGATACAGGCCGGCACCGCATGACCCTGCGTCTGGCGACGTGGAATGTCGAATGGTTCAACCGCCTGTTCGGCGACGACGACAGTCTGGACCACGACGCGCAGACCACCTCCCGCTACGAGATCACCAAGGCGCGGCAGCTGGACGCCATCGCGGCGGTGATGCGCGCCATCGACGCCGATGCCCTGCTGGTGATCGAGGCGCCCGACGACGGACCGCGCCGGTCCACCCGGATCGCGCTGGAGCGGTTCGCGGATTGGGCCGGGCTGCGCACGTCGCGCGTGATGCTGGGCTTTCCGAACGAGACGCGTCAGGAAATCGCGCTGATGTACGACCCGGACCGCGTCACGCCCCGCCATGCGCCCGGAGACGGGGCGGAAGCGCCCCGGTTCGACCGGGTGTTCGGCATGGACCTGGACACCGATCTGCGGGCCGAAAAGCTGGTCTGGTCCAAGCCGCCGCTGGAATTGGACCTGGAGACGGCGATCGGCCCGCTGCATCTGATCGGCGTCCATGCCAAATCGAAGGCCGCGCACGGTGCCACGACGCCGGAGGACGCGCTGCGGATCAACATCCTGAACCGGCGCAAGCAGTTGGCGCAATGCATCTGGCTGCGCCGCCGGGTCGATGCCCGGCTGGCCGAAGGGCGGGATCTGATCGTGGCGGGTGATTTCAACGACGGACCGGGCCTTGACACCTTCGAGGCGCTGTTCGGGCGTTCGGGCGTGGAAATCGTGTTGGGCGACGGTCCGACCGCGCTGTTCGATCCCAACGCCCGGCCCGCGCGGATCGGGGCCGCCCTGCCCGCGACCGCACGGTTCTGGGACAATATCGGCAAGCGCTATCTGAACGCGCTTCTGGATTTCGCCATGGTCGGCTCCAGCCTGCGCGACCGTGCGGCCTGGCGCATCCTGCATCCCTTCGATGATCCCAAGGTGGCGGCCGATGCGACGCTGCGGGACGCCTTGCTGGATGCGTCGGACCACTTTCCCGTCATCCTTGACCTGACCGGCCCGGCGACCCACCTTTGAGGGATGAAAATCATCGCCACCGCCCTGATCGTCGCCACCGCCGCCCTGCCCGTCGCCGCGCAGGAGGAGGACAGCCTGATGAAGCGGGGCCTGCGCCTGTTCATGGAAGGCCTGATGGAGGAGATGGAGCCGACGCTGCGCGATTTCGGCGAACTGGCCGAGAACGCGGCCCCCTTCCTGCAGGAGATGCAACGCAGCCTGGGTGAAGTGGTCGAGGATTTCGACGCCTACCATGCGCCGGAGATCCTGCCCAATGGCGACATCGTCATCCGGCGCAAGACACCGTTGACCGATCCGCTGCCCCCCACCGAACCGGCGCTGCCCCCAATCGACGATCGCGGAATCGATCTGTGATGCAGGTCTAGGCGCGCGCCACGGCAAGACGGGCGAAAGCCTGCTGCACGAGGCCGGCCAACAAAAGATAGACCGTCGCCGCTGCAAAGACCCAGCCAAGAGGTCGTCCCAGTCCGAATTCCCCCCAGGCGGCCGTGAAGGCCAGCGCCATCCAGAGCGTCGTCACCGCCAGCGTCACGGGGCGCCATTGCGGCGTCCGGACGGGATGCACGAAGCGCAGCGGCAGGAACATCGCAATCGACAGCAGGATCGCCGCGACCAGCGTGAGCCAGGGGTTCGGCTCCAGGATGAAGACGGTAAGGGCCACCATGTTCCAGCAGCCGGGAAACCCCTCGAAACTGGCGTCCTCGGTCTTCATACGGGTGTCACAGAAATAAAGCGCGGAGGCGAAGGGCACGACCGTGAGAATGCCCCACCCCGCCCAACCAGGCACCAACCCCGAGGCATAGAGCGCATAGACCGGGATGAAGACATACGTCAGATAGTCGATGATCAGATCCAGAAGCACCCCGTCAAAGCGCGCGGCGTGCAGCGTCACTTCGTACTTGCGGGCCAGCGGGCCGTCGATGCCGTCGACGAAAAGCGCGGCCAGCAACCACAGGAACATCCACGACCATGCCGTCTCCACCGCCGCCAGAAGCGCGAACATGGCAAAGACCGCGCCGGTGGCGGTCAGAAGATGAACGGAAAGGGCGCGGGTTCGGGGCCACATGCACCTTACCTGCCCGGCGGAGCCGCCCTTGTCGAGACGTGGGCGTGCACCGCCGGACCACAAAATGCGCCCTGACCCCGGGCGGTGGACCGATCAGTTCGCCGTCAGGCGCACCTCTTCCAGCGGATAACCCATGCTGTCCTGATAATCGTAGCCGCCGTGGCAGTCGTGGCAGAATTTCTGGCTGATCTTCAACTCTTTGCCGTTGGGCTGAACGCCCGAATAGACCCAGTTGCCGTATTCGGGCGCATCGGCGACCTTTTCCATGATGAACAGGGGCCCGACGCGCGCCACGCCGTCCTTGCCGCCGATGCTTTCCTTGGCGAGGATCGAGCCGACGGGCATGGTGATGTCTTCCTCGAATTTCAGGTATTGTCCGGCGGCGATGTCGTTGACGAAGGTCTGGAGAAAACGGTTCTGGTGCGGCCCGGCGACTGCGGGGCGGGTCGAGGTGACCTGCCAATCGCGGTACTGGCCCGCAATCTCGTGTCCGGCCTTGGTGTACCCCGTCACCATCCGCTCCGACATGCAATCGTAGAGCGCGATGACCGCGGCCTCCTCCATGTCGAACCGGTCCTCGGCGATGGCGCAGGTGTCCTGCGCCGCGGCGGGCATCGCAAGGGTGAGGGTCGCGGCAAGGGTCGCGCTGGCGGCGATGATCTGACGGTGCATGGGGCTCTCCGGAATGCAAGAATGTCGCACCCTTGAAGCACCAGTACCGCGACCGGTCACGTGACAAGGGCGTGAAGGCCGCGTGATCAAGCCAGCCCCACGCCGAATTGACAGGATCGCGGAATTCCGTCACGCCTCGGACTTCCGCAATCTAACCCAAGGAAAAGGCCATGATCCCCGCCGTCCTTCCCATCTACAACCGTGCGCCCCTGAGCTTCGTCTCGGGCGAGGGCTCTTGGCTGGTGGAAGCGGACGGGCGACGTTTTCTGGATCTGGGCGGCGGCATCGCGGTGAACGTGCTGGGCCACGCCCATCCCGCGCTGACCGCGGCGCTGACGGCGCAGGCGGGGCAGCTGTGGCACACCTCCAACCTCTACCACGTCCCTCAGCAGGAGGCGCTGGCCGAGAAGTTGGTCGAACAGACCTTTGCCGACACGGTCTTCTTTGCCAACTCGGGCACCGAGACCTGCGAATTGGCCGTCAAGATGGCGCGCAAGTACTGGCACGAAAAGGGCCAACCCGAGCGTCATGTGATCCTGGCTTTCACGGGGTCGTTCCACGGACGCTCCTCCGCCGGTATTGCCGCGGCCGGATCCGAGAAGATGATCGGCGGCTTCGGCCCCGTGCTGCCCGGTTTCCGCCATCTGCCCTTCGGCGATCACGACGCCCTGGCGCAGGCGATGAAGGCCCCTGACGTGGCCGCCGTCATTCTGGAGCCGGTGCAGGGCGAAGGCGGCATCGTGCCGGTGCCGGATCAATGCCTCAAGGGTCTGCGCGATCTGTGCGACGACACCGGCGCGCTGATGATCCTGGACGAAGTGCAATGCGGCATGGGCCGGACGGGCAAGCTTTTCGCGCATGAATGGGCGGGGGTGACGCCCGACATCATGATGGTCGCCAAGGGCATCGGCGGGGGCTTCCCGCTGGGCGCGTTGCTGTCGACCGAACGCGCGGCGTCCGGCATGAAGCCCGGCAACCACGGCTCCACCTATGGGGGCAACCCGCTGGCCTGCGCGGTGGGCAACGCCGTGATGGACATCGTCGCGACCGAGGATTTCCTGTCGGAGGTGCGGCGCAAGGCCGGCCTGTTCCGTCAGGGTCTGGAGGGTTTGGTCGCCGCGCATCCGGATGTGTTCGACCTGGTGCGCGGATCGGGGTTGATGCTGGGTCTGAAGTGCAAGGTGCCCGCCGGGGACGTCGTGCAGGCCGCCTATGGCCAGGATACCTGCATCGTGCCGGCGGCCGACAACACGGTGCGCCTGCTGCCTGCGCTCAATATTTCGGACGACGATATCCGAGAGGCGCTCCGCCGCCTCGACCGCGCGGCGGCGTCGCTGGTCCCGGCCTGATCGCCTTCGCCTTCTGAACATTCTTGGAGGTCGGGCGGGCAGATTCCCCCCGCGCTCTCCACCCGGAGTTTTTCCATGACCAACTTCCTCGACATTCACACCACCGCCCCAGATCAACTGCGCGCGATCCTCGACAGCGCGAATGCCATGAAGGGCGCGCGCGGCGATCGCCCCAAGGGCACGCCGGACGACGACTTGCCGCTGGCGGGCCGCATCGTCGCGCTGATCTTCGAGAAACCCTCGACGCGGACCAGGGTCAGCTTCGACGTCGGCGTGCGTCAGATGGGCGGCACGTCCATGGTGCTGTCGGGTGCCGAGATGCAGCTGGGCCATGGCGAGACCATCGCCGACACGGCCCGCGTGCTGTCGCGCTATGTCGATCTGATCATGATCCGCACCTTCGGAGAGGATATCCTGAACGAAATGGCGGATCATGCGTCGGTGCCGGTCATCAATGGCCTGACCGACAACAGTCATCCCTGTCAGATCATGGCCGACGTCATGACGTTCGAGGAACATCGCGGCCCCATCCGCGGCAAGCGGGTGGCGTGGATGGGCGACGGCAACAATGTCGCGCAAAGCTTCCTGCATGCCGCCGCCAGCTTCGGCTTCGACTTTACCTTTTCCGGTCCGTCGCAGCTGGACCCCAGCGATGCGCTGATGGGGGCCGCGCGCAAGGCGGGTTGCGATGTGCGGGTAGAGCGGGATCCGGCCAAGGCGGTATCGGACGCCGACCTGATCGTGACCGACACCTGGGTCAGCATGGGGGATGCCGAAAGCTCCCGCCAGCGGCGCCACAACCTGCTGCGTCCGTATCAGGTGAACGAACGCCTGATCGAGGCGGCCCCCGACGACGCGCTGGTCATGCACTGCCTGCCCGCCCACCGCGGCGAGGAGATCACCGACGCCGTTCTGGACGGACCTCGGTCGGTCGTCTTCGACGAGGCCGAAAACCGCCTGCACGCGCAGAAGGCGATCATGCGGTGGTGCCTGGATCTTTGACCCCAGCCCCCGCCGCCGCGCAGCGACCCGGCATGGCGGTGGCGTTCATGCTGGTTGCGACGCTTTTCATCGCGGCGACGATGCTGTTGGCGAAGGCGTTGGGGACGGATGCGCTTGGACCGGGATTGCCGCCTTTCATGGTGACGTTCGGCCGGTTCCTGTTCGCATGGCTGGCCATCACGGCTTGTCTTGCGGCGGTGCGTCCCCGCTTTACGCCGCCCGATCTGCGCACCCACGCGCTGCGCTCGGCGTTCGGCTTCACTGGGGTAACGCTGATGTTCGCCGCCGCCGCCGCCATCCCCCTCAGCGATGCGACGGCGATCAGCTTTCTCAACCCTGTTTTCGCGATGATGCTGGCCATTCCCCTCCTCGGAGAGCGTGTAGGACGCTGGCGATGGCTGGCGGCGGGCATCGCGTTGATCGGCGCGCTGGTGCTGACGCGGCCCGGCGAGGGCACGGTCGAGGTGGGGGCCCTTTTCGCGTTGGGGGCGGCCTTGGCCTACGGCGTGGAGGTCATTCTGATCAAACGTCTTTCGGGACGGGAGCGCCCGCTGCAACTGCTGTTCGTGAACAATTGTTTCGGGTTGGCCTTTGCCGCCGTCGGGGCCGCCGCGACGTGGCAGACGCCGACCCCGGCGCAATGGGGCGCGATGGTGGCGCTTGGCAGCTTGATGGCCTGTGCGCAGTTCTGTTTCGTCAATGCGATGGCGCGGGCCGATGCCAGCTTCGTGTCGCCTTTCGTCTATATGACACTGGTTTTCGCTGGCGTTTACGACGCGGCGATCTTCGGGGTGATCCCCAACGCGATCGGCTCGGTGGGCGCGTCGCTGGTCATTGCGGGGGCGGGTCTTCTGGCGTGGCGGGAAGGTCGCTTGCGGCAAGCCGCGTCAGCGCCAGCGCCGTTCCAGCCTCTGCCGCCGCGCCGGCCTGATTGATGGCGACGAAGACGGCGCGGTCCGGCACGACTTGGACGCGCGCGAACCACAACGTGTTCGACCCGGCGTGAACCAACGCCCCGTCGCGCAGGCCCCAGCCCATCGCGTAATCGCCGACCGGCGTATGAAGCCTGTCCCAGATGCCCGGCGGAAGGTAGTCCGGCGTGCGGGTCGCATGGGCCGCCAGAAAGGCAAGCATATCGGTCGCGGTCGCGTGGAGTGTTCCGGCCGGTCCCATCGCGGGCAGGTTGTCGGCACGCGGCCCGGGCGGCACCGGATTGCCAGCGGTTGTGTGCCCGAACACCGCGTTCGGCGGACCGAAGCCAGCCCCCGTCATGCCCAGCGGCCCGAACACCTCGGCCTGGATCAACTCCTCCCACGGCATTCCGCCCGCCGCCTCCAGCATGGCACCGGCGACGACGTAGCCCGCGTTCGAATACAGAAAATCGCCACGCGGTCCCTCCGGCGGTCGGCCCAGCATGTGGGCGACATAAGCGGGCCGTGTGGGGCGAAGGATGGCGCGAAGGCGCGGGATGTTGGCCGCCATGCCCGACCGGTGGGTCAGCAGGTCGGCCAAGGTGACATCGTGCCAGGCCTTGTCAGCCTCCAACAGGTCACCGATGGTCGTGTCCCATCCGATCAGGTCGCGATCGACCAGACGTCCGGCAAGTGTCGCGGTCATCGCCTTGGTCAACGATCCGATGTGAAACGCCTCCGTCCCGTCCAGGGGCGGGCCGTCGGCGTAGTGCAGGCCCGCGAACCCCGTCTGCTGTGCGTCGGGCGTCCAGACACCGATGACCGCGCCGGGGGCGATGGCGGCAAGGTCGTCCGCCGCGTCCCGCAGGGACACCGCATCCTGCGCCTGCACCGCCCCCGCGCAAAGCAGCAGGACAAGCGCGGCGCGGATCACGATTTCAGGCGGTAGCCGGTGCGGAACATCCACCACGCCAGCGTGCAGACCGCCAGCGTGGACCCGGAAACGACGAGGAGGCCAAGGACCGGAGAGCTGTCGGAGACGCCCAGCACCGCCGAGCGCAGGCCGTCGATCAGATAGAACACCGGGTTCGCATGGCTGAGCGCCTGCATCACCGGCGGCAGCCCTTCGATGGAATAGAAGGTGCCCGACAGAAAGCTGAGCGGCGTGACGATGAAATTGGTGATCGCCGCCATCTGGTCGAACTTGTTGGCGAAAACGCCCGCGATCACGCCCAGCGATCCCAGAAACGCGCCCCCCAGAACGACCCAGACAAGGGCCATGAGCGGGTTCTGCACGCCCAGCCCGATCAGCGGGAACATCAGCAGCGCAATGGCGACCGCGACGACGATACCGCGCACGACGCCCCCGGCCAGGTATCCGACCAGAAGCTCCGTCGCCGACAGCGGCGGCATCAGGGTGTCGACGATGTTGCCCTGCACCTTGGAGATGACGATGGACGACGACACGTTGGCGAAACTGTTCTGGATGACGGTCATCATCAGGATGCCGGGGGCCAGGAAATGAATGAACGGCAGGCCCATGACGTCGCCGCGCTTGGACCCGACGGCCAGCGTGAAGACCAGCAGGAACAACCCCGCGGTGATCAGCGGGGCCAGCAGGGTCTGCGTCCAGACGGAGGCGAAGCGGCGCACTTCGCGCTGCACCAGCGTCCACATGCCCAGCCAATTCACCAGCCCGAACCGGCGCACGCCCTGCTGCACGTCTGCCGGTGTGTCCGCGATATGTGTCATCCTGACCTCTCTGTGGTGGCGACCGCTTGTGACGGGCGCGTGGGATGCTTACAATAGCACTTCCTCCGGCGTCGCCACCCCCTTCTGGACGTGCGCAAGCGAACAACCGCGACGGGGCAGACGAGCAGTTAGGAGAATTCACATGGCCTGGACCGACGATCGCGTCGAGACGCTCAAGAAGATGTGGGGCGACGGTGCGTCGGCTTCGCAGATCGCCAAGGAACTTGGCGGCGTGACGCGCAATGCGGTCATCGGCAAGGTGCATCGCCTGGGCCTGTCGAACCGCAACACGGACGATAAGCCCGCCGTCGCCGATGCCAAGCCAGCCCCCGCGCCCAAGGCCGCGAAGCCCAAGGCAAAACCCGAACCCAAGGCCAAGACGCCCGAGGAGACGACCGAGCCCCCCGCCGTCGTGGAAGACGATGATGACGACGAGCCGCGCACCATGGCGGCCGTGCCGCCGCGGACGGGCAACAATATCACCGCCCTGCGCAAGCCGTTGATGGCCGGTCAGCCCCTGCCGCCGCAGCCGTCGGCCAACGAAATATCGCCCGAGGCGCTGGCCAAGGTCAACGCGGTCGAAAGAACGGCCAAGAAGATCAGCCTGATGGAATTGACCGAGCGGACCTGCAAATGGCCCATCGGCGACCCCGCGACCGAGAAGTTCTGGTTCTGCGGATTGGGTGTGCAGGCGGGCAAGCCCTATTGCGAGGCGCATGTGTCGGTCGCGTTCCAGCCGATGTCGTCACGCCGCGATCGCAAGCGGTAAAGTCAGACTTGCATCGAAGATCGGAAGGCCCGTCCCGCGACGGGCCTTTTTCATGTCCGCTTGCTAAACACGCCCCAGGCCAACAAGCTGAGGTAGATCACTGTCGCGCAAACATGGAACGTCCAGATCCGGGTCAGCATCATCCCGATGATGACCGCCGCCGCCAGCAGCACATAGACGGCGTTGTCCCGGCTGACCTTCATCGCCTTGAGCGACACGGTATTGAACCGCGCGATCATCATGCCGCCCACGGCCAGCATCCAGATCGCGATCAGGATCTGCGCCTCGCGCGGATCGACCAGACCCGAAAGCCACAGCGTGACCGGAAAGATGCCCAGCATCGCGCCCGCCGGGGCCGGCACGCCGGTAAAGCTCTTGCCGCTGGCCGATGTCTCGTCCTTGGCGGCCACGTTGAACCGCGCCAGCCGCAGGCAGCAGCAGATCGCGAAGAAGAGCGCGGCAAGCCAGCCCATCCCGGCCAATCCCTCCAGCCCGAAGTTATAGACAAGCAGCGCGGGGGCCACGCCGAAGCAGACGAAATCCGACAGGGAGTCGAGTTCGGCCCCAAACGGCGACGCCGCATTCAGCCGCCGCGCCAGCAGCCCGTCCAGCCCGTCGACCAACGCCGCCAGGATCAGAAGCCCGGCAGCCAGCTGAAACTGCTCGGTGAAGGTAAACCGGATCGAGGTCAGCCCGAAGCACAGCCCCAGCATGGTGACGAGGTTCGGCACCAGCGTGACGACCGGCAGTCGGCCCTCGCGTGCGTCCTTGGTCATTTACTCGACCCGCGCGGTCGCCGGGCGGTCGTCGCCCAGCACGGCCAGGATGCTCTCGCCCGAAGTCATGGTCTGACCGACCGACACGCGCGGGGCGGTGCCTTCGGGCAGATAGACGTCCAGCCGGGACCCGAAGCGGATCAACCCGAAGCGGTCACCCCGCTCCAGCATCGCGCCCTGATCGACTTCGCACAGAATGCGCCGCGCCACGAGGCCGGCGATCTGCACGACGCCCAGCCGGGTGCCGTCGGACATGGTCAGGACGATGCCATTGCGCTCGTTCTCCTCGGAGGCCTTGTCGACCTCGGCGCTGAGAAATTTGCCGGGGCGATAGGCGACGGATGTCACCTCACCGGCGACAGGCGCGCGGTTTACGTGGCAGTCAAAGACGGACATGAAGACCGACACCCGCATCAGCGGTGCCGCCCCCAGATCAAGCTCGGCGGGCGGCACGGCGGGTTCGATCAACGATACCACTCCGTCGGCGGGGGACACGATCTGCCCCTCCTCCATCGGGATGGTCCGTTCGGGATCGCGGAAAAAGTAATAGCACCAGATCGTCAGCACGGTGCCGATGATGCCCAAAGGCTCCCAGATGATCCACAGGACCAAGGTGACGGCGGCAAAGATCGCGATGAATTTGCGGCCTTCGGGGTGGATCGGTTTGACGACGGTTCCGACGAGGCTGACGCTCATGGAGGACTCCTTTGTTGACGCGGCAGATAGCGCGCCCGACCCGCACCGTCCAGCAAGCGTGTCGCCGCGGGCGTCACCGGCCGAGCAACAGGTCCAGCAGCTGTTCCTCGACCCGCTCCTTTATGGCATCTTCAACCGCACCGCGATCGCGCAGATCCTCGGGGGCGACGTCCAGTTCGGCGGCCAGTTTGGCGCGGGCGGCCTGCTCGACGCGGATGCGGGCGGCGTCAGCCTCGGCGCGGGCCTTCGCCTCCATCTCCTCGCGTTCGCCCTCCAGCCGTTGACGGGCCATGTATTCCAGATCGGGACGAATGCTGGGGTCGGACCACGGTCCTTCGATCAGGATCGGCACCGTGATGCCGCTGCTGTCCTCGCCGCGCCGGACGGTCGGCAACACGCGGTAACGGATCGTTTGCGGCCCCAGCGATATGCGCCCCGCGCCGCGCGCCGTCAGATATTGCGCCGTCAGCGACAGATCCTCGTTGCGCGCAACCCCGTCGGCGATGGCGAAACTGCCTGAAAAGCCGTCGAACACGGTCTTCTGCCCCTCGCCGCGGAAGCCGGCGTCCATCTCCCGCACCATACCGACGATATCGAGGCCCAGAAGTTCTCCGCGCCCGAACTTGAACGATGCGGTGCCATTCAGGCTGTCGATCAGGGCCTGCGTCGTGGTGCCCGACCCCAGGACATCGATGGCCACATCGGCCTGTCCGACAAGGCGGTCGAAATCGGCGAATTCCGTCAGGAACGGCAGCATCTGCAGGCCCGACAGCTGAAGATCGACGCGGCTGGACGGGGTGCCGCGTCCGTTGACGATGACGTCGCCCGTCACCGTGCCGCCGTAGGCCAGCAGCGGTTGCAGCGTGGCGACCATTCGGCCGCTCTCCAAAGCGACGCGGGCGCGCACCTCCTCCAGCGTGGCGTCGCCCAGCGTGATCGGCCCGGACGACAGGGTCAGCTCTCCGTCCAGGGCGAACAGGGCCGTGACGTCGATTTCCTCCCGGCCCCAGCCGGTTTCGGACACCAATGCCGTTTCCCCGCCCTGCCCCTTTTGCGACAGGGACGTCAGATCCAGACGTTGCGCCGACAGGGTGCCGACGACCCGCGGCCGTTCGCCATTGGGGTCGATGTCGAGCGCGCCGTTCAGCCGGTTTCGGTCCAGATCGATCACCATGTCGCGCAGGTGCAGCGTCTTGCCGGGGGCCAGCGTAACGGCCGCCTTTACGGCGATGTTCGATCGGCCAAGCCCGTCGGGCAGATCGGGAACGATGACGTCGAAGATGCGCGCCACGCGGAACCTGTCCGACGATGTAGCCTCCAATCGCCCTTCAAACGACGGCGGGTCGAAATCGGCGCGCCCATCCAGCCGCAGCGCAGTTTCCCCGGCGGTAAACGTCAGGGCCACGGGGGTGAGCGCCCCGTCCAGCAGCGGGCGTGCCGCCTCGGTCGACATCTCCAGCTTGATCGCCTGCCCGTCGAGCAGCGCGGAGCCGGCCAGGCGCACAGGGCTGTCCAGGTCCCTGACCCGCGTTTCCAGATCGACGGCCCGCAATTCGACGCGGGTGTCGGCACCATGGTCCAGCCATGTGATCTTCGCGCCGTTCAGAACCGCCCTATCGATGGAAAAGTTGCCCGCATCGGACGGCCCCGACGGCGCGGCGGCCGTGTTGGCCCCGGTCCGGGCGGCGAATTCCCAGTTCGCACGCCCGTCGGCCGCGCGTTCCAGCAGCAGCGCCGCGCCGTCGACGCGCAGCGTTTCGATCCGCACGTCACCGCCCAGAAGACCGCCAAGGGCGATCCCCACCTCCAATGTGTCCGCCGTCAGCATCGGGCCTTCGTCCGACCAGTCGGCATTCGCGACCGTGATCGCCTCGGCCCGCACACCAAGGTGCGGCCAGAGCGTCGCCTTGACCGGCCCGTCGAAGGTGAGCGCGCGGCCCGTGGCGTCGGCGAACCGATCGGACGCCAGCGCCGCCACCCGTTCGGTCGGCACGAGGATCAGGGCGACAACGGCCAGCACGACCACCACCGCCACGGCCCCAAGGATGCGAAACAACCACTTCATGCGTAAACTCCCTGTCCGATGTGACGATGAATCGGGTGGCCGCGCGCCGCAAGGGGTTCCCCGGTCGCGGTGTGCGGCTTATGTGGCCTTCATGTCCCAGAACCCGCCCGATATCCGCCCCGACCTCGCCCCCCGTGCAACACTGCCGGTCGACGCGCGCCCCGGCCAGCCGAAGATCGGCATGGTGTCGCTGGGCTGCCCCAAGGCCCTGGTGGACAGCGAGCGTATTCTGACCCGCCTGCGGGCCGAAGGATATGCGATTTCGCCCGATTATGCCGGGGCCGAAGCGGTGATCGTGAACACCTGCGGCTTTCTCGATTCCGCCAAGGCCGAAAGCCTGGACGCCATCGGCGAAGCGTTGCGCGAAAACGGCAAGGTCATCGTGACCGGCTGCCTGGGGGCGGAGCCGGATTACATCACCGGCGCGCATCCCAAGGTCATGGCGGTGACGGGACCGCAGCAATACGAACAGGTGCTGGACGCCGTTCACGCCGTCGCCCCGCCGTCGCCCGACCCATTCATCGACCTGCTGCCCGCGTCGGGTGTTTCGCTGACACCGCGGCATTTCAGCTATCTGAAGATCTCCGAGGGCTGCAATCACAAGTGCAAGTTCTGCATCATCCCCGATATGCGGGGTCGCCTGGCGTCCCGCCCCGCCAAGGCCGTCCTGCGCGAGGCCGAAAAACTGGTCGAAGCGGGCGTGAAAGAATTGCTGGTCATCAGCCAGGACACCTCCGCTTACGGTACCGACTGGAAAGACCGCGCGGGGGCCGGAACGCATATCGTAAATCTGGCGCGTGATCTGGGGTCCCTGGGGGCCTGGGTCCGCCTGCACTACGTCTATCCCTATCCTTTCGTGCGCGACCTGGTGCCGCTGATGGCCGATGGCGCGATCCTGCCGTACCTCGACGTGCCGTTTCAGCACGCCCATCCCGACACCCTGCGCCGTATGGCCCGGCCCGCCCACGCCGAAAAGACGCTGGACCGGATCGCGGAATGGCGCGGCATCTGTCCCGACATCACCCTGCGTTCGACCTTCATCGTCGGCTATCCCGGAGAGACCGAAGCAGAATTTCAGACCCTGCTGGATTGGCTGGACGAAGCCCAACTCGACCGCGTCGGGGCGTTCCAATACGAAAACGTCTCCGGCGCCCGCTCCAACGCGCTGCCCGACCATGTGTCGGACGAGGTCAAGCAAGACCGGTTCGAGCGGTTCATGCAGAAGGCGCAGGGCATTTCGGCCGCCAAATTGGCGGCGAAGGTCGGAAGCCGGCAACAGGTCATCGTCGATACCGTCGACGCGGAAGGGGCCACCTGCCGAACCAAGGCGGATGCGCCCGAAATCGACGGCAACCTGTTCATCGATCAGGGGTACGAGTCGCTGTCGCCCGGCGACATCGTCATGGTGGAGGTGGACGAGGCGTCGGAATACGACCTTTGGGGACAGATCGCGCGATGACCCTGTTCCGCCACGCGAACCGTCAACGATCCGAGGCCACCAAAAGGGCCTACGCCAGGTTCGAGCTGCTGCGCACGGGCGTGGATTTTCTTGCGGCCATGCTGTTCCTGACCGGATCGATCCTATTCTTCTGGCCCGCGCTTGAAACCATCGCAATCTGGCTTTTCGTGGCCGGATCGATCTGCTTCGCGATCAAACCGACGCTGAAACTCTGGCGCGAGATCCATCTGGCCCGCCAAGGGCAGGTGCAGACATTGGCCGACCGGGAAAGATCGGCGGATTGACTGCAACGTCAGGCGATCTGGAAATCCAGCGCTGCGCCGTTGATGCAGTGCCGCTTCCCCGTCGGTTCGGGCCCATCGTCGAAAATATGCCCCAGATGCCCACCGCAATTGGAGCAATGCACCTCCGTCCGGGTGATCATGAGCGACCGATCCGGCTTGGTGCCGACATTCGCGGGGTCGATCGCCTGCCAGAACGACGGCCATCCCGTCCCGCTCTTGAATTTCGTGTCGGAGGCATAGAGCGGCTGCGTGCAGCCGCCGCAGACGAAGGTCCCCGCCCGCGTCTCGTCGTTCAGGGGGCTTGAAAACGGCCGCTCCGTCGCGCCTTCGCGCAGGACGGCGAATTCCTCCTCGCTCAACCGCGCGCGCCATTCCTCTTCCGACAGCATCAGGGGAAACTCGCCCTGCGCCTTGGTATCGTTGCCCAAGACTCCGTATGCGGCCAGACCGCCGGCCCCCAGAATAGCTGCGCCCCCCAGCAGGATCGTGCGTCGATTGGGCATCGGGTTCTCCTCTTGAATGGGACGTGGACGAACGCGCGGACCATCCGTGCCGTTCCGCGCAGCCTGCCGTCGCGGCCCCGGGCTTATCCCTGCGGATCCAGAATTTCCTGCAGATGCCGCGCGACCCAGTTGCGGGGGATTAGGTGGCTGGCCGAGTGGATGTCCATCGTCAGAAGGCCCGCATCGCAATCCCATTCGCGGCGGTCCTGCGTCAGATACGGCACGCTTTTCCAGTCGAACTGCCGCGCCTGTGGCCCGCATCCCATCTCATCCTTCCACAGCGCGACCGCCTGCGTGGGATCGCCGCCGGGACCATAGGGAAAGTCCAGAACGGTGTCGGTCGTGCCATGGACATGGCTGACGCGATCGGGTGTTCCGGCGCAGGGCGTGCCCGGCGGAAAGGCCCCTGCGATCAGAAGAAGCGCATCGATCCGCGCGCCGCCGTCGCAGGCGAACCGTGCGGCCATCAGCGCGCCCCAGCTGTAGCCCGAAACGATCAGCGGCTGTCCTTGGATTGGATAGCGCGCGGCGACATCGGCCAGCACCGCACGCGTGAAATCGGTGTCCGGCGATCCGCTGCGCCTGAAATCCCAGGTCCGCCCCAGCCCGTTCGGAGCCACGAACAGAACACCGGCCGCCTCTGCCGCGCCGCCGGTGCGCGGGCTTTGAACCGGGACCTGACCCTGCCGGCCCCAGCCGTGGAAGTGCAGCAGGACGGGAAGCGGGCTGACCCCGTCCCAGCCTGCGGGTTCGCGCAGATGATACCCGCGGTCACCAAGGGTGCATTCATCGACGCCCGTGCAGGCGGCGGCGGGCGTAGCCAACATCAAAATCGCGGCCGTCAGGCAGGCAAGGACCTTCATGGATCGATGCCTGCCAGTCCCGCGCCCGCACCGCCAATCACAAGCGTGTCAAAGCCCGGCCGCCGTGCGACGCACGATGTCGATGCGGTCGGCGTTGGGCGGGTGCGTGCCCAGGAAACGGTCGCCCGGATCGGGGATGCGCGTAAAGAACGCCGCACCCCGCACCGGGTTGTAGCCCGCGCGGCTGGTGATGATCGTGCCCAGCGCGTCCGCCTCCAACTCATGATCCTTGGAGAAGCGACGCGCGCCGACGCCCGCCGAAATCCGGCTGATTTCCTGCGCTGTGGAGGCATTGGCCCCCGCGACGCTGGCGATCAACCCACCGACCAGCGCGCCGGTCGAAGCCGCCTGACGCTGCCGGGCGATATGCTGTTCGATGTGATGCGCGCTTTCGTGGCCGATCACGAAGGCAATCTCGTCGGCGTTGCGCGCGTCCGCAATCAGCGCCTGCGTGAAGGTCAGGACCGGGCGGCCGGATCGATCCAGCGACTGGAAGGCGTTGGGCGGCGCGTTTCTGTTTGGGTCCACCTGAATCTTGAAGTCACAGTTCACGCCGGTCGTGCGCTGGCGACAAACACTCTCGGCCACCGGTTCGACCCGGCGAACGGCGGTCGCGAAATTCGCGCTGGCGGTGGAGCCGCTGACGCGTGCCGGCTCCGCGCCGGAGGTCTGGGGGGCCGTGGGCGTGGCCGGACCGGGTTCAACGGCCACACAAGCCGAAACAAGGGCCGCGACGGCGAGAGGAAAAATAATGGATCGCATGGAAATTCCCAAATCGTTCGATACTCTACCGTGATATAGGCCGCCGTGATCGGATGTCAGCGCGTCGCGCCGGTTCGCCATCCATTTGCGGAGATTTGCCAGTGTTCTCGATCGAGCATGAATTCGACGCGACCGTCATCACCCTCGTCGACGAAGGGGAGGCGGATCGCGCGCCGTCGGACGATGTCGTCGTGTCAGCCTTTGAGGATTGCGTGACCCTGACGCAACCCGATCCGCGCACCGGGACCCCCGTGAACGTCACGCTGACGATGGGACAATTGCACGATCTGGTAACGGCGCTGAACCTGCCCGAAGGTGTCTATCGCCGGTAGCGATCCCGGGTCGTATCGGGGCCAGACGGCACGTCAGACCGGGCCCCGACCCCGACGGCGCAATGCGCTTCGGTTCCAAGGATTGGCCAGAACCGAGGTCGATTGACCTCCCGCAGTCCGGTGTCGACGCCGTCCGAACGCGCGCCGTGTCAGGCGGCGAGGCCCTTGGACCCCATCCCGAGGAATTTCGTGCGCCGCGCGGCCCGCACGTCGTCGGCCGACTTTCCGTCGAACTCGGTCAGCATCGCGGACAACGCTTTGCCAACGGACGCGATGGTCGCCGCGCGGTCGCGGTGGGCCCCGCCCAGCGGTTCCGACACGATCCGGTCGATGACCGACAGTTTGAGCAGATCCTGGGCCGTCAGGCGCAGGGCCTCCGCGGCCTCGCGCATCTTGTCGGCGTCCTTCCACAGGATCGACGCACAGCCCTCGGGCGAGATGACGGAATAGATCGAGTGCTCCAGCATCGCGACGCGGTTGGCGGTAGCGAAGGCGACGGCCCCGCCCGATCCACCTTCGCCCACGATCAAAGACACGAGCGGCACGCCGAGGCGGAGACAGGCCTGCGTCGACCGTGCGATCGCCTCGGATTGGCCCCGTTCCTCCGCGCCCTTGCCGGGATAGGCGCCCGGCGTGTCGATCAGCGTGACGACCGGCAAGCGGAACCGATCGGCCATTTCCATCAGGCGGATCGCCTTGCGGTACCCTTCGGGCCGCGCCATGCCGAAATTCCGTTCGATCCGAGTGCGCGTGTCGTGGCCTTTTTCATGACCGATCACCATGACCGCACGCCCGTCCAACCGCGCCAGACCGCCCATCACCGCGTGATCGTCGGCGAAGTTGCGATCCCCGGCCAGCGGCGTCCAGTCGGTGAACAAGACGTCGATGTAATCCTTGCAATGCGGCCGATCGGCGTGGCGGGCGACCTGCGCTTTTTGCCAAGGGGTCAATCCCTTGTAGAGCGTGGCCAGCATGTCGCGGGCCTTGACGTCCAGCTGCGTGGCTTCCTTCTCGACGTCGACGGTCGCGTCGGCGCGGCCCATCGCGCGAAGCTCCTCGGCCTTGCCTTCAATCTCCGACAGCGGCTTCTCGAAATCCAGGTATTGTGTCATGGCGATATCCCCGCGTCCGTTGCCCCCCGATATGGCGGTCCCGCGCGCGTGATGCAACATGAGGGCGCAGACCGCGACGCACCGAAGTGCCGGGTCAGTTTGGGATGCCGTATCCCCCAGGTTTTGGCCCCGAAACGCCTGAGCACCTTGCCGCCGTCATGACACGTCGAGGCGCGCGGCGAGCAGCCGGTCGAACGTAGAGAAGAGCTCGCTCTGCGGTCCGAACATGCGCGCGGGGGCAGACGCGACGACGGGACTGCGCCGGCGACGTAGCGCTTGGGCGAGGGTGGGGGTCAGGACGGGCCCGGACTGTCCGACGATCTTGATGTCTGCCGGGGACAGGTCGGCGACCAGCCGTTCCAAGGTCGGCAGCTGTCGATAGTGCCTGACGTCGAGATCGAGAACCAGACGGAACGGGGTCATGCCCGGCATCGCAATGGAAGTGGACGACACCTCCCGGCGGATCTGTGTGAGAAGATCGCGCGCGCCTTCGGCGTCGACCTTGGGGATCGCCATGACCACCAGATCTTCTTGGGCCCATCCGACGATGCCACCCGCCGGCATGACGGCCGCAAGGCGTTCATGGAACATCTTCATCGCTGCAATGTCCGCATCCTTGCCCCAGAACCGTGCGAGCGCGCCCTGAAACCTGATACGGATCCCGAATGCGGAGGCGGGACCATGCAGAGATCCCGTTGCGGAAGATTGGTTCAACGACCATTCAAAGGCTTCCGGTGCCATCAGACCTTTGCCGATCGTGAAGCCGGCTGTCCGCGTCAAGGTCTCCACCCGTCGGATCTGTTTGCGTTCACGTTCCAACAGGGCACCGACGATCGGAATGGCGACGAAGTTCAATCCGATGAGAAGCGGAGCCGCATTGAACAGGAACCAGATCATCAGGTCGAGCGGCAGCAGCACGGCCCCGATCAAATGGAGCGACGCCGCCGCGCCCAGCGCGACCAGTGCCATGACCCCACGTTCGCGTCCTCGGGTCACTCCCTGCCACAGAAGTCCGACGCCGCCTGCGATGGTCATTGCGGCCAAGGCCGACAACATACCGACGCCGCCGATGTCGATCCGCGCCAGAGCCGCGATCACAATGCATGGCAAAAGCCCGCGGCCGCCCAGAAAGGCCCCCGCCAGAACGAGGGGGACGTTGCGCATATCGATGATCATCCCGGGATAGACTTCGACCGGATTGTGCATCTGAACGAAGGCGATGAGGCCGAAAAGAATGCCGAGAATCGGTTCGAGCCAGCGTTTGTCGAGCAAGACGCGGTGCAATCCGCCGTAGGCGACGGACAACATCGCAAGAATGGCGAGCGATCCCGAAAAATCGATCAGAACTGGTCCAGTCAGCATCGCGTCCTCCACATCCGTGCAAACCCGCTGTTGAAGGACAAAAGTTAAGCAGGCGCTAAAACCGCAGGGGATGGATTCAATTGCCCGCAATCATTTCCGATTGACGCACGACAACCTCGGCCTGCTTGATCGATGCGATGTCCACCAAACGCCCCTTGTAAACCGTCGCCCCCGCCCCGGCGGCCTTGGCGTCTTCCATGGCGGCCAGAATCTCGCGCGCTTCGGCGACTTTTTCGTCGGAAGGTGTGAACACTTCGTTGGCAAGCGCGATCTGCTTGGGGTGGATCGCCCATTTTCCGACCATGCCCAGCACCGCCGAGCGTCGCGATTGCGCGCGGTAGCCTTCGTCGTCGCTGAAATCCCCGAACGGGCCATCGACCGGCAGGACTCCATGCGTTCGGCACGCCGCGACGATCGCCGCCTGCGCCCAGTGCCACGGGTCCGCCATGTGGTGTGCGCCGCCCTGGGCCAGCATGTAGTAATCGTCCTGCGTGCCGCCGATGCCGGTCGTCTGCATCCCCATCGACGCCGCGAAATCCGCAGCCCCGAGCGACATCGCGGCAAGTCGAGGCGAACTGGCCGCGATCTCCTCGACGTGGGCCAGGCCCGCGGCGCTTTCGATGATGACCTCGAAGGTGACCGCCTTGCTGCGCCCCTTGGCCGTCTCGATCGCCGTGACCAGTGCGTCGACCGCATAGACATCGGCGGCACAGCCCACCTTGGGGATCATGATCTGATCCAGCCGGTCGCCCGCCTGTTCCAACAGGTCAACGACGTCGCGGTACCAATACGGGGTATCGAGCCCGTTGATACGCACTGACAGCACCTTGGTGCCCCAATCATGCGCGCCGATGGCCTCGATCACGTTGGCGCGGGCCGACTCCTTGTCCGAAGGGGCGACCGAGTCTTCCAGATCCAGATTGATGACATCCGCCGCCGATGCCGCCATCTTCGCGAACAACTTGGTGTTCGAGCCGGGCCCGAACAGCTGGCACCGGTTCGGGCGGGCGACGGGGGCGGGCTGCAGGCGGAAGCTCATGGATATCTCCGGGACATAATCTTGCGTGAATACGGTATGACCGCGCTACAATGTGTCCTCCCCGACTGCAAGCGCCGCGGTGCGGCATTACTCCGCCAGATAGGCCTCCATCACTTTCAACATCTCGGGCGCGGCCCAGTCGGCCGTCCCGATCAGCTGCGCCACGATGCGGCCCTGTCGGTCCAGAACGAAAGTATGCGGCAACCCCCGCACCCCCATGCCGCGCGCCATTTCGGACGCGGGATCGACGTGCAGCGGCAGCGACGTCACGCCCGTCTCGGACCAAAATTTCTTCATCGCCATGGGGTTGTGGCGTCCGAAGGCCATCGTCACCACCTCCAGGTCGCTTCCGCCCATCAGGTCCTGCAATGCCTGCAGCGACGGCATTTCCTCCCGGCAGGGCGCGCACCAGGTGGCCCAGAAATTCAGGACGACGACCTGACCGTGATACATCGACAGATCCCCGATCTCTCCGTCGGCGTCGACGAACGCGGTGATCGCGGGGGCATGGGGCTCCAAAATCTCGAGCTTCGACATGTCGCCAGTCAGAAGGTCTGCGTCGATCTCCGCCAGCGCGGGGGTGGCGAGGGCGAGGGTCAGGCCGTATAGCAGCCCGGTAAGGTTCCGCAGCAAGAGGCACTCCATGTCGACGTCGTCCGATTTCAGCTCGAACAAGATGTGGGGCGGCCGGTTCGCGGAAGGCCCGGATGCGATCATGGAGGCGATCAACGCCTCGATCGGATACGACCGTCGCATGGCCCCGCAGGACATCGAAGGCAGCCGGGCCCATGCCGCGATGCTGGCCGCGCAGGGTATCATCACCGATACGGATGCAAAGGCGATCCGGGAAGGCCTTCTCACGGTGTTGTCAGAAATCGAAGGCGGGACGTTCAATTTTTCGACCGCGCTGGAAGACATCCACATGAATGTGGAGGCCCGCCTGACGGAGATCGTCGGCCCCGCCGCGGGTCGCCTGCACACCGCGCGGTCGCGCAACGATCAGGTCGCGCTGGATTTCCGCATGTGGGTGCGCGATCAATGCGACGCCGCCATCGACGCGCTGCCCCGCCTGATGCGCGCCCTCGTCGCGCAGGCCGAGAGTGGGGCCGATTGGGTCATGCCCGGCTTCACCCATCTGCAGACGGCACAGCCCGTGACCTGGGGCCATCACATGCTGGCCTACGTGGAGATGTTCGGCCGCGACCTGTCGCGCTTCGAGGATGCACGCAAACGCATGAACGAATGTCCCTTGGGCACCGCGGCCCTTGCCGGCACGTCGTTTCCCATCGACCGGGACATGACGGCCGCCGCCCTTCGCTTCGATCGCCCCGCCGCCAATTCGCTCGACGCGGTCGCGGACCGGGATTTCGCGCTGGAGTTCCTGTCGGCCAGTTCGATCTGCGCCATGCACCTGTCGCGTCTGGCCGAGGAGTTGGTGATCTGGTCGTCGGCTCAGTTCCGCTTCGTCCGCTTGTCGGACCGCTGGTCCACCGGCTCATCCATCATGCCGCAAAAGCGTAATCCTGACGCCGCCGAGCTGTTGCGCGCCAAGATTGGGCGCATTTTCGGGGCGCAGACGGCGCTGCTCATGGTGATGAAGGGTCTGCCGCTGACCTATTCCAAGGACATGCAGGAAGATAAGGAACAGGTCTTCGACGCCGCCGACTCCCTGATGCTGGCGCTGGCCGCCATGACCGGGATGGTCGGCGACATGATGGGCCAGAAGGACAACTTGGAGGCCGCGGCCTCCTCCGGCTTCTCCACCGCGACCGACCTTGCCGATTGGCTTGTGAGAGAGGCGGGGCTGCCGTTCCGCGATGCACATCACGCCACCGGGGCACTGGTCAAGATGGCCGAAGATGCGGGCATCGACCTGCCCGATCTGACGCTCGATCAGATGCAATCGGTGAACGACAAGATCACTGCGGGTGTCTTCGACGTGCTGGGCGTGCATAATTCAGTGGCGTCGCGCACGTCCTATGGCGGGACCGCGCCCGAAAATGTCCGGGCACAGGTCGCCCGCTGGAAAGAGAGTCTCGCATGATCCGCATCTTGCCCTTCGTCCTCCTCCTCGCTGCCTGCGGCGTCGACGGCGCGCCCGTTCCTCCGTCGGACGTCGAGGAGCGCCCCGCGACCGGTTTCACCCTCAGCGGCAGCGCCGAGGTCGGGATTGGCCGGCGGTTCTGAAGCCGTCGCCACGTCAACGCCTTGACCGACCGCAAGATGCCCTAAATCGATGATTGAACGACGCTCACCCGGCCGCGCCAATTTTACGGCAAGGCAACCTGCAATGCGAGATCATGCCATGAAAGCCCTGTTGCTCGGGTCCATCGGGACCCTGTCCGACACGTCCGAACTCCAGCGCGAGGCGTTCAACGCGGCCTTCCTGCGCCACGGCCTCGATTGGTCCTGGGACCGGGACGATTACCGCGACATGCTGCGCGCCTCGGGTGGTCAGGATCGGATCGAGACGCAGGCCGCGGCAGAGGGCATCTCCGTCGATGCCGCCGCCATTCACGCGACCAAATCCGCCATGTTCCAAGAAATGCTAAACCAGGGCCGCGCCGACCCGCGCCCGGGCGTGATGGACGCGATCGAACGCGCCCGGGCCGACGGCACGAAGCTTGGCTTTGTCACAACCACCAGCCGCGCAAACGTCGACAGCGTGCTGGCCGCGCTCGACATCGTACCCGAGACCTTCGACATCATCACCAGCAGCGACGACGTCACCCACGGCAAACCGGCCTCGGAAGTTTACCACCTTGCGGCCGAGCGATTGGCCGTATCGCGTGCCGATTGTACCGTGGTCGAGGACAATGTGGGCGGCGTCCGGGCGGCACTTGATGCGGGCATGGCCTGCATCGCATGGCCGAACGAAAACACTGCCGACCACGACTTCGGCGGCGTTCGGGTGGCGGGCACGAACCTGGGCGACACGCTCTACCCCGCGACGGCGGACGCCCGATGACCTGGCAGGCCGCGCGCTGCGCCCTTGATGCGACGGCGGCGCTCGCGGCTTTGGCGGACCACGGCGTCGTCGTGATCGAAGGAGCAGGTGTCAGCGACGACGACTTCGTCACCTTTCTCGAAGCGATGGGGCCGCTGACCTTCACCGAAGGGGAGCCGGCGCTGGGCGGGCAGCCCAAGTTGAATTTTGTCACCAACGTGGGCCGCAAGACCCCGCCACGCAGCGTCTTTCACACCGACACCAGCTATGTCTCCAACCCGCCCGCCTTCACCGCGCTCAAGGCGGAGATGATCCCGGCTTCGGGCGGGGAGACGGTGTTTACCAACCAGTTCGATGCCTTCGAACGTCTGTCCCCCGATCTCAAGCTGCGCCTGCGCGGCGCGCGCGTGTTGCACAAGGCGACCGGCGTGTCGGACCCGACGCAGACCTGGCATCCCCTGTTCCGGCGGCATCCGGTGTCGGGCCGCACCGCCTTGTTCCTGTCGACGCCCGAACGCTGCGTCGATCTCGAACTCGTCGACGGCACCCGACAGGCGGCGCTGATCGAAGCGCTCTATGCCCATTCGATCGACCCTGCGTACGAATGGCGGCACGTCTGGGCGGACGGCGACATCGTGATCTGGGACAACCGCTGCACCCTGCACAAGGCGGATCATTCGGCCGTCGTCGGTGACCGGGTCCTGCACCGTGGCATGGTCGCCGGCGAGGTGCCGATCGCGGCCTGACCGGTCCGATCCGACACAGGCCTGCAATACTTTCGCCCCCGCTCGCGAAACGCGTGGCGGGGGCATTGCGCCTTGGCGCGCCGGTGATAGTCTCTCGCGCAACCAGAACATCGGGCGCATGAACCGCCCGGCAGGAGAACCCTCATGGAAAAATTTCCCATGACGCCGCGGGGCCTCAGCGCCCTGCAGACCGAGTTGAAGCAACTCAAATCGGTGGAGCGGCCGGCCATCATCCGCGCCATCGCCGAAGCGCGTGAGCATGGCGACCTTTCGGAGAATGCCGAATATCACTCCGCCCGCGAAAAGCAGTCCTTCATCGAAGGCCGCGTGAAGGAATTGGAGGGGCTGATTTCGCTGGCCGAGGTCATCGACCCCGCCAAGATGTCCGGCTCCATCAAGTTCGGCGCGACGGTGACCCTCATCGACGAGGAAACCGAGCAGGAAAAGGTCTACCAGATCGTGGGTGAGCAGGAGGCCGACATCGAAAACGGCCTGCTCAACATCAAATCCCCCCTCGCCCGCGCTCTTATCGGCAAGGAGGACGGCGACTCGGTCGAGGTGCGCACGCCCGGCGGAACCCGCGACTACGAAGTCGCCAAAGTCGAATACAAGTAAGCCCGTGTCCGCGACCGCCCCCTCCGATATCCGGACGGAACCGCGCGCGTCTTCCGCACCCGACCTTGAAAATCCGCTGCGCCGGCGACGTCTGACGTTGCGACCGGGCGGGTCGGACGCCCCGACCGCGACGCGCCGCCCGGTCGGCCCCTCCCCGATCGAGATCGCGGCCCTCGTCTTCACGCTGGCCTGGCTGGGACTGGTGGGGTGGTTTTTCCTGACGTTGCAGGGCGACCCCGATCGGATCACCCCGGCCACCCCACTGTCTGTGATGACGACGATCCTGGCCGTTTTTCTGCCCGTCGCCCTTGTGTGGGTGGCGGTGTCGGCGGCGCGCACGGCGCAGACCATGCGCGAGGAAAGCGCCCGCCTGCGCACTTCCATGGACACGATGCGCGACAGCAACGCGGCGCATCAGAAAGAGTTGCGCGAAGCGCTCAGCCGCGATCTGGATACGCGGCTCGCCCAACTCGACACGGCCCATGCCGTTCTGGCGGCGGAGCTTGCCGCCCTGCAAAGGCCGGCCGAACCCGCGCCCGTCCTGACGGCCCCCGCCCGCCCGGCCGCGCCGCCGCCCCGGCAGACCACGCTGGCGCTCGGGACGGAACCGCTTGCCGAACCGGTCCCGCCCGAAGATTTCGTGCGCGCGCTCAATTTCCCCGACAATGACCGCGACCTGGAGGGGTTCGAGGTTCTGCGCCGCGCCCTGCGCCACCATGAGACCGCCCGCCTGGTCACCGCGTCGCAGGACCTGCTGACGCTTCTGGCGCAGGACGGCATCTATATGGACGATCTGACTGTGCACCGGGCCGATCCCGTCCTGTGGCGGGCCTTCGCCGACGGCACCCACGGCGCGGAGGTTGCGGCACTGGGCGGGATCAAGGACCGCTCCTCCCTTGCGCTGACGTCGGGGCGGATGAAGGACGATACGGTGTTCCGCGACGCCGTCCACCACTTCCTGCGCACCTTCGATCAGGTGTTTCCCCGCTTTGCCGACATCGCCACCGATCGGGAGATCATGGCCTTCGCCGACACCCGAACGGCGCGCGCGTTCATGGTGTGCGCGCGGGTCGCGGGCACCTTCGACTGACCCCGCATCACCGCGCAGCACCTGCGCGCCGCCGTCGCTTTACCCACGTCGGCAACCGTCTACCTTTCCTGTGACATTTGCAGACACCGGGAGACTTCATGGGACAGCTGGTCGACGGCACATGGCACGACACATGGTATGACACGAAGTCCTCGGGCGGCAAATTCGTCCGCTCGACGGCCGGTTTCCGCAATTGGGTCACCCCGGACGGACGCGCCGGACCATCGGGCGATGCGGGCTTCGCGGCGCAGGCGGACCGCTACCACCTGTATGTCTCGCTCGCCTGCCCCTGGGCGCACCGCGCGCTAATCTTTCGCAAACTGAAAGGGTTGGAAGATCTGATCGGCGTGTCCGTCGTCCACCCCGACATGCTCAGCGATGGCTGGACGTTTCAGACCGACGATCACGGGGCCACGGGCGACCGCCTGTTCGGCCTGCCCTTCATGCGCGACATCTACACCCGTGCCAAACCCGACGTGTCCGGTCGGGTGACGGTGCCAGTGCTATGGGACAAGGCGCAGGGCACGATCGTGTCGAACGAATCCTCCGAGATCATACGGATGTTCAACTCCGCCTTCGATGGGCTGACGGGCGACACGCAGGATTTCTATCCCGAACCGTTGCGTGCGGAAATCGACCGCATCAACGACCGCGTCTATTCGGACGTGAACAACGGCGTCTATAAATCGGGCTTCGCCACAAGCCAGGCGGCCTACGACGAGGCGGTGACGACCCTGTTCGACGCGATGGACTGGCTGGAGGATCTGCTGGGCCAACGCCGCTACCTTGCCGGTGACATCCTGACCGAAGCCGACTGGCGGCTGTTCACCACGATGGTCCGCTTCGATCCGGTCTATCACCTGCATTTCAAATGCAACCGCAAGCGGCTGATCGATTATCCCAACCTCTGGGGTCACACGCGGGAGCTGTTTCAGATGCCCGGCATCGCCGACACGGTGGGCATGGAGCATATCGTGCGCCACTATCACTACAGTCACGAGACGATAAATCCGCATCGGATCATCCCCATCAACCCGGTCATCGACTGGATGGCACCGCACGGTCGCGGCTGACGCGCCGCGATCAGGCCAGGGTCATTCGATGTCCCGCGTGGAAGGCGATCAGCGCCAGCAGATCGCGCCGGGGCGTCTGGTGCGAGATGAGCGCCGCCGCATTGCCGACATGGCCGAACAACGACCCGTCTGCCATCAGCTTGCCAGCCCCCAGCAGGATCACCGGCGTCTGCGGTCGGCGGTAATTGCAGAAATCAGCGACCGCGAGGGGGCTGCCCTCGCGCAGCGACAGGTCGATCACCACGACCGCCGGGTCCGCTTCGCAGATGCAAAGGGCGGCACCATGTTGATCGGCGGCCCGCATCAGGGTCATCCGCTCGGCCGACAGGGCGGCGCGCGCCGCGTCATATTCGGCTTCGCTGACAAAGCATTTGCCGACGGCCAGAACAATTGGTCCAGGACGAATCATATCGATTGCCTTTCGCGGTAACACCGCAGGAACCCCTTCCCGGGGCAAAACTTGCACCACAAAACCTAACGAAGTGTTAAAGGCGCTTTTGTGTCGAATGACGCGCGACTTCGTGCCGATTGCCCCCCGCCGGACCCCGGTCTATCGGTGGGCAACCGCCACCCCGATCTTCCCCGGAGAGCCGATGACCACCACGATCACGATATGCGACACCTGCAAGCACGACGGTTGGGATGCGACATCTGGCGCGACCGACGGAGAGACCTTGGCCGCGCTGATCGAAGCGGCGGCCCATGACACCCCCGGCGTCGCGACGCGTCGGCATTCGTGCCTGATGGGGTGCACCAACGCCTGCAACGTCACGGTGCAGGGCGCGGGCAAGATGAACTACACCCTGGGGCGATTCGATCCGACGGCCGAGGCGGCGCAGGGCATCGTCGATTACGCCGCAAAACATGCCGCCGCGGACACCGGCGTGGTGCCGTTCCGTGAATGGCCCCTGCCGATCAAGGGACATTTCGTGACCCGTCATCCACCGCTTACCGACTGACCCGATGCCGGATCGCGACCACGGCGGCGGCCTCGATGCCGCGCGCGCCCGGTGGGGTGGGCCGCCGGAGGACTGGCTCGACCTGTCGACCGGTATCAACCCCGTCGCCTATCCGTTGCCCGAAATCCCCCTGTCGGACTGGACCGCCCTGCCCGACACCGGCGCGATGGACCGCCTGCTGGGCGCCGCGCGCACGTTCTGGGATGTGCCCGACGGGGCCGCACTCCTGGCCGCGCCCGGCACGTCCGCCCTGATCGCACGCGTGCCGGTGCTGGCCCCGCACGGACCCGTCCGCATCGCCGGCCCGACTTACAACGAACACGCCGCCGCCTTTTCGCAGGCCGGGTTTCAGGTGGTCACGAACGGCCCGGCTGCAACGCAGGTCGTCGTCCATCCCAACAACCCCGATGGGCGCGACGGGCACAGCCATTTCGACGAGACGCAGTTCAACGTCATCGACGAGAGCTTCTTCGACGTCGGCGGCTATCGCCCGTTCACTGATCGCGCGACGTCGCCCGGCACCATCGTCCTGCGCGGTATCGGCAAGTTCTGGGGTCTGGCCGGCCTTCGTCTGGGGTTCGCCATCGGCCACCCCGATATGATCGCGCCGCTGCGCGACGCCATCGGTCCCTGGCCCGTCTCCGGCCCCGCCCTTCGGATCGGTGCCGCCGCCCTGTCGGATCCGGGTTGGGCCGACGCCGCCCGCACGCGCCTTGCCGCAGATGCGAAGCGCCTGGATGCGCTGATGGCCCCGCACGGGCATGTCGTGGGCGGCACGACCCTGTTTCGGCTCTACGATGTGGACGATGCCGCCACGTTCCAGGACCGGCTGGCCCGCGCCCGCATCTGGTCGCGCATCTTTCCGTATTCGACCCGCTGGCTCCGCCTGGGTCTGCCACATCCCGACCGTTGGACGCAGTTGGAGGAGGCGCTGACATGATGCTGATCATCGCCATGATCCTCGACGCCGCTCTGGGCGAGCCGGATTGGCTCTGGTCGCGCGTCAAACACCCCGCCGTCGTGATGGGCGAAGCGATCGCCGCCCTCGACGTACGATTCAACACCGGCACGCACCGGCGGGCGCGCGGCATCGCGGTCGTTGCGGTTCTGGTGTGCGCCGCGCTGGCGATTGGCTGGCTGATCGCGCTGGTGCCCGATTTCGGCCTCCTCGAAATCCTGGGCGCGGCGATCCTGTTGGCGCAGCGCAGTCTGGTGGATCACGTGCGCGCCGTGGCGGATGCTCTGCGCCGCTCCCTCGCGGAAGGTCGCGCCAGCGTCGCCATGATCGTGGGCCGCGACACCGCCGACATGACCCAAGCGCAGGTCGCGCGCGCCGCCGTGGAAAGCGCGGCCGAAAACCTGTCGGACGGCGTCATTGCCCCCGCCTTCTGGTTCGCCATCGGCGGCCTGCCCGCGATGCTGGCCTACAAACTGGTCAATACCGCCGACAGCATGATCGGCTATCGCACTGAACGATACGCCGATTTCGGCTGGGCCGCCGCCCGTCTGGACGACGGTCTCAACTGGATCCCCGCCCGCCTGACCGCGGTCGTCATGCTGGCGTCGCATTTCGCCTTGCGGCATTGGCACCGGGTCCCGAACGACGCGGCCCAGCACCGGTCCCCGAACGCCGGCTGGCCCGAAGCGGCGATCGCGCCGTTGCTGGATTTGTCGCTGGCCGGACCGCGCAGCTACGACGGGACGCCGACCGAATTTCCGTGGGTGAACCCGACGGGGCGCAAGGATGCGGGACCGGACGACATCGACGGGGCCTGCGCAATCCTGTGGCGGACTTGGGCGGGCGCGCTGATCTTGGCGGGTGGTGCCGCGCTGTTGCAACCCGCCGCGCGCGCCCTGTTCGACTTTTTCACGTTCTGAGCATCAGGTGCTTCTCAGGCGCGGCTGACGTCGACCGATTGGTGCAGGAATTCGGCAAAGCCGAAGGACGACAAGAACGACACCTCCGCCGCGTCGCGCCCCGCGCCGATCACGGCCATCTGCGACGGCTTGGCCATCCCGGTCGCATCCACCAAATGCCACGCGCCTTCCAGCCAGACTTCGGCCACCGCATGGAAATCGGGCGGATCGACATCGGGCGCATAGACCGACGCGATCCGCGCGGGGATGCCCGACGCCCGCGCGAACGCAATCAGCACATGGGCATAATCCCGGCAAACCCCGCGCCGCGCGAAGTAGCTGTCGCGCGCCGTGGTGGTGTTGGTGCTGGCCTCGCCGTCATAGACGAAACTCTCCCTGATCCAATCGCTGACCGCCACGATCAGCGCCCCGCCCGACAGGCCACTGTATTCATCCGTCACCAGCGCCTCGAACTCGTCCGACGGCACGTACCGCGACGGCATCAGATACGAAGTCGCTTCCGCCCCCAGGTATCTGACGGATGTCGTCCCCAGGGCGGTCAGGTCGATGTCGGGCCGCGTCACCTCCACCTGCGCTTCGTAGGTGACATCCAGCTGCCCCTCCGCCTCCATCCAGGCGCGGGTGCCCAGCGCTCCTTCGGCCGGAATGCGGGCAAAGTCGCGCACCGGCGTCGTCGACAGGGCATCGCTCAGGACGGTCTGACCTGCGATTCGCGCCAATTCGACCTGCAACAACAGATCGGTAGGCCGTTCCAGGACATACGACAGGCGGGAGGTTATGTTCAATTTCATCTGACAGCAGCTATCCGGTTCTGGCCCCGGACCCAACCCGCATTCACCAGTCGATGAAATCCTCGAAATCCTCGATCAGCAGTCGCCAGAAATCCAGATTATAGGAAAAGCTGCCGGTGCTGTTGCCCGCCTCGGCCAATACGATGTCCATGCGGATGAACGGGTCGCCCTCATCGTCGACGAAAGCCCGGCCAAACCGGTTTTCGCGGTTCCAGTCGTTGATGCGCTTGGCATTCATCGGAATATCGAGGTCATACCCCGAGGAGAACTGGATCGACGTGCAATCGGTCGCGTTGTTGCAGCCATAGAAGAACACCGAAAAGTTCGACTCCGAAACCTTGGAGCTGATTTTCGGATCGCCCAGGTCATCGGTCCCCATCGTGGCGAGATAGCCTTCCTGCTGCATCGCACGCATCACGCCTTCGGGGTCGGACGCCGCAACGAAATCCTGGGCAAACGATATCCGGGCGGCACAGACCGCGACGGCGGCGATCGACAGCATCTTCATCACGCGGTTCCTTCTGATGTCGGGCCAGCGTGGCCCAGCAGCCCGGTTTGCGTCAACCGCCGCGGGGTCGGCGGCATCACGCGACCAGCGCCTCGGCCCGCTTCAGATCCACCGACACCAACTGGCTGACCCCCTGCTCCACCATCGTCACCCCGAACAACCGGTCCATCCGCGCCATGGTCACCGCGTGGTGCGTGATGATCAAAAACCGCGTATCCGTGCGCCGCGTCATCTCGTCCAGCATGTCGCAGAACCGCGTTACGTTGGCATCGTCCAGCGGCGCATCCACTTCGTCCAGCACGCAGATCGGCGCCGGATTGGCCAAAAACACCGCAAAGATCAGCGCCAGCGCCGTCAAGGTCTGCTCCCCCCCCGACAACAGGCTAAGCGTCGAAAGCTTCTTGCCCGGCGGCTGGCACATGATCTCCAGCCCCGCTTCCAGCGGATCGTCCGATTCCACCAGCTCCAGCTGCGCCTCGCCGCCCTGGAACAAATGCTTGAACAGCGTGCCGAAGTTCGCGTTTACCGTATCGAACGCATCCAGCAGACGCTGACGCCCCTCCTTGTTCAGGGTGGCGATTCCGGCGCGCAATTCCGCCACGGCCTGATCCAGATCGGCCTTTTCGGACACCAGCAGATCGTGCTCCGCCGCCACCTCCGCCGCGTCTTCCTCGGCGCGCAGATTGACCGCCCCCAGTGCGTCGCGTTGCCGCTTGAGCGCATTGACCTGTCCCTCGATCGCTTCCGCCGCAGGCAGGCTTTCGGGGTCGACGTCCAGAACCTCCAACAGGGCTGCCGGCGTGCAATCCAGCGCCTCCTCGATGCGCCCTTCGGCATAGGCGAGCGTTTCGCGCGCCGCGTCCATCCGTGCCTCGGCCCGCGCCCGCGCCTCCCGCGCCTCGCCGGCCGTCCGCTCCGCGTCGCGCGTGGCCTGCGTGGTCTCGCGCAGCGTCGTCTCTGCGGTTGCCAAGGCGTCCGATGCGGCCGCCCGCCGCGTCTGCGCCCGGTCGATCTCTCCGGCCAATGCGTCGCGCTGCGCGGCAAGGTCCGCGGGCACCACCCTTGCCGCGTCCAGCTCCGCCTGCGCCGCGCCGCGCTGTTCGGTCAATTCCGCCAGCCGCCTGTCGGCGCTGTCCAGCCGCGCGCGCCAAGATGCCAGGTCCTTGACGACCTGACCCATCCGCCGCCCCCGCGCCTCCGCGTCGCGCTTGACCTCGTCGGCCTGCGCGCGGCGCGCCATCATCGCCATGCGGGCCGCTTCCACCGTCGTGCGGATCGTCTCCAACGCCGCACGCGCCGCCTCCAGCGGGGCCAGCGCGCGACGCGCCGCCTCGGCCTCGCGCTGCGCCTCCCGCGCCTCCAGCATCTCGCTCTCGTAGCGCGCGACGGCCATCTGCGCCGATTCAAGCCGGGACGCCGCCGTGCCCTTGGCCCCCTCGGCCTGTGCCAGCCGGCGCCCCGCCTCGGTCAGCGCGCGGTCGGCCGCGCGCCGCGCCTCCCGCGCATCCGCCTCGGCCGTCTTGCGCCGGGTCAGGGTCAGGACCAGCGCCTCGTGCGCGGCGCGCGTGCCGTCGGCCCGGCTCGTCGCCTCCTCCAGATCCTGACGCAGCGATGCCAGCCGGTTCACCTGTTGCAGGCGCAGCGCCGCGGACGACGGCGCGGCATCCGCCGACACCCGGTACCCGTCCCACCGCCACAAATCGCCCTCGGTCGACACCAGCACCTGACCCGGTTGCAGGCGCGGCTGCATCTGTGCGGCCTGCTCCGCGTCTACCAGCCCGATCTGCGACAGGCGCCGGCCCATGACGTCCGGGGCTTCGACGAACGGCCCGATCGGGTCGATCCCGTCGGGCAACGGCGGCACCCGGTCATAGGGCGGCATCTGCGCCCAACCGGTCTCCTCCGTCTCCGACACGCCCACTTCGGACGCACGCAGATCGTCGCCGTAAGCCGCGCCCAGCGCCGCTTCGAACCCCGGCGCGACCGTGACCCGGTCCAGCAGCGGCTCCCCTTCCGCAGAATCGCGCGCCAGCAGCTTGGCCAGCGCCGTCGCCTCCGCCCCAAGGGTGTTCGCCACGCCCTCGGCCTCGGCCCGCTCGGTGCGCGCCCTGCCCTCGTCATCCTGGGCGGCTTCGCGCGCCGCCTCGGCCGCGACCATCCCCGCCTCCGCCGCCGTTGCCGCATCCTGCGCAAGGGTCTGTGCGGCCAAGGCCTCCGCCGCCTGCCCGTCCACCTCGCCCAGTGTGACCTGCGCCGCCTTTGCCTGATCGCGCGCCGCGGCGGCCTGGTCTTCGATCTTGATCAGCCGCGCATCGGCGTCCTGCGCCATCCGGGTGACCGACTGGTGGCGCGCCGACAACCGGGCCAGATCTTCGGTCAGCGTCGACAACTCCTCCTCCCGCGTGGCAAGGACGGCACCGGCCTCGACCGCCGCTGCCTGCGCTTCGGCCAGCGCGGCGTCTTGCCCGGCATCAGCCTCCGTCAGGTCCATTTCTTCGGCCGCCAAACGAGCGATCGTCTCCCCGGCGTCCGTGTTCAGCGTGCCTTCCCGCGCCGCGTCGGTCGCCAGTTGCGCCAACCGCGCCTCCAGTCGGCGAATCGCCTCGCGGGCCTGCGTCTCGCGTTCGGTCAGGGTGTCGCGCTGCACATTCAGCCGCTGCAGCACCGCACCCGCGACCGCCTCCTCCTCGCGCAGGGGGGGCATCGCCGCCTCGGCTGCGGCCCGTGCTGTTTCAGCCGCGACGGCCAGACGCTCCGCCGTCGCGGCATCGGTAAAACGCGCGCGCAACGTCGCTTCGGCGGCGGCCCGCGCCTCCTCCGCTTCGCGCCACCGCCGGTACAGCAGCAATCCTTCCGCATGGCGCAGTTTCGTCCCGATCTCGCGGTACCGCGCGGCCTGCCGCGCCTGCCGGGCCAACGTGGCAAGCTGCGTGGCCAATTGCTCGACCACGTCGTCGACCCGCGTCAGGTTCGCGACCGTCGCGTTCAGCTTCAGCTCCGCCTCGTGCCGTCGTTGATACAGCCCCGAGATGCCCGCCGCTTCTTCCAGAATCCGACGTCGTTTCTGTGGCTTGGCGTTGATCAGCTCCGAAATCTGACCCTGCCGGACCAGCGCCGGGGAATGCGCGCCGGTCGATGCATCCGCGAACAGCATCTGCACATCCCGCGCCCGCACGTCCGTCCCGTTCAGCTTATAGGCGGAACCCGCATCCCGCGTGATGCGTCGCACGACGTCCAGCGCATCGGCGTCGTTGAACGCCGCCGGGGCCGTGCGTTCCGAATTATCCAACGCCAGCGTGACTTCGGCGAAGTTGCGCGCCGGGCGCGATGCGGCCCCGGCAAAGATCACATCCTCCATCCCCCCGCCGCGCATCGCGGTGGGGCGGTTTTCGCCCATGACCCAGCGCAACGCCTCCAACAGGTTGGACTTGCCGCAGCCGTTCGGCCCCACGACCCCCGTCAGCCCGTCGGCAATGACAAGGTCGGTCGGGTCCACGAAGGATTTGAACCCTTGCAGGCGTAGGCGAGAGAACCGCATCTGGGCAGTGTCGCCGCGCCGACGCACAGGTCAAGGGCAACACGCATCATCTCGCGGAGACAGGCGCTTTATCCACAACATATCGTCCGTCTCACGCCCGACCGTCACCGCCGCGACGTTTGCGGCATTACCCCCGCAGACGTCGTTCCCCCGCGCCAACACGGCGCAATCGCGCTTGACCGCTGCGACGTCCGGGCGCATCAAAGACGGGCAAGGTTCCCCGGCTAAACGCACATACGGGGATGAAATGGGAATGCGGTGAGGGGGATCCAATCAGGACCCCGATGCCGCAGCCGCCCCCGCGACTGTAAGCGGTGAGCGCGGTGCCACAGGCCACTGGGACCACATCCCGGGAAGGCGGCACCAAGCCACGACCCGCAAGCCAGGAGACCAGCCCTGCACCGCCAACCGGCGGACCGATGACAACGGACGGGGTGTTCCGTGAACGGGCGATGCTGGGCCGAACACGCCCGTATTCCCGCCACGACCCCTTCAGACAGGACCTTGAAGGGGACCACAGATGAAACGCTTCCTGATCGCCGCGACCGCCGCGCTCGCCGCCACACCCGCCCTGGCGCACCACCCGCTGGGCGGCCTACCGATGACCTCCTTTTCCCAGGGGCTTCTGTCGGGCGTCGGCCACCCGGTCCTCGGCTTCGACCACCTGTTCTTCGTGGCCCTGATGGGCATCGCCGCCGCCTATTCCGGTCAAGCCCTCAAGGGGCCGCTCGCGTATATCGCCGCCATGCTGGCGGGCTGCGCGTTGATGGCTGCGGGCGTCGCACTGCCGCTGGCCGAAGTCGCCATCGTCGCGTCCCTCGTCACGCTGGGCGCGCTCGTCGCGTCCGGTCGCGCGCTTTCGCCCACCGTTGCCACCGCGCTCTTCGCGGGCTTCGGTCTGTTCCACGGCTCGGCCTTCGGCGGTGCCCTGACGGGGCAGGAAGGCGCGCTCGGCGGTTCGGTCCTCGCGGGCTATCTCATCGGCCTCGCGGCGATCCAATACGCCATCGCCATCGGTGCGGGCCTGCTGATGCGCCGCGTCCTGTCGGCCCCCGGTGCGGCGTCGATCAACGCCCGCCTTGCCGGGGCCATGGTCGCCGGCGTCGGCATCTTCCTCAGCCTCGAAATCCTCGAAGGCCCGATCGTCGCCGCCCTCGTCGGCTGATCGACCCATGCCACACGGGCCGCCGCGACACCCCGCGGCGGCCCTTTTCTTTTCGGAGCGCCCCATGGCCAAGATCCCCGCCACTATCGTCACCGGCTTCCTCGGGGCTGGCAAAACCACCCTCATCCGGCATTTGCTGCAAAACGCCGATGGGCGCCGCATTGCCCTCATCATCAACGAATTCGGGGATCTGGGCGTCGACGGCGGCATCCTCAAGGGCTGCGGCATCGAAAATTGCTCCGACGACGACGTGGTGGAGCTGTCGAACGGCTGCATCTGCTGCACCGTCGCCGACGACTTCATCCCCACGATGGAGGCGCTGCTGGCGCGCGAAACACCCCCTGACCATATCGTCATCGAAACCTCCGGCCTGGCCCTGCCCCAGCCCCTCGTCCGCGCCTTCAACTGGCCCGGTCTGAAGACCAAGGTGACCGTCGACGGCGTCGTCACCGTCCTCGATGGACCCGCCGTCGCCGCAGGGACCTTCGCGTCGAACGTCGCGGCCGTCGACGCGCAGCGGGCCGCCGACGACGGCCTCGACCACGAAACGCCGCTGTCGGACCTCTACGCCGATCAGGTCGCCTGCGCCGACATGATCGTGGTGAACAAGGCCGACCTGCTGGGCGACGGCACCGCCGCCCTCGTAGCCCGCCTCAAGGGCGAATCTCGCGACGGCGTGCAGGTCATCTCGGCCACGCAAGGGGCCCTCCCGGTCGACGTCCTGCTGGGCCGGGGTCAAGGCGCGGAAGACGACATCTCCGCCCGCCACGAGGTCCATCACCACCATGACGACGATGATCACGACGACGGCCACGACGACCATCACCACGAACACGAACACGGCCACGACGCCTTCGAGAGTTTCATCGTCGATGCCCCCGAAGTCACCGATCCGGCGCAATTCGCGACCAAGGTGTCGGACGTCATCCGCAGCCACGACATTCTGCGCCTCAAGGGTTTCGCCAGCGTCGCAGGTAAGCCCATGCGCCTGACGGTGCAGGCCGTCGGCCCCCGCGTCGATCACTACTTCGACCGGCCCCTGGGCACCGACACACGCGGCGCGCGCCTGGTCGTGATCGGTCAGGCCGGGCTCGACCGGGCCGCCATCACCGCCGCGCTTCAGTGAAAATCGGGCCCGCCGACCCCGCGTCGCCGGGCCCCGCCGCGCTGCTGGCGCAAAGCCACGCGCTGATGGGCCGCCTCTTCCCGGCCGAGGCGAACCACGTCCTCGACACCGTCGCCCTTGCCGCGCCCGATATCCGCTTCGTCGCAGCCACCGACGGCGATTCGACGCTGGGCACCGGGGCCATCGCGCTGCGCGACGGCTACGCCGAGGTAAAAAGCATGTTCACCGATCCTAACGCCCGCGGCCTTGGCGTCGGCGACGCGATCCTGCGCCACCTCATCGCGCTTGCCGCCCGCGAAGGCGCCCCGATCCTGCGCCTTGAAACCGGCACCGGCCTCGACGCCGCGCACCGCCTCTACCGTCGCCACGGCTTCACCGAACGCGGCCCTTTCGGCGACTACGAAGACGCCCCGTTCAGCCTGTTCTTCGAACGCCTGCCCTAGCCCACCGCCGCCACAGCGATCCGCCCCGCAAGACGCGCGTTGTTCAGCACCAGCTCGATATTCGCCCCCAGCGCCTTGCCCTCTGTGACCGCGTTCAACCGGCCCAGCAGGAACGGCGTGACATCCTTGCCCGACACGCCCTGCGCGTCCGCCGCCGCCAGCGCCGCGTCGATCGTCGCGCCGATTTCGCGCGCATCCAGCGCGTGCTCCGCCGGAATCGGGTTGGCGACCAGCATCCCCGTGCCCAGTCCCACCGCCCGGTTCGCCGCCCAGACGGCGGCGATGTCGCGCGCGTCGTCGAACCGCTCCCCGGCTGTCACGCCGGACTGGGCGGTATAGAACGCGGGGAATTCATCCGCGCCGTACACGGCGACGGGCACCCGCAACGTCTCCAACGCCTCGATGGTGCGCGGAATGTCCAGGATCGACTTCACCCCAGCGCAGACCACCAGAACATCCGTGCAGGCCAGCTCCGTCAGATCCGCCGACACATCCATCCCGTCGCCCCGGTGCACCCCGCCGATGCCGCCCGTCGCGAACACCCCGATCCCGGCCAATGCGGCGATCCGCATCGTGGCCGATACCGTCGTCCCGGCCGTCAGCCCCTTGACGATGCAGGCCCCCAGATCGCGCGACGCGGCCTTCACCACGCCAGTATCCTTGGCCAGCCGCTCCACCTGATCGGGGGTCAGACCGGCGCACAGCTGCCCTTCGATCACCGCGATCGTCGCGGGCACGGCACCCTGGTCGCGCACCGCCTGTTCGACCTGCATCGCGACGTCGGCGTTGCGCGGCCAGGGCATTCCATGGCTGATGATCGTCGATTCCAGCGCGACCACGGCGCGCCCCTGCGCCAGGGCCGTCGCCACTTCATCGCTCATCGAAACATCGGTCATCTGGGTCACGGCATCGCTCCTGAATTTGCCCCCTCTTGCACCCAAAGCCCCGGTCCCGCAAACCCCGACGCGACAGGAGACCGCCCATGCATCTGCTTGCCGCACAGCCCGGCGCCATCGACGATGGCGAACCCGTCGACCTGGGTCAGACGCCCGCCGATCTGGTGGTCATCACCGCCGCCGATACCGAACTCGCCGCCCTGTCGCAGGCCCGCGCCGCGATGGACGCGGCCCCGTCCTTGCGCCTTGCCTCGCTGATGCATCTGCGCCACCCGATGTCCGTCGATCTGCACCTCGACGCCTGCGCGACGAAATCCAAACTCGTCGTCGCCCGCATCCTTGGCGGGCGCGGTTACTGGACCTACGGGTTGGAGCAATATGCCGCCCGCCTGTTTGAATCCGGCGTGCCCTTCGCCGCCCTCCCCGGTGACGACAAACCCGACGCCGAATTGCGCGACCTGTCGACCGTCTCGGACACGGATTACGACGCGCTGTGGTCCTGTCTGGTCGAAGGCGGGCCGCAAAACGCCACGACCTTCCTGGCCCATGCCCGCGCGATGATCGACGGCACCGACCGCCCCGCCCCAGCCCGTCCCCTGCTGCGCGCGGGCCTCTACTGGCCCGGTCAATCCGACACGTCGATGACCGACCTGCGCGCGGGCTGGACCGACGGGGCCCCCACCGTCCCGGTCGTGTTCTACCGCGCGCTGTTGCAGGGCGCGGGTCTCAACCCGGTCAACCGGCTGGTGAAGGCGCTTGTGCGCAAGGGGCTGAACCCGCTGCCGGTCTTCGTCGCCTCGCTCAAGGATCCGGTCAGCCAGGCGACCCTGCAATCGCTGTTCACCGACACGCCGCCCGACGCAATCGTCAATCTGACGTCCTTCGCCGTCGGCGACCCGGCGCAGAACCCCCTTTCCGCGACCTTCGCCAACGCCGCCCCCGTCTTCCAGGCCGTCCTGTCGGGCGGGACGGAGACGGCTTGGGAAGATGGCCTGACCGGCCTGTCGGCGCGCGACATCGCCATGAACGTCAGCCTGCCCGAACTCGACGGTCGCGTCCTGACCCGCGCCATCGGCTTCAAGGGCGAAGCCTTCTTCGACGACGCCACCGAATGCCCGATCGCGACGTGGAAGGCCGCCGGCGACCGCATCGCCTTCGTCGCCGACCTGATGGCCAATTGGTGCGCCCTGCGCCGCACCGCGCCCGCCGACCGCCGCGTCGCGCTCGTCCTCGCCAACTACCCCAACCGCGACGGGCGATTGGCCAACGGCGTCGGCCTCGACACGCCCGCCGCGACCCTTCACGTCATGCGCGAACTGGCCCGCGAAGGCTACGACACGGCCCCCCCGCCCGACAGCGCGGCCCTCATGGCGCAGATCATGGCCGGCCCGACCAATTGGCTGACCGATCGCGCCGACCGCCAAGGCGGCGAACGCCTTTCCCTGGCCGACTACCGCGATTTCTATGCCACCCTCCCCCTGGCCGCCCGCCAACAGATCGAAGACCGCTGGGGTCTGCCCGACGCCGATCCCTTCCTCGCCGACGATCACTTCGCCCTGTCGATCCACCGCTTCGGCAACGTCCACATCGCGCTCCAACCGGCACGCGGCTATAACGTCGATCCCACCGACAGCTACCATTCCCCCGACCTGGTTCCGCCTCACAACTACCTCGCGTTCTACGCCTGGCTGCGCGCGCAATCGGACGCCATCGTCCACATGGGCAAACACGGCAATCTCGAATGGCTGCCGGGGCGCGCCGTCGCCTTGGGCGACACCGACTGGCCTGAAATCGCGCTCGGCCCCCTGCCTCACCTCTACCCGTTCATCGTCAACGACCCCGGCGAGGGCACGCAGGCCAAGCGCCGGGCGCAGGCCGTCATCGTCGATCACCTGACCCCGCCGCTGACCCGCGCGGAATCCTACGGCCCGATGCGCGACCTGGAGGCGCTGGTCGACGAATACTACGAAGCCGCCGGCGTCGATCCCCGCCGCATCGACCTGCTGCGCACCGAAATCCTCTCGCTGGCCGCCGTCACGGGCCTCGATATCGACGCAGGATTCGCGGGCGACGAGGGCGACCTGGCCAAGCTCGACGCCTACCTCTGCGACCTCAAGGAGGCGCAGATCCGCGACGGTCTGCACATCTTCGGCCAATCCCCCGAGGGCCGCCTTCAGGACGATCTGCTCCAAGCCCTCCTGCGTCTCCCGCGCGGCGACGATGCTTCCCTGCCCCGCGCCATCGCCGCCGACCTTGCCCTGCCCTTCGACCCGCTCGACTGCGACATGGCCGAAGCGTGGCAAGGCCCGCGCCCCGACGTCCTGACCGGCGATGACCCTTGGCGCACGATGGGCGACACTGTCGAGCGCATCGAAGACTACTCGGCCCGCCTTCTGCGCGCCGACACCCCCTCCCCCGGCCCCGCCACAACCGCCGTCCTGGCCGAGGCGCGCACCCTCCGCGCGACCCTCCGCGCCTGTGGTCCCGCCGAAATCGACGGCCTTCTCACGGGCCTCGCCGGTCGGTTCGTGCCCCCCGCCCCCTCCGGCGCGCCGACCCGCGGGCGGCCCGACGTCCTGCCCACGGGCCGCAATTTCTACTCCGTCGACAGCCGCGCGGTGCCGACACCGACCGCGTGGAAACTCGGCTGGAAATCCGCCTCCCTCCTGCTCGACCGCCACCTGCAGGACCACGGCGACTGGCCGCGCGCCATGCTGGTCACCGCGTGGGGCACGGCCAACATGCGCACCGGCGGCGACGACATCGCGCAGGCGCTGGCGCTCATGGGCGTCAAACCCCGGTGGGACGCCGCCAACCGCCGCGTCGTCGGGTTCGAGATCATCCCCGCGACCGCCCTAGGCCGCCCCCGCGTCGACATCACCCTGCGTGTGTCGGGCTTCTTCCGCGACGCCTTCCCGCAGCAGATGGCATTGGTCGACGCCGCCGCCCGCGCCGTTCAAAAGCTTGATGAACCCGAAGCGGACAATCCGGCCGCTGCAAGGTTCCGCGCCGGACAATCGCCCTCCCGCGTCTATGGCTCCAAACCCGGGGCCTACGGTGCCGGCCTGCAAGCCATGATCGACGAGAAACTCTGGGCCGACACCGCCGATCTGGGCAAGGCTTACGTCGAATGGGGCGGCTACGCCTACGGTTCGGGCGAAGGAACCGCCGACCACGACGGCCTGCGCCAGCGCCTCACTCAGGTCGAGGCCATCGTCCAGAACCAGGACAACCGCGAACACGACATCCTCGATTCCGACGACTATTACCAATTCGAAGGCGGGGCCGCCGCCGCCGTCGAAATGCTCCAGGACAAGAAACGCCCCGTTTACCACAACGACCATTCGCGCCCCGAACGCCCCGTCATCCGCACCCTGGAGGACGAAATCGGCCGCGTTGTCCGCTCCCGCGTGGTGAACCCAAAATGGATCGCGGGCGTCAAACGCCACGGCTACAAGGGCGCGTTCGAGATCGCGGCGACGGTCGACTACCTCTTCGCCTTCGCCGCCACGACCGGGGCCGTGCGCGACCACCACTTCGACCTCGTGGCGCAGGCCGTGCTGGAGGACGACGACACCCGCGACTTCATCGAAAACGCCAACGCCCCCGCGCTGGCCGACATCGCCGACCGGTTGCAGGAAGCCATCGACCGGGGCCTCTGGACGCCGCGTTCCAACTCGATCCGCGGGTTGGTGGAGCGGTTCGGGCGGACCTGATGCCATTCAAATGACGCTACTCCACCCCCCCCTACCATATTGGGGTCAATATCCGCCGTTAGACGAACCACATCGGATCAAACAAACGAAGGAGCTCGAGATGACGAATTTCATGGACCGGACGCTTCGTCTTTACCGCCGTTCGCCTGAGGGCCTTCAATTCATCTGGGTCTACGGCTTCGAGAATGGAAACATCCACATCGACTCCGGCCTGTGCGGAAAGATGGCTGACCGCAAGCAAGTGCCGGCCACCGAGCGTGAGAAGATCGCACTATTCGTTCAGGCGATGACGGGTGACGGTTTTTCCGAGGTGGACGAAGAAGGTATGACTTTCATGGAGATCGTTTTCCCGGTCGCCGGAGACTTTGCCGACGATGCGGAATTTCAGAAGCGAAACGAACTGGTAGACAGTCTCGATGAGTTTCTTGCACTGACGGGTCAAGGCTTCGTTGATGGAGCGAGTTCCGGCATGGGAACGATGGAAGTCGCCTTCATGTCTGCCGATGCCGAGACGTCCAAATCTGTGATTGCCGACTGGCTTTCCAAAGGCGATTGGAACGATTTCCAATCCATCGAAGCGGCTTAGGCCCATAGCAGTATCGAAGCGAGACAGGACCGCTACCTAGTCCTTCTTGTCGCGCGCCGCCTTCTCGTCGCGGGTCAGCGGATTGTTCCACTGGTTGTTGCTCAGCCCCAACTCGGGCTTGGGCGGCTTCGTCTTGCCTTTCTTCACCTCGCCGCCCTTCTTCAGGAACGCCTGGATCAGATCATCGTCGGTGGTCTTCTTGGGTACGTGTTTCATGGCACCAGACCTACAGGCACCGAGCCCGCCTTGTCACGCGCCTTCCCCGACCGAACTGCGGGCTCACCCCTGCTGGACCATGTACCGGGCGATGCCGTAAACATAGAGCGCCGAGAACAGGATGTTCACATATTTCAGCTGCGGCTCCGTGCGCAGCCAGCCGCAGGCCACCCAGATCAGGCAGAATGGCAGGCCCAGCACCATCGACGCCAGATGCCAGCCCTGGACGATGCAAATCGTGCTCGCGATGCCCAGCGCGAACGCAATCCACTTCAGCCGCTGTTCCCAGGCGGCAAGAACCGAAACACTCATCTGTTGAAACTTTCAGGATGCCAGCGCCGTGAACCCGGCGTTCTGACATGCCTCCCCTACCGCGAAATCATCGCCTCGACAACGCTCGCGCTGCGGTTTGGCATGGCGCCGGTCTGGCCCGCGTCATTCCACGCGGCAATCCAGCGACATGTTGATCAGCGCGATGTCCCCCACCGCCGTCGCCGGTTTGACCTTGCACCCCGTCACCGTCTCGGTGGCCTGGATCGCGGCCAGCACGACCTCCGCCAGACCGGGCCGCCAGGTCGGATTGGTGCGCGTGGCCTGCGCCGTCTCCAGGTTCCAGTTCACGCGGAAATCATGCCCCCCCGCGCTGGCGGTGCCCGACCGGTTCAACCCGTCCAGGGGATGGGCCGAATTGCAGGCCGACACGAGAAGGAGGAGCGGTAGAAGAAATCGCAGCATGCGCCGACCCTGCCCCGGATCGGTTAACGAAGGCTTAAGGTTTCGACGTCCGACGCAGATCACCCGTAGATCACCCGCGGATCACCCCTAAAATCCGCTGCCGTGTTGCTGCCTTGACGCGCCCGCCCCGGTCCCGGATTGTCCCCCGGAATGCCGCCCCCGGAGGCCCCAGATGACCGATCCTGCCACGCCCGCAGACACCGACCGCCACAACTCCAAGATGGCCAAGAAAAAGGCCGCCCGCGACAAGATCATGGCCACCAAGACCGAAGAAAAGGGCCTCGTGATCGTCCACACCGGCAAGGGAAAAGGTAAATCTTCCAGTGCCTTCGGCATGATTTTCCGCTGCATCGCCCATGACATGCCCTGCGCCGTGGTGCAGTTCATCAAAGGCGGCATGGGCACCGGCGAACGCGATCTGATCGTCAATAATTTCAGTGATTTGTGCGAATTTCACACCATGGGCGAGGGCTTCACCTGGGAAACGCAGGACAAATCGCGCGACATTGAAATGGCGCAGGCCGCATGGGCCAAGGCCAAAGAGCTGATCCTGGATCCACGCAACCGCATGGTATTGCTCGATGAAATCAACATCGCGCTGCGCTACGATTATGTCGACGTGGCCGAGGTGGTGGCCTTTCTGCGCGACCGGAAGCCGCCGATGACCCATGTCGTCTGCACAGGTCGCAACGCCAAGGAGGAGCTTCTGGAGCTTGCCGACCTCGCCACCGAGATGGAGCTTTTGAAGCATCCCTTCCGGTCCGGCGTTAAGGCGCAGGCCGGGGTGGAATTCTGAACCAGAGCAACGGCTTGCCACGCATCTGATCGGAAAACGGCCCCTGCAAGGCCCAACCGAAAATCGCATATCGTCCCGAAGTGGGACCAACCGCCCAAAGACGTCTTCTTCGCCCCCGACCTGTCCAAGCAGACCCCTTGCGTCAGATGTTGTAGAACACCGCCAAGGGCTGGATTGCAGGGGCATCGGTCAGCGACTTCGACAGATTTCGGGACGCGATCGAAAGCCACGTCGCCACCCATTTTCGTCGCCAATCATTCCGACCGGGGCTGGTGTTGGAAACGGTGCCCCTGGCCCTGTAAGATCTTGGAATCGTAAGGCATTGTCCGGCGGTCGATGGCAAATACCCGCGATCCAGTGGTGCCCGTCTAGAAGAACAACTATCGGATCTGGGTTTCGTCGTCGACGCGCGCAACGGGTTCAACTCCTACCATTCCGCCATGGAAACGCCTGGCCACCTGAGCCTTGTCAACCGCGAGGATTTCACCGGCCAAGTCCATACGCATTGCGACTGGGCCGACGTAAAACCTCTTATCAAAGCATTGGTAAATGACATTTTTTTCGACGTCTGAAAGACCGGGGCCACTTCCGTTCCCGAACCCACAGCTGCCGACGCGGCCTATCAGCCCTCAGCGCACGGCAGCCGTGGTACCGGACAGGCCCAACGGTCATGGACGGCATCGACGAGGACGCGACCGACAGCCATTACTGCACAGGGCGGTGGTAAACCGGACCGATGGTTCTGGCCATGAACTCCGCCCGCGCGATGCCGCTACGCCTGCGGGAAACGGCGCTGAGGTTGATCGAGGGACAAGAATGGAGGCATCTGCCCCGCCGCTTTTGGGTGGGCGCAAATCCAAACGTGTGCGTCTGATTTGGGGGGAGGTGCTGCGGACAGACCTCGCGACCCACGGCTTCGAGGTCTTCACGGCGGAACGTGTGGGGGCGGGCGGGGACGCGATCAGGGACCAGCCATTTCTGCTGGAGCGGTCGATCCTGTTGTGCGATCGGATCGGCGTGTTGGCCCCCTGGGCCGATCTGCACCGCGACCGCTCGCCCAGATGCGCCAGGGCGCCGGGACGCAAACTGCGGCGTCAGCGGCGCAGCCGGGCTAGACGATCAGACGCAGCCGGATCGTACCACGGGCCGTGACGGGGTCGACCTTGGCACCGCCCTGCGTGGCCTCGACCTCCGTCAGGTCCTTTGCGACCGCGCGCACGCGCGGCATCAGAACGCGCCAGTCGTCCGACAGCGCCCGCGCCACCTCGGACGGGCAGATCGTGGCCGGCGCACGCGCGGTCACCTGCGCCAGCATCTCAGCTGCGATTTTCGTGTCCGACATCATTGCGATACCGGGGGAGCGGACGGTGGTGTCGAACAAGGCGCACGCCACGTCATCCGATCACCGCTCAGCCGCATCGAGCAATGCACGCAGATGCGGCAGATCCGCCTCGTCCGATGAACTGCCGTCCAGAGTCCAGACGATGGAGAGGGCACATTTGGCAGCAGCCCACGCCAGAAGCCGTCCCCGATCGACGTCGAGATCCCTGTGCCACCTATCGGCCCGCTGCTCGATCAGCTGCCGGTCTCCGCGCAACTTTGGTACTCCTTTCGGATTTCGAAAAGCATTTGCCAGCTCGAACGTGCGCTCCCCCAAGATGCCTTTTGCGTCGAAGGCCATGTCGCCGTCCGGCGTTGCGATGACGTTATCGTGGTGCAAATCCCCGTGAAGCGGGCCGATCGCTGTTTGCGTGTTGATCAGGTCGTCCGCCAGCCGGACCGCGCGGGCGATGGCCTGCCGAAACGCGGCCGACCGCGCCGTCGACAGGCGCAGCCCTGTCAGATCCGCAAACCACGGTGCCAGCGGCGGCAGCACCAAAGATTGTGGGATGTCCTGACCCAGACGCCGCGCGATGCGACCCAATGCACCGTCGGCGTCTGCACAATGCCCGTCGCGGAATCGGTCCCCCAATGACGGCTCCTCCAGCCAGCGGAGGAGTGCCACGTTCCTCCGGGTTCGGACCACTTTCGCCGCCGCGCCGTCCGGCAAGGCCGCCAAATAGGCAAAACCCGACCGCTCGTTCCCCATGTCTGGCACGGCATAGATCTTGAGCGCCCCGAAACCACCCGCGTCGAGCCTGACCTTCCAGATTTGCGCCGAACGGTTGCTGGACACGGCGACCGGATCGAAGACGCCGAAGTCCGACAGAATTTCCGTCGGCGGCGGCGCTCCGATCTGGTTCAAACCTAGCTCAGCGCGGCGTCGCACCGCGCGCAGACGCCGTCATGGCCGTGGTGGCCGACGTCCGGCAGGATCTTCCAGCATCGCTGGCATTTTCCACCCTGCGCCTGCGCAAAGACCACGGCGACACCGGGGGTGTCGTCCAGTGTGAACGCGCCGGACGGGGCCGGCTCGGTCGACAGCAGAAGGCCGCTGGTGATGCAGATGTCATCGAAGGCGACATCCTCCAGCAACGCTGCCGTCTCCGCATCCACGTGTACGATCGGCGCGGCTTCCAGCGACGATCCGATGACCTTGTCGCGGCGCTGCGCTTCCAACGCACCCAGCACGACGCGGCGTACCGCCCGGATGCGGGCCCACTTTGCGGCCAACGCATCGTCGCGCCAGCCGGGTCGCAGGGCAGGAAAGTCCTGCAAATGAACCGAAGATTCGTCGCCCGGATGCACCTCCAGCCAGACTTCCTCCATCGTGAACGGCAAGATCGGGGCCAGCCATGTGGTCAGGCGTTCGTGCACCAGACCCAGAACCGTACGCGCCGCCGCCCGGCGCTGCGTGTCGCCGTCGCAGTAGAGCGCGTCCTTGCGGATGTCGAAATAGAACGCCGAAAGATCGACCGTGGCGAACTGGAAGATCGACTGGAAGACCTCGGCGAAATCGTAGCGGGCATAGCCGTCGCGCACCTTGTCATCGAGTTCCGACAGGCGGTGCAGGACCAGACGCTCCAGCTCCGGCATTTCCAGCGTGTCCATCGGCGCGTCGTCGGTCATCGACCCCAGCATGAAGCGCATGGTGTTGCGAAGGCGGCGATACCCATCTGCGACGCCCTTGAGGATTTCCGGCCCGATGCGGTGGTCGTTGGTGTAATCGACCTGCGCCACCCAAAGCCGCAGGATATCGGCACCGTATTGATCCACGATGGTCTGCGGGGCGATGATATTGCCCAGCGACTTGGACATCTTCACGCCCTTCTCGTCCAGGGTGAAGCCATGGGTGACGACTGCGTTGTAGGGCGCGCGTCCCTTGGTACCGCAGGCCTGCAACATCGACGAATGGAACCAGCCACGATGCTGGTCGGTGCCTTCCAGATAGACGTCGGCGATGCCGTCGTCGGTGCCGTCCGCCCTGTCGCGCAGGACGAAGGCATGGGTCGACCCGCTATCGAACCAAACATCCAGGATGTCGAAGACCTGGTCCCAGTCCTCGGGGTCGTAATCGTTGCCCAGGAACCGCGCCTTGGCACCGTCGTTGTACCAGGCGTCCGCACCTTCGGCTTCGAAGGCCTCGATCACGCGCGCGTTCACCGCCGGATCGCGGAGGATGAAATCCTCGTCCGTGGCCTTGGCCCCGACCTTGGTGAAACACGTCAGCGGCACACCCCAGGCCCGCTGCCGCGACAGCACCCAGTCGGGCCGGTTCTCGATCATCGAATACAGGCGGTTGCGGCCCGTCTTCGGTGTCCATGTCACCAGTTCATCGATCGACGTAAGCGCGCGCTTCCGCACCGTATCGCCGTAGGTGTCCTGTCCGTCGCCCACCGGCTTGTCGATGGCCGCGAACCATTGGGGCCGGTTCAGGCGGATCACCGGGGCCTTGGAGCGCCAGGAATGCGCATCGCTGATGGTGATGCGCGCACGGGCCAGAAGACCGCCGTGCCCGTCGGGATTTTTTTCGCTCTTGGGCTGCAACTTGGCGATCACCGCCGCATTTGCTCCGCCGGGCTTGCCGTTGGGCTTCAGGATCTGCTCGCCCCCGAACAGCGGCAGATCCGTGCGATAGGAGCCGTCGGCCTCGATGTTGTAGGTCATCGGCAGGCCGTGCTCGACCCCGATCTTGTAGTCGTCGTCACCGTGACTGGGGGCCGTGTGTACGAAACCCGTTCCCGCATCATCGGTGACGTGCTCGCCGGGGAGAAGGGGCACGTCGAAGTCCCATTCTCCGTTCGCCTCGGGCGCGCCGCGCAGGGGGTGGGCGCAGGTGAGGGCACCGAGTTCATCGGGTGTCACGTCGCGAACGCGCGTCCACATGCCCGGCTCCAGACGGGCGGCGGTCAGTGTCGCTTCGGCTAAGCCATCAGCCATAAGATAGGTGTCACCGACCGAGGCCCAGCTTTCCTCAGGCGTGCCCGTGACCTTATAGAGGCCATAGCCGATGCCCGGTCCAAAGCAGATCGCGCGGTTCTGGGGGATGGTCCAAGGCGTCGTCGTCCAGATGATGACCTCCGCACCGTCGAGACCAGCAACCACCGGAAACTTCACCCAGATCGCATCGACTTGCCGGTCGTGGTACTCCACCTCCGCCTCGGCCAGCGCGGTCTTCTCAACCGGTGACCACATCACGGGCTTCGACCCCTGATAAACCAGCCCGTTCATCAGGAATTTCTGGAACTCCGCCGCGATGACGGCTTCGGCGTGGAAGTTCATCGTCAGATACGGATCGGACCAGTTGCCGGTGATGCCAAGGCGCTTGAACTCCTCGCGCTGGATGTCGACCCAGCCGGCCGCAAACTCGCGGCATTCCTGGCGGAACTCGACCACATCGACCGCGTCCTTGTCGCGGCCCTTCTTGCGATAGGCTTCCTCGATCTTCCATTCGATCGGCAGGCCGTGACAATCCCAGCCGGGCACGTAACGCGCATCGTGGCCCATCATCTGCCGCGACCGAACCACCATGTCCTTGAGCGTCTTGTTGAGCGCATGACCGATGTGCAGGTTGCCATTCGCATAGGGCGGCCCGTCGTGCAACGTGAAGGGCGTGCGGCTGCCGTCCACCGCCTTGTCGCGCAGGCGGTCATAGACGCCCAGCCGGTTCCAACGGTCGATCCATTCGGGTTCGCGCTTGGGCAGGCCCGCGCGCATCGGAAAATCGGTGACCGGCAGGTTCAGCGTGGCTTTGTAGTCGGGGGTCTCGGCGCTCATCAATGCGTCCTTCGTCGGGAAATTTCGGTCTGGTCGGTGCGGCGGCCCGCACCTTTTGCCCGGCCGCCCCGTGGGTCAGGGCGCCGGGGGAATAATTCGCATCGATATGAGCGCTCGTCCCGTCATCGCGCGCGTTATAGGCCCTTGCCCAAGGAAACGGCAAGGCGCGTAACCCATCACGCCACGGGTTGACGGCAGGCCCGCCGGATTAATCGAAACTTCATAAACTTCGGGCAGCATCGGACGTCAAAGGAGTGTCCCATGACCCTGTCCCTGCTCTTGGCGTTTCTCGGAACGGCCTTCCTGGTGCTTTTCCCGCTTTGCCTGCCGCTGCCCCGCCGCGCGCATCGCGTGCGCATCGACTAGCACCACAATGTCTTTAGGGCGGTCCGGCGTCGCCCGGTGCGGTCTGCGGCCCGTCGTCGTCCTTCGAACCGGCCGCTCCGCCCGCCCAGCGGTAAAGCCAGGCCAGCCCGCCCATCGCCCCGGCCAGCGCGATCAGCGCGCCCACCCGAAGCAACCCGTCCAGTTGCCAGACGTCGATCAGAAAGACCTTGAGCATCGTGACGGCCAGCACGCCCGTGCCCGCCCGTCGCCACAGATCCGATCGCGTCGCGACGCCCTGATAGAACAATCCCGCGCCAAGGACGATCATCGCGATGGTATAGGTCGTCATCTCGGGCTGCCTCAGCCCGTTCCAGAATTGCATGTCCTGCGGACCCTGCCAAAAATGCCGGATCACAAGGACGGCCCAGCCGACGATCATCGCCAGCCCCAAGGCCCCGCCGAACAGCGGCCAACCCGCAGCCGGATGCCGTCGCACCTGATCGCGCCAGGCGACCAGAAGAACCAGCGCCGGCAGCAGATAAGCGGGGATCAGCGTGTTGATCAGGGGCCAGCCCGCGACGGCGTTGTCCCCCCAATCGTTGAACAGCGGATTCGCCAAGGTGAACCCGAAAAGAAGCGCCACCAGACCCAGTCCGCCGAACATCAGGGCAAGTCCCAGACGCAGCCATGGCATCCGCCTGCTGCGATCCCAGACGATCAGCTGCGCCCAGCCCAGCATCAACCAGATCGTCGCCGTCAGACCCGCCGCCATGTGCGGCGTGTCGGCATTCAGTGCGATCAGGATGCGCCACGTGAGAACCGTCACGACGTAGCCCGAGGCCCCAAGCGCCGCCATCTCCGACACCGCAAGCGGTTCAAGGCGCGGTGACTCCCCCGCCGTTCGACGCAGCCACAGCGCCGCCAGGCTGAAACCCAGGACGGCCCCACCCATCGACACCAGCACCGGCAGGAACGGTGCTTCGACGTGCCAGAACAGGCCCGGCACCGCCATCAGCCGCCAAAAGACGAATGGAACCGCAAGTATCACGAACCATGACAGAAGCGGCAATATGAACCGGCGATCCAACCACGCCGCCCCCGCCGCCATCAACGCGACCGACGCCGTCAGCGCCGCTTCGCCCAGAACCTGGCCCAAGGCATAGGCAATCAGGGTGACAGCGATCAGCGCGGCCAATGACGGACGCAGCCGATCCTGCCCATCCCGGTGGGCCCAGGCGGTGGCGGCAAAGGTCAGCCCCGCCGCGACCGCGAGCGCGTGAAGCGCCCAGGGATAGACCCCCAGACCATCCGGCGCGCCCCAGGAAAGATCTAGGGCCAGACCGGTCGCCGGCGCGATCAGCGTGGCGGCGAGGGACCAGCCCAGCGTATGCGTCGCCGCCGTCTGGACCGACCGGATCAGCGCCAGGGCCGACATCACGCCGCCCGCGATCAGCATCAGCGTGATCGAGGCACCGCCCGGAGGGGGCGCGGTCACCGCGATAATTCCCAGAAGGGCGGCGATCGGGACAAGGGCCGCATCCTGAAGCGCCCAGGCGTCCTTGGCCCAGACGGACAGTGCCGCAAAGAGGATCAGCACCATGCAAACGGCGGGCCAAAGGTGGGCCGATGCCGACACGACGGCCAACCCCGACACCACGACGACGGCAGCGAATGCAAGGATGGTTTCGATGGAGGGATGCAGTTTCGCCAGCGCGGCCAGGGTCATCGGTCCGGAATGGTCGGGCCGCAAGCGACCGACCGGCAATGTCATCGCGGCAAGCGCCATCAGCGTGACCGCGATCTGGTGCCAGAGCATCGTTGCATCGGCCCCCACCACCAGAAGCGTCGACGCCCCCAATCCGCAAACAAGCGCCAGCGCACTGACCCAGCGCCGGGTCCAGCGGCGGACCGCATCGACGGACAGGCCGACGAGTGTCAGCAGCAGGAAATAGCCGTGCAGCGGGCTCAGGTTCGCCCCCCGGTCACCGCCCACCACGAACGGGGCCACCGCGCCGCCGATCAGACCGATCGCCACCAGAAACGGTCCGTGGAACCAGCCCAAGACGATCGCCCCGACCGCGACGATGGACAAACCGCCCAGGGCCGTGCCCTGCCCGATCATGTCGTAGAGATGCCGCGCCCCCAGGATGGCCCCGAACAGCGTGACGATGCCCGCCCCTGACAGGATCGATGGCAGATAGACGGTCGTCGCATCCTCCCCGTCGCCGAAGCGCCGCCGGATCCATTCGCCACCCGCGATGAGCGCACTGCCGAAGACAAGGGCCGCGATGATCCGAAGCCGGGGCGGCAACAGCCCTTGCTCCGCACCGTATTGAACCAGAAAGATCCCCGCCAACGTCAGGGCAAGGGCGGCGACGACGTAAAACCAATTGATCTGCAACCAGGACAGCGCGCGGTCGACCAGTGTCGGCCCGCTGCGCGTGGCCTTGGCCGGTGCCCGAAATGCGGTCGGATCGGGCGGCACGAAGGCCGGCGCGCCGCGTCCGGACGGATCGCGTTGCATCCGATCGGTGGACGGCCCGGCGATGTCGGACGTCCCGGTCGCATCCGAGGTAGCGAGTGGCGAGAAGGCCGGTGCCGACGGTTCGGGCGTCTGACTGGTCGCCGCCTCTTGGACGGCTCCTGCCTCGCCCAGGCGCGCGTGCAACTCCGCGATCCGGGCCTCCGCATCGCGCAGGCGGCGTCCGTGCCCCGATACCCAGACCAGAAGAACGATGATCGACACCGGAACGCCGATCACCAGGACGATGGCCAGCAGGATGAAAAGGGCTTCCACAGGACGGCTCCGGTTCGGGACAGGCGCGCCCAGCATAGGACAGGCGCGACCCTGGGGTCAGACGGTTTGGCCCAAGGGTCCGCGCTTGGCCGATATGCGTGGCAGGCGCGCCTAAGATGGTGTCACTCCTGTGTCGCGGCCACGTGTTCCCACACCTTTGAAATCACGACGGAGCCTTCGCCGACGGAACTGGCCACCCGCTTGACCGATCCGGCCCGCACATCTCCAACTGCAAAGACGCCCGGCAGAGACGTGGCATAGGGGCTATCCATTCCGACGGCATCTCCGGTCAGCACGAACCCCTTGCCATCGCAGGCAATCTGATCGTCCAGCCAATCGGTGTTCGGGGCCGCGCCAACCATGATGAACAAGGCGCGGGTCGCAACCTCCTCGTCGTCGGGCGTCACCCCGTCCCCCTTCAGCTTCACGGCCGAAAGATGATCGTCGCCCAGCAGTTCCGCCACTTCGGTGTTGTAGCGGATGCGGATCCGGTCGCTCGCCTCCAACCGTTCGGATAGATAGGACGACATGCTGGCGGCCAGGCTGTCGCCGCGCACCAGAAGGTGAACCATGGTGCCGTAGCGCGACAGGAACATCGCCGCCTGCCCCGCCGAATTGCCGCCTCCGATGATGACGACTTCGGTGTTGCGACAGAACCGCGCCTCGATATCGGTCGCGGCGTAATAGACGCCGGCACCCTCCATCTCTTCCAGCCGGTCCAGCGGCATCCGGCGATATTGCACCCCCGTCGCGATCACGAGGGCGCGGGCGCAGGTCCGGGTGTAGTCGTCCAGCGTGACGCAGAACGTCCCGTCCTCTTCCCGCGTCAGCGCCGTCGCGCGGCGCGGCACTGCAAAGCGCGTGCCGAACTTCATCGCCTGCACCTCGCCCCGCCAGCACAGATCCGCGCCCGAAATGCCCGTTGGGAACCCCATGTAATTTTCGATCCGGCTGGACGTGCCGGCCTGCCCGCCGATCGTCGAATCCTCGACCACCAATGCCGATAGCCCCTCGGCCCCCGCATAGACGGCCGCGGCGATACCGCCCGGCCCGCCCCCGACGATCAGAACGTCGTGGGCCACATCCTCGTCCAGATCGAGGTCCATGCCGAACAGCCGCGCGATCTTTTTCGGGGTTGGATCCTCGATCACCTGATCGCGCCCGAACAGGACCGCCGGGTGTTTGGGGGCCAGGCTGCAGACCTGGGCAATCTCCCCAACCTCCTGGTCGTCGATGTCCAGCGTCCGGAACGGGATGCGGTTGCGCCCTGCAAAGGCGGCGATGGCGCGGATGTTTCGATCCCGGTCCATCCCGATCAGGGTCAGGCTGGCATCGTTCGACTCCAGTAGTCGCCGACGACGGGCGGCGAAAACGGTGACGACGATGTCCGACATCTCGGGGACCTGCGACATCAGATCAAGCATCGGCTGCCGATCGACCACGAGGAAGCGGCTGTCCTGCACCACCCGCATCTCCAGCATCGAATTGCCCCCCGTCAGGAAGCTGATGTCGCCGACGAATTGCCCCGGACCCAGGCTTGCCCCGTTTTCGCCGTAGCGCCCGCCGGTGACCGGATCGACGGCCTCCGCCTCCCCGTCCAGCAGATAGAAGAAGCGGTCCATCGGCCCGCCCAGATCCACCAGCGTGTCACCGGCGGCGTATCGCATTTCCCGCCCCACATCTCGCAGGCGGGCCACGTGATCTTCGGTCAAGGGCGTGCGCACCATGGTGCGCAGATCGTCGGCAAGACTTTCCATCAGGTTTCCTTCCGTCCGAACAAGCCGGTCAAGGCGCGTTGCACGAGGGCGGTGATCCGCGGGGGCTTTTCGTGGGTGAACGGTAGCGGACGACAGACTTCCATCGCGGCCAGGCCCACGCGGGCGGTCAGCGCCCCGTTGACGATGCCCTCGCCAAAGCGGCGCGACAGCTTCGACAGGACGCCACCGCCCGCAACCGACTGAATCATATCGTCGCCCACCGCGACCGCGCCCGTTGCCGCAAGATGGGTCAGAACCGTTTTCGCCAGACGCCAGCTGCCGAGGGTGCCGCCGCGACCGCCATAGATCAGCGCAATCCGTCGGATCATGCGCAGGTTCGACGTCAGGGCCGCGACCACGTCGGCCAAAGCAAGTGGCACGACGGCGGTGACCAGCGCGACCTGCCGGGCGGCGGCCTCCACCTCTCGCGCAGCGGCAGCATCCAAGGGGGCCAGAAGGCTATGCTCGGTCAGGGCCATCATGGCGTCCGCGTCGAAGACGTCGCCCTTTCGCGCGGTCAGGTCTTCGCGCCCCCAACGTGTGTCAGGCCGCCCTGCATAGAACGCGGCAAGCCGGTCCGCGAAGACCCGCGCCGACGTCAGATCCGTCACGGCAGCCGCATCGCGGTGAAAGCCATCGATCCGTTTGAGCCGCGCCAACGCCGTCAGTTCGCGCAGGATGATGATCATGCAGATGCCGAGGAACGCGGCGACCAGCGCCGCCGCGAACCAACCGAGCAGCGGGTTCGACGCAATGAGTCCCGTCACGAAATCCCACAACGCGACCGAGACGGCAAATGTCAGAAGCGCACCCAGAAGGCCGAAAAACCAACCGGCCAAGCCCCTGTCCCGCTTCGTGGCGAGCAAGGCAACCGTCTGCATCGCGCGGCCCGACACCGGGGGGGCCACGTCGTCGTCGGGAACGGGTGGCGCGGTGGCTGGGTCGAACGGCCCGGGCGCATCCCCAAGGTCCACTGACGCGCGGCGGGGGGTGCTGGCGTCCTCCTCTAGGTCGAACACGATGGCGCGGCGGCGCGGGTCGGTCATGGGGTGATCCTGCCTGACATGGCATCAGACATAGGGACGGCCGGCCCGATTTGCACCGCCCCCGTCACAGCCGGTCCGCGATCAGGAATTCCACCGCGCGGTCCAGCCTGATATGCGGCGGCCCTTCGCCGGGGCGCAACGTCAGGGGGGCGGGGGCGAATTCCATCAGATCGTACTCTCCGTCCAGCCAGGCCTGCGCCCCCTGCCGTGCCGGGGTCAGGACGTGCGACGGATCTTCCGGCATCTCTCCGGGATAGAGCGCCGCCTCGCGTCCCGCGGTGCCGTCATCGGCCAGCAGCCGCCCGCGCACGACGGGCAGGTCAGTGCCGTTGTGTTCGCGCATTTCCTCGACCGTGGCGCGCAGCGCGGCCAAGGAGATCGCCTTGGTGCGCGCGCCGGCGAAATCGGCACGGCTGCGCGCGTCGCGCACCATCGCTTCGGTCAGGGCGGTCAGGCGGGCGTGCTGCGTATGATGCAGGTGATCGGCCTTGGTGGCGGCGAACAACAGCCGGTCGACCCGGCGCGCGCCCAGGAATTGCATCAGCCAGCCAAGGGCCCCCGGCCGAAACGCGGTCAGGATATCGGCCAGGGCGGCGCGCATCTCCTCCAACGCGCGGGGTCCGCGGCGCAGCGCGCCCAAAACGTCAAGCAAGACGACCTGCCGGTCCAGGCGGGCGAAATGATCGCGGAAGAACGGCTGCACGACCTGTCGCTTGTACGCCTCGAACCGCCGCTCCATTTCCCGGCGCAGGGACCCGCGCGGTGCGTCTCCGGGGGGCAGCGGCGCAAAGGTCAGGGCGGGCGATCCTTCCAGATCTCCGGGCAGCAGGAAACGACCGGGCGTCAGATCGTAGGCCCCGGCTTTCCGTGCGGCCTGCAACGCTGCGGTATAACTGCGGGCAAGGGTCTGCGCGACAGGCTCCTCCAACTTGGCGGTGCCGTCGACCGTCGCCATCGCCGTCGCATAATCCGTCACATCCCAAGACGCCAACCGCGTCAGGGCGCGAGCAGACCATTCGTCATAGGATTTCTCCATCAGGCCCAGGTCAAGCAGCCATTCACCGGGATAATCCACGATATCCAGATGTACCGTTCGCGCCGCGCGCAGACCGGCCAGCAGGCCAGCGGGCCGGACCTTCAGCGACAGGCGCAACTCCGACACCGCCCGCGTGCCGTCCGGCCAATGCGGCGTGCGCGATGTCAGGGCCGCCAAATGCGCCTCGTAGTCGAAGCGCGGCACGGTGTCGTCGGGTTGCGGCTGCAAGAACGCCGTCTCGATCCGGTCGCCGGCCGAAAAACCGGGCATCCGGCCCCGGTCGATCAGATTGGCGACCAACGAGGTGATGAAGACCGTCTTGCCCGCACGGCTGAGCCCGGTAACGCCAAGCCGGATTGTCGGGTCGAACACATCCGTGACCGACGCCGCGACGTCCCCCACACCGCGGGTCACCGCATCCGCAAACCGTCCGATCATCGCGCGTCCCCTTCGTGTCCGCAGAACCTAAGCCCGCGGGACACGCAGGGAAAGGTCACTGCGTCCTCCGGCGATAAATACCTTGGAGGGGAGGGCTGGCCCCGCTGCGAGCGCCATCTTATCACGGGGTCATGCCACGTTACGCGTTCCGCATCGAATACGACGGCCGCCCCTTCGCGGGTTGGCAACGCCAGGACGGCCCGGATTCGGTGCAGCAGCGGTTGGAGGAAGCCCTGCGCGCGTTGGAGCCGGACGTGCCGTCGATCGCCGCCGCGGGCCGGACGGATGCAGGCGTTCATGCCACCGGACAGGTGGCGCACGCGGATATGACGAAGCAATGGTCGCCGTTCCGCCTGTCGGAGGCCGTGAATTGGCATCTGAAGCCCGCGCCCGTGGCCATCACGGCCTGCGCGCGGGTGTCCGACGACTGGCACGCGCGATTTTCGGCCGGCGAGCGGCGCTATACTTTTCGGATCATTGCCCGGCGCGCGCCGCTGGCCCTCGACGCAGGACAGGCGTGGCGTGTGATCGGGCCGCTGGACGTGGACGCCATGCGGGCCGGAGCGGCTCATCTGGTCGGCCATCACGATTTCACGACGTTCCGCGCATCGATCTGCCAGGCGAAGTCGCCGGTGAAGACCATGGCCGAGATCACGTTGGAAGAGCGACCCTATCCCGCGGGCCAGGACGTGCGGATGCACCTGCGGGCGCGGTCGTTCCTGCACAATCAGGTCCGGTCAATCGCGGGCACATTGGAGCGGGTCGGGGCCGGATCATGGCCGCCGGACCGCGTTCGCGCCGCCTTGAAGGCATGCGACCGGGCGCACTGCGGCCCCGTCGCCCCACCCGACGGTTTAACCCTGACGGGTGTCGGCTATGCCGACGATCCCTTCGGCGGGTCGCGGTAAGCGTCCAGGAAGACGCGCAACTGCGTCAGTTTTTCCAGAAGTTCGGCCTGTGTCGCAGCATCCAGCGCCGCACCCACCTGCGTCATGTCCGGCGCAAGGGACGCGATCGCCGCCTCCCGGAAGGCACGGCCAGCATCGGTCAGCCAGACCGTCTTGGACCGTCCGTCGTCAGGGTTCGGGCGCAGATCGACCCAGCCCCGCGCGACCGCCCCCGACACCGTATGGGTCATCGTCGTCTTGGGCACCTGAAACGCGCGGGCCAGTGTCAGCGGCGTCTGCCCGTCGCGCACCCGGACCAGATGATTGACCAGCGAAAAATGCGGCAGGCCCGCGCCCTTGGGCAAATGCGCCTCGAACATCGTGCGCGACAACTGCGCGATGATGCCGATTTCGTTGAAGATGCCGAAGGTCAGGCGCGGGTCGGGGGCTGTGGCGGGGGGCGTTTCAGGCATTCCTCAGGCGGGTCTCCAGGGGCCAGCGCGGGGTGCGGGGCGTTCTGGGGGCATAGCCTAGAAGTCCAAGCATTTGAACCGTCCCGCCGTCCGGGGCGAAGGTCTGCACCGCGCGGTACATCGGGGCGAAGACCTCTGCCTCCTGCAAGGCCTGGCTTACGGGGCGCAGCGCCAGCCCGGCCCCCGTCGCGGCAAGGTTCAACCGCAGCCAGTCGGCCCCGGCCGCGATCTGGTCGCGCCGGGTGTTGCCGGGCGTGTGCCCGACCGTCATGGCGGTGATGCCTTCGATTGCGGCGGCCGTCCCTTCGATCACCATGCGCGATCCGGGGTTGTCGGGGTCGGCCGCGGCCGCGTGCGTCAGCAATCCCATCAGCGACAGACCTTCCATCATCGGGCCGCCGACGTCGATCCCGTCGGGGTTCGCCTCGATCTCGGCCTTGCCGATCCGGATCAGGTCGACGCTTTCCTGAAACGCTTCGGGCGTCGCGGCTTCGGTCAGCCAGGCATCGTGGGCCATGTCGCGCAACACCTGAAGTTCATCCCCGCCACGGTAGATGTCCGCGTAGCGCATCAATGGTGCAGCGGCCTCGGCGCTGACGGCCTGGTCCTCGAATGCCTCCTTATGGGACCTGCGGTCCATGACATGCGCGAAAAGCGGGTCGGACGGTGCCGTTCCGTCCCAACGGCAAACCGCGACCGGTCCATCCTCCCCCTCGGGGAACAGATCGACAGCGACGGCGTCCCCCTCCTCGGCGGCGGCCATGCGCATCAGGTCGATGAAGCACCCCATCCCGATCGTCAGCTGGCGGGCAAAGGGGTCGGTCACCGGCAGGTCGCGGGCGGGATCGCGGGTCAGGATGACGGTGTCGGCCCCACGCAGTTCGGCAAGCCAAGGCTGCCGATTGTGCGGATTCGGGGCCAGCAGCGCATAGCTGAGCGCGCGCAGGCGCGGATCGCCGTAGGTGCCGGCCCGCTCCCACGGGACAAGTGCCGCGGTCGGCGTGCGGGTCATCGCCCAACCGGTGCCAAGGCCACCGGCAGCCAATAGCGTGCCACCCCCGATAAGAGCGAGGGTCTTGCGTCGGGACAGGGTCATGGAAATCTCCTTTTAGTTCGATACCGCACTACTTGATACAATATCGAACTAAAGTCAAACACGTGTGTGCGGCATGGCGGAAGATTGCGTGCCGCCGACCGATTGGTTAGAAACCCTTACCAATTCGCGGAGTTCGCCCATGCCCGTCATCACCGAAATCGAAGACCTGCACCGGATCTACAAACGTCGCGTGCCCAAGATGTTCTACGATTACTGCCAGTCGGGCAGCTGGACCGAGCAGACCTTCAAGGACAATGAAGCCGACTTCGACCTGATCCGCCTGCGGCAACGCGTGGCGGTCGACATGGAGGGTCGGTCGGTCCGCTCCACCATGATCGGCCGCGATGTCGCGATGCCGGTGGCGCTGGCCCCCGTGGGCCTGACCGGGATGCAGCATGCCGACGGGGAGATCCTTGCGGCCAAGGCGGCCGAGAAGGTCGGCGTGCCCTTCACGCTCTCGACGATGTCGATCTGTTCGATCGAGGACGTCGCGGCCCGGACCAAGGCTCCGTTCTGGTTCCAGCTCTACGTGATGAAGGACGAGGATTTCGTCGACAATCTGATAGGGCGGGCCAAGGCGGCGGGCTGCGATGCGCTGGTGTTGACGCTGGACCTTCAGATTTTGGGTCAGCGGCATAAGGACCTCAAGAACGGGTTGTCCGCCCCACCCAAATTGACGCCGGCGACCCTTGCCAACCTGGCCACCAAAGTCGGTTGGGGCCTGGAGATGTCCAAGACCACGCGCCGCACCTTCGGCAATATCGTGGGCCACGCCAAGGGGGTGACCGACACGTCTTCACTGTCGTCATGGACGGCGGAGCAATTCGACCCCGCGCTCGACTGGTCAAAGATCGCGCGCATCAAGGAGAAATGGGACGGCAAGCTGATCCTCAAGGGCATACTGGATGCCGAAGACGCGAAGATGGCGCTGCAGGTCGGGGCCGATGCGATCATCGTGTCGAACCACGGCGGCCGGCAGTTGGATGGCGCGCTGTCGTCGATCCGGATGTTGCCGAAAATCATGCAGGCCGTCGGCAGCGAGATCGAGGTCCATATGGATGGCGGCATCCGCTCGGGTCAGGACGTGCTCAAGGCGATCGCCTTGGGCGCGCGCGGCACCTATATCGGCCGAGCCTTTATCTATGGCCTGGGCGCGCGCGGTCAGAAGGGCGTGGAGGAGGCGCTGGAAGTGATCCACAAGGAATTGGACACGACCATGGCGCTGTGCGGCGAGAAGAACATCCACGACCTTGGCCCGCACAACCTTCTGGTGCCCAAAGGCTTCACCGGGGAGTGGGAGACCGTTCAGCGAAACGCGTGAGCGGCCAGATCACCGCCAGCAGCAGCGCGACGCAGGCGAAGGCCCAGCGCAGGCCGAAGGTCTGCGCGCCCAGTCCCATCAGGGCGGGCGCGATGAAAAACCCCAGAAAGCCAATGACGGCGACCCGCGCGATGGCCGCCGTGCGCAGCCGCGGGGCCGCCAACCGCCCCGTCAGGGCCAGGCCCATCGGGCCGATGACGGAAATCCCGAGCCCCATGAGGCCGAACCCGAGATAGGCGACGGCAGGAACCGGGGCCACGGCGGCGATCAGCACGCCGACGATGGCAAGACCCGTGGCGATCTGGATCACCGCGATCTCCGATAGCCGCGCCGCGACCGCCTGCCCCGAAAATCGACCCATCGCCATGGTCAGACCCAGCATGGCGGGGCCGAACGCGCCTTCGGCCGCGCCCCCGCCCAGCGTGCGTTCAATATGAAGGGCCGACCAGGCCTCCACCGTCGCTTCGGCCATGAACCCGACGAGCACGATCAATCCGCACATCGCGATCAGACCGAGGGGCAGGCGCGGCGTTGCGGTCTCCTCCGGGCTGACCTTTTGCACCGGCATGACCTGAAACGGCGCGGTGCACAGCACCAGGACGGCGATTGCCGCAAAGATCAGGGGCGGCCCCCAGCCCGCTTCGCGCATCGCACCGGTCAACAGTGCCGAAATGGCGTAGGCGACCGAGAACATCGCGTGGTTCACATTCATCAGGCTGCGCCCCGTCCGCGCCTCCACCTCCGCCACGCGGGAATTCATCACCACGTCCGTGAGGCCGGACACGCCGCCCAAAACCATCAGGATCACGAACAGCAACGGCACGGTATAGGCCACGGCCGGAAGAACCGCGCCGCAGGCCAGCATCACCGTGCCCAGCGGCAACGCCCATTTGCCCAGCATCTGGTCCCACCGGGGTGCCACGTAGAGCGTCGTCGAAAGGCCGATCGCCGTTCCCAACAGGATCAGGCCGAAGGTCGCGTCATCCACCCCGATCCGGGCCTTGAGGACCGGGGCCATCGCGGCGATGCACCCCCAGGTGAAGCCGACCGCCATGAAGGCGGCAACCGGCGCGCGGCTGAGACGGAGAGCGGAGAAGATCGACATCGCCGGGACGTGCCACCGCCCCGAAGAGGGCGCAACCCTGCCGTCAGTCGAAAAACGCCAGAAGCGGCATGGTCGCCTTGGCCATCGTTTCGGCCCGGCCGACCACATCGCCGGATGTCCAGGCGGTTCGGGGCAGAACTTGCCGGACCCCCAGCGTCTTCAGCTTCAGGATATCGGCGTGGCGATGATCCTTTTCGGCCTCGAACCCGCTGGGCATCGTGCTCAGCTGATCTTCCCGCGTCAGGCTGAAGCCGGCGTCGCCCAAGACGACCAGCGCGTCGTCAAAGCTGTCCGCGCGCTCGACGATGCGGCGGCGCATCGGATTCAGGCTGGCGGTGTCAAGCGCGTGGAACCCGCAGAACATCATACCGCCGCCCGACGCGAATTGCAGATAGAAGACGGGCCCGGCTTCGGTCTTGCGCCCCGACCGCGTCAAAAGGGCCGACCGATTGAGGACATAGGGCGTCTTGTCTTGCGTGAACCGCACATCGCGGCGCATCCGAAAGCACGTCTCCTTGGAGCCGCGCAGGGACACCGGCACGTACGCCAGCCGGTCGCTTAACGCGACGAGCACGGCCTGGAACGGCGCGTCGACGCTTTCATCGAAATCCGAGCGATGCGCATCGAACCAATCGGTCCGGTTGTTCGCCGCAAGATCTTTGAAGAAAGCAAAGCTCGCGTCGGTGAAACGGGGTACGTCGTCTCCGGTCATGGGAGCCTCGGGTCGTTTTGATGTCCGATCCCAACGCGAAGCGCCGCCGCAAGGTCCATGGAAACGCGGGCCTCAGCCGTGGTCCTTCATCAATCGCGACTTCTGGCGCTGCCAATCGCGCTTGGCCGACGCTTCGCGTTTGTCATGGTTCTTCTTGCCCTTGCCGACCCCGATCTTGAGCTTCACCATCCCGCGGTGATTGAAGTACATCACCAGCGGCACGATGGTGTAACCCTCTCGTGCGGTTGCATTCCACAGGCGCGACATCTCCTTGCGGGACACCAGAAGCTTGCGGCGGCGACGCTCCTCGTGACCGAAGGTCTTGGCTTGGGAATACGGGGCGATGTAGCCGTTCACCAGCCACAGTTCCCCGTCCTTCACTTCGGCGTAACTCTCGGCGACATTCGCGCCACCTTGTCGCAGGCTTTTGACCTCCGACCCCTCCAGCATGATGCCGCATTCGAGGTCGTCCTCGATCGCGTAATCGTACCGCGCCCGCCGGTTCTCGGCGATGACTTTGTAGTTCTTGTCTTTGTCGTCCTTGGCCATGGCTGCCACTTAAGGACGCGATGGCCCGCTGTCCACGGGCGACAGGCGGTTCGACAGGATGATCGCACCGACCGCGATGAGGGCGGTCCCCCCGCCGGCGAGGCCGAGGGCCCCCAATCCGGCGGTCGCCACGACCTGTCCGCCGATGACCGAGCCGACCGCCGCCCCGACGTAGATGCACGCCGCATTCAGCGCCAGCGCGACCGGGGCCTGCACCCCCGCCATCGTCACGAGCCGCAACTGCTGAGCGGCGTTGAAGCCGAAACCGACGGCGTTCCACACGAAGAATAGCGCCATGGCCAGCCCCAGCGGGAACGGAAGAAGCGACAGCAGCGGCATGATCGCCACCTGACCGCAGGCCAACGCCACCAGCGTGCGGAACGGGCCCAGCCGGTCCGACAGCCAACCAAACGCAAGGTTTCCCGTCACCGCCCCCAGGCCACACACTACCAATGCGGCCGTTACCCCGTCGCGGCCAAGGCCCATTCGCGCTTCGAGCAAAGGGGCGAGATAGGTAAACGGGACATAGATGGCCCCCAGGAACATGGCCGTAAATCCGATGGCCAGCATCAGCCGACCGTTGCGCAGGACCGACCCCAGATCGGACAGGCGGACAGGTTGGAACGACAGGCCGGCCGGCACGCGCACCCACAGGACCGCCGCGCTGACACCGGCCAGGACCGCGACGATGCCAAAAGCAGCGCGCCAACCGTAGGTGTACGCGACCCAGGTTCCCGCAGGCACGCCGAAGACGCCCGCCAACGTCAGACCCAGAAACACCTGCGCCAGCACCTTGCCGCGATCCTGCGGCGGGGCCAGGCCGGCCGCGACGGCCGCACCGACCGGCGTGGTCATACCGGCCCCCGCCGCGGCCAGCACCCGCGCCGCGAAAAGCCATCCCGGTGTCGGGGCCAGGGCCGACGCCACTGCCCCCAACCCGAAGACAGTCATGCCGATCGCCATGACGCGACGACGACCGAAGCGCCCGGTCCCCGAGACCAGGATCGGCGACAACAGGGCGTAGGCGATCGCATAGCTCGTCAGGACCCAACCTGCCTGCGATGGTGTCATGGCCAAGTCGCGGGACAATGGTCCCAGCATCCCGACGATCACGAATGCACCCATGCCGACCACGAAGTTCGCCGCCGACAGGACGGGGACCAGACCCCGGGGCAGACCCGGGGCGGTATCGCTCAATTCAAAAGGCCGGCGTGGCGCAGCGCATAGCCGATCCGGGCGCGCGTGTCTTCGGTGGCGGGTGTGATCGGCAGGCGCACCTCGTCCGAGCATTTGCCCAGCATCGCAAGCGCGGTCTTGGCCCCGACGACGCCGGGTTCGGCAAAGATCGCGTGGTGCAGCGGCATCAACCGGTCCTGAATGTCCAGCGCGGTCGCGTAATCGCCCGCCAGCGTCGCCTCCTGCATGTCCGACAGCATCTTGGGCGCGACGTTGCAGGTGACCGAAATGCACCCGACCCCGCCTTGCGCGTTGAATCCGTGGGCCGTGCCATCCTCTCCGGACAGTTGCACGAAATCCTTGCCGCAGGTCATGCGCTGCGCGGACACGCGGGCCAGATCGCCGGTCGCATCCTTGACGCCCACGATCATGGGCAGCTTTGCAAGCTCCCCCATCGTGGCGGGGGTCATGTCCACGACCGACCGGCCGGGAATGTTGTAGATGATGATCGGGATGCCGACGTCGGCCAAGGCGGTGAAATGCGCGATCAGCCCCGCCTGCGTCGGCTTGTTGTAATACGGCGTGACGACCAGCGCGCCATCGGCGCCGGCATCCTTGGCGAATTGCACCAGGCGCAGCGCTTCGGCGGTGTTGTTGGACCCGGCCCCGGCGATGACCTTGACCCGTCCGGCGGCGCGTCGGACGACGGCGGCGATGACGGCCTCGTGCTCCTCATGGGTCAGGGTCGGGCTTTCGCCTGTCGTGCCCACGGGAACCAGACCGTGCGATCCTTCGGCGATCTGCCAATCGACAAGATCGTCCAGCGCGTCGAAGTCGACGGCCCCGTCCTTGAAGGGCGTGACCAGTGCGGGCATCGAACCTTTGAACATGATCGCATCCTTCTGTCGCGGGCTGTCGAGACGTCGCGCGGAACCTATCCGCGGCGGCTTGGCCCCACAAGCCGATGGTTCGTGATAGATCGCATAAGCGTTAGTCGTCATTCGCGGATGGCCGCCCTATATGCGAAGAATGATGTTTCGAGTGTTTGCCGCAGCGCTGCTGCTTGCCCTGTCCCTGGCCGCCACGGCCCGTGCCACCCCTGCCCTGATCGACGGTCTGCGGGCCGTCCGATCGGGAGACGAAGACGCGACGCGCTCGGCCATGGCGATCGCGCGCGATCCGGTGGTCGCCGATATCCTGCTCTGGCACCTTTTGCGCGACCGAAAGGGCACCTTCCGGGAGGCGTCGGATTTCCTGGCGCGCAACCCCGACTGGCCGGGCCTGCCCTTGCTGCGGGCGCGCACCGAACTGGACATGCCGTTCATCCTGCCGCCCGCGGACATCGTGGCGTTCTTTGCCGAAGATCCGCCGCGCACGTCGCGGGGCGCGCTGATGCTGGCCATTGCGCACCGCACGTTGGGCGATCTGGCCGAGGCCGAGATCACGGCAATCGACGCCTGGCTGACCAAGCCGATGCCCGCATCGTCGGAAGATGGCTTCCTGGAGGTTTTTGGCGACATCCTGCGCCCCTTCGATCCGGCGCGTCTGGATGCGATGATCTGGTCGGGCGACATTCAATCTGCGGATCGCACGCTGACCCGCGTCGACGGTCCAGAAGCGCTGCTGGCGGCGGCGCGGATCGCGCTGCGTGACGATCGTCCCGGTGTCGATATCTTCATCGAATCCGTGCCCGAGGACCTGCGCGCCCACCCCGGTTTGGCCTACGAGCGGTTCCGCTGGCGTTTGAACAAGGGCCGCACCGAGGAAGCGCTGGAGCTTCTGTATGCCTACGACGAAAGCGCCGACACGCTGGGCGACCCGGCCGCCTGGGGTCAGCACCGGGAGCGGTTGGCCCGCGGGCTGATGCAGGATGGCCGCCCCGAGGATGCATACCGCGTCGCGGCCAATCACCACCTGCCGAACGGCGACGGCGACATTGCGGGCAACGAATGGCTGGCCGGCTATGTCGCGCTGCGGTTCCTGGATCGCGCCGAAGACGCCGCCGCGCATTTCCGCACGTTCGACGCCAATGTGCTCTCTCCGATATCGAAGGGGCGGGCGGGATACTGGCTGGGCCGCGCGCTGGAGGCGGCGGGTCAGCCCGAGGATGCGGCGCGGGCCTACCGCCTTGGCGGAAAATACCAGACCAGCTTCTACGGTCAGTTGGCCGCCCAACGCGGCGAGCTGCCCGCCGACCCCCTGCTGGCGGGCAACGAGGTTTTCCCGGACGCCGGCGAAACCAGCTTTGCCGACGGTACGGTCGTGCGGGCGGCGCGGCTCTTGAATGCCATCGACGAGCGCAACCTGGCCGAACGATTCCTGAGCCATCTGGCCGAGATCTTGCCACGCGCCGAAGTCGGCAGCCTGATCGACCTGACGCTGGACGATCTGGAGGATCCACATATCGCGCTGCTGATCGCCAAGCGCGCCGCGCGGGCGGGGCACGAACTGCATCGCGGTTATTTTCCGATCACCGAGCTTGCGACGCTCGACAGCCCCGTCGCCCCCGAACTTGCCCTCGCCATCGCGCGGCGCGAATCGGAATTCGATCCGGTCGTCGTCTCGGGCGCGGGGGCCGCGGGGCTGATGCAGCTGATGCCCGGCACCGCGCGGGAAATGTCGAACCTGATCCGCATGCCGTATCGCCAGTCGGCATTGACCACAGACCCGCTCTACAATGCGCGGTTGGGCACGACCTATCTGGGCGAGCTGGAACAGGAATTCGGGTACTCCCCCGTTTTGGTGCCCGCCGCCTATAACGCCGGGCCAAGCCGCGCGCGGCGCTGGTCCGGGGCGTTCGGTAACCCGTCGGACGAAAGCGTCGACATCGTCGACTGGATCGAGGATGTCCCGTTTTCCGAGACGCGGAATTACATCATGCGCGTGTCCGAAAGCCTGCTGCCCTATAACGCCCGTTTGACCGGAGAGGTCGGCGAAGTTCGGCTTCTGGACTGGCTGAAGACCGGCTACGGCGATCTGGTGCCCGGCAACGGCGGCTAGCCTGCCACCCGCGCCCGCCACAGCGTGAAAAGCCCGGCCGACAGCACGATCCCCGCGCCCAGCAGGACGTGCATCTCCAACACCTCGTCGAAGATCGTGATCCCGATCAGCGAGGCGAACACCAGTTGCAGATAGGCGAAGGGCTGCACCACGCTGGCCTCCGCCACTTCGTAGCAGCGGATCAGGAGCCAGTGTCCCGCCGCGCCCGACACGCACAACGCGGCCATCCAGCCCCAGTCCGGCAGGGTCATCGGCTCCCAGAACCAGATCCCCACCAGGGTAATCGCCACCGCGCCGACCGTGCCCGTCCAGAAGAAGCTGGTTGCCGTCGTGTCGCGCCGCGCGACGTAGCGCGTCAGCAACCCATAGAGCGCGAACATCAGCGCCGCCGTCAGCGGGATCAGCGCTTGGGGTGAAAACACGCCAGCGCCCGGTTGCAGGATCACCAGAACCCCGATGAACCCGACCGCGATCGCCACCCACCGCCGCCAACCGACCCGTTCGCCCAGAACGGGCCCGGACAGCATCGCCACCAGCAGGGGATAGACAGCGAAGATCGCATGACTTTCAACCAGACCGAGCAGGACGAAACCGCCCACCATCACGCAAATTTCGGCCGCCAACAGAAGGCCGCGAAATCCCTGCACCCAAGGCTGCGATGTGGCCGCCGCCGCGCGCAGCCCCCCCGCCTTGCGCCGCGCGATGGCAATCACGAAGGCGGCGAAGAACCAATAGCGGATCATCACCACCATCAGGACGTTGTATTCCCCGGCCAGATGCCGCGAGAATCCGTCCTGCACGGCGAAGATGAAGGTCGTCGCGACCATCAGCCAGATGCCAAGACGATCGCCGGTCATCGCAGCACGCCCCGGCTCATGTGTCGTTTGCGCCCATAGCCCGGCACCCGGTCGACGTCGAAGCCCGCCACCGTCAGCGCCTGCCGCACGTGACCGGCGGCGGTATAGGTCGCGAAGGTGCCGCCCGGCGCGGTGTGGCGTGCCACCTGTGTCATCAGGTCCGCATTCCACATCTGCGGGTTCTTCGCCGGAGAGAAACCATCGAGGAACCATGCATCGGCACGGCCCGTCCAAATCGGCAGGGTCTGGCGCACGTCGCCCAAGACGATGTTCACATCCATCGTCGGAAGGGTGATTTGCGTGGCGGGCCATTTCTCAAGCAATGGGCCCGCGTCGATGTCCGGAAACGCGGAGAGCGCGCGGGCCATATCGGCGCGGGCCATCGGATAGGCTTCGAAAGACGTGAAGCGCAGCCGTCCCGTGCCCCGCCAGGCCGCCGCCGTCACCAGCGCGTTGAGACCAGTGCCGAAGCCCAGCTCCGCGATATGAAACCCGTCGGTCATCCGCCCCGGCAGGTCGTTGCCGCCCAGGAAGGTATGCCGCGTCTCCTCCGGCCCATTGCCCATGCTGAAATACGGATCGTCGAAACGGGTCGCGACCGGGGTGCCGTCGCGCCAGTCGAGGTCAGGAGGGAGGTTTTCGTGGCGCATCGTCTGCCCTATGGATCAGCCGCGACAGGATAGGAAAGGCGCGGCCTTGGCAATCGACGTAACCATCTTGGGGGCCGGCGTGTTCGGACTGGGCTGCGCCTTTGCGCTGGCCCGGCGCGGGGCGCGCGTGCGCGTCGTCGATCCCGCCGGCGTCGGCGCGGGGGCGTCGGGCGGCATCGTCGGAGCCCTGGCGCCCCATGTCCCCGAGCAGTGGAACGACAAGAAGGCCTTCCAACTCGACAGTCTGCTGATGGCTGAAGACTGGTGGCATGCGGTCGCGCAGATCGGCGGCGGTGATCCCGGATATGCCCGGACCGGCCGCCTGCAACCCATTCCCGACGATGCCGCGCAGATCCGCGCCGTCGAACGCGCCGCCGGTGCCGCGTCGCTTTGGCAGGGTCGTGCCATCTGGACGGTGGAGAAAGCGCCCGGCGGCTGGACCCCCGGAACGCCGCTGGTCATCCGGGACACGCTGTCGGCCCGTATCCACCCCCGCCGCGCCTGCGACGCGCTGGCGGCTGCGATCGTTGCATTGGGCGGAACGATCGACGCGCAGGCGACCCCCGAAGGTCAGGTTCTGCACGCCACGGGATGGCAGGGTCTGGCCGCGATGCAGGACGATCGCGGGCGGGCCGCAGGCAACGGCGTCAAGGGTCAGGCCGCCCTTCTGGACCTTGACCGCCGCGACATGCCGCAACTCTATGCCGACGGCTTGCACATCGTGCCGCACGCCGACGGGACCGTCGCCATCGGGTCGACATCCGAGCGTGATTTCGACGATGCCGGTCCGGACGAATTGCTCGATGATATTCTGATCCGCGCACGCACTGCCGTCCCGGCCCTGGCCGATGGACCCGTCCTGCAGCGGTGGGCCGGCATACGTCCGCGCGCCCGATCCCGCGCGCCGCTGATGGGGGCCTGGCCGAACCGTCCGGGGCATTTCATCGCCAACGGCGGCTTCAAGATCGGGTTCGGCGTGGCCCCCAAGATCGCCGAGACGATGGCGGACCTGATGCTGGACGAACGCGACGCCATCCCCGAGGCGTTTCGCAGCGATACCCTTGCGCCATGGGACGCGCGGGGCTAAACGCCCGCATCTGCCGCCTTGCTTCTTGCTGGGCCATGTCTCCGACCACCATGTCAAAACGGGTTAACCTGATGAACATTCTTCCCGCCATCCTTGCGATGGCCGCCATCGTCGTCGCGTCCAACATCGGCGTTCAATTCCTCATCGCCGATGGCTGGCTGACTTGGGGGGCGTTCACCTATCCGCTGGCCTTCCTAGTCACGGACGTCACGAACCGTCTGTATGGGTCCGACACGGCGCGCAAAGTGGTGCTATTCGGGTTTGCCGTCGGGCTGCTGTGTTCGCTGGTGGGGACGCAGATCATGGGGGAGTTCGGGCCGCTGGTCACACTGCGCATCGCGCTGGCGTCCGGTACGGCGTTTCTGGTGGCGCAACTGCTTGACCTTGCGATCTTTTCCAAGCTCCGCAATCGTGACTGGTGGGTGGCGCCGCTGACGTCTTCGGTGCTGGGGTCGATCGTGGACACGGCGCTGTTCTTCACGATCGCGTTCGCCGGTTTCCTCGCCTTTCCAACCGCTTGGGGCGACGTGTCCTGGGCGCAGGATGCGACGGCGGTGGGGCCGCTTTGGGTCGGGTTGGCGTTGGCGGATTGGGGGGTGAAGATCGGCATTGCCTTGCTGGCCTTGGTGCCCTTCCGTGTCATCACGCGGAATTTTGCACAAAGGGTTGCGTAAGGGGGGTTGACGGGCGCCAGATGTGTGCCAATCTCCAGCCAGTGCAACTCATTGAAAGGAGGTGATCCAGTGTCAAGAAAGATAGTGGAGAAGATGGTCGGGACAATTTCGGGGGAGCGTGTCTAGGGCAACCCCTAAGCACTTGATCCGTTGGGGTTGATGCGTCTAACCGACCACACCTCCTGATACTTTCGGAAGCCCGCCCCGGTTGCACGGGGCGGGCTTCTTCGTGGGAAAACCCTGAAAAATGTGTGGCGGATCCGCGGGTGATGCACGGGTGATCTACGGGTGATATAGAGCGGATATCGTTTGAAAGCAGGATCTTGGCCATGCCGCTGACCGTGACCCCCAAAATCGAAATTCAGGACTGGGAAATCACCGAGAGTTTCGTGCGCGCGTCGGGCCCCGGCGGGCAGAACGTCAACAAGGTGTCGTCGGCGGTCGAGTTGCGGTTCGAGGCGGAGCGGTCGCCCAACCTGCCCGGCCCGGTCAAGGCGCGGTTGCGGCGGCTGGCGGGACGGCGGTGGACGAAGGAGGGGGCGGTGGTGCTCCAGGTCTCCGAAGAACGCTCGCAGGCCCGCAACCGGGAGATCGCGCGGGAGCGTCTGGCGGAGCTGGTGCGGGCGGCGACGGTGGTGCCGAAACGGCGGGTGAAGACGAAGGTGTCGCTCAACCAGAAGCGAAAGCGGGTGGAGGCCAAGCGGCAGCGCAGCACGGTCAAGGCCCTGCGCGGCCCGGTCGATCCAGGCTGAGCGCGCGGAATTCCGCTCTGGCAAGAACAAGCCGGGAACCTTCGATGCCACGTCCTTGTTAACCCTGTGAAGCGAAACGCTTTTGAAAGGATATTTTCATGGACCATTCCAAACACATCCCGATGACGGACGCCGAACTGACGGCGCAGAACCTCAAGGGGGCCAACGTCTACGGGCCCGGAGATGAGAACATCGGCGACATTTCCCACCTCCACGGCACCCCGCCCAACGCACAGGTCGTGCTCGACGTCGGCGGGTTCCTCGGGATCGGCGCCAAGACCGTTGCCCTGCCCCTGTCGAGCCTGAACTTCATGCGCGACGAGAGCGGCACCGCCCATGCGACGACGACGATGACCAAGGACCAGCTGAAGAACCTGCCCGAACACACGGACTGATTGTTCGGGATGTCATCGGAAGGGCCCGGCGCGCGAGCGTCGGGCCTTTTTGTTTGGGGTGGGCCGCGATGGGTGCTGGCCGAAGGTCGCGCGGGCGTGGCTGGTGGAGTTGGTCCGGGCGACTGTGGTGCCGAAACGGCGGGTGAAGACGAAGGTGTCGCTCAACCAGAAGCGCAAGCGGGTGGAGGCGAAGAAGAAGCGGGGGGAGGTCAAGGCGTTGCGGAACAGTAACAAATTCGATCGCCGATAGGATGTGTAGGTCAATCTGTTGCTCCCAGAATACTAATCGCTTAAAACTCCGTAAAAAGTAGGTCCGAAGTGCCCTTAAAATCCGCCCGCTTTAAGAACTTTACGTCTGTTCCTAGTACAGATTTCCATTTCTCGCCTGGCGTGAACATCATCGTAGGTGAAAATGGTTCGGGAAAATCTCATGTACTGAAGGCGATTTACTCGCTGATGAAAGTTCAAGCAACGACGAAATCGCACATCGCTAGGGCGAATGAAATACCACCACTTTCGGTACTTGAGAAGCAATTCGCGGATCGACTAGTCGCAAACCTACGACCTGAAACCCTCGGGCGATTGGTGAAGCGTCGGCAAGGGACCGGAAAGGCCGAGATTGGCCTCAAATTCAGCAACGGGAAACTTAATCTCAGGATATCTTTTGCAACTCGGGCGTCAACGCAAGTTGTAATTGATAAAGCGCACTCGATCCCGCTTGATAAACTCCCTGTTTTTTTTCCGACTCGCGAATTAATTACACTTAGCGGCTGGTTTGGATCGCTATATGACTCCTATCATTTGGAATTCGAAGAGATTTGGCGTGATACAGTTAGCCTCCTTAATGCTCCTGCTATCCGCGGACCGAAGGAAGAGAGGGTAAGAGAGCTTCTTGAACCTATTGAGGTGGCGATGGACGGCAAAGTCGAGGTCGATCAGCGCACTGGTCGATTCTATTTGCGCAGTCCCGCTGGCAGAATGGAGATGCCGCTAGTCGCCGAGGGTCTTAGAAAGTTTGCAATGCTCGCTAGAATGATTAGCGCCGGGGTCCTTTTGGAGCACGGATATTTATTTTGGGATGAGCCGGAAACAAACTTGAATCCAAAACTTATCAGAGTATTAGCTAGGACTATCATGAAATTGGCTGAGGAGGGAATCCAGATATTTATTGCAAGTCACTCCCTTATTTTACTAAAGGAGATTGAGATTTTGCAGAGAGAGGATTCAAGCCGCGAGAAATTGGTAAGATTTTTCTCAATTGAGAAGATTTCTGGAGAAGACAATTCACTATCAGAAGGAGGTTATCTATATGATATTGAACCGATCGTTGCGCTTGACGAAGAAATTTCTCAAGCCGATATATTTTTGAGATCTTGATGACTGACGTTACCTTGAAGGAAGGAAGTTTTAATTATAAGTTCACCGATGTGGACTGGGTAAATAAGTTAGATGATTGGAATTTCCACAAAAAAAACTTTCAATCTGTGGCGGGTGGGTCTCGTGCTGTTGATTTTATCGCAGTCAAAGGACACACCTGCTGGCTGATTGAATGCAAGGACTATCGGTTAGATGCATCACCGATGATAGAAGAAATTGCATTAACATTCGCTAAAAAATTTCGTGACTCTTTAGCGCTACTGCAGGCGGCAAAACTAAATTCAAAGGATGACGACGAAAAAATATATTCAGCGGCGGCGCTTAAATGCAGTGAGTTTCGCTTCGTAGCGCACATAGAACCATACGACCCCAAGAAAAATCCGAAATTACAAAAGCCAAATTTAGCAAATTTAAAGATAAAAATAGAGCAGAAAACTCGCGGCGTAGTAAATAAACTTCTGATTTGTGAAACAGGCTCTTCCATCGGCATCATTGAGCCTTCGAAGATTGGGCACTAAACCACCACCTCAACCCCAACTTGCTCGCCCACCCCGAACACTCGCTTGTACCGGGCGAGCTCGTCCTCCGGCCCCATGGCCTTCCGCGGATTGTCCGACAGTTTGACCGTCGCGCGGCCGTCGGCCTCCACAGCTTTGCACACTAGCGAAAACGGAGCCAGCGCGTCGTCCGCCACCAACCCCCGGAAGTCGTTCGTCAAAAGCGTGCCCCAGCCGAAGGACGTGCGGACGCGGCCCGCAAACTGCGTGTGGAGTTCGGCGATCTTTTCGACGTCCAGCCCGTCGGAGAAGATGATGAGTTTGGTCGTCGGATCCTCCCCCCGTGCTTTCCACCAGCGGATCGCGGTTTCCGCCCCCGCCGCCGGGTCGCCGGAATCGACGCGGATGCCCGTCCACCCGGCCAGCCAGTCGGGCGCGTTGTCGAGGAAGCCCTGCGTCCCATAGGTGTCGGGCAGGATGATGCGCAGGTTGCCGTCATGCTCCTCCTGCCAGTCGGCCAGCACGGTGTAGGGGGCCTGCGCCAGCGCGGCGTCGCCGTCGGCCAGGGCGGCGTAGACCATGGGGAGTTCGTGGGCGTTGGTGCCGATCGCCTCCAGGTCGCGGTTCTTGGCGATGAGGCAGTTGGAGGTGCCCGCGAAGTTCTCGCCCAGCCCCTCCCGCAGGGCCTGCACGCACCAGTCCTGCCAGAGGAAGGAGTGGCGGCGCCGGGTGCCGAAGTCGGCCAGGCGCAGGTTTTCGAGCGGACGCAGGCGTTCGACCTTTTCCCACACGCGGGTCATGGCGCGGGCGTAGAGGACCTGAAGCTCGAACCGGCCCATGTCGCGCAGGACCGCGCGGGAGCGCAGTTCCATGAGGATGGCGAGGGCGGGAATTTCCCACAGCATGACTTCGGGCCAGGTGCCTTCGAAGGTGAGTTCGTATTGATCGCCGACGCGTTGGAGATCGTAGGGGGGCAGGCGCAGGCCTTCGAACCATTCCATGAAGTCGGGGCGAAACATCTGGCGTTTGCCGTAGAAGGTGTTGCCGCGCAGCCAAGTGGATTCGCCGCGGGTGAGCGACAGGGTGCGCACGTGGTCGAGTTGTTCGCGCAGCTCGCCCTCGTCGATGAGGTCGGCCAGCGGAATGTGGGTGGAGCGGTTGATGAGCGAGAAGCGCACCTGCGTGGTCGGGTGATTGCGGAAGACGGACTGACACATCAGCAGTTTATAGAAGTCGGTGTCGATCAGGGACCGGACGATCGGGTCGATCTTCCATTTGTGGTTCCAGACGCGCGTGGCGATGTCGTTCATGGGCAGGCCCTCCGCAGGTCGTTAGAGCAAAGGCGCGGTCGGAGGGGAAGCGGGAACGAAGAAGGGGGCCGCGTGCGCAGCCCCCCCCTGTCGGATCATCGCGCGGCTTATTCGCCGGGCTGGAGGCCGGGCGCGTTCGGGATATCGGGCGCGGTGGCGCCCGGAATCTCGTCGAAGGTGGTGGGCACGCCGGCCTTTTCGCGGCGCCCGTCGTTGTAGATCGCCTTGATGAGCGAGATGCACATCAGGACCATCACGATCGAGAACGGCAGCGCGCCGATGACCATGGCCGTCTGGATCGCCGAGGTCCCCCCCGAGATCAGCAGCCCCGCCACCACCGTGCCCAAGGCGACGCCCCAGAAGATGATGTGCGGGCGCGCCTTGGGCCCTTCGTCGCCCGCCGCGTTGATCGTGTTGACGATCAGCACCGCGGAGTCGGCGGAGGTCACGAGGAACGTCATCAAAAGGACGACGATCATCACGGCCATGCCCCAGGACAGAAGCTGCGAAATCGGCTCCAGCATGAAGGCGGTCATGGCGAAGATCTTGTCGCCGTTGCCCGCGTCGAAGATCACGCCGTTCGCGTCGCCGTTGAGTTCCAGGTCGATGGCGGTGCCGCCGGCCCACGCGAACCAGACGAAGCACATCAGCGCCGGCACGATCATCGCGCCCAGCACGAATTCGCGGATCGTCCGACCGCGCGAGATGCGCGCCAGGAACAGGCCCACGAAGGGCGCGAAGGCGATCCACCAAGCCCAGTAGAACACCGGCCACCAGCCTTGCCACTGCGACAGCAGGAAGGCTTGGGACCCGTCGACGCCGTCGGATTTCCAGACGTTGACGCTCATCCCCGGCAGGGCGATCACGTATTCCCAGATGCCCACGAAGAAGGCGTAGAAGCCGAAGAACGTCGCCCCGAATATGATGAAGAACCCCAGAAGCACGATCGACAGGATCATGTTGATGTTCGACAGCCACTTGATGCCCTTGCCCACGCCCGACAGCGCGGACAGCGTCGATGCGCCCATGATGACCAGAAGGGCCACGATGATGCCGAAGGTCGTGACGGTACCGGCGATGCTTTCGCCCGCGTCGTTCACCGCGTCCGGACCGTAGGACAGGCCGCCGACGCCGATTCGCGTGAGACCGGCCGCGAATTGATCGACGCCGAAGCCCAGCGTCTGCGCCACGCCCAGGATCGTGGCGACGACGGCGACGATGTCGATGACATGGCCCAGCGTCCCCGCCAGTGCACGTCCGAACAGCGGGGTGAGCGCGGAGCGGATCGTCAGGGGCAGGCCCCGCCGATAGCTGAAGAAGGCCAGCGACAGGCCGCAGATGGCATAGGTCGACCAGGCCGACAGACCCCAGTGCATATACGACCACTTGTAGGCAGTCAGGATGTTATCTTCCGCCCCGGCACCGGTGATGCCCTGGATGACCGATGGGTTGTTTTGAAAATGAGAAATCGGTTCAGCGACGGCCCAGGTCAGCATGCCGACGCCGATACCGGCACCGAACATCATGGAAAACCACGAAAAATTATCGAACTCCGGTTTCTCGCCCTCAAGGCCGAGGTTCATCTTGCCGGCCGTCGGCCAAACCGCGAGGCCCAGGCAGACGATGATGAAGAAAGCGACGACCCAGATGTACCAGGCGGCAAAGTTGCCCAGGATGAATTGGTTCCAACCGTTCAGAACGGTTCCGGATTGCACCGGCCAGAAAATCGCCCAGACGCACAGGATGCTGATGATGATCTTGGCCGGGACCGCGACGGAAGTGGCGAAGCCGTTGTAGAAGCCCCCCTCCGTCGTCCGGATCGACAGATCCGTAAGCGGTGGTTCGATGTTCGACATATCCTTGGTCCCCGATTATTATTTTATGCGTCTATGCTGCGGCGGAAGACGCCCAATTCCTAGGCGGAATCTTTCCCACGCGGCCAAAAAGCGACGGTTTTGGCCTGATTTGTGATGTTTCGGTGCGATCCATTAAGATGGCGATCCGACCACGACAACCCCGCCCCGACGTCAGATCAATGGCTTAGCCGAAAGACCCGATTTCCGTAGATGGCGGAGCGAATCCCGCGATATTCCGCCGATCAGACCAGTGTGACGCCAGCGGCGACCATCCCGGTGCGGGCCGCATCGAGGCTGCCACCCAGGTCGATGGCGCGGGTCAGCGCCTGCTCCACCGTTACCACGTAACCCAGTTTTGCGGCATCCACGGCCGAGAAATTGACGCAGAAATCCAGCGCAAGTCCGACCAGCGTCAGATCGGTCACGCCCAGCGTGCGTAGCAGACCATCGAGGCCGGTGGGCGTCGCGTGGTCATTTTCGAAGAACGCGGAATAACTGTCGACGGACCGATTCATCCCCTTGCGCACGATGGCGCGGGCGCGGTCAGCGTTCAGGTTGCGGTGGAACGCGGCGTCCGCCGTGCCCTGAATGCAGTGGTCGGGCCACAGGACCTGCGGGCCATAAGGCATTTCGATCACATCGTAGGGAGATTTGCCGGCGTGGCTGGACGCGAAACTGGAATGGCCCGCGGGGTGCCAGTCCTGCGTCAGGATCACATGGTCGAAGGCGTCCATCCGGGCGTTGATGCCGGGCACGATCGCGTCGCCGTCCGGCACGGCCAGGGTGCCGCCGGGGCAGAAGCCGGTCTGCACGTCGATCACGATCAGGGCTGCGGTCATTGGCGTCTCCTCTCCGTCGAACCCTATCGCTTGAGGCGGCGGGGGCAACGGCTTATGCCCCTGCCCCATGTTCACCGTCGCCGCCTTCTATCGGTTCACGCCGCTTCCCGACCCCGCCGCCCTGCGCGTGCCGCTGCTGGACCTGTGTCTGGCACGGGGGGTCGCGGGGACGATCCTGCTGGCCCCCGAAGGGATCAACGGGACGATCGCGGGGCCACGGGCCGGGATCGCGGCGGTCGTGGCCCATCTGCGCGCCCTGCCCGACTGCGCCGATCTGGAACCGAAGTATGCGCCAGCCCAAGAGATGCCGTTCGGCAAGATGAAAGTGCGCCTCAAGCGCGAGATCGTGACGATGGGGCAGCCCGATATCGACCCGCGCGCGGGCACCGGTCGATACGTGACACCGCAGGATTGGAACGCGGTGGTCGCGGACCCGGAGACGGTCGTGATCGACACGCGCAACGATTACGAAGTGGCGATCGGCACGTTTCACGGTGCCGTTGATCCGCAGACGCAGGCCTTCGGAGAGTTTCCGGTGTGGTGGGCGCAAAATGCGGACCGATTGGCGGGCAAGCGGATCGCGATGTTCTGCACCGGGGGGATCCGGTGCGAGAAATCGACCGCCTATCTGCGCCAGCAGGGGGTGGAGGACGTGGTGCACCTTCAGGGTGGCATCCTGAAATACCTGGAGGACGTGCCGGAAGGCGAGAGCCTGTGGCAAGGGGCCTGCTTCGTCTTCGACGACCGCGTCAGCGTGGGCCATGGCCTGGTGCCCGGGGACCACGTGCTGTGCCACGCCTGCCGCCGCCCGCTGGCCGCGGATGACACGGGGCGACCGGAATACGAAGCGGGCGTGCAATGTCACCGCTGCGTTTCCCAGTTCGACAACGGCGACCGCGCGCGGTTCCGCGAACGGATGAAGCAAATCGGCCTGGCCCGCGCGCGGGGGGCGCGGCACCTGGGATGATCAGATTTCGGTGTCTGGCTGGCTGTCGTCGTCCACGCGCGTCCAGTGCAGGGTAAGCAGGCGGACGGCCACGACGGCTGCGAAGACGGCGGCGGCGAGCATGAAGAAATCGGTCATTCGTTCCTCCCGAAAACGACGGACGATGCGAAAACGTATCACGTGGGCGAATGTCGGCAAAGGCCCCCGTTGCGGGATGGGCGAACCGGCGTCACAGTCGGGGTCGGACCCGACCCGGAGGACACCATGACCACACCATTGCTGCTGTTGCCGGGCATGATGTGCGATGCGCGGCTTTTCGCCCCCCAGCTGGCGGCGATCCATGATCGCGCCGTCATGGTCAGCCCCATCGCCGCCGCCGATACCACCCAAGCGCTGGCCCGGATCGTGCTGGACGCGGCCCCCCCGCGCTTTGCCTTGGCGGGTCTGAGCATGGGCGGGATCGTCGCGATGGAGGTGATGGCCATCGCGCCCGAGCGGATCGCCGGCCTGTGCCTGATGGACACTAACCCCAAGGCCGAACACCCCAAGATCGCCGAAGCGCGGGAGCCGCAGATCCAGGCGGTGCGCGACGGCGATCTGCGCCGGGTGATGCGCGAGGAGATGAAGCCGAACTACCTGGCCGACGGGCCGCATGTGGGCGCGATCCTGGACACCTGCATGGCCATGGCCGAAACCATGGGTCCGGTCAGCTTCGTGCGCCAGTCGCGGGCGCTGCAGACGCGGGCCGACCGGCAGGACGTGCTGGCGTCCGTGACTGTGCCATCGCTGATCCTGTGCGGGCGCGAGGATACGCTTTGCCCGCTGCACCGACACGAAACGATGCACCGCCTGATCGAAGGGTCGGAGTTGGTGGTTGTAGAGGGCGCGGGGCACCTGCCGACGCTGGAACAGCCCGAGGTGACGACGCGCGCCGTGCGACACTGGCTGGAACATGTGGACCATGCGGATGCCCTGGCGTGACGCATCACGCGGCCATCATGCTGGCGGCGGGGTTCGGCATTCCGGTTCTGGCGGCGCTGAACGCGCGGCTGGGTGCCAACATCGGCGGCCCCGCCGCGGCGGCGTTCGTGCTGTTCGTCGTGGCGCTGGCTTGTGCGGCGGTTGCGATGGTCCTGACCGGACCGGGCGCGCTGACCCGTCTGCCCGGTCAACCGCTGCATCTGTTCGGCGCAGGCGCGCTGATCGCGTTCTACGTGCTGTCGATCACCTGGATCGCGCCGGTGTTCGGCGTCGGCAACGCGGTGTTCTTCGTATTGATGGGTCAGCTGGCGTCGGCCGCGCTGATCGATCAGTTCGGCCTGTTCGGGGCGCGGCAGGTGGCGCTTTCGCCGCTGCGCGTCGGCGGACTGGCGATGATGGCCGTGGGTTTGGCGGCGACGCAGTTTGCCCCGCGGGAGTGACGGGCGGTTGACGTGGGCGCGCGGTAACGTAGGTCCGCGCCCATGACACAGCAAACATCCTCCCCGGTTTCGTCGGCCGCCTGACAGGCGCGCTTGATTCGTTCATTCAGAAGTATCTGCCCGATCCCCTGGTGATCGTGATCCTGCTGACGCTGTTCGTCTTCGCGCTCGGCATCGTCGTCGAGGGGGCGACCCCTGCCGCGATGGTGGGTCACTTCGGGGACGGGTTCTGGAACCTTCTGACCTTTGCGATGCAGATGGCACTGGTCCTTGTGACGGGGTTCGTCTTTGCCTCCACCCCGCTGTTCGGGCGGATCCTGGGGTCGCTGGCGCGCCGCGCGTCGACGCCGGGCCAGGCGATCGTTCTGGTGACGCTCGTGTCGCTGGCCGCGTCGTTCGTGAACTGGGGGTTCGGTCTGGTGATCGGCGCGCTCTTCGCCAAGCGATTGGCGCGGGAGGTGCCCGAGGTGGATTACCGCGTTCTGATCGCGGCGGGATATTCCGGGTTCGTGATCTGGCACGCCGGTCTTTCGGGCTCGATCCCGCTGACGGCGGCGACGCCCGGCAATTTTCTGGAGGACGAGATCGGGCTGATCCCGGCAAGCCAGACGATCTTTGCGCCGTTCAACCTGATCCTTCTGACCGCCATTGCTTGCGGCTTGCCGTTCCTGAACCGCATGATGCTGAACCATGGCGGCAAAGTGGTGCGCGCCGGCGACATCCAGCTGGACGACCGGGACGAGGATCACCCGGAGGTCGCGCCGGCGACGCCCGCCTCGAAGCTGGAGCATTCGCCGTGGCTGGGCTGGCTGGTGGGCGCCTTCGGCCTGTCGTTCGTCGCCTTGCAGATCGTGCGCGGGGAGTTCGCGCTGACGTTGAATACGGTGAACTTCGGGTTCCTGTTCGCGGGCTTGCTGCTGCACGGGTCGGCGCACAACTTCCTGCGCGCGGTGGACGACGCGGTGAAGGGGGTGGGCGGCATCCTGATCCAGTTTCCGTTCTATGCCGGCGTCATGGGCATGATGGTCGGATCGGGCCTGGCCGCATCGCTGACCGATCTGTTCGTCGGCGGGGCCAATGCGACGATCCTGCCGGTGCTGGCCTTTTTGTCGGCGGGGTTCGTCAATGTGCTGGTCCCGTCGGGCGGCGGGCAATGGGCCGTGCAGGGCCCGATCATCATGCCGGCGGCAGACGTGCTGGGCGCGGACAAGGCCCGCGTCCTGATGGCGATTGCCTGGGGCGATGCCTGGACCAACATGATCCAGCCGTTCTGGGCCCTGCCCGCACTGGCGGTCGCGGGCCTGAATGCGCGCGACATCATGGGGTTCTGCGTGCTGGTCCTGATTGCGACGGGCGCGGTGCTGATGCTGGGGCTGACGTTCCTGCCCTGACGTTCACCGTTCGGGAATGACCTTGCCGGGGTTCATGCGGTTGTCGGGGTCCAGGGCGGTTTTGATGGCGCGCATGACATCCAGGGCGACCGGGTCCTTGCGGCGGGTCATCGTGGTCAGCTTCGACAGGCCGATGCCGTGTTCCGCGCTGATCGACCCGCCAAGGGTCACGGTCACGTCCTCCACCATTTCGCGGATGGTCTCGAGCTGTTTGTCATCGGTCGGATAGACCGTCAAATGCACGTTGCCGTCGCCCAGATGCGATACGATCAGGGTGTCGGCGTCCGGATCGATGGCGGTCAGCCGGGCGTGCATGTCGTCGATGAAGGCCTCTACCCGGTCCAGCGGCAGGGCGACGTCGTTGTCGACGATGGGCAGGCGGGTGAAGGTGATCTCGGCCGCGGCTTCGCGCATGTCCCAGATGTGCTGCCGCTGCGCGTCGTTTTGCGCGATCATCGCGTCCAGAACTTCCCCGGCGTCCATCGCGTCCGACAGGGCCTCCTCCAAGGTTTCGATCAGGGGGCGTGACAGGCCGCCCATGTCGATCATCACGGCGTGGTCGTGGAGGGCGAAAGGCTGTCGCAGATCGGGCCGGTGCTTGGCCAGTTCGACCATATAGCTGCGCGGCATATACTCGAACGCTTCGACGGCCCCGTCGCTGGCCGCCTGCAACCGGCGCAGCAGGGCGAGCGATGCGGGCAGGTCGCGCACCGCCACCAGCGCGGCGGCGTGATGGCGCGGCTTGGGCGACAGGCGCAGGACGGCGGCGGTGATGATGCCCAACGTGCCTTCGCCCCCGATGAACAGATCGCGCAGATCCAGGCCGGAGTTGTCTTTGCGCAGCTCGCTCATCAGATCGAGGATGCGGCCGTCGGCCAGCACGACCTCCAGCCCCAGCACCAATCCGCGCGTGGGGCCGTAGCGCACGACGTTGGACCCGCCCGCGTTGGTCGACAGGAACCCGCCCACGCGGGCCGAGCCGCGCGCCCCGAAGGTCAGCGGAAACATCAGGTCATGCGCCTCTGCGGCGGCGTGGATGTCGGCCAGGATCACCCCCGCCTCGACCACCATGACGCCGGCCTGCGGGCGCAGATCGCGGATGGCGGTCATCCGTTCCAGCGACACCATCAGCGCGCCTGTGTTCGCCGTGCCGCCCACAAGGCCGGTGTTGCCGCCCACCGGCACGATGGCAAGATCGGCGCGCGCGGCGATCTTCACCACCTGCGCCACCTGCGCGGTCCCCGCGGGGCGCACGACCGCCAGCGGATCGGCGCGCCACTTGCCCGTCCAGTCGCGGGCGAAGCGGTCGGTGTCCGATCCCGTCAGCACATGGTCGTCGCCCAGAAGGGCGCGCAGGTCGGCAAGGGCCCCCTGCGTCGTGGCCGGATCGGACTGGTCTTTCATGGCGACACCTCCGGGCGAAACGCTGCCACGGGGCGCGCCGGAAGAAAAGCCGTGCGGACGGTCTTGACGCCTCGGCCCCATGGCCGTATCCGGCGCGCGATGGCGGTGTAGCTCAGTTGGTTAGAGCAGCGGAATCATAATCCGCGTGTCCGGGGTTCAAGTCCCTGCACCGCCACCACTATCTCAATAACCGGGACTGTTGCGTTAGCTGGCTTTGAGCACGGATCGGCCATTCGTCCGCTCTTTCAGGTCGTCTTACGGAACAGGGCCCGGACAAAG
>NZ_CXSU01000011.1:872602-948442 GCF_001403795.1 Jannaschia donghaensis | reverse complement strand
TCCCCAGAACGGATCGTGTCGCACGGCATCCTTCCTCTACATCGGCAATCGGAAGCAGCATCGCCGTTAGATGATCAACAACGCAACAGTGCCCCACCACTTCCCCCACGCGCAAAGCACAGTCTGACGGCATCCGGCACGACCGCAAAGCGGAAGATCTGCTGCACTTCGGGCCTTGAAACGTGCGGTGATGCAGTCGAATGTTTTCCGATGAGTTTTACCGGCCCTTCTCTCCGTGACAGGTTGCGCACGGGAACACGTCTTGCGCAGGACGGGGTGGAACGTGCGCAGCGGCGGTTCGACTTTGCCAGACCCGGACATATCGGCGCGTTTCTTGCCGCGCAGCGCGATGCCGTTGTGACCCTGCGCGGGGTCGCATCGGAACTGGAGGACGCGCTGCAAGCCGCCTGCGACCGGCTGGACGCGGATCTGGCCGAATTGGGCCACGGTCCGGGACCCAAGACATATCCGGCACCGCGATCCGATCACCGCGTTGCCTGCGGCTTCGTCTGGCATTCCCAGCAGCTTGCCCTGCGGACGATGACGCGACGCCTGCCGGACGCGGCGACACGGGGGCTGCGGTTCCTGACCCATCCGCGCAACGTGTCCGCCTGGCGTGTCCTGTGCGACGAGTTGGAGCGGACCCCCGGCTATGAAGGCGACGCCACCTTGGCCGTGACGGCGACGAATGATCGTTTGGCCCTGCTGGAGACGATCCATATGGACCACGCGCGGGCCTGCGCCTGACCGCCGGCCCCCGCCCTTTCAAAGCCGGTCGGAGCCGTCTAAGAGCGATGGTATCGGTAACATTCGGGAAAGCGACGGAATGTCTGGACACGCACGGATCGGCCTGATCGGCCTTGGCACGATGGGGGCCGCGCTGGCCTCCAACATCGCGGAAAAAGGCTTCGACGTCGCCGTCTTCAACCGCACCACGCAGGTCACCCGCGACTTTGCCGAAAACGCAGGCGACCTGGCCCCGAAGATCACGCCGACCGAAACGCTGGACGATTTCGTGGCCGCGCTGTCCTCCCCCCGCGCGATCATCCTGATGGTGCCGGCGGGCGACCCGGTGGATGCCCAGATCGAGGCGCTGCGCCCGCTTCTGGACGACGACGACCTGATCATCGACTGTGGCAACGCGAACTTCCACGACACCGACCGACGGGTCGACGCGCACACCGGCCCGTTCCTGGGTGTCGGCGTGTCCGGCGGAGAGGAAGGCGCGCGCCACGGGCCGTCGATCATGGCCGGCGGCGACACAGAATACTGGGGCCGGGTCGAGGATATCATGACCGCCATCGCCGCCAAACACGACGGAGACCCCTGTGCCGCGCTGATGGGTCCGGGCGGGGCAGGTCATTTCGTCAAAATGGTCCATAACGGCATCGAATACGCCGACATGCAGATGATCGCCGAGGTCTATGGCATTCTGCGCGATGGGCACGGCATGGATTACGACGCCATCGGCGACATCTTTGCCGCCTGGAACAAGGGGCCGCTGGAAAGTTATCTGATCGAGATTTCGGGCAAGGTCGCCCATGCTCGCGACGTCGCGACGGGCAAGCCCTTGCTGTCGGTGATCGTGGATGCGGCGGGTCAGAAGGGCACGGGCCGCTGGACCGTTATCGAAGCGCAGCACCGTCTGGCCCCCGTCCCGGCGATCGAAGCGGCGGTTGTGGCGCGCAACCTGTCCGCGCGGCTGCAGGAGCGGGCCAAGGGTCAGAGCATCTTCGGCGCAGCCCCACAGGCCTGGGACGGGCTGGATCATACCACGCTGGAGCAAGGCCTGATGGCCGGCAAGATCCTGTGTTATGCGCAGGGGTTCGAGATGCTGTCGGCCGCAACCCGCGATTTCGGGTGGGATCTGCCGATGGCGCGGATCGCGCAGATCTGGCGCGAGGGCTGCATCATCCGGTCCTCCATGCTCGACGAAATGGCGACCGCGCTGGACGCCGCGCCGGGCGTGAACCTGATGTTCACCGACCATTTCGCCGCGATCCTGAAGGACACACATGGTGCGTTGCGTCAGGTCGTGGCGCAGGCTGCGTTGAACGGGCATCCGGTGCCCGCGCTGTCATCGGGTCTGGCGTATTTCGACATGATGCGCACGGCACGCGGCACCGCCGACATGATCCAGGGGCAGCGCGATTTCTTCGGCCTGCACGGCTTCGTCCACGTCAATGGCACGGACGATCAACACGGGCCCTGGGCCAAGGAGGCCTGCGACCCGCATTGTTAAGGCGTCAGGTCCGCCAGTCGAAGAACCCTTCGGGCGCGCGGTCCAGCAGGTCCTGCGCCAGCCGCGCGCCCAGGGCCGCGCCGCCCGTGACGGGACACTCCCCCTCGACCGTCAGCACGTCGGACCCGTCGGGGCGCAGGATCTCTCCGCGAAAATTGAGGATGTCGCCGTCGAGTTCGGCCAGACCGGCGATCGGCGTTTCGCAGGACCCGTCCAGCGTCTTGAGAAATTGACGTTCGCAATTCAGGCGCATCCCGGTCGGGGCATGGTGGATCGCGGCCAGCATCCGGGCGGCATTGTCGTCGGTCACCCGCCGTTCGATCCCGATGCAACCCTGCGCGACGGCCGGAAGCATGTCGGCGGTATCGGTGGCGTGGCGCGGCACCTCGTGCATCTTCAAACGGTTGAGACCGGCCATGGCAAGGAACGTGGCGTCCGCCACGCCATCGCCCAGCTTCTTCATGCGGGTCTGCACATTGCCGCGAAATTCCACCAGTTTCAGATCGGGACGGCGCAGCGCGATCTGCGCCCGGCGGCGCAGCGACGATGATCCCACGACGGATCCGGCGGGCAAATCGGCCAGCGATCCGCCATCCAGGGTGACGAAGGCGTCGCGCACATCCTCTCGCGGCAGATAGCAGTCGATGATCAGCCCGTCGGGCTGCAACGTCGGCATATCCTTCATCGAATGGACGGCGATGTCGATCACGCCCGCTGCCAGGGCCTCCTCGATTTCGCGGGTGAACAGGCCCTTGCCGCCGATGTCTTTGAGCGGACGATCCAGGATGCGGTCGCCGGTCGTCTTGATGACTTCGATCTGGAAGGCTTCGTCGGGCAGTTCGAACGCCGCCATCAGCCGGGCGCGCGTCTCGTGGGCCTGGGCAAGCGCCAGCGGCGACCCCCGTGTGCCGATGCGAAGGGGGGCTTCCGGGGTCGGCAGATCTGTCATGGGGTCTCGTCTTCTCGGGTCAGTGTATCGCGACGTTGACACCCCTGCCCGTGCGGGACAAGTCATGTTCAGAATTGGTCCGAGGAAATCCGATGACGAAAACCATCCTGAGATCGCTTGCGGGCGAAACGCTTCCCACCCCGCCGATCTGGATGATGCGTCAGGCCGGTCGCTATCTTCCCGAATACAAGGCGACGCGGGCCGAAGCGGGCGATTTCTTGTCGCTGTGCTACAACCCCGATCTGGCCACCGAAGTGACGTTGCAGCCGATCCGCCGGTTCGGGTTCGATGCCGCGATCCTGTTCGCCGACATCCTGTTGCTGCCGCAGGCATTGGGCGCGGACCTATGGTTCGTGACCGGCGAAGGCCCGCGCCTGTCGACGATCACCGGGCCGGACGGCCTGGCGAAGCTCAAGGGCGTCGACGACATCCACGAGACGTTGAACCCGATCTATCAAACGGTGCGCAACCTGTCGGGTGCCCTGCCTGCGGAGACGACGCTGATCGGTTTTGCGGGCGCGCCCTGGACGGTGGCGACCTATATGATCGCGGGTCAGGGCACGCCCGATCAGGGCCCTGCCCACGCGCTCAAGGCCGAAGACCGCGCGACGTTCGAGGCGTTGATCGACCTGTTGACCGTGTCGACCATCGAATACCTGTCGGCACAAATCGACGCCGGAGCCGAAGTCGTCAAGATCTTCGACAGCTGGGCCGGATCGCTCAAGGGCGAGGATTTCGCGAAATATGCCCTGGAACCGGCCCGCCGGATCACCGCCGCCCTGAAGGACAGGCACCCCGACATCCCCGTCATCGCCTTCCCGCGCGAGGCGGGGGACGGATACATCGGCTTCCACGCCGCGACCGGGGCGGATTGCGTCGCCATCGACAATTCGGTCGATGCCGCCTGGGTCGCCGAACACGTGCAACCGGCGGGTTGCGTACAGGGCAATCTGGCGTCGTCGCACATGGTGACGGGCGGTGACGCGCTGGTGTCGGAGGTGCGGCGCATTCGCGACGCGCTGTCGAACGGGCCGCACATCTTCAACCTGGGCCACGGGATCACGCCGGACGCGGACCCGGACAACGTGACCCTGATGATCGAAACGTTGCGCGAGAAATAGCGTCGCATCGGCACCGGACCGGGGGTAGCCTTGGACAGATGGACCGATTCGACTTCATTGTGATCGGCGGCGGCATGATGGGTGCGCCCTGTGCGCGTCACCTGGCCGAGGCGGGACACCGCGTGGCCCTGCTCGCCCCGCCCGAACCACCCGTCAAATCGCGGTCCCAAGGCCCCTTCGGCAGCCACTACGACGCCGCGCGGATCACCCGGCGGGTTGCGGCGGATGCGGATTGGTCGCGGCTGTCGTGCCGGTCGATCGAACGCTACGCCGATCTGGAGGCGCGATCCGGTCTGACGATCTTCCACGAGACGGGTGCCCTGATGGCCGGCCCCGACGAGGGGACCATGGCCGATGGCTTTACCCGGCGGTTCCAAGCGGTTGCCGCCGCCCTGCCCCAGCCGCCGCCCGTGCTGGACACCTGCGAGACATGGGAGCGTCTGGGCATCGCGCTGCCCTGCGGATCGGTCGCGACGCTGGAGGCGACGCAGGGCGGGTGGATCGACCCGCGCGCGATGCGCGACGCGCAGATCACGCTGGCCTGTACCGCGGGTGCGACGCTGATCCCGCAAGCGGCGGTGGATCGCGACGGCGGGACGGTGACTTTGGCCGATGGCACGGCGATCGCAGGCGCGCAGATCGTCGTCGCCACCGGACCGCACGCCGGGTCGGACGGTCTTTTGCCGCGCGTGCCGCAGATGAAGGTCTGGGCGCGCACGATCGCCTTCGCCCGCCTGTCCGAAGAGACGGGGGCGGCGCTTTCAAATATGCCGTCGGTGATCTTCGTGCCGCAGGGATGGGACCACGACCTCTATGTCCTGCCGCCCGTGCGCTATCCTGACGGGCGTCTTTACCTCAAGATCGGTGGGCAACTCGACGGGCCGCGGATCCGGTCGGCCACGCAGATGCGCGACTGGTTCCACGGAACCGGCGACGGCGAACTCGGGACGCGTCTTTTGGAGCAGTTGCGCAGCCTCCTGCCCGGCACCGCGTTCGAGGCGACCCATACCGAACCCTGCGCCGTGGTCTGGACGGCCAGTGGATATCCCACCATCGAGCGGCTGGACGAGACCGTGACGGCCCTGATCGGCGGCAACGGTGCGGCGGCGAAATGCGGCGACGAGCTGGGCCGGCTGGGTGCAATGGTCGCGCAGGGACGCGACATCGGCGGCGAAGGCTACGCGACCGATTTCGCGGGAACCTGGCAGGATGGCGCGCTGGCCGCCGAATAGGTCAGTGCCACTTCGCCTCGGGCGGAAGGGACATCAGAACCGCATTCGCATCGTGGCCCGACTCCAGCCCGAACTTCGTCCCCCGGTCATAGACGAGGTTGTATTCGGCGTAGAGGCCCCGATGCACCAGCTGCGCGTCCTTGTCGGCATCGGTCCAGGGGTCGGCGCGGCGCTTCTCGACCAAGGGGACGAAAGCCGGCAAGAAATGCTTACCGACGTCTTGGGTGAACCGAAAATCGGCATCCCAGTCGCCGGTGTTCAAATCGTCATAGAAAATCCCGCCGACACCCCGCGCACGGCCCCGGTGCGGCACGAAGAAATATTCATCCGCCCAGGCTTTGAGCTTATCGTAGCGGTCCTGCCCGTCCAGCGGACCGGCGGGGTCGCAGGCCGCTTTCATCTGGGCGTGGAAATGCGCGGTGTCCTCGGCGTACTCCAGGCAAGGATTCAGGTCGGATCCGCCGCCGAACCACCACGCGTGGGGCGTCCAGAACATCCGGGTGTTCATATGGACCGCCGGGACGTGCGGATTGCGCATGTGGGCGACTAGGCTGATGCCGCTGGCCCAGAAGCGCGGGTCTTCCGCCATGCCGGGCACGCCGCGCGCGGCCATGGCCTTCTGCGCGCGTTCGCCGAGTTGGCCATGCACCTCGGACCAATTGACGCCGACCTTCTCGAACACGCGACCACCGCGCATCACCGACATCAGCCCGCCCCCCGCGTCCGACCCGTCGTCGGCGGTGCGCGATGTGGGCGTCACGTCGAACCGACCGGCCGCCAGACCTTCGAAGGGGCCGGGCGCGTTTGCATCCTCCAGCGTCTCGAAGGCGGCGACGATCCGGTCGCGCAGCTCCTGAAACCAACCCGCGGCTGCGGCTTTTCGTGCGTCAGCAGTGTCCGTCATCCGTCCAACCCGATTCTTGCATGGCTACCCTCGCGGCGGAAATCTGCACAATCCGCCACATTGCTGACATCATATGGCCCTGCCGTAGTGGGGGCGACCCCAAAAACCACCAGATGTCGCGTGACCCACGGTGAAATTGGGTAATTTCAAGGCGGGGTTTTCTTGGGTGGAAACGGTCGGCGACTTCGGGTTAATCTGGACGAAATTCACATCGGTCACCGGCGCCAAGATCGGGACCCAGGCAGACAGAGCAGTCTCGTGAAAATGAATATGATCCGAACGGCCCTTCTGGGGTTTGCGACCTTCTGTGCGATCTGGCTGGCCGCCGTGCCAATGGTCAGGGCGGCACCCTACGCCGAGATGGTGATCGACGCCCGCACCGGGGAGGTCATCCGGTCGCGCAATGCCGACACGCGTCTGCACCCCGCGTCCCTGACCAAGATGATGACGCTCTATGTCGCGTTCGAAGCCGTGCGTCAGGGGGAGATCACGCTGGACACCGAAGTCCGCATCAGCCGCAACGCTGCCAACGAAGTGCCGTCCAAGCTGGGCCTGCGAGCCGGGCAGCGCATCGCCTTCCGCTATCTTATCCGTGCGGCGGCGGTGAAATCCGCAAACGACGCTGCCACAGCCATCGGCGAGGCCATCGCCGGGTCCGAAAGCGCCTTTACCGAGCGTATGACACGCACGGCGCGCGCGCTGGGCATGTCGAACACCACCTTCCGCAACGCCCACGGCCTGACGCAGTCGGGACACCTGAGCACCGCGCGCGACATGACCACGCTGGGTCGGCGGCTGTTCTACGATTATCCGCAATATTACAACCTCTTCTCCCGGCGCACGACGGATGCGGGCGTGACCCGCGTGCGCAACACGAACCGTCGCCTGCTGAACGCCTATGAGGGCGCGGACGGGATCAAGACGGGATACACCAACGCCGCCGGGTTCAACCTGGTGTCGTCGGCCGAACGCGACGGCGTGCGCATCATCGCCACGGTGTTCGGCGGCCGGTCCACGGCCACGCGCAACGCCCGCATCGCAGAGCTTCTGGATCTTGGGTTCGCCAACGCCCCGCGCCGCGTGACCGAGCGTCGCCCGTCCTTGCCCGTCTACAACGGGGCCACGACCACCGGGCCGACGGCCCCTGCCGTGTCCATGCGCCCCCTGGCGCGCGGCACATCGGCCGCCGGCGCGGTCTATGCGTCCGCGTCCACGCCCACCGCGGCTCCGGCCCCGAAGCCGGTATCGGCCCAGCCCGAGGCCCCGCGCGTCGTCGTCACCCGCGCCTCGACCGCCGGGCAGGAATATGGGATCACCCTGTCGCGGCAGGGCACACGGTCGGCGGCCGACAAGCTGCTGCTGCGCACGGCGCTGCAGGAGTTGGACACTCTGGATCAGGCCCTGCGCCGGATCGACCGGGTCCGCGGCGGCTTTGCCCCCAGTTTCGTCGGGCTGTCTCAGCGCAGCGCCGAACGGGCCTGCGTACGGCTGCGCGCGCGCGACGTGGATTGCGACATCATCCTGGGCGGCTGACGGTCAAATCCGGTGAAATACGCAAGGCGGTCCGGATCGGGCCGCCTTTTTCGTGTCAGACCTCGGCCTTGAGGTCGAAGGCGGCGGCCATCAGCGCGCGGGTATAGGGATCGGCGGACGCATCGAACACCTGCGCCGCGTCCCCCGCCTCGACCACATCGCCACGCTTCATCACGATTACCTTGTGGGACAGGGCGCGAACCACCTTCAGATCGTGGCTGATGAACAGATAGGCAAGGCCGTAACGCTTCTGCAGATCGCGCAGTAGTTCCACGATCTGCACCTGCACCGTCTGGTCCAGCGCGCTCGTCGGTTCGTCCAACACCACCAGCTTGGGACGCAGGATCATGGCGCGGGCGATGGCGATGCGTTGTCGCTGCCCCCCCGAGAATTCGTGCGGATACCGGTCCATCGACGCGGGGTCGATGCCCGTCTCCTGCAGGATTTCGGCCACCTGTTCGCGGTGCGGGCGCGTGTCACCGGTGTCGTGCAGCTTCAGCCCCTCGGCCACGATCTCGGCCACGGTCATGCGCGGGGAAAGACTGCCGTAGGGGTCCTGAAAAACGATCTGCATGGATTGGCGCAAAGGGCGCAGGGCCTTGGATTGCAGCCCGTCGATCCGGTCGCCCAATAGCGTGATCGGCCCTTCGGAGGAGATCAGCCGCATGATCGCCAGCGCCAGCGTCGTCTTGCCCGACCCGCTCTCGCCCACGATGCCCACCGTCTCCCCTGCCCTGACCGACAGCGTGGCATCGTTCACGGCTTTCACATAGCCGGCGGTCCGTTTGAGCAGGCCCTTGGTGATCGGGAACCAGATCTTGAGGTTCTGGGTCGCGGCGATTTCGGGCGCATCCGCAGGTACCGGATCGGGCGTGCCCGACGGCTCCGCGGCCAACAACATCTGGGTATAGGGGTGTTTGGGCGCGTCGAAGATTTCGGCGACGGGTCCCGTTTCCACGATCTCGCCCTTCTGCATGACGCAGACGCGATCGGCGAAGCGGCGGACGATGCCGAGGTCGTGGGTGATGAAGAGCATCGACATGCCTTCGTCGCGCTTGAGGTCGGCCAGCAGTTCCAGGATCTGAGCCTGGATCGTCACGTCGAGCGCGGTGGTGGGTTCGTCCGCGATCAACAGGTCAGGGCCGTTGGCCAGCGCCATGGCGATCATCACGCGCTGGCGTTGCCCGCCCGACAATTCGTGCGGATAGGCGGGCAGGCGGCGTTCGGCATCGTGGATGCCGACCTTAGCCAGCAGGTCGAGGATGCGGACGCGCACCGCGTCGCCGCGCAGGCCCTGATGCAGCTCGATGCTTTCGCGCAGCTGCTTTTCGATGGTGTGCAGAGGGTTAAGCGACGTCATCGGCTCCTGGAAGATGAAGCTGATGTCGTTGCCGCGCACCCGCCGCAGCTCCGCCTCGTCCGCACCGACCATCTGCGCGCCGTCGTAGGTGATGGACCCAGTTACGATAGCTGAGTCAGGCAGCAGGTCGACGGTGGCGAGCGCCGTGATCGACTTGCCGGAGCCGGATTCGCCCACCAGCGCGACGGTCTCCCCCTTCTCGACGGTAAAGGAGACGCCCTTGACGGCGAGGGTCTCGACCCCGTCTTGGGAGAAGCCGATTTTGAGGTCGCGCACGTCAAGGAGGGTCATTGCACCGGTTCCCCCACGATCATGACGCCGATCAGCAGGAGTGCGAAGCCGACCACGGCACGCGGCGGACCTCGACGCATACGCGAAGCATATTCTTCCTCGAAACTCTTGAAAGGATACACGTGCCCCAGAACCCGAGCCCTGTTTATCCCTTGGAGGATCACTCCTCCCCAGCCCGCCAGTATGAGCCCGGAGAAAACGGCAATTATTCCGAATGCTTCGATCATGAGAACGTCTTCCGCGGGTCGAAGGCGTCGCGCACGCCCTCGAAGATGAAGACCAGCAGCGACAGCATGATCGCGAAGGTCGCGAAGGCGGTGAAGCCGAGCCAGGGGGCCTGGAGGTTCTGCTTGGCCTGTAGCGTGAGTTCGCCCAATGACGGCGAGGACGACGGCAGGCCGAAGCCCAGAAAGTCGAGCGACGCGAGGCCGCCGATGGCGCCGGTCACAAGGAACGGCAGGAAGGTCAGCGTGGCGACCATGGCGTTGGGCAGGACGTGGCGGAACATGATGATGCCGTCGCTGACGCCGAGCGCCTTGGCCGCGCGCACGTATTCGAAGTTGCGCGCGCGCAGAAACTCCGCGCGCACCACGCCGACCAACCCGATCCAGCCGAAGAGGACCGTCAGCCCGACCAACAGCCAGAACGATACCGGAATGATCGCGACGACGATGATGATGACGTAGAGCGACGGCGTGGAGCCCCAGATTTCCACGATGCGCTGCAAGATGAGGTCGGTCCAGCCGCCGAAGTAGCCCTGCACCGCGCCCGCCGCGATACCGAGGACCGACGACAGCACCGTCACGATGAGCGCGAAGGCCACGGACAGGCGGAAGCCGTAGATTACGCGGGCCAGCACGTCGCGCGCGGTGTCGTCGGTGCCCAGCCAGTGGTCGCCGTCGGGCGCCGAGGGGGCCGCGCCGTCGATGTTGTTGACCGTGTTGTAGCTGTAGGGGATGGGCGGCCAGAGGAGCCAGCCGGCCTCCACCGGCTCACCAAGGGCGGTACCCGACGCCTGCACTTCGGCGATGACGCCTTCCGGATCGTCGAGGCACGGGTCTTCCAGCCCACCCGAGATGATGAGGCATTGCACCTCCACCTCCCGGTAGGTGGCCTCGGTCTGGAAGTAGCCGCCGAAATCCTGCTCCGAATAGAAGCTGACGATCGGGGACCGCAGCTCTCCTTGATAGCTGACGAGGAGCGGCTTGTCGTTCGCCAGCAGCTCCGCACACAGCGACAGGCCGAACAGCAGCGCGAAGAGCCACAGCGACCAGACGGCGCGGCGGTTGCGCTTGAAATTGCGCCAGCGGCGGGCGTTGAGCGGCGAGAGCGTCATGTCTCGCGGCTCTCGAAATCGATGCGGGGGTCGACGAAGATATAGGTCAGATCCGTGACCAGGTTCATCAGCAGGCCCAGCAGAGAGAAGGCGAAAAGCGTGCCGAAGACGACCGGATAATCACGGCTGACCACTGCCTCAAGACCCAGACGCCCCAACCCGTCGAGCGAGAAGATCGTCTCGATGATGAGGCTGGCCCCGAAGAAGACCCCCACGAAGGCCGCAGGGAATCCCGCAATCACGATCAGCATCGCATTGCGGAAGACATGGCCGTAGAGCACCCGCTTTTCCGGCAAGCCCTTGGCCTTGGCGGTGACGACGTATTGCTTGCGGATCTCGTCGAGGAAGGAATTCTTCGTCAGCAGGGTCAGTCCGGCAAAGGACGACAGCGTGATCGCGATGGTGGGCAGGGTCAGGTGCCAGAAATAGTCGAGCACCTTGCCGAACGCCGACATCTGATCGAAGTCCGACGACGTCAGGCCGCGCAGCGGAAAGATCTTGTAATACGATCCCCCCGCGAACAGCACGAGGAGCAGGATCGCGAAGAGAAACGCCGGGATCGCGTAGGCGACGATGACGATGCCGGAGGTCCAGCTGTCGAAGCTGCTGCCGTCGCGCACCGCCTTGCGGATGCCCAGCGGGATCGAGATGCAATAGGCCAGCAGGGTGGACCACAGACCCAGCGAGAGCGAGACCGGCAGTTTTTCAAGAACGAGGTCCACCACGGAGATGGACCGGAAGTAGCTCTCTCCGAAATCGAAGCGCGCATAATCCCAGAGCATGTTGAGAAACCGTTCCAGCGGCGGCTTGTCGAAGCCGAACTGACGCTCCAGCTCCGCGATAAATTCGGGCGGCAGGCCGCGCGCGCCCTGATACCCGCCCCCTTGGTCGAATTGCTCGGCCCCCGCACCGTCGCCGCCGCCGGCGATGTTGGCGAAGGCGTCACCCTCGCCTTGCAATTGGGCGAGGACCTGTTCGACCGGGCCGCCGGGGACGAACTGGATCAGGGTGAAGTTGATGACCATGATCCCGATCAGCGTCGGGATGATCAGCAGCAGTCGTCTTAGGATATAGGCGCCCAAGGCTCAGAACGCTCCGTCGGCTTTGAGGCGCTCGAACGCGTCCTGATCGGCCCACCAGAAATCAAGGTTGCCCAAAGCATAGGGCGGCAGGTTTTCGGGGTGCCGAAGATAGTCGTAATAGGCGACGGTGTGAACCGGCTTGAACCACTGGGGGATCCAGAACTTCTGCGCCCGCAGACCCCGATCCAGTGCGGAAATGGCGACGTGCAGATCATCCTCCGTCTCCGCCGCTTCGACCGCCTTGATCAGCGCATCGATCCCCGGATCTGCCAGTCCCATCAGGTTGAACGCGCTGTCGTTGGCCGAACCCGAGCCGAAGTACTGCCGCAGGCCGGACCCGGGAACATAGGACATCGGCATCTGGTGGGTGATGATGTCGAAGTCGTACGACCGCTCCCGCTCCTGCATCTGGGCGTTGTCGACGCGGGTCATGCGCGCATCGACGCCCAGCGCGCGCAGGTTTTCGACGAAGGGGTTGATAACCCGGTCGAACGTCTGGCTGTCGTTGAGGAATTCGACCTGAAGCGTGCGCCCATCCTTGCGGCGCATGCCACCGTCGCCAACGGTCCACCCCGCCTCGTCCAGAAGCCGCGACGCGGCCCGCAGGTTCCCGCGGTCCAGCTGCCGGGCGCCCGACGTCGCAGGCAGCACCGCCTCCTCGGTCAAGATAGCCGCGTCCAGCAAACCCTCGTCTACAAGCGGTTGCAGGATTTCCAATTCCGCCTCCGACGGAAGGCCCACGGCCTTCAGGTCGGTGTTTTCCCAGAAGCTCTCGATCCGGTCATAGATGCCGTAGAACAGCGTTTCGTCCGACCATTCGAAATTGAACATCATCGCGATGGCGTCGCGCACCCGGGGGTCGGCGAATTTTTCGCGGCGCAGGTTGAACACGAAGCTCTGCGAAGTAGAGATCGACCCGTCGGGCAGTTCGGCGGTGATCACGGTGCCGTCCTGCACGGCCGGAAAGTCGTATCCCGTCGCCCAGGATTTCGAAGACGCCTCGTTGCGGAAGGTGTAATTGCCACCCCGGAAGCCCTGGAAGGCGGCATCGTAGTCGGAGAAATACTCGATACGGATGGTATCGAAATTGTTGCGCCCCACCATGAGCGGATGGTCGTAGCCCCAATAATCGTCGCGCCGCCGATACGTGACCGACCGGCCAATATCCATGCTGTCGAGGACGTAGGGCCCGCTGCCGACATGCGGCGTCAGGGTCGATTCCTCGAAATCGACGCCGCGGTCCTCGAAATCCTTCTTGGAGAAGATCGGCAAACCGCCCACCGTCGCGGGCAGGTCGCGCGTCGGGATGCCGTCCTTGAAGGTGAACCGCACCGTCAGCGGGTCGATCGCCTCGGCCGTTTCGACCTGGGTGCCCAGGACCGCGCGGAACGACGGCAGGCCCTTGTCGCGGAACGTCTCGTAGCTGAAAACCACATCCTCGGCCGTCAGCGGATCCCCGGAAGAAAAGGCGACATCGTCGCGCAGGGTAAAGGTCACCTCGCTGCGATCCTCGGGGTAGTCCATCGTCTCGCAGATCAGGCAGTAGCTTGCCCCGATCTCATCGGCCGTACCGGCAAGCAGGCTTTCATAAGGGGCGTTCGACAGGCCGGCGGCGCGGCCCTTGGGCGTATAGGGGTTCATCGAGTCGAAGGACCCGAAGGCCCAGACGCTGATTTCTCCGCCGCGCGGGGCGTCCGGGTTGACGTAGTCCAGATGCTCGAAGCCTGGCTGATACTTCATCTCTCCGCCCGGAAATGTGGTGATGCCGAAATCCGGCGTCGTGTCCTGGGCCGATACCGGGGCTGCGGCGATGGCGGTCACAAGTGCAAGACGTCGGAACATGGTGAACCTCCCGGAACTTCGTTGGCGATCAGGTAACGAGGCGTGGGGGCCATGTTCAAGGCCCTGCACCACACTTGGCGGTGAGGTGGGGCGTGATCTCGCCGCCCCGAGACGCCGGTCTACCCGAAAAAAAGGCCCGCCGAAGCGGGCCCGTGTCAATCACGCGAGGGCTGCGTCACTGCGTCGCGAGGTAGGCGATCAGGTTGGCGCGGTCATCGACGTCGTCCATTCCGCGGTACGCCATCTTGGTGCCGGGCGCGTATTCCTTGGGGTTCAGCAGGAAACCGGACAGGTTTTCAGGGGTCCAGTCACCTTCCATCGTGGCCAACACTTCGGAGTAGGCGTAGCCATCCGCGATGCCCTTGGAACGGCCAACCACATTCGACAGATACGGGCCGGTCGCATTGGCCCCGTCTTCGAGCTTGTGGCACGATGCGCACTGACGCCACAGCTTCTCGCCCTCCTCGGCGGAGGCGTTGACATAGACTTCCTCGAACGGGACTTCCTCGGCGACTTCGGCCACTTCCGTCTCGCCGGTGTCGGGCACTTCGATGGCATAGCCCTGCGCATGCTCTTCATCGCCGTGCGCTTCGGTGCCGACATGGTAGATCGCTTCCCCGGCCCAAGCCCCCAGTAAAAGGACCAGGAGCGCGCCGCAGAACGCCCCCAAGGATTTGGTTATCGTCATCGTGTCCATGGGGCACCCCTTGATCGGTTCTTCGTGGCGTCTCGCGTTGCGCGCCATGTATGTGGTTTCCTAGGGGGCGCGCAAGGGATACAGGCTGCGACCATACGCATCAGCGGCGGAAAATGCGTGCGGAAAACGGGGGCCGACGATGGGCAAGATCGCATTTCAGGGGGAGCTTGGGGCCTATTCCCACGAAGCCTGCGCCCAGGCGCGGCCGGACATGACGCCCCTGCCCTGCCCCACGTTCGAGGATTGCATCGCCGCCGTGCGCAGCGGCGACGCCGACCTTGCGATGCTTCCGGTCGAGAATTCGACCTACGGTCGCGTGGCCGACATGCACCGTCTGTTGCCCGAATCCGGCCTGCACATCGTGGGCGAAGCGTTCATCCGCGTCCGCATCGCGCTGATGGCCCTGCCGGGCACGCCGCTTTCGGATATCCGCCACGTGCGCGCGCATCTGGTGCTGATCCCGCAGGCGCGGGGCTGGCTGAACGCGCGGGGCATCACCGCCGAAGCCGCCGCAGACAGCGCCGGGGCCGCCGCCGATCTGGCACGGGGCGGTCAACGATCCGACGGAGTCCTGGCCTCGGTGCTTGCCGCGCAAACGCACGGGCTGGAGGTGCTGGCCCGCGACATCGAGGATCAGGGCCACAACACGACCCGCTTCGTCATCATGTCGCCCGCGCCCGATCAGCCGGCCCCGGGCAGCGGCCCGGTCAAGACCACATTCGTCTTCCGAGTCCGCAACATTCCCGCCGCCCTCTACAAGGCGATGGGCGGATTCGCGACGAACGGCGTGAACATGGTCAAGCTGGAGTCGTACATGGTCGACGGGCAATTCACCGCGACGCAATTCTACGCCGACATCGAAGGTCACCCCGACGACGCGCCGGTCGCCCGCGCACTAGAGGAATTGGCGTATTTCTGCACCCAGCTGAACATTTTGGGGGTCTATCCCGCCGATCCCGATCATTTCGACGGCGGGGCCGACTGACGCCTCAGGCGCCCTTTTCGACCTGCGACGCGAAATCCGCCACCCGCGCCTTGTAGCGCTTGGCCATCGTCTGCCGCGCCAGCTTGGCCGATTGCAGCATCAGCCGCGCGGCCAGGCTTCGGGCCCGCGCCTCGGACGTGACCGTCAGCCGCGTCAGCCGCGGGCTCAGTTCCTTCAGATCGACCTGGATGGTGACGGTCATGCCATCGGTCCCAGCCTCGGCCACCAATTGGGTCGGGGCGGCCAGCGTCGCCACCGTCACCTTGACCACGCGCGCCTTGCCCATGATCTCGGCCTTGCCGGTCCACGACGTGCCCTGTCCCGGCGGTCCGGGCGGAATGCGGGCAATCTGACCCACGCGCTTGCCGATGCGGTCCTCGAACCCTTCCAGGTCGGACACGCGTGCCCAGACGGTTTCGATGGGCGCGGCGATATCTTCGGTGGCAACAAATTTCATCGCGGCAACGCTCCTGATCCCGTGTCATCCCATATCGCGCCCGTCGCGCCGGGCAAAGAGCGATCAGGCCAGCGTATCTGCCAGCCAGTTCTTCAGCAGGAAATTCGCGATCGCGCCGTCGCGCGCGGGCAGAAGGCGCGGGTGCGTGCCGGCGAACACTTCGGCCAGTTCCTCGCGCGGGACCCAGATCGCCTCGGCGATTTCCTCGGGGTCGATCTCGATCGTCTCGGACGTGGCCTGTCCGTGCGCGCCCAGCATCAGGCTGCCGGGGAACGGCCAGGGCTGACTGGCAAGGTAGGACACCGCCCCCACGCGCACGCCCGTCTCCTCCCAGACTTCGCGGCGGACGGCGGCCTCCATCGTCTCGCCCGGTTCCATGAACCCGGCCAGACAACTGAAAAACCCCTCGGGCCACCCCGGAGAGCGGCCGAGCAAGACCGAATTGCCCCGCGTCACCAACATGATGACCACAGGGTCGGTGCGCGGAAAATGGGCGCGCGCGCAGCCCGGACAGGCCCGCATCCACCCCGCCTTGCCGACCTGCGTCGCCGTTCCGCAATTGGCGCAGAACCCATGGGTGCGGTGCCACTCCAGGACCCCGCGCGCCGTGGCGGCCAGCTCGGCATCCAGCGGCGTCAGATGAGTCATCATTCCGCGCAATTCGCAGAACGCCGTGCCGTTCGGCAGATCGGGATGTGTCTGCTCGCTAGGGTCTAGGAACGCGCCCAACGCGTCGGACAGGCCCGACACGTCCAGCCCGGACACGTCGCGCGCAAAGATCGCCGTTTCCTCGATCCGGCCCAGCAGGACAGGCGTGCCCAGATCCGCGAAGACGTGCCCGTCGACCAGGGCCAACCCGTCCCGCGCCGCATTCATCAGCGGCTTGCCCCGCCACATCGCAAGGGTTCGGACCGGCAGGGTTTCCAGGATTTCGGGATGGCGGCGCAGGTCTTCCGACCGGTCCAGACCGCCGCCGCCGAAGGTCACCGTCTCTGCGTGTCTCATCGGGCGTTCCTTGTGGCGGTCGGGCTGCGGTCGGGCATGGATAGGGGGCGGGAGCGACCGCGGAAAGACCTCACGCGCACCAAATTTAGGCACTGATGCACCGAATCGGTTGAATCGCGGGCATTTTGCCGGGCACCTTCCACACCATCGGTCGCCATCTCTGGCCCTCGACGGTCAGGCTCTCGCAAATCAGGCGTCCAACTGGGGAGATTTTCATGTTCACGAAACTTGGCGGCGTCGCCGCCGCAATGCTGCTTGCCGCGCCCGCTCTGGCTCAGACCGAAGTGCCCTTCGCACTCGACTGGAAATTCGAAGGGCCCTCCGCCGCCTATTTCGCCGCAATCGATCAGGGTCATTTCGCCGACGCGGGGCTGGAGGTTGAAATCAGCGCCGGCCAGGGCTCGCTCGACGCAATCCCCAAGGTGGCCACCGGCGCTTTTCCGATGGGTTTCGCCGACATCAACTCGCTGATGCGCTTTCTGGATCAGAACCCCGACGCGCCGGTTACGGCGGTAATGATGGTCTATGACAAGCCGCCCTTCGCCATCGTCGGTCGCAAGTCGCTAGGCGTATCCGAACCTGCCGATCTGGAAGGCCGCACCTTGGGTGCGCCACCCCCCGACGGGGCTTGGGCACAATTTCCCATCTTCGCCGAAACCGCCGGCATCGACGCCAGCAAGGTCACGGTCGAACCCGTCGGCTTCCCCACGCGCGAGCCGATGCTGGCCGGGGGCGAAGTCGATGCCGTGACCGGGTTCAGCTTCTCGTCCTACCTCAACCTCGTGCGTCTGGGCGTGCCCGAGGAGGATATCTCCACCATCCTGATGGCCGACCACGGTGTTGAACTCTACGGCAATGCGATCATCGCCAACACAGACTTCGCCGAAGCCAACCCGGAGGTCGTGACCGGTTTCCTGACGGCCGTCGCACAAGGCTGGAAGGACGTCATCGCCGATCCGGCCATGGGGGCGCAGGCCGTCATCGACCGCAACCCGGCCGGCGACGTCGACTTGGAACAGCGCCGGCTGGAGCTGTCGATCGACGCGAACGTCCTGACCGACTATGTGGTCGAAAACGGCATGGGCGGCATCGACGCCGACCGTATGGCGAAAGCCATCGAGCAGACCAAGCTGGTCTACGACTTCCAGTCCGAGCCCGATGCCAGCCTCTACTTCACCGACGCCTATCTGCCCGATGCCGATGCGCGGATGCTGAAGTAATATTTCTGCGGGCGGCCATCCGGGCCGCCCGAACCCCGAAAGCCCCCCATGTCCCTTCCCATATCTCTCGAACACGTCACGCACGCCTATTCCACGGCGGCCGGACCTCTACCGGTGCTCAAGGACCTGAGCATCGACATGCCCGAAGGCAGCTTTACCGCCGTGGTGGGGCCGTCCGGGTGCGGTAAGTCCACGCTTACGCGCCTGATTGCCGGCCTGATGAAGCCCGACCAGGGCATCGTGCGTCTGGGTGGCGCGCCGGTGACGGGGCCGCGCAGCACGGTGGGCATGGCGTTCCAGAACCCCGTCCTTCTGGAATGGCGCACGATTTTGCAGAACGTGATGCTACCGCTGGAAATCGTCTCGACCTCGATGTCGAAGACGCAGCAACAGGATCGCGCCCGCGAACTCCTCGCTCTCGTGGGGCTGGAGGGGTTCGAGGACAAGAAACCATCGGAGCTGTCTGGCGGGATGCGCCAGCGCGCCTCGCTCTGCCGCTCCATCGTGCACCGCCCCGAGGTTCTCATCCTGGACGAGCCGTTCGGCGCCCTCGACGCGTTCACGCGCGAAGACCTGTGGCAGACGATGCACGAATTGCGGGCCAAGGAGCAATTCACCTGCGTCCTCATCACCCACGATTTGCGCGAATCCGTGTTCCTGTCGGACCGCACGGTCGTCTTTTCCGCCCGCCCGGCCTTTGCGCAGCGGGTGGTGGAAATCGATATGGGCGGCAGGCGGACGCTCGACGATCTCTATGCGCCGCGCGCCGTCGAATTGCTGGCGGTTCTGCGGCGCGAAATTCAGGTGGCGCAGGGCCGCGACGTCGATCCGCCCGCCGCGTCCCCCGTTCCCGTCCCCGGTGTGGCAAACCGCCCGGTCGAGCATGTCGCCGCCACCGCGCAAGACCCCAGCACGGAGGCACCCCGATGAACGCCCTGCGCAAGATCGCGGTCCCGCTGAGCGCGATGGTCGTCTTCCTTCTGCTGTGGGAGGTGCTGGTCTGGGCAAACGGCTGGCCGAACTTCGTCATGGCCTCTCCCTCCGACCTGCCGCCCGCCTACACCCGCTATTGGGAGCTGTTCCTGTCGGGCAGTTGGCAGACCCTGTGGCGCACCATGGTCGGCCTTGCGCTGGCGGTGGTGTTCGGCATCGTTCTGGGCATGATCATGGGGTTTTCGCGGCTTGCCCGCGAAGCGCTCTACCCCCTCCTCGTCGGCTTCAATGCTGTGCCCAAGGCCACGGTGGTTCCGATCATCGCGCTGCTTTTTATCGGCCAGCACGATCTGAATACGATCCTGATGGCGTTCATGATCTCGTTCTTCCCGATCGCCGTTTCCATATCCATCGGCCTGTCCACTTTGGAGCCTGAATACCGCGACATCCTGCGCAGTCTGGGGGCCTCCAACACGACGATTTTCTGGAAGATCGCCCTGCCCAAGACGCTGCCGGAATTTTTCGGCGCGCTGAAGGTTTCGGTCACGCTGGCCTTCATCGGCACCAATCTGATGGAAATCGTGTCGCCCCACGGACGCGGCCTTGGGGCCCTGTTCGATTCGGGTCGGACCAATGCGGATTACCCGTTGATGTTCGCTGTCCTGATCGCGCTGGCCGTACTTGGCATCGCGCTCTTCTACGTCGTGGTCGCGCTGGAAAAGATCTTTGCGGGTTGGGCGGAACGCGCACCGGGGTAATCCTGTCTTGATGCACGATTCCCGATCGCGGCCTGCGGCTCTGGCCGTCAAAATCTACCCCGGTTTCCGGGGCATGGCATGGCTTTCCGACATGACGGAGGGTGCCAAATACGCATGCTCGGATACCTGGTGATGTCCGTTCGTATCGTGATCCTTCTGATCGCCATTCCATCGGCCCTCAAAGCGCGGGCACTCCACGTCGCGCTCCCATTCTTCGACACCGCCAGCCTCGATGATCTGCCGGAAATCTCGAGGGCGGCCCGGACAACGGCCAACCACCCCCGCCGCCAGATGCGAGAGTTGAGCGAAACGCGTTTCATCACTTTTCCGGCATCCCACGACTATACCCCCGATCCGACGCAGGGCATCGGGTTCCGAACATCGGAAGGCGTGAAATGGTGGGGGCCGGGCCGCGACAGTGCCGCCGCGCTGGCCAGTGCCGGGCATCCGTTCGACCTCGTCCGGCTGGAGGGGCACAGCCACTGGTTCTACGAAAGCGGCGAAGCGATTGCGGCGGATGCCTGGAAATGGATGGGTCGCGTCGCAGAGTGATCTTGCATCGGCGCGCGGCGCATATTACCTGTTGGTCGAGAGGTTGGCGCGGGCAGGCGTCTTGCCAACCTGGTCAGGTCCGGAAGGAAGCAGCCACAGCGAGTCCCGTTTGGGTCGTCGTCCAGCCTCTCACCACCCCTCCCCTTGCAATCGGTTCAGATCAGCACGTTGCTCCGCGATGGCAAATCCTGCGCGATCAACGTCGGCCACAAGGGACGTCCCCGTTCGCCCAGCGGATCCAGATGCCCGATGCGCGCCATGCCGAAGGTCCGCGGGTCCAGAACCACCTGACGTTTCATCGCCCCTGGATAGGCCGTCATCAGCCGCCAGACCGCCGCCGGCGGACACAGCGCATCGTCGGATACGGCGACCACCCGCATCGGACAGGTCAGCGCGGTCGCATCGGCGACCGGCAGATCCGCGTCGTCACGCTGAAACGCGGGCGAGGTGCACCACTGCCGCCACTGCGCATAGACCCCGGCCGGCAGGTCGTGCCCGATGCGCAGCGCGCGCGTCGGAAATCGGCCGATCCGGCGGGAAAGCGCACCCAGACCCGGTGCCCAGAAGGCCCGCGCGAAGGCCTGATAGGGCCAGGGATGATCCCGCACATTGACCGCCCCCGACGCGACCGTGACGACACGCGCGATGGACGCAAGCCCGGTCTGATACGGCAGCATCATACCCCCCAACGAATGGCCGATCACCCACAGCGGTGCCTCCGGCAGACGCGCGCGCAACCAGTCGCGCGCGGCCTGTTGATCGTGGACGCCCCAGTCGGTCATGGTCGCGGCGCTGCCCTGCGCGGACCCCGACGCTCCGAAATCGCGGTAGTCGTAGGTCAGACAGGCGATCCCCCGATCCCGCGACAACCATGTCGCAAAGGCCGCGTAGAACCGCGCGGGGACACCGGTCGCCGCGTGCAGAACGACAGCGGCCTTCGGTTTTTCACCGGACACAAACAGGGTCCCGGCAAGCGCGGCGGGACCGGACGGGATCGTCACATTCTGTGTCGTGGACACGTTCATTATTGGACCAATCAGTCTAGACCATACGGTCTGATGACATGCGCTGGACCATTCGGTCAAGTCATGGAAAGTTACGCCATGGCCGACCCCACCCCCTCAACCCGCGACCGGCTGATCCACTCCGGCGTGACACTCTTTCAGGAACGGGGGTTTCACGGCACCTCAGTCGCCGACATCCTGACGGCGGCGCAGGCCCCGAAGGGATCGCTCTATCATCACTTTCCCGCCGGAAAGGCCGACCTCGCCCGGGCGGCGGCGCACCTGGCGTCGGACCTGATGCTGGACATCATCGCCCGCGCCTACGACCCGGCCGAGGATTTTTCTGGCGGGACGGTGCGGATGTGCGAAAAGCTCGCCCGCCTGTTCGAACGGCAGGCCCATTGGCGTGCCTGCCCGGTCCAGACGTTGTTCCTGGATGGGCCGTTGGACAGGGCCGAAGGCGAACGCCTGCTGCAATCCTGGATCGACGCGACCCAGGCGCAGGGCCTCCGACTGCACGGCCCCGCCCCGCTGACGGACGCGCAACGGATCTGGGCGACCCTTATCGGGTGCTGGACATTTGCGCGCATCCGCGGCGATGCGGCCCCCCTGCGGAACATGCCCGACCTTCTGACCCTGGGCGAAACGAGGAGCGCGTGATGTCCGACGACAAGAACAGCCTGGCCAAAGACCGGACCGACTGGGCCGAAGACCGCACGACGCTTGCGAACGAACGGACCTTCGCGGGCTGGATGCGAACCGGCATGGCCGCCATCGCCATCGCCGTCGGACTGCGCGCCGTCTTCGGCGAGGCGGAACCCACTTGGGTGCCCAAGCTGGTGTCGACCCTGTTCGTGATCGCCGCGCTCTTCATCTTCTGGTCGGCGCGCCAAAATGCCTGCAAGACGCAGACCCGGCTGGACGAGCACCAGGCCGAGGTACAATCCCGCGAGAACTACACGCTGCTGTCGATCATCTTTTCGGTCGGGGCGGTGACCATCGGCATCGTGCTCTGGACGCTGTGACCTGGGCTCTGGCAACCGGCCCGCGATCGGCCTAAGTTGACGACCGGACCGGAGGGGCAGGCATGACGACGGAATACCAGGTTCTCGCGCGCAAATACCGCCCCGCGACCTTTGCCGATCTGATCGGCCAGGACCCGATGGTCCGCACGCTGCGCAACGCCTTCGCCGCCGACCGTATCGCGCAGGCGTTCATCCTGACGGGCATACGGGGCACGGGCAAAACGACAACCGCGCGCATCGTGGCCAAGGGGCTCAACTGCGTCGGGCCGGATGGCAACGGCGGGCCGACGACCGAACCTTGCGGCGTCTGCGAGCCCTGCGTCGCCATCGCCGAGGGCCGCCACGTCGACGTTCTGGAAATGGACGCGGCATCGAACACCGGCGTCGGCGACATGCGCGAGATTATCGACTCGGTCCACTACCGCGCCGCCTCCGCGCGCTACAAGATCTACATCATCGACGAGGTTCACATGCTCTCGACCAGTGCGTTCAACGCGCTGCTCAAGACGCTGGAAGAACCGCCCGCCCACGTGAAGTTCATCTTCGCCACCACCGAGATCCGCAAGGTCCCCGTCACCGTCCTGTCCCGGTGCCAGCGGTTCGACCTGCGCCGGATCGAACCGGAAGTGATGATCGCCCACCTGCGGGGCATCGCCGCCAGGGAAGGGGCCGAAATCGCGACCGACGCGCTGGCCCTGATCGCGCGCGCCGCCGAAGGATCGGTGCGCGATGCGATGTCCCTGCTGGATCAGGCGATCAGCCACGGGGCCGGGGAAACCACCGCCGATCAGGTTCGCGCGATGCTGGGCCTGGCGGACCGGGGCCGGGTGATGGATCTGTTCGACATGGTGATGAAGGGCGAGGCTGCGGCCGCGCTGGAGGAATTGGGCGGGCAGTATTCGGACGGGGCCGATCCGATGGCCGTGCTGCGCGATCTGGCCGAACTCACGCACTGGGTCTCCGTCATCAAGATCACGCCCGACGCCGCCGAAGACCCGACGGTAAGCCCGGACGAACGCGCCCGCGGTCAGGCCTTCGCCGCAGGGCTTCAGATGCGCAGCCTGACCCGGATGTGGCAGATGCTCCTCAAGGCGCTGGAGGAGGTGGGCAACGCCCCCAACGCCATGATGGCCGCCGAGATGGCGGTGATCCGTCTAACCCATGTGGCCGACCTGCCCAGTCCCGACGACCTGGTCCGCAAGCTGCGCGATACGCCGATGCCCCAGGCCGCAGCACCTGCCGCCCGCCCGGCCCCCTCGGGCGGCGGGTCCAGCCCGGTCGCGCGCGGGTCCGCCATGCCGGCACTGGCCCACGACAGCGATCCGTCCTTGGCCCGGTTCCAGACGTTCCCGCATGTCATCGACCTGATCCGTGCGAACCGCGACGTGAAACTGCTGGTTGAGGTGGAGACGGGCGTGCGCCTTGTCGCCTATGCCCCCGGCCGGATCGAATTCGAGCCGGCCCCGGGCGCCGCCGCCGATCTGGGCGCGCGGCTGGCCGGGCGGTTGCAGGGCTGGACCGGCGTGCGCTGGATCGTGTCGATCGCGCAGGGCGGTGCGCCGACCGTGGCCGAAGTGAAGAACGAGGTTCAGGACGAGGCCGATCTGGCCGCCCGCTCCCACCCGTTCACGCAGGCCATCCTGAACGCCTTTCCCGGCGCGGAGCTTTTGCCCGTCAGGACCTTTGCGGTCATCGAACAAAAGGCTGCCGAGGACAGCCTGGCCGAGGTCGAGGACGAATGGGATCCCTTCGACGAGGGATGAGGCGACCCGCGCGGCCCGCCGGAAAATCCCCGCCCCGGCATGAAACCGAATCCCCCCTACGGCTGTTGGGACGGTGAAACGCCAAACAACCGGAGGCCACCATGCCCGACAGCTTCGTAACAGGACTAGACCAGCAGACTCAGGAACAGATGTGCGAGGTGCTCAACGCGCGCCTGGCCGTCGGCATCGACCTGCGGCTTGCCGTCAAGCAGGCCCATTGGAATCTGCGGGGCCGTGGCTTCATCGGTGTGCACGAACTGCTGGACGAGGTTTCGGCCCGTCTGGGCGAAGGCACCGACATGATGGCCGAACGGGTCGCCCTGATGGGTGGGTTCGCGCGCGGCACCACACAGGTCGTGGGCGACAAGACCACGCTGAAACCCTATCCGGTCGAGTTGACCGCGATCGAGGAGCATATCTCTGAGCTTGTGTCGCGCTTCAAAGATTACGGCGAAATGATCCGCAAGGGTATGGAAGCCGCCGACGACGCCGGGGACGAGGATACCGCCGACCTGCTGACCGAAGTCAGCCGCATGGTCGAGAAGGACACCTGGTTCATCGGCGCCAACGCCGCCGTCTGACGAACCGCGCCACCAGATCGCTACGAACGGGCCGCCCCGACCGGGGACGGCCCGTTTGCGCATTCGACGCACCGCCCCACGGACGCCCGAACCTGTTGCGACGGCCATGTCCGGCTTGTCGTTTGCCATTCCGGCGCTTACTTCCAGATCAACGCGAAACGGAGAGGAATGCGGATGTTCAAGGGTCTTGGCGGCCTCGGCGATATGGCCGGGATGATGAAGAAGGCGCAGGAGATGCAGTCCAAGATGGGCGAGATGCAGGACAACCTGTCGTCCATAACGGTCATCGGCGAATCCGGAGCCGGCCTGGTCAAGGCGACCTGCACCGCCAAGGGCGAGCTGGTCGGCCTTGATATCGACCCGTCGATTTTCGTGCCCTCCGAGAAGGAAATGGCCGAGGATCTGATCTTGGCCGCCATCAAGGACGCGCAGGCCCGCGCCGGGGAGCGCAGCCAGCAGGAGATGGGCAAGATCGCCGAAAGCATGGGCCTGCCGCCGGGCATGAAGCTGCCGTTCTGATCGGCTGCCCCGCACGATGGACGCCACGCGCGACATAGAGGCCCTGATCGGGCTGATGGCCCGCCTGCCGGGTCTTGGCCCGCGGTCCGCCCGTCGCGCCGTCCTGCACCTGATCAAGAAGCGCGACACGCAACTTCTGCCGTTGGCACAATTGCTGGCGGATGTGGGTCGGACCGTGCGCGCGTGCCTGAACTGCGGAAACCTGTCGACGGGCGATATCTGCGCCATCTGCGACAGCGCCAAGCGACAAACCGGCCTGATTTGCGTGGTCGAGGATGTCGCCGACCTTTGGGCGATGGAACGGGCGAAGGTCTTTCACGGTCGGTATCACGTTCTGGGCGGCACGCTGTCCCCGCTCGACGACGTTGGCCCGGACGATCTACACATTCCCAAGTTGCGCGACCGGATTGCCGCCGAAGGCGTGACCGAGGTGATCCTGGCCTTGAACGCGACGGTAGAGGGGCAGACGACGGCCCATTACGTCGCGCAGGAATTGGCCCCGACCGGTGTGGCGATCAGCGGGCTGGCCCAGGGCGTGCCGATCGGCGGTGAACTCGACTATCTCGATGACGGCACCCTGCGCGCCGCCTTGTCCGCGCGTAAGGCTTTTTAGATTTCGGTGTCGGACGCCAGCGTGTTAGCTCTATCCACGCCTTGAGCGCGGTCCGATTCCGGTCTGTGACTGAATGGCCCGGGGACGCATGGACATAGCTTCGCTTTTGTTTGCCGCCTTGGCACTCCTGCTCGGGGTGGGTCTTGGCCGGTGGCGGCGTCCCAGGCCGACACACCCCGAACTGCGCGCCGTCCCCCTTGCGGAACGCAACAGTCCGGGGGCCGCTCTGGCGCTTTTCGATCTCGACGGCCTGACGGGGGTCAACGATCAGCACGACTTCGACACCGGCGACCGTCTTTTGCATGCGGTGGGTGATGTTTTGCGGCGGGGCCTGCCGCCCGGCGCGGCGCTGGAACGGCTGGAAAGCGGGCGGTTGCTGATCTGGGCACCCGACACCGATCTGGACACCGCCGTCGGCATGGCCGAACGCCTGCGCAGCCTCGCCTCTCTGGTGCAGGTCGCGGGGTTGGACGGGACCGTCGCGCGCACGTTGTCGGTCGGGGTCGTGGCGACCGCCACGGATGAAAGCCGCGCCCGGTCCATCCTGCGGGCGGACATGGCCCTTGCCAACGCCAAGCGGGCGGGCGGCAACCAGACGGGTGCCGTCCGCGCCGCCGCGGCACCATCGATCATGCCGTCGCAAGACGTCATCGCGGACGCCATCCACACCCGCGCGCTTGAATATCATGTTCAGCCCATCGCGCGATTGTCCGACCGCCGCGCCGTCGGCGTGGAAAGCCTGCTGCGCTGGAACCGGCCCGACGGGGTCGTCCTGGGCCCTGGCGGCTTCATCGACACCCTGAACCGCCTGCCCGAAGCCGGCGTCGATCTGCTGCCGGGTGTCGCGATCGATGCGGCGGAGCATTTCGTGCGCCGCCCCAAGCCGATCTACACCACCTTCAACGTGACCGGTGCCATCCTTGACGGCAAGGACAGCCCGGCGGGCCGATGGCTTACGCAGATCCTCGATAAACTTCCGGCGGAACACCTCGTGCTGGAGATCGTGGAAACGGCCGTCATCGTCGCCCCCGACCGCGCCCATGCGCTGATCGAAGAATTGCGCGCCCGCGGCGTGCGGATTGCGCTCGACGATTTCGGAACTGGCCTGTCCAACCTGGAACGTCTGTGCAGCTATCCCGTCGACATCCTGAAGGTGGACCGCTACTTCGTCGCCGGTTTGGGAACCACCGGGCGGGAGGAAGCCACGCTGACGGCCATGGTCGCGCTGGCCAAGGGCATGAACCTCGACCTGATCGCCGAAGGGATCGAAACCGAGGCGCAGACCCAGGCCCTGATCGACTTGGGCGTCCACTACGGACAGGGGTATCATCTGGGCCGCCCGGCGCCCGCCGCCGACTGGTCCGCGCGAATGAATACGCCGGCCTAGCGCATCGGCGACAGAAGCGCGTCGTCAAGGGCACAGTCGCGGATCACGTCGCGCCCGCAGGTCCGCGGCTCCAGATCACGGGTCAGGCACACGCGCACTTCCTGTACCCGGTCGGCCCGACAGGTCACCGTCACACCGTCGGCGGACAGTTCCGGGTTCGCCTCCAGAAAGGCGTCCTCGATCACGCGGGCGGGCAACGTTACCTCCCGCCCCAGGTCGCGGATCGCGGCGGGCCGCGTCACCTGCGCATAGGCCAGGCGCGACAGATCGAAGTAATCCTCCGCATCCAGCCCCGTACAGACGCCGTGCTTGCGCCACTGATGAAACGCCAGACCGGACGACCCCATGATATCGACCATGGCCGCCGTCTGCCCGCGTGTCGCGGACCGTTCCGGCGTGCGGCAATAGCTGGGCCAGCCGGTTTCGTACTGCGGCCACAGGCCGTGCAGCGTGAACCCGTATCCCCGCCCCGCATCGCATTGCGGCGACTCGCGCCGGTCGCCTTCCAACGCGCACCACGTCGGCGTCCACGACAGGGCCAGCACGTAATAGTCGAACTCTCTGGCCGCCTCTCCCTCGGCGTGCAGCGGCGTGGCCAGCATCATCAGGGCGGCGATCAGACGTTTCATCTTGGGTCTTTCGGTTTTCATCGGCCCGTCCTATATAGCGCCCCAAGTTCCCCGAAAGCGAGAACAAGCGGCCAGCGCCGCAGCCCCTGATCCGGGCGACGAAGAAGCCATGTCTGGAAGGATGCAAACGATGAACAAACCTATCATGGCCAAGGCCACCGCCGTCTGGCTGGTCGACAACACCACGCTGACCTTCAAGCAGGTCGGCGATTTCTGCGACCTGCACGAGCTGGAGGTTCAGGGCATCGCCGACGGCGACGTGGCCGTGGGCGTCAAGGGCTTCGACCCGGTCGCCAACAAGCAGTTGACGCAGGCCGAAATCGACGCGTCCGAAAAGGACCCGGCCCGCAAGCTCAAGCTGTTGCACAACCCCGCCTCCGAAGGCGAGGAGAAGCGCCGCGGCCCCCGCTACACCCCCCTGTCCAAGCGTCAGGATCGCCCGGCGTCCATCTTCTGGCTGGTCAAGTTCCACCCCGAATTGTCGGACGCCCAGATCTCCAAGCTGATCGGCACGACCAAGCCGACCATTCAGGCCATCCGCGAGCGGACGCATTGGAACATCCAGAACATTCAGCCGATCGACCCTGTCGCCCTTGGCCTGTGCAAACAGACCGAGCTGGACGCCGCAGTGCAGAAGGCCGCCGCCAAGCAGGCCAAGGACGGGGAAGCCGCGATGACCGACGATGAGCGTCGCAAGCTGGTCTCCACCGAGCAGAGCCTCGGCATGGACCCCGACGAGCCGAAGATGCCGTCGAACATCTCGGGCCTCGAGACGTTCAGCCTGTCGGGCAACGACGAGGAAGAGGAGAAGGTCGACCGGCGCGACGTGCGCGATGCCGACAGCTTCTTCAACATCCCCGATGACGAAGACGATGACGACGCCGACAAGTAACGCGGCACAGACGGCGTGATTGCACGGGCCGCGCCTTCGGGGGCGGCCCTTTTGCCATCCGGTCCACGTGGCCACAGCCCGCGACAATCGCCCGACCGTCGGTTGACCCCAAGGGCGGCGTCGGGGACATCGGGGCACCCGATCCCGGAACCCTGCGATGCGCCCCTTCTACTACTCCGTCACGACCAATTTCGGCGATCATATGAACGCCTGGATGTGGCGCGACCTGTGTCCTGCCCTGGTTCAGGGCAACAGCCCCCGCCTTGTCGGCGTTGGCTCCCTTCTGTCGCACAATCTCGACGACGTGCCGGGCGACAAGGTCGTGTTCGGCACCGGCACCGGCTATTCCGGCCTGCCCACACCTGAACAGGCCGCGCGCTGGAAAATATACTGCGTGCGTGGCCCCCTGACGGCGCGGCACCTGGGCCTCGACCCGGCCGTGGCCATCACCGACGGGGCCTGGCTGGTGGACCGACTGCCCGAATATGCCAATCTGACGCGCGCCCGGCGCGGCACCGTTTTCGTGCCGCACTGGACGTCATCGCAATACGGCAACTGGGCTGCGCAATGCGCGCAGATGGACGTCGACTTCGTCGATCCATTTTGGGATGGCAAGCGGGTGCTGTCGGCCATCGCCAACGCCGATCTGGCGATCGTGGAGTCACTGCACGGCGCGATCATGGCCGACTACTACCGCACGCCCTGGATCGCCGTGTCGTCGCCCGCACGGGTGCTGAAATTCAAATGGCTGGATTGGTGCGGCTCGCTCGACCTGTCCTATCGGCCGTTCGAGCTTCCCGCATCCGACATCTTCGATGCCCGGCTTCAGGGCCGCGCGATGGGCGCGAACGGCGGCGTTCCCGTGCCGATCGACGTCGCCCCCGACACGTTCGACGTGGCGCAATCCGCGCCGACGCGCGCCAAACCCGGCCCCCTGAATGCGGCGCGGGTTCAGGCGAAATCGGTGCTGCGGACGACGCGCGCGGCGGGGTTCCGGGCGATGGCAGCCCTGCGCGGCAGCGGCGTCGCCCGGCGCGCCAACCGCGCCAACGCGGACGAAATCGCCGCCTATTTCGAGGGCCTTCAACGCCAGACCCCGATGCTCAGCAGCGATGCGGTGCGGGCCGACCGCTTGGCGCGACTGTCGGACGCCTTTGAGCGGATGCTGGACGATTATAACCTGCGCTAGGCGTCAGGCGTTCATCTTCTCGATGTACTTGCGCAACTCCCCGGCTTCGTGCCGCGCTTCGCGCAGACCATCCATCGCGGCCGCCAGTTCGGCCTGCGCCTGGGTCAGCTGCGTCTGCAATTCCGTCTCGCGGTACTGAAAATAGGTGATCGCCTCGTCCCGCTGCTCCTCCGCGTCGTGCAGCGATTTGGCCATCTCCTCCAGTTCCGCCACGTCCGAAATCGTGACCCGGCTGAAACGGTACACCAGCCAGGACGCGAACCAGCCCAGCACGAAGGCGACAAACAGGATGACCGCGATTGCGATCACGAATTCGGTGCGGTTCATTCGTCCGTCCCTTCGGTGGCGGTATCTTCTTCGATGGCGGAATCTTCGCCGGTCTCGGGGGCGGGCACCTCGGTCGTCTCGCCCTCGGTAGGGGCATCCGGTACGGGCGTGCCCCCCGCTACCGCGTCGCGGCGACCCAGCAGGGTAAAGGTGATGCGGCGATTGATTTCCCGCCCGGCTTCGGTGTCGTTGTCGGCGATCGGCTCCGCCTCGCCGTACCCTTTGGAGACCAGTTGGCTGGGCGGCACGCCGCGCGAAATCAGGGCGGCGCGCACCGCTTCGGCGCGTCCGACCGACAGGGCCAGGTTCGATTCCTCGCGCCCCTGGCTGTCGGTATGCCCGCCGATCTCGAAAACGGCGCGGCGACATTCCTGCAGCATATCCGTCAGGCGCGACAGCTGCCCGTCACCCGCTTCCTCGATCACCGCTTCGCCCGGCGCGAAGGTCAGCTTCTGCCCGACCAGGATATCGTTGAGCCGCGCCTCACATTCCTCGGGTGTCGGAATATTCAGCAGCGGATCCAGTTCCTCGTCGTAGGTGACGTCGATCCGAAAATCCGCCTCCGCCCCCAGCTTGGCCGACAGCAGCCCCGAGATATTCGCCTCCGCCTGCCGGTCGCCGGTCAAACCGCGCAGGACGACCAGATCGGGCTGCACGATGACCACGCCCTGCTCCAGCCGCGACAACGCCTCCATCCCCGCCAGCACGCGCTTGGGCCAGCCCTGGGGCAGCGTCTGGTCCGCCCGGGTCGCGGCATAGGTGTTGTTCACCCCGAACAGCGAACGTCCGAAACTGAACACCGCGGCCTTCTGCGCCTCATCGTAAAGCCGTCCGCGCAATTGGACCTGCCCTTCGGGCGACAGGGTGGCGACAAATTCCGGCGGCCCGGTCTCCGACTCGCCCGTCCCGTCCACCTGCGTGGGTTCAGGCAGCACGGCCGACAGAACGAACAACTCCGGCAGCGCGGTGTCGAGTTCGGCCACGACCGTGTCGAACAGCGCGGGCGATGTGCCTTCCAGCGCGATCAACGACACATCCGCATCCGACAGTGTCAGCGCCCCGCCATTCAGACGCGCGATCGCCTCGATCCCCTGCGACGCGGCCGTGGACCATCCCGCCGACGGCACGCCCAGCCCGATCACGCAGTTCGCGGTGCCCGTGAACCCGGCCTGGGCCGCGGCGGCCAGAACGCGGGTGCGCGCGGCTTCGGTATCGACGGCGCAGGCCTCGAACCGCGACCGACCGCTCTCGGTCATGACGTAGCGCAGGGTGAAGGGTGTGATCACGGGGCGCGGCGACGCGATATCCAGCACCAGCATCACGTCGCGCGGCTTGGCCCGGTTCAGATCCCGCTCCAGCGCGATACGCTCGTCGTCGCTGTCGGCGACGGCCGTGACGACGATGCGCCCCGCCTCCACCGACACCTTCGACCGCGGCAATTTCTCCAGGATCGACACCGCGAACCGCACCGTATCATCCCACGTGTCACGGACGTCGTGGTCCGCCGTCTCGACCATGTTGGTCACCGTCAGCGGCAGCGTTTCGGCCGCGTCCTCCAACAGACCGTCCAGCAATTCCCGCCCGCCCCGGGTCGGCACCAGCCCGATCACCGATAGATCGGACTCGTTGCGCAATATTTCGAGCGAGAAGCGCGGAACGACCGGCGCGCGGCTGGCCTCCACCTCCATCGCGTCAAGGATACGACGGGGGTCGACGACACCGCCGGCGCGGGTCACCGCGCGGAACCGCGCCGGCTCGTCCGGGGCGACGCCCGTCAGGATCAGTTGCAGCCCGTCGGTCGCGACGCCCGCCCAGTCCAGCCCGGTTTCGTCGAAGGTTTGCTCCACGGCGGTCCGCGACGATTCCTCGACGTAATCGGCCGCGAACCAGGCCCCGCCGACCGCAGCGCCTGCGGCCACAAGAAATGCGGTTGCGGTCGAAAGAATTCGTTTACGTGACATGCGTGTCCTGTCGTGCCCTGCGCTTGATTAGCCGTCCGCGCGGATGGGGGCAATCAGACGAAAGCGGCCATGGCGAAAAACGGCAGGGGGATCAGACCGGTCGTGCGGTTGGCACGAAACAATCGCAGACAGATCTGCGGGTCAGTGATGTCGAGCTGCGTCAGCTGCCACGCCAGATGCCAGCCCATCGCCCAGATCCCCAGCAGCGCGACCGTCGCGGGCACCGCCGGCAACGCCACGAACACCGCCGCCGACAGCGCGATCACGGTCGCCGCCGCAAAGCCGCGCAACCACGGCAACGGGGCGTCACCGAACCGGCGCGCGGTGGACTTCACCCCGATCAGCGCGTCGTCCTCCACATCCTGATAGGCGTAAATCGTATCGTAGAAGAGCGTCCAGGCGATGCCCCCCAGATACAAGAGCACCGCGGGCCAGCCCAGGCTTCCGGTATGCGCTGTCCAGACCAGCAGCGCGCCCCAGTTGAACGCCAGCCCCAGAAACACCTGCGGCCACCATGTGAACCGCTTGGCGAAAGGATAGATCGCGACCGGGACCAGCGCCAGCAGGCCCAGCCCGATCGCCGCCCAATTGAAGGTGAACAGGATCAGCGCCGACACCCCCGTTTGTACGGCCATCCACATCAGGGCCTGCCGGACGCTGACCGCCCCCGACGGGATGGGCCGCGACCGCGTGCGTGCGACCGACCCGTCGATGTCGCGGTCGGTGATGTCGTTCCAGGTGCAGCCCGCGCCCCGCATCAAAAACGCGCCGAGGGCCACCGACACGGCGATCCAGATATCGAAAGGGCGCACCTCCGTCGCCGCCACCGCCAGCGTCAGTCCCCACCAGCATGGCAGCAGCAGCAGCCAGGTCCCGATCGGCCGGTCCGCGCGGCTGAGCCGGAGATAGGGGCGCGCGGCCTCGGGCGCGTGCGTATCGACCCAGTTGCCCTTGACGGCGTCGGCCACCTGTCCTTGATCGGAGGTATCGGTCATCGAAAGGCTCCCCATGGACAGCAAGGTCAGGTTGCACATAGCCGGTCCGCTCGGGGCGGGGCAATGCGTCGCCCTGTCCAAGGACCAGGGTCACTACTTGTCAGGCGTCATGCGTCTGTCGACCGGTGACACGCTGACGGTGTTCGACGGCACCTCCGGGGCATTCCGCGCGACGATCCGGGCGGCGTCCAAGCGCGGCGGAGAGTTGCAGATCGACGCGCAGACCGCGCCGCAGCGCGACCCGCCCGACGTCTGGCTGTGCTTTGCACCGATCAAGAAGGCGCGCACCGATTTCATCGTCGAAAAGGCCACCGAACTCGGGGCCGCCCGTATCCGCCCCGTGGCCACCGCCTACACCAACTCCGAACGCATCCGGCAGGACCGCCTTCAGGCCCACGCGCTGGAGGCGGCGGAGCAATGCGGCGGAACATACGTGCCCCCGGTGGACGACATCGTCACGCTGAAGTCCCTCCTGGCCGATTGGCCGGCCGACCGCGCGCTCATCTTCTGCGACGAGACGCTCTCCGACGATCCCGACTGGTCCGAACCCGGTGCCCCCCGGCCCCTGCCCCCCGCCCCTGCCGCGATCCTGATCGGCCCCGAGGGCGGCTTTTCGCCGGAGGAACGCGCCACGCTGCGCACCCACCCGAACACCCACGCCATCGCGCTCGGCCCTCGCATCCTGCGCGCCGATACCGCTGCCGTCGCCGCGCTGACGCTGTGGCAAACCGCACAAGGGGATTGGACGTGATCCCGCTCGACGCGTCCCACCTTCCGCAGGTCGAGGCGCTGCTGGCGCCCGACCGCGCGAATGCGATGTTCATCCTGTCGAACCTGCGCACCCACGGATTCGGCGGCGATCATCCCCACGGGATGCAGCTTGGGGCCGATGCCCCCACGCCCACCGCTCTGCTGGGTCTGACGAACGGCGGCATGGTCCTGCCCTATCTTCCCGACCCCGACCATGGACCCGCCGCCGCGACCTTGCTGCGCGGGCAGGCGTTGGGCGGGGTCGCCGGACCGGCCGCGATGGTGCGTCCGCTTCTGGACGCGCTGGACCTCGCCGCCGCCCCCACCATCCTCGACGCGGACGAGCCGCAGTTTCTGCTCGATCTGGCGGCGATGAATATCCCCGACGGCCCCGGCACCCTTGCCCCGCTGTCAATCGCCCCGGACACCGCAGCAGACTGGCGCGCGGCCTACGACGGCGAATTGCACCTGGGCGAGCCGTCGCCCGATGCGGCCCGCGCCGACGTCGACGACTGTATCGCCGCCGACAGCCACCGCTTCGTGATGATCGACGGCATCCCCGCCGCGATGACCGGCTTCAATGCGACCCTGCCCGACATCGTGCAGGTCGGTGGCGTCTATACCCCGCCCGGCACGCGGGGTCGCGGCCTTGCCCGCCGCGCCGTCGCCCTCCATCTGGCCGAAGCCCGCGCAACCGGGGTTCGGCAGGCCACGCTCTTCGCCGCCTCCGACGCCGCCGTCGCCTGCTACCGGCCCTTGGGGTTCGAGCGGATCGGCACCTTCGCCCTCGTCCTCTTCGACGGAAAGGTCACGCCATGATCCGCCCCGAGGCCGCCGCCCGCCTGACCCGCTGGCGCGAGGCGCTGATCGGGGCGGCGGCCATGGCCCTTGGCGCGTGGCTCTGGCTTGCCTTCGACGGTCTGCCCGCGCTTTTCGCGCTGGCCGCCCTCCTCATCGGCGTGGTGCTGGTGGTATCGGGCATCCGCGCCGCACGGTTCCGCAGCACCGACCTTTCGCCCGGCATCGTCGGCGTGGACGAGGGGCGGATAACCTACATGGGCCCGCTCACCGGCGGATTGGTCGAACTGGACGAACTCACCCAGATCGCCTTCCACCGACCGACCACCGGCGACGCCTATTGGCGCCTGTCCCACCGCCAGGGGGAGCCGTTGATCATTCCCGAAGGGGCGGCCGGATCGGACAAGCTGCTCGATGCGCTGGCCCCGCTGCCCGGCCTGGACACCGGGGCGATGGTGCGCGCTGTTCAGACGCGCACACCCCGGACGATCACGGTCTGGCGCCGCGACGGCCTGCGCGCCTTGACTTGACGCGGCACCACGCTCACTCGTGACCTTCCAAGACCACGCCCCGCGAAGGAGCCACCATGTCCATTCCTCAGTCCGGCGGCGGCACGATCACCGACCCTGCGCAACTTGCCGAATTCATGGCCTCGGGCTGCAAGCCCAAGGAAGACTGGCGCATCGGCACCGAACACGAGAAATTCGGCTTCTGCGAAGACAGCCTGCTGCCCCTGCCCTATGCCGGCGACCGGTCGATCAATGCCGTCCTGTCGGGCCTGCGCGACCGGTATCACTGGACGCCCGTCACCGAAGGCGGTCACCTGATCGGGCTGGAAAAGGACGGCGCGAACATTTCGCTGGAACCCGGCGGGCAACTCGAACTCTCCGGCGCGCCCCTGGAGACGATCCACCAGACCTGTGACGAGGTGAACACGCACCTGTCGGAGGTCAAATCCGTCGCCGACGGGATCGGGGTCAAGTTCATCGGCCTGGGGGCCGCCCCCGAATGGACGCACGAGCAGATGCCCCTGATGCCCAAGGGCCGTTACAAGCTGATGGACAGCTACATGGGCAAGGTGGGCACCATGGGCAAAGTCATGATGCGCCGCACCTGCACCGTGCAGGTCAACGTCGATTTCGCGTCCGAGGCGGACATGGTCCAGAAACTGCGCGTCGCCATGGCGCTGCAATCGGTGGCCACCGCGCTTTTCGCCAATTCGCCGTTTTTCGAGGGCAAGCCCAACGGCCATAAATCCTGGCGCTCCCGCGTGTGGCGCGATCTGGACGCCGCGCGCACCGGAATCCCCGAATTCGTCTTCGAAGACGGGTTCGGGTTCGAGCGTTGGGCCGAATACGCCCTCGATACGCCGATGTATTTCGTCTACCGCGACGGCGAATACATCGACGCCCTGGGCCAGTCGTTCCGCGATTTCATGCGCGGTGAACTGCCCGCCCTGCCGGGCGAGAAGCCGCAGATGTCCGACTGGGCCGATCACCTGACCACGCTCTTTCCCGAGGCGCGGATCAAGAAGTACATGGAAATGCGCGGGGCCGACGGCGGCCCATGGCGACGCCTATGCGCGCTGCCCGCGTTCTGGGTCGGCCTGCTCTATGATCAATCCTCGCTGGATGCCGCGTGGGACATCGCCAGGGATTGGGATCAGGAAACGCGGCTTGGCCTGCGCGTCGCCGCCAGCGAACAGGGTCTGCAAGCGGAGGTCAACGGCATCAAAATGCACGATCTGGCCCGCGAACTGGTCGAGATCAGCCACGCCGGTCTCAAGGCCCGCGCGCGTCCCGGTGCCGGCGGTCTGGTCCCGGACGAGACACATTTTCTCAACGCGCTGCGCGAATCGGTCGAGTCGGGCAAGACCCCGGCGGACGAGATGCTGGACGACTACCACGGGGCCTGGAACGGCGACCTCAAGCGCATCTACGCCGAACGCAGCTACTGACGGGGTCGCGCCGCGACGCCCGGGCGATGATCCTGTCGCCTGGGACCTGACACCGCCCAAACCGATAGTCCCGTCCCTAGATGTCTTCGATCGGCAATTGACCGGCCATCTGCGCCGCAATCATCTCGTCTTCCACGACGATTCCGTTCGCGTCGGTATCGACGAGGTCGAAGAACGTCAGCAGATCCATCTGACGATAGAGCCGTTCGGAGACATAGGCCTCCACCTCCCGTCGGGACACGGTGCCGTCGGCGTTCAGATCGCTGCCGTCGAAGGCATAGGGCGGCTCGACCAAAGCAAGTTCATCCGCTGTCAGAATATTGTCCGCATCCACGTCATGCCGGTCGAAATAGGCGACCATCCCCATCTGACGCTCCGGTCCCCTTGATACGAATGCTTCCATCTCGGCCCGCGTGACCTGCCCATCGCGATTGGCGTCCGAGGCGCTTAGCGGGCCATAGGGTCCGGGCACGCGCGGCCCGGTGGCCAACGTATCCTGCGGGGTCAGACCGACCATCGCGACACCCGCGCCGAAGACGCCCATCAGGCCAAGCAGGCCGATTTTCAGAAAGGATGTATTCATCGGACATCTCCATCGGATCCAAGCGGCATACCGGTCCGCGACGCCGGACCGTCCCGCCTTGCACGCACCGCGCGTCCCGTTCCGTCGCCCGGATGGAGGATTTTTCCAGCTGGGCCACGTGGCAGGAGGGTCAGCCCACAGGCCCGTCGGATTTCACGCCCCAGACCGACGCCCCGCCGATCACGCTTCGTCTGCCCCCACCACCCTGAGTTCCACTACGAAGCGCGCCACCTTTTCCGCCGACATTTCGCAAGGCTTCAATCGTGGTCCGCTTTCCAGGCGGTAGAGGTTGAGGCTGACATAATCCGACCCGTCCAAGGCGCGGCCCACCAGTTTCTCGGACGCCCCGCCCGCGAACAGACTGCGCGTCACCAGCCAGTCGCGTCCGAACGCACGGCCACGGAACGCCCCCAGCGGCAACGCCAACAAAGTGTCGGCAACCCTTTGCGCCCGTACGCTCAAAGCGGGTCCGCGCCGTAGGCATTTTCGCCCTCGGTACCCGGGCTGACAAGAAAGATCAGCAAGACGATGGTTCCGATCAACGGCACCTAGCTAATCCAGAGCCACCAGCGCGAGCGGCCGATATCATGCAGTCGGCGGACGTGGACCGACAGGAATGGGAGAACGAAGAGGAGGCAGAAAAAAGCATAGGCGACCAGGATCACCGGAGGGAGGGTCCCGGCGTTGAAGTTCACCATGATGACGATCACGAATACAGCACTCACGGTCGTTCCGAACAGGGTGAACCACCAATATTCGCTGCGTGACGCGCGGCCCCGGAACGTGGCGTATTTCCGCGTCAGGCAGGTTGTGACGGCATCACCGAACGTCATGGAAATCCGTCCTCGCGCGACGTCCCGACACCGGGACCACGCGGGCGACCTGCGCCGGAGCCGTGGACCTGACAAGGCGCACGCGTCCGCACGCGTTTGCCAGACGCAATTCGTGCCTCCCGGGCCGCAGACACCGGGTCATGTCTCGCCGATCTTCGGCTCCGTCCCGGCGCGGATGCGCGCGATGTTCGCCTTGTGGCGGTACCCGATCAGCGCCGCCAGCGCGATGCACAGACCCACCCCCGACGGATGCAGCCACAGCGCCCAGACGGGCCCGCTTACCGCCGCCACCAATGCGGACAGCGAAGACATCCGCGTCACCGCCGCCGTCGCGGCCCAAGTCAGGCAGACGACAAGGCCCAGCGGGAACGACAGCGCCAGCAACGTGCCCAGAAACGTCGCCACGCCCTTGCCGCCTTGGAACCGCAGGAACACCGGGAAGCAATGGCCCAGAAACGCCATCAATCCCGCCAGCTGCGCCGCATCTTCCCCGACCAGCGCGCGGGCCAGCAGGACGGCCGCGCCACCCTTGCCCGCATCCCCCAGCAACGTCAGCAATGCCGCCGGTTTGTTGCCGGTGCGCAGGACGTTCGTCGCCCCGATGTTGCCCGACCCGATCTTGCGCAGATCGCCCAGACCGAACAGCCGCGCCATCACGATGCCGAACGGCACCGACCCCAGCAGATAGGCCAATGCCGCGACGATCAGCAGCGTCAGGGGGGAGGTCACCAGATCAGGCACGCGCCGCCTCCCGGTCGTGGACGATCCGGCCGCCGACCCAGGTGGTCAGCACGCGCCCCTCCATCCGGGCGCCGTCGAACGGCGTGTTCTTCGACTTCGACGCAAGGGTCCAACGGTCCAGTACGAAAGGCGCATGCGGGTCGAACAGCACCAGATCGGCGGGGGCCCCGACCTCCAGCGTGCCCCCCTCCAGCCCAAGCCGCCGCGCCGGGTTCAAAGACAGCGCGCGCCACAGGCCAGCCAGGTCGATATGCCCCGCGTTCACCAACCGCATCGCCGCCGGCAACAACGTCTCCAGCCCCACGGCACCGGACGCGGCCTGCTCGAACGGCAGGCGCTTGGATTCCTCGTCCTGCGGCGTGTGCCACGACCCCATGATATCGATGGTGCCATCGGCCAGCGCATCGGCAAGGGCCAGGCGGTCCTCCTCCTCGCGCAGCGGCGGCGTGACCTTGAAGAACGTGCGATAGTCGGCCACGTCCAGCACGTTGAGCGTCAGGTGATGGATCGACGTGCCCGCCGTGACGTCCACCCCCGCCGCCTTGGCCCGCCGCACCGCAGGCAGCGCGGCCGCGCAGGTGACCTGATCCAGGTGATAGGCGGCGCCCGTCGCCTCGGCCAGGGCCAGATCCCGCTCCACCCCCAACCGCTCGGCCAGGGGCGACACGCCGGGCAAACCGCGCAGGGACGCGAACTTGCCGCTGGTGATGCAGGCCCCCGCCGACAGGCCCGGGTCCTGCGGATGTCCGATGACAAGCGCGCCCATCGACCGTGCATAGGTCAGGCAACGCGACAGGACCCTGGTATCGCGCACCACATGGGTTCCGTCGGTAAAGGCGACGGCCCCCGCATCGCGCAGGAACCCGATCTCGACCATTTCCGCGCCGCCGCGCCCGCGTGTCAGGGCCGCCATGTGATGCACGCGCACCGAGGCGCGCGCCGCCCGCGACCGGGCATGTTCCAGCATCTCGGGGCTGTCGATCACCGGAATCGTATCGGGCCGGCAGACCATCGTGGTGATCCCGCCGCGCGCCGCCGCCGCCCCTGCGCTTCGGAACCCTTCCTTGTGACGCTCTCCGGGTTCGCCCACCTTGACGCCGACATCGACGATGCCGGGGGCCAGGCATTTGCCGCGGCAGTCGATCACCGTGCCCGCAGGGCCGGGGTCCGTGATGCGCCCGCCTTCGATTCGCAGATCGCCAAGCGTTTCGGTCCCCGACACGGGGTCGATCAGGCGGGCATTGGTCAGAAGGGTCGCGCTCATGCCTTCGGGGTTATCCAAGGCGCGACAGCCTGTCCATCGCGGATGCACGGCTCACTGGTGCGATCCGTCCGTCACAAAAGGAAGATCAGCACCGCCAGCACCAGTGCGGCCCCGACGATCAGCCCGATCGTAGTCTTCGACAGGCCGGACTGCGGGATGGGATCGTCGGCGACGACACTCGGTTCCTTGGCGGCGGGGGGTAGGTCGCGCGGCGCGTTGTCGGCCTCTGCCGGGGCATAGCTGCCGATATGCGTCAGCTCCGGGCGCGGCGACAGCGACTCCAGCCCTTCGACCGCACGCGGGGCCAGCACCAGAACGTCGCCCGACAGCGCATCCAGCCGCGCCGCATCCGCCGCCAGCGCCTCCTCCGGGATGTCGTGCGCTTGGCCCAGATAGACGCGCAGGCCCATCGGCTGGACATCCTGCACCGCAAAGACCTCGGCGTAGGTCGCATCGATCTGCGCGCCCAGGACCTCGGTCAGCGACGTGCCCTCGGCCTCGGCACTCAGCTGCGAAAGATAGGTCTGATGGGCCAGTTTGATCGGGCCATCGCTGACCGAAAAGACGTGGATTCGCGGGTCGCGGGGCGTAAGGGTCAGGGTCAAGGTCCGGTCCTCTGGTTTGGGTCGTGCACCGGGCCAACGCCGAACCCCCGCAACCGGTTGCGCCCGCCCGGGCCGAGCCCGCATCCGACATACCGGCCCCGGTGCCATTCTGGCGCCAAACCGACGGTTTTCCAACGGCACCGAGCGGATCAAAAGTCGCACGATGCTCCGCTCAGGCCCTCGTGTCGCGCGCCTCGGGTGCCAAGCGAAAAATCCGTGTGGCCGCATCCAAGTCCTCGAACACGACGCCCGACGGGGCAAGGCCGAAAATCCTGTCGCCGTTCCGCGCTCGATCCGGGCCCAAACCGGATCGACCGCCCCCTCCAGCGAAATCTCCAGACCGCCGCCCAAAAACACGCCGCGGACCACGAACCGGGGCCAGGATTGGACTATCAGCGCCTTGCGGTCGGTCAGAAGATAACTTGTCGACTTTCGACGCCAGCCATCCACGAAGAACCGGCCGATCAGCATGTAGGCCCCGATGCCCACAAAGATTACGGGGATCACGAGGAAAGCGATCGCGGGCACGAGGAAGATGAAAAATGCTGGGAACCCGCCCCAGACCAGGAAGAAGGGAATGAGACCTGCGTCCGCTGGCCGCAGCAAAATCAACCTGCGGTTGGGCACGCCCTGCCACAGGATGCGCTCGTCTTCCGCCAAATATGCCGATCAGAAGCTTCGGCCGCCGTCCGTCACGCCGCTCGCAGGTTCTGCGCCAGCAGGTCCATCGCCGCCATCCGCACCGCGACGCCCATCTCCACCTGCTCCTGAATGACACTTCGGTTGATGTCGTCGGCCAGCGTCCCGTCGATCTCGACCCCGCGGTTCATCGGACCCGGATGCATGACGATGGCGTCGGGCTTTGCATGGGCAAGCTTGGCCGCGTCCAACCCGAAGCGGTGGTAATATTCGCGCTCGGACGGGATGAAACCGCCGTCCATCCGTTCCTTCTGAAGGCGCAGCATCATCACCACGTCCGCGCCCTTCAGCCCCGCTTCCATGTCGTCCGTCACCTCGACCCCGAAATGCTCGATCCCCGCGGGCATCAGGGTCGGCGGCCCGACCAAACGCACGCGGTTTTCCATCTTGCCCAGCAGGATCAGGTTCGATCGCGCCACCCGGCTGTGGGCAATGTCGCCGCAGATCGCGATGGTCAGCCGGTGCAGCCGCCCCTTGGCCCGCCGGATCGTCAGCGCATCCAGCAACGCCTGCGTGGGATGCTCGTGCCGCCCGTCGCCCGCGTTCAGAACGGCGCAATTCACCTTTTCCGCCAACAGGTTCACCGCCCCCGAATGCGGATGGCGCACCACCAGAAGGTCGGGGCGCATCGCGTTCAATGTCAGCGCGGTGTCGATCAGCGTCTCGCCCTTCTTCACCGAACTGGCCTGCATCGCCATGTTCATCACATCCGCGCCCAGCCGCTTGCCCGCAATCTCGAAGCTGGCCTGCGTGCGGGTCGAATTCTCGAAGAACATGTTGATCTGCGTCAGTCCGGTCAGGGCGTCGCCGTGCTTGTGACCCGCCCGCGTGGCTTCGGCATAATGGTCGGCACGGTCCAGCAGCGCCGTGATTTCAAGTGGGTGCAGAGGCTCGATGCCCAGAAGGTGGCGCTGTGTGAACATGTCCGCCTTGTGCCGGAGCGGTCGGGTGCGATCAATGGGGGGCGTGAACGGCGACGCGGGCCAGCGGAACCGGCTCGCCCAACTGCCGCGCGTATCCGACCGCCGCCTCGATTTGACCTGCCTGCGCCAGAGCGACTGCAAGCTCTCTCAGAAGGCTCCGCACCTCGCGCACCTCGGCCCGCAACGCGCGAAGCATCCGCATGGTGGCCAATGCGCCCGTCAGGTGCCCCGCCCGGACCTGGGCACGTCCGAATTCGGCGTAGGCGGTGACATGGTCCTGCGGTGCCAACTTTTCGACAAGAAGACGAAGGTCGCCGTATCGCCCTGCGAGCGCCGCATCGTAAGCCGCCGCGAGGATCGGAGCGAGGGCATTTCGATGAACCCAACGCCGTGATCCGTCGGACGGCGTCTTCGGGGCGTGCGTCTCGATCAGGTCAACGACGACCTCCCACGTCCCCGTCGCCCCGGCCAGGCGCGCCATGGCCATCGTCGTGGCCCGCACTTCATTCGCGGCCGGGTCGAGCCGCGCCATCAACGCCAGCGTCTCGTCCCAGTCACCCGCCTGCGCAGGTTCCTTTACCAGCAGCGTGAAAACGCTGCCCGACAGCGGTTCGCCGGCATTGCTTCCCAGGTCGCGCGCCACCTCGATCAGGCGCTTTCGGTGATCGGGGTCGGACATCGCGTCATGCGCCTCTCGCAAACGCCAGTGCATCGAGGTTTCCGTTTCCGACGCGTGGAGGATTTCGAGGATGGCGTCGATGTCCTGTCGCCACAGCGCGCCCCGCCAGATCGCATGGCGGGTCAGGATTTTATCCTCCCAAGCCGCCAAATCGTAGGGCCCATCAGGTCGCGGGCCGCCTCCCGCTCGCCCAGCCACATCAGCCGGTTCGCCGCGCCCCCGGCCAGGCTCGACGCGCGACCGGGATGGGCGGCGATCAGGGCATGAAGCCCGTCGATATCGCCCGCCAATGCCAGACAAACGGCCACGACGTGCAGCCGGTCGAAATCCTTGCCAAGGATCCGCCGATCCTCGGCCGTCACCTCACGTTCCAGCATGGGGATCCGCCGCGCCATCTGCGTCGCCAGAACCGGCCCGATGCCTCGGCCGTGCCCCAGACAGACCTTCGCGTCCAGCAGATCCAACAGGACCGGACCGTACGGATATCGGTCTTCGAGCCGTGCAAAGAACCGGGGCGCGAACGCCGACATGTCGACCCGTCCCGACGCTTCGGCCACCGCTGCGATCGCAAGCATGTCCTGAATGTCGCCGACGCCGCGCTTGCGTTGCCCCGAAAGGATCATCGCCTCTTCCAGCAGGCATGTCTGCGTATGGCCGTCCGGCCCGCATGGCCCCGTCTGCGCGGCGCCGGGCACCGGAAGCGCCGCCAGAGCGAAGAAGGCAACGGCGGCGGAGAGGGTCGGCAATCGGATCATGCGATGGCCCCTGACACGACTTCCCGGCAAAAGTTTGACGCGGCCGATCGATATCCGCCCCTTCCCTCCGCACCGCCTCACGGGCTACCCAGTGCCATGCCCGAAGCGCCCGACATCGACCCGCACACCGCCGCCGCCACGCTCGAATGGCTGGTGGAGATGGGCTGTGACGAGGGCATCGCCGAGCAGCCCCTCAACCGCTACGCCTTGCCCGATCGGATGCCGCCCGCCGCGACGGCCCCCGCGCCGCAGGCCGCGCCCAATGCCGCCCCCACGCTGTTGCGCGTCGACAGCGATCCGGTGACCGAGGCCGAACGGGCCGCCACCGCCGCCACCACCCTCGACGACCTGCGCGCCGCGCTGTCCGGCTACCCCCATTGCGACCTGCGCCTGGGTGCCAAGTCCCTCGTCTTCTGCGACGGAAATCCGGCCGCCCGCGTCATGATCATCGGGGAGGCTCCGGGGCGGGACGAGGATCGGGCCGGCAAGCCCTTCGTCGGGGCCGCCGGGCAACTTCTCGACAAGATGCTCGCCGCCATCGGCATGGCCCGCGATGCGGACGATGCGGCGAAATCCGTCTATATCACCAACGTCCTGCCCTGGCGGCCGCCGTCCAACCGCGACCCCGAACCGCTGGAGGTGGCGATGATGCTGCCGTTCCTGCGCCGCCACGTCGAACTGGCCGACCCGGACATCCTGATCCTGATGGGCAACCATGCCTGCAACGCCGTCCTTGGCAGGAAGGGCATCACCAAGATGCGGGGCCAATGGGCCACCGGGTTCGACCGGCCCGCGTTGCCGATGCTGCACCCCGCCTATCTGCTGCGTCAGCCCTCCGCCAAGCGCGACGCCTGGGCCGACCTGCTGGACCTCGCCGCCCGACTCGACGGCTAGGTGCGCCCGCGCACAGGCGTCCTGCCGGATGGGCGGTTGGACGGCTTGGCCAACCGCCCCATCTTGCGCCCCAACTCAAACGCCCAAGGACACCGCATGACCTACACGCCCCCCAAAGTCTGGCAGAACACGCAATCGGGGGGCAAGTTCGCCTCCATCAACCGCCCCGTCGCCGGCCCGACCCACGACAAGGATCTGCCGGTGGGCGACCACCCCTACCAACTCTATTCGCTCGCCACGCCCAACGGCGTGAAGGTCACGGTGCTCTTCGAGGAGCTGATCGAGGCGGGGCACGATTTCGACTACGACGCTTGGCTCATCGACATTTCCGAAGGCGACCAATTCGGGTCCGGCTTCGTCGACGTGAACCCCAACTCCAAGATCCCCGCCCTGATGGACCGCTCGGGCGACACGCCCGTCCGCATCTTCGAAAGTGCCGCGATGATGCTGCACATGGCCGAAAAATACGACGCCTTCCTGGGCGACGCGCGGCCCGAAATGCTGTCCTGGCTGTTCTGGCAGATGGGCAGCGCACCGTTCCTGGGCGGCGGCTTCGGACACTTCTACGCCTATGCCCCCGAAAAATACGAATACCCGATCAACCGCTACGCGATGGAGGCCAAGCGCCAGCTCGACGTGCTCGACCGGCATCTGGCCGACAACGACTGGATGGCCGGCAGCTATTCCATCGCCGATATGGCGATTTGGTCGTGGTACGGGCAACTGGTGTTGGGCCGTCTTTACGATGCCGCCGAATTTCTCGACGTGAGCTCCTACAAGAACGTGATGGAATGGGCCGAACGGATCGACGCCCGTCCGGCCGTCCGCCGGGGCCGCATGGTCAACCGCGCCTTCGGCGACGACGAGAGCCTGAAACTGCCCGAACGCCACGCCCGCGCCGATTTCGATCGGTGACCGACGGCGGCACGGCCCGGAATATCACCTGGGTCCTTCAGGACGGAGCCATTCGCCCGGAGGAGGAGGAGATCCTGACGCGCGCCATCGCGGCGACGGGGGCCGCGGTTCACCGGACAAGGGTCATCCCCTTCACCGAACGCTTCGACGGACCGCCGCCCGCCCTCTCCGGCCCTGTCCTGTGCTATGGATACGGGGCGCTCGTCGCGGCGGGCCGCCACCTCGGCTGGCGTCCTTGCGGCTGGGACGGGGCGGGGCTTGGCCTGCGGGCAGTCGTCTCCTCGCTCGGCCCGCTTGCCTGGAATGCGGCCGCAACCTTCCACCCCCTGTCCGACCTGCGCCGACTGGCGGAGGGGCTGACGACCCAGGTCTTCGTGAGGCCCGAGGCGGAGACCAAGGTCTTCGCCGGTCGCCTCCATGACGGCACGTCGATGCTGCGCTGGCTCGACGGGCTGGACCGGGCGGATTGGGCCGGTGCGGATGATCCGCTGTTCGCTGTCGCCCCGGTCCGACCCTGCCGGACGGAATGGCGCGTCTGGATCGTGGACGGTGTGCCGATCGCCGGCTGCCGCTACGGCGTGGACGGGCACGCCGATCCCGCGCCGGACCTGCCGGGCCGCATCGCGGCCTTTGCCCGCCGGGCCGTGGCGCTGCACGATCCCCTGCCGGCCTACGTGCTGGACGTGGGCGAAGATGCAGCAGGGCTTGGCGTGATCGAACTCAACGCGGTCAACAGCGCGGGGTTCTACGCCGCCGACATCGGCGCCATAGTCGCCGCGCTCACCCATCACATCCGGAGATCGCAGTGACCGACCGCACATTCCTGCCCTGCCGCATCGCGGTGCTCACGGTGTCCGACACCCGGACGGCGGACGACGATCGTTCGGGCGATACGTTGGTCGACCGTCTGACCGCGGCAGGGCACGTGCTGGCGGACCGCGCGATGACCCCGGATGATCGCGTCGGCATCGCCGAGCATCTGACCCGCTGGATCGGCGAGGATGCTGTCGACGTCGTGCTGACCACCGGTGGCACGGGGCTGACGGGCCGCGACGTCACGGTCGAGGCGCACCGCGACGTCTACGACAAGGAAATCGACGCCTTTGCCACGATGTTCACCATCGTCAGCATGAAGAAGATCGGCACGTCGGCCGTGCAGTCGCGGGCCTGCGCGGGGGTGGCGGGCGGCACCTATCTGTTCGCGTTGCCCGGCTCGCCCTCGGCCTGCCGCGACGCCTGGGACGAAATCCTGGTCCATCAGCTCGACTACCGCCACAAGCCCTGCAACTTCGTGGAAATCATGCCGCGCCTGGACGAACATCTGCGCCGCAAGTCGTGCCCGAGTTAATTATTCGTTAATTTTCCGGGTCTTATCGTTTCGCAGCGAAACCGGCACTATCCGGGTTTTTCACGCCGCCCGACGACGGAATGTCGCTGTGCGCACGTGTGTGTTGGCAAGCGCGTGCTATGTCTTATCTATCGCAACACGCCCCACAGCGGAGTTTCCATGCGCTTTTTCGGTCGCAGCCTCGTCGGTCTGTTCCTCCTCGCCCTGACGGCGGGCCTTCTGGCTTGGGCCGGGCAGATCACGTATCTGGCCTTGCAGGAGCTTGAGAACCGCGAAGACGACGGCCCTCCGTCGCGCGAAAGGGTGCTGGCGGCGAACGTCCTGACCGCAGCGCCCGAGACGATCACACCCATCCTGACCACCTTCGGCGAGGTTCGCGCGCGCCGCGTCCTGGAACTGCGCGCCCCCTCCGCCGGGCGCCTGGTGGAGCTTGCGCCGGGGTTCGAGGATGGCGGCACCGTGACCGCCGGCCAGACCCTGCTGCGCATCGACCCTTCCGAAGCCGAGGCGGATCTGGCCGTCGCCCGCGCCGAACTGGCCGGGGCCGAGGCGGAGCTGCGCGACGCCGAGCGTGCACTGACCCTGGCCCAGTCGGAGCTGGCGGGGGCCGAAGCGCAGCGCGATCTGCAATCGGCCGCCCTGCGCCGCCAGCAGGACCTGTCGCAACGCGGCGTCGGGTCGACCGCCGCGGTGGAGGCCGCCGAACTCGCCCTGTCGGCGGCCGAACAGACCATCCTGACCCGACGCGGTGCCATCGCGCAGGCGCAGACCCGCATCGACAGCGCGGGCCTGGCCATCGAACGCGCCGCGATCACCCGCGACAACGCCGACCGCGACCTGTCGGACCGCACCGTCGTGGCGGGCTTCGACGGACAATTGTCCGACGTGTCCGTCTTGTTGGGCGGGCTGGTGTCGGCAAACGAACAGGTCGCCACGCTGGTCGATCCAACGGATCTGGAGGTGGTGTTCAACCTGTCCACGGCGCAGCACGCCCGCCTTCTGGACGACCGGGGGCGGCTGATCGGCGCGCCGATCCGCGCCGTGCTGGACGTGCAGGGCCTGACGCTGGCCACAGACGGCACCGTCATCCGCGAAAGCGCCACGGTCGGCGATACCCAGACCGGGCGGCGCGTCTTTGCCACATTGGAAAGCGCCGAAGGCTTCCGACCCGGCGATTTCCTGCGCGTCGAAGTGGAGGAGCCCGCGATCGCGCGTGCGATCCGCCTGCCCGCCACTGCCCTGTCGCCACAATCAACCGTGCTGGCCCTGGGCGACGAAGACCGGCTGGAGGAGATCGAGGTCGATCTGCTGCGCCGCCAGGGCGACGACGTGCTGGTGGCAGGGCGCATCGGCGGGCGCGACATCGTGGCCGAGCGGACCCCGGCGCTGGGCATCGGCATCAAGGTCCGCCCCCTGCGCCCCGGCGCGGCCCCCGAAGCGCCCGCGCTCGTCACGCTGGACCCCGAACGCCGCGCGCGGCTCAAGGCCTTCGTGCAGGCAAACACCCGCATCCCGGACGCCCGCAAGGCCCGCCTTTTGGCGCAGTTGGAGGATGAGGAAGTGCCGGCTGAAATGGTCGAACAACTCGAATCCCGGATGGGCGGCTGATGGGCATCCTGGGGTATTTCGTCCGCCACCGCACGGCCGCCAACCTTCTGCTGGTGCTGATGCTGGCCGCCGGTGCGATGGCCATCCCCAACATGCGCGCGCAGTTCTTTCCCGACGTCATCGTCGAGGACATCACCGTATCCGTCGCCTGGGACGGGGCCGGCGCAGAGGATGTGGACCGAGGCGTCGTACAGCTTCTGGAGCCCGCGCTTCTGGCGGTCGACGGGGTTGCCGACAGTTCGGCCACATCGCGCGAAGGCAACGCGTCGATCACCCTGGAGTTCGAGCCGGGCATCGACGTGGCCGCCGCGGCCGACGACGTGCAGGCGGCCATCGACGGGGTGTCGGGCCTGCCCGAGGGGATCGAGGACCCGGAGGTCCGTCAGGGCCGTTGGCGCGACCGCGTTACCGACGTGATCGTCACCGGCCCTGTCGGCGTCGATCAACTGGCCCGCATTGCCGATGAATTCGTCCTGAAGCTGTTCGGCGAAGGCGTTACCCGCACCTCTATCCGCGGGGTGGCCGCCCCCGAGGTGGTGGTGGAGGTGCCGACCGCCAACCTGATCCAATACGACCTGTCGATGGCCGACATCGCCGAGGCCATCGCCGCCGAAGCGCAGGCCGACCCGGCGGGCGACGTGACCGGCGCGAACGCCCGCGTGCGCACCGGCACCGCCCGGCGCGACGCCGCCGACATCGCCAGCATCGTGATGCGCCGCCAGACCGACGGCACCGCCCTGACCATCGGCGAGGTGGGGCGCGTGACGGCCGGAGGTATCGACCGCGACCGCGCCTATTTCGTGGGCGACGATCCGGCGATTTCGGTGCGGGTCGACCGCTCGGCCATCGGCGACGCCATCGCCTTGCAGCGCGTGGTGGAGGAGGTTGCCGCAGACATCATGCGCGACGCCCCGGAGGGCACGAAGATCGAGCTGATCCGCACGCGGACCGAAGCCATCACCGGCCGCATCAGCCTGTTGATCGACAACGCGCTGATGGGCCTGGCCCTGGTGGTGGCGCTCTTGTTCCTGTTTTTGAACGCGCGCACGGCGTTCTGGGTCGCGGCGGGGATTCCGGTCGCGATGCTGTCGGCCATCGCGTTGATGTGGGCGGCGGGGATCACGATCAACATGATCTCGCTTTTCGCGCTGATCATCACGCTGGGCATCGTGGTGGACGATGCCATCGTGGTGGGTGAACACGCCGACTTCCGACATACCCGCTTGGGCGAAGACCCCAAGACGGCCGCCGAAAACGCCGCGCGCCGCATGTTCACGCCGGTCTTTTCCGCCACGCTGACCACGGTGATCGCGTTCTTCGGTCTGGTCGCCATCGGGGGGCGGTTCGGCGATCTCATCATCGACATTCCCTTTACCGTCATCGTCGTGCTGATCGCGTCGCTGATCGAATGCTTCCTGATCCTGCCCCATCACATGGCCGGGGCCTTGGCATCGCGGGCACCCAAGGGGTTCAGTGCGGCGCGCGCGGTCACGGGTGCGGCGGCGGCGCTGATCCTGTTTCCCGTTCTGACGCTGGTGATCGCCTTCGCGCTGACGCTGGCGGCGGAGTTGCTGGGTGTTGTGGACGACGCGCTGGCCATCGCATTTTCGGTGCCCTTCGTCGCGGTCGGGGTCGCGGCGACCTGGGGCCTGCTGGCGTATCACAGCGTCCTTGCCGGGCCGGACGCCTGGCCGCGGATGCTGGCCCGCCTGTCGCGGCACGGCATCGACATCGTGTCGCACACGGTCACGCGCGGCTTCGATTGGACGCGCGAGACGGTGTTCCGCCCGTTGGTGCGGCTGGCGCTTTGGGCGCGGTATCCGGTTGCGGCGTCGGCGGTTCTGCTGCTGGCGACGCAGGTGGCGCTTTTGATCGGGGGGGACGTGCAGTGGCGGTTCTTCAACTCGCCCGAGCGCGGGTCGGTCACCGGCAACTTTGCCATGGTCGACGGGGCCACGCGCGAAGACACGCTGGCGCAGATGCGCGAAATGCAGCGCGCGACCGAAGCCTTGGGCGAGGATTACGCCGAACGCTACGGCACCAATCCGCTGGCGTACGTTCTGGCCGAGATCGGTGGCAATTCCGGTCGGCCCCTGCCCTCGGCGGATGACAAGGATGCGGATCAGCTGGGTGCGATTTCCATCGAGTTGATCGACGCGGATTTGCGCCCCTACTCCAGTTTCCAGTTCGTGGGTGAATTGCAGGAGACGGCACAACAACTGCCCCTGACCGAAGAGATCAGCTTTCGCGGCTGGCGGTCCGGTCCGGGCGGCGACTCGCTGTCGGTGGATTTCTTCGGGGCCGGATCGGCGACCCTGAAGGACGCGGCCGAAGCGTTGAAGACCGCCGTGGCGCAATTCCCCGAAGTGTCGGCGGTGGAGGACAGCCTGCCGTTCGACAAGGACGAATTGATCCTGAACCTGACGCCGCAGGGCGAGGCGCTGGGATTCGACATCGACACGCTGGGAACGACGTTGCGCAACCGTCTCAACGGGATCGAGGCGACGACCTTCCCCGCCGGCCCGCGCACCGGCGAGATCCGGGTGGAACTGGCCGAGGGAGAGGTGCGCGCCGATTTCCTCGATACGCTGCGGCTGGCCGCGCCGTCGGGGGGGGACGTGGCCCTGTCCGACATCGTGACGGTGCGGGTCGAATCGGGGTTCGCCACGGTCCAGCGCGACAACGGGGTGCAGGTGGTGACCGTCGCGGGCGAGATTTCCGAGGACGACCCGGCCCGCGCCAACGCCATCATCGAGGCGCTGTCGTCGGACATCCTGCCCGAAATCGCGACGCGGTTTCAGGTGGCCTATTCGCTGGGTGGCCTGGCCGAGCAGGAGCAGGAGTTCCTGACCGACGCGGCGCTGGGCCTGGTGGCGTGCCTGCTGGGCATCTACCTCGTGCTGGCGTGGATCTTTTCCAGCTGGACGCGGCCGGGTGCCATCATGGTCGTGATCCCCTTCGGCCTGATCGGGGCGATCTGGGGCCATTGGTGGTGGGAGGTGCCGCTGTCGATGTTCTCGGTCGTGGGCCTGATCGGGATGACCGGCATCATCATCAACGATTCCATCGTGTTGGTCACGACGGTGGACGAATATGCCAAGGACCGCGCGCTGCGCCCGGCGATCGTGGATGCGGTGTGCGACCGTCTGCGCCCGATCCTGTTGACGACGCTGACGACGGTTCTGGGGCTGGCCCCCCTGCTCTACGAATCCTCCAGCCAGGCGCAGTTTCTGCGGCCCACGGTCATCACGCTGGCGTACGGTTTGGGGTTTGGCATGATCCTCGTGCTGCTGCTGGTGCCGGCGATCTTGTTGATGGGCAACGATTTCGCGCGACTGGTCACGGCGCTGCGTCGCCTGCTGCGCCTGCCGCTGCGCTCCAGGGGGCGCGGTGCGGGGCTGATCGGGTTGTTGCTGGGCACGGCGATCGCGGTCTGGGGGTTTGCCACGCTGGGCCTGCATCTGATCACCGGCGCGGTCTGGTCGCCGCTGGCCCCGCTGATGCCGGGCGACGGCACCGGCGCGGTGCTGCTGGCGTTCCTGGCGGGGACGCTGGCGGTGCTGGTGACGGTCTGGCTTATCGTGGGGCTGGCGATGCCGCGGCGGCGGCGGCTGGCCTAGAAGGCGTCGGGCTTCGCCTCGCGCGCCATGTGGTCGAGGACGGCGTTCACAAAGCCGGCTTCCTTGCCTGCGGGAAAGAACGCGCGCGCCACTTCGACGAATTCGTTGATCACGACCTTGGGCGGCGTGTCGTGGTCCAGCATTTCGCCCCCGGCGGCGCGGAACAACGCCCGCAGGGTCGGGTCGATGCGGCCCAGCGGCCATTTCGCCACCAGCGCGCGGTCGGTCATCTGGTCGATCTTGGCCTGATGCGTGACGGCGGATTCCAGCAGGGCGCGGAACACGGTCGGATTGCCCTCCTCGAAGGCCCCCTCCTCGGTCACCATGCCGAAGCGGTGGGTCTCGAATTCGACCTGCACCTTGTCGACCGTCTGACCTGCGGATTCCATCTGGAACAGGGCCTGCACGGCATAGAGCCGGGATGCGGATTTCATCCGGCGCTTGAGCGCGCGCTTCTCGTCTGGGGTCATCTGATCCATGGGCGCGGATTAGGCGCGCGGGCCGGGGGCGTCAAGCGATGGTCGGACCACCGGGCGCTGTTGCCACAGGCCGCGCCGGTCGGGTAGCGTCCCAAGACTTACCTAGCGTCAGGAGTGCTCCATGCTGATCCGTCTGCGCGATCTCACCTCCCTCACCGTTGCGGGCGACGACGGGGCCGATCACGGCGTGGTCGATATCCTGCTGGCGCGGGCCGATCAGACCGCGACCCATGTGGTCACCCGCCTGGGCGGATGGTTCGCAAAACAGGGCTGCGCGGTGCGCATCGACGCCTTCGGGACGCCCGACCTGTCGACGGGACGCTGGCCGACGGCCCTGTCGAAGGCCGATGCGGAGGCGCCGGGGTCGGACGGTCCTGTGGCGGTGCTGTGTGCGCCCGACACCCTGCCGGATGCGGCGGATGTCGCCGCCGCGGAAGGAACCGGCCCGTTGGTCCGCGCGTCCGACATGGACCGCATGGCGGTCGTCGGGTCGGACGGACAGAAGGCCGGCAGCGTGATCGACCCGGTGATCGACATCGGCGCGCACCGCGTCGAGATGCTGGTTCTGCGCGACCCCGCCGGGGCGCATCAGCGGGTCGTGCCGTCGAAGGCGGTCGCGCGCATCGACTGGGACGCGAAGACGATCCATCTGACCTGCGAGGCAGCCACGGCGGCCGATGCGCCGGACCTGCACGAGGTCGGCAACCGGATCGAGGGGCATTGGTACAATCGCGTAATGGCCTACTACGGCTTTGGCTGAGGTCAGGCGACCGTCGGGTCGGTCTTGGTCGGGCCGTCATGCTGAAAGCTTCCGGGTTTGAAGCCGATGCCGGTGTCGGCCTTCTTCATCGACCGTTGCAACGCGATCAGGTGCAGGGCCGCCTGTGCCGCAGCCCCCGCCGTATCCAGTCGGTCGGCGTCGGCGCGTTCCTCGGCCTGTTCCATATTCTCGACCGTGATGATGCCATTGCCGATGCAGGCCCCCGCCAGGCCCAGCGTGGCGATGGCGCGCGCGCTTTCGTTCACGACCACATCGTAATGCGACGTCCGCCCCCGGATCACGCAACCCAGCGCCACGTATCCGTCGAAATCGGCCTGGCGGTGGGCGATGCCGATGGCGGTCGGGATTTCCAGCGAACCGGGCATTTCCACCGTGTCGTGGGTGGCCCCCGCCCGTTCGATCACGGCGCGCGCCGATGCCAGCTGCGCGGTCGAAATGGCACCGTAGTAAGGCGCGATGACGATCAGAACCTTGCAGGGTTTGTCGAACGTCGGCAGGGCCAGTTCGTTGTCGGAATGTCCGGCCATGTCAGTCGTCCTTCGGGATGGGCCGCGTGCCGGTGATGGTCAGGCCATAAGCCTCAAGGCCCACGATGCGCGGCGCGCCGGAATTGGTCACCAGCTCCATCTCGTGGACGTTGAGGGCGGCCAGGATCTGCGCGCCCAACCCATATTGGCGCAGCTTGCGCGGGGAAACGCCGCCTTCGTCCAACTTCATCTCAGTGTCGCGCAGCAGCACGACGATGCCCCGGCCTTCATCGGCGATGACCTGCATCGCCCCGGCCAGATCGCTGTCGCCGACGCCCAGCGCATCCTCCAGCGGGTTCATCGCATGCATCCGCACCAGCAGCGGCGCGTCGCTAGAAACATCGCCCTTGGTCAGGACGATGTGCTCGGCCCCCATCGTCTCGTCGGTGAAGATCCGCATCAGCCATTCGCCGCCCACCTTGGCCGTGACGGGCCGCGCCTCGCCGGCGTTCACCAAGTTGTCGTGGCGGCGGCGGTAGGAAATGAGATCGCTGATCGTCCCGATCTTCAGCCCGTGCAGCTGCGCGAAGGCCACGAGGTCGGGCAGGCGCGCCATGCCGCCGTCGTCCTTCATGATCTCGCAAATGACGCCCGAGGGGTTCAGCCCGGCCAGCCGCGCGATGTCCGTCGCCGCCTCGGTGTGGCCCGCGCGGACCAGAACGCCGCCGTCGCGCGCGCGCAGCGGGAAAACATGGCCCGGCGTGGCGATGTCGGCCGCGCCCTTGGACGCGTCGATCGCCACGGAAACGGTGCGGGCGCGGTCGCCCGCGCTAATGCCGGTGGACACGCCTTCGCGTGCCTCGATCGAGACGGTGAAGGCCGTCTCGTGGCGGCTGGAATTCTGCGACGCCATCAGCGGCAGGCCCAGCGCGTCGATCCGGTCGCCCGTCAGCGTCAGACAGATCAGGCCGCGCCCGTGGGTCGCCATGAAGTTGATCGCGTCGGGTGTGGCCATTTGTGCGGGAATGACCAGATCGCCCTCGTTCTCACGATCTTCGTGATCGACCAGAATGAACATGCGCCCGTTGCGCGCGTCCTCGATGATCTCCTCGACCGAGGAGATGACATCGCGGGATTCGGATTCCACCGGTCCGGGGGCTTCGAATGGGATGGGTTCGGCCATGGGCACCTCCTGCTGCGGTCCCAGACCTAGCCGTCGTTGCGCGTCAGGGCCAGAGGCGACGGGGCGGCAGATCCGCTCACTTGGTCTGCATGTCGCGCACCATCTTGAGCACGCGGCGGCGCGGCAGGAACGGGATCACCCAATTGGTCAGGAATGACAGTTTCGCATCGTTCACCACATGCAGCCTGCCGTCCATCATCGCGTCGTAGCCGAAGCTGGCGACATCCTGCGGGGTCGCCCCCGATTTGGTCAGCGGCGTGTCCGACAGGTCGGCGCGCGACGCGAAGCCCGTCTCCACATATCCGGGGGCCAGGACGGTGACGGTCACGCCCTTGGGCCGCATTTCGTCGTCGAGCGCCTGGGAGAAGCTGTTCACGAAGGCTTTGGTCGCGAAATACGTCGCCTGCAGCGGCCCGGGCATCATTCCGGCGGTGGAGCCGACGTTCAGGATGCGACCCGATCCGCGTTCGACCATGCGCTGCCCCACGGCATGGCACAATTGCACCAATGCGCCGATGTTGAGGTCGATCATGGCAAGGTCGTCGGAGATGACCCGCGTCACGAAATCACCGCGCCCGCCGAAGCCCGCGTTGTTGATCAGGATGCCGATCTCGCGCCCTTCGCAGGCGGCCAGAACGGTCGCCAACCCTTCGGGCGTGCCCAGATCGGCGGCGACGGGGGTGACGGAGACGCCATGCGCCGATTCCAGCGCGGATTTGAGCGTGTCGAGCTCGGCCTGCCTGCGGGCGGTGACGATCAGGTCGCCGCCGCGTGCCGCGTGGATTTCGGCGAAGGCGCGGCCGATTCCCCCCGATGCGCCGGTGATCAGGGCCAGGGGGGTGTCGCGTGTCATGGGGCCGCTCCGAAATATCTGTCTGAAGTCAGGTAGCCGCCGGCGCGCAGGGCCGCGCACCAGCTTGCCTCGAACGCCGTGTCGCCAACCAGCAGAACGGCATCCGCCGGCACGTTCCGGTCGCGCAGGACGGTGCGCAGCCGGGCGCGCATATCGCTCCAACTTTCCGTAAAAAGCGGGGCTTCGGCGGCAAAGTCGAGGGGCGGGATCGCCGCCGCGACCCAGGGGCGGTGGACCAACACGCCGCGATCGGCCGCGACGCGCGCAAGTTTGGCGGATTTCGTTGCGTCCATTTCCGCCTGCCGGATCATGCCCAGCGCGTTGGACGAAAACAAAAGGGCGGCAATGTCGCGCCCCGTGCCCGCGCGGATCGAGGCGTAGGTGCCGTAATCCAGCCCGATCGCCGCCGCCCGGCGCAGGCGCGTCCGCACCACCTCCACCGGGATGGTGTTCGGGATCAGCGCGCGGCGCGCCTTGCGCCATTGGTGCAGGCGACCGGTGTAGCCATCGAAGTCCTGGCCGGAGTTATGGCCGATGCCGGGGAATGTACGGGTCATGGCGCATTGGCGCATGCCGTCCCGCCCCTTGCAACCCCGACCGGGCGACGCGGTCAGTCGACAGGCGGGGCGCTGTCGGCTTCACTGGCCGGAGCCGCAGATCCGCAAGGGACGACACCATGGACATCGACCTGACCCTGATCCTGCTGGCGGCCCTGGTTGCGGGGGCCAGCCCCGGACCGGCGACGCTGGCCATCGCGGGCACAGCCATGTCGCCCGGTGGGGGGCGGCGCGCGGGGCTGGCGCTGGCGGCGGGGATCACCTGCGGATCCCTGACGTGGTCGGTCGCGGCGGCGTTCGGACTGGGGGCGGTTATGCTGGCGAATGCCTGGATGTTCGAGGTCGTGCGCTATGTCGGCGCGGGGTACCTGATGTGGCTGGCGTTCAAATCGGCGCGGTCCGCGTTATCGCGTCGGGCCCTTGCGACGACGGCGCTGTCGGGGACCGCGCGCGGCCTGTTCTTCAAGGGGCTGGCCCTGCATCTGACGAACCCCAAGGCGGTTTTGTTCTTCGGATCGCTTTACGCAATCGGCATTCCGCCCGGGGCGGCCCCCGCCGATCTGGCGATCGTGATCGCCGCCGTCGGGGTGCAGAGCGCGCTGACGTTCCACGGCTATGCGCTGCTGTTTTCTGTGCCTGCGATGACGCGGACCTATGTCCGCCTGCGCCGCCCGTTCGAGGCGGTCTTCGCCGCCGCTTTCGGGGCGGCGGGCGTGAAGATCCTGACCGCGCGCCTGACCTGACGCGTCAGCCCCCGGCTTCGGCCAAGCGTGCGACGTAACGGGCCAAAGTGTCGATCTCCAGGTTGACGGCATCGCCCGCCGCCATGGTGCCCCATGTCGTCACCTCCTGCGTGTGCGGGATCAGGTTGACGCCGAAGGTCGCGCCATCGACCTCGTTGACCGTCAGCGATGTGCCCTGCAGTGCGACGGATCCTTTGGGCGCTATGAAGCGGGCCAGGGCCTTGGGTGCCTCGAACAGATAGCGCTTGGAATCGCCTTCCGGCGTGATCGACAGGATGCGGGCCGTGCCATCGACGTGGCCCGACACGATGTGCCCCCCCAATTCGTCCCCGACCTTGAGGCTGCGCTCCAGATTGATGCGGGTGCCGACGTCCCAGGCACCCAGCGCGGTCTTTAACAGACTTTCGCCGCTGACGTCGACGTCGAACCAGCCGCCCCTGTCGTCGGCCCCCCGGTCCACCACCGTCAGACAGCAGCCGTCGCAGGCGATGGACGCGCCCAGATCGATGCCGCTCGGGTCATAGGCGGTGCCGATGCGGGCCCGCAGGTCGCCGCGACGTTCCAGCGCGCGGATCGTTCCGATATCTGTTACAATGCCTGTGAACATGGGCGATCCTCCTGTCATCCTCAGCTAGAACCGTGTCGCCCGGGCCGCAAGTGCCCCAATCGTGACACAAACGCGCCTTTCCCCTGCCAACGCGGCGTCGGATAAAAGGGCGAACAATTCCGAGGGGCGAAATGCGTCCAACGCGCCGATTCCTGTTTCTGCAGGGGCCCCACGGGCCCTTTTTCCACCGATTGGCAGCCCTGCTGCGGTCGGCGGGCTGCGAGACGTGGCGCGTGGGGTTCAACCGGGGGGATGAGGTATTCTGGTCCGATCGGCGGACGTTGATCCCGTTTCAGGGCGACGCTACCGACTGGGCCGCGACCTGCGACACGCTGATGGGGGCGAAAGGCATCACCGATCTGGTGCTCTACGGCGACGTCCGCGCGATCCACGCCGATGCGATCGAGGTCGCCAGGCGGCGCGACATCACCGTCCACGTCTTTGAAGAAGGCTATCTGCGGCCCTGGTGGGTCAGTTATGAACGCGGTGGGTCAAACGCCCATTCGCGCCTGATGGACAAGACCGTGCCGCAGATGCGGGCCGCGCTGGCCGAACTGGACCTCGACCTGCCCGACGCGCCTGCCCATTGGGGCGACATGCGCCATCACGTGTTCTACGGGATGCTTTACCACTGGTTCGTGGTGTCGCGGCCTGGCCGCTATGCTCGTTACCGCTCCCACCGGGATATCACGGTGTTCAAGGAATTCCGATTGTATCTGCGCCGCCTGGTCACGATGCCGTTCACCGCGCTGGAACGGAAGATTTCGACCCGGCGGATCACCCATGGCGGGTTTCCCTATCACCTGTGCCTGATGCAGCTGGAGCATGACGCCAGTTTTCGCGCCCATTCGCCCTATGCCTCCATGACGGACTTCCTGGAGGAAGTGGTCGACGGCTTTGCCAAGGGCGCGCCGACGCATCACCATCTGGTCCTCAAGGCCCATCCGCTGGAGGATGGCCGCGCGCCGGTGCGCGCCACGATCACACGCCTGGTACAGCACTACGGTCTGGACGGGCGGGTGCATTACCTGCGGGGCGGCAAACTGGCCAGCCTGATGAACGAGGCGCGGTCTGCGGTGACGGTCAATTCGACCGCTGCCCAACAGGCGCTGTGGCGCGGTCTGCCGGTCAAGGCGCTGGGCCGGTCGGTCTATGACAAGCCCGAGTTCGTGTCCGATCAGCCGCTGGACGAATTCTTCGCCGATCCGCAGCGGCCCGACAGCCGCGCATACCGCGATTACCGCCACTATCTGCTGGAAACCAGTCAGGTGGCCGGCGGCTTCTATTCCTCGCGCGGGCGGCGACAGCTGCTGCGTCAGGTGGTGGACATGATGTTGTCCGACCTCGACCCCTACGATCGCCTGGCGACGGGAAAACCCGCGCCCCGGCAGAACTTGAAAGTCGTGTCAGGATAGGCGCGGAAACCCGAAGCCCCGCGCCCGGACGAAGGACAACCTTCGCAGGACGGCAAGGGGCGGAACGAAAGGCAGAGCACGTGAGCAAGCAGGCAACCCGGACGGCGAGATCCATCGCCCTGTTCCTGGCATTGACCCTGGTGGCATCCTGCGGGACGCTGCCCCGGTCGGGCCCCAATAAACGAGAGATTTTTCAAGGCAGCGTCCTGAATGGCGGCGACGCCTTCATCGTCGCGGTCAACCCCCGCGTCACCGCGGCCACGGCCGTCACCCCGGCCCTGGGGTTCAGCAGCGAATTCGCCCATGCGGGCCTGCTTGGTGCCGACACGATCCGGCCGGGCGATACCCTTGGCCTGATCATCTATGAAAACGTCGAGGACGGGCTTTTGACCAATGCCGGCGCATCGGCATCCCTGATCGACGAGGTGCAGGTGGATGCGTCGGGGATGATCTTCATCCCCTACGCCGGGCGTCTGCGCGCGGCCGGAAACACGCCCGAGGCACTGCGCCGCCTGATCACCCGCCGTCTGGACGAACAGACCCCCGATCCGCAGGTCGTCGTGCGCCGTCTGGCGGGGGACGGGGCGACGGTGAACGTCGTTGGCGGCACGGCCACGCAAGGTGTGTTTCCGATCGAACGGCCCACCCGCACCCTGACGGGCATGATCGCCGCCGCAGGTGGCGTCGCGATCGAACCCGATATCGCGCTGGTCAACGTCAAGCGCGGCAATCGGACGGAAACCGCGTATCTGTCGGACCTGTTCAAGAACCCCGGCATGGATATCGCCCTGCGCAACGGCGACACCATCTTTGTCGAAGAAGACACCCGCGCGTTTTCCGTGCTAGGGGCCACGGGCACGCAAAACCGGCTGGAATTCGAGACCGAGGTCATCACCGCGATCGAGGCGCTGGCGCAGGTCGGCGGTCTGAACGCGAACCTGGCCAACCCCACGGGCGTCTTCGTCTTCCGCAACGAGCCGCAGGAAATCGCCGCCGCCGTCATGGGCCGCGACGATCTGATCGGGACGCAGCGGGTCGTCTATGTCCTGGACCTGACGGAGCCGAACGGCATGTTCGACGCGCGCGACTTTGTCATCCGCGACGGCGATACCATCTATGTGACCGAAGCGCCGATCGTGGCATGGAACCGCTCCGTCTCTGCGCTGTTCGGGTCGCTGGGCACGGTCACGAGTGCTGCGAACACCGTTACCGGCCTCTGACATGGCCCCGTCCGGGACGCCGCTTACGGCGCGCTTCGTCTCGGGCGGGTTCTTCGGACATCGCATCCGCCGCATCGCCTGGCTGGCGGGCGTCGATTTGAAACCCGGCCTGCCCCGCAAGGGCGAGGTCGTGGCCGCCTGGGGTCACGCCGGCACGGCAGCGCGGGCGGAGGCGGTGGCGGCACGGCTCAACGCGCCGATCCTGCGGGTGGAGGACGGGTTTCTGCGATCCCTGCATCCCGGCCGCGCCGGAGAGCCGACGCTGTCGCTGACCCTGGACCGGCACGGCGCATATTTCGACAGTCGCACCCCGTCGGAATTGGAAACGCTGCTTGCGACCCACGATTTCGACGACGGCGACCTGATCGCGAGAACGCGGGCGCTGATGGAGGAATGGGCCGCCTCGGGTGTCACGAAATACGCCGCCACCCGGACCGACCTGGCCCCGCCCGACCCCGGTTATGTGCTGGTCGTGGATCAGACGCGCGGCGACGCGTCGATCCGGTTGGGCAACGCATCGGAGGCGACATTCCGCGAAATGCTCCTGATCGCGCGGGAGGAGAACCCCGGCGCGCGCATCGTCATCAAGACCCACCCCGAAACTGCCGCTGGCCACCGCGAAGGGCATTATTCCGACGCCGACGCCGTCTTCGGCGCGATGCTGGAAACCCGACCGATCCCGCCCGCGACGCTGCTGCAAGGGGCGACGCGCGTCTATACCGTCAGCAGCCAGATGGGGTTCGAGGCGATCCTGCACGGCCATCGACCCGTCACCTTCGGGCAGCCGTTCTATGCCGGTTGGGGTCTGGACGACGACCGCAATCCGCTGGATCGTCGTCACCGCAAATTGTCGCGCACGCAGCTGATCGCGGGGGCGATGGTGCTTTATCCGAAGTTCTATGACCCGCACCGCGACCGGCTTTGCGCGCCCATCGACGTCGTGCGCATCCTGCAGGCGCGTGCCCGCGCCTGGCGGGAGGATCGGGACGGCTGGTCCGCCCCCGATATGCGCCTGTGGAAACGCGCGCCGTTGCGGCGGTTTCTATCGAAAGCGGTGACGTACCGCGAAGATCCTTCGTGTCGTGCTTTGGCCTGGGGTGCGGCGACGGAGGCCCCGATGACCGATCTGAACCAGTTGTCCCCTGCGGCGGATGTCACCCGCCTGGAAGACGGGTTTCTGCGGTCGCGGGGCCTTGGCGCGGATCTGATTCCGCCGATGTCGCTGGTGCTGGACCGCAGGGGCATGTATTTTGACCCGTCCCGTCCGTCGGATCTGGAGGATGCCATCGTCCGCGCCAGCCGCATGCCGCCCGGGGCCCTGCGCCGTGCCGACGACCTGCGCCGCGCGATCGTTGCCGCGCGACTGACGAAATATAATCTGGCGCGGTCCCTGCCCGATCTGCCGGACGGCCCGATCCTTCTGGTGCCGGGTCAGGTGGCCGACGATGCGTCGATCCGGCTGGGCACGTCGGAGGTGGCCGACAACGCAACTCTTCTGTCGGCGGCGCGCCGGGCGAACCCCGATGCCCTTATCGTCTACAAGCCCCACCCGGACGTGGAGGCGGGGCTGCGTGACGGGGCGATCGATGCCGCAGATGCCGATTTGGTCGCGGCACAGGCGGACCCGGTCGCGTTGATCGAACGGGCCGCTGCCGTCTGGACGATGACATCGCTGCTGGGGTTCGAGGCGCTGCTGCGCGAGGTGCCGGTCACCACGCTGGGCGCGCCGTTCTATGCGGGCTGGGGACTGACGGCGGATCTTGGACGTACACCGGCACGACGCAAGGCGGCCCGCCCGTCGCTGACCGCGTTGATCCACGCGGTCCTGATCGATTACCCGCGATACTACGACCCGGTGACGGGAACCGCCGCCCCGGTGGAGGCAATCGTGCACCGGCTGACGCATGGTCCCGTTCCGTCCCCCGGCCCGGCGAACCGGATCTTGGCCAAGGCGCAGGGGGCCCTCGCCTCCTATGCCCATCTGTGGCGCTAAGGGTCCAGGCGCGCCAGAATCTCGTCGGTCAGTTTCGCCACTTCGTCCGCAGCGGCCTTGGCCCCCGGAAATTCGCAGACCCCCTGCCCATGACCCAAGGCTTCCGCGTAGGCGACGCGTTGATTGAGGACCGTCTTTGCGGGGTCGGCGTTCAATTTGGCGATCGCGTCCAGCACCTGATGCGACAGGCGGGTTCCCGACCGGGCCCGGTTGAGCACGACAAGCGCGCGCTTCCCCTCCCGTTCGGCCAGGTCCAGCACGCCTTCGGTCGCCCAGAGGTCCACATGAGAGGCGGAGACGGGCACCAGCACCAGATCGGCGATTCGCAGCGCGGGCTTCAGGTCATTGTCGATCTTGGGGGGCGTGTCGATCAGGACAAAATCGTAGTCGTCGCGATATTTGGAACATTCGAACGTCACGCCCCAGGCCGACGAGGTTGAGAAGGTGATATCCCCCTTCAATCCCCCGGTGCGTTCGTACCGGGTCATGAACCAGCGGCCCAGCGACCCCTGCGGATCGACGTCCAGAAGGGCGACGCGGTGCCCCCGCGCGGCCAGTTCGCACGCGACGTGCGCGGTGAAGGTCGTCTTGCCCGACCCGCCCTTCTGCTGTGCGATGGTGATGATGGTCGCCATGGAATCCCCCGACGATGCTGCGGTGCGGCGTGACGATGCGTCAGACGCGACCAAACGTCAACGGCGCGCGGTGGAGCCGCGCACGACCAAGTGGGACGCGATGATCGTGCGTTGCGTCGGAAGGGGGACGCCGTTTTGAAGGGCGGCGACCAGAAGTTCCGCCGCCTGCCGCCCGAACGCGGCGCGCGGCTGATGCACGGTCGTCAGCGGCGGGATGAACCGATCCGAGAATTCGATGTCGTCGAAGCCCACCACGCTGACATCGTCGGGGCAGCGCAGGCCCAGCCGGTCGCATTCGCTGATGAAGCCAAGCGCGGATTCGTCGGAGGCGCAGACGACGCCGGTTGCCGATTCCGGCGTGGCAGCCCAGACATGGGCGGCGCGGGCCCCGCTTTCCATCGTGAAATCCCCGTCCAGACGATCCTGCGGGCGGATCGTCAGGCCCGACCGGGCCATCGCATCGACGTACCCCTGCCCGCGTGCGTCCGACAACACATTGCCCGCCGGTCCCCCCAGAAAGGCGATATCGCGGTGGCCCAACGCCGCCAAATGCCCGACGGCCAGGCCGATGCCCGCGACGTTGTCGGTGCCCACGCCCGGCATGCCCGGTGCGTCCAGCCATTCGCAGACCATCACCACCGGCACGCCCCAGCCCGCGACCGTCTGCGCGTCGAGCGTTCCGTCGAGCAGAAGGATCCCGTCGGATCGGCCGTCGCGCCCGAAGGTGTGCAGACGCGGGCCTTCGACCATGCTGTCCGAAATCTGAACCGTAAGGCCCGCGGCGTCGGCCACTTCCTGCACGGATGCGATGATGCGGCTGAAGAACGTGTTGGCGAGGTTCGGGACCAGCACCGTAATCGCCCGCGCCCGGCGTGAACGCAGGTCGCGGGCGGCCGAATTCACGCGGTATCCGGTCTGCGCCACGGCGCGCAGCACCTTGTCGCGTGTTTCGGCCCCCACCCGGTCGGGCAGCGACAATGCGCGGCTGACCGTGGCGGTCGACACACCCGCGACACGGGCCACGTCGGCGATGCGGGCTTTGGTTTCCATCGTGGGCGTGTCCCCCGGATAGAAAAGGATTGCCAGAGGTCTTCGGCCATGTAAACGATTACATGATGACCCGGGTCGGGGAGGACGCCGGGTCACCACGGGAGGATGACCATGAAAACCATCAAGGGCCCTGGCCTGTTCCTGGCACAATTCGCCAGCGACGAGGCACCATTCAATTCCTGGGATGCCATCACGAAATGGGCGGCCGATTGCGGCTATGCCGGCGTGCAGGTGCCCAGTTGGGACGCACGACTGTTCGACCTGAATCAAGCCGCGGAGAGCGTGGATTACTGCGACACCTTCAAGGGTCAGGCAGCCGAGAATGGGGTGGAGGTGACGGACCTGTCGACGCACCTTCAGGGCCAGCTGGTCGCGGTGCATCCCGCCTATGACACGGCGTTCGACGGTTTCGCGGACCCTTCGGTGCACGGCGACCCCAAGGCGCGGCAGGAATGGGCGGTCGATCAGGTGAAGATGGCGATCACCGCGTCACGCAACCTGGGCGTTGATCAGCATGTAACGTTTTCGGGCGCGCTGGCCTGGCCCTATGTCTATCCGTGGCCGCAGCGGCCCGCCGGGCTGGTGGAGGCCGCGTTTGACGAGCTGGCGAAACGCTGGCGGCCCATTCTGGACCACGCGGAGGATCAGGGCGTCGACGTCTGCTATGAAATCCACCCCGGCGAGGATCTGCACGACGGCGTGACGTTCGAGATGTTTCTTGATCGCGTGAACCAGCATCCGCGCGCGAACATGCTCTACGATCCGTCGCATTACGTGCTGCAGTGTCTGGATTATCTCGCCAACATCGACATCTACAAAGACCGGATCAAGATGTTCCACGTCAAGGACGCGGAGTTCAATCCGACGGGGCGCCAGGGGGTTTACGGTGGCTATCAGCCGTGGGTCGACCGGGCCGGACGGTTCCGCAGTCTGGGCGACGGCCAAGTCGACTTCGGGGCCGTGTTCTCTAAGATGGCGGCCAATGATTTCGACGGCTGGGCCGTGGTCGAATGGGAATGCGCGATCAAGCACCCCGAGGACGGGGCCCGCGAAGGTGCGGCCTTCGTGCGCGACCATATCATCAATGTTACCGACAAGGCCTTCGACGATTTTGCGTCGGGGGGGGCCGACGATGCGGCGAACCGGGCGATGCTGGGACTGGACCGATGACTCGTATCCGCCTGGGCATGGTCGGCGGCGGGGCGGGGGCGTTCATCGGCGGCGTTCACCGCATCGCGTCGCGGATCGACGACCGGTATGAGCTGGTCGCCGGTGCGTTCAGCTCAACGCCTGAAAAGTCGAAGGCATCGGGTGCCGAACTGGGTGTGGCCGAAGCGCGCTGCTACGGCGATTACGCGCAAATGGCCAAGCGCGAGGCGCGGTTGAAGGACGGGATCGAGGCCGTGGCGATCGTCACCCCGAACCACGTCCATTTCCCAGCGGCGCGGGAGTTTCTGAAACGTGGTATCCACGTGATCTGCGACAAGCCGCTGACATCGACGCTTTCGGACGCCAAGAAGATGGTTACGGCGGTCGAAAAGTCGAACGCGCTGTTCGTGCTGACGCATAATTACACCGGCTATCCGATGGTGCGGCAGGCGCGCGAGATGGTCGCCTCGGGCCGTTTGGGCAAAATCCGTGTCGTGCAGGTGGAATATCCGCAGGATTGGCTGACCGAAGCGGCAGAGAACGAGGGCCTGAAACAGGCGGAATGGCGCACCGACCCAGAGCGGTCGGGCGCGGGCGGCTGCGTCGGCGACATCGGCACCCACGCCTATAACCTGGCGAGTTTCGTGGCGGGGCTGGAGGTCGAGAGTCTGGCCGCCGACCTCCATACATTTGTCGAAGGACGGCGTCTGGATGACAATGTCCATGTGATGATGCGGTACGCCGGCGGCGCGCGCGGAATGCTGTGGTCGAGCCAGGTGGCGCCCGGGAACGAGAACGGGCTGCGCCTACGGGTGTACGGCGAAAAAGGGGGGCTGGACTGGGCGCAGGAAGACCCGAACTATCTGTGGTTCACATCCTTCGGGCATCCGACGCAGAAGCTGACGCGCGGCGGCGCGGGGGTCACGGAAACGACCGGCACGCGCATCCCGCCCGGCCACCCCGAAGGATATCTGGAGGGGTTCGCGAACCTTTATTCCCAAGCCGCCGACCTGATCGTCGCCCATCGCGACGGCCACACACCCGATCACCTGCTGCCCACGGTCCACGACGGGCTGAAGGGTGTGCGGTTCATAGATGCCTGCGTTCGGTCCTCCCGGAAGAACGCGGCCTGGGTCGACCTGTGAAGCTTACGCTCAAACAGGTCGATCGCAGTTTCGGCGCGGTGCAGGTGCTTTACGGCATCGATATCGTGCTGGCCCCCGGCGAGGTTCACGCCCTGATCGGCGAAAACGGGGCCGGCAAATCCACGACGATGAAGATCATGTCGGGCTACCTGGCACCGACCGCCGGTCAGGTCTTGTTGAATGACCGCGCCGTTACCTTTGCCGACAGTCAGGCAGCGGAAGCCGCGGGCGTCGTGTTGATCCATCAGGAGTTCAATCTGGCCGAACAGCTGACGGTGGAGCAGAATATCTTTCTGGGCCACGAGATGAAACGGGGTCTGTTTCTGGACAAGCGGGCGATGCGCGACAAGGCATCGGCGCTGCTCAAGCGTCTGGATTGCAATGTGTCGCCCACGGCGACGGTGCGCGACATCTCCAACCCCGACAAGCAGATGGTGGAAATCGCCAAAGCCCTGTCGCGCGATGCCCGTGTCCTCATCATGGACGAGCCGACGGCCGTCCTGACCGCGCGCGAGGCGGAAAGCCTGTTCACGCAGGTGGATCGCCTGCGCGAGAGCGGCGTCGCGATCCTGTTCACGTCCCACAAGCTGGACGAGGTAAAACGCATTTCCGACCGCATGACGATCCTGCGGGACGGGTGGGTCGTCGGGCAGCATCCGGCGGAGGACATGACGGAAGACGCGATGGCGACGGCGATGGTGGGGCGCGATGTGTCGTCGCTTTACCCTGTGCGAACGCGAGCGGTTGGCCACGACAAGGTCCTGACCGTTCGAAACTTGACTGTTCCGGGATATGCCGATGGCATCGACCTGGATCTACACGATGGCGAAATCCTGGGCCTGGCGGGCCTGATAGGTGCGGGGCGGACCGAGACGATGGAGGGGTTGGTCGGCTTGCGCGCCGCAACCGGGTCGGTGAACGGCAAGGCACCCTTCCCCAATCCGCGTGCCGCACTGGATGCCGGCATCGCGTATCTGACCGAAGATCGAAAGGAGCGCGGGCTGCTGCTCTCCAAGGGAATGCGGGAGAATCTGACGCTGCAATCGCTGTCGGATTTCACCGGTCTGCTGATCGACGAGACGGCCGAGGATGCGGCCCTGACCCGCGCCATTGCGGATTTCGACATCCGCGCGCCGCACCGCGCCGTGACCGTCGGCAACCTGTCGGGTGGCAACCAGCAAAAGCTGCTGCTGGCCAAGACCATGCTGGCCCAGCCGAAGATCGTCATCATCGACGAGCCGACGCGCGGCATCGACATCGGCACCAAGCAGCAGATTTACGAATTCATCCACGCGCTGGCGGCAGAGGGAAAGTCGATCATCGTCATCTCCTCGGAGATGCAGGAGGTGATTGGCCTGTCCGACCGTGTGCTGGTGATGCGCGAAGGCCGCATCGCCGGAGAGCTTTCGGGCGACACCATCACCGAAGATCGCATCATCCGCCTGGCGACCGGCCTGGACGGCCGAAAGGACGCAGCATGAGCGCGAAACTCGACCTTCGCGTGCTGGGCCCGATCCTGGCGCTTGTCGCCCTGATCGTCGTCGGCGCGCTGCTCAATTCCAATTTCCTGAGCGCGGGCAACATCACCAATGTCCTGTCGCGCTCGGCCTTCATCGGAATCATTGCCGTGGGCATGACCTTCGTGATCACGTCTGGAGGGCTGGATCTGTCGGTCGGGTCGATGGCGGCGTTCATTGCCGGATTGATGATCCTGGTGATGAACGGCCTGTTGCCGACGTTGGGGCCGGGCGTCGCCCTGGTCCTGGTGGGGATGCTGGCCGCCCTGCTGGCCGGCACGATCGCGGGGTTCGTCAACGGCTTCCTGATCACCACCATGCGGATCGAGGCCTTCATCGTCACGCTGGGCACGATGGGCATCTACCGTTCCCTGGTGACCTGGCTTGCCGACGGTGGCACGCTCAGCCTCGACTTCGGGATGCGCACGGTGATCCGCCCGATCTACTACGACGGCATCCTTGGCATCAGTTGGCCCATCATCGTCTTCGCGCTCGTCGCCACCCTTGGCGAAGTCATCATGCGCCGCGCGGCCTTCGGGCGGCACGCGGCAGCGGTGGGCAGCAACGATCAGGTGGCGCGCTATTCCTCGGTGAACGTCAACCGGGTGCGGATGCTGACCTACGTTTTCCTCGGTATCCTCGTTGGTGTGGCGACCATCATGTATGTGCCGCGCCTTGGCTCGGCTTCCTCGTCCACCGGCGTCCTGTGGGAATTGGAGGCGATCGCCGCCGTCATCATCGGCGGCACCATGCTCAAGGGCGGATTCGGGCGTGTCTGGGGCACCGTCATCGGTGTTCTGATCCTGAGCCTCATCGACAATATCCTGAACCTGACCGACGGGGTCAGCCCCTATCTGAACGGGGCGATCCAGGGGGTCATCATCATTCTCGCCGTGATCCTGCAGCGGGAACGCAAGGCCGACGGCTGAGGAGGTCGCCGGAGAACACCAACTGGGAGGACTATTCATGAAACATCTCGCACTCGCGGCCCTCGTCGCCGCAACCGCCCTGCCCGCGATGGCGCAGGACGTGAAGGTCATCGGCGTGTCGATCCCCGCGGCGACCCACGGCTGGGCCGGCGGCATGAACTTCCACGCGCAACAGGCGGTGGAGCGGTTGGAGGAGGTCTATCCGCAGCTCGACTTCGTGCTGGCCACCGCGTCGGACCCGTCCAAGCAGGTCAATGACATCGAGGATATGCTGGCGACGCGCAACATCAGCGCGCTTGTCGTGCTGCCGTTCGAGAGCGAGCCGCTGACCGGCCCGGTCAAGGCCGTCGCGGACTCTGGGGCCTGGGTCACCGTCGTCGACCGCGGGCTGGCGCAGGATGGGATCGAGGATCTGTACGTGGCCGGCGACAACCCCGGCTTCGGGCGCGTGTCGGGCGAATACATGGTCTCCAAAATGCCGGACGGCGGCAAGATCGTCGCGCTGCGCGGCATTCCGACGACCATCGACAACGAACGAGTCGATGGCTTCCAATCGGCCATCGAGGGATCGGGCATCGAAATCGTGGATATGGAGCACGGCAACTGGAACCGCGACGACAGCTTCACCGTCATGCAGGACTTCCTGTCCAAACATCCGCAGTTGGATGCCGTCTGGGCCTCGGACGATGACATGGCGATCGGCGTTCTGGCCGCCATCGAGGCGGCGGGCCGCGACGACATCCAGTTCGTCTTGGGTGGGGCCGGCATGAAGGAGATGATCAAGCGCACGGCCGACGGGGACCAGATGATCCCGGCGAACGTGACCTATCCGCCCTCGATGATCGCCACGGCGATCGAGATGACGGCCGTGGGCCTTACCTCGACGGCACCGGTGGCGGGCACCTTCACCATCGGATCGGTGCTGGTGACACAGGACAACGCGCTGGACTTCTATTATCCCGACAGCCCGTTTTGATTGAGACGTAAAAGAGGGGGCCGTCCTTCGGGGCGGCCCTTTTGGTTTATGGGATTGGGATGGCGGAGGGTGACTTGATCCGGGTGTCGCTGCGCGCCCGATTGCATCGGACTTTTTCGCGCACTGTCATTCATCGGCCGCGCCGAGAATGGCTGGTGGAGCCGAGGGGAATCGAACCCCTGACCTCGTCGTTGCGAACGACGCGCTCTACCAACTGAGCTACGACCCCAACGGCGCTCATATGCGCCGCCCGGTTTGGGACGTCAAGCGCGCGGCGGTGCGATATCGACACCGTCCCGCCATCGCCAAAGCACGCGTTTCGTGCAAGGACACGGAACCCCGGCCACAGCGCCGGACGTTATCCCCTGTTGTCAGGAGCGCCGTCGCCAATGTCTTTGTTTAAGTCAATTTTCAACTTCAGCCGCCTTTGGGACGAAATCTGGTCGCGGATCGCACTGATGTGCGGTCTCGCTGTCGTTGTGGCGGTGGTCACGCCATTCTTCAGCCCCTTGATCCCGCAGGCTTTCGCGGACCGCATCGACGAGGATGCAGTCACGCAGCTCGTGTCGATCCTGACCAATTCCATGCTCGTGGTGTCGACATTCTCTCTTACCGCGATGGTCAGCGCGCATCACAACGCGGCGAATGTCGTCACGCCCAGAGCGCACCGGTTGCTGCGCAGCGACGGTCTGATCCATTCGATCCTCGCGACGTACCTGAGCGCCTTTGTCTTTGCACTGACGTCGATTTTCATCATCAAGGCCGATTTCTATAACACGGAGGATTTCGCGGCGCTCTATGTCGTCGTGGGCTTCGTGATCGCGCGGGTCGTCTGGTCAACGATACGCTGGGTGTCGCAGCTGTCGTCGCTCGGCACGCTTGAATCCACGGCCGACCGGATCGAAGCCAAGACGGTGGAGGCGTTGCACGACCGGCTGGGGTCGCCGTTCATGGGCGGGCGGGCCGCGGTCGACGTGCCGTCTGACGCGATCGACGTGCGCGCCAACCGATGCGTTTTCGTTCAGGCCATCGACACGAAGCAATTGGCCGAACTGGCCGAGCAGGCGGATGCGATCGTGCACGTGCGGGCCGTTCCGGGCGACTGGCTGCTGCCGGGCGATACGCTTATGTCGATCGAGACGGAGCGTCTGACGACCAAGATGCAGTCCCAGATGAGCGCAACGATGATCCTGGGCAGTCAGGCGACCTTCACCTCCAACCCGGTCTTCGGCATGACGGTGCTGACCGAAGGCGCCGAACGCGCCCTGTCCCCGGCGGTCAACGATCCAGGCACGGCCGTGCACATCCTGCGCCGACAGATGACGATCCTGTCCGAATGGGAGCCCGAACAGGAGGCCGAGGAAGTCGATTATCCACGTCTTCGGGTTCCGGCCATGTCACCGCGCGACTTGCTGGATGCCGCGTTCGAGGCCATCGCGCGCGACGGCGCGGCCTTTCTGGAAGTGCAGATCGCCATACAGGACAACCTTGCGCAATTGTCCAAGCACGCGGATCAGGACATGGCGCGCGCCGCGCGGGCGATCGCCTCCCGCGCCGTGGCTTATGCCAGCCAGAGCTTGCCCCTGGAGCAGGACAAGGTGAGGCTTCGAGCGATGGGCAGACAGAGCGAGCAGCCGACCGAGGTGGTCACATCAAGGTGATTTCCCTCCGACATGGAGGTCAAATATCTCGCATCGGCACCGCAGGGGCATGGACCAAGATCGGCCAACGCGCGGTCCACGGCGAAGATCCCATCTCAAAACCTTGAGCGATTGTCCGGGCCGAAGCCCTAGTTTTCGGCTCCGGGCCCGAGGATCGGTTCGCCGTCCTGTGGATCGAGGATCAGTTCGATCTCCAGGTCCTCGATTGTGAGGACCACACCCTTAAGACGGATCTTCATACCGGCAGAGGCGCCCGGAAGCACATGCTCCGTCTCGATGGTGCTGCCGGCTTCCGGCGCGGAAATGTCCTGCGAAATTGCGGGCGTGGCGACGAACAGAAGGGGGATAAGCATGCGCATATCCCCCAATCAGCCGTTCATCCCAAGGGTTCCGCTTTTATTCGGCCGCTTCCAGGTAATCCTCCACCGGCGGGCAGGTGCAGATCAGGTTGCGGTCGCCCGCCACGTTGTCGACGCGGTTCACCGGCGGCCAGTATTTGTCGACCCGGAACGCGCCTGGCGGGAAGCAGCCCGCCTCCCGCGAATAGGGCCGGTCCCAGTCGCGGACCAAATCCTCCATCGTGTGCGGCGCGTTCTTGAGCGGGTTGTTCTGCGCGTCCATCTCGCCCGACGCGATGGCGTCGACCTCCGCCCGGATGGCCAGCATCGCGTCGATGAAGCGGTCCAGCTCGGGCTTGGGCTCGCTCTCCGTCGGCTCCACCATCAGGGTGCCGGCCACGGGCCAGGACATCGTGGGCGCGTGGAAGCCGTTGTCCATCAGGCGCTTGGCGATGTCATCGACGGTGACATGCGCGCTTTCGGCGAAAGGCCGGGTGTCGAGGATGCATTCATGCGCGATGCGCCCGCGCCGACCGCCGTAGAGCACGTCGTAGGATCCCTTGAGCCGGGCGGCGATGTAGTTTGCCGACAGGATCGCCACCTTCGTCGCCTGCGTCAGCCCAGCACCGCCCATCATCATCACGTAGGCATAGGAAATCGGCAGGATCGACGCGCTGCCATAGGGGGCCGCCGATACCGGCCCGGTCGATCCGCCGGTTTCGGGATGGCCCGGCAGATACGGCTCCAGATGCGCCTTCACGCCGATCGGCCCCATACCCGGACCGCCGCCGCCATGGGGGATGCAGAAGGTCTTGTGCAGGTTCAGGTGGCTGACATCCGCACCGATTTCGCCCGGCTTGGACAGGCCGACCATCGCGTTGAGGTTCGCCCCGTCCAGATAGACCTGCCCGCCGTGGGCGTGCGTGATCTCGCAAACCTCCTTCACCGTGTCTTCGAACACGCCATGGGTGCTGGGATAGGTGATCATGCAGGCGGCCAGATCGTCGCCCGCCGCGTCGGCCTTGGCGCGAAAATCCTCCAGATCGACGTCGCCGTTTTCGGCCGCCTTCACGATGACGACCTTCATGCCGGCCATCTGCGCCGACGCCGGGTTGGTGCCGTGGGCCGACGTGGGGATCAGGCAAATCCGCCGGTTCGTATCGCCCTTCGCGGCGTGATAGGCCGCGATGGTGAGCAGGCCCGCATATTCCCCCTGCGCCCCCGAATTGGGCTGCATCGACATCGCGTCATAGCCGGTGATGACACAAAGGCGGTCGGACAATTCGTCGATCATTTCCTTGTATCCTTCGGCGTCCTGGACCGGCGCGAAGGGGTGGATGCGGCCGAATTCGGGGAAGGTCACCGGCATCATCTCCACCGCGGCATTCAGCTTCATCGTGCAGCTGCCCAGCGGGATCATCGACCGGTCCAGCGCCAGATCGCGGTCGGCAAGCCGGCGCATATAGCGCATCATCTCGGCCTCCGCCCGGTTCATGTGGAAGATCGGATGGGTCAGGTAGTCGGTCTGCCGTTGCAGGTCGGCAGGGATGTCCACGCGCGGCTCGAACGTCTCCTCCACCCCGAAGGCCGCCAGAAGACGGCTCAGGATTTCAGTATCTGTAATCTCGTCGCAGGCGATGGTCAGCCGGTTCTTACCGACACGTCGCAGGGTGATGCCCGCGGCGCGCGCATTCTGCCAGATGACGCCCTGCATCGCGCCCACGGCCACCGTCACGGTGTCGAAGATCGCGCCTTCGGCGACGTCGAACCCGGCCCCGATCAGCGCGTCCTTCACCGCCACGGCATGCGCGTGAACATGCGTCGCGATGTGGTGCAGACCCTTTGGACCGTGGAACACTGCATAGAAGCTTGCCATCACGGCCAGCAGCGCCTGCGCGGTGCAGACATTGCTCATCGCCTTTTCGCGGCGGATATGCTGCTCCCGCGTCTGAAGCGACAAGCGGTAGGCCTTGTGTCCGTGGCTGTCGACCGACACGCCCACCAGACGCCCCGGCATCGACCGCTTGTAGGCGTCGGCGCAGGCGAAGAACGCGGCGTGCGGGCCGCCATAGCCCAACGGCACGCCGAAACGCTGCGCCGATCCGACGGCAATGTCCGCGCCCATCGCGCCCGGCTCCTTCAAAAGGCACAGGGCAAGCAGATCCGTCGCCACGATACCCAGCGCCTTGGCCCCGTGCAGCGCCTCGATCTGCGGGGTGAAATCCTGCAGACCGCCGGTCGTGTCGGGATACTGGAAGATGGCACCAAAAACGTGTTCGGGCACCAGATCGTCCACCTTGCCCACGATCAACTCGATCCCCAGCGGTTCGGCCCGCGTGCGCATCACTTCGATGTTCTGGGGGTGGCAGCGACCATCGACGAAGAATCCCATCGCCTTCGATTTCGACACACGTTGCGCCATGACCATCGCTTCGGCGCAGGCCGTCGCCTCGTCCAGCAGGGATGCGTTCGCGACCGGGAGGCCCGTCAGATCCGACACCATCGTCTGGAAATTGAGCAGCGCCTCAAGCCGGCCCTGCGCGATTTCGGGCTGATACGGGGTATAGGCGGTGTACCACGCCGGGTTTTCAAGGATGTTGCGCTGGATCGCGGGCGGCGTGACCGTGTCCGAATACCCCTGCCCGATCATGCTGACGGTCACGCGGTTCTTCGATGCCAAATCGCGCATCCGCGCCAGGATCGCGTGTTCCGTCATCTGCGGCCAGGGCAGCGGATCGGCCTGACGGATCGACGGGGGCACCGTCTCGTCGATCAACTGGTCCAACGTTTCGACCCCGCACGCCGCAAGCATATCGTCCATTTCGGACGGGGACGGGCCGATGTGGCGGCGGTTGGCGAAATCATATGTGTCGTAGTCGGTCAGCTTGGTCATCGGTCGCTCCGGTGTCAGGCGGTATGGGTCAGAACATTGATCAGGTGACCGTCGGGATCGGTCACGTAAAAGCGGCGCACACCCCATGGTTCGACCACGGGGCCATATGGGATCGGAGCCTTCGCCGCGCGCGCACGCGCCAGCGTTTCATCCAGGTCGTTCACCTCGATCGACACGGCGGGCACCTGCGTGCCCGACCCGCCCTCGCGGGCGAGCGACAGATGAACGGCCTGCGTCCCCTCGCCCGCGACGGTCACGATGAACCCATGGTCCATCACGACCTCCACGCCGAATACCGCCGCATAGAACGCGGCCGAAGCGGCGGAATCGCGGGCCGTCAGATTGGGGACGATGCGACCCATCAATCGCCGACGAAGTCCTTGTAGGCATCCTCGTCCATCAACCCATCCAATTCCTCGGGGGTGGTGGTCGTCATGCGGAAGAACCAGGCGGCCTCGGCATCCTCGTTCACCAGGCCCGGCGCATCGGCCAGCGCGTCGTTCACCTCGACGATCTCGCCGTCCAGCGGGGCCATGATGTCGGAGGCGGCCTTGACGCTCTCGATCACCACGATCTCCTCGCCCTTGGACACGGTCTGGCCGACGTCGGGCAGATCGACGAACACCACGTCGCCCAGTTGCGTCGCCGCATGGCCGGTAATGCCGACGGTCACGATGCCGTCTTTGTCGTCCAGCCATTCATGTTCTTCGGTGTATTTCATCGCGTGTCTCCGGGGTTCAGCGTTTGTAGCGCGGGGTGTGAAAGGGAAGGTCTGTGACGGTAACCGGCAGGCGCTTGCCGCGCACGTCGCCCCAAAGCATAGCGCCAGTCGCCGTTTCGGCGACAACGTAGCCCATGGCGATCGGTGCGCCGATGCTGGGCCCAAATCCGCC
>NZ_CXSU01000011.1:818408-872424 GCF_001403795.1 Jannaschia donghaensis | reverse complement strand
CCCGGTCAGCCCCGGGAAAGCCGCCCGCGCGGGCCCCATCGGTGCGGCGGACCTTCTGGATCGCCCAGCCAAGCCCCGCCTCCACCGGCGAAATCTCGGCCGTCAGGTCCTGACCGTAAAGCGGCATCCCCGCCTCCAGCCGCAGCGAATCGCGCGCGCCCAGACCGATGGGCAGGACGTCATCGTGGGCCAGCAACGCGCGGGCAAAGGCGTCGGCATCTTCCGCAGGGACCGAAATCTCGTATGCCGTCTTCTGCTTGAAAAAAAAACGACTGATCCACAGCTCCGCGCCGTTCCAGACGAATGTGCGCACGTCCATGAACCGCATCGCGGCGACACCGGGCACCATCGCCTCCAGCACCGCCTCCGCCGCCGGGCCCTGCAGGGCCAGCAACGCGCGATCGTCGAGCAGGTCGACCGAAAGATCCGGCAGGCCGGCGGCCAGGATCTCCATATCGAGATGTTTCATCGCGCCGTTCACCACCAACAACAGGTGATCGCCCCGGTTCGCCACCATCAGGTCGTCTGCCACGCCGCCATTCGGCAGCATCAGCAAGCCGTAGCGTTGACGCCCCTCGACCAACCCCTGAACGTCGATCGGCAGCATGGTTTCCAGCGCCGCCGCCGCTCCGCCGCCGCGGACGACGACCTGACCCATGTGGGACACATCGAACAGGCCCGCCCTGGCGCGCACGTGCAGATGTTCGGCCATCACACCCGCCGGATACTGAACCGGCATGGAGTAGCCCGCGAAGGGCACCATCTTGCCGCCGAAGTCGGCGTGTAGGCCATCCAGCGGCAGCGTCTTCAGGGTCAGATCATCCACGTCGGCACCTCCAAGGGGTCGCGCGCGACCCGTTTCGATGCCCCCTCTGTCCTGTCGCCTGAGATCGCTATCCCTTCGGCGGCCCCGATCCGGGGCACTCTCCAGAGTGTCTTTGCACGTCAGGTCCGTTTGCCTGAGAGTTTACCGGGGCGGTTGCTCCTTCGGCCCTGTCCGTGGGATCAGAGTCTCCCGGACGTGCGCGTTTCCGATACGAAACATGCGCCTCGCGATCAAGAGAAGAATACGCATGACGACGATGAACCGCTTCTTCGGCTATGGCAGCCTGGTAAACACGCAGACCCATGCCTATCCGGGCACCGCGCGCATGACGGTGACGGGCTGGCGGCGGGTCTGGCGGGCGACGCCGATCAACCATGTCGCCTATCTGACCGGAGAGCCTGCGACCGGCGTGCGCATCGACGGGCTGGCAGCGGACGTGCCCGCGGGCGATTGGTCGGCGCTGGACACGCGGGAAACGGGATATTTGCGCAGCGCCTTGCCCGAAGGTCCGCAGATCTATCACATCCCCCACGACCTGCACGGCACGCCCGACGACATCCGCCCGATCCTGCTCAGCTATCTCGACGTGGTGGTCCAGGGTTTCCTGCGCGAATTCGGCGAAGACGGCGTGGCGCGGTTTTTCGACACGACCGCCGGTTGGACCACGCCGGTGCGCAACGACCGGGCCGCACCGGAATATCCGCGCGCGCAGATCTTGTCGTCGGACGAAACGGCATTGGTCAACGACCATCTGACCCGCGTCGGCGCGTCCCTGCTCTGACGTCAGCCGCCGGCCGTCGCGATCGCGTCCAGAACGGCAGTATCGGTCAGCAGTTCGGGCAGGACGATGCCCTGCGGCGCACCGGGGCCATAGACCGCGTCGAAGGGAATGCCGAAGCGGTCGTTGCGCCGCAGGTAATCGGCGATGGCATCATCGGGCCGTGTCCAGTCGGCCTGCAACGCCACCGTCCCGGCCAGCGCCGTGGCCACGGCACCCCGGTCCAGCACCAGTCGCTTGTTGGCCTTGCAGGTCAGGCACCAGTCGGCGGTGACGTCCACGAAGACGACATTTCCGGCGGCCACCTCCTGCATGATGCGCGCCTCCTCGAAGACGGCCCATCCGGCATCGACGGCGGTCGCCGGCCGGTCCGGCGCGGGCACGACGACGGCGGCCAGCATCACCGCCGCCAGCCCGCCCGCCACGACCGCGCCCGCCCAGCGACGTGCCGCCAGCGCGACCAGCAGCCCGGCGGCCAAACCGCCCACAATCAGGGCGTTCGTCCAGCCCGCGCTGCCCGCCAGAACCGTCACCAGCCAGACCGCCGTCAGCAACAGCACACCGCCCAGGATGCGCTGCACGGTCACCATCCACGCGCCGGGCCGCGGCAGCCGTCGGATCAGACCGGGACGGATGGCAACCGCCAGATAGGGCGCGGCCAAGCCCAGTCCCATCGCCGCGAAGACCGCCACGATCTGCGCCGGGCCGTGGGTCAGCGCATAGGTCACGGCCGTCCCGATGAATGGCGCGGAACAGGGCGTGGCCATGACGGCGGCGAACATTCCGGTGGCGAAATCGCCGCCCCAGCCGCCGCGCCCTTCGGTCCGCGCCATCGTCGTCATCGCCCCCGACGACAGGCCGACATGGAAGAAACCGAACATGCTGGCGGCGAAGACCACGATCAACCCGATCATCAGCGCCAGGAAGACCGGCTGCTGGAACTGCACGCCCCAACCGACGGCCATCCCCGCCGCCTTGGCCGCGATCACGACCCCGGCAAGCCCGACGAAGAACACCATCACACCGGCCACCGAGGCCAGGAACCCGGCCCGCACCTGCGCCACGCTGCGATTGCGCGCCTGCAACGCTCCGGCCAGCTTCATCGACAGGACCGGCAGGACGCAGGGCATCACGTTCAGGATCAGCCCGCCCAAAGCCGCCACCAGCACCATCCACCACAGCGCCGCACCCGACGCAGGGACCGCGGGCGCGGTCGCGGACAGGGTCGCATCCAGCGTCGCCGCCCGTGCCCCGTCCGTCAGGGTCAGCGTCAGCGGGCCGTCGCCCGGGGACAGGACCGGCAGGATGGCGTGCAACGTGCGGCCCCCATCGGCGAGCGTAAGCGCCGGCTTGCCGAACGAGGCCCAATCGCCATGTTCGGGAAAAATGTCGGGGGACGAGAATGGCGTATCGGAGGTGGCGAGGACCGTCAGTGCGGTTTCGTCCAGATGTACGGATTGCAGCATCAGGCCGGCCTGCGCCCCCGTGCCCGGCACCTTGGCGATCCAATCGGACAGCGTGGCGGCTGTCCTTGCGTCGATGCCCCCGCCGGCGGGCAAATCCAGCGCGATCTCCAGCGTTTCGGGCACGCAGATCTCGGCGCAGACCAGCAGGTTTGCCCGCAGGTCAAGACGCGCAGGCACGCCCGGCTCCTCCAACACCACGGTCAGGGGATAGACGACCTCCTCACCGTAGCCGAAGTTCTGGATGTCGAAGGCCTCGAACCGGGTGGGCGCGGGATAGGACAGGGTGACCGACGCGATGTTCCGCGACCCCTCCCAGTTCAGGTCGGGCGGCAGGCCGACTTCGCCCGGACTGCGCCAGTATGTCTTCCATCCGTCGTCGAGGACGACGTGCAGACCGGCCGATACCGTCGCCCCGCCCGGCCCCACGCCGTTCTCGACCGACATCAGACGGCCCTCGACGGCATTGCCGCGCACGACGTCGGACGTGGCGGCGGCCAGTGGCGTGGCAAGGATCAGGGCAAGGCAGGTCAACAGGCGGAGCATGTGATTGCAATAGGCGTCGCAACGCCGGGGAGCGAGGGGGCGGGACGGTATTTGACACGAACGTGACCATTCGCCCCGTCGATCCAAGGTTGCGCCCGCCCCCTCCGCGCGTCACCTTCGTCACGACTCCGTGACCTCCGCCCGAAGGACAGCCCATGCGCGCGCCGAACCTCCCGTTTCTTGCCACACTTGCCGTGACCTGTGCTGTCGCAGCACCCGTATCTGCGCAGCAGCTGACCCCGGAAGACGTGAAGGAGTTGGCGCTCGAGGCAATCTTGGAAAACCCCGACATCATCATGGAAGCCGTCGCCATCCTGCAGGCGCGCGACGCCGCCGAAGCCGAAGCGCAGGCCCAGGCGACCCTGTCGTCCAGCCGCGATACGCTGACCAACGACCCCAATGCGCCGGTGGTCGGCAACCCGAACGGGTCGGTCACGGTGGTGGAATTCTTCGACTACAATTGCGGGTTCTGTCGCCGTGCGGGTCCGGAACTGGAGGCGCTGATGGCCGCCGATCCGGACGTTCGCGTGGTATACCGCGAATGGCCGATCCTGTCGGAAGGATCGGTCTTCGGGGCGCGCGCCGCGCTGGCCGCGCGCGCGCAGGACAAATACGAAGAAATGCACAAGGCGCTGATGGGGTCGAACACCCGCATCGAGGAAGCGACGGTCATGCAGATCGCCGTCGAACTCGGCCTCGACGTCGACAGATTGCGCACCGACATGGACAGCGACGCCGTCAACGAACACATCGACACCACCCGCCGCCTGGCCGAATCGCTGGGCTTCACCGGCACCCCCAGCTTCGTCATCGGCGACACCCGCGTTCCCGGTTTCGTGGAGGCGGATCGTCTGCAGGAAATCGTGGATCAGGTCCGCGACGACGGCTGACCTTCGGCCCGCATCGCACGCAGGACGCGCATCGCGTCTTCGGCCCGGTCCGCCGGGATGAACAGATGGTCGTGAAAGAACCCCGCCACCGGGTTCACGCCCATCCCCTCTGCCGCCAGCCGGGTGGCAATCGGGGCGAGGAACCCCACGGCCTCCAGCGCCGAATGGACGTTCAGCGTAATCATTCGCGACGGGAAAACACCGTCCAGCCCTTCGGCCTGCGCGACCGCCTCGGTCACGATCAGGGTTGTCCCCTCCGCTTCCTCGAACCGCAAAATGGCGTCGAGGCGTGCGGCGCGGGTCCGGTCGGGCAGGGTCACGAACAGCCAGATGTCATCGCCCAGCACCGGCTCCATCCCCGCGAACAGGACGGCAAGGTCGTATTCCCCGGTCATGTCGCGGCCACGGGGACCATCGTGCCCAGCGCGGTCGCCACATGCGCCCCGTCGTCGCCGTGCACGTCGGCGGCCACCGCGATCAGCCGCCGCCCCGGCCGGATCACCCGGCCCGTCGCCACCAACCGGCCCCGCGCCGGGGCCAGAAGGGAAATGCGGAACTCGCTCGTCACCACCTCAAAGCCCTCCTCCATCGTCGTCAAGGCGGCGTAGCCTGCCGCGGAATCGGCCAAGGAGAACGTCAGCCCCGCATGCCCCACTCCGTGCTGTTGCGCGCTGCGCGGCGAGACGGTGGCGGCGATCCGCACCTCGCCCTCGATCACTTTTTCCAAGGTTGCGCCCAATGTGCGCATCAGGCCCTGCCGGGCAAAGCTGTCCGTGATGCGCGCCGGCGTCGCGTCGAAATCGAAGACGCTCATGCGGTGCCATCCATGATCAGGCAGGTCGTCGAACCGGTGGCATAGAGCGTGCCGTCCGCCGCGCCACGAATGGTGCCGTCGGCCACACCCGTCGACCGCCCACCGTGGCGAACGACGCCTTCGGCCAGGATTTCCGTGCCCAGCGGGATCGCGCGGACGATATTCACCTTGTATTCCAGCGTGGTATAGACGCGGCCCTTCGGCACGGTCGTCATGACGGCACAGGCCATCGCGCTGTCCAGCAACGTGCCGTACCAGCCGCCGTGCACGGACCCCAGCGGATTGGTATGATCGAAGGTGGGCGTGCCGGTGAACACGACGCGGCCCGCCTCGACCCCCGTCACGCAGTAGCCCAGAACACGCCCGATGGGCGGTTGTGGCAGGGTGCCGTCGCGCATCGCCTCCATGAAGTGCAGACCCGACAGCGACAGGACCCGATCTCGACTGGCAAGATCGTCGGACGACGTGGCGAACATGAAACCTCCGGGGCGGCGTGTGCTTTGCCAACCCTAGCCGCCCCGATCTTTGGGGGGAAGCAGGCGTCAGGCCACGTCGCGCAGCGCGGGCCGCGGGGCAAGACCCAAGGCGGTGCAGACATCGCGGGTCAGTTCGGGGCGGTTGAGGGTGTAGAAGTGCAGATGTTCGCATCCTTCCCCGACCAACGCGTCGGCCAGTTCGGCAGCCTGCGCGATGGCCAGCAGGTCGGCCCGATCGTCGCGCAGCGCCACGTCGAAAGCCGCGCGCAGGTCGTCGGGGATGACGGCGCCGCAGGCATCGGCGAACCGCGACGCCTTGGCCCAGTCTTCGATCGGCATCAGCCCCGGCACGATCGGCGCATCGATGCCCCCAGCCGCGCAGCGGTCGCGGAATCGCAGGAACGTGTCGGCGTCGAAGAAGAACTGGGTGATCGCCTCGGACGCGCCGGCGTCGATCTTGGCACGCAGCCAGTCGATGTCAGCCCCCGCGTCGGTCGCCTCGGGATGCACGTCGGGATAGGCACCCACCCGCACCGTGAACCCCTCGTCCGCCAGCGCGCCGATCAATTCGACCGACGTGCGGAAGCCGTCGGGATGCGGCACGAAACCGTCCGCGCCCTTGGGCGGGTCGCCCCGCAGCGCCACGATGTCCCGGACGCCTGCCTTGCGGAAATCGCGCGCCACGTTCAGCGTTTCCTCCCGGCTGGCGTCCACGCACGTCAAATGGCCGGCCACGCGCAAGTCGAATGCCTGGCCCAGCGCGCCCACAGCCTCGCGGGTCAGGTCACGGGTCGTGCCGCCCGCACCATAGGTGACCGACACCCATTCGGGGGCCAGCGGGGCCAGCGTGCTGACGCAATCCCACAGCCGGAACGACCCGGCGAGCGATTTGGGCGGAAAGAATTCGAACGACACCTTGGGCGCGGACATCATGGGGCTCCTTTGCAGTTGAACCCTTGTCGGCGATTGCGGTTTCGTGAGACAGGCTCATAATCCTCATCATCAACATGAGCCGACGCCGATGGCCGCCAGATTGCACCTCGAATTCCGCCACCTGCGCACCATCCGGGCAATCCACGATTGCGGTGGTCTGGCGCGCGCGGCGGAGCGGCTGAACATCACGCAATCCGCCTTATCCCATCAAGTGAAGAACCTGGAGGAGCAGATCGGGATGGAGCTGTTCGTGCGCCGCTCCAAGCCGATGACGCTGTCCGCAGCCGGCCAGCGGCTGTTGCGGTTGGCCAACGAAGTCCTGCCGCAGGTGGAGGCGGTCGAGATGGATTTCGACGGCCTGAAGACCGGGCGCACGGGCCGGTTGCACATCGCCATCGAATGCCACGCCTGTTTCGAATGGCTGTTTCCCGTGCTGGAGCAGTTCCGCCGCGCCTGGCCCGACGTCGATGTCGACATCCGCCCCGGCCTGCAGTTCCAGGCCCTGCCCGCCCTGCAAAAGGAGGAAGTGGACCTTGTCGTCTCCTCCGATCCCGCCGACCTGGCCGGCGTTGAATTCGCGCCGCTGTTCGATTACGAGCCGGTCTTCCTCGCCTCCGCCGCCCATCCGCTGGCGGCGAAGGATTTCGTCGTAGCCGAAGATTTCGCGGGCCAGACCCTGATCACCTATCCGGTCGAACGGCCCCGCCTCGACATCTTTTCCCAATTGCTGACCCCTGCCGGCGTCGAACCGGCGGCCATCCGGCAGGTCGAACTGACGGCCGTGATCCTGCTTCTGGTCGCATCGAACCGCGGCGTCGCCGTCCTGCCCGACTGGGTCGTGCGGGAGGTGCGCTACAATTCGGACTACGTGACCCGGCCCCTGACCGAACGCGGTGTGACGCGCAGGCTCTATGCCGCGATCCGACAGACGGATGCGGCGAAACCGTTCATGTCGCACGTCCTGCGGCTGATGCGGACCGAACCGCTCAAGCTGCAGCGCGGCTAGATCAGCCGGTCGAGCGCGGCGCGCAAAGGCTCCGCCCCCAGACCCGCCCGCGCCGCCGCCGACAGACCCATCATCGCGACCGAAATCGCCATCACCTCGGCCTCCGCTTCCGGGCGTGTGGCCCCCAGGGCGATGGCCCGCGCGATCATGCCCGCGCGCCGGGCGGCCACCAGGTCCGACAGGGCATCGCGCAGATCCGGGTCCGCCGTACTGCTCAGGGTGCTTATGACCAGACAGCCCAGCCCGGCATCCCGCAGATAAAGATCCAGCGCCGCCGTCAGGACACGCCGCCTGAGATCGGGCAGGTCCGTCGCCTGCGCGATGGCCGCGTCGTACACCGCCGCCGTTCCCGCGCCGTACCGCGCAACGGCCCGGTCGAAAAGGTCGCGCTTGGAGCCATAGGCGGCATAGAGGCTGGGCGGTTTCACCCCCATAAGCGCGCACAGATCTGCCACGCCGACCGCATCGAACCCCCGCTGCGCAAAGGCGCGCAGGGCGATATCCAATCCCGTTTCCGCATCGAAGGCGCGCGGTCGACCCCGCTTTCTTTCTGTAGCGATCATTATCTTATCCTTGACCTCACCCGATTAAAGTAGCACCCGTTACACATCTTCTCAACCGACAGGCCCGGAGGCCCCGATGAAAGTCTTTTTCCACACTACGCCGAACCCCTTCAAAGTCGCGCTGATGATCGAGGAGCTGGGTCTTGCGCCCGACATCGTGCCCGTCGACACCCGCAAAGGGGAGCAGCACGCCGCCGACTTTCTGGCCGTGAACCCCAACGCCAAGCTGCCGGCGATCGAAGACGACGGTCAGGCCGTGTTCGATTCCGGCGCGATCCTGCTCTACCTCGCGCAGAAGCATGGGAAATTCCTGCCCGCCGAAGGGGCCGCGATGGGCGAGATGTTGTCGTGGTTCTTCTTCGTCGCTTCGGGCGTTGGGCCCTATTCGGGTCAGGCGGTTCATTTCACCCGCGTCCACACCGACAGCGACTACGCCACCAACCGTTACGCCAAAGAGATCGCGCGCCATTACCGGGTTCTGGACGACCGTCTGGCATCGTCCCCCTGGCTGGGCGGCGCAGATTACGGGATTGCCGACATGGCGCTTTGGGGCTGGGTCCGCGCGGCCGGCTTCGTGATGGAGAAGGACGGCGGCCTGACCAATTATCCCAAAGTCCAGGCCTGGTTCGACAAGGTCAACGCCCGTCCCGCCGCCACAAAAGCGGGCGACTGGGCCACGAAGTTCCAGTTCAAGGGCGAAATGGACGAGGCCGCGATGCGTGCGATGTTCCCGCAGAACTTCTGACGTGGCGGGGGCGGTGCGCCGCCCCCTAGTCCTCGATCAGGCCCAGCGACCGGAACGACACTTCCTCGTCCTTGCCGATGATCATGTGGTCGTGGATCACGATGTCCAACGCGCCACAGGCGGCAACTACCTTTGCCGTCATCTCGATGTCGGCGCGGCTTGGCGTCGGGTCGCCCGACGGATGGTTGTGAACGAGGATCAACGCGCAGGCGTTCAGTTCCAGCGCGCGGCGCGCGATTTCCCTCGGATAGACGGGCACGTGATCGACCGTCCCCTCGGCCTGCGCCTCGTCGGCGATGACGCGGTTGCGCCGGTCGAGGAACAGAACGCGGAACTGCTCGGTGTCGCGGTGCGCCATCGTCGTGCGGCAATAGCCCACGACGTCGGACCACGACGACAGGATCTCGCGGTCCAGAATCTTCGCCTGCCCCATGCGGTGCGCGAAGGCCTCGGCGATGCGCAGCTGCAGGAAGACCTTGGCCGTCGCCCCCTCGACCCGCAGGATATTGCGCTCGGACGCGGCGACGACACCGTTCAGATCCCCGAAAGCGGCCAGCAGGCGTTTGGCCAGCGGTTTCACGTCGATCCGGTCGATCGCGTTGAACAGCATCAGCTCCAGCAGTTCGTATTCGGGCATCGGCGCATGGCCGCCCGACAGGAAACGTTTGCGCAACCGCTCCCGGTGTCCCCAATAATGGGGCCGCATCGACCCGTCGGGCTGCTGAACCAGACCGCCACCGGCGCTTTCGCTGTCCGACAGACGAGACCGTGGCTGCCACCGCGGGGGCGTCGCTGGCTGCGTAACCGTTCCCGAAGGCGGCATCCGCGCCTCCAGATCGGAAAGGCCTTGCTGCGGTGCCTCCCGGAAACCGGGGGCCGATGGGTAGGTCGGGATCTCGGGGCGTTTGCCGCCCGACAGGCGGTCCTGAACCAGGCCGGTCAGGCGCGAGAACGTGGAGCCGTGGTGTTTCATCGATCCCTCCCCCAAGGTTCATTTTTGCGGATGCTAGGCCGAAAATGGTAAACGACCGGTTAACGCCAAGGGGCGCACGGGGGCTGGTCCCGCGTCGCGACCTCCGTTAAAGGCAGCGTCTGATCGAACCCCCGGAGCGACGAGATGCAGCAAGGCAGCGCGAACCTGAATGTGATGACCAAGGCCGCGCGCAAGGCCGGTCGCAGTCTTCTCAAGGACTTCGGTGAGGTCGAGAACCTGCAGACGGGCCTGAAGGCCCCGCGCGATTTCGTAACCAAGGCCGCCGCGTCCGCCGACGAGATCATTCGCGAAGACCTGTCCCACGCCCGTCCGAATTACGGCTGGAAGGCCGCCAGCGGAGAGAGCGAGGGCACCGACCCCACCCGCCACTGGGTCATCACACCGCTGGATGGCACCGCGAACTTTCTGCACGGCATGCCCCACTGGGCCGTCTCCATCGCGCTGCAGCACAAGGGCGACATCGTCAGCGCCGTCACCTATGACCCGCTGCGCGACGAATTGTTCTGGGCCGAAAAGGGTACCGGGGCCTGGCTCGACGGGCGCACGCGTCTTCGCGTGGCCGGGCGCATCTCCCTGATCGACTGCCTGTTCGCGACCAATGTTCCGGCGGCGAACGAGAAATACCTGCCCGCCGCCATCAAGGACCTGGCCCAACTGATGCCCGTGACCGCCGGCGTGCGCCAATCGGGTGTTCCGTCGCTCGACATGTGCCATGTCGCCGCCGGTCGCCTTGACGGGTTCTGGCAGCGCGGGCTTAACCTGTGGGATCTTGCGACCGGCACCCTGGTCCTGCGCGAAGCGGGCGGCTTCGTCGAACCCCTGCGCCCCGGACAGACCCTGTTGACCCACGGCCACGTCGTCGCCGCATCGTCGGCCATCTTCGACAGGTTCGCCGGCACCCTTCGCACCGCCGACTGACCGGGCAGCGGGGCGGCACCGCCACCGTCGCGCGGCAGCCGCGTCACGGTTGCACTCCCCCGGGGGGCGTGGCACGTCTTTTTCCCTGATGCTGCCCAAACCGACGGATCGCGCGTGACTGCAACCGACCTGCCCCGCAACGCCGGCTTGCCCTTCGACCCCGCGGTCGTCGCGGAGGTGCGCGTGAATACATCGGCCGTCGAACGGCGCGCCGCGACCCTGCCCGCGCGCCGGTCGCTCAAGAAGGACCATCAGGCCGCCTGGTTGGCCCGCGCGGTCAGCATGATCGATTTGACCACGCTGTCGGGCGACGACACGCCGGGTCGGGTGCGTCGTCTGTGTGCCAAGGCGCTGCAACCCGTGCGCCCCGACCTGCTGGACGCGATCGGCCTGCCCGATCTGACCACCGGCGCGGTCTGCGTGTATCATGAGATGGTGCCGACGGCCGTGGACGCCGTGCAGGGCCGCATTCCTGTTGCCGCCGTGTCGACCGGGTTTCCGGCCGGCCTGTCGCCGTTCCACCTGCGCCTGCGCGAGATCGAGGAGAGCGTCGCCGCCGGTGCCACCGAGATCGACATCGTCATCTCCCGCCGCCACGTCCTGACCGGCGACTGGCAGGCCCTTTATGACGAGACGGCGCAGATGCGCGCGGCCTGCGGCACGGCGCACATGAAGGCGATCCTGGCCACCGGCGAGCTTGGCACGCTCAAGAACGTGGCCCGCGCCAGCATGGTCACGATGATGGCCGGATCGGACTTCATCAAGACATCGACCGGCAAGGAAAGCGTCAACGCCACCCTGCCCGTCAGCCTGATCATGATGCGCGCGATCCGGTCCTTCGAGGCGATGAGCGGATTCAAGGTCGGCTACAAACCGGCGGGCGGCGTGTCCAAATCGAAAGACGCGATCACCTATCTGGCGCTTCTGAAGGAAGAACTGGGCGACCGCTGGCTGCGCCCCGACCTGTTCCGCTTCGGCGCTTCGTCCCTGCTGGGGGATATCGAGCGGCAGTTGGAGCATCACGTCACGGGCCGGTATTCGGCCGGTCACCGGCATCCCGCAGGCTGAAACGGACCGGCACGCCCGGCGATTTGAAAAAGCAGAGAAGGCGCAAAATGACCGTGGCCGACATCTTTGAAAGCATGGACTGGAGTCCTGCCCCCGAAAGCCGGACCGAAGCCGACGACTGGCTTGACACCCACGGGCGCGCCTTTGGACATTTCATCGATGGCAAGCGGCAAAAGCCCGGTACGACCTTCGACACCGTGAACCCCGCGACGGGCGAAACGCTGGCGCAGGTCACGCAAGGGACCGAGGCGGATGTGGCGCAGGCCGTCAAAGCCGCGCGCAAGGCCGCCAAGGGTTGGGCGGCCACATCGGACCATGACCGGGCGCGCGTTCTTTATGCCATCGCGCGGGGGTTGCAAAAGCACGCGCGGCTGTTCGCCGTTATGGAAACGCTCGACACCGGTAAACCGATCCGCGAATCCCGCGACATCGACGTCGCCAAGGCCGCGCGGCATTTCTACCATCACGCGGGCCATGCGGCGTTGCGCAGCGAAACCATGCCGAACGCAGAACCCTGGGGCGTCTGCGGCCAGATCGTGCCGTGGAATTTTCCGCTGCTGATGCTGTCGTGGAAGATCGCGCCGGCGCTGGCCATGGGCAACACGGTCGTGTTGAAGCCCGCCGAATGGACACCCCTGACCGCGCTGGCCTTTACCGACATCTGCACGTCCGCGGGCGTGCCGCCGGGCGTGGTCAACATCGTGACGGGCGATGGGGACACGGGGGCCGCGCTGGTCGCCAGCCCGATCGACAAGCTGGCCTTCACCGGGTCCACTGAAGTGGGCCGCGTCCTGCGCCGGGAGACGGCGGGCCGCGCCATGGGCCTGACGCTGGAGCTGGGCGGCAAGAGCCCCTACGTCGTGTTCGAAGATGCCGACATCGACTCCGCTGTCGAAGGGATCGTGGATGCGATCTGGTTCAACGGCGGTCAGGTCTGCTGCGCCGGGTCCCGCCTGTTGGTGCAGGAAGGCATCGCGGAGGATTTCCACGCCCGCCTGAAGGCACGCATGGCCAAGATCCGCGTCGGCGATCCATTGGACAAATCGGTCGACATGGGCGCGATGGTCCACGCCGATCACCGCGCCAACGTTCTTGCGATTCTGGAGCGTACGTCCGGCACCGTGACGCGCGGCACCTGCCCCGACGGATGCTATCTGCCGCCGATCCTGGTGACCGATCTGCACGGGGCAGATCCCCTGATGGCCGAGGAGGTTTTCGGCCCCGTCCTGGCCACCACCACGTTCCGCACCCCGGCCGAAGCGGTGCAGCTGGCCAATGACACGCGGTTCGGACTGGCCGCCTCCGTCTGGTCGCAGGACATCGACGTGGCCTTGCACACCGCACCGCGCATCAAGGCGGGCGTCGTCTGGGTGAACGGGGCCAACATGCTGGACGCTGCGGCCCCCTTCGGTGGCATGCGGGAATCCGGTTTCGGGCGCGAGGGCGGCATTGCCGGCTTGGGCGCCTATGTCCGCCCCGCGGTGGGCAAGGCGCTTGCGAAGCTAAGTTCTTCGGGTGGCGCGCAGGTGGTGTTGTCCGACGTCGACCGCTCCCCCAAGATGTTCGTCGGCGGCAAGCAGGTCCGGCCCGACGGCGGTTACACCCGACCCGTTATCGGGCCCAAGGGCACCGTCGGAGACGTCGGCGTCGCGAACCGCAAGGACGTGCGCAATGCCGTCGACGCGGCCCGGACGGCGGCGTCCTGGGCCGGATCGACCGGGCATATGCGGGCCCAGATCCTGTATTATCTGGCGGAAAATCTGTCGGCGCGGGCGGATGAATTCGATGCTCGCCTGACGGCGCAGACCGGGGCCAAGGGCGAAACGACGGAGGCGGTGCGCCACCTGTTCCGCTGGGCCGCCTGGGCCGACAAGCACGATGGTCGGACGCTGGGTGTGCCGATGGGCGGGCTGGCCCTGACGCTGAACCCCGCGATGGGCGTGATCGGGGCGTTTGCGTCCGAAGACCGTCCGTTGGTGGCGTTGGCGCAGGTGATCGGCGCGGCATTGGCGACGGGCAACCGCCTGGTCCTGGTCGCCCCTGAAAGCGCACCGCTGACTGCGACCGACCTGGTACAGGTGATCGAGACATCGGACGTGCCGGGCGGCGTCATCAACATCCTGACCGGCGACCATGCGGAACTTGCGCCGCATCTGGCGGGGCATATGGACGTCGATGCCGTCTGGAGTTTCTCCTCGGCCGATATCGCGGCGACGGTGGAACGCGAAGCGGCGGTGGACCTGAAACGCACTTGGGTCAACGACGGGCGGTCGCGCGACTGGACGGCGACGGATGCCGCGCCGTTCCTGAATGCGGCGACCGATGTGCAGACGATCTGGATCCCGTTCGGCGTCTGAGCCACGCCGCGCTATACGATCGTCCGCAGCAGGCTGAGGCTGGCCAGACCGATCAGCAGGCACAGCGCGAAGGGTTTGTAATAGGGCTCCAACGTCGGATTGAACATCCGCTTGCCCAAAATGACACCCGCGGCACAGGGCCCGGCGAGGATGGCGCCGCGCGCAAAGGCCTGGCCGGTCATCACGCCGTAGCCCAGCAACCACATCAGCGAAAAGACCGACGAGACGAATAGGAACAGGACCAGAGAGCCGCGCATCACCCGCGCCGGCCGGTCCTGTGCCAAGACGTAAAGCGCCACGACCATGCCGCCGATGGACGCGATGCCGGTCACGATGCCAGCGATCAGGCCCGTGGCATACAGGCCGCCATCCGTGGCGAGGACCGCAAGGCGGATGCGGGCGAGTTGCAGGACGGCCAGGGTGACCAGGACGGTCAGGGCCAGAACCCGCGTCGCGTCGACCGGCAGGGTCGTCGTCAAATAAAGCCCCAGCGGCACCCCAAGCGCCGAGGTGAAGGCCAGACCGAACGCGATGCGCCGATCCGCATCCGCCACCCCGCCCCGCACCATCAATAGGGACGCCGTCATTTCCAGCACCCAGCAGATCGGGATCAGCTGCGCGGGCGGCACGATCAGCACGGCCGACGCCATCACGAGAGCGGAAAGCGCAAAGCCGGAAAATCCGCGCACCAGACCGGCGGCGAAAGCAATGGCCGCCAGCAGGGCAAGGTCGGCGGGGAGCAGATCGAGGTCGGCCATTCGATCAACCTGCCCCGTCCGTATCGGCAACGATAGGGCCAGTTCGGATTAGTCGATGACCCGCACTTCGGGTGCGGTGCGCCGCAACGTGTCGCGGATGGCGGCGGCCAGTGCGCGATACGCATCACCCTGCGCGGATGTCTGTCGCCAGACCATGCCGATGTCCCGCCCTGGCGCGGGATCGGACAGCGGGCGGGCAGTCACGAGATCTTCCCGCGCCACCTCCGAGCGGACGTAGAGCGCGGGCAGGACCGACAGGCCCAGCCCGGTCGCCACCATCTGCCGCAGGGTGTCGAGCGACGTACCCTCGTAGTCGAGCGACAGGACGGCCCCCGTTTCAGTGCACAGGTCGGCCACGGTGTCGTGCAGCCGGTGCCCCGCCTCCAACGTCATCACCGTCTCGCCGCGCAGGGCGGCGCGGTCGACGACGGCATTCGCCGTCAACGGATGATCCGACGGCAGCACCACCAGGAGCGGTTCGTGGAACAGCGGCGCCACCTGCAGCGTCGGATCGTCGAGCGGGGTCGGAAAGAACAGCAGGTCGAGCGTGCCGGCGCGCATCCGGGTCAACAGGTCCAGCGCCGTGCCTTCGCGGACATAGAATTTCAGCTTGGGATAGGACGCATGAAGCGTCGGAATCACGAGGGGCAGGAAATAGGACCCGAGGGAGCCGACGACGCCCACCCGGATCGTCGCCGCCAGCGGATCCGCCCCCGATCGGGCCAGCGTCGCGATATCGGCGGCATCGCGCAGAAGACCCCGCGCGCGCGTGGCGATGTCATGCCCGATCGGCGTCAGCGTCACGCCGGAGCGGGACCGTTCGACCAGTTGCACGCCCAATTTCTCCTCCAACTCGCGCAGTTGGGTGGACAGGGTCGGCTGGGTCACGTGCACCGACTCGGCGGCGCGGCGGAAGTGCAGCGTGTCGGCGACCGCGACGAGGTAGCGAAATTGTTGCAATGTCGGCATTTTCGGCGCGATAGCTCCTGTCTATCGAAGTTAAGATAGTCGGGTGACTTGAACAATCAAAGCTTTCGTTTATTTCCTGCCCAAGCAAAGAGGGCCGGATGGCGAATACGCATACAGACAGTCGCTTTCTGGGCGGGCCCGCCGGATGGATCTCCATCCTGTTGCCCTTGGCCCTGTTCGGTTGGTTCGCGCAGCATATTCCCGCCGTGGCCACCGGCGAGGTCCTTGTCTGGCGGCTGGACTGGGTTCCGTCGCTGGGCGTGTCGCTGGGCATATTGCTGGACGGGCTGTCACTGACCTTCGCGCTGCTGATCACGGGGATCGGGACGCTGGTGACGCTCTATGCGTCCAGCTATCTGGTCGGACACGTACACTACACGCGTTTCGTCTGCTATCTGATGGTGTTCATGGTCGGAATGCTGGGGCTGGTTCTGTCGGACAACCTGCTGGCATTGTTCGTGTTTTGGGAAGTGACGACGGTGTCGTCCTACCTGCTGATCGGGTTCGACGCGGATGCCGCCAAGGCCCGGCGCAACGCGCTTCAGGCGCTGGTCGTGACGGGCATGGGGGCACTGGCGTTCCTAGCCGGGATCATCGTGCTGGGCACGGCGGCGGGCACCTTCGAGATTTCCGCGATCGAGGGGACGCTGACCGATCATCCGATGTATCTGGCGATCTTCTGGCTGTTCATCGCGGGGGCCTTCACCAAGTCGGCCCAGGTGCCGTTCCACTTCTGGCTGCCCAACGCCATGGCCGCGCCGACACCGGTCAGCGCCTATTTGCATTCGGCGACGATGGTGAAGGGCGGCGTTTACCTGTTGGCGCGGATGAACCCGACCCTTGGTGGGACCGACATCTGGTTCTGGACGCTGGTGATTGCGGGCGGCGTGACGGCGGTCTTCGCGTCGCTGGTCGCGATCCGGCAAACCGATATCAAACAGATCCTGGCCTACACCACATTGATGGCACTTGGCACGCTGGTGATGTTTATCGGGGTCGGCACGCCCTATGCCATCGAGGCGGCGATGACCTTCCTTATCGTGCACAGCTTCTACAAGGCGGCACTGTTCCTGATGATCGGCGTGGTCGATCACGGCACCGGCACGCGCGACGCGACGGTGTTGCGCGGATTGGGGCGAGCAATGCCGGTCACGATGCTGGTGGCGATGGTCGCGGCGGCCAGCATGGCCGGTTTGCCACCCCTGTTCGGCTTCATCGGCAAGGAGTTCATGTACAAGGCCGCGCTGGACGCGCCCGCGATGATCTGGGTGCTGGGCTGCATCTTTTCCGCGTCGGTCCTGATGTTCGTCGCCGGTGGTATCGTCGCGTTTCGTCCCTTCGTGGGCAAGCTGGCGGAAACGCCGGTCAAGGCGCACGAGGGGCCCTGGCCGATGTTGGTCGGGCCGGTCCTGCTGGCGGGCATGGGTCTGACGTTCGGCGTGATGCCGGACTGGGCCGAAACGCTGGTCCGCCCGGCGGCCGCGGCCGTGGCCGGCGGGCCCGTCGAGGTCGATCTCTACCTCTTCAAGGAGGTAAACACCGCCTTCCTTCTGTCGCTGGCGACCTTTGGCGTCGGGTTCCTGCTGTATCTGGTTCACGGACGGCTGCGGGCCGGCCTGTCGCGGTTCAAGGCACGGTTCGATCCCGGCTGGGACCGGTTGATGGACGGGGTTGCCGCCGGGTCGAAGGGCCTGACCGGGATGATCCAGACCGGCAAGTTGCGCCGCTACATCTTCGTGACGTTTCTCGCGCTTGCGCTGGCCATGGCGGCGTCGGTCTGGCGGGCGGATCTGACGCCGGTGATCCCGCCGTTGGACGATCTGCAGTTCAAGCATTGGGCCGTCCTGATCTTCATCGTGGCCGGTGCCTTGCTTACGGCGGTCACCAATTCGCGAATGACGGCGGTGGCTTCACTTGGCGTGGTCGGCATCGGCGTGGCGCTCATCTTCATCATCTTCGGCGCGCCCGACGTCGCGATCACGCAGCTTTTGGTCGAGGTTCTGCAGGTGGTTCTGGTCGCGGTGGCGATGCTCAAGCTGCCGTATCTCAACCGTGAATACGTCAAGACCGTGCGCGGCCTGGACCTGATCCTGGCGCTGTCCGTCGGGGCGTTGACGACCGTGATCATGCTGGCCGTGCAGGCCGCGCCGATCGACATGGAACTGACCCGCTTCTTCGAGGAGGCTTCGGCCCCCCTCGCCTACGGGCGCAACATCGTGAACGTAATCCTGGTCGATTTCCGCGCGCTGGACACGTTCGGGGAAATCGCTGTCGTCGCCATCGCGGCGCTCGGGGCCTATGCGCTGCTCAAGGGCACGCGGAGGCCGACGCCATGACCTCCCTGATCGTGCGCGCGGCGACGCGCCTCCTTGTCGGGCTGCTCCTGATGTTTTCGATCTGGATGCTACTGCGGGGCCACAACGAACCCGGCGGCGGGTTCATCGGCGGGTTGATCGGCGCGACGGGGTTCATCCTCTATGCCGTGGCCCACGGCAGCAAGGCGGCCCGCGTCGCCCTTCGGATCGACCCGCAAACGATTGCGATGGCGGGGCTTGGCCTTGCCCTTCTGGCCGGTCTGGCCGGGTTCATTCCCGGCGATGGCCTGTTCGCAGGGCAATGGCTGTTCATCGGGGCCACCGAGACGGACAAGGGCACGCCGCTGTCGACGATCCTCGTGTTCGATATTGGCGTCTATCTGGTGGTGCTGGGCGCGGTTCTGACGATGGTCTTCGCGCTGGAAGAAGAGGTCTGAGATGGAATTCCTGATCGCCCTCATGGTCGGCGCACTGGTCGCCGCGGCCGTCTATCTGATGCTGGCGCGCAATGTGCTGCGCTTCCTGTTCGGCCTGATCCTGATCTCCAATGCTGCCAACCTGTTGATCTTCGCGTCCGGCGGATTGACGCCCGAGGCCCCGCCGCTGATTGCGTATGGTGCCGATGCGCCGCCGCCGGGCGTGGCGAACGCGCTGCCGCAGGCGTTGGTGCTGACGGCGATCGTCATCGGTTTCGGCCTGTTCGCGTTTGCCCTGGTGCTGGTGTACCGCGCCTACCAGACGATGGGCACGCTCGATTCCGACGACATGCGCCTGGCCGAGCCGGAGGAGAAGCCTTGAGCGACGTTCTCCTGCCGCTGCCAATCCTGATCGCCTTCGTCACGGCCATCCTGGCGTTCTTCTTTCGCAAGGGGACGGAGGCGCGGTGGATCTCGGTCGCCGGGTCGGCCTGCATGCTGGTCGCGGCGGGAATGCTTCTGTCGCGGGTGCTGACCGATGGGATACAGGCCGCGCAGATGGGCACCTGGGCCGCGCCGTTCGGCATCACGCTGGTGGCCGACACCCTGTCGGCCGTCATGGTCGTCATCACCGGGATCACCGCGCTGGCGGTGTCGATCTATGCTGTGGGCGACGTGACTGAAGATATGGAGCATGTCGGCTATCACACCTTGTTCCAGGTCCTGATCGCCGGGGTCACCGGGGCCTTCCTGACCGGCGATCTGTTCAACCTCTATGTCTGGTTCGAGGTGATGCTGATCGCCTCTTTCGGCCTTCTGGTGATGGGCGGCAGACGCGTCCAAATGGATGCGGGCATCAAATACGTCACGCTGAACCTGATCTCGACCATCCTGTTTCTGTCCGGGATCGGGTTGCTCTACGGCGTAACGGGCACGCTGAACATGGCCGACCTGCACTACAAGGTGCAGGATGCGGACCCCGGTCTGGTCACGGTGATAGCGACGATGTTCCTGGTGGGGTTCGGGATCAAATCGGCGGTCTTCCCGCTCTTCTTCTGGCTGCCGGCAGCGTACCATACGCCCGCATTCTCCGTCTCGGCGGTCTTCGCGGGATTGCTCACCAAGGTCGGCGTTTATGCGATGATGCGGATGTTCACGCTGGTTTTCACGCAGGACATCGGCTGGACCCACGGGCTGATGTTGTGGGTCGCAGTCGCGACGATGATCACCGGCGTTCTGGGGGCGGCGGCGCAGACCGATTTCCGCCGCATCCTGTCGTTCCACATCGTCAGTCAGATCGGGTATATGGTACTGGGCCTGGCGCTTTACACCCCGCTCGCCGTGACCGGCGCGGTGTTCTATCTGGTCCACCACATCATCGTGAAGGCGAACCTGTTTCTGGTCGCAGGGGTGACGAACCGCATCGCCGGCTCGACCGAGATCGACCACATCGGCGGTCTCTACAAGGGCGCGCCGCTGCTGGCCTTCCTGTTCCTGATCCCCGCCTTCTCGCTGGCCGGATTTCCGCCGCTGTCGGGCTTCTGGGCGAAATACGTTCTGGTAAAAGCGTCGCTCGACCTGGAGTTATGGCTTGTGGCCGCGGCCGCATTGGCCGTTGGCCTGATGACGATCTATTCCATGACGAAGATCTGGGGACGCGCCTTTTGGAAGCCGCATCCCGGTGCGATCGTGCCGTCGCTGTCGACCTTGCCCGCAGGGGATCGCTTTGCGATGCTGGCCCCGATCGCCGGGCTGGCGACGCTGACCGTGATCATCGGCCTGTTTCCCGAACCCTTCGTCGGCATCGCCACCCGGGCGGCAGAAGACCTACTTGATCCGACGGCCTATCTGACGGCGGTCCTGGGCGCGCCGGAGGCGGTGCAATGAGTGTCTTTCTCCTCAATCTGCTGCTGGCCGTGGCCTGGGCCGCGCTGACGGGGCAATTTACACTGGGTGGACTGGGCATCGGGTTCGTTGTCGGGTTCGTCGCGTTGTGGGTGATCCAACCGCTGTTCGGCGAGCCGGGGAATTACTTCGTCCGCGTTTGGCGCTGGCTGAAGCTGCTGGTGCTGTTCCACTACGAACTCGTCGTCTCCTCCGTCTCCGTGGCGTGGGACGTGCTGACGCCCCGCCACCGCGCCCGCCCCGGCATCATCTGCATCCCGCTCAAGGCGAAGGGCGAGGCAGAGGTGCTGCTGGTCACCAATCTGATCTCACTCACTCCCGGCACGCTCAGCCTCGACGTGACCGAGGACTGCAATACGCTGGTCATCCACGCCATGTTCGCCGACGATCCCGAAAAGATCGCGGCGAACATCGAGAACGGAATGGAACGCTGGGTGCGGGAGGCACTGGAATGAGGGGGACGCCGACATGACGCTGATCGAACAGATGCCGATCCTGAACGCCTCGGTGCAGATCTCCTTCGTGCTCGTGATGGCCGCCATCCTCCTGGCGATGGTGCGGCTCATCAAGGGTCCGTCCCTGCCGGACCGGGTCGTCGCGCTCGACACGATGACGGTGCTGATCGTTGCGTTCTGCGGCCTCTACGCCATCGACACCGGGACGACGACCTTTCTCGACGTGGCCGTCGTGACGGCGCTGATCGGCTTTTTCGCCACCGTCGCTCTCGCCCGCTTCGTGGAGCGGAAGGTCAGGCGCCCCGACGCCGCACACCTGCACCGCGCCGACGACCACGGAGGCCCCCCATGATCCTGGAACTCTTCCTGTCGTTCTGCGTCCTGTCGGGCGGGTTTTTCGCCTTCATCGCGGGTCTTGGCATCCTGCGCCTGCCGGACGTTCTGATCCGGATGCATGCGACGACCAAGGCCGGCACGCTGGCCAGCGGCCTGATCATGCTGGCCGTCGCCGCCGGTTTCGCCGACGCGCCCACCGTGGCCCGCGCGATCGCCATCGTCGTGTTCCTGCTGATCACGGCCCCGGTCGGCGCGCATATGATCGGCCGCGCCGCGTTCCGGTCGGGCGTGCCGCTGTGGGGGCCGACGACGGTCGACCCGGACGCCAAGGCAAAACTGGGAGTGCGGGACGACTGACCTTCCGGGCGGCCGTGTTGACAGCGCAACGCTTGCATAGCCATAGTTTTGAAAACTATGGAGATTACGTTGAGCAATCTGGATCAGGCGCTGTCGCAACTCGCAAAACGGGTCGAATTGCACGCAGCCACCATCGGGACCGAGGAAGCGGCGAAAACCTCCGTTGTTCTGCCGTTTCTGCAAGCTTTGGGGTACGATGTGTTCAACCCCGCCGAAGTCGTGCCCGAGTACACCGCCGACGCGGTTGGCAAAAAGGGTGAGAAGGTCGATTACGCCGTGATGCGCGATGGCGAGGTGTCGATCCTGATCGAGTGCAAAGGCATGTCGACGACATTGTCGGAAAAGCACCTTGCCCAGCTCTACCGCTATTTCAGCGTGACCAAAGCCCGTTTCGCGGTTCTCACCAACGGGCGGGAGTTCAGGTTTCATTCCGACCTGGAGGAGGCAAACAAGCTGGACCGGAGACCGTTCTTCACCTTCGATCTGCTCGACTACTCCGCGCAGGCCGTCGCCGAGTTGGAGAAGTTCGCACGCGACGGGTTCGATCTGGACAACATTTTGGCACAGGCGGAACGCCTGAAATACGTATCAGCCATCAAGAAGACGTTGACCACATGGATGGCAGAGCCGTCGGACGGGTTGGTCAAGTTGGTGGCCTCCGACGTCTATGACGGGCGTCTCAACTCCGAGATCCGGGCGATGATCGCGTCCGGGATCGGCATGGCCCTGACCGATATCGTTCGTGATCGGGTCCGGTCGCGGTTGAACACCGCGCTGGACGACACGCCCAGCGAACAGGCGGCGGCCCAACCCCTTGCCAAGGCCGAGACCGTCACGACCGAGGCGGAGATAGAGGGCTGGCTGACGGTCAAGACCCTGCTGCGCGGAACGGTCGCCGGAGACAGGATCGTCCTGCGCGACGCCAAGAGCTACTGCGCGATCCTGCTCGACGACAACAATCGCAAGCCGTTGCTGCGCCTGCACTTCAACCGGAGCCAGAAATTCGTGGGGTTGTTCGACGGAGAGGCCGAGGACCGTCAGCCGATCAATTCACTCGACGATATGCTGGGCTTCGCCGAAAGGCTGCGGGCCACGGCGCTGAAATACGCCGCCTGAGCAAACGCCCATTCAGTTCCGCGGCTTGCTCTTCCAAGTGTCGAGCCAGGCGCGGACCCCCTTGCGCCGCGCGGACACGGCATTGCCGGCATCGTCCCACGCCTCCCCCGCATCTTCCAGGATCGGGTCAATGCGATTGCGGCGAAAGCGAATGATGCGAACCGTGATCGCCCAGACGATCGCCGCAAGGATGGTCAGAAAAATGATGTTGAACCACGGGATCGTCGTCGCGTCCGGCCCATCGACCGGGCGCACGCCCACCGCGTTGGGGAAGATCGTAAGGAGTTCCGAACGCCAGCCGTAATGTGTCAGCGCCACCCATTGCGGCGCGGCAGAGGTAGAGGTCAGATCCCGCGCTTCGGCCTGAAGGTTCGAGGAGTCGAGCTTGAAGTACGGCGGCCAGCCCCACCCCGTATCCTCGTTGCGATAGACCGACGGACGCCCGCCTTCGCGCACCGTTTCGATGAAACGCACGTCGCGCGTCGTCAGGCCCGTCGTGCCGACGTCGGGCGAGGCCCAGAAAATCGAATTCTCGCCGAAATCGATACGGCGGTTTTCCGTGCCGACGATGCGCACGATATCGGTCTGCGGCAGGGTGTAGTGCAAAAACGCGCCGACGATCGCCGCGACCAGAAGCAGGAATATCCATTTCACATAGGTCATCGGGCGGCCTCTCAGGCGTAGTTCACGAAGTAGATCAATGCGCAGATGGTGCCGATGGGCACGATATACACCCCCCAGAGCAATTTGCGGCGCAGGCTACCCTGATAGTCGCGGATGCCGATTTCGACATAACGTTCACGCGGCAGGGGCGGCTGCTCGGCCTCCCACTCGGCCTCCAGCCGGTCGCGTTCGCCCGCGCGCAGATAAAAGACGAGCGCCCAGTAAACGATCGTCAGCAAAACCATCAGCACGACGAAAAGACGTAACAGACCGAACATATTATCCCCAGGGCCCCCTGTTTGCGATGGGCCAGCCTTCGCGCTTTACCTTCGGCATGTCGGCCGGCACATCCGCCGCATACAGATGCTTCCACACCCCCGCCTTATCGGCAGCATAGTCGCGCGCCAGGCGTTCCGCGACCCACTCCTTCAACGCCTCTGGCATGGCGCGGTAGCGGGCGTAGAAAAGCGGCTTGTGGCAGATATGAAGTTGCCGAAAATCCTGCGGGGCAAGTTCGGCAAGGACCATGTTCACCAGATCGCGCAACGGCCCTGGGGCGGCGCGCATCGTGTGGAAATATGCCGGATTGCTGCTGTCGATCCGGGGCCAGTCGCCGCGCCCTTCCGCCCAGGCCAGCATCGCACCCAGCGCATTGACCGCCACCGGCAGTGCATCGGCGTGGGTCTGCATGGCGCGGCGCAGGGCGCGGTCGTCGGTGCGGTCCGGCAGGTGGCCCGCGTGGCCCAAGGCGTCGATGGCCAGATGCTCCAGTTTTTCGCGCAGGATGCCGGCGGCGGCCTCCCCCCGTCCCTCCACGATGGGCTGTAGCAGGCCGTTGCGCACGAAGAACGTGGCGACGGCGTTCGTGTCCGTCACGTCGATCATGTCGATACCGGACGCGTCGAATGGCAATGCCGCAAGAACGGCCGGATGTTCGACCGAGCGGAAGACATACAGACCGCCGTGGTGCGACGTCCAGAAATCGTCCTGCCGGAAATTGGGCGTCTGGAAGGTGACGGGTGCGCGGGTCACATCGCCCGTCGTGCGCGCCAGGCCGATCATCTGCGCGACCAATACGTCGTCCCACCATGCGTCGGGATCTTCGTTGAAACGCGTGATGAGCGTGTCGAGCTTGGCCGCGTCGCGCACGATACCGGTCGTCGTATCGGCCTCGACCGTGACGGAACGTATATCGAGAAGCGATTGCGGGTGCGGCACGGAATAGACCGAATTCTGCAACTCGCCGGCCACGGCATCGCGGGCGGTCAGACGAAACAGCTGCGCCTCGTTCGCATCGATGAAGTCGCGGATGATGGTGGCCGAGGTGGAGAACTTCATTTCCAGCAAGGGCGCGTTGCGCTGCTGCGTCGACAGCAGAATGATCTGCCGGTTGCAGCCACCGGGATTGAGATAGCCCATGTCGTCCAGCTCGTCCCCGACCTCGGGGGAGAAGCCAGACAGGTCGATATGGAAGTGGTCGAGTGTCGTTCGCTTGCCGGAGAGATGTTCGAGCGCACGGTTGTAGCGTTCGACCAGAGCGGGGGAGGAAACCTCGAAGAGACCGGCGAACATGAGGCCGTGGCGAATGAGGCGGTTCATCAGTGAAATTCTCCCCACGGCGCCTGATCGACTTCACCGCGACGTTTAAAATCTGCGTCGTCGTCTCCAGTGGAAGGCAGGCGCGCAGCACCTTCGTGGTATCCTGTCCATAGCCCCAACCCAGCCCACGTGTACGGAATACGATCCCAGTCGGCCTTCGTCCAAGTCCTAGGTAGGCGCGAGACGCCCCAAAACGTCATTGGTATCCACCCGATGAGCGACCGCGCCGTAGAAACTAGCGCGTCTCCAGAACTTGCATGAGTGATCTGATGGTAGGTGAATAATTCGACCAAAGTTACACAGGACAGAACCGAAATACCGTTGCTGACCAATCCGAAGGCCGTCCGGGGGAGAAAAGGTGCGATAAAGCGTGGTGCGTAGAAGCACAGGGCCAACAAGAAGGAGAATGCAAAGAACCCACTCACCACACCGCCTCCTTCCAGCCCTTCGGAATGTTCGCCAGCGACAGCACCATCACCGGTCCCCAGACCAACGCTGCGCGGGCGGACAGCACGACGAAATGCCAGGGGGCCGCGTCCAGCACCGCCTCTCCGGCCTGCCCATAGAGGACGTAGAACCCGAGCGCCGACACGACGGTCAGCGCGACCGCAGACAATACGCCGATCAGCAGAAGCCAGAACACCCCTTCCGGCAGTACTTTAGATAGCACCCAGGGTACGACCCAAGCCGTCAGGGCCAGAAGGGCGAGGGGGAGGACGACCGTCGCGATCATGCCTTCCCAGCCATGTAGCGCCGTTTGGCTTCCTCCATCCGGCCCATGTCGCGAACCGCCGTCTCGATAGCGGCCTCATCGGACTTATCGGCATAGCGGAATTCGGAATCGGCGTAGCGGTTCACCTCCTGGATCACCATCTCGGTGGTGATCGGCACGCGCATTTCGCCCACCATCTCCATCTTGGTATCGTAGGGTCTATGCATGAAGGTCGCGGGGTCCTCGAACCAGGCATCGGGCAGTTCGACATCCATCGCGCGGACTTTTACAGCGTCGGTGATGTTCTTGATCGCGCGCCCGGTGAAACGTTCGTCGGCGGCCTGAATACCTTTGAGATAGGTGCCGATCCTGGCGATCGTGTCCAGCTCACCGATCTTGCCGCGGACGTCGTCGAATACCTCGGCCAGCTTCTGTTCCGCCGGGCGAGAATGCTTGGCGAAACTCTCGGCCACCGCGCGGGTCAATTCCTGCGCGGCGAACAGATCGTGGTCGCCCAGCGGGATGTCGTGCCGCTTGCCCAGAAGCAGCGAAAGGATGTCGATGTAATCGTCCCGCGTTTGCGGCCCGTCCACCAGAAACCGCGCGCCCGCCCGCTGGCGCAGGGCGTCGTCCACGTTCTCGGGGTAGTTGGAGAACATGCCGAAGGTGCAGTTGCCCCGCACGACGGTGTTCGCGCCCGCGAAACTCTCCATCAGAACGGAAGTGATCTCCAACTGGCCCGCACTGGCCTGCCGGTCGCCGCGCTTGCCCGCCAATTGGTCGATGTCGTCGATGGTTCCGAAACCGATCACGTTCGGGTCGAGCACGCCGTTGATGAAGGCCTTGGCGTTCTGCGCCGACTTGCCCTGATAACTGTCGATGCTGTCGGTCGACAGGTTTTCGTACCGGAACGGATAGCCCGCCACGTCGCAATAGCCGTGGATCAGTCCGGCCATCATCTGGATCAGCGTGGTCTTGCCCGTCCCCGGCGCGCCGTCGCCCATGAAGGTGAAGATGAAGCCGCCCAGGTCGGCGAAGGGGTTCAGCTTGCGCTCGAAATCATAGGCCATCAGCATCTTCGACAGCTTGAGCGCCTGATGCTTGGCGATGTGGTTGCCCACGACTTCATGCGGTTTCTTGAACTGCATCACGAGCGGTTTGCCGGCCGCGCGCAGGGCCGGGGCAAAACCGTTCAGGCTCAGGTCGTCGGCTTCGATCCGGTAGGAGACGTCGGCGAAGATCGCACTGCGCGCGGCATTGCGCGCCCGGTCGGCCAAACGGTCGAGCAGAACCTCGCATTGCGCGGCAAGCGTGGCGACAAGGCGTTCCTCCTCCACCCCCGAAAGCCGCTGGTCGATTTCCCAGAGCAGACCTTCGAGCATGATCTGCGCGTTGTCGGCCAGAACCTCCTCGGGGGACGGCACCTCGACCGAGATGGATCCGCGCAGGGGCGAGATCAGAAAAGCGGTGGCGTTGGCGAAGACATGACCCACGGCCAGCGCCTCGGCCTCCAACAATTCGGTGAATTTCGCGCGGTCGGCATCGGGCAGGCGTCCGGCCAGGTTCGCGGCCTTGAGCGCGTCCAAACCCGATCGGTCCTCCAACTTGGCCCCGACGGCCAGCGCGATCGCAAGCGCGCGGCGCATCGCCTGCAATACCTGCGCACGGGCGGGTGTGACAAGGCCGTCGCCCTCCACCGTATCGCGCAGATGGACCCCGGCGGACGGCACCGTCCGGCGCGTGACCAGGCCGGGCGTGGTGGACCGAAACCGCGACCGCGTGCCGATCCCGGGCGACCGCTCGACGCGCGGGGCGTCGGACGCCTTGCCAAAGCGAGGGGCGTGATCGAACCCCGACAGCAGCGCAAGCGCCGCGTCATAGCGGGCCGTGATCTCGGCTTCGGTCAGTTCCATTGCGTCACCCGACAGGCTCATGTCGCGTCCTTCCTTGCGTCCAATTCCATGCCATCAATCCGCGCGCCACAGACGCCCGTCCCCGACGACGTATTTCACGACATCCGAAAACCCCGGTGCCGGCGTTTCCGTCAACGCCTGATAAACGCGTTCAGGCAAAATCGCGGCCCGTTCGATCCGGGTGGCCCCGGTGTTGCCCGCGTGCATATCGGGCAGGTCCCAGATCTGTTTTTCGACCGAGGAGAACCAGCCGGCCCGTTCCTGCGTCGTGTCGCGGGACACCAGCGTCTCCAACGTCCAGGCCAGCGCCCAATCCTCGCCCGCCGGGGCGCGCGCGGCCTCCAGCACCTTGCCCAGCCCTTCGGTCTGCAGGGTGAAGGCCGACGAATACATCGGGCCGACCGTCAATCGTTGCAGGCGCTTGGGGTGGATATCCTCGAAATCGTCGTCGAAGCCGGTGGCGACCGTCACCAGTTTGAGGTCCGGCAGGGCCTGGGCCATCAGATGGCCCCTGACCCGCGTCATCCGGGCGAAGTCGCCGGGCAATTGACGACCGCCCACATCCTCCACCTCCATCAACCAGATCACCGGCAGGTTCCGCTGCCCGTCCCAGGCCGACCAATGCAGAAGATGCCGCGTCCCCGACCCCGGCAGCACCTGCATCCGCACGTCGTTGCGCGGCCAGAACAGATCCTTTTGCCGAAGTTCATCGAGGTAGAGCCGCTGGGACATCGCGTATTGCAGATGGGTCGGAATGCGCCGTTCGCCCACGATGGTCTGGATCATCTGACGTTTGAGTTCGGCGACGTCCGGCAGGCGCGCAAGCGCGTCGTCCGCCTGTGCCGCGTCCGACGCCATGGACAGCAGTTCCTGCAAGACCGGGAAACCGGATGCGTGCCGATCCACCATGAGCGATCCGAGAAAGACGCCGGTGTCGCGCCCCGTCATCAGATACTTGTGGCTGAGCGCGCGGAACGTGTGGCCCAGCGCATCCAGATGCCCGCCCACAACGACCAGTTCGGCGCGGGTCAGGCGGCCATCGCGCTCCATCTCGCCGGCGATGCGCGGCAGGTATTCGAGGATCTTCTCGAACTTGGCGAAATACCTCCGGGCCTGCCGGTTTTCCTGCAGGCCCGAATGGTCGCGGACAAGATCGACCTTCAGCGACATCCGGTCCGTCCCGACTGACGGCCCGCGACGAACAGGTGCGGCACGCGGCTCACCCCCCGTAGAGGTTCTTGTCATGCTTCTCCACGATGGCACCGAAGCGGCGGGCGAAGCGTTCGTCGGCCTTCTGCTTGGCCTCCAGGACGTCGCGGGCGAAAACCATATGATCCTCGTGCGCTTCCAGCATCTCGGCCATGCGGGTGTTGGTGGCGGCCCCGATGGCGGCCATGGCCTGCTGCGCCTCCTGATCGGTCTTGACCCCGATCTCGTTGATGCGGTGGGCGACGTCCTGCTGCTGGGCGGTCTTGAGCGACTTCGACAGCGCGTCGTAGAGCACAACACGCTGCTTGGTGTCCGTGGCCAGCTTGTTGATCAGCACCATCTGGGTCGCCGCCTGGTTCTGAAGGCTGTCGACCCAGGTCTTGCCCTTCTCGATATAGCGTTCCAGCGTTTGCGAGCGGGCAAGGGCCACCTGCTCGGCCTGGACAAGCTCGTTGTGGCGGGTGTTGGCCTCGGCCAGATCGGTCTCCAGCTGGGTGCGTTTGGATGCGTCCTGTTCGACGCTGATCTTATTCTCCAGATCAATCAGGCGGGGGTCCATCGCCGTGATCTCGGAACGGATACGCTCCAGCTCGGAGACGGCGGCCTCGCGGTCGACCAATGTCGCGCTCAGGTTGGTTTCGACCCGCGCTTTCTGATCGTTGAGCGTCGCCAGCTGCCCCTCGAGCAACTTGGTGATGGTGTCGGATTTGGAGATCAGGTCCTGCAGCTTGTCGTCGATCGACGCGGAGCGCAAACGCTCCTGGCGCATCGACTCGGACTTACCGCGGGCAAAGATGCCGATGAAGCTCTCCATCCCGGTCTTGGTCCGCATCTCGTCGAAATCCTTGGAGAATCCGGCGGTCACATCGTCCAGACCCATGATGAGTTCCGCGATGTTCGCATTCATCAGATCGGTGTGGGCGTGTACCTCTTCCAGGGTGGCATTCTCGACGTCGATGGAAATCCCCTGGTCGAGCTTGGAGCGCGCGGCCTCGATCCGGCTGGTCACCTCCACGATCTTCGACTGTGCCTGGGCGACCTGCGCCTGGCTTTCCTTCACTTGGGTCTCGAAATTGGCCACCGGATGCGTCCCCTCTTTGAATCATTTGTCGTTCTATAGCTGACAGATGGGGACGATTTCGTGTCGCGGGAGTGGTCAAGCCATCGGAAAGCCCCCAATGTTGCCAAGCCGCCACGAGGAGACGACATGGACCGCCTGTTGACCGAGATCGAAACCCGACGCGCGGCGCTTGTCTCCTGCACTCAGGATTTGATCCAAATTCCGACGCTGAACCCGCCGGGCCGACGTTACCGCGACATCTGTGACTGGGTCGGACATCGCATGGGCGCACAGGGCTGGCAGGTCCAAATGGTGCGGGCCGAAGGCGCACCGGGCGACAGCGACCGGTATCCGCGCTGGAACGTGATCTGTCGGCTGGAAGGGTCGCGTCCCGGCGAATGCGTCCATTTCAACAGCCACCACGACGTCGTTGCCGTGGGCCACGGCTGGACGAAGGACCCGTTCGGTGCGGAACATTCGGACGGGCGCGTCTGGGGGCGCGGGGCCTGCGATATGAAGGGCGGGCTGGCGACCAGCATCGTGGCCGCCGAAGCCTTCGTCGCCCTGCGGCCAGACTTTGCGGGCGCAATCGAGATTTCGGCGACCGCGGACGAGGAATCGGGCGGTTTCGGCGGCGTGGCATACCTTGCGCAGAAGGGGTTCTTCGACCCGGCCCGCGTGCAGCATGTCATCATTCCCGAACCGCTCAACAAGGATCGTATCTGTCTGGGCCATCGCGGCGTCTGGTGGGCGGAGATCGAGACGAATGGGCGCATCGCCCACGGCTCCATGCCGTTTCTGGGCGATTGCGCGGTGCGGCACATGGGTGCCGTCCTCGACGAAATGGAGGCGACGCTGTTTCCCCTGCTGGCCGGCAAGCGGACCGAGATGCCCGTGGTGCCCGACGGGGCCAAGCAATCGACGCTGAACATCAACGCCATCCACGGAGGCGAGCCGGTGCAGGATGCCGATTACACCGGCCTGCCATCGGCCTGCGTGCCGGACCGTTGCACCCTGACGATTGACCGGCGTTTCCTCATTGAGGAGGACATCGCCGACGTGAAGCGCGAAGTGACGCAAATGATGGAGCGGATCCGGGAAAAGCGCCCTGATTTCCGCTACGAAATCCGCGATCTGTTCGAGGTGCAGCCCAGCATGACCTCCGAAGACGCGCCCGTCGTGCGCACGGTCGAGGCCGCGATCCGCGAGGTGATGGGCAAGTCGGCGGAATTTGTCGTCAGCCCCGGCACCTACGACCAAAAACATATCGACCGGATCGGGCGGTTGAAGAACTGCATCGCCTATGGGCCCGGCATTCTGGACCTGGCGCATCAGCCCGACGAATGGATCGGCGTAGATGACATGATGGACGCGGGCAAGGTGATGGCGCTGACCCTGGCCAAACTGCTGACGTGACTTGCGGCGCAGGCCATCCGGCTTAAATCGTCGCCCATGTTGACGGAAGACCGGATCATCGACGCCATGACCCGCCTGCGCGCCGCGATGCCGGACGTCAGGCCGCCGTCGTCCAAGGGCGGGCGCGACCCGTTCCGTTCGGTCGTGTCCTGCATGCTGTCGGCCCAATCGCTGGACCGCAACACGGCCGCCGCATCCAAGGCGCTATTCGCGCTGGCCGATACGCCGCAGGACATCCTGCGTTTGTCGGACGAGACGATCACGGCGGCAATCCGGCCCGCGGGCCTCTACAACGTCAAATGCCGCAACCTGCGCAAGATGTGCGCCGCGTTGTTGGAAGATCACGACGGTATCGTGCCGACGACGCGCAAGGGCCTGATGTCGCTGCCCGGTGTGGGTCGCAAATGCGCGGACATCGTGCTGCATTTCACATTCGGTCAGGCGACCGTGGCCGTCGACACCCATGTTCACCGGGTTTGCAACCGCCTTGGCCTTGCGACGGGCAAGACCGAGGAACAGACGGCCACGTCGCTGGAGGCGCGGCTTCCCGCGGCGTTCCTGCCCGACGGCCATGTCCTGCTTTTGACCCACGGCAAGCGGACCTGCCGGGCCCGCGCGCCCAGGTGCGACACCTGCCTTCTGGCCGATCTGTGCGAAGCCATCGGAAAATCGTGATTTGCCAGATCGCGCCGCCCCTGCGTCAACTTCGAAGAATGAGAAGGAGACGATTATGCGCGCACTCATTCCCCTGCTGTTCCTTGCCGCCCCGGTCCATGCGGCCGACGGCGAGCGGGTTCAGATCACCGGCGAAGTGATCGACACCTGGTGCTATTTCTCGGGCGTGATGGGCGGGCCGGACGCCGTCGTCGGTTCCGCGCATCATACCTGCGCCCTCTGGTGCAGCGCGGGCGGCATCCCGGTTGGCCTGCTGGCCCCCGACGGCACGGTGTACATGGTGCTCAAGATGGACGGCGACGATACCACGGCCGGCGGGGACACAAGCCTGCACATCGCATCCCACACGATCGAGGCGGACGGCATGCTCTATCGCCGCGACGGACTGAATTATCTCGTGGTCGAGGAGATCACGGCCGACCGCGATATCGTCAATGCGACGCACGAAGATTTCGGGGTGATCCCCGGTTTCGCCATCCCGAATTCGGAGGCACCGGAATGATCCGCCTCGCCCTGATTGCCGCGCTCGCCGCCGCGCCCGCCATCGCCCAGGATTTCTCCGACGGGTCGGAGGCCCGCGAATGGGGCCTGTTCGGCGAGAAGAAGGCCCTTTTCACCGCCGTCGTCCGCGACCCGCTGTGCGTCCTGACCGGCGACTGTGCCGACGATTGCGGCGGCGGTGCGCGTCAGGTCGTGCTGATCCGGCAGGAGGACAATGCGATGGTCTTCCCACTCAAGAACGCGCAGTCGGCCTTCAACGGGGCCGTGGCCGACCTGGCCCCCTTCTGCGGCCAGAAGATCGAGGTCGATGGTCTGCTGATCGACGACCCGGAAATCGGCGCGACGAATGTGTATCTGGTGCAGCGGCTTCGCCCCGAAGGGGGCGACTGGCAGCGCGCGAACACCTGGACCGACGATTGGGCGGCAAAGAACCCAGGTGCCGAAGGATCGGGCCCATGGTTTCGCCGCGATCCGCGCATTCTGAACGAGATCGAGCAGGAGGGGTATCTGGGCCTCGGCCCCGACGTCGATCAGGCGTTCTTCAAGGATTGGTTCTGATGCGCACCGCGATCCTGGCGTGCCTGCTGGCCCTTCCGGCGATCGCGCAGCAGGCCACGCTGGAGGCACCCCTGCCCGACACGCTTTTCCCGTCGAATTTCGGGGGGGATTACGTGCTGACCGACCACTATGGCAACGCCCGCACACAGGCCGACCCCGACGGTCGACTGCAACTGCTGTTTTTCGGTTATGCCACCTGCGAAGCGATCTGCACCGTCGCCCTGCCGATCATGTCGGACATGACACGAGATCTGTCGGCCCGTGGCATCGAGGTCACGCCGCTGGTCATCACCGTCGATCCGGAAACCGATACGGTCGAGACGATGGGACCCGCGTTGGAAACCTTTGCACCCGGTCTGACCGGGCTGACGGGATCACAGACAGATCTGGCCCGCGTGCGCGATCTGTTTCACGTCGAACGGACGTTGCTTTTTACCGACCCGCGCGGTGTGGACGTCTATGCCCATGGCTCGCACATCTTCGTCATGGATGGCGACGGCGGGTTCTTGACCCTGCTTCCGCCGATCCTGTCGACCGATCGGATGGTGGAGATCGTAGAAAGCTATGCCGCTGGGTAGTGTCTTGCCCCCTGCCCGCGTCGATGCCTTACTGGCACCGATTTACGGAAGGAAGACCCCATGCTCATCAGAACCACGGCCGCGCTTGCCCTGCTGACCACGACCGCGATGGCGCAGCAGACCGACATCACCATCGGCATGCAGTTGGAGCCGCCGAACCTTGACCCCACCGGCGGGGCGGCCGCGGCGATCGACGAAGTGGTCTATGCCAACCTTTTCGAAGGGCTGACGCGCTTCGGCCCCGACGGATCGGTGCAACCGGCGCTGGCGCAAAGCTGGGACGTGTCCGACGATGGCACCGTCTGGACCTTTGCGTTGCACAACGGCGTCACCTTCCACGACGGCAGCGCAATGGACGCGGACGATGTCGTCTTTTCGCTGGACCGGGCCCGCGCCGACGACAGCACGAACGCGCAAAAGGCCCTGTTCGACGGCATCGAAAGCGTCGAAGCGGTTGATCCCGCGACGGTGAAGATCACCCTGTCGGCCCCGAACGGGAACCTGGGCTTCAACCTGGCGTGGGGGGACGCTGTGATCGTGGCCCCCGAAACCGCCGAAACCAACGCGACGATGCCGGTGGGCACCGGGCCGTTCCGGTTCGGGCAATGGGTGCAGGGCGACCGGGTGGACCTGACGGCATACGACGCATATTGGGGCGACGCCCCCGCGCTGACGGACGCGACGTTCAAATTCGTCTCGGATCCCAACGCCGCCTTTGCCGCGATGATGGCCGGGGACATCGACGCCTTTCCGAATTTCCCGGCCCCCGAAACGTTGTCGAATTTCGCGGCCGACCCTCGCTTCACCGTCATCGTCGGATCGACCGAAGGCGAGACGATCCTTGGCATCAACAACGTCGCAATTCCGGATGTGAAGGTGCGGCAGGCCATCGCCCATGCGATCGACCGGCAAGCCGTGATCGACGGCGCGATGTTCGGATACGGCACGCCCATCGGCACGCATTTCGCGCCGCACAACCCCGATTACGTCGACCTGACCGGCCAGTCCGCCTATGATCCCGCCAAGGCGAAGGCCCTTCTAGAGGAGGCGGGCGCGACCGATCTGACCCTGCGCCTGATGCTGCCGCCCCCCGTCTATGCCCGGCGTGGCGGAGAGATCATCGCAAGCCAGCTTCGCGAAGTCGGGATCGAGACGGAGATTTCCAATCTGGAATGGGCGCAATGGCTGGAACAGGTGTTCCGCGGCAAGGATTTCGACCTGACCATCGTCAGCCATACCGAGCCTGCGGACATCAACATCTACGCCCGGCCCGATTATTATTTCCAATACGACAACGCGGATTTCCAGAACCTGATGGAGCGTATCGAGACAACAACGGACGCGGGCGAACGAACGGCCATGCTGCAACAGGCGCAGCAGGTCATCGCGGACGACGCCGTGAACGCCTATCTGTTCCAACTGGCCAAGACGGGCGTCGCCGACGCGCGGATCGACGGACTTTGGGAAAATGCGCCAACACAGGCGAACGACCTCACGGGCGTCAGCTGGTCCGAGTGATCGCAGGCGGCCCCGTCATCCGTGCGAAGGTGCGAATGACGGGGCCGCTGCCGCGTCGGCCGAACGCCATGCCGGGGTGTTTCCAGGGCCGCCCCTCTGGCGTCGGGGTAGAAACAGGTTAGATGCGGGGGATGAAAATACGTGCCCTTCTCGTTCTTGTCCTGTCCATCGCATTCGCGGTCTCACCGTTTTTCGTAGACGGCTTTGCGGGGTTCGATCCCGACCAGTTCCCCGTCCCCATCGAAGAACCGCCCGTCCAGCCCGCAGGATATGCCTTCGCGATCTGGGGGCCCATCTATCTGTGGCTGATCGCCATGGCGGTGTTCGGCCTGTGGAAACGTGCGGACGACCCGGCATGGGACGCGACACGCCTGCCCCTGATCGTCAGTCTAGGGGTCGGGACGTCGTGGCTGGCCGTTGCCGTCGCCTCGCCGATCTGGGCGACCGTCCTGATCTGGGTGATGCTCATCGCGGCATTGCTGGCACTGCTCAAGACGCCCGGGCACGATCTTTGGCTGTTGCGCGCGCCTGTGGGGCTCTATGCCGGTTGGCTTACGGCCGCCAGCTGCGTTTCGATCGGGATCAACCTGCCGGGTTTCGGCGTCGCCCCCTTCGGGCCGGTCGGCTGGGCGATCGTCGCGCTGGCGATCGCGCTGGCCATCAGCGTCGCGATCCTGAAGGCGCGCGCCAGCCTGATGTACGGGGTCGCCGTGACATGGGCCCTGGTGGGTGTCTTCGTCCAGAACGGGACTACGCTGGTCGGCCTGTTCGGCATCGGGGCGGCCCTTTGCGTGGCCGCCCTGACGGCATGGCAGATCAGATCGTCGCGTTCGTAGCGCCGCCATCAAGAAGGATATTCTGCCCCACCATGAAGCCCGCATGCTGCGAGCACATGAAGGCGCAGGTCTGCCCGAATTCCGCCGCGGTGCCATAGCGGCGGGCGGGGATCGTTTCCTGCCGCTGTTCCCGCGCGTCGTCGGTGCTGATGTTCTGCGCGCGGCTGACGCCTTCGTCCAGTGACTTGGCCCTGTCCGTTGCGTGGATGCCGGGCAGCAGATTATTGATCGTCACGCCCGCGGGGGCGACCTGACGCGCGGTTCCCGCAACATACCCCGTCAGACCCGTGCGTGCCGCGTTGGACAGCCCCAGCACCGCGATCGGTGCCTTGACGGATTGCGACGTGATGTTGACCACGCGGCCCCAGCCCCGGTCCATCATGCCGGGCAAACACGCCTTCATCAGCGCAATCGGCGTCAGCATGTTCGCATCGAGGGCCGCGATGAAATCGTCCCGCGTCCAGTCCGACCACAACCCCGGAGGAGGCCCGCCCGCATTGGTCACCAGGATGTCAGGGCTGTCGGCGGCGGCAAGGACCTGCGCCTGCCCCTCGGGCGTGGTGACGTCGGCGGCGACGGTCGTGACCTCCACGCCGTAGCGCGACCGGATGTCGGCGGCGGCAGCCTCCAACGCCTCGGCCCCGCGGGCGTTCATGACAAGGTCCACACCAGCTTCGGCCAACGCCTGTGCACACCCCAGCCCCAAACCCTTGGACGATGCGCAGACCAACGCGCGTTTTCCCGTGATGCCCAGATCCATCGTGTATCCTCCCTTTTGTCGGGTGGCCTTAGCACCTGCGACATCGGGGATCACCTTCGGAACCGGCGAATCTGATAAGAAATTTCATGGAACGACCGTTCCTTCGCCCTGTTTTCGTCCTGCCCGGAGGCCATATTCAACAGATGGCCGATATCCTGCCCCCCCTTTCGACGCTGAGCCGATGCACCGTCTATCCCGCCGAAGCGCTGAGGGTGGAGATGGGGGCCTTGATGGGCGATGCGATCGGCACGCTGTCCGAGGTGGTGGCGGGCGACGTCTACACGCTCGACGATCGGGCCCGCCCATCGGAGCTGATCCTGACGCAGGAAGGCGGCGACACGGTCGTGGCGGCGGCATCTTCCGTCGGCAAGGCCGGGCAGATCGTCCTGCCGCTGGCGCGTCATCAGATCATGGGGGAACGCGGCGGCACGGTCGAGGTTCTGGTCCTGGATCTGGAGGGGACGCGCCTGGCCCTGCCCCTGGGGCCGCTGTCTGCGTCGGACGAATATAGCCTGATCGCCTCGGCCGAGATCGAGGGGGAGCTGTCGAGCGTCGCACAGGTCAGCTTTACGCGGGGCACCCGCGTCACGATGGCGAACGGTCTGCAAACGCCGGTCGAGGATCTTAAGCAGGGCGATCGCGTCCTGACCCGGGATCACGGGCCGCAGCCGGTTCGCTGGATCGGGATGCAGACCGTCCGGGCCGAAGGTTCGAACGCGCCCATCATCATCGCGCAGGACGCCCTGAACAACGCCGAGGAGTTGTGCCTTTCCCCGGATCATCGGTTGTTCATCTACCAGCGGACCGACACTCTGGGGGCCGGACGTGCCGAAGTGCTGGTCCGGGCGCGGCATCTGGTCAACGGCGACAACATTACCCGCGCTGCGGCCGGGCATGTCGACTATTTCCACCTTCTGTTCGATGCGCACGAAATCATCTATGTCGCCGGCATCCCGGCCGAGAGCCTGCTGGTTTCGCCAGAAGTGCTTGCCGGGCTGGGCGAGGATCTTGCCGGTGAGCTTCGGGGATCGCTCGGCGATCTGAGCCAGGTGCCGCACCACGGTGTCGAGGCGACGGCGGCCGATCTGGATGGATTGGACACCGCCCATCTGTTGCGCCGTGCGTCGCCGCGCTGACGTCAGACCCAGCGGTCCAGCGCCGCCTCGTCGCTGTCCTTCGACGCGACCCACTCCGCCCCATCCTCCCGCACTTCCTTCTTCCAGAACGGTGCGCGGGATTTCAGGTAGTCCATCAGGAACGACGCCGACTCGAACGCCGCATCGCGGTGTCGCGCAGCTGTCCCGACCATCATGATCCGCGCGCCCGGGATCAGCCGCCCATGTCGGTGGATCACTGTCACCGCCGAAAGGGACCAGCGATCGGCCGCGTCCTGCGCGATATCGGTCAGGGCGCGTTCGGTCATGCCGGGATAATGCTCGATCTCCATATGCCGAAGGCCGCCGGCCACGTCGCGGACCCGCCCGGTGAAGGTTACGACGGCCCCCGTGTCGGGGCCCGTTTCCAGCCGTTCCGCCTCCACCCCGAGGTCGAAGTCATCCTGGGACACGATGATCCGAAGATCGACCATCAGCCCCCCGTCATCGGCGGAAAGAACGCCACTTCCCGCGCGCCCGCCAGCGACGCGTCGAGATCGACGAGCACCTGATCCACGGCGCAGCGCACGGCGGACATATCGGAAAATGCGGTGTCGTACCGGTCTTCGCGCGCCCGCAGCTGCGCGATCAAATCGGCGACCGTGGCGGCGTTGGTTTCAACATCCTCGCGCCCGATCCCGATCCGTTCGCGCAGCCAGGCGAAATAAAGGATTTGCACGGTCACTGCGGTCGGTCCGCCAGATGAGGTTTCGACTTCGCGAAGTAATCCCACCCGGTCAGCGCCGTAAGCGCCGCCGCGACCCACAACAGCAGAACCCCGGCGTAGAAAGTCGCATCACGGGCCCAAAGCAGAAGACCCAGAGACAACTCGTCCGCGACCTCCCCGCTCAGGATGTTTTCGATCATCTCTTCGTCCATACCCTGCACGCGTTCGGCGAAGTGATGCTCGAATATACCGGTCGAGAAAAGCACGGACAGCGCAACCATCTGCGCCGTCGTCTTCCACTTGGCCAGCTGCGTCACCTTCAGCAGACCAGCCGTGTTGCCGAGGAATTCGCGCAGGCCGCTGACGAAGACTTCCCGGAACAGGATGATCGTCGCGGGCAGCAGGATCCAGGGATTCATCCCCGAAAAACCGGTAATGACCAACAGCGCGATCACCACCATCGCCTTGTCGGCGATTGGGTCGAGCATCGCGCCGAAACGGCTTTCCTGGTTCCATTCCCGCGCGATCCAGCCGTCGAACCAATCGGTCACGGCCGCCGTCACGAATAGGACCAACGCGTACCAATCCGCCCAGGGCCGGGCAAAGAACAGGAACATGATGGCGACGCCGGGGGCGGCAAACAATCGCAGGACCGTCAGGATATTAGGGATCGTCCAGGTCATATCGGCATTCCTAACGCGCCGGCCGACGCGGCACCATAAAGATTACACGTGCCGATCGGAGAATTCCGTCACCCCTTGTCGTGGAAATGCGCGTGGATCTTCTCGGCGAGGGCTTCCGAAATTCCTTCCACCGCTTTCATATCCGCCAGAGCAGCGCGCGAGACCGCCTTGGCCGACCCGAAATGCTTGAGCAGCGCGCGCTTGCGCCCCGGTCCGACTCCGGCGATTTCGTCTAGCGGATTGGCGATCAGGGCCTTGGCCCGCTTGGCCCGGTGCGTTCCAATCGCGAAGCGGTGCGCCTCGTCGCGCAGGCGCTGGATGAAGTACAAGACGGGATCGTTGCGTTGCAGCGCGAACGGCCGCTGGCCAGTGCGATAGAATTCCTCCTTGCCGTGGTCCCGGTCGACGCCTTTCGCGACCCCGACCATTGCGACATCCTCCACGTTCAGCGTGCGCAGGATTTCGCGCACCGCCGACACCTGGCCCGCGCCGCCGTCGATCAGCAGAAGGTCGGGCCAAAGCTCCGACTTGCGATCGGGATCCTCCTTGAGCAGCCGCTTGAAGCGTCGTGTCAGCACCTCTTTCATCATTCCGAAATCGTCGCCGGGTGTGATCTCGGTGTCGCGGATGTTGAACTTCCGGTACTGCGATTTTTCCAGCCCGTCCGTTCCGGAAACGATCATCGCACCGACGGCGTGGCTGCCTTGGATGTGCGAGTTGTCGTAAACCTCGATCCGGCGGGGCGGAGCCGGCAGATCGAATGCCTCCGCGATACCCCGAAGCAGGCGTGTCTGCGTCGCACTTTCCGACATCTTGCGACCTAGGCTTTCGCGGGCGTTGCGGATGGCCCCCTCCACCAATTCCGATTTCTCGCCGCGTTGTGGGACAAGGATCTGCACCTTGCGCCCGGCCTTGGTCGACAGCGCCTCCGCGATCAGGTCCTCCTCCTCGACCCCATGAGACAGAAGCAGCATGCGCGGCGGTTCCTTGTTGTCGTAGAACTGGCCCAGGAACGCTTCCATCACCTCGGCCGGCGACATGTCATCGGCCACGCGCGGATAGACGTCGACATTGCCCCAGTTCTGGTTCGCGCGGATGAAGAAGACCTGAATGCAGGCTTGGCCGCCGTCCATGTGCAGGCCGACGACATCCGCTTCGGGCACGCCCTGCGGGTTCACGCCCTGCACCGATTGGACGTTGGTCAACGCCTTTATCCGGTCGCGCAGGGCGGCGGCACGCTCAAACTCCATTTCTTCCGAGGCGGTCGTCATCTCCTCGGCCAGCTTTTCCTGAATGCCCGTCGTCTCGCCGCGCAGGAACCGCTCGGCATCCTTCACCGATTCCGCGTAGTCATCGGGGCTGATAAAGCCGACGCAGGGGGCGCTGCACCGTTTGATCTGATAATTCAGGCAAGGCCGCGTACGTCCCTCGAAATCGCTGTCCGAACAATTGCGCAGCAGGAAGACGCGCTGCAACTGGTTGAGCACACGATTCACCGCCCCCGCACTGGCGAAGGGGCCGAAGTACTGTCCCTTCCCCTTTTTGCCGCGGTGCTTGCGGACCTGCGGAAACGTATGGGCGGTCGTCACCTCGATATTGGGGAAACTCTTGTCGTCGCGCAAAAGAACGTTGTAGCGCGGCTTGAGCTGCTTGATCAGATTCTGTTCGAGAAGAAGCGCTTCGAGTTCCGTCTGCGTCGTCAGGACCATCATCGACGCAGTCTCGGAAATCATCCGCGCGATCCGACCGGAATGCCCCTGCAACCGCGTGTAGTTCGCCACCCGGTTCTTCAGATTCCGCGCCTTTCCGACGTAAAGAACCCGGTTCTCGCCATCCAGCATCCGGTACACCCCCGGGGAGCCGTCGAGCGTGCGCAGGAACCGTTTTATCACGGTCGGGCCGGTCGGCTTGGCGGTCTGGTCTGACGTTTCGGTCATCGACGTGTGATTCCCCCCGGCGCTGCCCCGGATTGTATTCAGGTTCAAGGGCCGCGCGACGGCCCCTCCATGTGGATAACACTGGGGGCGGAATTGCGAAGCCCCTGTCCAACAAAGCAGATTTTACATTTCCGTCATATTCGTCGCCGATATGAGAAATCCTCAATATACTGAGAAAACTACATTATTTCTGCAACACCGTTCTCTGTGGTGTGTTTTTCCGCTCCTCGCGCCGTCAAATTGTCAGATCGAGGCTCAGGTGGACAAACTTCGGCGAAGTTCCCCTGCGGCATGACAGATCCAACTTACTCGATGCCTTGAACATCAGGGGTTTGCCAACCCAGGTGCTGTCCCCCGTCGACGCAGATGAGCTGCCCCGTCACTGACTTCGCGCCCAGAATATAGGCTAGGGCCGCGGTGATGTCATCGACGTCGGCCCCCCGTCCCAGGACCGTCGCCGCCCGTTGCGCGGCGAAATGGGCTGCAGATTGGCGTTCCCCGCGCAGGGTCGGACCGGGCCCGATCGCGTTCACGCGGATCGCGGGTGCCAATGCCTGCGCAGTGGTTTGCGTCAGGGTCCACAGACCGGCCTTGGCCAGGGTGTAGGTCATGAATTCGGGGGTCAGTTTGCGCACCCGCTGATCCACCATGTTGATGATATTTCCGGACGCAAGCGGCTCCCCGTCGGACGCGGCGGCGGGGGCTTGGGCGGCGAAGGCCTGCGTCAGGATAAGGGGCGCACGCAGGTTCGACCCGAAATGACGGTCCCAGCTTTGGCGCGTCGCAGACCTGATCGTATCATGCTCGAAAATCGAGGCGTTGTTGACCAACACCGTGACCGGACCGCCCAGGGCGTCGCGGGCCCGCCCGACCAGCGCCTCGCAGGCGGTAACGTCAAGCAGATCGGCCTGCAGCGTCGCGGCGCGACAACCCGCCGCCTCCACGGCGCTGGCCGTTTCCGCGGCACCTTCGTCACTGGACGCGAAATGAACGGCGACGTCGTGGCCCAGCTGCGCCAGCCTGACGGCCATCGCGGCCCCCAGCCGCCCCCCGGCACCGGTAACCAGTGCCCTCAAGACAAAGCCCACGCCAAATAGGCGAGATACAGACCCGACAAACCGATACCCCAGCCGCGCGTGATATCGCGCCCCAGAAAGACGAAAGGTACCAGCAAAAGCGTCGCGCCCAGCATGACCCACAGGTCCTTGGCCAGAAATCCGGGATCGACAGGCACCGGCCCGACAAGGACGGCAACCCCCATGATCCCCAGAAGGTTGAACAGGTTCGATCCGATCACGTTGCCCAGGGCCACGTCCGCATGGCGCCGGATCGCCGCCATCACGGTCGTCGCCAGTTCCGGCAACGATGTTCCGATCGCGACAAGGGTCAGGCCGATCACCGTTTCACTGACGCCATATGCCCGCGCGATGGAGGTGGACCCTTCGACCAGAAGGCTCGCGCCGATCGGCAAACCAACCAATCCCAGCGCCAGATAGATGCCCATCTTCCATCCGGACAGGCCTGGCTCCGCCCCTTCGACTTCGATTTCTTCTCCGCGCGAGGCCATGAAGGTCGCCGTCAGGACCGTGGCCAACGCGGTCAAAAGAACGATCCCGTGCCACCATACGATCGTTCCGGTCAGGCAGAACCCGATGAACAAGACCGTGGCGGCCAGCATGTAGAGATAGTCGCGGCGCGTGTCGTGACCGGCGGTATGCATCACCGCGATCAGCGCAGGTATCCCCAGGACGAGAAGGACATTCGCCGTGTTCGACCCGACGACATTGCCAAGTGCCAGCCCGGGTGCCCCGTCCAGAATCGCCTGCACGCTGACCAGAAGTTCGGGGGCCGACGTCCCGAACGCCACGACCGTCAGGCTCACGACCAGAGCTGGAATACCCAGGCGGAGCGCCAGATTGACGGCCCCTTTTACCAGCGTGTCACCCGCAAGGATCAGGATCACCAGACCCACAGCGACCATCAGAAATTCGAGAGCCATACCGCGTCAGACCTTGCCGCAGGGACACGGGCCGCGTCCGACGCGGGGTACGCCGCAGGTGCGGCATTTGCGTGATCCGATGCGCGCACCACTGGGAAATCGCAACCGTCCGAACATGGCAAGGACGGCAATCCCGATCAGGAAAAGCGTGACGATCTTGAAAATCATCAGAGGCCGAACCGGGCCCAGGCCGAACGATCCTCGACGGATTGAAGTGCGTCTCCCAATATTCCGGGCACCAGCCGCTGCAACAGCGGACGCCGCTGACCGACGTACGACAGGCGGACCTTCTCGCCGTAAAGCTCCTGCAGCTTCGGCACCATATGGGCGACCCCGTCGACCAGCCCGACCTCGACGGCACGTTTGCCGACAAAAATTTCTCCGGTGAACAGATCGCGATCCGTCGAGAGCTTCGACCCCCGCCGATCCTTGACGTGAGCGATGAAATGTTCGTGGATCTGCGCTTGTAGGGCCTTGAGGCGCTCCACGTCCTCCGCGCGCTCGGGGCGAAAGGGATCGAGCATGGACTTGTCCTCGCCGGCGGTATGAACACGCCGCTCGACCCCGTATCGCGCCAAGAGTTCGGGAAAACCGAAACTTGCCGAGATGACGCCGATACTTCCGGTGATCGAACTTTCGTCGACCCAAATGTCATCCGCCGCAGCTGCGAGCCAATAGCCGCCGGACGCGGCGACATCCTCGACGAAAGCGTGGACCGGACGGGACAATTCGTCAGCCAAGCGGCGGATCTGCGCGCCGATCAGCGCGGACTGAACGGGCGAGCCACCGGGAGAGTTGATCGCCAAGGCAACCGCATCGGGCTTACCCTTTCGAAACACACGCTCGATGAGCGGCGCAAAGGATGAATGACTTAGGCCGGCCCGGCCGCCCGCCCCCGAGATTACCCCTTGCAGGCGCAGCACGGACACGCGTTTGGCATTCGGACGAAAAGGGCGGGACAGGCGGTTCAACATCCAACCGGATGTATAGGCCGACCCTCCGGGGAACAAGGCGCGCGGCGCGCTTTTGCCCTCCGCTATCTCACGATGAACTCCGCGTGCAGCGCCCCGGCGGCCTTGATGCTCTTGAGGATGTCGATCATGTCCCGCGCCGAGACGCCAAGCGCATTCAACCCTGCGATCACGTCGGATAGGGTCGTACCGCCGGAGACGAGCGCAAGACCCGGACCCGGCTCCTCCTGCAAGGCAACCCCGGTGCGCGGCACGACCACGGTTTCGCCTTCGGAGAAGGGGTTCGGCTGCACCACGACCGGGGCCTCCTCGATCCGCAAGGTCAGGTTGTTTTGCGACACGGCCACTTCGGAAATGCGCACGGTGCTGCCCATGACGATCGTGCCGGACGCTTGGTCGACGACAACGCGCGCGCGTTGTTCGGGCGTGACTGACACGTTCTCGATCGCGCTGAGTGCGTGGGCGGGGGACGATCGCCCCGTCCGCGAGATGTCGAGCAACACCGTACCGGCATCCAACATGCGCGCGACGCTGCGCCCGATTTCGCGGTTGATGGCGGTCTCCACGCGCAGCGCGGTGGTAAAATCGGGGTTGCGCAGTGCGAGCCGAATCTGAGTCATCGTCGAAAAGTCAAAATCGACCTCCCGCTCGACCCGCGCACCCGCCGGAACGACGCCGGCGGTCGGCACACCCTCGATGACGGTCGCTGCGTCCCCGGTGGCCGACACGCCGCCGGCGATGATCGTCCCCTGTGCTACGGCATAGATTTCCCCGTCCGCCGCAGTCAGGGGCGTCATGACCAATGTGCCCCCAAGCAGGCTATCCGCGTCACCGATTGCGGAAACCGTCGCATCGATCCGCCCCCCCGACCGTGCGAACGGCGGCAGTGCGGCGGTAACGATCACTGCCGCTACATTTCTCGGTCGAAACTGCTCACCGGTGACGTTCACCCCCAGGCGTTCCAAAATATTGCTCATGATTTCTTCGGTAAACGGCGCGTTGCGCAGACCGTCCCCGGTTCCGTTCAATCCGACGACAAGACCGTAGCCGACGAGGTCATTGCCCCGCACACCGTCGAATTCCACGAGGTCCTTGATCCTGATTGACTGCGCCTGAACGGGGCCGGGAATGGCCCAGACGGTGCCGAGGACCAACAAGACCAATGCTGCAGCCCTCGGCATTCTGCCGACCAAGCTCATCGCAGATAGTCCGTGAGCTTGAGCTGCGACCGTCTTGCGGTTACGGCATAGATGGTCTCAAGACGCGACATTTCGTTCTGCAATCGGTTCGCCACGTCGAAGGGGTCGGTTCCAACGGCGTCCGTTCGACGCGCTTCCAGACGGGTCCGGTCGTCCGTGAGACGCTCCGACAGAAGGTTCAGGCGCGCCTCCACGCTGCCGAGGCCACCGCGCATGGCTGCAAGTTCGGAGCCCGCTGCGACCGACCGGCGCGGCAACTCCAAAGCAAGCGCCTGACGATCATCCGCGGATATAAGGAAACCAGCATCCGGCAGTGCCGCGATCAGAGCGGCCTGTTTCAGAGCGTCGCGGATCGCCGGATCCCCCGCCTCGACCGGAACATCGACGGCTGCCCCCTCCCCCAGGGGAAATTTTACGGGTTGCGCTGGATAAGGCGAAAGGGCCGAAATCTCTATCGCACCGCCCGGAGCGAAATAGTCATCGAATGCCTGCAACATCGTGGCGATGTCCGGAGCCGTTTGCGCCAGCAACGACGTCTCCGCACGAAGCACGGCGATGTCGTAGGGTGGGGTCCCCGTCGCATCGCCATTGGCAAAGATCGCCCGTCCGGCATCGGATGTGCCTAGGATCGCGGCGATATCGGCGAGAGCAGACTGGCCCGAGCCGCCGAGGTTCGCGATGGCACGTGGATCGGGCGATGACAGCGCGACCGTCAAACCGTCTGCTAGGCCCTTGCCGATCGCGTCGATCGCACCCAAGGAGCCTTGTGCGATGTCCGTCCAGATGGACGCGCGCGAAAGCGCATCCTGTCGGGCATCGATCGTGCGCAACTCGTGGGCGACACGCGAATAGGACGAAAAATCGCTGCTCAGGGCCCTGCCAGTATCGAACTGTCGTCCCGTCGCCAGTTCCTGCGTAAGATGATCCATCCTCACGCGCGTGTCGGAAGAGAAATCCCGCTGCGTGAAGAGGGGAAGAAGGAATCCATCGGTCAGCATCTCAGATCTCCGTCAATCGGTTCATCATGTCGCTCACGGCCTGGATGATCCGAGCATTGGCCGCATACGCCTGCTCAATCTCGATCAGCCGACGCATCTCGTCGTCCACGTCGACCGCACCTCCGTCTCGCCGATCGACAAGCCCTTGGGCTTCGGCCGCGCTGAATGCGAGCCGATCCTCGTTTTTCAGGCGGTCGGCCGAAAACATGGATTTAAGGGCTGCCGCGTGGCCGACGATATCGGTTGAATTATCCGGCAATCCGGCAAGTGCGGGCGGCGCGCGATCCGCCATCGCCGTACCATATCGCAGCAAAAGACCGGCTTCACCGCCCGCACCCAGAACGGCGGCCCCCAATCCATCGCGAAGCCGCCAGACGTCTCCTCCGGCACTCGGCAACACCAGCGTGTTCACGCCAATCCGACCGGCGAGACCAGCGTCGGGCGTGGCGGCGAGAATGCCACCAGACTCGGTGAAAAGACCCGGGGCGGCCGCAGCTCGCGTCGGATCGACAGCGGGATCCTCGAACCGGTCGATAAGATCGGCTGCAAGGCTGTCGAGCCGCGCGGTCGCATCGGGCGCGGTGATATCGCGCAAATCGAACAGGGCGGCGAGGCCGCCGCCGGGAATGCCCGATGATCCTCCGGACACCGCGACGGCGCGGCCATTCACGGTCAAGCCGGAGAGTTGCGTCGGAAAGCTCATTTCCGGCGTCAGCGGCGCGCGCGAGGAAAAGCCGAGTTCGGCAGGACGCCCGTCGAGAAGCATGACGCCACCAGATGACACGAGCGCAATGCTCCCGTCGTCACGTGGCAATTCGCGAAGCGGAATTTGGAGCGATACACGGTCGATCAGAACGGTCCTCTGATCCATCAGATCGGCGGTATTATGACCCCCCAGGCTCTGACGTCTGATATCCGTGTTTAACCGAGCGACGTCGGCCAGATCGGAATTCAGCTGCGTCACCGCCTTGCCGATGTCCTGATCCGCGTTTTGACGCGCTTCGGTTACCCCGTCGTCCAGATCGTTCAGAAGCGTCGACAGGTCGACTGCGGCTTCGGCGATCTCCTGCAATCTGACCTGGGATTGCGGCTCGGCGGCCCCTGCGACAAACGCGGCGTCGAGGCGGGCGAGACGGTCCTGGAGGCTTCCGGTCTTGTCCGGATCCCCAATCGCAGCGTCGATCCGCCCGAAGAAGGACGAGGTCACCTCGTCTCCCGCCTGACGGGATTGGGACTCCCGTCGAAAGGCCGTCAGACGTGGATCGACATCGCGGGACACTGAAGACGTCGAACCGGGGCTTCCGACGCTGGGGCCGCCGACCTCCAGTTCCCGGCGCGCATACCCAGCGCGATCGGAATTCGCCACGTTCTGTGCGACCGTTTCCGCGCGGCGGGCGCTCAGGTCGAGGCCCGCGACGGCGACGTTCAGGGACGACGAAAGGCTCATGCGAATTCTCCGGGGTTAGGCTGGCGATCAGCGTTTGATGTTGGTGGTTTCCTGCAACATCTCGTCCACGGTCTGGATGACCTTGGCATTCGAGTTGTAGGCCCGTTGCGTCTGGATCAGCTGCGTAAGCTCGGAGGCGACATCGGTCGCGCTTTCCTCGCGCGAGAAACCGATTACATCGCCAACCGGCCCGTCGCCTGCGTTCCAAAGATAGAACGCGCCGCTGTCGGAGGAGACTTGGTAGGTCTGATTGGCGAGGGGCTTGAGGCCGTTAGCATTCGGCACGTCGACGATCGGGATCTGATAGAGTGTCTTGGTGAACCCACTGTCGTAGATCGCCGTCAGCATTCCCAGGGCATCGACCTCGATCGACGCGAGATTACCGACAGGGGAGCCGTTCTTCGTCACCGAAAGCGGCGCGAACGTGTCAGACAACTGCGAAAGGCCGCGCGCCTCGAAGGGGCGACCGATGTCGACCTCCAGCGGGCCGCTTTGAACGGTCACGTCGATCAGACCGGTTGCCGGGTCATAGCTACCGATCGAGCCGGGCACGACCGATGCGATGGTGCCGCCGAAGTCGCGTGTATCATCGAAGGTGATCGTGAATTCCCCAACCAATGCCCCGGCCTGCGCCTCGTCGTTGATCGTGACCGTCCATTCGTTCGTCGCGGCGGTGTCAGGGGCCACGGGAAGGGTCGGGGTGAAATTGATGTCGAGGTTCTGCGCCTGCCCCATGTTGCCGAAGTACTCCAGCGCCATGACACGTGGGTCGCCCGATGCATCGGCCGCCGTATCGGTCGCGGGCAGGTTCACGCCAAGTGAGATGCGGGTGGTCGCGTCACCTTCGAATTGATTGGCGTCGACGCGCACCGGCTGCAGCCCCCCGACGGTGTCGCGCGGAAAGCCCGGAATGTTTCCGTCCTGATTGGCGGGCCATCCCAGAAGGGCCTGGCCACTTGCGCTCCGCAGGATGCCGTTCGCATCGGCCCTGAACGATCCGGTCGACGTCATGCGAAGGGGATAGTCACCATTTCCCGCAATCGCCGACGTGATCGGTGTCACCGGCAACATGCCGCGCCCGGTGACCGACAGGTCGGTGGGGTTGTTCGTTGTGATGAGCGTGCCGCGCTGCTCGACCGCCCGGCTGGTCGTGACCCGGACGCCCCCGGCGGAATAGGCCCCCCGGCTTTGGTCAAGAACGAGGGAGTGAAAGTCCGCGACCGATCGCTTGTACCCGAAGGTCGCCGAATTCGCGATGTTGTCCGATATCGTGGCAAGCCGACTGGCATTGACGTTCAGGCCGGTGACACCGGCATTCAGGGAGGAGGAAATCGTCATTGCGATCCTTTCTGGAAAACATCTCGGGGTGCGGGCAATTGTCTGGGCGTCCACGCCGCGTCACGGCATCCTTCCCACCGCAAGGTTAAGACCCGGCTAACGTCCGGGTTATTTTCCAGGGCGACTTCGGCCGATGAAGAGTCAAATTCTTCGTGGTTTCGATCATCGCCACGCCTCCCGCGGGGGGACGGTGGTCCGCAGAACCACCAGTTCGATCCGGTCGTTGCGCGCGGACAGCGGGTTCGCCGCGACGGGTCGATGATCCGCATGACCGGTGACCCGGACGATGCGACGTGACGACAGCCCCAATTCGGGCAGGGTTCGACGGATGATATCGGCGCGCTGTTGCGTGACCGGCCAGACCTGCGGGTCCCGCGTGACAAGCGGCTCCGACGCGGCGAACGCCTCGATGGCGAGAGCGTTGGGCAGATCGGAAAGTTCGGGCACCACGGATGCGAGCAAATCCCGCATGAGCGGCGTCGGCGCATCGTTTGTGAACAACGGCGATCCGGGCAATGCAAAGAATTCGAGCACCAGACCCTGATCCGTCAGCCGGACCGTCACATGTCTCAGGATATCCTTGTCGATAAGGCTGTCACCGCCCTTGCCCATAATCGCCGCTTCCAATGCGGCGAGCGTCGCGTCCTCTTCGGTGGTTCCGTTGGCGTTGGTGGGCGCGATGCCACCACGCCCCATCTGGATCCGACTGGCGTCGGCGGACATCGACCGACCGCCGAGGGCCCCGTCCCCACCGCCCGAAGTCGGGCTGAACGCGATGGTCGGGCTGAAGTAGTCGGCCAGCCCCTTGCGCTGCTTGTCGGTGGTCGCGTTGAGCAGCCACATGAGCATGAAGAACGCCATCATCGCGGTCACGAAGTCGGCGTAGGCGACCTTCCACGCGCCACCGTGGTGTCCCCCGGCGATGATCTTCTTCCGCTTGATGATGATCGGTCGTGTGTTGTCGTCCTTGCCAGCCATGCGCAGCCCTCCGACGCAGGGGTCTAGGCCCCAAACGTGAAAAAGCGGTTAGCGTCAGGGGGCGACCCACCGCCCCGACGGTCCGTCGAATTTCGCACGGCGATGGGGATCGTGAGCGAGGGAGACGACGTCCATCCGCTCGACCTGACCGGACAGGGCCACAAATCGATCACGTTGCGGCGTGCGCGTCACGACCTCCGGGCGGTCCACCGGCGTGCCGGGTGCAGGGTCGGTCCCGTAGTTCAAACGCGCCTCTGGCGGGATTCGCGCCCACCGCGCCTGATCCGCGGGGATGAGCGTCAGATGAACCGCAAGCCTGACCTGCAACTGGGTCGCCTGATCCCACAGCAGGATTTCGCCGCGCGGGTCATGTTCCACCGCGCGCACCTTCGCCGTGCGCAGATCCGAATGAACCTCGACTGTCATCGCGTCGCGATCGGCGGCGCGCAGGCCAACGGTCCGGGCCTGTGCCCCCAATGGCCCGACGGTGGCCAGCGTCACGAAGCGGAAGGGGTCATCCGATTGCGCGACACCGCGATCCAGCCTGTCCCAGACGTGGGACCAGAGGGTCGCAAGGTTCAGAAACGGGTCACTCATAGCCGGTCATTTCGAGGAATCCCGTGGCCGCGTGAGTTCCCGTCGCCGTCACCGGTCCTTCCCAATAAGGGAAAAGCGTCCCCTGCCAACTGTCGTCGTTCACCGCGCGGACGGTCAGGTCGATGTCCTGTGCCGGCAGCGCCAGACGCCAGTCCACCGGAACGTCGCGGCCTTCGACGGATGCCGTGCGAAGCGGTGCCAGATCCAGCGCGTCGCCGTAGTAGGGCGTCAGCGTGCCGTCCGGTGCGATATGCGACGCATAGTGAAACCCCTCCCCGCCGCGCAGGGCGAACGCCATCAAGCGCGTCCCATCGTCCAGATGCAGCGAAAACCAGTCCCACCCCTCCTGATCGCCTTCCAGCGGTTGCGAGGACCATTCGCGGTCGAGCCATCCCTTGCCCGACACCTGGACGGGACCGTCGGGCAGATCCAGCGTACCCGTCACGGTGTAGAAAGGCTGCGAATAATAGTAACTGGCCTGCCCCGCCGATGACTTTATCGAAAACCCGCCATCACCGTGAAACACCAACGGGCCTTCGGCGGTCAGCGTCAGATCGTACGCCGCCTCCGACGTCGCGGCCCGCAGCGTCAGGTCGTCGAAGGTCGGCCCCGCCAGACGCCAGTCGTCGATCCAGGCGGCAAACGGGTCCGGCGTGACCCCGGCCTGACCGACGCCGCCACGGGCGAACCGCTCCCCACTGTAATGCTCTTCCGGGGTTGTCAGCCCGAAATGACCCATCCAGACCTGCGGCCCCTCGGGCGTCAGCGCCGACCGGAACAAGGTGTATTGCACACCGTAAGAGGTGCCCGCTTCGTCCTGCAAGGCTGCCGTCAGATACCACCATTCGATGCGATAGTCGGGATGCGGTCCGTGATCGGCGGGAAAGTCGAACGACGGATCGGGCGTGGGCAGGGCGAAACCGTCACCGCCCTGTCCCAGACCGGCAAATCCCTGCGCGTGGACCGGCATGGCAATCAACAGGCCGAACAAGATAATTCTAACGTTCATGCGCGAAGACCTTCACGAGATCGGCGGGGGCCATCCGCCACAGACGCCATGCCGGCAGCAGGGCCGCCAGCCCCGCGGCCACCATCGCGGCCAAGGCCAACACGACCCAGCTTTGCGGATCGGGCAGCAGGGGCAGTCGCCAGCCAAACGCCTGCACGTTGACAACTGCCAGCAGGACCCAGGCGAGCGCGACACCGGTCGGAACCGCCAGGATGGCGGTGAACGCCGCGAGCAGAAGCGCACGGACGATGTCTGCCTGCGCCAATCGCGCGCGTGTCAGGCCCAGGGCCCAGACCGGCGCGACCTGTGGCACGCGCATCGTGCCCAACGTCGTCAGCGACGCCCAGAGCGCGAAGGCCGCCACGCCAAGCGTCAGGACGTTGAGTGCGGCGGTCACCGCAAATGTCTGCTCGAAGATGCCGAGGGCGGCAGCTTTGACGGCACCCTGTTCCTCGATCCGGTCGGGGGGCAGGTCAAAACGATCGGACAAATCCGCCACCAAGGGTCCGGCAAGAGCGGGGTCGAGCCTTAGCCCAAATGTCAGGAACTGCGCCTCGGGAAAGACCTCGACGAAGGTGTCTTCGTTGAGGATCGCCTGCCCCTTCGGATTGCCGTAGTCGGAATACACGCCCAGGATCGTGCGCGTTCCGCCCTGACTTAGATCGACGGTATCGCCGGCCCAAAGCCCTTCCCGCCGGGCCAATTGTTCGTTGACCAGCGCGCCCTTTCCTGCGGCAAGCCGGTCCCAGGCGTCCGGCACCGCGTCCAGCATTGGCCAGTTATCGCGGAATGTCGCGTGATCGGTCTGCGAAAAGATTTCGCCGGGGGCTCCTTCCAGCGTGGCGGGGGCCAGCGTGACCGGCAGGACCGCATCGACGCGGCCGTCGAGAAACGCACGCATCTCAGCCGCCTGCGCCTCATCGGAGGCATAAAGATAGACTTCCGCTGCAAGTCGCTGATCCAGCCATCCGGTGAAGGTCGCGCGGAAACTGCCGACCATCGTGCCCACGCCGATGTTCGCGGCCAGCGCCAGAAGCAATGCCATGAGCGCGAGGCTGAGCGCCGGGACCTGTTGACGCGCGTCGGCCCAAAGCCACTGCGCAACCGCGCCCTTCGCCGCCCTGCTGCCAAAATCAAGGACCAGCGACAGAAGCGGCGGCAGAACAAGCGCCACGCCCAGAAGAAGTGCGCCCAGACACAGAAAGCCCACGACCAGGCCCGTGCCGAACAGGGCAAGCAGTGCGGAAAGACCCAAAAGGCCCGCACCGCCAAAGGCTTGCCGGCGCAGCGTGGCGGCCCGCGCCCGCGCCCAGGCGCGCGGCATTGCCGGGGCAAGCACGGGAAGGCGGGCGAGTTGCCACAGGCTCTGGCCGCCGGCGACGGCAAGCCCGATGCCCGCCATGGCAAAGCCCGACAGCCACCAGACCGGGGACAGCGAAAGCTGCCCCGCGACGCCTGCCCCATACAGACCGGACAGCGTTGCCGCCACGCCCGGCAGCAGAAGCGCCGCGACGAGATAGCCGAGCAGGATGCCCAGCGTTCCGGCGACCAAGGTAAAGGCCACAAGCTCCACCGCCAGCAACATCGTCAACCGCGACGCCGGAAGGCCCAGCGCGCGCAACGTGCGGAACAGCGGGCGACGCTGCTCGAACGCCAGACCGATGGCGGCGTGGACGATGAACAGCCCGACTGCAAAAGCCAGAAGGCCGAAAGCCGTCAGGTTCAGGTGAAAACTATCCGTCAGGCGGGCAACGTCGGCACCGCCCTGCGGCTCCACGATGCGGGACCCGGGGATCAGCGTCGGAAGCGGGGTCAGCCCGTCGCGCGCCCCCGGAAGGATCAGCAAACGACTGATCCGCTGCGTGCCAAGAATATCCTGCGCCGCGGCGATATCGGCCAGCAGAAGGCCGGGGGCCAGATCGGGGGCGACACGCACGTCGGGCAGACCGTCCGGCAAGTCGGTATCCGTCGCGGCAAACACGAATGCCCCGGTCAGAAACCCAGTCAGGTCGTTTTCGGGGCTCAGGTCGGGCGTGG
>NZ_CXSU01000011.1:622246-818276 GCF_001403795.1 Jannaschia donghaensis | reverse complement strand
CAGCACGCCTTCCAGACGCGGAAGCGCATCCTGCCCCAGCGTGGCCGCGGCATTGTCGTAGGACAGCCGCGCCTGCGCATTGATCGCCTGTACCCCGACCCAAAGTCCCGTCGCCAAAGCCAGTCCGACGACCAAAGTCAGAAGCTGAACCGGATGCCGCCGCCAATGCGCCAGAAGCGCGCCGAGTGCGGCGCGGTTCACGCCACCTGCCCCGCGCGCAGATGCAGACGCGCGTCCAGCATCCCCGCCAGCCGTTCGGAATGCGTCACCATCAGCAGTCCCGCGCCGGTTTCGGCGACCATGTCGCGCATGAGGCCCATCATCGCGTCGCCCGTCGCCTCGTCCAGGTTGCCCGTCGGCTCATCCGCCAGCACCAGTCGCGGGCGCGCCACCAGCGTTCGCCCGATGGCGACCCGCTGTTGCTGACCGCCCGACAGCTGTTCGGGAAACCGGTGCAGATGGTCGGCAAGGCCCAACCGATCCGCCAATCCCCGAACATCACCGGGATCGCGGTCCGCCAAGCGCGCATGGAATGTCAGGTTGTCGATCACCGAAAGCGACGGGATCAGGTTGAACTGCTGGAAAATCAGGCCGACGGCGTTGCGACGCAGGGCCGCGCGGGTGGCGTCGGACATCTGCGCGATGTCCCATCCCTCGACCTCGATCATGCCGGCATCGGGCACGTCGAGGCCGGCGACCAGATGCAGGAGCGTCGACTTGCCCGACCCGCTTTCGCCAGTCAGCGCCAGCGTACGCCCGCCGTCCAGATCGAAGGAAATGCCGCGCAGCACCGGCTGCGGTCCTTCGCTGGTTTCAAAGGATTTCTCGACGGCGCGCACGGATAGAAGCATGGGCGGACGGTAGCGGTCCGCCCCCCGACTTCAACCGGCAAATCGCCTCAGTCGCGGCCTTCGTCCAAGGTGACGTCGGGCAGGCTGTCGAAGGCGGTGCGCAGCGCGTCGGACCATCCGTCGGACACGGCCCGCCAATCGGCGTCCGTATCCTCCACCCGGCGGGTAAGACCCAGCTTGAGGCTGTCGGTCTCATAGACCTGCAGGTCCAGCGGAGTGCTGACCGACAGGTTGGCGCGGATCGTCGAATCGAAGCTGACCATCAGCAGCTTGATCGCGCGCGCGAAATCCATGTCCGGATCATAGGCCCGCACAAGGATCGGGCGGCCGTATTTCGTCTCGCCGATCTGGAAGAAGGGCGTGTCGCGCTGCGCCTCGACGAAGTTGCCCTCGGGATAAACCATGTAAAGCCGCGTCGGCCCGCCCTTGATCTGACCCCCGAAGATCATCGTGGCGTTGAACGTGGTCGGTGCCGCAGCCTCCGGTCCGCCGCCGCGCTGCTGCTGGATGACGTCCTTCAACGTCTGCCCCACCAGACGCGCAGCCTGGAACATGGTCGGCGCACTCAGGATCGTGGGATCGCGGTCGGAGGGATGCAGGTTCCGCTCCTCCAGAAGGCTGACAACGGATTGCGTCGTGGCAAGGTTGCCGGCGGTCATGAGCATCATGGTCCGCTCGCCCGGCACCTCCCAGGTGTGCATCTTGCGATAGGTCGAGATGTTGTCGACGCCCGCGTTCGTGCGGGTGTCCGACAGGAAGACGAGGCCGCGGTCGAGTTGCAGGCCAACGCAGTAGGTCATGGAAAAGTCCGATCTGAGATTCGCGCCTACAGTTACGTCGGATCGCGCAGTGTCAATGAAAAGGGCGGGCTTTCACCAATCGACAGACGTGCCGCAACGTCCATGGCACCAGTCGCGGGTGCGACGCCGGGCGACCGCCTTATTGCTGCGCCTGAGATACGGTGACGCTGACGTCCATGGCCTCCAGACCCGCGCCGGCCCGGATGCCGGAGATCGGCGCGGCATCGGAATAATCCAGGCCGGTCGCCACCCGGACATAGCGGTCGTCGGGTGAGATCCCGTTCGAGACGTCGAACCCGACCCATCCCAGATCGTCGATATAGGCTTCGGCCCAGGCGTGGGTCGCGTCCTGCTCGTCGCGGTCGGTGACCCGAAGGTAGCCCGAGACGTAGCGGGCGGGCAGGTCCAGAAGGCGCGCGCAGGTGACGAAGATGTGTGCGTGATCCTGGCAGACGCCGCTGCCGGTGGCGATCGCGTCCTCGGCGGTCTGGGTGACGTCCATTGTGCCCGTGTCGTATTTCACCGTGTCCCGGATCGTCCGGCTCAGCGCGTGCAAACGCTCCAACGGGGCTTCGATGTCGCGCAGATCGCGTACCAGGCCCAGCGTGCCGCTGCCGCGTCGGGTCAGGTCCGTCGCGCGCAAAAACATCCACAGCGGCATATAGCCCTGCTGCTGTCCGATGACGCCCAACTGATCCTCGACCATGACCGTGCCCTTCGCGGTGATCGTGATCTCTTTCTGGCCCTCGTCCGCGGCCACGAGTTGCGTGCGGTTGTGGTGGCTGTCTTCGAACTCCAGCTCGACCTGCCCGCCCTGAATTTCGGTTGACCAGTTCAGAACCGTCTGGCCCGAACGGCTCTTGGGGGTCAGGCGCAACTGCTGGAGCGCGTAGAACACCGGATCGGTCCAGCGGTAGGTGGTGGAGTGTCGGATATCGAGCGTGGTCGTCTTCGGTTTGTCGGTCATTGGCTGAACCTGTAATCCCGTTCGATTTGCGCGGCGAGTTGGCTGTTCTGGCTCAGGAACCGTTGCAGGAATTGATGCAGGCCCGTCTCGAAGATCGTTTCGATCGTGGTATGCTCAAGATCCTTACATATCGTATCGGCCAGATCGTGGCTGGGCAGACGGATACCATAGTCGGACTCCAGATACCGCAGATTGTCGCCGATCTTGGCGTAGCAGAACGCAAGGCTGCGCGGCAGACGGCCGTCCAGCATCAAAAATCGCGCGATGTCCGTCGGGCGCCGCGTGCGCCCGTGCAACGCGCGAAACGCGCCTTCGGCGGCAACCGACCGCAGGATCATCTCCCACTGCGCATTATCGAGGGGAGAGCCGACGCCGGCGGCCGACGGCAACAGCACGTAATACTTCACATCCAGCAGACGGGCGGTCGCATCCGCCCGTTCGATGAAGGTGCCCAGGCGGGCGAAGTCATACACGTCGCGCCGCAGCATCGTGCCATGCAGCGCGCCGCGCACGAATGCGGACCGCTGCTTGATGATGCCCAGAACGCGCGGCAAATCCTTGGAGGCCACCTTGCGCGCGAGTTCGTCCTTCAACGTCATCCAGCATTCGTTGACCGCTTCCCAGACTTCGCGGGTCAGGCCGGTCCGCACCAGACGCGCGTTGGTGCGCGCGTTTTCGATGCAGTTGAGCACGCAGGACGAATTGTCTTTGTTGCGCAGCAGCCAGTCGACGACCTGATCGCCGGTAATCTCGTCGTGCGATGCCATATAGGCGTCGTAGGCCGACGCGGTCTTGAGCACGCTGGCCCATTCCCCCTCGGCCCGGTCGGGGCGGGTGAGTGCGATGCGCTGGCCAGTTTCGACCAGACGCGCGATATTCTCGGACCGTTCCATATAGCGGAACATCCACATCAAACCGCCAGCCGTCTTGCCCAACATCAGACGTGTCCTCCGCCGGATCGGATCGCGGCTGGATCGTTCGCGACATGCGCCATCATTCTTCCTCCAGCACCCAAGTGTCTTTGGTGCCCCCGCCCTGGCTGGAGTTCACGACCAGCGACCCTTTCTTGAGCGCCACACGTGTCAGACCGCCGGGCGTGATGTCGATGCCGTTGGGCGACACCAGCACGAAAGGGCGCAGATCGACGTGGCGCGGCGTCAGACCCGCCTTGGCGAAGATCGGACAGGTCGACAGCGACAGGGTCGGTTGTGCGATATAATTGCCGGGCCGGTTTTGCAGCTTTTTGCGGAACTCGGCGATTTCCTTCTTGGACGATGTCGGCCCGATCAACATGCCGTATCCGCCCGATCCGTGGACTTCCTTGACCACCAGATCCTCCAGATTGTCGAGGACATGGCCCAAGCTGTCGGCGTCCGAACACCGCCACGTCGGCACATTCTCCAGCTGCGCCTTCTCGCCGGTGTAGAACTCTACGATCTCGGGCATGTAGCTGTAGATCGCCTTGTCGTCGCTGACGCCGGTGCCCGGCGCGTTCGCGATGGTGATGCCGCCCGCGCGGTACACGTCGAAGATGCCCGGCACGCCCAGTTGGCTGTCGGGGCGAAAATTCATCGGGTCCAGATAGTCATCGTCGACCCGGCGGTAGAGCACGTCGATCGTGCGGTAGCCTTGCGTGGTGCGCATCGCGATGCGTCCGTCCACGACGCGCAGGTCGTGCCCCTGCACCAGTTCGACCCCCATCTGATCGGCCAGGAAACTATGCTCGTAATAGGCGGAGTTGTGGATGCCCGGCGTCAGAACGGCCACGACGGGATCCTGGTCGCATTTGCGCGGGGCGCAGGCCGCCAACGAGGAATGCAGGTTCTGCGGATAGCTGCTGACGCGGCGCACCTTGTTCTTGGCGAACAGCTCCGGGAACATGTGCAACATGGTCTCGCGGTTTTCGAGCATGTAGCTGACGCCCGACGGCGTGCGCGCATTGTCCTCCAGAACATAGAACTGATCCGGCCCCGTACGCACCAGATCGACACCGACGATATGAGTATAGATGCCGCCCGGCGGCTCCACCCCGATCATCTGTTGCAGGAATGCATCGTTGCGGGCGATCATGTCGACCGGCAGAATGCCGGCGCGGACGATTTCCTGACGGTGGTGGATGTCGTGCAGGAAAGCGTTGAGCGCGCGCACCCGCTGCTCGATCCCCTTGGACACCTTCGTCCATTCGCGCGCGGCGATAATGCGCGGCACGATGTCGAAGGGGATCAGACGCTCCGCGGCTTCGGCCTTGCCATAGACGTTGAAGGTGATCCCGGTCAGGCGAAAGACGGCCTCCGCCTCTCGCGCCTTGGCCCTCAGGTGGGCCGGATCTTCCGATGAGAACCAACTCTCGAAGGCCTGATAGGCTTCGCGCACGGACGTATCGGGGCGCAGCATCTCGTCGAACGGTGTATCGTTATCCATCGGGTGACCCTGCGGGCTGCCGCGACAGAAGGCAACCGCACGTTCGAACGGTCCCTGTGAACTCAACCCAAGCGCGTAAAATTTCTGCACTCCGTCCATGTGGCGATCAACGGCTGCTCCTCCGCCCGACCGATGGCATCGCGGCCCTGTCCGGCGGCCGCAGTCGCGTCCACCCCGGTGCCGGCGAACCGCAGATCGGCCCAGTGGCGCGATGTCGCCCTCCAAAGCGGGCACGAACGCTTTCCCCCGAGGCACACCGATGATAACACGGCCAGAACGTTATAGGGACTGACCTTCGAACGGCTCACGTTTCGCCGGCCTGCTACCGAGTTGGACATACAGTTGAGACTGATTGCCGCCGCAGGGATCGCCCTGTCCGTTTTGACCGCGTCCGCGTCCGCCGCTGACCTGTCCTTTACCCTGCCGCCCCAAGACGATCTGCGCGACAGCCTGCGCGCCGCATCCCTGACGAAGACCGCGGTCGACGACGGCGAGACCGAACGGCGCAATTTGGTGGCCGCAGCGCAGGCTGACTACCGCAGGTTGTTGGCCGTCCTGTTCGAAGCGGGCTATTTCGGCCCCGTCATCACGATCGAGATCGACGGCGTCGAAGCGGCGGCCCTTCCGGCGGTCGGGTCGGACGCGCCGGTCGGACGGATCGACATCAACGTGCAATCCGGCCCCCGCTTCCTGTTCCGCCAGGCTGAAATCGCCCCCATTGCCCGCGGCACCGAACTGCCCGACGATTTCGCCCCCGGAGCGGTCGCCGGCACCGCACCGATCCGCCAAGCCGCGCGCGCCGGCGTCGAAGGCTGGCGCGCGGTCGGTCATGCCAAGGCCGACGTCGCGGGTCAGGACATCGTCGCCGACCACCCGGCCGAACGGCTGGACGCGCGCATCACACTCGCCCCCGGACCGAAGCTGCAATACGGTCCGGTCTTCGTCGAGGGAGCCGAAGACGTGCGCCCCGGTCACATCCAGCGGATCGCCGATCTGCGGCAAGGCCAGGTGTTCGACCCCGATCAGGTTCAGGCCGCCGCCCGCCGCCTGCAGCGCACCGGGGCCTTCAGCAGCGTCGCGATCATTGAAAGCGACACCATCGGTCCAGCCTCCACCCTTCCGCTGACGATACAGGTCGTCGAACGCCTGCCCCGTCGCTTCGGCTTCGGTGCCGAGGTTTCGACGGACGAGGGATTTTCCACCAGCGCGTTCTGGCTGCACCGGAATCTGACCGGCTATGCCGACAGTCTCCGGGTTGAGGGCGATATCACAGGCGTTGGCGGCAGTTCGGGCGGGGCGGACTACGGCATCGGTTTTGCCTACAACCGCCCGTCCACCTTCAATCCCGAAACGGACCTGTTCGTGAACGGCCGCGTCGAAAGCCTGGACGAGCCGAACTTCAAGTCCGACAGCGCCTTTCTGGAAGTCGGGGCCCGCCGCATCGTGTCGGATGAATTCCAGTACGAATACGGCATCAGCTACGAATATTCCAAGGACGTCGATGCCTTCGGCGAGCGCACGTTCTCGACCCTGTCCTTGCCGCTGGAGGCGACCTACGACCGGCGCAACGAGGCGCTTAGCCCGTCCGACGGCTATTACGTCGAAGCCGGGCTGCGCCCCTTCGTCGGGTTCGAGGATGCGGGATCGGGCCTCGCCTTCGACGCGGATCTGCGGGGCTATCAGGGGTTCGGCGGCGAAGACCGCGACCGGACCGTGATCGCGGCCCGTCTGCAACTGGGCAGTATCGTCGGCCCGGCACTGGACGAAGTGCCGTCGAATACCCTGTTCTTTTCGGGTGGCGGCGGAAGCGTGCGGGGGCAGGAGTTCCAGTCCCTCGGCGTTGAGCTGGACTCCGGAGAGGTCGTCGGCGGCCGGTCCTTCGTCAACTTTTCGACCGAAGTGCGCCAGCAGGTCACCGAAAACATCGGCGTCGTCGGTTTCGTCGATTTCAGCCTGGTCAGCCCGGATGCAGATTTCGGCGATGGCGACACTCATTCGGGGGCTGGCCTTGGCGTGCGCTACGATACCGGCATCGGGCCGATCCGCTTCGACATCGGCGTGCCGCTGACGGGTCCGGGGGATCCGTCGGGCGTCGAGGTCTATATCGGAATCGGGCAGGCCTTCTGATGAAACGACACCTCCTCCCCCTCGCGCTGCTTGCCGCCGCCTCGCCCGTCTTCGCGCAGGACGAGGAGGACCGCGATCGCGGCTTCATCGTCGGCCTGATCGAGGACAATCTGAATTCGCCGGGCCTGACCGTCCGGTTGAACGGGTTCGAGGGCGCGCTGTCATCCACCGCCTCGATCGAGAGTTTGACGGTCGCCGACGAAGAAGGTGTCTGGCTGCGACTCGAGGACGTCGTTCTTGACTGGAACCGCTCGGCGCTGTTGCGGGGCCGGCTGGAGGTGGAGGAGCTTTCGGCCGCACTGATCGCGGTGGAACGCGCGCCCCTTCCCGCCGAAGGGGTCGACGCCCTGCCGGATGCCGGTGCCTCAGGCTTTTCACTGCCGGATCTGCCCGTCTCCGTGGAGATCGAGGCCCTGCGCGCCGAACGCATCGAACTGGGCGCGCCGTTGATCGGCCAGGACCTTGCCCTGACGCTCGAGGCATCGGCGCGGCTGGTCGACGGGTCGGGTGCCGCGACGATCGAGGCGCAGCGGCTTGACGGCGTGAACGGCACCTTCTCCATCGCCGCCTCCTACGAGGCCGATGGTCAGGTGCTGTCACTCGACCTCGACATCTCGGAAGCCGAGGGCGGCGTCGCGGCGTCCTTGCTTCAACTTCCCGGCGCGCCGGCGATCGATTTGTCGGTACAGGGCGATGGCCCGCTCGACGATTTCGCCGCCGACATCGTCGTGGCATCCGACGGGGCGGAGCGTCTGGCCGGCGATGTCACGCTGACCGGTGTGGACAGCGGACGACAGTTCGAGGTCGATCTGGGCGGGGACGTAACATCGCTTTTCGCGCCCCGCTATCAGGCGTTCTTCGGCGACGACGTCGCGTTGGTCGCGCGGGGCATTCAGCAGGCGGAAGGTGGCCTGGTCCTCGACACGCTGGATTTGCGCACACAGGCGCTGAGTTTGACCGGGGCCGCACGCCTGGGCGCGAACGGATGGCCCGAATTTCTGGACATCGCCGGCGTGATCGAGGCGGAGGACGGCACCACGGTCCTTTTGCCGACGTCCGACAACAGCCAATTACGCCGCGCGGACTTGACCCTGCGCCACGACGCATCCGTGTCCGACACCTGGGCACTGGACCTGTCGGTCCTCGATTACCGGTCGCCCGCCGTGACGCTGGGCGACGGGGAGATCGAGGCGACCGGCGTGCTGAGCCGCGATGCGGACGGCGTGGTCGAAACGGCGACCGCCGGGATCGGGGCGGTGCTCAACGCGCTCGACTTCACCGACCCGGCCATCGCGCAGGCCGCGGGGCCGCGCATCTCGCTCGAGAGCGACATCGCATGGACCGCCGGTCAGCCCGTCAGACTGACCGATCTGATCCTTCGCGGCCCAGGCTATGCCCTGACCGGCGGTGTGGACGTGGACGGCACCGACCCCGAACAACCGCTGACCCTCCGTGTCGACCTGGGGGCCGCGATCGAAGATCTTGCGCGATTGGTTGCCCTGTCGGGGCAGAACCTTTCGGGCGCGGCGAATGCCGGCGTGACGGGCGCGATCGAACCGGTCGCGGGGACGTTCGATTTGAACCTGCAGGCCGTCACGCAGGACCTTGCGCTCGACATCGCGCAGGCCGATGCCCTGCTGGAAGGGGAAACGACGCTGGCGATCGCGACCCGCCGGACCGTCGACGGGACATTCGTAGATTCGCTTCGCCTGTCGAACGACCACCTGACGACGTCAGGGTCCGTCCGGCTTTTGTCCGAAGACTCGCCGCCCTACCTGCAGGGCGAACGCTCGAACGCGGATCTGACAGTCCGGATCGAGGACGGCACGCGCATCGATCCGCGCCTGGACGGCGCGATCGATCTGGCGGTCCAGGCCGATCAGACGGAAGACGGGATCTGGCAAGGTACACTCGACGCGCTGGCCCCCGAAGGCATTACCGTCTCGGCCAGCGGAACTCTGACGGGAGAAACGCCGGACGTGCAGTTTTCGGCCACGGTCCCGCAGATCGAACCCTTCGCCTCCGGCATACCGGGCGGCGTCGCCGTTTCGGGGCGCGCGTTTTCGACGGGCGGTGTCTGGTCGCTCGACGCCGACGCCTCGGGCCCTTACGACCTGACCGCGACGGTCAATGGACCCGTCACTGGCCCCGCGCCGAAAATCGACTTCACCGCCGATCTGCCCGATCTGACCGCCCCCGTCCCCGCCCTTGCCGATATCGAAGCGATGAACGGCCCGGTCGCGCTTCGCGGCACGCTTGCCCAGATCGGTGGTCAGTGGGACATCGATGCCGCCGTGGACGCGCCCGCCGGCATCACCCTGCGCACCAAGGGCCCCCTGACCGGCGCGGACGCGCGGATCGAATTCGCGGGCACGGTCCCGCAGGTGTCGGATTTCGTGGCCGGGATCGAGGGCCGACTGGACCTGGACGGGGCCGTCGCGAAGCAGGGAGAGGACTGGACCGCCGATGTGGACCTGCGCGGCCCCTACAATGCACGGGTCACGGCACAGAGCGTCCTGACACAATCGCCCTTGGCCGTCGATTTCACGGCTGACATCGATGATCTCAGCCCCCTTGCCCCCGTGCCGGGCGGTCTGTCGGTGACCGGACGGGCGGTGCAGACCGACACCGGAGTGACAATCGACGTGGACGGAACCGGGCCCTACGCCGCGACCATCGACGCGACCGTCGATCTGGTGGACGGCGCGCCGACCATCGTGGCGCGTGGTCAGATCCCCGATGCGGGACGATTGGCCCCGCAATTGCGGGGTCCGCTCAACTATGACGTTACCGCGCGGCAGGTCGACGGCCAGTTCGAGGTTTCGGCGGACGTGGACGGGGCCCAGGCGATTTCGGCCAGCGTCGATGGTGTGGCGACCGGACCGGACGCCGATCTGGATTTCCGGCTGAACGTTGGCAACGTCGCGCCCTTCGCGCCCGGCCTGTCCGGGGCGTTGCGCGCCACTGGCCGCGTGTTCCAGCAAGGCGGCAATTGGGCCGTGGACGTGGACGCGGGCGGACCGCTGGGTGCCACGCTGGTCGCGAACGGCGTTCTGACCGGCCCGGCACCGCAGGCGGAGTTCACGCTGGCCGTGCCGGATATCGGACCGCTTGTGCCCGACATCTCGGGGCCCCTGCGGGTCGCGGGCACGGCGCAGCAACGCGGCGAGGCCTGGGCCATCGACATCGATCTGGGCGGACCCGCAGGCACGACGGCCACCGTGGTCGGCGATGTCCGCACCGATGGCACGCTGAACCTGTCGGTCGACGGCTCCGCCCCGCTGGGGTTGGCGAACGGGGCGCTGGCCCCGCGCCGCCTGGCCGGTGTCGCCCGGTTCGACCTGGACGTGAACGGCGCGCCGGGGCTGGATGCCGTCACGGGAACGATCACGACATCGGACGCGGCCCTGTCGATCCCGTCGATTCAGAATGGCTTGGAAAACATCGATGCCACGGTTCAGCTTCGGGGTGGGACCGCGCAGGTCGCGCTGACGGCATCCCCGCAATCCGGCGGGCGGATCGCCGTCGAGGGGCCGGTGGCCCTGTCGGACGGTTTCGATGCAAACCTCGGGGTGGATTTCGACATCGAGCTGGAAGATCCGTCTCTCTATACCGCAGACGTGGACGGGACCCTGCGCATCGCCGGGCCGCTGACCGGCGGGGCGAACATTTCCGGGGCAATTACCATCGACGGCGCGGAAATCTCGGTCCCATCGTCGGGCCTGACGGCCATCGGCGACCTGCCCTCCATCGAACACATCCGCAGCCCACGCCCGGTGCAGCGCACCCTGGCCCGCGCGGGCCAGACGGTGGACGGAAGCGAAGCGGTCGCGGATGAAAACGGCGGGGGCGGTGGACCGGTCTACGGGCTGGATCTGACGATCAACGCGCCGGGCCGCATCTTCATCCGCGGGCGCGGTCTGGATGCCGAATTGGGCGGGACTTTGCGCCTTTCGGGGACGACGGCCAATCCGATCACCGCGGGCGGGTTCGAACTTGTCCGTGGGCGCCTGGATATTCTGGAGCAGCGGTTCGACCTGGACGAAGGACGGGTCAGCTTCCAGGGGGGGCTGACCCCGTACATCCGCCTTGTGGCCGTGACGCAGACCGACACCATCGAGGCCGCCATCGTCGTCGAAGGCCCCGCCGACGCCATCGAGGTCACGTTCGAATCCACGCCCGATGTCCCGCAGGAAGAGATCGTCGCGCAGATCTTCTTTGGCCGGGGCCTGGATCAACTCTCGCCGCTTCAGGCGCTTCAGCTGGCCAATTCCATCGCCGTCCTGGCCGGTCGCGGCAGCGGCGGTCTGTTGGACAACCTGCGCGGAAGTGCCGGATTGGACGACCTTGACGTGACGACCGACGAAAACGGCAACGTCGCGCTGCGGGCGGGCAAATACGTCTCCGACAATGTCTATACGGACGTGCAGATCAATCAGGATGGCGAGGCGACGATCAGTCTGAACCTCGACGTGACGCCCAACCTGACGGTGCGCGGCTCCGCCGGGGCCGAGGGCAGCGGATCGCTCGGCCTGTTCTACGAAAAGGATTATTGAGGATGGAGGCATCGGAAGATCTGGTCTGCTGCCCCGTCTGCGATGCCCTGCACGAGATCGGGGACGTCGAGGTCGATACCCGCCTGCGCTGCGTCCGCTGTGCCACCGTGATCGCCGTCGGGCGGCCCGAAGCCATCGTGCGGATCGTCGTCCTGGCGGCGACGGCCCTGATCCTGATGACGATCGTGGTGTTCTATCCGTTCCTGCAGTTGCGCAACGGCGTCTTCACCAGCCGCGCGTCGGTCTTCGAGACGGTGATGAGCTTTTCACAGGGCGTCATGGCCCCCCTGTCGATCGCGGTCGCATTCTTCGTCATCATCCTGCCGGTCGCCCGGCTGGGCACGATCCTATGGGCCTTGGGGCCGCTGTCGATCGACCGCGCCCCCCTGCCCGGTGCCGCCTTTGCCCTGCGATGGGCGGAAATCCTTAAACCCTGGGCCATGGCCGAGATCTTCATGGTCGGCGTGGCCGTGGCCCTGGTCAAGTTGGCGGACCTCGCCACCCTGTCGATGGGACCGGCGTTCTGGTCGTTCGCCCTTATCGTCTTCATAACGGCCCTCAAAGACACACAGATGAGCAAGCATTCGATATGGTCGGCACTGGACAGCGCGAAAAGCTGAACGCCCTCACGGCGCGGGATGCGGGGCTTGTGGGCTGCCGTCACTGTACCCGCGTCTGGCCGATGGAAACGGAGATCTGCGCGCGGTGCGGCGGCGCGCTTGAAAGCCGGGACCGGACATCGCTTCAGCGGGTCTGGGCCTGGGCGCTGGTTGGGATGTTGTTCTATATCCCTGCCAATCTTTATCCGATGCTGATCACCAAGACCGTCGGCCGCGCGTCCGAGGCGACGATCGTCGGCGGGGTCATCGAACTGATCCACCACCATGCCTATGCGGTGGCAGGGATCGTCTTCTTTGCATCGGTCGTCATTCCGGTCGGAAAATTCGTCGCGATCGGCTATCTGGCCTATGCCGTCAGAAAGCCGCATGGTATCAAACCCAAGCGCCTTCTGCATCTGTATGAAGCCGTCGAATGGATCGGACGGTGGTCGATGATCGACGTGTTCGTCGTTGCCATCCTGGTCGCGCTGGTACAATTCAACCTTCTCGCCACGATCAATCCGGGCATCGCCGCGGTTTGCTTTGCCCTTTCGGTCGTGTTCACGATGCTTTCAGCGCTGAGTTTCGACAGCCGCCGCATCTGGGACGAGATCGAGACCCTTTCCGATGAGACCCCGTCATGAGCGATAGTTCCAATCCAACGACCCCTGCCAAGCCGGTGGCCGAACCCAAAGGCCGCAAACGCCGGGGCATGATCAGTGCCGTCTGGCTTGTCCCGATCCTCGCCATCGTTATCGCCCTAGGCATTGCCTATCAGTCCTGGTCCGAACGCGGGATCCTGATCGAGATCGCCTTTCCGGATGCGTCGGGCGTCACGGCCGGTCAGACCACGCTGCGTTACCGCGAAGTCACCGTCGGCGTGGTGGAGGACATCGGCTTCACCAGCGATTTGAAGCAGGTGAACGTCTATATCCGCGTCAACAAGGAGATCGCGCCCTATCTCGACGGCGACGCATCGTTCTGGGTGGTCCAGCCCGAAGTCAGCGCGCGCGGCGTTCAGGGGCTGAATACGATCCTGTCGGGGACCTACATCGAAGGAACGTGGGACAATCAACTGGGCAACGCGCGGACGGTTTTCGCCGGTGACGAACGCGCGCCCGTCGTGCCGCCGGGGGTCGACGGAACGGCGATCGTCCTGCGCGCCAAGGACAGCAGTCGCTTGGGTCCTGGCGCCCCGATCCTGTACCGCGGGATCGAAGTGGGCGAAGTTGCGGCCCCGCGCCTGACCACCGACGGCACCGAGGTCCGGGTGGATGCCTTCGTCCGCGCGCCCTACGACCGGCAATTGTCCACCGCGACGCGGTTCTGGGATGCGTCGGGCGTGTCCGCCACGATCGGGGCCGGCGGCGTCGACCTGAGGATCGGGTCGATCGCGTCGATCCTGGAGGGTGGGGTAAATTTCGACACGCTGATCTCGGGCGGGGAGGCGATCGGAACCGGCTATGTCTACAATATCTTCGAGGACGAGGATTCAGCCCGCGTCTCGACGTTCGAGACGCCGACGAACCGAACCGTTCGTCTGTCCGCCATCTTTCCGACGGCGGCTTCCGGTTTGGTCCAAGGCGCGCTCGTCCGCTATCAGGGCGTGACCGTCGGGACCGTTGCGGAAATCACAGGCTTCATCCGGCCCGACAGCCCCAATGGCCAGGTCGAACTGCTGGCCGTCATGGCGCTTCAACCGGCGAAGATGGGTCTGGACCAGGTCGGAAACGACCTGACCGCGATCGACTTCATCGACTCCCTGGTTGTGGCGGGCATGCGGGCCAAGCTCGTATCGACGTCGCTTCTGGGGGGCGATCTTGCCATCGATCTGGTGAACGATCCTGACGCCGTGGGCGAACAGCGTCTGCAAATCGGGATCGCCGCCAACCCGCTGATCCCCACCGTCGATTCGGACATCGAGGGGCTGACAAGCAGTGCGGAATCGGTCCTGACACGGATCAACGATCTGCCGATCGAGGAGCTGCTGGCGGCAGCCACCGACCTGCTGAACAACGTGAACCGGATCGCCGGGGACGACGCCACGCGCGCAATTCCGGGCGAGGTTCTGGCCCTTCTGGAAGACGGGCGCGGCCTGGTCCGGGACGGGCGCAGCATCATCTCCTCGCCGCAGGTGGCTTCGGTCCTCCTCGACATCGAAACGATCACCGGCGATTTGCGCGGCATCACCCAGTCCATCGCCGAGCGAGAGATGATCCAGACGCTGGACGCGGCCCTGGTCGCGGCGACGGCCGCCGCAGACAATATCGCAGCAGGCACGCAAAACCTGGGCGCGTTGACCGCCGCCGCCCAGACCACGCTGGAGGGGACGAGCACGCTTCTCAACGATCCCGCCACGCAAGAGATCCCCGGCCTTGCACGCGACACGCTATCGGGGGCCGCCGACCTGGTGAACGGGCCGGAACTGGATGCGATCCTGGCGGACGTTGCGCGGGTCACGGCGGACGTGCGCGCCCTTGTCGCCCCGTTTGAGGGCACCGCCATCGCCGAGACGGTGACCCGTGCGTTGACCTCGATCGAGGCGACGGCCGACAACGTCGCCGCCGGCACTGCAGATTTGGAAAGCCTGCGCCGCCAGATCGACGGTGTGGTCGCCGCGGCCGACGCGCTTTTGGCCTCCGCCGACACGCAGGCATTGCCCGGCGCGGCGCGCGGCCTTCTGGAAGGCGGCCGCGACCTTATCACCTCTCCGGAGGTCGAGACGATGCTTTCCAACCTCAGCGAAGTCACCGGCGAAGTGCGGACCATCACCGCCGAGATTACGCGCCAGGGGGCCGTCGCAGCGCTGACCGTCGCGCTGGAGGCGGCATCGCAGGCGGCGACCAGCATCGCGGCGGGCACCGAGAACCTGCCCCGCATCACCGCCGCGACCGAGCGTGTCCTGACCCAAGCCGAGACGCTGGGCGCGAACCTGAATGTGTTGTCGGGCAAGGCCAACGAGCTGGCGCTGGACGAACTGGTGAATGCTGCCACGGACCTGATGACCACGGCGGATGCGTTCCTGTCCTCGGACGAAGCGGGCGATGTGCCCGTCGTGCTGGCCGACACGCTAGAGGAGCTTCGCCTGACGATCGAGACGGTGCGGACGGGTGGAACGCTCGATACCCTTAATTCCACGCTGCGCTCCGCCTCCGGAGCAGCCGACAGCATCCGCGCGTCGGCGCAGGATCTGCCGGCACTGGTGAACCGCCTTCAGGCCCTGACCCGTGAGGCCACCGGCGTGCTGAGCACCTATGGCGAGGGCAGTCGGGTGAACACCGAACTCTACCAGGCGCTGCGGGCCGCCACGCGCGCAGCCGACGACGTCTCATCACTGTCGCGGACAATCGAACGCAACCCGAACTCCCTGCTGCTAGGACGTTGATCATGACTTCTCTGCCCGCCCGCCTCGCCCCGCTGCTTCTGATCCTGGCTGCCTGCGGGCAGACCCAGTATTTCGCCCCGCCGGCCACGCAATCCGAAGTGCGCGTGAACGTCCGCGCACAGACCGTGCAGGTCAACGAGATCTCGATCCCGGAATACGCGATCAACCAGGAAATTCCGATCCAGCAGCCCGACGGAAGCCTGACGACCGACACCGACAAGCTTTGGGCCGATCTGCCAGACCGGGCGATGCAAGGCGCGTTGACGCGTCATCTCAACACCATCACCGATGCCCGCGTCGCCGCCGAGCCTTGGCCGCTTTCCGGGTTTCCGGAAGTCGAGGTCTCGATCTTCGTCGACGACATGATCGTGCAGTCAAACAGCATCCTTCTTCTGACCGGAACATATGCGATGAAATCCGAGGTCGGGCGCGACAGCGTGGGCAATTTCGCCATCAGCGCGCCGGTGATCGATCTGGACAGCTATACGGCGATCATCGCCGCGCACGAAGCGGCCTGGCAGCAGCTGGCTGAGGTTCTGGCCCGCGATCTTTGATCCGGCCGAACACCCCGCGAAAACGTGATCGCACGCTGCTTTCCCCCGACGGGACTTTCGATGCGGCGATGCTAGGTTCGCTTGAGTTATAAAGGACCACCAGATGCTAAGACACCTTCTCCTGGCAGCGACTTTCGTCGTCGGGCCGTTCACCGCAACCGCTCAGAACCTGGAGGGGCGATTGGTTGGCGACATGACCGGGGCAATCGTGCGCACCACCGGCCTGACCGGCGAGATGTCGGTCACGATGCCCGCCGAAACGCAGGACAGAACGGTAACCGAAGTCCTGCGCTTCGAGCCGTGGCAGATGCTGGATGAATTGTTCCGCGACGATATCGTCCTTGTGATGCGCCATGGGCCCACGGATTGGTCGATGCGCGATGCGTCCGACGTGGCCCCGACGGATTGCGACGATCAGCGCGTGATGACCGAGGACGGGAAAGAGCGCATGCGCCAACTCGGCGTGCTGCTCGTGGCCAATGGCCTCGTCCCGGGGCGGATCATGGTCAGCGAATGGTGCCGCAATCAGGAGACGTTGGCCGCCCTGTCCGAAGGGATGCTGGAGATCGACGACGCCGCGCTCCTGGGTAAACCGATCGAGACCGTGCCCGCGCTGAACCTTCTGCTCTCGCTTCAGGGCGCGCCCAACGTCACCGAAATGCGGCAGATCATCACCAATTGGGACGGGAGCGACGGGACGGGCCCCCTCCTCCTCATCTCCCATTACACCAACATCGAGGAATTGACCGAGTTCCGGGTGTACGAAGGTGAGCTTCTGGTGGTTGATCCCAAGCGCGACAACCGTGTTCTGGGCTATCTGCGGCTGAAGTCGGCCGGACCGGATGCCGGACATTTCCCGGACGACGTGGTCAAGACTGCGGCCGACTGAGCCGCTTCGGAGATACGACCATCATGGCCGCCGCCCGACGCATTCGGACGGCGGCTTTTTTATGGTGACGGCGCGCCCGACATCAAATCGGAGGTCGTCCTGAACTGCATGCGCAATGTGGCGTGGACAAGCGGGTGCCCGCAGGTCCTAAGACGAGTGATCGGGAGCCGCGATGCGCGCCAGTCCAGCCCACTGCGGACGCCCGCATTGGCTGCTCGATGTATCTTCGGGAATCTACGGTGCCGCTGAAGGGATTCGAACCCCCGACCCCATCATTACGAATGATGTGCTCTACCAGCTGAGCTACAGCGGCGACCGTGGCGGCGTCCTAGCAGGGGTCCGGGGCCGTTTCCAGCCCCGAATTGCGATCAATTTCTGGGGGGTGTCGCTGTGGACCCGACGTCGCGCGTCGTGCCCACGTCATCGATCGAAACACCGGGCGCATCCCCCACCGACATGGCCGGCGCGTCGCCGACCTTCTCGTCCAGTTCGACGACAACGACCGAGTCGTCATGCGGTCGCGGCGTCTGCGGTTTGGTGTCTTCGACCAAGGCGATATCCTCGGCCAGAACCTCCGGCACTTCGGCCTCGGGGACGTCCGCGCGAGTCGGGCCCATCAACAGCGGCATCATCTCGGACGGCAGGCTGGCGGGCGTCGCACCCACGGGGGCAGCCGTCCAGGACAGACTGTCGAAGGCTTCGCAGCTTGTGCAGACCGGCAGCCAATCGGCGTGGACCGTGCCGCATGTATCGCAAATCCACTGCGGTCCGCGCGGTGCGCTGATGGCCTTGGCCAGCCAGCCGCGCACGACCGCTTCCGATCCGCCCTCGCCCCGCTCGATCGCGGCCATCAGGGTCAGCGACCGGGTCGTCGGTTCCGTCTCGTAGAGTTTGCCCAGGGCACGCCGCGCGCCGGGAAAGTCTTCGGCCGCAAGATACAGTTCCGTTTCCAGAAGCTTCGACTCGCTGGCCTGCGGAGCCACTTTCAGAAAGGGCTGGAACCGCTTGATCCGGGCGTCCGGGGTCTCGCCGGGTTCGATCTCGGCAAAGGCGGCGGCCAGATCCGGGTGCGGCGTCTTCAGGCGCGCGGCCTTCAGCACCTTGGCGGCCCTGCGCTTCTCGCCGCTTTCGATGTGCAGACGCGCGGCCATGACGGCGGCCGGCACCAGCTCGGGGGACAGACGGTTCGCCTCCAGGATTTCGGCGCGGGCTTTGTCGGCGTTGCCGTCGGCCAGTTGGTTGCGCGCGTCCGCCAGCGACAGGACCGCCTCGCGGCGCTTGTAGACGTCCTTGGGCATATCGCCGGACTTCAGCTTGGCGGACAGGACGCGTCGCGCACCATCCCAATTTTCGTCGCGGGCTTGCAGGCGCAGCAGGGTGTCCTGCGTCTCGACGTGGCGCGGCTTGAGGGCGAAGGCCTTCTCGGCCAGTTTCATCGCCGTTTCGGTATCCCCCGCCTCCAGTTTCTGGCGCATCAGGCCGCGCACGCCGACGAACCGGGTCCGGTCGTGCGTCACGAGGGTTTTCCAGGCTTCCGTGGCGCGGGCCGTCTCTCCGGCCGCTTCGGACGCCTGCGCCACGATCAGCGTCGTGACTTCGGGGCGGTTGAGATATTTCTCGGCTTTCTGGGCTTTCGCAGCGGCTTCCCGCGCCTCACCCGAAGCCAGCGCGATCAAGCTGTCGGACAGGGCGGCGTAACCCTTTCGTTCGCGGTTGCGATCGAAATATGCGCCCAAGGCCGTGTCGTCACCGTTGATGAACTTCAGCGTCGCGATCAAAAGACCGGTCAGCTTGAAAATCACCCACAGCACCAGCATGAGTGCCAGCGCTCCGACGATCAGGACCAGCGGCGGCAGAACGTATTCGACATCGTTGAACCGGATCGTGGCGTCCGCCGACAGGGACAAGACCCACTGCACACCGTAAGCGAGCGCCGCGACGAGCGCGACGAACAAGAGGATCTTGAAAAGCGACCAGAGCATCTAAATCCTCACCCGTCCTGAAGGTAGTCATCGGCGGCGGCAAGCGCCGTCGCGCGGGCATTTGCCCTTTGAATCCAATCGTCGAGAACGGCGCGCGCATCATCTGGCAGCGCCTCGATCTCGGTCAATGCGGCGTCCAGATCGCCGTTCCGGACGGCGGCTTCGGCCCGGCTGAGAACCGCGTCGGGATCATCGCCTTCGCGGGGCTGCAGGCTGCGCGGGTTGAACGCGTTCTGGAACAGCGATCCGACGCCCGCCGCCGGTTCCGACGCGCGGGCCGCCCGCAGGGCATCGCGCGACAGATCCGGGAAGTTGGACATCAGGTCCGCCTGCGACGGTACACCTGTTTCGGCGGACGCCGCCAAAGCCTCTGGCGCATCACCGCCCAGGACCGACAGCGGCTCGGCGTAGGGCGCGCCCGATTGCAGCGCCAGCCTGACCTGGTTGCGCGCCGCCTCCCGCGCGAGGGCTTCGGCCTCGGATTCGACGGAAACGGCAAGGGAATTGGCTTCGGCCAGACCGTCCTCGACGGTTGTGACACGCGCCGTCAGATCGTCGCGCAGCGTCGCAAGTTCGTCGCCCAGGGCCGCGATCCGCGATTGGAGATCCGCCACTGCGGGACCATCTGCACCCGCTTGTTGGCCATTCGCATCGGTCCCGATCGCATCCACGCGGGCGGCCAGTGCGTCAAGCCTTTCTGACAGCGCAGCCTGCGCCGCCTCGACACCGGAAAGATCGACGTTCGGCGCATCTGCGGCTTTCAGCGCGTCGACTTCTGCCGCCAGCGATTCCAGCCGGGTCGGGTCAAAGGACGTCGTCTCTTCGGGGTTTCCCGCCATCAGGGTGGCGATGATGAATCCGATCGCCCCGGCCAGAACGCCCCCAAGCAGGAGCGGGACAAACCCTGCACCGCTGCGTGTCGGCTCCTCGGGGGCGGACGTTGTGGGGGACGTCGGTGCCGCGTCCGACCGTGCGGGACGGGCCAGCGTTTCCTTGACCGGCGGGACCGACGATTTCGACATGGTGGACGGTTGCTCTTTCGACACCGGCGCAGATGTGACCGTTTCGGTCACCGCCGCGGCAGCCGGGGCAGTCGAGTCGGTCGATGTCGCAGCCGCCGGTGGCGTGCCGGGTGTCACCGCGCGCGCGCCTGCCGGATCGGCGCGACGCGACGATGCTGAGCTACTGGTCGTAGAAGCCGGGGCCTTGCCTTTGGAGGCAGAGGCGCGTTTGGCGGTTCCGGTGGTCTTCGAGGGTGTCTTCGTGGTGCGCGCCAAGGCGTGCCCTCCTGGCAGATTCTTTCAATACCTAGACCTTAGGCCCGCCCCCCTCAACCGCCGATCTGCGTTAGCCGCCGTTTGAGGAGCGCGTACATTCCAGCACCGTCAGGCGTTTCACAGATACCGACGGGGCGCACGGGACATTCGGCCGCGACAGCATCGCTAAGGGCCAGCAACCGCAGGTTCGGAACGGCGTCATGCGGACAGGCCATCGCAAAGAGCCGGGCGCTGCGCGGCGAGAAAAGTGGCACAAGGACCGGCCCGTCCCGCAGCAAGGCACGTGCGGATGCTGTCAGATCCAGCGGAGTTTGCCGATAGACGACCCTTTCATCGGCGACGATTCCGCGGCGCGTCAGTCGCCCGACGATATCACCGCGCGACACCTCGCCCCGCAGGTGCGTCAGGTGGGGCGCATCGTTGGGGATAAGGTCGACCAGCGTATCCGCCTGCGCCGCAACCCCCTTCACGTTCAGGCCGATGTCTTCGGCCAATCGTGCCGTGCGCGGGCCGACGACCCACGCGGGACATCCGCGCAGATCCGACCGCCCTGCCAGCACCGCGACCGCATTGGCGGACGTCAGGATAACGCCGCCCGCGATCTCGGGCGGCGGCCCCGTCGGATCGATCCGGAGAAGCGGGGAAACCTCGACCCGTTGCGCGCCCATTTCGCGCAGCGTCCCGACCATGCGCTGCGCATCCGCTTGGGGACGGGTCAGCAGGACGGGACAGGGGTGCATTGTTCCTCCGCAAGCCAGGGCATAGATGACGCCAAGGATTGGACCGGCGGACACCATGGCACAAGAGCTTACCATTCTGGGCCTCGAAAGCTCTTGCGACGACACCGGGGCGGCCGTCGTGCGCATGGCCGGGGGGCGCGGTGACATCCTGTCGAACGTTGTTCTGGGCCAAGATCACCTTCATGCGGCCTTTGGCGGTGTGGTCCCCGAGATCGCCGCCCGTGCCCACGCCGAGAAGATGGATCTGGCGGTAGAGGCCGCCTTGGCCCAGGCGGGTCTGACGCTTAAGGGTATCGACGGCATCGCAGTGACCGCCGGGCCCGGCCTGATCGGCGGGGTGCTGGCGGGCGTGATGTGCGCCAAGGGTCTTTCCGCCGCCACGGGCAAGCCGCTGATCGGTGTGAACCATCTGGCCGGTCACGCGCTGACGCCGCGCCTAACCGACGGACTGTCGTTTCCTTATCTGATGCTGCTGGTGTCGGGGGGGCATTGCCTGTTTCTGCAGGTCGATGGCCCGAATGACTTCATCCGGTTGGGTGGCACGATCGACGACGCCCCCGGAGAGGCGTTCGACAAGGTCGCGCGCCTTCTAGGCCTGCCGCAGCCCGGTGGTCCGGCGGTCGAAGCCTGCGCGAAAGGCATCACGCCCACGATCCGCCTGCCGCGCCCGTTGCTGGACCGGCCGGGCTGCGACATGTCGTTTTCGGGTTTGAAGACGGCTGCGCTGCGCGCGCGCGATGCCATCGTGGCGCAGCACGGCGGGTTGCCGTTGGCCGTCCGCGCCGACCTATGTTCAAGTTTTCAGGCTGCCGTCGGCGATGTCTTGGCGGAAAAATCACGCCGGGCGCTGGCCATGGCCGATTTTACCGCCTTTGCCGTCGCGGGGGGCGTCGCGGCGAACGCGGCGCTTCGCAGCGCGCTGGCCAATGTGGCGAAAGACGCGGGCGTGCCCTTCGTCGCCCCCCCGCTGGCCCTTTGCACCGACAATGCCGCGATGATCGCCTGGGCGGGGGGGGAACGGTTGGCGGCGGGGGATATCGATGATCTCACTCTCGCCGCGCGGCCCCGTTGGCCATTGGACGCGCGGGCGGCCCCGATGCTGGGGTCCGGCAAGCGGGGGGCCAAGGCATGATCGGCATCCTGGGGGCCGGTGCGTTCGGCACGGCCCTTGCCGTCACCTATGCGAAGGCAGACGTCGCGGTGACGCTTTGGGGGCGCGACGCAGCGGCGATCGCCACCGCACGGCGCATGCGACGCTCCGACCGCCTGCCGGGTGTGCCGTTGCCCGATGCAATCGACCTGACCGCCGATACCGGCGCAATCGCGGCGTGCGACGTTGTGATCCTGGCGATTCCGATGCAACGGCTATCGACCGTTCTGGCGCAGATGGACGTGCGCCCGCGCATCGCCGTCGCGGCCTGCAAAGGCGTCGATCTTGAGACGTTGCGCGGACCGACCGCCATCATCGCGGATGCCTGGCCGGGCACGACACCCGCCCTTTTGTCCGGTCCAAGCTTCGCCGCGGACATCGCGCGCGGGTTGCCGACGGCCTTGGCCCTTGGCTGCGCGGACGAAACCGTGGGCGTCGATCTGCAACGAACCCTCTCCACCCCGACGCTTCGCCTCTACCGGACAGACGACGTGGTGGGCGTGGAATTGGGCGGCGCGCTCAAGAATGTCATCGCAATCGCCTGCGGGGCCGCGATCGGCGCGGGGCTGGGGGACTCGGCGCGCGCGGCCCTGATGACGCGCGGTATGGCCGAAATGCTGCGTCTGGCCCCGGCGCTTGGCGCGCGGCCTCAGACGTTGATGGGCCTGTCCGGTCTGGGCGATCTGGCGCTGACCTCCGCCTCGCCGCAGTCGCGCAATTTTGCCCTTGGCCAGGCCTTGGGATCAGGTGCCACACCAGAGGTCGCGACGACCGAAGGGGCGGCGACCGCGCAGGCCGCCCTGCGTCTTGCCAAGCGCCACGGGATCGACATGCCGATCACGCAGGCCGTCGCGGCCCTTGTCGCGGGCGACGCCAGCGTGAAGGATGCGATCCAGACCCTGCTCGACCGTGGATTGACGGCCGAGTGACCCGCCCGACACCCAAGGACACACCATGCTTCACGCCCTGATCTGCACCGATAAGCCCGACCACCTGGAGGTCCGCAAGACCAACCGGGAGGCGCATCTGGCGCATCTCAAGGCCGATCCGCACGTCATTCAGGCCGGTCCCTTCATCAATGCCGCCGGAGAGATGTCGGGATCGCTCATCATCTTCGACACGCCCGACCGCGCCCATGTGGAAGCCTTTGCCGCCGCCGATCCCTATGCGCGCGCCGGCCTGTTCGATGACGTCCGGATCGAAACCTGGAACCGCGTGATCGGCGCATGAACCACTGGCTGTTCAAATCAGAACCGTCGGTCTGGTCCTGGGACGATCAGGTCGCCAAAGGCGACACCGGGGAGGAATGGGACGGCGTGCGCAACTACCAGGCGCGCAACTTCATGCGCGACATGACGCTTGGCGACCGCGGTTTCTTCTATCACTCGCAGTCGGAGAAGGCTGTCGTCGGAATCGTGGAAATCTGCGCGACGGCCCACCCCGATTCCACCACCGACGACGATCGGTGGGACTGCGTCGACATTCGCGCGGTAATGCCGTTCGCGACGCCGGTCACGCTGGCGCAGATCAAGGCCGAACCGGACCTCGCGCGGATGCCCCTGGTGCTCAGCCCACGATTGTCGGTTCAACCGGTCGATCCTGCGGCGTGGGACATCATCTGCCGCATGGGCGGCGTTTCCCCCTGATGCCCCGGCCCGGTCTGGACAAGACGGGCAGCGGCGGCCTAGGGCGCGGCACACGCAAAATACCGGAGATCATCCATGTCCCTGCCCGCCGATGACCGTCTGATCGTCGCCCTCGATGTTCCGAACGCACTCGACGGACTGAACATGGCGGAGCGGTTGGGCGATGCCGTATCATTCTACAAGATCGGCCTTGGGATGCTGACCGGCGGCGGGCTGGCCCTGGCGAACGAGCTGAAGGGGGAACACGGCAAGCGCATCTTCCTCGACATGAAACTGTTCGACATCGGTGCCACGGTAGAGGCGGCGGTCAGGGGGCTTTCGCAGTTCGATCTGGATTTCCTCACCGTCCATGGCGACCCTCACGTGGTCCGCGCGGCCGCACAGGCCAAGGGCGATATGAAGATCCTTGCCGTGACGATCCTGACATCGCTCGATCGCGCCGATCTGGACGACGGGCTGATCAGGGCGGGCGACATCCCCGATCTGGTGCAGGAGCGGGCGGCACGGGCGTTGGAGGCCGGCGCCGACGGAGTCATCGCCTCCCCGCAAGAAGCGGCGCTGATCCGCGCGCTTCCCCAGGCAATCGAAAAACTGATCGTGACCCCCGGCGTGCGTCCCACGGGGTCTGCCCTGGGCGATCAGAAGCGTGTGATGACGCCCCGCGATGCAGTCGTGGCGGGGGCCGATCATATCGTCGTCGGCCGTCCCATCCACGCAGCGGACGACCCGCGCGCGGCGGCGCAGGCCATCCTTGCTGATCTCGCGACAGGCTAATTCGACGTCGCTTGCGGATCGCCCTCGGTCGGTACGACCGCATCGCCGTCCAGCGTCTGCAGCCCGTCCTCTCCGGGAACGACGACACCGTCGATGGCATCGGCCGCAGGACCTTCCGTCGTCGAGGCATAGAGGTTCGGCAGAACGAAGATCACGAGTGCCCCGCCGATCAGGATCGCGACCACCAGGCCGATATAGAATTTCGTCTTCGACTTGTCGGGGACGGGGGCGTCCTTGGGTTCGGAAACCATTGTCTTCTCCTAGATGGGTTAGAAGAAGAACCGGGCAGATGGCATCGGGTTCCCCCCGCGGCATCTGCCCGGCCCTGTCCGGCGGCGCGGATTAGTCGTTGATGTCCTTGTCGAAGGTCTGAACGCTGCCCGACGGTTTTCCGAATCCCGCGCGCAGACCAAGCCACGCCAGCAAGGACAGCACAGCGAAGATCACGGCAAGCCACGCGACCCCATAGGACGAGGCGGCCAACCCGCCAAGAAGACCGGTGAGAAGACCCGCGGACACCACGCCCGCGCCGATCGCAAAGCCCAGAAGAATATATGTGGGTGCGATCACTTCCAGAATACCGAACACCAAGGCCGCCAGCGCCCAGACCCACCAAGTGGCAAGCATCAGCCGCGCCCCTTGAGCATCTTGAAGGCTTCGCCGAAAGCGTCCATCGCGGATGCCGGCACGACGATGGTCTGCGACCCCTGCCCCTTGCCCAGCGCGGTCAATGCCTCCACCTGCTTGAGCGCGACTTGGTATTGCGCCGCCTCCAACCCGTTTTCCGCAATGGCCTGGGCCACGACGCCGGTCGCGTAGGCTTCGGCGTCGGCGGCGATGCGTCGGGCCTTGGCCGTCTGTTCAGCGGCGTAGAGTTCGGCATCGGCGGCCAGTTCGACCGCGCGGCGCGTGCCTTCGGCTTCCGTCACCTGCGCGCGGCGCGCCCGTTCGGCATTAAGCTGCTGCATCATCGCCTCACGCGTCTGCGCGTCCAGGTCCACGTCCAGGATTTCGGCGCGCGTCACCTCGATGCCCCAGTCGTCGACGGCTTCGGCCACCTGGCTCTTGATCTTGGCGATGACTTCGGACCGGTTTGACTGCACCTCGTCCAGTTCCATCATGCCGACCTCGGCCCTTACGATACCGGCCACGGTGGTGGAAATGGCGGCGTCCACATCGCGGATCCGGTACACCGTCTTTTCGGGGTGCAGGATGCGGTAAAAGACACTCGTCTCGATCTGGACCAGAACGTTGTCGCGGGTGATCGCGTCCTGGTTGGCGTTGGGCAGCTGCCGCTCAAGGATGGAGATCTTATGCGCCACCTTGTCGAGGAACGGCACGATCAGGTTGATGCCGGGCCCCAACACGCTGCGCAGGCGGCCGAACCGCTCCACCACGTATTTTTCAGACTGCGGCACGATCCGCACGCCCAGCAGGATGCAGACGATAACAAAGATCGCGATGGCGATCAGGACCGCATTTTCACCCGCGAAATTCAAAAGCTCGGTCTCGATATCCATGGTCGCCTGTTCCCGTCTTCGATGTACCGGGACCGATATAGCCATTGCGCGGCGTTGCGGGACCATCCGCGCGGCAGAAGACCGTCACCTGTGACCGGGGGGCCGCAGACCGATGGCCGGTCGGGCGAAACCCGACCGGCCATGATGTCGACGTGAATGGGTCACTCGGTGGCGGGGACGTCTTCCTCCGCGCCGTCCGCCGGAGCGGTTTCTTCGACCGGGGCGGCATTCTCGTCGATCGAACCGGCGACCGGGGCATCCACACCTTCGACCGGATCGCCGACGGGGCCGGGTTCGGACATGTTCTCCTCACCGCCCGAGAACGCGAAGAACAGCAAAAGCAGCACCAGAATCGCGCCCAGCGCCAGCCACAGCTTGGTATTGCCGCCGCTTGTTTCCGTGTTAGCCACGTGGGCCGTCTCTATCGGGGTCGTCGTCCCTCTCGGGGTCGTCTTGGGGTCGTCGTCCATTCGATCGCTCCTTAGGGGGGTATGGCTGGAGCTTAGCAAACCAATCCGAGGAGTGTGTCGCAGGTTCCCTTGGCGTCCCCGGGCCGGTACAAATCCGCTTATGCCTGCACTTTGTCGCCAATGCCTGACCACGTTCGATGACGCGCCGCGATGCCCTTCGTGCCGCAGCCCGCGCATCACCGCGCACGCGGAGCTTTTCGACCTGAGTATCGCACATATGGATTGCGACGCCTTCTATGCCAGCGTCGAAAAACGCGATCGCCCCGAACTGGCCGACAAGCCGGTCATCATCGGGGGCGGGCGGCGCGGCGTCGTGTCGACCTGCTGTTATATCGCGCGCATCCGGGGCGTGCGGTCGGCCATGCCGATGTTCAAGGCGCTGGAGCTGTGCCCCGACGCGGTGGTGATCAAGGGCCGAATGGATCTGTATGTGGAAGTGTCCAAGCAGGTCCGCGCCCTGATGGAGGAACTGACCCCTGCGATCGAGCCGCTGTCGCTGGACGAGGCGTTTCTGGACCTGACCGGAACCGCCCGGCTGCACGGGGCCCCGCCGGCCGTGATGCTTGCCCGCCTGACGCGGCGAATGCGCGACGAGATCGGGATCACGGGGTCCATCGGATTGTCGCACAACAAGTTTCTGGCCAAGATCGCATCGGACCTCGATAAACCGCGCGGCTTTTCCGTCATCGGCCGGGCCGAGACCGAGGATTTCCTGGCCCCGCAGGCCGTCGGCATCATCTGGGGCGTCGGCATCGTGGGCCAGGAAGCGCTCAAGAAAGCCGGCATCAACACGATCGCCGATCTGAAGCGGTGGGACCGCGCCGATCTGTCGCGGCGTTTCGGGTCGATGGGCGAACGGCTTTGGCATCTGGCGCGGGGTCAGGACCGTCGGTCCGTCAACGCGCGCCGCCCGGTCAAGTCCATCTCCAAGGAAACGACGTTCCACGAGAACACGGCCGATCAGGGCACGCTCGACGGGCATCTGTGGCGTCTGTCCGAACAGGTGTCCGACCGCGCCAAGGCCAAGGAGATGGCCGGTCGTGTCGTGACCCTGAAGCTCAAGCGTGCCGATTTTTCGACCATCACGCGCCGCCACGCCCTGTCGGACCCCACGCAGATGGCCGATCGCATCTACCGCGAGGCGCGCAGTCTGCTGGATGCGACGGGCAACACCGGCCCGGCCCGTTTGATCGGTGTCGGCATTTCCGACCTCGTTCCCGGCGATCAGGCCGACCGGGGCGGCGATCTTCTGGACCCCAATGCCGGCCGCCGGCACGAAGCGGAACGGGCGACCGACGCGATCCGGGCGCGGTTTGGAAAGGATGCGATCCAGAAGGGGCGCGCGTTGCGCTAGATCCTATTCGGCGGCCAAATCTTTAGGGCCCCTGACTTCGGCGGCGAACTGGGCAACCGCCTCGGTCATCAGGTTTCGGACGGCACCGAAATTGGCCGTCCGTTCGACAAGATCCTCGTTGAGATACAGCGAACGATCGATCTCGATCTGGATGGCGTGACGGCCCCGCTCCGGCCGGCCGTAGGCCTGCGTAACATAAGCCCCCGCGAAGGGGGCGTTGCGCGCGACGCGAAACCCCAGATCCTGGAACACCTGCTCCAGGACATCGACCAGGTCGGTGGCGGCCGAGGATCCGAACCTGTCGCCCAGCACGATCTCCGCATGGCGGCCCTGCGGTCCGGACGTCGCGATCGCCTCGTGCGGCATCGAATGGCAATCCAGCAGGATTGCCCGTCCGAACGTGTCGTGGGCCGTGGTCAGCAATTCATCCAGTTTGGTGTGATAGGGTCGCCAGAACCCTTCGATCCGGTGACGCGCTTCGGCCCGGCTGATCTTGCCGCGATAGATGGCGCGCCCCTGCGCGACGACGCGGGGAATCACCCCCAGTCCCGAGCTGACGCGTGGATTCGTCGTCCCGCGCGGAACATTGTGGATGACGGCCGGGTCCAACTCCTCAGCTGCGCGATTGAGATCGAGAAACGCGCGTGGCATCCCCGCCGCCAGAAGCGGCACGCCCAGATGCGGCACACCTTCGACCAGCATGTCGACATAGGCGTCTTCGGACGACCGGATACGACCCTGGTCGAGAACGGTCGTATCCATGAATGCCGCGTCGTAGTCGCGCCCCGAATGAGGCGACGCCACCACGATCGGCGCAGTGACGCGCTTGGGCATCGTCAGTAAAAACGGTTCTCTGGGCATGCGGGCAAAAGCTCCTTGCCGGGCAAGATAGTGCGTTGCACAAACTGCGGAAAGCCCCCTTGCGCGCCATTGTGAAAGCCACTATCCACCGCCCACCAATCGACGGGTCGACATGCTTCGCCCCATCGTGACGGGTGATTAGCTCAGCGGTAGAGCACTTCGTTGACATCGAAGGGGTCACTGGTTCGATCCCAGTATCGCCCACCATTCACCGCCCCGGATCCGGGGCACATACCAACCCGGGGCGTCACCCCCGCAGAGCAGGAGAGCAGCCATGAAGGTTCGCAATTCCCTCCGGTCGCTGAAGAACCGCCATCGCGACTGTCGCGTCGTGCGCCGCAAGGGCCGGGTCTACGTGATCAACAAGACGCAGCCCCGCTTCAAGGCCCGCCAAGGCTGAAGCGGCTGCAGCTTGCACATCGAAGGGCCGCTCCTCCGGGGGCGGCCTTTTCGTTTGCGCCTTGCGGTGCCGTCACGCGCGACCCAATCATCATCTTATGATGGATGACTTTGACCGCGACGGCTACACTTGGATTCGGGGTGCCGTCCCAACCGAAACGGTCGGTCAACTGCACGACCTTGCCGCAACGGATAAGCGTCCGGGCGCGCGGGTGCCTCGCCACAGCCCGTTGTTTCAGGCCGTGAGCGGCGGTCCTTGGATCACGTCCTTTCCTGCACCCCATGCACGATCACGGCCCGTCCGCCTTGTCAGCTTTGCCAAGGAAGATGGGGTGAACTGAGGCGTCCCGTGGCATCAGGACCGGATCATCGCCGTGCGCGACAAAGACGCGTCGGCCCCGGTCACGAACTGGTCGCGCAAGGGCGCAGTGTGGCACTGTGAACCCGACGCAGACTGTCTGTGTCGGATGCTTTTCGTCCGCCTACATCTTGATCATCATACGACGGAGAACGGCGCGATGCAGATCGCAGTCGGCAGCCATCGGAAGGGTCTGGTGCCCGCCGCAGAGGCCGAGGCGACGGCGCAGGCCTGCCCGGTCGTCACCTGCACCGCGGAACCGGGCGATATCCTCGTGATGTCGATGTTGCTTCTGCATCGGTCCGGTGCGGCAACCGACCCGTCGCCCCGCGGTGTTCTGCGTATCGACTATGCTGACGGACCACCGCCCACTCCGCTTCGCTGGGCCTGAGACGCATCCCTGCGAGAGCGATTCTCAATCCCTTGACGTTTCGTCACCGCAGCTTCAACCTGTGGTCATGGCAAAACCATCTTCCCCCAAGCATCTCGCCGATCTCATCGACCGCCTTGCACCGGCCCTGCGCCGGACCCAGGGCAGCGGTACCGACCGCGGTCCGCGGGTGGCCCTGCTGGCGTGCCTGGCCGACGAAGGCCCGTCCACCATGCGCGATTTGGCGACCCATCTGCATGTCTCCCCTCAAGCCGTGACAGGCCTCGTGGATCAGCTGGAGGCCGAGGGCCTGCTGGCGCGCGAACGCCATCCGACGGACCGGCGCAAGACTGTCATCCGGCTCAACGATCATGCCCGCGACAACGTAAAGGCCGCCCGCGCGGTGCGCACGGACGGCCTGTCGAACCTGTTCGACGGCATTCCCAAGGAAGATCGCGCCGCCTTCGCCCGCGTGGCGAAGACACTGCTCGACCGTCTGACCTGAAATCAGGCCGAAGGGTCCTTGGTCGTGCGCAGGTACGGGAAATGCGTCGTGAATTCGCCGAACTTCGCCTTGGCATCCTCGTTGCTGACCGTCGCCGGAATGACCACATCGCGACCCTTTTCCCAGTTGGCGGGCATCGCGATGCCGTGCTTGGCGGCGGCCTGAAGCGCGTCGACGGCGCGCAGGATTTCGGCGAAGTTACGCCCGACGTTCATCGGATAGGTCATCGACAGCTTAAGCTGCTTGTCCGGCCCGATGATGTAGACCGAGCGCACCGTCGCCGTATCGTTGGGCGTGCGCCCGTCGGGCAAATAGGCGTCGGCGGGCAGCATGTCGTAGGCCTTGGAAATCTCCAGCCCTTCGTCGGCGATGATCGGGAAGGTCGCAGGCGTTCCGGCGAACGTTCCGATGTCGCTTTTCCATTTGCGGTGATCCTCGACGCCATCGACGGAAATCCCGATGACCTTCACTCCGCGCTTCTCCCACTCGTCGCTCAGCTGTGCCACGGCTCCGAATTCGGTCGTGCAGACGGGGGTGAAATCCTTCGGATGGCTGAACAGGATGGTCCAGTGATCGCCGATGAAATCGTGAAAGTCGATCGGACCTTCGCTGGTCTCGGCGTGGAAATCGGGGACGGTTTGGTTGATGCGCAAGGACATGGGCTATGCCTCCTCCTGGGAACGGTGTCGTCTGCAACCTAGGGACCCAGTCCCCGGTTTTCCAGACGCCGTCGCCCGTCGGACCGAATGCTGGTCACACGCCGTCGTGCGGCATTTCACACATTACGCGTATTGCACGCGGAGTCCGCGCGGGCATATGGGACGGTCGACACGACACGCCCGTCTGAAGGACGAATCATCATGCAGCCCGCAACCGTTTTCGCGCTCGTGCTTTGCGCGTTCATGCTTCTCGCCTCCGGACTCGCCGCACAAACCATGATGGAGCCGGGCCCGGTGCCGACCAATCCAGTCACCGCGCAGTAAAGCCCGTCAGAACGGACAGGGCGCGTCCAGCCGCATGACCTGACCGGTGATGGGGTGTTCGAACTTCAGACCCTCGGCGTGCAGCATCATGCGCGGCCAGTCGGCGTGATCGTCTGAATAAAACGGATCCCCCAGAATTGGATGGCCAAGTTCCAGCATATGCACCCGCAGTTGATGGCTGCGCCCGGTGCGCGGCATCAGGCGCATCCGGGTGGTTCCATCCTCCAGCGCGATGCGCTGCCAATCGGTGACCGCGTTCTTGCCGGTCTCGTGGTTCACGTGCTGCAACGGGCGGTTCGGCCAGTCGACGATTAGGGGAAGGTCGATGGTTCCCGCCGGGTCCGCCACCGCGCCGGCGACGCGCGCGACGTAGCGCTTCTTGATCCGTTTGACCTCGAACATTCGCCCGATCTTGCGCTGACCTTCCTTGGTCAGAGCGAAGATCATGATGCCCGAGGTGTCCCGGTCCAGTCGGTGGCAGAGCAGCACTTCGGGGAAATCATCTGCCAATCGGGACAGCAGGCAATCGGCCAGATGCTCCCCCCGGCCCGGCACCGACAGCAAGCCATGAGGTTTGTCGACGACAAGCAGGTGATCGTCGCGGTGGATCACGGGGATCGGTCCGGTCGGCGGATCGTAGGGAGTCGAAGGTCCGGTCATCCGGCGCGCTTACCGCGCCACCGCCACAGGCACCAGTCAGACGGTCGCGACGATGACGCCCGTCGTCGCAAGACAGATCAGAAGAACGGGGGTCAGCCCCAGCCAGACACGCCGACGCAGGGCGGTCATCGGATCGGTCAGATAATCGCGCAGCGCCGACGATGACCCGTCGGACGTCTGCATGTCACCAGAGACAGCGCGCCCCGCCATCCCCATCAGGATGCCCGCCGACACGACCGCCCAGGCGGCGAAAACGCAGGATTGGAACGCGAGGAAGAAGAACATCCCCGCGTCCTATCCCTTCGGCAGGACGAAAATGTGGCGCCGTTAGGCCAGATAGACCCGGAACCATGCGATCGTTTTGTCCCACGCGGCTTCGGCCGTTTCCGCGTCATAGCGGGGTGTCGTATCGTTGTGGAAGCCGTGGTTCACGTCGGGCCAGATTGCGGCTTCGTAGACCTTGTCGTTGGCCTCCAACGCTTTCTGCATTTCGGGCCAGCCCGCGTTGATGCGGCTGTCGAGCGCCGCGTATTGGAACAGAAGCGGTGTCTCGATCTTGGGGACGTCTTCGGCGCTGGCCTGACGGCCATAGAACGGCACGCCCGCCGCCAACTCCGGATAGGCGACGGCCAGCGCATTGACCACGCCACCGCCATAGCAAAAGCCGGTCGCCCCCACCTTGCCGTTCGTTCCCTCCAGCGCGGCAAGATATTCGTAGCCCGCGAAAAAGTCGTTCATCAGCTTCTCGCCGTCGACCGTGCGCTGCAGCTCCCGTCCCTCGTCGTCGTTGCCGGGATAGCCGCCCACGGACGTCAGCCCGTCGGGGGCCAACGCGATGAAACCCGCCTTTGCCACACGGCGCGCCACATCGCGAATATAAGGGTTCAGGCCCCGGTTCTCGTGCACGACCAGAACCGTCGCGGGCGGATTTTCGGATGCGGCGGGACGGACAAGATATCCGTTCACCTCTCCATGTCCGTTGGGCGACGGATAGACGATATCCTCCCCTTCGATATCGGCATCGTCTTCCGCGATCTGCTGGGCCAAGGCATAGTTTGGCGACATCGACGCCAGGATCGCCGCGGCGGTCACGCCACCGACGGCCCATTTGCCGGCACGGTCCAGAAATTCGCGCTTGGTGATCTTTCCATGTGCATAAAAATCATACAGGTCGAGCAGATCCTGATCGAAATCCTTGGCGGTCATACGAGTCATGGTCATCATCCCTTTTGTTTGGCGTTGCCGGCAGGACCGTGCCACGCACCGCCCATGGAACCCACGTCGTAAATCGCGCGTTCCGTCGCATGAAATCAATTAATATTCTCGCCGCCGTCGTCTTCGGTACGCTGTCGACCCTTTCCGCAACCGCCGAACAGGTGGGCGAGGTGGGCGTCGATTGGGTCGGAAACGACATCATCATCGACGCCATCCGGGACCCCAAAGTGGAAGGCGTGACCTGCCACGTCGCCTATTTCGACCGGTCCCTGATTGATCGTCTGTCGAATGGCAATTGGTTCGAGGATCCGTCAAACGCCTCCATTGCGTGCCGCCAGACCGGGCCGATCAAGGTCGGAGACATCGACCTGTCGGAAGACGGGGAGCAGGTGTTCCGCGAAAGTCGGTCGATCATTTTGAAGTCGCTGCGCATCAAGCGCATCTTCGACGAAGCGAACCAGACGCTGATTTATATCGCCCACGCGCAGGAACTGACCGAGGGGTCGGCGAAAATGTCGATCTCGACCGTGCCGCTCTACAACGCGACCTTGGCCGACTGACAGCCAGCCACAGGGCGGGCAGCAGAACACCGCAAAGTACGAAGCTTCAGGCCAAAACCCGCCGCAGCGACGTGCTTGCGACCACGCCCAGCGCCCGGCGACCCAGCCGCCCCCCAGGGCACACCACCCGGTGTAGCTGAGCGCTGTCAGCGTCAGGGCCGTCGGCACGATGACCGACATCTGCGCCCAGATCAGGACATCCATCGCGGCGAATTGCGTGACTGCGGCAAGGTCTCCGGCGACCGGCTTGGCGTTCAGGGTCGCAATGGCGAAGGCCCGCAGAAAGATCGTTTGCATTGCCGACACCAGTAAGGCTATCACGCCCAATCCGGCCAGCGTCAGGAACAGCATCGCCTGAAACAGGACCGCCGCGACGCCCCAAAAGGCACGCAGGAAGCCGGCATTTAACGCCGTCAGGATGCAATTGACAGCTTTGGGACCCGGCGAGGTGACGAAAAGTGTCCAGACCCCCACAAAGACAAGCCAGTCGGCGAAGCTCCGTCAGATTTTCAGGAACCGTTGGGCGATCCGCGGTAAAAGGCCCGAGAATTTCAGCGGCGCATCGGTCACCACCAGACAGATGCAATCCTCCCCGGCGGCGGCGACCGGTTGATGTTCGGTCTGCGCATCGGCCACTTCCATGTCACCGCGCCCGAACCGGCGACCGGCATCGATGAACGCGCCCTGAACCACCAGCGTGAATTCCGCGCCGTGATGCCCGTGATCGGGCATCGCCTGCCCGGCCGGAATCGACAGCAGCCGGACGGTCCCCCCTTCGTCCGCCCCCAGAACGGCCTGCCGGACGCCCAAGCCGGCGGATTTCCATCGCACGTCGCTCAGGCCGCCGCCCACCGCATCGCGCAGGGGTGCCGGCAGCACGTCGTCGACCGTCCCGGCCGGTGAAACCGGATCCGGGGTCCCCCCCTTCAGCCGCGCCATCACCGCATCCAGCGATCCGTCGTCCAACGACACCGCCTCCGCTTCGTCCAGAAGGGCACCTCCTACGGCTTCGAATCCGGCAAGGCGCGCCCGCGCGTCGTCATCCAGAGAGACGGCGGTCGCAACCATAAGATCGTGGGATGGCGGAAGGTGACCGGCCGCATATCCCATCAGCAGGTCGTCGGGTATCGGATGTCGGATCGTCATTTCAGGTCCTTCGGTCGTTCGTGTCCGAGGCGGATGCGGGGCAGGGCGCACCGGATCCGTCGGATTGCATCGCATGGCGCAACCGGTCGATGGCCAAGCGGATGCGCGATTTGATCGTCCCCAGCGGCAGGCCCGTGGCGGCGGCGATTTCGGCATGCGTCGCATCGGCGAAATAGGCACGTCGGACCATGTCGCGCTGCGCTGCTGGCAGATCAGCGATGGCCTCGGCCAGGCGATCCGCCTCCTGTGACAGGGCCAGCGCGTCGGCCTGATCGGGCGCGGCCTCCGGCCCCCAGGACAAATCCTCCGGCTCGGGCCGTGTCGACCGGCGGATCAGGTCGATCTTGCGGTTGCGCGCGATGGTGAACAACCAGGTCGAAACCCCGGCCCGTGCTGGATCGTACAGATGCGCCTTGCGCCACAGGGTCACCATCACATCCTGCATGCAATCCTCGGCCATGGCGGGCGTCAGGCCCGTCCGCATCAGATACGACTTTACGCGCGGCGCGAAATGCCGAAACAGCGCTTCGAACGCATCGGTATTGCGGTCCGACCCGACCGCAAGCAGCAAGGTCGCCCAGTGATGTGCGGTTTCAGACGCTGCAATCGTCATGGAACGCTCCGGCCGTGTGGCAAGGAGAGACACGGATCTGCTCATGCGGTTCCTTTGCAGCCACGGGGTCGGCAAACGTTTCGATGCCGTTCATGTTATGTGACATTTACGCCGCCTGCGGTTGCTTGGATCACATTTCATGCCATGTCGACGTACACCGGTTCGGCGGAACATGTGATCCTCGGACGTGAACGGCACGTATCCCTCATACGTGCAAGGAAACGAACAGGATACAGGTTGCCCCTTTCGACGAATTCGACCCCGCCCCGCCGCATCGCCGTCATCGGCGGCGGCATCAGCGGCATGGCCGCCGCCCAGGCCCTCGCCCCCGGAAACCAGGTCGTGTTGATCGAAGCGGAGCCGCGGTTGGGTGGTCATGCGCGCACGGTAACGGCCGGCAAGCGCGGCGATCAACCCGTGGACACCGGGTTTATCGTCTTCAACAAGGTGAATTACCCCAATTTGCTGGCCATGTTCACCGACCTGGACGTGCCCATCGCCGACAGCGACATGTCTTTCGCCGCGTCCATCGACGGGGGTCGGGTGGAATATTCGCTGCAGACCGCCGACACGATGTTCGCCCAGCGCCGCAACCTTCTGTCGCCCAAGTTCCTGCGGATGGTGCGCGATATCTTCCGTTTCAACGCCCGCGCCGCCGATGCAGCCAACGACCCGGATCTGCCGCTGCGCGATTTCCTTGACGATCTGGGTGTGGGACAGGCATTTCGGGACTGGTACATCGGCCCGATCTCGGGTGCGATCTGGTCGACGCCCAGTCAGGACGTCATGGATTTCCCGGCGCAGGCCATGATCCGCTTCTTCCGCAATCACGCGTTGCTGTCGCACACCGGTCAGCATGAGTGGTTCACGGTTCAGGGCGGGTCGATCGAATACGTCAACCGCCTGCAGACCCATCTGGAAGGGGCCGGCGTCGACATTCGCCTAGGGGCCCCTGTGCAAGGCATACGCCGCACCGACGGTGGCGCAGACGTGCGCCTGATGGGCGCGGAATGGGAGGCGTTCGACGATGTCGTCCTTGCCACTCATTCCGACGTGTCGCTGTGTCTTTTGTCGGATGCGACGGCGCAGGAAACGGCGCTGCTCTCCAAGGTCCGGTATCAGGACAACGATGCAGTCCTGCACGCCGATGCGTCCGTCATGCCCAAGCTACGCAAGACGTGGGCGTCGTGGAACTATGCCGAACAGGCGGCGCGCCCCGATCGCATCGGGCTGACCTATTGGATGAACCGCTTGCAGCCGATCCCGATGGACGACCCGATCTTCTCGACGCTCAACCCGCAGCAACCCATTCGGGAGGAGCTGATCTATGACCGCAAGGTTTTCCGCCATCCGGTCTATGACCTTGCCATGATGGCTGCGGTCGACGGCATCCGCGCGCGCAACGGGACTGACAACACCTGGTTCTGCGGGGCGTGGATGAAGAATGGCTTTCACGAGGACGGCTTCGCCTCCGCGCTCGACGTGGTGGCCGGGATGGACCGGCGGCGTGCGATGGCCGTCGCGGCGGAGTGACCCGCATACTCGATCATATTCCCGGGACCACGTTTCACGGGCGGACGGCGGAAGGCGTGACCAATCGGTTCAGCTATGGCGTGGACTATGTCCTGCTCGACCCGACCGACGACGGCCCCCTGCCGAAGCTGTTTTCGCGAAACGCGCACGGGTTCGCGCAGGTCCGCGACCGGGATCACGGCGGCCCCCCCGATCAGGGGCGGGGCATGGACTGGGTTGGCGACGTTTTGGCCGAAGCCCTTCCGACCTTCGATCCGGGCCGCATCCTGCTGCTCGCCCAACCGCGTGTTCTGGGGCATGTCTTCAATCCGGTCAGTTTCTGGTTGATCCACGATAGACACGACGATCTGGTCGCCGTGATCGCCGAGGTGACGAACACCTACGGCGACCGGCATTCCTATCTGTGTCACGCGGACGATCTGTCGCCGATCGACGCCAACACGCAGCTACGTGCCGCCAAGCTGATGCATGTATCACCCTTTCAGCCGGTTGAGGGGGACTACGATTTCCGCTTCGACATCCGCCCGAACCGTATCTCTATTCGGATCGGCTACCGACAGGGCAATGGTACGCTGGTCGCCACGCTGACCGGGCCGCGCCGACCGTTGACGAACCGGGCCCTTATCGGGGCGGCCCTGCGTCGGCCGTTCGGCACACGCCGGGTGCTGTGTCTGATCCATTGGCAGGCGCTAAAACTGTGGTGGAAGGGCGCGACTTTCCGGGGCCGGCCCACGCCGCCCGACAGCGAAGTCTCGGGGCGCGGAACGTGACCGCGGGCCTGCCGCGCTATGCGGGGTTCGCCGCCGTTCTGGCGGCGGCGGGACTGCCGATCTACATCCACGCACCCAAATTCTACGTCGATACCTATGGCGTGACGCTGGCACAGCTGTCATTCGCGTTGTTCGCCCTGCGTCTGATCGACCTCGTGCAGGATCCGTTGCTGGGCCGTCTGGCCGAGGTGACGCGCCGCCGTCGCGGTCCGATGGTCCTGGCCGCCGCCACGGTGATGGCGGCTGCGATGCTGATGCTTTTTGCGGTGCCGCCCGCGTTGCCGCCACTGTGGTGGTTCGCCCTGTCGCTCGCCGCGCTGTTTTCGGCGTTTTCGTTTCTGACGATCTGTTTCTATGCCCAAGGCGTCGCCAAGGCCGCTGCCACGCCGAACGGTCACGTTCGTCTGGCCGGCTGGCGCGAGACGGGATCGCTGATCGGGGTCTGCATCGCCGCCGCCCTGCCGTCCGTTTTGGCCGCTACCGGTGCCGCCTTCACCTGGTACGCGATCGCTTTCGCGGCGGCGACGGGTCTCGCCCTGATCGCAATGTGGCCCGAATGGTCGCCGCGCGGGGCCGCGCCACAGGGCAACGGTCTGCGCATCGTTCTGTCGGATGCCCCCGCGCGCCGTCTTCTGCTGATCGCGCTGGTCAACGCGACGCCCGTCGCGGTCACGTCCACGCTGTTCCTGTTCTACGTCGCCGACCGGCTGGGCGCGCCCGGACAAGAGGGACCGTTGCTGTTGCTGTTCTTTCTATCGGCCGCCGCATCGGTGCCGGTCTGGGGCAAGCTGGCCACCCGGTTGGGGTCGCGTCGCACGCTGCTGATTGCGATGGGTCTGGCCATCGTGACATTCGCCTTCGCCCTGCCCCTGGGCACGGGCGACATATGGCTGTTCGCGGCCGTCTGCGTTGCATCCGGGGCCGCCGTGGGGGCGGATCTGTCGTTGCTGCCCGCTCTGTTCGCCCGCCGAATGGAAATCATCGCGCCGACCGCCGCCGATGGCTTCGGCCTCTGGTCGTTCGTCAACAAGGCCACGTTGGCCATCGCGGCAATCGCGCTGTTCCCGGTGCTGGACGCGGCGGGCTTCGTTCCGGGGGAACAAAACACGACGTCGGCGCTTTGGTCTCTTACATTCCTCTATGCAGGTGTACCGCTCGCCCTGAAAACCCTCGCCCTCGTCCTGATGGCGCGCACCGGTTCGGAGATCGACGCATGATGATGACATTCCTTTTCGTGCTCGCCATCCTGACCGCCCTCGCTCTGGTGGTCGTCGTGCGTAATTTGACCGGTTTCGCATCCCAAACGGGTGCCGAATATGTCGACAACGAACCCACGCTGGACTTGCCCCGCCACCTGTCGGGTCCGATGACCTGCGAGGGGATGATTTTCGGACCCACGGGGCGCGTGACGTCCCGGTTCACCGCCGACATGAATATCGTCTGGGACGGGCCCAAAGGCGTCATGTCCGAGACATTTCAATACGACGATGGCACGACACAGACCCGCGAATGGCATCTGATCGTCGCCGACGACGGCAGCGTCCGGGCGGAGGCGAGCGACGTGATCGGGGCCGGATCGGGCCGGCTTGGCGGCAACGCCCTTGGCCTGCGCTACAAGATCCGCCTGCCCGAAGAAAACGGCGGCCATGTCCTCGACGCGGTCGACTGGATGTATCTTCAGGCCGATGGCGTGATCCTGAACCGCAGTCAGTTCCGCAAATACGGCATCAAGGTAGCAGAGCTTTTCTGCACCATACGACCCAAGGAGAAACCCAATGCGTGATTGGACAGGCAAGCGATACTGGCTGATCGGGGCGTCCGACGGGCTGGGCGCGGCGCTGGCGCACAAGCTGTCGCGCGCGGGGGCCGAGGTGATCCTGTCGGCCCGGTCCGAGGACAAGCTGCGCGCGCTGTCGGACGACTTGCCGGGCAAGAGCAGCGTGGCCCCTTGCGACGCCGCCGATCGCGCCTCGCTGGAGGAGGCCAAGGCCCGGATCGGCGAAATCGACGGCATGGTCTATCTGGCAGGCGTTTACTGGCCCCAGAAGGCGCAGGACTGGAACGGCGAGGAAGTGGAGGCGATGTGCGACATCAACTTCACTGGGGCCGCCCGCGCCGTCGGGACGGTCATCGGCGAAATGGTCGAGCGTGACCGGGGCCACATCGTCCTGACCGGCTCCCTTTCAGGGTTTCGCGGCCTGCCCGGCGCGACGGGCTACGGCGCGTCCAAGGCTGGTGTGATGTGGCTGGCTGAAGGGATGTACGCCGATCTGCGCCACACCGGCGTGACGGTTCAGGTGGCGAACCCCGGTTTCATCAAGACCCGCCTGACCGAAAAGAACGACTTCGACATGCCTTTCCTGATGCAGCCGGAGGAGGCCGCGCAGCACATGTTCGACCTGATGAATGGCGACGATTTCAAGAAGAGTTTCCCGACGGCGTTTTCCTGGCTGTTCCGCGGCGGTCAGTTCCTGCCCGATTGGATGTGGTACGGCCTGATGGCGCGCAAGGACTGACCAAACCGGCCCCTGCGCGCCGTCGACAGGCGGGCCGCCGCGGGACGAGATGTCCATCATCGGAAACCGCGCCCGTCGCTTCGGGGGCGCGCGGCGTCGGGGTTGGGCTTTCGGTCGGCAAACCACGCGCCTAGGATCGTCCCAAACCGGAGGCGCGCCCATGTCCGACACGATCAGGTTCACACTCGACGGCCAGCCCGTCGAAGCACAGCCCGGCTCTTCCATCTGGGAAGTGGCGAACGGTCGTGGCCTGGTCATTCCACACCTGTGCCACAAGCCTGCGCCCGGCTATCGTCCCGACGGAAATTGCCGCGCCTGCATGGTCGAGATCGAGGGCGAACGCACCCTTGCCGCGTCCTGCATCCGGGAGCCGTCGGAGGGCATGGTCGTCACGACGGACAGCGCGCGTGCCAAAAGCGCGCGCAAGATGGTGATCGAGATGTTGCTCGCCGATCAGCCCGAGCGTGCGGTCGCCCACGACACATCATCTCATCTTTGGGACATGGCCGATGCGACGGGCGTCACGACCAGCCGTCTACCGACCTTGGACGCGACGCGTATTCCCCTCCTCGACGACAGCCATGTCGCGATGCAGGTCAATCTGGACGCCTGCATCCAATGCGGCTTGTGCGTGCGGGCCTGCCGCGAGGTGCAGGTCAACGACGTGATCGGCATGGCGGGACGCGGGCACGAGTCCTATCCGGTTTTCGATTTCGACGATCCGATGGGCGAGTCGTCCTGCGTGGCCTGCGGCGAATGCGTCCAGGCCTGTCCGACCGGCGCGTTGATGCCGGGCACGATGATCGGGCCGGATCAGATCGGTGACAGCAAGAATTTCGACGCTGAAACCAAATCGATCTGCCCGTTCTGCGGCGTCGGTTGTCAGGTCTCGCTGAAATCGAAGGACGGCAAGATCGTGAAGGTCGACGGCATCAACGGGCCGGCGAACGAAGGCCGGCTTTGCGTGAAGGGCCGCTTCGGCTTCGATTACATCCACCATCCTCACCGCCTGACCAAACCATTGATCCGGCGGGACGACGCACCGGCCAAGGGGCTGAACGTCGATCCAGGAAACTACGGCGAAGTCTTCCGGGAGGCGACTTGGGACGAAGCGCTGGACGCCGCCGCAAAGGGGCTAAAGGGACGCGGACGTCAGGTTGCAGGCTTCGGATCGGCCAAATGTTCGAACGAGGAAGCCTATCTGTTCCAGAAGTTTATCCGGCAGGGCTTCGGGCACAACAACGTTGATCACTGCACCCGCCTGTGCCACGCATCGTCGGTCGCCGCGCTGATCGAGAATGTCGGATCGGGTGCGGTGACGGCGACCTTCAACGAAATCGAGAATGCGGACGTCGCCATCGTCATCGGCGCGAACCCGGTCGAGAATCATCCCGTCGCGGCAACCTTCTTCAAGCAATTCGCCAAGCGCGGCGGCAAACTGATCGTGCTGGACCCGCGGGGACAGGCGCTCAAGCGTCATTCGTCGCACATGCTGCAATTCCGGCCCGGCGCGGACGTCGCCCTGCTCAATTCGATCATGCATGTCATCGCCGAAGAGGGTCTGGTCGATCGCCAGTATATCGAGGCGATGACCGAAAACTGGGACGCGGAGCGTGAGCATCTGAAAGGCTTTGCGCCCGAAAAGATGGCCGATTTGACCGGCATCGACGCCGCCACGATCCGCGATGTCGCGCGCACCTTCGCCGGGGCGAAATCGGCGATGATCTTCTGGGGCATGGGCGTATCCCAGCACATCCATGGGACCGACAATTCGCGGTGCCTCATCTCTCTGGCGCTTATGACCGGTCAGATCGGGCGGCCCGGCGCGGGCCTGCATCCGCTGCGCGGTCAGAACAACGTGCAGGGTGCATCTGACGCAGGGCTGATCCCGATGTTCCTGCCCGACTACGCGTCGGTGCTGAAAGACGACGTGCGCCAGAAATACGCCGCGCTCTGGGGCGACCAGGGCGGGTTCGACGGAAAGATCGAGGCCGAGAAGGGTCTGACAGTCACGGAAATCCTCGACGCGGTGCACGCGGGCGACATCAAGGCGATGTATGTCTTGGGCGAAAACCCGGCCATGTCGGACCCGGACGTGGATCATGCGCGTGCCGCCCTTGCCGCGCTGGACTGTCTCGTGGTGCAGGACATCTTCCTGACGGAAACGGCGAATTACGCCGACGTCATCCTGCCCGCCGCCGCCTTTGCCGAAAAAACCGGAACGGTGACGAACACCAACCGGCAGGTGCAGATGGGACGTCCCGCCGTAACACCGCCCGGCGATGCGCGGGAGGATTGGGCTATCACGGTCGATCTGGCCAAGCGGTGCGGACTGGACTGGACCTATGCCCACCCCCGCGAGGTCTTCGCCGAAATGAAGCAGGTCATGGCCTCGCTCGACAATATCACGTGGGACCGGTTGGAGCGGGAAGATGCGGTGACATATCCGTCCCTGTCCCCCACTGATCCGGGCCAGGCGATCGTCTTCGGCGATGGCTTTCCCAGGCCCGAAGGACGCGCCAAGTTCACGCCCGCCAACGTCATCGCGCCCGATGAAGTGCCGGATGCAGATTATCCGATGATCCTGACGACCGGCAGACAGCTGGAGCATTGGCACACAGGGTCGATGACACGCCGGTCCAAGGTTCTGGACGCGGTAGAGCCGGAGGCGAATTGTTCGATGCATCCCGGCACCCTGCGCAAACTGGGCGTGGCGCCCGGTGGCTGGGTGCGCCTGTCGACGCGGCGGGGCACGGTGACGCTGATGGCGCGGGCCGACCGGGCGGTGGCACCCGACATGGTGTTCCTGCCCTTCGCCTTCGTAGAGGCGGCGGCCAATCTGCTGACCAATCCGGCGCTGGACCCGGTCGGCAAGATCCCCGAGTTCAAGTTCGCGGCGGTGAAGGTCGAAGCCGCCGATACCGTCGCGGCGGAGTGATCGGATGGAAAAAGGGAAGGACCACAGGCCCTTCCCTTTGGGGAAATACACTCCCCGATCTTGCTTAATGTACGATCCGTGACCCCAAAGCCGTTCGTGGCGCGATGGCGCCGGGATGATATCGGATAACCGACCCCCGACGCCCCTTGGGGATCACTCCGCCGACAGCCGCGTGATCAGAACGGTCACTTCGGGACGTTTCCCGATCTCGTCCTGGGCGACCTTGCGGACGCCCTTGACGATCAGACCTTCTAGCGCTTCGTCGTCATTCGCCGTCCGGGTGTTCACCCGAGCCAACTGACCGGCAAGATGCTCTTCCATGATGTCGGCCAACGACGCCGATCCCCGGACCTGCTCGGGCAGGCCACGAATATCGACCCAGGTGTCCTCCAGGATCTCGTTGTCGTCGTCGACCATCACGGCAACCACCACATGACCGTTCAAGGCCATGCGGATCCGGTCGCGCACGACGCCGTCGAACTGACCCACCAAGGCGGACCCATCCAGATAGGTGCGCCCGGTTTCCACGTGATCGACGACGCGGGGCTCATTGCCCGCAAGGTCGATCATGGTGCCGTTGGGTGCCACGATGCCGATCCGACCGCCGGCGTCGGCGACCTTGGCATGTTCGCGCAGGTGGCGATGTTCACCGTGCATCGGCACGACGATCTGCGGCTGAGTCAGGTTGTGCATGAACTCCAGATCGGGCCGATTGGCGTGACCCGACACATGGTACAGCCCGTCGTCGTCGGTCACGACATCCACGCCCAATTCGGACAGGTTGTTCATGATCCGGGCGACTTCCTTTTCGTTGCCCGGAATCGTCTTGGAGGAGAACAGGAAGGTGTCGCCTTCCTTCAGCTCCATGCCGAAATACTTGCCCCGGCTCAGCTGCGCCGATGCGGCGCGGCGTTCACCCTGGCTGCCGGTGACGATCAGCATCAGGTTTTCGCGCGGAATGTCGGCGGCTTCTTCGGGCGAGATGGTTTTGGGGAAATCCGTCAGGATCCCTTCTTCCCGCGCGGCTTCGGTCATGCGGCGCATGGCGCGACCCATCAGACAGATGGAGCGGCCCGCGGCCTCGCCTGCGATGGCAAGCGATTGAAGGCGCGCGACATTGGACGCGAAAGTCGTGGCCACGAACATGCCGGTGGCCGATTGCACCAGCGGCTTGAGGTTCGGCGCGACTTCAGCTTCGGAGCGGCCTTCGTTCTTGGAGAAGACGTTGGTCGAATCGCACACCAGGGCGCGAACGCCCGGTCGGGCCGCTTCGGCCCAGAGATCGTCACTGAACGGCTGACCCACGACAGGAGAGCGGTCGATCTTGAAATCGCCGGTGTGGATGATGCGACCCGCCGGGCTGTCGATGACGAGCGCATTGGATTCCGGGATCGAGTGGCTGACAGGTAGGAAGCCGACCTTGAAGGGGCCCGCGTCGATCATCTGGGGGAAGGACGGTGCCGTGTGAACGACCTTCGGGTCCTGACCCTTTTCCTGCAGCTTGCGCCGGGCCAGGTTCGCGGTGAACGCGCGGCAATGGATGGGCTTCTTGATCTGCGGATAGAGGTGGCCGACACCGCCCACATGGTCTTCGTGACCATGGGTGATGAACACCGCTTCCAGCCGGTTCAGGTTCTCGGTCAGCCAGGTGATGTCGGGCACGATGATATCGACGCCGGGCGTCGTGTCCATGTCCGGGAAGGCAATGCCCAGATCCACCAGGATCAAACGCTCCTTGCCGGGTTTGCCGTAGCCGTAAACGTAGGCATTCATGCCGATTTCACCCGCCCCGCCAAGGGGAAGGTAGATAAGGCGGTCTCGTCCGCTCATGTGTTTTCCTTATTGTACTTATGGATGACGGTCAGACCGTGCATCGTCAGATCTTCTTCGTAGGCGTCGAACAGGTCTTCGCCCTGCTGGAAAAGAGGTGCCAGCCCACCTGTCGCGATGACTTTCATCGGGCGATCGCGCTCAGCCCTTATTCTTGCTGTGATTTCTTTGATGAGGCCCACATAGCCCCAGAACACGCCCGACTGCATGCAGGCGACGGTGTTGGTGCCCACTACCCGCAAGGGCTGGGTAATGTCCACATGCGGCAACGCGGCTGCGGCCATGTGCAACGCCTCCAGCGACAGGTTGACGCCCGGGGCGATCACGCCCCCGATATAGGCGCCGTCGCTGTCGGCCACATCGAAGGTGGTCGCCGTCCCGAAATCGACGATGATGATGTCACCGCCATGCCGGTTGTAACCTGCGACCGTATTGACCAGGCGGTCCGGTCCGACGGCGGTGCCCGCATCGACGCGGGTGTCGATGGGCAGCTTCGTCTCGGGTTTGCCGACGACCCAGGGCCGCGTGTCGAAGTAGCGGTCGCAGAGGACACGGAGGTTGAAGACCACACGCGGCACGGTCGAGGAGATGATGCAGTCGGTGATGGCGACGTCGATGCCGCGCAAGCTCATCGATGTGCGCAGCCAGGTGTAATATTCGTCGGCCGTGCTTTGATGGTTCGTCGCCCGCCGCCAGGAGTCCACGAAGGCCGTGCCATCCCAGATGGCGAAGACGGTATTGGTGTTGCCGCAGTCGATGGTCAGGAGCATGTGGGCACCTTTGCTTGTCTCGTGTCGAAAAACACATCGCCCGCGGTGATGTGGCGAACGCCCGCGTCCGTCTTCAGGATCAGGTGACCGTCCCCGTCGACGTCGGTGAAGACGCCATGCACCGTCTCGCCCGGCAAGCGCGCGGTCATGGGGTGTCCGACGCGGGCGGCGTAGCGCATCCAATCCTGTCGGATCGGCCCGAATCCCCAAGTGATGAACTGCGCCTCGCGTTCGGCGAAGGCGCGGGCGAGACGACCCAGAAGCGTCGATGGCTCCACCCGCAGGCCCGTCGCCTCCAGCAGGGAGATCGGGGCGACCGCGCCGGGTTCGACTTGGCCCGCATCCGGGGCCGCGATCAGGTTGATGCCGATCCCCATGACCAGAAGGCCCGGCGCAGGACATTCCAGAAGGATACCCGCCAGCTTGCAATCGTTCAGCAGGACGTCGTTCGGCCATTTCAACGACAGACCCGCGACGCCCAGATCGGTCAGCGTATCGTGCAGGGCAAGGGACGCTGTGAAGCTGCGCAGCGCCATCTCCGCCGGACCGCCCGGCGGCTGCCAGACGAGGGAGGCGGCGAAGTTCCCCTTTGGCATGGACCATGCACGCCCGCGACGGCCTTTCGCGGCGGTTTGGCTGCGCGCCATGATCCATGTCGGGATCGCGGGCGCGCGGCGGGCGGCTTCGAGTGAGGTGCTGTCCACCTCCTCCAGAATGACGCGGTCGACCCCGGCGGGCCAATCGGACGCCAACCCGTCTTGCCCCATCAGTTGACCAGCGCGTCCGCCGCCATGGCGGCCAAGGGCTCCAACCCCAGAAGTTCTGGCAGAAGGGCAAGCATCAGAACCGCCGACCCTGCCAATGCGATCATCTGCACCATCGGAACGTCAGGGGCGAAAGGCTCCTCGGCGTCGCCGAAGTACATGAAGAAAACGATCCGCAGATAATAGAACGCGCCGATGACCGACGCCACGACGCCCAAGACGGCAAGCCAGACAAGCTCGGCATCCACTGCCGCCTGCAGCACACCGTACTTGGCAAAGAACCCGAGGGTCGGCGGAATGCCGGCAAGGCTGAACATCAGAACGAGCAGAGCCAGCGCGGCCCCCGGACGGACCTTGGACAGCATTTTGAGCGACGCGATATCGGTGACATCGCGGCCGTCCCGACTCATCGACAGGATGAAGGCGAAGGTGCCGATGTTCATCACCACGTAGATCGCCATGTAGAGAAGCATCGCCTGCACGCCCCCGGCGGTCCCAGCCGCGAGGCCCATCAGGGCATAGCCCATGTGCGCGATCGACGAATAGGCCATCAGCCGCTTGATGTCCTTCTGACCGATCGCCGCGATCGCCCCGACGAACATCGACAGCACCGACAGAAGGGCCACAATCTGCTGCCAATCGGCGACGATGCCCCCGAAGGCGTCGTGGACGACACGTGCGAACATCGCCATGGCCGCGACCTTGGGCGCGGTGGCGAAAAAGGCGGTGACCGGCGTGGGCGAACCTTCGTAGACGTCCGGCGTCCACATGTGGAACGGCGCGGCCGAAACCTTGAAGGCCAGACCGGAGATCATGAAGACCAGACCGAACAAAAGGCCCAGCGGTGCCTCACCAGCCGCCGCCTCGATCACGCCGGGGAACGACAACGTGCCGGCATAGCCGTAGGTGAGCGAGATGCCGTAGAGCAGCAGGCCCGACGACAGCGCGCCCAGAACGAAGTATTTCAGCCCGGCTTCGGTCGACTTGACACTGTCGCGGCGCAGGGACGCGACGACGTAAAGCGCCAGCGACTGCAGCTCCAGCCCCATGTAGATCGTCAGCAGGTTGCCCGAGGACACCATCACCATCATGCCGATGACAGACAGGACGATCAGAAGCGGGTATTCGAATTTCAGCATCCCCGTGCGCGCCAGGTACTCCTGTCCGATGACGAGGACGGCGGCGGCGGACAGCAGGATCGTGACCTGCGCAAAGCGCGCGAACCCGTCCTTCACGATCATGCCGTCGAAGGCGACGCCACTGGCGGACGACAGCGCGATCCAGAGCGCGACGATGGTCAAAACGGCGGCCGTCAGCCAGATCAGCGGTTGGGCCAGCGCGTCCTTTCCGGTGTAGACGGCCCCCAGAAGCGCCCCCATCGCATAGAGCGCCAAGGCGATTTCAGGCAGGATGAGTGTCAGATCGGCTTGCATGGGCGGGCCTCAGTTGTCGACCGTGGCGACATCGGTCGTCAGGACGATATCGGCGGTGGCGAACTCATAGGTATCGACAAGATCGGACACCGAGGGTCCGATGATGTCGGTGATCAGGCTGGGATAGACGCCCAGCAGGATGGTGAAGAAGATCAGGGGCGCGAAAATCGCACGCTCCCGACCCGTCATGTCGGTGATGGAGCGCAGGCTTTCCTTGATCAGGTCGCCGAACATGACCCGGCGGTAAAGCCAAAGCGCATAGCACGCCGAGAAGATCACACCCGTGGTGGCAACCAGCGCGACCCAGGTATTGACCTGAAATACGCCCATCAGTGTCAGGAATTCGCCCACGAAACCCGATGTGCCCGGCAGGCCGACGTTGGCCATGGTGAAGAGCATGAAGACAAGGGCGTAGGCCGGCATCCGGTTGACCAGACCGCCGTAGGCGTCGATCTCGCGGGTGTGCATCCGGTCGTAAACGACGCCCACGCACAAAAACAGCGCGCCCGAGATGAAACCATGGCTGATCATCTGAAAGATAGCTCCGTCGACGCCCTGCTGGTTCGCGGCAAAGATGCCCATCGTCACGAAACCCATATGCGCCACCGACGAGTAGGCGATGAGCTTCTTCATGTCCGACTGCATCATCGCGACGAGCGATGCATAGACGATGGCGATGGCCGACAGCCACAGGACCAACGGGCCCATGACCTCCGACCCGACCGGGAACATCGGCAGCGAGAAGCGCAGAAAGCCGTAGCCTCCCATCTTGAGCAAGATCGCCGCAAGGACGACCGAGCCTGCGGTCGGGGCCTGAACGTGGGCATCGGGCAGCCATGTATGGACGGGCCACATCGGCATCTTGACCGCGAAACTGGCGAAAAAGGCGAGCCACATCAGTGTCTGCATTCCACCAACGACATTCAGGCCCAGAACGCTGAGTGGCGCATAGGAAAACTGATGCGTCAGCAGGGTCGGAATATCGGTGGTTCCGGCATCAACGTACATCGCGATCATCGCGACCAGCATCAGGACCGAGCCCAGCAGCGTATAGAGGAAGAACTTGAACGATGCGTAGATGCGGTTCGCCCCGCCCCAGATGCCGATGATCAGGAACATCGGGATCAGACCCGCTTCGAAGAAAACGTAGAACAGGATCAGGTCGAGTGCGCAGAACACGCCGATCATCAGCGATTGCAGCAGCAGAAGCGCGACCATGTAATCCTTCACCCGGTGCGTAACGTCCCAGCACGATGCGATGACCAGCGGCATCAGGAACGTGGTCAGCATGACGAAGAGTACCGAGATGCCGTCGACGCCCATCTTGTACTGCAGTCCGAACACCCAGGCGCGATCTTCGACGAACTGGAAGCCGGTGTTCTGCGGATCGAACCCGGTCAGGATGAAGATCGACACGAGGAACGTGAAGGTCGTCGCCCCAAGGGCTAGCCACTTGGCGTTGCGCTGCGCGGCCGCATCGTCGCCGCGCAGGAACACGGCAAGGATCAGCGCCGCGACCATGGGCGTGAAGGTGACGATGGAGAGGAGGTTTTCCATGGGTCGCTAGTTCCCCGATGCGATGGTCGTCCAGGAGATCAGGACAACGATCCCGATCACCATCGCGAAGGCGTAGGTGAAGATATATCCCGACTGGGCCCGATTGAGCCACTTGGTCGCGAACGGCACGATGCCCATGGCCAGTCCGTTGATCGACCCATCGATGACGGTGCCGTCCCCCCGTTTCCACAAGAAGGTGCCGAGCCGCTTGAAACCGCGAACGAAGACGTAGTTATAAACCTCGTCGAAGTACCATTTGTTGAGCAGCAGCCGGTGCAACGGTGCCAGGTTCGCGGCCCATTGTCCGGGCAACGATGGGCTGCGGATATAGAACATCCACGCCACAAAGAACCCGATCAGCATTTCGATGAACGGGGAAACCTTGACCCAGGCCGGCACCTCATGCGCTTCGTGGATGATGTGGTTTTCGGGGCCGATGTAGATCGCCCCGTCGCCAGGCGTCTGGGGTGCACGCTCCTGCGGCTCCTCCCCATCGGTTGCTTCGGTGGCCGCATTCGCCACGCCGATCAGCCCGCCTTCGAAGGCCGCCTGCACTTCTGCATTGTCGGAAATGCCGAAGAAGCGGTCGACGGTTTCCTGCGATTTGAAGAACGGGCCATAGAACACCATCCCGGCAAAGATCGATCCGACCGCCAAGACGCCCAGCGGGATCGTCATCGTCAGCGGGCTTTCGTGCGCGTGGTGGTGGGTCCGTTTGTCGCCCCGCGGCTTGCCATAGAACGTCAGGAACATCAGCCGCCAGGAATAGAAGCTGGTGAATACCGCCGAGAGTGACAGGGCCAGGAACGGCAGGCCAAGGGCCCCGCCGCCGGCATAGGCCACCTCGATGATGGCATCCTTGCTGACGAAGCCCGCAAAACCCACAGGAAATCCAATGTAGAGAAGCGGGATGCCGACGCCCGTGATGGCGAGCGTTCCGATCATCATCGCCCAGAAGGTCAGCGGGATTTTCTTTCGCAGACCGCCGTAGTTCCGCATGTCCTGTTCGTGGTGCATGGCATGGATGACCGACCCGGCCCCAAGAAACAGCATCGCCTTGAAAAAGGCGTGGGTCAGCAGGTGGAACATCGCGACCGAATAGGCCCCCAGGCCCGCGGCCACGAACATGTAACCCAGCTGCGACATGGTCGAATAGGCGATGACGCGCTTGATGTCGTTCTGGACCAGCCCGATCGTCGCGGCGACGAAGGCGGTCAACGCGCCCATCACGACGACGAAAGCCATGGCAGTCGGCGCGACCTCCATCAGCGGCGACATGCGGCAAACGAGGAACACGCCGGCCGTGACCATGGTTGCCGCATGGATCAGCGCGGACACGGGGGTCGGGCCTTCCATGGCGTCGGGCAGCCATGTGTGCAGGCCCAGTTGCGCCGATTTGCCCATCGCACCGACGAACAGCAGGAAGGCCAGCAGGTTCGCGGCGTTCCAATCGGTCCACAGGAAGCGGATGGTGGTTTCGGCCAATTCCGGCGTGGCGGCGAACACATCATCCAACGCGATGCTGTCGGTCAGGTAGAACAGCCCGAAAATGCCCAGCAGGAAGCCGAAATCGCCGACACGGTTGACGATGAAGGCCTTCATCGCCGCCGCAGACGCAGACGGTTTGCGCCAATAGAATCCGATCAGAAGGTAGGAGGCGACGCCGACCCCTTCCCACCCGAAGAACATCTGCAACAGGTTGTCGGACGTCACCAGCATCAGCATCGAAAAGGTGAAGAACGACAGATAGGCGAAGAAGCGCGGCTTGTAGACCTCCCCTTCCTGCCACTGCGGATCGTGGTCCATGTAGCCGAAGGAATAGAGGTGGACGAGCGACGATACAGTGGTCACCACGATCAGCATCGTCGCCGTCAGTCGGTCCAACCGGATGCCCCAGTCGGTCGCGAGCGAGCCGCTTTCCACCCAAGTCATCAGGGGGATCTGCTGCGTGGTGCCATCGTGGCCCAGAAACACGACCCAAGACAGGATCGCAGCCAGAAACAACAATCCCGTGGCCACGACCATGGCCGCTTTTTCGCCGATGATCTTCCAGCCGAACCCGCAGATCAGCGCCCCGACGAGCGGGGCGAGGAGGATGATGGTGGTCATTGTCTCAGCCCTTCATCACGTTGACGTCTTCGACGTCGATTGTGCCCCGGTTGCGGAAGAAGCAGACTAGGATGGCAAGGCCGATGGCCGCCTCGGCGGCGGCGACCGTCAGAACGAAGAGGGTGAAAACCTGGCCTGTCAGATCGCCCAGGAAGCCCGAAAATGCGACGAAGTTGATGTTCACGGCCAGCAGCATCAGTTCGACCGACATCAGGATGACGATGACGTTCTTGCGGTTCAGGAAGATCCCGAAGATGCCGATGACGAACAACGCCGCTGCCACCGTCAGATAGTGTTCGAGTCCGATCATGTCCGGTCCCTCCGAGGGCATTCGCCCCGCTCGTATTGTTCTTGTCGTCGGTCCCCTAGCGCCCTTGGCGGGTCAGAGGAAGCCGTAGCCGCCAATCAAGATCACAAGAACGACGATCACGATGATGAGTGTGGTGCGGGACATTACGTCTCCTCCTGGATTGACTTCGGGAAGGTCACAGCCCCTGCCCCGGCTTGACGTCGTGGACGTCCATAGCGGTCGCGGGGTCACGCCACATCTGGTGCAGCACGTTCTGGCGCTTGACGTCCTTGCGGTGGCGCAACGTAAGGGCGATGGCCCCGATCATCGCGACCAGCAGGATCAGACCCGAAAGCTGGAACATGACGAAATATTCGTCATAGAGAATGAGACCCAAGGCCTGCGTGTTCAGGACGGGCGGCGTTTCGATCGCCGAAAGACCGGCGGCCATCTCGACCCCTTCGGCCGTTTCCCAGACGCCGTAGGCGATGGCCAGCTGCATCAGCAGGACCACACCGATCAAACCTGCAAGCGGTACGTATTTCGCCATCTCCGCCTTCAGTTCGGCGAAATCGACGTCGAGCATCATGACGACGAACAAGAACAGCACCGCGACCGCGCCCACATAGACGATGATCAGCAGCATCGCGACGAATTCCGCCCCCAGAAGAACGAACAGACCCGCCGTCGACAGAAAGCACAGGATCAGCCAGAGCACCGAATGAACCGGGTTGCGCGACACGACCACGAACAGACCGGCCGTCACGGTGATGATCGCAAAAAGATAGAAGGCGGCGTCAAGGACGGTCATTCCTCGTCCCCCAGTGCGGCATTGGCCAACTCCATCGCCTTGTTCATCGCGGGCAGCCCCCCGAACAGACCCATCAGGCCGATCGTCTCGGCGATCTCCTGTTTGGTGGCACCCTGTTCGGCGGCCTGTCGAACGGTCAGGCGGATCTGCGCCTCGGCCTGCGCGCCCAGCACGGTCAGGCCGGCCAGCGTCAGCAGCATCTTGGTCTTGGCGTCCAGACCCTCGGGGTTCAGGCCCTTGCCCATGAATTGCTCCACCATTTCGGCGGGCATCGTCGGCCAGAGCTTCTCGAACCCGGTGGGCGTGAAATGCTCGAGTGCAGGGTTCATGGTCTTGGCCATGTCCTGCATCTGGCCCATCCAGGCCGCGAACGGATTCTTGGGATCACTCATCGGTAGGGCGCATCCATTTCGAGGTTCTTCGCGATGACCGCTTCCCAACGCTCACCATTGTCGAGCAGCTTTTCCTTGTCGTAGAACAGCTCCTCCCGCGTCTCAGTGGCGTATTCGAAATTCGGGCCTTCGACGATGGCATCGACGGGGCAAGCCTCCTGGCAGAAGCCGCAGAAGATGCATTTGGTCATGTCGATGTCGTAACGCGTCGTACGGCGCGACCCATCCTCGCGCGGCTCGGCGTCGATGGTGATCGCCTGCGCCGGGCAAACCGCTTCGCACAGCTTGCAGGCGATGCAGCGTTCTTCGCCGTTGGGATAGCGGCGCAGCGCGTGTTCGCCGCGGAAGCGCGGACTTTGCGGCCCCTTCTCGTGCGGATAGTTCAGCGTGGCCTTGGGCGCGAAGAAATATTTGAAGCCCAGCCGCATCCCGTTCCAGATGTCCGCCAGGAGAAAATACTTGATGGACCGGTTCCAGTCGATCTGCTGCGTCTGCTGTGTCATATCAGGCCCCCGTGGCCCAGCGGGCCCAGAACCCGCCGAGCACTTCGTAGCGTGCAAGGAATGCCACCAGAACGACCCAGGCGAGCGAGAACGGAAGGAACACCTTCCAGCCCAAACGCATCAATTGATCGTAGCGGTAGCGCGGCACGATGGCCTTCACCATCGCGAAGAGGAAGAAGAAGAACGCCATCTTGGCAACCATCCACAGCGGCCCGTCGGGCAGGAACGGGATGGGGGACAGCCAGCCGCCGAAAAACAGCAGCGAGATCAGCGCGCACATCAGGAAGATGGCGATGTATTCGCCGGCCATGAATAGAAGGAACGGCGTCGACGAATATTCGACCTGGTATCCGGCGACCAGCTCCGATTCCGCTTCCGGCAGGTCGAAGGGTGGGCGGTTCGTCTCGGCCAGGGCCGAAATGAAGAACAGGAAAACCATCGGGAAATGCGGCAGCCAGTACCAGCCGAAGAAGCCCCAGCCGGTGTCCTGCGCCGCGACGATGGCCCCGAAGTTGAGCGAGCCGGTCGACAGGATCACGCCAATGATGACCAGGCCGATCGACACCTCGTAGGAGATCATCTGCGCCGCGGACCGGAGCGAGCCCAGGAACGGATATTTGGAGTTCGACGCCCAGCCGCCCATGATCACGCCGTACACCTCCAGCGAGGAAACGGCGAAGACGTAAAGGATGGCGACGTTGATATCGGCCAACACCCAGGTCGACGAAAACGGGATCACCGCCCAGGCGATCATTGCCAGCACGAAGGAAATCAGCGGGGCCAGCATGAAGACGAAACGGTCCGCGCCGGCCGGAATAACGATTTCCTTGACCACGTATTTCAACGCGTCCGCCACCGTTTGAAGCGCACCCCATGGACCGACGACGTTGGGGCCGCGCCGCATCTGCACAGCCGCCCAGATCTTGCGATCGCCGTAAACGAGGAACAACAGCGAGATCATCACGAAGGCGACCACAGCCAACGTTTGCGCCAGGATGATCAGGGCGATACCGGGTCCAGTCAGAAAGAATTCGCCCATGTCACGTCCTCATATGGTCGGAATGCCCTTGTCGCGGCAGGTCTCGACCGCCACTTCGGCATCAATCGTTCTCAGCCCCCGAGGGAGCGCTGGCGAAACGGTGTAAACCGCATCTCCGCGCCAAAGGCCACCCTCTTCGACCACGTTTGTCCGCACCTGACGCGCGAATCCGAATCCCCGGATCAGCGCATATTGCGACGCGGCGCATTCGGCGTAATCCAACACATCCTGCGGGTCACGCGCCCCTTCCATCGTCACCAGGAAGTTCACCAGATCGCCTTCCAGCAGCCGCGTCTCGACCCCCTTGTAGTCGGGCCGAAACACATCGACCACGGGCTGCTCCGCGTTTTGGCATCCGGAGACGAGCGCGACAAGAACCAGCGGGACGGCCCGCATGGTCCCTACTCCGCCGCGATCGGCTGATTGTCGCGGTCGCGGGCCAGCTGCGAGAGTTCCGCCATCAACTGGCTGGCGCGGGCGATCGGGTTCGTCAGATAAAAATCGGAGATCGTAACGTCGAAGTCTCCATCGGCCAAGGCAGGCAGGGCCGCCGTCGGCGCGAAGGTATTGACCGCCACCTCGTCGATTTCGGCCAGATGGGGTGCGGTCTTCACCAGGGCGCGGCGCAGCTGTGCGATGCTGTCGAACGACAGCTGCAGCCCGACCTCGGCCGACAGGGCGCGCAGGATAGCCCAGTTTTCCTTGGCGTCGCCCGGCGCGAAGGCGGAGCGCAGGGCAAGCTGCGGGCGGCCTTCGGTATTGACGAACAGGCCCTGCTCCTCGGTCCAGGCGGCCCCGGGCAGGATGACGTCGGCACGGTGCGCGCCCCGGTCGCCGTGACTGCCCTGGTAGATGACGAACTTGCCCGCCGGCACATCCACGTCATCGGCCCCCAGGTTGTAGATGACGTCCGCCGCCAGCGCGGCCTCGACCCCGCCGTCGGTGGTGCAGCCCGCATCCATCGCGCCCACACGCGACGCTGCGGTGTGCAGGATCAGCAGACCGGAGTCCGAATTCTCCGCGATCTGACGGGCGTGGGCGAAGACGTCCGCGCCGTCGTCCCCAGACAGGGCCGCCATGCCGACGATCACGATCGAGGGCGCGGCTCTGGTCTCTTCGCTAACCGTCTGCCCGGAGACCTGCGCCAACGCGGCGCGGCCGGTGCCGACGTGTTCGTAATCGAAGGTCAGATCGACCTTCTTGCCGACCAGGCCGACGTTCGCACCGCGCGTCCACGCCTTGCGCAAGCGGGCATTCAAGACCGGGGCCTCCCGCGCGGGGTCGGTACCGATCAACATGATATTCTGAGCGGTGTCGATATCCTCGATCGCCGCCGTGCCCGCATATTCCGCGCGGCCGGTCCCCAGTTTTGCCCCATCGGTGCGACATTCGGTGACGCCACCCATCTTGTCCATCAACTGGCGCAGGGCAAAGGCGGCTTCGGTTGGAACCAGGTCACCGACGAGGCCCGCGACCTTCGCGTCTTTCATTGCCTTAGCCGCGGCGTCCAGAGCCTCGGGCCAGGTGGCGGACTTCAATTTGCCGTCGACGCGGACATAAGGCTTGTCCAAACGCTGGCGGCGCAGGCCGTCAAAGACGAAGCGGGTCTTGTCGGAAATCCACTCTTCGTTGGTGCCGTCGTGGTTGCGCGGCAGGATGCGCATGACATCGCGGCCCTTGGTGTCCACCCGGATCGACGCGCCCAGCGCATCCATCACATCGATGGTTTCGGTCTTCGTCAGCTCCCACGGGCGGGCCGTGAAGGCATAGGGCTTGGACACCAGGGCGCCGACGGGGCACAGATCGATGATGTTGCCCTGCATGTTCGATTTCAACGTCTCGCCCAAATAGGACGTGATCTCCGAATCCTCGCCGCGTCCGGTCTGGCCCATCTGGGTGATGCCCGCGACTTCGGTGGTGAAACGCACGCAGCGGGTGCAGGAGATGCAGCGCGTCATATGGGTTTCGACCAGCGGGCCAAGATCCAGATCGACGGCGGCGCGCTTGGGTTCGCGGAAGCGCGAAAAGTCGACCCCGTAGGCCATTGCCTGATCCTGCAGATCGCATTCACCACCCTGATCGCAGATCGGGCAGTCCAGCGGATGATTGATGAGCAGGAACTCCATCACCCCCTCGCGCGCCTTCTTGACCATGGGCGAGTTGGTTCTGACGACCGGCGGCTCCCCGTCCTTGCCGGGACGCAGATCCTTGACCTGCATGGCGCAGCTTGCGGCGGGTTTCGGCGGGCCACCAACGACCTCGACCAGACACATACGGCAATTGCCCGCGATGGACAGACGCTCATGATAACAGAAACGGGGGATCTCGACGCCCGCTTGCTCACAAGCCTGGATCAGTGTCATTTCGGCGGGAACCTCGATCTCGGTTCCGTCGATGTTGATTGTCTTGAGGTCGGACATCGCGGTCGCTCCGGTCTGCATCAGCGCGTTTGCACGTTGTTTAGCCCGGTCGGACGGCGGAGGCCAGTGTCGGAAACGTCGCGTGCGAGGCTTTGTCGCCCCCGCCCGTGATGGTTCTCACTTGACGTACATGAGCCGTCCGATGGTCGTTCCGGCGGCAATTTCAGCCCGCGCGACCCGGCAGATGCTGCCCGGATCATTGGTCGAGGCCCCCTTTTGCGCCAACCACTGCCGCGCCTGCGACTTGACCCGCGCTTTTTCACCGTCGTCGTCGACATAGGCCCGGATTTCACCGACGGAATAGCCCAGGGTGCGTGCGCGGTTCACCAACGCGTTCAGCACCAGCAATGACCGTGTGCGACGCTCCCCCAGATCGGGACAGGCATCGCCGATGGCGTCGCCGATGGCGGCGACCAGCACGCCGTTGGCGATTTCGGGATCGGCCCGCAGGGCATCGTATCGGTCGGCGGCGGCGGGCGTTGCCAGAAGCAGGGCGACTGCAAGGGTGCGGGCAATCATCATCGGACCTCGAATGTTTCGTGTCGTCATCAGATGTGCGCCCTTACACGGGCTATTCAATATCAGCGGCCGTGACATCCGATCACAGACGGATCACCGCGAGATGCAGGTCCCCGCCAGGATCAGTGCGCCCGCCTGATCCAGCGGCGTTTCCCCGGCCGGGCGGTCCGGTCCCAGCGTCCAGGTGATTTCCGATCCGCCGAATCGGCGGATGCAATATTCCACGGCTTCGACCCGTCCCGCCTCCGCAGCGGCGGCCAGGTCGCGTCCGGCCCCACGTGTCAGGGTCGTAAAACCGCGATCGTCCGCAGTGACCGAAGAGACGCGGGTGCGAAACCGGATGCCGTCGATCTCGCTTTGGGAGCCGCGCAATCCACCGCCACCGCCGCTGAACGGGGACGATGCGCCGGACGACAAGCTGCCCAGTGTGCCGCATCCCGACAGCGCCAGCGTGGTCGCGATACCCAAACCCAAGATCCTCATCCCTCGACCTCCAGCAACAGGGCACCGATGGCGGTTCCCTCAGAAATTTCGCGCAGCCCGGCGGCGCAAACCGCATCTGACGTGGCCCCGTCGGCGAGATCATGCTTCGCCAGGAACGCATCCTGCAAGACCGCGATCCGGTCCGACGGGTCTTCCATCGCGTCGGTCATCGTCTCGGGCGTGAAGCCATCTGCGTCCAGCGCGTCCAGGACGCGGTCCGTCTCGGTGCGCATCGCTCCGGGATTGATGGACAACACGGGGCAGTTCACGGCCAGTATCTGCGCTGTCGAGGTGGCCATGGCGGATGTGACGAAAATCTCGGGCGCGGGGCGTCTGTCCTGCGCCGCGGCCGGTGCGGCGATCAGAACGAGGGCCGCAAGCCGGATCAAAGCGCGAAAGCCCCGACGATCGCCATCCCGGCAAGGGCCAGGCAGCAGATCAGCCCGACGAACCAGAACGCGGAGCGCAGGGGCTGAATCTCGGTCGCGATGTGAACGATGGCCATCCCCACGCGCGAGGCAAGAAACACGGACGCAAAGATGTTGACCAGCAGCGGCGACGCGCCGACCAGGATCGCGGCAAGCGTGGCGGCAATGAACGGCCCACTGATTTCGATCGCGTTCAGGAACGCCCGACTGCGGCGGTAGGCCGGGTCCGAATAGTCGCGGACCGGATGGCCGCTTTCGGTCCTGCCGCGAGGCGTCCCGAAGGCGGAGGCGATCAGCAGGATGACCATCAAAATGGCCCAGCCGCCAAGAGAGGCGAGGGCATGAGCGTAGGGGGCAATATGTTCCATCATGCGGGGTGGATCACACGAACGTCGTGGGAAAGGCAAGGAACGCCTTCGTGGCCCCGCCCGCGCCCCGCCGCACCGCGCCCGTCAGATCGAGAGGAGTTGCCCGACGGCCGTGCCCTGCGACACTTCCGTCCGGGCCGAAGCGCAGAGCCTGTCGTCGCCGTCCTGCAGCCCCCGACCTTCCAGATAGGAAATCGCGGCCTGCCCGGTCGCCCCCGTATCGACCGATGCCGTCGCCGCCTCGATCTGCGGGCGGGAGTAACCGGCAGCGGTCATTCGGGCGAAGAAGGCTTCGGACGCGGCGTCGGGGCTGCCACCGGCAAGCGTGATGCCCCGGTCGGCGCAGCGCTGGGCATAAAAGGCCGCGACGGCTGTATCCTGGGCGAAGGACTGCGTGTTGGCCTGCAATGCCACCGTGTCGGTGTTCAATGCCACGGCAGGGGTTGCAGCCGGCACGGATGCCGTCTGGCACGCGGCAAGAGCCAAGGCCGTGAACGCCGTCAGGGCGGCCGTCTTCAAGGTGAAGGACAAGAACATCACTCGGCGGCCACAGCCGCCGTGGGGCGCACGCGCTTGTGCTTGATCCGATCCTCGATCTCATCGCGGAAATGCCGGATCAGACCCTGGATCGGCCAAGCGGCCGCATCGCCGAGGGCGCAGATCGTGTGACCCTCCACCTGTTTGGTGACGTCGAGCAGCATGTCGATCTCTTCGACCTCCGCCTCGCCTTTCACCAGACGATCCATGACCCGCATCATCCAGCCGGTGCCTTCGCGGCAGGGCGTGCACTGACCGCAGCTTTCGTGCTTGTAGAACGCCGACAACCGCCAGATCGCCTTGATGACGTCCGTGGACTGATCCATCACGATGACCGCCGCCGTCCCCAGACCCGACTTCTGTTCGCGCAGATAGTCGAAATCCATGATCGCGCTGCGCATGTCCTTGCCCGGAATCATCGGAACCGACGACCCGCCCGGGATCACCGCCTTGAGGTTGTCCCAACCGCCACGGATGCCGCCGCAATGCTTCTCGATCAACTCCTCGAAGGGGATCGACATCGCCTCCTCGACCACGCAGGGCCGGTTCACATGGCCGGAAATCGCGAACAGCTTGGTGCCGGCGTTATTCGGACGACCGAACCCCGCGAACCATTCGGCCCCGCGGCGCAGGATGGTGGGGACGACCGCAATGCTTTCGACGTTGTTGACCGTCGTCGGGCAGCCGTAAAGGCCCGCCCCTGCCGGGAACGGCGGCTTCATGCGCGGCATCCCCTTCTTCCCTTCCAGGCTTTCGATCAGGGCGGTTTCTTCGCCGCAGATGTAGGCCCCCGCGCCGTGGGTCAGGTACAGATCGAAGTCCCAGCCCGAGCCGCAGGCGTTCTTGCCGATCAGGCCCGCGTCATAGGCTTCGTCGATGGCCGCCTGCAGCGCCTCCTTCTCGCGAATGTATTCGCCGCGGATGTAGATATAGCAGGCATGCGCATTCATGGCGAAGGACGCGATCAGCGCACCTTCGATCAGGGTGTGGGGATCGTGGCGCATGATCTCCCGGTCCTTGCAGGTGCCCGGCTCGCTCTCGTCGGCGTTGATGACCAGATATGCAGGACGCCCGTCGCTTTCTTTGGGCATGAACGACCATTTGAGACCCGTGGGGAAGCCCGCGCCGCCGCGTCCGCGCAGCCCGCTGGCCTTCATGATTTCGACGATCTTGTCGCGGCCCAGACCGATCAGGTCCTTGGTGCCGTCCCAATGGCCGCGCGACTGCGCGCCCTTCAGGGACCGGTCGGCCATCCCGTAGATGTTGGTGAAAATGCGGTCCTGGTCTTGCAGCATGTCGTCACTCCTTCTCGCGGCGCAGCCGCCAGATCATCACTGTCTCGTATATCGCCCAGCCCATCGCCACCAATGCGACGGAATCTCCCAGGCCCATGATACGGCGCGACAGGTCGTATTGCGCGCCAAGGGCCTGAAGCACCCCCCACAGAACGAAGACACCGATAATAACACCCGCCACGCGGGCGGAGCGCTTGGCGATCGCCACGTCATGGTCGGAGGGGCCGGTCATTTCGCCCCCTTCAACAGCGACGGCGGGATGCCGTCAAGCGTCCGCGGTGCCGCAGATCAATAGACATCGCCCTTGTCGACACGCGTCGAAAAGGCGGTGGTCTCTCCGGCGGCTAGGGCCCTTGCCTGCGGGACCCATTCGTCGCGCGTGACCCGACCCTTGAACCCTTCGAGATTCTGGTCGACCCAGGCGACCTCCTGATCGGACCAGGATGCGATCTGATCGAAGTGCCAGAAACCCATGCCGTTCAGCATAGTTTCCATCTTGGGCCCTACGCCTTTGATCCGCTTGAGATCGTCCGCCGTCCCGCCGCGCGGCGCGTCCAGCGCTTGGGGTTTGGTTCCCGGCCCGGTGGCGGGTGCCGTCACCGGCTGCTCGGAAATTGCGGCGCGGCTTGCCGCTTCGTTCTCGCGCCGGTCGGTGGCCGATATGGCCCCCTCGCCCACCGGTGTGCCGGTCGCGGCGGGCGACGTGGCCGCGGCGGCACCGCCACCGGTGCCCGCGCTGCCTGCGACCACGGCGGCCGTCGCCGCGGGGGCCGCCTTTGGCGCGACCGGCGCGGTCGCCTTTGGTGTCGTGTCCGGTGTGGCGGGCGCGCTGTTTTTCGACACTGACGTATCCGGGGATACGGTCTCGGTGGCGTCCACCGTCGGGGCCGCGCCCGCGCCCTTGGGCGCAGCCGTGGCGGTCGGCACGGGCGCGTCCGGCCCGACCGGACGTGGGCGCAGATCGACCTGCGGGGCCTGCGGCGGCGTCAGGTCGCGGCCAAAGATGATCGTGAAGATCACCACCAGGATCAGGGCAATGAACCCGCCCCCGAACCCGGCGGCGGAAAACGTCCAATCGCCCATGATCCGAAACAGAAGAAACGCGATGAAACCGGCCAAGGCGGCGATGCCCCAGCTGATCACGACGTTTCCGGTGGTCATGTTCTTGTCATGGTTGTCCATGGATCAACTCCCAGTTTGGGGTCGATCTCAGCGAACATCCCCCCTTTACGCCACGGGAGCAGAGCGCGGCCTACTCCCCCTTGGTCAGCACTTTAGCCTGTTTGACCCATTCGTCACGCGTCACGCGCCCCTTGAACCCCTCCAAGTTCGCATCGACCCATGCGATTTCCGCCTCGGACCAATTCGCGATCTGGTCAAAATGCCAGAACCCTAGAGAATTGCAAAGCTTTTCCAGCTTCGGCCCAATGCCGCGGATGCGTGTGAGGTCATCCGCCGATCCATCCCGCGGCGCGTCCAGACCAGTCGGTTTTTCCCCTTCGATCCCCGGCGCGCCTGATTCGCCCGCTTCGACGATCGGCTTGCGCGCCGCCGACTTGTCCTTGAGCGGGGGGGCGACGGTGCCTTCGTCGGGCGTGCCGATGGCCGTGGCATCGCTGCCGCGGATATTGGCCTTGCCGTCGCTGGCGTCACCGCGCGACCGATTGGCATCCGCCTGCCCCGCCAGTTTGCCGCCCTGCTTGCCGTCGGGGCCTTCCGGGGCCATCAGCGGGTCACGCTCGGCGACCACCGGATCGGGGTCGGCCTGGTTGGCCTTGCCCCAGGGGGCGACCAGCGGCACCTCGGTCCCGTCGATCCGCTTGATCGTGTCGCCGATATCGGTCGCCAGCGTCACGCTCGCATTGCGGTCGTGGTTCATGTTCGCCGCCGCATCGGTCAGCGCGGTCGCACCGCCCAGCGGCTCAGACGTGAACCGACCGTTCTGCGGGCCGGGTTTCGGAACGTTGCCCGCGCGGAATTCGTCCAGCATTTCGCTGAACCGCTCCACCGTCAGGTCTTCGTAATAATCCTTGCCGATCTGGGCCATCGGCGCGTTGGCGCAGGCCCCCAGACACTCCACCTCTTCCCACGACAGCTGACCGTCTTCGCTGATCTCATGCGGGCGCTTGGCGATCTTGTCTTTGCAGACCGCGACCAGATCCTCGGCACCGCAGATCATGCAAGACGTGGTGCCGCAGATCTGGATATGCGCCGTTTTGCCGACGGGTTGCAGCTGGAACATGAAATAGAACGTCGCCACCTCCAGCCCGCGGATATAGGCGAGGCCCAGCATCTCCGAGACATACTCGATGGCGGGCCGCGTCAGCCATCCTTCCTGCTCCTGCGCGCGCCACAGCAACGGAATGATCGCGCTGGCCTGACGGCCCTCGGGATACTTGGTGATCTGCGCGTCGGCCCAGGCTTGGTTGGCCTCGGTGAAAGCGAAGGTCTCGGGTTGGTCTTGGTGGAGGCGGCGTAGCATTAATTCAGTTCCTGCCAGTCTGAGTTTGTTCTGGTAAGGCTCGAAATGAGACCACAGTCATGCCGTTCGGCAAGACTCACATTCATGGTGTTCACTTCCAGTGCTCGCCGCGCGGTATCATCGATCGCGCCAACTTTACATTGGACGTCAACGCGAACGCACTGATCCCTCATTACATAGGCAGTCCGACGAAACAGATACGTGCCCGTCGCATTCGGGAGCATCTCGGGCGTCAGCTGGCTCGCTAAGGCAGAGCAATCATCGTAGAACTCGTAACTTACATATCTCTGAAAATCTCGTGTCGAGGGCACCTCTGCCGTGGAAGCCGCAGAGGTGAAAGCAAAGACTGAAGCTGAAAGAGCAGCTGCCTTCACCGATCAATCTCCCCAAACACCACGTCCAACGTACCAATGATCGCCGCCACGTCCGCCAACTGGTGCCCGCGCGCGATGTGGTCCATCGCCTGCAAGTGCAGATACCCCGGCGCGCGCAGCTTGGCGCGGTAGGGTTTGTTCGACCCGTCCGACACCATGTAGACACCGAATTCGCCCTTGGGAGCCTCGACGGCGGCATAGATTTCGCCGGCAGGCACGTGAAAGCCTTCGGTATAGAGCTTGAAGTGGTGGATCAGGCTTTCCATCGAGGTCTTCATGTCCGACCGTTTGGGCGGCGTGATCTTGCCACGGGCCAGGATGTCGCCCTGCCCTTCCGGCTCGGCCAGTTTGGCGATGGCCTGCTTCATGATGCGCAAGGACTGCCGCATCTCCTCCATCCGAACCAGATAACGGTCGTAGCAATCGCCGTTGTTGCCCGTCGGGATCAGGAAATCGAACTCGTCGTAGCACTCATAGGGCTGCGCGCGGCGCAGGTCCCAGGCCAGACCCGATCCACGCGCCATGACGCCGGAGAACCCCCAGTCCATGACTTCTTGTTCGGACACCACGGCGATGTCGACGTTGCGCTGCTTGAAGATGCGGTTTTCGGTCAGCAATCCGTCGATGTCGTCCATCACGCGCGGAAACTCGTCACACCAGGTGTCGATATCGGCCAGCAGTTCGGGCGTCAGATCCTGATGGACGCCGCCGGGCCGGAAATACGCCGCGTGCAGGCGCGCGCCGCAGGCCCGCTCGTAGAAGACCATCAGCTTCTCACGTTCTTCGAAACCCCAGAGCGGGGGCGTCAGCGCGCCGACATCCATAGCCTGCGTCGTGACGTTGAGGATGTGAGATAGGATGCGCCCGATTTCGCAAAACAGCACACGGATCAGCGATGCGCGACGCGGCACCTGAATGTCGCACAACCGCTCGATCGCCAGACACCAGGCGTGTTCCTGATTCATGGGCGCGACATAATCCAACCGGTCCAGATAGGGCAGGTTCTGGAGATACGTACGGCTCTCCATCAACTTCTCGGTGCCGCGATGCAGCAGACCGATGTGCGGGTCGCACCGCTCCACGATCTCGCCGTCCAGCTCCAGCACCAGACGCAACACGCCATGCGCCGCCGGATGCTGCGGGCCGAAGTTGATGTTGAAATTCCGGATCCGCTGCTCGCCGGTGAGGGCGTCGACGGAGCCGTCGTCATACGTGTTCGTGCGAATGTCGCCGTCCATCATGTCGAAGTCCTACCTACTAAGTCGGCTGATTTCTGCCACACAAAACGGTCGGAAAAATCAAATGAGATCAATGACACGCATCGGATAAATCCAAGAATGCAGGTTTTTTTTGAGAGGCTAGTGGCAAATGTCATTGCCGCAGCCAAGCCTGCAAGCAGTCCGCCAATCTCACCAAGAGGGTCAAACCACATCACTTCGCCTCCCCCTTCTCATCACCCGGAAGCACATACTCCGCGCCCTCCCACGGGGACATGAAGTCGAACTGCCGGTATTCCTGCGTCAGCGACACCGGCTCGTAGACGACGCGCTTTTGCACCTCGTCGTAGCGCACCTCGGTATAGCCCGTCGTCGGGAAGTCCTTGCGCAGCGGATGACCGCGGAAACCGTAGTCCGTCAGGATACGGCGCAGGTCCGGGTGGCCGGAGAAGAGGATGCCGAACATGTCGAACACCTCCCGCTCGAACCAATTGGCCGAGGGGTGGATGTCGATGATCGACGGCACGATCTCCTCCTCCCGCACGAAGGTCTTCAGGCGAATGCGCTGATTCCGGTACATGCTGAGGAAGTGATACACGACACAAAACCGCCGCTCGTCACCCGGATAGTCGATGGCCGTGATGTCCACCAACGACGCGAAGCGGCATTGTTCGTCCAATTTCAGGAAATCCACGAGGGTGGGAATATCGGAGGATGAAACCTCCAACGTCAGCTCGTCGCGGACGATGGTGTGCGACGACACCAGATCGCCCTGGCGGATTTCGATATGTGCGACCAGTTCCTGAAGTTGTTCGGTCATCGCACCAATGTCCCCGTCCGGCGGATCTTGCGTTGAAGTTGCAGCAACCCATAAAGAAGCGCCTCCGCCGTCGGCGGGCAGCCCGGCACATAGAGGTCGACCGGCACGATCCGGTCGCAGCCGCGCACCACCGAATAGCTGTAGTGATAATAGCCGCCGCCGTTCGCGCAGGACCCCATCGATAGAACGTAGCGCGGCTCGGGCATCTGGTCGTAGACCTTGCGCAGCGCGGGGGCCATCTTGTTGGTCAGCGTACCGGCCACGATCATCAGGTCGGATTGGCGCGGGGACGCGCGGGGTGCCGTCCCGAACCGCTCCATGTCGTAGCGCGGCATCGCGGTGTGCATCATCTCGACGGCGCAGCAGGCCAGACCGAACGTCATCCAATGCAGCGAGCCGGTGCGCGCCCAATTGATGATGTCCTCGGTCGAGGTCAGCAGGAAACCCTTGTCCTGCAACTCCCGGTTCAGAAGCTGTGTGGCGTGTTCCTTGTCGCCACCTGCGGTGTTCAATCCGGTCTGCACGCCCATGTCAGCCGCTCCTATCGGTATCTCGCCGGGGCTGGTCTCCCCGACATCCTGCGTCTAGCCCGCGCCCCCCGAAGGGTCAACGCGGCCACACATGGAGATAGGCGGCTTGTCTCGTCCGTTCACCCCGTCAACGCGCGGCGGATCGTCCCGGTTTCAGCCCCAGGGGCCGCGGTTCACCGGATCGGAGGGCGGCGCAGGTGGGTCCTCGGACGGGAAGAGGCGATTGATCGCGTGGATCATCGCATCGTCCGGTTCGAGGGATATGGCCCGCGGTGCCCGCCCTTCTGCCTGATCGCACAGGCAGGTCAGGTGATCGCGCGTGCCGTCGGACAGCCAGAATGCCCAGAGGTTTTCTGCAGGCCATGTCCTGGTTTCCGTGTAGGTCAGGAGGGAGCCGTCGCCGCGTTCGGCATACTCCAGAACCGTCAGCACGGGCTCCGCCTCCCGCTCGGCCATGTGGATGGTGGCGTGAACCGTGTCGGTCGCGATCTCGTCACGCGCCCACGTCGTCCACTCCGCCTGCTCTAGCTTGCCGGTCGCCACGTCGATGTACGGGGCGCGGTTGGTGATGCGCAGCAGGCCGTCCTCCCCGTCCGCATCGACATCGCGGCGATCCGAGCGATGTCCGTCATCGGCCGTCGTGCCCTTGCGCAGCGCATCGACCGAAAGCCGCGACGCACGTGTGCCGTGCAGACGGACCTTCACCGGGAAGGTCCACCAGTTGAAGACCTGTCCCGGAGCCGCGAGCAGTACCGCAACCCCCAACAGCAGGATCGGAAAGAGGATCAGGAGCATTGGGTGAGACGGTTTGTCGGTCAGGATTGGCAAGGCGGCGCAGCCCGCGTAGGCCACGCCCCAGCACAGGCCGAAATACACCGGCTCGAAATGGGAACGGGGAAAACGGACGGCGTGCCACGACCAGAACAGGCCCATTGCGACGGCGTGCAGCACGGCCAGCGGCGCATCCGGCGCGATCAGCAAACCCGGAGCCGCCGAAAGGACCGTTCCGATAACGATCCGACGCCGCAGCCGCCAGAGTCGATAGGATAGGATGCCTGACATGAAGAAGCCTCCGCCGAATGGCGAAGGCTTCTCAGGTGATTACGACGATATTCGGGCCGGACGGTGGCCTGTTCGATCATTCCCAGTCGAGTGCGCCCTTCTTCCATTCGTAGGCAAACCCGACGGTCAGGACCGACAGGAACACCATCATCGACCAGAACGCGGCGTCCGACAGGCCCTGAAACGAAACGGCCCAGGGAAAGAGGAACGCGATTTCCAGATCGAAGATGATGAACAGGATCGCGACCAGATAGAACCGAACGTCGAACTTCATGCGCGCGTCGTCGAAGGCATTGAACCCGCATTCATAGGCCGAGACCTTCTCGGGGTCGGGCGCGCGCACGGCGATGACGGCAGCGGCCAGGATCAGGACCAGGCCGAGGCCCACCGCCACGCCAAGGAACATCATGATCGGCAGGTATTCACGCAGCATCTCGTCCATCGGGGACTCCTGTTCTGTGGCTTCAGCGTTTAATCCGGCCCCGTGCCGCCGTCAACGCGCCCGGTCGCTGGCCGCAAGTGGGGGCACGTCGATCCGGCGCAGGCCAACCAGCGTCATCTTGACCCAGGCGACCGGCCCGCCCTGAACCGAGATGCGGCACCAGCGCTGCGCGGCATCGCAGACGTCGATGACGCCGCCCTGGCCTGGGTCCAGCAGACCGACGACGGGGTTTTCGGTGCCCGGCCCCGCGCGCAAATTCACCGGCCCGGCCGTTACGTTATAGAACGGCGCGTTCGTCGCGAACATGAACGGCACGCGGGCCCCCGGCGGCGCGGGCGGCACGCCGCCGATCATCCCGCGGACCGCGTCGGTGATCGCCCCCGGCAAAGGTCGCGTGCCCACGGGCCCGCCGTCCAGCGTCGTGCTCTCGATCGGCGCGGTGCGCAGCGGCGTGATCGGATCGGACCGCGACAGATCGGATGCGCCGGTCGCCCGCGGCGGGGCCAGGCCGAAGGTGTCGACCCAACCGATCTTGTTGCGTGCCGTCAGCAGGCACCATTTGCCGTCCAGATCGCAACGCCCCCGGTCTGCCACCTCGCCCGGATCCAGGACGTGGATCAGCGGAAACTGCAATCCGGGTCCCGCCCGCATGTCGACGCCGAACTGGCTGGTGTTGCGCAGCGGGTCCGCCACCGCAGGCAGCACCATCAGTGTCACCGCAAGGGTCAGAAGGATTGGAAGAAGGCGCATCGAGGTCCTTTCACGCTGCCGCTCGGGGCCGAACAGCCCGGTCTTCCATGTGGCGACGGGCCAGCCGATATGCGATAGCGGCGGCCGGAAATTCAAAGCATGTTCAAAAGCGCAACCGACGGATCGCCCGTCACGGCCAGCCCGCGCGACCGCTGGAACGCGGAAATGGCGGCGCGGCTTCGCGGTCCGATGACGCCGTCGTCGCCGTCGGTGTCGAACCCCGCGCGCGTCAGCTTGCGCTGCAGATCCTGCCGCTGGTCGATGGTCAGGCCGAAACGGTCGGGGCCGAACGGCTGACGCAGCGGACCGCCGCCAGCGATCCGGTCGGCCAGATGCCCGACCCCCAGCGCATAGGCATCCGAGTTGTTGTAGCGCTTGATGACGCGGAAATTCGGCCCCGTCCGGAACGACGGCCCGCCCCGGTCCGGCGTCAGGTTGCCGCTCGGATCCTCGATGGCCCAGCTTTGCCCGGCCTTCCAGCCTGCGTCGCGCAGGTACGCCGCGGCCGAGGCCAGCGCGTCGGCCGGATCGTCGCTCCAGATGTCGCGGCGGCCGTCGCCGGTGAAATCGACCGCCGATTGCAGATACGACGTCGGGATGAACTGCGTGTGGCCCATCGCGCCAGCCCAGCTGCCCAGCATCCGCTGCGGGGTGATGTCGCCGGATTGCAGGATCTGCATCGCCGCGATCAACTGTTTTTCGAAGAACGCCCCGCGACGACCATCGAAGGCCAGCGTGGACACCGCGCTGACCGTCGGGATGTCGCCGCGCCGTGCGCCGAAATTGCTCTCTACGCCCCAGATGGCGCAGACGATCTCGGCGGGCACGCCATAGCGGCTTTCGATGGCCTGCAGCGTGCTGCGATTACGGGCGAAGGCGGCGCGCCCTGCGGTCACTTTCCGCTCGGGCGCGACGATGGCGATATAATCTTCGAAGCTGCGCTTGAATTCGGTCTGGTTGCGGTCGCGGGCGACGACGCCGGGCACAAAGCCCTGCCCCCGAAACGCGGCCTCCAGCGTCGCCTGCGAAATGCCTTGCGACCGTGCGCGGCCCTTGAACCCCTCGACCCACGCCGACCAGCCGGCATTCGCCCGTGGAATAAGGTCGGGATCAGCGGCGCGAAGGCCGGGGCGCGATGATGTGACGGGCGCGTCCGCACAGGCGGAAAGGGGCGCGACGGCGAGCATTGCGGTGAACGTGCGACGGGTGAACATGCCTGCAGGGTCCTTCTGACGAGGGTTTGGGCATAGTCTAGCGGAGCCGGAGACTCCGGCCAAGCGGACAGATCACATGCGCGCCGGGTTTCGCCGCCGGATCCCGTTTCACTCCACCCACGTCGGCTTGCGCTTGTCGAAAAAGGCCCCCACGCCTTCGGACGCCTCGTCCCCGTTCCACCGCGCCGACAGGGCATCGATCGTCGACGCGATCGTCGACGCGTCGATTACGGGGCCCAGCGACCGGGCCAATCGTTTCGCATCCGCCACCGCGCCGGGTGCGCAGGACAGATAGGGCACAACCTCCGCCTCCACCGCGGCTTCCAGATCGCCCGCCTCCACCGCCTTCGACAGTACGCCCAGATCGACCGCCTCCGCCGCATCGAACCGGCGGGAGTTCATGAAGACGCGCCGCGCCCGACCTTCCCCCATCCGCGCGATCACGTAAGGCCCGATCGTCGCCGGGATCAGCCCCAGCCGCGTTTCCGTCAGGCCGAAAACCGCGCTGTCCACGCCGATCGCCACGTCCGACACGCAGCACAGGCCCACGCCGCCACCAAAGGCCGCGCCGTTCACCCGCGCGATCAGGGGTTTCGGTATCGTGTTAAGCGCCTGAAGCATTCCGGCCAGGCGCTTGCCCTCGGTCGCACGCGCCGCAGGCTCCGCATCGAATTGCGCCCGCATCCAGCGCAAGTCGCCGCCGGCGCAGAACGATCGGCCCGCCCCGGTCAGGACCACGACGCGGCTGTCGTCGCTGCCCAATGTCCGGGCGATATCGGTCAGATCGTCCATCATCTGCGCCGACATGGCGTTGTGCGTGTCGGGCAAATTCAGGATCACCGTCACGACGCCGCGACGGTCGCGGGTCACATCCAGAGTTTCATAGTCCATCGGTCCTCCTAGTCGGGCCTCACGCGCCCGATCTTGTTATGTCTCGTCCAGCGTCGCCAAACATCAGGCGCTTTGCATCGCCCGCGCCATCGCTGCCGCCCGGTCTATGATGTCTGCGTCCAGACCCGTAGCGTGGCCAGCCGCCGTCAGATGGGCCAGCAACGTCTCGGTCGCCACGTTGCCCGCCGCGCCGGGCGCATAGGGACACCCGCCAAGGCCGCCGACGGCCGCGTCAAACACCCGAAGGCCCCGCGCCAGCGCGACATCGACATTTTCCAACGCGCGTCCGGCGGTATCATGGAAATGTCCTGCCAGACGTCCGGCGTCCATCTCACCCAGCACGGCATCCAGCATCGCATCCACCGCGTCCGACGTGCCGCGCCCGATCGTATCGCCAAGGCTGATTTCATAGCACCCCAATTCACGCAGGGCGGAGACGACGGCGGCGACATCGCCGGGCGGCACCGGCCCGTCAAACGGGCAATCCGTCACGCAGGAGACATAGCCCCGCACGGGCATCCCATGATCCCCGGCGGCCCGCACGACAGGCGTGAACCGCTCCAGACTTTCGATGATCGTTGCGTTGAGATTGGCCTTTGAAAACCCCTCCGACGCGCTTGCGAAAATCGCCACCTCGTCCGCCCGCGCCGCCCGCGCGCCGTCATAGCCGCGGATATTCGGCGTCAGCGCGGCATAAGACACGCCCGGCGCACGCGCGATGCCCGCCAGGACCTCTGCGCCGTCGGCCATCTGCGGCACCCATTTCGGGCTGACGAAACTCGCCACCTCGATCCGCCGGAAACCGGCCCCCGACAGCAGGTCGATCAGGGCGATCTTATCCGCCGCCGGAATCATTCGCGCTTCGTTCTGCAATCCGTCGCGGGGCCCGACTTCGAAGATTTCGACCGCGTCAGGCATCGGGCACCTCGTAGAAGTCCTGCCCGTAAAGGCCCGCGCCGTCGTTGGACGCCGCGAAGGCCGACCGTGCCTCGAACCGCGCGACCCAGGCGGCCATCTTGGGGCGATCGCCGACCCGGTGGAACCGCCGCGCCATGACGACGGCCTGACCGACAGCCACATCCGCAGCCGAGAATTCCGACAGAAGCCAGTCGCCCGACAACCGCGCTTCGATGGCGTCGAAGCATTTGCCCACGCGCGCCGCCTCCAGCTTCATCACCACGGGCGACCGCATCCAATCCTCGCGCAGCATCACGTGGCTTTGCGTCAGCGCCGCCGCATGCTGGGAAATCGTTTCGGAAAAATGCACCCAGATCAGCCAATCCGCCCGTTCCGCATCGCCCGGCATGCGTCCAAGATGGCCGAAGCGTTCGCACAGAATTTCGATGATGGCCCCCGTCTCCCAATAAGAGCGCCCGTCCATTTCCAGCGCGGGAACGCGACCGGCCGGGTTGAGGGCAAGGAAATCGTCAGACCGCAACGTCTTGTCAAAGGGCCAGACACGCACATCGAAGTCCGCGCCCAGTTCGTGCAGCAGCCACAGCACCCGCTGCGAGCGGCTTTCGGGTACGTGATGCAGAACGATCTTCGCCATGTCCGCTTCCTTTTTCCGGCTTCAAATACCACGGGGGCGCGAGGGCAGCGCCCTCATCCCGCCGTCAGTCCTCTTGCATCCGCACCAGCGGTGCCCCCGCCTCGACCTGATCGCCGGCTGCTGCAAGCACCTCGCCCACGGTTCCATCGTGCGGGGCCACCAGCGTGTGCTCCATCTTCATCGCTTCCAGCACGATCAACCGCGCGCCCGCCGCGACCTCTGCGCCTGCGTCCACGAAGACCGTCTTCACCAGGCCGGGCATCGGGGCGAGAACCACGCCGGACGCCGCCCCGCCCCCCGCGGCCACGGCCAACGGGTCGGGCACGTCGAAAGAATAGACGTTGCCCCAGAAAACATGGACCATCCCCGGGGCATGGCCGACTTGCGCCGGGACCGTTTCCCCGTCGACGCGCCAACCGCCGTCGCGCGTCACCATGTGTTCGGCGTCGTCGATGGTCACACGGTATCGGTCGCCACCCAATCCCACGACCTGTGCCACGATATCCTCGTCCCGCCAGGTCAGATGCGCCTTCCATGTCAGGGGCATCCACAGGTGCAGGCTCTCGCTGTTCTGGCCCTTGTCCAGACCCAGCGCCGCAAGCGCCGCGATCGATCGCGCGCGCGAACAGGGCACCGGCCGCGCGGCCAAGGTATCCACGTCCCGATCGATCAGGCCGGTGTCCACGTCACCCGCGCGGAAGCCCGCATGCTGCGTCAGGCGGCGCAGGAACGACAGGTTCGTGACCGTCCCTGCAACCTGAGTCTGCGCCAACGCCCGCTCCAGCGACAAAAGCGCCGTCGCCCGTGTGGGCCCGTGGGTCACCAGCTTGGCGATCATCGGATCATACCAAGGGGAGATGGTATCGCCGGCACGCACACCCGTTTCCGCCCGCGCGCCATGTGGAAACCGCAGATGGGTCAATGTGCCGGTCTGTGGCAGGAACCCACCCGCCGCATCCTCGGCGTAAAGGCGGGCCTCGAAACTGTGACCGGTGATGGTCAGGTCTTCCTGCCGCAGCGGCAGACCCTCGCCGCTGGCCACGCGCAGCTGCCATTCGACCAGATCGACGCCGGTGATCGCCTCGGTCACCGGATGCTCGACCTGCAGACGTGTATTCATCTCCATGAAGTAGAACCGGTCAGGGCGCAGCCCGTTGCTGGCGTCCACGATGAACTCGACGGTGCCGGCCCCGGCGTAGCCGATCGCCTCGGCCGCGCGCACTGCAGCACCGCCCATGGCCGCCCGCATCTCCGCGGTCATGCCGGGGGCCGGGGCCTCCTCGATGACCTTCTGATGGCGCCGCTGAAGCGAGCAGTCGCGCTCGAACAGATGCACCGCCTTTTCGCCGTCGCCGAAGACCTGCACCTCGATGTGGCGCGGCGTGGTCACCCATTTCTCGATCAGAACGTGGTCATTGCCGAAGGCCTTCCTGGCCTCGGATTGCGCCGCGTCCAGCGCGTCGGCAAACTCCGCCGGGGCCTCGACCTTCCGCATCCCCTTGCCGCCACCGCCCGCCACAGCCTTGATGAGCAAGGGATAGCCGATCTTTTCGGCCTCCACCGCCAGGTCCCTAGGGTCCTGCCCCGCTCCCTGATAGCCTGGCACGACCGGCACACCGGCCTCGGCCATCAAGTCCTTGGCCGCGTCCTTCAGGCCCATTGCCCGGATCGCAGAGGCTGACGGGCCGATGAACACCAGACCCGCTGCCTCCACCGCTTCCACGAACTCCGGGTTTTCCGACAAGAAGCCATAGCCAGGATGCACCGCCTGCGCGCCGGTTTTGACAGCCGCCGCGATGATCGTATCGCCTTTCAGATAGCTGTCGGCAGGGGCCGCCCCGCCCAGGGACACCGCCTGATCGGCCATCGCGACGTGCCGGGCACCGGCGTCGACGTCCGAATGCACCGCCACCGTTCCAACGCCCAAGCGACGGCAGGTGTCGATGACCCGGCAGGCAATCTCGCCCCGGTTGGCAATCAGGATCTTGGTGAACATCAGTTGCTCCCTGCGATATCGAGACATTCCATGACCGAGACAGGCAGCGGCCAGGCGTCGTAGTCCATGCCCGTCAACCGTCCTCCGGGCTGACCACGCCAGGCATGGCGATACAGGTCCATGTGGAGTTCGACCTTGAGACCGGCCAGCGCCACGTCGACCCGTTCCTGGGTCTCCAAGATCTCGGTTTCCAGCCGCTCCTCCGCGCTGTTGCCCCGCATCCAGCGCGGGCGCGGAATCAGCCCCAGCAGCGCGCGCCCCGTGGCCGATAAGGCCGACGTCGCGAGCCCCAGGACGAAAAGCGCGATTACCCCTTCCGACGGCAGCCATTCGGCCCGTTCCCAGGTGAGCCAGCCGCCGCCGCGGCGCTTGCCCGCGTCCAGCGCGTCGCGCGCCGCATCGAATTCCCGCGCGAAGGCCAAGCGCACATGGCGCGCGAAAGTGCGCCGGTCGAAGTCGTCCCGGCCCGCCCAGATCAGGAGTCTCGGCTGAACGAAGAGCCCTGTGCGCGACCGTTCGACGAACTGCTCGAAGTCGAAGATGAAGAAATAATCCTCGGCATCCGGCGAGTTGTGGATGACATGAACCGGGATATCGACCTTGCGGCCCAGCGACGGCATCCGAACCTCCGGCAGAACGTCCCACACGCGCGATAAGATGCCCTGCCGGCTCACGTGTTGCCCTCCGCGTAATCCTCGACCACGCGGAACCGCTCGCACATGATCTTCATGTCCTCCGACCATCCGCCCGTCCGCTCGAAATACGCGCGGTAAGCCTCGCGCCAGTGGGCCAGATCGCGGAATTCGCCCTGAGCCGCGACGAAGTCTTCGTCCATCTCGGACCAGCACCGGGTTTCCACGGCGACCGTTTCGATCATCACCGCCGGGCGTCCGTCCCATTCCAGCGCCACGTCGCGACGGCCGATTTCAGGCCAGGCGTCGCCTTTTTCGCCGTAGTGGCGTGCCGCCTCGCACGTCGCGGTCTTTTTGCCCGACCGGACCAGCGCCAGGATCTGGTCGCACAATGCCTTGTCGTCCCCGAACCGGAATGTCTCCGCCTCCGGGTTCGCGTCGATGATCTGTTGCAACGTCTGGGTCATCACATGCGGAACACGCCGAAGCGTGTCTCCTCGATCGGCGCGTTGAGTGCGGCGCGCAGCGACAGGGCCAGCACCTGACGCGACTTGCGCGGGTCGATGATGCCGTCGTCCCACAGCCGGGCCGAGGCGTAGAGAGGATGCGACTGCCGGGCGAACATCTCCTCGGTTGGGCGCTTGAACGCGGTCTCCTCCTCGGGCAACCATTCCTTCCCCGCCCGCTCCATCGCGTCGCGCTTCACGGTGGCCAGCACGCCTGCGGCCTGCGGCCCGCCCATGACGGAAATGCGGGAATTCGGCCAGGTCCACAGGAACCGCGGCTGATAGGCGCGACCCGACATGCCGTAGTTGCCGGCCCCGAAGCTGCCGCCCACCAGCATGGTGATCTTGGGCACATTCGTGGTCGCGACCGCCGTCACCATCTTGGCCCCGTGGCGCGCGATGCCCTCGTTCTCGTATTTGCGGCCGACCATGAAGCCGGTGATGTTCTGCAGAAAAACGAGGGGGATGCTTCGCTGTGAACACAGCTCGATGAAATGCGCGCCCTTGGCCGCGGACTCCGAGAACAGCACGCCGTTGTTGGCGACGATGCCGACGGGCATCCCCTCGACCTGCGCGAAGCCGGTGACCAGCGTTTCCCCGAACCGCGCCTTGAATTCGTCGAACCGGCTGCCGTCGACCAGCCGCATGATGACCTCCCGGATGTCGTAGGGCGTCGTCAGGCTGGCGGGCACGACGTCGAACAATTCCTCCGGATCATAGGCGGGGTCGTCCCAGGTCGTATCCGGCAGACCGGATCGCGGATCGCGGTTCAAGTTGCCCACCGCCTGTCGCGCCAGGGCCAGCGCGTGTGCGTCAGTCTCGGCCAGGTAATCCGCCACGCCCGACAGGCGCGTGTGGACGTCGCCGCCGCCCAGATCTTCGGCCGTGACAACCTCCCCGGTGGCCGCCTTGACCAGCGGCGGGCCGGCCAGAAAGATCGTCCCCTGTTCGCGCACGATGATGCTGACATCGGACATCGCGGGCACGTATGCGCCGCCGGCGGTGCACGACCCCATGACGACGGCGATCTGCGCGATGCCCTTCGCAGACATCCGCGCCTGATTATAGAAGATGCGCCCGAAGTGATCGCGGTCGGGAAAGACCTCGTCCTGATTGGGCAGGTTCGCGCCCCCGCTGTCGACGAGGTAGATGCAGGGCAGCCGACATTCCTCGGCAATCTCCTGCGCGCGCAGGTGTTTTTTGACGGTGATGGGATAATAGGTCCCGCCCTTGACCGTGGCGTCGTTGCACACGACCATCACATCGCGTCCATGCACCCGGCCCACGCCAGCGATGGCCCCGCCGCCGGGGGCCGCGCCATCATACATGCCGTGGCCCGCAAAGGCCCCGACTTCGAGGAATGGCGAGCCGGGGTCCAGCAGGCCAGCCACCCGGTCGCGGGGCAGCATCTTGCCGCGGCTCAGATGCCGCTCCCGCGATGCCTCCCCGCCCCCGGCTCCCGCAATTTCAGCGGCGGCGCGCACTTCGGCCAGCGCGGCGTCGTGGGCGGCACGGTTGGCTTTCGCCTGATCGGAATTGGCGATGAGGGCGGAGGTGAGTTTCATCGGGCTGATCCTTGAACGGAGGGACGAGCGATCATCAGTAAGCCTCCGACTGCGTGCGCAGGTCGAGGACGCGGCGGTCCGTGTGGTCTGGCATAGCGAAGCAGAGGAGAAGGGCGACGCGCATCATTCCGCCAGCTCCTTCTTCACCTGTTCGAGTTCGCGGTCGAGGAAGTAGGAGATGAGCGAGCGGATGATGACCAGCAGACCGAGGAAGACGAGGTCGGCCATGGCGAGCGACAAGGCGGTGTGGATGATATCGGAGACGATCAGCAACTCCAGCCCAGCGAGGATGTAACGGCCCAGCTCGACCCGCTCCATATTGACGCCCTTGACCCGCGTTTTCGCATCCGTGCTGAGTTCGGCGCGTACGAATCCGACCGCGAACCGCGTGGCCCCGATCAGCAGGATCACGCAGCCGAAGATGTCGATTGCGACGACGAGGTATTCGAGCCCGTGGACCAGCCAGGCAAGTTGATCGTGCAGCACCGAGCCCTCGCGGACGTAGTCGAAGAAGGAGGTGGGGGCGCTGTCCATCAGTTCGACGTCCGTAGTTCATCTGCCCAGACTTTCGCAATCTGTGCATCACCGTAGGCCGAGAGTGTGTCCAGACCCACGCAGCTATCGGCGATCGAGAATTCGACCGTGCCGATTTTCAGCCCTGTCGAGAAGCTACAGAGGTACCCCATCGGTTCGATGTCGAGAAAGGCAATCTGGGCGGCAGTGCGGCGTTGGTCAGTGAGCGTGCTCGCAGACAGCATCGCAGCTTGGACATCAGAAGTCTCGGCAACGTCCATTGCAACCCGGTGCAGAATCGTTGCCGCATCGATGAGGCAGACGAATGAATCTCTTGCCGAGCTAAATCCATCGAGAAACGTGTTTCCACAGGTTGGGTTACCGATTTGTACAATTCCCAACATCGGTGAGACGCGTGCAGCCGCGCGTTCTTTCGCCATGCAGACTTGCAGCCGTCCAATATCTGCCGGTGTCTGCTGCGCATGGGCCAAAGTCGGCAGACATGCGGCGATCAGACCCCATAGAACGAGCGCGAGCGCCCTCACCCCATCGCCCCCATCAGCTCCCGCCCGACCAGCATCCGACGGATCTCGCTCGTCCCGGCCCCGATCTCCATCAGTTTGGCGTCGCGGAACAGGCGCGACACCGGACTGTCTGACATGAAGCCCGCGCCGCCCATGGCCTGCACGGCCTGGTGGGCCTGCTTCATCGCCTCCTCGGAGGCATAGAGCACGCAAGCCGCCGCATCCTGCCGCGTGACCTGGCCGCGGTCGCAGGCCTTGGCGACCTCGTAGACGTAGGCGCGGGCCGAATTCATCGCGGTGTACATGTCCGCGATCTTGCCCTGCATCAGCTGGAAGCTTCCGATGGGTTTCCCGAACTGCTTGCGCTCGGCCATGTAGGGCATGATCGCGTCCAGGCAGGCGGCCATGATGCCGGTACCGATGCCGGCCAGCACCACGCGTTCGTAGTCGAGCCCGGACATCAGGACACGGGTGCCGCCCCCCTCCTCGCCCAGGATGTTCTCGAAGGGAACTTCGACATCCTCGAACACCAGCTCCGCCGTGTTCGATCCACGCATCCCCATCTTGTCGAAATGCTTGGAGGTGGAAAACCCGGCCATGCTTTTCTCAATCAGGAAGGCGGTTATGCCCTTGCTGCCTGCCTCCGGGTCGGTCTTGGCATAGACGACCAGCGTCGTGGCATCCGGTCCGTTGGTGATCCAGTATTTCGTGCCGTTCAGGATGAAGCGGTCGTTGCGCTTCTCGGCGCGCAATTTCATCGACACGACATCCGACCCCGATCCGGCCTCCGACATGGCCAGCGCCCCGACGTGTTCACCGGAAATCAGACCGGGCAGATACTTCGCCTTCTGCTCGGCCGTGCCGTTGAGCGCGATCTGATTGACGCACAGGTTGGAATGCGCCCCGTAGGACAACGATACCGAAGCCGAGGCGCGGGCAATCTCCTCGACCGCGATGACGTGGTCGAGATAGCCCAGCCCCGCACCGCCGTCCGCCTCGGGCACGGTAATGCCAAGAAGGCCCAACTCGCCCATTTCTGTCCAGAGATCCGAGGGGAAGGTATTCGTCGCGTCGATCTCGGCGGCCATCGGGGCCACCCGCTCCTGCGCCCAGCGGTGGACCATGTCGCGCAGGGCGTTGGCGTCGTCGCCCAGATCGAACTGCATGGTGGCGTTGAACATAGGATCCTCCGGGATGCGGCGCGTGAATTGAACACTTGTTCTATTAATTAGCGCATCGTCCCCGCCCCGTCCATCCCAAGAGACGGGGTATGGATTCCCCTGCTTGACCCTGCGTCGCCCAAGCTGCAGCATCGCGACACGCATTTCAGTCGGAGATTTTAACCATGGCACGCTATTGGGTCGCCTTCTACCGCGGCAAGGGTCGGGTAATGGATTGGGTTATCCGCAAGGCATCCCGTGCGCCGTATTCCCATGTGGAGCTGATCCGGCAGGAAACGCGCCCGCGCGACGGCGAAATCGTCACCTGCGTTTCCGCATCGGCCCGCGACGGGGGCGTCCGGATCAAGGACATCGAGCTGAAACCTGGCAAGTGGAAAGTCTACGAGGTGCCATGGGCGCATCCCGCGTCCTGGGATCGGGCCGAGGTTCATTTGGGCAAGCCCTATGAGCTGTGGATGATGGTCTGGAGCCAGCTTATCAAGTTCAACCGCACGAACCGGGACAAATGGTTCTGCTCCGAACTGGTGGCCCATGCGCTGGGCCTGGCGATGCCCCACGCCAAGTCGCCGTCGGACCTGCTGCGGGCGGTCCATGACAACACGCGGACCTGGAACTATGCCATCGCCCGCCAGAAAGGTCTGGTGGATGCCCCGGTGGCGGCAACCGATCTTGGCCCCGAGGACGAGGAAGAAGCGCCCGGCGCCGTCGGCTGACATCATCCGGGCAGGTCTGCGTCACGACGAAGGGGCGGATCGCTCCGCCCCGTTCGATATTCTGGACAATCGGCCTTAGAAGCCGACGACCAAGGAGATGCCGACGGTGTTGTCGGTGCTCTTGATCCCGTCGGACGGGTCCGAGTCGTACTCCGTGTTGTAGCTGATCCGCGTCGACAGGGTGTCGTTGACCTTGAAGTTGACGCCGAAGTCGTTCGAGACGTTGTAGTCGCTGCTCGACCCCAGAATGTCGGTGTCATTGGTGAGCGAGACCGTATCGCTGAACGCGTAGTAGAAGCGCGAAGAGATCAGGGCGGCTGCCTCGGTCTCGGAATCGCGGGTTACCTGGTCTTCGATGTAGCGGATGCCGGGGCCACCCTGAACGCGCCACGCGACCTGTTCGGTGTTGTAGACCCGGTAGCCCAGACCCAAGCCCAGGAAGGCGTCCTGACGGTTGTCGGTCTGATTGTCGTACTGGTAACGACCAGTTCCGTAGGCATAGACCGTCGGCGTGAAAAAGCGGCTTCCTTCGTAGGTCAGGAAGAATTCTTCCTCGTCGCTTTCGCCATCGGCTTCGCCATACTCGGCCGCGAAGCCGACCAAGTGGTTCCACGAACCCTGCCCGTAGGTCAGGCGACCCGCCAGCGACAGATCGGCCGTGTCGTCGGTGCCCGATGCGGTCAGCGCGGCGGAGCCGCGGAAGCCCTGCACGACGCCGTTTTCGCCGAAGCGTGCGGCATCGTTCTGACGGCCCAGGTCGCGGCGCGCGTCGCGGTCGATGTCATCGATACGGTCGTCAAGCTGGCGGACACCGGTGATGGTGTTCTGCGCGAAAGCCGGAGCGGCCAGGGACAGGGCCAGCACAGTCGTGGCAGCGAGTGTTGCAATCGTTTTCATGTCGAGGATCCCCTCTCAGAGGAAATGTTCCGCCGACAAGATCGGCGGGGCCCTTGAGCCATGAAAGCGGCTATACGGAATTAACTTAGATCAGGGAAATTCATATTATTTGTATTTGAGCCAAGTTCCGCTCATTGACGTCACAAATGTGTCAGTGCTTCGTCGCTTACGATCCGGCCGATCAGATCGCAGTCCTCAAGATCGAATGTCAGCGGCACGCGCATGTCCAGAAGACGGGCCAGAACCACATCTGTGCGCGGCAGGTTTTGCGCCTCGACATAGGCCCAATGATGATGCGCCGAGGTAAAGCCCTGTGCCGTTTCGTGACCGAACCACTTCCAATCGACGCCCCGCGCCGCGCAGCCCGCGATGAAGGCCGGCACCCGGTCCGGATCGTCGGCCAGCAATTGGATGGACGACCCCACATACCGCTCGGGCGCCGGACGCTCGATCACCCGAAGGCCCCGCAAATTGCGGAAGCCCTGCTCCAGCGCCTCATATCGCTCGTTCCAGCGTCTTGCCTGCGTCGGCAGGTCGGCCAGCTGCGGGCGCAGGATCGCGGCGCGCAATTCGTCCATCCGGCCCGACACGTTGGGCATCGCACCCTTGTGCCGCGCAAAGACCTCTTCGTTCGGGGCGGTGCCATTTCGCGCGTAGAGCATATAGCTGCCCGACAGCAGGATCATCCTGGCGGCCAGATCCGCGTCGTCGGTGACGATCAGGCCGCCTTCACCGGCGTTGACGTGCTTGTAGGTCTGGCACGAAAAACACCCGATCGCGCCCCAGCGCCCCGAAGGCGTGCCGTTCCAGGCGGCCCCCATCGTATGCGCGCAATCCTCGACCACCTGAACGCCGGCGGCGTCGCAAATCGCCATCAGCCGGTCCATGTCGGCGATGTGACCGCGCATATGGCTCAGCATCAGGACGCGGGCCTGACCGGCCTTCACCTCCAGATCGTCCAGATCGATGCACAGGTCGTCCCCGACCTCGACCAGAATCGGCCTGGCCCCGACGGCGGCAATCGCACCGGGCACGGGGGCAAGGGTCCAGCCGTTGGTCAGCACCGCGTCGCCCGGCCCGATGCCAAGTGCTCGCAACGCGCAGCCCATCGCATATCCGCCCGATGCGACGGCCAGCGCATGGGCCGCGCCGGTCTGCTGCGCGAACTCCGCCTCCAGCGCCGAAACCTCGGACGGGTCGGCGCCGTAGCGGTGCAACGCACCCGACCGCATCACCCGGACCGCCGCCGCGATCGCGACCTCCGGGATCGGTTCCTGCCGGGTGAAAGGCTTGGTGAATGTGTCCATCATCACTGGTAGGGGCGGGGATGCCGCCGCGTCAATGACGCCGGCGGAGCCTAGAGGCCGACGACCGCCAGCGCCGAATCCAACTGATCGAAATGATGCAGCAATGCGTCCGGGCGCAGGTCCGCCACCGATCCGCCCGCAGGGGCGAAGGTGACCAGGATGCAGGGCACGCCCGCCGCCGTCGCCGTCTTGCGGTCGGTATCGGTGTCGCCGACCAGAACGGTGCGGGCCTTGTCGCCCTCGCACCGGCGCAGGGTTTCCCAAAAATGTTCGGGGTCGGGTTTTCGCACCGGCAGCGTGTCGGCCCCCACCAGCGCATCGAAATGATGATGGGCGTCCAGCGCATCCAGAAGCTGACGGGCCAGGCCCTCGGGCTTATTGGTACAGATGCCGACCGCATCCCCGCGATCGCGCAGCCGGGCCACCGCGTCCAAGGCACCGGGATAGAATTGCGTGTGTTCCGCGATGTTCGTGCCATAGGCGTCGAGCAGGGGCTGGTACCCGGCATCGACCAGATCCTCGTCGATCTCGCCCAGCCGCGACAGACCCAGGCGCAGCATGGCCCGCGCGCCCGTCAGTGCCGTGGCTTGATCGACCGGGGCCGCCGGGTCGAGCCGCGCGTCGGACCCCAGATGCGCAAAGGCGACATTGGCCGCGGCCAGCAAATCGCCGGACGTATCGGCAAGTGTCCCATCAAGGTCGAAGATCACGCAACGTTTCATCCGGGGCACCCTTTCGCCGCTGTTGGTGACGGCCGGGTTGCGGCGAGTCGTCGCTGAGGTAGAACGACCAGCAACCAAGGGAAAGACAATTGATGCCGACCGCGTTGATCATTCTGGCCGCCGGACAGGGCAGCCGCATGCAATCCGACCTGCCCAAGGTGCTGCACCACGTGGCACACGCCCCCCTGCTGATCCATGCCTGGATGTCGGGGGACAGCCTGTCGCCAGAGCGGACGGTGATCGTCGCGGGCCACGGTGGCGACGCGGTGGAGCGCGCCGCCCGCACCCATGACGCCGGTGTCGCCGTGGTGCGGCAGACCGAGCAGCTGGGCACGGCGCATGCGGTCGCGCAGGCCCGCGCAGCGTTGGCTGGGTTCGACGGCGACGCCATCGTCCTCTACGGCGACACGCCCTTCATCCGGCCCGAAACGCTGGAGGCGATGCAGGCCGCCCGCGCGGGCGGGGCCGATGTCGTCGTCCTGGGGTTCGAGGCGGCGGCACCAGGGCGCTATGGCAGGCTTGTGGTCGATGGCGACCGATTGGAACGGATCGTGGAGGCAAAGGACGCGACGTCCGACGAACTGGCCATCACTCTGTGCAATTCGGGCGTCGTGGCGGCGGATGCGAAGACGCTTTTCGATCTGATAGATCAGGTGGGCAACGACAACGCGTCGGGCGAATATTATCTGACCGACATCGTGGCACTGGCCCGCGCGGGGCGCATGTCGGCCCGTGTCGTCATCTGCGACGAGGTCGAGACGATGGGCGTAAACACCCGCATGGACCTTGCCGCGGCCGAAGCGGCATTCCAGCGGCGCACCCGGCACGCGGCAATGGAGAACGGCGCGACGCTGACCGCGCCCGACACCGTGCATTTCGCCCATGACACACATCTGGGCCGCGACGTGATCGTGGAGCAGCACGTTGTCTTCGGCCCCGGCGTCACGGTGGAAAGCGGCGCGACGATCCGCGCGTTTTCTCATCTGGAGGGGTGCCATGTGTCCGAAGGGTGCGTCGTGGGCCCCTACGCCCGCCTGCGCCCCGGCGCGGAGCTGGACCGCGACGTGCGCGTGGGCAACTTCGTGGAGGTGAAAGCCGCGCAGATTCACCAAGGTGCCAAGCTGAACCACCTGTCCTATATCGGGGACGCGGAGGTCGGCGCGCGCGCGAACGTCGGCGCGGGAACGATCACCTGCAATTACGACGGCGTCTTCAAGCACCGCACCGTAATCGGTGCGGAGGCGTTCATCGGGTCGAACACGGCGCTGGTCGCCCCGGTGGAGATCGGGGCGGGCGCCATGACCGGATCGGGCAGCGTCATAACGCAGGATGTGCCCGACGGCGCGCTGGCGCTGGGCCGGTCGAAGCAGGTCAACAAGGACGGGTTCGCGCATCGGCTGATGGCCAAGCTGCGCGCCGCAAAGGCAAGGAAGACCAACTGATGTGCGGCATTATCGGGATACTGGGCGACCACCAGGCGGCACCGCTGATGGTGGATGCGCTCAAACGGCTGGAATACCGCGGCTACGACAGCGCGGGGATCGCCACGGTGGCGAACGGCGTGCTGGACCGGCGGCGCGCGATGGGCAAGCTCGTCAACCTCGCCGATCTTCTGGTGACGGAGCCGTTGGCGGGGTTCGCAGGCATCGGACACACCCGTTGGGCGACCCACGGGGTGCCGTCGGTGGCGAACGCGCACCCGCACCGCGCGGGGCGCGTGGCCGTCGTGCACAACGGCATCATCGAGAATTTTCGCGACTTGCGCGCGGGCTTGGGTGGCAGCGGCGAGAGCGAGACCGACACCGAAGTGGTCGCCCGCCTGTGCGAGGATTTCATCGCCGGCGGGATGCCCCCCAAGGACGCCGCTTTCGCTACCATCGACCGGCTGGAGGGGGCCTATGCGCTGTGCTTCCTGTTCGAGGGGGAGCCTGACCTGTTGATCGCGGCGCGGGCCGGATCGCCGCTGGCCATCGGGCATGGCGACGGAGAGATGTTCGTCGGGTCCGACGCGATCGCACTCGGGCCGCTGACCGACCGCTTGACCTATCTGGAGGAAGGCGACCGCGCCGTGGTCACGCGGGCCGGTGCGCAGATCTTCGACGCCGAGGGGCACCAGACCCACCGCGACACCACGCGCATCCGCGTCGATGCCACCCGGATCGAAAAGGCCGGGCACCGCCACTTCATGGCCAAGGAAATACACGAGCAGCCACAGACCCTGTCGGACGTGATCGCCGCCTTCACCGACGGCGACCGCATCGCGCCGCCGACCGATTTCGACTTCGCCTCGGTCGCGCGGGTCCAGATGGTTGCCTGCGGCACCGGGTACATCGCCTGCATGGTCGGCAAATATTGGTTCGAGGCCTTGGCCCGCCTGCCGGTGGAGGTCGATATCGCGTCCGAGTACCGCTACCGCGAAGGGCCGGTAGGCAAGGACACTGCAGCCCTGTTCCTCAGCCAATCCGGCGAGACGGCGGACACGCTGGCCGCCCTGCGCTATGCCAAAGGTCGTGCGCACGCGGTCCTGTCGGTGGTGAACGTGGCCGAAAGCAGCATCGCGCGCGAAGCCGATGTCGCCTGGCCCATTACCGCGGGCGTCGAAATCGGCGTCGCCTCCACCAAGGCTTTCGTCAATCAGCTGGCGATCCTGTTGGTGCTGGCGATCCGGGCCGGCGTACAGCGCGGCACGATCGACACCGCGCGCGAGGCCGAGCTGGTTTCGGGGCTCAAGCTGCTGCCCGGCATCGTCAGTCAGGCGCTGGCGCTGGAGGACCGCTGCGAAGATCTGGCCTCCCGGCTGGCCGAAGCGACGGACATTCTGTTCCTGGGGCGCGGGCCGATGTACCCGATGGCCCATGAAGGCGCGCTCAAACTCAAGGAAATCAGCTATATCCACGCCGAAGCCTATGCCAGCGGAGAGCTGAAGCATGGGCCGATCGCGCTGGTCGATCGAAGCCTGCCGGTCGTGGTGTTTGCCCCGATGGACCCGCTTTTCGACAAGACGGTCAGCAACATGCAGGAGGTGATGGCCCGCGAAGGTCAGGTCCTTCTGGTGACCGATGCCGACGGGGCCGCGCAGGCGTCGGCCGGCGTGTGGGAGGTGCTGGTGATGCCGAAGGTCGATCCGGTCTTCGCCCCGATCCTCTATGCGTTGCCGGCGCAGCTGCTGGCGTATCACACGGCGGTCCACAAAGGCACGGACGTGGATCAGCCGCGCAACCTGGCCAAATCGGTGACGGTCGAATGACCGATACCGCCCAGAACGGGGCCGACGGGCCAGTCCCTGCTGCCGCACACCAGACGCTGAAATCCAAGAAGGACGGGATCGTCACCGATCTGCGCGCCGCCGGAGAGGCCGCCCGCGCGGCGAAGGATCGGGCCGCGAACCGGACCGACCGGGAAACCTGGGGCGTGCACGGGGCCACGCTGACCGACATGGCGACCGAACTGCGCGGGGCGCTGACCTTGGACGAACGGGTGATGATCGCCGACGCGCTCTGGCGCGATGGGGTGTTCGACGGACGGATCATGGCGTGCAAATTGCTGACGCAGGCGCGCATCCGCACCGACGGCGGTGTCTGGGGCCTGCTGTCGTCGTGGGTGTATCACTTCGACTGCCGCGGGATCGCCGACGCCGGCGCGGCGGCCCTGCAGCGACGGATCGCGGCGGAGCCGGAGCGCAGCGAGGTGCTGGACGAATGGGCCGGCGCGGCGAATGTCTGGGCTCGACGCAGCGTGTTCGCGGCCACCGCCGCGTTTGCCAAGACCAAGCATCCGTCGGAGACCGACCTGGCCGTGCGAGAGCGTGTCCTGGGTCACGCGCAGTCCATGGCCGAAGAAAAGCGCCCGGTGATCCGGCAAGCCATCGATGGCTGGCTGCGCGATCTGAGCAAGCACGACCCCGACCGGGTCGCCGCCTTCCGCGCGGGGTGAAAGCCTAGCGCAGCGCGCGACGATAGAGATGCCAGCTGGCATGGCCCAGCACCGGCAACACGACGAACAGCCCCAGAAGGGCGGGGATCATCGCAAGGAACGTCAGCCCCGCGATCGTGATACCCCAGATCGACATCACGCGCGGATTGGCGCGGGTCACGGCCAGGCTGGCCTTCATCGCCGTGACGAAATCGACATCGCGGTCCAGCAGCAGCGGCAGGCTGACGGCGGTGAGCGCGAACAGAAGAAAGGCGCAGGCGGCCCCGAACACCGTTTCGACGACCAAGAGCGTCACCCCCGTCGCATCGAGGTAGCTGGCCAGCGTATCCGGCGGACCCAGAAGCGCTTGCGGCCCCATGACAAGCGCGAACAGCATATGGGCCACAAAGCTCCAGAACATCAGATAGATCAGCATCACGGCCCCCGCCCACGGGATCTGCCGGTCCCGTTCGCGCCAGATGACCGACAGGACGTCCCCGAACCTCAGCGGCAGGCCCGCGTGCCGACGGCGACTGACATCATAGAGTCCGACGGCCAGGAACGGCGCGATCAGCGGGAAGCCAAGGGTCAGGGTCAGCGTCCAGGTAAAGAAACCCGCGCCCAGCTGGATCAACAAAAGCCCCGCCACGACGTAGATGCCGGCGAAAAACAGGCCGAACCGAGGTGCGGCACGGAAGTCCGCCCATCCGGCCCGCAGCGCATCCCCGAGATCGGAGAGGTGCAGCGTTGCCGGGCGAAGATCGCCTGATCGTGTTCTGATGTCCGCCATACGCGCCTTTCGCTGGACGTGTCGGAACCGTCAGCTTGCACCGCTTCGGACACCGCATCCTTGATCTGCATCATGTCGAAGCACCGCGCCGCGTGCCGACCTTGCCCCCGCGACGCCCCTGCCCTAACAGGCCCCGGACCAATGACCGGGGGCCGCCATGCCGCGACTCGTTATGAAATTCGGCGGCACGTCCGTCGCGAACCTCGACCGCATCCGCCGCGTCGGCAAGCGCGTGGGCGTCGAGGTGGCCAAGGGCTACGAGGTGATCGTGGTCGTGTCGGCCATGTCGGGCAAGACGAACGAACTGGTCGGCTGGGTGGGTGACGCGGGCGGCGCACTCTATGATGCGCGCGAATACGACGCGGTGGTGTCGTCGGGCGAGAATGTGACCGCCGGCCTGCTGGCGATGGTTCTGCAATCGAATGGCATCGACGCGCGCAGCTGGCAGGGCTGGCAGGTGCCCGTGCAGACGACATCGGCCCATTCGTCCGCCCGGATCGAGGATATCCCGACCGACAACTTCGACGCGAAATTCGCAGCCGGCATGAAGGTCGCCGTCGTCGCGGGGTTTCAGGGGGTTTCGCCCGAAGGGCGGATCACGACGCTGGGGCGCGGTGGGTCGGACACGACGGCGGTGGCCTTTGCCGCAGCCTTCGGGGCGGAACGCTGCGACATCTACACCGACGTCGATGGCGTCTACACGACCGACCCTCGGGTGTCGTCCAAGGCGCGCAAGCTGGACCGGATCGCCTTCGAGGAGATGCTGGAGCTGGCGTCCCTAGGCGCGAAGGTGCTGCAGACGCGGTCGGTCGAACTGGCGATGCGCTACAAGGTGAAGCTGCGCGTGCTCAGCAGTTTCGAGGAACAGTCGGACAATGCGGGAACGCTGGTCTGCGACGAGGAGGACATCATGGAAAGCAATGTGGTCGCGGGTGTCGCCTTTGTGCGCGACGAGGCGAAGATGACCCTGATCTCGGTCGCGGACCGCCCCGGCGTGTCGGCCGCCATCTTCGGCCCCCTGGCCGAGGCGGGCGTGAACGTCGACATGATCGTGCAGAACATCGCCGAAGACGGGCGCACCGACATGACCTTTTCCCTGCCGGTCGATCAGGTAGAGCGGGCCGAGAAGGCCGTGCGCGACGCCATGGCGCGCGAGGAGATCAACTTTCACGATCTGATCGCGGACAAGGACGTCTCGAAGGTGTCGGTCGTCGGCATCGGGATGCGATCCCACGCGGGTGTCGCGGCCCAGATGTTCGCCGCCCTGTCGGCCGAGGGCATCAACATCAAGGTCATCACCACGTCCGAAATCAAGATCAGCGTCCTGATCGATCGGAAGTACATGGAACTGGCGGTTCAAGCGCTGCACGACGTGTTCGAGCTGGAAAAGGGCTGAGGCGCGCGGTCGCCGACCGTCGGGGCGGCGCGCGTGGACCGTTGCGCCAGCCGCTTCGACTTGCGATGATCCGCATGAAATGATCCGACCTCGCGCCCTGTCCCTCGTCGGGTCCGTCCTGCTGGCTTGGCCGGCTGTGGCGGACGAGATCGTGGACGATATCTTCGTGCATGTCGTCGCGCACGAGATCGGGCACGCGGTCCTGCGGGAATTCGACCTGCCCCTTCTCGCCTCCGAGGAAGACATGGCGGACGCCTTTGCCGTCGTTCTTCTGGCCGATCGCTTGCCCGAAGACGCGACGCGGATCCTGACCCATCGCGTCGCCGCCCACTGGGTCGAGAACGACACACCGGGCCCGTTTTCGGAGTATCAGTCGGATCGGCGGCGCGCGGGGCAGATGGTCTGCCTGCATCACGGGATGGTGCCAGACGCACGCGCGCCGGAATTGAATGCGCTCGGCCTGACCGAGAGGGAGGCGGCAGCCTGCCGGGATCGGGGTCCGGAGATCGGCCGGGGGTGGCGACGCCTTCTTGCGCCGCTCCGCCTGCCCGACGGGGTGCGGGCGACCGAGACGACGTTGCAGCGCGGCGAAGGGCTGAGCGCCGACGGCACGCCCAGCCCGCAGGCCGTGGCGCTGGCGATGGATCTGTTGGCGGCGTTCGACTGGCATTCGCAGATCACCCTCGCGCTCGACGATTGCGACGGATCGGCGCAATGGTCGCGCAATGGGCGTATCATTCTGATCTGCGACGCTTATCTGGCGCGGCTGGCAACGGCGGCGCGCGAATTCGGCGGTTGACCCCATTTGGCCGCCCATTGGGGACAGGCCCCCTCCCCTTCCTCCGCACGCTTCGATAAGGTCGCCGCGACAGGCAAGCCGGGGCAAGAAATGTCAGCGCCAAAGGACAGCGACAGTCGCAAGCTCTTGCGACGCCTTCAGGCCGTCATGGCGGAGGCGGCGGAGGGGCAGGAACGGCTTGACCGGATCGTCGATCTGGTCGCCACCTCGATGGCGACCGAGGTCTGTTCGATCTATCTGCACCGCGACGAGGCCACGCTGGAGCTTTGCGCGACGCGCGGCCTGAACCCCGACGCGGTTCACGTCACCCGGATGCGCGTGGGCGAAGGTCTGGTCGGCGGTGTGGCGCGCCGGCGCGCGCCGGTCAACACTGCCGACGCGCCCGGAACCAAGGGGTTCCGTTACATGCCCGAAACCGGGGAGGAGGTCTTTTCGTCCTTCCTGGGCGTTCCCGTTCAGCGCCTTGGCGAACGGCTCGGCGTGTTGGTCGTTCAATCCAAGGAGGCCCGTCAGTTCACCGAAGACGAGGTCTATGCCCTGGAGGTCGTGGCCATGGTCCTGGCCGAGATGACGGAGCTGGGGGCCTTCACCGGGGAAGGCGAGGCGCTCAAACCGCGCCACCGCCAGCAGGTTCTCTTCAAGGGCGTCATGGGTCAGGAGGGTGCGACCGAAGGCGTCGTCTTCCTGCACGATCCGCGCGTCGTGATCTCCAACCCGGTCAGCGACGACCCTGAAAAGGAGGGCGCGCGCCTGGTGGAAGCGGTCGACAAGCTGCGTCTGTCGGTGGACCGGATGTTGTCGCAGGCCGGCGGCGACAGCGAACAGAAAGAAGTAATCGAAGCCTTCCGCATGTTCGCCTATTCGCGCAGCTGGCTGCGCCGGATGGAGGAGGACATCAACGCGGGCCTGACCGCCGAGGCCGCGGTCGAAAAGGAACAGACCGCCGCCCGCGCCCGCATGCGCGACGCCGACCCCTACCTGCGCGAGCGGCTGACCGATCTGGACGATTTGTCGAACCGCCTGCTGCGGATGCTGACCGGTCAGGGCGACCGGGGCACGGTGCCCGAGGGCGCGGTGCTGGTTGCGCGCAACATCGGGCCGGGGGAATTGCTGGAATACGGTCGCAAACTGAAGGGCGTGGTGCTGGAAGAAGGCTCCGTCGGCAGTCACGCGGCCATCGTCGCACGCGCCTGGGCCATCCCGCTTGTCCTGCAGGCGCAAGGCATCACGACCGAGGCCCTGTCGGGCGACCCGATCCTGGTGGACGGCGATCAGGGCATCGCCCATCTGCGCCCCGACGACATGGTGCGCAGCGCCTTCGGCGAAAAGCTGGCGATGGCGCAACAGGCACAGCAGCGCTATGCCAGCATCCGCGACACGAAATGCGTGTCAGAGGACGGGCAGCGTATCGAATTGATGATGAATGCGGGGCTGATGGCCGATCTGCCGTCGCTGCCCACCTCCGGCGCGGAAGGTGTTGGCCTATTCCGCACCGAGCTGCAGTTCCTGACGCGCAACAAGGTCCCGCGCCGGGGCGAATTGGCGACCCTTTATTCCGGCGTGATCGACGCGGCTCAGGGCTTGCCGGTGGTCTTTCGCACCCTCGACATCGGCTCCGACAAGGTGCTGCCCTACATGAAGGCCCAGGATGAGCCGAACCCGGCCCTGGGCTGGCGCGCGATCCGCGTGGGCCTCGACAAGCCGGGGGTCATGCGAATGCAACTGCAGGCCCTGCTGCGCGCGCATGACGGGCGGGACATGAACATCATGTTCCCCTTCATCGCACAGATGGAGGAATTTCTGGAGGCGCGCGCCCATCTGACCCGCGAGTTGCACCGTGAGGCATCGCTGGGTCACAAGCTGCCCGGCACGCTTAGGATCGGTGCGATGTTGGAAACGCCGAGCCTTGCCTTCGCGCCCCGTCGCTTCTTCGAAGAGGCGGACTTCATCTCCATCGGCGGCAACGACCTCAAACAATTCTTCTTTGCCGCCGACCGCGAGAACGAACGCGTGCGCCGCCGCTACGACACGCTCAACGTCAGCTTCCTGTCCTTGATCGAAAAGATCGTCACCCGCTGCACGCAAAGCGACACCCACGTCAGTTTCTGCGGCGAGGACGCCGGCCGCCCGGTCGAGGCATTGTGCTTCGCGGCCATGGGACTGCGCTGTTTGTCGATGCGGCCCGCGTCCATCGGGCCGGTCAAGAACATCCTGCTGAAAGCCGACCTTGGGGAAGTGCGCCGCGTGATCGAGGCAGCACGTGATGCGGGCGATCAATCGGTGCGACCGGCGGTCATGGAGTATTTGCGGCGGCGGTAGGGGCGGACACCCTGATTGGACGCGTGAGTACGCGCGACATCCGAGGTATAGTTGATCGAGATTAAGACCCGCAAGGCGGACGACGCATATGTCGTGGTGCGCAAGGCGGCCGGACCCTTGCGATTGGTGGCCCGCGACGCGAATGCCGCGCGCCTTTTCAAAACGACGACACTCGTCATGGGTGAGAACCGCGACTTGCCGGCGGCCATGGCAGGACCGAGGCCGCATTCGCAGTTTGGCCTGTCCAGAGGCGATGCTGCTTTAGCGTTCGACTTCCTGCTGCAACCTCAACCGGGCCACATCTTCGTGACGATCCGCTTCCTTCTGGTCCGACAGCGAACCGCGGACGTAGTTCAGATGCGCCTCCACCGCGGTCTTCGCCCCGGCGGCATCCCTGTCCTGAAGGGCCACGTTTATCGCCCGGTGCTGATCCAGAAGAACGTCGCGCGTGGTGCGCCGGCGGAACATCACGGACCGGTTGTAGAACACGCCCTCGCGCAGCAGATCCATCATCGAGCGCATCATGTGCAGCATGATGACGTTGTGCGACGCTTCGACGATGGCCATGTGGAAATCGGCGTCCAGCGCCGCCTCGTCGGACGGGTCGCGCTTGTCGTGCGCGGCCTCCATCTTGCGGAAAATGGTGTCGACCAACGCCAGATCCGTATCCGATCCATGGGTCGCGGCGCGGGCAGCGGCCAATCCCTCCATATCGCGGCGGAACGCGATATAATCGAAGAGCGCATCCTCGTGACTTGCGAAAAGCTGCGTGAGCGCGGGCGAGAACGCGTTGCCAAGCACGTCGGCGACATAGACCCCCGCCCCGGCCCGGGAGGTCAGAAGCCCGCGACCCTGCAACTCGGCGACCGCTTCGCGCAGGGACGGGCGGGACACGCCCAGCCGATCCGAAAGCTCCCGCTCGGCCGGCAGGCGGTCACCGGGACGCAGGATACCGCGCAGGATAAGATGCTCGATCTGCCGCGTGACGGCGGAGGCCAGCTTTTCCGATGTGATCTTTTGAAACGGCATGTGCCCCCCGAGTGGTCAGAAGATATGACCAATTCCCGGTGATGCAACAAAAAAGCCCCCGGTCGTGAAACCGGGGGCCGTGTTCACCTGAGCAAGGATCAAGCCGTGGGCGTGATGATGATTTCCACGCGACGGTTCTGGCGGCGACCTTCGGCCGAATTGTTGGAGGCGATGGGCTGCGCCTCGCCCCGGCCGATCGGCACCACGCGGGAACCGGAGACGCCCTGTTCCAGCAGAACACCGGCGACCGAACGGGCCCTCCGCTCCGACAGGTCCTGGTTATAGGCGGCGGAGCCTTCGCTGTCGGTGTGTCCGATGACCTGGACCCGCGTGTTGGGATATTGGTTCAGGTTCCGCCCCAGGGCGCGAATGTCGGACTGCAGGTCGGCGCGCAGCGACGCGCTGTCGGTGTCGAACAGGATATCCTGCGGCAGCGTCACGATCAGCTGCTCGCCGGTGTTGTTGATCAGGATACGGTCATCGCCTAGCTGCGCGCGCAGGTCGGCGGCCTGACGGTCCAGACGGTTGCCGATCAGGCCACCGGCGGCACCGCCGATGACGGCACCGGCCAGGATTTCGTCGCGCCGGTTGCCGTCACCTGCGATGGCACCCGTGGCGGCCCCGATGCCCGCGCCGATCAGCGCGCCGTTGCGTGTACGGTTCGGCTCTCCGGTGGTGGCGTCGACGCAGCCGGCGATGATCAGCGTGCCGGTCAGGGTCAGGGCAAGGGGGGCTTTGAAGAAGGTCATTTGGGTATTTCCGCTCGGTTTTGGATGTGCGCCTTGTCAACGCATGGAGACGATCCCCGTTCCATCGGTTTGCGCATCGGCGGCATCGATGGGCGGGGCTTCGCCACTGCAGATGCGCCGACCGCGCGCGATAGGCAATAACAAGCCCCTGAAATGCCGTGTCAGGCCGATCTCGCCCGCGGTTCCGCATCCGCCCGTGCCCCTTCCCACGCCAGCATCGCGCGTTTGACCGGCAGTCCCCAGTGATAGCCGCCAAGCCCCCCCGATTTGCGCAGCGCGCGGTGACAGGGGATCAGCCAACTGACCGGGTTGCGCCCCACGGCGGTGCCCACGGCCCGCACGGCACGCGGGCTGCCGACCGCGCCCGCGATTTCGCCGTAGGTGGTGACATGGCCCGAGGGGATGCGCATCAGCGCCTCCCAGACCTTTATCTGGAACGGCGCGCCGATCAGGTGCAGCCGCGCCTCGCCGCGCAGATCGCCCAGCGCGGCGGCATGCGGCGCGATGGCCGCGTCATCGGCCAGAAACGTCGCGGCGGGCCAGCGTGACGTCATGTCGGCCAGCGCCGCATCGCGGCCCGTCTCGGCGGCGAAGGCCAGACCACAGATGCCCCGATCGGTGACCATGACCAACATCTCGCCGAACGGCCCGTCCAGCCAACCATGACGGATGGTCAGCCCGGCACCGCCGCGCGCGTAGTCACCGGGCGACATCGCCTCCCACCGCAGGAACAGGTCGTGCAACCGACCCGTTCCGGACAATCCGGCCTCATGCGCGGTGTCGAGCAGGGTGAACCGATCTGCTAGCAATGTCTTGGCATGGCCCAGGGTCAGATACTGCTGAAACCGCTTGGGGCTGACCCCGGCCCAGGCGCTGAAGACGCGCTGGAAATGCGCGGGCGACAGGTTCATCTGGGCGGCAAGCACCTCCAGCGACGGCGGCGCATCGGCTCGTGCGTCGATCAGGTCGATCGCACGCCGCATCAGGGCGTAGTGGTATCCGGTTTGGGTCGGGGTCAGGTCAGTCATCGCATCTCTCCTGACCCGCAATCTAGGCACCCCCCGCGTTCGCCGCGACCCGAAACCTGCGCAATGCTTGCCGATCCCCCCGCGCCGGGCCATATCGCCCGCCATGGCCAAGCAACTTCCCTATCCGATCATGCGCGAGATCTTCACGCGCTTCCAAACCGCCGAGGCCGAGCCCGAAGGCGAGTTGGAACACGTCAACGCCTATACGCTCGTCGTCGCCGTCGCCCTCTCGGCGCAGGCGACGGACGCGGGCGTCAACAAGGCCACGCGCGGCCTGTTCGCGGTGGCCGACACGCCGCAGAAGATGCTGGATCTGGGGCTGGAAACCGTGACCGAGCACATCAAGACCATCGGGCTGTTTCGCCAAAAGGCCAAGAACGTCATCAAGCTGAGCCAGATGATCGTCGACGATTATGACGGGCAGGTGCCCTCTTCCCGCGCCGCGCTGATCCGTCTGCCCGGTGTGGGTCGTAAGACGGCGAATGTCGTCCTGAACATGTGGTTCAACCACCCCGCACAGGCCGTCGATACGCACATCTTTCGCGTCGGCAACCGCGCAGGCATCGCCCCGGGCAAGGACGTCGACGCCGTGGAGCGGGCGATCGAGGATCATGTGCCCGTCGAATTTCAGCACCACGCGCACCACTGGATGATCCTGCACGGGCGCTATATCTGTGTGGCGCGTAAACCCAAGTGCGGGGCTTGCCTGATCCGCGACCTGTGCCTGTTCGAAGACAAAACCGACCCGGCCTGATCTCTCTCATCACATATCCCGAAATATCCGCGGAGGCGGGCGACAGCGCCCGGATCTTCGCCAGACGCAAGGACCATCCATGACCCAGACCTACGACGTGATCGGCATCGGCAACGCCATCGTCGATGTAATCTCCCCCTCCACCGACACGTTCCTCGACCAGATGGGCATCGAAAAGGGGATCATGCAGCTGATCGAACGCGACCGCGCCGAACTTCTCTATGCGGCGATGTCCGAACGGGTCGAGGCGCCGGGCGGGTCGGTGGCGAACACGTTGGCGGGCATCGGCGCGCTGGGTCTGACGACGGCCTTCATCGGCAAAGTGAAGAATGACGCCCTCGGCCGATTTTACGCTCAGACGATGGAAGCGTCGGGCACGGCCTTCCCGACTCCGCCCCAAGGTGTCGACCTGCCGACGTCGCGGTCGATGATCTTCGTATCGCCCGACGGCGAACGCTCGATGAATACCTACCTCGGGGCCGGTGCCGACCTCGCCTCCTCTGACGTGCCGGAGGTCTTCGCGGGCGGCGGGATGCTGTTTCTCGAAGGCTATCTTTTCGACAAACCCGAAGGAAAAACGGCATTCTCGGAAGCGGCGGCCAAGATGAAGGCGGCGGGCGGCAAATCCACCATCACCATCTCCGATCCGTTCTGCGCCGAACGTCACCGCGACGATTTCAAACGCCTGATCGCCGAGGACATGGACGTGGCCATCGGCAACGCCGCCGAATGGATGACACTGTATGAAACCGACGATCTGGAGCGGGCCATCGGCATGGCCGCCGACGTCTGCGAGATCGTCGCCTGCACGCGGTCCGGCCATGACGTCTGGGTCCGGTCGGGCGACACGCGCGTCACGGCCCCCGTTACGGCCACCAAAGTCGTGGACGCGACGGGGGCGGGCGATCAATTCGCCGCCGGGTTCCTGTATGGCCTGGGGTCGGGGCGCGACCTGGAAACGGCCGCGCGCATGGGCGTGACCTGCGCGCGCGAGGTCATCGGCCACATCGGGCCGCGCCCGGCCGAAGACATCAAGGCGCTGTTCGCGGCCGACGGGCTGATCTGACGCGCGGCAGGCGGCGCGTCGGCGGCCCTTCCCCTCTTGCCCATCGCGTCCAGTGTCGCCACGCTGGACGCAAACAGGGGACCTGCCATGCACATTCTCATCACCGGCGCGGCCGGCATGATCGGACGCAAATTGACCGATGCGCTGGTCGCGCGCGGTACGATCCAGGGGACGCCGATCGACAGCCTGACGCTGGTCGATGTGGTGCCGCCGGTGATGCCAGACGGGATGCCCGGGGCCGCGATGGCCGCCGATCTGTCGGACCCCAAGGCCGCCGTCGCCCTGATCGAAAACCGGCCCGATGTCATCTTCCACCTGGCCGCCATCGTCTCGGGCGAGGCGGAGGCCGATCTGCACAAGGGCTATTCCGTCAACCTGCACGGCACGATCCTGCTGTGCGATGCGATCACGCGCCAGGACGGTTATCGCCCCCGCCTCGTCTTCACGTCGTCCATCGCGGTCTTCGGCGCGCCGCTGCCCGACGTCATCCCCGACGATCAGCCGACCCTGCCGCTGACCAGCTACGGCACGCAAAAGGCGATGGGGGAGTTGCTGATATCCGATCTGTCGCGGCGCGGCGCACTCGATGGCATTTCCCTGCGCCTGCCCACGATCTGCATCCGGCCGGGCAAGCCCAATGCCGCCGCGTCGGGCTTCTATTCCTCGATCCTGCGCGAACCGCTGGTGGGTCAGGATGCCGTTCTGCCCGTGCCGGACACGACCCGCCACTGGTTCGCCAGCCCCCGCGCCGCCGTCGGGTTCCTGATCCATGCCGCCGAAATGGATCTGGCCCCGATGGGTCAGGATCGCGCTTTGTCGCTGCCGGGCGTGGATGCGACAGTCGCCGACGAGATTGCCGCGCTGGAGCGTGTCGCCGGGCCGGACGCCGCGGCCCGCATCCGGCGGGAGCCGGACGAGACGGTGGCGAAGATCGTCGCAGGCTGGCCCCAGGCCTTCGACCCCGCCCGCGCCCGCGATCTGGGCTTCGTGGCGGAGCCCGATATGGACACGATCATCCGCGTGCATATCGAGGACGAGCTGGACGGCCGCATCCCCGGTACCGACGGCTAAGCCGCCGGCGGCGCGCAACCTACCAGTGGGGCGGCCGCTGATCGGCCAGGGGGATCGTGTTTCCGCCCTGGCTTTCCTGTTCCGCCGCCCGCTCCATCAGACGCTGGACCCGCCGCTCCAATGTGGCGATCTGACCGTCCTGTCGCGCGACGACATCCGACAGGTCGTCGACCGCGCGGATCAGGTGGGCGATGCGTTCTTCCAGGTCCTGCATGGCGGGCCTCCGTAGGTTGCGCGCGCAGGGCGCGGGCCGTATGGACGCGGGCAACTTCTGACCGCTTCGAGATCGGGGGCCGTATGGCCAAGAAAGACAAAATCCGCCGCCCCAAGGCCGAAACGCCCAAGGGATTCCGCGACTATTTCGGCGCTGAGGTCACCCAGCGCAAGGCCATGCTCGACAAGATCGCCGAGGTCTATCACCTCTACGGGTTCGAGGCGCTGGAATCCTCGGCTGTCGAAACCGTGGAGTCCCTTGGCAGCTTCCTTCCCGACGTCGACCGCCCCAACGCCGGCGTCTTCGCATGGCAGGAGGGCAACGCGCCGGACGGCGACTGGATGGCGCTGCGCTACGACCTGACCGCGCCGCTGGCCCGCGTCTATGCCCAGCACCGCAATGATTTGCCGACACCCTATCGTCGATACGCGATGGGCCCCGTCTGGCGCAACGAAAAGCCGGGACCGGGGCGGTTCCGGCAGTTCTATCAGTGCGACGCGGATACGGTGGGGACCAGTTCGACCTCCTATGCGGCCGATGCTGAAGTTTGTGCAATGCTTGGTCATGCACTGGAGGCAGTCGGGATAACATCGGATAATTACGTCATTCAACTGAATGACCGACGGCTTTTATCCGCGATCCTAGATATTGCCGAAGTCCCTACCGAAGGCGACGCGCGCGGTATCGTCCTTCGGGCGATAGATAAAATCGACCGACTGCAAGAACATGGCGTTCGAGACCTTCTTGGAGAGGGACGAAAAGACGACAGCGGGGACTATACCAAAGGCGCAGGTCTTTCGGCCTCTCAAATCAATATTGTGATGGGCCTGGTCCTGGCCAATGATCGGCTGGAAGAACGATTGGCGCGCCGGGGAAGCAGGGCACGCGACGAAGCTCAAACTGACGAGATGGATGCCTTGGATGCGGCCCGGTATTCAATTCGTTCAGAGACAAAGCATCGCTGGCCTGACTATGGGAATGGCAGGCGTTTGTGGAACTTCGAGATGATTGAGTATCTGCGTGAACTCTACTTTGAAAGCGATGACGGCAAACGCGGAGTTGAAGCGCTTGCTGAAATGGTGGAAATCCTTACGGCACTTGGCAGAAATGACCATCGGCTACGCGTTAACCCCTCCGTCGTGCGCGGGCTCGGCTACTACACCGGGCCGGTCTACGAGGCCGAGCTCACCTTCGAGATCGAGGACGACAAGGGACGTCCGCGTCAATTCGGGTCCGTCGCCGGCGGGGGGCGTTACGACGACCTCGTGACGCGGTTCACCGGGCAGGCCGTGCCCGCCACCGGCGTCTCCATCGGCGTGGACCGTCTGCTGGCCGCGCTCACCGCGAAGGGCCGCATCGACACGTCCCCCGCAGGTCCCGTCATCGTCACCGTGATGGACCGCGACCGGATGGCCGATTACCAATCCATCGTCGGCACCCTGCGGCAGGCCGGCATCCGGGCGGAGGTCTATCTGGGCAACCCCAAGAATTTCGGCAACCAGTTGAAATACGCCGACAAGCGCGGCTCCCCGGCGGCGATCATCCAAGGCACCGACGAGGCGGCGCGCGATGTCGTGCAGGTCAAGGATCTGATCCTTGGCGCAAAGCTGGCACAGGACGCGAGCCTGGAGGAATGGAAGGAAAACCCGTCGCAGTCGGAAGTGCCGCTCGCGGAGCTTGTCCCGTTCCTCCAGAAGCTGCTCTCGTGATTTCCGCCATCGACCGGGAACGCGCCGCCGACCTTCTGCGGCAGTTCACCGACGCGGGCGCGCAGCCGGTCGAGACCGAGATCCTGCAGCCCGCGGGCACCTTGCTCGACCTTTACGGCGAAGACATCCGAGGCCGCGCCTTTACCACCACCGACCCCCTGACCGGTGAGACGATGCTGCGCCCCGATTTCACCGTTCCCGTCGTGCAGGCCCACATGGCCAACGGCGCGGATCCGGCCCGGTATGCCTATGCCGGGGAAGTGTTCCGGCGTCAGGAAATCGACGAGGGTCGACCCCGCGAATATCTGCAGGTCGGCTATGAGGTGTTCGACGGCAGCGACCCGGCGGCGGCGGATGCGGAGGTGTTCGACCTGATCGCGCGCGCGATGGCCCCCTGGGGCGCGCTGCCCGCGACGGGCGATCTGGGCATCCTGATCGCCGCCATCGAAGCCTTGACGACCAGCGCGCGCCGCCGCGCCGCCCTGCGCCGTCATCTTTGGCGACCCATCCGGTTCCGCCGGCTGATGGAGCGCTACACCGGGGCGATTCCGCCGACGACCACACGCTCCGTCATGCTGGCGCAATTGCAGACGACCGCCCCCGAAACCCTGATCGACGCGGCCGGCACACCCGTGGGCCTGCGCGGCACCGCTGAAATCGCGGCGCGCGCCCTGTCGCTGGTTGAAGATGCGGCGACCCCGCCCATCAACCGGACGGAGGCGGAGGTGATTGCCATGATCCTGAACATGGACGGGCCGATGGCCGCCGCGCTGTCGCCGCTGCGCGACATGGCTGTGGACCTGCCGGGCCTGGACGGGGCCGTCGACCGGTTGGAGGCACGGGCCGACGCGCTGTCGCGGCGGGGCCACGACCCGGCGCAGCTGTCCTTCGCGCCCGCGCGCGGACGCTCGGCAATGGAATATTACGACGGCTTCACCTTCACCTTCGCCGCACCCACGCGCCCCGATCTGCCGCCGCTGGCGACCGGCGGGCGCTACGATGCGCTGACGGCGGTGCTGGGCGCGGGCCGGTCCATTCCGGCCGTCGGTGGCGTGATCCGACCCGGTCTGCTGGGGGACATCGCATGATCCGCCTGGGTGTGCCGTCCAAGGGACGGCTGATGGAGAAGACGTTTCAATGGTTCGGCGATCGCGGCCTGATCCTGTCGCGCACCGGATCCGACCGCGAATATGCAGGAAAGGTCGAAGGTGCCGACATCGCGCTGGTCCTGCTGTCGGCAGGGGAGGTTCCCCGGGAACTGGCCGCCGGGCGCATCCATCTGGGCGTGACCGGCAGCGACCTCGTACGCGAAAAACTCACCCGCTGGGCCGACCGGGTGGAGGTTGTGGCCAAGATGGGGTTCGGACACGCCGATCTGATCTTGGCCGTCCCCAAGATATGGATCGACGTCGACACGCTCGATGATCTTGACGCGGCCGCTGCGCAGTTTCGCGCCACCCATGGGCACCGTCTGCGCATCGCGACCAAGTACCACCGTCTGGTCCGCGAATTCCTGCAAGCCAACGGTGTGGCAGATTATCAACTGGTGGACAGTCAGGGCGCGACCGAAGGCACCGTTTTGAACCACACGGCCGAGGTGATCGCCGATATCACCTCCACCGGCGAAACGCTGCGCGCCAACCACCTCAAGGTTCTATCGGATGGGATGATCCACGACAGCCAGGCCACGCTCTTCCGGTCGCGGGTGGCCCCGCTGGACGATGCGCAGCAGGCAACTCTCGATGATCTTCGGGGGCGATTGGCAGACGTCGATCGCGGGTGACGGTCAAAGACCGGTGAACTTCCCCGCACGCGCCAGCACCATCAGATTGTTGGCCGGCATCTTCACGATTTCGACGTTCAATTCCAGCACCTGAAGAACCGTCCGCACGACATCGACGTCCTTGTAGCCGATCGCCGGATCCTGCGCCCGCAGGTCCGCATCGAATGTCGCATCCCCATCGCTTGTCGTACGGCCCTGCCGCAGGAATGGGCCATAGATCGCCAAGACACCCTCGGGGGCCAGCGCCTGCGCCGCCTCGTCCAGCAACACCGCCATTTCGGGATCCGAAATCAGATGCAGCAGGTTGACGACCAGAACCATGTCGGCAGCATTCGCAATGGCCCATCCGGCCTGCCCCGCATCGATGTCACCCGCCGGAGCCACATTCGGCAGACCCTTGCAACGCACATCGATCGACGCGCGCCGCGCCGGGTCGGGATCGCTGGGATGAAAGTCGAGGTCGGGGCGATGCGCCGCCAATGCCGCGATATGCTGGCCCGTGCCCGATGCGATTTCCAAAACGTCGCCCTTTCGCGGCAGTCTGGGCAGCAAGACCTGGAGGATGGCATCGCGGTTGCGATCCGCCGAAGGCGCAGTAATCCGTCCGTCCGCGTCGGCGGACGGTGTCATGTCGGATGTTCGGATGCGCCGGATCATCGGAACCGCCCCGGATCGAGGGCGGAGACAGTCGCGCTTTCGAATTCCGACCCGCGGCCCGCGACATGGTCCGCCAGTAGGCGTGCGGCCGCCGGCGACGTCTGAAATCCGTATCCACCCTGCCCCGCGCACCACCAGAACCCATCCACGTCCGACGGCCCGATGGCGAGGCAACGATCCGGCGTGAAGGTCCGCAACCCCGCCCAGGTGGCCATCGGTCGGGTGACGGCTTCGGTGACGGCGGCCTGATACCGGTCCAGCCCTTCGGCCAGGGTCATGTCGTCGGGATAGGCGTCGACCGGCTCCGATGCGACCTCCTCGGCTGGGGAGACGATCAGGGCACCCGCATCCGGTTTGGCATACCAGGATTCTCCGACGCCGAAGATCATCGGCCAACCCGACACGTCATGTCCGCCAGGGGCGCGCAACCGTGCCATCGACCGGCGCAGCGGCGTCAGCCCCAAAGGTTGGACGCCCGCCGAAACGGCGACCGCATCCGCCCATGCGCCGGCGGCATTCACGATCTGGCGCGCGGTAATATTTGCGTCGCCCGCCGTCACGCACCATCCGCCGGCGATCCGTTCGATGCGGTCAATCCGGCGGCCTGGGGTGGCATTGGCCACGGCACGTATGCCACGCTGGATCATCGCATCGGTGTCTAGATCATAAGCGTCCGCGTGAAACGCGGCCTGCGCAACGGCAGACGACAGGATCGGCACCTTGGCCCGCCCATCTTCGATCGAAATCCGTTCCAGCCCCATCGTGGCGACGTCGCTTTCGAACGCCGCGTTTTGGCCGTCGAACCCCAGGAGCATAAGGCCGCGCGGCGACATCCAGCCCCCCGCCTCGTGATCGGCACGCGAGGCACGGTTCAGCGCGACAACCGCCGGCAGGCCATAGCTTTCCTCGAACAATGCGGCCGACCGGCCCGACGCGTGGTGCCCGAACCCGGCCTCCGCCTCCCACAGGACGACGCGGCCCAACGGCGCAAGGGCCGCCCCGGCCGATGCTCCGGCGATCCCACCGCCAATTATCAGAAAATCACACTCCACGGCGGCACCCTGTCACAATGGTCGTCGCGCGGACAAGCGACCATGAAAATTACCAGTCAAACTAAAATCAGACTTCCTCTAGACGGTCCGTGGCGGGCGCGGGCGTCGGCGAAAGTGCGGTCAGACGCGCTATGATCTCCGCATCCAGCGTCAGGTCCAGTGCCGCCAGCGACGGCTCCAACTGCGCGGCGGTGCGCGCGCTGACGATCGGGGCGGTCACAGCTGGATGCGCCATCACCCAGGCCACGGCAAGGGTCGCGGGCGACTGCCCGACCTCCTGTGCCAACGCGGTCAGGTCGCGCGCCGTGCGATGCATCCATTCGGGGCCGTACCGGACGGCATAGCGATCGTCTTCGGTCAGGCGACCCGTTCCGCCATCGGCATATTTTCCCGACAAAAGTCCGCCCCCCAACGGAGAATAAGGCGCGACCGCGATCCCGAGATCCTGCGCCATGGGCAGGATTTCCACTTCGGCCTGTCGCTTGACCAGCGAATACATCGGCTGGATCATATCGATGCGCGTGTCGAAGGTCGCGGCAACGCCCTGCGCCTTCACCACCTGCCAGGCCGCGAAGTTGCTGACCGCGATGTACCGGACCTTGCCCGCTCGCTGCACTTCGGCCAGCGTCTCGAAGCTTTCCTCCAGCGGCGTGTCCGCGTCCCATCGGTGCAGGTACAGCACGTCGATCACGTCCATCTTCATGCGTGACCGGCTCGTCTCCAGACTGTCCAGGATGTTGCGGCGCCCGGCCCCGCCGGAATACGCGGCCTTGGTCGCGATGATCAGGCTGTCCCGCTCGCCTTGCGCGAAGTCCCCCAGAAGCGTTTCGGACGCGCCTTCGGTATAGACGTTGGCCGTGTCGAAGAAGGTGATCCCCCGCGCCCGGCAGGCGTCGAACATCGCCCGGCTTTCGGTCGCGTCGGCACGGCCGCCGAATTGCATCGTGCCGAAACACAATGGCGAAAGGGCGGTGCCGTCGTGGCTGGTTATCCGTGTCATGCCAAACACCTAGCGCGAAGAAAGCGATCGGGGAACCCATTTCCCCGGCCCAGCGCCAGACCGGCGGTGCCGCAAATGGCCCCGTCGCTCGCGGCGCGCGCAGCTGCCGCAATGTCAGCTAAGTCGCCCGTAGAACGTCATCCGCGCGCTTTCCGACAAGGCGACACCGGATTGCGAATTATAGGCCAGCACCGCCAGCATCCGAACCGTATCGCTTTCGTTGGGCGACACGCGGTGGAGGGAATTGCGCCCCCGAAACAGGACCAGTGTTCCCGGCTCCATCTCCAGCACCTCCGGCGTGATCGTACCGTCCAGAAGGGCGGCGACACCATCCGCGTTCATCTCTCCGGCGTCGGCATCGCGCAGATCGCGCACGTATTCGAACCGGCTGCCCGCGTCGGGTTTTTCGATCAGCAGCGTGATCGCAAAGGACGAATTATCGAAATGCCAGCCCAGCTCCTGCCCGCGCCCTGCGTAGTGGATGTTGATCGACGACAAGGGGTCCGCGTAGGGATGCAGCCCGTCCTCTCCGGTCACGGTCCGCACGAAGTCCCGGAACTGCGGATCGTCGTAGAGAAGCCGGAGTGGAGACGCCTGCCCGACGTCATCGTCGCAGATGCAGCCCTTGGACGACACGACCTGACGGTTGACCGGGTGATCCGAGGGCAGGTCAGGGTCGGGCGGCGTCAGATAGACGGAATGGTTCTGGGTGCAAAAATATGCCTTCTTCTGCCCGGCCTGCGCCTCCGTGCGCATTCGGACCAGGGCATCCGGTCGGACGAACCCCGACAGCGCCAGGACGCCCTGCGTCTCCAGCGTGGCGCGGCATCGATCGGCATAGCCGCGGCCGACGATCGGATGGGCGGACAGGTCGACGATTGTCTCAAGATGCATCGGTTCGGGCTCCGGATTGCCGAAAACGGCGATTTCGCCCCGACTTTGCCCCGCACACGCCGCGGCGGGAAGGGGCGATACCACATCGCGATCCGGCGGAAAGAGGCCGGAACGGGTTCACCCCGGGCGGGCGTTTCCGCCGACGGACCCCCAAGTGGCTTGGCCGCGCGGGATCACGCACAGCGCAAGTGGTCGAACCGGCGGCGGTGCGCGTGAAACCGGTCTGTGACACGGGACGGGAGGCGCCGGGGCCGCGGATGCGATCAACAGAAGGCGGACGTCCCAAGCGTCCGAACCATGTGACTGAAACAGGAGAAGATACGATGAAAGCCATTCTGACAACGACCGCCATGACCCTTGCCCTTGCCGCGCCCGCCATGGCGCAAAGCGCGATGGACACGGACGGAGACGGCAATGTCACCCTGGAGGAGCTGCAGGTCGCGTTCCCGGACGCCACCACCGACACCTTCGCGGCCATCGACACCGATGCCGACGGCGTCCTCAGCGATGTCGAACTGCAAGCCGCGGTCGATGCCGGCCTCCTCCCGGCCGGCTGACACGACCCTTCCCAAGTAGATCCTCCCTTGAAGCGAGGACCCCCGGCGGCGCAGGTTGCCGGGGGTCACATGTGTGCAAGTCGTTCACAAAATTGCCGAAATCTTCCGCCATCAGGACCGCCTGCACAGGAGATCCCGATGATATCACGACGCCACCCTGTCCTTGCCCTGCTGACTCTGGCGACGACCTTGCCCGGCCTGGCGGATGCACAGACCGCCACGGCCGATCCGGGCGTATCCGCCGCGACCGCCCATGTTCAAGCGCTGCCCGATGCGATCCGTGGATCGATCGCAAATCAGCCGGACCGCGTCTTGCGCGGGCTGCTTCGGAATATCTACGAGCACAGCACCGATGGCGTCGTCACGTAGACCGAAGTCGACATCCGACGGGACATGGCCCGCGCTCAGCAGCGTGCGCAGGCCATCGCGCAGATCCTTCGCTTCGATACGAACGGCGACCTCACCATCTCGCCCGACGAAGCGACGCGGCAGGCCCCCTTCCTGAGGGCCGGGGACAGGGCGGAACTGACGCTTGTAATGGCAGGGCGTGATCCGGACGGCATGTCGGTGAGCGATATCGCGCGACTGGTCGAACCCCGGATGCCCCCACGGCAAAACGGCGAACAGGCGTCGGTGGGCGATCCGATGCTTTATGACGTGGATGGGGACGGTCGGACGACCGTCGCCGAGGTTCAGGCTGTGATCGCCGCCGTCGAAGCCCTGCCCCCGGTCGACGCGCAACGCAGCAGCAATCCACGCACTCGGATCGAACGGCGGCTGGCCGACGCGATGGGTGACGAGCCCTGCACTCTGCCGCCCGCCTCCGACGAGGCGACGGTCCTGCTGCTAAGCGCTTATAACGCGACCGCCCTGTCGACCGTCACGGTCGCCGGTCAGGACAAGACGACCTATACGGCCGAAGTGATCGTCGAGCCGGGCGAGACGCCGCTCTATGTCGTGGCAAGCGCCTATGAAGGCATGATCTGGCGGTTTACCGGTGCCACGGACCGTATCGAGACATTCGTCGGCATGGCCCGGGCCGACGGCCTGGGCACGACCGGTCTGCCGTCCGATCGCGTCACCTTCGTGCCCGAACGGGGCTGCCTGCCCGGAGAGCGGTGGGACAGCGGCAGCGGGGCCGCGCTGCGTGCGAAGGCCGCCTTGGCCAAACGATTGGATCACCCGGTCGCGGCGGTCGTCGGCTCCTACTCCATCGACCGTATCTCGCTTCCGTCCGGCACCGAACCTGCGCGCGACCGCCGGTCCGCCAACGGCATCACGGTCCAGTTTGGCAACGGAGACCAGATCGAATTGCAAGGCGGACGGGATCGCAAGCTGACCTTCGTGCCCGACGCAACTGACGACGGCGGCTATGCCCGTCTTTTGCGCCAGTTGAACCGCTTCTACCCCGGCGGGGTTATTCAGATCGACCCGAAGGACGTGACGGCTTCGGGCCAGGTCGCGCCCTATGACATCCTGCCCCAGCAGGCTGGATTGCTGCAACTGCTGGAACGCGACCTGATCGAACCGATGTCGAACGGAACCTATCGCATCACCGCGCCGATCCCGCGATTTCCGGCCGGCCTGTACGGCGGCCATTCGGTCCGCTTCCTGCTTGCCGACGGCGTCCCCCTGCCCGAAGGCGAGCCGGGGCATTCGGAGGTGATCGACGGGGCCACCGGGGACTGCGTGTCGGGCGCCAGATGCCGTATTCGACGCTGAGCCACAAAACAAAACGCCCGGCAGAGTGATCCGCCGGGCGTTGGGCCGTTAATCCACAAAGGATCAGTTCGGGATATCGCCCGCGATGCCTTCGACGTAGAAATCCATGCCGGCCAGCGTGCCGTCGTCGGCCACCTCGCCATCCTCCAGCCAGACCGAACCGTCCTGCTTGTTGATCGGGCCGGTGAACGGGTGGTAGCTGCCGTCGGTGATCGCCGCGATCATCTCCTCGGCGGCGGCCTTCGCCTCGGCCGGGACCGCATCCGTGATCTCGCCGATGACGACCTCGCCCTCGGGCATGCCGCCCCAGCTGGCCTGCTGCTCCCACGTGCCGTCGATGACCGCGCCCACACGTTCGATATAATAGGGCGACCAATCGTCGATGATCGACGCGATGCGCGGACCCGGCGTGCCGTCTTCGTTGGTGGCAAAGGCGATCATGTCGGACGCCTGACCGAAGGTGAACACACGGCCCCCGTTGGCGTTTGCCTCCTGTGCGGCGGCTTGCGGCGCGGTGGAGTCGGTGTGCTGCAGGATGACGTCGACGCCCTGGTCGATCATGGCGCGGGCCGCGTCAGCCTCCTTCGCGGGGTCGAACCAGGTATAGGCCCAGGTGACGACCATCTCCACGTCCGGATTGACCTTCTGCGCGTGAAGGAAGCTGGAGTTGATGCCCTGGATCACTTCCGGGATCGGGAAGGATCCGATGTAGCCGATCTTGTTGGTCTCGGTCATGTACCCGGCCAGCGTGCCGGTCACCGCGCGACCCTCGTAGAACCGCGCGTCGTACGTCGCGACGTTCGGATGCTCCCGCTTGAAGCCGGTCGCGTGTTCGAATTTCACATCCGGGAACTTCTCGGCCACCGCATTCGTCGCATCCATATAGCCGAAGGACGTGGTGAAGATGATGTCCGCCCCGCCCAGCGCCATCTGCGTGATCGCGCGCTCGGCGTCTGCGCCCTCGGGCACCGACTCCTGGAACACCGTCTCGACCCGGTCTCCGAACTCCTCCTCCACCGCCAGACGGCCCTGATCGTGCTGGAACGTCCACCCGCCGTCGCCGATCGGCCCGACGTAGATGAAGCCGACCTTGACGGGGTCGTCCTGCGCCAGCGCGGGTGCGGCGAGGCCGAGCGCCATCGCGCCGGCCAGAAGTGTCTTGAGTGTCATCTTGTCTCTCCCGTTGGAACCCGCGCCGATCTTACGTCGACGCGTGGAATGGTTTGCCGAGGTCGGCAGGGGCGACCCCCGCCCGTCCGGCGCGCAGCGAAATAAGCACGAGGACGAGGATGGTGACAAGATACGGGGCCGCCGACAGCAATTCGACCGGCACCGACGCCCCGGCCGTCTGCAGGTTAAGCTGTAACACGGTGATTCCGCCGAAAAGATAGGCACCCGCCAACACGCGCCCCGCCCGCCAAGATGCGAAGACCACGATGGCCAGCGCGATCCACCCGGCCCCGGCGGTCATCCCTTCGGTCCATTGAGGCACGCGCACCAGGCTCAGATACGCGCCGCCCAGACCCGCGCAGGCGCCGCCGAACGCGATCGCCATCAACCGCACATGACGCACGCCGTAACCCAGCGCATGCGCCGCGTTGTGGCTTTCACCCACCGCCCGCAGCACCAGACCCGCGCGGGTGTATTTCAGGAACGCCCAGACCACCGCGACCAACGCCAGCGACAGATAGACGATGGGGTCGTGGCCAAAGACGACCCGGCCCACGAACGGCAAATCCGACAGCCAGCCCAAGTCGATCCGCCCCAACGAATTGGCCTTGATGCCCACGTATCCCTGTCCCAGCAGCGCCGACAGCCCCAGTCCGAAAAGCGTCAGGGCCAGCCCCGTCGCCACCTGATTGGACAGCAAAACCTGCGTCAGAAAACCGAACAGCAGCGCCATGACCGCGCCCCCGGCGGCCGCCATCAGAAACCCCAGCCATGGCGACCCGCTTTCCACCGACGCGATGAACCCGCAGACCGCCCCCATGATCATCATCCCCTCGACCCCGAGGTTCAGGACGCCTGATTTTTCGACCACCATCTCGCCGAGGGCCGCCAACAGGATTGGCGTCGCTGCGACCATGAGAGAGGCGATGAGCAGGGTGGGGGAGATCGAGGAGAGGTCCATTCAGATCGTCCCGTGCAACGTGACCAAGCAGTGTGAGCAGATGAGGGCAAATCCGACCAACGCCCCGAGCCCCATCTTGAGCCCCATCGCGCGCGTCGGTTTATGACGGCCCACCCAGCGTCGCACCGATGGAACCACCAGTGCCAGCGTCAGGGCTGCAAGGCCCAACACGACATGGCTCAGAAGGAAAGCCGCCCCGGCCCCGCCCATCTGCCCATGCATCATCAACGGGATCATCCCGCCCATCATCAGCCCCATTACGGGGGCGAGTTTCGCATGTGTCACGTCCGGCTCCTCCGACGTTCGCGTTCAAACACTGCCGCTGCCCACGTTTGCCAGAAACACGATCCAAGCCGCGCAGGTCAGACCCGCCAGGACCGTCAGCATCCACATCCGAACCTTCCGCACCCCGCGCCAACGGAAGAGCCCGGCAATCAGCAAGACGGTTGTCAGCCCGCCGGCGATGACGGGCGCGGCAGCGCTCGGTTGTCCCACGCCGGTCGACGTCAACTCCAACAGGGCCGACTTTCCGACAACCGCCAGGACCGTCACCACCACGAACAGCAGCGTCAGCCCCGCCCCTACCGCGATCCACAGCAGGCCAAGCCCATCTGGTCTATCCATCTTGGTCATGCCGTCGCCCCCTGCCAGATCCGCACCCGAAAATTCGTTAGCACATCCACCGCCAGCAGGAAAAACAGCAGCATCCCCTGGAATGCCGAAATGGCCGCCCCCGGCAGGCCCAGATTGGCCGACGCCGCTTCCCCGCCCACGTACGTCAACGCCATCAGCAGCCCCGCCGCCACGATGCCCAGCGGGTTCAGCCGGCCCAGAAATGCCACGATGATCGCAGTGAATCCATAACCGGAGGCAAAGTCGATGCTTACCTGCCCCGCCGGTCCCGTCACCTCGAACAGGCCCGCAAGCCCGGCCAGCATCCCCGAGAAGCCAAGACAGAACACCACCAGCCGCGCCGTGTTCACGCCGCCGAACCGCGCCGCGCGCGGGGCCGCGCCCGCCAGTCGGATCTGAAAGCCCATCAGGTGTCGCGTCAGCAGGACATAGGCAAAGATCACCGCGATGATCGCCGCCACCCCGCCCCAGTGCAGGCCGGTCCCCGCGATCAACTCGAGGTTCGACGACGCGTCCCACCGCGACAGGTTGCGGGAGCCTGGAAAACCCACCGCATCCGGATTGCGAAGCCAGCCGACCGCCGCCGACGCCAGCAGATTCTCGGCCACATAGACCAGCATCAATGACACCAGAATCTCGTTGGTCCCGAATTTTACCTTCAGCAGTGCCGGGATCATCCCCCAGGCGATCCCGCCAAGCGCGCCGCAGATCACCATGAACGGGAAGATCAGCCAACTGTCGGACGGATAGAACGCCAGCCCGGCGGCGGCCCCGCAGATTGCGCCAACGATATACTGGCCTTCCGCCCCGATGTTCCAGACGCCCGCGCGGAATCCCATGGCAAGGCCCACCGCGATCAGGATCAGCGGCCCGGCCTTCACCAAAAGCTGGCCGCGAAAATACCAGGCGAACTCCCCGAACACAGGATCCCAGAAGATCGTACGCAGCGCTTCCACCGGGTCTTTGCCCAAAGCCGCGAACATCAATACACCCGCCACCATCGTCAACGCGACCGCCAGCAGCGGGGAGGCCGCACCCCAGGCCCGCGATGGGGTCGGTCGCCGCTCCAGCCGGATCACGCTTGCACGCCTTCGGGCCGCGTCGATGTCACGCCGGGAAAGGACCTCGATGCGCTCTCAACGTCACACATGCGCAGGCTCCGCCCGCTGCGCAGGTCTGGTGTCATGCGCCCCGCCCAGCATCAGGCCGATTTGCTCCATCGTCAGGGTGTTTGTCGGCACCGCGTCCCCCAGTCGCCCGCCATTCAGGGCCGCAAAGCGATCCGATATCTCAAGCAGTTCATCCAGATCCTGTGATATCACGACGATCGCTGCCCCCTGTCCGGCCAGATCCAGCAACGCCTGCCGGATGGCGGCGGCGGCCAGTGCATCGACCCCCCAGGTCGGCTGATTGACGATCAGGACGCGCGGGTCTTGCAGAACTTCGCGTCCGATCACGAACTTCTGCAGGTTTCCCCCCGACAGCGACCGCGCCGCGACATGGTTGCCGGGGGTGCGGACGTCGAATTTGGCGATGATCTCGTCGGCGAAGCCGCGCGCACGCCCCCAATGAAGGAACCCGCCCGACAGCATGTTTCGCCGCGCCGCCCCTGTCAGCGCGGCGTTTTCCACCAGCGTCATGTCCGGCACCGCGGCATGGCCCAAACGCTCCTCCGGGCCGGTCAGAAGCCCCGCTTTGCGCCGCGCGGTCGGGGCCAACCGCGACAGGTCCATACCGTCCATCGTTACGGTGTTCCTTGCCGATGTCCGCTCCCCGGACAGGGCGGCCAGCAGTTCGTCCTGCCCGTTGCCCGCGACGCCGCCGATGCCCAGCACCTCGCCCGCGCGCACGGTCATCGCGATGTCCCGCAGGGGGGTGCCGAACTGCGATGCGGGCGGCATGGACAAGGCCGCGACCTGCAGGACGACATCCCCGACCGCCCCGCCCGTGGCCTTGGGTGCGGTCAGCTTGGTTCCGACCATCCGTTCGGCCAGATCGGCGGCCGAGGTGGTGCGCGGGTCGACCTCGCCCACCACCTTGCCGCCGCGCAGGATCGTGGCCGCGTCGCATAAACTGCGAATTTCTTCCAGTTTATGAGAGATATAGAGGATCGATGTCCCCTCCCGCGACAGCTTGCGCAACGTCGCGAACAGGATTTCCACCTCCTGCGGGGTCAGGACGGACGTCGGCTCGTCCATGATCAGAAGGCTGGGGTCCTGCAGCAGGCACCGGATGATCTCGACCCTCTGACGCTCCCCCGCGGACAGGTCACCGACCCGGCGGTCGGGGTCCAACGGCAGTCCGTATTCCTGCGACACGGCGCGGATGCGGGTGGCCAAGTCGCGCAATTTGGGCGGATTTTCCATGCCCAACGCGACGTTTTCGGCCACCGAAAGGGCCTCGAACAGGCTGAAATGCTGGAACACCATCGCGACGCCCGCCGCCCGCGCCGCGCGCGGCTCCTCGGGGGCAAAGGGCGCGCCCTTGAGGGTCATCATCCCGTGATCCGGCTTCACCAACCCATAGACCGTCTTGACCAAAGTCGACTTTCCAGCCCCGTTTTCCCCCAGCAGGGCATGGACCGCACCGGCGCGGATGCGGAACGACACGTCATCGTTGGCGACCACACCGGGATACGCCTTGGTCAGGCCGCTCAACTCCAGAAGAATGGTCACGTGGTCGTCTCCCCTGCCGCCCCGTGGGACAACTCCGGGGAAAGTAGACTGGCCGCGACACCCACCGCAATGGCCTGTGGATGTTTGCCGAAGGCCGGGTTGCCGATCGGGCAGGCGATGCGGTCGATCGCCTGTTTTTCATGCCCCAAAGCCCCCAACCGCGATCGAAACCGCGCCCATTTCGTCGCCGACCCGATAAGCCCGCAGGATCGGAACCCATGCGACAGCGCCGCATGGCAAAGCGCCAGATCAATATCGTGGCTATAGGTCAGGATGATGTGGTCGGCGTCGGCCGGGGCATGGTGCATCGCACGGGGCATGTCCGTGGCCAGCAATTGCGTGACGGGGTCGGGGACGTTCGGGAAGCGGTCGGCGGCATCGTCGATCCAAGTGACCGACAGGTCGGGCATGGGGGCAAGCGTCGTGACAAGGGCCGCGCCCACGTGCCCCGCGCCCCACACCCAGATCGCACGGCCCGGCGCGCGCGCCTCCTCCCGCAGCCATCCGTCGCGGAACGCGAAGCCGGTCATGTCGGGACAATCCTCCGCCCCTTCGATCCGCCGCACCCAAGGTGCCCTTGGCACCTTGTCCAAACCTTCGATTGCCAGCGTCACCGCCCCGCCGCAACATTGGCCCAGCGCCGGCCCAAGGGGAATGCGCAGCACCTGCGATCGGCCCGTCGCCAGCGTCTGGCGCGCGGCCGTGATGGCCTGCCACTCCAGCGCCCCACCACCGATCGTGCCGTCGGATCCGTCTGCCCAGACCACCATCGACGTGCCCGCCCCCCGCGGCACCGATCCGCGCGCGTCCACCACCAGGATGCGCGCGATCGAACCATGCGCCGCGATCAAAGCGGTCAGCCCGTCGACGTCCAGCGTCACGACGTTGCCCGCACCGTCTGCAGGATGCATTCCGCCGTCGCGGGCGCGTGCAGATCGGGGTAGGATTTTCCGCAAGAGGCGACGGCGTCCGACAACGCCATCAGCACCGAGATGCCGTGCATGAACGGCGGCTCGCCCACCGCCTTGGAGCGGTAGATCGTATCCTCACGGTTCTCCCCCTCCCACAGCGTCACGTTGAACACCGGCGGCACGTCCGACGCGCAAGGGATCTTGTAGGTCGCGGGCGCATGGGTGCGCAGACGGCCCGCCTCGTCCCAGACCAGCTCTTCGGTCGTCAGCCAGCCAGCACCCTGCACGAAGCCCCCCTCCACCTGTCCGATGTCGAGCGCCGGGTTCAGCGACGCTCCCGCGTCGTGCAGGATGTCGGTGCGCAGGATGCGGTTTTCACCGGTCAGCGTGTCGATCACCACCTCCGAACAGGCCGCGCCGTAGGCGAAATAATAGAACGGTCGGCCCTGCCCGGCCTCCCGGTCCCAACTGATGTCGGGCGTGGCGTAGAAGCCCGTAGACGACAGCGACACGCGACCCGCATAAGCCATCGCCGCGGCCTTTTCGAAAGGATAGCTCTCGCCTCCGACGGTCACGGCATCGCCCGCGAAGACCACGGTGGCCGGATCGGCCTGATGCGCCTCGGCCAGAAATACGGCGATCCGGTCGCGGATCGTGTCGCAGGCGGCCTTGACCGCCATACCGTTCAGATCGGCCCCCGAACTGGCGGCCGTGGCGGAAGTATTGGGCACCTTGGCCGTATCCGTCGCCGTCACCTTCACCCGCGCCATGTCGCAGCCGAACCGGTCGGCGGCCACCTGCGCCACCTTGGAATGCAACCCCTGCCCCATCTCGGTGCCGCCGTGGTTCAGGTGGATCGACCCGTCGGCATAGACGTGGACCAAGGCCCCCGCCTGGTTGAGATGCGTCAGCGTGAACGAGATTCCGAACTTCACCGGCGTCAGCGCGATGCCGCGCTTGAGCACATCGTTTGCCGCATTCCACTCGGCCACCCGCGCCCGGCGCCCGGCGTAGTCGCAGCTCTCCGCCAGTCGCGCCGTGATGTCCCCGAGGCAGAAGTCCGTCACCTCCTGGCCGTAATGCGTCCGCCCCGTCTTCTTCGTTTCGGAAATATCCCCGCCGGAGGCTCCCACATTCCCACCGGCGTCCGCGTAGAAGTTCGCCCGCCGCACCTCCAACGGGTCGCGCCCCACGGCGTGCGCCACGTGGTCCATCACCCGCTCGATCCCCAGCATGCCCTGCGGCCCACCGAAACCGCGAAACGCCGTCGCCGACTGCGTGTTCGTGCGCAGCCGCCAGCTCTCGATGGACATGGCCGGGATGTCGTAGGCGTTGTCGGCGTGTAGCATGGCGCGGTCGGCCACCGGCAGCGACAGGTCCTGCGCCCAGCCGCAGCGGGTCCAGTGCCTGAACTTCACCGCCAGAACGCGGCCCGCCTCATCGTGGCCAACCTCGTAGGCAATACGGAAATCATGTCGCTTGCCGGTCACGACGAAATCGTCGTCCCGGTCATAGCGCATCCGACAGGCGCGCCCCGTCAGACGGGCCGCGATGGCACTGGCGATGGCCAGCGCGTTGCCTTGGCTTTCCTTGCCGCCGAACCCCCCGCCCATGCGCCGCACCTCGGAGCGCACCGCATGCATCGGCACACCCAGCGCGTCGGCGACCTTGTGCTGAATTTCGGTGGGATGCTGGGTGGAGGTGAGGACGTGCATCTCTCCGGCTTCCGACGGCACGGCCAGGGCGGCCTGCCCTTCGAGATAGAAATGTTCCTGCCCGCCGATCTCGATCTGCCCGGTCAGGCGATGGGGCGACTTCGCCAAAGCCGCCTCGACATCGCCGTCCGTCCAGACGCGGGGGCCGCCGTCGAACCACGATTCCGCCTTCAGCGCCTGCTCGACTGTCAAGATCGCGTCACCTTGCGTGAGGGTCGCCTCGTGCAACCGGGCCGCGCGCCGGGCGTTCAGGTGGCTGTCCGCGATCACCAGATACAAGGGCTGGCCCGCATAGTGGATTTCCCGGGTGCACAGCAACGGCTCGTCGTGCAGCGAAGGGGAGCAGTCGGGCATCGGGTCGAGGTCTTGCGCCGTCAGCACCGTCACCACGCCGGGGGCCGCCCGCACCGCATCGACGTTCAAGGCGTCGAGCGTGCCGCGCGCCACATCCGACAGGCCGAACGCCAGATGCAGGCAGCCCTTCGGGGCAGGGATATCGTCGGTGTAGCGGGCCGCGCCGGTCACATGCAGGCGCGCGCTTTCGTGGGGCAGGGGTTTGGCGACGGTCATGCCCGCACCTCCAGGATCGCCGGGGCCGGGTCGGCCAGGCGCCGCAGCATTCCCTGCGCGGCCTGCAACCGGTACGCGGCGGAAGCGCGCATGTCGCTGAGCGGCGAGAAATCCGTGCCCAGGGCCTTCGATGCTTCGGCCAGCGTCGCGGCGTCGAACACCTTCCCGATCAGCGCGTCTTCGGTCGCGCGGGCGCGTTTGGGCGTCCCTGCCATACCCCCAAACGCGATGCGGGCCGAGGCGATCACGCCCGCCTCCACGACGATGTCGAAGGCTCCGCAGACGGCGGAAATGTCCTGATCGAACCGCTTGGACAGCTTGTGACAAACCAGCGTGTCGACCTGCCGCGGGATCGTCACACGCTCCACGAATTCACCCGGTTGCCGATCCTGCTTGCCGTAGTCGAGGAAATAATCCTCCAACGGCATCGACCGCCGGATATCGCCGCGCCGCAGATGCAGCGTCGCGCCCAGCGCGATCAGGGCGGGCGGGCTGTCCCCGATGGGGGAGCCGTTGGCGATGTTACCCCCGATGGTGGCGGCGTTGCGGACCTGCACGCTGCCGTAGCGGCGCAAAAGCTCGGCAAAGCTGGCATGATGGGGGGCCATGGCGTGACGCAGCGTCTCCATATCGCACATCGCACCGATGGAGATTTCATCTTCCCCGACGTCGACGCCCTTCAGGTCTTCGCAGCCGGCCAAGAAGGCCAGCGTGCCCAGCGGGCGAAACTGCTTCGTCACCCACAGACCGACGTCCGTCGCCCCGGCCACCAGCGTGGCATCGGGGTTTTCGACGTACCAGGCCGCCAAGTCGTCGGCGGAGCGCGGATGATGATGGTCGGATCCCAGGATATCGGACCCGGCGACGGGGCCCTCGGTCATCGCGTCGGGCACCGGGGCATCCGCGGCCACCTCGGCCGCGCGCAGGATCGGGGCGTAGCCGGTGCAGCGGCACAGGTTCCCGGCGATCTGGTCCAGATGATCGGTATCGCCGCGCGCGTGGGCCGCCGCCATCGTGGTCACGAACCCCGGCGTGCAAAAGCCGCATTGCGACCCGTGTTCATCGACCATCGCGCGCTGCACCGGATGCAGCGCGCCGTCCGGCCCGGCCAACCCCTCGACCGTGCGGACCGATTTGCCCGCGATCTGCGGCAGGAACAGGATGCAGGCATTCAGCGCCTTCGGCGTGCCGTCGTCGCCCGTAACGATGACCGAACACGCGCCGCAGTCGCCTTCGTTGCAGCCCTCCTTGGTGCCGGTCAGGCCGCGATCTTCGCGCAGCCAGTCCAGAAGGGTCGTCGTCGGATCGTCGGTCACGGCTGTGGCGTCTTCGCCGTTCAGGCGGAAGGGAATGTCCATGTCGTCTTTCGCCGCGATACCGGATGGGGAGGTCCGCCCCCCCGATGCGGCGTAGAGAGGGCGGTGCGATGAAACCCGGCCACACGCCAATTTGCAAGTCTGCCCTGCCGATCCGGACGCTTGGTCGCGCGACGGTTCCGCAGGGTCGCCGTCCTGGCGACCCACGCGCCCCATGCGATCGGCGGCGCGCTTTATCTCACGTCGGTGGGCCGGGTCTTCGCTCGGGACGCTGGGCGACCGGCAAGTTCCCGTCCCGTACGCTCCGGAAGCATGGCCTGCCGCGCAAAATACGACAGCAGAAGTGAAAGAGAGACCATCTCGCCGCCCTCCTCCAGCACGGTCAGGAGCAATGATGCGACCGGCAAGAGCTTGTCGACGATACCGTGGACCAGATCGACGCCGATCCCGAAGAACGCAAGCAATCCGACCAGCCGGATCGTGTCGGTCAGGACAAGCCGCGCGGATTCGGGGTTTTGCGCGGGGCCAAGGCGAAGGGACAGCGCGACCAGCGCAGCACATACCAGACCGATCACCCCGAAAACCGCGACAGATGTCAGCATGTGGTCGCCGGGCAACCCCAGCCTGCGCAGACCCGTCACATCCAGAATCAGTACGGGCAACCGTTCATGCAATTGGCGGGAGTCGTCGTACAGCAGGACAAGCGCGGCCAGCGCGAGGCCGAAGAACAGCGGGTTTCGCCACCGCACGGCCACGCCTGTGCACAGCGCCGCGATGATAGCCCACTTCAGGAAATTGAAACGCTCCGGCCAGCCGCTGTCCCGCCCCAGCCAGAAAGCCTCCGGCAAACCCGCATCGTGACCGATGGCGAAGGCCGCGATGAAGCCGGCATCGACGATGCAGAACAAAAAGAACACCCGAAGCGCAACGGGGGGAAGATAGACCTTGGTCAAGACGACAATCCGCGATTGGGAAACTGAACCCTTCCGTGAAGGGTACCCTGACAAGAAACCGATCGCAGGTGCAACGCCATGGTTTACGGGAAGAAAAGGCTATGATCGGGCGACGGATCGCCGAAAGCCGGTCAACCCAAGGGACGATTCCGCCACGTTGCCCGTTCCTTGGGCGTTGACGGGGCTGGCCCGCGCCGGGCCGGGTTCGTATGATCCGGCCATGCCCAATCCACGATTCATCCACCTGCGCCTGCACACCGAATATTCCCTGCTGGAAGGGGCTGTTCGGCTGAAAGGCCTGCCCGATCTGGTGGCGCGCCACGACATGCCGGCCGTGGCCGTCACGGACACCAACAACATGTTCGCCGCGCTGGAGGCGGCAACGGGGCTCGCGGGCCGGGGCATTCAGCCGATCATGGGCTGCCAGATCGATCTGATGCATGATCCGGCGGGTCCGGGGGAAAAGCCCCGCAAACCCGCGCCGATCGTCCTGCTGGCCCAGGACGAGGCGGGATACGGCAACCTCATGCGCCTGAATTCCTGCCTGTATCTCGAACGTCCGGACCTTCTGCCGCAGGTCACGGTCGAGGAGCTGGCCGAATTCTCCGACGGGCTGATCTGTCTGACCGGCGGGCCGGACGGGGCCATCGGCCGATTGGTGTCCGACGGACAGGAAGCCAAGGCCGAAGGATTGCTGGGCCGATTGCACGGGATATACGGCGACCGGCTCTATATCGAGTTGCAACGCCAGCGCACGCCGGAACCGACGGAACGGTTCCACGTCGAGCAGGCCTATGCCCGCAACATCCCGCTGGTCGCCACCAACGACGTCTATTTCCCGGACCCCAAGATGCACGAGGCACATGACGCCTTCCTGTGCATCGGCGAAGGCGCTTATGTCGATCAGCAGGCCCCGCGCCGGCAGGTCACGCCGCGCCATCACTTCGCATCGCAGTCGGAGATGGCCACGCTTTTTGCCGACTTGCCCGAAGCGCTTGAGTCCACGATCGAAATCGCGCGCCGCTGCGCGTTCAAATCCTATGGTCGCGATCCGATCCTGCCCAAATTCGCCGACAACGAGATCGAGGAGTTGCGCCGCCAGTCCGTCGAAGGGCTCAAGGCCCGCCTCGCCGTGATCCCGCACGCCGCGCCCGTCGAGGAGTACGAGAAACGCCTCGACTATGAGTTGGGCATCATCGAAGGCATGGGCTTCCCCGGCTATTTTCTGATCGTTGCCGACTTCATCAAATGGGCCAAGGATCAGGATATTCCCGTCGGTCCGGGTCGCGGGTCGGGCGCGGGGTCGTTGGTGGCCTATGCGCTGACCATCACCGACCTGGATCCGCTGCGCTACGCCCTGCTGTTCGAGCGGTTCCTGAACCCCGAGCGGGTGTCGATGCCCGACTTCGATATCGACTTCTGCATGGATCGCAGGGAAGAGGTGATCCAATACGTTCAGGAGAAGTACGGCCGCGACAAGGTCGGTCAGATCATCACCTTTGGTGCGCTGCTGTCCAAGGCCGCCGTGCGCGACGTGGGGCGCGTGTTGGGCATGTCGTATTTTCAGTGCGATCAGCTGTCCAAGATGATCCCGGTGGAGGGCGTCAAACCCGTCTCGATCACCAAGGCCCTGACCGATGAACCCCGTCTGAGAGAGGCCGCGCGCGAAAGCGAACAGGACCGGCGCGAGGGACGCTCGAATCCCGTCAAGCGTCTGCTGGACTACGCCGAGAAGCTGGAGGGGCTGCTGCGCAACGCCTCGACCCACGCCGCCGGCGTCGTGATCGGGGACCGACCGCTGGACCGATTGGTGCCGCTGTATAAAGACCCGCGCTCGGACATGGCGGCGACGCAGTTCAACATGAAATGGGTGGAAAAGGCCGGTCTGGTGAAGTTCGACTTCCTTGGCCTGAAAACTCTGACGCAGGTGCAGAACGCGGTGGAACTGATCCGGGGCCAGGGCCGCGACATCCACATGACCGCCGACGGGCGCAAACTCTATGATCCCACGCCGGGCACCGAAAACGATATCAACCTGATCCCGCTGGATGATGCCGCCAGCTATGAGCTTTATTCGGCCGCGCGCACCATCGCCGTCTTCCAAGTGGAATCGACAGGCATGATGGATGCGCTGCGGCGCATGAAGCCCGACTGCATCGAGGACATCGTGGCGCTGGTCGCGCTCTACCGTCCCGGCCCGATGGAGAACATTCCGAAGTTCTGCGAGGTCAAGAACGGCCTGTCCAAGCGCGACACCCTGCACCCCTCCATCGACCACATTCTGGACGAGACGCAGGGCATCATCGTCTACCAGGAACAGGTGATGCAGATCGCGCAGGAAATGGCTGGCTATTCGCTGGGCGGGGCCGACCTGCTGCGCCGCGCGATGGGCAAGAAGATCCAGGCGGAAATGGACGCGCAAAAGCCGATCTTCCTGGAAGGATCGGCCAAGAACGGCGTCGACAAGGCCAAGGCAAACGAGGTCTGGGCCCTGCTCGACAAATTCGCCAACTATGGCTTCAACAAATCCCACGCCGCCGCCTATGCCGTCGTCAGCTACCAGACGGCCTGGCTCAAGGCGAACCATCCGGTCGAATTCATGGCCGGCATCATGAACTCCGACATCCATCTGACCGACAAGCTCGCCATCTATGCCGAGGAAGTGCGCAAGAGCACCGATCGCGGCGGCTTGGGCCTGACGATCGTACCACCCTGCGTCAACCGCTCGGGCGCGCGTTTTGGTGTGGCGGACGGCAAGCTGGTCTATGGGCTCGGCGCGCTCAAGAACGTCGGTGTCGAAGCAATGCGGCTGGTCGTCGATGGGCGCGGCGATGCGCCGTTTTCCACCCTTTACGACTTTGCCCGCCGCGTGGATCTAAAGCGCGTGGGCAAGCGCCCGCTGGAAATGCTGGCCCGTGCCGGGGCGTTCGACGAAATCGACGACAACCGGGCGCGGGTCCTCGAGGCGTTGGACGGTCTGGTCAGCTATTCCGCCGCGATCCACGACCAACGCGCGTCCAATCAGGTCAGCCTCTTCGGCGAAGCTGGCGACGACCTGCCCGAACCCCGCCTGCCCTTCCGCGACGACTGGCTGCCGGCCGAGCGTCTGGGGGAGGAGTTCAAGGCCATCGGCTTCTACCTGTCGGGGCATCCGCTCGACGACTACATGCCCGCGCTCAAGCGGCAGGACGTCATGACCCTTGCCGACGTGCAGTCCCGACTGTCGAGCGGCGGCGCGATGGTCGCCAAGATGGCCGGCATCGTATCCTCCCGCCAGGAGCGCAAGTCCGCGCGCGGCAACCGTTTCGCCTTCCTGCAAGCCAGCGACCCGACCGGAGCTTACGAAGCGATGGTCTTCTCCGATACGCTCGACACCAGTCGCGAACATCTGGAGGCGGGATGCCGCGTGATCCTGCAGGTGGAAGCCACGCAGGAGGCGGATCAGCTCAAGCTTCTGGCCCGCGCCGTCACGCCGATGGACGAGGCGGTGGACCGTGGCCCCCAGATCGGCCTGCGCATCTTCGTCGAGGAGGCGGAGGCCGTCGGACCCCTGCAGGGCCTGCTGGACCGGCTGTCGCGCGAAGGCGGCGCGGCCGGCCGCGGCCCGATGCACCTGTGCCTGTTGGGAGACGATCTGCCTGGCGAGGTGGAACTGCGCCTGCCCGATCTCTATCCGGTGAACCCCAAGGTGAAGGGCGCGCTGCGCTCGCTACCGGGCGTGGCGATGGTGGAGGAGGTTTGAGCCATGCGGTTCTGATCCAGAACCCGCAGTCGATCTATGACGACGCGCACGGGCAATGGTACAACTTCCCCAAACAATATCTCGGCATGATGCAGGAAGTCGTCGGCGACTGGGTCGTATTTTACGAAGGCCGTCGCGGTGCCTTTGGCTATACCCACGTGCAAAAGGTGATCGATATACGCCCAGATCCGCATGTCAAAGACCGCTTCTATGCCGATCTAGACCTGCGCGAAATGCTGGATTTCGAGGCGCGCGTGCCACGCAAGCGTCCGGACGGACGTCTTTACGAGTCGAACTTGCCGACCGGCAGCGGTGGCAACAACACGGCAGCTGTGCGCCGCCTCTCGGACGCCGACTTCGCCGCCATCGTGAACGAAGGTCTGCGGGAGGTGGCGGACATCGACGCCCATCCGCGGACGGGACCGTTGCGACAGATGGCCGAAGACCAAGCGGCCTTCGCCACCGACCGACGCCACATCCTCACGTCCCGCCCCGCCCGCGACGCCGCCTTCGCCCGCATGGTCCGGCGGGCGTACAAGGGTCGCTGCGCCATCTCGGGCTTGCGACTGCGCAACGGCGGCGGCCGGGCCGAGGTGCAGGCCTGTCATATCCGATCGGTTCGCGATGGCGGCCCGGACGTGGTTCGCAACGGCATCGCGCTTTCAGGCACGCTCCACTGGATGTTCGACCGTGGCCTGATCCGTGTGGCCGATGATCATTCGCTGCTGATTTCCCACAACAAGGTGGATCTTCCGACAATAGAGCGATTGGTGAACCCACAGATGCGCCTGATGCTGGACGACGTGGACCCGCGTCACTGCCCCCACCCCGATTACCTGAGATGGCATCGGGAAAAGGACTATGCCTGACGCTGACCCGGCCCGTTTCCTGTCGGACCTGAACGCCCTGCGCACGATCGGAGGCGTCAGCGGTGACCACAGGGGCGTTATTCGCCGCGCCTTCGATGCCGACGATGTGCGCGCGCGCCTTTGGCTGGCAGATCGGTTCGCGGACGCGGGATTGAACCCGGTCATCGACCCCGCCGGCAACGTCTGGGGGCTGCGCGGCCCTCTGCTGCTGGGCAGTCACACCGACACCCAACCCGAAGGCGGCTGGCTTGACGGTGCGCTCGGCGTGATTGCCGCGCTCGAAGTGGCGCGGACGAATTCGGATGTCTCCGTGGTCAGCTTCCAGGACGAGGAAGGGCGCTTTGGTGCGACCACCGGCTCCGAAATCTGGTCCGGGGCGCTGACGCTGTCGGCGGCAGACAAATTGACCGATCTCGGCGGCCTGACCTTTGGGGACGCCCGTCGCGCCCTGCCCGCCACCGGCGATTTCCTGGACCCGGCGCGTTTCACCGCCTATCTGGAGCATCACATCGAACAGGGCCCCGTTCTGGATACGGCCGGTCAGGTCGCAGGCGTCGTCAGCGCCATCGTTGGCCTGCGTCAGACCGATGTCACGCTGACCGGGCAGCAAAACCACGCCGGCACCACGCCGATGCACCTGCGCATCGATGCCTTGCGCGGCCTGTCCGATGCCGACCATGCCATTCGAACCGCGTTGCGTAATGTCGCCACACCCCAATCGGTCTGGACGATCGGGCACGTGTCGGTGCATCCCAATGCGCCGTCCGCGATTCCCGGTCGTGTGCGGTTCACGGTGCAGTGGCGCGATGCGGAAACAGCCCGCCTCGACCGGATGGAAATCGCGGTCCGCGATGCGTTGGATCGGGTCGCGCGCGATACCGGCCTGACGCTGACCATATCTGACACGGCCTGCCTGCCCCCGGTGGACATGAACGACGGGATCCGCTCAGCCCTGCGCACCGCCGCCCGGACCCATGCACCCGGTAAATGGCGCGACATGCCCTCCGGCGCGCTCCACGATGCCACGAATGTCAGCCGGCTGATGCCGGTCGGGATGCTCTTTGCGCCATCCATCGGCGGGGTCAGCCACGATTTTGCCGAGGACACGGCCGAAGCGGACCTCGTGACCGGCCTGCGCATCCTGGCCGACGCCGCCCGCGCGCTGACCTGACCAGCCTTCTTCTGGGCTAAGATCCTGCGGGGGTTCGACCTGCGCCCGTTCGGTCAGATCGGCAGCGCGGTGGTGTCCTTTATATCCTCCATCACGAAACTGGCCGAGATGTCGGCCATCTGCACCCGGCCGATCAGGGTTTTGTAGAACCGGTCGTAATCCGCCACGTCGCGCACCCGCACACGCAGCACATAATCCAGATCGCCGGTCATGCGGTGTGCGCCCTGGATTTCGGGCATCGCGGCGACGACGGCCTGAAACTTCGCCAGCCAGCCCGCATCGTGGTTTCCCACCCGGATCATCACGAAGACCGACAGCCCCAGGCCCAGCAGTTCCGCGTCCAGATGGGCGACCCGCTCCCGGATCATACCCTCCGCCTCCAACCGCCGGATCCGCCGCCAGCAGGCATTGCGCGACAGACCGACCGTTTCGGCCAGCGTATCGAGGCTGGGCGTGGTGTCTTTCTGCAGCTGCCGCAGGATACGGCGATCCGTTTCGTCGATAAGATCAGTCATGTTTGGGATGATGTCCCGGAATTCGTACTGCGATCAACCTCTTTGGGAGGATTTTGCCGCGATGCTGGGGCAAAGTGGCGGAAGTTCATCCATCGAAGGCTTCCAATGACCCAGATCGCCCAGTTCATCCGCGGATTTCACGACCACCCGGCCTCCGTTCAGGAAAGCTATTTCGGTCACATGCGCTTCGCCCTGGGCTTTGCCGGAACGCTCTTCGCGGCCGGGGCCGCCGCCCTGATCCACGCGCTGATCCCCCCGCTGTTCGAGACGACGGCCAGTCGGATGATCAAGGATTTGCACGCCAAGATCCTGGCGCGACACTGACGTCAGGACCAGGCGACGTCGCCCAGGAAGATATACCCCGCACCATAGATCGTCTTGATCAACGCCGGGTTCTTCGGATCCTCCCCCAGTTTCGCGCGCAGGCGGGAAATGCGGACGTCCATCGCCCGGTCGAAACTGTCGTGCGCGGCCCCGCCCAGCGCTTCCTGCATCTCCGCGCGCGTCAACAGGCGGCGGGGCCGGTCGAGGAACAGGCGCAGAATCTCCGCCTCGGCCTGACTGAAAGCGACCTCGCCCCCCTTCACCCGATCCGGGGGACCGGACAGGGTGAACCGGTCGAAATCGGCCACGAAGGGCCCGAAGGTCGCGGTGCTGCGCGATGGGGCCGCCGGGGCCTTGCGCAGACGGGCCCGCACACGCGCGACGATCTCCGCCGGCTCGAACGGTTTGACGACGTAATCGTCCGCCCCCAGTTCAAGCCCGGTGATCCGGTCCTGCACCTGCCCACGCCCGGAAATGATGATGATCGCCGCCCCGCCCTCCAGCGCCAGACGCGACACGACTGCCAGGCCGTCGCGGTCCGGCAACCCCAGATCGACCAGGCAGACGTCCGGTGTCGACTTGCGCAGCGCCGCCTCGAACGCGTCGGCGCGGGCATAGGTGGCGACCTGCATCCCCGCCGCCTCCAGCGCACTGGCCAGCAGGTCGCGGATCGCCGGATCGTCGTCCAGAAGGGCGATGCGCGGCGTCATCGGGGCACCCTCCTCATGCCAAGGCCGCCGCGAGTTTTTCCAGGCTGAAGGGCTTGCGGATGACCGGCCAATCCACGACCGCATCGCGGTAGAGCGGCGCGTCCATCGGCAGCGACGTCATCAGCGCAACCTGCAACCCCCGCGCGGCGGCGCGATGCGCAAGGTCCAGCCCGGTTTCGGAGGATTTCAGCATGATGTCCGACAGGACCATGCCGATGCCGTCGATGTCCATCAAATCGGTGGCTTCCGCGACGGAGCCTGCCTCCAAAACCGAATGACCCGCCGTCACCAGCCGGTCGCGCACCGCCTCGCGGATGTGGGGTGCATCCTCGACCAACAGGATCAGCGTCGGGGCCGGGCCAGGCGGCGGCTGGCGCAGGGGCAGGCGCAAGGTGACCTGCGCCCCGCCCCCATCGGCATTGGTCAGGCGGGTGCGTCCCCCGGCCAGTTTCACCACGTCGTAGACCATCGACAGACCCAGCCCGGTCCCGTCCTCTCCTTTTTCGGTGAAGAACGGCTCCAATCCCTTGTCCAGCGCCTGCGCGCTGAACCCCGGCCCGCTGTCGGTCACCGTCAGGTCCACCCAGGTATCGCGGACGTTTCGCGCGGTCAGGGCGATATCTCCGACCTGCGCACCGATCGCGTCGCGCGCATTCAAAATCAGGTTCAGTGCCGCATCGCGCAGCGCCTCGGGGTCCAGAAAGACCGGGCCATCCAGACCCTCTACCGACCACGTCAGCGCAATGCCGGCGGGCAGCGACGCTTCGGCCAGCAAGACGATTTCGGCCAGGAAGGCGCGCAAGTCGGTGGCGCGCGGCGACAGGTCGCGCGGCCCGGACAGGCCCGCGATCCGGTCGATCAGCGCCCCGCCCCGCGTCGCCGCGACGCCGATCGCCGCCACGGCCTTGGCCGCGTCGGACGGCAGGTCCAACCCAGATAACCGGTCCTTCTGCCCCAGGATGATCGTCAGCAGGTTCGCAAAATCGTGGGCCATGCCGCTGGTCAACTGCGCCGCGACCTGCCGTCCGGCGGATTGGCTGACGGCGGCACGGGCCTGCGCCTCTTCGGTGATGTCGACCGACAGCGCATAGACGCCGGTGACATCCTCCCCGTCGATATCGGGGGTGAAACTGATGCGGATGCGCCGCGACGACGGGGCGTGCGTCACCTCGAACACCGACGCCTCGCCGGACAGCGCGCGTGTCAGATGCGGCTCGACCGTGGCATAGGTCGAGGGGCACAGCGCCTCGTCCATCCGCAACCCGATGATGTCGGACCGCGACCCCGGCATCACCGCCGCCAACCGCCGGTTGGAAAACGTGTAGCGCCGATCCCGGTCCAGGCGCGCGATATGCGCAGGCAGCATTTCGGTCGTCAGCTGGATGCGCGTCGCCATCTCCGTCGCCTCGGCCTGTGCCTCCTGCAGGGCGGCGTTCGTGGCGGCCAGCTGGCGATTGGCACGGCCCAGCGCCTCGTGCCGCTCCAGCAATTGCTCCGACAGCACTTCGGAGCGCGCGCGCAGCAGCCGTTCCTGCGCGCGCGCAGCCGTGATGTCGGTATAGACGGTGACCCACCCGCCCTGCGGCAGCGGGGAGCCTTCGACCGAGATGATCTGCCCCGAGGGGCGCGTGCGTTCCAGGTAATGCGGCTCGAACGCGCTGGCCTGCGCGATGCGGTCGGCCAACATGGCCTCGATGTCGTCGACGGGTCCGTATTCGCCCCGTTCCAGCAAGAACCGGATGGTGTCGGCAAAGGGCGCGCCAGGCTGCGACAGTGCGTCGGGCAGGTCGAACATCGCCTGGAACCGCCGGTTGCAGACCGCCAGCCGAAGGTCCGCGTCATAGATCGAAAGCGCCTGACCGATCAGGTTGAGACCGGCCTGCGTCAGGCGCGCGGTTGGGGTACGGGCGGTGGTCATTGCGCGACGCTACCACGGGATGCGGCACCGGCAAGTTGTTACAATTCGTAAGGATTGGGAAACACAGGTGAAGGAATCTGTGCGCTATGGTCAGCCAGGGCCGCATCCGGGGAGGGATGCGGGGGAGAACCTGACATGACCGACCTGCACACGATACCGGCCTATCTGGACCGCAACGCGACCGACTTCGGCGATGCCGCCGCCTACCGTGAAAAGGAATACGGCATCTGGCAGGAGTGGACGTGGTCCGACGCCCGCACCGAAATCGAGGAGATGGCCCGCGGATTGATCGGTCTGGGGCTGGAAATCGGCGAACACGTCGCCGTAATCGGCCGCAATCGCCCGCAGCTTTATATGTCGATGGTCGCCGTGCAATGCGCCGGCGGCATTCCCGTGCCATTGTACCAGGATGCCGTGGGCGAGGAGATCGCCTATGTGCTGGGCAATTGCTCCGCCAAATTCGTCATCGCCGGCGATCAGGAGCAGGTGGACAAGGTGGAGGAGGTGCGCGCCCGGATCGAGGGATTGCGCCATATCGTCTATCTGGACGGGCGCGGCCTGCGCAAATACGATCATTCGGTCATGTCGTCGATGGAGACGCTGCGCGAAGCGGGTCGCAACGCCGACCGGGCCGAGATGGACCGCCGCCGCGCGCAGCAGACGGGGGCTACCACCTGCGTCATGCTCTACACCTCTGGCACCACGGGCAAGCCCAAGGGCGTCGTGCTGTCCCACGACAATATCGTGTCGACCTCCAAGGCGTCGTCCGGCTTCGACAACCTGCGCCAATCGGACGAGGTTCTGGCCTATCTGCCGATGGCTTGGGTGGGGGATTTCATCTTCTCCATTGGGCAGGCCATGGTCACCGGCTTCACCGTCAATTGCCCCGAATCCGCCGACACGATCATGCACGATCTGCGCGAAATCGGACCGACCTATTACTTCGCGCCGCCCCGCGTGTTCGAGACGCAACTGACGTCGGTGATGATCCGTATGGAAGACGCGAGCCGCCCCAAGAAGGCGATGTTCGACCACTTCATGGCGCACGCCAAAGGGGTTGGGCCGCGTCTGCTCGACGGCGAAGACGTCGGGTTCTTCGACCGGATGAAATACAAGCTGGGCGAATTGCTGGTTTTCGGACCGCTGAAAAACACCCTCGGCCTGTCCCGCGTGCGCGTCGGATATACCGCAGGGGAGGCGATCGGGCCGGAGCTGTTCGATTTCTACCGCTCGATCGGCATCAACCTCAAACAGCTCTACGGCCAGACAGAGGCCTCGGTCTTCATCACCCAGCAAAAGGACAACGAAGTCCGCTCCGACACGGTGGGCACGCCGACGCCGGGCGTGGAGCTGCGCATCGCCGAGAACGGGGAGGTGTTCTACCGCTCGCCCGGCAGCTTCGTGGAGTACTACCAGAACCCCGAAAGCACGGCCTCCACGAAGGACCCGGAGGGCTGGGTCGCCACGGGGGACGCGGGTTTCATCGAGGAAGACACCGGCCATTTGCGGATCATCGACCGCGCCAAGGACGTCGGGAAAATGGCCTCCGGCGCGCTGTTCGCGCCCAAGTTCGTGGAAAACAAGCTGAAGTTCTTCCCCGACATCTACGAGGCCGTGGTCTTCGGCAACGGGCGCGACCGCTGCGTGGCCTTCATCAACATCGACCTGACGGCGGTGGGCAACTGGGCCGAGCGCAACAACATCGCCTACGCCTCCTACCAGGAGCTGGCCCAGCACCCCCGCGTGCTGGCCACGATCACCGACCACGTGAACGCGGTGAACAGACTGGTGGCCGAGGACGACATGCTGGCAGGCTGCCAGGTCCACCGGTTCCTGGTGCTGCACAAGCAGCTGGACGCCGACGACGAGGAGATGACGCGGACGCAGAAGGTGAAGCGCCGTCTGATCGAGGAGAAATACGCCGACCTGATCGAAGGGCTCTATTCTGGGGCGGAGGAGGTCTACACCGAGACCGACGTGACCTACGAGGACGGCCGCAAGGGCAAGATCAAGGCGACGGTAAAGATGTGCGACGCGGAGGTCGTGCCGGTGGATGTGAAGACGCTGGAGGCGGCGGAGTGACCTTCTCGATTGATCTAGATGCTTCGGACGACGGCGAGACACATGGACGCATTCTCGCGGGAGACCTCGACGAGGCTTTCACCACGACACTCTCAGTCTGGGACGTGGGAGCATACCAAGCGCAATGGACCTCAGCACTCCGACGCTGCGACATCTACCGTCTGCCCGCAGCCTTGATTACCTCGATCGAGGCTAATCAGGATGGGCGCGGCTTCCTTCGCGCCTACGAGCTTCATCCGTTCGAAACGGTCGAACAGAGATCAGGTATCGAGGCCGCCGAGGGCGAGGTTCTGGTTACCGAACGTTTCCACTTTGTCTCGACCGATGCTGACGGCCTTCGCCGCCCCTGGATCCTAGAGGAACATTCAGACGAAGCCGGAACCGACTACGCTGCCATCAAATACTTCGACCCGCAGCGACCTACACCCTTCTTCGCATACATCGAACCGCCCCGGATGGGTATCTCCATTTGGCGAACTACCATCGCTGCGATCCGGACTTTCCGAGCCGGTATAGAAAGACTTTCCCGGCCGACGCGCGGCGACGGAAGCACGCCCAGCCTTAGAGGCAACACTCCATGCTAGACACCGACACCTTCACCACCCCCGACGGGCGTACCATCGGCGGCACGGTCATGGACCTGCGCAACATCACCCTGCGCTTCGGCGGGGTCGAGGCGATCAAGGACATCTCCTTCGACATCCGGGAGGGCGAGATCCGCGCGATCATCGGGCCGAATGGCGCGGGCAAGTCATCGATGCTCAACGTCATCTCGGGGTTCTATGTCCCGCAGGAGGGCGAAGTCTGGTACCGCGGCAAACCCCGCCCGCAGATGAAACCCTATGAGGTCGCGCAACAGGGCATCGCCCGCACGTTCCAGAACATCGCGCTGTTCGAAGGCATGTCGGTGCTGGACAACGTGATGTGCGGGCGGCTGGGCCACATGAACACCAACATCCTGTCCCAGGCGATCTGGTGGGGCAAAGCCGCGAAGGAAGAGACCGAGAACCGCGCCGTCGTGGAGCGCGTCATCGATTTCCTGGAGATTCAGGCGATCCGCAAGACGCCCGTGGGCCGCCTGCCCTACGGCCTCAAAAAACGGGTGGAACTGGCCCGCGCGCTGGCCGCACAACCCTCCCTGCTTCTTCTCGACGAGCCCATGGCCGGCATGAACGTGGAGGAAAAGGAGGACATGTCCCGCTTCATCCTCGATGTGAACGACGAATTCGGCACGACGATTGCGCTGATCGAACACGACATGGGCGTCGTCATGGATCTTAGCGACCGCGTGGTCGTGATGGATTACGGCCGCAAGATCGGCGATGGCACCCCGGACGAGGTGCGCAACAACCAGGACGTGATCGACGCCTATCTGGGGGTCGCACATGATTGACGCAGGCTCCCCTCGGAACTCAAGGTCGCGCGCCCCGTTGTCCCTTCCAGATGGAAGGAGACCTGCATATGTCCAATCACCACGACTGGCTGAAACGAACCCTTGCCGAGATTCTGGGGGCCGACACCGGCCTGCCGGACTTCACGATTCAGCGGTTGGAGGGCTTTCGCCCCGACGACCTGTCGGAATTGCTCATAGACGAGCGGGAGGCCGTGTTCGGGGCCTTCAAGCAGGCGGCGCACGAAAGCCGCAACGTCCGCCAAGCAACCAAGACCGAGGACGGCCAGCGCGTGCCGCCCTATGTGGACGGCGACATCGACTGGGCCCTGCGTGCGGCCAAATCTGCACTGGAAGCGGTGCCGGCCGGCAAACGGTCGGAGAAGGCGAACGAGCTTTTGGCGGCCTGCACCTGCCCCGCCGCGACCGGCCCCAATCCGGGGATCGACGGCGGTTCCTCTGCGCACCGCGACCCGCAACCGGCCCTCGATCGCAATATCGGCTCGCCGGAAAAGCCGCTGCCTTACTGATGCTTTCCGCATCCCCGGCTTTCGCTGGGGATGCGCTCTGGGACGTCTTTGTCCAGCATTGCCTCTCCGCGTTCGAGGCCGTGCTTGCCGGCGACACAACCGCCCCCTCCACCCCCTTCGACATTACCGTGACAACCAACAGCTGCACTGCCTCCGGCGGGGACGCGGGCGATCTTGCACGCCTGATCGCCAGCCGCCCCACGGCCTACGTCGAAGCGCATCCCGGCGTCTGGCAAAGCGATCTTTGGCGCGAGCCGTGGATCGAGGTCACGGCCACCGCCGACAGCTACACCGTCACCGAAACCGATCAGGAGTCCTGACCCATGCCCGACCAACTCCTCTTTGGAATGGAAGTGGCCCTGAACGGGCTGATGGCGGGGGTGATGTATTCGCTGGTCGCCTTGGGCTTCGTGCTGATCTTCAAGGCCTCCGGCATCTTCAACTATGCGCAAGGCGTCATGGCGCTGTTTGCCGCAATGACGCTGGTGGGCATCCAGAACGGGCAGGTTCCCTTCGCCCACCTCATCAACGCGACGCTGGGCACGGACATCCATAACTTCGGCTGGACCGTCCCTGCCTTGGCCGCGATCCTGCTGACCGTCGTCGTGATGGCGATCTTCGCCTGGCTGGTGAACAAATTCGTGTTCAGCCATCTGGTCAATCAGGAACCGATCATCCTGTTCATGGCGACCATCGGTCTGGCGTATTTCCTGGAGGGCGTGGCCGACCTGATGTGGGGGTCGGAGATCAAGACGCTGGACGTCGGCCTGCCCCAGGGCATCAACGACTGGCTAGAGACGACGACGTTCGACGCGGTAGGCTATGGCTTCTTCATCGACAACCTCGACATCGTGGCGACGATCATCGCCGCGCTTCTGGTGCTGGGGCTGATCCTGTTCTCGCAATACACCAAGCAGGGACGTGCGCTGCGCGCCGTGGCGGACGACCACCAGGCGGCGCTGTCGGTGGGCATTTCGCTCAACTTCATCTGGGTGCTGGTCTGGTCCATCGCGGGCTTCGTGGCGCTGGTCGCGGGCATCATGTGGGGGGCCAAGTCGGGCGTGCAGTTCTCGCTCTCGCTCATCGCGCTCAAGGCGCTGCCGGTTCTGATGCTGGGCGGGTTCACGTCGATCCCTGGTGCCATCATCGGCGGTCTCATCATCGGGGTGGGCGAGAAGCTCTTCGAGTTCGCCATCGGCGCGCCGTATCTGGGCGGTGCCACCGAGAACTGGTTCGCCTATGTCCTGGCGCTTATTTTCCTGGTGTTCCGCCCGCAGGGCCTGTTCGGGGAGAAGATCATTGAGCGGGTTTGACGACCCCGCGTTCCTTGCTCGCGTTGACCGGGCGGTGGCCCGCTCCAAAACGAACGCCCCGGCGAGTGTGATCATTGCTCATGCCGTGTGTCCCGATGAGACCTGTGGCTGGGAGGGTTGGCTTCTGGAGGCGATCAGAAGCAATTCGCATGCCGAAGCCAAAGTGACTTGGGAGGATCGATTCCTTCCAGCAATCACAAATCAAATCTGCCCGAGTTGTAAAACACAGGTGTTTCGCTCCGGGCTGACGATTGATGCAACGAGAGACGAAAGGGAGGCCGCCTGATGCTCTACCGTGAAGCCGGAGACTTCAAAACCTCCTACGCCAAGGACAATCAGACCTTCCCGATCAAGTTCGACCGGACCGGCTACTGGGTCATCCTGATCGCCGCCGCCGTCGTCGTGCCGTTCATGGTCAACGATTACTGGGCGTCGTCGCTCCTCGTGCCGTTCCTTATCTACGCCATCGCCGCCCTCGGGTTGAACATCCTCGTGGGCTATTGCGGGCAGGTGTCGCTCGGCACCGGCGGGTTCATGGCCGTGGGGGCGTACAGTTCCTACAAGCTGATGACGGCTTTCCCCTGGATGGACATGTTCTCCGTCACGATCCTCTCGGGCGTCATCACCGCCATCGTCGGCGCGGCCTTCGGCCTGCCCAGCCTGCGGATCAAGGGCTTCTATCTCGCCGTGGCGACACTGGCGGCGCAGTTCTTCCTCGTCTGGCTCTTCAACAAGGTGTCGTGGTTCTACAACTACTCCGCCTCGGGCCAGATTTCCGCGCCCGAACGCTCCGTGTTCGGCATCCTTGTCACCGGGCCGAACACCGCGGCGTGGGCGCAATACCTCTTCTGCCTGATCTTCGTGGTCGTCTTGGCCTGGGTCGCGCGCAACCTGACGCGCGGCACTGTGGGGCGCAAATGGATGGCGATCCGCGACATGGACATCGCGGCCGAGATCATCGGTGTGAACCCACTGCGCGCCAAACTGTCGGCCTTCGCCGTCAGCTCCTTCTTCATCGGCATCGCGGGCGGGCTCTTCTTCACGGTCTATCTGGGCGCGGTCGAAGTCGGCGAAGTCTTCGGCATTCAGAAATCGTTCCTCGTCCTCTTCATGGTGATCATTGGCGGTTTGGGGTCGATCTTCGGGTCCTTCGCGGGGGCCGCGTTCCTTGTGCTGCTGCCGGTCGTGCTCAAGGTGGTGGGCGTCGATATGCTTGGCATGCCCACGGACATCGTGGCGCACCTGAACCTTGTGATCGTCGGCGGATTGATCATCTTCTTTCTTATCGTGGAGCCGCACGGCCTGGCGCAATTGTGGCGCCTGACGAAGGAAAAACTCAGATTGTGGCCCTTCCCGCATTAGGGAACGGTCAGCGATGCGCGCCCGTCGGAGGAGGCGGGCGCGGACAAAGCCGGACAACCGGCGCAACATATCCAGGGAGGATATACGCATGAAGAAACTCGGAACCCTCACGGTCGCTGCCCTGTGCGCGGCCGCCCCGGCCATGGCCGAACTGGTCATTCCCGACCTCAGCTACCGCACCGGCCCCTATGCCGCCGGCGGCATCCCGTTCTCCGACGGGTATCAGGATTATTTCACCCTTCTGAACGAACGCGATGGCGGCATCGGCGGTGAGCCGATCCGCGTCATCGAATGCGAGACGGGCTACAACACCGAAAAAGGCGTCGAATGCTACGAATCGACCAAGGGTGAAGGCGCGCTCGTCTATCAGCCGCTGTCGACCGGCATCACCTATCAGCTGATCCCCAAGGCCGAGGCCGACGGCATTCCGATCCACACGATGGGTTACGGCCGCACGTCGGCGGTGAACGGCGAAGTCTTCAACAACGTCTTCAACTACCCGGCCAACTACTGGGATGCGGCATCGGTCGCCGTGAACTACCTGCTGGAGCAGAACGACGGTTCGCTCGACGGCAAGACCATCGCGCTGGTCTATCACAACTCCGCCTACGGCAAGGAGCCGATCCGCACGCTGAACGCCCTGGGCGAAAAGCATGGGTTCGAATTGACCGAGATCGCCGTGGACCATCCCGGTCAGGAGCAGAAATCCCAGTGGCTGCAGATCCGCCGGGAACGGCCCGATTATGTCCTGATGTGGGGCTGGGGCGTGATGAACCAGGTCGCCATCCAGGAAGCCGCCAACGTCCGCTATCCGATGGATCAGTTCATCGGCAACTGGTGGGCCGGGGCCGAACATGACGTGACGCCCGCGGGCGATGCGGCCGACGGCTATCTGTCGCTCAACATGAACACCATCAACCCCGATTATCCGGTGTTCGAGGAAATCCGGGCACAGGTGATCGAACCGGGCATGGGCGCGGGCGACGGCTCCAACGTGGGCAAAGTGCTCTACACCCGCGGCATGTACGCGGCGATGCTGGCGGCCGAGGCGATTGCCAAGGCACAGGAAATTCACGGCGTGACCGACATCACCCCCGCGCAGATGCGTGACGGGATGGCCGCGCTGGAGATGACCGAAACCCGCATGAAGGAGCTGGGGGCCCCGAACATCGGCCCGGTCTTCGCCGTTTCCTGCCAGAACCACGGCGGATCGGGCGAAGGCCTGGTGCAACGGTGGAACGCGTCGGCCGGCGCGTTCGAGCCGCTGACCGGGTTCATCACCCCCGACGCCTCGATCATCGAGCCGCTGGTTCAGGAAGACAGCCTGGCCTACGCCGCCGAAAACAACATCACACCGGCCTGCGCCGAGTGATCTGAAACACCCCGGTCCGCGTCATGCGGGCCGGGGCACCATCGCCTTTGCCGTGCCGCCCGTCGCGTCACCGTCAAGCCGAGGGAGACGCGCCATGCTCGACACCAAGCCCGAGACCACGACCGCCGCCGCGCAGGACACCCTGCTGGAGGTGAACAACATCGAGGTGATCTACAATCACGTCATCCTCGTCCTCAAGGGCGTCAGCCTGTCGGTGCCCAAGGGCGGGATCACCGCATTGCTGGGCGGCAACGGCGCGGGCAAGACGACGACGCTCAAGGCCATCTCGAACCTGCTGCGCTCCGAACGGGGCGATGTCACCAAAGGGTCGATCACCTATCAGGGTGACCGCATCCAGGATCTGACGCCCGCCGATCTGGTGGCACGCGGCGTCATTCAGGTGATGGAGGGGCGGCATTGTTTCGAACACCTGACGGTCGAGGAAAACCTTCTGACGGGCGCCTACACCCGCAAGGAAGGCAATCGCGCCATCAAGGACGACCTGGAAATGGTCTACGAGTACTTCCCCCGCCTGCGCGAACGCCGCACGTCGCAGGCCGGCTATACCTCGGGCGGGGAACAGCAGATGTGCGCCATCGGTCGCGCGATGATGGCCCGCCCCGAGATGATCCTGCTGGACGAGCCTTCGATGGGCCTGGCCCCGCAACTGGTCGAACAGATCTTCGGCATCGTCAAACGCCTGAACGAGGAGCAGGGCGTGACCTTTTTGCTGGCCGAGCAAAACACCAACGTCGCCCTGCGTTTCGCGCACTACGGCTATATCCTCGAGTCGGGGCGCATCGTCATGGATGGCCCCGCCGCCGAACTGCGCGAAAATCCGGATGTGAAGGAATTCTACCTCGGGATGAGCGATGAGGGCCGCAAGAGCTTCCGAGACACGCGCAGCTATCGCCGACGCAAGCGGTGGCTGTCTTGAACGGCACCACGACCCGTTGTCCGGTGGCCGCATGGACCACCCTCCGTCTCACCCCGCCCGCCGCCCCCCAAGGTACGGTCACATGATACCGTCATGAGAACCTTCGTCGCCCTTCCCCTGCCCGAGCCGTGGATCACCCCGCTGATGCGGGCACAATCGGCTGTGCGCGGCGGGCGACCGGTGGACGCCGACGACCTCCATGTCACCCTCGCCTTTCTCGACGATCAACCCGAAGATCGGCTGGACGCCCTGCACGAGGCGTTGGAGGCCAAGCCCCTGCCTGCCGCCGCCCTTGCCCCACGCAGCTATTCCGCCATCGGCACGCCGCCCCGGATGTTCGCCCTCGACCTCGACGCCACACCCGGCCTGACCGCGCTCCACACGGCCATCCGTTCGGCCGCCAGGACATCGGGCATCGCCCTGCCCCGCGATCGCTTCCGCCCGCATGTCACCTTGCGCCGCTTTACCCGCGGTGATGCGGCAGGCGACGGGATCGGCCCCGCGCTCGAACGTCTCGGCCCGCCGGATCTGGCGTCCGAAACCGCGCGCCTCTGCGCGCTCTGGTCCTCGGTCCTTACGCCGCAGGGCCCGATCTACGACGTGCTCGCCAGCTATCCCCTGCGGGAGCCCGCGCTTTGACCCAACGCAACCAGATTCCGCCTCGCCCGTTGATCCCCGACCCAACCCGGAGATCATCATGCTGAAGCCTCTTGCCCTGCGCGCAGCGCGTCTTGTCGAATCAGGTCTGGAACGGATCGGGGATTCCGAAGACGACAAACCGGTCCTCGATTCATACCTCGGTTACGCCACCCCCGACGGCGTCCTGCTGCGCGGGCGCGTCCTGTCGCATCTGCGCCGGGTCCAGCCGGACGCGGAGCAATCCAAGTGGATGAACCTGCGTCAGATGGTGAACCTCTTCGTCACCGACGAAGTTCAGGGCGTCACCGTCACCACCGAAGACGGGTCCGTCACCGGCCTGTCGGATGCCGAAGGCTATATCCGCCTGATGGTGCCCGGCGACTTCGATCCCGGCTGGACCACGATCCGCCTGAAGATCGACGGGCAGGAGCCGGAGCCGTTTCACGCCCGCATCCCCGACCCGTCGGCCAACCACATGATCATCTCGGACATCGACGACACGATGATCCAAACCGGTGCGCATTCGCTGGCGCGCAACCTCTGGACCACATTCACGGGCTCCGCCCTGACCCGGCAGGCCCACGACGACGCCACCGCGTTGATGGAGGCGATGGTCGCGGGCGGACGCAATCCGGTGTTCTACGTCTCCTCCTCGCCATGGAACCTGCACGATTTCCTCGAAGATCTGTTCGCCGCCGAAGGCGTGCCGCGCGGGCCGATGTTCCTGCGCGATCTGGGCCTCACCGAAGAGGGCGTGGGTGCCAGCCACGGCACCCATAAGGGCGCGGCCATCGACACGCTGCTTGCGGTGAACCCGAACCTGCCCGCCTATCTGATGGGCGACTCGGGGCAAAAGGACGCCGTCGTCTACCGCGATACCGTTCAGCGCAATCCGGGCCGCATCAAAGGCGTCGCCCTGCGCGAACCCGCGCCCGGTGTGGGGGCCGACGATGCCGCCGCGATCGCGGAAATCGAGGCGATGGGCGTGCCATGCTATCACGGTCCCGATTTCGATGGGGCCAGACGACATTGGGGATTTGAATGACGCATTACGACGACCTGGAAACCCGGTCCGATGACGAACGTGCTGCGGCACAGCTGGCGGCGCTGCGCAGCCAGCTCGCCCTCGTCCGAACAGGGGCGGACAATTGCTTGCCGGACGCCGGGCTGAACGACCTCTCCGATCTGGCCAAACTTCCCGTTCTACGCAAATCGCAGCTGTCGGAATGGCAAGCCAGGACGCCGCCCTTCGGCGGGGTTCCCATCGGCGACATCGCCCATGTCTTCCAGTCGCCCGGCCCGATCTATGAACCCGGCGGCATCACGCACGACTGGTGGCGCATGGGCCGCTTCCTGCACGCTTGCGGCATCGGCAAATCGGATACGGTGCAGAATTGCTTCGGCTATCACCTCACCCCCGCCGGCATGATCTTCGAGAGTGGCGCGCGCGCCGTCGGGGCCCGCGTGCTGCCCGCCGGCACCGGCCAGACCGACCTGCAGGTCCGCGCCGCCCGCGACATCGGCTGCACCGCCTATGCCGGCACGCCCGACTATCTGAAGGTCATTCTCGACCGCGCCGATGACATGGGCGAAACGCTGGCCTTCACCCGTGCGGCCGTCGGCGGCGGGGCCCTGTTCCCGTCCCTTCGCACGGAATACGCCGATCGGGGCATCGCGACGCTGCAATGCTACGCCACCGCCGATCTGGGCAACATCGCCTACGAAAGCGACGCGATGGAAGGCATGATCGTCGACGAAGGCGTCATCCTCGAAATCGTGCGCCCCGGCACCGGCGACCCGGTCGCCCCGGGCGAGGTGGGCGAAGTCGTCGTCACCACCCTCAACCCCGATTACCCGCTGATCCGCTTCGCCACCGGCGACCTCAGCGCGCTCCTCCCCGGCACCTCGCCCTGCGGGCGCACAAACATGCGCATCAAGGGCTGGATGGGCCGCGCCGACCAGACCGCCAAGATCAAGGGTATGTTCGTGCGCCCCGAACAGGTGGCCGATCTGGTCGCCCGCCACCCGGAAATCCGCGCCGCCCGCGTTACCGTCACCCGCGACGGAGAAATGGATGCGATGCACGTCGCGGTGGAGGCCGATGGCGGGGACGAGGCGGCCTGGTCCGCCTCCGTCGCCGAAGTCCTCAAGCTCAAGGGCCGGGTCGAACGCGTCGACACATTACCCAACGACGGCAAGGTCATCGACGACCAGCGCGTCTACGACTGACGCGCGACGCACCCTTCCCTTTCACCGGTCCCGCGCGCATTGTCGGCGCGATTCAACAATCGGAACACCCGAATGCAGCCGAAGAACCTGCTCATCGTCGGCTGGACGGAAACCGTCTCTCTGCCCGACCTGGGCCTGTCCGACCTCAAGGCCAAGATCGACACCGGCGCACGCACATCCGCCCTTCACGCCAGCCGGATTGAACAATTCGACCGCGACGGCACGCCCTGGGTGCGGTTTCGCGTCCGCCACGAAGCGACCCAGGACCGTATTCAGGCGGAATGCCCGGTTCATGACGTCCGGTCGATCAAAAATACCTCGGGCGTGCCGCAGGACCGGGTCATCATCCGGACCAACCTGCTGATCGCCGGCCGGAAATGGCGCATCGACCTGTCGCTGACCGACCGAAGCAACATGCGTCTGGCGATGATCGTCGGGCGCACGGCCCTCTCGGCCCATAACGTCGCGGTGCATACCCGTCGCGTGAACATCGCCGGGCGCGAAGCCCGGCCAATCGCGCCCGTGCGGCGTGGAAAGGCAGTCTTATGAAAATCGCGATGATGGCCCGCAATCCGAACCTCTACTCTCACAAACGCCTCAAGGAAGCCGCCGAGGCGCGCGGCCACGAGCTGCACATCATCAACACGCTGCGCTGCTACATGAACATCGCGTCGCGCCGCCCCGAGATCTTCTACAACGGCGAGAAACTCGAAGGCTTCGACGCCGTCATCCCCCGCATCGGCGCCTCCGTCACGTTCTACGGTCTCGCCGTCCTGCGCCAGTTCGAGATGATGGGTGTTTTCCCCCTCAACGAATCCGTCGCCATCGGGCGGTCGCGCGACAAGCTGCGCTCCATGCAGCTTCTGGCCCGCGACGGTATCGGCCTGCCCGTGACCACCTTCGCCCACGACCCAAAGCAGACGGAGGAAGTCCTTAAGCTCGCCGGCGGCGCTCCCCTCGTCATCAAGCTGCTGGAAGGCACGCAAGGCCTGGGCGTCGTCCTGGCCGACACCGACCGATCCGCCAAATCCGTGATCGAGGCGTTCCGCGCCACCAACACCAACATCCTGATCCAGGAATTCATTAAGGAAGCTGGCGGCACCGACATCCGCGCCCTTGTGGTCGGCGGCAAGGTCGTGGCCGCGATGAAGCGCACCGGGGCCGAAGGCGAATTCCGCTCCAACCTGCACCGCGGCGGCAGTGCGCAGGTTATCAAACTTACGCCCGAAGAACGCTCCACAGCCGTCCGTTCCGCCAAATCCATGGGGTTGGAGGTTTGCGGCGTCGACATGCTGCGCGCCAACCACGGGGCCGTCGTGATGGAGGTCAATTCCTCACCCGGCCTTGAAGGCGTGGAAAAGGCCACCGGGATCGACATTGCAGGCAAGATCATCGAACACCTCGAAAAAGTCGCCAAGCCGAATGCCACCAAGACCAAGGGCAAGGGCTGATGGTCCGCCGTTCCGCCTTTGAAATCGGCGGGACGGCCATTCCCGCGGGCACCTCTGCTACCGTCGACCTGCCCGTCAGCCATCTGTCGGATCACACGCCTGTGTCGATGTCGGTCAAGGTTTTCCACGGCAAGACCGACGGCCCCACCATCTTCGTCAGCGCGGGCATCCACGGGGACGAGGTGATCGGCGTCGAGATCGTGCGCCGCCTTCTGCGCACGGCGAACCTTCGGTCTGTCCGGGGCACGCTGATCGTCATCCCGATCGTGAATGCCTTCGGCTTCATGAACCACTCGCGCTATCTGCCGGACCGGCGCGACCTCAACCGCTGCTTTCCGGGCACGCCGGGCGGATCGCTCGCGTCCCGCCTGGCCCATCTGTTCCTGACCGAGATCGTGGCGCGCTGCGATCTGGGCATCGACCTGCATTCGGCGGCGGTCCACCGCACCAACCTGCCGCAAATCCGTATCTCGCCCGATAATCCGGTCACCGCCGATCTGGCACAGGTCTTCGGCGCGCCGGTCATCCTGCAATCGCCCCTGCGCGACGGCAGCCTGCGCGGCGCGGCCAAGGCCATGGGCAAAGACATCCTGCTGTTCGAGGCGGGCGAGGGGCTGCGCTTCGACGAATATTCGGTGCGCGTTGGCGTGGCCGGCATCCTGCGCATCTTGCGCTACAAGGGGATGATCGGCGGGCGCGGCATCGCGGCGGCCAAGGGGGCGCCGCAGACCTGCACCTCGTCCAAATGGCTGCGCGCGCCGGCGGGCGGCCTGCTGCGCACCTACCGCGCCGACGGCGACGTGGTGGAGGCGGGCGCGGTCCTCGCCGCCGTCTCCGATCCCTTCGGGCGCGAGGAACAGGAAATCACGGCCCCCTTCGACGGTATCATCGTCGGCCGCGCGGTCATGCCCGTCGTCAACGAAGGCGACGCTGTCTTCCACCTTGCCCGTGTGGCGAACGTCGCCCGCGCCGAAACGACGATGGACGACGTGACCGCGCAGATGGCCGACGACCCGCTGTTCGACGAAGACGAGATCATCTGACGGATCAATCTGCGACATTTTAGAACATCGCAGATCACGCGCGTTGGGCCGATCCTTCCGGTTTTCTTCCATCCCGCAATCGACGTTTGATGCCCGCTTTTATCCATCTCTCCCCGGTTCAGTCGGATCGTTGGAGAAAAGCGCGATCTTGTTGCCCTGAGGGTCGCGAAGATAGCCGACATAGAAGGACGGCCCGTAAGACGCGCGGAAGCCCGGCTGCCCCTCGTCGGACCCGCCAGCACGACAGGCGGCCGCATGAAGGTCACGGACCTGCTGTTGGTTGCGCGCCTCGAATGCGACCATCGCACCATTTCCGCCCGAGGCCGGACGCCCGTCGAAGGTTGGCTTGACGTAAAAGTCCGGCAGACGGGGAACCTGGCCCGGTTCCAGGGGCAGCGCGTAACTCAGGCCCGCGGGCCCCTCCTCCAAGCCGTAGCCAAGGGCCGGCAGGACCGCAGAATAGAAGCGTTTGGCGCGGGCGATGTCATCCGCACCGACTGTGACATAGGCAATCATGCCCCAAGGGTCCTTTCGGATGGCGGGTGGGTCAACCGAAATCACGGGCCCGTTTCAGGCCAACAGGCGTTTCGGCTCAACACGCGATCCCTTCGACCCCAACCCGACGACGACGCGCCTCCGGCGACGGGCTGGCTCATCGCTCAGGGCACCCTACCCCCGCAGCACACCACCCGTCGCTTTCGTCACCTTCTCGACGATCTTCGCCGACACCGCCTCGATGTCCTTGTCGGTCAACGTCTTGTCGGTCGGTTGCAGTCGCACGGTCAGGGCCAGCGACTTGCGGCCTTCACCCAGACTACCGCCGATGAATTCATCGAATACCCGAACATCCGAAATCAGCGCCTTGTCGGCCCCCTGCGCGGCGTTCACCAATGTCTGCACTTCCGTTTCGGCGTCCACCACGAAGGCGAAGTCCCGCTCCACCGCTTGCAGGTCCGACAGGGTCAGCGCCCCGCGCGATGTGCCCTGCGCGCGGCCCGCCGGAACGTCACCCGGCCAGATCGTGAAGCCGACCGCCGGACCTTTCACGCCCATTTCACGCAGAACCTTCGGGTGGATTTCCCCGAACACGGCCAGAACCTTCTTCGGCCCAAGGCAAATCTTGCCCGACCGGCCCGGATGCCACCAATCGGCGACCCCGCGCATCACCTGCGCCGACGCGGGCGCACCCAGCGCGGCCAGCACCGCCTCCGCATCCGCCTTGGCGTCGAAGACGTCGACCGCGCGGCGATCCCCGTGGACCGACTTCGGCCCCGTGTACCCCGTCAGCAGGCCGGAAATCTGCTGATGCTGCTCCCCCGGCTCCCCGCCATGAAACGCCGTTCCAAGCTCGAACAGCGCCAGATCGCCCTGCCCCCGCGCCTGATTGCGCGCCGCCGCCTGCAGCAGACCGGGCAGGAGCGCGGGGCGCATGTGGCTCATGTCCGACGAAATGGGGTTTTCCAGCCGCGTCGCTTCGGTGCCACCGCCGAACAGCGCCGCCGACGCGCCGTCGATGAACGAATAGGTCACGCATTCGTCGTACCCCAGCGCCGCCGCCGTGCGCCGGGCCATCCGCTCGCGTTGCTGGGTCCGCGTCAGAACGGGCCGCAGGATGCCGGGCGCGCGCACCATCGGGCGCCCTTCCAGCCGGGTCAGCGATGCGATCCGCGCGACTTCCTCCATCAGATCGGCCTCGCCTTGAACGTCGGGCCGCCAGGTCGGCACCTGCGCCATGTCGCCGTCCATGACGAAGCCCAGCGCGGTCAGGGTCGCGCGCTGCGTCTCGGCCGGGATGTCCATCCCGACCAGCGACGCACAGCGGTCGGTGTCCAGTCGGTAGGCGCGGGCCGTGTCCGGCACCGCACCGGCGATGACGACATTCGACACCTCGCCACCGGCATGGTCGACGATCATCCGGCACGCCCGGTCCAGCCCTTCGGGCGTGAACGCCGGGTCCACCCCACGCTCGAACCGGAAGCGCGCGTCGGAATTGATCTTCATCGCCCGTCCGGCCAGCGCGATCTGCACGTGGTCCCAGAACGCGGATTCCACCAGGATATTCACCGTATCGTCGGTCACGCCGGTCGCGGCCCCGCCCATGATGCCCGCGATGCTTTCGACGCCGGTGTCGTCGGAAATCACCATCGCACCTTGCGGCAGGACATAGGTCTTGTCGTCCAGCGCCACGATCTCTTCGCCGCCCCGGGCCCGGTGCACGCGCAGATCGCCCGTCACCTTATCGGCGTCGAACACGTGCAGCGGACGGTTCAGATCGTAGGTGAACCAATTGGTCACATCCACAAGAAAGCTGATGGGGCGCAACCCGATCGCGCGCAGCTGATCCTGCAACCACGCGGGGCTCGGCCCGTTTTTGACGCCCCGAATCATCCGCATCGCGAACACCGGGCAGCCGTCGGTCGTATCCGCGTCGATCCGCACCGAGACGGGGCTGTCGAACCCGCCGGTGACTTCGGCATCGGGCAGGTCGCGTAACACGCCCAGGCCCCGCGCCGCCAGATCGCGCGCGACACCCCGCACGCCCAGCGCGTCGGGACGGTTCGGCGTGATCGCGATCTCGATCACCGGGTCGACCTTGGCCGGCTCATGTTCGGCCAGCCAGTCACTGAACCGCTGGCCGACCACGCCTTCGGCCAGTTCGATGATCCCGTCGTGCTCGTCCGACAGCTCCAGCTCTTTTTCGGAAGCCATCATCCCGAAACTCTCGATCCCGCGGATCTTGCCGACCCCGATCGTGGTGTCGATACCGGGCACGTACACGCCGGGCTTGGCGATCACGACCGTGATGCCGGCCCGCGCGTTCGGCGCGCCGCAAATGATCTGCTGCACGCCCTCGTCGGTCTCCACCTGGCAAACGCGAAGGCGATCGGCATCGGGGTGCTTCTCGGCCGATTTGACATAGCCCAGCGTGAAATCGGCCAGCCGCGCGGCCGGATTCTCGATTCCTTCGACCTCCAGGCCCAGGTCGGTCAGCGTCTCGGCGATCTCATCGACCGGGGCCTCGGTGTCGAGGTGATGTTTCAGCCAGGAGAGGGTGAATTTCATGGGATGCGCCTCAGCAATGTTTGCGCCCGACTACCCCATCGCGCGCCGGGTTTGAAGGTCGAAGCCGATACGCCGTGCGCGCACCGGGCGCCCCACCAGCATGTCGTCGACCGCCCCCTCGTCGTGGCCGCCGTTGGCCAGATAGAAGGCCAGCGCATCGGGGTTCGACTCCAGCACCGTCAGATAGGCCCGGTCATGCCCTTCGACCCACAGCGCATCGCGAACCACGCGCAGCAGCTTGGTGCCCAGACCCTGCCCCCGCAGGTCCGGGCGGATGTGCAGGTTGTCGATCAGGGGCATCGGCTCGTGCGCGATGGCGCAGACGAACCCCTGCAACACGCCGTCCGTCTCGGCCACGATGATCAATTCTGGCGCGCGGAAGGTGCGCGCGGCCCATTTCTTGCGCATGGCGGCAGGAAGCTCATCGGTCATGTAGGCCGCGGTCAACTCCGCGCCGTAGCTGTCCTGCCAAGAGGCGAGGTGCAGGGCACTGATCGCCTCCCGGTCGCCAGGGGTTGCCTGTCGGATCATCGGTGTCGCATCTCCAAGGTGTCGGACGTTTGCAGTTGCCCGGTGGATGCCTCCTGCCTGCGATACAGACGAAAAACATCCCCTCGCAGAAGGCATAACGCCTCTGGATATGCGATAACACTCCGGATTAAGTCGAAATCGCCGCCGAATCTCCCAGCAGGATCTCTCCGCCCCGGATCACCTGCGCGCACCAGCCCCCGTGATGACGGACCGCCGAATATCCGCCCGGCCCCAGCGTCTCCTCCATCCGGCTGCAAGGCGCGCAAGGGCCGGTGATGTGCACGATGACCGACCCGATCGACACGTCCCGCCCGCGCAACGCCGCCAGGTTGATGCCGGACACCAGAATGTTCCGTCGAAGCGCCTGCGGCGTGACCGCGCCGTCGCACAATGCGGCAATCGCCGGTAGATGTTCGGCCTGGATCAGCGTGACAGCCCGCTTGCCGGCACGGCCATGGTCGCCCGCCAACCCCGCCTCCGTCACCGCGACCCGGTCCAGCCGCGTCATCGGGGCACGTCGCGCCGGGCGCACACCGATCCAGTCGACGCGGCCCGGGCGCGCATGGGTTTCCATCAGCTCCCGAAGGTTTCTCAAAGGGCGAACACCGCGTGCAGCATCGCCGCCAATTCGCGCGCATCTTCCGACGTGAACGCCCCCGGTCGGTCGCTATCGATGTCGAAGACCGCAATCAGCGCACCGTCCGGTCCGAACACCGGCAACACGATCTCCGACCGGGTCGAGGATGCACAGGCGATGTGACCGGGAAAGGCATCGACATCCGGCACCAGCTGCACCTTTCCGGTCGTCGCCGCCGCGCCGCAGACGCCCCGGTCGAACGGGATCGACAGGCATCCGTGCCAACCCTGATACGGCCCGATCTTGAGCAGTCCCGGTGCCGTCACGCGGTAGAAACCCGTCCAGTCGAAACGGTCGTCGGCGTGATGCACTTCGCAAGTGACCGTCGCCATCAGGGCGACGGGATCGTTCTCGCCCTCTGTCAGGCTTTGAATCGTTTTGTGCAGGGTCGGATAGTCGATCATCGCGCCTGTCCATCCCAAATCGTGTCGGACGTATATCCGACGTAGATCACCCGTAGATCACCCATGGATTTCGCCTTTCAATCCCGCTCCAGCGCGATGGCCGTGCCCTCCCCCCCGCCGATGCAAATCGCGGCGATCCCGCGCTTCACATCGCGCGCTTCCATCGCGCCGAGCAGGGTCACCATGATCCGCGCACCCGATGCCCCGATGGGATGTCCCAACGCGCAGGCCCCGCCATTTACGTTAACGATATCAGGGCTTAGCGACAGTTCGTGCATGAACGCCATGGGCACCACGGCGAAGGCTTCGTTCACCTCCCACAGATCCACGTCGCCCACCGACCAATTCAGTCGTTTCAACAACTTGCGCGCCGCCGGCACCGGGGCAGTTGTGAACAAGCCCGGCTCCTGCGCGTGGGACGCATGGCCCACGATCCGTGCGCGAACCGGAAGGCCTTCCGTGTCCGCAACCGCTTGCGATGCCAGCACCAGCGCCGCCGCCCCGTCCGAGATCGAGGACGAATTCGCCGCCGTCACCGTGCCCCCCTCCCGAAACGCGGGCTTCAGCGTCGGTATCTTGTCCGGCCGCGCCGTCCCCGGCTGCTCGTCCTGGGCGACGGTTATCTCGCCCTTGCGGGTCACAAGACGATAAGGGGCCACTTCCCGGTCGAACCCGCCCGACGAAATCGCCGCCTGCGCCCGGCTGAGCGATCGCAGGGCATATTCGTCCTGCGCCTCGCGCGTGAATTTATAGGCCTCGGCGCAGTCTTCCGCGAAAGTCCCCATCAGGCGGCCCTTTTCATAAGCATCTTCAAGCCCGTCCAGGAACATATGGTCGATTGCCTGCCCATGCCCCAGCCGCGCGCCGCCGCGCATCGACGGGATCAGATAGGGGGCGTTGGTCATCGATTCCATGCCGCCCGCGATCATCACGTCCGCATGGCCCAGCGCGATCTGATCGTGCGCCATCATCGCCGCTTTCATCCCCGATCCGCACATCTTGTTGAGGGTCGTTGCCGGCACCTCCTTGGGCAATCCGGCCGCGAACCCCGCCTGACGCGCGGGGGCCTGTCCCTGCCCCGCTGGCAGAACGCAACCCATCAACACCTCGTCCACGCGGTCCAACGCAATGCCCGCATCCGCCACGGCAGCCGCCATCGCGGCCCCCCCAAGCTGCGCCGCGGTGGCCGCCGACAACGCGCCCTGAAACCCTCCCATGGGGGTGCGCCTGGCTCCGGCGATCACGACTGTCTGCATGGCATTTCTCCAACGGGCTGAGATTTACGGTTCGGTAACACCTAGAGCGCTAACCTGCCATTCGGGACAGCCGGACGCCAGCCAACCGGGTCGGCAAGGATCGCAACCTGCCAAACGACAAGGGACGCCGCATGATCACATCGCACCACCCGAATGACGGAACCGTCGTGCTCACCGTCGATGCCTCCCGCATAGACGCGGCTTCGGCCATGGCATTCAAGGAACGCGCCCGGCAATTGGTGCAAGACGAATCCGGTCGTGTCCTGCTCGATCTCCACCAAGTCGAATTCCTCGACAGCAGCGGTCTGGGCACCCTCGTCGCGATCATGAAAATGCTCGACGGCGGCCGTAAGTTGGAGCTTCTCAACTGTGGCGGGGCGGTCCGAAAAGTGCTGGCGCTTACGCGGATGGACAGTGTGTTCATCGTCCATCCCCCGACCGACGCGGATGACCGGGCAGGACAAGACGCGGCATGATATACCCGGATCCCCAGGCGGACGACCCGGGCGGCATCGTCCACACGTCCTTCCCGGCGTGTCCGGACGAAATAAGCGAACAACTCAGCACCCTGCACGGCGTATTCGCCACACACGGCCTGGACGACGGATTGCGCGATACCGTCCGCCTGGTCCTTGCCGAAATTCTCAACAACATCGCCGAACATGCTGTCCCTGAACACGACGGGGAAATCCTGCTGGTGGTCAGCTCAGACAGGGGCCGACTGCACATCCTGACCGAAGATGGCGGCCGCGCGCTTCCCACCGGCTTGCTTGGCGCGGCGAACTTGCCGGACATGGGGCAGACGGTCGACGATCTGCCGGAAGGCGGTTTCGGCTGGTTCATCATTCACACGCTGGTCGACGATATGGTTTACGAACGCGACGGCGGGATGAACCGTCTCAGCTTTTCACTCGCCACCGCCTGACACATCAGCGATTCAGCCGACTGCAGTGCAACAGCGTGCAAGACCGGTAGGATGGCCATCGTGCCTGTACCGATCCGATGTCATTCCAATGGGGAAGTTAGTCCTTGGTCGCCTGTGTCAGCACTCGTTTTGCCGCCGCGCGCGCTCTCTCCGTTGAGCGAATTCGAAGACTTTCAAACGCGATTGCGCCTGTCCTCACCTTCGACGCGTCACCTTCGGAACCCTTCATCCCGTTGAAATCCCGTTCACATGGCGGTCCAGGCAATTCGAATCGCGTTGTCGCGACAACCATCGGGGCCTAGGCTGACCGCCACGACCCAAGCCCGAGGACATCAATGCGCGACTTTCACTTTCCCGGCCGGTCCCCGGTCCTGTCCACGAACGGCATGTGCGCGACGTCGCATCCACTAGGCGCAAAGATCGCGATCGACACGCTTGCACGCGGCGGAAACGCCGTCGATGCGGCGATCGCAGGCGCGGTGGTCCTTGGTCTATGCGAACCGCAGATGACCGGCCTTGGCGGCGACGCCTTCGTCTTGCTCAAACCCGCCGGATCGGAGGATGTCTTGGCGCTGAATGGGTCGGGTCGCGCCCCGGCCGGGGCGTCGGCGCAGAAACTGCGGGCGCAGGGCCTGAAAACCGTCCCCGAGACCTCGCCCCACGCCGTCACCGTTCCCGGTGCCGTCGATACGTTCTGCACGTTGTCCGACGCCCACGGAAAATTAGGGATCGCGGATACGCTCGCCCCCGTAATCGCCTATTTCGACGATGGCGTACCGGTGGCCCCCCGTGTCGCATCGGACTGGGCGCTGGCGGCGGACACGCTGCAGGGGTCGGCGCGCGATCTGTATCTGGTCGATGGAAAGCCACCGCAGGTTGGTCACAGGCTGGCTCTGCCAGGTCAGGCAGAGGTACTGCGCCGCATCGCAAAGGACGGGCGCGCCGGGTTCTATGAAGGCGAAGTCGCCGCTGACATGGTTGCCACGCTGCGCGCCGCCGGCGGAGTTCACACGCAAGAGGACTTTGCGTTCACCGCCAGCGATTGGACCGATCCGATCAGCGGCCTCTACAAGGGCGTCGAACTGGTCGAGCATCCGCCCAACGGTCAGGGCGCGACGGCCATCCTGATGAACAACATTTTGGCCCAGTTCGATATCGCCGGACTGGACCCCATGGGCGCGAAGCGCGCGCATATCGAAGCAGAGGCCGCGAAGCTGGCCTATGATGCACGCAACCGATTGCTGGCCGACCCCGACCACACCGCGCGCCTGGCCCATATGCTCGACATGGAAACAGCGCGGCGGCTGGCCGCCCTGATCAATCCCAAGCGCGCCATGGCCGCAGCCGCCCCCCTGACCGAAGCGATCCACAAGGACACGATCTATATCACCGTCGTCGACCGCGACCGTATGGCCGTCTCGCTGATTTATTCGATTTTCCACAGTTTCGGGTCCGGCATGGCATCCGACAAATTCGGCATCCTGATGCAAAACCGCGGGGCCGGATTTACCCTGGACCGGTGGCACCCGAACGAAATGGGGCCGGGTAAACGCCCGATGCACACGATCATCCCCGGAATGCTGCGCAAGGATGGACGCGTGACGATGCCCTTCGGCGTCATGGGCGGTGCCTATCAACCAAACGGTCACTCGCGGTTTCTGTCGAACATGGTCGATTTCGGGATGGATGCGCAAACCGCCATCGACGCGCCGCGCAGTTTTGCCGACGGCAGCGTCCTGAACGTCGAGCGCGGCTATTCCGATACCGTGCGCGCGGAGCTTTATGCCATGGGCCACGACGTACGAACACCGGACACTGCCATCGGCGGCGCACAGGCGATCCGCATCGACGAAAGCGGCTACCTCGAAGGCGCATCCGACCCGCGAAAGGACGGATGCGCCCTGGGGTATTGAGCGGTCAGATCCGCTCGATCGCCAGGGCGATGCCTTGGCCACCGCCGATGCACATGGTGATCAAGGCGCGTTTTCCGCCCGTCCGCTCCAGCTCGTAAAGGGCTTTGACCGTGATGATCGCACCTGTGGCACCCACCGGGTGACCCAGCGCGATGGCCCCGCCGTTCGGGTTCACCCGCGCGGGGTCGAGGCCCAGGTCCTGCGTGACAGCAAGGGCCTGTGACGCGAAGGCCTCGTTCGATTCGGTCACGTCGAAATCGTCGATGGACAGCCCCGTCCGCTTCAACAAGGCACGCACAGCTGGAACGGGGCCGATCCCCATGACCTCGGGCCGCACGCCCGCATGGGCATAGCCCAGGATCCGCGCGCGGGGCGTCAGGCCGGCCTTTTCGGCGGCATCGGCGCGGGCAAGAACCAGCGCCGCCGCCCCGTCATTGATGCCCGACGCATTGCCGGCGGTGACAGTACCGTCCTTCTGGAACACGGTGCGCAACCCGGCCAGCGCCTCGGCCGTGGTGGCCTTGGGATGCTCGTCGGTGGCGAATTCGACCATATCGCGTTTCTGCCGAACCATGATCGGCGTGATCTGCGCGGCGAAGCGTCCGTCGGCGATGGCTGCCGCCGCCCGTTCCTGCGACGACAGGGCAAAGGCATCCTGATCCGCGCGGGTGATCCCATGCTCGGCCGCGACATTCTCGGCCGTGACGCCCATATGGCCGGTCCCGAAGGGGCAGTTGAGCGCGCCCAGCATCATGTCGAGGCCGCGCGCATCGCCCATCTTCGAGCCCCAGCGCGCATCGGGCAGGATATAGGGGGACCGCGACATGTTCTCGGCACCGCCGACCAATGCGAAATCCGCGTCGCCCAGCGCCAGCGCCTGCGTGCCTGACACGATTGCCTGAACGCCCGAGCCGCAAAGCCGATTGACGTTCATCGCCGGCACCGTTTCCGGCACCCCCGCATCTATCGCGGCGACGCGCGACAGGTACATATCGCGGGGTTCCGTATTGATCACATTGCCGAAGACTGTGTGGCCGATCTGCGCGGGGTCGATGCCGGCCCGCTCGATCGCCGCCGTCGCGACCGTCGCCGCAAGATCGATCGGCGGAATTGACGCGAGACGTCCGCCGAAGGTGCCGATGGCTGTGCGCGTACCGGAAAGGATGACGATGTCGGACATGGATGACCCCGTTTGCGGGGGCGGATGAAACCGGGGCCGGCCCCCGGACCCCCTTTGCAGGATGCTACCGGGCAAACGCGTAAAAGGGGAAGGCCGACGTCGCGGCGCTTCCCCAGTCGCTCAGACGTTGAACCGCAAGGGCGAGACGTTCTGGAACATCCCCGTCGCGCGCAGTTTGTCGAGAACGGGCGCAGGGGGTTGATCGTCGAGATAAAGCAGCGCGATGGCATCCTTGCCCCGGTCGGACCGGCCCAAGGTGAAGTTGGCGATGTTCACGCCGTTCTCGCCCATCGTGTTTCCCAGCGTTCCGATGATGCCCGGTACGTCCTCGTTGGTGGTGTAGAGCATATGCGCACCCACCTCGGCGTCGATGTTGATGCCCTTGATCTGGATGAACCGCGGTTTGCCGTCGGTGAAGACCGTGCCCGCGACGGAACGTTCACGTTTTGCGGTCTTTACGACCAGCTTGATGTAGCCGTCGAAGGCACCCGTCTTGTCCTGCTGGGTGGTCGAGATTTCCACCCCGCGTTCGCGCGCCACGACCGGGGCCGACACCATGTTCACGTCCGGGTTCGTCGCCTTCATCACGCCGGCGATGGCAGAACAGTTGAGCGCCTCGAGGTTCATGGACGCGACGGAGCCGTTGTAGATGATCTCGATCGTCTTGATCGGCTCGTCGGTCATCTGGCCGACGAAGGCCCCCAGATGTTCGGCGACCTTGATCCAGGGGCCCATCACCTTGGCCTCCTCCGCCGTGACAGACGGCATGTTGAGCGCGTTGGTCACAGCCCCGGTCAGCAGGTAATCCGACATCTGTTCGGCGACCTGCAGGGCGACGTTTTCCTGCGCTTCCGTCGTGGCGGCCCCAAGGTGAGGCGTTACGACGACATTTGGCAGGTTGAACAGCGGGCTTTCCGTCGCCGGCTCCACCGCGAAAACGTCAAAGGCTGCGCCAGCGACGTGACCGGATTTCAGCGCATCGGCCAACGCGTCTTCATCGACCAGCCCCCCGCGGGCGCAGTTCACGATTCGGACGCCTGTCTTCGTCTTGGCGATGTTGTCGCGCGACAGGATATTCTTGGTCTGATCGGTAAAGGGGACGTGCAGGGTGATGAAATCGGCGCGCGCCAGCAGGTCGTCCAACTCTACCTTCTCGATGCCCAGTTTGATCGCCCGCTCTTCCGACAGGAAGGGGTCATAGGCGACGACCTTCATCTTGAGGCCCCGCGCACGGTCGCAGACGATGCCGCCGATATTGCCGGCCCCGATCACGCCAAGCGTCTTGCCCGAAAGTTCGACGCCCATAAAACGGGATTTCTCCCATTTTCCTTCATGGGTGGAGGCGTTCGCCTCAGGAATCTGGCGGGCCACGGCGAACATCATCGCGATGGCGTGTTCGGCCGTCGTGATCATGTTGCCGTAGGGCGTGTTCATCACGATCACGCCCTTCTTCGACGCGGCATCCTTGTCGACATTGTCGGTGCCGATGCCGGCGCGACCGATAACCTTGAGATTGGGGGCCGCTTCCAACAGCTTTTCGGTGACTTTCGTCGCGGACCGGATGGCGAGGCCGTCGAACTCGCCGATACGGGCCAGCAGGGCGTCCTTGTCTTTGCCCAGGGCGGGTTCGAACGTGACGTCGATGCCGCGATCACGGAAGATCTGGACGGCGGCGTCGGAGAGTTTGTCGGAAATCAGGACTTTGGGGGCCATGCTCAGGCTCCTTCGTGAAAAATGGTCTGGGACGGCGGAGCAACCCCGCCGAGCGATATCTGTGGGGTCAGGCGGCGGCGCGTTCGGCGTGGTACGCCCATTCGATCCAGGGCAGCAGTGCTGCGACGTCCGACGGCTCCACCGTGGAGCCACACCAGATGCGCAGGCCCGCCGGCGCGTCCCGGTAGCTAGCAATGTCTAAAGCCACGCCTTCCGCATCCAGACGTTTTGCGACACGCTTGGCGAAATCGTCGGGCAAATCCGCATCGGTGAACTTCAGGCAGACGGACGTGGTCGACCGTGTCGCGGGGTCGTCGGCCAGATTCGCGATCCAGTCGCGGGTCTCAACGAAGTCCCAGACATGGCGCGCGCTTTCGTCGGCGCGGGCCACAAGGCCGGACAAGCCCAAACCTTCGGCCCAGTCCAGGGCCACGAGGTAATCCTCGACCGCCATCATCGATGGTGTGTTGATCGTCTCGCCCTTGAATATCCCATCGATAAGTTTCCCGCCCTTGGTCAGGCGAAAAATCTTGGGCAGAGGCCAGGCCGGCGTGTAGGATTCGAGCCGTTCGACCGCGCGGGGCGACAGGATAAGGACGCCGTGCGCGCCTTCCCCGCCCAGCACCTTCTGCCAGCTGAATGTCGTCACATCGAGCTTTGGCCACGGCAAATCCATCGCGAACGCGGCGGAGGTCGCGTCGCAGAGCGTCAGGCCGGTGCGATCGTCGGAAATCCAGTCGGCATTCGGCACACGCACGCCCGAGGTTGTGCCGTTCCAGGTGAAACAGATGTCGCGGTCGGGCGCGATGGTCAGATCGGGCAGTGCGCCGTAGTCGGCGGTGCGCACGTCGGCGTCCAATTTCAATTGCTTGACCACATCGGTGACCCAGCCGGCCCCAAAGGATTCCCAAGCCAGCATCGTGACGGCGCGTGCACCCAGCATCGTCCACATCGCCATTTCATAGGCACCGGTGTCGGAGGCGGGCACGATGCCGATGCGGTAGTCGTCGGGCACGCCCAAAACGGCGCGCGTGCGGTCGATCGCGGCCTTGAGCTTGGCCTTGCCCGGGGCGGCCCGGTGGGATCGGCCCAGCGGCGCGTCGGACAAATCTGTCAGGGAGAAGCCCGGATGCTTGGCGCAGGGGCCGGACGAAAAACGCGGATTGTCCGGCCGCGCAGCCGGTTTGGTCAAGTCGGTCATGACTATCCTTGCAGATAAATGCCCATCGTTGGGGATGGGTGTCCCGACGCAGTGGCTATTCGGCGGCTTGGGGTCGCGCAAGGCGCATAATGGAGCTAATCGGCGTGAAAGTGTCGCGCCCGGCGCGGCGACGTTGCCGAAAGGAAACCAGATGTTCACCGCCGTGTTGTCCGCATCGTCCACCGCCCCGATCATCGAACTGCCGCTGGTGGAAGCGTTGCGCAATGGCTGGGGCGGGGGCGACGCGCGTTGGCTGGACCGGGCCGTCGCGGCGGAATTCGACCTGGCCGTCCTGCCCGACACGCTGAACGCGACGCGCGCCGAGATGGATGCGATGGGTATAGACCTGAATGTCGTGCCAGCGCAGGGGCGCCGCAAACGGCTGCTGATCGCGGACATGGATTCGACGATGATCGAGCAGGAATGCATCGATGAATTGGCCGATGCGGCCGGGGTCGGCACCCGCGTCGCCGCAATCACAGCGCGCGCGATGAACGGGGAAATCGATTTCGAGGGCGCCTTGAAGGAACGGGTCGGCCTGCTGGCCGGGCTGGACGCCGACGTCATCGCCCAGGTGTTGGCCGAACGGATCACTCTCATGCCCGGCGGGCCTGTCCTGCTGACCACGATGAAGGCGAACGGGGCGCGCGCCGCGCTTGTATCCGGCGGGTTCACGGCCTTCACCTCGGCGATCGCAGACCGGCTGGGTTTCGATTGGAACCGGGCGAACACGCTATTGGTCAAGGATGGCAAGCTGACGGGAAAACCCGGCGACCCGATCCTGGGCAAGCAGGCCAAGGTCGACGCATTGAAGGACTTCTCCGCTGAGATGGGCATCGCGGCTGCGGACGTGATCGCCGTAGGCGACGGGGCGAACGACCTTGGCATGTTGACGCGCGCGGGAATGGGCGTGGCTTTGCACGCGAAGCCTGCGGTGCAGGCGCAGGCCGATCTGCGCGTGAACCACGGCGATCTAACGGCTCTGCTGTACCTGCAGGGCTACCACCGCGAAGAATTCACACCGGTCTAGAGCGTCCGGTTGGTCCGCTAGAGCCCGGCTTCGGCGGCGATCTGCGCGCGGGATTTGCGCGCGCGCTCGGTCGCCGATTTCAGCTGACCGCAGGCAGCCATGATATCCTCGCCGCGCGGCGTGCGGATCGGCGAGGCATAGCCCGCCTCAATCAGGATCGTGGCGAAGGCGCGGATGCGATTGTTCGACGACCGGGTATAGGGCGCGCCGGGCCATTCGTTGAACGGGATCAGGTTCACCTTGGCCGGAATCCCCTGCAACAGCGCGACCAGACGATGGGCATCGTCGTCGCTGTCGTTCACGCCGTCGAGCATGACGTACTCGAAGGTGATCCGCTCGGAATTGGAGACCTTGGGATATTCGCGCAGAACCTCAAGCAGCGCCTCGATGTTCCACCGCTTATTGATCGGGACCAGCACATCGCGCACGGCGTCGGTGGTGGCGTGAAAACTGACGGCCAGCAGGCAGCCGATTTCCTGCGCCGTGCGGGCGATTTCGGGCACGACGCCCGAGGTCGACAGCGTGATGCGGCGACGGCCCAGCGCGATGCCTTCGCCGTCCATCGCGATCTTCATGGCGTCGCGCACATTTTCGAAATTATAGAGCGGCTCACCCATGCCCATCAGGACGATATTCGACAACAGGCGTGGACCCTTGTCGCCCGTCCCGGTGCCCTGCGCCGGCCATTCGTCAAGGTCGTCGCGGGCCAGCATGATCTGACCGATGATTTCCGCCGCCGTCAGGTTTCGGACCAGTTTCTGCGTGCCCGTGTGGCAGAACGAACAGGTCAGCGTGCAACCCACCTGGGAGGACACGCACAGCGTGCCGCGCCCTTCCTCGGGAATATAGACGACCTCCACCTCGTGCCCGCCAGCGATGCGGACGAGGTACTTGCGGGTGCCATCTTCGGACACCTGACGGGTCATGACCTGCGGCAGGTCGATCACGAAGTTTTCGGCCAAGGTGGCGCGAATGTCCTTGGACAGGTTGGTCATGGCCGCGAAATCGCGCACGCCCCAGTGATACAACCATTGCCATAGCTGCCCCACGCGCATCTTCGCCTGCTTTTCCGGGATCCCGACGGCAATCAGCGCATCGTGCAAAGCGGGTCGCGTCAGGCCGATCAGATTCGGCTTGCCGCCCTCGGGCAATTTGCGCGGGATCGTGTGGACGTCCTGCGTGACGGGCGCTTGCATGTGCGGGCCTCCGGGGGCGAGCGGTGAACGTGGAACGGGCACCCCATATAGGGACGCCCGCGCGAAATCACAAATGGGGCGCGTGGCCCCGCGCCTCAGCCGCCGCAGCGGCTTTCGGCATCGGAGACGGCGGCGGTGAACCCCAGCAGGCTGAAGGTGTCCTGCGTCTGGGTCCCGCGACCCGACCGGCCCGAAACGACGGCCTGCGATCCGCGCTTCATCGAGGCGATGATGCGGGCATCGTCGGTCGGCGATGCAGCCCAGGCCAGTTCGCCGTCGGTAAACATCTCGTATCGGTCGGACCCGATCTCGATCGTGACGGTGGATCCGTCGGCATAGGGATAGCCGCCGGTCGCCGACACCTCCCCTTTCTTGTCGTTGCCCGGCCAATAGCTGACGAACAGGCGGATGTCCCCGCGCCGCGCAGGTACTTCCTGACCATCGCGGGTGTTCCGGATCGACTTTGGCGCGCTCACGATCCAGCACTGGGTCGGGTTATCCTCGACGAAAATGGACCAATCGGTCTCCGTATTGACCCGGTTGGAGCTGTCCTGCGCGGCGGCCGGAACCGCCAGCGCCGCGGCCAGGGTGGCCGACGCCAGCAGGTGCGCGATCTTGGTGAATTTCATCTTTGTCTCTGCCTCTCGTCGGCGGCCCGGATGCCCGGTGTATCCCGAACTATGGAGCCCGGGCGCACGGTTCCATAAACTGCACCCGGATGATAGCGCAGCGATGGCCCGCTGGAAAACCCCGGTGGGCAATATTTCGCGCATCTGACGGACCGGAGACAGCATATGACACAGGTGAACGAGGGGGCCGTCGATCTGGTGCAGGCGATCCGGGGCGACATGGTCGAGTCGGTGCACCGGGGCCACGCCGTGATCTGTGACGGAACGGGCGCGGTGGTGGAGGCCTGGGGCAACCCGGCGGCGATGATCTATCCCCGGTCGTCGTGCAAGATGGTGCAGGCCCTGCCGCTGCTGGAATCGGGGGCCGGGCGCGACCTGACCACGGCGCAACTGGCGCTGGCCTGCGCGTCGCATCAGGGCCAGGCGGAGCATACGGACGCCGTCGCGGCCTGGCTTTCGGATCTGGGGCTGGGCGAGGCCGATCTGCGGTGCGGCGCGCACATGCCCTATTCCGAGGTGGCGCGAGACGGTCTGATCAAGACAGACGAAAGTCCGTGTCAGCTGCACAACAACTGCTCGGGCAAGCACGCCGGGTTCCTGACCCTGTCGCAACATCTCGGCGGCGGGCCGGACTACGTCGAACCCGACCATCCGGTGCAGATCGCCGTGCGCCGCGCCTTCGAGGAGGTGACCGGCATGGAAAGCCCCGGCTATGGCATCGATGGCTGCTCCGCCCCCAACTTCGCCACGCGGCTGGACGGCTTGGGCCGTGCGATGGGGCTTTTCGCTGCCGCGCGCGCGGGCCGTGGGGCGCGGCAGGACGCCATGGCGAAGCTGGCTCAGGCAATGGGGGCGGAGCCGCTGCTGGTTGCCGGTGACGGACGGGCCTGCACCGACTTGATGCGCGCGATGGACGGCAAGGTCGCGGTGAAAACGGGGGCCGAAGCTGTCTTCGTCGCCATCATTCCGGAACTCGACCGAGGCATCGCCCTCAAAATCGTCGACGGCGAAACGCGGGCTGCGGAGGCGACGATCGCCGCGCTGCTGGTGCGACTTGGCGTTCTGTCGGCGGAGGCACCGGTGGCAAAGCGCCTGATGCACGGGCCCATCACCAATTGCCGGTCAAAGGTGACAGGCCACTACGAAGTGACATTGGACTAGGTCAGGGCTTCGGCCAGGGCCATCAGCAACACGTCCTTGCGCAGGGGTTTGGTCAGGAAAGCAGCGAAGCCTGCGTTCTTCAGCCGCGGGGCCATTTCGTCGCCGAGATGGGCCGTTAGGGCAAGAAGCGGGACGGGACGCAGCCCGCGTTCCGCCTCGATCCGCCGGATTGCGGCCGCCGCCTCGAACCCGTCAACGTTTGGCATCGAGATATCCAAGATCACCGCGTCCGGCGGCGCGTCGGCAAAGGCCGCGACCGCCTGGGCCCCGTCGTCGACCATGGTCACGGCGAAGGGCTGATCCCGCAGGATCCGGTCAACCAGGAAACGGTTCGTGGCATTATCGTCAGCCACCAGAAGGCGCGGCTGGGGCGGTGACGCCTTCGACACGGGGGGTGGCGCCAGCGCGGCGATCAGATCCGACCCCGCGACGGGGACCGGCAGAACGGCGGCAGCGCGGACCAGCAAGGCAGGACAGGCCTCCTCGCGACGACCTAACAGGATCACGCGGGCATCCGGGCCGATCGCGTTCAGCAGACCGGGCTGCGCGTCAGGTGGCAGCGTCAGAGGCACGATAACCACCGCCGCATCCGACGATACCGTGCGCACGACCCGCGTGCCCGCCGCGACAAGGCGCTCTGCGGCCAGATCACCGCGCGGGCCAAGCCCTTCCGGCACCGTGACCTGCGGTGGTAGAGCCGGGCGTATCGGGGCGGCACCATCCTGTGCCAGCGGCAGGGTCAATTCGAACGTTGCGCCGCCCGAGGCCCGCTGTTCTTGCTTCAGGACCAAAGTGCCGCCCATGCGTTCGGCCAATCCGCGGGAAATGGTCAGACCCAAGCCCGTCCCTTCCCGCGTGGGTTTCGACGGGTCGTCGACCTGACTAAAGGCCTCAAAGATGCTTTCGGCCTTTGCCGCGGGAATACCGGGCCCCGTATCTTCCACCGTCATGATGGCGACCGTGCGGTCCAGTCCCGCATCGGTCAGCGACACGCGAAGAATGACGTGGCCCTTTTCGGTAAATTTGAGCGCATTGCCCAGCAGGTTCATGGCAATCTGGCGGATGCGCCCCTCGTCCCCGATGAACCGCGTGCGCGCATCCAATGGATAAGACAGGCCGACTTGGACGTTCGGGTGACGCGTGGCCGCGGCGAGCCGGATACAGTCGATCAGCAGCGCCTCCATATCCATGGGTGCCAGGCGCAAGTCGACCTTGCCCGCCTCCAGCCGCGAAACGTCGAGCGTGTCGTTCACGATCAGCAGAAGCGCCTCGGCCGAGTCGCGGATCGTGCGGGCATACAATGTCATCTCCGGATCGTCCGACTGCTCGACCAGCATCTGCGACAGGCCGATGACACCGTTCATGGGCGTCCGTATCTCATGGCTCATCCGGGCCAGGAATTCAGTCTTGGCGCGTGCCATCTGCTCCGCTTCGTCACGCGCTGTGCTCAGGGCGATTTCGCGGTCACGCTGCTCCGTCACGTCGAGAGCGAGGGAAACGACATCGCCGTCAGGCCCGCGCCGGTCCTGAAATCGCACCACGCGCCCGTCGTAATGATGCAACAAAAGGGGCGGCACCACGTCGAGGTCCCAGCGCGCGACCTGTTCCGCTGCCCATTCTTCGGGGCTCAGATCGCCGATGTCGAAGGCGCCTTCCTCGGCGGCAAGGCCGAAGATCTCGGTCGCGTGGCACCCCGGGGCCAATTCGGAGGCGGCGTCGAACAGGTCGAGATAGACATGATTGGCGGCGACCAGATGCCCCTGGCCATCGAACACGGCGAAGCCGTCGCGCATCGCCTCCAGCGCGTGCCACAAACGGCGGCGCGCCCGATCCGCCTGATCCGCGGCTTCCTTGCGCTGTTTCAAAACGGCGTCCTGACGAGCGGAAAGTTTGAGGTTCTGTTCGCGCTGCGCCAGATACCTATGCGACAGGCGGTCGGCGTTGGCGACAAGGGCCGAATGCGCCCGCGCCAACTCCCGCTGGGAATGGTCCAGTCGCCGTTCGGCCGCCAATCGACGCCGCCGTTCCTCCAGATAGCGTGTATCGGGAACCGATCCGTCCATGCCCGCCCATCACTCCGCCATTGGCCCACGCGGGCTACGAACCGGGTTTGGCAGGGTGAAGTGAAGATCCTGTTAACCCAAAGCGGGACGATACCGTCAGTTCAGATCGAAATGCAGGGGGTACTGGCGTCCGTCGAAAGCCCCGAACAGATCGCCGATATCGGGATGGCTCACCGGCTCGCCGGAGCGGTCGAGCATCAGATTCTGCTCGGACACATAGGCCACATAGTAGCTTTCGTCGTTTTCGGCGAGCAGATGGTAGAACGGCTGATCCCTGCTTGGGCGGCTGTCCTTGGGAATGGCGTCGTACCACTCCTCCGAATTCGAGAAGACGGCATCCACGTCGAAGATCACACCGCGAAACGGGTGCTTCTTGTGGCGAACCACTTCGCCGAGTGCGTATTTGCTCTGTGTCTTCAACATGGCTTGCCCTTCCATCGACCCGTTTCTAACGCTTGGCCCCTTGGCTTGTAAATCGGCGCAGGCGCGAATCGGTGGAAACACAGTGTGACTCTGATCTTGACAGTCCTGCAGATCGTGACGCCCGTCTTCCTGCTGGCGGCGATCGGGTTTGCCTGGGTCAAACTTGGTATCGATTACGACACGGCCTTCGTCACCCGGTTGGCCATGACGCTGGCGGTGCCCGCGTTGATCTTCGTGGCGCTGGCCCGCGGCGACATCGATCCCGGCGCAGCCGGAACGCTGGCGCTGGCGGCGCTGGTCTCCTATCTGGCGGTGCTGGCGGCGATCTGGGCAATCTGCCGAGTGATGAGGCTGGGGTTGCGCACATATTGGGCCCCGTTGTCGTTCGGCAACACCGGGAACCTGGGTCTGCCACTCGCGCTGTTTGCCTTCGGCGAATTGGGGCTGGGCTTTGCTGTCGTGGTCTTCTCGGTCGGCGCCATGGTCCAGTTCACGCTGGGCATCATGATCGTCGCAGGCACGGTGAACCCCCTGCGGGCACTGCGGGAACCGATGGTGGCGGCGACCCTGCTGGGCGGGCTGTTTCTATGGCAGGAATGGCGGGTCCCGGCCGTCGCGCTCAACACGCTGGACCTGATCGGACAGATGGCCATCCCGTTGATGCTCATCACCTTGGGCGTCGCCGTCGCGCGCCTGCAGCCGCAGGGATTGCTGCGCGTCGCCGGTCTGTCACTGCTCAAACTGGCGGTCTGCGGCGCCGTCGCGTTGGCCGTCGGCACGGCCTTCGGACTCGACCGGATCACGCTGGGCGTCCTCGTCGTGCAACTGGCGACGCCGGTGGCGGTCACCTCGTATCTTCTGGCCGTCAAATACGGGGCCGATGCGCCGCCCGTTGCGGGACTCGTCGTCGTGTCGACTCTGATGGCGGTGGGCAGCTTGCCCCTGATCCTGGCTTTCTTCGTCTGATGTGATTGGCACGACCGGTACGAATCTGGTAAGGGTAGAAAAAATCGGTAAAAACAAACCGGGCAGTAAACATGAAAAAACTATTGCAGATTGGCTGTCTGCTCCTTCTGGCCGCGTGCGGCGGGGGGAGTGGTGCGATCTCGGGACGTGCGCCCAGCAACCTGGACAACGCCTGTTCCATTCTGTCGCAACGCTCGGGCTACCTGAGGGCATTTCGCGCGGCGGAACGGAAATGGGGCGTCCCGGTGCATGTGCAGATGGCGACGATCTATCAGGAATCGAAATTCATCGCCGATGCGCGCACGCCGCTGCGCTATTCCCTGGGCGTAATTCCGATCGGGCGGCAAAGCAGCGCCTTCGGGTATTCCCAGGCACTGGATGCGACATGGAAGGAATATCAGCAGCAGGAAGGCGGACGTCGAAGCAAACGCGACGATATCCGTGACGCCACGGATTTCATGGGCTGGTATATGGCCGAAACCAACCGGTCGCTTGGCATATCCTTGTCGGACGCGCGCAATCAGTATCTTGCCTATCACGACGGGCGCAGCGGTTTTCGCCGCGGAACCTACCGCGCAAAACCCTGGCTCGTGCGCATTTCGGGCGAAATCGAAGCCCGGGCGGCGATGTACCAGCAGCAGTTGGTCAGTTGCCGCTGAGGCCCGCGCGGCCCAGCATTGAGCGATAGATCGCCTCGGCCAGCCCGGTCTGGCCGCTGGCTGCCACGGCCTCCGATTGGGCCTGTCGCAGAAAACTGTCGAACTGCGATTCGGACGGGCCGGTCGGCGATGGCGTAGCCGTGCCCGATGCGCGCAACATTTCCGCGAACAGGAACGCCTCCAAAGCCTGCGCCTGCTCGCGAAGCGCGTCGTGGCGCTGCGCGGATCCGGGCATTCGCGCCTGCAATGTGGTATCGATCACGTCCATGGGGCCTCCTTACGGTAGATGGTGCGAGGCTTTCAAATCATGGCCGGGTAAAGGATTTCGTAACGCGCGACGGCTAGGACGGCTGTGACCGGACGATTCCCGTCTGCGGAGCTGCCATGCCCTCGTCGCCCCATCTGCCTGCACTCGCCCCCCCGGCCTCTCTGTCGGCTGGCGCATCGGCGACCTCTGCCCGTACTTCGTTCATAGACGCGGCACCAGCCACGCAGACCCGTTCTACGCTCGAGGATTGGTTGGCCATGATGCAGAAGTTCGTTCCTGAACAGACCGAAGGAACCCAAGGCGACACCGACGAGCAAAAAACCATCGGCGGTACGCCGGTCGCGGACTATGAGCCTGCGGACCTTTCCAGCCCAGATGAAATGGAAATGCAGAATATCTTCGGCGTGACAGCTTGGCTGACGCAAGCCTTGGCAGAAGCGGATGGGCTGATGGCGGCACAGACCAACGCCTCGACGCCGCCCGTGCCTGTCGAAGTTTCGCCGGCGGATCAGACCGTACTGCTTCAAATCACTGCCCTTCCCCCGGATATTCGTTCGGCAATGCCTTCGGATGCGGTGCGAACCGAAACAGCCGGTACGATTGGGACTGGTCCCGAGCGTCCCGTCGCCGCATCAGGGTCGGCCCCGGTCCAAACCGTTGTCCCGGGTGCCCTGCACCCTTCGATCGATCTTGTATCGACGGCGGAACGAACCGGGGATCGTGATCCGACGTCGGTATCGGCCGCGAGTATTGAGGCATCGAAACAAACCGCCCCTCTTCAACCAATCGGGCCGTCTCCTTTGGGACCGACGCTGCCTGGACCGGACCTGATGCAGGCGCAACAGGTGGCTGCAGAATCTATCGTCATGGCCGGGGACAGAAAAACACTGCGATTGTCTGCTGCTGAAGGTGGTCCGCAGGGCACCATCGTTAAGCCCGGCACGTTCGACGATGCTATACTTCAGGCACCGAAAGGCGACACGCAGGCCGTCCCGCCCAGGTCACGCCCGGGCCTTACAGCAGGGACCAACCGGGGCACGACGTCGACGCGGGATATGCAGCCCATCTCCGACGGGGCCTCCATCGAAGCGAAATTCGGGCCGTCGTTAAGGGCAGAGCGTGATGTCGCGATCCCCGTTCAGAAGAATGGGTTATCTTTCCACCGCGAATTCGACGTCGGCACACCCGAAACCACACCGTCGGTCGAACAACCCGCTTCGGGCCGGGACCGGGTCGACCGGCCCATCCCCCTGCCGCAGGTTCAGGCGACCGTCGCCGAACGCGCCGCTCAGATGATGCAGCAGGCACAAAGTGATGCCGGCCCGCGTGCGCAACCCCTTGGACCACGGACCGCGGAGATCGAACTGGCTCCGGCCGAGTTGGGCAAGATCCGACTGATCCTGCAAACCGGTGAGAGGGGGTTGCACCTGGCCGTTTCGGTTGAGCGCCCGGAAATGGTAGAGGTAGTGCGTCGTCATCTCGACGGTCTGCACCGGTCGCTTCTGGCCGAAGGCGTGACGCTTGACGGGCTCGACATCGGCACGGGTCGCGATCGATCATCCGGATCGGATTACGCCTCGGACAGTTCACCGAAGGAAAACGATAGTGATTCCGTCAAAGGCGCCGATGCGGATGACCCACGCAACCCTCCCCCCGTGACCTCCGGCCGCGCCCAAGCGCGCGACGGCCGTCTCGACCTCAGTTTCTAGGAGATCTTTCATGGACGTCATCGCACCGACCCTGACCCCGAACACCCCTTCCACATCGACTGCGACGGCGCAGGGCGACGTGTCGCCGACGTCGGATTTCGACACGTTCCTAACCCTTCTGACCGCGCAGATCCGCAATCAGGACCCATTGGAGCCGGCGGATTCCACCGAATACACTTCTCAGCTGGCGACATTCTCGAACGTGGAGCAGGCCGTGAAAACCAACGACCTTCTGACGTCGATGATCGCGCGGCTGGACACACAGCAGATCAGCAATGCCTCGAACTGGATCGGGATGGAGGTGCGTCATTCCGGCCCGATCGCCCATGATGGCACGTCGCAGCAGGTCTATCCGAACATCAATCCGCGCGCCGACCGTGCGGAACTGGTCGTCTATGATCTGGCGGGAACGGAGGTGGGACGTCACGCTGTCGATCCGGACGGCGAAGTCGCAAGCTGGCCACCGTCCGGGCAGGTCGCGGATTATGCAGACGGGGGCTATCTTCTGGAGGTGCAAAGCTGGGCGGGCGATCAGGTGCTGACGCCCACGGCCGTCGAACACTACGCAGGCGTCACCGAAGTGGTGCTGGGCACCGGCGGTGCGGAGCTGATCCTGGACGGGATCGTGCGCCTGCCGACGGACGCGTTGCAATCGATCCGCCGTCCCGCTGCCTAGAGCGTAGAGACAAGCGCCCAAGCCACACCGACGACGAGGCCCCCGGCGATCATCCATTGGACAGGGTGACGCGGAGCCGTCCGTCCGGAATCTCCGCGTGTGCGGTCCGACAGGCGCAGCGCATCTTCGACCGCGCGCGGCAGATGCGGTCCGAACCGTGCCAGAACCCGTGCCGTTTTCGCCAGATCGCGCGCAAAGGCCCGCGGTCCGAGGTTTTCGCGGATATAGCGTTCGACCTCGGGCCCGGCAGCCTGCCAAATGTTCATATGCGGGTTCAGGGTGCGCGCGACGCCTTCGACCACGACCATCGTGCGCTGCAGCAGGATCAGCTCCGTCCGCGTTTCCATGCCGAAGCGTTCCGTCACTTCGAACAGATAAGCCAGCAGACGCCCCATGGATATGCGGGACGCATCCATGCCGAAGATCGGCTCCCCCACGGCGCGAAGGGCCTGCGCAAACTGGTCGATATCGCGGTCAGCGGGGACATATCCGGCTTCGAAATGCACCTCGGCGACGCGGCGGTAGTCCTTGCGGATGAAACCCATCAAAATCTCGGCATAAACCCGGCGCGTGTATTCATCGAGCCGCCCCATGATCCCGAAATCGAGCGCGATGATATCGCCCGACGGCGCGACCTTCAGGTTTCCCTGGTGCATGTCGGCGTGGAAATATCCATCGCGCAACGCGTGGCGCAGAAACACCTGCAGGACCCGGTCGGCCAGAACGACGCGATCGTGACCCGCCGCGTCGATCGCATCGATGTCGGCCATCTGAATCCCCTCGGCCCACTCCATCGTCATTACGGCGCGGCCCGACAGGTTCCAATCCACTTGCGGCACGGTGAAGCCATCGTCGCGGGCGGTCGTCGCGGCGAATTCCCCAGCCGCCGCCGCTTCGGTGCGCAGGTCGAGTTCCTGTTGAACGGTGGCGTCAAAATGCGCGATGACATCCATCGGGCGCAACCGGCGGGCCGACGGGGACAGCAGTTCGATCATCCGGGCGGCCAGATAGAATGCATCGATGTCGCGGGCGAAGGCGCGCGCGATGCCCGGTCGCAAAACCTTTACCGCGACCTTGCGCGCATCCCCGACAAGGCGGGCCTGATGAACCTGCGCGATGGAGGCGGCCGCGACGGGTTCGGAAAATTCCGAAAAGATTGCGTCGACCGGCATGCCCAGATCCCGCTCGACCATTTCGCGCGCTTGGGCTGTGGGAAATGGTGGCAGCTTGTCCTGCAGCACCCGCAGTTGCAGTGCCAGGTCGGAGCCCACGAAGTCGGGGCGCGTCGACAGAATCTGACCCAGTTTGATATAACTAGGGCCCAGGGCCGTCAGCGCCCGGGTCACGGGCGGCAATGTCGGGTCGCCACTGTAACCCAGCCATTTGAACGGCCAGCCCAGGATGCGGGCCGCCACGCGCAACGACCGCGGGGCCTCCATCTGTTCGAGCACGACTTCCATCGCGCCCGTCTTCTCGAAGGTGGCACCCGTACGGATCAGACGCCAGATGTTGTGCGGACCTCTCACCTCAGATTTTCCAACCCGAATGAAGCGCCGCGATCCCCATGGACAGGTTGCGGTATTTCACGTTGTCAAATCCCGCATCGGCGATCATCGCGGCGAAGCGATCCTGATCGGGGAACTGGCGGATCGACTCGACAAGGTATTGATAGCTCTCGCGATCTCCGGCGATGATCTGGCCCATGCGGGGGATCACATTGAACGAATAGAGGTCGTATGCCTTCTGCATCATCGGGTTCGGCAGCTGGCTGAATTCCAGAACCATCAGCCGGCCGCCGGGGCGCAGCACACGGTATGCCTCCGACAGGGCGTCACCGATGCGGGTGACGTTCCGAATGCCGAAGCTGATGGTGTAGGCATCGAACGTCCCGCTCTCGAACGGAAGGGCCATCGCGTCGCCCGCCACCCAATCCAGACGGTCGGCCATATTCTCGGCCTCGGCCCGCGTGCGCCCGGCGAGAAGCATCCCTTCTGTCATGTCGCAGACGGTGGCATGGGCCTCGGGTGCGCGGTCTAGGAAGCGGAACGCAACATCGCCGGTGCCGCCGGCCACGTCCAGAAGCCGCTGACCGGGGCGCGGTGCCAGCCAATCGAGCATCGCATCCTTCCAGACGCGGTGGATGCCCAGCGACATAGCATCATTCATCACGTCGTATTTCGAGGCCACATTGGTGAAGACGCCGTGGACGCGGCCAGCCTTCTCGTCCTCGGGTACGGTCTGGAAACCGAAATGAGTGGTGCGTCCGGTGTCGGGCGGCGTGTCTTGCGTCATGGGGCCAGGGTCCTCATCTATCGGACCTGATGTATAGGGCGTGCGCGCCTGCCTGCAATGAAGGTCGTCGATGCCCGAACTGCCCGAAGTCGAAACCGTCCGGCGTGGACTGACGCCCGCGCTGCAAGGCGCGCGCCTTGCCCGCGTGGACGTGAACCGCCCCGATTTGCGCTGGCCGTTCCCCGAACGCATGGCGGAGCGTCTGACCGGTGCGACCATTCGCGCGCTGGGGCGGCGGTCGAAATACCTGCTGCTGCACCTCGACACCGGCGAGACGCTGATCATGCATCTGGGCATGTCCGGTCGGATGGTCGTCGATGATTTGCAACCGGGCATCTTTCACCGCGACGCGGGATGGCTGCCGCAGCATGACCATGTGGTGTTCCATACGGCCACCCACAGGGTCACGTTCAACGATGCGCGCCGCTTCGGTGCCATGGATCTGGCGGCGACCGATGCGCTGGAGGCTCACTGGCTGATCGCCAAGCTGGGGCCCGAACCGCTGGGCAACGATTTTCACGAGGATCACCTGATTGCGGCCTTCCGGGGTCGCAATACGCCGGTGAAATCGGCCCTGCTGGATCAGCGCATCATTGCGGGGCTGGGCAATATCTATGTCAACGAGGCGCTGCACAGGGCGGGCATCTCCCCGACCCGCAAGGCGGGGCGAATCGCCGCGCCACGGGTGGCGACGCTTGTTCCGATCATCCGCGATGTCCTGGGCGAGGCGATCGCGGCAGGCGGATCCAGCCTGCAGGATCACCGGCAAACCGATGGCGAACTGGGATATTTTCAACACAGCTTCCGCGTCTACGACCGGGAAGGCGCGCCCTGCCCCACGTCTGGATGCACCGGCGGAATCCGGCGGATCGTGCAATCGGGGCGGTCCACGTTCCATTGTCCGACTTGCCAGAGATGACTTGAACCTCAACTACTGACGGGGCAGGCCTGAGGGCCGGAAACCTGCGGAGCGACCTTATGGGCTACGAGACACTGAACCTCGACGTCAGCAACCATGTGGCGGTGATCAAGCTGGATCGGCCCGATGCGCTGAACGCGTTGAACTCGGCCCTGCTGAGCGAATTGGCCCGGGCCCTGAAATCCGCGCAGGATAACGAAAAGGTCCGCTGCATCGTCCTGACCGGCTCCGAGAAGGCCTTTGCCGCCGGGGCCGATATTTCGGAGATGAGCGAAAAGAGCTTCATCGACGTCTTCATGGGCGATCTGTTCGGGGCCGAAGTCGACGCGATCCTGAAAGTACGCAAGCCGATCATCGCCGCCGTCGCCGGCTATGCGCTGGGCGGCGGGTGCGAGCTTGCGATGATGTGCGACTTCATAATTGCCGCCGACACGGCCAAGTTCGGTCAACCGGAGATCAACCTCGGCGTCGTCGCCGGCATCGGCGGCACCCAGCGTCTGACTCGTGCCGTCGGCAAGGCCAAGTCGATGGACATGCATCTGACGGGCCGGTTCATGGACGCAAAGGAAGCGGAGCTGTCCGGCCTGGTCAGCCGCGTCGTGCCCGCCAAGAAGCTGATGGACGAAGCGCTGTCGGCAGCCGGCAAGATCGCCGAGAAGTCGATGGTCACCGCCGTCGCCGTGAAGGAAGCCGTGAACCGCAGCCAGGAAGTCGGCCTGACCGAAGGGTTGCTATTCGAGAAGCGGATGTTCCACGCCCTGTTCGCAACCGAAGACCAGACCGAGGGCATGAAGGCCTTCGTCGAGAAGCGCGAACCGCAGTTCCGCGACAGGTGACGCGCGCGCCGACGGCTTGACCCCGTCTGCATCCAGGACTAGGTCGGCGCAATCATGCGTGTGAGGCCCGCTTTGGCCGGAATTGTGCCGCGACGGATTTCCGTCGGCCCGGTCCTTGCTCGCAGTCGAGATTTGAACTGAACAGACAGGACCATACCATGGCCAATTCGCCCCAAGCAAAAAAACGCGCCCGTCAGAACGAGGCACGATTCGCCGTCAATAAGGCGCGCCGTTCGCGCATCCGCACCTACCTTCGCAAGGTCGAGGAGGCCATCGCCTCCGGCGACCAGACCGCCGCCGCCGCCGCCCTCAAGGAAACCCAGCCCGAGCTGATGCGCGGCGTTACCAAGGGCGTCTTCCACAAGAATACCGCCGCCCGGAAAATGTCGCGTCTGTCGTCGCGCGTGAAGGCGATGGGGGCCTGAACGGGAAGTCCCGGCTTGCGAGTCAGACCGGGAAACCGTTGCTGCAAAATAACACCGCAACAGGTCAAGAGATTCGGAAGCCCGCCACTCGGCGGGCTTTTTTGTGCAATGCGGTCAGTCTCTTAACTGAAATATGACAGATTCTTGCCGGCCTTCGATTGAGTCAACACAGAAGAGTCGTTGAGCCGTCTGACCCGCACAGGTATCCATCTTCCCAGCGAGTCAGATCGCTTTGAGGGGAAATCGATGACGACGGATCGCAATCCGCAAATCCCGGAGGTTGGGCCTCGGGAAGCGTGGAAAATATTGTCGGAAGACAAGGGATCCGTGCTCGTCGATGTCAGGACCGCGCCCGAGTGGACATTCGTGGGGTGGGCCGACCTGTCGGACCTGAAGAAGGATACCATTCGGCTTGAATGGAAATCCTGGCCCGGCATGTCTCCGAACCCGGCTTTCGTCGGGGCGCTGTTGAACGAAGTGGGCGAAATGCCATCCCGCTTCCTGTTCATCTGCCGCTCCGGCGCACGCTCGATGCACGCGGCTCAGGCCGTGGCCGATGCTCTCTCTGCCAGGGGAGAATCGGTGCCCTGCATCAACGTGGCCGAAGGGTTCGAAGGGGATCTGGACACACTCGCACACCGGGGGGGCCTGAACGGATGGAAGGCCCACGGGCTGGCTTGGTGCCAGTCCTAACGTAACACGTATGGGCGATTGAGGCCGACAAATGATGAATGATGCTTGGGCTTCCGCAAAAAGCGGTATCCGACAGGACATTGGTGCGCACAATTACCAGACATGGATCGAGCCGTTGGCGTTCCGGTCGCTGGACGCAGGCACGCTCAGCCTCGCCTCCCCGACCGATTTCATCGGCAAATGGGTCATGCAGAACTTTCAGGACGTGATCCTTCGCCACGTCGCCGCCACCGGTCACGACGTCGCCCGGCTGACCTGCGGGGCCGGTGGACCCTGCGCCTCTGCAGGGGACGCACCTGCCCCGCGCAAGACGCCCGACGAATCGACGCCGCGGTCGCGCGCCCGGCAGGAAAATTCGCTCGATCGGCGGTTCACCTTCGACGGGTTCATCGTGGGCAAGTCGAACGAATTGGCCCATGCCGCCGCCCGCCGCGTCGCCACCGGCGGGCCGGTCAGCTTCAATCCGCTGTTCCTTCACGGTCGCGTCGGTCTGGGCAAGACGCACCTGATGCAGGCGATCGCCTGGGAAATGCAGGACGCGAACCCCGAAAAACGCGTGATGTATCTGTCGGCCGAGCAGTTCATGTACCGCTTCGTGCAGGCCCTGCGCGAAAAATCCACGATGGATTTCAAGGCCTTGTTCCGCAACGTGGATGTCCTTCTGGTGGATGACGTGCAATTCATCGCCGGCAAGGAAAGCACGCAGGAAGAGTTCTTCCACACCTTCAACGCGTTGGTCGATCAGGGCAAACAGGTGGTTATTTCCGCCGACCGCAGCCCGGCCGAAATCTCAGACCTGGAGGAGCGGATCACCTCCCGCCTGCAATCGGGACTGGTCGTCGATCTGCATCCGGCGGACTATGAATTGCGCCTGGGCGTATTGCAGCACCGGGTCGACACATTCTCCGCCAAACATCCCAGCTTTCAGATGGAAGATGGTGTCGTGGAATTCCTGGCCAGTCGAATCACGGCGTCGATCCGCGTGCTGGAAGGTGCGGTCATGCGCCTGTTCGCCTATGCCGATCTGATCAAGCAGGACGTGACGTTGGAGCAGGCGCAGGATGTCTTGGCCGATCTGCTGCGTGCTTCGGAACGCAAGGTGACCATTGACGAGATCATGAAGGCGACCTGCGAACACTACTCGTTGCGCATGTCCGACATGACGTCGGCCCGCCGGTCGCGGATGATCGCGCGGCCTCGGCAGATGGCGATGTATCTGGCCAAGAAGTTGACGCCCCGCTCCTACCCCGAAATCGGCCGCAAGTTCGGCGGACGCGATCACACAACGGTGCTTTATGCCGTTCGAAAGATCGAGGAGTTGATGGCCGCCGACGTGCAACTGGCCGAAGACGCACAGCTTCTTCAACGCAAGTTGGAAGGCTGACCGCCCCCGCGAATGGTCGGTTGCAACGGCGGGGGGCGGCGCTATTCTGCCGCTCCGATTACCGAGGTTCGAGCCATGAAATTCTCCATCGAGCGCGCCGCGCTTCTTGATGCCGTCAGCCAGGCGCAGGCCGTCGTCGAGCGACGCAACACCATCCCGATCCTGGCCAACGTTCTGATGGAGGCCGACGGCGATGGAGTCAGCTTCAAGGCGACCGACCTCGACATCGAGGTGATCGACAAGGCCGTCGCGCAGGTCGAACGTCCGGGCGGAACGACCGTTTCGGCGGTCCTGTTCCACGAGATCGTGCGCAAGCTGCCCGATGGGGCGCTGGTGCAGGTGGCCGAGGATCAGGCGCAGGGACGGCTCGACATCACCGCCGGCCGGTCGCACTTTTCGCTGGCGACGCTGGCGAAGGAAGACTTTCCCGTCATGGCGTCTTCGGATTATTCCGCGAACTTCAGTTGCAAGGCCAGCGTGCTGCGCCGCCTGTTCGACAAGACACGCTTCGCCATCTCGACTGAAGAGACGCGGTATTACCTCAACGGCGTCTACATGCACGTAGCCGAGGCCGACGGCGGCCGCAAATTCCGCGCCGTGGCGACCGACGGACACCGTCTGGCCCGCGTCGATGCCGACCTGCCCGACGGGGCCGAGGAGATGCCAGGCGTCATCGTGCCCCGCAAAACCGTCGATCAGGTGCGCAAATTGCTGTCGGACGATGATGCGCAGATCGCGGTGTCGGTATCCGAAACCAAGATCCGCTTCGCCACGCCTGACATCACCCTGACCTCCAAGGTCATCGACGGTACGTTCCCGGATTATGCCCGCGTCATCCCGCAGGGCAACACGCGCGAATTGAAAGTCGACGCCAAGGATTTCGCCAAGGCCGTCGACCGCGTGGCCACAGTGTCTTCCGAACGCTCCCGCGCGGTGAAGTTGATGCTGGACGAAGACCGGCTGACGCTTTCGGTGAACGCCCCCGACTCGGGCAATGCCGAAGAAGAAATCGCGGTCGCCTATGCCGACGAGAAGTTGGAGATCGGCTTCAACGCGAAATACCTTCAGGAAATCGCCGCGCAGGTCGATCTGGAGATGGCGACGTTCCTGTTCAACAATGCGGGCGATCCGGCCCTGATGCGCGAAGGCGACGACCTGTCGGCGATCTACGTCGTCATGCCGATGCGTGTCTGAGACGGTCGCGGGCCGCGTCACGACGCTGGCCCTGTCGCACTTCCGCTCGCACCGGCGCACCCGCCTGACGTTCGATGCACGCCCCGTCGCAGTTCACGGACCGAACGGAGCGGGCAAGACCAACCTTCTGGAAGCCGTGTCCTTGCTGTCGCCGGGGCGCGGCATGCGCCGCGCGCAGGCCGAGGAGATTATCCGCAAGCCCGAGGCGATCGGCTGGCGCATCGCCGCGGACCTGGCGGGGCACGAAGTGGAGCTGCGGGCCGAACCCGGTGCGCCACGCACAACCCAGATCGACGGCAAGGCCGCGCCGCAGATCGCGCTGGCCCAACTGGCGCGGGTGCTGTGGCTGGTGCCGTCGATGGACCGTCTCTGGCTGGAAGGGGCGGAGGGGCGGCGACGGTTTCTCGACCGCATGACCCTGAGCTTCCTGCCCGATCACGGCGAGGGCGTGCTGGCCTACGAAAAGGCGATGCGCGACCGGAACCGACTGCTCAAGGACGGGGTCCGGGATGCGCATTGGTTCGATGCCCTGGAAGTTCAGATGGCGCGGCACGGGGCTGGCATCCACGACCGCCGTGCGCAGGCCCTGACGCGACTCAAATCCGCTCAGACCGAGGATGGGCCCTTCCCCGCCGCCACGTTGACCCTGACGCACGCCGAAGACGTCGCGCCGCAGACCGAAACGGCGCTGCGCGATGCCTTCGCCCGGTCCCGCCCCCGCGACATGGCCGCGGGCCGGACACTCGTGGGCCCGCACCGCGCCGATTTGCTTGGCCGGTACGCCGCCAAGGACATGGACGCCCGGCTGTGTTCCACCGGGGAACAGAAGGCCCTGCTGATCTCGCTGATCCTTGCCAATGCACGGGCGCTGAAGACCGGAACGGGTGTGGCCCCGATCCTGCTGCTGGACGAAGTGGCCGCGCATCTGGATGCCGAGCGGCGCGCGGCGCTCTATTCCGAACTGCTGGACCTGGGCGGTCAGGCGTTTCTGACCGGCACCGGGTCGGAGCTGTTTTCCGAATTGGGCGAGGCCGCGATGCACCTTCACGTCGCCGATGCCGGCGGAACCAGCGAGACCACGGAAATCGACGTCTGATTTCATCACGGTCCGGGCACAAAATATGGTGCCGTTCCCGTGACACTGCCCCCCAAAATGCGTATATCTTGCGCAACAGAACGGGAAAAAACACAGATGTCCGATCAAGAGCCAGTGCCGCAGGAATACGGCGCGGATTCCATCAAGGTTCTCAAAGGCTTGGAGGCGGTTCGCAAACGCCCCGGCATGTACATCGGCGACACCGACGACGGATCGGGCCTGCATCACATGGTCTATGAGGTGGTCGACAACGGCATCGACGAGGCGCTGGCCGGTCACGCGACCTATGTCACCGTCAAGATCCACGCCGATTCCAGCGTCTCCGTCCGCGACAACGGACGCGGTATTCCCGTCGGCATTCACGAGGAAGAGGGCGTCTCGGCGGCCGAGGTCATCATGACCCAGCTGCACGCGGGCGGGAAATTCGACCAGAATTCTTACAAGGTGTCGGGTGGTTTGCACGGCGTCGGCGTGTCCGTGGTCAACGCCCTGTCGAACTGGCTGGAACTGCGCGTCTGGCGCGACGGCAAGGAACACGTCGCCCGGTTCGAGCATGGCGACACGGTCAAGCATCTGGAAATCGTCGGCGACACCAAAGAGACGGGGACGGAGGTGCGATTCATGGCCTCCCTCGATACGTTCTCGAACCTGGATTACATCTTCAAGACGTTGGAAACGCGCCTGCGCGAACTGGCGTTCCTGAACTCCGGCGTGCGTATCGTTCTGGAAGATCACCGGCCGGCGGAGCCATTGCGCAGCGAGCTGTTCTACGAAGGCGGCGTGCGCGAATTCGTGAAATATCTCGACCGCTCCAAGACGGCCGTGATGGATGCGCCGATCTACATGGAAGGCGAACGCGACGGCATCGGCGTAGAGGTCGCGATGTGGTGGAACGACAGCTACAACGAGATGGTCCTGCCGTTCACCAACAACATTCCCCAGCGCGATGGCGGCACGCATCTGGCGGGCCTGCGCGGTGCGTTGACGCGGACGATCAACCTCTATGCGCAATCCAGCGGTATCGCCCGCAAGGAGAAGGTCAGCTTCACCGGCGACGACGCCCGCGAAGGGCTGACCTGCGTGTTGTCGGTCAAGGTGCCGGATCCGAAATTCTCCAGCCAGACCAAAGACAAGCTGGTCTCGTCCGAAGTGCGTCCGGCGGTCGAGAACCTCGTGAACGAGAAACTGGCCGAATGGTTCGAGGAGAATCCCCAGGTCGCAAAGCAAGTCGTCGGCAAGATCATTGAGGCCGCCTTCGCCCGCGAAGCCGCGCGAAAGGCGCGGGAACTGACACGCCGCAAGACGGCAATGGACGTCGCGTCCCTGCCCGGCAAGCTGGCCGATTGTCAGGAAAAGGACCCGTCCAAGGCGGAGCTGTTCCTGGTCGAGGGCGACTCGGCCGGTGGATCGGCCAAACAGGGCCGCGCGCGTCAGAACCAAGCCGTGCTGCCCCTGCGCGGCAAGATCCTGAACGTGGAGCGTGCGCGCTTCGACCGGATGCTGGGCAGCCAGGAAATCGGCACACTCATCACCGCGATGGGCACCGGCATCGGGCGCGATGAATTCAACGTAGACAAGCTGCGCTATCACAAAATCATCATCATGACCGACGCGGATGTCGACGGCGCGCACATTCGCACGCTGCTGCTGACGTTCTTTTACCGTCAGATGCCGCAGATCATCGAGAACGGGCACCTTTATATCGCGCAACCTCCGCTGTTCAAAGTCGGCCGTGGCCGGTCAGAGGTTTATCTGAAGGATCAGACCGCGCTGGAGGATTATCTGGTGCAGCAAGGCACCGATGGCGCAACTTTGCTGCTGCCGTCGGGCGAGGAGATCGCAGGAAATGACCTGGACCGGGTGATTCAGGGCGCGCGCAATTTCAAACGCATCCTGGACGCCTTTCCCACGCATTATCCGCGTCATATTCTGGAACAGGCCGCCATGGCCGGTGCCTTCGAGGCGGGTCAGGCGGATTCGGATCTGCAGGGCGTCGCGGATGCCGTGGCCAAGCGACTGGACCAGGTGGCCGAGGAATACGAGCGCGGCTGGCAGGGCCGCATTACGCAAGATCACGGTATCAAGCTGGCCCGCGTGCTGCGCGGGGTCGAAGAAGTGCGCACGCTGGACGGGGCCGTTTTGCGGTCGGGCGAGGCACGCAAGCTCGCCCAGGTTTCGAGCGAGAACCGCGAAGTCTACCGCGATCCAGCCCGTCTAATCCGCAAGGATCGCGAGAATATGGTGCATGGGCCGACGGATCTGCTCAACGCCGTGCTGGCAGAGGGCGAGAAGGGTCTGACGCTTCAACGCTACAAGGGTCTGGGAGAGATGAACCCCAGTCAGCTGTGGGAAACAACGCTGGACCCGGAGGCCCGTACGCTCTTGCAAGTGAAGGTCGAGGATATCGCCGAGGCCGACGACGTCTTCACCAAGCTGATGGGCGACGTGGTGGAACCGCGGCGCGAGTTCATTCAGGACAATGCCCTGAGCGTCGAGAACCTAGACTTTTGATTGGGCAGAGGCGGCCGGTGGCCGCCTCTCCGATCAGACGATGGTCTTGCGAAGAAGGCGGGCCGCGAAGGACCGAGGTGCCCAGGCAAGGACGGCGAACCGGACGATCGCCATGAGGATGCCGAAGGATGCGGCGAGAATTGTGGCTTCCAGTATGGTCATGACAAATCCCTTACAAACTTTCGCCTTATTTGCCCGATTCATGTGGCGGCATTTGGGCCGAATTGCACACCGCACGGACACGCTGCGGCTGCTGACGCAGCTTTGGCGCGTCAGGCAGGACAGTTGAGGGGGGGGATTGCCGGGTTTTCGCCGGTCAGGTCGGGTCGCCTTGCCCCGTGATGGCTTCGGGCGCATCCTCTTTGGGTGCGGTCTTCCAGCTGAAGATCGAAGCGGCCCCGGATGTGATCTTCCGATAGGCCCTCGGCGTGAACATGTACCCGAGCTGTGCGCGCAGGGTCCGGTCGATATCGTCCGTGACGCCCAGCGGCGAGGTGCACGGGCCTGGAACGCGGTAGGTGCCGAATGCCCGATCGAAGATCGAAAACACGGTGGCGAAGTTCGTCTGGAAGAACCGTTCGTCCAAGCTGTGATGCCAGCGGTGCATCGCCGGGGATACGAAGACATGGCTCGCCCGGCCGTAGGTCCAGGGCAGGTCGGCGTGGATCAGGTAGCCATAGTAGTGTCGCACGAGGGAGTTCGCGATGATGGCGAAGGCGGGAAACCCGAGGAGGAGGAGAACGGAGGAGTCGATGGCGAAGGTCGTCAGCCGATTGACGGGGTGAAACCGCTGCAGCGTAAGCCAGGTCATCTCCTCGTCCGAATGATGGACCGCGTGGCTGGGCCAGAGGATCGGAGTATGCTCCAACCGATGGCGCCAGTATCCGGTGAAATCCCCGATGAAGATCGCCACCAGCATGATGACCAGCGGGTCCAGAACGGACCAGTCCATCGGCACGAAGATCGCATAGCCGTTCCCGACCACCAGATTGTGCGACCACTGCGAGAACAGGACGAGCCCCGGCGCGACGAAGAGGAGGTTGAACATCATCAGCTTAATGTTCAGCGACGTTTCGGGAACGGCGCGCCGCATGTCGGTGAAAAGCTGTCGGCCCTTCGTCAGCATCCCGATCGCCAGGAAGGCGAGCGCCGGCCATATCAGTTTGGCGATCGCCTCCATCCCGTTCTGTGCGGATTGAACGAAGAGGTCCTGTATGTACTGCATGTCGCCACCTGCTTGATCGCCTTCGGGTGCAGTCCCCCGGGAGGCATGGTTCTTTTCGCGACTGCGACCTTGGCGCGAACCTAGAAGGCTGAATGACGTCGCGTCGATAGGACGGGTCGAGTTGTCATCATTTCGCTTGGATGTGTGACTCGATATCCGCAGGTTTTCGCGATGAAATCAGTGAAAATCGCGCGATTTCGGAATGACGCGCACGTCGCGGGGGTGCCGGCCGCCGTGCTGCGGCACGGGCCGCGCCACCTCGTCCCCGCGGCCCAAAGTCGGGCCAAGCTCGTCCGCCGAAAGATTGGCCAACGCATCGTTGCGGTCCAAGATATCGTGGGCCACGACGTGCAGGACGGCCCCGTCGTATTGCACGTGTCCGTGCACCGCCATCAGCCGCGCGGACATGATCGCCTTGCGGAATCGTTTGAACAGGTCGGGCCAGACGACGATGTTCACCACGCCCGTTTCGTCCTCCAGGGTGATGAAACAGACGCCCTTGGCACTGCCCGGTTTCTGGCGGATCAGGACCAGCCCTGCGACCGAGACCTTCTGATTGAAGCGGCAGCTGCGCAGATCGACCGCCGCCGTATATCCGCCCCGGTCCATCGCGCGACGCATGAAGCCGACGGGATGCGCCTTCAGCGACAGACGCGCGGTCTGGTAGTCGGCGACCACCTGTTCGCGCATCGGCATGTCGGGCAGAATATGCACCGGCTCCGCCCCGACGTCCGGCGCATCCTCGTGGGTGAACAGCGGCAGGTCCGGCCCCGAGCGGATGGCCTTCGCGTCCCAAAGCGCGGCGCGCCGATCCTGCCCGCAAGAACGGAAAGCATCGGCATTGGCCAGGATTTCCATCCCGCGCTTGTCGATCCGGGTGCGTCGCCGCAAATCATCGACACCGGCGAACGGGGCCATGCGCGCCGCGACCAGACGCCCCGCATTCTCCTCCCGAAATCCCGAGAGCTGCCGCAGCCCCAGGCGCAGGGCGAAGACACCGGGCGACACGGGCTCCAGCGTGTTGTCCCAAGCCGAGTAGTTCACGTCGATCGTGCGGATCTCCACGCCCGCCCGCCGGGCCATATCGACGATCTGCGCGGGCGCGTAGAACCCCATGGGCTGCGAGTTCAGAAGCGCGCAGGCGAAGACGTCGGGATGGTGGCACTTGAGATAGCTGGACACATAGACCAGATGCGCGAAACTGGCGGCATGGCTTTCGGGGAAGCCGTATTCCCCAAATCCCTCGATCTGGCTGAAGCACCGGGCGGCGAAATCGCGTTCGTACCCGCGATCCACCATTCGGTCGATCATCCGTGCCTTGTGCCGGGTGATATCCTCCTTCGACCGAAAGGTGGCCATGGCTCGGCGCAGACCGTTGGCTTCGGCACCCGAAAACTCGGCGGCGACGATAGCGATTTTCATCGCCTGTTCCTGAAAGATGGGCACACCCAAGGTTCGCGAAAGAATGTTCTTCAACTCGTCCTGATCATAGCGGGGACCAGGTGTCGGATATTCCGGAGTTTCGGCCCCGCGCCGGCGCTTGAGGTAGGGATGCACCATATCGCCCTGGATCGGGCCGGGACGGACGATGGCGACCTGGATCACCAGATCGTAGAACACCCGCGGCTTCAGCTTGGGCAGCATCGCCATCTGCGCCCGGCTTTCCACCTGGAACACCCCCAGGGAATCGCCACGACACAGCATGTCATAGGTCGCCGTGTCCCCCTCCTTCACCGTGGCCAGATCCATCTCGATGCCGTGATGATCCCGCAGCAGGCCGAAGGATTTTGCGATGCAGGTCAGCATTCCCAGCGCCAGAACGTCCATCTTGAAGATACCCAGCGCGTCGATGTCGTCCTTGTCCCATTCGATGAACGTCCGCTCCGGCATCGCCCCGTTGCCGATGGGCACGGTGCGGGTCAGCGGATGCTGCGTCAGGATGAACCCGCCCACGTGCTGTCCCAGATGTCGCGGCATCCCGATCAGCATGTCGGTCAGCCGGATCGCCTGCCGGATCCTCGGATCCGTCAGGTTCACGCCCGAATCCTCCAGGTGCATATCGTCGACCGACCGACCCCAACTGCCCCAGACGGTCTTGGCCAGCGCGGTTGTCACGTCTTCGGACAGGCCCAGCACCTTGCCCACCTCCCGGATCGCCATGCGGGGGCGGTAGTGGATGACCGTGGCGCACAGGCCCGCATGTTCGCGGCCGTAGCGTTCGTAGATATGCTGGATCACCTCCTCGCGCCGCTCGTGCTCGAAGTCGACGTCGATGTCGGGCGGCTCGTTGCGGTCGGCGGACAGGAACCGCTCGAACAGCACCTCGTTGAGGGCGGGATCCACGGACGTGATTTCCAGACAGAAGCAGACGGCGGAATTGGCAGCGGACCCGCGCCCCTGACACAGGATGCCAGCACCCCGGCCGAAGGAGACGATTTCCTGGATGGTGATGAAATACCGCGCAAGATCGCGTCCGGCGATGAACGTCAGCTCCATCTCGATGGCGTCGCGCACCTTCTGCGGGATGCCGTCCGGGTATCGCCGCGCAGCCCCGTCTTCGGTCAGGATGCGCAGGTGTTCGTCTGGGGTGCGCCCCGCCGGAATGTGATCTTCGGGATATTCATAGCTCAGTTGTCCGAGGTCGAAGTCCAGCTGTTCGGCGATCCGCAGGCTTTCCCGGATCGCGTGGGGCCAGCGCGCGAACAGGCGGATCATCTCCTCGGGCGACTTGAGGTGACGCTCGGCATTGGGCGACAGGTGGAACCCCGCCTCCGACAGCTTCACCTTCTCGCGGATGCAGGTCATCACGTCCTGCAGCGGGCGCCTTTCGGGGGTGTGATACTGTACGTCGTTCGTCGCCAGAAGACGAAGCCCGTGTCCGCGCGCCAGCCGGTCCAGCCGTTCGATGCGCGCATGATCGTCCCCGCGATAGAGATGCGTCGCGGCTATGTGCGACAGCGACGGCAGCTTGGCCGTCAGGCGCGGCAGATCCGCCTCGAACGCGGCCAGATCGTCGGGGGGCAGGACGATCAAGATCGTCCCCGTCTGATGGGCGGCCAGATCCGCAAGGCTCAGATCGCATTGCCCCTTGGCCTGCCATTCCCCGTCCAGACCGCGCATTCGCCCCTTGGAAATCAGCGCGCAAAGGTTGCCATAAGCGTCGCGGTCGCGGGGATAGGCCAGAAATTCGGTGCCACAGGCCAGCACGATCCGCGTGCCGATCAGGGGCTTCATCCGGGTCTTGCCGACTTCGACATGCATCCGCACGATGCCGGCCATGGAATTGCGATCCGCGATCCCAATCCGATGGTATCCCATTTTCCAGGCGGTCAGCGCCAGATCGACGGCGTCGGACGCCCCGTGCAGGAACGAGAAACAAGATGCCATCCCCAGTTCCACGAAGGGGGCGGGCCGATTCTCGGTGAACTCCTGTTCGGGGTCGAGGGTGCGGCGATCGGGGGTGAGGGGCTGATCAGGCATGGGTCAGCGCAGGGAACGAGTGAAATGGGTATTTTCGGTCAGAAGAAGACAGAGGTAACGCGCCATTAAGGACGTCGCGCCATTGTGTGCCTGCGCCGCAGGCTGAGGAGCCGATGACCTTGTCAGGAAAAGGCTTTTCGTTGCCCGTGCCGCCAAGCTGATGCAGGGCGCGGCAGGCTGGATCAGCTTGCGGTCTTCTGGCCGGAAATACCTCCGCCGAAGGCTCCGACATCGGCAACGCGCCAAGATTTTGAAACAGCAGCACAGGCTCACGCGAAAAGACCATGCAGGAACCAATCCGGGGTATCGCCACGCCCGTCCCCCAGGATACCTTCGCGGAACAGCCAGTAGCGTTCCCCCGCCTCCACCTCCACCTTGTAGTAGTCGCGCAGCCGCGTGCCGGGCCGCGCGCGCCACCATTCGGGCGCGATGCGTTCGGGGCCTTGGTGGCGGCGGATGACATAGGGTTTACGGCGCCATTTGAACCGCACGGGCGGCCCTTCGGGCACGGCATACAGCACTTCGATACGTTCGGGCGCGTGCAGCAGGCGGACGGGCCGTTCACGGGACGCGGCGATCATCCCGCCGCCGCCCAATCCGCCGGGGGCCAGCAGGTCGGCACGGCGGACGGCCGGCGACCAGGCATCGGCGCGTTCGGGCAGGTGACTTTCGCGCGGATCGGGCAGCTGCACCGCCTGCGGGCCCAGCCGAACCGCCAGACGATCGATCAGCGTGGCAAGCGCGACATCCGATTGCACGCCCCCGTCCAGCCGGATCTGCGCGGCCGACAGCGGTTCGGGGCGCAGTGCCTCAAGGCTCAGCGTGTCGAAGCCGAAGCCTGCGTCCAAACTCTCGAAATGGCGCGCCATCAGGTTGAGCAGATGCGCGGGGTCGCGGCTGGCTTGTGAACATCCCGTCTCGAAGCGGCTGGCGGTGCCGTCGGTGCGATACAGCTCCAGCCGGATGCCGCGCAGCCCCTGCCCCGCATCCGCCATTTCGGCGCAGAGCATTCCCAGCGGTTCCGGCAACAGCGGCTGCGGGTCCATCACAGGCTCGGCCAGGCGGTGCACGACGCGAAACCGCTGCGGCGGGGCGGGGCTGACGATGGGTTCGGGCAGGTCGCCGGTCATCTGGTCCAGCCGGCGCAGCGGCGTCATCAACGCGCGCCCATCACGGCCGAAGCGGCGCTCCAAAGTGGCGCGCGGGATCAGCATCAAATCCCCGATGCGCTTGATGCCCAAGCGGCGCAGGGTCAGAAGCGTCGCCCCGTCCAGCCGCAGGGCCGCGACCGGCAGCATCGCCAACCGCGCCTTCAATGCGGACGGCCCGCAGTTTTCACGCAGATCGCCGTAGCGGGCCAGCGCCCAGGCGGCCCCGTGGGTGGGGGCCACGGCAAGACGCGCGTCCTGTCCCAGATCGGCCAGGCGCATTTCCATGTCGGCCAGTATCGCCGCCTCCCCACCCCAAAGATGGTCGGAGCCCGTCGTGTCGAGCACCAGGCCGTCCGCCCCGTCGGACGCGGACCACGGACACCAGCGCCGGGACCAGAGTGTCAGGCGGCGCAGCGCTTCCGCGTCACCGCGCAGGTCGGCCTCCACCACCTGCAGTTCGGGCGTCAGGGCGCGGGCATCGGTCAGGCGCATGCCCCGCTTGGTCCCCCCCGTCAGGGCCGCCGGGTTGGCGGCATGGACGACGGGGCCGTGGGGGCCGGGCGCAGCCAGGACCAGGGGGGCATCGGCATCGGGGCCGTCAGCCGCCTCCTCCCACGGAGCGCAAGGCAGGCTGGGCTGCGCGGTCGTCACCCTCTCCCAGCGCGCGATCGGGAAGCGCGGCAACCAGATCGACACGATGCGCCGCCGGGTCATGTCCGGCCACCCAGGTGGCGGGGGCACCGCGCCGCGTGCGAAACAGATCGGCGAGCCAACGCGCCCGACCCGGCGCGCGCGCGTCCCACGGATTGTCGGACGATCGCGTCGCACTCACCCGCCAGCGGTCGGGCGCGACCGACAGATCGGCCACCCCGTCGGGCCGCAGCAGCCAAAAGGGCACGCCCGATTGGCGCGAGCGCAGGGCAAGACGTTTGGTTGCCGTAAAATCGAGAGCCTTGGGGTTCCCCCAGATCTCGCCCACGACAGCGGACAGTGCGGCGCATTCCAGACCCTCCTCCATCGCCCAGAGCGCATCGGCGGCCGATCGGGCCGCGATGCGCAGAATGGGCATGTTCAACCCGAGTTCCGCGATCCCCCGCTGACAGGGCACGCCGCCTTCCTGTGCGGCGCGCGCCTCCTGCACCCAAAGGACGGGGCCTTTCCCGCCGGGCATCCGGGCCAAAACGGCATCCATCTGCGCCAGAACCAGACCCGTCCCAGCCCCGTCCCGCGTGCTGCAGAACGTTTCGGTAAAGGCAGGCGGCGCAGGGTCCGAGGCGGAAGACGTCATGGAGGCAGCACCGGAGAATCGCTTAATGTTCTTGTTATGTTCTAGTTTTGAATCGCACTTGTCGAGTCCCCTTCTTGATCCTCGAACCAAGACGGCGGGTCAGATCGCCGAACAACGTCAGCGGGACAGACAGTCTTCCAGGGCCGTGGCGATGCTACGCAGCAGCGTCGGATAAAGAGTCATGCCGGGCTGCAGCGTCGCCCCCAGCGGGTCCAGAACGCCGGCGCGCGCTTCTGTCCCTTCGGTCAACGTCTCGACCAGGCCGGGGTCGAACTGCGGTTCGGAAAAGACGCAGACGGCCTTGGCCGTGGTGACGACATCGCGCAACCTGGCCACCTGACCGGCCGACGGCGGAACCGCATCGCTGACCGAGATCGCGCCAAGCGACGGCATGTCGAACCGCGTCTCGAACCCGTGGTAAGCGTCGTGAAACGTGATGTAGCCGCGCCCCCGCACCGGTTCCAGCTGCGCCCGAACCTCCACCACAAGGGTGTCGAGTTCGGCCTTCCCGGCCTCCGCATTGGCCGCATAGATGATCGCGTTTTCGGGGTCCGCCTCGGCCAGCACGTCCGCGATCCTGTCCAGCCACAGCTTGCCCGTCACGGGATCGAGCCAGGCATGTGGATCGATGTCCCCGTGGTCGTGGCCATCGTGATCGTCATGCGCATCGTTATCCACGTCGTCGTCATGATCTTCCTCGGCCCCCTCGGGCGCGCCCGCCGCGGTTTCCAGCAATTCGACGGACATCGCATCGGAGGCCAGGCTGTCCACGGCGCGGTCCAGCCACGGGGCCAAGGCGGTCCCCACCCAAAACACAATGTCCGCCCGCGCCAAAGCGTCCGCTTCCGACGGGCGCATCGCGTGACCGTGTGGCGACACACCGGCCGGGATCAGCAACCTGGGGTTCCCCACACCGTCCATCACGCGCGCGACCATCGAATGCACGGGACCGATATCGGCGACGACGGCGGGCACATCGGCGACGGCCGGAAAGGTCAGGCAGGCAAGAAGCGGCGCAAGGCGAGGGATCATGGGGCTCTCCGAATGACGGTCGCTTGATAGAAGTGATGTTATAATATATCAACCCTCCATGACACCCATCGGGTTCGAAACCCACGATCATTCCGACTGTATCGAAAGCGCGCTGGCCGCGACGGATGCCCGCTGCGCCGACGAGGGGCTGCAGTTGACCCCGATCCGTCGCCGGGTGCTGGCGATTCTGCTGCGCAATCATCGCGCGATGGGGGCCTACGAAATTCTCGACGTACTGCGCGACGACGGGCTGAAGCCGCAACCGCCGGTGGCTTACCGCGCGCTCGACTTCCTTGTTACGCATGGTTTCGCGCACCGCGTCGAGCGCTTGAACGCCTTCGTCGCCTGCAGCGCGCCCGAAAAGCGTCATGCCCCGGTTCTGCTGATCTGCCGCAACTGCGCCGCCGTGGCCGAAACCCAGGCCGACAGCGACGCGGCACTGGGCCAGGCCGCCGCCGGAACAGGGTTTACCGTCGAAAGCGCCGTGCTGGAGGCGGAGGGACTCTGCCCCGGATGCCAGGCGACCCCCGCGTGACACTGCCGCTGATCCGGACTGAAAACCTCGACGTTCGCCAAGGTGGGCGCCTGGTTCTGCATGGCATCGATCTGAGCATCCGCGCGGGCGAAATCGTGACGCTCGTCGGGCCGAACGGGTCCGGCAAGTCCACGCTGCTGCGCGCGATGATCGGGGCCGTCGCGCCATCCGCGGGGCGCGTCGTGCGCGCGCCGGACCTTCGCATCGGATACGTCCCGCAAACCCTGTCCACCGATCCGCACCTGCCGATGACGGTGCGCCGTTTCCTTGGCCTGCCGCATGCGATCACCGACACGCAGGCGCAGGCGGCCCTGCACCGCGCCGGATTGCCACACGCCGGTCGCCAGCAATTGGCGGACCTGTCGGGGGGGCAGCGGCAACGCATCCTTCTGGCGCGCGCGTTGCTCCACGATCCGCATCTGCTGATCCTGGACGAGCCGACGCAGGGGCTCGACCAGCCGGGCTCCGCCGCCTTCTATCGGCAGATCGCGGCGATCCGCGCCGAAACGGGATGCGCCGTCCTGATGGTCAGCCACGAATTGCACGTCGTCATGGCCGCGTCCGACCGCGTCATCTGTCTGAACGGTCATGTCTGCTGCGAAGGACACCCGGAGCATGTGGCCTCGGCCCCGGAATACCGCGCGCTGTTCGGCACTGGCACCGGCGGGGCTCTGGCCCTCTACCGCCACGAACATGGTCACGACCATCACCACGACCATTCGCACACGGATGATGAACACGCGTGATGCTTCTCGACAGTTTCCTGATCCGCGCGGCCCTGGCCGGCCTCGGTGTCGCGCTGGCGGCCGGCCCTTTGGGGTGTTTCGTCGTCTGGCGGCGCATGGCCTATTTCTCGGATGCGACGGCGCATGCATCGATCCTCGGGGTGGCACTGGCCGTCGCGGTGGACGCGCCGGTGTTCGGCGGGGCGCTGGTCGTGGCGCTTTTGATGGCGCTGGCCGTCTCGACGCTGGCCGATCGCGGCACGGCGAGTGATACGATCCTGGGGGTCACGGCCCATGCTGCGCTGGCCCTGGGCCTGGTCACAGCCTCCCTCCTGCCGAACGTGCGGATCGATTTGATGGGCTATCTGTTCGGCGACATCCTATCGGTCACGAAGGCCGACCTTGCCCTCGTGTGGATCGGCGCCCTTGTCGTGGCCGGGTTGCTGACATGGCGATGGTCAGCCTTGTTGACGGCGACGCTGGGCGCGGATCTTTCGCGGGCCGCGGGCATCGACCCCAAGCGCGAGCAATTGTTCCTGACGATCGCGCTGGCCGTGGTGGTCGCCTGCGGGATCAAGGTCGTCGGCGCGCTTTTGATCGGGGCCCTGCTGCTGATCCCGGCGGCGACGGCGCGCCCCTTTTGCCGCACACCGGAACGCATGGCGGGCCTTGCCGCATTAATCGGCATGGTCTGCGCGGCCCTGGGCGTGGTCGGCTCGCTTTACGTCGACACGCCAGTCGGCCCAAGCATCGTCAGCATCGCATTCGGGTTCTTCGTGCTGTCCCGCCTCTGGTCGCCGCGTCTTCGCTAGGTCTGCCACCGACATGGGCGGCGATGCCGGCCACGAAATCCTTGCGTTTCGCAGACATCGGGCCATCAAGGACACAGGCCAAAGTTTTCTGAAAGGATACCGACCAGATGCGGGATCAGGCACGGGTCGTCGTCATCGGCGGCGGAATCGCGGGATGCTCCGCGCTCTATCATCTGACGCAGGAAGGCTGGACCGACGTCATGTTGATCGAGCGGGACGAGCTGACGTCCGGCACGACCTGGCATTCCGCCGCGCAAGTCACGAACTTCGGCATGACGCAGACAATGGTGGGGCTGAAGTCTCATTCCATCTCGCTCTACAAGGATCTGCGCGACGATGCCGACTATCCGGTGGGCTACAACTTCGGCGACGGCGGCATCCGGTTGGCGAACACACAGGCGCAGATGGATGGCTACCGCCACTTCACTTCGATGGCCGCCGGGATGGACGTGGAGTTCGAAGTCATCGACGCCGCCGAATGCGCCCGGCGTCATCCTCTGATCTCGACCGACAACCTTCTGGGGGGGCTGTGGGATCCGACGGATGGGCACATCGATCCCGCCCAGCTGTGCCAGGCGCTGGCCCGCCGCGCGCGGCTGGCGGGGGCGGAGGTCAACCGTCACACGCAGGTCACCGGGCTGACGCAACACGCCGACGCCACTTGGACCGTTCATACCGACAAGGGCGACGTGCGATGCGACGTCGTGGTCAACGCGGGCGGATACCGCTGCAACGAGATCGGCGCGATGATGGGGGTAAGCCACCCCGTTGCGTCGATGGAACATCAGTATTTCCTGACCGAAGATATCCCAGCCATCGCCGACGCCGGGCATCGGATGCCGCTGCTGCGCTGCCCGATCAGCGACTATTACTGCCGTCAGGAAAAAGGCGGGCTGCTTTTGGGGTTCTACGAACAGGATTGCCGGACCTGGGGCATGGACGGGATCGATCCGCATTTCACCAACGCGCTCTGCCCCGATGATCTGGACCGGGTGACCGACGTGCTGGAAGGGGCCTTCGAACGAATGCCCGCGCTGATGGAAACGGGGATCCGGGAGGTTGTGAATGGACCGATCACCTATACAATCGACGGCGCGCCCCTGGTCGGACCGGTCCCCGGCAAGCGGAACGCCTTCTGCATCATCGGTTTGCGCGCCGGTCTGGGCGAAGGGGGCGGCCATGGCTGGCTTCTGGCCCAGCAGATCGTGCACGGCGAAGCGGAATACGACACCTGGATCATCGATCCCCGGCGGTTCACGGGCCATGCGACCGTTGAGTTGACGGCATTGAAGGCCGTCGAGGATTACCAGAACGAATTCCGGTTCCACTTCCCCCACGAACATCGCCCGGCGGGCCGGCCGATGAAGACCACGCCGCTGACGCCGCTCCTGCTGGGCGAAGGGGCCGAAATGGGAACCGTGAATGGCTGGGAACGGGTCGATTACATCAAACCGGCACCCGATTTCACGGAAACACTCGGCTATCATTTCAACGAGGTTCACGCCCTCGTCGCCGCCGAGGTGCAGGCCGTCGCCACCGGCGTGGGCCTGACCGAAGTGTCCGGCTTCAACCGCTTCGAATTGACCGGCACTGACACCCATGCCTTTCTCGACCGGATGGTCTGCGGGACAGTCCCGCGCAGGCCGGGGCGCGTGGGCCTTGGGTACCTGCTCAACCATCACGGTATGCTCAAGGCAGAAGCGACGCTGATCAACCTACCCGCATCCGACCGTGGCCCGGAGCGCGTCTGGTACGGATCGGCCGCGGCGTCGGAATTTCACGACATGGATTGGCTGACGTCGCATCTGCGCCCCAGCGAGGACGTCACGATCCGGTCGTTGACCAATGCTCAGACCATCCTGGTTCTGGCGGGCCCGCGTGCCCGCGACGTGCTGTCGGCGGTGGCGCGGGGCGATTGGTCCAGGGAAGCATTCCCTTGGCTTTCGGCACGCGAGACGCACATCGGGATCGCGCCCGCGACCGTTCTGGGTGTCAGTTTCTCGGGCGAATTGGCCTACGAGTTGCACATCCCCAACCAGAACCTGCAGGCCGCCTACGCGGCATTGCGCAAGGCGGGGGCCGCGCACGACCTGCGGCTGTTCGGGTCACGGGCCGTGGAGTCGATGCGGATGGAGAAAGGGTTTCTGCACTGGAAGGCGGACATCTTGACCGAATTCGATCCGTTCGAAACCGGTCTGGACCGCTTCGTGAAGCTGGAGAAGCCGGACTTCGTGGGCAAGGACGCGCTGGTGACACGCGCGGCCGCGGGCCACCGGAAAACACGCGTCACGCTGGCGATCGACTGCGATCACGCGCCGGGCCTTGGGGGTGCGTCGGTCCGTCGCGACGGGCGGATCGTGGGCACCGTCACGTCCGGCGATTGGGGGCACCGGACCAGATTGAACCTGGCCTATGCCTTCGTGGACCCCGACCTTGCCGAACCGGGAACGGCGCTGCACGTCGATATCGTCGGCGACCCCGTGCCCGCGAAGATCATCGCACCGTCACCCTACGACCCGGGATTCGACCGAATGCGATCCTGACAGCCCTCTGCACAGCGACCCGCACGACGTCAAACCGCGACGCTGTGCCTGCCTTCGGGGGCGGCGTAAGCGTCCATTTCCATGGCGATCATGCGCGCGATGTGCCGCGCGTCCCGCCTGAGACGCAGAATGCCGTCGCCCCCGATCCGGGCGGCGTCGGGCCAGGCCTGCGCCGCGCGGCCGATCATCCGACGCACCGCGACCGGGTCGTGGAACCGGGCCGGATCGACCGTGAAATCGCAAAGCAGCCGCTCGATCACCGCGCCCTCCAGCCGGTCCGATGGTTTGAGCGCATGTCCCCGCACCGTCGCAAGCCGCCCCTGCACCAAGCGCGCCTTCCAATCGGCGGTTCGGCTGGCATTCTGAACGAAGCCCTGCGGCAGGCAGGAGATTGCGGACGCCCCAAGCCCGATCAGGGTCGACGCGGAATCGACGGTGTAGCCCTGGAAATTGCGCCGCAGCGTTCCGTCCTGTGCGGCGCGGGTCATCGGATCGTCGGGCCGTGCAAAATGGTCGATGCCGACACGGCGGTACCCCGCATCGCGAAAACGACCGGCGGCAAGGCGCGTCAGGTTCAGACGCATGGCCGGACCGGGCAAATCCGCCTCCCGGATCATGATCTGACGTTTGGACGCCCAGGGAACATGGGCATAGCCATAAAGCGCCAGTCGATCGGGGGTCAGCGAAAGGGCAAGCTCGATCGTTCGCGCCAGCGTCTCGCCGGTCTGATGGGGCAGACCATAGAGCAGGTCCAGATTGATCGCCGCGATGTCCCGCGCCCGCAACCCATCGACGGCCGCCTGCGTCTGGGCAAAACCCTGCGGGCGCCCGATGGCGGCCTGAACCTTCGGCTCGAAATCCTGCACGCCAAGGCTCGCCCGCGTGACGCCGCCGGCGGCAAGCGCGTCCAGCCGGGCATCGTCCAGTTCGGTCGGGTCCACCTCCACCGAAATCTCGACGCCCGGGGTGCGGGGAAACGCGCGGTCCAGCATCGCGAACAGCCGCGCCATCAGGCGGGGGGGCAGAAACGTCGGTGTGCCACCCCCAAGGTGAAGATGTCCGACCCGGAGGCCGGGCGGCAACGCCGTCGCGACCAGCGCGATCTCCCGCTCCAACGCATCGAGATAGGGTGCCAGCGGCGCGACCGTCTTCGCCCCCTGCGTACGGCACGCGCAGAACCAGCAGAGCCGACGGCAAAACGGAATATGAACGTAGATGGACACAGGCTCGGACGGGTCGACCCGGCCAAGCCAGGCCAGTGCCTGATCCGGCCCCACGGACGCGGTGAACTGCGTCGCCGGCGGATAACTGGTATAACGGGGCGCGCGGCCAGCCAGGGCACGGGCGGTGGACGGTGCGATGTCATCTGTCATGGAACCCAGACTTGCCGTGACGTTCCGGCGTCCGCCTTGATGTGCATCAAACCGCGTGGAATGAAGGGTCATGACCCGCATCGACCTTCAGCTTGCCAAGTCGGATTGCAATCAGTGCCCGATCCGGCACCGCGCCGTCTGCGCCAGTTGCGACGGCCCCGAACTCGACCGGCTGGCTTCGATGAAGTCGTACCGGTCGTGGAAGGCCGGGGAAACGATCGTGCTGGAAGGCGATGCTCTGCCCTTCGTCGCATCCATCGTCATCGGTTGCGCCACGCTGACCCGTTCGATGGAGGATGGTCGGATGCAGATGGTCGGTCTGTTGTTGCCGTCGGATTTCGTCGGCCGGCCCGGTCGCGCCGCGGCCCCCTACGAAGTCGTCGCGGCCACCGACGTTACCATGTGCATGTTCGACCGCCCCGCATTCGAGACGATGATGGCCGAAACCCCCCATGTCGCAGGTCGGCTGCTGGAAATGTCGCTCGACGAATTGGACGCGGCGCGCGACTGGATGCTCGTCCTCGGGCGCAAGACAGCGCGGGAAAAAGTGGCGACTTTGCTGGCCATCGTGCTGCGTCGCGCCTCCACCGCTGCGCGCCCGCTGCGCGCCGATCTGCCGCTGACGCGCGAGGCGATGGCCACCTATCTGGGTCTGACGATCGAAACCGTCAGCCGCCAGATCAGTGCGTTGAAAAAAGACGGCGTTATCCGCCTGGACGGCAAGCGGGGCGTTCTGTGCGACGATCTTTCCGTCCTGATGACCGAAGCCGGAGACGACGAGGATGGCGGCCTCGTAGACTGAGCATCGGTTCGACGACCCGTCCGAACTTACTGGCCTGAATTCTACTGGCCCTAGTCCTACTGGATCGTCAGGATCGGGCATTTCGCATGGGCCGTCAGCTTTTGCGACACGCTGCCCATGACCAGACCCTTCAACGTGCCCAACCCACGGCGTCCGGCAACGATCAGATCGGCATCGGTGGCGGTCGCGTAGCCCAGGATGGCTTCGGCCGGGCTGCCGTCCAACGTCTGCGCCGATGCGGAAAGACCGGCGTCGGCGGCGATGGCCTCTGCCCGGTCCAGCACCGCTTTGTTGTGGGCTTCGAAGTCGGGGCCGCGCACCGGCATTTCGATTGCGGAGGCCCCCATCGCGATCGCCGTCGTCGGCACCTCCGGAACATAGACGATCTCAAGCGTGCCGCCGTATTTCTCGGCCATGTCGGCGGCCACGCGCAGCGCCTTTTCGGCATGGTCGGAGCCGTCGAACGTCGCCAGGATCTTCTTGAACATCGGGCCGTCCTCCAAGGGTGAGCCTCGACGATCGACCGTCTGTCCGCCGGTCGCAATGACATGGATCAATCCGCCGACACCCCCCGACCGAAAGGATGCGCCGCGATCGGCCCCCGCTTGACCCAGATCAAGGCCGCCCGCGCGCGACTCACCTAGCCGTCGGGGCAAGAGGGTCCGTGATGGCGGCCCCCGGACGGAAGGGACGCCCATGGACTATCTCAAGATCACGATACTGGCGCTGATCGCGCTCGTGGCCGCGATGGCTGCGAATTTCGCGCAGGACGCGGCCTATATGGTTCACGCCCTCATCATCATGGTGGTGGCCGCAGGGCTGTTCTTCTACACGATCCGCGGCATGGAGGAGCCTGTTCCGACCGGGTATGCCGCCCCCACCGGATACATGGATGGCCCCGTCCGGTTCGGCGTGATCGCCACCGCGGGCTGGGGCGTCATCGGGATGCTGGCGGGCACGTTCATCGCGTTCCAACTGGCGTTTCCGGCGCTCAACTTCGACTGGGGCCAGCCCTTCACGAATTTCGGCCGGTTGCGCCCGCTGCACACGTCGGCGGTGATTTTCGCATTCGGCGGCAACGCCCTGATCGCGACATCCTTCTATATCGTTCAGCGCACGTCGTCGGCCCGGCTCTGGGGCGGCAACCTCGCGTGGTTCGTGTTCTGGGGCTACAATCTGTTCATCGTGCTGGCGGCCACCGGCTATCTTCTGGGGTCCACGCAATCCAAGGAATACGCCGAGCCGGAATGGTACGTCGACATCTGGCTGACCATCGTCTGGGTCGCCTATCTGGCCGTGTTTCTGGGCACGATCATCAAGCGGCGCGAGAAGCATATCTACGTCGCCAACTGGTTCTTCCTGGCCTTCATCGTGACGGTCGCGATGCTGCACATCGTCAACAACCTGTCGATCCCGGTCTCGATCTGGGGCTCCAAGTCGGTGCAGGTCTTTGCCGGCGTGCAGGACGCGATGACGCAGTGGTGGTACGGCCATAACGCAGTCGGCTTCTTCCTTACCGCCGGTTTCCTTGGGATGATGTATTACTTCGTACCGAAGCAGGCGGGGCGCCCGGTTTACAGCTATAAGCTGAGTATCATCCACTTCTGGGCGCTTATTTTTCTCTACATCTGGGCCGGTCCGCACCACCTGCATTACACCGCACTGCCCGACTGGGCCTCTACCCTGGGCATGGTGTTTTCGATCGTGCTGTGGATGCCCAGCTGGGGCGGCATGATCAACGGTCTGATGACGCTGGAAGGGGCGTGGGACAAGATCCGCACCGACCCGATCATCCGCATGATGGTCGCCAGCCTCGCCTTCTACGGCATGTCCACCTTCGAAGGCCCAATGATGTCGATCCGGGCGGTCAATTCGCTGTCCCATTACACCGACTGGACCATCGGGCACGTCCATTCCGGCGCGCTGGGCTGGAACGGGCTGATCACCTTCGCCGCCATCTATTTCCTGACCCCGAAGCTATGGAACCGGGCGCAGATGCATTCGATGCCGGCGATCAACCTGCACTTCTGGTTGGCGACGGTGGGCATCGTCCTCTACGCGGCCTCGATGTGGGTGACCGGAATCATGGAAGGCCTGATGTGGCGCGAGGTGGATGCCAATGGCTTCCTCGTGAACTCCTTCGCCGACACCGTCGAGGCCAAGTTCCCGATGTATGTCGTGCGCGGCCTGGGGGGCGTTCTCTACCTCTCGGGTGCGCTGGTGATGGTCTGGAACATGTGGATGACCATCCGCGCGCCCCAGACGGCCGCAATCGCAACCCCGGCGGAGTGAGATCATGTCCAAGAATCCCCGCGACCCGAACTACGACCCCGCCGACGACCCCAAGGTGGTGACCGCCACCGAGGGTTTGACGGAAGGCGAGGTGCCCAATGAGACCCCCGAGGTGACGGCCAACATCACCTTCCACCAGCGGTTCGAGCGCAACGCGACGCTGCTTCTGGTCGGATCGCTCTTGGTGGTGTCGGTCGGCGGCATCGTGGAGATCGCGCCGCTTTTCTGGCTGGAGAACACCATCGAGGAGGTGGAGGGCATGCGCCCCTATTCCCCGCTGGAGCTGGCCGGGCGCGACATCTACGTGCGCGAGGGCTGCTATGTCTGCCACAGCCAGATGATCCGGCCGATGCGCGACGAGGTCGAACGCTACGGCCATTATTCCCTGGCCGCCGAGTCGATGTACGACCACCCGTTCCAATGGGGGTCAAAACGCACCGGGCCGGACCTGGCCCGCGTCGGGGGGCGGTATTCGGACGAATGGCACGTCGATCACCTGATGGACCCGCAAAGCGTGGTGCCGGAATCGATCATGCCGCAATACGCCTTCCTGGCCGATACCAGGCTGAATACCGATCAGACCCGCGCGCTGGTGGCGACCCATGCCTTCGTCGGCGTTCCCTATACCGATGACATGATCGCCGCCGCCGATGCGGACATCCGCGTTCAGGTGGACCCCTTCGGGGATATCGACGGCCTGCTGGAACGCTATCCCAAGGCGCAGGTCCGCAACTTCGACGGGCTGCCCGCGCTGACCGAAATGGACGCGTTGATCGCCTATCTGCAGATGCTCGGCACGCTGGTGGATTTCTCCACCTTCGAACCCGACGCCAGCCGCTGAGGAACACATCATGGATCTCTATTCACTCCTGCGCGAAATCGCCGACAGCTGGGGCCTTCTGGCGTTCTTCACCTTCTTCGTCGGCATGGCGATCTGGGTCTTCCGCCCCGGATCGCGCGCCCTGCACGACGAGGCGGCGCAATTGGCGTTCAACGACGACCACGCCCCACCGCCGGCGGCCTGCGCGAATGCCTGCCCGGATTGCACCTGCGACCACGGTGCATCCGACCGCGGCCAAAGGAATTCCAAATGACCGACAGGGATACCAAAGGTCGGCGCATCGACGAAGAAACGGGGACCGAAACCACCGGTCACAGCTGGGATGGGATCGAGGAGTTGAACACGCCGCTGCCGCGCTGGTGGCTGTGGACCTTTTACGCGACGATCGTCTGGGGGCTGGTCTATGTCGTCCTGTTCCCCGCTTGGCCGCTCGTGTCCGGGGCGACCACAGGAATCCTCGGTTGGTCGACACGCGCCGAAGTCGCCGCCGACATCGACCGCGTTGCACTTTCGAACGCCGATCTGATCGACAGCCTGGTCGCCACCGACCTGGCCGTGCTGCCCGCCAACGAAGAGTTGCACCGCTTCGCTGTGTCCGCCGGATCCTCCGTCTTCGCCAACAATTGCTCCCAATGTCACGGGCGCGGGGCGGCGGGTGTTCAGGCGGCGGGCTATCCGAACCTTCTTGACGACGATTGGCTTTGGGGGGGCACGCTGGAAGAAATCGCGACGACCGTCCGCCATGGTATCCGCAACGAAGACGATCCCGACGCGCGTTGGTCCCAGATGCCCGCCTTCGACGAGGTCCTGTCGGACGAGGAGATCGCCGCACTGACCGCACACGTCCGCAGCCTGAGCGAGTTGGCCCAGCCGGACGCCGATGGCGCGCTGCTTTACGCCGACAATTGCGCGTCGTGCCACGGCGATGCGGGTCTGGGCGACCGCGAACAGGGCGCGCCCAACCTGACGGATGCGATCTGGCTGTATGGCGGGGACGAGGCGTCGGTCGAATACACCATCCGCAACGCGCGCTTCGGCGTCATGCCGCCG
>NZ_CXSU01000011.1:505582-621944 GCF_001403795.1 Jannaschia donghaensis | reverse complement strand
CTTTTCGCCGCCCGCGAACCCGTCTTCCCCCGGAAGGTGACCGGCACGTTCCGTCGCCTGAAGTGGATCATCATGGCGGTTACGCTCGGCATCTATTACCTGACGCCTTTCATCCGCTGGGACCGCGGCCCGAACCTGCCCGACCAGGCCGTGCTGGTCGATCTGGCGGGGCGGCGGTTCTATTTCTTCTGGATCGAGATCTGGCCCCACGAATTCTACTTCGTCGCGGGCTTGCTGATCATGGCCGGCCTTGGCCTGTTCCTGTTCACCTCCGCGCTGGGCCGTGTCTGGTGCGGCTATACCTGTCCCCAAACCGTCTGGACCGACCTGTTCATCGCGACGGAACGTTGGATCGAAGGCGATCGCAACGCCCGCGTTCGTTTGTGGAAAGCCGGCTGGAACGCCCGGAAGATCCGCCTGCGGGTCTTCAAGTATGTCGTCTGGGCTATCATCGGCCTGCTGACCGGCGGGGCCTGGGTGTTCTACTTCGCCGATGCGCCCACATTGGCCGTCGACCTGGTCACCGGACAGGCGGCCCCCGTCGCCTATATCACCGTCGCCATCCTGACGGCGACGACGGTGCTGATGGGCGGCATCGCCCGCGAACAGGTCTGCATCTACATGTGCCCCTGGCCACGCATCCAGGGCGCCATGATGGACGAAGGCACGCTGACCGTCGGCTACCGCGATTGGCGTGGGGAGCCGCGGGGCAAGGCGCATGACGGCACCACGGGCGACTGCATCGATTGCATGGCTTGCGTCAACGTCTGCCCGATGGGCATCGACATCCGCGAAGGACAGCAGATGGCCTGCATCACCTGCGCGCTGTGCATCGACGCCTGCGACGACGTGATGGACCGGATCGGCAAGCCGCGCGGATTGATCGACTACCTGGCCCTCAGCGATCAGCCCCCCGCCGACGACATCTCGCAACGCGCCGCCGTCGTCCCGCTTGGCGTTTCGACGCAGGCCGATGGCGTCTCGATCCCCGTTGCCGGACAGGCCCGTTCCGCCCCCAACACCGCCCCGGTTCCGATTATCACCACTGCGCCCAAGGGTTGGCAGCCACAGCCGATCTGGAAGCACGTCCTGCGCCCCCGGACGATCGTCTATACGGTTCTATGGGCCGCGATCGGCGTGGGGCTTCTCTTCGCACTGTTCATCCGGCCCGAAATCGACATGACCGTCGCCGCCGTGCGCAACCCGCAGTTCGTCGTTCTGTCTGACGGATCGGTCCGCAACGCCTATGACATCCGCCTGCGCAACAAACACGGGGAGGAGCGGGCCTTCCACCTGTCGCTGACGGCGGACGACACGCTGCGCATCTCGCTGGAGGGGCGGACCGACCTGACCGTCCCCGTCCCCGCCGACGCGACCTTCCGACAGCGGGTCTATGTCACCGCACGGCCCGGCGACGCCGCCGCCTTCGCTGATCGCACCGACCTACGTTTCTGGATCGAGGACATCGTCTCGGGTGAACGCGCGCATGCCGACACACATTTCTTCGGGAGAGATATGCAATGACTTTCGTCCTGACCGGTCGCAAGACCTTCGCGATGTTCGCCACCGGCTTCGGCATCATCATCGCCGTCAACGTCACCCTGGCCGTCAATGCGGTGAAGACGTTTCCGGGACTGGAAACGGCCAACAGCTATGTCGCGTCGCAGGCGTTCGATTCGGACCGGGCCGCGCAGCAGGCGTTGGGCTGGCGGGCGGTCGCGCATCTGTCGGACGATGCCGTGACGCTGGATTTGCGCGACGCCACCGGCGCGCCTGTCACCGATGTCACTTTCGACGCCACGCTGGGTCGGGCCACCAATGTCGCGCAGGACGTCACCCCCGCCTTCGTCTTCGACGGGACGGTATGGACGGCGCCCGTATCGATTCCGCCGGGCAACTGGGATTTGCGGCTGGTCGCCACGCGGGCTGACGGCACGACCTTCCGCAAGCGCCTGAAACTGAGGACCGGCCAATGACCCTTATCGCCGATCCACACACACGGATGCCTGCGGGCGACGGGGTACGCAGCTTCACGCTGTCGGTGCCCGACATGCGGTGCGCGGGCTGCATCGCTGGGGTGGAAGGCGCGTTGACCGCCCTTCCCGGTGTGGCGCTGGCGCGGGTGAACCTTGGCGACAAACAGGTCCGCGTCACGGGCACGCTGGCCGAAGCGGCCCCGCTGATCGCGGCGCTCGACCGCGCGGGCTTTGCGGCACGCGAACTCGACCCGCAGGCGCTGACTGGGACCGTCGACGCGGAGGGACGCACGCTTCTGATGCGGATCGGCGTTGCCGGATTTGCGATGATGAACGTGATGATCCTGTCGGTCGCCGTCTGGTCCGGCGCGACCGAGGCGACGCGCATCCTGTTCCACTGGATCAGCGCAGCCATCGCCTTGCCCGCGCTGGCTTATGCCGCGCGACCGTTCTTCGCGTCGGCCATCACGGCGCTGGCCGCGCGACGCATGAATATGGACGTGCCCATCACCCTGGCCATCGTGCTGGCCGCGGGCGTATCCCTGCACGAAACGTGGGTCCAAGGGGCCGACGCCTGGTTCGATGCGGCGCTGTCGCTGACGCTGTTTTTGTTGATCGGGCGATACCTCGACCACCGCACCCGACGGGCCGCCCGCTCCGCCGCCGCCGCCCTGACGGCGCTTGAAGTGCCCCGCGCGACATTGGTGGGCGATGCGGGCGACCGGGTCGTGGCCACAGCCGACCTGGCCATCGGTGACCTGATCCGCGTCGTCGCCGGGGCGCGGGTTCCGGTCGATGCCCGCGTCGTCGAGGGGCGCGCGGATCTGGACCGCAGCCTGATCACCGGGGAAAGCCTGCCGGTGCTGGCCGCCGTCGGAACCGACGTCGCGGCCGGAGAGACGGTCGTGACCGGCCACCTGATCGTGCGCGCAACAGCCGTGGGCGAAGACACCGGACTGCGCCGCATGGCCCGCGCCGTGGCCGTGGCCGAAGGGGCGCGCGGGGCGCATGTCGCCCTGGCCGACCGGGCGGCGCGTATCTATGCGCCCACCGTGCACGGGTTGGCCGCCGCCGGGTTCCTGGGCTGGTGGCTGGCGACGGGCGACATCCACCGCGCGATCCTCGTGGCGGTCGCCACGCTCATCATCACCTGCCCCTGCGCTTTGGGGCTTGCGGTTCCGGCCGTCTCGGTCGCCGCATCGGGGCGGATGTTCAAGGCGGGGCTGCTTCTCAAATCCGCGACGGCGCTTGAACGGTTGGCGCAGGTCGATGCGCTGGTCGTGGACAAGACCGGCACACTGACCACCGGCACCGCCGATCTCTCTCACCTCGATCCGCAGGCGGCCGGTGTCGCCAGAGCGTTGGCGCAGGCGTCGGACCACCAGGTGTCCCGCGCGGTCTGGGCCGCCCTGCCGGACGCGGTTCCGGCCGATCTTACGAATATTCACGAGGTTGCGGGCGACGGCATCGCGGCCCTTTGGCAAGGTGCGCCCGTCCGGCTGGGCCGTGGCGAGGGGGGCACCGACCTGACCCTGCCCGGCCGTGCCCCAATCGATGTCACCCCGAGGGAAGTTCTGCGCCCCGGGGCCGCCGTGATGGTGCGACGGGCGCAGAACGCGGGATTGCCGGTCACCCTTTTGTCGGGCGATCGAACCGCCCCGGTGCGTGCCGTGGCAGATGCCTTGGGCATTTCGGACTGGCACGCGCAGGCAAGCCCGCAGGACAAACTCGACCTGCTGCGCGCCCGCGCCGCGGCCGGGCAGAAGGTTCTGATGGTCGGCGACGGGCTCAACGACGCCGGGGCACTTGCCGCGGCACATGTCTCGCTTGCCCCCGCCACCGCGCTCGACGCGGCGCGGGCCGCCTCCGACGTGGTCCTGCTGGGGGGCGATCTGTCGGCGGTGCCGATGGGACTGCGGCTGGCGAAACTGGCCAGACGGCGGATGTTGCAGAACTTCGCGCTGGCGGCAGCCTACAACGCCATCAGCGTGCCCCTGGCCCTGGCCGGCCTGGCGACGCCGTTGATGGCGGCGGCGGCCATGTCGTCGTCTTCCATCCTGGTGGTTCTCAACGCCGTCCGACTGAGGGTGCGGCCATGAACGTCCTGATCCTGCTGATCCCGGTGTCCCTGATCCTTGGGTTTTTCGGTCTTCTGGCGTTTCTCTGGACGCTTCGGCATCGGCAGTACGAAGATCTGGAAGGCGACGCCGCGCGCATCCTGCTGGAGGATCGTGACCCGGAGGACGACGGAACCGGGCGGCTCGCCACCCCACACGCCGACACACACATCGGACCCGGTCATTGACGGCCGTTAGGCCATGGTACTCCGCCGCAAACGGTGCATATCTGCTGGATCGGGCGACAGGTGGAGGCGACGATGCGGGAATGGTGGCGGGATGCGGTGATCTATCAGATCTATCCGCGGTCATGGCAGGACGACGACGGCGACGGCATCGGCGATCTGGCCGGGATCGAGCGTCGTTTGCCGCATATCGCGGAGCTTGGCGCGGACGGCATCTGGCTGTCTCCGATCTTCCGCTCTCCGCAGGCGGATATGGGCTACGACGTCAGCGACTACCGCGATGTCGATCCGTTGTTCGGAACGATCGAATCCTTCGACCGGCTGATTGCCACGGCACATGATCTGGGGCTGAAGGTCATCGTCGATCAGGTGCTGTCGCACACCTCCGATCAACACGAGTGGTTCCGCGAAAGCCGCCAGGACCGAAAAAACCCCAAGGCGGATTGGTACGTCTGGGCCGACCCGCAACCCGACGGATCGCCCCCGACCAACTGGCACAGCCATTTCGGCGGGCCCGCGTGGGAGTTCGATCCCGTGCGCGGGCAATATTATCAGCACAACTTCCTCGCCTCGCAGCCCGACCTGAATTTCCACAACGCGCAGGTTCAGGACGCAATCCTGGCGACGTGCGAGTTCTGGCTGGAGCGGGGGCTGGACGGGTTTCGCCTCGATACCGTGAACTATTACTTCCACGACCAGCAGCTGCGCTCCAACCCGCCGGCGCAGGTCGCCCCACAGGTGATGGCCACCGATCTGTTCGGAATGCAGGACAATATCTACAACAAGAACCGGCCCGAGAACCTTACCTTCCTTGAAAAGTTGCGGGCGCTGACCGACCGCTACGACGATATCATGATGGTTGGCGAAGTGGGCGACATGGGCCGCCGGTCGATCGAGTTGATGGGGCAGTACACGGCCGGAACCTCCCGCCTGCACATGGCCTACAGCTTTGCGATGCTGGGGCCGGAGTTGACGGCAGAACATCTGCGCGACTGCATCGAAGGGTTCCAGCGGCACGCGCCGGACGGCCAGCCCTATTGGTCGTTCAGCAATCACGATGTGCCGCGTCACGTATCCCGCTGGGGCGACCATGCCGTCGGCGAGACCGAGATGGCGCGGCTGGCCTGCGCCATGCTGATGGCATTCGAGGGGACGATCGGCATCTATCAGGGTGAGGAGCTGGGCCAGACCGAGACCGAGATGGAATTCCACGAACTGACCGACCCGCCCGCGATCCGCTACTGGCCCGGGATCAAGGGGCGCGACGGATGCCGCACGCCGATGGTCTGGGAAAAGGACGCGTCGCACGGTGGTTTTACGTCCGGCACGCCGTGGCTTCCGGTGAAAGCGCCGCAACTGGCCCATGCGGTCGATGCGCAGGGACCCGATGGGGTGCTGGCCTTCTACCGCGAGGCGATTGCCTACCGGAAAGGAAGTGCCGCACTGACACGCGGGGCCACGACGTTCCTGGACCTTCCCGAGCCGATCCTGGCGTTCCGGCGGGGCGACGGCGAGGGCGCGCTGACCTGCGTGTTCAACCTGCGCGCCGCGCCGCTGACGCTGGATGTCACGGGCGATGCGATGATCGACGGACCAAGTGCGGCGACGCTTTCGAATGGCGTTCTGCATCTGCCGGGCAACGGGTTCGTATATCTGGCCGGGGCCGATGTGGGACTGACGGCCGGCTAAGGGCCACCGCCCGGACCCGTCAGGTCACCACGTTCGGCGCGTCGCGGCCCGTCAGGTCGGGCAGGTTCGACAAGGCAAGCGCGGCCTGTGCCACCGGGGTCAGCACATCGGACGGGTCGAGGGCCAGACGCGCGGGATCGGTTTCGGGCTGTTCGAGATAGAGGCGGATCGTGGCCCCCACGGTCCCCGTCCCCGAAAGGCGGAATACCGCGCGCGCGCCGCCGTCGAACCAGATGCGCAGACCCTGCGCCGTGGCCCGCGACCCATCGACCGGGTCGTCATAGGCGAATTCGTCGGCGGCGGTCACGGTCAGACCCGCGGCCACAGTCCCCGGAAGGTCGGCCAGCCTGTCGCGCAGCCCGTCCATCACGGCCTGCGCGCGCGCCGCCTCGACATCCTCGTAATCGTGGCGCGCGTAATAGCAGCGCCCGTAGTCGCGCCAGAACGCCTCCATCAGATCGGCGACCGACATCTTGGTGTCCGCAAGGATGTTGAGCCACAAAAGCACCGCCCACAGACCATCCTTTTCGCGGACATGGTCGGACCCGGTTCCGGCACTCTCCTCGCCGCACAGCGTGACGCGACCGGCATCGAGCAGGGTACCGAAGTATTTCCAGCCCGTCGGCGTCTCGTGGCATTCGATGCCAAGCCGTTCGGCCACCAGGTCCACGGCGCCCGACGTGGGCATCGACCGCGCCACCCCGGCCAGACCGTCCGCGTAGGCGGGTGCCCGATGCGCGTGGGCGGCCAGCACGGCCAGGCTGTCGGACGGCGTGACATAGGCCCCGCGTCCCACGATCATGTTGCGATCCCCGTCCCCGTCCGACGCCGCGCCGAAATCGGGCGCGTCGGGCCCGTACATCTCGTCCATCAGGGCCTTGGCCCAGATCGGGTTCGGGTCGGGATGGCCGCCGCCGAAGTCGGGCGACGGTGTGCCGTTGACGACCGTGCCGGCCGGCGCGCCCAGCCGACCTTCCAGGATGTCGCGCGCATAGGGGCCGGTGACCGCGTGCATGGCGTCGAACCGCATCCGGAAACCACCCGCGAACAGCGACTGGATCGCGTCCATATCGAACAGGCTTTCCATCAAGGCCGCGTAATCGGCGACCGGGTCGACCACTTCGACCGTCATGTCGCCAACCTGCACGGTGCCATCCACCCCCAGATCGATATCGGGGGTCGGCAGGGTGCGATATTCCTCGATCACCTGCGTTGCCGCGTGGATCCGGTCGGTCACCGCCTCGGGCGCGGGGCCACCGTTCGGGCCGTTGTATTTCAGGCCGAAATCACCATCCGCGCCACCGGGGTTGTGGCTGGCAGACAGGATCAGGCCGCCCGCGGCCCCCCGCAGCCGGATCAGATGCGACGCGGCGGGCGTCGACAGGATGCCGTCCCGGCCCACGATCGCCCGGGTCGCCCCGTTCGCCGCCAGCATCCGCAGGATCGTCTGGATCGCGTCGGCGTTGAAGAAGCGCCCGTCGCCGCCGATGACCAGCGTCGCGCCGTCGACCCCACCGATCCCTGAAATTGTCGACTGGACGTAGTTTTCGAGGAAGCCCCGCTCCATGAAAGTTTGCGTCTTCTTGCGCAGACCAGAGGTTCCGGGCTTCTGGCCGTCGATGGGCCGCGTGGCGATTGTCTCAGGCTGCATCTCGGGCTCCTTCCAGGGGTTCGGACACGAAGACGGCGATGGAATCGGCCGCGATGGCGGTGCTGTCGGGCGCATCGGTCGGATCGTCGGCGGCGGTGTCGAACCGGCGCACCCAGTGGTCACCGGACGGCAGGTCCGGCAGGGCGATGTCGACGTCGGGACCGCGGTTGAGGACGGCGAGGATCGCATCTTCGCGGTCGACGTAGCCCGGCGTGTTGGAAGCCATCCGCATTTCGGCGATCACCAGAGGATAATCGGCGTCGTCCCAATCGGCCTGCGTCATCTCGGCCCCGTCGGGGCGCCGCCAGAACAGGTCGGGCGTGCCGTCCGTCAGGCGTTCGCGCGCATGCAGAAACCGGCGCTGTCGCAGGATGGGATGGGCCGCGCGGAACGCGATCGCGGCGCGGCAGAAGTCCATGAAGGAATCGTCGCGCGTGGCCCAGTCGATCCAGCCGATCGGCCCGTCCTGACAATAGGTGTTGTTGTTGCCATCCTGACCGTTCCCAATCTCGTCCCCCGCCAGCAGAAGAGGGGTTCCCTGACTGAACATCAGGGTCGCGATCATGTTGCGGCGGCGGCGAATGCGGGCGGCGCGGATGTCCGCATCGTCGGTCGGCCCCTCATGCCCCATATTGTCCGAGTGGTTGTCGGAATGCCCGTCGCGATTGTCTTCGCCGTTGGCCGCGTTGCGCTTTTGGGAATAGCTGACCAGATCGGCCAGCGTGAATCCGTCGTGCGCGGTCAACAAATTGACCGAGGCGGTCGCGGCGCGGCCATCGTGATCGAACTGCGGCGCCGACCCGCTCAGCCCCGCGGCCATGCCTTTGGCCATGCCGCCGTCGCCGCGCCAGAAACGGCGCGTGTCGTCGCGGAACCGGTCGTTCCATTCGCCGAACGGGGCGGGAAAGGCCCCAAGCTGATACCCGCCCGGTCCTACGTCCCACGGCTCTGCGATCAGTTTGACGCGGTTGAGAACGGGGTCCTGCCGAATTGCGCGCAAGAACGGCCCGTCGCGATCGAACGCGCCGTTGCCGGTCCGGCCCAAGGTGGTGGCCAGATCGAAGCGGAACCCGTCGACATGCATCGTCTCGACCCAGTAGCGCAGTGAATCCATCACCATCCGCAACGTGAATGGATTATCGAGATCGAGCGTATTTCCACACCCGGTATCGTTCACATAATAGCGCGGATCTTCGGCCAGCCGGTAATAGCTGGCGTTGTCGATACCCCGGAACGCCAACGTCGGGCCCAGTTCGGATCCTTCGGCGGTGTGGTTGTAGACGACATCCAGAATCACCTCGATCCCGGCGGTGTGAAACTGCGCAACCATGCGTTGAAATTCGGCGATGTCGGCCCCGGCCATATAGCGCGGTTCGGGCGCGAAGAAGCCGTAGGTCATGTAGCCCCAATAGTTTCGCAGACCCCGGTCCACCAGAAAGCGGTCATCGATGAAGGCCTGCACCGGCAGCAACTCCACCGCCGTCACGCCCAGTTTGGTCAGGTGGTCGAGCATCGGCGGCGACGACATCGCAAGATAGGTTCCCGGCTGTTGAATGCCCGGATGGGTCATGGTCAGGCCCTTGACGTGCGCCTCGTAGAAGACCGTGCGTTCCATGGGACGGCGCAGCGGCGCGTCGTCGCCCCAGTCGAACATAGAGTCGACCACGACGGACCGTGGCATGAAGGGCGCGCTGTCGCGGGTGTCGAAGCTCAGGTCACCGTCCTCGTGCCCGACGGTGAACCCGAAGAGCGCGTCGTTCCAGATCGGATGCCCGGTCAGGCGCTTGGCATAGGGGTCGATCAGCAGCTTGTGGGAGTTGAAGCGATGGCCTTCTTCCGGGGCATAGGGCCCATGCACGCGGTAGCCATATTGTTGACCGGGGCGCAGGCCGGGGACATAGCCGTACCAGATATGCCCCTCCCGCTCGGGCATGGCGACAAGATGGGTCTCGGCCCCGTCCTCGTCGAAGAGGCAAAGGGTGACGCCCGTCGCATGGCGCGAGAAAATAGCGAAGTTCACGCCACCCGCATCCCAGGTCGCACCCAGAGGAAAAGGCACGCCAGCTTCGATGAGAAAGTTTTCGGTCATGGGGGAGGAACGGTGCAATCTTCGTAAAGGGTTCGATAGGCCGGAGCGGAACTTTCCCAACCCACGGGCTGCTTCATGCCCTTTCGCTGCATCATGCGCCAGACCTTCCCGTTGGCGTGCAGGTCACACAGGCGGGTCAGCGCGCCCGACAGCGCGTGCGCGGTGACGGGCCAGAACTGCACCCCCGTCGCGGCCCCGGCGGCCAATGCGGCCGGAGAGGCGTTGATCACCGTATCCGCCAGCCCCCCGGTCAGCGCCACCAACGGCACTGTGCCATAGCGCAGACCGTACAGCTGCGTCAGGCCGCAGGGTTCGAACCGCGACGGCACCAGGATTGCGTCGCCCCCCGCGATCATGCGGTGCGACAATCCTTCGTCGTAGCCGATGCGAACGGCGAGGCCCGGCGCATGGGCCGCCCGTTCCAGCAGCGCACCTTCCAGCGCAGGATCGCCCGATCCCAGAACCGCCAACTGCCCCCCCCGGTCAAGCAGCGTGGGCGAGGCCTCCAGCAGCAGGTCGATGCCCTTCTGGTCGGTCAGTCGGGACACCAGGACGCACAGCGGTCCCTTCGATGCGGGCAACGCCATCTCCGCCCGAAGCGCCTTGGTGTTCGCGGCCTTGCCGGTCAGGTTGGAATAGGGCGCGATCTGCGGGTCGGTGGCCGGGTTCCAGATGTCGGTGTCGATGCCGTTTACGATGCCCGTAACCTCGGGCGCCCGGTGCCGGATCACCCCATCGAGGCCCATGCCGAACTCCGGCGTCATCAATTCCGCGGCGTAGGTCTGGGAGACGGTCGTGATGCGTGCCGCCCCCATCAACCCGGCTTTGAGCGACGAAATCTGGCCCCAGAATTCGTAGTGATCGGCATAGCGGGCGGGGTCGAGGCGCAGCGCGGCCCCGCGGTCTGCAGGAACGGTTCCGGCGAAGGCGATGTTGTGAACGGTGAAGACGAAGGGGACGTCGGTGCCGTGCGCGGCAAGGTATTCCGGCACCAGCCCCGCCTGCCAGTCATGGCCATGGACCACGTCGGGCGTCCAGTCCCCGGCCCCGTCGCGCGCAAGGACGGCGGCGGCAAAGGACAGCGCAGCGAACCGTTCTGCGTTGTCGGGCCAGTCGCGCCCGCTGGCATCCATGTAAGGCCCGCCGGCGCGATCAAAAAGATGCGGCGCCTCCAGGATCATCAGGTCGAGGCCCGCTTCCGACCGCGCCACCACCCGTGCCGGTCCCCCCCACAGATCGTCCCATTCAGCCACGGTCGCGCCATCGGTCGCCACGCCCCGGTAGCCGGGAATCAACGTTCGCACCTCTACGTCCAACGACGCCAATGCGCGGGGCAAGGCACCGACGACGTCGGCCAGGCCACCGGTCTTGACCAGCGGCGCGCATTCCGACGCCACCGATAGCACGGCGATCCGCCGGGTCGATTGCGCGCCGCCCCCGGTCATGCCTTGGCGGCCCGCGCGTCCAGCATGTCCTGCGTAATCAACGTCGTGCCCCGTTCGGTCACGCGGAACCAGCGCGCGTCCTCGGTCGGATCCTCCCCGACGACCAGGCCTTCGGGAATGACGACGCCGCCGTCGATCACGACCCGGCGCAGCCGCGCGGACCGGTTGACCACGACGCCGGGCAGCACGACCGCATGGTCGAGCACCGCATAGGAATTGGTGTGGACGTTGGTGAAAAGGCAGGAGTTGCGCACCTCGGTCCCCGAGATGATGCATCCCCCCGCGATCATCGAGGAAATCGCCATACCCCGCCTGTCGCGCTCATCGTGGATGAATTTCGCGGGCGGCACGCTCTCCGAATAGGTCCAGAGCGGCCAGTTCCGATCCCAGAGGTTCAGGTCCGGCGTGAAACTGGTGAGGTCGATATGCGCCTCCCAGAAGGCATCGACGGTGCCGACATCGCGCCAATAGGCGGGCGCACCTTCGTCGCGCACGCAGCTGCGATCATAGCGGTGTGCCATGGCCTTGCCGTTCGCCACGATGTCGGGGATCAGGTCGGTACCGAAGTCGTGGCTTGAATTCGGGTCCTCGGCGTCGCGGGCCAACAGGTCGCGCAGGAAGGACCATTTGAAGACATAGATGCCCATCGACGCGAGGGCGACGTCGGGGTCGTCCGGCGTGCCGGGCGGATCGGCCGGTTTTTCCAGGAACGATGTGATGCGCCCCTCCTTGTCGGTGGCCATCACGCCGAAGGCCGTCGCCTCCATCCGCGGCACGGTCAGGCAGCCGACGGTTACATCCGCACCGCTTTCGACGTGTTCGCGCAGCATCACGCCGTAATCCATCTTATAGATGTGATCGCCGGCCAGAATGATCACGTAGTCGACGTCGTAGCTGTCCACGATGTCGATGTTCTGCGTCACGGCGTCGGCCGTGCCCTGATACCAATTCTCGTTACCGGTCCGTTGAGAGGCGGGAAGGATATCGAGGAATTCGTTGCGCTCGGCCCGGAAGAACGTCCAGCCGCGCTGCAGATGGCGGATCAGGGAATGCGCCTTGTACTGAGTGGCGATCGCCATCTTCCGGATGCCCGAATTGAGCGCGTTCGACAGGGCGAAGTCCACGATCCTGGCCTTGCCGCCGAAGGGCACCGCGGGCTTGACCCGCCGGTCGGTCAGTTCCCTGAGACGGGATCCGCGCCCGCCGGCGAGGACGAAGACCATCGATCTTTGCGTCAACCTGTTCATGTCCGTCATTCCGGTCCTCCCAAACCTCTATGTTCCGCCTGCGTGCCGCAGCACGATCACCGACAGAGGCGGCAGCGTCAGCGCCACGGTCGCGTCGTCGTCGCGGCCTTCGGCCACCACCCGACCCATGTTTCCACGCCCCGCACCGCCGTAGATTTCCGCGTCGGTGTTGAGAACCTCGTCCCAGGTGCCGGATTTCGGCACGAGAATTTGAAACTCCGTCCGCTCGACGGGGGTGAAGTTGCAGACCGCCACGACCGGCGCGTCGCCGTCGGCTCCGAACCGCGCGAAGGCCGTGATCGATTGGGCCGGATCGTTGGCCAGCCAGCGAAATCCGTCCGCCTCGCAGTCGCGAAGATGCAGCGCGGGCGTCTCGCGGTACAGGGTGTTGAGGTCGCGCACGAGGTGCTGCACACCGGCGTGCGGCGCGCGTTCGGCGGCGGACCAGTCCAACTCGCCATCGTGCGACCATTCGGTCGGCTGCGCGAATTCGCACCCCATGAAGAGCAGTTTCTTGCCCGGATGCGCCCACATGAACCCGTAATACGCCCGCAGGTTCGCGAACTTCTGCCACGCGTCACCCGGCATTCGGTCAAGCATCGACCCTTTGCCGTGCACGACCTCATCGTGGCTGATCGGCAGGATGAAATTCTCGGTGAATGCCCAGTCGATGGGGAACGTCATCAGGTGATGGTCATGGCTGCGGTGCACCGGGTCGAGACCGATATAGCGCAGGGTGTCGTTCATCCACCCCATGTTCCACTTGTACCCGAACCCCAGCCCACCATCGTGCACCGGGCGCGAAACGCCGGGGAAAGATGTGCTTTCCTCGGCAACGGTCATCACGCTGGCATCGGCCCCGTAAACGACGGTGTTCATTTCCTGCAGGAGGGCGATGGCCTCGTAATTTTCCCGCCCGCCGTCCTTGTTGGGCACCCAGGCATCCGCCGCGCGCGAATAATCGCGGTAGAGCATCGACGCGACCGCATCCACGCGCAGCCCATCCAGATGGTATTCCTGGGTCCAGTAGAGCGCGTTGGCCACCAGATAATTGCGAACTTCCGTGCGCCCGTAGTTCGGGATCAACGTGTTCCAATCCTGATGAAACCCCTCGCGCGGGTCGGCGTGTTCGTAAAGCGCGGTGCCGTCGAAACGAACGAGGCCGTGTTCGTCGGACGGGAAATGCCCCGGCACCCAGTCAAGGATCACACCAAGCCCCGCATCATGCGCGGCATCCACCAGATCGCGGAACTCGTGCGGGGGGCCAAAGCGGATCGTCGGGGCATAAAGGCCGACCGGTTGATAGCCCCAGGACCCGTCGAAGGGAAATTCGGAGATCGGCATAAGCTCGATATGGGTGAAGCCCATGTGAACCGCATAGCCTACCAGATCACGTGCCAATTCCTTGTACGACAATGACCGACCACCCTCGTCCCACCGTCGCCGCCAGGACCCGAGGTGAACCTCGTAGATCGAGATCGGGGCACTTCGGTCCGCCCGCGCGGCCCGCGCCGCCATCCAATCTCCATCGCGCCAGCCATAGCCGTCGATGTTACGAACGACAGACGCCTGTTCGGGTGGGTGTTGCGACCCGAAGCCCAACGGGTCGGATTTGCGCCGCAGCGCGTCTTCCGCATCCAGAATTTCGTATTGATATGTCTCGCCTTCGCTCAGACCCGGAACGAAAATCTCCCAGACGCCCATCGCGCCAAGTTGGCGCATCGGATGGCACCGCCCGTCCCAGGCGTTGAATTCGCCCACCACGGACACGCGCCGCGCATTCGGCGCCCAGACGGCGAAATGTGTGCCCGCGACGCCCTCATGGTCCCGAACGTGCGCGCCAAGTGCGCGCCAAAGCTCCCGGTGTGTGCCCTCGCCGATCAGGTGGCGGTCGAGATCGGTCAGCACCGGGCCGAAGGCATAGGGATCGTGGATCACTGTCTCGGTCCCGTCCGGCCAGATCGTCACGATCCGGTAGGCACCGTCGGCGACCTTGGCCGCGAACACGTCGCCGTCGATGCGGGCAAGTTCCGTGCGGGAGCCGTCTGTTTCGACCATGACACGGGTCGCGCCCGGTTGCAGCGTCGTGACCCAGCGCGCGCCGTCGACGTCGTGCGGCCCCAGCACATCGAATGGCTGCGCATGTCTGGCCATCGCCAGCGCGTCCAAAGCGTCTTTGGTCAAATGTCGGGGAAGGGTCACCCCATGGTTCGACATGCCGCGCTCTCCGTTCGCCATGTTCACCACCCCTTCACCCCCTGTTATGTAGCGCAACCCACCCCGCGGCAAGGTGACGCCATCGGTCGGCCGTTGTGGGATACATCAGCAGGACGACAAGATCGGATCGGGACCTCAAGGATCGGTCCGCCAACCGGCCCTGCCCGCCGTCCGGTGATCGAAGACGAGGCGGGTCCGCCTACCGGCTGTTTCGAAATCGTCGAAGATCAGGCGCACTGCCTTCGTGCGTCAGACCCTTGCCGTCTCAAAGGCGGCCCAAAGATCCCGGAACGCCTCCATATCCACGGGCTTGGACAGAAGCGGGTCAAGGACGATAGCCTCGGCTGCAATCAGGCGGGCAAGAGCGTCCTGCAAGGTTGCATAGACATCCCTTGGCACCACCACCGCACCATGCCGGTCGGCATGGATAAGGTCCCCGTTGCATACGGTCAATCCGTGGATCGTGGCGGGCGTGCCGATCTCTCGGACGTGAACGAAACCATGGCTCGGACCGACCGAGCCGGCAAGGATCGGGAAACCGCCCGGAAGATCACCAAGGTCGCGAACGACGCCGTTCGTGACGGCACCTTCCAGCCCGAAAACGACGCTGTGGATGCGGGCGTGCAATTCGCCCCACCACGCGCCCGTCGCCGCGTCGCCGTCCATGTCTTCCACCACGGCAATGCCGGGCCGGGGGCCTGTTACCATGGCCTCGAAGTAGTCCATACGCCGCGCGCGGAGTGTCTGCGGGTCTTCGGTCGGCGGGGCGCGGCCTGCGATCTTCGCCGTTCGGGCGAAGCCCACGATCCGCGCATCAGTCGGTCCGGTCCAAATCACGGTTCGCCGGGTGAAGCCGGCAAAGCCGCGACGGCCCTGCGCCATCTCGATCGCGTTGCAGACGGTCGGCGTATCGTACGCGCGCAGACAGGCGAGCAATTGATCAACCTGGGTCATGGCGTCGTCCTTTCCAAATCCAGCAGAGCATCCGCGCAGGCCTGCGGATCTTCGAGCAGCGCGTAGTGTCCCAATCCATCGAGTGCCCGAAACGATCCGCAAGCTGCGGCATCGGCCACCGCCCGTCCGATTTCAGACGGTGTCTGTTCGTCCCTGGCCCCGGTCAGGACCCAGATTGGAACGCGGGACGCGGCCAACGCCATCGTCGCACCGGGTCGTCCGATCGCAAGGTCGGTCTGGGCGACAATGTCCCCGGCAGCCATGTCGGCCATGTCGAGGATGAGCGCACGCGCCGCCGCCGGATCAGGACCCTTGAGCGAGGCGAGCGACGCGGCAATGGCTGCCGCCCCGCCGACACTGCCGACCCGTGCCGCGAACGCCCGACGCCCGCCAGCGTTGGCCGGGTCATCGGGATGGGGCGTGACGGCGAACAGGATCAGGCGCGCGCACCGCAGCCGGTTCGCATGATGCGCCGCGACGATGGCCCCGAGGGAGAAGCCGCAAATGACGGCGTCCTCCGACACGTCCCGAAGCGTTGACGCATAAGCCGCGACCGTCGGCTGTCGCAGCGCGAGCGTCCTGCGCCGGTCGGACGGCACGCCAAGCCGGTCGAGCATTCCGTCGAAGACCTGGCCCGTACACAGCGTTCCGGGCAACAGGACCCAAGGGCGCGCTGTCAGCGGTTCAATAGCCATTGCCGGACACGTGTGCGGATGCAGCGGTCGCCTTCTGCAACGTGATGCGGACCGCGTCGCGCAAACTGCGGGTCAGGTGGGCGAAGTCATTGCCCGGCGTCACGAGGCGGAAGCCCTGCGCGGCCCGGGCCCGCGCCTCCTGGCCCGAGGCGCAGAAGATGCCGACCGGCACCCCCCGGCGCGTCGCAGCCTCACGAACGTGGGCCAGCGCAACCTCGGACTTCGGGCGGGGGTGCCCCACATGCCCGTCCAGCGCGAAGGCCATGTCGTTGGGGCCAAGGTAGATCATGTCGATCCCCTCGATATCGAGGATCTCCTCTATCCGGTCGACGCCTTCCGCCGTTTCGATCATCGGGATCGCCATGACGGTCGCATCCGCTTCGGCCACGTAGTCGGGCCCGCCAAAGAGCATCCCGCGCGAGGGGCCGAAGCTGCGTTTGCCGGTGGGCGGATACCGGCAGGCCGCGACCAGGGCGGCGGCATCTTCGGGGGTGGAAATCATCGGACAGATGATTCCGTAAGCCCCCGCGTCCAGCAGATGCATGATCTGCGCCGCATCGTTCGACGGGACGCGCACGAGAGGTGTTGCGGGGGTTGCCGAGATAGCCTGCAGCATCTGGATCGCTTGGCCTGTGTCGAACATGCCGTGTTGCAAATCGACGGTCACAGAATGAACGCCGGAGTGTCCGACTCCCTCGGCAGAATAGCCCGATCCGATGGAGAGCCATCCGTTGACCACGATCTCTCCGGACGCGAGCCGGGTGCGGACGGCGTTGGGGCGCATCAACCTGCCTGCCTGTAGCTGGGCAGAAGCGCGGCCTTGGCGACGAAACCACCAGCGTCGAGCCCCAGACCGGCCTGCCGCGCGCCCTCCAGCACTTCGGGCGCGAAGGTCGGACGTTTGCGGTGATCGCCGGAAACGACGACGAGAACTTCGACAGGGTCGTCGCCGATGGCCGTCACCGTTCGGAAGACCCCCGCCGGGATCGAGTAGGTCTCCCATGCATCAACCTCGACCGAGGCACCGCCACCGTCGGCATAATCCAGACGCAATCGCCCTTCGTGCACGATCATCACCATCTTTTCGTCCACGGCGAAGGGGCCGGCCGACTGGCCAGGGTCCAGACGCAGCCATTCTGCCGAGAAGCCGTGCGGATTGGTGATGGGCGGAACGTGGTCGCGGTTCTGGGTCATGCCATAGCCGATCACCGGAGCGATCTGCGCGCCGCCGCCCGGCAGATCCTGATCGATGAAGGCAGACCGGAAATCGCAGTCGTCCCGTTGCACGAAGCGCGACATCATTTCTTCGCGGGTAACCTCCCGCAGGTCGGCCACATCTGCCTCGGGCATCGGCGGGATGCGCCCGTCCTCTGGCGGGACGGGATCGCCACGCGAGGTGTCGATCAGGCGGTTGTCGGACGAGATATAGAGACCGTAGTCCGCCGCCTCCCGAATGATGTCGGGGTGGAAGATCACGCCGCCGGTGTTGTCTCCGCCCAGAATGGTGAAGAGCCAGCCATCGTCTTCCCCTGCGTTGGAGAAGCCGCGGAAGATCCATGTTGGCACCGACAGGATGTCGCCCGCACGGCCCGTCGCCTCGTTCTCGCCATTGGACCCCCACCGGAACGTCCATTCGCCGCGCTGCACGATGAAGACTTCGGCGGTGAAGTGAATGTGCAGGTTGTTGGTAATGCCCCTGGGCATCGCGGCAGCCCCGATGTTGAAACCATGCGCCTCGGGCAGGTTGATGACCTGTTCGTCCGAAGAGGTCACGCCTGGCCCGATGATCGAATAGTTTTCCTTCAGATGCGAGCCGGGCTTCTTGCAGTCGATGAAAGCGACAGTGCAAGAGACGTAGTCTTGGCGTTTCACATGCCGGGCGGCGGCGATATCCTGGGTGATAGGTGTCATAGCGTTTGTCCTTTTGCGGAGAGGCCGTCGAGCCGGTGCCCGGACGGACGATCGAAAAGATGAACCCGTGCGCCCGGTTTGGGCACGAAGTGGCACGGTGCATTGATCTCGGCCTCGTGGTCCGCTGGCCCGCGCGCGCAGACGGAGTTCGCGCCGGTGCGCAGGGTGACCAGCGTGCTTTCACCCGTCAACTCGAGTGCATAGAGCTTGCCAATGACCGGCGCGTCGGGCGCGGTCGAGATCTCCAGATCCTCGGGTCGGATTCCCAGAACTACATCGTCGCGGTCCGGCTGATCCACGGGGAAGGATACGCCCGGCGCGGTGAAGACGCCGCCCGCAATCGCCCCGTCGATCAGGTTCATCGACGGCGATCCGATGAACCCTGCCACGAACAGGTCGGCGGGTTCGGAATAGATGCGCTTGGGCGTGTCGAGCTGAACAATGCGTCCTTCGCGCATGATGGCGATACGCGACGCCAGGGTCATCGCCTCCATCTGGTCGTGGGTGACGTAGACGGTGGTCACGCCCAATTCGTGGTGCAGGTGCTTGAGTTCGGCGCGCATGGTCACGCGCAGCTTGGCATCGAGGTTGGACAGCGGCTCGTCCATCAGGAAAATCGATGGCGTGCGCACGATGGCGCGGGCCAGGGCCACGCGCTGCCGCTGGCCGCCTGACAACTCCGACGGTCGCCGCTCCAGCAGGGCTTCCAGTTCGACCTTCTCCGCCGTCTCCTGTACCCGCCGCGTCCGCGCGGCCCGGTCGACACCGCGCAGCTTGAGCGGATAATCGATGTTCTGGCGCACCGTCATATGAGGGTAGAGGCCGTAATTCTGGAACACCATCGCGATGTCGCGGTCCTTGGGCGGCTTGTCGTTGATCCGCTTGCCCGCAATTTCGATATCGCCCGAGGTGATCTCCTCCAACCCGGCGATCATGCGCATCGTCGTCGTCTTGCCGCAGCCCGATGGCCCGAGCAGGACGAGGAATTCGCCATCCTCGATCGTCAGGTTGAGCTGCGGCACGGCAAGGAAGTTACCGTATTTCTTTTCGATATCGACGAGGCGCACGTCGGCCATTGGATATTCCTGTCTATTTGACCGCGCCGGCCGTCATGCCGCGCGTGAAGTGTTTCTGGATCAACAGCGCCATGATGAAGATCGGCACGGTGATCATCACACCCGCCGCACTCATCAATTCCCAAAGATCGCCGCGTTCTGTCCGGAAACTGACCAGGCCAACCGGCAGCGTGACCGCATCGCGGCGCGTGAGGATCAGAGCGAAGAGAAACTCGTTCCACGTCAGGATGAAGCAGAAGATCGAGGAGGTCAGGATGCCCGGTGCGGCCATCGGCAGAACGATGTCCTTGATGACCCGCAGGCGCGATGCGCCGTCGATCATCGCCGCTTCCTCGCTGTCGGTGGGGATGGCGTCGATGAAGCCCTTGATCATCCAGATCACGAAGGGCGTCACGATAGCGAGGTTCACCACGATCAGCGCAAGGCGCGTATCGAGCAAACCCAGCGTGCGGAACATCAGAAAGAACGGCAGAACGATCACGACGGCCGGGATGAACTGCGTCGACAGGATCAGGAAGAACAGAAACTTGCGTCCCCGGACCCGAAAGCGGGAGAAGGAATAGGCGGCGAGCGAGGCGCAAGGCACCGCAATCAGCACCGTCACCGTCGCCACGATGACCGAGTTCAGGACCATGTCGCCAAGGTTCCAGGGGTCCGCAAAGACCGTGACGAAGTTCTGCAGCGTCGGCGAGAAGTCCAGCGACAGCGAATAGGCGTCACGGGGGCGTTTGAACGCCGTCAGGAACATCCAGGCGATCGGGAACAGGACGATCACCGACACGAGGACCAGAAGGGCGCGTTCCCCCCACCATGCGAGATGCCGTTTCATGCGGTTGCCATCTTTCTGTCGCTCAGGAGCATGCGGACGTACCAGATCGAGATGAGCATCATGATCGCCGTCAGGATCCAGGCAAGCGCCGAGGCATAGCCCATGTCGTACCACTTGAAGCCGACGTTGAAGACGAAGAACGCCAGCGTTTCGGTCGAGGTGCCGGGGCCACCGCCAGTCAAGGTGACGACCTGATCGAACATCTTGAGCGCAAAGATCGTCTTGAGAACGGCTGTCACCAACAGGACGCCCTTCATCTGCGGCAGGATGATCCCGAAGAAGATGCGCAGGTAGGACGCGCCGTCGATCCGCGCCGCCTCCTCGGTTTCGCGCGGGATGGAGGCGAGGCCGCCGAGGCACATGAACGTCATGTAAGGGGCCCAGTGCCAGACGTCGGTCAGAACAAGGATCGCCATCGCGAGGTTTGGATCGGCCAGCCAGGGCATACCTTCGAGTGCGGGAAAGACCGCGCCCAGCCCCTTGGCCAGAACGCCGAATTCAGGGTTGAACATGAAGCGGTAGCTCACGCCGATGAGCGCGGGGCTCATCGCGAAGGGCAGGATCAGGACGATCCGGGTGAAGGTGTGCATCCGGCCCTTGCGGCGCAACAACAGGGCCAGCGACATCGCGATGACCAGGGTCAGCGCCACGCTGGTGACCACGAAAATGGTCGTCACCCAGAGGGAGTTCTGAAACCCGCTCTCGCTGGCCGCATGAAGATAATTGTCGAACCCGACGAACCCGTCCGGTCGGCGTTGCTTCGTCAGGTCCCACTCCCGGAACGACGTCACGAAGGAATAGGCCAGCGGATAGATCGTCGTCGCCAGCACGATCACGAAGGCGGGAATCAGCAGCCAATATGGCAGCATGCGGTCCTTCACGGGGACACCTCTCGGGACGAAAAGGAGGATCGGGACGAGCCGTCGCGCGGCGCGTCCCGAAGGTTGTCAGACGATCAGCGGATCGCGGCAATTTCCTCGGCGGCCGTATCGAGCGTGGCCTTGACGTCGTCGCTCTCGCCCGATGCGAGGCTGGAGATCGCCGTCTCCAGGATCTCTGATATGCGCAGCCAGTCCTCGCCGAACTCGATGCCCTCTGCGGTCGCCAGCGCGTCGGCCGCGGCCTGGTGCATGCCACCCCAGCGGGCGTTGACCTCCTCGTCGGTGAGGTTCGACATATGCACCGCGACGACCTCGGTAAGCTCCGGATCCAGCAGAACTTCCCGCTCCAGCGCCGGATCGGTCAGCCAGCCGAGAAACTCGGTTGCGGCGTCCTTGGACCGCGACCCGTCCGTCACCGAGAAGACCCAGGTATTGGTGTAGGTGCTGCGGTCCGCACCCGCCACCGAAGGCAGCGACGTGAAGCCGACCTGCTCCTCGGTCAGGGTCGACTGCTCGGGGTCGGTCAACTGCGAGCGGACCCACCACCAGACCGGCAGCATCGCGGAGTTGCCCTGCTTGAAGCTGTTGACGGCGTCCTGCTCCACGAACACGGCGGAGCCGGCGGGAACGATCTCCTGCTCCTTGAGGTAGCCGACGTAGGTTTCTGTCGCGGCGACGCCGGCGTCCGAATTGAAGATCGGATTGCCGTCCGCATCGAACAGGTCGCCCCCGTTGCCCCAGAGAAGGTTCATCCAGACCATCAGGTTCTGACCGCTGAGCTTGCCATAGGGCAATGCGACACCTGCCGCGTCGGTGCTGTCCTGAATGGCCTTAGCTGCCGTCACCATTTCCTCCCAGGTTTGCGGCGGCTCGACACCCGCGGCCTCCAGAAGGTCCGCACGGTAGAACAGAAGCTGGACGTGGCCACGCACCGGCAGGCCGATCAGCTCCCCGTCGACCATGCCGTGCCGCATATGCGCCGCTGGGAAATCCGACATATCGGTACCCTGGGCCTCCATCTCCGCAGTGATCGGCTGCACAAGAAGCTGAAGGGACGGGATCCACTGGTCCATGATCGATACGACATCGTAATCGCCGCCGCCCGCGACCATCTCGGTCGTCAGGGCTTCCTTCATGTTCGGGAACGGAACGTAGTCATAGACCACGTCGATGCCCGTCGCCTCCTCGAAGGCGGCAAGGCGGGCTTCATGGGCCTCGAACTGGCTCGACTTCACGGCCAGTACGTTGACGGTCTGACCGTCGTAGGGCTTCCCCTCCGTCGCTTCCCAGGCCAGCGCCGACGTACCGCACAGGGCTGCAACGATGGCGACCGAACTTTTCAGATATTTCATGACGTCCTCCCAAATGTCTGTCGGAACGCTAACCCGCTTTGGAAAATCTCGTCAATATTATTATTGATAATCTTGAGTGGTTCGCTTCGATGCCGCATGCTACCGTCTGAAAGCAACCTTAGGTCGGAGAGGGTTCATGCAGGACAGCCTTGTCGTCGAGTTGGAAAACGACATCATTTTCGGAAGATACGCGCCCGGAAGCCGGCTTGTTGAGGACCGGGTGATGGAGCGGCACGATGCCAAGCGACATTCAGTCCGCAACGCCTTCGCCCTGCTGGAAAAACGCGGCCTTTTGGTGCGCAAACCGAACCGCGGCGTCGAGGTTGTGGACTTCACGCCGGAGCAGGTCGACTCCCTTTACGATGTGCGGATCGTACTGGAAACGGCTGCCGCCGAGCGTACACCCCTGCCTTGTCCGCCCGCGATCGCGACCCGGCTGGAAGACATCGCCGAGCAGCATCGGGCGGCCGTGGCGGAGAAGGACTTCCGCGCTGTCTTCTGGCTCAACCAGGAATTTCACGAAATCCAGTTCTCATGCTGCGAGAACGAGACGCTGATTGATCTGATCCGGTCCCATGCCCGTATCGCGCAACCCATACGGGTCATCAAATATGAGGACGGCGATCACATGGCGACGGTCGTCGAGCAGCATTTCGAAATCATCAGGGCCCTGCGGGGCACGTCGGTCGATGACCTGGTCCGCGCCGTCAGAGCCCACTTGCCGGCATCGGCCGACGCCTATCGCGTTCTGTTCGAGCGAAAGTTTGGTCAGGCCGCCGCTTCGGCATGATATCGAGACGCCGATGCCGAATTCCGCGTTTCGATGTTGCAGCGCAGCTTCCGAACCGATGACGGCGTGTCCTGAACCGTCAGCTTCGATAGGGCCGGATTTCGTCGGCGGACAAGGCGTAGCCGATATCGGCCAGCGCGGTCGAGGTCGAGGCCGTTCCGAACATCCCGGTCACATGAACGGCTTCGAACAGGCCGCTGGACTCGTAGGGGCGCTCCGTCGTCACGAGGACGAGCTGGTTCGCCGGTGGTGGCGGCACGTGAACGCAAGCCCCGACATAGGGCACCAGGATGAAGGCGGTCACGCCGGTGCCGCTGTAGTCGATCGGCACGATGAAGCCGGGAAGACGGACGACCTGCCCGTTCCAATCCGGGCGCGTATCGCCGGAGACGGGTTGCCGGCTTTGTAAGCTCGGCCCGTCGTGGTCGATCAGGTCCTGAAGTTCCGGTGGCAAAGCGAATTCGCCTTCGGGCAACAGGTCGGCCCAAGTGAGGTCGACGACGGTTTCCGCCCGCACGATGCCGGGGACCAGCACGCAAGCGGCCATCCCAGTCAGGAGACTTCGGCGCCGGACGGTCGTCGTCACCATATGTATTTCTCCATGTCCGTCGCACGCAGCGCATAGCCCGTCTGGGCCAGTTCGGTCGATTGAAGCTCCATGCGCAGGGTGCCTGTCACCCAGACCGGATCCCAGAGCGCATCGTCCGGCCACGGCGTTTCGGTCGTCACGACGACAAGTTGGTTCGCGGGCGGCGGCGGCATGTGCAGACAGGCCCCGACGTAGGGGACGAGCATGAATTCGGTCACGCCTTCGGCATTCAACTCCAGCGGAATGACGAAGCCGGGCATCCGGATCAAAGTGCCGTCCAGTGTTTCGTTCAGCTTGGTCGCATTTTCGTCGAAGATCGGGTTCCAGGTGTCGTTCACCTCGTCCAGATCCCCTTCGCCGATGATCTCGGAATAGGGCACGCCGGGCGGGATTAGGTCTTCCCACCCGATCTCCCGGACGGCCGCGCGGGCGGTGGCCGGAAAGATCAGGACGGCAGTCCCCAGGGCGAGGACGGAGCGGCGAGAGTGGATCATGACATATCTCCTCAGGTCTTGACCGTCATACCATCGGCCAGGGAAAGTCTGTAGGCCCGGATCGCGGGCACGAGACTGACGAGCGCACCCGCGCCCACGACCCCCACCATGGTCCAGACTTCACGCATGGTCGGGGCTTCGATCGGCAGCCAGAGGCCGAAAGCGCCGTCCAGGACGGGTTGCAGGATCAGCAGGCCGATATAGAGCAACGCCATCCCGAGCGTGGCACCGATGGCCGCCATCAGCATCGCTTCCAACACGAGCAGGCCAAGGATCGTCGCGGGGCGCGCGCCCATCGCGCGGAAGATCGCCATCTCACGGCGGCGTTCGTTCAGGCTGGAAAAAATCGTCGCCATCATCCCGATCAACGCCGTGACCACCACCATCGCCGACACGCCAAGCAACGCCGTTTCCGCGATCCCGACGATCGCCCACAACTCCTGCAGGGCGACGCCGGGCAGGACTGCCAACAGCGGCTCCTCGGGGTATTCGTTGATTGCGCGTTGCAGCGCGAAGGTCTGGAGCGGACTTTGCACACCGATAAGCGCCGCCGTAATGGCGGACGGTTGCAGATCCATCGCGCGGATTGTGTCGGGCGGGGTCGCGCGACCAGGTATCTGAGCGCCGCCCTGCCAGTCGACGTGGATCGCCTCGATCGCCTCAAGACTGACGACGACGGTGCGATCCACGGGCGTGCCGGTTTTCGCCAGGATGCCGGAAATGCGGAACGGCTGATCGGCGTGTTCGGTGAACGACGCCAGCCCATGCGCCACAACGATCGGATCGCCCACGGCATAGCCCAGCGTCGCGGCGACATCCGCGCCGATGACCGTGTCGAACAGATCGTCCATGACGACGCCATCGGACATCTGCAGCGCGCGGTCCTGCCGGTACCGGTAGCGGTCGAAGAACGCCGTCGTGGTGCCCATGACGCGGAACTGCCGGTGGCTGTCGCCCAGCGAAATGGGCACGATCCAATCGACCTGCGGCTGGGACGCGATGTCCAGATAGCTGTCCCAAGTCACATTGTTCGTGGCGTTCCCAATGCGGAAAACGGAATAGAGCAGCAGCTGCACCGAGCCCGAGCGCGCGCCGACGATCAGATCCGTCCCCGAGATCGTGTCGGCAAAGCTGGCCTTGGCACCGGTGCGCACCTTCTCCACCCCAAGGAACAGCGCGACGGACAGCGCGATGGCCAGGATCGTCATGGCGACCGTCAGGGCACGGGCACCCAGCGACGCAATGGCAAGGCGCAGGATCATACGGCAGGCCTTTCGACGGTGGCTATGTCCTCGATCCGGACGACGCGGTCGAACCGCTCGCCCAGACGGGGATCGTGGCTGACCATCAGCAGGGATGTTCCGGCGGCGGCGACCTGAGCGAACATCAGATCGAGGAATGCGGCCTGGCTTCCGGCGTCCAGCGCGGAGGTCGGCTCATCCGCGACGATCAACGGGGGTTGCCCGATCAACGCGCGGGCGACGGCGACCCGCTGCTGCTGACCGACGCTGAGAGTGGCGGCCTTCGCGGCCATGACGCCGTCGGGCAACCCCAGGGCCCGGCAGAGCGACCCTGCAGTATCGCGCGCATCCGTGGCCCGTCTCTTCCGGTCCGGGGCGAAGCGAAGCGGCAGCAAGATATTGTCGGCCACCGTCCCGAAGGGCAGCAGATTGAACTGCTGGAAGATGACGCCGATCCGTTCGGCGCGTAGACGGTCCCGGTGCCGCCCGGACAGCGTGGCAAGATCGGTGCCCGCCACGCGAACCATCCCGGCATCGGCGGCGATGGTGCCGCAGACGAGCGAGAGCAGAGTGGATTTCCCAGACCCGCTTTCGCCCAAAAGCAATATGGTTTCCCCCGCCGCCATATCGAAGCCCGGGATGGAGAGAGAGAACCCCCGCCGCCCCGGCCAGCGAAAACGGACGTCTTTCAACGTCAGGATCGGCACCGGGTCCAAGGTCAGAACAGGCCGGATAGGTCGAGCGACGGCGTATCCCGCATCACCTCGAAGGCCTGTGCACCGCTGCCTGTCACGATCTGCACCTCGAGTTCGCGCGCGTTTTCGAACGTCTCGAAATAGGGGAAGGTCATCTCGGTCAGGGCCGAAGGATCGGTGCAGTCCAGCTGATACTCGGCGTGGAACTCGGTATGCGAAGCGGCCGCGTCGTCGTCTTCGTCGGAATGGCCTTCCTCCGCGTGACCGTGGTCGTCTTCCCCGTGCATCTCTTCATCGTCGTGTGCGCCTTCGACCTCCAGCTCAGCTGCGGCTTGCGTAACGGTGCACCCGGCGGCGGTTGGCACGACGAAGAGGTCGAGTGGCTGCCCAAGCGTCACGACCGCCTCCTCGACGGACGCGCGGTCGGCATCCGTTTCGGCGACGTATTCAAAGCCCACGATATCCGCACCCGGAGCATGAAACTCCATCGCCAACGTGCTGCCGTCCACGGCGATATTCAAACTTCCGACGCCGTGCTCATGCGCGTCCATCTGTCGTGTCTCCTGCGCAAACGCAGGGCCAGCGGCGATGGCGAGAAGGAGGGGGATCGTCGGTTTCATGGCATGTTCTCCGGAAGGTTTGAAAAAGATAATCAAAGTCATGGAAGTCCGCGCAGCGATCGTGCGCCAAGGCGATCTTCTGATTGGAACAAAGCCCGGCAGGCGGGTCAGCATCGGTTGATCTGAGTCGAGATTTGACCGGCATGACCTTCGACCGAATGGCAATCGGCACGGGTCGAGCGTGTCGGGATGCTGTCGTCCGAGCGTGTGCTGCCGCATTCTTTCTCCCCCTCGGCACCGTCATGTTACGTTATAACATATTGTCGTGCGATGGCCAGACGAAACGGGAGGGGGTTTGGCGAACTCCTGCCGAGCCCAGGCCGGGGACCATCGCTGGCCGTCGCAGCGTTTCGAGACGGATGAATGGGGTTCTGAGCCGCATTCTGCGCGATTGAGTATAGGAGGAGCGCGCTGCTCAACGGCACTCGCATATCCGATCAGGACACCTTCGGATCGTCGGAGAATGGTAAAAACCCGCCGAGCAGAATGATGGGATCGGCGATATCGCCTTCACTGAGGCGGGAAACCGAACGCCGCCGAAGGAGAGGAGGCATCCTTTGGATCTAACACCTGGGTCGATCGAATGGTTCGGATCGGAGCCACACCTGCAGCCCCGATCCGGTCGTTGAGTTAGACGAACGCCAATTCGTCGACGAAGACGATCTCATCGGCGTTCTGCACACCGAGCAGGGTGATCTCGTCACCGCCCTCCAGAGTAATGCGCGTGAAGCCGGACGTCTCGTTGACGCGCGCGATCTCGGCACCGCCCAGATCGAGAAGGTCCGCATCCACGTCGAAGTCGAAGATCTTCGTCTTGTCGCGCGACCCGTCGTTTGCGATCTCGGCGGAGAAGATGAACGTGTCTGCGCCTTCGCCGCCCCAGACCATATCCTTCGTCCCGCCCCCTCCGGCGATGCGGTCGTCACCGTCACCACCGTAGATCCGATCGCGACCGCTGCCGCCGTCGAGTTCGTCATCACCGTTACCGCCGAACAGGCGGTCTTCGCCTGCGCCGCCGAAGATGCTGTCGTTGCCTTCACCGCCGATGATCCTGTCGCGGCCGTCGTCACCGAAGACCAGATCGTCTCCTCCGAGGGCGAGGACGAAGTCCCTGCCGCCGCCGGCCCTGATTTCGTCACTGCCTTCGGTCGCGATGATGTAATCACGCTCCTCCGTGCCGGCGATCAGGTTGAGCGCCGGGGCGAAATCGAAGCTGACGATGACCGGATCGTGGTCGGAATTGCGTGCCGGCGTATCCCCGTCGAAAAGATCCGGATCGCGCCCGAAGTCGAGGTTGTAATCGATGGCGTCCGCCTCGTCCGCATTGATGTGCCATTCGGTGACACCCACCAACATCTCGGCAAGCGCGTCGTTGGCCAAGGCATAATCCAGCGTGCCGATAAGGCCGTCGAAGACGAAGGAATAGGCATCGTCACCAAGTTCCTGCGCGGCAAGGTCGGTGAAGCCATCGGCCTCCAATTCCCTGATCGGATCCTCCTGAGCGTAGGCGTTGAGATCGCCCAGGATCAGAATGTTTTCCGCGCCCTGGCCCGTTGGATCGCTGTTGATCCAATCCCCCAGGATATCTGCGGCGGCCGCACGGGTGGCGTTGTTGTTGCCTTGCCCATCGCCCTGCGCCACGTCGACGTCGAGGCCGGACAAGGAGCCCTTGGACTTCAGGTGGTTGACGGAGACCGTGATTGTCTCGCCGGTATCGAGGTCCGTGAAGGTCTGCGCAATGGCGGGGCGGTTCAGGTCGCGACCGGCATCGAGCGGATCGAGGAAATTGCGGCCCTCGAAGGTTTCAAGGATCGCCAGGTCACCGTTCAGCGCAACTTCGTTCTGCTTATAGATCAGCCCGTTGGAGATGGCGTCGCCACCGATGAATTCCTGACCGGGATCCACGAAGGCATAGACCTCCGAACCCAGCTGCGTGTTTACGCGATCCACGAGATCCTTGATCGCGAAGGTATCCCCGGCGAAGTCGTTCTCGATCTCGATCAGGCCGACCACGGCGGCGTCCATCTCGACGATGGCGTTCACGAGCTTTTCGGCCTGCCGCTCGAACTCCAGCACGCTGTCGGCCCCGCGCGGATCGGACCCGTTGTCGGTGGCGATGCCCGGCTCATCGATGGTGGTGAAATAATTCAGGACGTTCAGGCTCGCGACCTTGAAGTTGCCGCCAATCTCGTCGGGTTCTTCCGGCCGGGGGTTGGTTTCGGTGTATGTGCCGGTGGGCGCGTTGATGCGGAATTCGTCGAAGGAATATGCGACGACGCCGGTGATGTCGGTGATCGTATCGCCCATGCGAAACGCGTCATCGCTGGTGAGGACGCCGTCATTTCCGTCGATGATCCGGATCTCGTCGGGGTTCTGCGCCGATTGTCCGTCGTCGAGGACGATGGTTCGTGTAGCGACGTCCTGCAGATAGGCATCGTTGCCTTCCGCATCCGGGTCGTTCGTCTGGGTGAACTGGGTCGGACGCTCCCCCTCGGTCACGCTGTATTGGCCGAAGCGGTCGAGGTTGAACAATTCGGTGACGACCATATCGGTCGGAATGGTGACCAACATACCTTCATAGGCTTCGAGGTTGGCGACGTATCCACCGTCGTCGTCCAGCGCGACGGTCGCGGTCGGGAACATGACCTCCACCGCATCGGGCACCATCTGATCGGTATCGAGGACAGTCACGAAGGCGGCGCTGATCTGCGTTTCTCCGTTGAATTCGGCCACGGTGCCGGTGACTTCCACCAAGTCGCCGATGTTGACGTCGACGTCGGGATCGAACCCGTCGAAGATGAAAATACCTTCAGACGTCAGGTCGTTGAAATCGTAGTCGGTGACTTCCTCTTGCAGATAAAAGCCGTTGAGGTCCCCGTTCGCGCCCAGAAGGTTGTCCTGGAAGTCGGCGGTCACGATCGCGCGGATCGTTACGACCTGATCCACGAGGAGGCTGCGGTCGTCCACGCCGATCTGCGCACCGTCCTGTGTGCCGATCGCGCCCTGAATCGTACTGATCAATGTGATTTCCGCCGGCGGCTGGACCACATTGGTCGCGCCGGGGGTCGGTGCCTGTACGACAAACTCGCCTGTCCCATCGGGATCGCGGGCAATGGCATCTGTAGTGGAGTCGCCGTTCCCAGCCTCGTTCACCTGTTGGGTCAAGCCAAGAGCAGCAAGCAACTCAGGGTCGTCGTCGTCGTCGGTGCCATAGACGATCGCATCGACCAGACCGTCGGTTGTCGGCGCATCCGGCACGGCACCATCGTAGAGGGCGACGGCATCGGCCCCGTTCTGAAGTCCATTGGTGGTGAACGCCGCAAGGTCCACATTTGGCACATCGGCGGACCCGATGACGAAGAAACCGTCCTCATTCGTGACCTGCCCGTCGAGGGAGATCGTATCGTAGACGCTTTCGTTGCTGCCGTTGAACAGGACGATGGTCAGCCCGTCCAGAGACGTGCCCCCCGCACCGCCATCATACAGTTCGATGAATTCCGCGCTGTCGGTGCTGGGGTTGTCCGCGTCGATCTCGTTGATGGTGATCGTGCGAACGGGGGGCGCGGGCGGCTCACCGGTGAATGTGCCCAGGGGGATCGGCGTCTGAGCGGAAGCATTCGTCGTCTCACCGTCCAACGCGTCGGGGCCCGAGAATTGCCATTGCGTCGGGTCGAATGCACCGGCGGTGGAGCCAGGCAACCGCGCGGCCCAGCCGTCAAGATACTCCCACGGCTGATCCGTTCCGTCCACATTCGGGTCGCCGAGCGTGTCGATCACGCTGCCGTCCTCGAAAAGCTCGATCGCGTCGTCGCCGTTCACGTTGACCGCCGAACTGGTGTAATCGGGTGCGAAACCGAAGAACGCCGCAAAGCTCTCCGCCTCACTGCCGATGTAGAGATAATCGCCTGCGGTCGCGGACACGGCCGGGAAGGTAAATTCCTCACCGTCGGTCCCGCCCCCGTTATTCGCGCCGCCGATTCCGAAGCGGGACAGGTCAGCGATGTCCTGCGTCACGTAGAGCTCGATCCCTTTGGGAACCCCACCGGTGAGCGGTCCGTCGAAGACAGCGGATATGATGAGCGACATGAAGATACCTCGTTTTCAGCGATTTTCTGCCGCGTTCCGGTCATGGTTACGGCTGTCTGGTCGGCAGGGTTCTGTGCGAAGGCGCGGATAGCCAGCATTACCTAACGTCGCACCATGTTTCGAGATTTGCCAACGCATAAAACTTGAGCGGTATACCCTCCGGCTCAGGTTCGAGGCCAAGCTTGCGGCGGAGCCGGCGACGTCGCCGACCGGGATCCACCCGAAGATGGCGGAAGAAAACCGGTAGAAGATCGAATTTTGATCGACCAACTTCAGGAGCTAAATGGCATGCTGCCTGTCGGTTGAACTCTCACGACAGAGAAGATCATCCCTGCGAACGAATCCGTCATTGCTTGGGATCGCTTTCGGTCCCTGACTTTTTCAAAGATCGGCTCGTTCGTTCGCCGACAATCTATCCAAGCTGATGTGAAATGGACCCCAAGATGGCGGGACAGCATGTCTAATTTTCGAAGCATCGGCGCTAATTTGAACCAAACCTACTAAAAACGTCTGTGTTCGATATGAAACCAGGATGTTCAGGGCCCCCTATTTCTAAAAGAAAAGCGTCGATTCAGGTCGAGTGCGAGCGGAGGCTGGTCGGTGACGGAAACGGACGATGGGCGACCGGCACACATTGACGCCCGCCCTTCGGGCAAGCGCCTTGCCGATGTCGCTTTGGTCGCTCGGCGTCTTGATCACCACCGTGTCGAACGCCTTCAACCGCCCCGACCCGCTCTCTGCGGACCGGGCACTCAGGTGTCGTCGCGCTCTACGTCCCGCAACCTATGACCCACCTGCCGGAGGATGACTTCGTCCGAGCATTTATAAGCGCGTTGACCGACGCATACCAAGAGCAACAGATCGGACTTCTCCTACGACCAGCCGTTCCGAACGAAAGGAACGACTGGCCCCACCCCCCGGTGGCGCTCGCCGTCGCGGCATTGAACGCGATCATCTTATACGACTTGTCAGGGATTGATCCGATGATCGACCGGGCTGTCGATCGCGGACGCTCGGTGATCGGCATCGACATGCCGGATCGGCAGGGTGCGATCGGCATAGGGGTAACCCCTCCGCTAAGAGGTAGAGGAGGTATGCTACACCGACCTATTTCAGCACGACGAAAGCTGTCTCTGAGATCCGTCGGGCCGCATCGAGGCCGAATAAAATCAGCACGACCAGCATCGCTCAAGCCCCCAAGACGCCCGAGGATGCCCTGCGCCGCCGCCCGCCAGCCCGCGCCCGTCGCGGACACGAACGCGAGGAAGTCGTTCGCGCCTGGCGAGGCGTTGAGCAGCACTGCGGGCGAAAAGATCGCGCGCTGCTGCAACGTGATGATGTGGTTCCACCGGTAAAGACAGGCGACCTAGCCCGCAGGCCCGTCCATGCGATATTGTTGCGTCGGGCCGCACCTCGTACGGCGCTTGAGGCAGACCGGCCTACGTTTACCGTTGGTTAGAGCGTACGACTTACGGATCGCGGCAGGAGGAGAAGCATCCGATGCCCGACTCCTGCAGCGCCTGACATCGTGGCCGCGATTCCGCACGAGTTCGGATGCTATCGGCAAGAGCGTCCGGTGGCGGCAATCAGCTACATCACCTCCGCGATCGCGCGGGTGAGGTCGGCGGGGCCGAACGGCTTTTCCAGGCGGGTGGATACGTTCCCGCCCGCGCCTTCGGGCATCTCGGAATAACCCGTCGCCAGGATGATAGCGATCCCAGGGCGACGCGCGCGAAGGTTGGAAGCCAGCTCGACGCCCGTCATCTTGGGCATGGCCTGATCGGTGACGACGAGGTCGATCTCGGGATGCGCCTCGAAGAGGTTGAGCGCCTCATGCGCGGAGCTGGCTTCGATCACCGCGTGGCCCATGTCCTCCAGAAGGCCGACCGTACCCATGAGCACGAGGACGTCGTCGTCCACCGCCAGAACGGTCAGCGCGCGCGCGCCGGCAGACGGCTCCCGGGTCAGGGCGGGCGTGGGTTCGGGCACCGTCGCAGGCGCGGCGGGCGTGGCGGCGACGGGGAGGTACAGCTTCGCGGTCGTGCCCACGCCCGGTGTGCTGTCCATGCGAAAGGTGCCGCCCGACTGCGCGGCGAGCCCGTGCACCATGGACAAGCCCAGGCCCGTGCCCTCGCCGACGCCCTTGGTGGTGAAGAACGGCTCCATCGCCTGAGCGAGTGTCGCGGTATCCATGCCCGCGCCCGTGTCGGTCACGTCGATGCGCACGTAGGCCCCGGGTTTGAGGCTAAGGATGGCGCCTTCTGCCTCGTTTACGACCGTCCGCGCCAGCCCGATCTCCAGACGCCCCTCGCCGTCCATCGCGTCGCGGGCGTTCACGGCGAGGTTCAGGATCGCCATTTCGAGCTGGTTCGCGTCCACGAAGGCCGGCGGCACGTCCGGCGAGATCTGCAATTCGATCGCGATCTGGGGACCGATCGACCGGGCAATCAGGTCCTTCAGGCCCGGCAGCAGTACCGCGACGTCGACCGCGGCGGCGTCGAGTTCCTGCTTGCGGGCGAAGGCCAGCATGCGCTGCGTGAGGCTCGCGCCGCGCATCGCTGCGGTCCTGGCGTTGTCCAGAAGGGCGATGGCGCGGCCGTCGTCGGGATCCAGACGCGACCCCAGCAGGTCCAGGCTGGACCGGATTGCCATCAGGAGGTTGTTGAAGTCGTGCGCCACGCCCCCCGTCAACTGGCCGATCGTCTCGAGCTTCTGGCTCTGGCGCAGTGCGGCCTCGCTGGCGACGAGGGCGGCTTTGCGCCGCATCCGCTCGGTCACGTCGCGACCCGAGGCGAAGACCGAGTCCCCGTCCTTACCCGCGTTCCACTCGACCTCGAGGTAGCCACCGTCCTTCCGGCGGATGCGCAAGAGGAGGTCAAAGATGGGCCGGTCCGCGACGACGGCGGCGAACTTCTCATGTGCGCGGGGCACATCCTCGTCGTGGATCACGACGTCGAAGTGGTGGCCGATCAACTCGTCCGGGGCATAGCCCAGAACATCGGTCCAGCGCGGGTTCACGTCGCGATAGACCCCGTCGGCCCCGATGATGGCAAAGAGATCGCGCGCCCCGTTCCACAGCACGTCCCGCTCGGCGCGGCTGCGCGCCAGCGTCTCGTCACGCGCAAGCACCTCGTCGTGGATGTCTGTGCAGGTGCCGTACCAGCGCAGGATCGCGCCGTCCTCACCGCGCACGGGCTGTGCCCGCCCAAGGACCCATCGGTATTCGCCCGAACGATGCCGCAGCCGGTACTCGATCTCGTAGGGATCGCCGGTTTCGAGCGAATGCCGCCAGGAGTCCCATGCGCGGTCCTGGTCTTCGGGATGGAAGACGCCGTTCCACGCCTCGCCGTCGGTCGACCCGTCGGGCATGCCGGTGAACTCGTACCACCGGCGGTTGTAGTAGTCGTGGTAGCCGTCGGGCAGCGTTGACCAGACCATCTGATCGATGAAGTCGGTGATGGCGTGGAATTTCGACTCGCTCTCACGCAGATCGGCCTCGCGCCGGTGCAGCTCGTCCATGCGCAGACGCGCCTCGAATTGCCGGCGGCGGGCGTCCAGCGCTGAACGCGCGGCCCGAAGCAGGGTATCCGCGTGGAGCGGGCGGGCAATCAGCACGGCGTTGCCGAGCGCGTCGATACGAGCGCGGGTGGCATCCGTGCGCGCGCCGGACCCGCCATTCGTCAAGACGATGAAGGGAAGATCCGACCAGATCGGTTGCGCGGCAACGGCCTTGCGGAGCGCGGCCTCCTCGGGTCCTGCGAGCGACTCCTCGGTCAATAGGACGGCCCCCAGGTCGTCCTGCACCGCGGCTGCCAATTGCTCGAGCGAGTCGACGACGAATGCTGCGATGCCTTCGCCGGTCAGCAGGTCCCGCGCCACCGACGCATCGCGCCCCCGCGGAGCCAGGATCGCGACCGCCCGTCCGGACATCGCCTCATGCGCCGTCATTCGTCGCCTCGTTGCCCCTTCCGTCCGTCATCAACGCTTCGCCGTTCTCGCCGACGTAGCGGGGTTGGCCCGCGAGGATGCCGGTGAAGCGCCGCATCGGTTCGCCTATGACAATGCCGCCGGGCCCGATCGAGAACTCGCGGATCGCACGCTCGTGGTCGGAGGTGCGGGTCTTGACCACCGCCATGGACTTGCGCACCAACCCCCCGGCCTCGAAGAAGCGCAGCAGCATGATCGTGTCGGCGAGATAGCTGACATCCACATCCGAGCGCAGGTCGCCCATGATCCCGTGTTGGCCCAGCACCATCATCGCCACGACGCCCTGCTGGCTGAGGTAGCTCAGAAGCTCGTGCATCTGAAGCACCAGGAAGGTGTCGCTGGGCATGGCGTGAAGGTAGGCATTGAGGCTGTCGATCACGATGAAGCCTGCGCCGTCGTCCTCGACCGCTTTCCTCACGGTTCCGGCAAACTCCCCCGGTGAAAGCTCCGCCGGGTCGATCTGGCGGATCGTCAGCTGGCCGGCCTCGATGTAGGGGGCGAGATCCATACCGAGTGCGGCGCACCGCACCATCAGCGTCGAAAGCCGCTCGTCGAACAGGTAGTAGGCCGCCTTCGTGCCTCGCTCCAGGGCTGCGATCATGCAGCGCACCGCCGTCGTCGTCTTACCGACGCCCGCGGGCCCGGCCAGCAGCGCGTTCGTCCCCGGCGCGAGGCCACCGCCCAGCAACGCGTCGAGCGCGGGCAGTCCCGTCCCGACGGTGTCGGACGAGAAGCTGCGCCGATGCTGGGCCGCGACGAGGCGCGGATAGACCACAATCCCGCCCGGCTCGATGGTGAAATCGTGGAAGCCGCCGCGGTACCGCAGGCCCCGCATCTTGACGACACGCAAGCGGCGGCGCTCCGCCCCGAAATCGCTGGCCGACTGCTCCAGCGAGATCACGCCATGGGCGATCGAATGCAGTTGCAGGTCCCCCGGCTCGGACGACCGGTCGTCGAGCACGAGAACAGTACAATTGCGCTTGGCGAAGTAGTGCTTGAGCGCAAGGATCTGGCGGCGGTAGCGCAGTGGGTTCTGGGCCAGCAGCCGCAGCTCCGACAGGCTGTCGAGAACTACGCGGCGGGGGTTGAGCGCATCGACCTGCGCGATCACGCCGCGCACCGTCTCACCAAGCTCCACATCGCTGGGGTGCAGCAAAGACTGCTCCTGGTCCTCGCCGAACGCCGCTTCCGCCACGAGCTCAAAGATGTCGAGCTCGGAGAGCGACCACCCGTGCGAGGCGGCGACCGCCTGTAGCTCGTCTTTCGTCTCGGACAGTGTGATGTAGAGGCCGGCTTCGCCGCAGGCGGCACCTTCCAGCAAAAAACGCAGCGCAAGTGTCGTCTTGCCCGCACCGGGCGTCCCCTCAACGAGGTAGAGCCGTTCGGGCGGCAGACCGCCGCCCAGCACTTCGTCGAGCCCTTCTGTTCCCGTTCTCGTCCGGAGATTCCGCTCCGCCTTGTCGTCGGACATTCTCCGCTCCCGTCCCGGCGTTCACTCATAGCCGGCACGACTGCGCCCATCACGTGAACTTCAATAAGTGGGAAGTTAGCCTACGAACGACGCGGCATCCAGAACGAATTGAACTTGAAAACCGATGCTTATGGTCGCGGCAAGACCAATGGTCGGTTCGGTCTCTTATGGAGAAGTCAAGAATTTCGGTGCAAGCCGGCAATCCGGATCACCCGCAGCCGTTTCAGGTTTGAACGACGAGCCCCAAGCGTGTCGTGTTCGGGAAAGGTGCACTCATACGGGATACTGACATGAAATAGAAATGACACTCCATTTGAGCCGTCTCTGGATCCTGAAACGTCGGCGGGGTTGCGTTAGACCCTATCGCAACAGTCTTTACGCATCAATTCGTCCCTGAACCGGACTTTAGGAGATTGCACGGCATTAGGTAGCGTGGGCTCTTCGCTGCCGTCGGAGCATCTACATCATGGCGGCCCAGAACGCATCTCGCTCAGGCGGTGATCGGCCCAAACCGGACCTTCGCACGGTCGATCTGTGCCGCGGTGCAGCATTCCAAAACAGCCCTTTAGCGCGAGAGCGGCACAAAGTAGGCTTGATCGGCCGCTATGCGGAGCGTTTTTGCCGTTCACCAGCACGGGTAGAAGGTCCGCCTCAAAGGACTATACCCGTACGGCACTCACTAGCCTATCAAAGCGCTCTTGAACTCGCCGTAGGGCTCGTGAGCAAGATCGAGGGCGGTCCGGTCTGGGTGGACTGCGAGGTAGCGGCCGATCATGTCATAGCCCAGCGTGTAGCCCAGCCATGGCGGGTGGTCGTCCGCCCCGAAGAACCATCTGGCATGGCCATGGTCGCGCGCGTCGAACCTATCGAATGCCTTCGCGCGCCACGGCGCAAGCTCTTCCTCCGCCAGCGCGCTTTCCCACGGTTCGGGCGGGGAGCCGTAGATCTGTCGGACGAAGTGACCTGCCAGCCCCTCCGACACGAGTGCCGCCCCGAGCTTCGCTCCGTAGCCCGGTCCTCCCCAGCGGAGGGCATGATGGTACTCGTGCGCGATGGTGCGCTCCAACGTCTCATCCAAATGAGCCTCGACGTTCGGGCTCTTGGTATCGAACGACAACGTGATCGCGTCCGTCTCATAGCATGATCCCCCGAAGCCGAAGCGCGGGATCGCCCGGATTCGGTCGGCCTTAAGGGTGAAGGCGATCGGCTGCGGATCGCAGATCGCTGCGACGCGAAAGCGAACAACCGCGATCGCTGCCTCGATGCGCGCGGCAAACGGTCGGACACTCGGAGATACGGATGCGATGGCCCAATCGGTCATGCCCGACCTTCTCGCAGGTGTGGGCCATATCGTCGATCATACCACGCGGAACGTCGCGTGATGAACGACCTCATCCCTTCTGCTGAAGCACAATCTGCGACGTCACCATGCCGATCCCATCAAGTGCGGCGATCCGATCCGTGAGGACAGATAGGTCGGCCGGATCGTCCACCCGGACTTCGGCGACCGCGTCGATCGCTCCGCTCAGGGACCAGACCGTCCCGACATGCTCGACCGCGCGCAGCGCACGCAGGACCGGAGCGCAGGGTCGGGTCTCGATCGTCAGGAACAGCAGCGCATGGTGGCCCGCCGAATTCGCCACGGGCCGCTCGGTCAGGACCATATATATTCGATCCAGCCATCCCGTTCGAGCCGTCCCATGCGATCCTGCACGGCCGTCCGAGACAAGTTCAGAGCGCGCGCCAAGGACGCAACGGATCGTCGGCCGTTCTCGCCTAGAAGCGCCAGCAACATGCGGCCCGTGTCATCTAGTTCACCGGTCATTGTCCCGTTCCTTCGATCTGCCGATCCCAATCGTCGGATCGCCAGTGGCAGGGTCCGCGATGTGCGGACACAAGAACGGCGACACCCGGCACATGTGAGGGAGATCGTCATGCACGTCTGCCACCCGCACGACTTCACCGGAACCCGCGCTTGGGACGCGCTGGACATCGAGCGGATCGGCGATGCGACCGTCCGCCTTCACTGGACCGACGCGCCCTACCACTGGCACGTCAACGACGGCCCCGAGGTCTTCGCCGTCCTGTCAGGCCAAGTCGCGATGCACGTTCGCGAGAACGGCGAGGAGCGCATCCACAATCTCGGTCCCGGCGACGTCTTCCACGCGAAGGATGGCGACGAGCATGTGGCTCATCCGGTCGGAGAAGCACGTGTCCTCGTCATCAAGCGGGCCGGAAGCGTCTCATGCGCCCGGTACAGCCGCTTTCCAAGTCTAAAGGACATCCGACGATGACCATCGAGCAGACGAACGATCACCTCGCGACATGCAAGTTGCAGCGATCCTTGCTCGTCCGAGTCGAGCTCGCGGACCGCGACGACGAACGCGTTCGCTTGTCCGTCACGGAGGCCGTCGGTCTCGCCTAAGGCACCTATACCAGCGGCCCCTTCGAGACCGGTCCCGGCAACGAGGTCTTCCGGCCCGTGGAAGGATCGAAGATGGGAGACACGGCCGAGACGGTGACGATGCCCGCCCGTGTCCTGACGTTCACCGTCCCGGCGGACCTGGACGTTCTGGCAAGGGCAATCAAGGCGGTGCGGGGCGCGCATTCCTACGAGGAGCCGGTCATCATTGTCTCCGAGGTCTGCGCTAGCCGTGCCGACTATTCCGAGGACCGGGCGAACCCGAACCGATGGTGGATCCGCGGTTTCGGCGTGTGATGACCGGCCTTTTTTAGGTTGAATCTTCTCTATGAGAACGCTCGCCGCCCTGGTCTTTTCTGATTTCCAGACGCTGGACCTCTTCGGCCCTCTCGAAATGCTCGGTGATCGTGATCGTCGCCGAGACGATAGAGCCCGTCCCGAGCTATCACGGAGATCGCCTAGCTGTGGACCGAACGGTCTCGGACCCCGGCGACTACGACCTGATCCTCATTCCGGGCGGCGACGTCGCACCGCTCGATCCGGCGAACGCCGCGCTAAACGATTGGATCGTCGGCCGGTCGGCCGCAGCCGAATGCGGCATGGCCGTCTGCACCGGGACAATCCAGCTGGCGACGACCGGCCTGCTCGACGGGTGCCGGGCCACGACGAACAAGAAGGATTACACGGCGACGATACCCTACGGGCCGAAGGTCGACTGGGTCCCGGAAGCCAGATGGGTGAAAGACGAGAAGTTTTTCACCTCCTCGGGCGTGTCCGCCGGGATCGACATGAGCCTCGCGGTGATGGAGAAATTGTACAGACAGGCGGCGGCCGAGGCGATTGAGGTCGGGATCGAGTACGACTGGCACCGCGATCTAGATCGGGACCCGTTCGACAAGCTGGCCGGACTGGTTTGAGTCGGCACGATATAGGTGCGGAACAGTTTCGGTATGAAGTCTGCGCCCGCCCCGTATCAAATGTCGCCTCGTAGAGAATTGGGAACGAGACGGAACACGCGAGGCGGATATGCGGCCTGAGGTTCGCCGAGACGAAGCGGCTGGCACCCGACGGCGCGCTCTCTCCGTGCCCAATGGGATGATCCTCGTAGCCTGTCACGATGATCTCAGCGTCGCTCGAGAGGTGGAGATAACATAGCATGTGACATTCAGAGAGCGCCGAGATCAGCAGGTCTTAGGGGTTCCATCTTATTCGGATCGCCGCAGAGGAGCGGGTCGTTCGAGCAGTGAACGGGGGTCCAACCGTCGATGGCGATATCCCGGTCTGGTCGTAACTGCGGCAACTGCCTGTGCCTTGGCCGCGATTGACTGTCCGAACGATCCGGGACGTGACGTCCTGTTCGTTCATGCCGGCCTTTTCTCGGGACCTCAAATTCGTCGCCGCGTTCACTGCCACGCGTGGTAGTTCCCGCATAGCTCGACGGACTGGCCTACGGCAGCCGCCGCGACTTCCAATAATTCATACGAGACTAAGCTGACCGACCTTAGCGCTTGTCTGAGCAACGGGCAGCTGCTCTAGAGTCATGACCCAAAGCCTGTAAATGACCGTAGCGGCGAGAGCGATGGCCGAGAGGAAGGCGTTCGGTCACCGGTCGTAGCGCGTTGCTACCCGCCGCCGGTCCTTGAGCCTGCCGAACATGATCTCGATCCGATTTCGGCGTTTGTAGCGGCGCTTGTCATACTTCACCGGAATTTTCCGCTGTTTCCGACCAGGCATGCAGGCGCGTATCCCTTGTCTTTCAAAGTGTCGCGGAACCAGTCAGCGTTTTAGCCGCGGTCCCCGCGCAGCCAGTCGATATCCGGCAGACTGTCGCAGAGCGCCCGCGCACCGATATAGTCGCTGACCTGCCTCGCCGGCACGAACAGGTTCACCGGACGTCCCTGGCTGTCGCAAATGGCGTGCAACTTGGTGTTCATGCCGCCTTTGGTGCGTCCAGTCAGGCGGCCGCACCCCCCTTTTTGACGCATAGACTGGACGCCGTGCGGTGGGCCTTCAAGTAGGTGGCGTCGATGATCACAGTCTTATTCTCGCCGTGCCCGGCAGCCAGTCCAACCATCATCCTCGCGAAGATGCCCTTATCGCTCCAACGTTTTCAACGGTTGGACAGCATCTCGTGGGGGCCATATTCTCTTGGCATATCTTGCCATCGCAACCCTTGTCATTGATGAAGACTATACCGCCGAGGACGCGTCGGTCGTTGACGCGAAGCTTGCCGTAGGACTTCGGAAGATAGGGCTCCAGACGTGCAATCTGTACGTCACTCAGCTAGAAAAGATCAGACATGTTTACCGCTCGGTTTCCGCGCCGCGAACCCTGCCCTTCCGCTGAGTTCAATTGGTCTTGAGCCTAAGCGTAGTTGCCTTCAACGTTGGCGTTGAAAAGCGAACAATCTGAACTGCAAAAGCTATAATTGTCTTTCAGAGGGTCAAGTCCAAGTATCACGGCCATTGAAGGCCAAGGAGCAAGGCGTGGTTCAAGGGCCGCCCCAGCAGTTAGTTCTAAATACGAGTGAGCTGGGTAGGTGATAATCATAGGCGCCATCAGATTTTTCCAGAGCTTCGGCAGCAAAAACAGTTGATCTGTGCTTCTCTATGTACCAAGCTCTCCGCGAGGCAATAGCCAATCGAAAGTGATGTCTTAGGCAATATATGTTAACGTAACAGTTTCCGCATCATTTTTGTGAGAAAATTTTGCAATGTCAATGTCGTGATTAATATGTACCGTGCGGTGTGAAATTAAATGACGCAACTTTGGAAATTTCGGCTATTCCGTTGGTAAAATTTATCAGACTAATCAATTGTGGCAAAGAAGCTTTTTGCTCCGGCATTAATTACATGGGTTCATTTATTATCAGTGAGCAGCCGAGGAATTTTCTTTGGCTTGGCTTCAGCAAATATGGGTTGGCGCTTTCTGCTATATTGCTCTCAGCTCCAGCGCATACGCAGGCTCTTGATCCTTTTCTTTCTATTGTCGCCGAGGGCAGTCCGCGGCAAGTTGCTGAAGCCTTATTAGATGAGGATTTGGAGCGATTGCGTTCGCTCCGCTATGGTAGGGGCTCACATTTAGCTCATGCGAGTATTTATAATAAAGATAATCCGATAATCATTATTCTATTAGCTGATTTCGGCATTTCACTTAATGTGCAAGACCATCATGGTCGAACACCTCTTCATTATGCAATCGATAACGATCTGCCCGTTGCTGGGGCGGTTCTTATCGCGAAGGGCGCTCGTGTTGATATCCCAACAACCGGAGGCGTTACAGCCTTAGGCTATTGCGATAATCCAAGAGCGCTTCAACAAAATCGATTATGCAAGATCATTGTTGAATTATCCAAAAAATGACAAGCAATAGATTAGACCGCTTGAGATCAACGCTCGAGGCTCAAGATCCATTGATTTGGTTGCGGCTGCTGAGACTGCCTGATTCAAGCTCCCAAACTTCGGGGCACGACATGAGCGACTTGTGTTGGCTGAGCGACGCTCAGATGGCCCGGCTCCGGCCGTACTTTCCGGAGAGCCATCGAGTGCCACGCGTTGACGGCCAGCGTGTCCTGGGTGGAATTATCTTCATCAACCGCAATGGCTTGCGATGGCGCGATGCGCCCAGGGAGCACGGCCCACACAAGCCCCTCTACAACCGGTGGAAGCGGTGGAGCGACATGGGGGTATTTGCCGGGATCATGGACGGGCTTGCAGCAGCAAGCTTCTGACAACAGGACGATCTCCATCCCCTCTCGGGACATCACTGCGTGATGCCCTGCCGGGCAGTGGACGCCACCTATCTGAAGGCGCACCGCACGGCTTCCAGTTTGCGGGCGAAAAAGGGGGCGCGGTCGTTTGATCACTGCCCGGCAGGGTATTTGCACGGCAAATGTCCCGAAAGGGAGGGCGGACGAACCGAGGGATGAACACGAAGCTGCATGCGGTCACGGATGCTGTTGGACGTCCGATCCGTTTATTCATGACCGCCGGAGAGGTCAGCGACTACGCTGGGGCAAGGGCTCTGGTGAGCAGCTTGCCAGCAGCAGACTGGCCTTTGGGCGACAGAGGGTGTGATGCAGATTGGTTCCGCGAAGCCCTTGCGGACAAGGGCATAACGCCCTGCACACCCGGCCGAAAGTCACGCGGCAAACCCGTCAAATACCCCTCTCGTGACATCGCTGCGCGATGCACTGCCGGGCGATGGACAAGCGCCGCTTCCGAAACGTAACTGCGTCGAAATCATGTTCGGTCGTTTGGAGGATTGGAGGCGCGTGGCAACCCGCTACGACGGATCCCCCACCGTGTTCCTATCCGCCATCGCTCTCGCCACATTCTTGCTCTTCTGGTCATGAGTCCTGACCCTAAGGAGCTCTCGCCTCGCCAGTGCGGCAGTTTGCTGCCTCGAGCGGTGTTAGGAAACGGATTCGGCCCGTTCGCGACGCCCCTCGGAGAAGTCGCGCAAATGATTTCTGAGCGGCGGTGAATGACGGCTGAGAGCTCATCATTCCCGATGCTCTGCGACCCATCAATGGCAGCTTCAACGGATCGCGCTGCGGTCTCCGCGTGGTGATCTGCATCCTTGGTGACCTCGCGCTAGAGTAGCACGCGTGCTGCGGTAGCTGAAGTTCAGGCGAGGACCGTCCCAGGCGAAAGGCCGGCCAAGGACGACTGCTCTTCATCGACTGGGGGGGAGGGCGGCGCGGTTCCGCACATGGGCAAGCCATCCTCGTCATGGTGTCGATACAACCAGCACCGATCACCATGACGGCAATGCGAGGGCCAAAGGCGCACCGGACAGGGCCTGGAAGAAGACGAGACAGGTCAGCGCAGCGTAGAACGCAGCGAAAAACCAGACTGCGCTGCGCCCGATGCCCACGCGTCCTATCAGCCATCCGGCGAGAGGCAGCACCTGAAGGGCGTGCAGCGACAGGAAGTGCGCGGGTCGAAGATCTCCGACCTCTCGGGACCAGCCGAGAACCGGGATGCGTGGCCCGCCCGGCGTCGGCAGTCCGATATAGCGACCGCCATTCCCCGCTAATGCGCCCGCGACCCAAAAGGTCAGGACTACAGTGAGCGCCGTACCGAGCGCGATGCCGAGCCGCGTGGACCCGTCGAAGCGCGTCCGTCCGTCGAGCGTCGCGGCCGCGCCCACCACCGCGACCCCGATCATGAGGATGGTCGCGCCAAGGCCCATCAGCCCGTACATGGCCTCGTGATAGGGCGAGCTGTCGTTGAAGTGCGACGCCTCCCCCCGCGCTGCCTGGGCAGAGATGTAGGCGATCTCGCCCAAGGCGGCCGCGCCGGAGGACACAATCGCGCCGAGCAGGAAGATGCTGTGGCGGAACGGCGTCGAGAGGCGCGCGACGATAAGGGCATAAGTGCCGAACAGGATCGCGAAGGACACGGAGAACTTGAAGGGTTTGAGCCAGACCGGCATCTCGCCGAGGCTGCGCGGGTCAAGACCCATCATCGCGCCGGTCAGCACGGCGAGGCCGGAGAAAAAGACCGTGAGGTGCCCGATCGGAACCAGGCTATCGAACCGGGTCGGAAATGCGTGGTCTGCGATCATGCGGCCAAGCGCGATCATCGGAAACTCCTGCGGTCGTTCGTGGAACGGATGACGCGAAGGTTCTGCTCCGGAACCGACTGTTCAAGAGGGGCCGCACCAACGGCATGCAGGCTTGCACGAGCGGCCAGTCATTGGCCGGCCCGGCATCTTACGGCCATCCGTGCGCCCCACCGACTACGTGATGCCCGCGGGAGCAATTCGTGCAAACCGACGCGCCGCTCGTGCAGTGACGGATGCAGACCCGCGCCGACAGCACCTAGAAAGGGATCGTATTGCGGCATCCGCTGTCACTCCCAGAGAAAGGCACCCCCATGCGAACTCGGCTTTTGCTCGTCGGTATCATCCTTCCGCTCACGCCGCTCGGCGCGTCCGCTCAAGGCCTGAATGGCGACGTTTACATCGAAGTCTTCGGCGGTCTCTCGGACCTGTCGAGCACCGGACTGAACTTTGGTGCCGTCGAAGACGACACCGGCTTCGACACCGGCGGCTTGGCCGGCGGCGCACTCGGTTACGCCTTCGCCGCCAGCCCGGTGCGCGCGGAGCTGGAATTCACCTATCGCAGCGCCGACGGCTCGGACGTCGCGGGCGACTTCGCCTCCACCACGCTGGCGCTGAACGGTTATTACGATTTCGGTGACGACGACGCGCGGCTGCGGCCCTATATCGGCGCAGGCGTCGGCGTGGTGACCGAAATCGATTACGACATCGCTGATGGTATCTTCGCGGGCGAATACAGCGACCGCGGTGGGGCGCTGTTCCAAGGCATGCTGGGTGCCAGCTACGCGATCACACCATCGGTCCTGCTGTCGGGAGAGCTGCGATATTTCGATGCGGGCAGTCGGACCCTGTCGCGGGACGGAGGCGGCAGCGTGGACACCGACTATTCCGGCGCGGAAGTCACGCTGGGCCTCGCCTACCGCTTCTGACATTTCCACCAGCTGTGAGAGAACCATCCGATGTTCGACCGCATAAACCGCGAGACGGCACGCCTTGCGACGTCTGGCAGCGCCATATCGAGGACGATCGACCTCCGACTCGACATCCTGACAGGAACGGCGACCGATCCCGCCCCGCCCGTTCATGCCGCGATGCGCCATGCGCTGCTGGCACCGGGCAAGCGGCTGCGTCCGCGTCTTTTGCTGGCAGTGGCCGATACGGGGACGGGCGCGCTGGACGCGGCCTGCGCGGTCGAGATGGTGCATGCGGCGTCCCTGATGCTCGATGACCTGCCCTGCATGGACGACGCGGCGTTGCGCCGTGGGCGGGCCACCACCCATCTCAAATTCGGAGAGGCGACGGCGATACTGGCCGCCGTGGCCCTGATCACCCGGGCCTTCGAGGTGTTTTCGGAGCTGCCAGTGCCCACCGAAACGCGCGTGTCGATGGCGGCGACGCTGGCCTGTGCCATCGGGCGCGACGGGATGGCGGCGGGACAGGCGCTCGACCTCGGCGCGGCGGCATCCGGTCCGGTGGAGATCGAGGCGGTAAACGGTCTCAAGACCGCAACGCTCTTTGCGGCGGCGGCCCGGATGGGTGCCCTGCTGGGTGGGCTGGAGGAGACGCGCGCGCGCGAGGTCGACCTTTTCGCCTGGCATCTGGGCTGCGCCTTTCAGCTTGCCGACGACGCGCTGGATCATGCGTCCTCCGCCTGCGTCACTGGCAAGGACATCGGTGCCGATGTCGGGAAGCGAACGCTGGACCGCGCCATCGGCCGTAGCGAGGCTTGGGCCGTCCGAGTGCAGCATCTTCTCATGGCGAGGGCGGCGGCCAGACGGGCGGGCCTGGACCCGGCGACCCTGCGCGACCTGCTTTCCTTCGACGAGGGGCTGCCGTCGTGACTGCGGCATCGGTCCTGCGGCTCAACGCGGTCCGCACGTCCTACGGCGATCGCGACGTGCTGCGCGGCGTTACGCTGACCGTCGCGCCGGGCGAGGTCCATTGCCTGCTGGGCGAGAACGGCGCGGGCAAGACGACGCTGATCCGGACCGTCCTGGGACGTGTACCGGCCCAGGCGGGCCGGGTGGAGACGGTGCCGGGCGGCATCGGCCTTGTGCCGCAGCAGATCGCGCTTTTCCCCGGGCTGACGGCAGCCGAGAATCTTTCGATCTTCGCGCGGCTGGCGGGGGTCGCGAAGCCGGCGATCGCGGCCCGCGTTGCGAACGTCGCCGAGGCCTGCGGCATCGCCGGATGCGCGGGCGAGATCGTGGGCACGCTGTCGGGCGGCTGGCAACGGCGGGTCAATATCGCCGCGGCCCTGTTGCATCGCCCGGCGCTGCTGATCCTGGACGAGCCGACGGCCGGCATCGACGTGGAGGCCCGTGCGACTATTCACCGCCTGATCCGCAGGCTGGCGGCGGACGGCATCGGCGTCCTGATGACGACCCACGACCTGCCCGAAGCAGAAGCGGTCTGCACCCATGTCGCGCTGCTCTCGGAGGGGCGCATCGCCTGCGCGGGACCTGTCGCGGAGGTGTTGCGCGCGCGGTTCGGCGGAAAGCTGCTCCTGTCGGCCATGCCCTGCGCCCCCCTGGGCACGCAGCAGTCCATGAGTGCCGTCAGGCTCGGCCTTGCTCCGGCACCCGGCGCGCTGACGGCCCTTGTCGCGGACGAAGGCACCGGCCTGACCCTGGTGGCGGCGCTGCGCGACGCGGGCATCGCGTTGCGGGGGTTCGGGATCGTGCGGCCGGGGCTGGAACAACTGCGGGCCAACGGCGCGAGGGCAGCATGACCCTCGCCATCGTCCGCATGCTGGCGCTTACGCTTCTGCGCGACCGCGGCGCGCTTGCGATGCTCTTGCTGCTGCCCCCCGCGATCTATGTTGTCTTCGCCTCGATCTTCGCGACCGCCAGCGGCGGCGAGCCGCATCTGCATATCGGCCTGGCCGCCACCGCGCCGGTTGCCCCGATTGAGGCCGCCCTGCGCGCCGCGCCCGCGCTGACCGTCACGACCCATGCCACCGAGGCCGCCCTGAGAATCGCCATCGCCGAGGGGGGGCTGGACGCGGGATTGCTGGGGCGCGGTGCGCTGACGCGGCTGGACGCGGCGCCGCTAACGATCCTCGTGGATCCGGCCAAGCCGATGGCGGGCGCGGTGCTCGACGGGCGGACGCGCGCGGCCTTGGCACAGGCGGCACCCGACATTTTGCTGGAGAGGCACGCGGCGGGGCTGGAAGCGATTATCGGCCCGCTTACGGACCCGCAATTGGCCCGGCTGGACGCCGCCCGCGCGGCGTTGCCCCGGGACAAGGCCGGAGCACCCGATCTGACCGTGATTGAGACGGTCGGAGAGGCCGGCGCGCCCGACCCGGCCGTGATCTATTACGCCGGCGCCATCGCCTTCATGTTCCTCCTCTTTTCCGCGACGCAGGGGGCGAACGGCCTGATCGATGCGCGCGAGAGCGGCATCCTCGACCGCTTTGCCGCCGGTCCGGGCGGCATCGACGTGGTGGTGTGGGGCACGGCCCTGTTCCTGACCGCGCAGGGCGCATTGCAGACCGCGGCGGTCTTCGCGGTCGCCGCGCTGGTCTACGACGTCCCCGTCATGGCGCATCTGCCGGGCTGGGCCGTGGCGACCGCACTGGCGGCGGCGGCTGCGGCGGGGTTCGGCCTGCTCTGCGCGACCGCCTGCCGGACGCGAGCGCAAGCGCAGGCGGTGTCCACCTTTCTGGTCCTGCTCTTCTCGGCGCTCGGCGGCTCGATGGTGCCGCGATTCCTGATGCCGGGCTGGCTGCGCGACATCGGAGCAGTGGCGCCGAACGCCTGGGCGGTGGACCTCTACCAGGGCTTGCTTGCGCGCGGCCTTACCCTGTCTGAACTTTCCGCCCCGGTGTCTGCGCTGGCCCTGCTTGCGGTCCTGGGCACCGGCGGCGCGGTGCTGCTCTCGCGCCGCAGGATGCTGCTATGAGCCGGGGCGACGCTGCTATCGGCCTCGGTCTCGCCGCGCTGATCGGCGGGGCTTGGGCGGGGCTGACCTTTGCCGCGCTGTTCGTCGTGGATTGGACCGCGTGGTGGCCCGTGGCACCCCTTGTCGTAGCTGTGCAATGCTGGCTGTTCGTCGGGCTCTTCATCGTGGCGCATGACGCGATCCACGGCACGCTGGCACCGGGTCGACCGAGTCTGAACCGCGTCGTCGGGCAGGTCTGCGTCGCGCTCTATGCCGGGTTCGACTTCGACGCACTGGCGCGCGAACACCGCGCGCACCACCGCCACTCCGGCACGGCGCGCGACCCGGATTTCGACCCGGACCACCCGGACGCCTTCTGGCCCTGGTATCTGCGGTTCTTCCGGCACTATTTCGGCTGGCGGCAGTTCGCGGTGCTCGCGGTGGCTTCGGTGGCTCTGGCCTGGCTGCTCGGGCCGCGCGCGCCGCTGATGCTGCCGTTCTGGGCGCTGCCCGCGATCCTGTCCTCGGCGCAGCTGTTCTATTTCGGCACCTACCTGCCGCACCGGCACGAGGCGGCACCCTTCGCCGACGCGCACCGGGCGCGCAGCGCCGGCTTCTCCTGGCCGGTCTCGCTGCTGACCTGCTTTCACTTCGGCCACCACCATGCCCACCACGCGATGCCCTGGGTGCCCTGGTGGCGCCTGCCGGGGGCACGGCACCAGACCGGAGACATGCAATGACCGCTATCCTTCTTCCCGTATTCATCGTCTGCGTCACTGTAGTGGCGACCGAGCTTGCCGCCGCGTGGATCCACCGTGTCGTGATGCACGGTCCCGGCTGGCGGTGGCACAAATCCCACCACGAGCCGCGCCGCGGCGCTCTGGAGCGCAACGATCTCTATTCGCTGATCTTCGCGGGGCTCTCGATGGGGCTGTTCTGGGCGGGGGCGACGGTCGCCTCGCCGCTCTGGTGGGTTGCGGTCGGGCTCTGCGTCTACGGCGTGATCTATTTCTGTGTCCATGACGGGCTGGTGCATCACCGCTGGCCGTTCCGCCACGTGCCTCGGCGCGGCTACCTGCGCCGCATCTACCAGGCCCATCGCCTGCACCACGCCGTGCGCGACCGGGACGGCTGTGTCGCCTTCGGCTTCGTGTTCGTGCCGCCGGTCGCGCGGTTGCGCGCCGAGCTGCGCGCGAACCAGCGGCTTCAGGACGACGGATCGTCGAACGCTCCGTGGCCGGGCCGCGACCAGAGCTGATCGCGGGCGGCCGGGGTGGCGCGACGGGCGCGGGCCCCGTCGGCCATCGCGACGGCCGCGAGCGCCCCCTTGCGCCAGGCGGGAACGGCGACCCGGGCCGCCCAAGATCCGGGCGTGGCACGCCGGATCTCGGCCCCGATCCCGCGATAGATGCGCCGCGCGGCGGCGATGCCCCATGTGCAGCGCGGCGGCAGATCGGCCAGCCCAGTGCGCCCCGAGGCATAGTATCGCTCGGCCACGTCCAGCAGGTCGATGGCGGCGGCCCGGGCGCGGGGCCAGGCAGCGGGATCGGTCAGGTCGCCCGCCCGCAGCCCATGCGCGTCCAGCAGCCGCGCAGGCAGATAGCAACGCCCGGCGCCGGCATCCTCGACCACGTCGCGGGCGATGTTGGTCAGCTGGAACGCGATGCCGAGGTCGCTGGCCCGATCCAGCGCCGGGGCCGCGCGCACGCCCATGACCATCGCCATCATTACTCCGATCACGCCCGCCGCGTGGTAGCAATAGTCGAGCGTGTCGCCCATCGTCTCGAACGGGCGGCCCGCGACGTCCATCGCGAAGCCATCGAGCAGCGCCTGCGGGTGGAGCGCGGGAATGTCCGCCCGCGCGCAGACCTCCGCCAGCCCGGCAAAGACACGGGGCGCGGGGTCCCCGGCCAGCGCTTTCGTCGTAAGGCGGCGCAGGGTGGAGAGCCGGGCCGCCGCGTCCGGGACGGTCGCCATCGCACCACCAAAGGTCTGGCCATCGATCGCATCGTCGCAGTGCCGGCACCACGCGTAAAGCAGGACCGCGTCGTCCCGTATGCCGGGCGGCAGCAGCCGGGCGGCCAACGCAAAGCTGCGCGATCCATGGGCGATGTCGGCCCGCGCGGCCCGCAGGGCGGCCCCGGTCACGCGACCACCCCGTCCAGCATCAGACCTGCCGTGGCCTTTGCCGATCCGACGACACCGGGGATGCCCGCCCCGGGATGGGTACCGGCACCCACGACGTAGAGGTTCTCGATAACGTCGTCGCGGTTATGCGGGCGGAACCAGGCGCTTTGGGTCAGCAGCGGCTCGATCGAGAAGGCGCTGCCCAGATGCGCGTTCAGCTCGTCGCGGAAGTCGAAGGGCGTGAAATGGCGCACCGTTACCAGGTCGCGGCGCAGGCCCGGGATGTGCCGCGCCTCAAGATAGGCCAGGATCCGGTCGCGGTAGAGCGGTCCGACCTCGTCCCAGTCGATCTCGGCGGTGCCCAGATGCGGCACCGGCGACAACGCGTAGAAGGCCGAATGCCCCCGTGGCGCCATCGACGGATCAGTGACACTGGGTGCGTGGAGGTAGAGCGAGAAATCCTCGCTCAGATGCGCCGCGCCGAAGATATCGGCCAGAAGCGCGCGGTAGCGCGGCCCGAAGAGCACCATGTGATGGGCAAGGTCCGGATGCTCGGCCGCCAAACCGAAATAGACCACGAAGAGCGACATCGAATAGCTCTTGCGCTCCAGCGACCGCGTCTTGGCCGCGCCCCGCGCGGTACCGCGCAGAAGGCGGCGATAAGTGTGCACGATATCGGCGTTCGACGCGATCTCGTCGAAGGGCAGGAAGACCCCGTCCACGACGACGCCGGTGGCCCGCGTGCCCGCCGTGGCGATCCGGTCGACGGGCGCGTTCAGCCGCAGCGTGCCGCCCAGATCCTCGAAGAGGCGCACCATCGCCGCCACCAGCGACCCCGTCCCGCCGCGCGCGAACCAGACGCGGCCCTTGCGTTCGAGCGCGTGGATCAGGGCATAGATCGACGAGGTCGAGAACGGGTTCCCGCCCACCAGCAGCGTGTGGAAGCTGAAGGCCTGGCGCAGCTTTTCGTCGCGGATGAATTCCGAGACCTTAGCATAGACGCTGCGATGACTGTCGAGGCGCATCAGCGTCGGCGCGACCTTGGCCATGGACCAGAAGCTCTGGAACGGCACCGTCCCCAGCTTCTCGTAGCCCTCGCGGTAGAGATCTTCGGAATAGGCCAGCAGGCGGCGGTAGCCTGCGACGTCGCCGGGCGAGATCGCGTCGATCTGCGCGTCGATCCCGGCCTGGTCGGCGCAGTAGTCGAACCGCGTCCCGTCCTCCCAGCACAGCCGATAGAAAGGATCGACGGGGATCAGGTCGACGTCGTCGGCCATGCGCCGCCCGCTAAGCGCCCAGAGTTGTTCCAGACAGTCCGGGTCGGTGATGACCGTGGGCCCCGCGTCGAATGTGAAGCCCGCATCGCGATAGACATAGGCGCGGCCCCCCGGCTTGTCGCGCGCCTCGAACAAGGTCGTGGCGACGCCCGCACTCTGCAGCCGGATGGCGAGGGCCAACCCGCCGAAACCGGACCCGATCACGGCGGCGGTGCGGGCGACTTGGGCCAGATCCTTCATTGGATCGCCTCCGGCTGCTCGGGCCCGGGGCCGCGCGGCGCCCGCTCGGGGATGCAGCGCAGGGCGCGGTGAATCGGGATCGGCGGGCGGCCAGACAGGATGCGAAGGATGTCGAACACGCTCGTGCGCCCGGCATAGAACCGCTCAATGGTCGGGCGCGGCAGGCGGTAGAATTTCTGCATCACCAGATGCCGGTTCTCGGGCGCTGCACCGTGGAACAGCATCCGGTTCAGAAACCGGTAGAAGGCCTGGCGCGGCGCGCGGCGGCGGGCGTGGTCGTGCAGCAGATCGGCGAGCGCCGCGCTGCCGATGGGCCAGGCGTCGGCCACCAGGTCGGCGACGCGCACGGCGTCGGGCAGCGAATAGCCGGTGGTCGAATGGAAGAACGCGCCGCGCATCCCGATCTTTGGAACGTCGCTCGCCCCCGCCCAAAAGGCGTGACGGTCGAAGCCCAGCACGACGGGCAGCACCCCGGTCTCGCGTTGCAGGATGGCCTCGACGGTCCAGCCATGAGCCGCAGCATAGGCGTGGATCGCGGCTTCGATGGCATCGACGTCCAGCGCCGCGCCATCGGCGTAGCGCGTGTCCTCGATCATGATGTCCCGGGTCGAGAACGGCAGCAGATAAACGAAACGGAACCCGTCGATCTGCGGCACCGAGGCGTCCATGATCACCGGCGCGGCGATGCCGTGCGGCGCAGCCAAGCGGACCCTGAGGCCCACGAACTTCTGATAGGCCGTCCGCATCGCGGCACCCGGGGCATGGCCGCGCGCGTCGATCACGCAGCGCGCCGCGATCCGCGCGCCGCCGTCCAGAACGACTTCGGTCGGGGTCAGGCGCGTGGCGCGCGCGCCGGATCGCACCGTGATGTGCCCCGTCGCCGCGACGGCGCGGGCGATCGAGGCCGATGTGATCGAGGCGTAGCCGGTCGCGATCTCGCGTCTGAGGTCGGCAAAGCGCACCGTCTGGGTGGGCCATTCGGCGGCGATGGCATGGTCGAGCCAGGCCTCGACACCTGGCGCGACATCCGTGCGCTGGAACGACCAGGTCTTGTCGCCGAAAGGGGTGTCCGACGCCTCGAGCAGCAAGATCCGAGGCGGCACTGACAGAGCCGCCAGCCGCAGCGCGAGGATCGCGGCGGCAAGCCCCGCGCCGACGACAACGATATCTGCATCGTTCTGTGGGACGGTCGGGCGGTGCGGATCGTTCTGCGTTTCCATATGGCCTCCGGGGACACAGTGATCCATCTGGCCTGCTCTGCGAGGCCGTGTTCGCTCAATCGATCCTGCACGGGACGCCCGCCCCACTGCACGAGCGCCCGCGCCGCCTTGGGACGCCACTGGTGCAAGGGAGCGGTCGTTCGTGCAAACAGGGTGGAACGCGCGGATGCAGGCGCAATGTTCGGCAGATCGGTGCCAGGGAGTTTGGTGCGCCCTCAGGACGAATTGCGACGTGTCCCACCCGGCACCTGCGGGGTCGTCTCATCTCACGATATCGCTCGGGACCGGTTGCCGTGCTAGGAGGACAGGATGCGTAACGATGCCGATGTCGACCTTCAGTCCGCAGGCGATCTGCGAAACGCGCGTGCTGCCCCGCCGCACCGGGCGGGTCATGCAAAGCCAGCCACGCGCGACCTCGCGGGCGGCTGGAACCCGCGGGAATCGTGGCTGGCCTTTCTCGTTGTGGCGGGCCTCCTGCTGACTGCAGTCTTCACGGCGCTTGACCCTGGACCATCGCGCGGCCTGGGGCTGCCCGCCCGGCTTTTGTTCTGGACGGCGCATGTCATGATCCCACTCGCCCTTTTGCAGACGGCGCAGATGGCGCTGTCGCGCATCAGAATCGTCAGCCGCCTTCACGCCTGGGTGCAGATCGGCCTCTCCGGCGTGATCGGCGCCGCGCTGTTCACGCCCATCGCACTCGTGTTCGACCAGATCTTCGCCGTCGCCGATACGGTAAAGGAAACCGGCGAGCCCGTCACCCGCCAGCTGGTGACCGAGTTCGCGTCCTTCCTTCCGGCCTCGATCCTCGTCTGGGGAGGGCTCAACGCCTCGCGGCTGCTTAGGCTCGACGGCGTGATCGCGCGAGCCCCGAAGTCCGCCGCACCGTCCGAGCCGCCTGACCCAGCGTCCGAGTTTTGGCAGAGGTTGCCGAAGCATCTTGGCCGCGACCTCGTCGCGCTCACCGCCGAGCTACACTATCTGCGCGTTTACACGACGCTCGGCGACACGCTGATCCTCTATTCCTTCGGCCGCGCCGTCGAGGAACTCGGCGCGCGCGGGCATCAGGTCCACCGCTCGCACTGGATCGCAGAGGCCCACCTCGCCGGCGTGAACCGCGACGGCGACCGCTATGCCTGCCGCACCGATACCGGCCTGCTCGTTCCCCTCAGCCGTCCGCACCGACGCAAGATGCGGGATCTGTGCGCGCCCGAGCCGATGTAGCGTCGACCCCGGCACAAGCGTTTATCCCGGACCGTTTGCCGATCTAATCGGTGTTGAACAGACCTTCGCGTGCAGCGCGGCAGAAGCCCGCTTTGCCAGCGATCCCTCCGTTTGGTTGTGTCCGCTTTTTCATTCGGATCGTCGTAGCTCAAATCTCCGCTATGGGCCGAAGCTGTGTGGAAACACCGAGCTGATTGGCGTGGTGGATGTCAGTTCTTTGCTGCAGATGGGTCTGGGCTCCGAGGCGCGAGTTCTGCCATCCTGTCAGCCTGATAGCGCCGCCATCAGGCCTCTCGTTCCCATCAGCAAGAGCATTCGCTTGATGTCGTAAGCCAGAATCTGCAGCGCCATCTCGGTTCTGACGCCCTTCAAGCGTCGGATCTGGAACTGTGTCGCGCCCATCCACGCCTTGATCGTGCCGAATGGGTGCGCGACGGTGGCACGTCGGAGCCGCATCCGTCCCCCGCCACTGTTGATCCGCCTTTGCATCTCCTCCACCAGGTGCTCGTGTTCCCAACGGGTGATCCGGCGTTCCTTGCCGGTGGAGCAGCGATACTTGGCGGGCAGTCCCGGCACGCCTTCGTCCGGTAGCGACGCTACTGCAGACCGTCCTCCTCCGTCGTGGAGCGATAGGTCAATTCTTCGCCGCCCGGACGGTGATAAGGGTTAGCCTCCGCGTCGTATGCGAGGTCGGCCTTCACATACATGCCCTTCTTCCGGTTGCCGGAGGTCTCAGGGCGGGGAACCGTCGTGACGATAACCCGCCTCCTAGCAGGCGAGGATCTCTACGCTGCTGAAGTAGCCCTTGTGGGCGATCGCGCTCATCTCGTCGCGGCAGAGCGCTGCTTCCGAGGCTTTGGCCATGGCCGCGAGCTGGTCGCGGTCGTGCCGGTGATTTGTGACGTCGTGGATGACGATCAGATGGGTCTCGGTATCCACGGCGGCCTGGACGTTGTAACCGACCATGCCGCTGTTCTTTGCGCTGGTCGCCATGGCACGGGCACCCGGTTCGGTCAGAGATATCTGCCCGTCGGGAGCGTCCTCCAGCGCGCGTTCCATCGCTTGCAGGCGTTGGACCTCCTTCTGGACACGCGCGTAGCGCCGACCGAGATTGTCGCCCTTTTCGGCCCGTTCTTCACCTTCCCCTTGGCGATCGATACAAACTATCTCGTCGATGTAGCGCTCGACGCTCGCTTCGAGATGCGCGAGCCGACTGGCGATCTTGCCCTTCGTGAAGTTCCGATCGCGGCTGTTTACCGCCTTGAACTTGCTGCTGTCGATCGCGACGCAGTCGCCCTTGAGGACGTCTATCCGGCGGCACAGATCGACGAATGCCGCGCAACTACGCCGGATCGCCGAACCGTTGTCGCGCCGGAAGTCCGCGATCGTCTTGTGGTCGGGAGCCAGCCGACCGGTCAGCCGCATCAGTTCGACATTCCGACCGGCCTCGCGCTCCGAGCGTCGGCTCGACGGAATGCGGTTCAGGTCGCCGTAGATGGAACAGCTTGAGCAAGACGCCAGGATGATAGTCCGGCCGTCCCGTCCGCCCGGCGGAGGTCCGTTCGAACCCAAGCCCGACAAGGTCAATATCCTCGACGAAGAGATCGATGACTCGAACCGGCTGTTCTTCGTCGACCCGGTCCTCCAGTCGCTGCGGAAACAGCGATACCTGGTCTCGACCGACACCCTCAATAGATCCCGCCATGCTCACTCCTGCCTTTTGGCAAGAGCATACAATACTCCGAAGTTTTCACGCAGCCTCGGCCCATAGCGAACATTCGCCCGATGTGGCGTCGCTGCAGGGCAGCACAGTCAGAGCGGACCTTGCCGTACTCCATCAGAGTTAGCAGTCTAACTGACTATCGGAGGTCGGACTATGGGCGTTCAAAAGCAATCAGTCAGCTTTACCGACACAGCATATCGCTACGCGAAGGAGTTCGTTGAAGCTGGCGAATATTCAAATGTCAGCGCGGCCGTGTCTGGGGAGCTGGCGAAGGCGGATCGGGACCGTGAGCGGTCGGTTCTCGAGGCCGAATTGGAACGCCGATTGTCGCTACCGCTCGACCAATGGGAGCCCCTGGGGGACGTTGCCGAAGTAACCGCTGGTTCCCGAGCCCATCTGGAAGCGATGACGAAGCAGCACTGACGCGGATCGTCCGACACCCGTTCGTCGAGCGGGACTTGGTCGGCACCGTCGACCATATCACCAAAATGACCGAGGGCGACTATGATGCCGCCTTTCGTCGACTGAACGAAGTCGACACGCTCCTGCGTTCGGTCCTTGAAAACCGGACGTTCAGAGCTCACCTCCGCGGCAAGCTCGACAACTGGCTGGTCCGCCATGGCGGCTCAGGGCAGCGCTTGAAGGGCGTCTTCCAGCCCGACCTTGGGGACGACGTCATCTACCTTGCAATGGTAGCCTTTGGTGGCCGAGATTGGATGAAGGCCGCCGTCGGGCGGCGCGCATTCGGCGCCTGGCCCTCCAGTCTGTCAGCCTTCCTCCAGCGGCACGGTGCCGAGTCGGGAGGGGGCGATGGATCTCGAAGGACCCTACCATGATCATCGCTAACCTCCCTGCCATCCGTGCCTGCCACCCCGCCTGGAACAAAGGCCGTATCGTCCGGTCAGAAGCGCCCGCTGAAGCCCAGGCACGTCTGGGCCATTCGCGTCCGGCTGGAGCTCGCCGAAAGTCACCGTGACCTCGCGCTCTTCAACATGGCGATCGACAGCAAGCTACGCGGTTTTGATCTCGTGCGCATGCGGGTGGTCGACGTGATGGCGTCTGGTCAGATCAAGGAACGTGCGTCCATCCTGCAGAGCAAAACGCAAAAGCCCATCCGCTTTGAAATTACGGAAGGAACGCGCGCGGCCGTGTCCCAATGGATGGGGGAGCCGATCATGATTGGCTCTGAGCACCTCTGGCCCGGGCGCTTCCACGAGCGCCTGCACATCTCGACGCGTCAGGACGCGCGGATCGTTCGCGACTGGGTCACGTCTATCGGCCTCGAACCGACGGCCTATGGCACCCATTCGATGCGGCGGACGAAGGTCACGCAGATCTACAAGAAGACCGGCAACCTGCGGGCCGTGCAGCTCCTTCTGGGACATACTAAGATAGACAGCACAGTGCGGTATCTCGGGGGTGGAGCTTGAAGACGCGCTGGCGATCACGGAGGCGATCGAGATTTAAGGTGTCGCCGCTGCCCTTGACCGACGACCCTTAGCGAACATTAGCTTTCTCCACAGTTCTGCGGTGCCGCAATCATACGACGCTCCGGCTGAGCCGCATCGATTTCAATTTGATTGCGATCTCTAGGCTCCGGACTCGTAACTAGAAAAGTACGGTTGCGGCGAGGGCGATGGCTAACAGGAAAAACGGCTAAAAAGCTGTCGTAGCGCGTCGCCACGCGTCTCCAGGCTGCCGAACATGATCTCAATCGTTGCCCGGCAGTGCAGTGCGCAGCACTGTCACAAGAGGGGTATTTGACCGGCTTTTCACGGGACTTCCGCCCAGGGATGCAAGGCATTATGCCCTTGCTTGCAAGGGTATCGCGGATACCAATCAGCGTCATATCCCCGATCGCCAAGGAGCCGGTCTGCGAATGGCAAGCTGCTCACCAAAGCGCGTCCTACAGTGTAATCACTGACTTCCCCCAGCGGTCATGAATAACCGGATCGGACGACCAATCGCATCCGTGATCGCATGCAGCATCTTGGTCATTCCACCTTTCGTCCGCCCGATTTGGCGACCGCGCTCCCCATCTTTTACGCCAGGCTGAAGGCCTTGGCCCCGCTTGCAAATGCTTTGCACGTGCTGCCGTACGATGGTCAGGTTTTTAGGTGGCTAGCATCCATTTCCGGGCGGAGTCTCCTGCGGGGATGTCTCGAGAGGGAATGGAGATCGTCCGGTTATCAGGGGCCTCTGCGGCAGGCCCCGTCATGATCCGCGCGAAAACACCCAGATCGCTCCATCACTTTCATCTCTTGTAGGGGGCGTTGTATGGCCCGCACTCCCATGGTGCATCGCGCCAGCGCAACACATTCCGGTTGATGAGATGATCTCATTCAGGACGCGCCGCCCATCCACGCGCGGCACCCAGCAACTCTTGGGAAAATGAGACCTAAGCCGCGTCAGTAAGCTTCGCTCAGCCAGTACAAGTCGCTCCTGTCGTGCCTCTGAAGTTCAGGAGCCTGAATCAGGCAACCGCGGAAGCCGCAACCAAATCAATGGGTCCTGAGCTTAGACAGTACGAAAATTTCTTGCTGTCCGAAACCGGTTTCGGTAAGTCTTTTCATCAGGGGGATTCGATGTCGAGACGGTCAGTCAGCCTGAAAGTGCTTGCGGCACACCTGAATCTTGCCGTCGGCACCGTTAGCCGTGCCCTCAACAATTACGCTGATATCAGTCCCGCGACGCGTGCCCGTGTCCGTCAGGCCGCCGATGAGCTGGGCTATCGCCCGAACCAGACGGCGCGTCGGCTCTCAATGGGAACGCCTGAGACAATCGGCTACATCATGCCTCTGCACAGCGCTTCCATCGCGCAACCTTTCATTGCGCAACTGCTTCAAGGTTTGGGCGAGGCGCTCGGCAAACGGCAGTGGGACCTGCTGGTGGCGCATGCGGCATCGCCGAAGGACGAACTCGCCCAGATCGACAAGATCGTACGCTCGGGCAGGGTTGGCGGCCTCGTCATCTCGCGCCCTCTCAAGAACGATCCGCGAATTCGGTTGATGCAGGATCTGAAGTTCCCGTTCGTCGTGCATGGCCGCACCGCCTCCAGCGACAATTATGCTTGGTACGATGTGGACGGAGAGGCGGCCTTCGTGGTCGCGGTCGATCATCTTGTTTCGCTCGGCCATTCGCGGATCGCCTTCGTGGGGGCACCACTCCAATACCAATTCGCCCAAGATCGGTTGAACGGCTACCGCAAGGCCGTCGCCACAAACGGCCTCACGATCGATGCCGATTTGATCCAAATCGCGGAATTCACCGATGACGGCGGAGAAATCGCGACGAACATCCTGCTCGACATGGCCATGCCGCCCACCGCCATCGTCTGCGTCTCCGACACAATGGCCTTCGGTGCACTCGCGGCCATCCGGGCCCACGGACTGACCCCTGGCGAGGACGTGTCGGTCATCGGCTACGACGGCTTGAAGTTCGGCGAACATGCCAACCCACCGCTGACCACCATGGCGCAGCCACAGGCGCACGCGGGCCGGCGATTGGGAGACATGCTTCTGGCGATCATCGACGGGGATGACCCCTCCGATCATCAGGAATTGCAGCGCGCGCATCTGCTGCGCCGCAAGACGGACGGGCCATTGCACCTCGCAAAGGTCCAGGACGACGTATCATCAAGGGAGGAACTTCAATGAAACGTACGACCACACTCTGGGCCGCGCTTGCCGCGTCCACGGTTCTCGTCGGAGCCGCTCAGGCCGACACCATCCGCTTCTGGACGATGGAGGTGCAGCCTGAGCGCATCGCCGTTCAAGAAGAAATGGTCGCCGCCTTCGAGGCTGCCAGCGGCCACACCGTCGAGATCATCCCGGTCGAGGAATCCGACATACAGACCCGCGCCACCGCAGCCTTCGCCGCCGGTGATCTGCCCGATGTCATCAACCTGACGGTCAACCACATCCTGCCCTATTCCGAGGCCGGTCTGCTCGACACCGCCGCGGCCAGCGAAGTCATGGACAACCTCGGCGTCGACAGCTTTGCCGAAGGTCCCGTCGCGATGGCGATGTCGGATGGCGAGATCGTCGCTGTGCCATCGGATGGCTGGACGCAGCTGGTCGTCTATCGCGCCGACCTGTTCGAGGCAGCCGGACTGGAAGCCCCGACGTCGTTCGACGCGATCAACGCCGCGATGACAGCGCTCAACGATGGGTCCGACATGTACGGCTTCGTTGCCGCGACGAAGATCGATGAAGGCTACATGATGCAGCTGATCGAGCATCTGTCGCTCGCGACGGGCTACTCGCCGGTCAATGCCGACGGCTCCATCAACGAGGACACGACGCATCTGGTCGAACTTCTGGAGCTCTACAAGAACCTCGTCGCCAACTCGCCGGAGGGCGATCTCTACTGGTCGCAGTCGCGCGAGCTTTACCTCGACGGCAAGGCCGCCATGGTAATCTGGTCACCGTCGATCCTGGACGAGCTGGGCGGCCTGCGCGACAGCGCGCCGGTCACCATTGGTGACGATCCGACCTCTAAGGAGTTGGCCGAGAAAACTGGTTTTGCCACCGTGATTTCCGGTCCGGGCAACCCGGACGGCTCCTCCTGGGCCGACGTGCGCTACCTCGGGATCACGGCCGATGCCAACACCGGCCCCGCGCAGGAGTTCGTGGAGTTCGTCATGTCCGACGGCTATGGCGCATGGCTTTCCCAGGCCCCCGAGGGCAAGTTCCCCGTGCGCCGCGGGACCGAGGCCGGCGACACCTCGTTCGAGGCGATGTGGTCGGGTCTGGACGTCGGCGTGGACCGTAAGGCTCCGCTCGGCGACATCTACCCGCAGGCTGTGATCGACGATATCGTCGCGGGCCTGTCGGTGGGCGATCGCTGGGGCGTGGCCGATGGCCAGCTGGCCACGGCCTCCAAAATCGTGAACAGCCAGGTCATGAGCCGTGTCATCCGGGAGATGACCGACGGCGACCTGACTGTTCAGCAAGCAGCCGACAAGATCGTGGCCGAGCACAAAGCGCTCGACCTCTGATCGTGTCATGGGCGGCGCGCACAGACGCGCCGTCCTCCTCCGACGCGGAAGCGATCATGACACCCGACAGCCAACCCAAACCGCCAAAAGGCCTGGGGCCACTGGCCAAGCGCGAGATGCGCTTTGCCTACATGCTGCTGTTGCCAACCTTCCTGATCGTGCTGTCGGTCGTTCTGTTCCCGCTGGTTGCCAACGTCTGGATCAGTTTCAAGCCGGTCACGTTGGGCGACCTGCGCGCGCCGTCCATCCTGTCGAATGAACGCCTGATGGGCGATCTTGAGGCCGTGGGCGACACCGCCGACATTCGCTACCGCCTGCGCAATTCGTCGCGTCAGAGTGCCATCGCCTCGGTGACCTTCACCGATACCCTGCCCGCGTCGCTGGATGTGCTGACGGTGGATGAACGCTGCACGCTGGAGGATGCCGCACTGCGCTGCGACTTGGGCGATTACGAGCCGGGATTCCGCGAAGACGTCATCGTCCGCGTCGCCGCCACCCAAGCGTTTCTGGATGCGCCCGCCGACGTCAAGGACACCGACCCGGCGTTTGACTTCGTGCCCGAGAACATCCTGACGAACGACGATTTCACGCTCGATAACTTCCGCAAGGTCTTCAACGCCTCCGACTTCTGGGAGGTTCTCTGGGCCTCGCTCTACTACACGATCGCGGGCACCGTCGGCGCATTGGTCATGGGCCTTTTCGCCGCGCAGCTGATGAACATGACTTTCTTGGGCCGCAGTGTTCTGCGCGGACTGTTCCTGTCTCCCTACGTCGCCCCCGTCATCGCGGTGGCGCTGGCCTGGGTGCTTCTGCTCGATCCCGGCCCCGGCGGCACGCTCAACGCACTGTTGCTGCAACTCGGCGTCATCGACGGGCCGATCAGCTTTCTGGGTCAACGTGCCGCCGAGCTCAGCATCCTGGGCCTGACCTTCGACTTCCCGGTCGCCTTGACCGTGGTGATCATCTTCGAGATCTGGCGATACTTCCCGCTGGCCATGCTGTTCATCCTCGCCCGGATGCAATCGGTCTCGACCGACATTTACGAGGCGGCGGAAATCGACGGGGCCACGCCGCTGCAACAATTCCGCTTCATCTCGCTGCCGCAACTGGCGGGCATCATGGCGGTCCTGTTCCTGCTTCGCTTCATTTGGACGTTTAACAAGTTCGACGACATCTTCCTGCTGACGGGCGGGGCCGCCGGAACGCGAACGCTTACCGTGAACGTCTATGAGCAGGCGTTCGCGATCTCGAACCTGGGGGCTGGTGCCGCCGTCGCCGTGGTCGTCTTCCTGATGTTGCTGTGCTTCTCGGTCATCTTCTTCAAATTCTCGCCGGAGGATGACGCATGAGCCGCTTCGGAAACATCTTCTGGCTATGTTTGCTCTTCGGCACGCTGTGGGGCGCGGTCCTTACGACCCTGCTCACGCTGCTCGCCCTCTTCGTTTCCGGCGAACCGTTTCAGCCGCAGGTCACGGCCGGCGCGCTGGCGGGCCTGATTGCGGCGGGCGTCCTTACGGGCGTGTCACCTGCGCGGCGGACGCTTGGCGTGCGCGCGCTTGCCACCTTTGTCTTCCTGCTCGTCCTCACCCTCGCATCAGGCACGACGCCGCTGGGCTTGCCGCTGTCTGTCTACCCTATTGGACAGGTCACATTCACGGTGCTTGCCGCCTTGGCGGCTGTGCAGGCGATCCAACTGACTGCCCGCGGTTTTGGCCCCATGCGCGAGCGGCGCTATAACGTCGAAGTGATCTGCCTTCGGTTCGTCAAGGGCTTCGGCTTGCTGGCCTTCACCATCGCCGTCGCCCTGCCGTTCTTCGTCATGGTGATGATGAGCCTCAAGAACCAACAGTTGCTGCTCTCCAATCCGCTCGATTTCTCCATCGACTTCGGTCAAGGCGCGAGTGCTCTTTTCCGCAGCTATATCGAGCTCTTTACCCAGTACCACTTCGGCACCTACCTGCTGAATTCGGCGCTCGTGTCTGTCGCGACCGTCGCCATCACCCTGTTCTTCGCCGTCCCTGGAGCCTATGCGGTCGCGCGCCTCAGGTTTCCGGGCCAGAACTTCCTCAGCCGCTCGATCCTGTTGATCTACATGGTGCCGATGATCGTTCTGGTGATCCCGCTCTACGCGATCTTCTCTCAGCTTGGGATGCGCAATACCCTCTGGGGGCTGATGCTGGTCTATCCGGCGACGACGATCCCGGTCGCGCTCTACATGCTGCAAGGCTACTTCCGCGGCATCCCGTCGGAGCTGGAGGAAGCGGGGCTGATGGATGGTCTGTCTCGCCTCAAGGTAATAATCAAGATCACGCTCCCCCTCGCCCTGCCCGCCTTGGCCTCCGTCGCGCTCTATGTCTTCATGATCGCGTGGAACGAGTTTCTGTTCGCCTTCATGTTCCTCGACAACGTCGACCTCTACACCCTGTCGCGCGGCATCGCAGAGCTGAACTCCTCCGAAGTCCCGCGTCAGCACCTCATGGCAGGGGCCGTGATCGCGACCGTGCCCGTCCTGGCCCTGTTCCTCTGGTTCGAACGCTTCCTCGTCGCGGGGCTCACGGCCGGAAGCGTGAAAGGTTAATCAAATGTCACTTCGCCAGAAAGCGATCGACACCCTCCTCGCCAACGATCGGGGCGGCTTCACCATTCCCACGTCAGGCCTTTATCCGCACCAATGGAACTGGGACAGCGCCTTCGTGGCGCTCGGCATCGCGACCTATGATACGGACCGCGCTTGGGCCGAAGTGACGTCGCTGCTAGAGGGGCAATGGCCCGACGGCATGGTGCCCAGCATTATCTTCCGCAGCGACGACCCGGATTACTTCCCCGGACCCTCTCGCTGGGGCGTGACACCTGGCCCGATCCCGTCGACTGGCGTGTCGCAGCCGCCCGTCTTGGCAACCGTGGTGCGCCACCTCACCCCTGACGCGCCCGACCGTCGCGCCGCCGTCTTCGACGCGTTGCTGCGCTGGCACCGATGGTGGCACGATGCGCGCAGCGTCGATGGTGTGGTCTGCACGGTTCATCCTTGGGAAACCGGGCGCGACAACTCGCCCGACTGGAACATCGGCCTTGCGGCGATGGAGTCGGCACCCGACCTCGCGCCCTACACGCGCATGGACAACAAGCACGTCGACGCGACCTATCGACCGACGCAGGATCAGTATGACAAGTATCTCACCATCGTGCAGTTCGGCGAACGGATCGGTTGGGACCAGCGGCGGCTGACCGACGAGGGGCCGTTCCTGATGGCCGACCCGACCATTCACTTCGTCCTGCTGCGTGCCAATCGCGACTTGCTGGCAATGGCGCAAAGCTTGGGCAAAGATGCCGAGACATGCATGGAAGTCCAAGGCTGGATCGACACCGGCCTGGCCGCGACCGACACGTTCTGGAACGATGACCTCGGTGCCTTCTGCGCCCGCGACATCCGTTCGGGTGCGTTGACGGCGGGGTTCAACAATTCCAGCGCGCTTTGCTTCTATGCCGACGCCGGCACCCCCGACCAACGCGCCCGCACTGTAGCGAACCTGCGCCGGATTGCCGGCAAGGTCGCGCATATGCTGCCCAGTTGGGACCCAGACGACCCGGCGTTCGAGCCGCAGCGGTATTGGTGCGGGCCCGTCTGGCCGCAGATGAACTACATGACCGCGCTTGGTCTCGACGAACAGGGCGAACCTGATCTGGCGGCCCAACTGCGCGACGGGTTGATCCGCGCCATCGAAGCCTCGGGCTTCTGGGAATGCTTCAATCCACTCACGGGTGCCGGCTGCATCGGTGCGAACTTCTCCTGGACCGCGGCCGTATGGCTGTCGTGGAACGCCGACCCTCGCGCGCGCCAAGCCGTCTGAAGGAATACATCATGGGATCCATCACGCTCAATTCCGTCGAGAAATGGTTCGGGGCCGTTCAGGTCATCAAGGGCATCGACCTCGACATCCGCGACGGCGAACTCATCATCTTCGTCGGTCCGTCCGGCTGCGGAAAATCGACGCTGCTGCGGATGATCGCGGGGTTGGAGGAGACGTCGCGCGGCCAGATCCTGCTGGATGGTGCCGACGTCACCCACAAAGTTCCGTCCGAGCGGGAACTGTCGATGGTGTTCCAATCCTACGCGCTCTACCCGCACTTGTCCGTCGAAGATAACATGGGATTCGCCCTCAAGACCGCAGGTGCATCCAAGGCCGAGATCGCCGAGAAAGTCGGCCATGCCGCAGACATCCTCAAGCTCGACGCCTACATGGACCGTCGCCCCAAGGATCTGTCGGGCGGTCAGCGGCAGCGCGTCGCCATTGGCCGGGCCATCGTGCGCAAGCCGAAGGGCTTCCTTTTCGACGAACCGCTGTCGAACCTGGACGCCAGTCTGCGCGTCGATATGCGCTTCGAGATCGCACGCCTGCACAAAACACTCGCCACCACAATGGTCTACGTCACGCACGATCAGGTCGAGGCGATGACGCTGGCCGACCGGATTGTCGTCCTGAAGGACGGTTTGATCCAACAGGTCGGGACACCACGCGAGTTATATGAACGGCCCGATACGGTCTTCGTCGCCCAATTCATTGGCAGCCCAAAAATGAACTTGATGCCTTGCACCACATCGGACGGCCAGTTCGTATTGGACGGTGGCAACGGCGGCGCGCTTGGCTCGGACGGGCGGTCAGGCGCGGTGCAATTGGGCATTCGCCCCGAGCACATCGACATTGGCGCGCCCGGTACGGGACATTGCGACGGCGTGGTGCAGGTCAGCGAATACCTTGGCGCTGATTTCTTCCACTACGTCGATTGCGGCCCGCTTGGCCTGCTGACGGTCCGCAGTTCCGGCGCAATGGACGACATCGAGGGCCAGACAATCGGCCTGACCTTCGAGAACGCGAACCTGCATTTCTTCGGAGCAGACGGCAAAGCCCTTTGAGGGAAGTCAGGCGGCCCCCCGCCCGGCCAAGCGCCCGAACACTGCCCCCGAGGTGAGGCCCGATCCGCCGGGATAGCCTTCGAAGAAGACCCCGCCCACCATCTCGCCGCAAGTGAAGAGACCTGGGATCACATGGCCATCCTCGTGCAGGACCGCGCCCGTGTCCGACACCTTCAACCCACCATAGGTGAATGTGATGCCACCAGTCACAGGGAAGGCCTTGAATGGCCCCGTATCGATCTTCTGCGCCCAGTTTGATTTCGCCAAGGCCAACCCCCTGGTCCCCTTCCCGTCCAAAATGGTCGGGTCGAACGGCACATCGGCCATGACCGCGTCATTGTAGGCCGCCAGCGTCGCCGCCGCTCCTTTCGGGTCGACGCCTTCCATCCTGGCGCAGAGGTCTTCCAACGTGTCAGCCTCGACGAAATGCGCGTCATGAAAACGGTATTCTGCATAAAGCAGGTCATCGACCTTTGCATCGAAGACCTGCCACGCGAAATGCCCTGGCTGTTCCAGAACGGCCTTCCCGAACTGCGCGTAGGTGTAGTTACGGAAATTCTCGCCCTCGTCGACGAAGCGGTTGCCGTCAGCGTTCAGCATCACACCCAGGAAGTAACAGATCTTGCGGTAGTTTTTACGTTCCCCCGGTGGCAAGTCCAGCCCGCCGTAATCCGCCATGTGCAGGTCCATCGGCGTCGCGTGGCATCCGGGGTAGAGACCGTACTTCTGTGCACCCAGCCCATGTGCCAATGTCAGGCCGTCGCCGGTATTGTGCGGCGTGCCGCGTACCTTCGCCTTCTCCCAGTCGCCGCCCATCAACTCGGCGCGCAGGCGCGCGCTCGCCTCGAACCCGCCGCAGGCCAGGATCACCGCATCGGCACGCACCTCTTCGGACCCGACACGGACGCCGACGACCGCCTCCCCATCAGTCAAAAGATCTGTAACCGCGCTGTCATACCGGATTTCGCCGCCCAGGCGGGCAAATGCAGCCAGTTCCATATCGAACAGCCCCACGCCCTCGTTTTCCGCGGCCAGCGTCAGGCCGCCCCAGAAAACGTGCCGGCCGTCCTTCTCGAAGCTCTGCCGGCTATAGATTGGCTCGAACTTGATCCCGTGTCCGCCCAACCAGTGCATCGCGAACAGGCTTTCGCTGATCAGTCGCTTTTGCTCCACCGACAGCGGTCGCCCGCCGTTGAAGCCCAGCAGATCATCGCAGAATTTCGCCTGTGGATAGCCCCCAAAATCGGTTGCCACCAATCTGGGATCTTCCGGATCTTTGAGAAGCGGGAGCAGGTCCTCCGCCCCGTCATAGGCAAAGCGCATCGCGCCCGCCGTGTATTTGGTGTTGCCGCCTGCAAGACCCTCACCTGCCTTCTCAAGCATCAAAACGCTGGCCCCGGCTTCCAGTGCGGCGATGCCCGCGCACATGGCCGCGTTTCCCGATCCGACGATGATGACGTGCTTTGACATTGGCAATTCTCCTTGATACAAATTTTGTATCCGAGTGGATACAATTTGAAAAGGTGTCTATACTTGTCGGACGATCAGGAACTTTCTCAAGGTGGCATCGCCTTTGCCAAGCTGATGTCCGCGATCGAGGCGGGCGAGTTTCGGCCTGGCGACCGCTTGCGCGAAACCGACATTGCGGAACGTCTATCGCTGTCGCGGACGCCGGTGCGCGAAGCCTTGCGTCGATTGGAGGCCGAACGGATCGTGGAGCATCGCCCCCGCATTGGGGCCGTCATTCGCACGCTGGGCCAGACTGAAGTGGTCGAACTTTACGAAATGCGCTTGGTCCTCGAACGGACGGCGGCGGAGATGGCGGCCAAGCACGCCAGCGCCGCCGAAGTTGACGCACTCTTTGCGATCAACGACGAGATTGCGGCGGCCACGAATGCCCCTTCCCGTGCCGCCGCCATCAACCAGCGGTTCCACCGGTCCATCTACCTCGCGGCGCGCAATCGGTTCTTGCTGGAATCTGCCCGCGCGCTCAACAACGCGCTTCTGCTGCTCGGCCCTACCACTTTGGCCGACGAGGCACGGATCACAACGGTCGTCGGGCAGCATGGCCTAATCATCGAGGCGATCTCTCAGGCTGATATTGATGCCGCCGGTGCCACTGCCGAAGCCCATCTTCAAACCTCCCTGCGGCATCGCCTGTCCTTGATGCGATCGTGAAGTCGGTCCTGTCGGCCCATCTGGTCGCGGCCCTTGGCGTTGGCGCCTTCTACCTTCTGTCACTGCCCCTACCCTGGCTTCTCGGTCCAATCATTGCTTGCCTGATCGCGGCCCTTCTAGGCATGCCGATGCGGGGAATGCCCGTCGTCAACAACCTGATGCGCACCATCCTCGGGGTGGCTGTCGGCGCAACGTTTACCTGGGCACTCGTCGCGGCGATGGCGCAGATGTGGACGACGTTAATCCTTGTCCCGCTCATGGTCGCCGCCATCGGCTTGGTCGGCGTGCCCTATTTCCAGCGGCTTTGCGGTTTTGACTTTGCCACCAGCTACTACGGGGCGATGCCGGGCGGTTTGCAGGACATGCTCCTTTTTGGCGAAGAAGCGGGCGGCGACGTGCGCGCGCTGTCATTGATCCACGCGACGCGCGTGATGGTCGTCGTTGTCGCCCTTCCCTTCATCCTCAATGGCTACTGGGGCGTCGACCTGAGCAACCCACCTGGTCTGCCCGTCGCAGACCTGCCCCTTGGTCAACTGATGCTGATGCTGGTTTGCGGCGTCGTCGGCTGGCGGGTGGCCAAGGCAATCGGCCTGTTTGGTGCCTCCATCCTCGGGCCGATGATCCTGTCTGCGGTTCTCGCGCTCACCGGTACCTTGCAATTCCGCCCCCCTGCGGAAGCAATCTGGATGGCGCAGTTCTTCATCGGCATGACCGTCGGGACGAAATACGCGGGCGTTACCGGGCCAGAGGTGCGCCGTGTCGTGACCGCCGCCTTGGGGTTCTGCGTGATCCTGCTGATCCTGTCCGGCCTCTTCGTTGAGGCCATTCACCTCCTCAACCTCGCACCGCCGATGGAAACGCTGTTGGCCTTCGCGCCCGGCGGTCAGGCGGAAATGACGGTTCTGGCGTTGATTGCGGGGGCGGACATGGCCTTCGTCATTGCCCATCACGTTTTGCGGATCGTCGTGGTGATTTTGGGCGCACCGCTTGCCGCGCGGCTTTTCAGCCCAAGACCTCAGGGTTGATCATGTTGATTGCCCTGCCGTCTGCGAAGGCGTTGACCTGATCGAAGATGTCAGAAAATTGCAGATCGAACTCGTCCTCGGTGACATAGCCAATATGCGGCGTTGGAGTCACATTCGGGTGTGTCAGCAGCAGATTGTCGGCATCGCGCAGTGGTTCATTGTCGAAGACGTCAACGGCGGCGTGGAGACGGCCACGCGCGATCTCCGCCTCCAGCATACCGGCTGCAATCAGACCCGACCGCGATGTGTTCACCAGCAAGCTGCGCGGGGCCATTGCAGCCAGGTCAGCGGCTGTGATGATGCCGCGCGTGTCGGGTTTCAGACGGACGTGCAGGCTTACCACGTCGCTGGTCGCGAAGAACGCCTCTCGACTGGCCGCGATGTTCCGACCGTCGGCGAGGGCCCGCGCCCGCCCTTCGTCGGAGGCCCACCACTGCACGTGCATTCCAATCGCCTCGGCGTAGCCCGCGACGGCCTGTGCAATCCGCCCGTACCCGTAAAGCCCCAGCGTCCGACCACGCAGCGTGCGCCCGACGCCCATCTGCCAATCGCCCGCGCGGATCGAGGCGACCTGCTGTGGGATCTGGCGATAGCTGGCAAGGATAAGCGCCAGCGTCATCTCGGCGGCCGCATAGGACGGCGTGTCGCTGTGCATGTTAGACGACAGCAACACGCCATTCGCAGTGCAGGCGTCGACGTCGACATGGGGATAGACGCTGCGCTGGCTGATGAGCCGCAACTTCGGCACGCGCGACAGCAGGTTCGCGCCGATTTTCGTGCGCTCGCGGAAGAGCACCAGCGCATCTGCCTGCGCGATCCGCGCCGCGAGGCGCTCCGGATCCGGTTCGTGATCCGTCCAGACGGTGACATCGTGATCCGCCAGCTTGGCGAAGCACGGCAGGCCGCGCAGCGTGTCGAACCAATCGTCAAGGATGTGGACCTTCATGTGCCGCTCCAGATATCGCGTGGAATCATCACCTCGCCACGCGCCAGCAGGCGGGCCGTCCGGACCAGCCCGGCCGAGCGCAGGTCGATGCCATCCGCGGTCAGATCGTAATCCACCAGCACGTCAATCGTGCCGACAGGATGTTCCAGAGCAATCTTAGCGGGCCGGTCGTTCGACCGTATCGCCAACCCGTCGGCCACCGTCCCCGGCGTCAACACGCAGGACGCGAGGCATTGCGCACCGGTCACCGCCATCGTCGGATGGGCTGTCCATGGCATGAAGTATCGCGCTGCGACCGTTCCACCATTGCGCGCCGGAGCGATCAAACCGAATTTGGGCGTGACCGACCCCGCGACGTCCGCACCCCCCATCGCTTCGCCCGCCATTATTCGAACGGCCTCCATGTTGGCAAAGAAGGCACGGTTCTCATTCAGCTCCGCGACGCTTTCATATCCCGTCAGACCGAATGCGTCGGCGCGCGCGATGACCATCGGCATGGCGACGTCCATGCAGGTCACATCGATGTCGTTAAATGTGTCGACCAGATTGCCCGTCGGCAGGAATGCCCCGGTCGCGCCGCCAACCGTATCCATGAATTGCAACGCAACGGGTGCCGCCGTCCCCGGAACGCCATCGATCATTGCCTCACCGTCGTAGATCACGCCATCGGACGAGGTCTGCACTGTTGCGACGACGCGCGCGCCGGTATTGACGGCGCGGATCCTCACCGTGGTTTCCCCTTCGGTCGCGTCGATCAGGTCCATCTCCAGGGCCGCAGGTCCGACACCCGACAGAATATTGCCGCAGGTCGGTTTGAAATCCACCGTACGATCCTCCACGCTCACCTGCGCAAAGAAGTAGTCGATATCGGCCCAATCGTCGTCTGACCGCGACAGCATCGCAACCTTGGTCGTGACCGCATTACCGCCACCGATGCCATCAATGTTGAGCGGATGACCCGACCCGACCATTGCAATCAGGACACGTGCAAGCGTTTCACGATCTGCGGGCAGATCAGCGCGGTTCATGTAGGGCCCGCGCGAGGAGCCGCCGCGCAGGAACAGGAAAGGAATGGCTGTCTGGGTCATGTGAGCGGCCACGGAAGATCAACATAGTTCTGAAGCAGGCCCGGCGGGAAATCCCGGTTCAATGTCCAGGCCATCGCACAGATGAAAGTGATGCCCCCTGCCGCATATGTCGCCGCGTAAGCCCAGCTTTTCCCTGCGCGAATGCGGATGAACAGCAATAGAAATACCGCGAGCGCGAAGATGAAACCGACCAATGCCGACGCGATCAGCAGGGCCGCGAACCAGGCGAGCGTCGGCCAGAGGGCGTGGGTGTTCGACGATGCTTCCTGCGCTTCACGGTCGGCGAAGATGGCACTGGTTTCGGGGCTGCGCATCATCTGCACCAGCAGAAGCGCACATCCAATAAGGGCGATGGTGGCGACGAACACGGGAAACACCCGGTCCATGCGCGCAAAGTCCGGGATGATCGCCGCGTTCCAGTAGGTGAGGCCGACGTAGGCGGACAAGATCAGCAGAAACACGAGCGGCGCGCGTTTGGAGCCCGACGCGACGTCGCCTTCGGCCTGGATCGTTTTGGCTTGGCGCAGGCCGACTACGACAGAAATCAGGGTGATGACGATCAGGATGATGACGATGGGGCTGAAGACATACTCCAACCCCTCCTCGAACCCACGACGGAAGCGGGACGCGCCGATCTGATACGCCTGATTGGTGTAACGTTCGGCCGGAGCGGACAGCACGAACCCGATCAGGAACGCGGGGCGGGACCAATCGAACCGCCGCATGAAAATGCCCAGAAGGCCGATCCCGAAGAGCGCAACCAGATCCCAGATCTCTTGGCGTGACTGGAAAGCCGCGAAGGCGATGATCATGAACAAGAACGGCGCGAGCAGCGCGAAGCGAATGTTCGTCAGCCGCGCGATGCCGCCAGACGCGGCGATGCAGATCAACGTTCCCACGACATTCGCCGACGCCAGGAGCCAGACGATGGCGTAGGTGAAGTCGAGATTATTCTTGAGCATGGACGGGCCGACTTCGATCGAGCCGGTCCCGAGAAGAGCCACCGCAGAGATGAAGATCGCCATCGAGCCCGAGCCAGGAATGCCGAAGAGAAGTGTTGGCACCAGGCCTCCGCCTTCCTTGGCGTTGTTCGACGACTCCGGCCCGATAACACCGCGCACGTCACCCGACCCGAACTGCGTCTTGTCTTTGGCGGTCTGCACGGTATGGCCATAGGCGATCCAGTCGACGACCGACCCGCCGAGGCCGGGGATCACACCGACGATGACGCCGATCAGCGAGCAGCGCATCGAGAGCCAGCGGTTCGCCCACCAGTCCTTGACCCCCACCAGCCAGCCGCCGCCCAAGTTGGCGCGGTCGGAAATGGCCTTGTCCTGCCGCAAGAGCGCGATGATTTCGGGGATAGCGAAGACGCCCAAACCGACGATCACCAATTTCAGCCCGTCCACCAGATACGGCAGGTTGTAGGTCGACATGCGCAGCGCGCCCGAGCTGGCCCCTTCCCCGATGGTGCCCACCAAGATGCCGACGCACGCGGCGACAATGCCCTTGATCGCGACCCGACCGGCGAGGATGCCGACCATCGACAGCCCGAAGATCGTGATCATCAAAAGTTCCGGCGTCTGGAACAAGAGAACAATGGGGCGCGCGGCCAGGATGAAGACTGTCAGGAAGGCCGCACCGAACAGGCCTCCGAACAGAGAGGACGCAAAGGCGGCTGACAGGGCACGGGCCGCCTGACCTTTCTTGGCCATGGGGAATCCATCGAGGACGGTAGCTTGCGACGCCGATGATCCGGGGATGCCCATGAGAACGGAGGCGAAGGTGTCGGACGTGGGCACGACAGCGACCATGCCGATCATCAGGGCGAGGCCCGAGACAGGCTCCATCCCGAACATGAATGGAAGCAGCAGCGAAAGTCCGGCAATGCCGCCCAAACCGGGGAAGACCCCGATGCACAGGCCCATGACCACGCCGAGGACCAGATAGCCGACGACATGCGGCTGGAGGATCATGGCGAAGGCGTCGTTCAACGCCGGAAGCGCCATCGCAATGACGTCCATCGCAGCAACCTCAATATAAAATTGGTTGGCAAGAAGGGTCTTCCCCGCCGCCGACGTACGGGGAAGACAAGGCTAGATCACTCCAGGACGACGCCGTAGCGATCCTTGAGCCAGCCGGTGACGTAGGCCTTGGAGGCTTCCGGCACGACTGTTGCGCTGTCCAGCGCGGTCTGCGCCGCCGCACCCGTCAGTTGCGGATAAACGCCAAGGCGCGCGGTGCTGATCTCGGCAAAATCGGCACGGGCCTTCACGTCCTCGAAGGCTTGCGTGTAGGTCGCGATGGCTGCGTCCGGCGCTCCGGCGGGCAGGAATACCATCTTCTGGGCGGGGAAACCGGCGACGAAGAAAGCCTTCCAGGCATCCCATTGCTTGCCCGAGGTTTCGCAGCCATCGGTGACATCGCAGACTTCCTTGAAACTGGGCATATCGGGGAACGTCGGGTCACGCACTATGTTGCCCGCGTCATCCAGCGCGCCGAACGCGAACCACGGCACCGCAGTGCCCGCTTCGACCAGGGGCGTCACGCCCGACAGATAGGACGACGAAGTCTGGTAGTCGATGTTGGCTTCGCCGCGCTCGAACATCAGGCGACCGTCGCCGCGCCCTTCGATGCCAAAGACCGGCTCGACCTGAAGGCCCAGCATTTCCCATGCCAGAAGCGGCACGAGGTCGAGGCGGGTGGCCCCCTGGCTGCCATAGATGAAGTCTTCTCCGGCCAGCGCGGTCGCGTCACCGCCCTCGCCCAATTGACCCGCCAGATCAGCCGGCAGATAGGCTACGCCACCGGTGCCCGACGCCAGAACCACATTCCAGTCGCCATATTCGTAACGCACGCGTGGATCGCTCAGCAGGTATGGAAACTGCGTGGACCCGGACGAGCCAAAGATCGTCGTGCCATCGTCGTATTCCACATCCTGAAAGAAGTTCGCACCTTTGGTCGAACCTGCACCGGGCATGAAAGTCACGACGACCGTCGGATTCCCCGGCAGCGCTTCGGACAGCAGGGGGGCGTAGAAATTGGCCCATTTGGCAGACCCACCCGTCTCCGAGAATGGAATGATCCACTCCACGGTCTTGCCTTCGAGGTCGATGGCATGGCCATCGGCCAATGCAGGTGCCCCGGTCATCGCAGCCGACAGCACGGCAACAGACGCCATAAGGCGCTTGGTTTTCGAAATCATAAGGTCTTCCTCCCAAAGTCCGACGGTCGCGTCGGCCGTAGATAATCAGACAGCCTCCCCAGCTGCCTTGGTGGTCCGATCATGCGGCGCGATACTTGCATGAACCTTTCATCGGGCGGATTATTGCTTGGTTTCTTGCGGAAAGGGTTTTCCATGCGTGTGGTCGTGATCGAAGACAACCTGTCGGTGGCCAAGGGAATCGCCTACAACCTTCAGGACGCGGGCCACGCGATCGACCTGATCCAGGATGGCGATGAGGCGGACGCCTATCTGCGCAGCGACGACTCCGATCTGATTGTTCTAGACATCAACCTTCCCGGCAAGGACGGGCTGGAGATTCTTCGCGGGATGCGGGCGCGGGGCGACATGCGGCCTGTGCTGCTTTTGACCGCCCGAGCGGAAACCAACGATAAGGTCCGCGGTTTGGATGCCGGAGCGGACGACTACCTGAGCAAACCTTTCGAGATGCAGGAATTCGCCGCCCGGATCAGAGCCCTGTCGCGGCGCGTGACCGATACACCCAAAGTCCAGACGCGGATCGGATCGCTGGTCTTCGATATCGGCGCTAGGATGATAACTGCGCCCGGTGGCCCCCTTGCAATTCCGCGCCGCGAGATCGCGGTGTTCGAGCGGTTGCTTCAAGCCAGCGGTCGCCTGGTATCAAAGCAGGTCCTTCTCGACAGCCTTTACGGCACGGGCGCGGATGTCGATGAACCGGTCGTCGAAGTCTACGTCTCGCGGTTGCGCAAACGTCTGGCTCCTTTCGGCGTCTCCATCATCGTGAGCCGCGGACTTGGGTACATGATGCAGGCGACCGAATGAACAGGGTCCTGTCCCTGCGCGCGCGGCTCACGGCCGTCATCCTCGCACCCCTTCTGGTCATCGCAGCGCTCGTCGGGATTTGGGCCTATGCTGATGCTCAGGCACGCGCGATCGACCGGTTTGATCGCTCGCTCCTGTCGACGGCGCTGTCCATTTCGCGCGATACTGCCGTGACCGGGGGCGACGCGCTAAGCGAAGCGACCCGCGACCTGCTGCGCGATACCTCGGGTGGTGCAGTCTTCTACCATGTCTACGCGCCCGACGGCGTCTTCGTGACCGGTTACGCGACGCCCCCCGTTGTTCCGGGCACTGCGGGCGGGGACGTACCGGAACAGACGTATTACGAAGCAATCTACCGTGGTGAACCTGTCCGGGCCCTCCGCTTCCGGCAACTTATGTCCATCGACCAATTGACTGGTCCCTTCACCTTCACCGTGTGGCAAAACACCTCCCTGCTGGATGGCTTCGTTGATGGCCGGACACGTCCTACGTTTGCAATCATCGCGCTCCTGCTCAGCGCGTTGGCAGTGATTGTCTGGTTCGGCGTTCGCCTGGGCCTTCTGCCGCTCGATGATCTGGAGAATGCCATCGAACAAAGATCGCCAGATGATCTCTCGCCAATCAAGCGCAAGATCCCGCAGGAAGTTGCCGGGATCGTCGCGCGGTTGAATGCGCTGCTCGAACAACTCCGTCTGACCTTGGATGCCAAGGATCGGTTTATTTCTGACGCGACGCATCAGTTGCGCAATCCAATCGCTGGTGTCCTGAGCCTTGCTGAAGCGGTGGAGACAGCCAAAACTCCGGCCGACATGCGCGCGCGGAGCGCCGATCTCGTCGAAGCGGCGCGTCGGTCGGCGGCCTTGGCCGACAGTCTGCTCGCGCTGGAACGTGCCCGCGCCGGCCACCGCGGTGCAAGCTTTGGAACGTTCGATCCGAGGGCCGTATTGCTAGGGATAGCAGCCGGGTTCCAAAAGCAATCTGACGCGAAAGGGATCGTCTTCGATGTAGAAATACCGCCGACACTACCCAATTTGACCGGAGACGCGCTCATGTTCGAGCAGGCTGTCCTGAACCTTCTTAACAACGCACTCGCCCACGGAGGCGGAGGCCTGACAGAAATCGCGCTCACAGCCTCCCATGGGTACAACAGGCTCAAGGTTACGGTTTCCGACGACGGAAAGGGTATCTCACAGTCTGACATCGACACAGCAATGGCACGCTTCGGCCAAGTCGAGCCATCACAAGGATCTGGCTTGGGCCTCTCAATCGTGAACGCCGTATCGGAAGCCTTTGGCGGGACAACTACATCGAGCACATCGGCGGCCGCGTTCAGCGTTTCGATGAGCCTTCCCATCAGTGACCATTCGACTCATCCAAGACCTATACTGGCGCTCTGAAACCAACGGGCCGTATGTAAATATCCATCTGATAGATCAATAGGACAAAGCCCGCGGTCCCACGTGGAGAAAACCACTTACTTTGAATTGCCGCCTGAAAAATCAAGAGCTCCGGCAGTTGGGATCGATCGACGCGATTTACCCGAAGCGAACGTTCACTTCGCCGCCGGCATGACGTGGGGCGGAAGGCAGCCGTGCGGACAGAACTGCCTTACATTTGATATCGGCTTTGCACTTGGCGGTTAATTGGCCACTAAGCTCCAAGATTTATGTCCAGCTTGTACTTTGAAGCTACGACACGCGCATGTTGCCGAACAATTCCGACATCGATTGGTAGGATGCGCTCGATCTCCGAGCACGCAATACCGGGTGTCTCCTCGGCAAGATCTCGGATCGCTGCCGGTATCTCCCACGAAACAGTTGGGTCAAAGTACCAGACTTTTGATCCGGAAGCCTTGGCTGACATCAGAAGATCGCGATATGTCTGCACTTGCGATCGGCTGGCTATTGGATACCGTTTTAACAGCCATACATCAAAAATTCTCTCCTCTGCCGCCAAGTGCCACATCGTCTTACATTCTTTGCATTCGAGCCGATGGAGCCACCATATCCCATCGATTTCGCGCTCGATTATCTCAAATCTGTCGCTTGGCCATTCTCCAAGTGAGACCGACCCATCGTCAGGCTGTGAATGACAGTCGCAACAGGCAGGCTTGAAAAGATGCTGGCTTAGGTAAGCCTTGAACTCCGCAAGTCGCTTCGCATCATAAAAATTCACCGAGATGGCGGCAAGATATCCTTCTTCACCCAAGGCATCTTCAATCTCATTAGAGGAATACAGCCAGTTTTCGAAAACTTGATCCTCCATATCCCCACGGACAAATCTCCAAAAACCGTCGCATAACTTAGGATTATTTTCGAGGATTGGCATTGGTTCACGTTCGATTATGACGGCTTTGGCGAACCAAACATTCGCTGCATCACGACTGATGTGCAAGATAGGCTCACAGCCACCCTCCGCCCCTACTCCACCGCCCGGATCAACTTCCTCTCCAACACGCGCAGCACCGTCTTCAGATCCGACCCACGCTTCAATATCCGGCCATCCATGCCGATCACGCAGTACATCCCCTGCTTTGCCGCCATCTTGGGGCGTTTCTCGATGCGGTACATCGGCTGTTCGGCGGTGCGGCGGAAGATCGAGAAGATGGCCACGTCACGCAAAGCGGAGATTCCGTAATCCCGCCATTCGCCTGCGGCGACGAACCGACCATAGAGCGACAGGATCACCGAAAGCTCGGTGCGGTGAAAATGGATGGTATCCTGCGGGGCGTGGATCGGTGTCGGCGCATTCATGTCTGGAACGTGCCCCCCGTCCCTGCGGTTGGCAAGGGGTCAGCAGTGAACGCTTCGTTAACGTTGCCTTGATCCAGCCATGAAATCACCCGCCCAAGACCGCGCGCCTTCCCCGAATTCGCCAAGTCCACAAACGATACATTGTCTTGTAGGAGCGATAAGCTCACCCCCGGGGCGGCGATTTCTTGCCCCCACCCAGTCGCCGCTCCGGGGGCCTACAAATCGAACGGACACCAGATCCGTCCGGTTCGGATAAGAAGGCCCCGTTCACAGGACGGGGCCCCTTTCGTTTCATCCCGCCGTTCAGGCGCGGACCAGCGTTTCGTAGCCTTCGGCGATATCCCGCGTCAGCGATCCCACCTCGAAATTGTAGTCGCCGATCTGGCCCACCGGCGTGACCTCGGCCGCGGTCCCGGTCAGCCAGCACTGCTCGAAGCCTTCCAGCTCCTCGGGCATGATGTGGCGCTGGTGCACCTTCACCTGCCGGTCACCCAGCATTTTCATCACCGTCTGCCGCGTAATCCCGTTCAGGAAGCAATCGGGGTCGGGCGTGTGCACCTCTCCGTCCTTGACGAAGAAGATATTGGCCCCCGTCGCCTCGGCCACATAGCCGCGATAATCGAACATCATCGCGTCCGAACAGCCCTTGGCCTCCGCCGCGTGCTTGGACATCGTGCAGATCATGTAGAGGCCCGCGGCCTTGGCAGTGTGCGGCGCGGTTTCGGGGCTGGGCCGCTTCCACTTGGCAATGTCCAGCTTGGCGCCCTTCATCTTGGCGTCGCCATAATAATTGCCCCAGGCCCAGACGGCCACGGCCATCCGAACCGGGTTGCGCGACGAACTGACGCCCATATCTTCGCCCGCCCCGCGCCAAGCCAGGACGCGGACATAGGCGTCGTCCAGGCCGTTGGCCTTCATGGTCTCGTATTTGGCGGCCTCGATCTCCTCGACCGTCCAAGGGATTTCCATATCGAGGGCACGACCCGACGCAAGCAGCCGTTCGGAGTGCTTGCGGCTCGCGAAGATCTTGCCGCCGTAGGCACGCTCGCCCTCGAAGACGGCGCTTGCGTAATGCATCGCATGCGTCAGCAGGTGGACATTCGCGTCCTTCCAATCGACGAGCGTTCCGTCCATCCAGATCTTGCCGTCGAGTTCAGCGTAGGACCCAGCCATTGTCTTCTCCATCCCTATTGTGTCGCAAATATGCCCGATACGGACATAAAATTGCGCATAAACTGCCTCGGGCTATCAATGCGACCTTGGAATGTCAACAAGGCTGACGTAATTTGCAACCAAGGAGATGCCGATGGCCCAGGGACACAGCGACAACCTTCTGTTCCTCACGGACGAGCAGCTGCGCCGCGCGATCGAGGCGATGTTCTTCGCCTATCGCGGGTTCACCGCCGACCCTGACCGCATCCTTTCGGGGATGAACTATGGCCGCGCCCATCACCGTGCGATCCACTTCATCCACCGCACGCCGGGGACCACGGTGAACAACCTGCTGTCGGTTCTGGGCGTCACGAAGCAAAGCCTGAACCGCGTCCTGCGCACCCTGGTCGAAGACGGCCTGGTCGACAGTCGCGTCGGCACCCGCGATCGCCGCGAACGCCACCTGCATCTGACTGACGCGGGCGAGGCGCTGGAGCGGGAACTGTCGGACGCGCAGCGCGCCCGGATGCGCGCCGCCTTTCGGGAGGCGGGCCCCGCAGCCGTCTCTGGCTTTCGCGAGGTCCTTGAACATATGATGGACCCCGAACTGCGCCGTTACTTCGCGGCCGTGAAGGAAGGCGAGAGATGAGCGACGACGCCACCCCCGGCCATCAGGCGCATGTCCTTCTGGTCGATGACGACGAACGCATTCGCGGCCTTTTACAGAAATTCCTGATGCGGAACGGGTATCTGATCACCGCCGCCCGCGACGCCGACCACGCGCGCCGCCTGCTGGCGGGTCTGGATTTCGACATGGCGATCCTCGACGTGATGATGCCCGGCGACAACGGCTATGTCCTGTGCGCCGAAATCCGCGAAAGCCGGGATATGCCGATCCTGATGCTGACCGCCAAGGGCGAGACCTCGGACCGGATTACCGGCCTTGAATCGGGGGCGGACGATTACCTGTCCAAGCCTTTCGAGCCCAAGGAACTTTTGCTGCGGCTGAAGGCCATCTTGCGCCGCGCACCTGCGGGGGGCGGCGGTGCGATGCCAAAGACCCTTCACCTGGGCACGGCCCGCTACGACCTCGACCGGGGGGAACTTTATCGCGGGCCGGACCCCGTTCGCCTGACCGCGACCGAAACGACGCTGATGCGCGTGTTGGCCGCCACCCCGCACGAGCCTGTCAGCCGCGCCGACCTGGTCGAAAAGCTTGGCCGCGATGGTGATACCTCCGGCGAACGCGCCGTCGACGTTCAGATCACGCGGTTGCGGCGCAAGCTGGAAAGCGACCCCAAGCAGCCCCGCTATCTTCAGACGGTGCGCGGTGCCGGATACATGCTTGCCCCAGATTGAGCCGCCGGGGCGCTGCCCTGGACCCCGAGGTTTTTAACGCCAGAAGAAAGGGGCCTTATGACGCTTCTGCTGACACATCCCGACGCCGACCTGCACGAGACGCCGCCGGGCCATCCCGAACAGGTCGCGCGACTAAAGGCCGTGCGCCGCGCTTTGAGCGGGGTCGATCTGCTGCGGGAAGATGCGCCAGAGGCGACAGATGCGCAGATCCTGCGGTGCCATCCGCAAAGCTATCTCGACATGCTGATTGCGGCATCGCCGACCGATGGCTGGGCGCAACTGGATGCCGATACGCACATGGCCCCAGGAAGTTTGCGCGCGGCGCGATTGGCCGCCGGGGCCGCCTGCCGCGCGGTGGACGCGGTGATCGGGGGGGAGGCGGACAACGCTTTCGTCGCCATGCGCCCACCCGGCCACCACGCGGAGACGGCGAAGCCCATGGGGTTCTGTCTGTTCGGCACCGTCGCGATCGCGGCGAAACATGCGTTGGAGGCGCATGGTCTAGACCGGATCGCGGTCGTCGATTTCGATGTCCATCATGGCAACGGCACGCAGGACCTTTTGTGGGACGAGGCCCGAACGCTGTTCGTCACGTCGCATCAATCTCCGCTTTGGCCCGGCACGGGGGACGCGTCCGAAACCGGGGCGCATGATAACGTGATCAACGTGCCGCTGCCGCCCAATTCGGACGGTGCCACGTTCCGGGCCCGCATCGAACCGGCCCTGGCGCGGCTTGACGCCTTCGCGCCGCAGCTGGTCCTGGTGTCCGCCGGGTTCGATGCCCACCGCGAGGACCCCCTGGCTCAACTGGACTGGCAGGAAGACGACTTCGCATGGATCACGGACCGGCTGTGCGATCTGGCCCATGCCCATGCGGGGGGTCGTCTGGTGTCCTGTCTGGAAGGCGGCTATGACCTCACCGCGCTTGCGACATCCGTCGCGGCCCATGTGGACGTTCTGCGGAGGCGAGAAAATGGCTGACGATATCAAGACCCTGAGCTTCGAGGATGCGTTGGCCCAGTTGGAGCAGGTGGTGACGCAGCTTGATTCCGGCGATGTGCCGCTGGAAAAATCCATCGAGCTGTATGCGCGCGGTGCCAAGCTGAAGGACCATTGCGACGCCAAGCTGAAGGCGGCCGAGGAGAAGGTCGCGCAGATCACGCTGGATGCAAAGGGGCAGCCGACGGGTGCCAAGCCCGCCGAGGGCATGTGAGCTTCGACGCCGCGCTGCGCGCCGCACAGGGCGAAATCCAGACGACGCTGACCGATCTGCTGGCCCCGTTCGACGGACCGGTGGCCGATGCGATGCGCTATGCCACATCGGGCGGCAAGCGGTTGCGCGGATTTCTGGTGCTTGAAACGGCGGCGTTGTTCGATGTGCCGCGGGGTCAGGCGCTGCGGGTTGCCGCGGCGATCGAGGCCGTTCACGCCTATTCCCTGATCCACGACGATTTGCCCTGCATGGACGACGACGACCTGCGGCGTGGGCAGCCGACGGTGCACCGCAAGTGGGATGACGCCACGGCCGTTCTGGCCGGAGATGCGCTGCAAACGGTTGCGTTCGAATGGCTGGCCAGCCCGCTGACCCATGCCGACGCCGCGATCCGTGCGGATCTGGTGGTGACGCTGGCGCGGGATGCGGGGGCCGCAGGCATGGTGCGCGGCCAGGCGCTGGACATCGCCGCCGAAACCGCGACCGATCCGCTGACGCTGGAACGGATCACCGAATTGCAGCGGCTCAAGACGGGTCGTCTTCTGGAATGGCCTTGCCGCGCGGGGGCGCTGCTGGGCATTGGCGATCCGACGCCCCTGATGCTGTTCGCGGCCGATCTGGGCCTTGCGTTTCAGATCGCCGACGATCTGCTGGACGTTGAAGGTGATGCCGCGACAATGGGCAAGGCCGTGGGCAAGGACGCGAGTGCCGGCAAGGCGACCTTCGTGTCGCTGATGGGGGCGGATGCCGCCCGCGATCGCGCTCTGGCCTTGGTGAAATCTGCACAAGATGCCCTTTTGCCCTTCGGTGACCGCGCTGCTACCCTCGCGGCGGTCGCCCGCTATGTGGTGACCCGCGACAGATAAAGCGACAAGCAGAGGCCTGCGATGACTGCCCCGAAGACCCCCCTTCTCGACCGCATCGCCGGTCCCGCCGATCTGCGCGCGATGTCCGACGCCGATCTGGGCCATGTGGCAGACGAGCTGCGTGCCGAAACGATCCACGCCGTCAGTCGGACGGGCGGGCACCTGGGCGCAGGGCTGGGCGTGGTCGAACTGACCGTGGCCCTGCATGCCGTGTTCGACACGCCACGCGACAGATTGATCTGGGACGTGTCGCATCAATGCTATCCGCACAAGATCCTGACGGGACGTCGGACCCGCATGGACAGCCTGCGCCAGAAGGACGGGCTGTCGGGCTTCACCAAACGGACGGAGTCGGATTACGACCCCTTTGGCGCGGCCCATGCGTCGACATCGATCTCTGCCGCCCTGGGGTTCGCCATGGGCCGGGAACTGGGCGCACCGGGTAACGGCGACGCGATTGCCGTCATCGGGGATGGCGCGCTGACCGGCGGCATGGCGTTCGAGGCGTTGAACCATGCGGGCCACCTGAAGAAGCGGCTGATCGTGATCCTGAACGACAACGAGATGTCGATCGCCCCGCCCGTTGGCGCGCTTTCGTCCTATCTGTCGCGGCTGTACGCCGGGAACCCGTTCCACGACCTCAAGGCCGCGGCCAAGGGGGCCGTGGGCTTCCTGCCGCCGCCGCTGCAGGAAGGGGCGCGTCGCGCGAAGGAAATGCTCAAGGGCATGACCGTCGGCGGCACCATGTTCGAGGAGCTGGGGTTCTCCTACGTCGGCCCGATCGACGGGCATGACATGGAAACCCTGCTTGGCGTGCTGCGCGCGGTGAAATCCCGCGCCGATGGGCCGATCCTGATCCATGCGATCACCAAGAAGGGCAAGGGTTTCCGCCCCGCTGAAAGCGCGCGCGACGGCGGCCATGCGACGGCCAGGTTCGATGTGGGCACCGGTGTGCAGACCAAGGCCAAGTCCAACGCGCCAAGCTACACCAAGGTCTATGCCGAAAGCTTGCTGCAGGAAGCGGCGGACGACGACCGCATCTGCGCGGTCACGGCGGCGATGCCCGACGGCACCGGTTTGAACCTGTTCGCGGAGCGCTTCCCAGCGCGATGCTTCGACGTCGGCATCGCCGAACAGCATGGCGTAACGTTCTGCGCGGGATTGGCCGCATCGGGCATGAAGCCGTTCTGCACCATCTATTCCACCTTCCTGCAGCGCGGGTACGATCAGATCGTGCACGACGTCGCCTTGCAGAACCTGCCCGTCCGCTTTGCCATCGACCGCGCCGGGCTGGTCGGGGCCGACGGGCCGACCCACGCAGGGTCTTTCGATATCGCGTATCTCAGCAACCTTCCGGGTATGGTCGTCATGGCCGCCGCCGACGAGGCGGAGTTGCGGCACATGGTGGCCACGGCGGCCGCTTACGACGACGGGCCCATCGCCTTCCGGTTTCCGCGTGGCGAGGGTGTGGGATGCGAGATGCCCGAACGCGGCACGCCGCTGGAGATCGGCAAGGGACGCGTGGTTCACGAAGGATCCGGCGTCGCGATCCTGTCGTTCGGCGCGCGTCTGGCCGAGGTGGAGGCGGCGCGCGAGCGGCTGGCCGCCCGTGGGATCACGCCGACGGTCGCGGACGCCCGTTTCGCCAAACCGCTCGACCGCGACCTGATCCTTGGCCTTGCCCGCGATCACGACGTGCTAATCACCATCGAGGAAGGTGCCGTGGGCGGTTTCGGCAGCCACGTGGCGCAGCTTTTGTCGGACGAGGGCGTATTCGATGCGGGGCTGAAGTTCCGGTCGATGGTCCTACCCGATGCGTTCATCGATCAGGCGGGTCCGGCACAAATGTACGCGGATGCCCAGTTGAATGCGTCGGACATCGAAGCGAAGGTTCTGGATATTCTGGGGATCGAGGTCTTGGAACGACGCGCCTGACGCGCCTGACGCGGACAACCCGAGCGAGATTCCAGACCTGTGAAACGAAAAGGAGCGGGCCAGTGGCCCGCTCCTTCATTCGTTAAAAGTCGGCGTCGCGTGATCAGTCGTCGCTGTCGCCGCCGTTGTCCTCTTCGCCCGTCGTCGAGGACGAAGAGCTATCCGACAGGGCCGCGGCGACGACGGCCAGGGCGACCACACCGGCGGCACCCAGCAGCAGCGGGCTGCCGACGGCGGGGGGCGTGTCGACGATCACGACGGGCTCCACGGTGGCGGCACCGGTGTTGCCGGCCATGGCGGCGGCGGGAAGAATGGCCGCGGCCAAGGCGGCGGTCAGGGCGATGGTCTTATTCATTTCAAGCTCCAAAGGGCGATTCACTCTCAGTCGAACTAGTTTACTCCCATGTAGAAATCAAGTTGGCGAACTACGCATGTTCTTCATTAAGCGACAAATTTGAAACATTGCGAAAAGCCGCCGTCCGCCGAACAGGTCGCCCGAAATCATTCGGTTAGGCGAAAGATGTCGAACATGCCGATCTGTGGGCTGACCCGCTCCCGACTGCGTCTGACGGCACCGTTTGCCGACAACCAGTAGCTGTTGGTGAAGCTGTCGCCATCGGCCCCCGCGCAGGATTCGTCATACCGGGTCGTGCGGAACGTGCGTCCGAAAGAGGCGAGCGTCTCCACGCCACGCGGCGTGACGGTACAAAAATATTCCAAGGCGACCATCCGGCCGGCGACAAGAACACGATTGACCCGCCGCAGATCGCGCCCGCCGCCCTGCACGAGGGCCGCGGCCAACGGCTCTATATCGGCCGTCATCAGATCGAACCCAAATCCCCGCGTGCCCACCAAGACGCCATTGCGCTGCAACAAGGCGGTCCCATCCAGCGTCTGCCATTGCAAGGTGCCGCGATTCGACGACACGGGGGCCACGACGAAACCATTGTCGCCGTCTTCCTGCACGACGAGCAGCAGCGACCCCGGACTTGCCGCGATGAGGTCGGACGTCAGAACGCTGCGGGCGTCTGCCACAGGCTCGGCCCCGCCGACGACGCCGGCAACGCTGGCGGCCGCGATATCAAGGCCCGACTGGCTTTCGGTGTTGCCGCATCCGACCACGACGATTGCGGCGGCCAAAATGGATGTCAGGCGAATTGGGGTCATGCGCATCATCTCCAGAACCGGTCCCAGTCGGTCATCAGATCGGGTGCCGACTGCGCCCGAACCGAAGGATACAGGCGATTGCGCAGGTTCAGGCGCGCCCCGCCATCACGCAGGATCGGCTGGATGACGTTCGACGAAGCAGTCTGCGTCTGCGTGCCGATGATCCAGCTGAACGGGATCGTCACCTTGATGCCCTTGTCGAAACTGCCCTCGCCGAAATCCTCGGCGCTGACGTCGGTCTTGGTCGCATAGGCGCTGACCGCCCAACCGTTGGAGAATTCGCGCGTCAACTCATAGGTCGCGCCTTTATCTCCGGCCAGATACTGCCCCACGGCGAGACGGCTGTGAAACCCGCCCCCATGCTCCAGATAGCCGGTAACGAAGGCCGTCGTCGCGTCCAGATCCTGGAACCCAAGCCGCATGTCGAATTCACGCTGGCGCACACTGTTGGCTTCGACCCCGATGGCAAGCGGGCTTCCGTCCCGCTTCCAGAGCAATTCGGTCGACACGCCCCCGTATTGTTGCTCGAGCAGGCCGGCCGACACGCGGGCATAGAGATTGCGGCCCGGTCGCCAGATGTAGTTCGCGGTCGCATACCCGATGAAAGGTCCGTCCGTCCGAGCGAAGAGATTGCTCTCCGTGCGCACGCGCGGAAGCACCGAATTCGATTCGCGTGTGGATTCGTCGCGGTTTCCGATCAGACGCCGGCGGATGCTGCCTTCAAAAATGACGCCCTGCACCGGCGCATAGGAGGCCGCGAGTTCCGCGCCAAGGTCGACACGCGCAGGGTTGTCGGGATCGAACGCACTGACCGTCACATACGGGCCCAGGCTCCAGCGGAAACGCGGGAGGGCATCCGGCTCGATCATCAGACCCGCGCGGTCCAGCGTCGCGGCATCGACCCGGCCGGCGACGGCCAGGATCTCGGCGGCACCGTTGGGGGAATTCTCGAAGGCCTCGATATCGCTACGCCGCAAGACGACGGCGGTTCCCGCGATGCCCTGACCGTTCAGCGGGACCAGCACGAAGGTTTCCACCGACGCGGGCAGGGTCGCCGTGGCGTGACGCGCCGCCCGACCGATGGCCTGCGCCGTGGTCGTATAGCGCGTGTTGCGGAAATGGATCTCGGCGCGGGTCCCGTCGATCTTCGTCGCGAAAAGGTCCAGCCCGTCCTCTTCCAGACTGGTGTCCAGACCTGTGCGCACGGCCGGGACGGTCACGACGTCCTGCGTCCAGGCGGTGTTCCAGACCTGCGGATTGGCGGCACGCGCCGGGCGCACCGTGACGGGGCGCGGCGCCGGGTCCAGGCCCGATCCGAAAGTGCCCCGTTTGGGGTTGAGCGCGACCTGAAACGTCAGCCCGACTTCGCTGCCGTGCAGGACATAGCCGCCGACGCGCACATTGGGCCGAACCGCATAGTCGAAGCCGAAGTTGAGCGGTGTTTCGATGTCGATGATGTCGCGTTCGACTTCGGCGACATAGGCGTCGGAAGAATATTCCGCCTTCAGCGTCAGCCGGTCGTTGACCTCATACTGCACCCCGCCGAACAGCGCGGCATCACCGCGGAACAACTGATCCGACTGCACCGTGCCGCCCCGTCCGATGTCCAAGCCGGGCCGCGTATCAAAACGGTCGTCCAGCACACCGAGCGGATTGCCGAAGCCCTCACGCGTGCCCAGACGGCCCCAGCCGATGCCGCCGGTAACGGTAAAATCGCCGAAGCTCTTGGTGGCGACGACGTATTCGGCGGCATAGATGCTGGTTCCGCCGAAATCCTGAAGGCCGATGGTGACAGCCGGCAGATTGCGGCTTTCCCTGAGGACCTGAAAGCGCAGGTCGAAACTGCGGTCGTATGTGCGTTCGAAGTCACCAGTGCCGTCGGCCAGGAAGTCGGGCAGCGACGCATAGCGGAACAGTGCCTGCACCCGCGGCAACAGTTGAAACGCGATCTGACCGCGACCGGCTCCGTTCGACAGCAGCGTCAATGACGTCGTCAGCTCGGCGTCGGGCTGCATCTGCGCGGACGGCATGTCGATCAGACCCGGCACGCCATACGAATTGACCGAGCGGACCTGCTGGGTCGACGCACCTGTCGCCAGGAGCATGGTCGTGACACACGCGGTCGCTGCGATCCGGAACGTCATCTCGTCTCCTTGGGCGGGGTATCACGTGCTTCATGCCGACAAAGTCCCTGAACGGAAAGACAATGCGGGGAATCAGGTGCCATACCGGAATGAGTGTCTTGATTCTGCAACGGCATCGCGTCACCCCCTTGGCGATGAATCTACGTGTCGGACTCCCCTCGAACGATCGACTGCGCCCGCCCCCCGGACTGGTTGTCACCGGATCCGGCGGGCGGATCGGTCGAATGCTGCGCCGCATCTGGGCGGACGACCATGTCCGCTGGCTGCACCGCGACGACGATGTGTCCGTCGCCTTTGCGGATCGGACCTGCGCGCTGGGCCTGGCGGGTGTCACCGGCGGGACCGATGCCGATCTGGCGGCGAACACCACGACCGCACTGGATGCCTTGGTCGCGGCGCGCGCGACGGGTGTTGGTCGCGTGCTGCTGTTCTCCTCTGCCGCAATCTATGGCCGCAATCCCGGTGCCCTGACCGAAGACACCGCCCCGACGCCCGACGCGCCATACGGCACGGCCAAGGCAGCGATGGAGGCGGCTGTTCTGGATTGGTCGGCGCGCCACCCGGATGGCCCCGAAGCCGTCATCCTGCGGCTGGGCAATGTGGCGGGGGCCGATGCGCTGCTGTCCCGGCTGACCGACGCGCCGCCCGACCTCGATATGTTTCCCGGCGGACACGGTCCCCGGCGCAGCTATATCGGGCCGATCACGCTGGCCGCGACGCTGGCGACGCTGGCACGCGCGCCGATGCCCCTGCCCGCAATCATGAATGTCGCCGCACCGGGTGCCGTGGACATGGCCGATCTGCTGCGCGCCGCCGGGCGCGACTGGACGTCTGTGCTCCCCCGACCGGGCGCGATCGCGACGGTCGACCTCGAGACGTCGCGTCTGCAATCCATCGCGCCGCTGGACCGCGACACCGCCGATCCATCCCGGATCGTCGCCGAATGGCGCGCGGTGACGCCATGACACCGGGTAAGCGGCTTTTCGATATTCTGTTCTCGATCTATCTCATGATGTTCCTCGCCCCGGTGATCGTGGTGGTCACCTGGAAGCTTTGGCGACAGAAGGATGGTCCGATCCTCTATGGGTCCGAGCGGATGAAGACGCCGACGCAGGGGTTCACCTTGTGGAAATTTCGCACCATGACCGCCGATCCGAACGATTCCGGCGTCACCGGCGGGGGCAAGGCGGCGCGGATCACCCCGCTGGGTCGCGCGTTGCGGCGTCGCCGGCTGGACGAGCTGCCGCAGCTCTGGAACATCCTGAGGGGCGATGTCAGCTTTGTCGGCCCGCGCCCGCCGTTGCGCCACTACGTCGAGATGTTCCCCGAGCTCTATGGCGAAGTGCTGAAATCGCGGCCGGGCGTCACCGGCCTCGCCAGTCTGATCTATTCCCCACACGAAGATCGCGTGTTGGCCGCCACCCTCACCCCGCAGGAGACCGAGGAGGTCTATGCAACCGTCTGCATCCCGCGCAAGGCGATGCTGGACCTTCTGTATCAGCGCAACAGAACGTTCTGGTTGGACGTGAAACTGATCAGTTGGACCACGGCCAAGTTCTTCCCCAAACGGATCCGCCCAAGGCGCAAGGGGCAATGGGTCTGACCACTGATCACTTCAGCCGGTCGAGGCGTTTTTCGATGTCCGCCAGCTTGGACAGCACCTCGTCGCGGTAAGCGTCCGTCGCCGCATTCGATTCCTCCGAATGGGCGTCCTGCATGGAGTTGACGATCAGACCCACCAGCAGGTTCACCACCGCGAAGGTCGTCACCAGGATGAATGGCAGGAAGAAGGCCCAGGCGTAGGGATAAACCTCCATCACCGGGCGCACGATGCCCATCGACCACGATTCCAGCGTCATGATCTGGAACAAGGTATAACCGGACTGCGGCAAACTGCCGAACCAGTCGGGAAAGGACGGCCCGAAAAGCGTCGTCGCCATCACCGCGCCGATGTAGAAAAGGATGCCCATCAGCACGAAGACCGAGGCCATGCCGGGCAGCGCCGTGATCAACCCCTCGACCACCCGGCGCAGGCGCGGAAACACCGACACGATGCGCAGGACCCTCAGGATGCGAAGGGCGCGCAACACGCTGAACGACCCCGACCCCGGGATAAGCGCGACGCCCACGATCGCCGTGTCGAACAAGTTCCACCCGTCGCGCCAGAACCGGCGGCCCTGTGCGACCATCTTGGCGGTCAGTTCGGCCACGAAGATCGCCAGGCAGGCCGCGTCGAGCGCCAGGATCATCGGACCGGCCGCCGCCATTGCCGCGGGAATGGTCTCCAACCCCAGCAAAAGCGCGTTGAACAGGATCACGGCCGTAATCGTCCGTGCGACAATGGGACGGTCGAGAAAATCCCCGAGCCGGGTGCGGAAGGCGTTCATCGTGGTCAGGTCCGGTGAAAGGCTGCGACGAGTTCCACATGGGGGGACCACCGAAACTGGTCAACGACCGTCACCGGCCCCATGCGCCATCCCGCCTGCACCAATGTGGCGGCATCGCAGGCGAAGGTGCCGGGATTGCAGCTGACGAAAGCGATGCGGCTCAGGTTCGCGGATCGCACCAGCTGCGCGACCTGCGCCTGCGCCCCGGCCCGCGGCGGGTCGATGACGGCGGCGTCGAACCGGGTCAGGTCCTCGGGCAGGATCGGGTTGCGGAACAGGTCGCGAACCTCCGCCGTGATCGCCTTGAGACCCGTGGCATGGTCGCGTCCGGCGACCAGGGCCTCGGTCAGCGCCCGCTCCCCCTCGACGGCGTGAACGGGGGTCGTTTCGGCGACCGGGAAGGTGAAGGTGCCGCAGCCCGCAAACAGATCCACGACCCTGTCGGCCCCGGCCACGATGTCGACAACGCGGGCGGTCAATGCGGCCTGCCCCGCTTCGGTCGCCTGCAGGAATGCGCCGGGCGGCGGGGTGACGCGGGCGCGGCCGATGGCGACGCGGGGCGGCGACTGCTGTAGCGCAGGCTCTCCGTTCCATGTGATGCGCGCGAAATACGGGGCCAGCGGGGCCAAAGCCAACATCTCCTCGCGCCCGAACGGCTTGGCCTCCGCGATGGCCAAGTCGATCCCGTTGAGCGTTTCGGTGACGTGCAGCGTCACCTGCGCCCCGCGCGTGGCGGCCAGGCGGGTGATCTGTTCGAGCCGGGGCAAAGCGGCGATCAAGGCAGGTGTCAGAAGGGTGCATCCGGGGATGTCCACGACGTCCGAGCCGCCCGCGACGTGGAAGCCGACCAGCGCGCCTTTCTTCGTCTTCAATCCCGACAACGCCGCTCGGCGACGCGAATTGGGCGGCGACGTTTCGATGCCCGCGATCTGCGCTTCGATCCCGGCACGGGCCAGCGTGTCGCGCACGATGCCCATCTTCCAGTCGGCGACGAACGCGTCCGAGGCATGTTGCAGGCTGCACCCCCCGCAACGCTTATAGTGACGGCACGGGGCCGCGACGCGTTCGGTCGATGGCGTAACGATCTTCGGGGCCGGGATCCGGTCCCCCGACACCTCGCCCGACACTTCCTCCCCCGGCAAGGTACGCGCGGCAAACAGCGGACCGTCGGGGCCCTGTGCGATGCCGTCGCCGTGGTGGCCAAGGCGGGTGATGATGTGGGTGTCGGTCATGGAAGGGGCCGTAGCACCGGGGGCAGGCTTTCGCCATATGGTCCGGAGGTCGATGCAAAATTGTGGGGAGAGGAGGATTGCCTGTCGTCGTGCCGACCAAGACCGCACGATCGGGTCCATCCTTGAAAGACATCTTTCCGGTGCTCGGGCGTACAAATGTGGGGCGACAGACGAAGGTTTTTGCGACCGCCACGTCCTGTTGATTGGCCGCTGCAAATCACCGTGAAGTCCTCACCCACGATGGCCAGCCTACTCCGCCGCCACCTCGTCCACGCCGATGAACCCGCCCGACTGACGGTCCCAATACCGCGCATATGTGCCCTTGGCGGTCAGCAGTTCGGCGTGCGTTCCCTGCTCCACGATGCGTCCGTCTTCCAACACGATGATCCGGTCCATGCGGGCGATGGTCGACAGGCGGTGGGCGATGGCGATGACGGTCTTATCCTCCATCACGCGGTCCAAAGCGGTCTGGATCGCGGCCTCGACCTCCGAGTCGAGCGCGCTCGTCGCCTCGTCCAGCACAAGCACCGGCGCATCCTTGAGGATCGCGCGGGCCAGCGCGATGCGCTGCCGCTGCCCGCCGGACAGCTTGACGCCGCGTTCGCCCAGAAATGCATCGTAGCCGGTGTTGCCCTTGTGATCGCGCAGGGTGGTGATGAAATCATGCGCCTCGGCCTGTCGGGCGGCGTCCTCCACATCGGCTTGGCTGGCCCCGGGCCGCCCGTAGAGGATGTTGTCGCGCGCGGTGCGATTGAACATCGCGGTTTCCTGCGTGACCATTCCGATCTGACGGCGCAGCGAATCCTGCGTCAGATCGCGGATGTCGTGGCCGTCCAGCGTGATCCGCCCGGACGTCGGATCGTAGAGCCGGAGGATCAGCGCGACGAGCGTTGACTTGCCGGCCCCCGACGCCCCCACGACGCCCAGCTTTTCGCCGGGATGCAGGGTCAGGTTCAGATCGGCGATCCCACCCTCGTTTCGGCCATAGGCGAAGGTGACGTTCTCCACCGCCAGTGCGCCGTCGGCCCGCCCCATTTCCAACGCAGCCGGCGCGTCGGTCAGGGTCGGACGGGGGGTCAGGGTGTTCATGCCATCCTCCACCTCTCCGATGTTGGCGTACATGCCCATCAGGGTGAAACTGACCCACCCCGACATCTGGCTCAGACGGATGGCAATGGCCCCGGCGGTGGCGATTTCGCCCGGCGTGACCTGACCGTCGCGCCAAAGCAGCAGCGCGCCACCGATCAGAAGCACAGGCAAAACCCCGGCCAGCGCCATCAGGGTGAACCGGAAGCCGGTGGACATGCGCCCGAATTCGATCGCGCGGTCGCGCAGCGTCCCCATGGCATCCAACGCGGAGCGATCCTCGTGATCGCCGTGACCGAACAGCTTGACGGTCTTGATGTTGGTGATCGTATCCACGACCTGCCCCGTGACCATCGCGCGCGCGGCCGCCCTCCCCTTGGACCGGGCGCGGATGCGCGGCATGAACCAGCGGAACATGACGACATAGCCGCCGATCCAGACGGTCAGCGCCAAGGCGATGCGCCAGTCGATCGCGATCAGCAGAATGGCGGAGCCGATCACCGACGACGCGGTGAAAGCGACGACGTTGATCAACTCGGACGTGACTTCGGTGATCGCGCGGGCCGTCTGCATCTGCTTGGTCGCGATGCGCCCGGCGAAATCGTTATCGAAGAAGGTGACCGCCTGTCCCAGCGTCCAACGGTGCAGCCGCGACTGCACCAGTGGCCAGATGGAGGGCGTGACGGTCAGGCCGTTCATCGCCGCCGACGCCCCGAAGATCAGCGGGCGCAGCACAAGGTAGAACACCACGAACAACGACAGCAGAACCGCATTGCGCACGAAATAACCGTCCGCCCCGGCGATGGCGCTGTCGATCACGGCCCCCAGAAGAAACGCCGTGATAATCTCGGTGATGCCGGCCATGGCCGAAATTGCGAAGGCGACCAGGATGACGGGCCAGGCCCCCGCAAGGCACCACCGGAAGAACGCCAGCAGGTCGGTGGGCGGCGGGCCGTCGGCGCGGGCGAACGGGTCGATCCGGTCGCCGACCCAGGTCAAGAATCGGTCCATCATTCCGCCGCCGTGTCGATGAAGCCACCGGATTGCCGTGCCCAGAACTGCGCATAGAGACCGTCCCGGGTCAGCAATTCATCATGCGTCGCCTCTTCGATGATGGTGCCGTCGTCGATCACCAGGATGCGGTCCATGGCGGCGATCGTGGACAGGCGGTGCGCGATGGCGATGACGGTCTTGCCCTCCATCATACCGTAAAGCGTGTCCTGGATCGCGGCTTCGACTTCGGAATCCAGGGCCGACGTCGCTTCGTCCAGGACCAGGATCGGCGCGTCCTTGAGGATGACGCGGGCCAGCGCGATGCGTTGGCGTTGCCCGCCCGATAGTTTGACCCCCCGTTCACCGACCTGTGCGTCGTAGCCGGTGCGCCCCTCGGGGTCGGCCAGGTCCAGAATGAAGTCATGCGCCTGCGCCTTGCGGGCCGCGGCCTGCACCTGCGCGTCCGTGGCATCGGCCCGGCCGTAGCGAATGTTGTCGGCCACCGACCGGTGGAGGAGAGAGCTGTCCTGCTGCACCATGCCGATGGCGTGCCGAAGACTATCCTGCGAAATCCGGGTGATGTCTTGGTCGTCGATGGCGATCCGCCCCTGTTCGGGATCGTAGAACCGCAGCAGCAACTTCACGAGCGTGGATTTGCCCGCCCCCGACCGCCCGATCAGGCCGACCTTCTCGCCCGGTGCGATGTGCACCGTCAGGTTCGTCACGCCGCCCTTGCCCCCGCCGTAATGATGGGTGACGTCGTCGAAGGCGATTGCCCCGTCGGTCAGGGCCAGCGGTTTCGCGTTCGGCGCGTCGGTCAGATGGATGGGCTGGGCGATAGTCTCCATCCCCTCCTCGACCACGCCGAGCGAGCGGAAGAACGAGGTCAGGGCCCACATGATCCAGCCGGTCATCGCATTCAGGCGCAGCACCAGGGCCGTGGCGGCGGCAACCACGCCGACGGATGACGTGCCCGACACCCAAAGCCAGATGCCCCAGCCGACGACACCGACGATCAGCAATCCGTTGAGAACGACCAGCGACATATCCATGATCGAGAAGATCCGCATTTCCCGCTGAAACGTGCGGCGCGTCTCCTCGATCGCGATATGAGCATAGTCCAACTCCTTGCCTTCATGGGCGAAGAGCTTGACCGAATGGATGTTGGAATAGGCATCGACGACACGGCCCGTGGTCATCGACCGCGCGTCGCTGCTGGCCTTGGATGCGGGGCCGACACGCTGGACGGTCCAGCGAACGAGGATGCCGTAAAGCACAAACCACACCAGCAACGGCAGGACCAGCCGCGGATCGCCCGTGTAGAGAAGGAAGGCGGCCCCCACCAGATAGGCGAGAGAAAAGGCGATTGCGTCGAACACCTGGAACACCGCTTCGCCGGCGGCGGGCGGGGCCTGCATGATGCGGTTGGCGATGCGCCCTGCGAAATCGTTCTCGAACCAGCCGACCGACTGGCGCAACACGTGGTTGTGCGCCCGCCACCGCATGAGCGTGCCGTAGTTTGGCAGGATCGCCTGGTTCAGCAAAAGCGTGTTGAGCGCCTGAAACGCGGGCCGCGCCAGCAGGATGAACGCCGCCACAAGCCCCAGTTCCAGCCCGTATTCGGCCAAGAACGTCCGCGGGTCGCTATCCGACAAGATGTCGACCAGGCGGCCCATGTAATAGATCAGCCAGATCTCCACGATTGCCACGACCACGGCGACGACGCCGGTCACCGTGAAGACGCGCGCAAACGGGCGCGAGTATTCCTTCAGGAACGGCCAAAGCCGCGCCGGGGGCGTGTCGTTGCCCCCATGCGGCACATAGGGATCGACCAGGTTTTCGAAGTAGCGGAACATGTCGGGGCTTTCGTCTGCTCGCAGGAGTATAGCCCTCTAGGCCGCGAAGACCATGAGCCCCGAGGCGGCAAGTGCCACCGCCATCACGGTGGTGAAGATCCGCCAGGCCAGCGGCGTGGTCAAAAGATAGGCCAGGAGCGTTCCGGCAAAGGTCCAGAACAGGCAGACGAACAGGTTTATCCCGCTGAACGCACTGCCGATGCGCAGCGCCTCCAGATGCGCGGGCAAGTCGCTGGCGAACCCCGAGGAGGCCGCCAGGGCGATGATCCAGATTTTTGGGTTCACCCATTGGAACAGGACCGCTTCGACGAAAGTAAACGGCCGGTCGCGGCCGTCCGCCTGTGGACCCGAGGCCGAACGCAGCAGCTTCCACGCCATCCACAGGATCCAGGCGACGGCCACGATCTGCAAAACCAGTTTCAGCACCGGGATCGCCAGCAGAAGCGCGCCGATGCCAAGGGCCGTCAGACCAGCGGTTATGCCCACACCCACCGCGACGCCGATCACATGGGGCAGTGTCGGTCGGAACCCGAACCGCGCGCCCGACGCGGTCAGCAGGATGACGTTGGGGCCGGGCGTGAACAGTCCGAACAGCACGAAAAGATACAGCGGGTCGATCACGCCTTCGCGGCCGCAATCAAATCGTCTTTCGACACGTCGCCCTTGCGCGCGCGCCACAGATCGCGCGCAAGGGTAAGCCCCCGACCCAAGGCGGGCCCCCGAAGATCCGGCATGAGGTCGGACGCCTGAAGCGGGAAGACATCGCCCGCGCCCCGCCGCGCCTCCGCCAGTGCATCCGGCGCGGGCGGGGTGCCCAGAAGGGCCGCGCGAATGGCGATGGCGTCGATGGCGCGCGGGCCCAGCATGTCACCCAATGCGAAGGGTGCGATATCGTCGCGCGCGGCGGCGGACACCGCGCCCAGCGTCTTGGCCTGCGCCTTCGACAGGCGCAGACCCGTCACATCCCCGCCCAACAGGGCAAGCCGCGCGATCCAATCGGCAGTGGGAACCACGTGCACCAGAACCGGCAGCGCGGTCGCATCCGCGCCGGGCAGAATGCGCTGCAGGATGCCCGATTGCGCCATCGCCGCCACCACGGGGGCCGGGTCGGGCGCGGCCAGCAGCTTGCACGTCTCCGCCCCGATGCGTTCGGCGCTGATCCGCGCCAGACCGTCTGCGTGTTCCGCGCAGGCGGCCAGCCCGTCGGCGTCCAGGCCCAGCGCGGGATCGCCGTACCATGCCGTGAAGCGGAAGAAGCGCAGGATGCGCAGGTAATCCTCGGTGATCCGCGCGCCCGCGTCGCCGATGAACCGGACGTGGCGGGCCCGCAGGTCCGGCAGGCCGCCCAACGGATCGACGACAGTCCCGTCGGCCTGGGCATAGAGCGCGTTCATCGTGAAATCGCGCCGGGCGGCATCCTCGGCCACGTCGGTCGAGAACGCGACGATGGCGTGGCGGCCGTCCGTGGCTTCGTCGCGGCGGAAGGTCGTGATCTCATGCGCGATCCCGCCCGAGACGACTGTGACGGTGCCGTGATCGATGCCCGTCGGAATGGCCTTCAACCCTGCGGCCTGGGCCAGGTCCATGACGCGGGCAGGTGGCGCATCGCTGGCGATGTCGATGTCGCTGACGGGGGCCCCGATCAGCGCATTGCGGACGCATCCCCCGACCGCCAGCGCCCGGTGGCCGGCATCGCCAAGCATCGCGAAGACCGCCTGCGTCGCAGGCGCGGTCAGCCAGTCATCCGTCACTCTCATCGAACCTGTCCGCCAATCCGCGCAAGATCCGGGCCGTTGCGCCCCAGATGTAATAGGGACCATAGGGCACGGCGTAATACCTGCGCCACTCCCCCCGCCACCGCCGCTGTTCCACGACGTAATTCGCAGGGGTCAACACATGGGCCAGCGGCACGGTGAAGACCTCCGCCACCTCTCCGGGTTCGGGGACGGGGGCGAATGCAGCAACATGGGCCATGACGGGGGTCACGGTGAAGCCGGTGACCGTCTCGTGCGCGGGCAGCGGGCCGATGACCCGCGCGGCGGCGCGCGGCAGCCCGACCTCCTCGTGTGCTTCGCGCAGAGCGGCGTCCACCGCCGTCTCACCGGGTTCGTGCTTGCCGCCGGGGAAGGCGATCTGACCGGGATGGTGGCGCAGCCTGCTGGACCGCTTGGTCAACATCAGGCGCAGGCCCCGGTCCGTCTCGACGAACGGAACCAGCACGGCCGCATCGCGCAGCACGCGCCGCCCCGGCAAGACCACACCGGGGTTCAGATCGAAATCGGAAGAAGCCGCGCCGGGTCGTGCCAGCGCGGCTCTGAGACGATCAGGCGTCATCCGCTTCCTTCGTCGCCTCGAACCCGAGCGTTTCGGGATCGAAGACATAATGCGCGCCGCAGAACTGGCAGTCGGCGGTCACGGTGCCTTCATCGGTCGTCATGTGACCGATGTCCTTGGCCGAATAGATCGACAGCGACTGGCGCACCTTGTCGGCCGAACACGAACAGCCGAAGCGGATCGGCTGGCTCTCGAACACACGCGGTCCTTCCTCGTGGAACAGGCGCACCAGAAGGTCCGCTGGCGACAGGCTGGGGCCGATCAGCTCCATCTCGTCCGTGGTGTCGAGCAGGATGTTGGCGCGGTTCCAATGCTCCTCCGCGTCATCGTCCAGGATGTCGGACGCCGTCAGCAACCCGCCTTCGCCCGACCCGCCGTCGGTCGCGAAGGGACTGGCCTTGGGCATGTGCTGCAGCATGACGCCCCCGGCACGCCACTGCTCCTCCTCGCCCGGAATCTGGCTTCGGCCATAGGCCAGCGCGAAGCGCGTCGGGATCTGCTCGGACTGGGCGAAGTAGGTCTGCGCACACGACGACAGGCTGCCGCCCGCCAGCGGGGTGATGCCCTGATACGGTGCCATGTCCGGCCCCTGGTCGATCATGATGGCGAAATACCCCGATCCGACCAGATCGAACGGATTGAGGTTCGCGGTCGTCATCTCGGCCAGGCGGTCGCGGTCGAAGCTGGCCCAGGCGCGGATGCGCGCGGGCTGGCCGTCGTCGGTGGGCCCGTAGTAATCGGTCGCCAGCAGCCGCGCGGGACCGTCGCCGCGCACTTGCAGCGACAGTTTCCAGCGCAGTTTGATCGTCTGGCCGATCAGGGCGGTCAGCAACGACATCTCCGCGACCAGCGCTTCGATCGCGGGGGGATAGTCGTGCTGGCGCAGAACATCCTCCAGCACGCCGTCCAGACGGGCGACGCGACCCCGGATGTCGGAAGCGTCGAGCTGGAACGGAAGGACCGTGTCATCCCACAAGTGTCTGGTGGCGTCGGTCATCACGGGACCTCCTCGAAATCTGTCCCGGGCTGCGGCATACGGGTTTCCCCACCGGCCCGGTGCTGGCATTGAAGCGTGTCATATAGCGACGCCAACGGCAGGACCAACCCCATGAACTTCACCACCGGTCTGCCGCGGGCGGGACGGCCGCCGCAACCGGGCGTTGCCTATCGGATGCGGCCCGGTGCCTATGCCGTGCTGTTGCGGGGCCGATCGGTTCTGCTGACCCGTCAGATCACCGGCGACATCGACGAACTGCAACTGCCCGGCGGCGGGATCGACCCCGATGAGGCCCCCTTGCCCGCGTTGATCCGCGAAATTTACGAAGAGACGGGATATTCCGCCCGCGTCCTGCATCGGCTTGGCGGCTTTCGGCATTTCGCATGGATGAGCGACTACGGCATCCACGCCCAGAAGATCTGCCATATCTATCTGGGCCAACCCGGTCTGAGGCGCGGACCGCCCGGCGAAGCGGGCCACGCGGCGGTCTGGATGCCAGTGGGCGAAGCGGCACGGCGCGTCGCCAGTCCCGGCAGTCGAATGATCCTGCGGCGACTGGCGGGCCGCTAGACCGCAGCCATGCCGCGACGGACCGGCTCCCGATTGTCGTAGCGGAAGAACAGCATGGAAATGTCGTCCTCGAAATCCGCGATGCCGGAATGGTCGCGCAGTGCCTCTTCGATGGCATCCACGGCCTCCTCCGGGTCGTCGGGGCACCGAGCGAGAAGCGCCATCAGACCTTCTTCCTCCAGCATGTCGCCCCAGGTGTCGGCGCATTCCGTCAGACCGTCTGAATAGGTCAGCAAGGCGTCGCCGGGGTTCAGGCGCACCGTTCTGCATTCGAACTGAACGTCCGGCAACATTCCAACCGGGGGGCCGCCGTCGCCCAGACGTTCCACCGTGCCGTCCACCCGGCGCACGAGCGGGTGCGGGTGGCCCGCCTGACAGAACAGCACCTCGCCGTCGTAGGTATCGACGTAGGCCAGCACGGCCGTGAAATAGATATCGGTGTCCATGTCGCTGAGCATCAGGTCATTGAGGCGCGCCATGACCTGATCGGGACGATACACGTCCCGCTGGTTGGACCGGAAGGCGATGTTCGCGCGCCGCGACCGCCAGGAGAAAAGCGACGACAACCGCCCCGTCAGCAGCGCAGACGCCACGCCATGTCCAGATACGTCGATCGAGTAAAGGCCGATTCGGGTCGGCGAGATCTGGAAATATCCGACGAGATCCCCACCGATCTGGCCGGACGTCATCAGCCGCAGCGACAGGTCGGATCCCGCAAAGGAACGCGACCGGGGTGGAATGAAGGCCCGCTGCAACTTGCGCGCCTCTGCCAGGTCGGCGTCCATGGCGTCCTGCATGGCACGCAATTCGGTCAGGGTGGAATGCACCTCGTGATTTCGGTGCTGCAACGCCTCCTGCATGTCGAGGATCCGGCGCCCCGTGTTGATGCGCGCGCGCAGTTCCGCCAGATCCAGCGGTCGGGTGACGAAATCGTCTGCCCCCGCCTCCAGACCCTGCGCCTTCTTGGCGCGATCCGTCTCGGAGGTCATCAGGATCACATAGGCATAATCGTCGCGCGCCAGTTGCCGAAAGGCGCGGCAGAAATCCGGGCCGTCCATGCCCGGCATCTGCCAATCGCTCAGGATCATGCCGATCGGATCTTCATGGTCCGACATGCACATATGCAGGGCATGCGCCGCATTCGGGGCTGTCTCTACCTCCAGCCCCATGCGCGACAGCAATGCGATCAGCAACTGGCGCTGCGACGCACTGTCGTCGATCACAAGAACGCGCAGGCGGTCCTTGGGCGGCGGTGGCGAAACGGGCGGGAAAGAGGCGATCATCGGTCCTTCGGCATCTGTATGCGCCAGTCTTGCACGAAAGGGGCTTAAGGACCCATGAAGCTGAAAATTCGATGTTTTTCGCGGGACCGGCTTAACGGACTGTTAGACGCAAGCACGTCATATCCCCCCATGATCGACGCGTCCCGCATAGAAGAGCTTCGCGCAGAAATTGGCGATGATGATCTGTCGTTCATCGTTTCCGTCTATCTGGAGGAGGCTCGATCGACCTTGCACCAGGTGGCCGGCGGGTTGCCGCAGCCGGATTATGTCCGCGCGGTTCACTTCCTACGCAGCGGGGCGCTCAATCTCGGATTGTGCGGCATCGCCGTTCTGGCCGGTCAAATGGAACGCGACATCGTCGACGGCACCGTAATTCAGCAAACGCTCGGCGCGCGTCAGCTTGGCGATGCGCTTGATCAGACCATGGCGGAGTTGGAGACGGCTCTGGCTTGACGGTTCGCCGCAGTCTCAGATCACCAATTCTCCCAGAAGCGGATCGTTCGTCAGATCACGGGCCGCCAGTCCGTCGGCCGCCATCCGCGTTTCCAACCGGGCAAATGAATCCGGCGTCGTGCTCTCGATGCCGATCAGGACCGTCCCGAAGTTGCGCACCGATTTCTTGAGGTATTCGAACCGCGCGATATCGTCGTCCGGCCCCAGAATATCCAGAAAATCACGCAAAGCGCCGGGCCGCTGGGGCATCCGGATCACGTAGTATTTCTTCAGACCCGCGTGGCGCATCGCCCGCTCCTTGACGTCCGGAAGACGCTCGAAGTCGAAGTTACCACCGGTGGCGATGCACACGACGCGCCGCCCCTCGATCTCGGGGCCCAGATCGCGCAAGGCGTCGATGGACATCGCGCCCGCAGGCTCCAGCACGATGCCCTCGATATTCAGCATTTCCTGAATGGTGATGCAGATGCGATTTTCGGGCACGCGCAGCACGTGCTGCGGCGGCACCTGACGCAGGATATCGAAGTTGCGCGCGCCGATCCGGGCCACGGCCGCGCCGTCGACGAAACTGTCCAGCGTATCAAGCGTGACGGGATGGCCCGCCGCAAGCGCCGCCGTCAGGCTGGCCCCCCCGGTCGGTTCGACGAAGCGGATGTCGGGCACGATGCCCTTGGCACGGAAATACGCCAACATCCCGGACGACAGCCCCCCGCCGCCCACCGGCATCACGATCAGGTCCGGCACGCCGTCCATCTGTTCCAGGATTTCCACCGCGACCGATCCCTGACCTTCGATCACGTCGGCGTCGTCGAAGGGTGACAGGAAATGCGCGCCCGTTTCGGTGCAATAGGCCTGCGCCGCCGACAGGGTCGCGTCGAAGAAGTCGCCGACCAAGCGCACCTCAACCCGGTCACCGCCGAACAGACGGGTCTTCTCGATCTTCTGGCCCGGCGTGGTGACCGGCATGAAGATCACGCCGTCCACACCCAGATGGCGGCACATCCAAGCGACGCCCTGCGCATGATTGCCCGCACTGGCACAGGCGACGCGCCCGCCGGACAGTTTGCGCATCGCGTTGAACGCGCCGCGGATCTTGTAGGACCGGACGGGCGTCAGATCTTCGCGTTTCAGCCAAATCTCCGCGTCGAACCGGTTCGAAAGATAATCGTTGCGCGCCAGCGGCGTGGGCGGAAAGACATCGCGCATCGCCGCGGCGGCGGCTTCGGCGCGCGCGGCGAAATCACTCAACGGGGCGACCTTCGACCAGATGGCCATACAGCGCGGTCAACGTCCCCACCCCCAGCATCAGGCCGATCCAGCCGGTGACGAATTGATACAGGGTGGAGATGACCACGTTCGCATCCTCCAGCAGGATCGGCAGGCGCAGCAGGAACGTGACGCCGACCGTTAGCAGGGCCAGAACGATGATGGTTTGCGCCTGCCCTTTGGTCGCGATCAGCGCGTCGTTCATCCGCATCGGCTTGCCAGCGGCCCCTGCCGGAAGAATCACGCCGACGCGGTAGAAGACGAGGCAGGCCGCGAAGAACCCCCCCGCTGCCGGAACCGCCGCCACCGACTCCTGGAACAGCGGCACCAACAGCACAGCAAGCATCGTCGCCACCGTGATCGCCGCCAGGGCCGCCATCAGGAACGCCAGCAGGGTTCGCCCGAAATAGCTCAGCAGCAGGTCCATCCGAAGCGGTGGAACCCAGCCGTCCGACACCTCGCCCAGCAGCGCGTAACGGTGCCAGCCGACCGAAACCCACAGGCTGGCGAAAACACCGATGATCAGCGACGCCATCGTGCCCAAGATGAAGCCCGCCGGCGGTGGGTTTTCCGGATCGAGTTGCTGGCCGACCCATTCCGGATAGGTGAGTGCGACCCACAGCCCGGCAGCCATCGCCAGACCGTAGGGCACCAGCGACACGCGGATCGCCGGAAGCAGATTTTCCGTGATCAGCGTCAGCGCGCGGACGAAGAGTTTCCAGCCCAGCATCGATGCCTCCCCTATGGTCGTCCTGCCGTAAGCCGGTCGGTCCGTCCCGTCAACGCGGCGGATCCGGTGCGCAATCGGGCCGCACAGGAACAAACGGGCGTTCATCACGTTGATTTCCCGACCGTCCGTTATAATCAGGAGTTCTCCAATGACACATCGTGCCCTTCTGGCCGCGACCGCAATCGCCCTTGCCGGCACCACCGCGGCCTTTGCGGACGCCCATACCGACAGTCCCTTTTCGATCACGACGATCGAATACGGCGAGCGCTATCTCGCCTCGACCCTGATCGGGGAGAGTGTCCATGTCGCCGACACCGAGATCATGCCCGGCGTCGCGCTGGCCGCCGGAACGGTCGACGAATGGGATGACATCGGCGAGATCGGCGATCTGATCGTCGGCGTCGATGGCACGCTTCAAGCGGTCGTCCTCGACATCGGCGGTTTTCTGGGGATCGGCGAGCGTCAGGTCGCGATCGACTGGTCGGCCCTTCGCCCCGTCTACGAAGAAGACAACCTGGAGGAATATTTTCTCGGGCTGAACGTGACGCAGGAGCAGTTGGAAGCCGCCCCCGAACTCGAGCGGACGGACGCCGACGGCTGACGAACGCAATCGCACCACGCCGCGACACCCACACTCTGACGTCGATGAACGGGGGGCATCCGGCCTCCCGTTTTTCCATGTGGGCTTGCGATAAGCGCCGAACGGGCCTAGGCGCGGACGGCGACAACGGAGACATGACATGGACGCCCCCAAGAAAGTCGTGCTGGCCTATTCCGGCGGCCTCGACACCTCGATCATCCTCAAATGGCTGCAGACGGAGTACGGCTGCGAAGTCGTGACCTTCACCGCCGATCTTGGTCAGGGAGAGGAGTTGGAACCCGCCCGCGCCAAGGCCGAGATGATGGGGGCAAGCGCCATCCACATCGAAGATCTGCGCGAGGAATTCGTGCGCGACTTCGTGTTCCCGATGTTCCGCGCCAATGCGCTCTACGAAGGGCTGTATCTGCTGGGCACATCGATTGCCCGCCCCCTGATCTCCAAGCGTCTGGTTGAAATTGCCGCCGCCGAGGGGGCCGACGCCGTTGCGCACGGCGCCACCGGCAAGGGCAACGACCAGGTCCGGTTCGAACTGGCCGCCTATGCGCTCAACCCCGATATCAAGGTCATCGCGCCCTGGCGGGAGTGGGACCTGACCAGCCGGACGAAGTTGCTGGAATTCGCCGAGCAGAACCAGATCCCCGTCGCCAAGGACAAGCGCGGCGAAGCGCCGTTCAGCGTGGATGCGAACCTTCTGCACACTTCGTCCGAAGGAAAGGTTCTCGAAGACCCGGCGCAGGAAGCGCCCGACTACGTGCTGCAGCGCACGACCCGGCCGGAAGACGCACCCGACACGCCCGAAATGGTGGAAGTCACCTTCGAGCGGGGCGATGCGGTTGCGATCGACGGTCAGGCGATGTCGCCCGCCGAAATCCTGACCAAGCTGAACGAGTTGGGCGGCAAGCATGGCTGCGGCATCCTCGACCTTGTCGAAAACCGCTTCGTCGGCATGAAGTCCCGCGGTATCTACGAGACGCCGGGCGGCACGCTCCTGCTGGAAGCACATCGCGGGATCGAGCAGATCACACTGGATTCCGGCGCGGGTCATCTTAAGGACAGCATCATGCCGCGCTATGCGGAGCTGATCTACAACGGCTTCTGGTTTTCGCCCGAACGCGAAATGATGCAGGCGCTCATCGACAAGAGCCAGGAACATGTCTCGGGCACGGTGCGCCTGAAACTCTACAAGGGCAGCGCGCGCTGCGTTGCCCGGTGGTCCGATCACAGCCTCTACTCCGAAGCCCATGTCACCTTCGAGGAAGATGCCGGGGCCTACGACCAGAAGGATGCGGCCGGGTTCATCCACCTCAACGCGCTGCGTCTGAAGCTGGTGGCGAACCGCAACAAGCGGGTGAAGGGCTGACCCTAGCCCGCGTCGCCCTGACCGGCGCCATCGGCGTTGTCGGGGTCATTGCATTTCGGGCAGCGGGTCTTCCGCTGCCCTTTTTGCTGGGGCCGATGCTTGCCTGTCTGATTGCCGCGCTTTGCGGCGTCAGGCTGGACAGTTGGCCCCCCTTGACCAACACGATGCGCACCATCCTGGGCGTCGCCGTCGGGGCCAGCTTTACGCCCGCCATCGTGGGCCAGATGGGCGGCATGATCGCGTCGCTGGCGATGGTGCCCGTGTTCCTGTTGGTGTGCGGCGCGCTGGGCTATCCGTTCCTGCGCCGCGTCGCGGGCTTCGACAAGGCGACGGCATTCTATGCGGCGATGCCCGGTGGATTGCAGGACATGCTGCTGTTCGGCGAAGACTCCGGCGGCGACCCCCGCGCGCTGTCCCTACTGCACGCCACACGCATCCTGCTGATCGTCACGATCCTGCCCGTGCTGCTCTGGACGGTCTGGGGCATCGACCTGACGCTGCCCCCCGGCGCGCCCCTTCGCGGCGTGCCGTGGTGGGAACTGGCGGCGATGGTCGCGGCGGCAATCGGTGGCTGGCAACTGGCGAAACGCGTGGGCCTGATCGGCGCGTCGCTGCTCGGCCCGCTGATCGCGGCGGCCGTGCTGGCCTTGTCCGGCGTCATCACCCAGCGTCCCCCAGCCGAGGCGATCCAGGCGGCGCAATTCTTCATCGGGATCGTCGTCGGCGTGAAATACACCGGCATCAGCCTGGCCGAAATCCGGCGCGTCCTGACGGCGGGGCTGGGCCACGCCGCGATCCTGGGGGGTGTGGCCTTCGTTTTCGCGGAAATCGCGATCACAATGGGCCTGGCCCGCCCCATCGACGCGATCCTGGCGTTCGCGCCCGGCGGTCAGGCGGAAATGGCCGTCCTGGCCATCGTGGCGGGGGCCGACGTCGCCTACGTCGTCGCACACCATGTCCTGCGGATCGTCTTCGTCATCACCTGCGCGCCCGTCGTTTTCCGCGTCCTGCGATGACGCGCTGGCGGCAATGTGATGTGGCATCGCACCTGACGGACCCTATCTTCGATCCAGACACCGTCGAAGGAAAACCCATGCGCCTTGCCATCCTTGCCGCCCTGACCCTGTTCGCCCTGCCCGCCCGCGCCGACACCGCGCTGGTCGCGGGCGGCTGTTTCTGGTGTGTGGAATCCGATTTCGAAAGCGTCGCGGGCGTGGGCGACGCCGTATCGGGCTTTACCGGCGGCACCACGCCCGACCCGGAATACCGCGCGTCGGGCGATCATGTCGAAGCGGTCCGCATTCCCTTCGACGAAGATACGATCAGCTACGCCGAAATCCTCGATCTGTTTTTCCGATCCATCGACCCGCTGGATGCGGGCGGGCAGTTCTGCGACCGGGGCCGCGAATACACGACGGCCATCTGGGTTGATGGCCCCGAGCAACGCGCCGTCGCCGAAGCCGCCAAGGCCCGCGCCGAAGCCGATCTGGGCCAAGCCATCGTCACGCCCATACTGGACGCCGGAGAATTCTATCCCGTCGACGACTATCACCAGGATTACTACAAATCCGAGGACCGCATCGCGATATCCTCCCTAGGGGTCGGTGTGAAGAAGAAGGACGCCTACAAACGCTACCGTGAAGGCTGTGGCCGGGACGCCCGCGTGCGCGCCGTCTGGGGCGATGCCGCGCCTTTCGCCGGCTCCTGACCGCGTGACACGAAGGCCACAGCGCGCGCCCGACGCACGCGCGCCGCTGTCACCGCCGCGTGCCATTTGCCACTCTGCCCGCCAATGACTTCGGCGGAGCGGTTCATGACACCTGAACACCTTGATTTCAAACAGGTCCAATTCACTGGCCGCACCGGCGAATGGTTCGGCATTTGGATCGTGAACCTGCTTTTGTCGATCATCACCATCGGCATCTACTCGGCCTGGGCCAAAGTTCGGCAGAAGCGGTATTTCTACGGGAACACCACGATCGACGGGCGGGCCTTCGACTATCACGCGACGGGCGGGCAGATCCTGATCGGGCGGCTGATCGTGATCGGCGTGTTCATCCTCATATCCTTGCTGACGACTTTGAATCCGCTCCTGATTTTCGTGGTCTATCTGGCCGCGATCTTCGTCGTCCCTTGGCTTTTGATCCGCAGCGCGCGGTTCAACGCCCGCAACACCAGCTGGTCGAATGTCCGGTTCAATTTTAGCGGGGACTACGGCGACGCTATCGCGACGTTCGTGCTCTTTCCGATACTCGTGGCCGTGACGCTTTATACGACGATCCCTCTGTTGACGCGCAAGGCCCACCGGTTCTACGTCGGCAACCACATGATCGGCGGCCGCAAGTTTGCCTTCGACTGCAACTTGGGCCCTCTCTACAAGGCGTTTGGTCTGGCCGCGCTCTGGGTGATTGCCGTCTTCGCAATCATGATCGCGATCGGACTGGCGGGGGGCTTCTCCGCCTTCGACGGAACCCGGGGCGCACCCAGCGAGGACGCGATCGCGATCGGTACCATCGGCGTGCTTTACGGCTTCCTGTTCGTCGGGTTCTTTCCTGCCGTCATTCTCTACCGCGCGCTGGTGCGCAACGTCGTCTATGCCAACACCGTGCTGGACGGCGGGCACCGCTTCGCCTCCACCACCCGTGCCCTGCCGCTGCTCGGCATCGCGGTGACCAACACGCTGGCGGTGATCCTGACCCTGGGGCTTGCCCTGCCGTGGACGCAGATCCGCATGACGCGCTATCTGGCCGACAATACCTTCGTCGCCCCCAACGGATCGCTCGACGCTTTCGTGGGCCAGATCGAACAGGATCGCAGCGCCGTGGGCGATGCCTTCAGCGATATCGAGGGGATCGACATCGGCGGCGTCGGCATCTGATGGTCGTCGCGGGCCGCGCCTCTCCGCCCGGTCGATCCGTCTCGGTTCCGGTCACGCTCTCGGTGGACGAAGGCGGCATGGTGCATCTGCGCGATGTGAACGACGAAATCTGGCGCTCGGCCCCCGTGGATGACCTTCGGATCGATCAACCGCTCGCGCGGTTGGACCGCAAGGTGACGTTCCCCGACGGCGTGCTGTTCCAGACGCCTGATCACGTCGGACTCGACGCTGCACTGGGTCGTACGCGCGGCCACACGCTGCATGGGGCCGAAGCTTTTCGCCCCCGGCTGATCGCCGCGATCGCGGCCACGATTGTGGGCATCGGACTGATCTGGCGCTTTGCCCTTCCCGTCCTCGTCGCCTTCGCCGTCTGGCTGACACCAGACCCGATGCTGCGCCAGATGGATGCCGGAACGCTGCTGACGCTGGACCGGCTCTTGCTGAATCCGTCTTCCCTGCCTGCCGGTCGACAGGCTGAAATCGCTGACATGCATGCGGCGCTTCTGGAACAGGTCGATCCGCGCGATGTGCCCTCCACCACCCTGCTGTTCCGCGATGCGGGCAAACAGGTCGGTCCCAACGCCTTCGCCCTGCCCGGCGGCACGGTCGTCGTGACGGATGAGCTTGCGCGCCTGCTGCAAGACGACCCCGATGAACTGGCCGGGGTTCTGGCGCACGAGATCAGCCACGTGACCGAAGATCATGGTCTCAAGGCACTATACCGCTCCATCGCACTCTACGTCGTGGTGTCCCTCATGGCGGGCGATACCGGCCCGATCCTCGACGAAATCCTGTTGGAGGGGAACGTCCTGCTGTCGCTGCGCGGCAGCCGCGACGCCGAGCGTGAGGCCGACGCCAGGGCCATCCCGATCCTTCAGGGGGCCGGGTACAATCCCGAAGGGCTGGCACGGTTTTTCGACCGGCTGGAAACGATGATGGGCGACGGCGGCGGCTGGGCCTCGACCCACCCCGGCAGCGGTGAACGTGCCGCCCGCATCCGCAACCTGGCCCGCTAACGCCGTTTCCACCCACGCCGACCGCCGGGTGTCTTGGAATGGAAATCGGCCGGACGCTTGGCGATCCATTTGACGAATTTCTCCAGACGCGGGTTCGCTCGCAGCGCCTCGGGCGTATTCCATATCCGCGCCAACTCCGCTTCGGACGCGGTGGCGTGTATTTCGTTGTGACAGATCTGATGCAGAAGGACAGTCGGCCCGCCCTTTCCGCCCCGCAGTTTGGGGACCAGGTGATGCAGGCTTTGCGGCGTTCCCGGCACGATCGGTCGGCGGCACAGCGCGCAGATGGGGTTTTCGTCGTCGGTTTCGTCTGACATGCCCCAAGGATGGATCCCGCATCCCCCAAGACAAGTCTCGCCGTCATCGGTGCCGGTCCCGCCGGCCTGATGGCGGCCGAGGTGGCGGCGCGCGCGGGATGCGCCGTGCAGGTGTTCGACCGGATGCCCAGCCCCGCGCGCAAGTTCCTGATGGCGGGCAAATCCGGCCTCAACATCACGCGGGAGGAGGAGGGTTTCGCCGCCGCCTATGGCTGCCCGCACCTGACACCCATGATCGACGCGTTCGGGCCGGATGACGTACGGGCCTGGATGGACGGGTTGGACCAGACCTCCTTCGTCGGCTCGACGGGCCGGGTGTTTCCAGATGCGATGAAGGCGTCCCCGCTGCTGCGCGCCTGGCTTGCGCGGCTCGACGGATTGGGGGTGACCTTGCACCGGCGGGCCCGCTGGACGGGGTGGAACGGTGACGCGCTGACCTTCGATGGCTTCGATCCGGTCACGCCGGATGCCACGATCCTTGCCATGGGCGGCGCATCGTGGAAGCGGCTTGGCTCCGATGGGGTCTGGGCGACGACGCTGCCTGATCTGGTCGCGCCCTTCGCGCCGTCCAACGTCGGCTTCGTCGTCGATTGGTCGGACCATATGGCACGGCACTTCGGGGCGGCGGTCAAGAACACCGGGCTGATCGTCGGGGGCAGGGTGTACCGCGGTGAATTCACCGTCTCGCGTCACGGGATCGAAGGGGGCGGGCTTTACCCCCTGACGCCGCTTCTGCGCGATGGCGCGGGCCTGGCGCTGGATCTCAAGCCCGACCTGACCGCGGTGCAGGTGCGCGACCGATTGGGCGCGCAAGGCAAGGACAGTCTGACGAACCACCTGCGCAAGGCCGTGCGGCTGACGCCCGTGCAGATCGCGTTGTTGCAGGAATTCGCGCGCCCCCTTCCGGACGATCTGACCCCAACGATCAAACACCTGCCCGTACCGCTGCGCGGGCCCCGTCCGATGGACGAAGCGATCAGCACGGTCGGCGGCTTGCGGTGGGACGCGGTGGACGACGCCCTGATGCTGCGCGACCGGCCCGGCACCTTCACCGCCGGAGAGATGCTGGATTGGGAGGCACCGACGGGCGGCTACCTCCTGACCGCTTGCCTGGCCACCGGGGCCTGGGCCGGGCGACACGCCGCCGCCTTCGCTCAGGCGTAGCGGTCCATCCAGCCCAAGGTCGCGCCGGTATCGCCTCCGGGTTTGTATTCCGCCCCCAGGGGCACGTCCCAACCCATCGTCTCGATCACCGCGAAGACATGGTCATACGACAACTCCCCCGCGTCGGGGCGCCCCCGGTCGGGGACAGAGGCGAACTGGATGTGCCCGATCACGTCCTTGCAGGCCGACAACTGCCGCGTCAGATCTCCGCCCATGATCTGCAGGTGATAGCAATCGAACATCAACTTGCAGGTGCCGCGGTGGACGTCTTCGATCACCTGCCGGGCCTGCGCCGATGTCGTCAGGAAATAGCCCGGCGCATCATGGTGGTTCAGCGGCTCGATCAGAGTGATCAGGTCGGGCGCGCGGTCGCAGGCATATCGCAGATTGGCGACGAACGCGTCATGGGCCGCCTGCCCTTCGGCAAAACCGGCCATGACGTGCACCGCCCCCGACCCGATCGCGCGGGCATAGTCGATGGCCTGATCGATGGCGACGCGGGCCTCCGCCTCCCGACCGGGCAACGCCGACAGACCGTTGCCTTCTCCCTTGACGGTGTTCACGCCCAGCGCCGGCAGCCCCGTGTCCTTCAAGGCGGCCAGCACGTCTTCGGCGGGCGTGTCGTAGGGCCAGTGAAACTCCACCGCGTCGAAGCCGGCGTCCCGTGCCGCGCGAATGGCGTCGGGCAGCGACAGCTCGGTCCACAAAAAGCCGAGGTTGGCGGAAAATTTCATGCGTCCCACTCCAGATCGAAGGTCTTGACCAATTGCGTCACCTGCCCGCCCGTCAGGCCGCGCGGCCCCATGCCGCGCGTCATCAGGGCCAGTTGCGCGGTCGCTTCCAACTCCTCGATGGCGTTGCAGGCGGCTTCCACGTCCTTGCCGGCGACGACGGGACCATGATTGGCCAACATCACCGCCGATCGTTTCCCCGCCAGCCCACGCACCGCATCGCCCATGGCCGCGTCCCCCGGCATGAAATACGGCAGCAGTGTCACGCGGCCCAACTGCATCACCGAATAGGGTGTCAGCGGCGGCAGGAAATCCTCGCCCGGCTCCTCCAGCAGCGAGAGGGCGACGGAATGGCATGAATGCAGATGGACGACCGCGCCAGCGGTGCCGCGTGTATCGTAGAAGGCGGAATGCAGCGGCATCTCCTTGGTTGGCTTGTCGCCCGACACATGCTTGCCCGCCGCGTCGAACCGCGCCAGACGTGCCGGGTCCAGACGCCCGAAACTGGTCCCCGTCGGCGACACCAGAAGACCGCCATCGTCCGTGCGGGCCGAGATGTTGCCCGTGCTGCCATGGGTCAGGCCGCGCCCGTAGAGCGACCGGGCCATCTCGCAGATCTGATCCCGCAGACGACTTTCGCTCATGCCTTGCCCTTGGGCAGGTCGACCCCGGCCTGCGCGGCATAGACCTTGGCGATGGCCGCGTCGTCTTCGCGCCCCAGCCCCATCTCCACCGCCTTGCGGTAGCCGTTCAGCGCGGCCTGCACCATCGGCAACTCGATCGCGGCATCGGCCGCGATATCCTGAATGATGCCCAGATCCTTGATCCAGATCTCCACCGCCGAATGGGGGGTGTAGTCACCGTCGCGCACGTGCGGACCACGATTTTCCAGCATCCACGACGTGCCGCCGCACTGGGGCAGCACCTCCATGAACCGCGCGGGGTCGATGCCCTGCGTGACGCCGAAGACCATCGCCTCGGCCATGGTCGCGATATGGGTGCCGGCCAGGACTTGATGCACCGCCTTCATGGCAGAGCCTGCGCCAACGGCTTCGCCCATGTGGAAAACGGTGCGCGACATGGCGTCCAGCGCGGGCTTGGCGGCATCGAAGGCGGCGGTCGACCCACTTGCCATGATGCTCAGATCGCCGTCGGCGGCGCGCTTGGCCCCACCGGATATGGGCGCGTCCAGATAGCGGATCTGTCGCTTTTCGCACCGGTCGGCCATGTCGCGGGCAAAATCGGGGGACACGGTCGCGCAGGCGACGACCACCGCACCGGACCGCAAATCGGGCAGGATCGCCTCCAACACGCTTTCGGTCTGCGCGGCGTTCAGCACCGCGATGACCGCCACATCCAGATCACCGTTCGGCAGGTCGCATCCGCCCTCCAGCACCACGTCGCGCGGATCGTGTCCGCAGACGTCGTGCCCGTCGCGCACAAGACTATCCGCCATGCCCAGGCCCATCGACCCCAGCCCCCAGAATCCAACCTTAGCCATGTGCGTTCGCCCTCCGGAAAGCGGGTCGTGCCCGCATGGTGTTCATGTGGTCGCGCACGGTGGCGTCGACGTCGAAGCCCCGCCCCAGCGCCCAGCCGCAACAATGCGCCAGAAGGATGTCGGGCACCACGGGATCGTCGCCCATCAGATAGGGACCGTCCCCGATCATCTGGCCCATCACTTCGGAATATCGGCCGAACTGCCATTTCAGCGACGGCTTCACCGCCGCGATCCGATGCTCTTCGGGCAGGACGAAACTGTGCTTGCCATAGGCCCAGAGAACCGCGTCGAACGTCTCCAGGATGGTGTTGGTCAGCGCGTCCTGCCTGGCCCGCAGGAAGGTTCCGGCGGGATGGGTGAATCCGCCGTGGCGATCGGCCAGATATGTCATCTGCGCCACGGAATCGAGGATGATGCCTTCGTCCGTCTCCAGCACTGGGATCTTGCCCTGCGGCGACACGGCCAGGGCCTCCGCGCTGCGCGGATCGGTCGGGATCAGGGCGTAGGGCAGCCCCAGCTCCTCCAAAAGCCAGAGGGGCCGCATCGCGCGTGACTTGGTCGTGCCGTAGAGTTTGTACATGTCGCAGTCGGTCCCCGGTCGGCCGTGTCCAGCCATTTCCCCGTACCTTCCGCGATTTCGATCGGTCAGGCCAGCCCCGCGACCCGTCAGCCGCGCGCCATCATCGCCAGCCGGATCAATGCGCGCTCCATCACCGCCATCGCCGGCGCGCGTGACGCGGACCGCAGGGTCAGGTCGGTGTCCATCAACAGAGCCAGCGCGGCTTCACAGCGCGCCGTTCCCCAGGCGCGGGCCTGGCGTTGCAACGCGTCACGGTTCGGCCCCCACGCATTGCCCGACCCTAGCGCCAGACCCAGAAGTTGCTGAAAGTGCCGCGTGGCGAAGATCACCAGCGTGACCGGGGCGACCCCTTGCCCCGACAGGCGCTGCATCAGCGGACCGATGCGTTCGACCCGGCCGTCGGCGGCAGCCAGGATCACCTCGTCCATGTCGGCATCGACGGTGGCGGGCGCCATCAGATTGATCGCCTCTGCGGTGACGGGGTCCCCGTTGGAATACAGCGCGATCTTGGTCAGGGTCTGCCGGAAATCGCCGGGGTCCAACGTCGCGGCCAGCGCATCGACATCGCGGCGCGCGTCCCCATCGAAGGTCAGGGCTTCGGCGGCGATCATCGCGTCCACTTCCTCCCGCCCCATCGGATCGTCATAAAGCCCAACGGCGGCGGCATTGGGATGCGCTTCGAACGCTTTGCGCAGCTTCGATGTTTTCTTGAGCGCGCCGCCGGTCACGACCAGCGCGGCATCCCCCTTCACCCAGTCCTGCAACGCGTTCAGGATCGGCCCGGCCTGCAGTTCGGTCACGCCGTCGACGAAGACGACGCGCGCGCCCGGAAACATGCCGATCGCCTTGAGCCCGTCGACGACCGCCGTGGGGTCCGACTTGGCCTCGCCCCCGGTCATGCGGGTCAGGCGCATGTCCGCCTCCGCGTCCGGTCCGGCCAGGTTCGCGATCAGTTCCTGCCGCTTGAGGGCCACGCGCATGGCATCGCCGCCATAGATCAGCGCGCCGGTCGTGCCGGGGTCGGGCTTGGCGAAGAACTTGGTCGCAGCGGCCCCGCGCAGGTTCATCGGGTCAGCCCCGACGCCTCGCCCAGAAGGCGGGTGACCACCCGGTCGGCCAGGATACCGGCCAGGCGGCGTTCGGCGTCGCGTTCAGACTCCAGCGTCGAGATGGTGGAGCCGGTGGCCGAATAGGCGGTGAACGTCGTCTCGCGCCCCGACAGCACCATCTGCGTGCCGCCGGCGGGGACCAGGGTCCAGTCGATCGTCCCTTCGAGGTTGTAGCGGGTGATGTTGTTGGACCCGTCGATGGCCAGCGCCTCCTCGGTGGTGGCGATGGTATAGACCAGATCCCAGGTGGGCACGGCGGCCCGGCCCAACCGCTCCTCGAACTGGCGCACGAAGGCGAAGGTCAGGTCGGTGTCGGGTTCGGTGGGGCGAATGGTCGCCCGCAGGGCGTCGCCACGCCCGCCCGGCCCGTAGACCGGGGTGAAGCCGCAGCCGGCAAGGGCCAGCAGCACGCCGGTCAGGACGGCGCGGCGGGAACCGTCAGACCACGACATTCACGATCCGCCCCGGCACCACGATCAGTTTCTTCGCTTGCCCGCCATCCAGGGCGCGCACCACGGCCTCGTCGTGCAGAACCAGCGCTTCGATATCGGCCTTCGGCATGTCCTTGGGCACCGATATCTCCGACCGCCGCTTGCCGTTGATCTGGATCGGCAATGTGACCGCATCGTCTACCAAAAGCGCCGGATCAGCGACGGGCCAAGGCGCGTTCAGCACGAAACCATCCCCGTCCAGCATCGACCATATCTCTTCGGACAGATGCGGCGTCATCGGCGACATCAGCTGCGCCAGCGTGCGCATGGCCGCGCGCCGCGCATCGGCTCCGGCATCGGTCTTGTGCAGTGCATTGGTGAATTCATAAAGCTTGGCGACGGATTTGTTGAACGCAAACCCTTCGATACCGTCGGTCACGTCTTGAATGGCACGAGCCGTTACCTTTGCCAGATCGGCATCCGCGTCGTTCGCCGCCCTGTCGGCGCGGGCCACGTCGGTGGCAAGCCGGTGGACGCGGCGCAGGTGCTTGTACGTGGCCTCCGCCCCCGACGCGGTCCATTCGACGTCCCGCTCCGGCGGGCTGTCGGACAAAACGAACCAGCGGGCGGTATCGGCCCCGTACTGTGTGATGATGTCCTGTGGATCGACGACGTTGCGCTTGGATTTGGACATCTTGGCGGACGGGATGATCTGGATCGTCTCGCCCGAGGCCTTCACGGTCTTCGTGTCCAGATCGACGTCTTCGGGCAGGTGATAGACGGGGCGACCGCGATCGTCCTTCGTCTGGAAGATGGCGTGCGTGACCATGCCTTGGGTGAACAGCGCGTCGAACGGCTCTTCCGTGCCGTGCGGCAGATGCCCGGTCTTGACCATCGCGCGGGCGAAGAAGCGACTGTAGAGCAGATGCAGGATCGCGTGTTCGACGCCGCCGATATACTGGTCCACATTCATCCAATAGGCAGCATCGTCGAGATCGGTCGGCGTCTCGGCGCGGGGCGCGGTGAAGCGGGCGAAATACCACGAGCTGTCCACGAATGTATCCATCGTGTCGGTCTCGCGCCGCGCGGGCTTGCCGCATTTCGGGCAGGCCGTGTCGCGCCATGTCGGGTGGCGGTCGAGCGGGTTGCCCGGTACGTCGAAGGTCACGTCGTAGGGCAGTTCGACCGGCAGGTTCGCCTTCGCCTCGGGCACGACGCCGCAGTCGTCGCAATGGACGACGGGAATGGGGCAACCCCAGTAGCGTTGCCGCGACAGACCCCAATCGCGCAGGCGGTACTGCGTCTTGCCGGTGCCCAGCCTCTCGGCCTCGGCCCAGTCGATGGTCGCGTCGATCGCCTCCTGCCCGGTGGCTTCGGTTACGCCAGCGGGCTGGTCGATCCAGGCGACTTTCTCGGTTTTCGGCGGCACGAACGCGGTGTCGGTCACGCGGCTGTCGTTATCCAGCGCGACGAAGGTGTCGGTGACGGGCAGATCGTACTTCCGCGCGAAATCAAGGTCCCGCTGATCGTGCGCGGGGCAGCCGAAAATGGCCCCTGTGCCGTAATCCATCAGCACGAAGTTCGCGACCCAGATGGGCAGCGTGCCACCCAGGGGGTTATCGACCGTCATGCCGGTGTCGAAGCCGCGTTTCTCCGCCTTTTCCAAGGCTTCCTCGGTCGTGCCGCCACGGCGGACGTCGATGTTGAAGGCGGCCAAATCGGGATTTTCTGCGGCCAGCGCCTTGGCCAGGGG
>NZ_CXSU01000011.1:437809-505472 GCF_001403795.1 Jannaschia donghaensis | reverse complement strand
GTCATCTGAAGCCCGCGCGACTTGCCGATCCAATTCTCCTGCATCAGGCGCACCTTGTCGGGCCAATGCTCCAGCCCCTGCAACCCTTCCAGCAATTCCTCGGCCATGTCGGAGATGGCGAAGGCCCATTGTGTCAGTTCCTTGCGCTCCACCTCCGCACCCGACCGCCAGCCCTTCCCATCGATCACCTGTTCGTTGGCCAGGACGGTCATGTCGACCGGGTCCCAGTTGACGATCGCCGGTTTGCGATAGACCAGACCGGCGTCCAGCATGTCGAGGAACAGCGCCTGCTGCTGACCGTAGTATTCGGGATCGCAGGTGGCGAATTCGCGGCTCCAATCGATCGACAGGCCCAGCGGTTTCATCTGCCCGCGCATCACATCGATGTTGGCATAGGTCCAGTCCTTGGGGTGGCCGCCCGATGCCATGGCCGCGTTTTCGGCCGGCATCCCGAACGCGTCCCATCCCATCGGATGCAGCACGTTGAACCCCTGCGCCGTCTTGTAGCGCGCGATGACGTCCCCCATCGCGTAATTGCGCACATGCCCGATGTGGATGCGCCCAGACGGATAGGGGAACATTTCGAGCACGTAATACTTTGGGGCGTCGGACCGGGTCGCGCGGAACAGCGCCGCCTCGTCCCAGGCGGCCTGCCATTTCGCCTCGATGGCGGCGGTGTCGTATCCTGCGGCTGCGTCGGTCATGAAACGGTCCTGATGGCTGCCGCGGCCCTTGGACCGGGGCGGTGTGCTGTCTGGAAGGGGGCGCGCACCGGCCGGCGCGCGACGGTCACAGGGTGCTGTCGCGGATGCGAAGTTGGCGGGCGCGGGTCAGGATCGCATCTTCGATGGCGCGCTGCGTGTCGCGGTCGACCGCCCCGCCGCGCGTGCGCAGCGCGACGTTCAGACTGCGCGCGTCCAGCGCCGGATCCTGGATCAGCACCGTCGCCTGATAGGCGCGCCCGCCACCGGGTGGCGTGCCGTACCCGAACTGGATCACGCCCGAGAACGGATCGGCATTCTGCACCGGCAGGAAGTTGAGCACATCCAGCGTCGCGGCCCAGAGATAGCGGTTCACCTCCAGCGTGACGTTCGGATCGTCCGCGTTGGAGAACAGATCGAACACCGACGACTGCAGCGATTGGGACCGCTGCGCGCGGGCGATGGTGCGCGGATTGTCCTGCGCGGCGATCCGCTCTTCGCGCGACTGGCCGAACACGTCGCCACCGCAGCCCGCCAGAAGCGCCAGGGCCGTCAGTGCCGCGACACCCCGAACCATCCTATTGTCGCCCATGCCCGTCCCTCGCCTGCCCGTGACCTTGTATATGGCACGTCCTAACCCATCCGAACGCCGACGAACAAGGTGTTGCGGGGTGGCCCGGCCACACCCGGCGGCAGACTGCGGCACGATTCAGGCACCCGTGGCACCACTGTGGCACGAAAGCACCATGGATCGGGCGAAAACCCGGGCGGTCAGCGGCGCTTTCTTGCGAGGGCGACGCCGATAGTTGAAACGACCACTACGCCCAACGCGATTCCCGTGGTGGGGACGATCTAAAAAACACGAGGGAAAACCATGAAAAACGTTCTCTTCGCTTCGACCGCTCTCGTCGCCTTCGCGGGCGTCGCTTCGGCCGAAATCACGCTCTCCGGTAACGCCGAGATGGGCCTCATCTCCGGCGACGGTGGCGTTGCTTCCACGGACAACGACGTTGAGTTCTTCACCGATATCGACGTCACGTTCACCATGTCGGGCGAAACCGACGGCGGCCTGACCTTCGGTGCGAGCATCGACCTGGACGAGTCCGACGGTTCCAACAACGACCAGGGTATCGCGACGCTCAACTCCGGCCCCGACGGCATCTTCGGCACCGAAGACGACTTCGTGACCACGCCCGGTTCCGGCGGCGCTTCCGGTGCCTTCAGCGGTCGTTCGCAAGGCGGCGAGACCATCTTCCTGTCGGGCGCCTTCGGCACCCTGACCGCCGGTGACACCGACGGTGCGCTGGATTGGGCCCTGACCGAAGTTAACTTCAACTCCGGTTCGATCAACGACGACGAGACCGAGCACGCCGGCTTCAACGGCAACTCCGGCCTCGACGGTGCGTATGACGGCCAGATCGTTCGCTACGACTACTCCTTCGGTGACTTCGGCGTCGCCCTGTCGGCCGAACTGGACGACAACGACGACACCGACAACGACGCCATCCTGGGCATCGGTTTCAAGTACCAGCTCGACCTGGGCGGCACGGACATCGGCTTCGGTCTGGGTTACCAGGCTGCCGAGCAGGAAGGCGACGATGCAGACATCATCGCGGTCTCGCTGAACGCTTCGTTCGGCGGCGGCTTCACCGCCGGCATCAACTACTCTGACTTCGACCTGGGTACCGATGACGTCTCCGGCGACCACATCGGTGTCGGCGTCGGCTACTCCACCGGCGCGATCTCGGCCAACCTGAACTACGGTCAGTACGATTTCGACGACGGCACCGACCAGGACGGTCTGGGTCTGTCGGTCGGCTATGACCTCGGTGGCGGTGCGGTTGTTCAGCTGGGCTACGGCGACAGCAACTTCAGCGACGCTGACGACTTCGAAACCGTCTCCTTCGGTGTTCGCATGAACTTCTGATCCAACCGGATCATCAGTTGAGGGAAGAGCGGGCCTTGTGCCCGCTCTTTTCTTTTTGGCACATGGGGGACCCCTTCCCCGGAGACCGCACATGTCCCTGCCCGAGATCACCGCCCGCATCAGTGCCGCCTGCGCGCGCGCCGACCGCTCTCCGGCGGAAGTGACCCTGATCGCCGTATCCAAGGTGCAGCCCGCCGACCGGGTCGAGGCCGTGCTGGACGCCGGGCACCGCGTCTTCGGCGAAAACCGCGTGCAGGAGGCGCAGGGCAAGTGGCCCGCGTGGAAGGCCGACTATCCGGGGACCGAACTTCACCTGCTGGGCCCGCTGCAATCCAACAAGGCCCGTCCCGCGATGGAGCTGTTTGACGCGATCCATTCCATCGACCGCGTCAAGCTGGCCACCCGCATCGCCGACATGGCGCAGGATCTGGGGCGCTGCCCCGACCTGTTCCTTCAGATCAACACCGGGGAGGAGGACCAGAAGGCCGGCGTTCCCCCCGCGCAGGCCGACGCCTTCATCCGGGAGGCGCGGGCCATGGATCTGCCGGTCGCGGGACTGATGTGCATTCCCCCGGCGCAGGAAACGCCGTCGCTGCATTTTGCGCTTCTGGCCAAGATCGCCGCGCGCAACGGTCTGCCGGGCCTGTCGATGGGCATGTCGGCCGATTTCGAACAGGCGATCGCGTTGGGTGCCACGCACATCCGCGTCGGCTCCGCCATTTTCGGCGAACGCGTGACGTCCTAGCCGCGCACGACCAACTAGCCGCGCACGACCAAGCGGGTCGCGGGGGTGATCCGCCGCGCGATCCACGACAGATGCGCGGGGTCGAACGCCATGCAGCCTTCGGTTGGATACCCCGGCCTGCGCCAGCGGTGCAGGAAGATCGCCGATCCGCGCCGGCGTATCGCGCGCGGCCAGTTCCAATCCGTCAGGATCACCAGATCGTAAAGCGGATCGGCCCGCCGCAGACATTCGTGCGAGGCGGGGTGCGGGGCGCGGACCATCAGGTTGTAATCCTCGTGCGCGGGGTCGTCGCACCACAGATCGCCCGGCCCGATCGGCACCGCCCAGGCCGTCGGCGGCGCGATACGGTCGGGGCGATACAGCATCCCGACGATTTGATGCGCCCCGACCGGCGTGCCGCCGTCCCCCTCCCGCTTGTCCGCCACAACGCCGCCGCGCCCGGTGGTGCAGGGAAATCGGCGGCCCAGAAATCGCAGGCCGGTGGGGGTCAGGACCATATCGCCGCGCGTCACTCCAGATGCCCCGACTTCGCGCGTTTGACATCCAGATAGGCGGCGTTGTCCGCTGTACGACCGACGTGCAGCGGCACACGCTCCGCCACGTCGATCCCCTGCGCCTGCATCATCGCGATCTTGCGCGGGTTGTTGGTCATCAAGCGCACGGCCCCGATCCCGGTCCGGCGCAGCAGACCGGCCCCAAGGCGGAAATCGCGTTCATCGTCCTCGAACCCCAGCCGGTGATTGGCCTCCACCGTATCGAACCCCTGATCCTGCAGGTCATAGGCGCGCATCTTGTTGGCCAGCCCGATACCCCGCCCCTCCTGATCGAGATAAAGCAGCACACCACCGCCGGCGTCGGCCATGGCCTGCATCGCGGCGTGCAACTGTGGGCCGCAATCGCATTTGAGCGACCCCAGCACGTCGCCGGTGAAACACGCCGAATGCAGCCGGGTCAGAACCGGGCGCGCGCGGTCCACCAGGCCGATCTCGATGGCGTAATGCTCCTCGCTTCCGTCGCGGAAGACCTGCACGCGGGACTGACGCTCGACCACCAGCGGCACGCGCGCGGCGGCGACGAAGTCGGGCACCTGCATGTCGATCGGCGGCAGGGCGGCGGGCAAATGCGTGATGCCGTCCGGGGCAGGCGCCACCGTGCCCACGACTGCGGGCAGCAGTTGCGCCGCCTTGGCCAGCGCGATCCCCGTGCGCCACGGCGTGCAATCGCCGCCCCGCAGCGTGGGCAGCGGCCCCTTCATCGGCGCGCGCAGGTCATTCGCCGGATCGGCCACCGCACGCAGCCACGTCAGATCAGCATCTTTGGGCACGGCGATCCGCGCGACGTCGCCGTCATAGGCGCGCGCCTTCAGCGTTTCGGCCCGCCGCCCCGACAGCGTCAGGATCAGATCGCCCTGATCCCGCAACGCGTCCAGACGCGCGGCCCCCAGTGTCTCCACCGACGCTAGAAGAACCCCGCCGACGGCGACGGGCAGGCCGACACGTAGGTCGGCGCAGGCACGGGCCATCAGGTCTGTCGGCGTGGGCGAAAGCATCGCGCGTGATTTCCTGTAACAATTCGACCCGCCGGAGGGCCCTCCTCCTGCACATATGAAACATTTGACGCTTTGGCGACACGTCGGCGTGAGCGGGCGCGGCCGGGCTTCCCTCACGCCGCGTCACTTGGCACGAATGGAGCAACAGCTAACCCCGGAGGGTCTTATGGCCAATCTCAAGAAAATCCTGCTCGTCGACGACGACGACGACCTGCGCGACGCCCTGGCGGAGCAATTGGTGATGACCGAGGACTTCGACGTGTTCGAAGCAGACTCGGGTGCCACCGGCATGTCCCGCGCCAAGGAACAGCTCTACGACCTGATCGTGCTGGACGTCGGCCTGCCCGACACCGACGGGCGGGAGCTTTGCCGCCTGATGCGCAAATCAGGGGTGAAATGCCCCGTCGTCATGCTGACGGGCCATGACACAGACGCCGACACCATCCTGGGGCTGGATGCGGGGGCCAACGACTACATCTCTAAGCCATTCAAGTTTCCGGTCCTGCTGGCCCGCATACGCGCGCAGCTTCGCACGCACGAACAATCCGAAGACGCCGTCTTCACCTTGGGGCCGTACACCTTCAAGCCCTCGATGAAGCAGTTGCTGACCGAAGACGACAAGAAGATCCGCCTGACCGAAAAGGAAACGAATATCCTCAAGTTCCTGTACCGCGCCGGGGATGGCACCGTCGCCCGCGACGTGTTGCTGCACGAGGTTTGGGGCTACAACGCCGGGGTCACCACCCACACGCTTGAGACGCACATCTACCGCCTGCGCCAGAAGATCGAACCCGACCCCTCGAACGCGCGTCTTCTGGTCACCGAAAGCGGGGGATACCGCCTGATGTCCTGACCTCGGACCCGTGCCCCAGGGGTCACAGGCGACGTCAATCCGCTCACGGATTAAAATTAACGTTGGGGAAACCTTCCCGACGTACTACCTTCAAAGAGTACCGGCGCATCAGCGGTGTTTCTGATGCACCTCCCTGTTGGACTCGGCCGGACCCTTGGGTTCGGCCTATTTTTTTGCTCCCGACACCGGCAATCGGATGGTCAGCACCCCGATCAGGCCCGTCCCTGCAAGGACGGCGGCGGCCGACCAATACGGCAGGCGCAGGGCCGTCTCGCGGCCCAGCGACGGCTCCGCCCAGGCGACGATCAGGCCACCGGCCAGCGCGCCCACCGGCATCATCCCCCATCCGAAGAAGCGATAGACCGAATTGACCCGCCCCAGCAGGTCGTCGGGGATCGCCCGCTGCCGGAAGCTGACGGTCACGACGTTCCAAAGCATCGCGCCCAGCGATTCCACGAACAGCGCGACCCCCACGACCACCGGCGACGTCGCGACCCCGATCAGCGCATAGCACCCCGAGAAGAGAACGAAGGCCACCCAAAGGCTGCGCGTGCCCCCGACCCGCCGCGCGACCGCCGGGGCGATCATCCCGCCGATCACGCCCCCCACAGCACCGCAGGTCAGCAACAGACCGTGCCCCACCGCGCCCAGGCCCAGAACGTCCTGGCTGAACAGAACCAGCATCGTCAGCGCGGCCATCGCGCAGGCGTTGATGACCCCCAGGATGATCGCCAGCCGCCAGATCATCACGTGCCGCCAGATCCAGATCAGACCTTCCATCAACTCCACCCGGAACGACCGGCGGGCGGGGGCGATCCGCGTCGGAACCACCATCATCCAGATCAATCCGGCGGCCAGCGCGAAGGTCACCGCGTCGAAGACGAACGGCGCGGGCAGCGACAGCGCGATCAGAACACCGGCCAGCGGCGGGCCGACGAATTCGCCCATGATCCGCTCGATCGACCACATCTGCCCGTTCGCCGCTTCCAGGTCCGCGGGCCTGACCACCGATGGCAGGACCGTCTGCGCCGCGTTGTCACGCAGCACCTCCGCCGATCCGAGCAGGAACGCGACCGCGCAAAGCGCCCCGATCGCCAGGCCCGGCGATGCGACGGGCGGGGGCGCGGCCAGAACCATCGCCACCACGCCCAGCGTCATGACCATGCGGAACACATCCGCCCGGATCATCAGGCGGCGACGGTCGATGCGGTCGGTCCAGACCCCCGCAGGCAGCGTCAACAAGAGCCATGGCAAACGGCCCGCGACAGCGGTCAGCGAGATCAGCACCGGATCGCGCGTGATCAGCGTCGCAAGCCACGGAAACGCCAGGGCTGACACCCCGTCGCCCAGGTTCGACACACCCGACGCGCCCACCAGCCAACGATAATTCGCGTTTCTGCGCATCAGGGTCAGGGACATCGACCACCTCCTGCGCTAGTTTCCGTCTGACGGATGCGGAAAGGCAAGCGATGTCGGACGGTTTTACCCAGATGCTCGACCGGGCGCAGACCTTCTACGGGCAGTTGGAAAACAACAATTCGAGGGATTGGTTCGAACCGCGCAAGGACACCTTCAAGACCGACATCGAAGGCCCGGCAAAACTCTTCGCCGAAATCATGGCCGAGGAAATCAGCCGCGTCACCGGCGACGGGCACACCGGCAAGGTGTTTCGCATCTACCGCGATGTGCGGTTCTCCAAGGACAAGTCACCCCTCAAGACGCAGCTCTCGATGTCCTGGAGCACGGCAGATCGGGACGATCTGGCTCCGATGTTCTTTTTCGCCATCCGTCCCGGCGGCACGTTCGTCGCCTGCGGCACGCCCGGCTTTGCGGGCGACGACTTGCGCCGGTATCGCGCGATGGTCGACACCTGGGGCGATCAACTGACGGAGGTCATCGCGGACACCGGGGCCACGATCAGCGACTTTGGGCCCGAACCGCTCAAGCGTGTGCCGAAACCCTACGCTCCCGATCATCCCCACGCCGACCTGATCCGTCGCAAGTCGCTGGCAATTTCGCTGCCGCTGGCGCAGGGATGGCGCGATACGGACGACGGGTTGGTCGCCGCCCTGACCGACCGGATCGAAATCCTCGCCCCCTTCCGCCGGTTCATGGCCGAGCGTCTGTGAGGCGCAACGTCGCCCTCTATCCCTGGTACAGGTTCCTGGCCGGGCTGACGTTCTGGCAGGCGGTCTGGTTTCTCTACATCCAGGGGGAGCTTTCGGCCGCCGAGGCGATCCTGACCTATGCCATCTTCGACGTCGCCACGACCATGTTGGAGGTGCCGTCGGGCTGGCTGTCGGACCGCTGGGGCCGACGCCGAACTTTGATGATCGCGGCTCTGGCCGGTGTGGCGACAGCCGGCATGCAGGCGCTGGGCGGCCCGTTCTGGTGGTTTGCGGCCGCGCAGGTCCTGCTGGCGGTGCAGGTCGCCTTCGTGTCGGGCACCGATACGTCGCTGCTCTACGAATCGCTTGCCGCCGACGGGCGGGAGGCGGAGGTGGAGCGGCATGAGCTGGGCGGCTGGCGCGCGGGTTTCTCGGCCTTGGCCCTTTCGGCCATCGCGGGCGGGGCGCTGGCCCGGTTCGACGTGACCTGGCCCTATTGGGCGACGGCGACAGCCTTCGCGGCGCTTTTGGTGCTGACCTGGACGTTCCGGGAGCCGGAGAAGATGGTCGACGACCCCACCGGCCCATCGCGCCTGATCCTTCTGTCGGGCGCGATCAGGCAGCCGGTCCTGCTGTGGCTTTCGGGCCTCGCCATCGTGATGTATGCCTTCAGCCACGTGCCCTTCGTCTTCGGCCAGCCCTTCATCGAACGCAGCCTCGCGGGCACCGACCTCGCGTCCGAGACGCCGCTGGTCAGCGGGGCGATCACCGCCGCGATGATGAGCGTGTCGCTGGGCGTGTCGCTCTTCGCGCCCGCTTTGCGGCGTGCGGTCGGGCTGACCGCGATGCTGCTGGGGGCCTTCGCGCTGCAACTGGCGCTGCCCGGCGCGCTGGCGATCGCGACGGGGCCGCTTGCGGTCCTGCTGCTGCTCAGCCGGATGATCCCCGACGCGCTGGCGCGGCCTTTCCTGATCGCGCGCATCCAACCCCTGTTGCCCGACGGCAGCCGCGCGACCTATCTGTCACTGCAAAGCCTGCTGGGCCGTCTCTTCTTCGCCGCCACGCTCTGGGTCGCGGCCGGATCGACCACCGAAGTCGGCCAGATGCCCGAAGCGGACGTTCGCCTGATCATGGCCACCTACGCCATCGGCGGCCTCTTCATCCTCCTCACCCTCGCCGTTTTATCCCGGCGTCTGCCCATCGAGCGCTCGGCGCCTTCTTCCGGCTGAAAGCACCGTGGGGGTGTGGGGGCTGGCCCCCGCTTGCCCGGCCTGCCAAACATGCCCCGACAGCAACGGAGCGACGACATGGCCTTCACACTCGCCACCTGGAACATCAATTCGGTCCGCCTGCGCGAAGAGCTCGTCCTGCGCTTCCTGCGCGAGGAAGGTCCCGACATCCTGTGCCTGCAGGAGTGTAAATCACCGGTCGATCTGATCCCACGCGACCAGTTCACCGCCCTGGGCTACCCCCACATGGTCGCGCGGGGGCAGAAGGGTTACAACGGCGTCGCCATCCTGTCGAAGCTGCCCCTGACCGAGGCGGGGGCCGAGGATCACGCCGATCTGGGCCACGCGCGTCACATCGCCGGACGGCTGGACAACGGCGTGACGATCCACAATTTTTACGTCCCCGCAGGCGGCGACATCCCCGACCGCGATGTGAACGAGAAATTCGGACAGAAGCTCGATTACCTGTCGGCCATGCGCGACGCCTTCCATGCCGATGCGCCCGCGAAATCCATCCTGGTCGGAGATCTGAACATCGCGCCGCGCCCCGATGACGTCTGGGACCACAAGAAACTGCTCAAGGTCGTCAGCCACACCCCGCAGGAGGTGGAGGCGATGGCGCAGACCCAGGACGCGGGCAAATGGGTCGATGTGACCCGCGCCGATATTCCCGACGGCACTCTTTATTCGTGGTGGTCGTACCGCTCCCCCGACTGGGACGCGGCGGACAAGGGGCGGCGGCTGGATCACGTCTGGGCGACCCCCGACATCGCGAACGCGGCCCATGGGTCCCGCGTCCTGCGCCACGTGCGCGGCTGGGAAAAGCCGTCGGACCATGCGCCGGTGCTGGCGACCTTCGACCTCTGAAGGGTTGGAATATGCGACGCGCGGTCGCATATAGCCTGCCAACAAAGGAGTCCGCCCGATGATCGAACTTGGCCAGCCGCAGACCGAAACCGCCCCCACCGACCTGATCCGCGACGTGGACGAAGCATCGTTCATGGCCGATGTGGTCGAAGCGTCGATGACCATCCCGGTGATCGTGGATTTCTGGGCCCAGTGGTGCGGCCCGTGCAAGACCCTCGGCCCGCAGCTCGAAACGGCGGTAACGGCCGCCAAGGGCGCGGTGAAGATGGCCAAGGTCGATGTGGACCGCAACCAGCAGATCGCCGCGCAGCTTCAGATCCAGTCGATCCCGACCGTCTATGCCTTCTGGCAAGGCAAGCCGGTCGATGGATTTCAAGGGGCCGTCAGCCCGGCCGAGGTCGAGGAGTTCGTCAAACGCGCCGCCGCCCTTGGACCCGGAGCCGAAGATGACGGGTTGGCCGAAGCGGTCCTGGCGGCGGACGAAATGCTCGAGGCGGGCGAAGCCGAAGACGCCCTGCAAACCTACGCAGCCGTGCTGGGCGAGGAGCCCGAGAACGCCGGGGCGTATGGCGGAATGATCCGTGCACATCTGGCCCTGGACCAGATCGACGAGGCCGAGGCGATGGTGGATGCGGCACCGGCCGCACTGCTGGGCACCTCCGACCTCGAAGCCGCCCGCGCCCAGATCGCCCTGGCCCGTCAGGCCGCCAACGCGGGCCCGGTCACCGATCTTACGGCGGCGGTCGAGGCGGACGCCGACGACCACCAGGCGCGCTTCGACCTTGCCGCCGCCCTGCAAGCCGACGGTCAGACGGAGGCCGCCGTCGATCACCTGCTGGAGCTGTTCCGCCGTGACCGCGATTGGAATGACGGGGCCGCGCGCACGCAGCTTTTCATCATCTTCGACGCATTGAAGGCAAGTGATCCGATTGTTCTCAAAGGACGACGCAAGTTGTCTTCGATGATCTTTGCCTGACTGGACCGGAGCGCTAGGTCGCCTTTTATGTATCGATTGAACGACCTCCCCCCGACCATCCCCGTGTTCCCGCTTCCCGGGGCGCTGATGCTGCCGCGTGCGCGCCTGCCGCTGCACATCTTCGAGCCGCGTTATCTTCAGATGATAGACGACACGCTCAAGACCGATCATCGCCTGATCGGCATGATCCAGCCCCGCGCGCAGAAAGCCGGCGACGGACGAGAACTTCAGGCCATTGGCTGCGCCGGGCGTCTAACGCAGCTGTCAGAGACCGAGGACGGACGCTACATGGTCACGCTGGCCGGTGTCTCCCGCTACCGGATCACCAAAGAGGTGTCCGGCTTCCAGCCCTATCTGCAGGCCGACGTCAGCTGGGACGGGTTCGAGCGCGATCTGGGCAAGCCCGAGGTGGACAAGGGCTTCGACCGACCCGCCTTCCTCGATCTGCTCAACCGTTACTTCGAGGCGCAATCCCTGTCGACTGATTGGGACAGTCTCAAGGACGCCGAGGAGGAGTTGCTGATCAATTCGCTCTCGATGCTCTGCCCGTTCGAACAGGAAGAGAAACAGGCCCTTCTGGAGGCCCCCAGCCTGGCCACGCGACGCGAGACGGTCGTGACCCTGATGGAATTCGCCCTGCGCGGCGGCGAGAGCGAGAACATCCTGCAATGACCGATGCAAAGACACCCGACCACAGCGCCAGGATGCTTGAGGCGCTGGTCTGCCCGCAGACGAACGCCACGCTGTCCTATGATGCCGACGCGCAGGAACTGATTTCCAAAGCGGCCCGACTGGCCTTCCCCATCCGCGGCGGCATTCCGATCATGCTGATCGACGAGGCCCGCAAACTCGACTGAAGCACGTCGAATTGCGGATCGCAGCTTGAACGCATCCCATTAGGGGCGCAGGTCCGGTTCGAGCCCATTCTACCTGTTGCCGCGTGCTGCAGGCATGTCCGGTTCGGGGTAAGAGACTGCTAAAAGCGGTCAACCAGTTTCTAGAAGCACCTCCGGTGACAGATCAGTCGCCACCCGACATCCGACCGCAGGCGACGATCTGTGGTGAGGTCTGGATCGTCTGCATCATGTTCGTCATCTCGCTTGGTTGGGGCCGTGCGCGGATCACGGCCTTGATAGAATAGCCCGTGAAAACAGGCAGAAGAGGTATCGATCTTTCACGATCAAATGGGCACCTACAATTCCCCTAAAATTTCTATTTCATTTGAATGCTTTGGAAAACTGGGCCAAAGTGTTTTCCTGGTATTAAGAGGTACCGTCATGCTCACATCGTTACGAAAGCACCCTATACTTCTGGGGTTCCTTCTCATCCTGATGTCCGGATCTCCCGCACTCGCTGCCGACTGCACCGCGCCCGACGCCCAGGAGATCGCTTTCTCGAACGGCTTGTCGTTCTGCGTTCGGGGGGCGGAGCTTCGACAAGCTGGCGCGGTCGAGGGGTTCGATGGCACCCCAAGCTCGATTAGATGGGGGATCGGCGACCTCTTCTTCGGCCCGCGAGGTGGTCACAAGGTTCGCCCCGACACGCCGCCCGACCTCGCCGCCGCCTGGCCGCCGGGCGTAACGACGATCAATATCCTTCCCCGAAAGATACGACCCCGTCCGGAAGGCTTGCCGATCGCATCCGATATTCCAGACATGAGGGTTGAACACGCGGGACGGCCAATCCAGTTGCTCTGGCCTATCGGACTGGACTTCAGAGGGCATGACGCGATCTCCGTCAGCTGTACGGCGATCACGTACTGGTGGATGACGATCGAGAATGCCGAAAGCTGCATCATATACGTGGATGCCGGTACATACGGCATCCGACTGCTCACTCTCACGCAAGCGTACGACAAGAGCGTCGGATGGCCTCGCGTGCTGATGGCCTACGACCGCGCTGCGTGGCAGGCCGCGCTCGACACCGTGGATACCTTCCTGCGACTGACCGCCGCTTCCCCACCAAAGGATCTGTAATGGACCGCTATTTTGTCTCGCGAACCTTCCTGCCTTCTGGCGAACTCGACCCCAGTAGCGAATGGGGCCGCCTAGTGTCTGCATTCAGCGGTTCAGATGGGTCTACCCAATCGGAAAAGCGGGCTTTCGATATAACTTGATAAGGGACAGCTAAGTCCGCACAGCGGACACGCGTCCTTCATAAGCGAGACGCGACAAAAAACTTTTAGTTCAATCCTGCATGAGTCGCGGCAGATCGCCCGAGATACCCGCCGCCTCGGCGATGAACCGGCGGCGCAGGACCGGCATCGCCGAAATCGCGCCCATCCCCAGGTCGCGGCCCAGTCGCAGGATCGGATTGTCGTTGGAAAACAGCCGGTTCACCGCATCCGTCGCAACGCCCATCACATTGGTGTCGAACCGCCGCCAGCGCTGATACCGGGCCAGCACATCCGCCGCGCCGATATCCTCGCCCCGCCGCCGCGCATCCCCCATCACATCGGCCAGCGCGGCGACATCCTTGATGCCAAGGTTCAGACCCTGTCCCGCAATCGGATGGATACCGTGGGCCGCATCGCCAACCAGACCGACCCTGTCCGCAACGAAGGACGTCGCAAGGCTCAGCGACAATGGATAGGAATGGCGCGCGCCGACCAATTGGATGTCGCCCAGAAAATCGCCGAACCGGGGGCGCAGAACGTCCAGATAGGCGTCATCCGGCAAGGCGTTCAAATCGGCCGCCGCGGCACCCGTCTCCGTCCAGACGATGCTGGACCGATCGCCGCGCAGGGGCAGGATCGCCAGCGGACCCGACGGCATGAAGAACTGATGCGCGATGCCCGCGTGGGGAAATTCGTGTTCGACCGCACAAACCAGCGCGGTCTGGTCATAATCCTTGCCCGTCCGCCCGATGCCGGCGCGCGTCGCGACACCGCTCCCGCGCCCGTCGGCCCCCAGCAGAAGGCGCGCGGTGAACGTCTCGCCCGCCTCGACCTCGACGCCTGCCGATGTCGCCCGCTGATCGGTGACGGCGGTGTCGAAGCGCATTTCGATCAGATCGCTGGCATCGCAAGCCGACAGCAGCATCGGGCGCAGATACCGATCCTCGACCATCTGGCCCATGAACGCCTCGCCGATTTCCGACGCGTCGAACGACAGGTGCAGCGGCGACGCGCCTTCGCCCGCGCGGCCGTCGCTGGCCCGGATACCCGTCATCGGCTGGGCCGTCGCGGCCAGAGCGTCCCACAAGCCAAGGTTGCGCATCAATCGCACCGATCCCAGCGCCATGGCATAGGACCGCCCGTCGAACCCCGTCGCATCGAAGGTCGCGCGCGGCCGCGCGTCCAGCACAAGCGACCGAAGCCCGGCATCCGCCAGGGCCAGGGCCGTCACCGGCCCGGTCAGGCCGCCGCCGACGATAATGACATCTGTATCCATGGGTTCTGATATGACCGCCTGCCCGCCATTGTCCAACCCCCACACCCTGTCTAGCGTGGTCCGCGACACTTTGACGGAGGCGACGATGCAGGACTGGCTTTGGGCGACGGCAGCGGACCTGGGCCGGGGCATCGCCGCGGGCGACATCGACGCGGAGGCGCTGTGCGATGTGTATCTGGCCGAAATCGCGTCCCATGCGGACACCGACCGGATCTATGCGCGTGTCACCGCCGACCGCGCGCGCGCCGAAGCCGCCGCCGCCGCCCAGCGCGCGAAGCTGGGCCTGCGACGCGGGCCCCTCGACGGGGTGCCCATCAGTTGGAAGGACCTGTTCGACAGCGCGGGTGTGGCGACCGAGGCCGGGTCCGCTCTGCTCGAAAACCGCGTGCCCCAAGACGACGCCGCCGTGCTGGCCAACGCGACTCACGGCGGCGCCGTTTGCCTGGGCAAGACGCATATGTCGGAGCTTGCGTTCTCCGGCCTGGGCCTCAACCCGGTCACCGCGACGCCGCCAAACCGCTACGACCCCGCCCTGGTGCCCGGCGGGTCTTCGTCGGGGGCCGCCGCATCGGTCGCTCTGGGGTTGGCCCCGGTCGCCATCGGGTCCGACACCGGCGGATCCGTGCGCAATCCGGCCGCCTGGAACGGGTTGGTCGGCCTCAAGACGACGCTGGGCCGCGTCGATGCGCGCGGAACGGTTCCCCTGGTCGAGACGATGGACACCATCGGCCCGCTGACGCGCAGCGTGGAGGATGCGGCCCTGACCCTGGCCCTGCTGGAAGGCGGCAGATCGGCGGACCTGACGGGGGCCACGATTCGGGGCAAGCGTCTGCTGATCCTGGCCGATTATGCAGACACCTCCCGCGACGCGCCCCGCGCCGCGTTCGAACACGCGGTCGACCGGTTCAAGGATGCGGGTGCTACGGTCATGCGCGACACCGTGTCGGCGGTGCAGGACGCGATGGACCTGACCCCGCTGCTGTTCGCGCCCGAAGGCTACGCGATCTGGCGCGATGTGATCGAGGCTGATCCCCACCTGATGTTCGACCGCATCCTTGAACGGTTCCGGCAAGGACGCGACGTGCCCGCGGCCGATGTGCTGGACGCTCATCGCAAACGGGCGGCGGCGCAGGCCGCCTACCTGCGCGCGACCGGGGGGTACGACGCCGTCATCCTGCCCACCGCCGCCATCCTGCCCCCTGACCGGGACCGGCTGATGACGGACGAAGACTACTACGTCAGCGAAAACCTCATGGCGTTGCGCAACACCCGCGTCGGCAACGTGCTGGGCCTGTGCGGTCTGACCATGCCCACGGGCGTGCCGATGTGCGGCGTGATGGCCCTGTGTCCGCCGATGCAGGAGGAGCGGTTGCTGCGTTTGGGGGCCGCGATGGAAGTGGCGTTGGGGTAGCGGGCTGGCGTCAAATGACCTTGCGGACAAGGTCGGACATCGCCACGTCGATGGTCGGGAACGTGAACCGGTAGCCCGACTCGAGCGTCCGTCGGGGCCGGACACGCTGCCCCCGCAAAAGGATCGAGGATCGCTCGCTGCCGACGATCGCGCGGACGATCCACTCCGGGACAGACCAGACGACGGGACGGCCAAGCGCCCTCGCGAAGGCTTCGGTAAAGGTCGCGTTGTCGACGATGCCGGGCGACACCGCATTGTAGCGTCCCTCCGTCTGCGGACGGTCGAGAACGTGCAGGATCACGCCGACCATGTCGTCGACATGTATCCACGGAAACGGTTGACGCCCCGTTCCGATCTTCGCCCCGAGACCCAGGCAGAACGGAAGGCGGATGATCGGAAGGAACCCCCGGCTGCGCCCGATCCGCCAGAGCTTTCCGATGTCGGATTTGCGTTCGATCTTGCCAAGGACGACGCCGATCCGCAGCTGGATATGGCGAATACGGTCCGTGTCGACGCCTTCGGAGGCCGCTTCCCACAGGCCGACCAGCTCCGCGGGAAAATCCATGCCGATCGGCACGGACGTCTCGTCAAGGTCGACCGTCGCCTGATCCACCTCCATCTCGGTCGTCCCGTAGAAACACTTCCCGGCGGTCGACACGAAGACTTCGGGCGGGTTCCGCGCTTCGTTGATGGCGGCTACAAGGGCGCGGGTCGTATGAACACGTGAGTCAATGACTTCGGCGCGATAGGCGTCGGTCCAGCGACGGCGGACATCCAGAATGTGCTGACCCGCAAGGTTCACGACGGCATCGCAGTCGGGCAATCCGGTCTGTGAAAGATCGTCCCAGGTGATGCGGTTCGGCCCGGCGTTGCGGGAAATCCAGGTGACGCGGTCACCCCTTTCGCGCAGCGCGATGGTGAGCATGTCCCCAATGAAGCCGCTGCCGCCACCGATCACGATATGCTTCGTCATTCCATGCCCTTCGGTATCAGTCCCCTAACTGACATGTCGAAAGTGGCGATTTCGAGGAATACCCTGAACCAGACCCCGACCCCAAAGCCACACCCCCGCGACCCGCCGCAGGTTTTCCATAGACCCCTGCCCCGTCCCTTTGCTATCGTGACGGGAAATGGGGCCGTCAGAGCACCCGACACGAGGCTACAGGCAATGAATTCTCCGCAGCGGTTCTCCGAACTGCCCGAATATGCGTTTCCGCGTCTGCGCACGCTGCTGGGCGATCGTGCGCCGGGCGGCAACGCGCCGATCCAGATGACGATCGGGGACCCGCGCCATGCGCCACCTGCGATGGTGGGCGAGGTGATCGCGCGGCACACGGCGAAATTCATGTCCTATCCACCCAACGACGGCGCGCCCGAACTGCTGTCGGCCAGTGCCGGGTGGGTGTCGCGGCGCTATGGCTACGCGGCCGATCCCGACACCGACATCCTCGTGCTCAACGGCACGCGCGAAGGGCTCTACAACACCTCCATGGCGCTCTGCCCCGAGGCGAAGAACGGCCAACGCCCCGCGATCCTGACGCCAAACCCGTTCTATCAGGTCTATGCCGTCGCCTCCCTGTCGGTGGGGGCGGAGCCTGTTTATCTGAACGCGACCGAAGAGACCGGGCATCTGCCCGACTACGACGCCGTGGACCCGGCCCTGCTGGACCGGACGGCCATCGTCTACATCTGCTCCCCCGCCAATCCGCAGGGGGCGACCGCCTCGCTCGCCTATTGGTCGAACCTGCTGCGGCTGGCTGAAAAGCACGACTTCATCATCTTCGCCGACGAATGCTACGCCGAGATCTATCGCGACAAGCCCCCCGTCGGCATTCTGGAAGCGGTGCATGCGACGGGCACCGACCCCGAGCGTGTGGTCGCCTTCCACTCCCTGTCCAAACGCTCCAACCTCGCTGGGCTGCGGTCGGGTTTTGCCGTGTCCGGGCCCAAGAACATCGCCCGCATGAAGCAACTGCGCGCCTATGCCGGTGCGCCCCTGCCCCTGCCGCTGCAGATGGCCGCGGCGGAGGTCTGGGCCGAAGACACCCACGTCGACGCCAACCGCGCGCTTTATGCCGCGAAGTTCGACGCCGCCCGCGACATCCTGCCGAACCACCACATCCCCGACGCCGGGTTCTTTTTGTGGCTGCCCGTGGACGACGGCGAACAGGCGACGCTCAGGCTCTGGGAACAGACGGGCGTCAAAGTCCTTCCGGGCGCGTACCTCGCCCGCGATACGCCCGCCGGAAATCCCGGCAAGACATTCATTCGCGCGGCCCTCGTCGGCCCGCTGGACGAGACGATCGACGGGCTGACGCGCCTGCGCGATTGTCTTTATTCGTAGGAGGTTTCCATGGCCTATCAGGTGCGGCAACGCGATCCCCTTCTGGACTCACGCGTGCAGATTTCCCTGGCCCGGCGCGGCCGCGAAGGCCTGGGCGTTCTGATGATGCTGTTCGGGCTGGCACTTGCCGTCCTGCTGCTCAGCTATCATCCCGACGATCCCAACTGGCTGGCGGCGACGGACGCCGCGCCGCGCAACTGGCTGGGCCTGTTCGGCGCGTCGCTGGCCGCCCCGCTCTATCTGATCCTCGGCTATGGCTCGCTGGGGTTGGCCGCCGGGCTGATGGTCTGGGGTCTGCGTTTTGCCGTCCATGCAGGCTCCGAACGCGCGCTGCCGCGTGGCCTGTTCGTGCCCGGCTGGGTGCTGGCGCTCTCGCTTTATTGCGCGTCGCTCGTGCCCGGACAGGGCTGGACCCACGACTTCGGCCTGGGCGGCCTGTTCGGTGACACGGCTCTGGGCGCGCTGCTCCAGATCCTGCCGATCACCGCGTCGATCGGTCTGAAATTCCTGTCGATGGTGATTGCCGCAGGCGCGGTCCTGTCGGGGGCCTGGGTTCTTGGCTTCACGCGCGAAGACCTCGCCAAGGCCTGGGTGCTGTTCCTGACGGGTCTGGGCAACGCGACGCACCTGATCAAGCTGGCGACCGGGTCCGCCGCGCGCGGGGCCGCCGTCGGCACCCTGAAAAGTGCTGCCGCCCTGCGCGACGCACGCGCGGCGCGCGCCGTCGACCCCTTGGAGGAGGAGGACATCCCCGACGACGATCACGCCCCCAGACGGTCCTTGATGTCGTGGCTGCCGCAGCGCCCGATCACCGACCCCCTGGCGCATGACGACCTCTATGCGGACGGCGACGACCGGGTCAGCGCCCGCACCGCCAGCGCCGTGCGCCCCCGCGTGCGCCGCGCCAATATCGCACAGGCCCTGACCGCCGCGCCCGCCGCCGCCGTGGCCCCCGCCGCACGGGTGGAGCCGACGCTGGCCGCCACCCCGCGCGAAGAAGCGCCCCTTGCCCCGGCCCCCGCCGCCCGCGTCGAAACGCAGGCCCCCGATCTGGCCGAAGACGCCCTGATCGAGCCGGTGACACCTGCCGTGCATCCCGCCTATGCCGCGCAACCGGGCATCCGCCCGGCCCTGTCGCGCAAGGTGGTGCAGCCCACGGTCAAGCCCGCTCCGACCTCCAGACAAGCGAAGGCCGAGGCCCAGCCCGCCCTGCAGTTCGAGGAAAGCGGCACCGCCTACGAGATGCCGCCCCTGAACCTGCTGGCCGATCCGTCCACCGTCGAACGCCATGTCCTGTCGGACGAGGCTTTGGAGGAAAACGCCCGGATGCTGGAGACGGTGCTGGACGACTACGGCGTGAAGGGCGAGATCGTGTCGGTCCGTCCGGGGCCCGTCGTGACGCTCTACGAACTCGAACCGGCTGCCGGCCTCAAGGCGTCGCGCGTCATCGGCCTGGCCGACGATATCGCCCGGTCCATGTCCGCCCTGTCGGCCCGCGTCTCCACCGTGCCGGGCCGCACCGTCATCGGCATCGAACTCCCGAACGAGCGGCGCGAAAAGGTCGTGCTGCGCGAAATCCTGTCGGCCCGCGACTTCGGCGACAGCAGTCAGGAACTCCCCCTTGCCTTGGGCAAGGACATCGGCGGCGCGCCCATCGTCGCGAACCTTGCCAAGATGCCCCACCTGCTGATCGCGGGGACGACCGGTTCGGGCAAATCCGTCGCCATCAACACGATGATCCTGTCGCTGCTTTACAAGCTGCCGCCCGAAGACTGCCGGATGATCATGATCGACCCCAAGATGCTGGAACTGTCGGTCTATGACGGCATCCCCCATCTGTTGTCCCCCGTCGTCACCGACCCGAAAAAGGCCGTCGTGGCCCTGAAGTGGACGGTCGGAGAGATGGAGGAACGATATCGCAAGATGTCCAGAATGGGCGTGCGCAACATCGCGGGCTACAACGGCCGGGTGAAGGACGCGCTCGACAAGGGCGAGATGTTCAGCCGCACGGTCCAGACCGGCTTCGACGACGAAACCGGGGAGCCGGTGTTCGAGACCGAGGAGACGGTCCCCGAGAAGCTGCCCTACATCGTCGTCATCGTGGACGAGATGGCCGACCTGATGATGGTCGCCGGCAAGGAGATCGAAGCCTGCATCCAGCGTCTGGCACAGATGGCCCGTGCCTCCGGAATCCACCTCGTCATGGCCACGCAGCGTCCGTCGGTCGACGTCATTACCGGCACGATCAAGGCGAACTTCCCGACGCGGATTTCCTTCCACGTCACCTCCAAGATCGACTCCCGGACCATTCTGGGCGCGATGGGGGCCGAGCAGCTGCTGGGCATGGGCGACATGCTCTACATGGCCGGCGGCTCCAAGATCACCCGCGTCCACGGCCCCTTCTGTTCGGACGAGGAGGTCGAGGAGATCGTGAACCACCTGAAGTCCTTCGGCCCGCCCGATTACGCGTCCAGCGTTCTGGAAGGCCCGGAAGAGGGCGGCGCGGACATCGACGCGGTGCTGGGCCTGACGGGCGGAAACACCGGCGGCGAAGACAAACTCTATGACGAAGCCGTCGCCATCGTCGCGCGCGATCGCAAATGCTCCACCTCCTACATCCAGCGCAAACTGGGCATCGGCTACAACAAGGCCGCCCGCCTGGTGGAGCAGATGGAGGAAAACGGCGCCGTCACAGCCGCGAACCACGTCGGCAAACGCGACATCCTGCTGCCCGACCCCAACGGCTAGCGGCTGGCATGCCGACTTTCGTCAATGAGCGGGACGGGCTGCTATGCGGACCAAGCTGCCGTTTGGTACAATTGCCGCGCGGGTCCGAGTAGAGGCCGAATTGCCCGATCACTTCGCATCATCCGCACCTTGGATGCGAACAACGGATGCAATGGGTCTGCCGCCTATGGCCCATTCACTGTGATCGTTCGCGTTGAGCGATACTCTGACGGTGTTCTCACCGGGCTGTAACGACGCATCCGGCAGATGATACCAATCGGAATAGATGCGCGCGATTTTGACGCCATTTACGTAAATGTGCGCGTGACCCTCGTTATCCTTGGGAGGACGATTGATGCCGACCGGGGTGAACGTGAAATTGCGGGTCAGGATCTGCACGTTGTAGCCGTCAATCACGTCCGGGAACATCAGATGGGTCACGCCGGGCATGGGCAAGTCAGGCGATATCTCACGCGGGGGATGTTGATGCACGGCCCCCATCTCGGACATCGCCGCCTGTTCCATCGGCATCTCCGCGTCGCGCATATCCGAAGACATATCGATGCGACCCATGGGCAGCAGCGTCATCGCAATGACCGCCACAGCCCCACCGATGACGAGATAGGCGATCTTCTCCACGTGCCGGGCCTTACTGACCTGGGGCCGGCATCGCTTCGCGCAGTTCTTCTTCGCTGATGCCCAGCAGGTCTGCCGCCCCGGCGAAGTCCGGCGGCCGCGACTCGCCCAGGGCATCGATCAGTGCGGCTTCGCTGACGCCATATTGCGCGGCGATTGCGCTAAAATCCGGTCCGCCGCCGCCGGGCCCGGCAGAGGCGGTCACTTCGATCTCTCCGTGATAGCAATCGACCATGTAAGGCGCTTCGTCTGCCGTCAGGTGATAGTGATAAATGCCGTCGGGAAATTCCGGCGTCGGACCGAAATGGCCACTGCACTCATCCAGATCTTCATTGACCACGACGATCCCGCCAACGTCGTAGTTGCTGTAGACCGGGAACCCATCCGAGAGCACACCGATCATCGTCGAATGCTGCCCCGCCCGCGGCATCGCTTCGGCGATGCAGACCGGAATACCATGATAATGATAATCCGTGCCGTCGACGAGCGTGTGACCGTTGCAGTTGTCGAGGAAAGCAACATGGTCATGAACGACCTGATCGTCCTGTGCCGTGACGGCCCGCTCGAAATCCTCGTAGTCGTTGAAGATCTGCGCACCGCTGATGGCAACGCCGATCATTCCAAGCGAGGTATCCGTCGTCGTGTCCGAATAGACGGGCCCCAGGGTGATAGTCGTATCAATGTCGGATCCGGAGAAAAACTCAGCCGAGTCGACCACGTCGAAGAACTCGGCCGGTTTATCCGCAAACGGCTGGTCGGTCGGATCCGATGGGATCAGGTAGCGCTCTGCAAATCCATGGCTGGGAATGCCATCGGATTCGAACCGGAATGTGTTGTCGGCCGCGTCGATCGTGATCGTCACATTATCCGACCAATTTGCCGCCTCGATGGCTGCGGTCGTATCGGCAGAACGGCTCGTATTTTGCGCCGAGAGGGGTGAATAGGTGACGGCGACACCGGCACCCATGACGGATATCACTGCTGCCGCGAACAAACCTCTATTCGACATCTTTCGCGGTCTCCTTTGCAGTGTTCGGCCAGCCGTTCCTCTTCTCAGAAAATCTGGAAAGGCAGCATCTTTCGTCGTGTCGGGTCGTGTCGTGTCAGGAACGGCCTTTCGACACCGTGGCGGATCAACCAAGCCATTCTCTAGCAAACGTAGCAGAGGTCCGTCTGATGGCAACGGCCGCTAAGAATGCGGGCTCGAAACGGATGTTTTCCGCAAGCTGCATGGCGGTCCATGCTTCTCCGCAAGATACCCGAACCGCTGCGCCGCGAAACGTCGCTTTTCCGTGGGCCTCTCAACCTCCTGATCCAGAACCATATCCGCTCCATATCCGACGTAGATCACCCGTGGGTCACCCACGCATCACCCATCGGTTCAAACACGCGCGGCGAACCGCCTGACACGCGGATGACATCGCATAACGGCGGGTAATCCGGCATTCCTTCCCTATATGTCCCCAAACGGACCAAGGAACGGAAAGCCCCATGCGCAGCTTGCTCACCGCCATCGCCACGACATTCACCTTCGTCGCCCCGGCCTTCGCCGAGATTCCGGTGACTGAAATCAGCAACTATCTCAACAGCTTCCAGACCGCGAAGGCCGACTTCACGCAGGTGAATTCCGATGGCTCCATCTCCACCGGAGAGCTTTCGATCCGACGCCCCGGACGCGCCCGTTTCGATTATGCCGCCCCCAACAACGGCCTCGTGATCGCCGGTGGCCAGCAGGTCGCGATCTTCGATCCGGTCTCCAACACGCCGCCCGAACAATACCCCCTGTCCCAGACACCGCTGTCCATCATATTAGCGCAAAACGTGAATTTCGGCCGGTCCGGAATGCTCGTCGCCCATGGCGGGGATGCGACGCAAACGGCCGTCACCCTGCAGGACCCCGAAAACCCGCAATACGGCAACATCCAGCTTGTCTTCACGCCCAGCCCCACGACCCTGCGCCAGTGGGTCATCACCGACGACACCGGCGCGCAGACGACCGTAATCCTGGGCGATATGCAGACCGGTGTGTCCATCGGGGCCAGCCGCTTCAACATCCCGCAGGAAATGCAGCGCCGCGGCTTGTCGGACTGATGCCCGCCTGACGCCGGGTCGCAGGGCGGGAATGGACCCGGACGGCCGCGCGTCGCGTTTGGCTGCGACACCAAATCAGGAGGCCTTCATGGCATCGGTTCTTTTCATTCTGACATCGCACGACAAACTGGGTGATACTGGCAACCCCACCGGATTCTACATCGACGAGATGGCGGCCCCCTACTGGGCACTGACCGACGCGGGGCACGAGGTCACGATCGCCTCGGTCAAGGGTGGCAAGCCCCCGATCGATCCCAATTCCCTGGACGACGATCCCGACAAGCGGCCCGAACCGGTGACGCGTTTCCTGGGTGACGCCACGGCCAGCGCCAAGCTGGAGGATACCCCCGCCGTCGCCGATGTGACGATCGACGGGTTCGACGCGGTGTTCCTGCCCGGCGGACACGGCACCATGTGGGACTTTGCCGACAACGCCGACATCGCCCGCCTGGTCAGCGGTGTCTGGGCCAAGGACGGTGTCGTGGGCGCGGTCTGCCACGGACCGGCCGGCCTTCTGGGGGCGACGAAGCCCGACGGATCGCCGCTGGTCAAAGGCGTGCGCGTCAACGGCTTCACCGACAGCGAGGAAAAGACCGTCGGCCTGACCGATGAAGTTCCCTATCTTCTGGAATCGCGCCTGCGCGACCTGGGGGCCGATTTCGTCGGCAAGGACGATTGGGAGGCGTTTACCGTCACCGATCAGCGCGTCGTGACCGGTCAGAATCCGCAATCGGCCGAAAAGGTCGGCGCGGCGCTGGTCAAAGCGCTGGCGTAAACCCCGCGACAGAATTGGAATCGGCGGGCCCTCGGGTCCGCCGCTTTCGTGTCAAAGCGTCGCCGCCAGACGCGTGCCCTGATCGATGGCGCGCTTGGCATCCAGTTCTGCGGCGACATCCGCGCCGCCGATGACGTGGCAGGGGGTGCCCGCCGCCTCCAACGCGTCGGCCAGGCTGCGGTCGGGCAATTGGCCCGCGCACAGGACGATCGTGTCGGCCTCGATCACCCGGGGGTCTTCCCGCGCTTCGCCGGTCGAGATCATCAGGCCGTCATCGGTGACGCGTTCGTAGTTCACACCACCCATCATCTTGACGTCCTTCATGCGAAGGTTCGCGCGATGGATCCAGCCGGTCGTCTTTCCCAGACGCTTGCCCGGTGCCTCGGCCTTGCGCTGCAGCAGCGTGACCTTGCGGGCCGGGCCGGACGGCTGCGGCCCTTCGGGCGCGATGCCGCCACGATGGTCGGCGGGGTCCGTGACGCCCCAGTCGGTCATCCATTCGGGCAGATTTTCGGTCGCGGAATGGCCGTCGTGGACCAGATAGTCGGACACGTCGAACCCGATACCGCCCGCCCCGACCACGGCGACCCGATCCCCGATGTCCACACCGCCGCGCAGCACATCGATATAGCTGACGACGCGTGCGTCATCCTGCCCTTCGATGCCCGGATCGCGGGGCACGACGCCGGTGGCGATGACGACTTCGTCGAAATCGGCCAGCATGTCGGCGGTCACTTCGGTCCCCAACCGGGTCTTGACCCCCGATATTTCCACCATGCGGGCGTACCAATCGACGAAGCCGATGAACTCCTCTTTGCCTGGCACGACCTTGGCCATGTTGAGCTGACCGCCGATTTCCGCGGCACGGTCGAAGAGCGTGACAGCGTGCCCCCTCTCGGCGGCCGTGATCGCCGTCGACAGCCCCGCCGGACCGGCACCGACGACGGCAATCCGCTTGGGCATTTCGGTCGGGGCGACGACAAGCTCCGTCTCGTGGCAGGCGCGGGGGTTCACGAGGCAGGAGCTGATCTTGCCAGAAAACGTGTGATCCAGACAGGCCTGGTTGCAGGCGATGCAGGGGGCGATGGTCTCGGGCGTGCCGGCGGCCGCCTTGGCGACGAACTGGCTGTCCGCCAGGAAGGGTCGCGCCATCGACACCAGATCGGCGCAGCCGGTGGCCAGAACCTCCTCGGCCACTTCGGGCGTGTTGATCCGGTTCGACGTGATCAGCGGAATGCCGACCTTGCCCATCAGTTTCTTCGTCACCCAGGCAAAGGCGGCGCGGGGCACCGATGTCGCGATGGTCGGAATGCGCGCCTCGTGCCAGCCGATGCCGGTGTTGATCAGGGTGGCCCCCGCCGCCTCCACCGCCTGGGCCAGTTGCACGACTTCGTCGTGGGTCGACCCGTCGGGGATCAGATCGATCATGGAAAGACGGTAGATGATGGTGAAATCCGGGCCCACTGCCTCGCGGCAACGGCGCACGACCTCGACCGGCAGGCGCATCCGGTTTTCGTAGCTGCCGCCCCAGCGGTCGGTCCGCTTGTTGACATGGGTGACGAGGAACTGATTCAGGAAGTAGCCCTCGGACCCCATGATCTCGACCCCGTCGTACCCGGCTTCGCGGGCGCGCGTGGTGGCGGTGACGAAATCGGCGATCTGCTTCTCGATCCCCTCCTCGTCCAGCGCCTTGGGCGGGAAGGGCGAGATCGGGGATTTGATGGCCGACGCGCTGACGCATTCGGGACCGTAGGCATAGCGCCCGGCATGCAGGATCTGCATCGCGATCAGCCCGCCAGCGTCGTGCACCCGGTCGGTGACGATGCGGTGATTGGCTATGTCGTCGTCGGTGAACAGGCCCGCAGCACCGGGAAACACGCCACCCTCGCGGCTGGGGGCCATGCCGCCCGTCACCATCAGCGCCACGCCGCCCCGCGCGCGTTCAGCATAGAATTCGGCGACGCGGTTCCAGTCCTTCGTCTCCTCCAGCCCGGTGTGCATCGACCCCATGATGACGCGGTTCTTCAGCGTCATGTGGCCCAGATCCAGGGGCGACAGCAGATGGGGGTAATTGGTCATGGCGCGCGTCCTCCCGACGTTTGACGCAGGGTCGTGCATGACGCCCGGCGGGGCAAGGTCAACGTCGCGTCGTCAGTGCCAACACCGCCCGCGACCTTTCGCCGTAAGCCACGCGCCTCACGACCACGGTCCCGGTGTATCGGCAGGATGAGCGCCAGGAATGCGGCCAGCACGGCAAGGTCGACCACCTGATTACGGTTCACCGGAATACCGCGGTCGGTCAACGCAACGGGGTCGAAGACCCGTCCCGCCGGTGGGTAACGGTGAACAGATGCATGAACGTCTGGGCAGGATTGGCACCCCAACACAAAAGGCCGATCGCCATCAGAAAGCACAGCGCGATCTGCACGCCGTCCATCGCGTAAACTTGCCGAGCGCCGGACTCACGCCGTCGAAATGCCGGGTCAACCGACCGTATTGGTCCGGCGTGATCAACTTGTGCGCGGTCCAAAGGAAGATGAACTTGCCCAAGCCGAGGCGAAGGATCAAAAGGGCAAGCCCGTCTCGCGTTTCATGTCTTAACTATCGGTCAACGGCGGGGCAGTTGGACGCGCGCATGTCACGTCCCCGTGGACACCATCGCCTTGATCGCCGCCATGTGGTCCGCTGTGCCAACGGCCAGATCCCGCGCCGCCGTCACCGGGTCGATCACCACGCGGTCGACCAGACCGAAAGACAGCGCCTCGGACGCGTCGAGCCGTGCGCCCCCAGCCAGGATCATCTTGGTCCGCGCCGGCCCGATCAGCCGGGCCATGCGTGCGGGGTCCGACGGTTGCGGCAGGAAACCCAGCTTGGCCACTGGATAGAAGAAAGACGCCTGCGGAACCGACAGCCGGAGATCGCAGGCCAGCGCCATGCCGAAGGCCCCGCCCGCCAACGTGCCGTTGAGCGCCGCAACCGTCAGACAGGGCAGCGCTGCTATCGCACCCGACAGATCCTCCCACAAAGCTGAGGTGGCGAGGCCGGCGCGCGCCTCCTCCAGATCGGCCCCGGCGCTGAACACCGACTCCCCCGCGCCTGTCAGGATCAGCAGGCGCACATCACCCGCACCCCGCACGGCGCGGATCAGGTCGGACAACATCGCGGCGGTCAGGGAATTGGCCTTGTCCGGGCGGTCGATCGTCAGGGTCAGGATGTCGCCGTCCCGGTCGGACCGGATCATGCCAGACCGATCCGCTTGCGGATGGACTCGTCGCGCAGCGAAACCTCGGTGCCGCGCAGATCGTCCGCATCCGGCCCGCACATCCACACCAGCGCATCGGCCACCCATTCGGGCGGAATGTGATCTTCCCACTCCAGTTGCGCCACCGGGCCGACGCCCGATGCCTTGATCTCGCGTTGCATCTGGGTGGCGACCGTTCCGGGCGACAGTCCCATCACGCGCAGTCTTTCGCCGTGTTCGGCATGGGCCGCTTCGGTCAGCATCTTGGCCGCCGCCTTGGACGTGCAATAGGCCGACCAGCCGGGCAGCGCGCGGTGCGCGGCCCCGGAACTGATGGTGATGATCGTACCGCCGCCCTGCGCCTCCATCACGGGAAGGGCCGCGCGCAGGCCATGGAAAATGCCTTTCACGTTGACGTCGATGACGCTGGACCAACCGTCGACATCCACCTCGGCCAGCGGCCCGATCGGCTCGATGATGCCGGCGTTGCCGATGATGACGTCGAGCGTGCCGAACGCTTCCACCGTGGCATCGACGGCGCGCGCCATCTCGGTCCAGTTGGCGACGTCGCAGGGGATGGCCAGCGCCGTCTTGCCGATCTCTCCGGCAAGGTCGGCAATCGCCCCGGTGCTGCGCGACAACAGGGCGACATTGGCGCCCTTGGCCGCGAAAGCCCTGGCGGCGGCGGCACCGATGCCGCGGGACGCGCCGGTGATTAAAACGGTCCTGTCTGTCATGTCGGGCATGGTTTTCCTCCGGTTGACCCCTTGGCCGGGGTCCGGTTTGGTGTCTGCAAATAATGTTAAAGGAACCGACCCGATGCTGAAACCGATCATTGCGTTTCCGAAACTGGCCGGAGCGGCCGCGATCGTACTGACGACCGCGCCCGCAGCCTTCGCCGATCTGCAGGCCACCGCGATCTGGGAGGACTGGCAGGATGTCTACAATCGCTTCGGCGGAACGCTGGGGGCAGAATCGGTCGATTATTCGGACGGAACGCTGACGCTGGACGGCGTGACCTACCGGACCGAACTGGGCGGGACCGTCAGCGCGGCAAGCTATGGCACGATCAAGATGGTCGAACAGGCCGACGGCAGCGTCGTCATCGAGATTCCCGCCGAAATGGAAACCGACTCCACAAGCGTGACCGACGGGGTCGAAGTCGAACAGACGATGCGTCTGCGGCACGCGGACCTGTCGATCGTGGCGCGCGAGGATGGCGGGGAACGGATTTACGACATCGCCGCCGACACGATGACCATCGAAGTCGACACCGTTCTGGACGCCGGGGACGGCACGACGGACCCCAATACCGTAACGATGCGCCTTGACGGGTTGGAAAGCGTCTATCGCTCCGGGTTCGGCCCGGATGGGCAGGGCTTTGCCCAGACATACGCCGTCGACGGCGTGGACATCGGCTCCACCTTCGCGAACGGCGACGATGAGGTGACCTTTTCGTATGCAATGACCGGAGTGAGGTCGGAATTCGACGGCACCTACGGGGAGGTGCCGACCGGACCGGTTTTGGGCCTGTCGGACATGAACATCTTCTACGACGGCTCGATCGACCACAGCGGCAGCACCCTGACCGTCGCCGGCACTACCCCCGACGGACCACTCGACATTGCGGGCACGTCCGAGAGCGGCACCATCGAGTTGGACATGAGCCGGGATGCGCTGACCTATGCCCTCGGATCCGTGGGCGGGCAGATCACGGCCCAGGTGCCCGGTTTCCCCTTGCCCGTGGACGTCTCGATGCAAGAAGTCCGCAGCGCCTTCACCCTGCCCATCGGAGCGCCGGGCAGCGAAAAGCCGTTCGGCCTGCAAATCATCCTGCGCGAGCTTGCCCTGGACGAGACGCTCTGGGGCCTGTTCGATCCGACCGGGCAGTTGCCCCGCGATCCGGCAACCGTCGTGGTGGACATGGACGGCACCGCGGTGATGAACGTCGACATGTTCGGCGACCCCGACGCGATGGCGGCGATGACCGGCCCTCCGGGCAGCCTGAAGACCCTGACGCTTAACCAACTGCTGGTCACGCTGGCGGGCGCGGAATTGCGCGGGACGGGCGACGTCGACTTCCCCGAGGAAACGATCATCCCCGAGCCTGTGGGCACGGTGGAACTGGCGCTGGACGGGGGCTTTGCCCTGATCGACCGGATCGTGGCCCTGGGCTTCATCCCGGCAGAACAGGCCGCCTTCGTGAAAGGCATGGCCGGGGCCGTCGCGCGACCCGTGGGCGACGATCAGCTGGAATCGACGATCGAGTTCACGCCCGGCGGCGGCATCACAGCCAATGGAATGCCGCTGAAATAGGCGTCGGCCGCACCCGCATCGACCCCGAAATTTCCGCCGCGACCACGTGGTAGCCTTGTTCCCCTGGGGGTGCGGGGCTACCTGCGGGGGGTGCAAACGAGGTGCCCGATGACTGAACTTTCCGATCTGACCGCGGCGCTGCTCAAGGCGGCCAAAGCGGCCGGGGCCGATGCGGCGGATGCGCTTGCCGTGGACGGGACATCCGTGTCGATCGACGTTCTGAAGGGCAAGTTGGAGCATGCGGAACGCTCCGAAGGGGTGGAGATCGGGCTGCGCGTCCTGCTGGGCAAGCGTCAGGCCTGCGTGTCCGCGTCGGACATCAAACCCGAAACATTGGCGATGATGGCCGAACGCGCCGTCGCCATGGCGCGCGAAGCGCCCGAAGACCCCTGGTGCGGGCTGGCCGAGCCCGATCAGTTGGCCCGCGACTGGGACGTGGCCGCACTCGACCTGGTGGACGACAGCCCGGCATTGTCGCCCACCGACCTACAGGACATGGCCGCCCGTGCCGAAGCCGCCGCCCTTGCGGTGGGTGGCGTCAGCCAAGTGTCCGGGGCCGGTGCTGGATACGGCGATCGACGCATCCACCTTGCCGCCACCAATGGGTTCGAGGGCGGATACCGTCGCACGGGCACGTCGCTGTCCTGCGTGGCGATCACCGGGTCTGGCACGGGGATGGAGCGCGATTACTACGGCGACAGCCGCATTCACCGCGCCGACCTTGACAGCCCCGAAGACGTGGGTCGCATCGCGGGGGAGCGGACGATTGCGCGATCAGGGTCCGCCAAGCCGCCCACCGGGGCCTATCCGGTCATCTATGACGAGCGTGTCGCCGGACAGTTGATCGGTCACCTTCTGGGGGCCGTGAGCGGGTCGGCCGTGGCGCGCGGCGCGACCTATCTGCGCGATGCCCTGGGCGAAGCGGTGCTGCCATCGCATCTGTCGCTTGTGGAAGATCCGCTGATGCCCCGAATTTCCGGCTCCCGCCCGTTCGACGGCGAAGGCCTGCCGGTGGCCGCGCGCGACATCGTGCGCGACGGGGTGCTGATGGGCTGGACGCTGGACCTGGCGACGGGGCGCAAGTTGGGGATGGCCAGTACCGGCAACGGGGCACGCGGCACCTCCTCACCGCCGTCTCCGTCGGTGACGAACGTTCGCCTGACGTCTGGCGATGCCACCCGCGCAGATCTTCTGGCCGACATGGGAAGCGGGCTTCTGATCACGTCGATGATCGGGTCGTCCATCAATGCGACGACCGGCGATTATTCCCGTGGGGCGTCGGGTTTCTGGGTCGAAAACGGCCAGATCGTGCGCCCGGTCAACGAATGCACCGTGGCCGGCAACCTGCGCGATATGTTGATGTCGATTCGGCCCGCGAACGACGCGCGGCTTCACGTCGGTCGCCAGGTTCCATCGCTGCTGGTCGAAGGGCTGACGATTGCCGGCGCATGATCCGAAGGCAGACCTGACCCTGTTGCGAGACGCCGCCCTGGCGGCGGGCGATATCGCGCGTCGGCATTTCGGCAACGGCCCGAAGACATGGGACAAGGGCGACGGGCAAGGCCCCGTCACCGAGGCCGATCTGGAAATCGACACCATGCTGCGCGACAGCCTGCGGGCCGCGCGCCCCGCCTATGGCTGGTTGTCCGAGGAAACGGCCGACGGGCCGGAGCGTCTGGACACCGACACGGTGTTCATCATCGACCCGATCGACGGCACCCGTGCATTCATCGAAGGATCCCGCAGCTTCAGCCATTCGCTCGCTATCGTGCGATGTGGTGTGCCGATCGCGGCGGCGGTGCATCTGCCGATGCTGGACCGGATGTATCTGGCGCATCAAGGCGGCGGTGCGACGTTGAACGGGGCTGCCATCGGGCCGACGGGTCGCGCCGCTCTGGCGGGAGCCACGGTTCTGGGGGCGAAATCGAATTTCGACAACGACCGCTGGACCGGGGGCACCCCGCCGGTCGAGCAGTGCTTCCGATCGTCGCTGGCCTACCGCCTGGCTCTGGTCGCGGGAGGGCGGTTCGATGCGATGATCACCCTGCGCATGGCCTGGGAATGGGACATCGCGGCCGGGGCCCTTTTGGTGGCCGAAGCGGGGGGCCGGATCGCGTCGCAGCGCGGGGCAACCTTGCGCTTCAACAATTCGCATCCGCAACTCGACGGGGTCGTCGCGGGATCGCCCGCGATCGCGGAGGCCCTGCTGGACCGGCTGATCTGAATCGACCTGCGCGGTTTTCGCGGCGCGCCGGACGCGCTAACAGGCGGTGACACAATCCAACAGGAGGCCCCAATGGTCCAACGCCTGCACCTCGTCTTCGGTGGCGAACTGGTGAACCCCAGTTCAACGCAATTCGCCGACATGGACAAGATCGACATCGTCGGCATGTATCCCGACTACGCCAGCGCCTACGACGCCTGGAAGAACGCTGCTCAGCGCACCGTGGACGACGCCCACGCGCGGTATTTCATCGCCCACATCCACCGCTTGCGCGACGAGGAAAAGGAAGCCTCCCCGACGGAAGAGTTGGGCTGACACGCCATGGCAGGTTCGGCCGTCGTTGCCGCCTACCTCGCCCTGACAGGCCGCTCTGCCTTCGGAGAGCGGGTCCTGCGCGGGCGGTTGGCGCGCGGCAAGGAAGATCGGGACCGCCTTGACGAACGGCGGGGCATCGCATCCGTCCCGCGACCCGACGGGCCGCTGGTCTGGCTGCACGCGGCGAGCGTGGGAGAAAGCGTCTCCTTGCTGGAGATGATCCGGCGCATGGGCGACGAATGGCCCGAGCTTCGGTTCCTTGTCACCACCGGCACCGTCACATCGGCGCAGGTTCTGGCCGGGCGGTTGCCGCTGCGCTGCATTCACCAGTTCGTGCCGCTGGACGTGCGACCGTGGATGCGGCGCTTTCTGGATCACTGGAAACCGGACCTTGTGGTCCTGGCCGAAGGAGAGATCTGGCCCGCGCTGCTGACCGAGGTCGCGCGGCGCGGGACCAAGATCGCGATGATCAACGCCCGAATGACCGAAAAGGCCTATGGCCGTTGGCGGTTCGCGCGGGGGGCGGCGCGCGCGTTGCTGACGCAGATCGACCATGTCCAGGCGCAGGACCAGGAGACCGCCGACCGGCTTCTGGCACTTGGACTGCCGGAAGGCCGGCTGGAGGTGACGGGCACCCTGAAGGAAGGGTCCGCCGCCCTGCCCCACGACGAGCTGGAACGCCAGCATCTGGCCAAGGTCCTGGGCGGGCGGCCCAGCTGGCTTGCCGCGTCCACCCACGAGGGCGAGGAGGTCTTGGCCGCCGAAGCCAACAAGGAAGCGCTGCGGTCCTGGCACAAGCTGCTGCTGGTGATCGCGCCGCGCCATCCCGACCGGGCACCGGGCATCGTCGCGGGCCTGCGCGCCGGCGGCTGGAAAGTGGCGCAGCGATCCGCCGGAGAGGAGATCACCTCGGACACGCAGATCTACGTCGCCGACACGATGGGCGAGATGGGCCTGTGGTATCGGCTTTGCCCCGTCAGTTTCGTCGGCGGATCACTGGTCGACATCGGCGGTCACAATCCGTTCGAGCCGGCGGCGTTGGGCAGCGCGATCCTGCACGGGCCCTACGTCGCGAATTTCGCCGACATCTATGCCCGCCTGGCGGCCGCCGATGCCACGCGCGAGGTGACGGGGGCGACCATCGGCGCGGCCGTCGCCGCCACGCTGGAACCGGATGCGGCCGCCCGCATGGCACATGCCGCCTGGAACGTCTGCTCCGAAGGAGCGGACGTGACGGAACAGGCGATGGATCTGCTGCTGGCGATGCTGGACGGCGTCGCCTGATGCGCGCGCCCGGCTTCTGGTCGCGACGACCCGGGGTCGCGTCGATGCTGCTGTCACCGCTGGGCGCGGTCTATGCCGCCGCAACGGCCCGTCGTGTCGCACGGCCCGGCGTGCGGGTCGGCGTGCCGGTCCTCTGCGTCGGCAATCTGACGGCGGGCGGGACGGGCAAGACCCCGACCGTCATCGCCCTGGCCCAACGATTGCGAGACCGGGGCACGCAAGCCCATGTCGTCACACGCGGCTATCGTGGAACCATCACCGACCCCACGCGCGTCGATCCATCCGTCCATGGTGCCGATGACACCGGGGATGAGCCGTTGCTTCTGTCGGCCTTCGCGCCCACCTGGGTCGCGCGCGACCGGGCCGCCGGGGCGCGGGCCGCAGTGGCGGATGGGGCGCAGGTCGTGCTGCTGGACGACGGATTTCAGAACCCGACCCTGACGAAGGATCTCTCGATCGTCGTGATCGACGCCGGTGCGGGGTTCGGAAACGGACGGGTGATCCCCGCCGGGCCTTTGCGCGAACCTGTGGCCACGGGGCTAGCGCGGGCGGACTTCACGCTGACCATCGGGGCGAAACATGTCGATCTGCCGGCGGGGCCACCACGCCTCTATGGGCATCTGGAGCCGCTGAAAACCGGAATGGATTGGAACGGCTTGCCGGTCTTCGCATTCGCGGGAATCGGCCGCCCCGAGAAGTTCTTCGACACCCTGCGCGCTCTGGGTGCGGACGTACGCGGGACCGAGGCGCTGGCCGATCATCAACCCTTGACCCGGTCCCTGTTGAAACGGTTGGGCGAGCGGGCGGCGGCCCTGTCGGCCCAGCCGGTGACGACGGAAAAGGACGCCGTGCGCCTGCCCGCATCCTTGCGCGGGCAGGTCATGACGGTGCCGGTGCGCCTGAAGCTAGACGATTGGGGGTCGTTGGACGCTGCGCTGGCGGACCTGGGCCTCTGACGAAAACGGGCCGGGCACTCAAAGCGCCCGACCCGTCCGTTGCAATGTCGAATAGGGCCCGTCTCAGCCGGCGGCTTCGTCGACCAGCGCCCCGATCTGGTCAAGGCTCATATTGCCGGTGTGCATGTCACCGTTGATCAGGAACGACGGGGTGGACCGCACGTTGTCGGATTCGGAGTTCTCCTCCCACCAGGCGACCAGGCTCTGCGCCTTCGCGGCATCCTGCAGGCAGGCATCGACCGTGTCCTGCGACAGACCGGCCAGCGCGCCGATCCGCTTGAGGCTTTCGGCGACCGAGGCGGCATCGGTCTGACGCGCCCATTCGCCCTGCTTTTGATACAGAAGGTCGGCCACGCCGAAGTACCGGTCGTTGCCCGCACAGCGCGCAACCATTGCCGCCCAGAGGCCGTAGCGGTCGAAGAACACCTCCCGATAGGTGAAATGCACCTTGCCCGAGTCGATGTAGTCGGCCTTGAACTGCTTGAACGTATCGTTGTGGAACGACGCGCAGTGCGGACAGGTATAGCTGGCGTATTCGACAACCTTTACCGGCGCATCCGCATCGCCCAGGGTGACATCCTCGATGGCCGAGGTGCCCTGCGCATTGGCCGCACCGAAGTCGGCCAGACCGGCCACGCCGCCCGTGTCGCCGCCGCGCAGCAGTGTGAAACCGCCGCCCGCGACCAGTCCGATGCCCGCGAGGGTCAGAGCCTTGCGTCGAGTGATCATTGGGTATTCTCCGTCTTCGACCCGTGGGCCCTTTGTTTCGATATGATATTTGCGGCCAGCCGTTCAAGCGACTGACGCAATCCGTCGTCACCCACGTCGGCGGTTTTTTCGCGGGCCTCGGCGATGGCCTGGGGGCCAGGCTCGGCCCGGACCTTTGCCTTGGGCGCGAAATCGACCTGTCCTTCGGCGAACCCCGTCGGCGCGGTCTGCGTGATGTCGACCCGGCTGATCGCGCGATAGCCGTAGCAAGCATTCACGCGGTCGATGATCTGCGGCAGGCGCATCTGCAACATCGGGGCCTGCGCCCCCGTCGTCAGAAGCGTCAGGACCGCACCGAACCCGCCGCGTGGAAAACCGATCTTGACCGGGCGGCAGATGCCGGCGGTGTCCGGCCCTGCGATTTCCGCCCAATGCGTCAGCAGCCGCGTCTCGCTAAACCCACGCTTTTCGCCCATGCGCTTGATGTCCCGCTCCACCAGGGAGGAGACGCGGCGCGCGTTTTTACGGAAACGGGTGGGGGGCAAGGGTTTCTCCTGTCTGGCGTTCATCCTACATCACGGGTCCGGCCAGGGAACAGGGAGCATTGTCACCAATGCGTGATATCAGAGCGCAGGCGTTGCAGGACTGGTATACCCACCAGGCGCGCGATCTGCCGTGGCGCGTCCCGCCAGGATCGAACGCGACGCCCGACCCTTACCGCATCTGGCTGTCCGAAGTGATGCTGCAACAGACAACCGTCGCTGCGGTGAAGGCATATTACGCCAAGTTCACCGAAATCTGGCCCACCGTTCACGACCTGGCGGCCGCCGAAGATGCGGCGGTGATGGCCGCTTGGGCGGGTCTTGGGTATTATGCCCGCGCCCGCAACCTGCTGAAATGCGCGCGGGCCGTCGTGACCGATCACGACGGCACCTTCCCGCGAACCGAGGCTGACCTGCTGACCCTGCCCGGCGTCGGCCCCTATACCGCCGCCGCCATCGCCGCCATCGCGTTCCAGCAGCGCGCGGTCGTTGTCGACGGCAACGTGGAGCGGGTGATGACCCGGCTGGGCGCGATCACGACGCCCCTGCCGGCGGCCAAGCCGGAAATCCACGCGTTGGCCGACATACTGACGCCCGAGGACCGCCCCGGCGACCATGCCCAGGCGGTCATGGACCTTGGCGCCACGATCTGCACGCCGAAGTCGCCGGCCTGCGTGCTCTGCCCCCTGCGCGACGCCTGTGCGGGACGGAAAGCTGGCATCGCAGAGACCTTGCCGCGCAAGGCGGCAAAGGTGCCCAAGCCGGAACGGCGCGGATATGTCTACCTGGCGAAGAACGGCGCGGATTATCTGGTGGAGACGCGACCGTCGAAGGGTCTGCTGGGCGGAATGCTGGCCTTTCCGACGTCCGACTGGTCCGATCGCCCCCTGCCCGCCGCACCGTTCGACGCCCGCTGGCGCGATGCCGGGGACGTACGCCACACGTTCACGCATTTTCATCTGACGCTGAAGGTCATGGCGACGTCGAAGCGCGGCAATCCGGATCGCGGAGAGTGGACGACGCTTGACCCGGCGGCCCTTCCGACCGTTTTCGCCAAGGCGTTTCGCGCGGCGTTCCCCGAACCGTGACGCGGCGTTTCCGCACGGGCGCTTGAGCGAACGATACCCGGTGGAGTATCGTTGGCCCGACCATTCGGGAACGACCGTCCATGACCATCACGACCCTGCCCGACGCCGTCGTGCGTCGCCCGCTAGCCGCCCTTCCGTTCTGGGTGTCGCTGACGCTGATCCCGATCGTCGTGATCGGCGCGTTGCAAGGTGGTTGGTGGGTGGCGCTGACGCCGCTTTATTCCTGGGGGCTTTATTCAATTCTCGATGCCCTTGCCGGGCAGGAGGAGACGAACGCCGACCCCAATATGGAGCGGACGGGCCTGCAGTGGTACCGCGCGATCACGCTGATCTGGGCCCCGGTGCAATTCGTCACGCTTTTCTGGCTGATCTGGTACGTCACACGCGCAGATCACCTGTCGGGGCTGGAAATGTGGGGTCTGTTCTTCGGCATGGGGATCGCGTCGGGCACCGTGGGCATCAATTACGCGCACGAATTGATGCATCAGAAACCGAAGGTCGACCGTTGGATGGCGGACATCCTGCTGGCGATGGTCCTTTATTCGCATTTCCGGTCCGAACATCTGCTGGTGCATCACCGCTATGTCGCCACGCCCCGCGATCCGGCGACGTCGCGCTATAACGAAGGGTTTCCGCGCTTCCTGATCCGGGTGCTGCGCGACAGTTTCCTGTCCGCCGTGCACGCGGAAAAGGCGATGCTGGCCCGCAAGAAGCTGCCGGTGACGGATCGATCGAACCCGTTCTGGCGCTATGCCGCGTTGCAACTGGGGTTCCTGACGCTTGCCGTCATTCTTGGCGGGTGGGTCGGCCTGCTGCTGTTTATGGTGCAGGCGATCACCGCGATCTGGCAGCTGGAGCTGGTCAATTACATTGAACACTACGGCCTGACGCGCCGCCATCTGGGGGACGGAAAATACGAACCGGTGCGCCCGCATCATTCGTGGAATTCGGATCAGAAGGCGTCGAACTGGCTGCTCATCAATCTGCAGCGCCATTCGGACCACCACTACAAACCCGACCGCCCGTTTCCCCTGTTGCAGACCTATGACGCGGACGAGGCACCGCAGCTTCCGGCCGGGTATCCGGTGATGACGGCCGCCGCGATGGTGCCCCCGATTTGGCGACGGATGATGAACCCGAAGGTCCGCGCCTGGCGCAAGCAGCACTATCCCGACATCGAGGATTGGTCGGCCTACAAAACCGCGACGAACCCGCTGCCGCGCTAGGCGGTGCCGCGCCGCTGGACCAGACGCCAGATGTAGTATCCCAGACCGGCGGCCAGCATCACATAGATCATCGGGTCGAGGTATTCGGCGACCCGGTCGTATTGCGATTGCAGAACATAGCCCAGCACCGCAAGGAACCCGACCCAGATCCCCGTGCCCAGGAAGGTGGCGGTCAGGAAGGGCAGCATCGGCATGTGCGCCATGCCCGCCGGGACCGAGATCATGGAACGCGGGCCGGGCAGCATCCGTGCGATGAACACCGCCCAGATCCCCTTGCGCCGGAACCACGCACCCGTCGCGTCCACATCCTGCGGCGTCATCGTCAGCCAGCGTCCGTGCTTTTTCGCCAGCTTGCGCAGCCGGCGCTCTCCGACCTTCCACCCGACCCAGTACCAGAAGACGGCCCCGATGGTGGACCCCAGCGTGCCGACGATGACGACAGCCACCAAGTTGAACGTCCCTTCCGCCGCAAGGAAACCCGCCAGCGGCACCAGAACCTCGGACGGGATCGGCGGGAACACCGTCTCGATGAACATCAGCCAGCCGAAGGCGAAATACCCGCCCCGCGCCAGCAAGGATACGATCCAATCGAACATCGGCTTCTTTCTCTGGTCGGAAATACGTGCGGGTACCAGCGGGGATGCCCCCGCCGGGAACCTCAGCCTTTGCGCAGGTCGTCGAAGGCGCGCAACTCCCCGATCAACTGCTCCATCCGCTCCACGGGGATCATGTTCGGCCCGTCGCTGGGCGCGTTGTCGGGATCCTGATGTGTTTCGATGAACAGCGCGGAGACGCCGACCGCGACGGCGGCACGGGCCAGAACCGGTGCGAACTCCCGCTGACCGCCGGATGTGTCGCCTTGACCGCCGGGCTGCTGCACCGAATGGGTCGCGTCGAAGACGGTGGGGTAGCCCGTCGCCTCCATGGTCGGCAGGCCCCGGAAATCGCTGACCAGAGTGTTGTAGCCGAAAGATGTGCCCCGATCGCAAAGCATGATCGTCTCGTTGCCCGTACTGGCGACTTTCTTGGCGACATTTGCCATGTCCCATGGGGCCAGGAACTGTCCCTTCTTGATGTTGATCGCGCGCATCGTCTCGCCGGCGGCCAGCAACAGGTCCGTCTGGCGCGACAGGAACGCCGGGATCTGAAGGACATCGCAGACTTCTGCCGCCGGTGCGCAATGATCGGGCAGGTGGACGTCCGTCAAAACGGGGCAGCCGAATTCCGATTTGATCTGATCGAGGATGCGCAGCCCCTCCTCCATCCCCAGTCCCCGCTCGGACCCCAGAGACGACCGGTTCGCCTTGTCATAGCTGGCCTTGAAGATGAACCGCGTGCCTGTCGGCGCGCAGGCGGCGGCGATGCGTTCGGCCATCATGCGCGAATGGTCGAGGGATTCGAGTTGGCACGGGCCGGTGATCAGGGCGAACGGCTCCGCCCCGCCCACCTTGATGCCGGAGACATCGATTACCTTGGATTTCAGCGGGTCCATGTCAGGCTCCTAGCACGGCTTCGATACGGGGGACGTCCTCGGGGTTGTTCAATTCCCAGAAGACGCGGCCCCGGGCGTCGACTTCGACGCAGGCGACGGTGGCGCCGTTTTCCATGAACCGCAGCTGCTCCAGCCCCTCCCGCGCCTCCAGCACGCCTTCGGGCCAGTCGACATAGGCCTTCAGGGCTGACGGGCGGTAGGCATAGACGCCGACGTGGTGAAACACCGGCACCGGGTCGGGCACCTTGCCGGGCGCGATGTAGGGGATCACTTCCTTGGAGAAATACAGGCCGTGCAGGTTCGTGTCGAAGACCGCGCAGGTGCCACCGACGCGACCCGCCTTCCGGTCTTCGACGAACATGTCGTAGGTTTGCCGGTCGCAGCGCAGAACCGGGGTCGCGACCTGCGCCGCCTCGTCCGAGCGCATCCGTTCGATCAGCGCTTCCACGAACCACGGTGGGGTCAGGGGCGCGTCGCCCTGAAGGTTCACGATCAGATCGGCATCGACCTGCGCCAACGCTTCGGCACACCGCTCGGTGCCGTTCGCCGCCTGCGGGGAGGTCATCAGGACGGAGGCCCCGAACCCCTGTGCCACATCGCGGATCCGGTCGTCGTCGGTCACGACATGTATGGCATCGACGCCGCCCACCAGTTGCGCCGCGTCCCACGTCATCTCGATCAGGGTCTTCACCGTCCCGTCCTTTTGGCGCAGCTCGGCCAGCGGTTTTCCGGGATAGCGCGTGGAGGCATAGCGCGCCGGGATCATCAGAACGGTCTTCATGCGACACCTGCCCGGAGTAGGTCGTGAATGTGAAGAACGCCGACGGGTTTCGGCCCGTCGCAGACAATCAGCACGCTGATCTTGCGTTCATTGAGCAGCGCCAGCGCCTGCGCAGCCAGCATGCCGGGCGGAACCGTGAGCGGATCACGCGTGGCGACATCCAGTGCGGCGTGATCCATCAACCCGTCCATGTTGCGCCGCAGGTCGCCGTCGGTGATGACACCCATCAGCGCGTCGTCCGCGACGACCGCGCCGATGCCGAACCCGCCTGCCGTCATCGTCAGAAGCGCCTCCGACATCGGCGCGTCCGGGTCGATACGCGGGACATTGGGATGCATCAACCGCTCCACGCGCACCATTTGCGCGCCCAGCTTGCCGCCGGGATGGAACACGCCGAAATCCTCGGGTTTGAAGTTCCGCCGCCGCAGCAGCGCCACCGCCAGCGCGTCCCCCATGGCAAGCGTCAGCGTGGTAGAGGTCGTCGGCACCATCCCGATCCCGCAGGCTTCGGGCAGCGCGGGAATCGTCAGGTGGTGGTCCGAGGCCAGCATCAGGGTCGATCCGGGCTTGGACGATATTCCGATCAGGGGCACCGAGAAGCGGCGCGTATGTTCGATCACGTCGCGCAACTCCGCCGCCTCGCCGGAGTTGGACAGCATCAGCACCACGTCGGCCGACCCGATCATGCCCATGTCGCCGTGACTTGCCTCGGCGGGATGCACGAACATCGACGGCGTGCCCGTCGATGCCAGGGTCGCGGCGATCTTGCGCGCGATATGGCCCGATTTGCCCATGCCGGTGACGATGACCCGACCCGCCAGCCCTTCGATCAGGTCGACGACGCGGGTGAAATCGTCCGGCATCGCCTCCGCCAGCGCGATTAGCGCGTCGGCTTCGGTTCGCAGGACTTCGCGGGCGGTTTCCAGTGCATCACTCATGGCTCAAGCAGATAGGGCCGGGGCTGGCGCGGTGCAACTAGACTTCGATGTGGCGATCCGCCGGGACCAGCGCGTTGATCTGTGCGATGTGCCGGGGCAGGCACCGGGTCAGGAAATCGTACTCCGCGACGACGTGTTTACGCGCCGCCGGGCCCAGGTGCGCAAACTTCCCCGGCTCGGCCAGAACCTCCGTCACCTGACGGGCCAGGGCCAGCGGATCGAGGAAATCGACCAGCAGGCCGGTTTCGCCGTGGGTAATCGCCTCGCGAACGGGAAGGACGTCGCTGGCGACGATGGTGGCTTCCATCGACATGCTTTCCAGAAGCGACCAGGACAGAACGAAAGGCATCGTCAGATAGATGTGGCAGCGGCTGATCTGGATGATCTTCTGATACGATTCGTAGCTGACCTGCCCCAGAAAATGCACGCGGCTCCAATCGATCAGGTGACCGACCTCCCGCTCCAACTCGGCGCGGAAGCCGCCTTCCGCCTGACTGGCCTTGCCATAGGATGCACCCGATCCCCCGACGACAAGGACCCGCGCGTTCGGCCGGGCCTTCTGGATTTCCGGCAAGGCGCGCATGAAGGTGTGGAAGCCGCGCGTCCGCTCCATGTTGCGGGCCAGATAGGTGAACACCTCGTCCTCACGGCTGATTTTGCCGACGCGCCCCAACTCCAGCGTGACGTCCGGGGCGGGCTTCAATTGGTCGGTGCGAATACCGTCGTGACAGACATAGAGCTTGTCGTGGAACGATTTCGGGAATGTATCGCGCTGCCATCTGGTCGGCGACAGGCCGCGATCGACGACCTGGATGTTGGTGTTGGGAACGGCGTTTCGTGCTTGCAGCAGGAACGGCGTCGCTTCGCCCGCCGGATCCTCGGGGTCATAACCGACCGGCCCGCCTTCGTTCAGATAGTAATATTCGAAGAACCCCAGGATCGGCACATCCGGCAGGACCTGCTTCATGAACAGAAGCTCCCCCCACCCGGTGTGACCCAGAATGATATCCGGCACGAACCCCTCGTCGCGCAGACGCGCGGCCGCTTGGGCAGCGCCGTAGCCATAGCCTGCCGCCTCCTCCCATGTCTTCGACAGGCCGTAGGCGTCCTTGGACGGAACATGGTGCGAGGTGTAAACGACCTTCCGGACACCGGGCATGTCGGGGAAATTGCGCCGCTGCGTCAGGAAGACGAGGTCATGCCCGCCCTGATCGATCAGCCACGTCAAAAGTTCCCGGTACTGGCCGGGCATGTTCTGGTGAACCAACAGGATCTTCATGTTCAGCGCCCCACGGCCTCGTATGCTTCGAAACCGGCCTGCATCACGTCCGATCGTTCGTAGATATTGCGCAGATCGGCCATCCGCGCCACAGCCATCGCAGCGGAAATCCGGTCGAGGTTGAGGGCGCGGAATTCGTTCCATTCGGTCATCAGCACCAGAAGATCGGCCCCCTCGCAGGCGGCATAGGGATCGTCGTGCCATTGCACCCCGGGCAGCAGCGCCTCCCCTTCGCGGAATCCTTCGGGATCGACGACGCGCACGCGTGCCCCACCCCCGACCAACGCGGGTACGATGGTCAGGCTCGGGGCTTCGCGCATGTCGTCGGTGTTGGGTTTGAACGTCACCCCCAGGACGGCGATCGTCTTGCCGTTGAAGGTGCCGTCGCACAGGTCGCGTAGCTTTTCGATCATGCGGGCCTTCACACCCGCATTCACGCGCATGACGGTTTCGGTGATCTGCATCGGCACGGCATGTTCCTGACCGATACGGGCCAGCGCGGCCGTGTCCTTGGGAAAACACGACCCGCCATAGCCCGGCCCTGCGTGCAGGAACTTGGCCCCGATGCGCCCGTCCATGCCCATTCCCTTGGACACCTTCTTGATGTCCGCGCCAACCTTTTCGCACAGGGCCGCGATCTCGTTGATGAAGGTGATCTTCGTGGCCAGGAAGGCGTTGGCCGCGTATTTGATCATCTCTGCCGATTCCAGATCGGTGACCATGACCGGAAAATCGCGCAGATAGAGCGGGCGATAGATATCGGACATCACGGCGCCGGCCTTGTCGGTCTGAACGCCGACGACGACGCGGTCGGGACGCATGAAGTCGTCGATCGCGGCCCCTTCGCGCAGGAATTCCGGGTTGGACGCGACATCGAAATCGGCATCGGGCGCGGCGGCGCGCACGGCGTCGGCCACCTTGCGGTTCGTGCCCACCGGAACGGTGGATTTCGTGACGATCACCGCATAACCCGTCAACGCCTGTCCGATTTCAGCGGCGGCAGCCATCACATAGGTCAGATCGGCATGACCATCGCCCCGGCGGGTCGGGGTGCCCACGGCGATGAAGACGGCCTCGGCCCCGGCGACGGCTGCCCGCAGGTCGGTCGTAAAGGTCAACCGCCCCGCATTCACGTTACGCGCCATCAGATCGTCGAGGCCCGGCTCGAAAATGGGGACCTTCCCGGCCTCCAGCATCCGGATCTTGGCGGGATCCTTGTCGACGCAGATCACCTCGTGCCCGAAGTCCGAAAAGCACACCCCCGACACGAGGCCCACATACCCCGTGCCGATCATCGCAATACGCATGGCAGATTCCCGTCCTTCGTCTCAGTCGCGCGCGTCTTGACGACCGATCGTGGCAGGGTTGTGGCGACAAGGCCATGGACGTTCGGTAATTCCCCCCGATCCCTTGCGTTTGTTGCCACCGCACGGTCCCTTGCATGCAAAATCGCGCCCCTCGAGAGGCCATGGCATGAGCAGCTTTCCCACACCCCGCCGCGTGTTGATCGTGGTCGAGAACCTTCCGGTCCCGTTGGATCGTCGCGTCTGGCTGGAGGCGACATCGCTGACCGCCGCAGGCTATGAGGTTTCGGTGATCTGCCCCATGGGACGCGGCTGGGACCAGGCCTATGAACTCATCGATGGCGTCCATATCCACCGCCACCCCGCCCCGCCCGAAGCCCATGCCGGGGCCGTCGCCTATGCCCGCGAATATCTGCACGCGATCCGGCACTGGTTCCGGCTGGCGCGGGTCGTGCGGCGCGAACGCGGGGTCGACGTGATCCACGGCTGCAATCCGCCGGATCTGATCTGGCTGCTGGCTCTGCGTTATCGCCTGGCCGGGGTGCGGTATCTGTTCGACCACCATGACGTCTGCCCCGAGTTGTTCGAGGCGAAGTTCGGCAAGCGCGGCCTGCTCTATGGCGTCATGCGGTTGTGGGAACGGATCACCTTTGCCTGCGCGCAGGTCTCGATCGCCACGAACGAGAGTTTCGCCCGCATCGCCCGCGACCGCGGCGGCATGGCGGCGCCGGACGTGTTCGTGGTGCGGTCGGCGCCCCGGATCGAAAAGTTCCTACCGGGCCCCGGTGACAACACCTATCGCAAGGCCGGCACGGTCCTGGGCTGGATCGGGATCATCGGCCAGCAGGAGGGGCTTGATCTGATGGTGGAGGCCATGGGCCACCTGCGCGAAGCGGGCCACCCCGACGTGCATGTCGTCGTCGTCGGTTTCGGCCCGCATCAAGACGTGATCGAGGCGGAGGTGGCACGCGCCGGGCTGACGGATCATTTCACCTTCACCGGTGCGCTTTACGGCGATGACATGCTGGGGGCGCTCAATGCGATCGACATCGGGCTGGCCCCCGACCCGAAGAATGCGATGAACGACATATCGACCATGAACAAGGTCATGGAATACATGACCCTGGAAAAGCCCCTCGTTCAGTTCGACCTGACCGAAGGGCGGGCGTCGGCGGGCGACGCGTCGCTTTATGCGCGGGCCAACGATCCGAAGGATTTCGCAGCGAAGATCGCCTGGTTGATCGACCACCCCGAGGAGGCGCGCGCGATGGGGCGACGGGGGCGGGAACGGGTGCTGACGGCCCTCAGCTGGGATCATTCCGTCCCGAACCTTCTGGCGGCCTACGACCGCATCTTCGACAAATAGGCGTCAGTCCGGGATCAGCGGCGTCAGCGCGGGCAAGGCTGCCTGCGCCATCTGCTGAAGGCGCGCTTCGGCCGCGGCCTCCGTCTCCTCGGGGTGGAGCGGCGTCGTGAACCGCACCATCATCCCATCGCTGCGCCCTGTCAGCAGCCCGTCGCGCACGGCCGAGAACTTGGCCTGCCAATCGCTGGTCAGGCGCGTGCCCCGCTGCTCGAACCAATAGATCACCATCTGCTTATCCAGGCCCTTCTGGATGATCGCACGGTTCACCGCAAAGGTATTGCCCCCCGCCGTCAGGCGCGATTGGGTCAACGAAGCGATTTCCCATCCGGCGGCGGGCAGGCAGATTTCGGGCGAATGAATCCCGGTGCCGTCGGCCTGCCGGGCGTACCAGGCGACGAACATGCCGACGGGTGTAACGGCGGGCCCCCGACTGAAATCGGCAGCCATATAGTCGCTGGCCGCAAGGATGCGCGTCACTTCCGGGTCCAGAAAGGCGCGCTGGCCCTGCCAGTCGCCGACGGCCATCGGAAAGGCGGCAAGCCGCGCCTTCGGATCGATCTTGGGCCCGTTGAATTGCAGGTTGAGGATCGTCACGACAATCGTAAGCGCCGTCAGCGCGATCAGCGGCACGGTTCCCCCGATGCCGCGAAGACGCGCCGCCTGTCCCGCCAGACCGCCGGTTTCGAGGTCGAGGACCGCCCCCCCCGTGCGCCGCAGCCGGGCAAGACCCCAAGCCAACAGCAGCAGGATCGCGATGCACAAGCCGAACACGACCCACCCCTCGAACACATGCAGGAATCCCTGGGCCTGCGCGATGCCGTAGCGGTCGACCAGGATGCCGATGATTCCGATGCGGACAGCGTTCAGCAAGATGGCAAGCGGGGCCGCCATGGCGAACAACCCGACGCGGTGCGCCATCGGGCCGCGATAGAGAATGGCGGTCAGATAGGAGAACGACAGGATCGGGAATAGGTACCGCAGGCCGGAACAAGCTTCGGCGACCTGCAACTGCCAAACGCCCAGATCGATGATCTGACCGTCCAGGAGGACCGGGACACCGGCCGCGTCGACCAGCGCGACGCCGATCTGGGCGGAGATGCCCTGCAGCGCGGTCGACAGCTTCCAGTACAGGACCTGCGGCAGCGGCAGCATGAAGACGAGGTGGAAGACCGACGCCCAGTGCCGCCGACCGCGCGCCCAACCCATCGCGATCAGGACGACGGCCATCGTCCACAGGATGATCGAATAGGTCACCAGATCGGGGATGGATGTGCGCGCGCCCGCAAGGGCAAGGACAAGTGCGAAGATCCCCAGCATCAGGCCCGGCCAACGGCGGGGTGCCGCGTCGGGTGCTGCGGGCCGATCGCGCATTTCGCGCAGGAACAGGAACAAGGAGATCAGCGGGATTAACGGCCCGTGGCTGTATTCCGGCGTGGCCCAGGCCGCCCCGAGCGACGCCAGCCCCGGCCAGAAGAGCGGCAGCGCGGCAAGAGTGGCCGCCAGTAGGGCGAGCGGGGCAATGGCGATCGGATCGCGCGTTCGGATGTCGGTCGACGCCACGGGTCAGCCGCCCAATGCGGTAAGCTGCGTGCGGGCGGCGCGGGCGACGGGATCGGCCGCGTCGGTCATGTCCAACACGGTTTCGAGCGTGGTTCGCGCCCCCGCTGTCTGTCCCAGTTCGGCCTGGACACGGGCCAGTCGCAAGTGAACCGCCGGATCCCGCGGCAGGCCCCGGACGGCCCGCTCCAGCAGCGGCAGCGCCCCTTCGGGATCGCCGCGCCGGAACGCGATCCAGCCGATGGTGTCCGACACGGCCGGGTTCATCGTGCCCTGCAACGGCGCGATGATCCGCGCCGCACGGCGCAGCAAATCCGGATCGGACGTGTCCTCGGTCAGCAGGGACGCCAGATTGTTGGCCGCAATCGCATCCATCGGATCCTCGGCGTGGAGGGTTTCGAGCACGGCGATGGAACCCGCCCGATCCCCGGCCAATTGCAAACGGTTCGATTCGATCAGGCGCAGCGACCGGGACGTCGGCACCGCGATGAGCCCGGCGGCCAAGACGGCGTCCGCCTCCTCCTGGCGCGCCTGGCCCGCCAGCAAGCCGAACAGACGCAGGATCGGGACGTCGCCCAAGCGGCCGTCGGCGATCAGATCGCGGTACGCGGCTTCGGCTTGCGATACATCGCCGTTCTCCCGCGCGAGGTCGGCATCCATCAGGCGCAGCGCCAGATCGTCGGGGCGGTGCACCAGCGCAAGGTTGAGTTGCGTCCGCGCAATCTCCAGATCGCCCCGCGCGATCAGACCCGCGACAAGGCGCGCGAACGCCGCCTGTCGGTCCGGGTCCGCGTCCAGCATGCCACCCAGCGCCGTCGCCGCTGCATCGTTGCGACCCTGCCCCAGAAGATACGCAGCCTCGATCGGCTGTCGGACGGCGACGGCGTCTGCCGAATCGATCCGACGCAATGTGGCAAGGACCTGTGCGACGCCGCCCCAATCGGACCGCGCGATGCGCAGGTCGGCCAGCGTCCGGGCGAGATCAAGATCGGTGGGATGCGCCTCGAACGCGACGGCCAGGACCCGAAGGGCCACGGCCTCTCGCCCCTCATCCAAAAGCGCGTCGGCGTAGCGCTGCGCCTCGCGGGCGGCATGTCCCGACACTTCGGCGGCGGCGGCCAGCTGCTCCAGCGCCAATCCACGCGTACCATCCTGTTCGTGCGCCACCGCCAGAAGCGTCATAAGTTCGGCATCACGCGGCGTTTGTGCCAGGGCACCGCGCAGATCGACGATGGCCTGCTTCGGACGTTCCTCGTCGATGGCCCATGTCGCGCGAAGCTTCAGCGCCCCGACGTCCCCCGCATCGTCGGACAGAACCCTTGCGACAAGCGTCCGCGCCGCAGGCCGATTGCCCAGCCGGTCGTGCATCCGCGCAAGAAGGACGCGCAGGATGCGACCCTCCGGCGCGTCGTCGACGGCATCGACAAGGGTCTGCATCCCGGCGATCGCCCCATCCCGGTCGCCCATGTCGAAGCGGATCGACCGATCCATCGCGGCGTAGAGCGTGCCGGCCGGCGTTTCGCCCGCGTCGTCGCGCAGGCGGGCCAGTTCGGCCAGCGCCGCCTCGGGTCCGCGAACGCGCTGAATGAAACGGACGAGGACGCTGCGCATCTCCGTATCGCCTTGGGGCGCGCCCCGCGCCAAGGCGCGCAGCACCGCTTCGGCCTGTTCCGTCCGTCCGGTCGACATGTGACGCGCGACCAGAAGGCCCGCGATCTGCGGATCTTGCGGATAAAGCTCCGCCAGTTCCATCAGGCGCATTTCGGCCACGTCAGCCTGCTGCGTCTGGGCCAGAAGCCGTATGCGCAGCAGTTGCAGCTTGGCATCATGCGGATCGACGGCTAGCGCCGCGTCTAACACGGGCAGCGCCTGCGCAGGGTCGTCGCCGGTGGTGAGATGATCGAGGACGACACGCGTCAGAATCGGATGATCCGCCCGACCCTGCAGCAATTCAAGCGCCTCGCCGGCGATGCTATCCTGGGCTGCGCGGTCCGATTGGCTGCGCGCGACGCGAAACCGCGCGGCCAGACGCAGGGCGCGGGCGTCCGGTGCCTCGGCATCGATCGTGTCGGCCGCGTCCGCCTGGCGGTCCAGCGCGCGCCAGTTGGCGCTGACCAAGGCGATCTCGCCCAGGCGGGAGCGGAACTCCAACGTCTCGGGGAAGCGTTCGGCAAGCAGCGTGAATTCCTGCTCGGCCTGCCGGACATCGCCTTGCGCCAGATAGGACGCGGCGATGGCCGCCCGTGTTTCCGCGTGGTCCGGATCGATCTTGAGCGCGTTGCGATACTGGATGACAGCACGGGCATGATCGCCCTGTTCGGCGAAGGTCTGGCCGCTGATCAGGTAATCCGACAGCCGCTCCCCTTCCGACCTGCAACCGGAAAGGACCAGAACCACGGCCATCGCGACCGCGCCCGTCCGAAGGACGTTCTTCATCGTCATATACCTGAACCCGTTCTGCTCGGTTCTTGTTTTATTGACCTGATCCTGCCTCAAGCCACGTTTTCGGGCAAACACCACGGAATGATGCCGTCGGATAAGTCACCGACCTGTGGCGCGCAGGACAACACCGAACGTAGCCACGATGATGCTGATGTCGGTCAGAAGCGACAGGGCGCGATCATAGGTCAGGTCAAAGTCGGCGCGGGCGGCGAAGGTCGTCGCATTGCGATCCGACACCTGCCAGGCCCCGGTCAGACCGGGCCGCAGGCGATCATAGGCATGACCGGGATAAAGCGCGCGCTGATCGGGCAGCATGGGACGCGGACCGACCAGACTCATGTCGCCGGTAAGCACGTTCCACAGCTGCGGCAACTCATCGAGCGAAGTGCGACGAATGAAGCGCCCGATGCGTGTGATCCGCGGGTCGTTGGCAAGTTTCTGGTCGCGGTCCCATTCGACGCGGGCGTCGGGGTCGCGGGCCAGGTGACCGCCCAGGGCCGCATCGGCATCCATCACCATGGAGCGCAGTTTCCACATGCGGAACCGGCGTCCGCCGCGGCCCAGGCGATCCTGACTGTAGAAAGACGACCCGCCATCCAGCGCGACCAGCAGCGCCATCACCGCAACAAGCGGAAGAACGAACGGGGTCGCGATCAGCACGAGCATGACGTCCAGGCCGCGCTTGAGATTGTCGCGGTACGTCAGACCCGTGGAAACGCGTTCCGTCGGGGCAGGCACCGCCGTGGCACCGGCCATCATCACTTTGGGGTCGAACTGCATGGTCATCTGGCGTTTCCCGTCGAAGTCAGTCGGGAACATGCGCCCCGGTTGACGTCTGTATGACGACCGGGGACGGCTGGTTTATGGCCGATTAACCGTGAATCGTGGCGAGGCCGGTGTCATTTCGAGACGGATTGCGGCAGCGCCCCGATCACGCCCTTTCGTGCCCCGAAGTCCCCCGACCTCCGCCTTAGTCCTGTCCAATTTACATTGAATAAGAGGGTTAACGATGTGCGCGCCGTCCAGTGCGGGGAAACAATCCGCACCATGCAGGAAACAACGATAGGAACACGCGATGAGCCAGCTTCAGAGCCTCTACAAGGAGCATTTCGGAATGGCCGGCCGCCCCTTTTCGGGTCTGGCGGATGCGAGTGTGATCCATTGGGGCACCGCGCAAGTCCGGGCCCACGCAGCCCTTGAATACGGCCTTCTGGCAGGGGCGGCCTTTACGGTTGTCACCGGGGATGCCGGGTCGGGCAAGACGTCCCTTCTGTTGCACATGGTCGAGACCGCCCCCGACGATCTGAACGTCACGCTGGTCGCCGGCCTGCGCCGGGGCGGCGGATCTGTCCTGCCCTGGATCCTTCAGGCGATGGGACAGGACGTGGCCGCCGCCGAGACCGAAACCGCGCTCTACACACGGATCCAGGATCTGCTGATCGGCGAATACGCCGCCGGCCGCCGCGTCGTCTTCGTCTTCGACGAAGCGCAGAACCTGAGCATCGCGGCCCTGGACGAGCTTCGGGTGCTGACAAACATCAATACGGCACGCGATCAGCTGCTGCAGATCGTCCTGTGCGGTCAGCCCGCGCTGCGCGGGCTTTTGCAATCGCCCGAACTCGGCGGTCTGGCCCAGCGCGTCGCCGCCTGGGGTCGACTAACCTCGCTGGGTCGCGAAGACCTCGACGGCTACATCGGGATGCGCCTCGCCTCTGCCGGGGGACCCGAAGACCTGTTTACCGAAGATGCGCTGGACCTGGTGCACGCCGCGACCGGCGGGCTGCCGCGCCCGATCAACCAACTTTGTGAACTCGCGCTTGTCTATGCGATGACGGGCGGCGGCGCGAAGATCGGGGCCAATGCGATCCAACAGGTGCTGGAGGACGGTCTGTTCATGCCGCCCGCCCCGCCGGTGCCGCCAGAACCCGTCAGATCCCGCGACGGGCGCCTGCGCCTGGCCGTGGGTTGATCGGGTCAGGGTGGGGACACTGACATGATGAACGAAATTCGCTTCTACGGATCGCTCTTCCGCCGTCGCCTCGGTTGGTTCCTCTTGACCGTGATGGTCCTGACGGGAACGGGCTTGGCCGTCGCCGTCAGCCTGCCGCCGGTCTATGCGGCCAAAGCCAGGCTGGTGGTCGAATCCGAGAAAATTCCCGACGAACTGGCTGCATCGACCGTCCAGACGCAGGCGCTCGAACATCTGCAGATCATTCAGCAGCGCCTTCTGTCGCGCGAAAATCTTCTGGATATGGCGAACCGGCTTCAGGTCTATGGATCCGACCGCCCCGCACCCGATCAGGTCGTGTCGGACATGCGCAAGCGGATCACATTGGACATCACGGGTGGCCAGCCGCGGCCCCGCGACCCGGTCAAAGCCACGATCCTGCTGGTCGGCTTCGAGGCCGACACGGCCGTGATGTCCGCCGCCGTCGCAAACGAACTGGTGACCCGCGTGATGGCCGAAGACGTCGACATGCGCACGACCGTCGCCCGCCAGACCCTTGAATTCTTCGATCAGGAAGTTTCGCGCCTGAACCAGCAATTGTCGCAAAGCGGAGCTGTTCTGTTGTCGTTCCAGCAGGAAAATCAGGATCTGCTGCCGGCCACCCGCGATCTGCGCCAGACCCGCTTGGCCGCGATCGAGGCCGAACTGTCGCGCATCGATCGCGACACGGGCGACATGCGCCGCGAACGTGAACGTCTGACCCGGTTGCACGAATCGGTGCGCCGCCGCGAGGGCCGCCCCGACATCGGATATGAGGCCCGCCAGATCGCTGCCCTGCGCGAAACCCTGTCGAATCTGCCGGCCGACGACCCCGGAGCGGATGAGATCGCACGGCGGATCGACGCGCTGTCGCGCCGGTTGGACGCGACCGGCGGCACCGAAGTCGGGCGCACGGCCTATCACCGGCACCGCGACGAGATCGACGCTCGCATCGCCGAGGAAGATGCCCGCCGCATCGCCTTGATCGACGAGTTGGAGCGGCTGCGCACCGGCCTGGCCCTCGCCCCGGTCAAGAGCGCGGAGCTTGCCAGTCTGGAACGCGATCACAATAACCTGCAGTCGCTCTATGAGCAGGCGCTGGATGCCAAGGCGCTGGCCGAAACGGGCGACGCGATCGAGTCGCTTTCCAAGGGTCAGCGGATCGGCATTGTCGAACAGGCCTCCATCCCGCGCGTGCCCGACCGCCCGAACCGCAAGTTGGTGGCAGCCGCCGGGGCGGCCGGTGGCATCTTCGTCGGCCTTCTGGTCGTGATCCTGCTGGAACTGCGACTGGGGTTCCTGCGGCGGCCAGTCGATCTGGAACGGCGGTTGGGCATCACGCCCATCGCCACGCTGCCCATCATCGACGACAGCCGGCCAAAGCCCATCCGCGCGGGTCGCAGCCTGCAACGCAAACTCTGCGTCGGTGTCGCGGCCCTGATCGCGGTCGCGGTCGCCGGGGGAATCGTGTCCGGGTATCTGCCCGCGCCCTCCGAAATCGCCGCGCGCCTCACGTCCACGGACGTTCTCTGACGCTCTTGCCCGAAAGGATCACGACATGGACCGCATTCAGGCCGCCATCGCCCGGGCCCGCACCGAACGCGACGCCCTTCTGGCTGGACATCGCCCCGAGCCAAGCGCCGTAGCGCCGCAACCCGACGCGATTGTGACCCCGACGCCCGGTGCAGCGGACGCCTGGTCGGCGCTGCCGATTTTCAAACCGGACGCGGCCCATCTGGAGAAGAACCGGATCGTCACGCGCGACAGCGGCGCGAAGAGCGCGCCATTCGACGTGCTGCGCACCCGCGCGCTGCAGCAGATGTCGGCGGAAGGCTGGACCCGTCTGGCGGTCACATCGCCGGGTCCGGGCTGCGGCAAGTCGACGGTCACGATGAACCTGGCCTTTTCGCTGGCACGCCAGCCCGATATCCGCACGCTTGTCATCGACCTAGACCTGCGTCGTCCGATGCTGGCGAACCTGCTGGGTCTGACGGATCGCCACGAGATCACGGCCGTCATTCGCGGCAAGGCCGACGCCGCGACGCAGATCGCGCGTGTGACGGACAACCTTGCCTTCGCCACGACACGCACGCCGGTCCACGACCCGGCCGAACTGCTGCAGGGACGACGCATCGGCGACATGCTCCGGTCGCTGGAGGAGCGGTTCGCCCCGGATGTCATCCTGTTCGATCTGCCGCCCATAATGGTCAGCGACGATGCGATCGCCTTCCTGCCCAATACCGATTGCGCTTTGATGATCGCCGCCGCCGAGCAAAGCACGCTGGGTCAGGTCGATATCTGCGAGAAGGAACTGGCGGCCCAGACCTCGGTCCTGGGTGTCGTGCTGAACAAGTGCCCCTATCCCGGCGATGGTCAGCGGTACGGATATGGCTATGGATACGGTGCCGACGCCGATGGCTGACCCGCGGTCCGGGCGCGCCGCGCGCGGTCTTGTGGCCGCCGGCCGCCTTCTTGACCCGCGCGTCCTGCTTCACGGGATTCGGATGCTGAATTACTACGGTTATGCTCACGTGCGCCCCCGCGGCAGGATGACCTGCGGCACCGGGGTGCGCATCGCGCCGAACGCCTCTTTTCGGAGCGGGGAACGCATCGAACTGGGCGATGCGGTCCAGTTGGGCGAGCGGGTCTCGCTCTGGGCGGGCAAGACGACCGCGCGCGTGATGATAGGGGCCCGCACGACACTTGGCCCGGATGTCTTCGTCACGGCCGCCGATTATGGCTTGGCCGCCGCAACGCGCATCGTGGACCAGCCGATGGAGGAGCGTGACGTCGTCATCGGCGCGGATTGCTGGATCGGGACGAAGGCCGTCATCACCGCCGGCGTCACGCTGGGGGACGGATGCGTCATCGGGGCCGGATCGGTGGTGACGCGGAACGTTCCCCCCGGTGCCATAGCGGCAGGCGTGCCCGCACGGGTGATCCGACAGCGGGCTTAGCCCAGCAGCATCCAGACCATGCGGGCAAAGCGCAGACGGATCAACGTGCCGAGCGCGCGCAGCCGTTCGGTCTTGGAAAGGTCCGGGGCCGTCATCACCTTCGGCGCATGGAAAACCACCGAGAGCGGCATCGCCAATGCCTTGAACGTCCACGCCGCTGCATCCTGGTCCAGCCCCCGCGCCTCCCGCGTGAGACGCCTCCATTTCTTGGCGAGAGAGGCCCAATCGCCGCGCGACGGATGCGCGACGCGCAGATCGGCGCGGTAGGTGACGGGATACCCTGCGGCCCGTGCCCGCAGGCCCCAGTCCCGATCCTCGGCCACGGCACCGCGAAACGGGCCCACCATTTCGAAGATCGCGCGCGTCACCACCAGGTTCGCCGTAACAGAGAAGCGGTCCTGCGCGATGTAGCGGGCGTTGTCGAAGGCAAAGACCTGCTCGAACGCCTGCGCGCCGGTCAGGGGACGCGCGGTTTCGTGGAAAACGTCGACCGCGCCGCCCACAGGCCCCGGCCCGCAGTCAAGCGCGACGTCGATCCAATCGGCGGCCGGTACGCAGTCGGCATCGAGAAACAGCAAGAGCGGGGCGCGCGTCTCTGCCACGCCCCGGTTGCGCGCGGCAGCCGCGCCGGCCTGCGCCTCCACGATCAGGCGCGCCATGCCTGCATCGACGGGCGCGCGGGACGCGTTGTCGACGACCACGACTTCAACGTCATCGGGCACCTTCAATGCCGCCATACAGCGGGTCAGCCGGGCCTGATCGTCCTTATGGGGAATGATGATCGCGGCGCGCGGGCTCACGTCTTGGCCAAAACGCCCCGGAGCGCATCCTCGTAGCGGCGCAGGCGCATCCGGCCACGGTCCGCCGCCTGCGCGACTTCGCGGGCGACCGTGGCACGAGCGACCCATGCCGCGCGGACCGCCGCCATGATCTGTGCGCCATCCTGCGACGTGCAATCGACGGTACGGCCATAGCCGAGCGATCCGAACAGGCCCGCGAACTTGCGGCTGTAGGCCATGGGCACGACCGGCACCCCGGTCGAAAAGGCCGCAATGCACGCGTGCATCCGCGCGCCCATAAAGAAATCCATCGCCGCGATGTAGCCCTTGGCTTCGGGCGGAGAGGCGAACGCAGGTGCCAGGATCGTTCCGTCGTGCTGTGCGGCAAGGGCTTCGCAGGCGCGGAAATCATCCTCGCCCACCATCGGACCATCCGGGACGATCACATGCGGGATCAGATGCACCTCTGCCCCCTGCCCCTGAAAGAAGACGATCAACGCGTCGATCAAGGCCGGATAATCGACGGCGATCCCGAATTCGTTCTGGCCGGTGTATCCGCCGCCCATCAACAGACCCGACACGTTCAACCCGACCTTGGTTCGTCGCCCTAAGTCGGGTGCATCGCCCGCCGGCATGCGCAGCGCGACGTCCGACGCCAGGATCGGTTCGGCCTTGACGCCGAGTTCGGCCATGTGGTCGCGCGACGGCTCATCCCGCACCGCTACGAGGGCGCAGCGGTTCAGGTGCATCTTCGCGGCGATGCGGGACGTTTGCCGGGTGAACGGCCCCACCGTCTGCGGCGCGAAGACGTATGGCTTGCGCGCCAGATGGGCCAGCGCCTTGAGCGCGAACATCAAGCGCAGTCGCTTGCGCCCGTAGATGTCCGCAAAACTGTCGCCGCCCCCGATGTCGATCACGACATCGGTCTTGCGCAGTTCCGCCCAATAGCCCTTGCGCGATTTGATCCACGCCCCGGACAGCGGCACGATCCGGATATCGTCGCCGTCGATATATGGATCGCGCGCGTCGGGATAATCGGCCAGCGTGATTTCGAGCTTGCGACCCAGTGTGCGCGCGATGTCGCGCAGAATGGCGATCTGCGCCACCGACAACGCGCCGACGCCCAGATTGTGCGACCGCGTCGAATGCAGCAGCAAAAGCGCCCGAAGCGGACGGCTCATGACCTCAGGGCGCGGCGCAGCGTCCCGACGAAGTTGCGCAGGTTCACCCGCAGCCCGTTCTGACGCGACACCGCGCGGATGTGCAGGCCGTGGTAGCGCGGCACGGGACGCCCCAGCAGGCACAGGGCGGCAAGGCGCGCGCGCAGGGCACGGCGGCGATTGCGTTGTCCGGGCTGGATCGCGCCCAATGTATCCATGTCGAAGGGACCCAGATGCAGGCGACCGGCGGCCTTTGCCCCCTGCGCGATCTGTTCGCCCAGAACGGTGCGCGCCAGGATAAGGCTGACGCCCTCCTCCTCCTCGAACAGGGGATAGCCGCGCGCGTCGACCTGCCAGGCATCCGCACAAACCAGATCGGCGGCCATGCCGGTGCCGTCGGCGCAGATCTTGCAGCGGTGCTGGACGTGTTTCGACAGGATGTCACCCCAGCTGTCGGCATAGCTCATCGAGCGTTCGGTGCCATCGGCCAACGTCGCGGTCGCCCGCCCCGGCCAGCCCTTGCCGCGGTACCGGAACGCGGTGACATCCCGTTCGGCGACGTCCATCGCCTCCAGGATGCCTTGTGCGCCCCTGGCGGACGGCACGCCCGCGCAAAAGAAGGACACGATCACCGGAATGGCGCGGGCGACGGCCGGATCCCTGGCCCGGATCGCGGCCAGCGCCGCGGCGTCGCAGGGCTTGCCCACGAAGGCGACGCGACGACCGTCGGCCAGAATGTCCGGCAGCGCGTCAAGCGGCGCGGACGGCGCATAGCGCGACCCGGCGGTCGTGGCGAAACAAGCCGGATCGTCGGTCAAAACCGTGCGGTTGGCGGTGGGATCGTCGCGCGCCGGTGCATTCTGGACCACGGCCTGCACGACGCCGGCGCGCAGCAGATGGGTCAGAAGCGCAGTCAGTGCACCGCCGGACGCACCGCGGTGCCGTTGATCGGCGTCCGTGGACCATCCGCTCCACGCCTTGCGGTAGGGCCCCCACATCGTGTCGTCGGTGCCGCCCGACGGCGTGACCGTCACGCCCAGACCGGGGCAGACCGCCGCAATCGCGTCGTCGCCGCCGACCGGAAGGGGGGCCACCTGTTGGGGGCGCAGAAAGCCTTCGTCCTGCATCCGCATGGCGATGGCGTCGGGGAACATACCCGAACAGCCACCGCATCCCGCGCACAGGTTGCCACGCGCGACACGGTCCAAGGGTTCGGATGTGCCGCTGGCATCACCCGAAAGGGGGGGTCTGATTGTCTTCAACGTCCGCTCTGCCTGCCGCGTTATGCCTTCTTGTGGGCGTGCGACTTGACCGCAACATCGCAAGACCCGCACAACCGCGCAAGTTTTTTCGCCCCGAGGAGAGATTTGCGATGTTGCGCAGCGTGCTGCTCCTGCTTTCGGGCAACATGGCCACGTCCGGTCTTCTGTTTGCGCGAAACCTGGTCGTCGCAGCCCTGATCCCGGTGGAAGATTACGGCATCGCCGCGACGTTCGCGCTGGCGATGGCGGCGGTTGAGATGGCATCATCCTTCGGTCTGCAGCAACAGATCGTCCAGGCGCGTGACGGCGACGATGCCAGACTGCAGGATGCGTTGACGGGGTTCCAACTGCTGCGCGGCGTGCTGGCGTCGGTCGTGTTGTTCGCGGTGGCCGGGCCGCTGGCAGCCTTCCTCGGCATTCCGGAGGTGACATGGGCCTATCAGGTACTGGCCGCGGTGCCGCTCCTCAAGGGCCTGCAACACCTCGACATTCACCGCTTCAACCGGGACGGGCGCTTCGGGCCGCTTGTCGTCACCAACGCGATCCCGCCTGCCGTATCGCTGGTGCTGATCTGGCCGATGGCGGTCTGGTTCGGGGATTGGCGGGCGATGCTGGGGGCGATCCTGATCCACGCGGGCCTGGGCGCGGTGGTGTCGCATGTGGTGGCGGACCGGCGCTGGCGGCCAGTGTTCGACAGACACCTCTGGGCGCGCACCATGACCTTCGGCTGGCCGATCCTGCTCAACGCCGTCGTCCTGTTCGTGGTGTTCCAGGCCGATAAATTGGCGGTGGGGCGCATCATGGGCCTGGCCCCGCTGGGCGTGTTCGCAATGGGCGTCACCCTGACGCTGACGCCGTCGCTGGTGGCGGCACGAACGATCCAGACGGCCGCATTGCCGCGGTTGAGCGCATCGGCCGGCACACAGCAATTCACGCGTCAGGCCAACAGGACGTTGGTGGCATCCATGGCGGCGGGCCTGGCGATCGCGATGGCCGGCATCGTGACCGGATGGGCCTCGGCCAAGGTTCTGACGGGAACGGACTGGGCAGGTCTCGCCCCGCTGCTCGGCCCGCTGGGGATCGTTCAGGGCCTGCGCATCGCCAAGTCGGGCAGCGCGATCGTCGGCCTGGCGCTTGGCCGGTCGGGCAACGCCGTCCTCTCGAACCTGCCGCGCGTCGCCGCGTTGATCGTCGGGGTCGCGGCCCTGTCACAGGGCAGCGGCCTCTTGGTCCTGATCTGGTTGGGCGCGGTCGGCGAGACATGCGGCTTCGTGTTGTCGGCCGCCATGGTCACGTGGCGGGACGGGGTGCGATGGGACATGCGGGCCGTGGCGATCTTTGCCGTCGGGACGGGACTGTCGGTTGCCGCGCTGGTCTGGCCGCCCGCGGCCCTGGGCGCGGTCGGGGCGGTGGTGGCACTCCTGGCGCTTCGCCGGGGCCCGGCCTGACCACGCGACCGATTGGCGACACATCGGGGGAAAACCGCGGCGCGCAGGCCACATAAATCTTTCGCAACGCCCCCCTGCAGGGCTAGCCTGCCCTCGAATGGCCACGTCAGAGGGCCACCCTGAGCAGCAGACCGGCCTTCGCCGGACCGGAGCAGGCAATGACCGTGCACGCGACCTTTCGCGCCAGATTGGCGTTGGCCGGGGCCCTGGCCCTGTTTCTTGCCGTCTGGACCCAGGCCGCCTTGGCGGGGCGCACCGTCTGGGTCGACCCCGCCACCATCGGCACGGCCCTGCGGGACGCGGGGCCGGGCGATCTTCTGGTGCTGACCCCCGGCGACTACGAGACCCTGCTGATCGAGTCGGGTGGCGCGCCGCAACAACCGGTCACCCTGCGGGCCGCCGACATGGACGACCGCCCGGTGTTCCCCGCGCTTTTCGTGAAGGGCGCGCAGCATGTCACGCTTGACGGGCTGGTGTTCCGGATGCGTCCACGCTCGGACACGCGGGAGCGCAACTTCCACATCCGCAACGCCCTCGACATCACGCTGAGCCGTATTCTGTTCGATGGCATCGACCGGCCGGACAAGACAGGGTTTTCCCGGCCCTGGGGTTTTGCGCTGACCATCGACGACAGTGCGGACATCGCCCTGTTCGACAGCGAGCTTCGCGGCTTTGCGCGCGGTCTGGTGACGCGCAACGTCGATCGCATGGTGGTGGCGCGCAACGATATCCACGCGATGCGCGTGGACGGAATGAATTTCGCGCAGGTGACCGAAGTTCTGATCGAGGATAACGTGATCCGCGACTTCGACCGCGCCCCGGGTCAGGGCGATCATCCCGACATGATCCAGTTCTGGACGCGCAACACCACCCGGCCGTCGCAGGGGATCACGATCCGTCGGAACATCCTGAATTCGGGCGAGGGGTATTTCACCCAGTCGATCTTCATGCGCAACGAACTGGTCGATACCAACCGCGCCGGAGAGGAGATGTTCTACCGCGATGTCGTGATCGAGGAAAACGTCGTCATCAACGCGCATCTGCATGGCATCACCGTCGGCGCGACGATCGGCCTGACAATTCGGCGCAACACGGTCGTGCGCAATGCCGTATCCCAAGGGGACGACGGGAACGTGGGCCGCTGGACCCCGCAGATCGAAGTCGATGCCGCCGCGCGCGACGTCCTGATCTTGGGCAATGTCGCGCATGCGATCCCCGAACCGGGCTGGCAGCCGGGCTGGGTCATCGCGGGCAACCAGATCGTGCAGGACCGTATTCCAGGCGTCGACACCCACTACGATCGCGTCTTCTTCGGCGTCTCTCCGGTCCGGCCCGCGAGGGTCGGCGATTTCGCCGCCCGCCCCGGTGGCCTGCTGGACGGGCGCGACGTCGGTGCGCCCCGGCTGGTCGCGCTGTCCACGCAGATCGCGCGCGATACCGTTCTGCCCGATCCAGGGGCGTCTGACCTGCGCGGCGTTATCCGGTTGGACGCCGAAAAAGGGGCGATCCTGGCCGATGGGGGGGCCGGCGCGCCGCCCCTGGTGCACGAGTTGGGCGGGCCGGAAATCCTGATCGGCGACACGTTGTCCCCCCATGTCCTGAGCCGGGCGATGACCGGCGCATTGTTCGACGCGACACGATTCGTCGTCCGGATGCGGCTGCGGCCCACCGGCGACTACCGCACGGCGGGCGAGGTGCTGCGGCTGCACGAATCCCTGAAGGTAAGCGTTGACGGGCGCGGGGTCTTCAACGTTGAGGTTTTCAGCGACCAAGGGGGCGTCGTTCGGTTGAAGACCCGCGCGACGTCGCTGTATCGCGGGGACCAGCCTGTCGACCTGACGATCGCTTATGACGGCCCCGTGGGGCATCTGACGGTGATCGCCGACGGCGAGACGATCGGGCGCAAGCCGTTTGCGGGCCATCTGCGACCGCTTGCCAAATGGGGCCTGTCGTTCGGCAACCCCTTCGGCACGCATCTCAGCTTCGACGGCGTGATCGAGGCGTTCGAGCTGCGAACCGACCCGGCCGATATGGCCGATGTCTTCGATATCTTGGACACGAGCTTCCGACGATGACGGCCACTTTGACGGATGCACCGGGCCCTGGACGCGCGCGCGCCGCGGCAACCTCCGACCCGACGGACAGACTGTCGTTGCTGACGTTTCTCTATCTTTTGTGCGTCGTCATCCCCGTCACCATGAAGCTTGGCAGCGTGTATCTGTCGACCTTGCGTATCCTGCTGTTGCTGGTCACGCTGCCGATGCTCGTCAATCTGCTGACCGGTCGCTATGGCAAGACGATCCCGACCGACTGGCTGTTCCTTGGCCATGCCATGTGGCTGACGCTGGCGCTGGCGATCAACAATCCCGACAAGGTGATCCAGCAGGCCCCGTCGGTGGGCGTGGAATTCCTGGGCGGCTACGTCCTTGCGCGTGCGACGATCAGGTCACGGGCGCAGTTCGTGACGATGTGCAGATTTCTCGTCCTCATCGTGCTGACGCTGTTTCCCTTCGCCCTTCTGGAGACGCAGACGGGCACCCCGCTCATCATTCAGGCAATCCGGTCCATCCCAGGCATCACCAGCGTGGAGATCACCTATATCGGCAAGCGCCTGGGGCTGGAGCGGGTGCAGGGCGTCTTCGCCCATCCGATCCACTTTGGCCTGTTCTGTTCGGTCGCCTTCTCGCTTGCCTTCGTCGGACTGCGCGACGTGACCGGCACGACGCGGCGCTTCGCGACCTCCGCCGTCGTCGGCTTTTCCAGCTTCCTCGCCCTGTCCTCGGGGGCGATTCTGGCCATCGCGCTGCAACTGGGGCTGATCGTCTGGGCCTTCGCCTTTCGCAAAGTAGAGGGGCGTTGGTGGCTTCTGGTGGGGCTGTTCGCGCTGATGTGGGTCGCCATCGACCTGCTGTCGAACCGAAGCCCCTTCGACGTCTTCATGAGCTATGCGACGTTTTCCGCGCACAATGCCTATTGGCGGTCGATCATCTTTGAATGGGGGATGATGAATATCTTCGGCAGCGTCGAAAACAATGTCCCGGCAAGTCCGTGGTTCGGGATCGGACTGAACGACTGGATCCGGCCATCGTTCATGTTCTCGGGGTCGATGGACAATTTCTGGCTGGTGATGGGCGTGCGCTACGGATTTCCGGGGTTCCTGCTGATCGCCGCCGGCTTTGCCGTTCAGGTGGCAAAACTTATCCGGTTGAAGCTGCCACCGGGGCATCCGGCGCTGTTTTTGCGCCGCGCCAGCGTCTTCACCTTTCTGGGCCTGTCGTTCACGCTGGCGACCGTTCACGTCTGGGGCAACGTCTATTCCTTTGTGATGTTCTTCGTCGGTGCGACGGCCTGGATGGTGCAGCCGGGGGCGATGGACGACGACGCGCCACGCCCCCTATCGCCGCAAGGCCGGGCCGGACCGTCCTACAGCCGCTTCACCCCGAAAGCGCGTAACGCGACGCGCCCCTATGCGCGGACGGTGCGATGACGACCGATCTGCCGCGGCTGGGCGTCGTGATCGTGACACATGGGTCCGGTGACGTGGTGGGCGATTGCCTGGAGTCTCTGCTTTCCTCCGACGATGTGGCGCTTTCGGTCGTCGTAGTCGACAACGCGTCGCGGGATGACACGGCGGACGTCGTCGGCAAACATACCGCCCCCGCCCCGCACGCATTGATCTGGCGCCCCACGGGGCGCAACGGCGGGTTCGCCGCCGGGGTCAATGCGGGCCTCGACATCCTGTTGAAGGACCAGGGCCTGGACCGGTTCTGGGTCCTGAACCCCGACACGATCGTCCCGCCCGGAACGGCACGCGCCTTCGCCACGCATGCGCCGTCACGGGATTTCGCGATGATCGGCGGACGGGTCATATATGCGGAGCCGCCGCATGCCATCCAGATCGACGGCGGAACGATCGACTGGAAGACGGGCCAGACGCGGAACCTGAACCAGGGCAAGCCGGGCGATACACCGCCGCCCGACCCCGACGACGTGGACTTCGTGACCGGGGCCAGCCTGGTCGTCAGCCGCCTGTTCCTGAGCCGCGCGGGCAAGATGCCCGAAGATTACTTCTTGTACTACGAGGAGGTCGACTGGGCGCTTCAGGCGGCGGATCTGCCGCTGCTTTATTGTACGCGGGCCGTAGTGCACCATCAGGCCGGAACCTCGATCGGGTCACCGAAACCGGGACGGCACGCCTCGCCATTCTCGGAATGGTTCAAACACCGCGCGCGGATGAAGTTCGTGCGTCGCCACCGGCGGGTCAGCTACTACGGAGCGGTCGTCTTCACCTTCGCCAAGGCCATGCAGATGTTTCTGAAACGCGATTTTCGCGCGGCGGAGGCCATTTTGCGCGGGGGGCTGGGAATGCGCCCACCAAAGGCCGTGGCCGCCCGGCTGGCGCGGGGCGGCGTGGCGCTTTGATCGTCAGGTCAGCGTCAGATCGACCGGATCGCAGCCCGTCACTTCGCCGTGCAGGACATCGCCCGCAACAACCGGGCCGACACCGGCGGGCGTGCCGGTCAGGATGATGTCGCCGGGAGCAAGGTGATAGAACTTCGACAGGTCCGACACGATCCCCGCGCAATCGTGGATCATCTCCGACAGGGCCGCGTCCTGACGGATTTCGCCGTTTACGGTCAGGTGGATGCGTTGATCGGCGACCGGTCCGAAATCGACCGCGCGTGTCAGCGGGGCCAGCACGGCGGACCCTTCGACATCCTTGCCCAGATCCCAGGGTCGCCGCTTGTCCTTTGCCGCCCCCTGCAGGTCGCGGCGTGTCATGTCCAACCCGGCCCCATACCCGAAGATCGCCGCCCCTGCCGCATCGCGCGTGCCCTGAAAGATGGGGGCGCCGATGGCGATGACGAACTCCATCTCGTGGTGGTAGTCCTGCGTTCCCGGCGGATAGGGCAGCGTCGCGCCCGTAAGGGCGACGTGAAACGGACTTTTGGTGAAATAGAACGGGGCATCGCGGTCCACCTCGTTTCCCATCTCGGCGGCATGGGCGGCGTAGTTGCGCCCCACGCAAAACACCCGGACGACCGGATAACGATCGGCACTGCCGCGCACGGCAAGACGTGGCAGATCGGGGGCGGCAAAGAGATCGGGCATCGGCGGCTCCTGATAGGTCGGGTTGAGTAGACGTGGGATGGGGCGCGGCAGCAATCGCCCGGTTCGGGGTCAGGCGGCGTATTCCGTCCGGTACCAGTCGACGAAGGCGCGCACGCCGATATCCAGATCGGTGCGCGGCAGCGACGCGCCCAGCAGATCGGTCAGAAGCGTGGTATCGGCCCAGGTCGCGGGCACATCGCCGGGCTGAATATCCATCAGGTTGCGGATCGCCGCCTTGCCGGTCGCGGCCTCGATCGCGTCGATAAAGCGGCCCAGTTCCACCGTTTGACCATTGCCGATGTTGACGATGCGGTGCGGGGCGACGGGTGACAGGCTGTCGTGCGGGCCGACGGGCGTCTCTCCCGGTGGCACGTCGATCAGGTCGGCAAGGCCGGCGACCAGATCGGTGACATAGGTAAAGTCCCGGCGCATCTTGCCGTGATTATAGACGTCGATCGGATCGCCCTTAAGGATCGCCTTGGTGAACTTGAAAAGCGCCATGTCCGGGCGCCCCCAAGGGCCATAGACGGTGAAGAAGCGAAACATCGTCGTGGGGATGCCGTAGAGATGGGCATAGCTATGGGCCATGACCTCCGTCGCTTTCTTGGTCGCGGCGTAGAAGGACATCTGCGCGTCGGCCTTCATCGTCTCCCGGTAGGGCATGTCGGTATTCGCCCCGTACGCAGAGGAGGTGGAGGCCAGAAGCAGATGCGCCGGCGGATGGGCGCGCGCCGCTTCCAGAACCTCGAATGTGCCCAGAAGATTGGCCTGCACGTAGTCGCGGGGCGCGTCGATGGAATGGCGCACCCCCGCCTGCGCGGCCAGGTGGATCACGGCGTCGGGTCGATGCTTGTCCATGAGAGTGCGGACCAGATCGGGTCTGGAGACGTCGTCGATCACGGGGGTGAATTGCCCGGAGGTCTGCAGCAGGTCGTGGCGGCGACGCTTGAGCGCGGGATCGTAGTAATCCGACAGACAATCCAGGCCGACGACGCGCCACCCCCGCGCCAACAGCAGGGAGGACAGATGATAGCCGATAAATCCGGCCGAGCCGGTGACGAGGGCGCATTTCATGGGCTTGTCGTGGCGGCCGGATGCGCCCCTGTCAAACGGCGATTGCGAAACGTGCCCGACGCAGCCGCGCAATCACCGCTTTTGCGATGGGGGGACGATCGTCTGGTCCAGGGCCGGATCGGGGCTTCCGAAGCCCGGCACCCGCCGCGCGATGGCGTCAAGCGCCCCTTGCGGCGCGCCGCTGGCCATGGCGTGACGCAGCGCACGCAGCAGTTCCGCGACCTCGAATTCGCTAAGGCCGCGTTCGCGCAGCCGGAAGATCTTCTTGTCCGCCGTCGGGCGTTCGGTGCCGTCAAAGAACAGCTCCTCGTGCAGCTTTTCGCCGTCGCGCAGACCGACGAATTCGATGGCGATGTCGCCACCGGGATTGGCCTCGGTCTGCGCGGAGTAGCCGGCCTGTTCGATGGCCTGTATCGCCAGGTCGATGATCCGGACCGGGTCACCCATGTCCAAGACGAAAACCTCGCCGCCCTCGGCCATCGTGCCCGCGCGCAGGACCAGCCGGGCCGCTTCGGCAATGGTCATGAAATAACGCGTGACATGCGGGTGGGTGACGGTGACCGGGCCGCCGCGCTGGATCTGGTCGGTGAAGATGGGCACAACCGACCCGGAAGAGCCGAGGACGTTCCCGAAGCGCACCATCGACAGGACCGGACCCCCTTCGGGCACGCGGCTGGCCATATCCTGAACGACGAGTTCCGCCAGCCGCTTGGACGCGCCCATGACGCCTCGCGGACGCACCGCCTTGTCCGATGAAATCAAGATGAACCGACCGACGCCCGCCTGGACGGCGGCACTGGCAAGGGTGTGCGTGCCCAGAACGTTGTTTGCGAGACCGGCGAGCGGATTCTGCTGCACCAGTGTGACATGCTTGTAGGCGGCGGCATGCAGGATGACCTCCACCCCGTGATCGGACAGGACCTGACGGACGTGGCGCGGATCGGTGACGGACCCCAGGACGGGCACCAGCTCCACCTCCAGCTCGCGGGCGGTGTTCAGAAGTTCCTGATGCACGGTGAAGAGCGCGATCTCGGACAGCTCGAACAGGATGAGACGCCGGGGGCGGCAGTCGATCAGCTGTCGGCACAGCTCGGACCCGATGGAGCCGCCGGCCCCCGACACCATCACACATTTTCCCAGATAGCTTTCGGAGCCTTCGCGCAGCTGCGTGTCCACCTCATCCCGGCCCAGAAGCATCTGGGGCTTGAGCGGCTCGAACCGGTCCAGCAACGCCTCGGTCCCAATCAATTGAGAGAACGACGGCAGCATCTGCACCTCCAGCCCCAGCCGTTGCAGACGCCGCGCGATGCGGGCCTGCTTGGGCGGACTGAGCGAGGGAACGGCCAGCAGGACGCGGTCGATCTGCTTGCGGGCAACGATTTCGGACACGCGGACCGGCGTATAGACGGGCAACCCCGCGATGCTGAGCCCCTGAAGTGCGGGATTATCGTCCACGAAGGCGATCGGTTCGATCCCCTTGTGGCCGCGCAAGGCGCGCACCAATTGCGTGCCGGTCGTGCCGGCCCCGTAGATCAGGACGCGCGTGACATCGTTGCTGCGCCGGTAGATGGCCAATACGATCTGAAGCAAGACCACACGTGATACGGTGATCAGCAGGAACAGACTGGCCGAAAAGACCAGCAGAACCGACATCGGAAGCGTGACGCCGAAAATCCACGCCAGAACGGACCCACCGGCAGCCAGAAAGACCGACAGCGACGCCGCCCGCAGCGTGGCATGCCCATCGAATTCGACCAGTTGCAGCGCCGGAATGCCAAGGGCGATCAGCAGCCCGGCCGCAACGATCAAAAGATAAGGAACCGCGACCGACAACGTGAGGCCGATGGACGGAAGGTCGCCCGACATCGGATTGAGCACGAGGGCGAGGATAAGGGCCACGGCCACAAAAAAGAGATCGAGCGTCAAGAAAATAGTGTATTTTTGACGCCGATTCAAAGACTTGATCAGATTATCAAGCTTCAGGGACGCAAGAGGGTTCATCGGCCATCCATTCAAACGTCCGTCAAGGTTTCCCGAACCTAGAATGTTTTCCTTGAGCGGACAATGGCTTGCCTCTTCTGTTTGTGGCGGTTTGCCGCCCAAAGCCTAAGGATTTGACCCTGCCGAGCCATCGTTTAGTGTGCCAATACGGAGCGTGTCCCGCGTGCCCGTTCGAGACAAATTCCGTATCGGATAGATGATGTTGTTTGCCACGCGCCGCCTTGTGACCGTTCTCGCCTGCCTGATCGTGGTCGCGGGATGCTCTTTGCCGCGGGGGGCTGCGCTGCAATCCGAAATCCTGACTGCGCGGGAGGATGATTCGGTCGATTTCGCCGTCTATCCGGTAACCCGCGCGCTTTTGCCGTCGATCGCCCAATGGCCCCGTGTCGGCGCTCGCAGTCTGGGCTGGATCACGGCAAGCCATGGCGGGACGGGGCGGGTCATCCAATCCGGCGACCTTGTCACGCTGACGATCTGGGACAGTGACCCGAAT
>NZ_CXSU01000011.1:401282-437651 GCF_001403795.1 Jannaschia donghaensis | reverse complement strand
GCGGGCGCGCGACGTCATCCAGAATTCGCTCTCCAGTGTTGCGGAGTCGGCGCAAGTCCAACTCTCACTGACGGAAGGACGCGGAAACTCGGTCGATCTGGTCGGTGGTGTGCGCCGCGCGGGATCGTTCCCGATGCCGGACCGGAACTACACGGTTCTCAGCCTGATCGCCGCAGGCGGCGGCGTGGACGGGGGGCTGGAAAACCCGCAGATCCGTCTGCAACGCGGATCACGCGTCTATGGCACGTCGATGAGTCGTCTTTACGCCGAGCCGAACCTCGACACCCTTCTGCAAAGCGGGGACCAGGTCATCGTGAAGGAAGACGACCGGTATTTCCTGTCGGTCGGGGCTGCGGGACAAGAGGCGCTGCACCCGTTCACCCGCGACGTGCTCAGCGCGATGGACGCGGTGTCGATCATCGGCGGCGTCAAGGACAGCCGGGCCGATCCCCAAGGCGTGCTGATCTTACGCGAATATCCCGCATCGGCGCTGTCGCCGGGCGTTCGTGGGCCGCGCAACCAGCGCGTAATCTTTGGGCTGGACCTGACATCGGCGGACGGCTTGTTCTCGGCCCGCAATTTTCAGGTGATGCCGCAGGACCTCGTCTATGTGACCGAAAGCCCGGTGACGACCACCCAGACGATCTTCGGTCTGATCGGCGCGGCGTTCGGTCTGGCCCGCCAGGTCTAGGTCCGCCGGCCGCAGCGCACGGTTCACCGTGAGGTTAAGGCCCGCTTAACCGTTCAGACGGAGTGTCCGGTCTTCACATCACCGGAGGCTGCGACGTCCCATGTCGGAAAATACACGAATTCTGTCCCTGCCCCTGATCCAAGGCGGACAGGCCCAGAAGCATATCACCCACAACGAAGCGCTGCGCCGGTTGGACGCCTTGGTGCAGCCGGTGGCGCTGGACCTGGACCTGACGGAGCCGCCCCTGCTGCCGGATGAGGGCGACAGGCACATCGTGGCGACCGGCGCGACCGGTGACTGGGCTGGACGGGACGGCACCCTTGCGGTGCGCGAAGGCGACGGCTGGACCTTCATTTCGCCAGCGCCGGGGTGGCAGATCCATGTGATCGCCTTGGGATCGACCGTGACGTTCGATGGCGTGGCGTGGCGCACGGCCCAGATCCGCACATTGGGCATCAACGCCACCGCCGATGACACCAACCGTCTGAGCGTCGCTGCGGATGCCACGCTGCTGACGCATGATGGCGGCGGCCATCAGGTAAAGATCAACAAGGCGGACCCGGGCGATACCGGCAGCCTTCTGTTCCAGACTGGCTTTTCCGGTCGGGCGGAAATGGGGTGCGCCGGAACGGACGGGTTTTCGGTCAAGGTCTCGGCCGACGGGTCGACGTGGAATACGGCACTGACAACGGACCCCGCGACCGGTGTGGTGTCATTTCCGTCGGGCACCCGCGTATCGAACCGCGTTCCGGTCGGCGGTCGCTGGTCGTGCTTTCCGGACACCCGCTGGGTAACTTTTAATTCCGAGACCGGTCCCGCTGGGGGCACCCACGCCTCTGGCGGCGGGGTGGGGATGGAACCCGCGAAAGCATGGAAGGCGGTTGGGCCGTTCGTATCGGCAGGCACGACAGTCACGGGGCTCGGCGGTTTGATGCGGGCCTCGAACGCGAATATCGTGGGCTGCGACATTCGCGTCTATTTTCAGGCGGGACCCGCGGGTGGGGGCTGGTCCACGGACACTGCAACGACGCGGACGCTTCTGCTTGCCGCCGATGCCGTCGCTCTGGGCACGTTCTGGACCGCGCTGGACGAACCCTTCGCGCCATTCGACGTGCCGCAGGACGGATTTCTGACGGTCCATGTCAAACCCCGGGGAACGTTCACGACAACGGGCCACATCGCCTCGGCCCTGACGCTCGACCTGATGGGCTAGATCGGTCGTCCGGTCAGAACCGCAGGGTTCCGGCGTGGATACGGCCAACGCTGTCGGTGGCGGCGACGAGACGTTCGGTGATGCCTGATTCCGACAGGGCGTGACCGGCGAAGGGCGCGAAGTCGAGCGACGCGCCCGACCAGCCCTGCGCCAGAAGATGCGCGGACAGGGGCGGACAGATCATGTCGTACCGGCCCTGCACGATGTCACCCCGGATCCCCGCCAGCCGATCGAGGTTGGCGCGGATCCAGCCGTCGTGATCGAGGAATCCCTTGTTGGTGAAATAGTGATTTTCCAGGCGGGCGAAGGCGCGGGCGTATTCGCCCCCCGGCTCCCCGGAGCGGCCCTGTGAATGGACGGAGGCGAGCGCGTTTTCCCATGATGCCCAGGTGCGCGCGAATTTCACCTGTTCGTGCGGCGGCGTATCGAACAGACGTCGGTTGTAGGCAGTGATCAGATCGCCCTGTTCGTCTTCGGGGATCATGGAACGGAACCGGGCCCATTGGTCCGGCCAGAACGCCCCGGCCCCACCGCCGTAGAACCAGTCCAATTCTCTCTGCTCCATCAGGAAAATGCCGCGCAAGATCAAATGGGCGGCGCGATCGGGGTGCGTGATCGCATAGATCAGCGCCAGCGTCGCCCCCCAGCTGCCGCCGAAGACAGCCCATTTGTCTATGCCCAGCTCGGTGCGGATACGCTCGATGTCGGCCACCAGATGCCATGTCGTATTGTCCGCAATGCTGGCATGCGGGCGCGACCGGCCGCAGCCCCGCTGATCGAACAGAATCACGCGCCAGACCGATTTATCGAAGAAGCGGCGCATCATTGGGCTGCATCCGCCGCCCGGCCCGCCATGCAGCACGACGACCGGCAAGCCGTCGGGATTGCCGCATTGCTCCACATAGATCTTGTGGCCGTCCCCCACGTCCAGCATCCGCTGGTCGAAGGGGTCGACGGCGGGGTAGAGCGCGGTCGCGCTGGTCTGTCGCGTGATATGATCCATTGCCGATCCTATATAGGCTACCCGAGCCGCACCACCACCGATAGAAACACGAAACCCGAACAGACCCGGAGGATGACATGACCACCACGATCGACGCCGCCGAAATCGAAAAATTCCAGGCCATGGCGGCCGAGTGGTGGGATCCGAACGGCAAGTTCAAGCCGCTGCACATGCTCAACCCCTGCCGGCTCGATTACATCACGACGCAGATCGCGGCGGAATTCGACCGGGACCTGACGCTCGACCGCCCGTTCGAAGGGCTGCGCATCCTCGACATCGGATGCGGCGGGGGTCTTTTGTCGGAACCGATGGCGCGACTTGGGGCGACGGTCGTGGGCGTGGACGCCGCGGAACGGAACATTCCCGTCGCGCGGGCCCACGCCGAACAGTCGGGATTGAAGATCGACTATCGCCACACCAGCGCGGAAGATCTGCTGCGCACCGACGAAGCGCCGTTCGACGCGGTGCTCAACATGGAAGTGGTGGAACATGTCTCCGACCCGTTGGCCTATCTGACGGCGTGCCACGATCTGCTGCGCCCCGGCGGGATAATGATTTGCTCCACCATCAACCGAAACCCGAAATCCTACGCGATGGCGATCATCGGGGCGGAGTACGTCATGCGATGGCTGCCTAAGGGCACGCACGACTGGTCGAAATTCATCACCCCGGACGAGTTGTTCGATCTGCTGGGTCGGGCCGGGATGCGCGCGGAAGATCGGATGGGATTCGTGTTCAACCCCGTCACCTGGACCTGGCGGCTGTCGGAGCGGGATCTGTCGGTGAACTACGTCACGGCCAGCGTCCGCCCGACCTAGGCCGGCTGCGCGCCGTACCGGGCCATGAACGTCTCGACCGCGCCGTCGACAACGCGTGCGATTTCTTCCTCGCTGGCGTGTTCGCGGATGCCGAACACCATTTCGGTGAAAAGCTGGGCATGGCACAGTTCGATGTACTGGTCAGAAGCCAGTTTCAGATCGTCGATCACCAGATCGCCCTTCTCCACCGCCTGTTCGAAATAGGCGCACATGGTGCCGTGGAAAACTTCGGGGCCGGTGCGGTAGAATTCCCGGCCCAGTTCGGGAAACCGGTCGCGCTCGGCGACGCACATCCGGAAGATGGCCTGCCCGAACGGCGACAGCACCAGACCCATCATCCGACGTCCCGCCTCGGCCAGAACAGTCCGGGGATGGTCGTACTCGTCCAAGATCCGGGCCGCTTCATCGATCTGGGTCAGGCATTCGGTCTTGGCGACTTCAAGGAACAGAAGGCTCTTGTCCGCGAAATAGCTGTAGAGCGTCGCCTTGGATACGCCGGCCGCCTTGGCAATGGCATCGACACTGGCCCCCTCATAGCCATCGGCCATGAATACGTCGCGGGCCCCGGCAAGCACCTGGTCGAACTTGCGCCCCTTCTTGATTACCGAGGCTTCGTTCATGATGTTCCCGCTCCCATTGAACGGAAATATAGACGGAGATGCCCGGCGCACAAGCGCGACGACGGGGCAGGCACGATCCGTCGTGTCGGTCATCCCGACATTCGGAGCCCTGCGGTCGTTCCGCGCGGACTGCTGTCGTTGACCGATGCCCCTTCCGTCGGGGCGGCAAGAACCGGGATGTATACGGTCCGCGACCTGGGCGTGGCGGGCGCGCAAGACAGGATGAGCAGGGCGCAAGAGGTCATTGTCAGGCGGCCCATCGGTGCTGCCCTCCGAAATAGAACAGAATGGACGAGCGGACACCGGGAGATGTGCCCGCCCGAACCGTCGCAACGCGTCAGTTGTCGTCAAGCAGGTTGATGATCTGCGCACGATCGAGGACGCCGCAATCCTCTCCGGTCAGCCCGGCCGAGGATTCGAGTTGCGAACAGACGCCCGGCGTTCCGCCGCCACGAGAGGACACGGCCCGCGGGGCGTCGACGATCGTCCAGGCGTCGTCATCGATCTCGATGATCGGTCCCTTGGGTCGATCTTCGGCCATGGACCAGCCGTCGTCGTCGATCACCATACGATCGGCGACCGCAAAAGTAGGGGCCGCGATCAGCGCGATAAGAGATGCGGTAAGGAAGGTTTTGGTCATACGAAGTCTCCGATCTTGGATATGCGCCTCTGAAAAGACTGAACCGTTCAGTTCATACTCATAAAGATGATCCCCAATTTGAGTCGGGTCAACAAAAATATGTACTAAACCGTTCAGTATCATTTCCGAAATCTGCGGACGATCCGCTCTCAAGAATCGTCCGCAGATCGCGCCATCCGAGGGGATGCTGACGAATGACACGAGGGATTTGCGGCACCGGGTTGGGTTCCGGCGACTGCCCGCACGTCAACTTGGCACCCCATGGCCCATTGGCGCAATTCGCGGATTTTCGCTTTCGGCCAAGCCCCGCCGACCCTTGCGCGGACCTTGGCCGTCGGACACGATGCGTCATGCCTGCCGCTCCGTTCGCCACGCCCGAACCGTCATCGCGTCGCCCGATCCGGGGCCGATCCTGAAACGCCGTCTGATCCTGCGCGCCGTCATGGCCATCGCCCTTGGGCTGTCGCTCTGGCTTATCGCCGACCGTATGGTCGAGCAGGTCAGAACCGAACAAGGCTAAGCCGTCGCTGGACAGGCCCCCCACCGCCCGATAGCCATCGGATATGCTGGCGATTTTCCTTAAAACACTTCCCTTCTTCGCGTTGATCGCCATGGGATATTTCGCCGGTCGCACGAAATTCTTCACCGCCGAGGCGACGGCCTATCTCACGAAGTTCGTGTTTTGGTTCGCCCTGTCCGCGATGCTGTTCAATTTCGCGGCCAATCTGACCCTGGCCGAGATTCTGGATTGGCAGTTCATCACAGCATACCTCTGGGGCTGCATCACCGTTTATCTGATCGCGACGGCCGTCGGCATGGTGCGTGGCCTGCCCGTGGCCGAAGCGGCGGTCGAAGCGCAGGTCGCCATCATCGGCAACGTCGGGTTTCTGGGTATTCCGATGTTCATCCTGCTGCTGGGGCCAGAAAGCGCCGGTCCGATGCTGATGGTGCTTTCGGTAGACCTGATCGTCTTCTCCTCGCTCATCGTGATTCTGATCACCGGCTCGCGCGAAGGGCGCGTGTCGGTCACCACCCTGCGAACCGTCGGCCTTGGCCTGATCAAGAACCCCATGATCGTGTCCATCGTCCTCGGCATCGCCTGGTCGTCCACGGGGCGTGACCTGTGGACGCCGGTCAATGAATTCCTGACGATCCTCGGGGCCGCCGCCACGCCCGGTGCGTTGTTCGCGATCGGCGCGTCGCTGGCCGGCAAGACGGCGGAGCGTCTGTCCATCGCCGGCTGGCTGACGTTCTGCAAACTGGTGCTGCACCCGGCTGCCGTCGCCTTGGCCGCGCTTGTCATCTTTCCCGTCGCCGATCCCTTCGCCGCGACGGTGATGATTGCGGCTGCCGCGTTGCCCGTGGCGGGAAACGTCTACATGCTAGCGCAGCACTACGGTGTGGCCCCGCAACGGGTCAGCGCCGCAATCCTGGTGTCGACCGCCGTGTCGATCGTCACCGTATCGGTCGTGATCGGCCTGCTGACCGGAGGAACCTGAATGAAAACCCTGTCCCAGAACCGCTGCTTCGGGGGGACGCAGGGCGTCTATACCCATTCCTCGGATGCGACGGGCACGCAGATGACCTTTGGCCTGTTTCAACCCGAAGTCGCGACCGGCGCGGTCCTGTGGTTCCTGTCGGGCCTGACCTGCACGCACGAAAACGCGATGAACAAGGCGGGTCTTCAGGCCTGGGCGGCGGAGGCGGGGGTCGCGCTGGTCTTCCCCGACACGTCGCCCCGCGGCGAAAACGTGCCGGACGACGATGCCTTTGACATGGGGCAGGGCGCAGGGTTCTATGTCGACGCGACCGAAGGGGCCTGGGCCGCGCAGTTCCAGATGGAAAGCTATATCACCAAGGACTTGCCCGAAATCGTCTTCGCCGCCTTCGATCTGGACGACACGCGGCAGGCGATCACCGGACATTCGATGGGCGGGCACGGGGCCCTGACCCTGGCCTTGAAAGAGCCGACGCGCTTTCGCTCGGTCTCCGCCTTTGCGCCCATCTGCAATCCGTCGACCAGCGACTGGGGAACGCCCCAGCTGACCGCCTATACCGGCAAACCAGCGGCCCATGACGCGACGCTTCTGGTGCGCGGGGGTGCGACCCTACCGCCCTGTCTGATCGACACCGGTACAGCGGATCAGTTCTACGACAAGCTGGGCACCGCTGCCTTCGCCACCGCCCTGATCGACACCAAGTCGGAGGCGACGGTCAATTTGCGGCGCGGCTATGATCACAGCTATTTCTTCGTCTCGACCTTTGCGCCCGATCACATGGCCTTCCACGCGGAGCATCTGGCATGACGGCGATCCGCGCCGTGATCTTCGATATCGGCAATGTCCTGATCGAATGGCAGCCCGAGCGATTCTACGATCGCGCCATCGGCGAGGATCGCCGCCGCGCCATGTTCGCGGCCGTGGATCTGCATGCGATGAACGACCTGGTCGATCTGGGCCACGGGTTTCGCGACATCATCTATGCGCAGGCCGACGCGACACCCGACTGGCGGGACGAGATCCGCATGTGGCACGACAATTGGCTGGAGCTGGCGACGCCGGTGATCGACCGATCCGTCCGCCTGCTGCGTGCCTTGCGTGCGAAAGGCGTGCCCGTCCACGCGCTGACCAATTTCGGGATCGAGAGCTTCGACCTGGCCAAGAGGCATTTCGACTTTCTGGGGGAATTCGACCGCGCCTTCGTGTCCGGGCACATGGGCGTCATCAAGCCCGACCCGGAGATCTACCGGCAGGTGGAGGATGATCTCGGGCTGCCGGGGGCCGCGCTGCTGTTCGCCGACGACCGCGATGCGAATGTCGCCATGGCGCGGGCACGCGGCTGGAACGCGCATCTGTTCGACGGACCGGGCGGCTGGGCCGACCGACTGGTGGCCGACGGTCTGCTGACGGCGCAGGAAGCCGCGTGACCCCCCGCTTCATCGGACCGGAGGCGGAGGCGCATCTGGACTGGACCGCCTTGGGTCGCGCCTTCGATGCGGGCCACCAATTGCCCCGCGCGCAGGTGGAAGACAGCTTCCTTTACCGCGGCGACGACACCATCCTCAGCCGGGCCGCCTGGATCGATGGCCTGGGCGCATTGGTCAAAACCGCGACGATCTTTCCGGGCAACGCCGACGCAGGCAAGCCGACGATCGGGGGGGCGGTCTCGCTTCTGTCCGATTCCGACGGAACACTGGCGGCGACGCTGGATTTCGCGCTGGTGACCAAATGGAAGACGGCCGGAGATTCGGTTCACGCGGCCCGCAAACTCGCCCGCCCCGACAGCACGCGCATCCTGATCGTGGGGTCGGGCACCGTCGCCCGGTCGCTGCATCAGGCGTATTCCGCAACCTTTCCGGGCGCGCGGTTCACCGTCTGGTCGCGCACCGCCGCTGCCGCCACCGCCTTCGCGCAGGCGTATGACATCGACGCCGCACCCGATCTGGAACGCGCGGTCCGGGACGCCGATATCGTCACCTGTGCCACGATGACGACCGCGCCTGTGCTGCATGGCGACTGGCTGCAACCCGGTCAGCACATCGACCTGATCGGTGCCTACCGCCCCGACATGCGGGAGGCGGACGACGACGCCCTGCGCCGCGCATCGATCTTCGTGGACGCGCGGGCAACGACGCTGGATCATATCGGAGAGCTGAAGATCCCACTCACCGCGGGCGTGATCCAACGCACGGACGTGCGCGCCGACTACTACGAAGGAGACGCAATGCGCCGGACGTCAGACGATGAGATCACGCTGTTCAAGAACGGCGGCGGGGCGCATCTGGACTTGATGACGGCGAATTACATCCTGAACGCGGTCGCATGAGGTTGCCGGGGCCTTGCCCCGGACCCCACGGTATTTCAGGCCAGAAGACTGCGGATCAAAGAAGGCCTTCGGACCGAAACGATACTTCGGCCCCCTTTCCGATGATCAGGTGATCGTGCAGCACGATGCCCAGCGTCGCCGCCGCATCCCGGATCGCATGTGTCATCGCGATATCCGCATCCGATGGGGTCGGATCGCCCGACGGGTGGTTGTGCACCAGGATCAGGGCCGAGGCGTTCAGCGCCAAGGCCCGCTTGACCACCTCGCGCGGGTAGACCGGCACGTGATCGACGGTGCCTTCGGCCAGTTCCTCGTCTGCGATCAGCACGTTCTTGCGGTCGAGATAAAGCACGCGGAACCGTTCGGTGTCCTGGTGGGCCAGCGCGGTCGTCAGATAGGCGAGCAGCGCATCCCAGGACGACAGGACGGGCCGCTCCATCACCGTCGCGCGTGCCATGCGGTGCCCCAGGGCTTCCATGATCTTGAGCTGTTCGACAACGGCCTGACCCGCACCCGACACTTCGGCCAGCCGCGCGGCGGGGGCGGCCATGACCGCGTTCAGGTCACCGAAAATGCGCAACAGGCGTTTGGCCAGCGGTTTGACGTCGCCGCGCGGCAGGGCGCGAAACAGCAGCAGCTCCAGCAGTTCATAGTCTGGCATCGCCGCCGCGCCGCCCTGCATGAACCGCGCGCGCAGGCGGGCCCGGTGGGCCAGGCGGCTGTCGGGTTCGTCCACGGGAAGTTCCGGCGGCGGTACAATGCCCGCGCGCGCGGGGACCAAGCGCGCGGACACCGGAGCGGGCGTTCCAAAAAGATCATGGCCTGGCGCTTCGGAGAGGGTATCGTCATCGCGCAGGTGCTGATCGGATACGAAACGGCTCATGCACCACGTCTGACACCCAAAAGGTTAACGTCAGGTTAACGACGCGTGCGGGTCAGGCGGAGTAGGTCGGATGGAACAGGCCCGCGGGCGACAGGGTGAAGATTTCCGCGCCCGTCGCCGTCACGCCGATCGAATGCTCGAATTGCGCCGACAGCGACTTGTCGCGGGTCACGGCGGTCCAATCGTCGGCCAGCACCTTGGTTTCGGGGCGGCCCAAGTTGATCATCGGCTCGATGGTAAAAAACATCCCCTCCTCCAGGGTCGGCCCCGTGCCCGGTCGTCCGTAGTGCAGCACGTTGGGCGGCGCATGAAACACCCGGCCCAACCCATGACCGCAAAAATCGCGCACGACGCCCATGCGGTGTCCTTCGGCATAGGCCTGGATGGCGTGGCCGATGTCCCCGAACGTGTTGCCCGGTCGCACGGCCTCGATCCCTTTCATCAGCGCGTCGTGCGTGACCTGAATCAGACGTTCTGATTTGCGCGACAGTTTGCCCGCGACATACATCCGCGAGGTGTCCCCGAACCAGCCGTCGACGATCACGGTGACGTCGATATTCAAGATATCCCCGTCCTTGAGCAGCTTGTCACCGGGGATGCCGTGGCACACGACATGGTTCACGCTGATGCAGCTGGCGTGTTCATAGCCCTTGTACCCGATCGTGGCCGAGGTCGCGCCGGCGGCCTCCACCCAATCGGTGATAAGCTGATCCAATGCACCGGTCGTGGCGCCCGGAACAACATGCTCCGCGATCCGATCGAGGATGTCCGCGGCCAAATCGCCCGCGGCCTGCATCCCTTTGAAATCGCTATCCTCGTGGATGCGAATGCCGTCTCGTGTCAGTCTGCCGCGATGTTCGTCCAAGGTCACACTCCTGCGTCTTGCGATCCATTTAGGGGCGCGCGCCGGAATTATCCACCACCGGCAAGGGTGGCCCGGCCTCGACCCCCGCGACCGTGATCCGCGACGACAGCGCCATGATCTCCACGCCGGCCGCGCGCGCCGCATCGAAGGCGCGGGCATAGCCAGGGTCGATGTCGCCCGCGACGCTGACCGAAGTGCAATCGGTGCGCTGCACGACGAACACCAGCACGGCGCGATGTCCACGGCGCACCATCTCGGCCAATTCGTCCATGTGCTTGGCCCCCCGCACCGTCACGCAATCGGGAAATTCGGCCAGCGTTCCCGTGCGCCGAAGATGGCAGTTCTTGACCTCGACGTAGGTCGAGGCCTCGTCCCGTGTCACCACGAAATCAACGCGGGAGTTGGTGCCGTATGCGACTTCGGCCCGGACGTCGCCCACAAGACCGGGCACCTGCCCCGCGCGCAGCGCCTCGCCCACCACGCGGTTGGGCACGCCGGTATCGATGCCCGCCATATGGCCATCCGGCAGTTCGGTCAGGCGCCAGCTATATTTCAGCTTTTTCTTCGGATCGTCGTTCGGCTCCACCCAGATGCGCGTGCCGGGCGCGGCCAGACCGGTCATTGCACCGGGGTTCGGGCAATGGGCCGTTACCTGCGTCCCGTCGTCGAGCACCACGTCAGACAGAAACCGCTTGTAGCGACGGATCAGCGTGGCGGGGACGAGCGGAGTGGCGAAGCGCATGGCCCCGACCTATACCCATGGAGAATGCAGGAGACCAGAATGCCGAACCCAACCGCCGCCATGCTCGTCATCGGGGACGAGATCCTGTCGGGGCGCACCCGCGATGCCAACATGCACCACCTGGCCGGACAACTGACCGAGGCGGGCATCACCCTGGCAGAAGTGCGCATCGTGTCCGACGACCACGACGCCATCGTCGCGGCGCTGAACGGGCTGCGCGGCATGTGGGATACGGTTTTCACGTCAGGTGGCATCGGTCCGACGCACGACGACATCACCGCCGATGCCGTTGCCGCCGCCTTTGCCGTGACCGTCGATGTGCGCGACGACGCACGGGCCCTTCTGGCCGCGCATTACGCCAAGACCGGATCGGAATTGAACGACGCCCGCCTGCGCATGGCGCGCATTCCCGAGGGGGCGACGCTGATCGACAATCCCGTATCCGTGGCACCCGGTTTCACCCTCGGCAACGTGCACGTCATGGCCGGGGTGCCGCAGGTGTTCCAGGCGATGGTGGCCAGCGTTTTGCCCACCCTGATGGGCGGCGCACCGCTTTTGTCGACGTCGACCCGTATCGACCGGGGCGAAGGCGACATCGCGGGGCCGCTGGGAAAACTGGCAAGCGATTACGACGACCTGTCCATCGGGTCCTACCCGTTTCAGAAGGACGGCAAATTCGGGGCGAACATCGTCATTCGCGGCCAGGACCGCGCCCGGCTGGACGAGGCGACGGCGCGGGTGGCGGCCCTGTTCGCGTGACCGACCTGCCCGACGCCAAGCGGATCATGGCGGCCGTGCGCGCGACGTGGCCGCCATCGTCGCTGGCACGCGTCGGGCCTTTCGATCTGCCGGCCGAACGGACGGGCACGCGCCGCGCGACATCCGCCAGGGCGCGGGATGGTGCGACCGCAACGACGGGCGACATCGCGGCGGTGGAGGGGGCGCGGCCCGGCACGATCTTCGGCACGCTTGACGGGGCAGAGGATGCGATCGCCACCCTTCTGAAAGCGCGCGGCTATGCCATGACCGGCGCATCGGACTTGATGGCCGGACCGGTCGGGCCGATGACCGGAGACATCCCGCCCGTCAGCGGCTTCGCCCATTGGCCGCCCCTGGCGATCTGCGACACGCTGTGGGCGGCGCATGGCAACGACGCGTCGCGCCGCGCGCCTCTGGACCGTGCGCCGGGCCCAAAGGCCGCGATCCTACTGCGCCACGACGACCGGGCGGCCGGTGCCCTGTTCGTCGCTGTCCACGATGGTCTGGCCGTGTTGCATCTGGTCCTGACGCTGCCCCGGTTTCGCCGGCAGGGCGTCGGCCGCATCGCTATGCGGCATGCGGCCAACTGGGCGGCGGCAAACGGGGCAGAATACATCGTCCTGCCGGTGGAGGCAGACAATGCGGCCGCCGTCGGCCTATATGAACGCATGGGCCTCTCCCGCCGGGGCGGCTATCGCTACTGGACACCTGCATGACCCAAGACCGACCCACCGCCCTTAACCTGCCGCAGATGGACCCGCTGCCGGACGCGACGCAGCGCTATTTCGACATCTGCGTCGAAAAGCTGGGCTTCGTGCCCAACGTCCTGCGCGCCTATGCGTTCGACGTTGACAAGCTGAACGCCTTCACCGCGATGTACAACGACCTGATGCTCGCCCCGTCCGGCCTGTCCAAGCTGGAGCGGGAGATGATCGCCGTCGCCGTATCGGCCGAAAATCGGTGCTTCTATTGCCTTGTTGCGCATGGTGCCGCCGTGCGCGCCCTGTCGGGCGACCCGCATCTGGGCGAGATGATCGCGATGAACTACCGCGTCGCCCCCGTCGATGCGCGCGTGCGCGCAATGCTGGATTTCGCGGTCCAGATGACCAAGGCATCGGCGACGATCGAGGAGGCGGACAGGCAGGCCCTGCGCGACCACGGCCTCAGCGATCGGGACATCTTCGATCTGGCCGGCGTAGCGGGGTTCTTCAACATGACCAACCGCGTCGCTTCGGCCATCGCGATGGCCCCCAACCCCGAATACCACGGCCAAGCCCGTTGAAGGCAGTCGCAGCCCTTCTGGCGTTTGCCTTGCCCGCGCAGGCGGCCGATCTTGCGATGCCGTTTCCCGCAACGCAGACCTTTGCCGAAACCCGCCCCCTGTCGAGCCATCGGATCGCCACGGGCCGTTTCGCGGACACATTGCCGTCGGTCACCGCCGAAGGTGCCGTCACCCGGCGCATCTGGCAGGTGTCGGGGGCGGAAACGACGTTGCAGGTGCTGGCCCCCCTGCGCGATCAATTGACCGAACAGGGATGGGCGACGGTTTTTGACTGCGCCACGCGAGCCTGCGGCGGTTTCGACTTCAGGTTCGAGATCGACGTGACCCCCGCCCCGCAGATGTTCGTCGATCTGGCCGACTTCAGATATCTGGCGGCGCAGAAGGATGACGCCTGGACGACGCTGCTGGTCAGCCGGTCGGCGGACCTGAGTTTCGTGCAGATGACGCAGGTGGATCCCGATGGCACGGTAGAGCCGACGAAAAGCACGTCGAACCCCGCGTCTCCCCCAGGACTGACCGCCGTATCGGACGTGGCGCAAATGCTTGTGACGACGGGGCGTGCGGTTTTGTCCGACCTCGAATTTAAGACCGGGTCTGCAGATCTGGTTCAGGACAGCTATGCGTCTCTCGATGCGCTGGCGGCGTTCCTCGACGCCAATCCGGCGACGACCATCGCGCTGGTTGGACATACGGATGCAGAAGGCGGGGCGGCCGGAAACCTCGCCATTTCGCGGCGCCGGGCGGACAGCGCGCGCGCCCTTCTGACCGGGGCCTACGGCATTGCGCCCGGCCGGGTCGAAACACAGGGCGTCGGCTTCTTCGCCCCGATCACGCGCAACGACACCGAAGCGGGCCGCCGGATCAATCGCCGCGTCGAAGTGGTGATCACATCGACGCCGTAGCGGCATTTTCCTGCATCGAATGATCGAACGGACCGCCCCGGAAGGCGGCCCGTCGAAAGATCACGTCATCGGCGGGAAGGGTGGTTCACCACTCCCCGGGGCCGCGGTCGCGGAAGCTCTCGACCAGGAAGTCGATGAATGCGCGGACCTTGGGCTGGGTATATCGACCCGGGGGATAGACGGCATAGATGCCTTGCGTTTCGGGGGACATGCCCTCGATCGCGGGGACAAGTTTGCCCTCCTTCATGGCTTCCGCATAAAGAAAGTCCGGCAGGAACGCGATGCCCAGGCCATTGACGGCCGCGTTGAGCAGGGATTGTCCGTCGTTCACCGTCAACCAGCCGGCGGAGCGGACCTGACGCTTTTCGCCCGACGGGGCGGTCAGCTTCCAGACCGAACCCGTCGCCTGGTTCGAATAATGCAGCAGCTTGTGCTCGTTGAGGTCGTCGATCCGCTGCGGGCGGCCGTATTCCTCCAGGTATTCCGGGGAGCAGATCATCTGCTTGTGCGTTTCCGCCAACTTGCGAGCGCGCAAGGAGCTGTCTTCAAGATCGCCGATCCGCACCGACAGGTCGAACCCCTCGGAAATCAACTCCACATAGCGGTTGTCGAGGACCATGTTGACGGTGATGTCGGGATATTCATGCAGAAAACCGCCGAGGATCGGGGACAGATGGTTGACGCCAAAATCTGTCGCGACGGAGACCCGCAGCATCCCCGATGGCGCGGATTGCATCGATGTCACCAGCGCATCGGCCTCTCCCGCGTCGTTGAGGACACGGCGGGCCCGGTCGTAATAGGCAAGACCGATTTCCGTGGGCGAGACGCGACGCGTCGTCCGGTTGAGGAGGCGCGCACCGAGGCGGGTCTCCAGGGAGGAGACGTGCTTGGAAACGGCGGATTTGGAGATCCCCAATTTCTTTGCGGCATCGGTGAATCCGCCTTGATCCACGACCGTGGCGAAGGCTTCCATTTCAGACAGACGATCCATGTAGCAGATCCTTGGCGGTTATTGAACTTGGGCCAAGGGATGAACCACGAATGGGGCAGCAACGTGCCGGGGGTGGGTCAATGCCGGTATGGTTTCGCGATTAAACCGGGGCAGGAAACAGAGAAACGACCATATTAACTATTTATTAACAGTTACTTAATGGTGATTCAGCTCTCGTTCACATGACGCCGGAAGGCGGTTTTCATCAGGTCCAACTCGTCGCGCAGCGCGTCGACCTGCGCGCGCAGATCCTCGGGCGCGCTCAGCCCCGTGACCACCGTCACGCTGTCCAACGCGGTGCCATCGGGCAGTCGAACGAAAACCGTCTGCGTCCCGTCCGTCAGGGGGGCCAGGCCCATCTCTGCCTCGACCTGCCAGCCGCCATCCACTTGCGTGACCGTCATTGTGCCAAGCGTTTCGCCGCCCAGAACAAGGGTCAGATCGGGTACCTCCGCCCCGTCGCCCCCGGTCAGAAGGCCGCGATACGTCCCACCCGTCACGCCAGTGCGATGCAGGATCCAGGGACAGGGCTGGGGCATGGTCGAACCTTTCAGATATCGGCGCGGGGCCGGCGGGTGACGGTCAGATCCTCGATCCGGACGAGGTTCATTTCGGGCCGCTCGAAGATCAGGTCGATCCAGGCCCCTTCCAGCTTGGCGGGGTTTATCTCGTCGAAGCCGAGGTCGAATTCGGCGGTCACGGGGCTGCCGGCGTGGTCGCCGGGTCGAAGCTCGCTGACCATCTGATCGGTGTTGGGGCCCTGTTTGATGTTCAGACGCACGAACATCTCGCCGGTTCGTTCCATCTTCAGGCGGGTGGAGATGCCGATGATATGCGACCGCCGCAAGCTCAGCGCGGCCTGTTGCGGCAGATCCAGCGCCAGCGACAGGAACGACCCGGCGAACCCCAGAGCATCGACGCTGAGCGCATAGGGCGCGGCCGCATCGGGCCGGTTGGTCCGGGTCTGCTTGAGCGTAATTTCGGTCAGCGGGCAGTCGTGGAACAGGCGCACGCCGTCTGTCAGGCCCGTGCCCCCCGTAGCCCCGGCGATAACCTGCGGCGTCATCTGCACCGCCCAGGGGGCCGGCCGCCAGGCCCAGTCGCATTGCGGGGGCCGGTCGATGGCATCGGTACCGACGTGGCGGCCGTCAAGCACGCGGTCCGCCGCTTCGGCCAGCTGGCGCGCGTGGGTCGCGACCTGACGCGCACGCGGCCCAAGACGGGCCAGCGTCGCCGCGTCCAACGTCTCTGCCGATTGCGCTGCCCGCTGCCAGCGCCGCACCGCAAGGCGCGACCGCAGGCTTTCCACAAGACTGGGCAGACGCGGGACGGCCATGGTCGGTTACAGATCCATGTAGATGTGCTGTTCGTCGCGGGCACCGGGATGGGTGCAGGCCCCGTTTTGCGCCGACCCGACCAGCTGCGCATATTTCCACAAGGCACCGGAGGCATAGATCGTCTTCTTCGCCCCTTTCCAATCGGCGCGGCGCTGCTCCATCTCCGCGTCGGGGACATCGACGTCGATCGTCCCCTCGATGGCGTTGAGCGTGATGACGTCGCCATTCTTCAAAAGCGCGATCGGTCCGCCGTGCGCCGCCTCCGGTCCGACGTGACCCACGCAGAAACCGCGCGTCGCGCCCGAAAACCGCCCGTCGGTGATCAGCGCGACTTTCTTGCCCATCCCCTGACCGGACAGCGCGGCGGTCGTCGCAAGCATTTCGCGCATGCCGGGGCCACCGGCGGGGCCTTCGTTGCGGATGACGATGACTTCGCCTTCCTCGTACCCGCGGGCCTTGACGGCTTCGAACGCCTCTTCCTCGCTCTCGAACACGCGGGCCGGACCGGTGAATATCTGGTGCTGCGCTTCCATGCCCGCGACCTTCACGATCGCGCCCTCGGGGGCCAGGTTGCCCATCAGGCCGATGACGCCGCCAGTCTTGGTGATCGGGGTCTCGACAGGATAGATCACCTTGCCGTCGGCCTCGCCGCGGGTCTCGTCGATGACTTCGCCCATCACCTTGCCTGTCGCGGTGATGCAATCCTCGTGGATCAGGCCCGCCTTGCGCAGCTCCTTCATCACGATCGGCACGCCGCCGGCTTCGTACAGGTCCTTGGCGACGTATTGGCCGCCCGGCTTCAGGTCGACGAAATAGGGCGTGTCGCGGAAGATATCGCAGACGTCCTGCAGGTTGAAGTCGATCCCCGCCTCGTGGGCGATGGCTGGCAGGTGCAGGCCGGCGTTGGTCGACCCGCCGGTGCAGGCCACGACGCGTGCCGCATTCTCCAGCGACTTGCGCGTGACGATGTCGCGGGCGCGAATGTTCTTTTCCAGCAGGTTCATCACCGCCAGACCGGACGCGATGGAATATTGATCGCGCGACTCATAGGGCGCGGGCGCACCGGACGAATTCGGCAGGGCAAGGCCCATCGCCTCGGACACGCAGGCCATGGTGTTGGCAGTGAACTGGCCGCCACAGGCCCCGGCCGACGGGCAGGCGACCCGCTCCAGCACATCAAGCGCTTCGTCCGACAGATTGCCGGCCTGGTGGTTGCCCACCGCCTCGAACATGTCTTGCACCGTCAGATCGCGGTCGAGGTATTCGGCAGGCACGTTCGCCCCGCTGGCCACGCGGCCCGGCAGAATCGATCCGCCATAGATGAAGACCGACGGCGTGTTCAGACGCACCATCGCCATCATCATCCCCGGCAGCGACTTGTCGCACCCGGCCAGACCCACCAGCGCGTCATAGCAGTGCCCCCGCATCGTCAGCTCGACCGTGTCGGCGATGGCCTCGCGCGATGCCAGCGACGACCGCATCCCTTCGTGGCCCATGGCGATGCCGTCGGTCACGGTGATGGTGGTGAATTCGCGCGGCGTTCCGTTACCCTGTTTCACGCCCAGCTTTACGGCCTGCGCCTGACGGTTCAGCGCGATGTTGCACGGCGCCGCCTCGTTCCAGCAGGTCGCGACGCCGACCCATGGCTGATGGATGTCTTCCTCGGTCAGCCCCATGGCGTAGAAATAGCTGCGGTGCGGTGCGCGCGCGGGCCCTTCGGTCACGTGGCGGCTGGGCAGATTGGTCTTGTCGGTGGGGGCCTTCGCCATGGAACAGTCCTTCTTGTCACTTTGCCAACGGGGATAGACGCGGGGGCAAGGCGCGACAAGCACGATTGCCCGGACAATCCACGCTGTCTAAGAAGAGGAAAACAACACGACGGTATGCCAGGCATGTGGACCCACCAATTCGATCGCTTCGTCGCGCCCGCCCGCGGCAAACCGCAGCTGTGGCGCGGCGCGCTCGGCGTGGCTCTGATCGCGCTGGGCTACGTTGCGGGTTTTGGTCTGGTAATCGCGGCGCTGGTCGTCGCATTGGGTCAGGACGAGGCGACGGCCTACCTCGCCACATTCGAAACCGGCGGCACGCCGACCCTCGTGGTGATGTTCCTTGCCATGTTCGCGGTGCCGCTGCTTGCGGTCATCGCAGCGGCCAAATGGTTGCACCAGAGATCGGGGCGCAGCCTGTTCGGGCCGCACGTCCTGCGCGATTTCGTCATCGCCTGCGTGATCGCGGCGCTGATCTACGGCATCCTGGGGCTGGCGCTGCCGGTGCCGTTCGTGCCGGTCCCGAATGTGCCCCCGTCGCTGTTCCTCAGCTTCCTGCCCGTCGCCCTGGTCGCCATCGCGATCCAGACCGGCGCGGAGGAGCTGGCCTTTCGCGGCTATCTGCAACAGCAACTGGCCGCGCGCTTCCGCACCCCCCTCGTCTGGATGCTGGTCCCGTCGGTTGCCTTCGGCCTGCTGCACGTCGATCCCTCGGCGGGCTGGGGTCAGGCGTGGACGGCCCTGCCGCCGACCCTGTTCGGTCTGATCGCCGCAGATTTGACGCGCATTACCGGGTCGATCGGCATGGCCTGGGGCCTGCACTTTTTGAACAACTGCTCGGCCATCCTGCTGATCTCGCTCAAGGGCAACCTGTCTGGCCTGGCGCTCTACACCACGCCCTTCGGGGCGGAGTCGCTGTCGCTGGGCGATCCGCTGATCTGGCAGGAAATGCTCATCACCGTCATTGTCTGGGTCTGCCTGCGGCTCTGGCTTGCGCGGCGCAGCCCGCCGGCGCGGCACATGACAGAGGCGTGATGTCTGGCGGGCGCACAGATCTCGACCCGAACGGCACCCGGGGTTTGTGCACCAGGCGGATCGCTGACGGACCGGCGGTCTGACGGGGCACCGCATCGACCGCGGCCGGTCGCGACGCCGAAGTTTGCAATCCCGCCGCGTCGTGGCTATCTCGGCCACGATAGTCGCGGGGAAGCGCCATGAACTGGATTTCGAACTACGTCCGGCCCAAGATCAACTCGCTCTTTTCGCGCCGCGAAGTGCCCGAGAACCTCTGGACCAAGTGCGACGAATGCGGAACGATGCTGTTCCACCGCGAACTGGCCGACAATCTGCGCGTGTGCACCAATTGCGACCACCACATGCACATCACCCCGCGCGACCGGTTCGACGCACTGTTCGACGGCGGTGTCTTCACCGAAGTCGCGGTGCCCAAGCCGATCGACGATCCGCTGAAGTTCCGCGATCAGAAGCGGTATCCCGACCGTCTGAAGGCCGCGCAGAAAGCCGCGAACGAGGCGGAAGCGATGCTGGTTGCCGAAGGCGAGATCCACCGGACGCCCGTGATCGTCGCCTGTCAGGATTTCGGCTTCATGGCCGGGTCGATGGGCATGTACGTCGGCAATGCGATCATCGCCGCCGCCGAACGGGCCGTCGCGCTGCACCGCCCGCTGATCCTGTTTTCCGCCGCCGGGGGCGCGCGGATGCAGGAAGGCATTCTGAGCCTGATGCAGATGCCGCGCACGACCGTCGCGGTCGAGATGCTCAAGGAAGCGGGCCTGCCCTATATCGTCGTGCTGACCCATCCGACCACCGGCGGCGTCACCGCGTCCTATGCGATGCTGGGCGACGTCCACATCGCGGAGCCGAACGCGCTGATCTGTTTTGCCGGCCCGCGCGTCATCGAACAGACCATCCGGGAGACGTTGCCCGAGGGGTTCCAGCGCGCCGAATACCTGCTGGACCACGGCATGCTGGACCGCGTGACCCCACGCAGCGAGCACCGCGACGAACTGGCGACGATCCTGCGGATGCTGATGGGCGAAGGCCCGATCGTCCACGGCGACCTGCCCGCCCCCGAAGTCGCCAAGGAAGAGGCCCTGACCGAGGCGCTGGAAACCGTGGCCGAAACGGCTGAAGAGATCGCGCAGGCGACCGGTAAACAATCGGCCCCCAGCGGCGGCCAGGACGGCAAGGCGCGGTGAGCGACGGGTCGGACGTCGTCCTTGACCGGTTGATGGCCCTGCACCCCAAGGTCATCGACCTGGTTCTCGACCGCGTGCATCGCCTGTTGGACGCGTTGGACCATCCAGAAGCACGACTCCCGCCTGTCATCCATATCGCCGGAACCAACGGAAAAGGATCGACGCAGGCGATGCTGCGCGCGGGACTAGAGGCGGCAGGCGACCGGGTTCATGCCTATACGTCCCCGCATCTGGCCCGCTTCCATGAACGGATCCGGCTGGCCGGCCATCTGATCGCGGAGGAGGATCTGGCCGACCTTCTGGCGGAGTGCGAGGCGGCCAACGGCGGCGCACCGATCACCTTCTTCGAGATCACGACCTGCGCGGCCTTCCTGGCTTTCGCGCGCACGCCCGCCGACTGGACCTTGCTGGAGGTGGGCCTCGGCGGGCGGCTGGATGCGACCAACGTCGTGACCCCGCGCCTGTCGATCATCACCCCCGTCTCCATGGATCACGAGGCGTTTCTGGGCGACACGTTGACGGCCATCGCAGGTGAAAAAGCGGGCATCCTGAATCGCGGCGTCCCCTGCATCGTGGGCCCGCAGGACGATGCCGCACTAGACGTAATCGAAGCAACCGCCGCGCGTCTGGGCGCCCCCCTGCTGATCCACGGCCAGCACTGGCACGTGACCGAAGAAGGCGGGCGGCTCGTCTTCCAGGACGAAACCGGTCTGATGGATTTGCCTCTGCCCCGTCTGATCGGCGCGCATCAGGTCGGCAATGCCGGGATAGCCATCGCCGCCCTGCGTGCGTTGAACCGCGCGGAGGGGGCCGAGGCCGCGATGACGGATGCCGTCTGGCCCGGCCGGATGCAACGCCTGACGAAAGGGCCGCTGGTGGACGCCGCCGGCACCGCCGAACTCTGGCTCGACGGCGGGCATAACCCCGCGGCTGGCACCGCGCTGGCTGAGGCGCTGACCCGGTTGCCGCCGCGCCCGCTCCACCTAATCTGCGGAATGCTGAACACCAAGGACGCGGCGGGTTACATGACACCACTGGCGGGGCCGGCCATTCATCTGCACGCCGTCTCCATTCCCGGCGAGGCGAATACGCTCTCGGCCACCGACACCTGCGCGGCCGCCGACCGGGCCGGCATTCCAAATTCTCCCGCCGCCAGCGTGGACGACGCCATCGCCGCGATCACGGCCATAGACCCGACCGCCCGCATCCTGATCTGCGGCTCGCTCTACCTGGCCGGTCACATCCTGAGGTCCAACGCATGATCCGCCCCGCGATCGTGATCCTTGCTTTCGCCGGCCCGGCGCAGGCCGCGACCCATTCCTTCTGCTGGGAAGGGGCCAATGACTACCGGATCGAGGGGTTCATCAGCTATCCCGACGACGCCGCGGGCGTCGTGACCGAAGATACGGTGACGGGCTTTGGCATCACCGGCTGGCGCGGCGGCGACTATCTGGGCGACTGGTCTCTGGCCGACCGAACGCCCGACACGTCCTTCACCCTGCGGTTCGACACGCGCACGCTGTCGTTCCCGATGGGCGGCTATCCGCAGGACGGGACTTACCAGGAATGGAACGCCGATGGCACCGCGACCGATTGCGGCGATCCCGGCTTCGGGTTCAACGGCGGCAACCGGGCGCAGGACCTGTGCGTGAACGGCCAGTTCATCGACGAATCCGGCATCGCGCCGGATACGCCCCTCACCATCTCTCCGGACGGCGGGTCGCCCTGCGGTCCTTTGCCGATGTCCGCTTTGCCGCGATCACGCCGCTTCGGTTGACCCCCGCCGCCTTTGTCGCCTGCCCCCACATCAGCGCCGAGAGCATCCGACGCGAAGGGGCTTTTTGCGCTTGATATCTCGCTGCATTGGCCGGTCACACGCTGGCCAATACGCGTCGCGCCCGACCGCTCGACCGGACGCCGCCCGACGCCCGTCTCGACATCGCCCCGGCCCGATCGCAGACCCGTCCTTGCCGGCTAACCCGGCCAACACCCCCAAAGCCGACACAAAGCGCCTAGGCGGTGGCCCAATCTGCCGCCTGCATCTCTCGCAGGCGGGACGCCGTGCGGTCGAACTCGAACCGCCCCTCGCCCGCTTCGTACAAGTCTTCCGGCTCCGCCGCCGCCGACATGATCAGGCGCACCTTCGCCTCGTAGAGCGCGTCGATCAGTGTCACGAACCGCTTGGCCTCGTTGTTCTGCGCCCGGCTCAGGCGCGGCACGTCGGTAAGGATCAGCACGCGGACCGCCTGCGCCAGCGCAAGATAATCGCCCGCCCCCAAAGGTCGGCCGCACAGCTGATCGAACGACGCGCGCGCCACGCCCGACGCGTAATCATCCAGCCGCACGTCGCGCCCCTTCACCCGCAGGGTCAACCCTTCGGATCGCCCATCGGTCAACCGCTTCCAGACGTCGTCCAACGCGCCGCCGCCGACGAAATACACCTGTTCGTCGCCCAGCCGGTCCTGTCGGTAGTCGCGGATCGCGGCCAATTCGTGAACGATCATGCGGTCCTTGAGCAGGTCGATGAACGGCACGAACAGTGCGCGGTTCAGACCGTTCTTGTACAAGTCGTCCGGCACCCGGTTCGACGTGGTCACAACGCGCACCCCGGCCGCGAACAGCTTTTCGAACAGGCGGCCCACGATCATCGCATCGGTGATGTCGGTGATCTGCATCTCGTCGAAGCACAACACGCGGACGTCCGCGATGATCGCGTCGGCAACGGGGGTCAGCGCGTCGTCCACCCCGGTCTTGCGGGCGGCGTGCATGCCGTCATGCACCTCCTGCATGAAAGCGTGGAAATGGACCCGGCGCGACGGCACCGGTGACGCTTCGTGGAACAGGTCCATCAACATGGATTTGCCCCGCCCGACCCCGCCCCACAGATAGCAGCCCATCGGCCCTTCGGGCGGTTTCGCCCGGCTGAAAAAGCCCCGCTTGGGCGGCGCGGCGGTCAATGCCGCGCGCACCCGTTCCAACGGGTCCAACGCGGCCGTCTGCGCCGGATCGGCGGTCAGCGTGCCGTCGGCGACGCGCGCGGCATAGATCTCGTGCAATGTCATGGCGGCGGCGTAACGCGCCCGCGCAGGTCAGTCCACCACGCGCCGCATTTCATCGCGTATCCCGTGTTCGGGGATACATATTTCTGAGGAACGGCAGGTGATCCATGGGCATGGTAGGCGCGGGATCAGGCACGCCGCGTCGGCCCCGGCATTCCCTTGCTGGACAGTCCGCCCTGCGATTCAATCGAAAGCTCCGTCATAGTTCGGTGGGTGGGCATCGGATCGCTATCGGCCAGCGCGCATCTTCTGGGGAACGACACCCCCATCGCGACGGCGCGTTGCCGAAGGGCTTGCCCCGGCGTCAATTCACGTCATCCTGTCGGGTATCATCACCGGGAGAGATACGATGCGCACCATATTGATGCCGACCCTGACCCTTTCCATCCTGCTGGCCGTGCCGGCCGTCGCGCAGGATGCGGCTGACACCGTCGCACCCGAGGGCGCGACCGGCCTGACGGTCGAGGCGGCCGCCCCCGTCACCGCCGAAAACTGGATGATCGCCGCCGCCAACCCGCTGGCCGCCGAAGCCGGCGCAAACGTTCTGCGACAGGGGGGCAGCGCCGCCGACGCGATGGTCGCGGTGCAATCCGTGCTCGGGCTGGTGGAGCCGCAATCGTCCGGCCTCGGCGGCGGTGCGTTCCTGGTATACTATGACGCTGCCACGGGCGAAGTGACGACGCTGGACGGGCGGGAAACCGCGCCGATGGCCGCGACGCCGACGTTGTTTCAGGTCGACGGAGAGCCGATGGGCTTCTTCGACGCGGTGGTCGGCGGCCTGTCGGTCGGCACGCCCGGCACCCCGATGCTGATGGAGGAGGCCCACCGTCGCTGGGGCAATCTGAACTGGCGCAGCCTCTTCGATGAGGCGATCGGCCACGCCGAGGAGGGGTTCGCGGTCTCTCCCCGCCTGGCCACGCTGGTCGCGGACGACGCGGAACGTCTGTCGGTGTCGGAGGCGACGGCCGCCTATTTCCTGCCCGGCGGCTTTCCGATCGCTGAAGGGTCGACGCTGACCAACTCTGCCTATGCCGGAACTTTGCGCGCCATCGCGGCCGGGGGGGCGGATGCGTTCTACGACGGGGAAATCGCCGAAGGAATCGTGGCGACCGTTCGCGGCGCCGCGCAGCCCGGCGTGTTGGCAATGAATGATCTGGAGGCCTACGACGTGGTGGAGCGGGCTGCCGTCTGCGCACCGTACCGCGGGGCCGATGTCTGCGGCATGGGCCCGCCATCGTCGGGCGCGCTGACCGTGGGTCAGATCCTTGGCCTTCTGGAAGGGTTCGATCTGGCCGCGATGGGCCCCGATTCCGCCGACGCCTGGCGGCTGATTGGGGACGCGTCGCGTTTGGCCTTCGCCGACCGGGGCCGGTACATGGCCGACAGCGACTTCGTTCCGGTGCCCACAGCGGGCCTGATCGATCCCGCCTATCTGGCCGACCGGGCCGAGTTGTTGGCCGGGGACGATGCCCTGCCGGAGGTTACGGCCGGCACACCGCCATGGGATCACGCCGCCCTGGTCTGGGCCGACGACCGCAGCATCGAGCTGCCCTCTACGTCTCACATCTCGATCGTGGATGCGGACGGCAACGCCCTGTCGATGACCACGACCATCGAGAACGGTTTCGGATCGCGGTTGATGGCACCGGGCGGTTTCCTTCTGAACAACGAGTTGACGGACTTCAGCTTCGCCACCCAGTCCGACGGCGTGCCCATCGCCAACCGGGTGGAGCCGGGCAAACGGCCCCGCTCGTCGATGGCCCCGACCATCGTGATGCAGGACGGCGCGCCGCTTCTGGTCGTCGGTTCTCCGGGTGGCAGCCGCATCATCGGCTATGTCGCCAAGACGATCATCGCCCATATGGACTGGGGCATGGACGTGCAGCAGGCCGTCGCCTTGCCGCATCTGGTCAACCGCTTCGGCACCTACGACGTGGAGGCCGGGACCAGCGCGGAAGGATTGTCGGAGGCGCTGACCGAACTGGGGTTCGAGGTGAACGCCCGCGACCTGACGAGCGGTCTGCATGTGATCGCCGTGGGCGAGACGCTGCAGGGCGGGGCGGACCCGCGTCGCGAGGGTGTCGCCATCGGCGAGTGACGGTCGGGCGGGGGCGGGCAGGTCGCGCCGCCCCCCCGGATCACCGCGCGGCCGCTTCGCAGGGGCCACCCGCCAGACAGACCTCGGCCTGATCCACGACCTGCGGCGTGGCGCTCAGCGAAAAGACCGAACAGGGGTTCGCGACAAGGATATTCTCCCCCTCGCGCCGCTCGATAAAGGCGACCACGCGGTCCAGCGGCACGCCGCCGCACCAGGGCCCGTCGCATCGCACTTCGACCGTGACCGGGAACACCGCTTCCTGCGTGAAGCCGTCGGGTCCGCCAAGGCGGCCGCCGAACCGGCCCTTGAGCGAATAGCCCTTCTTGTCGTTGGGGTCGTCGCCGGTGCCCGGCAGCGATTGGTTTGGCAGGGGCTGAAACCGACCGACGGCAACAACGTATTCAGCCTCCGCCTCGCTTGCCAATTGGAACGTGGCGGCGACCGACGTGGGAAGGCAGGACAGAGCGGCGGCCTGCCCCGCGACGCAGGTCGACAAGACGGCGGCAATGGCGAAGCGGTTCATCGGTCTCTCCGGTTTGGGTCAGGCAAGTGTCGGATCAACGGCAAGGCTAGGCAATATCATGCTGCCAAAAGGCCGAACCCGGTCAGGACGGATCGGTAGATGTCGCGCTTGAAGGGCACGATCGAAGCCAGAACCGCATCCGCCGGCATCCACGCCCAGCGTGCGAATTCCCGTTCGTGGAAGTCCAGATCGACGGCATCGTCCGGGCCGTCATAGGTGAAGCGGAACCAATGCTGCCGCTGCCCCCGGTACCTGCCCTTCCAGAGTTTGCCGACCAATTCCTCGGGCAGGTCATAGGCCAACGGATCGTCCAGCGCGTCGATCATCTGGACGGCATCCGGCGCGATGCCCGTCTCCTCGTGCAATTCGCGCAGGGCGGCGGCGCGCGGGTCTTCGCCGGGGTCGATCCCGCCCTGCGGCATCTGCCAGGCCCCGGGAAAGTTCATCCGCTCCCCCACCCAGATCAGGCCGTCGGGGTTGGTCAGACAGACGCCGGCGCAGGGGCGATACGGCAAGGTGACGATCGCATCCGAAGTCATGGTGATCCTTTCGTGGACAGGGGCGACCGCTGGCCGCCCCCGGACAGAGTTCTGTCGGCGATCAGCGCTCGATCGCCGTCAGACCCTTCAGGATGTCGATGGCATAGGCCATCTGGTAGTCTTCCTCCCGCAGGCGGGCGACGGCTTCCGCGGCCTCCTGCTCCAACCGGATCTGCTCCTGCTGATCCTCGGACAGGCTGTCGTTTGACAGCGACCCGCGCAGCCCGGCCTCGGTGCGGCGGTTCGGCGTGTCCGCCTCCTCCTCCTCGGCGTTGGGGTTGCGGGGCGGCTGCACCACGACGATGTCGGGCGAAATGCCCAGTGCCTGGATCGACCGGCCCGACGGCGTGTAATACCGCGCCGTCGTCAGACGGATCGCGCCGTCGCCGCGCACCGGCATGATCGTCTGGACCGATCCCTTGCCGAAGCTCTTGGTGCCGACGACGACCGCGCGGCGGTGATCCTGCAGCGCACCCGCGACGATTTCGGAGGCCGAGGCCGACCCGCCGTTGATCAAAACGACCATCGGCAGGCCCTCGACGATGTCGCCGGCCTTGGCGTTGAACCGCTCCCCGCCCTCACTCTCGCGCGACCGGGTGGAAACGATCTCCCCCTGCTCCAGGAAGGCATCGGCAAGATCGACGCCCGACGTCAGCAGGCCACCGGGATTGTTGCGCAGATCCAGGACGATGCCGTTGACGTTCTCGAGCCCGCCCATCTCCTCGACGACCTCGTCGAAGCCATCGCGTACGTTGGGCAGGGTCTGGTCGTTGAAGGTCGACGCGCGGATGACGACGGTGTCGCCTTCCTTGCGCACACGGGCGGCGGTCAGCTTGATCGTGTCACGGGTGATCGTGATGTCGATCGGCTCCTCCAGGCCCTCGCGGACGATGGTGACGACGATGTCGCTGCCCACGGGGCCGCGCATCAACTCCACCGCTTCCTCCAGGGTGAAACCCAGGATGTTCTCGCCATCGACCGCGGTGATGAAATCGCCCGCCTCGACGCCGGCTTCGAATGCGGGCGTGCCGTCCATCGGCGTGATGACCTTCACATAGCCTTCTTCTTGCGTCACCTCGATGCCCAGGCCGCCGAATTCGCCGCGCGTATCGGTCTGCATCTCCTCGAAATCGCGGGGCGGCAGGTAGGAGCTGTGCGGGTCGAGCGACGTCAGCATCCCGTTGATCGCCGCTTCGATCAGCTCGCCTTCCTCCACGTCTTCGACGTATTGGTTGCGGATCCGCTCGAACACGATGCCGAAAAGATCCAATTGCTCATAGACGGACGCATCCTCGGATTCCTGCGCCAGCAGCGGCCCCGCCACTTGGGTCGTCGCCAATATACCCGCCAGGATGCCGCAGCTTGCGGCCATCGCGATCTTTTTCATCTCTCAATCCCTGTTCTTTCGGCGGCCCCGGTCGCCGCGCCCTGTTCGATGGCGAACCATGTCGCCGGATCCGTGGGCGTTCCGCCCTGTCTGACTTCGATATAAAGCGTCTCGGAGCGCAAAGCGCCACCGTCCGTGGCAACATCACGCAGGTTTTCCCCCGCAACGCGCGATCCCCCGCCCATTAGGCCAAGCGGTGCACCGGCCCGGACGATCTTGGCCTGACCAGCATAGACCTGTGCCAGCCCGGCGAACACCAGAAGCAGACCCGACTGCGGCTCCAGGATGATCACATTGCCGTAATCCAGAAGCGGCCCGGAATAGCGGATCGTCCCGGCCGCCGGGGCCGTCACGATGGCCGCCGGCGGGGCCGCGATCACCAGACCGGGGCGCGCGATGCCCGCCGCGTCCGGCTGGCCGAACCCGCGCAGCACGCGGCCGGCGACGGGCAAGGGCAGTGGCGGCTCCAGCGGGGTGCTGGCGGTCGGCGGCAGGGTACCCAGGCCTTGGGCAAAAGCTTCCAGCGTGTCGACCCGGCCCAGCAGGGCGGCGATGCGTGCCGCATCTTCCGACAGGCGTGGCGGCAGGTCGGACCGCTCGGCGATGGCTTCGGACAAGGCGACCCGCGCTTCCTGCACGCCGGTCAGACCCAGGGCCAGACTGTCGGCGGCGCTTTGCTCCAGCAGTCGTACCTCGCGCAGGGTTTCCAGATCGGCGCGCAGCCCTTCGGCGCGCGCGTTCAGTGCCGGGGCCACCTCGCCCAGCATCATCGACGACCGCGCCGACCCCAGCGCCCCGGACGGATGCATCAGCAACAACGGCGCGGGCGCGCGTTCGATCGCCTGCAACGCCGCGATCAGGCGACCGATCTCGGCTTCGCGGGCGCGCAGATCCGCCGTCAAGGCGCGTTCGCGGATCGCGACCTGCCGCAACCCGTCGCGCAGCGCCGAAAGCCCTTCCTCATAGGCCTTGACCACCGCCGTCAGCGCCGCCACCCGGTCGCGCGCGCCCTGCGCCTGTTCCAGTTGCCGTGCGGCGCTGGACAGTTGCGTGGCGGCCGCACGTGCCGTGTCGGCGGCAGTCTGCGCCTGCACGGGCCAACCCAGCAGCACGATGAGGGCGGCGAGGCGGATCATCCCAGCAAGCTCTGCCCGGTCATCTCCTCGGGCGGCTCGATCCCCATCAACGCCAACAGCGTCGGGGCCAGATCGCCCAGCTTGCCATCGCGCAGCGCCGCGTCCTCGGGTCCGCCCCACAGGATCACCGGCACGGGGTTAAGCGTGTGCGCGGTATGCGCCTTGCCGGTGACCGGATCGACCATCGTCTCGCAGTTTCCATGATCGGCGCAGACGATCATCGCGCCGTCCGTCCCCTCCAGCGCGTCCATGACCCGCGCCAGACCGCGATCGACCGCTTCGCAGGCTGCCGTCGCCGCCGCCAAATCGCCGGTGTGGCCGACCATGTCCGGGTTGGCATAATTCACCACGATCAGGTCGTAGCCCTTCTCTATAGCGGCGACGAAGGCGTCCGTCACCTCGACCGACGACATCTCGGGTTGCAGGTCATAGGTGGCAACGTCCGGCGAACGGGGCATGAGGCGATCCTCCCCCTCCTCCGGCTCCTCCACCCCGCCGTTCAGGAAGAACGTAACATGCGGATATTTCTCGGTCTCGGCCAGGTGGAATTGCGTGCGACCCTTGGTGGCAATCCAGTGACCCAGGGTGTTTGGCACGGTCTGCTTGGGAAATACGGTCGACATGAAGGCGTCGTGCGCCTCGGAGTAGTTCACCATCCCCAGCATCGACAGGTCCGGCCGGCCGTTCGTCTCGAACCCATCGAAATCGGGCGCGGCCAGCGCGCTGAGGATCTCGCGCGCACGGTCGGCGCGGAAGTTGAGGCAGAAGACCCCGTCGCCGTCCTGCATTCCGTCGTAGTCCCCCAGAATCGTCGGCTGGATGAATTCGTCACTCTCGTCCCGGCTGCGCGCGTCAACGACGGCGGCATCCGCGTCCTTCACATGCTCCCCTTCGGCCCAGACCATCGCGGCCCAGGCGCGTCGCACCCGGTCCCACCGAGTGTCGCGGTCCATCGCGAAATAGCGCCCGGTCAGCGTGCCGACCGATGCCCCGTCCGGCAGACCGTCCCTTAACGTCTCGACGAAGCCTTCGGCCGACCGCGGGGCCACGTCGCGCCCGTCGGTGATGGCGTGGATCACGACCTTCACGCCTGCGTCCGTCACCGCGCGCGCCGCCGCCAGCAGGTGATCGATGTGCCCGTGCACCCCCCCGTCCGAGATGACACCCATCAGATGCGCGGTTCCGCCGCTTGCCTTCAGCCCCTTGATCCAGTCGCGCAGCGCCTTTTCCCGCGCGAATGTATCATCGGCGATGGCCTTGTTGATAAGACCCAGGTCCATCCACACGACGCGGCCCGCGCCGATGTTCATGTGGCCCACTTCCGAATTGCCCATCTGACCTTCGGGCAGGCCCACCGCCGGGCCGAACGTCGTCAGTGTCGCGTGCGGGCAGGTCGCCATCAGCCGGTCGAACGTCGGCGTGTCGGCACAGTCGGGGGCCGATTGGGCGGGCCGGTCGCTGATGCCCCAGCCGTCGAGGATGCACAGGATGACGGGTTTCTTGTCCATGTCGGATCTCCGGAAGGGATATGCGGTGTTAGACCCGATGATAGGGGCTGCCCGCAAGGATCGAGGCGGCGCGGTAGAGCTGTTCGGCGACCATCACCCGGACCAGCATGTGCGGCCAGACCATCGCCCCGAAACTGATCGCCAGATCCGCCCGGTCGCGCAGATCGGGGGCGATGCCGTCCGCCCCGCCGATCACCAGCGCCACATCGCGGGCCTGGTCACGCCAGTCGCCCAGATGCGCCGCGAAGTCCGGCGACGTGATCCGCCGCCCCCGTTCATCCAGGATCGCCATGGCCGCGCCAGGCGGGATGGCGCGGGCGATCAACTCCCCCTCGGCGATCATGCCAGCCCCTTTTGCGTCCAGTTCCGTCACCGTCACCGGCGGCAGGCCCAGACCACGCCCCGCCTTGGCGAAGCGGTCCAGATAATCCTCCACCATCATCTTTTCGGGGCCCTTGCGCAGGCGCCCGACGCAGACGAGGTGCAGCTTCATGTCAGACGTTGCGCGTCGGCTCGGACGCGGGGTCGAGCCACATCTTTTCCAGCTGATAGAACTCGCGGACTTCGGGTCGGAAGATGTGAACGATCACGTCGCCCGCATCCAGCAACACCCAGTCGCCCTGGGATTTGCCTTCGGTGCGGGCGTTTCGGCCCAGCGTACCCTTCAGCTTCTCGGTCAGTTTCTCGGCCAGGGCGCCGACCTGACGGGTCGAACGCCCCGAGCAGACGACCATGTGATCGGCCACGGAGGACTTTCCGGCCAGGTCGATCTGAACGATCTCCTCGGCCTTTTCCTCGTCGAGGGTGGTCAGGATGAGGGCCAGCGTCGCGTCGCTGGCGGTCTTGTCGGCGCCGGGGCGCGCTGTGTGGTCGGAAGGCAGGGTCCGATCCTCCGCAAAGGTGTGCGCCACCGGGCGCATGAATGGAATGGTCATGTAACACCGGGACCGCCGTCCTACAACGTCGGCACGCCCATTGCCCTGTCCGTGGGCGCAGGTCAATCGCGCGCGGCCCTGGGGCGCGGACCCCCGCGCAAGCGGCAATGCATCACGAAGGAACCCGGTCCGCCCATGGCCGCGCCGCGTGCATGCGCCGGGCCAGATGGATCAGGTCGCTGTCGCGCCCGCGCCGCGCGATCAACTGCACGCCCATGGGCAGGTCGTGGTGAAACCCGACGGGCACGGAAATCGCAGGCACGCCAATCAGTGACGCGGGCACGACAACCTCCATCCAGCGGTGATAGGTGTCCATCGGCACCCCGCCAATCGCGTCGGGCCAGTCGAGCGTGGCGTCGAACGCGAAGCATTGCGCCGACGGAAGGGCGATGACGTCAACCTCCATCGCGTCGAAGCGCCGCGCCCAAGTCGCGCGGATCGCGCTGGCCCGCGTCACGTCGTCGAGGGTCAGCATGCGACCGCGTTCCACCTCCCAGTGAAGCGCGGGTTTGGAAGCGGCGGCAAAGGCGTCGGTCCACAGCGGCTTCATCTTCTGCCAGATCGCGAAACTGCGCAGGATCGTCCAACTGGTCCACAGGTCGGAGGCCTTCATCGGCGGTGCGACCGGATCGGCCAGCCCGTCAAGAGCAGCTTCGCACAAGGCCAGCACGCCCTCCTCCATCGGATAGGCCCCGCCCCAATCCGCCAGCCAGCCGATGCGCGGCGCACGCGGGGCATCCGCGCGGTACGACGGGGCCAAAACCCGCAGCAGCAATTCGAGGTCGTCCGGCGTGCGCGCCATCGGGCCGTCGGTCGACAGCGGATGCAGGACAGGATCGCCGACCGGCGCGGACGGCACCAACCCATGGGTCGGGCGCAGGCCGAAGACGTTGTTCCACGCCGCCGGATTGCGCAGCGATCCCATCATGTCGGACCCGTCCGCCAGATGCAGCAACCGTGCCGCCAACGCCGCCCCCGCCCCACCCGAGGACCCGCCCGCACTGCGCGTCCTGTCCCATGGGTTCAATGTCGTGCCGTGGACGGAATTGAAGGTGTGGCTGCCCAAACCGAATTCCGGCGTGTTGGTCTTGCCGATCAAGATCGCGCCCGCGCCGCGCAGGGCGGCCGCCGTCGGACCATCTGCCGTCGGGACGTGATCGGCAAAGGTTGGATGGCCATAGGTGGTGCGGATTCCCGCGGTGTCGGCCAGATCCTTCACCGCCATCGGCAGACCGGACAGCGGACCGGGGCGCGGATGCGACGCCTCCGCCAGCAGGTCGTCGCGGTTGCGCAGCGAAACCACCGCATTGAGGTCGGAGCCGGCGATCCGGTCCAGCGTGTCCGCCATCAGCGCCCTTGGATCGTGGCGGCCCGCTGCCAGATCGGACAGCAGCGATGCCGCGTCAGTCACGGCCCAGCATCTCCGCCCCGTCGGGCCCTTCCAGCGACTTGGCCGGCGCGCCGTTCAAATGCTTCACCTCCCGCTGCGGGAACGGGATGGAGATGCCGTGTTCGCGGAAGGCATCCCACAGGGCCAGGTAAACGTTGCCCCGGATATTGGTCAGCCCGTCGGTGGGGTCGGCGATCCAGAAGCGCAGGATGTAATCGACCGAGGAATCGCCGAAGCCCACGATGTGGCAGACCGGCTCCTTCGACGACAGGACGCGCTTGGTTCCCTTGGCGGCGTCGATCGCCACGCTGCGCACCAGATGCGGATCGTCGCCGTAGGCGGTGCCGAAATAGATGTCGAGGCGAACCAGTTGATTGGAATGGGACCAGTTGACCACCAGCCCGGTGATCAGATCCTCGTTCGGGACGAGGTATTCCTTGCCGTCGCGCGTGGTGATCGACACGTAGCGTGCGGTCAGCGAATTGATCCAGCCGAAGGTGTCGCCGATGGTGATGACGTCGCCGGGCTTGATCGACTTGTCGAGCAGGATGATGACGCCCGACACGAGGTTCGAGACGACCTTCTGCAAGCCGAAGCCCAGACCCACCCCGATGGCCCCCGACAGGACCGCCAGACCCGTCAGGTCGAACCCCACCGCCTTGAGGCCCAGGAAGAACGCGCCCGCATACAGAACGATCTGCAGCAGCTTGACGACCAGCACGCGCATCGACGGGCTGATATCCTCGTTGCGCGAAATCCGGCTGGAGGTTGTCTGCGCGACGAACCGCGCCCCGGTGAACAGGATGCCGATCACGATCAGCGCCGTGATCGCGCCCAAGAGCGAAAGCCGGAAGTCCCCCACGCTGATGGCAAGGTTATCGAGAACTTGCTTCGTCTCGTCCAGAATGCCGAGGTAGAAGACCGTGACATAGGCCCACAGACCCCAATTCACGATCTTGCGCAGAAACGGGTTGCGCACCAGGCGCGCGACGAAGCTGACGATCATCCAGGCCGTGCCGATCGTTGCCGCCAGGCCGACAAGATAGCTGCGCGACGGCCAGCGGAACAGGTCCTGCATCACCAGATAGACGGCCCAGGCCAGCACCGCGAAGGTGATCAGGCCCAGCCTGTTGCGCACGATGACCAGCCAGCGCAGCTGCCACTTCGGCCGACCCGTCTGCGTGCGCATCCAGGCCGTCATCCGGTCGCCCAGCCATTTGCGGATCAGCCAGGCCAGCGCCACCAGCCCCAGCACGATCACCAGCTGCCACAGCTTCCAGCCCGGCTGCAACAGGTCGGACACGAAGGTCAGGCCCGTGTGCCACAGGCGGACGAGTTCGTCCTTGAGCGGGATGTCGGCGAGGATATCATCTTCCATCCCCCCTTTTGCGCAGGCCGCACCGCCTTTGCAACGGCCCGCCATTGCGACGCCGCGGGCAAGGAGGTATCGGGGGCCATGAAACGCGTGCACGATCTTTGCGACCACGATTTCCTGCCATGGCGGTTCTTCGGGCGTGCCCACGGGGTGACGGCGCACGTCTGACGCGCCTCCCTCGACCGACCTTCGACGACCATCGACACATCAGCCAAGGAGTCCTGCGCGATGCCCGGCAAAGACACATCCTCCAAGACACTCTACGACAAGATCTGGGACGCGCATCTGGCGCACGAGGCCGAGGACGGCACGTCCCTGCTCTATATCGACCGCCATCTGGTCCACGAAGTGACCTCCCCCCAGGCGTTCGAAGGACTGCGCATGACGGGCCGTACCGTGCGCGCGCCCGACAAGACCATCGCCGTGCCCGATCACAACGTGCCAACCACGGTGGACCGTGCCAACGCCGCCACCATGACCGAGGACAGCCGCATCCAGGTCGAGGCGCTTGACAAGAACGCCAAGGAATTCGGCATCCACTACTATCCCGTGTCCGACGTGCGTCAGGGCATCGTGCACATCGTCGGCCCCGAACAGGGCTGGACCCTGCCCGGCATGACCGTCGTCTGCGGCGATAGCCACACGGCCACCCACGGGGCCTTCGGCGCGCTGGCCCACGGCATCGGCACGTCCGAGGTGGAGCATGTGCTGGCCACCCAGACCCTGATCCAGAAGAAATCGAAGAACATGAAGGTCGAGATCACGGGCAAACTGCGCCCCGGTGTCACGGCCAAGGACATCACCCTGTCGGTCATCGGCAAGACTGGGACCGCCGGCGGCACCGGATACGTCATCGAATACATGGGCGAGGCGATCCGCGATTTGTCGATGGAAGGCCGCATGACCGTCTGCAACATGGCGATCGAGGGCGGCGCGCGTGCTGGCCTGATCGCGCCGGACGAAAAGACGTACGAATATTGCATGGGCCGCCCGCATGCGCCCAAGGGCGCGCAGTGGGAAGCGGCCCTGAAGTGGTGGAAGACGCTTTATTCCGACGACGACGCCCATTGGGACATGGTCGTGACCATCGCGGGCGAAGACATCGCGCCCGTCGTCACCTGGGGCACCTCGCCCGAGGACGTCCTGCCGATCACCGCGAAGGTGCCCGCCGCCAGCGATTTCACCGGCGGCAAGGTCGATGCGGCCAAGCGGTCGCTGGATTACATGGGCCTGACGCCCGGCACGCCATTGTCGGACGTGGAGATCGACACGGTGTTCATCGGATCGTGCACCAATGGCCGGATCGAGGATCTGCGCGCCGCCGCCGCGATCCTGAAGGGCAAGAAGATCAAGGACGGTTTGCGCGCCATGGTCGTGCCCGGATCGGGCCTGGTCCGCGCGCAGGCCGAAGAAGAGGGTCTGGCTGACATCTTCAAGGACGCGGGCTTCGAATGGCGGATGGCCGGGTGTTCCATGTGCCTGGCGATGAACCCTGATCAACTGTCACCGGGCGAGCGTTGCGCGGCCACATCGAACCGCAATTTCGAGGGTCGTCAGGGGCGCGGCGGACGCACACATTTGATGTCGCCCGGCATGGCGGCGGCGGCAGCGATCACGGGCCGTCTGACGGATGTGCGCGAGATGATGTAGGGCATATGCCCTGCGCAGATGCGAAGGGGGCGGTTCTGACGGGCCGCCCCTTTTTGTTTAGTGGTAAGGATCAGTTGGAGACGAGGTCGATTTGAGGCCCGTTTGCCGCCAGGTCGCCCAGCATGACGAATTCGCCAACCGCATCGCAGCCCGGCATCGTCAGGGTCAGATCCTGCGTCCGCGGATCGGCCCCCGGCGTCACCCGGATCGTGC
>NZ_CXSU01000011.1:365391-400922 GCF_001403795.1 Jannaschia donghaensis | reverse complement strand
CCCGGGCCGTTCCCGCCGCATCCAGTGCGACAGCGATCCGAAGGTCGCCCTGATGAACGTCGGCTCGCAGTCCGGCATCGCACGGCGCAGAGATATCCAGCCCGACCATCGCGCCGGCCAGCGGTGCCGAGGCCACGGTCAGCGTGCAGTCGGGGGCGGCATCGACCGCCGTCACGCCGGGATCGCTGTCCACTCGATCAGATGCTGGGCCCTTGGCCTGCGTCTGTTCCAAGGCCCTGAGCGCGCTTATGGACGGAGAGATCGGTCCGTCGGCGGCTGCCGGCGCGGTTGGGAAAGTGGGACGCGTGACCGGCACGGCCTTTCCGGGAATGGACTGAACCTGTGACACCTGCACGGACGGGCTGTTGAGCAGACGTGTTCCCCCGAACCCGACGGCCGCAACAAGGGCAAGCCCGACCGCAGCAAGACGGACCGGCGACTGTGCCCGCAGCACCGCCGCGACCCCGGCCTTGGCGGCGGGGGTGTCAGTTTCGGGCTGATCCAGTGCGTCGAATTCTTCCTGCGTCATCGATCGATCCTAGGAAACGTGGCGTTGCCGAGGGGATGACGTCGGAATCGGGCGATTGTAGGGAAAGTATCGCGCCATTCGGCGACGATTGAATTCAAGTTCGACTATTGTCGCCCCGGCGGAAACCGGGGCGACCCTTGTCAATCGCCGGTCAGAACGCGCCGTGGCAATGCTTGAATTTCTTGCCCGATCCGCAGGGACAGGGGTCGTTCCGGGCCGGGTCGCCCCAGGTCGTCGGATCGCTTTCCACGAAACCGGGGGACGCCGCGAAGCTGTCGCCGCCGGGCACCGCAGGACCGGAAGATGTCTGCGTCGCATCGGCAACCGCGCGCTGCTGTGCGACGATCTGATCCATCATCTGTTGACGCTCCTCCTCGGACAGGGGGCGGACCTTGGCGAGTTTCCGGGTCACTTCCACACGCAGGGAGTCGAGCATCGTCTCGAACAGCTGAAAGCCTTCGGTCTTGTATTCGTTGAGAGGATCGCGCTGCGCATAACCGCGGAAGCCCACGACAGACCGCAGATGCTCCAACGTCAGAAGATGTTCGCGCCACTTGCCGTCGATCGTCTGAAGCAGGAACTGCTTTTCGATCTGGCGCATCTGTTCCTCGCCGAAGGCATCCAGCTTCTCGGCGGCCAGCTTGTCGGCGGCCTCGTACAGGCGTTCGCGCACGATTTCCTGATCGACGCCATCCTCCTCGGCCCATTCCAGGACCGGCGCATCGACATTTAGGATCTCGATCACCGCGGCATAGAGGCCGGTTGCGTCCCACTGGTCGGCATAGGATCTGGGCGGCAGGTATTCGTCGACCAGATCATCGATCACCTGCTGGCGCATGTCCTCGGCGATCTCTCCGATGTCCTCGGCGTCCATGATTTCCAGGCGCTGCTCGAACACGGCCTTGCGCTGATCGTTCATCACGTCGTCGAATTTCAGCAGCTGCTTGCGCATGTCGAAGTTGCGCCCTTCGACCTTGGCCTGCGCGCGCTCCAGCGACTTGTTCACCCATGGGTGCACGATCGCCTCGCCGTCCTTCATGCCCAGCGTGTTGAGCACTTTTTCCAGCCGTTCGGACCCGAAGATCCGCATCAGGTCGTCGTCCAGCGACAGAAAGAACACCGACCGGCCCGGATCGCCCTGGCGCCCCGACCGGCCACGCAGCTGATTGTCGATGCGGCGGCTTTCGTGCCGTTCGGTCGCCAGCACGAACAGACCGCCCGCGTCCTTGACCTTCTTCTCGGCCTCCGCCTGCTCGGCCTCGATGCGCGTGCGGATCTCATCCGGGTCGGCTTCGGGGTCGGCGGCGATGGCTTCCATGATCTGGAACTCGACGTTGCCGCCCAGTTTGATGTCGGTGCCGCGCCCGGCCATGTTCGTGGCGATCGTCACGGCGCCGAACTTGCCGGCGTCTGCGACGATCTGTGCCTCTTGCTCGTGCTGGCGGGCGTTGAGAACGTTGTGCGGAATTTCGGCCGCCGTCAGAAGCTGTGACAGCATCTCGGACTTTTCGATGGACGTCGTGCCGACCAGAACGGGCTGACCGCTGTCGTGCGCCTTGCGGATCTCGTCGACGACGGCCTGGTACTTTTCCTTGCCGGTGCGATAGACCTGATCGTGCTCGTCCGCGCGTGCGATGGGCCGGTTCGTCGGAACCTCGACCACGCCCAGACCATAGATCGAGGCGAATTCCTCGGCCTCCGTCGTCGCCGTGCCGGTCATGCCCGACAACTTGTCGTAAAGGCGGAAGTAGTTCTGGAACGTCACCGAAGCGAGGGTGACGTTCTCGGGCTGGATCGATACACCTTCCTTGGCCTCGATCGCCTGATGCAGACCGTCGGACAGGCGGCGGCCGGCCATCATGCGGCCGGTGAATTCGTCGATCAGGACGACATCATCGCCGCGCACGATGTAATGCTGATCCTTAATGAAAAGTTTGTGCGCGCGCAGACCCTGGTTGACGTGATGGACGATGGTGGTCGATTCCGGATCGTAGAGCGACTGACCCTCGGGCAGGATGCCGGCGGTCAGCAGACGCTCCTCCAGCCATTCGTTGCCTTCGTCGGTGAAATTCACCGACCGCTGCTTCTCATCCTTGGTAAAGTAATCGTCCTGGATCTCGGGGATCAGGCGGTCGACGCGGGTATAGAGGTCGCTGCGATCCTCGGACGGGCCGGAAATGATGAGCGGCGTGCGCGCCTCGTCGATCAGGATGGAATCCACCTCGTCCACGATAGCATAGTTGTGCCCGCGCTGCGCCATGTCTTCCTTAGAGGAGCGCATATTGTCGCGCAGATAGTCGAACCCCAACTCGTTGTTGGTGGCATAGGTGATGTCGGCCTTGTAGGCGGCACGCTTTTCGTCGTCGGGCTGCTGCGGGACGACGACGCCGGTGGTCAGGCCCAGCGCAGAATAGACCTTGGCCATCCATTCCGCGTCGCGCCGCGCCAGATAATCGTTGACGGTGACGACATGCACGCCCTTGCCCGACAGCGCATTCAGATAGGCGGGGAAGGTCGCGACCAGGGGCTTGCCCTCGCCTGTCTTCATCTCGGAGATGTTACCTTCGTGCAGGAAGATCCCGCCCAGAAGCTGCGTGTCGAACGCCCTTAGGCCCAGCGCGCGCCGGGCCGCTTCGCGGCAGTTGGCAAAGGCTTCGGGCAGCAGATCGTCCAGCGACTCGCCATTTTTCGCACGGACGGACAGCGCTCGTGTCCGCTCCTTTATGCCGTCGTCGGACAGGGCGGCGAACTCCGGCTCCAGCGCATTGATCCGTTCGACGGTCTTCAGCGTCGCCTTGACCTTGCGGTCGTTTGGCGTGCCGAACACCTTCTTCGCGATTGCACCAAGTCCAAGCATGTTTCGTCCCGTCTCTCGCGCCCTTGCCCACCGTGTCATGGCCCCATAGACACAAGGGGAAATCACGGGCGGGCGCGGTGAAAATCAATCTTCATCGCACTTAAGACCCGCCCCCACGGGTGTCAACGAACGCCCCTTGGGACGCCTCGAAACAAAGGGCCACGTGGCCTGAAAGGACCTGCAATGAAACACCTTCTGATCGGGGCCGCGGCCCTTGCACTGACCGCCCCGGCCTTTGCCGACGGCCACACCGCCGTGACGGCCGATACCGTTTTGGCGACGGTCAACGGCACCGACATCACGCTGGGCCATGTCATCGCCCTGCGCAGCCGATTGCCGCAGGAATACCTGCAACTGCCCGACGAGACGCTGTTCGACGGCATGGTCGACCAGATCATCCAGCAACAGGTGCTGGCCGATGCGACCGAGCGCACGAAAGCGATCGAGATCGGGCTGGAGAACGAAACCCGCGCCTTCATCGCCGGCCAGGAAATCGATCGTCTGTCGTCGCAGCCGATCGACGAGGCCGCGGTCCAGGCCGCCTATGAGGCCGCCTACGGCGACGCCGAAGCCGCGCCGGAATTCAATGCCAGCCACATTCTGGTCGAAACCGAGGAGGAGGCGTTGGAGCTGGTGTCCGCATTGGAAGGCGGAGCCGACTTCGCCGACCTGGCGCGCGCGGAATCGACCGGGCCGTCGGGCCCCAACGGCGGTCAGCTGGGCTGGTTCGGGCCGGGGATGATGGTGCCGGAATTCGAGCAGGCCGTGACGGACCTGGAGGCCGGGGCGGTATCCGCGCCCGTGCAGACCCAGTTCGGCTGGCATGTCATCAAACTCAACGAGACGCGTCAGCAGGAAGTCCCCGGTCTGGAACAGGTCCGCGCCGAGATCGAACCCCAGGTACAACAGGCCGCCGTCGCGGCCGCGCTGGACGCATTGACCGAAGCGGCCGACGTGACCCGGACCGAGGTGGAGATCGACCCCGCGCTGATCCGCGACCAAGACCTTCTGTCGGAGTGACGTGATGGGCAAGGGCGGGAAAGGCGACAAGAAAAAGGGTAAGGGGACCAAGAAAAAGGAGCTCCGCGCCCGCATCGCGGAGCTGGAGGCGCAGATCGCGGGACCGAAAGGCCCGCTCGTCTCTCCTCTGGCGCCTGACTTTCCCGACCTGTCCGCAATCGACGGCGTCCGCTTCGCGACCGCGAAGGCGGGCGTCAAATACAAGGGCCGCACCGACGTCATGCTGGCCGAAATCGCCGCTGGATCGGCGGTGGCCGGTGTCTTCACCACCTCGTCGACGCGGTCGGCGGCGGTGCGCGATTGCCAGGCCAAGCTCAAGAAGCGCGGCGCGTCGGGCGGCTGGGCCATCCTGGTCAATTCGGGCAATTCCAACGCCTTTACCGGTGCGGCGGGCGATGCGTCGGTCGACGCGATCTGCACGGGTGTCAGCCACGCGTTGGGGTTGCCCGCCTCCCGCGTGCTGACCTCCTCGACCGGCGTCATCGGGGAGCCGCTGGCCCACGACCGCATCACCGCCGTCCTTGACCGGATGGCGACCAAGCTGGACGCGGGCAAGATGGACCGTGCCGCCCACGCCATCATGACGACGGACACCTTCCCAAAGGGGACCACCCGCACGGTGGATCTGGACGGCACGACCGTCACGCTGGCCGGGATCGCCAAGGGATCGGGCATGATCGCGCCCGACATGGCGACGATGCTGGCCTATGTATTCACCGATGCAAAGATCGCAGATCGCGCGTTGCAGACGATGCTGTCGGACCTGACGACATCGACCTTCAACGCGGTCACCGTGGACAGTGACACCTCCACCTCCGATACGCTGATCGTCGCGGCGACGGGTCAAGCCGGAAACGCGGAAATACCGTCGGCGCGCACGAAAGCGGGCAAAGATTTCAAGGCCGCCCTTCATGCGGTGCTGCACGATCTGGCGCTGCAACTGGCGATGGACGGCGAAGGTGCGACCAAATTGATCGAAGTGGAGGTTACGGGGGCAGCCAACACGCTGGACGCCCGCCGCGTCGCCTCGGCCATCGCGAACTCCCCCTTGGTCAAGACGGCCATCGCAGGGGAGGACCCGAACTGGGGCCGCGTCGTCATGGCCGTGGGCAAATCGGGCGCGCGGGCCGACCGGGACAAGCTGACCATTCGGTTCGGGGATATCGTGGTCGCCGAAGGTGGCCAGCGCAGCGCCGGATATACGGAAGACGCGGGGGCCAGCTACATGAAGCGCGACCGGATCCTGCTGTCGGTGGACCTGGGGTTGGGGGCCGCGACGGACCGGATGTGGACGTGTGATTTGACGTATCGCTATATCGAGATCAACGCAGATTACCGGTCGTGACGGAAACGACGCTGCGCTCGGTCCTCGTCTCGGCGGTCGCTTTGGTGGACGTCGACGGGCGCGTCCTTCTGGCGCGGCGCCCCGAAGGGAAATCCATGGCCGGTCTGTGGGAATTTCCCGGCGGCAAGGTGGAAGCGGGCGAGACCCCGGAAATCGCCCTCATCCGTGAATTGCAGGAGGAGCTGGGCATCGACACCTGGGCCAGCTGCCTTGCCCCGTTGACTTTTGCATCCCACACCTACGACGATTTTCACCTGCTGATGCCGTTGTTCGTGTGCCGCAAATGGCAGGGCCAGCCGATCGCGCGCGAAGGCCAAACCCTGAAGTGGGTGCGCCCGAAGGACATGCGAGACTATCCAATGCCCCCCGCCGACATCCCGCTCATTCCGATCTTGCGCGATTGGCTCTGATCGGGACGGAAAAGTGCGGAAATTTTAAGCTGTTTGAAACAATCCGCTTTCCTCGGCCGGATTTCGTCTTAAAAAAGACATACACGACGCGCGCCAACGGAGGAAACGGCATGCTCAAGACAATCGAAATAGGAAACTACCTGTCGATCCAGGGTCGCCTTGAAGAGATGCTGAGCGATGGCCTGTGCCGCGTTCGCGTCGGCGCACGGATCTTCACGGGTCGCCTCATCAGCACCTGACCCCACCGAAACCCGACGAAACAGAAAGCCCCGCGCATCCCAGGATCGCGGGGCTTTTTTATGGTCGGAAGGTCCTTGTCAGACCCAGCCTTTGAGGTTGTCGTCGATGATCGAACAGAGCGCGTCGATATGCGCCGGCTGATCGTTCAGGCAGGGGATGTAGTGGAAATGCTCTCCGCCCGCCTCCTCGAAGCTCTCTTTGATTTCCTCGTTGATCTCTTCGAGCGTCTCGATGCAGTCGGCCGAAAATGCGGGCGCGCAGACGGCGATGTTCTTCTTGCCGTCTTCCTCGGCCAGGCGCGCGACTTCCTCCACGGTGTACGGCTTCAGCCATTCCTCGGGGCCGAACTTCGACTGGAAGGTCGTCTTGATCTTGTGCTCGGGCCAGCCCAGCTTCTCGCGCAGCAGGCGCGTCGTCTTCTGGCACTGGCAATGGTACGGATCGCCCTGCATCAGATACCGCTTGGGCACCCCGTGGTATGAACACACCAAAATATCCGGTTCCACATCCATCGCGTCGTAAGCAGTCTGGATCGAAGCGGCGAGCGCGGTGATATAGCGGTCATCATTGTAGTAGGGCGCAACCGTCCGGGCGTTCGGCTGCCACGTCAGCTTCATCAACGCGCGGTAGAATTGATCGATGGCAGTGGCCGACGTGGCACCGGCGTAGTGCGGATAAAGCGGGAAGAACACGATGCGGTCGCAGCCGGCGGCCTGCATCTCCTCGACCTTGGAAATGGTCGACGGGTTGCCGTAGCGCATGCAGTAATCGACCATCACGTCCGGGCCATAGGTCGCTTGCATCCGCGCCTTGATCGCAGCGGTCTGCGCCTTGGTGATGGTCGCCAGCGGGCTTTCCCCATCCTCGTGATTCCAGATCGACTTGTAGGCCGCACCCGAACGGAAGGGTCGCGACGTCAGAATCACGCCCTGAAGCAGCGGCTGCCAGAGAAACGGCGAGTAATCGATGACGCGGCGGTCCGACAGGAATTCCGAAAGGTAGCGGCGCATCGACCAATAGTCGTATCCGTCCGGCGTCCCGAGGTTCGCCAGCAGGACCCCGACCTTGCCCATCCGGACCTTGGGGTGATCTGGCCCCGCGTGGGGCAACGACTGGAATCCTGCGTCTTTCATCGGTTCGGTCCTTTGTCTGCGCCCAGTTCCGGCACGCCCAGCGCATCCGCCAAGCGGGCCTGCGCCGATCCGGGACGCAGGGGTTTCTGTTGGGTGTCGCTGGGGGCCCAGCCCGTCAGGAACACCGTTTCGAAGGTCGCGCGAATACCGTCCCCGTCGGGGAAGGCCGCACGATAGAGGCGGTTGGCCACCTTGAAAAGATCGCGCGGGGGGGTGCGGCGATGACGCGCGGCCAGGGCATTCGTCTCGCCCATGGCGCGCAGATCGCGCGTTAGATGCGCGATATCGCGGTAGCGGACGGTGATCGGCAAGCGATCGGCAACCGGCAGCGCCAGCCCCGCGCGGCCCAGCAGGGCGCCCAGATCGCGGATTTCACCCATCGGGGCCACGCGGGGGGACAGCCCCCCCATGATCTCCGTTTCGGCTTGGCCCAGCGCGGCGCGAAGCTCCGTCAGGGTCTCGCCGCCCAGCGTGGCGACCAGCAGAAGCCCGTCCTCGCGCAGCGCGCGACGGCATTGGATCAACTGACCCACTGGATCGTCGGCCCAATGCAGGCACATCGCGTGAACGATCACGTCGTGCGCCCCTTGGCCCAACGGCAGCGTATCCGCGGCTCCGATCATGGTCGCGCCGGGCACCGCATCCGACCAGACGTCGGGATGCCCCGTGATCACCGCCGCGTCCGTAAAGGTTCTGTTAACGTCTTTGAGTCTTTCCTGAACTTCGTCGATCGCCAGCTCGTGCAGGAACCACGCGGATCCGTCCGCGCGGGCGCGGTGCCGCATCAGAGCATCTTGGTCGGTCAGGGTCGGTTGCGACATGAAGGGGGAGTTAGGTCATGCAGGCTGCGTTGCAAAGGGTGGGCGCGCGTGCCGTCACGGTGCTGCGCGATGCCCTCTATCCCGTGACCTGCCTGATGTGCGACGCGCGGGTCGAGGAGGAGGGCGCGCTCTGCCCGGCCTGCTGGGCCGATACGCCCTTCCTGTCGGGGGCCTGCTGCGAATTATGCGGCACCAATCTGCCGGGCGAAGACGACGGCGGCATGTGGTGCGACGACTGCCTGACGCTGGGGCGCCCATGGGACGAGGGGCACGCGGCGATGGCCTATGCGGGCACGGGGCGCCGTCTGGTTCTGTCGTTCAAGCACGGGGACCGGACCGAACTGGCGACCGGGGCCGCCCGCTGGATCCACCGCCGTGCGCGCGACATCCTGACCGATCGCACCCTTCTGGTGCCCGTCCCGGTCCACCGCTGGCGGCTTTTGCGGCGGCGCTACAATCAGGCGGCGCTGCTGGCAAAGGCGCTGGCGCTGCGCACCGGCGGCCCGTGCGACGTGATGGCCCTGACGCGCCACCGCCAGACGCTAAGCCAGGATCACCGCTCCGTCCCCGATCGGTTCGCCAACATCGCGGATGCGATCAGCGTGACACCCGGTGCGGACATCGCGGGACGCCATGTCGCCGTGGTCGACGATGTGATGACGTCCGGGGCCACATTGGCCGCCTGCGCCGATGCATTGCGCCAAGCCGGCGCCGCCCGAATCAGCGTGCTGATTCTCGCCCGCGTTGCGAAGGACCGCTGACGCCATATATGCATGGGCCAAACCGCATCAGGAGCCGCGCCCATGAAAGCCGTCGAAATCTACACCCAGCCGCGCTGCGGTTTCTGCACCGCTGCCGTCCGCCTGCTGACGCAGAAGGGCGCACCGGTGACCGAAATAGACGCCGCGCGCGGCTCCCCCCGCCGGGCGGAAATGATTCAGCGGGCGAACGGCAGGTCGTCCACGCCGCAGATCTTCATCGGTGACACGCATGTGGGCGGCTGCGACGACCTTTTCGCGCTGCAGGATGCGGGCAAGCTCGACGCGCTGCTGACGTCTTGATGCGGGCGGGCCTTCTGCAACTGAGCGTCACGGACGATCCGGCGGAGAATCTGGCGGTGACGCTGGATCTGCTGGCCGATGCCGTGCGGCAGGGGGCCGAGATCGTGCTCACGCCCGAGGTCACGAATTGTCTGTCGTTCGACCGGGTCCGCCAACGCGACATCCTGCGCCCCGAGGTGCGCGATCCGACGCTGGCCGGGCTGCGCGACGCGGCAAGGTCGCATGGCGTCTGGGTCCTGATCGGCAGTCTGGCCCTGCGCACCGCCGATCCCGAGGGACGGTTCGCCAACCGCTCGTTCCTGATCGATCCGTCCGGTCAGATCGTCGCGCGCTATGACAAGATCCATATGTTCGACGTGACGGTGTCGGAGGCGGAGACATTCCGCGAATCGGCTGCATACCGACCGGGAACGAAGGCGACCCTGGCCCGGACGCCCTGGGGCAAGATCGGCATGACGGTTTGCTATGACCTGCGCTTTCCCGAACTCTATCGCGCACTGGCCCGCGAAGGCGCTGCTTTCCTGACGGTGCCCGCGGCCTTTACCGCCACCACGGGGGCCGCCCATTGGGAAATTCTGCTGCGCGCCCGCGCGATCGAGACGGGATGTTTCGTCATCGCGCCCGCGCAGACCGGGACCCACGCGGTAACGGCCGAGCGGACCTTGCGGACCCATGGCCATGCCATGATCGTCGCCCCCTGGGGGGAGGTCGTGCTGGACGCGGGAACCGAACCCGGTGCCTTCGTCGTCGACATCGACCCCGATGCGGTCACCGCCGCCCGCGCGCGCATCCCGTCGATCCACGCCGAACGGTCGTGGGAGGGACCATGAGCGACGAATCCGACAAACTTGCCGTCACGCTTTTCAGCGAAATGCTCGTCGCAGATCAGCTGGTCCGCGCGCGCCTGTCCCGTGCCTTGCCCAAGGGGATGGAGCTGTCGCATTTCGCCGTCCTGAATTATCTGGCGCAAACCCCGGTGGAGCGCAGCCCGACCGATCTGGCCCGCACCTTCCACCTGACGCGGGGAGCGATGACCAATACCCTGAACCGTCTGGAATGGGCCGGGCATATCCATGTGCGGCCCGACTGGGACGATGCCCGGCGCAAGCGTGTCGCCATCAGTCCCGCCGGGACCGCCGCGCGCGACGCCGCGCTGGCCGCGATCCTGCCGATCATGTCGAACGCGGTCGACAACATCGGGCTACAGCGCACCCGCGCCGCCATCCCTGTCCTACGCGAGATCCGGCAGAAGTTCGACGGCCCCGCCGAAAGCTAGTCCCGGCGACGCACCATGAGTTGGTTGCCGTCCTTGCGCGTCTCGAGCCGCTTGATGTCGCCGATCAGCTCGCTCAGCTTGCGCTTGCCGTACGTCCGCGTGTCGAAATCGGGAACGGCGGCCACGATGGTCGAGCCGAGGGCCCCCAGGGCGACCCAATCGTCATCCTGTTCCATCTTCTCCATCGCGCTGATGATCAGGGGCAACGCATCCTGCGGCTTTTTCTTGGTCGAAGACACCGCCCTTGCCGCCGGTCCATCGGCCGTCGGCTCCGTCGCATCGTCCTGGAGGTTTTCGATCAGGATGAAGCGATTGCACACGTTGCGCAGCGACACCGGGGCCTTGCCCTCGCCGATGCCGAACACGTCCAGACCCTCCTCGCGGATGCGGGAGGCGAGACGGGTGAAATCGCTGTCGGACGACACCAGCACAAAGCCGTCGAACCGCCCGGCGTGCAGGATATCCATCGCGTCGATCACCAGGCCGATGTCGCTGGCGTTCTTACCCTTGGTGTTGGCCGTTTCCTGATGTGCGACCAGACCCAGTTCCAGCACCTTGTCCGCCCAGTTGCGCAGCGCGCCCGACGACCAATCGCCGTAAACGCGGCGCAGGGCCGGCTCCCCCAGCGTGGTGATTTCCTTCAGGATCGCTTCGGCGAACTTGGCGGGAATGTTGTCGGCGTCTATCAGAACGGCAAGCAGGGGGCGGTCGCGTTGGGCCATGGGGGTCTCCTTTGCGTGACGCCTATCGGAGGGGTCAGCAGGCGTCCACGAGGAAGGGGGAACTCAGAACCCGACGCGGTCCCCGCCTTTGAGGTCCAGCATTACGCGGGCGTCCGCAGGTGTCGCCACCTGCAGCCCCAGCGCCTCGATCAGCTGACGCGCCTTGGTGACCTGCTGCGCGTTCGTTTCAGCCAGTTGACCCGGGGCGAGCCAGAGGCTGTCCTCCAACCCCACGCGGACATGGCCGCCCAACGTCACCGATTGCAGCGCGATGGCCATCTGGTTCTTGCCCGCCCCCAACACCGACCATTCGTAGGCGTCGCCGAACAATCGATCCGCCGTCCGCTTCATATGCATGACGTCTTCGGGATGCGGACCGATCCCGCCCAGCAGGCCGAAAACCGACTGCACGAAGAACGGCGGCTTCACGAGGCCCCGGTCGACGAAATGCGCCAGCGTGTAAAGGTGTCCGATGTCGTAGCATTCGATCTCGAACCGGGTGCCGTTTTCGGCGCAGGTGGTCAGGATGTATTCGATGTCGGCAAAGGTGTTGCGGAAGATGCGGTCTTTCGACCCTTCCAGATACGGCCTTTCCCAATCGTGTTGCAGGTCGCGGTAGCGGTCGAGCATCGGATAGAGGCCGAAGTTCATGGACCCCATGTTGAGCGATGCCACCTCGGGCGCGAAATGCGCCGCCGGTTTCACCCGCTCCTCCACCAGCATCGTGGGCGCGCCGCCCGTGGTGATGTTGATGACGGCATCGCAGCCCTGCTTGATGACGCCCAGGATCGGGGCGAAGGCGTCGAGGGATTGATCGGGTTTGCCCGTGTCGGGGTCGCGCGCGTGAACGTGGACGAGGGCGGCACCCGCCTGCGCGGCCCCAATGGCGGCGTCGGCGATTTCGGACGGCGTGATCGGCAGGTGGGGCGACATGCTGGGCGTGTGGATCGCGCCGGTGACGGCGCAGGTGATCATGACCTTGCGGGGCATCCTCTCCTCCTGTTTCCTCCATTGTGGGAGGGGTGCCATGGACATGCAACTGAAAGATGCCCGCGTCATCGTGACGGCCGGGGCATCGGGGATCGGGCGCGAGATCGTGCAGGCCTTCGTCGACGAAGGCGCGCGGGTCGTGACCTGCGATATCGACGAGGGTGCGTTGGCGGACCTGTCCGGTGGCGTCCTCGGGCTGGTTTGCGATGTGTCGGATGCGGACGCGGCGGGCGCGTTTATGGCCGACGCCATCGCGTATCTGGGCGGGCTCGACGCCTTGGTGAACAACGCCGGGATCGCCGGACCGACTGCGGGGATCGCGGACATCGATCCGCACGACTGGGCACGCACGCTCGACGTCTGCTTGACCGGGCATTTCAACATCACGCGGGCCGCCGTCGGTGCCCTCAGGAAGAGCGACAACGCCTCGATCACCAATATGTCGTCGGCCGCCGGACGGCTCGGGTTCGCCAACCGGGCGGCGTATGCGGCGGCCAAGTGGGGCGTGATCGGGTTCACCAAGTCGCTGGCCCTGGAACTCGGACCGGACCGCATCCGGGCAAACGCGATCCTGCCGGGGTTGGTTGCAGGCGACCGTCAGCGTCGTGTGATGGAGGCGCGTTCGCAAGCGCAGGGCAAGACGATGGCGCAGATCGAGGCCGACGCCTTTGCCCATGTGTCGATCAAGGATTATGTCACCGCACGCCAGATTGCCGATCAGGTGTTGATGCTGGCGTCCCCGCGCGGCCGGACCGTGTCGGGTCAGGCCATCGCGGTGGACGGGGATCTGGGGATGCTGGGCTAGTAGAGCACAACCGAGCGGATCGATTTCCCCGCATGCATCAGGTCGAACCCCTTGTTGATTTCCGACAGCGGCATGGTGTGGGTGATCATCGGGTCGATCTCGATCTTGCCGTCCATGTACCAATCGACGATTTTCGGCACGTCCGTCCGCCCCCGTGCGCCGCCGAAGGCTGTGCCGCGCCAGACGCGGCCCGTGACCAATTGGAAGGGCCGGGTGGAAATTTCGGCACCCGCCGGGGCAACGCCGATGATGATCGATTCGCCCCACCCTTTGTGCGCGGATTCAAGGGCTTGCCGCATCACGTCGACATTGCCGGTGGCGTCGAATGTATAGTCGGCCCCGCCGCCCGTAAGGTTAACAAGATATGAAACGATGTCGCCATCGACCTCTGACGGGTTGACGAAATCGGTCATTCCAAAGCGCGTGGCCATTTCCACCTTGGAAGGATTGAGGTCGACGCCCAAGATCCGGTCGGCACCGGCCAGTCGCAGGCCCTGTATGACGTTGAGCCCGATGCCGCCCAAACCGAAAACGATGGCCGTGCTTCCAATCTCCACCTTGGCGGTGTTGATGACGGCGCCGATGCCGGTGGTGACGCCGCACCCGATGTAGCAGATCTTGTCGAAGGGCGCGTCCTTGCGCACCTTGGCCAGCGCGATTTCGGGCACGACGGAATGGTTCGCGAAGGTCGAGCAGCCCATGTAATGCAGGATCGGCGTGCCATCGAGCATGGAAAAACGCGACGTGCCGTCGGGCATCAGGCCCTTGCCCTGGGTCGCGCGGACCCGCTGGCACAGGTTCGTCTTGGGGTTCAGACAGTATTCGCAGGTGCGACATTCGGGCGTGTAGAGCGGGATGACGTGGTCCCCCACCTCCAGCGAGGTGACGCCTTCGCCGATTTCCACCACGACGCCCGCGCCTTCGTGCCCCAGGATCGCGGGGAACAGGCCTTCGGGGTCGGCCCCCGACAGGGTAAACTCGTCTGTGTGGCAGATGCCGGTGGCCTTCATTTCGACCAGGACCTCGCCGGCTTTCGGCCCGTCCAGATTGACCTCCATGATCTCGAGCGGTTTTCCGGCCTGGATGGCGACGGCGGCGGTGGTGCGCATGGTATTCTCCTGTTTGGGCCAAGGTGAAGGAGACGGGCGAAGGGGGCAAGCCGTGACCGGGCGGCGCGGCGCGGAACAAGAAAATCTTGTCTGAATGGAAGGGGTGATCCACGGGTGATCTACGGGTGATCTACGTCCGACACGATTGTGGATTGACGCAGGCGCCGTTCGGCCCTTGTCGCGGGCCGGGCTGGTGCGCGGGCGGGCAACCATCCTAGGATCGGCCTGCCCCACCCCACCGGAGACCGCCGAGATGAAACCGACCGTATTTTTTCTGCTGACGCTGACCGCGCTTGCAGGATGCAAGGACGATCGCGTGGCCGCCGCCCCGCCCGATGCCTGCGGCGCGCAGGGATACCGGTCGCTGATCGGAACGCCTTTGGCGGCGGTGACCCTTCCGGCGGATCTGGACATGCGGATCGTCGGACCGGGCCGGATCGGGACAACGGATTACCGCCCCGAACGCCTCAACATCGAGGTGGACGAGGCGGGGACGATCACCGATCTGTCCTGCGGCTAGGCCGGAACCGGCCCACCCGCCGCCTGCATTTCCAAGTGAAGCGCGGCCAGATCGCCGTCGCGCCCGGCGGTGACGGCGGCCATCACCAGCCCATCCTTGAGGTAGCGGGCGAGAAAGTCGCCGGTCGGATCGCCGTCGAAGACGATCTCGTCCCACTCCGTCGCATGGCCCAGATAGCGGTATTGCCGTGCCAGCGCGGTCCAGAAGAACGGGATATCGCCCGGCACGTCCTGCCCCAGAAAGGCGCGGGCGGCGTTGCGGCCGTGTTGCTGCGCGACGCGCCAGTGTTCGATGCGGGCAGTGCCGAACGCGGTGGGCACGGTGGCGCAATCGCCTGCGACGAAAACGCCGGGATGACCGGGGACGGACAGATCGCGTCCGGTCGCCACGCTGCCATCGTCGATCAGGGGCAGACCGTCGAGCGCGGCGGTGGCGGGCTTCACCCCCAAGGCCAGAACGACGATATCGGCATCGAGGACGGTGCCATCGGCCAGGGTCACGCCGGTGGCCATGTCGGTGCCCGCGACGCCCGACACGTCGGCCCCGGTGACGAAGGTGACGCCCGCCGCGCGATGTTCCGCCAGGATGGCCTGCGCGATGCGCTCGCCCAGCACGTTGGCCAGCGGCAGGTCTTCGCGCAGAACGACCGTGACGGACAGGCCGCGCTTGGTCAGCGACAGCGCCCCCTCCATCCCGATGAAGCCACCGCCGACGAAAATCGCGCTTTCGGCATCGGTCGCGGCCGTGGACAGGGCCGCCGCATCGTCGCCGCAGCGCAGGACGTGGACACCGGGCAGGTCGGCCCCGGGCCAGTCGGGGCGAATCGCCACGCCGCCGGGGGCCACCAGCAGACCGTCGAAGGCCAGACGCCCGCCATCGTCCGTCAGCACATGGGCCCCGTCGATGCCGGTGACGGACCCTTCGATCAGCGTGATGTCCAGATCGGCCATCGCGCGCGCGCCGGTCAGGATCAGATCGTCTGGCGTCTTGTCGCCCGTCAGAACGGCTTTGGACAACATGGTGCGGTCGAGCGGTTGCCCGGTCGGAGAGACCAGCTCGATCGTGCCCGCGAAGCCGCCCTCCCGCAGGGCATGGCTGCAAGCGTCGCCCGCGGCCCCCGCACCGACGATGACGAAGCGGCGCGGATCGCTGCCCTGGCGGGCGTGATCGGGGGCGACGTGGTCCGACGGATGTTCGGGCACCTCCACGATGACGCGGCCGTCGCGCTGCACGACGTCGTAGCGGCGCAGGTCGCCCCGGCCCGGTGGCTGCGTCTGCTTGCCGGTCCGCGCGTCGAAACAGGCGTGATGGAAGGCGCAGACCAATGTGCCGTCACGGACCACGCCCTTGGACAGCGGCAGGCCCAGATGCGGGCAGGTCGGAGCCATGGCGGATACGTCGTTGCCGAAGCGGATCAGCAGGACGGACGCATCCTCGGGCTGAAACGGGGTGCCTTCGGGGATGTCGGTCAGGGCGATGTCGAGGGTGGGCATGGGCGCTCTCCTGCGGGGGTCTGAGACATATCTGTTGCAACGCTTGCATGTTTCCACGCCTGTCCCTATATCCCCTTCAACAGCGGCGGCCTTCGGGCCCCACCGGATAAGACAACGGGCCGCGTGCCCGTTTTTTTGTGTCCCAACCCATGCCAAGGATTTCATGTCAGACCTGATCGCCAAGACCGCGCTGGACAAGCGCCTCGCCGACATCGTCACCCCCGTCATCGAGGACATGGGGTTCGAGTTGGTGCGGCTGCGCCTGATGTCGGGCAAGAACGCCCTGCTGCAGATCATGGCGGATCGGCCCGACGGCGGAATCGAAGTGGACGAATTGGCGCGGATTTCGACGGATCTGTCGGCGGTTCTGGACGTGGAAGACCCGATTTCCGAGGAATACACGCTGGAAGTCAGCAGCCCCGGCATCGACCGCCCGCTGACGCGGATCAAGGACTTTGACGTCTGGGCCGATTACGAAGCCCGCATCGAGACGGAAGAGTTGATCGACGGGCAGCGCCGGTTCAAAGGCTGGCTGCGCGGGACGGAAGACGACGAAGTGCTGATCGAGATCGAGCAGGGCAAGGAGACGCCCACCATCGGTCTGAAGTTCGATTGGCTGTCGGATGCCAAGCTTATCCTGACGGATGAGCTGATCCGGGACGTGCTGAAGAATCGCAAGGACAAGGGTCAGATCGACGAGACCCAGTTCGACGAAGTAAAGACGCTCATTGACGGTGAGGAAGACTGACCATGGCCATTACATCCGCCAACCAGCTGGAGCTGCTCCAGATCGCCGACGCGGTCGCCCGCGAGAAGATGATCGACCCCGGTCTGGTCATCGAGGCGATGGAGGAGTCGCTCGCCCGGGCTGCGAAGTCGCGCTACGGGTCCGAGATGGACATCCGCGTGGACATCGACCGCAAGTCGGGCCGCGCGACGTTCACCCGCGTGCGCACCGTGGTCGAGGAAGAGCTGCTGGAGAACGAAAAGGCCGAATTCACGGTCGAGACGGCCAAGCAATATCTGGACGACCCCAAGATCGGTGACACCTTCGTCGAGGAAGTGCCGCCCGTGGACATGGGGCGCATCGCCGCCCAGTCGGCCAAGCAGGTCATCATCCAGAAGGTGCGCGAGGCCGAGCGCGAGCGTCAGTACGAAGAGTTCAAGGACCGCGCCGGCACGATCATCAACGGTGTCGTCAAGCGCGAGGAATACGGCAACGTCATCGTCGACATCGGCGCGGGCGAAGCGTCGTTGCGGCGCAACGACAAGATCGGGCGCGAAAGCTATCGCCCCGGCGACCGCATCCGCGTGTTCATCAAGGACGTGCGCCGCGAGGAACGCGGCCCGCAGATCTTCCTGTCGCGCACCGCGCCCGAATTCATGGTGGAGCTGTTCCGTATGGAAGTGCCGGAAATCTATGATGGCGTGATCGAGATCAAGGGTTGTGCCCGCGACCCTGGCAGCCGCGCCAAGATCGCCGTGATTTCCTATGACAGCAGCATCGACCCCGTCGGGGCCTGCGTCGGCATGCGCGGCAGCCGCGTCCAGGCCGTCGTCAACGAGCTTCAGGGCGAAAAGATCGACATCATCCCCTGGACCGACGATGCGGCCACGTTCCTTGTGAACGCCCTGCAGCCCGCCGAGGTGACCAAGGTCGTCATCGACGAGGAAGCCGAGCGCATCGAAGTCGTCGTCCCAGAGGAGCAGCTGTCGCTGGCCATCGGGCGGCGCGGTCAGAACGTGCGTCTGGCCAGTCAGTTGACCGGTCTGGATATCGACATCCTGACCGAGGAAGAGGAGTCCAAGCGTCGCCAGGCCGAGTTCGAGGAGCGGACCAAGCTGTTCATGGACACGCTGGATCTGGACGAATTCTTTGCGCAGCTGCTGGTGTCCGAAGGGTTCACGAACCTGGAAGAAGTCGCGTATGTCGAAGTGGACGAACTGCTGGTGATCGACGGGGTCGACGCCGACACCGCCGGCGAATTGCAAGCCCGTGCCCGCGACTATCTGGAAGCGCAGAACGCCAAGGCGATGGAGGCCGCGCGCGAAGCCGGTCTGGCCGACGATCTGGCGAATTTCGAAGGGCTGACGCCGCAAATGCTGCAGGCGCTGACCGCCGACGGGATCAAGACGCTGGAAGATTTCGCAACCTGCGCCGACTGGGAAATTGCCGGCGGCTGGACCATCGAAGGCGGCGAGCGTCACAAGGACGATGGCCTGTTGGAGCCATTCGATGTCACGCTGGAGGAAGCACAGGACATGATCATGACCGCCCGCGTGATGCTGGGCTGGGTCAGCCCCGAAGACGTCGTCGGCACCTCGGACGAGGAAGCCGAAGCCGCCCAGCCCGAGGAGGCCGGGGCGTGATCGCCCCGGATTTTTCCCCTGACGCGCGGCGGCAGAGACAAAAATCGCGACGAGCCTGATCGTCGCTGCATCGTCACCGGAGAGGTCGGGCCGAAGGCCGGGCTGATCCGTTTCGTGGTGGGCCCCGACGATACGGTCTATCCGGACGTCGCGGGCAAGCTGCCCGGACGTGGCATATACGTGACGGCCGATCGGACAACGCTTGAAAAAGCGGTGTCCAAGCGCCTATTTTCACGTGGAGCGAAGAAACAGGTCCAAGTGCCCGACGGGTTGCTGGATCTGCTGGAAACCGTCCTTCTCAAACGGCTTCAAGATGCGATCGGCATGGCGCGCAAGGCGGGCAAGGCGATGGCGGGCTATGAGAAGGTGAAGATCATGCTCGACCGGGGAGAGGCGCGCGTTTTGATGCAAGCCTCCGACGGGTCGGAGCGCGGCAAGGGGAAGCTGTCGACGCCGTCGGACGGCAAATGGATCGGCTTCCTGACGGCGGACGAGCTGGGCCTGGCTTTCGGAAAGGACCGCGTGATCCACGCTGCGGTCGCATCTGGAACCTTGGCGCGTCGTATTGTAGAGGAAGCCGCAAGGCTTCAAGGCATCAGACAAATTGATGGCAGCACTCCGGCTGCCGAGAAGGATACTGGGAACGCATGAGCGATCAGGACGGCAAAAAACCCCTCGGACTTTCTGGTGGCGCCCGCGCGGGCACCGTGAAGCAGAGCTTCGCCCGCGGACGCACCAACAATGTCGTGGTGGAAACCAAGCGCAAGCGCGTTTCGGTGCCCAAGCCGGGTGCCCAATCGGCGGCTGCAGTCAACGCACAGGGCGGCAAGCAGACCGCGACGACCGACTCGGAAATGGATCGGCGTCTCAAGGCGTTGCAGGCCGCCAAGGCCCGCGAAGCCGAGGACAACGAGCGTCGTGCCCGCGAAGAGCAGGAGCGCGATCAAGAGCGCAAGCGCCGCCGCGAGGAGATCGAGGCCAAGGACCGCGAGGAGAAGGAGCGCGAGCAACTTCTCAAGCAAAAGGCCGAGGATGACGCCCGCCGGCAGGAAGAGGCCCGCGAAGCGCGCGAGCGTCCCGCCGGAACGGTTACGCCCGCGACCGCGCCGACGGCCGACAAGCCCGACCGCACCCGCAACCTTGGCCCGGACGCGCGGCCGGCCCGCAACGATGCCCCCCGCAAGCGCGAGGACGATTCGGGCAAGCCGAAGACAGATGGCGAGCGTCGCGGCGGCAAGCTGACCGTGAACCAGGCCCTGCGCGGCGGCGAAGGCGGTCGACAGCGGTCGATGGCGTCGATGCGCCGCAAGCAGGAGCGTCAGCGTCGGGGCGGCCCGTCCACCCCGCAGGAAAAGGTGATGCGCACGGTGCAGCTGCCCGAGACGATCGTCGTTTCGGAGCTGGCCAACCGCATGTCCGAACGTGTGGCGGCGGTGGTCAAGTCGCTGATGCAAAGCGGCATGATGGTCACCCAGAACGAGGTCATCGACGCGGATACCGCCGAGTTGATCATCGAGGAATTCGGCCACAGCGTGCAGCGCGTGTCGGAATCGGACGTCGAGCAGGTCATCGAGAGCGTCGAGGACAAGCCAGAGGATCTGGTGGACCGCGCGCCGGTCATCACGATCATGGGCCACGTCGACCACGGCAAGACGTCGCTTCTGGATGCGATCCGCAAGACCAAGGTCGCGTCGGGCGAATCCGGCGGCATCACGCAGCACATCGGCGCCTATCAGGTCGAAGTGGGTGGCAAGGCATTGTCCTTCCTGGACACGCCGGGTCACGCCGCGTTCACATCGATGCGGGCCCGCGGCGCGCAGGTGACGGATATCGTCGTCCTAGTCGTGGCCGCAGACGATCAGGTCATGCCGCAGACGGTCGAGGCGATCAATCACGCCAAGGCCGCGAACGTTCCGATGATCATCGCGATCAACAAGATGGACCGTCCCGGTGCCGATCCGCAGAAGGTCCGTACGGATCTGTTGCAGCACGAAGTCGTCGTCGAGGCGATGTCGGGCGAAGTGCAGGACGTCGAGGTTTCGGCCCACACGGGCGAAGGCCTGGACAAGCTGTTGGAAGCCATCGCGCTGCAGGCGGAGATCCTGGAGCTGAAGGCGAACCCCAAGCGCAATGCCGAAGCCGCTGTGATCGAGGCGCAGCTGGACGTGGGTCGCGGCCCGGTGGCGACGGTTCTGGTGCAGAACGGCACCCTGCGGCGCGGCGATATCTTCGTCGTGGGCGAGCAGTGGGGCAAGGTTCGCGCCTTGATCGACGATTCCGGCAAGCGCGTCGAGGAGGCCGGCCCGTCCGTGCCCGTCGAAGTCCTGGGCCTGTCGGGAACGCCGGGCGCTGGTGACGTGCTGAACGTGGTCGGGACGGAAGCGCAAGCGCGCGAAATCTCCGAATACCGGATGCAGGCCGCCAAGGACAAGCGCGCGGCCGCGGGTGCCGCGACGACGCTGGATCAGATGATGGCGAAGGTGAAGGAAGACAAAGACGTCTCCGAACTGCCCATTCTGGTGAAAGCCGACGTTCAAGGCTCCGCCGAGGCGATCCTTCAGGCGATGGAGAAGATCGGCAACGATGAAGTGCGCGTTCGCGTTCTGCATTCGGGCGTCGGTGCGATCACCGAGAGCGACATCACCCTGGCCGAAGCCTCGGGTGCGCCGGTCATCGGCTTTAACGTGCGGGCCAATGCGCCGGCGCGGGCGGCGGCGAACCAGAAGGGTGTGGAGATCCGGTATTACTCGGTCATCTACGACATGGTCGACGACATCCGCGACGCCGCATCGGGCCTGCTGTCCGCCGAGATCAAGGAGACCTTCATCGGCTATGCCGAAATCCGCGAGGTCTTCAAGGTCACGGGCGTCGGCAACGTCGCGGGTTGTCTGGTCACCGAGGGGATCGCCCAGCGGTCCGCCGGGGTCCGCCTGCTGCGCGACGACGTGGTGATCCACGAGGGCACCCTGAAGACGCTCAAGCGCTTCAAGGACGAAGTGAAGGAAGTGCAGTCCGGTCAGGAATGCGGCATGGCGTTCGAGCGGTACGAAGATATCCGCAAGGGCGATGTGATCGAGATCTTCACCCGTCAGGAAGTGGAGCGGACGCTCGGCACCGAGTAGGTCTTGCGACATCGACGAACTGGAAACGGGGTCCTGCGGGGCCCCGTTTTCGTTCGACCCCTGCTTGGATCAGCGCGGGGGTTTCGCGCTGAAGATCGGATGGGGCCGGGGGCCTTCCCCCGATTTTGAAGTCGACTTCAAGACAGGCTCGGACCGGGTTGTAGGCTTCGCCGGGGGCTGTGCCGGTTGTGGCGTCACGGGTGCCACGCGCGGGCGTAGATTGGGCGGCATCGGCGGCACGTCGTCCGAGGCGGGAACCGGTGCAGGTGCGGGCGGCGGTGCCGCGGGCATAGGCGCGACAGCGGGTTCAACCGGATCGGCCGAACGAACAACCGGGGCCGCAGGTTTTGCCCGACGCGCCTGCAGCAGCATTGCCCGCATGATGTCTGCCGTATCGAGCGCGGCGCGGGTCTGCGCCGCCATCAGGACAGAGAACAGGCCGAAGAGGGCGAGGCCGACACCCGGCGCGCTGGCCACGAGTCGTCCGGTCCAGGTGATCGGTCCGGGCGCGTCCACCGACCCCGGCGTGGCCCCCAGCATGAAACCGGCAGCCGCGAGCAGGAAGCCGACAGCGGCAATGCCCCATCCGACATTGGCGAAAAGCATCGCGATGCCGCGTCCCGCGCGATTGGTCTTCTTGAAGTCGTCCATTGCATTCCCCGCAGCTGTCACCGGAGTCTGCCCAATCCGGGCGCGATTGCCCAACGAAAAAGGCCGACCCCGAAGGGCCGGCCTGGTTTCTGCCGATGCGAGACGTGCCCCGATCAGTCGTCCTTGTTGCCCTTCACCGGCGCCCAGATGCGCTTGTTGGTGAAGTAGAGCAGGACCGACAGCACGGCGAGCATGATGACCGCCGTAAGGCCCATCTGCTTGCGCGCGGCCAACTTGGGCTCGGCCGTCCACATCAGAAAGGCCGCGACGTCGGTTGCGATCGCATCCTGCGAGTTATCGGCGCCGTCGTCGAAGTCAATCCAGCCGTCTTCGATCACCGGAGCCATCGAGATCCAGCCGCCCGGAAAGGCGGTGTTCTCGTAGAGGATGGTTCCCGCCTCTTCCTTCTCCTCGCCGGTATATCCGGTCAGGAGGGACGCGATGTACTCGGGTCCGCCCATACCCTTGACGAGTTGATTGATCCCGAGGTTGACCGGCCCGTGGAAGCCGGCCCGCGCCTTGGCCATCAGCGACAGGTCGGGTGCGCCGACCGAGTTGTTTGCGGGGAAGTGATCGGTGACCGAAGCCTGGAAGTAATCGTACTCCCCGGTCTCTTCGTCCAGCTTATAGACCTCGATCAGCTCCGCGTAGGCTTTGACCTGGTCTTCCGAGAATTCGGGTCCACCGGCGTCCGAGAGCGTCCGGATGGGAACGAACTTCAGTCCGTGACAGGCCGAGCAAATCTCGGTGTAGACCTTCAGCCCGCGTTGCAGCTGATTCTGATCGTAGGTTCCGAAAGGGCCTTCGAACGGGAAGGCATAATCGGTGATCTGGGTTTCGTAATCCCCGGCGGCGATGGCCGCCGAGGATCCGATCACGAGGGCCGCGAGAGCCGTGGTGAGTTTGGAAAGCATCTTCGACTTTCTCCTTATTCGGCCGGGGTGGCTGCGGTGGCTTTGCCCGAGCCGCCACCCGTGCTGCCGCCATGTTCGTTGGCATAGGCTTCCTCGATCGTCGCCGGACGGGCCAGCGGCTTCTCGAACACGCCCAGAAGCGGCAGAACCACCAGGAAATAGGCGAACCAGTAGGTCGACGCGATGAGCGACAGGGACGCCCACGGCTCCTCCGCCGGCATGGCACCAAGCCACATCAGCGCGAAGAAATCGATGACCAGCACCAGGAAGAACCACTTGAACATCGGACGGTACCGACCCGACCGGACCGACGACGTGTCGAGCCAGGGGGCCAAAGCCATCGCGACGATCGCGCCGAACATGGCAACCACGCCGAAGAACTTCGCATCGACGATCCCGCCGGTGATCCAATTGGCCGCGATCACGATCCAGACGTCTGCCGTGAAGGCCCGCAGGATCGCGTAGAACGGCAGGAAGTACCATTCGGGAACAATGTGTGCGGGCGTCGCCAGGGCATTCGCCTCGATGTAGTTGTCGGGGTGACCCAGATAGTTGGGCATGAAACCGACGACCGCGAAGAACACGAGCAGGATCACGGCAAGCGCGAAGGCGTCCTTGATCACGAAGTAGGGCCAGAACGGCAGAGTGTCGCGCTTGGCTTCTTCCTTGGACGTGCGGCGCACTTCGACGCCCGTCGGGTTGTTGTTGCCGGTCGAGTGGAACGACCAGATGTGCACGATCGTCAGGCCCAGGATCAGGAAGGGCATGAGGTAGTGCAGCGAGAAGAAGCGCGTCAGCGTCGCGTTGTCGACCGCCGGTCCACCCAGCAGCCAGGTCTGCAGACCTTCACCCACGAACGGGATGGCGCCGAACAGGCCGGTGATCACGGTCGCGCCCCAGAAGGACATCTGACCCCAGGGCAGAACGTAACCCATGAAGGCCGTGCCCATCATCAGCAGATAGATGACGATGCCGATGACCCACGTGATTTCGCGCGGGGCCTTGTAGGACCCGTAGTACAGGTTCCGGAAGATGTGGGCATAGACCGCGATGAAGAACAGCGATGCGCCGTTGGCGTGGATGTAGCGAAGCGCCCAGCCACCGTTCACGTTGCGCATGATATGCTCGACCGACCCGAAGGCCAGATCGACATGCGGCGTGTAGTGCATGACCAGCACGATGCCGGTGATGATCTGCAACAGCAGCGTAAAGGTCAGGACGATGCCCCAGATCCACATCCAGTTCAGGTTCTTGGGCGTGGGGATCATCAGCGTGTCATAGAGCAGACCAAGGATCGGGATCCGGCGGTGGACCCACTTTTCGGCCCCCGTGGTCGGTTCATATTGGTCGTGGGGAATTCCAGCCATGGTGGTGTCTCCTCAGCCCAGTTTGATTGTTGTGGGGTCGGTGAACTGCGCGACCGGGACCGGAAGGTTGCGGGGCGCAGGCCCTTGCCGGATGCGTCCGGCCGTATCGTAGTGCGATCCGTGGCAGGGGCAGAACCACCCGCCGAAGTCACCCGCGTCGCCCAGAGGCACGCAGCCAAGGTGCGTACAGACGCCGATCATCACAAGCCATTCACCGCTTGCGACATCGCCGTCGTCGAAGCCCGGAATGGCACGGTTGGCGTCGGAGGCATCGGCCGCCGGGTCGAGATTCGCGTTCTCGGCGTTCGGGTCGGGCAACTCGGACATCTCGACGCCGGTGGCGGCATCGATCTCTTCTTGGGTGCGGCGACGGACGAAAACGGGCTTGCCCAGCCATTTGACGGTCAGCTGTGTGCCCGGCTCCAGGGTGGAGACGTCAACGTCGATCGAGGCCAGCGCCTGCACGTCCGCCGAAGGGTTCATCTGGTTGACCAGCGGCCAGACGGCCGCACCGGTGACGACGACGCCAGCGGCCCCGGTCGCGTAGTAGAGAAAGTCGCGGCGGGTGCCCGCGTGATCGTCTGCGTGTGACACGAAGCCATCTCCCGTTCTGGTTTTCGGCCCCGCACGGGGTCCGGCATGAAACGCGTGAATCAGCCCATGGATCCCCATCGGCGACATTCTGCGACCTCTTAGCGCAAGATGGGACGCGGATGCCAGCGGACAAACGGGCGCAGGCCATCGGTTTACAAGGACATGTCCATATCCCGGTGTTCGATGCCCGCATCATCGTAGGTAGGGCCGTGGGCGCGGAAGCCAAGGCGTTCGTAGAAGCCCAACGCCGAGAGCTGCGCGCCCAGCGTCGCATGGGTGAAGCCCATATCCGCCAATTCCGCCATGACGTGCTGCATCAACATCGCCCCCAGGCCCGTGCCCCGCGCGCGCTCCAGCACCGCGACGCGCTGCACCTTGGCCATGTGTTCGGATTTCGGCAGGACGCGCAGCGTGGCGACGGGCCCCTGCGCATCGGTGACCAGCCAATGCAGGCAATCGGGGTCGCGGCCGTCCACCTCCTCGTTCTCGGGCACGCCCTGCCCTTCGATGAAGACCGTCGCCCGGATGGCCAGCGCGTCGGCGATGTTCGTCACCTGTTCGATGCGGACCGGCGTCATCCCGGTTTGGTCGCCGCCATGGCGGGACGCGCGGCAAAGGAGGCCTCCCATTTCGCCAACCCGTCGCGCCCTTTGCGCCAATCGCGGTCGTCGTGGCGCAGATCCAGATAGCCCAGCGCGCAGCCGATGCCGATCTGACCGGCGTTCAGCGGTCCTTCCAAAAGCGGCATCGACCGTGATTCGAGCGCGTCCAGCGACCGCGCGATCTTGGTCCATTGGGCGTCGAACCAGTCGGACCACCACAGGGCTTCGGGACGCAGACGCTTTTCGTAGGTGATGCCGACCGCCGCTTCCATGATGGCGTCGGCGTTCGCCTCCAGTGACAGGACATCCCAGAGACGACCCTCGGGATAGAGATTGGACGTTGCGCGGTGATCCAGGAAACGCGTGATGACGCGACTGTCGTAGAGGGCCGGGCCGTCGTCGCGCAGCAGGGCGGGGATCTTTCCCGACGGATTCGCCGCGTTCAGCGCCGCATCGCCCCCCATCGGGTTCGCCGTCACATCCACGACCTCCACATCGTCCTGCGCCGTCTCGATCAGGACGACGCGGCATTTGCGCACGAAGGGCGACGCGGGGGAGCTGAGAAGCTTCATGGAAATCTCCGGGGTTTGGACAGGACGCAAGAAAGCAGAGCGATGGCACGAGGGCCAGAGCGTCAGGCCGGCGGATCGCGCATCAACGCGGCAAGGTCGGACGCATCGGGCTGCAGGGCCGCCCGCTCCAGCCCGTCGGCGGCCCGCTGGCGGACGGCGTCGGGCTTGTTCTGACTGACTTTCCAGGTGGCCACGACGGAGGTGACGGCCATCCGGCAGGGCAGAATTTGCCGCATCATCCGGTCGCGCACATCCGGCGTCATCTTGGCCACTTGCCAGGGGGGCTTGGGGGCCAAATGCGCCTCCGCATCGGCGGATTGCCGGTCGAGCATGTCGCGCATCTCCTCGGGGTCGAGCATGCGAAGGGACCCGCGCAGATGTACGGCGACATAGTTCCATGTCGGCACCTGATCGTCGACGCCGTACCAGTCGGGCGAGACGTAACCGTCCGGGCCCATGACCGAAATCACCGCATCGCAGGGCGCGGCGCGCAGGATCGGATTGGACCGCACCAGATGCAGATCGACGGTCGCGGCATCGTCGGACAACAAGACCGGCACATGCGACAGAAGCGGGCCGTCCGGCGCGTTGACGGCCAGCGTCCCGAACGCACGGGCGCGCACGAAGGCGAGGTTTCGGTCGTGGGACGTGGTGCGGAAGGTGGGGTTCGGATGCATGGCGCGCCTTCGGGATCTGGCCGGCTTCGTCTTGTGGTAGGGGGTTCGCGCGCGCAGTGTCCACGAAATGATTGTATCGACACCCCCCGCGGTCGACAGGCCCGACCGCATGGCATCGGCGATCGCGCTGCGGCTTGCGGCGGCGGTCTTCGCCACGCTTCTGGGGTTCTGCATCCACGGCGCGTCCAAATCGGCGGACACCGCACAGGTCGTGTTCCTGCGTGCTGCGCTGTCGATCCCGCCGCTGCTGCTGTGGGCGGTTCTGACCGGGCCGATGTCCGATCTGCGACCGAAGGCACCGGGCAAGCATCTGCTGCGCGGCACGCTGGGCGGGGTCACGATGGCGCTGAATTTCTACGCACTTGCCCAGTTGCCGGTGACGAGCGCGCAGACGCTGTCCTATCTGACGCCCGTTCTGTCGATCCCGGCGGCCGTCATCCTGCTGGGAGAGCGTTTGTCGGTGCGCACGGTGATCGCCGTCGCCCTTGGGTTCGCGGGCATGATGGCAATGCTTTACACGGCGTCGGCCAATCCGGACTGGGGCTGGCCGGAATTGTCGGGGATGATCGCGGGCATCGCGTCGGCCTTTCTGATGGCGCTGATCCGGGTGCAGATCCGGGCGATGACGGCGACCGAGACGGTCATGTCCATCGCGCTGAGCTTTGCGGTGATCGTGTCGGCGATGGGTCTTGTCGCCGTCCTGCTGACTGGATGGACACCGATGACCCCGGAGTTGTGGCTGTGGCTGGGCGGGGCCGGGCTGCTGGGGGCGGCCACGCATATCACCGCGACCGAATCGGTGGCCCGTGCGCCCGTGTCCCTGTTGGCCCCGTATGATTATTCGGGGCTGGTCTTCGCGGTCATGCTGGATTTCGCCCTGTTCGCGCATCTGCCGGGGCCATGGGGATGGGTCGGCATTGTTTTAATCGCGGCTGCGGGGTTGATGACCGCCTTCGCGGGCCGTCCCGTGGGCGCGGGTCTGCGGGCGCGCTGACCCCGAAACCGGGATCAGCGCGATCGTGGATCAGGGCAGCAGAACGCTTTCGATCACGTGGATCGTGCCGTTGGAGGCAAAGACGTCCGGCGTGGCGACCGGTACGCCCTCGACCGTGACGCCGCCGCCTTGGCCGTTGATGTGCAGCGGCGTGCCGTTGACGGTGGGGATGCGGCCGTTCGTACCAATCAGGCTGGACGCCGGATAGTTGTTCGGGGCCACGTGATACGTCAGGATCGAAACGAGCTGATCCTTGTTCTCGGGCAGGAGCAGGTTCTCGACCGTGCCGGCAGGCAGCGCCGCAAAGGCGGCATCGGTGGGCGCGAAGACGGTGAACGGACCGGGGCCCTTCAGCGTATCGACCAGATCGGCAGCCGTCAGCGCAGCGGCCAGCGTGGTGAAGGAGCCGTTCGCGACGGCGACGTCCACGATGTCGGGGCTGGATGTGGTGGTGGCCCCGACGCAGCCCGAAAGCGCGGCGGTACCGAAGGTGGCACCGGACAGTTGAAGCAGACGGCGGCGGTTGATCGTGATCGTCATGGTATCTCTCCCGTTTTGGACAGTCGCTAAGATTGTTGCGACTGTTCCGTTACGGCAGGTAAGTTAGGGCGGATCACCCGAGCGCCAAGTTCTCACGACGTCGTGAGCGCCGCTTCGCCCAGAAGGCGGTGATCCCGCAGTCCGGTGATCCGGGTCGGGACGATGGCACCTTCGGGTTGATCGACGTCGAACGCGACTTCGGCGAACTGCGCGGTCCGGCCCATGCGCGGGCTTTCCATCAGCACCGCATGGTCGCGACCGACCTGCGCGGCCAGGTGCCGGGCGACGGCCCGGGTTCCGGCGTCGCGCAGGCGGGCGGCGCGCGCCTTTATGATCCGGCCGTCGACCGCGGGCATCTTCGCCGCGGGGGTGCCCGCGCGGGGGGAATAGGGGAAGACGTGCAACCAGGTCAGGTCGCAGTCTTCCACCAGCGCCAGGCTGTCCTCGAAATGGGCGTCGGTTTCGGTCGGGAAACCGGCGATGATGTCGGCCCCGAAGGTCATGTCGGGGCGCAAACGGCGCGCCTCCTGCGCAAAGCGGATCGCGTCGTCGCGCAGATGCCGCCGCTTCATCCGTTTCAGGATCAGGTCCGACCCGTGTTGAAGCGAAAGGTGCAGATGCGGCATCAACCGCGGTTCTTCGGCAATGCAGCGCAAAAGGGCGTCATCCACCTCGATGCTGTCGATACTGGAGATCCGCAGACGCGCCACATCCGTCAGCCGCAGGATGCGGGCCACCAGATCGCCCAGCGGCGGCTGGCCCGGCAGATCGGCCCCCCAGCTGGTCAGGTCGACGCCGGTCAGCACGATCTCGTTGAAGCCCCGCACGACCAGCCGATTGATCTGATCGACGACGACGCCCGCGGGCACCGACCGCGAATTGCCGCGACCGTAGGGAATGATGCAGAAGGTACAGCGGTGGTCGCAGCCGTTCTGGACCTGCACATAGGCGCGGCTGCGGGTGCCGAACCCGTCGATCAAATGGCCGGCGGTTTCTGTCACCGACATGATGTCATCGACCTGGCACCGCTCCGACCCGCCGGTGGCCAGCCCGGACCAGGTGGCGGGCTGCATCTTTTCGGTGTTGCCGATGACGTGGGTGACTTCGGGCATCGCCGCAAAGCCGTCGGGGTCGGTCTGCGCGGCGCAGCCCGTCACGATGATGCGCGCATCGGGGTTTTCGCGGCGCAGCTTGCGAATGTCCTGTCGGCCCTTGCGCACGGCTTCGGCGGTGACGGCGCAGGTGTTGACGATGATGGCGTCGTCCATACCGGCCTGCGTGGCAAGCGCGCGCATCGCCTCCGCCTCGTAGGCGTTCAGACGGCAGCCGTGGTTCGACAGGATGGGCCCCAACACGGGCGGGTCGTCAGCCATGCCATATCCCGTCGAAGACATGGGCCGTCGGGCCGGTCATCCAGACGCCATCGTCGCGCCAATCGACGTGGATCGTGCCCCCGTCCAGATCGATACGCACCTGCCGCCCGGTCAGCCCGCGACGCGCGGCGGCGACGGCGGTGGCGCAGGAACTGCTGCCCGATGCCAGGGTGATACCGACGCCACGTTCCCAGACCCGCATGCGCAGATGATCGGGTGCGGTCAGATGGGCGATCTGCACGTTGGTGCGTTCGGGGAACAGCGGATGGTGTTCGTGGGCCGCGCCGAACGACGCCAGATCGACCGCCTCCGCGTCGTCCACGAAGAAGGTGCAATGGGGATTGCCCATGCCGGTCGCCACCGGGTCGCCGTCGATCGGCAGGCGCAGCGTGTCCATCGCCTCGGCCAGGGGCACATCGGCCCAGTCCAGCAGGGGCGCGCCCATGTTCACCGCCGTTAGATCACCAGGCAGGGCCCGGGCCGACAGAACGCCGCGCTCGGTCCGCAGGGTCAGCGCATCGGTTTCGCGCCGCGCCATTTCCCAGGCGGCGATGCAGCGCGTGGCGTTGCCGCAGGCCCCTGCCATCGACCCGTCGGCATTCCAGAACAGCAGTTCGACATCGGCCTTACCGTGATCCCGGATGACCGCAAGCTGGTCGAACCCGACGCCGCGATGCCGGTCCCCGATGGCGCACGCAACATCCGCATCGACGCGCGCGCCGGTGCGGCGTTCGTCGACCACGACGAAGTCGTTGCCAAGCCCGTGCATCTTCATGAACGGCAGGTCGTCTGATCGGGTCTGTTCCATCGCCCCGCGCATATAGGCGCCGCAATCGTTAATCCAGAGGGGCGGGCGTCGTCCGTGCAAAGGGGGACAGAAGCCGTGCCAGAACCGTCAGCAGGGTCTGGCGGTGCGCGGCGGCCAGTGTCGGGCTGTGCCGGCGCAGATGCCGATCGACGGAATGCCTGACGGTATCCTGGATGCCATCGGCGAACAGCAACGACAACGCGAGGTTCAGATTGACGTCGATGACCGCCTCCTCCCGGTATCGGCACCCGTTCCCGTCGGTCGTGATCGTCACATCGCTGGCCCCGACCATGTCATCGATATGCGGCCCACCGCACACCGTCACGACGCATTGCCTCTCGGGCGTCTGGGAGACGATCCGATAGCGGAAGTGTATTTCCTCACGGATGTTGCGCCAGTCGGTCATGTCGACCCCCGGCACGTCCTGAAGCGCGGGAATCCAGCCATCCCGCTCGGGGCCGAACCGCTTGCCGGCCGCAGTCCGATCGGGCCGGATGAACAGCGCGTCGCGTGCCACATCCGCCGGAACATCGAGGTGCATTTCGGTGATCAACCGCGCATCGGCCTTCCACATCAGGTCTCCGATCTGGCACCAGATCCAGCTGATCGAGTTGAACACCAGGATCAGGCCCAGCGGCACGAAGAGAAGATGCGCCGCTTCCCAGGGGCCCATTTCGACCAGGGCCAACATATAGGGCCAGGCCAAGGGCACCACCGGGGCCACGACGAGAAGGGTCAACGACAGGGTCAGCCCCTCGATCTGACCGTTGGGAAACACGAGCGCGTTGAGCACCGTCAGCGCGATCACGAGCGCGGCGAACATCGGCAGGTGCGGCCAGAGCGTCGGCGACACACCGGCCAGCAGCGCGATCCCCCCGCAGATCAGCAGGCGACGGCGCAGCGCATGGAGGCGATAGAGAATTGTATCCAACATGCCGACACCCTGTCGCGCGTCCGCGGCATCCGCAGGACCAAAAACGGGAAAAACTGCGACATGGTCGGGAAGGCGGCCTTGACCCGTCTGAAAACCACAGCTACGTGCACCCCCGGAGAGCCGATAGCTCAGTTGGTAGAGCAACTGACTTTTAATCAGTAGGTCCAGGGTTCGAGCCCCTGTCGGCTCACCATTTTCCCCCCATTCAGTCCGGTTGCGCCAGCTTGGTGCGGATGCGCAGCGCCCGACGCGCGGCGGTCGCGATTTCCCCGGCGACGATGACCCAAAGCGCGATACGCAGGACGAGCGGCGCGTCGATCCAGACCCCTAGAAACGCCCCGGCAACGGCGGCAGCGGTCACGGCAGCCATGCGATGCTGCTTGGCCATGGGGCCGGTATAATCGGCATCCTGCCCCAAGGACGCGCCGAACGCGCGCAGATACGCGATAAGAACGGCGAGGGCCGCCGCGGCCCAGCCCAGCCATGCGACGCCAGCACCGATGCCGACGCCAACAAGGATCAGGATGTCGGCGGGCCGGTCGGGCACTTCGTTCCAGAACGGACCGGTCGGACCGCCCTGCCCCGCCTCCACCGCGACCATTCCATCGAAAAGGTTGCACAGAAGGCGAAGCTGAACGCCCAGGCCGCCGCCGATCAGAAGCGCGACGCGACCCAATCCTTCGGTCAACGCGACGCCGGCGAAACACGCCCCGGCAAATGCCGCGAAGCCGACGCTGGCCGCCGAAATCTGGTTCGGTGTGATTCCCGTTCCGGCCAGCCAGCGGGTGATGCCCCGCGCCCATCCCGTATCGCGGCTGGTCAGGGGGCGGCGGTTCTTGGTGTCAGGCATCGGTGGCTCTCAGATAGCTGTAGGCGAAGACATAGGTGCCCGACACGGCCAGCGGGACGGCGACGGTCGGCCCGATTTCGGGCGTGCCCGCCATGGCGTGGACCTTGAGCAAAAGGGCGGCGGACAGAACGAAGGTTATGCCTGCGGCCAGCGACCAATGCGGCAGATGCAGGCGCAGGTGATCGGCGACGGTCTTGAGCAACGCGGTCAGCGTGCCCGACAGCACCGCCTGCACCACGCCGGCCTGCAACCGCTCGGCCATCGGATGCATCCGGTTCGCGAACACCGCCCAAGCCCCCATCAAGAGTGCGCCGACGGCGACATGCACCCACGTCCGACGCGCAAGGGCGCGGATCATGCCCACCAGTAGCGCGTCAGATGGAAGAAGATCGGGGCCGAGAAGACGACCGAATCGAGCCGGTCGATGAATCCGCCGTGTCCCTCGATCGTATGGCCCCAATCCTTGACGCCCCGGTCACGTTTGATCGCCGACATCACCAGACCACCGAAGAACCCCATGAGCGCGATGACAAGCGCCATCATCCCGGCCTGCAGCGACGTGAACGGCGTGATCCAGTAAAGCGACGCGCCGATCAACGTGGCGGACGCGACGCCGCCCACGAAGCCTTCGACCGTCTTGGAGGGCGACAGGCGGGGGGCGATCTTGTGCTTTCCGAGCAGCTTGCCCCAGACGTATTGCAGCACATCCGACAGCTGCACCACGACGATCAGGAACGCGATCAGCAGGACACCCCGCCCTTCAAAGCCCACGATTTCCAGCGTGATGAGGGCGGGGACATGGCTGGCGCAGAAGACGCAGATCATCAGCGCCCATTGCACCTCGGCCACGCGGATCAGGAAATTGTCCGTCTCGCCGCGCAAGGCGCTGATGATGGGGGCCAACAGGAAGCAATAGACCGGGATATAGATCGAATAGATGCCGTATTCGCCCGCCCAGATCAGCCAGTATTGAAACGGGATGACCACGAAGAACGCGATGATCAGCGTCCAGTGATCGGACCGGCGGACATTGGTCAGGGTCACGAATTCGCGCAGGGCCGCGAAACTGCACAGCGCGAACAGGATAACGACGCCGGTGCGTCCGGCCAGGAACGCGATGCCGATCAGGATCACCATGCCCCACCACGCCCGGATGCGGGCGGTCAGGTTTTCGATGGCCTCGTTTTGTCCGTCAGCGGAGTACGTCTTCTCCAGGATGCCGCCGATCACACTTGCCACGATCAGCAGACCAACGATCCAGGACAGCAGGATGACGAGATCGGGGATCATGCCGCATCCCCCGCCAGGGCCAGCAGCGCATCGCGGGTGCGCGCCAGAAACGCGTCCCTGTCGTCGCCGTTCAACCGGTGCGGCGCACCGAATGTGACCTTGCACAGCAGCGGGACTGGAATGACCTCTCCCTTGGGCATGACGCGGTTGAGATTGTCGATCCAGACGGGGACGAAATCGGTGTCGGGCCGGGCCTTTGCCAGATGGTAGAGCCCGGTCTTGAACGGCAGCAGCACCTCGTCGGTCAGGTTACGGGTGCCTTCGGGAAAGATGATGAGCGAGGACCCCTCGTCTAGGGCTTGGGCCATCTGTTCCACCGGGGCTTCCCTGGGGCCACCGCCCACGCGGTCGATCAGGACGGCGTTGAAGACATGGCGGCCGATGAAGCGCTTGATCTTTGTACCCAGCCAATAATCCGCGCCGGCGACGGGGCGCACCCGGTTGCGCAGACGCTTGGGCAACACCGCCCAGATCAGGACGAAATCGCCGTTGCTGGCGTGGTTGGCGTAATAGACCCGAAGGCCGGGAACCGGTTCCACCCCCTGCCAGTCGCCGCGCACGGCGGTGATGAGGCGGGCGAAAAGCTCGATCGCGGCGGCGGCAAGGCCGGCGGCGATGCGGGTCGGGAAGGAAGGGCGGCGTGTCATGGCGCGACACTAGGCGCGGCGTCCCCTCAGGAACAAGTCTCCGCGCCAAGAACACCCGCGAAACCGGACGCGCGGCGACAGACCGGGGCTTCGGCCACCTGCGGCAACGGATTGCCCGCGTCATCGATGGGCACCATCGCCGCCTCGCCGCGGTCGACCTTGCCCCACATATCGCCGCGCAGGCCGGTTTCGTACAGCAGACCCTGACGCTTGGCTTCGTAGTAGTATCCGCGCGCATACCACATGACTGCCGCCTGTTCATTCCCGTCCGACAGCATCCAGGCCCCGCGCAAATATCGACCGGCGTATTTCAGATGCGTTTCGGCATCGAGCAGTTGCGACGGCTCTCCGCGGAAGTTCACGCCACGCGCGGTGGCGGGCAGGATCTGCATCATGCCCCAATACGGCCCGTTGCGGGCCTTCGGGCGGTAGTCGCTTTCCCGCTGGATGACCTTGTGAACCAGGCTGGCCGGGATGTCGTAGACGTCGGCCCATTTGTTCACCAAGGCGCGGATGGCCGGCGTTTCGCCGGGGTAGAGCGCGACCGCCGTCTGGGCGGCCGGATCTTGCGGGGGCGGAGCGGAAGCGCAGGCGGACAACAAAAGAACAATGGGCAGAAGAAGACGAAGCATGTCAGACCGTGTGCAATGGCGTTGAGACGGCGTAGCGCGGAAGCCGCCGACCTGAAAAGCGGGATATCGGGCGATCGGCAAACCTTTGCCAATCGGGCTCCGCGCTTGAACAACGGCGCGCCATGCGTCACGCCGGGCGGGTGAAGAACCTGTCGTACTGGATACAGGGCGCGGCCCTGCGCGGGCTTTTGACGCTCGTGGCGCTGTTCCCGCTGGACCGGCGGCGCAGCATCGTCGCCTGGGTGACCGAACGGGTCGTGCGG
>NZ_CXSU01000011.1:342961-365341 GCF_001403795.1 Jannaschia donghaensis | reverse complement strand
CATGTCTGGCCCGATCTGACCGATGCGCGCCGCGACCGGATCGTGGCGGGGGTCGGCCGGAACGTCGGGCGGTCGCTGACGGGCATCTGGTTCAACGCCGACTTTGCCCGCGACGTCGCGGACCTGCAGCCCGAGGGACCGGGCTGGGAGGCCCTGCTGGCCGCCAAGGCAACGGGCAAGGGCGCGATCGTCGTGTCGGGTCACTTCGGCCAGTGGGAAGCGCTGCGCCACGTGATGAAGCGCGCGGGGATGGAGGCGGGCGCGATCTATCGCCCCAACAACAACCCCTATTACGAACCCATCTTCCGCGCCGGAATCGACATCGGCGGGCAGCCGATCATCCCCAAGGGCAAGGCAGGGTATCGCACCATGATCGGCCACCTGCGCGGCGGGGGTTTCATGGCCCTGCTGCCCGATCAGCATGTGAGCGACGGCGCGGTGATCCCGTTCCTGGGCCGCGACTGCAAGACGTCGCTGGCCGCTGCCGAACTGGCGCTGCGCTATGACATTCCAATGATCCCCGCCTTTGCCCCCTGGCAGGACGGTCTGCGCGCCGTTTTCGAGGACCCGATCCCCCACAGCGACGCGCAGACGATGATGCGCGCCTTCAACGGCCGCCTGGGGTCGTGGATCGAGCGGCATCCGTCGCAGTGGCACTGGCTGCACCGCCGGTGGAAGTTTAACCGTCGGCGCACCACCGCCCCGTGAGGCCCCCATGTTCCTGAGCATCTTCGACATCTTCAAGCCGGGCATCGGCCCGTCGTCGTCGCATACGATGGGCCCGATGGTGGCGGCCGCCCGGTTCCTGACCGCGCTGCGCGGCGGGGCGGAGCCGGAACCGGGGGCCGGCCCGCCCGCGCGGCTGACCGCGACGCTGCATGGATCGCTGGCCTGGACGGGCAAGGGGCACGCCACGGACCGGGCCGTCATGCTGGGCCTGCTGGGATTCGAGCCGGCATCGGTCGACATGGACGCGGCCGAAACGGCCCTGACCCGTCTTTGGGCGGACAGAACGGTGACACCGGACGGCCTGTCCGAAATGGCATTCGATCCGGACACGGACGTCGTCTTCGATTGGGGCCCACCCCTGCCCGGCCATGCCAATGGCCTGGTGCTGCGGGCCTTCGACGCGGCCGGCAACCTGCGGATGGAGGAGACGTATTATTCCGTCGGCGGCGGGTTCGTCGTGACGGCCCGCGAGTTGACCGATCCGCCCGACCTGCACGCCGCCAAGGCGGAGGCGGGGTTTCCGTTTCCCTTCGGCACGGCGGTCGAGATGTTGCAGATGGGAACGCGCGCCGATCTGAGCATCGCGCAGATGAAATGGCGCAACGAATGTGCCCTGATCCCCGAGGCCGCGCTGGGCGACCGGATCGATGTCATCTGGCGTGCGATGGATGCGTGTATCGACCGCGGGCTGGCGCAGGACGGTATTCTGCCCGGTGGCCTGTCGGTGCGGCGGCGGGCCAAGGCGATCCACGCGCAGCTGCGCGACGAGGCGGGCAAGAACCTGGCGCAGCCGCATGTCGTGAACGACTGGCTGTCGGTCTATGCGATGGCCGTGAACGAGGAGAACGCAGCCGGTGGGGCCGTCGTCACCTCTCCGACGAACGGGGCCGCCGGGGTCGTGCCCGCCACGATCCGGTATTACCGCGATCACTGCGTCGGCGCGACCGAGCAGGGCATCCAGACCTTCCTTCTGACCGCTGCCGCCATCGGTGGCTTGATCAAGCACAATGCGTCGATCTCGGGTGCCGAAGTCGGCTGCCAGGGGGAGGTTGGATCAGCGTCGGCGATGGCGGCGGCGGGCTTGTGCGCGGCCCTGGGCGGCACGAATGCGCAGATCGAGAATGCCGCCGAGATCGCGCTGGAACATCATCTGGGCATGACCTGCGATCCCGCGGGCGGGCTGGTTCAGGTGCCCTGCATCGAGCGCAACGGCCTGGGGGCGATCAAGGCGGTTTCGGCCGCGTCGCTATCGCTGCGGGGCGACGGGACGCATTTCATGCCGCTGGACAATTGCATCGAAGCGATGCGGCAGACCGGGCGCGACATGTCCGAGAAGTACAAGGAAACATCGCAGGGCGGATTGGCGGTCAACCTGCCGGAATGCTGACGCGGGCGGGGGCCAGCCCCCCATCCGCGATGGAATTTCCGGCCAGAAGAAAGCCCGTCAGGCCGCGTCGTCCCGATCGTCGTCGGTCGGTGGTTTCGCCGCACGCGCCTTCAACGCATCCCACAGCGCCTGGTAGCGCGGCTCCTTCATCAGGTCCTGGAACTGGTCGCGGTGCCACTGGACGCCCCGTTTGTGCAGCTGTCGGATCTTGCGATCGGCGCGCAGGGTGGCAAGGGTTTCGGCAAAGCCGGGCACACCGGATTTCAGCGTCTTGTCGCGGCCGCCGGTCATGTTCCACTTGTCCCAGTAATCCAGGCCCAGATCCTCGTTGATGTGGTTCGCCCGGCCCCGGTTCTTCTTGAGGATATAGCTTTCCATCGACCGCAGCGGATAATGGTGCTGATAGGCGGTGTCCTGACATCCGTCCCACGGCATCGTCCACTTCTTGCCCTTGTTCATCTTGGCCGAGATGTCGTCGCCCGACGGCGATTTCCACACGATCCGGTCCTGCCAGTCTTCCTTCACCCGCGGGCGATGCAGTCCGAAGTGGTACATCGCGTGCGCCTTGCGGAACATCGTCTTGACGTCCCGCATCTTGCGACCGCCCCGCTTGGGCACCGGCTCGCAGGAGGTGAATTGCGCGGTCAGCGGCTTGTCCTTGAACGCCTCCACCCCGCCGTTGCCAAAGATCTTCCATGGAAAACTGACGACATCGGTCTCCGGCCCCAGATGGCGCATGAGGCCCTGGATCGTCGGATCTTCCAGCTTGATGTCGATGAACTCGTCCACATCCGCGATCAGGATCCAGGTCGCCTTGTGCCGCAGCACGTGGTCGCGCGCCCATTTCAGGGCAGATTTGTGGGGGCCGCGTTGCAGCACCGTATTCACCTGATGGGTCAGGACACCGCCCGCCGGCGTGATCTCCTCCAACCGGTCCAGGATCGGGTCGGTGGTATCGTCGCAATCGTTGGTGAAGACCAGAAAGTCGGTGAACCCGATGGCACGGTGATGCGCGACCCATTCCAGGATGTAGGGCGCTTCGTTCTTCATGGTCGAGATGATCAGGAATCGCTCGTCCGTCGGGCGACCTTGCAACATGACCGTATCTGGCAGGGTCAGGGACCAGAACTGCCCTTCGTTCTGCCAGACCGACCCGTCCAGCCGGGCGGCGATGTCCATCACCGCTTCCCGCACGGGACGGCCCATTTCCGTGCCCCAGTGAAAGCCGCCACCGGCAATCGTGCCGCCGGGGCGGACGACGCGGACGGCCTGTTCAAGATCGGCAAGCACGACATCGTACTGCTTGTTGCCATCGAGCCAGAGCCAGTCGAGCGATGCGTCGCGCAGCGCAGTCAGCGCATCGGTCGAAGGCTGACGCACGATGGTCGCGTCGGGAAAGCTGGCCGTGACGGCGGCGAATTGCGCGTCGCGCTCGGCTTGGTCGGCGGTGTAGGCGAAGGGCCGCGCGTCCTGCTCCGCGTCTTCGGCCCAGGGATCGATCAGGATCAGGCTGACAGGGGCCGCCACATCGACAAGCGCGCGCGTCGCGCGTCCTTCGTGGGTTCCGACCTCGGCCCCGCGCCCCGATCGGGGCAGCGTTTCGATCATCTTCAGGGCGTTCTTGCGCATTTCGTCGGCCATGGCGCTATTTCGTCAGCAATTTTTCGAGACGATCCAGCTGCGCGCGGATCGCGGCCTCTGCCTCGGGGTGCCGCGCAACCTTGCGCTTGCCCATGATCCGCTTGAGCGCGTTCAAATTGTCGTCGCGCACCACGGCCTCCAGCCGGTCGGAAATCAGCCCGGAGGACGACAACGCGGCCAGCCAATGCTTGAGCATCTCCTCATCCGTCGGTTGGCGTTCGCACCAGACCTGCTCGAACAGCATCATAATGAAGTCGAGGACGGCCTTCGGCAGATGCCGGCGATCCTGCTTGAAGGGCGAATGGAAGACGTCGGTGATGATCTCGTAGCTGGGCCAGTAATGCAGGTAGCCGTCGTCGCCCAGTTCGCGCATCAATTCGTCAAGGGCCACACGCAGGACGGATTTCGAGACCGAGTTGGCCGAAATGCACGAGACGGGCCGGAACGTCGCGATCAGGGGCACGGGCGACAGCGTCGTGATGATCTTGGCGTCCGGACGGTGCTTGCGGATCAGGTCGTAGATCGCGCGAATGTTGTCCTTGTTTTCTTCGACCGTGGTGACGCGGAACTTGTGACGCTCGGGGTCGTAAGCCTCCTGCGGGATGGAACGCCAGAAGACGCCGCCCGTCACCTCGTCGTACCACACCTCCGACAGCCCGAAGGTCAGGATGAAGAGGTCGGTCTTGGAGAAGATATCCAGCGTCTGCTTGCGGATATCTTCGTCGTAGCCATAGCTTTCAGCCTCGTAACCGTGCCACAGCGCCTCCTCGAACTTCTTGCCCTCGAAGGCCCATTCGAACTGCTGGCGGATGACGTAGGAGTTCACCATCCCCTCGCCGCATTTCACCACATAGGCGTTCGACCCCTCGTCGCGGGTCAGGATGTTATAATTCCGCCCCGCCAACCAGTTGGAAATATTGGCGGCAAAGCACGACCCGAACGCCGTGATCTTGGTGTCCGGCGTCACGATACGCTCCGCCGGTTCCCACCCTTGCGTCACCCATTTCAGCGCGGAGTCCTGCTCGGCCATCTTCTCGAAATCGGGATTGAAGTTCGTATGTTCCCCCCGAAACCACGTCCGGAACACGCCTTCCTTGCGGGTGTGCTGGAAGTTGAAGGTATTGGCTTCGGTTCGTTTGTTCATCGCTCGGGCGTCCTTCGGGCGCATGTCGACCGCGGTCCGTCGAACGGCGTGTCAGTCGTGGTCGTGGCCGATCTGTTGCCACGCAAGGGGGTCATCCCGCGTTTGACTGCGAAATGCGGCAAAAGTTGGCACATCCGCACGATTGTTTCCACATCAGCATCATGCGTCCAGGCGCGCACGCATCGTCTGTCCGGGGTCGAAGGTCGGCACCAGTTCGACGCGGCGGTCGTCCCCGTCGAAGGTATGGGTCCCCGCGACGATCCGCGCGGCGACCTGCCCCGCTTCCCTGCGGCGACTGTCCACGGTGGCAAGCTTGCGCGGCAGACCGTCCAGAAGCGTGAAGGCATTGAACCCCGCCAGTCCCAGATCACCGCCGACATCCAGACCTTGTTCCAGCGCGAACAAAAGCCCGCCCGCACCCGTCAGATCATTGGTGTAAAACAGGAAATCTAGATCCGGCGTGCGGCTCAGCATGGCCTGCGTCATTTCCCGCCCCTTGGCGAAACCCGACCAGCCGGAATAGGCCATCTGATCGGCGATGCCGATGCCCGCCTCTCCCAATGCACGCTCCAACCCCTCGATCCGCTTGCGGGCGCGGTGGTCACCGTCGACCTTGGTGCCCAGGACGCCCACGCGGGTATAGCCGCGCGCCGCAATTTCCGTGCCGACATGGTAACCGGCCCGCCAGTGGCTGATGCCGACGGCGGCGTCGATGGGATCGCCATCGACATCCATGACCTCGACCACCGGGACGCCGCAATTGGCCAGCATCGCGCGGCTGGCCTCGGTATGCTCCAACCCTGCGATGATCACGCCCGAAGGACGCCATGACAGCATCTCGAACAGGGTCTTCTCCTCCTTGGCGGGATCGTAGTTCGTCGTGCCGACCACCGGTTGCAGCGGCGTGTCCGCCAACACTTCATCGACGCCGGCCATCACTTCGGGAAACACCAGATTCGACAGGCTGGGTACGATTACGGCGACCAGGTTGACGCGGTTGGACGCCAGCGCGCCCGCGATCTTGTTGGGAACGTAGCCCAGCCGCTTGGCCGTTTCGACGACCTTGGCGCGGGTCTTCTCGCTGACGTCGCCGCGATTGCGCAGCACCCTGCTGACGGTCATTTCGCTGACGCCGGACGCTTCGGAGACGTCGCGCAGGGTCAGATGCTGATGGCGGGTGTTGCGGCGCGTCAATGGGGCCTCCGTGGCGCGGTGTCCGGCGACGATAGCGCGCCCGACCACCTGTGGACAAGCCGCGGTGCGCAACGCTAATTGTGCGACGTGGCCCCGTGGCTCAACTGGATAGAGCAGCCCCCTCCTAAGGGGCAGGTTATTGGTTCGAATCCAATCGGGGTCACCACATTCGACCGGCGCGGTCAGGTGCGCTGGTCGGAAGCCGGACGGTCGGAACATCGACTGGCCCGCCTGGCGTTCGCCACGGCAGGATGGTCGGAAAGATCGGCGTGACCGGCTTCACGGACAGAAATAGGTCCAGCATCGCAAGGGCGCGCCGCCGGTCCGATCGGTGCCGCAAGGATCGCCAGCGACCGACCGGATATCGAATGAAGACACGCGACACCGTTCCCGCACAATTGCTACATCCTTCCTGACAACGGCCGTTTGACGCGCGCTCAGCCTGGCGCATCCGTGAAATATTCCGGCACTTTCGCGCGCAGCGTCGGAAGGACGGTGACGACGCCGCGGATGTGGTCACGCAGCCGCATCTGGCCCTGCTCGGTCTGGCCGTTGGCAATGGAGTCGACGATGCCAGCGTGTTCGGTCAAAACCTGCCCGCGTCGCGCCTCCGACAGCGTCAGGAAGCGGATCCGGTCCATATGCGCCTTTTGTCCCCGAATGATCGCCCAGACATGACCGTGGCCGGCGATGTCGCAGATCGCTTCGTGAAATGCCTCATCAAGACGGTGAAAGGATGTCGCGTCCGGGCCGGCAAGGGCGGCCCGCTGTCTATCAAGCAGGTCGGTCAGCCGCGCGACACCCCCATCTGCGCCGGTCTCTATCACGACACGCAGGCAGTCCGTCTCCAGCGCGGTCCGGACGAAGACTGCATCGCGCACCGCCCGTCCGGAAATTCGCGTGATGAGCGTCGGACGCTGGGGGCGGATCGCCAGCAAGCCAAGGTTGGAAAGCCGGAAAAACGCATCGCGGACCGGCTGACGGGACACGCCGAGCTGTCCGGCGATCTCGCTTTCCGACACGCGCGCACCCGGCGGCAACCGCAGCGAAATCACCGCATCGTAAAGCGTGTCGAACACCCGGTCGGTCATCGACGTCGGGCCGGATGGGAGCGGGGCCAGCCCGGAACTGTCGGACATGACGTCCTCCGTTGTGTCGATGAAAACTAGGGGGCGACAGGCTTTGACACAACCGATCAACTAGAATACTAGACGAACAGATACGCGAACCTGGAGATTGCGGCCGATGCCCCTGACCGACCCCGACCGTCTTTTTCCTGTCGAGGCGCGGTCCCGCGATCTTGCGCGCGCGCTCTACCAAGGGGTCGCACCGCTTCCGATCATCAGCCCTCACGGCCACTGCGACCCCCGCTGGTTCGCCGAAAATGCCCGCTTCCCCGATCCGGCCCAATTGTTCGTCGTCCCCGATCACTACGTCTTCCGGATGCTGGTCAGCCAGGGCGTCCCGATGGCCGATCTGGGCGTGCCGCGTGTCGATGGTGGACCGGTCGAAACGGATCCGCGCACGATCTGGCGTCGTTTCGCGGCGCATTTCCATCTGTTCCGCGGCACCCCTTCGGCCATGTGGCTGGACCATTCGTTCGAACATCTGTTCGACATCGACACGGTTCTGTCGGCCGACACCGCCGACGACATCTATGACCGGATCGAAGCGCGTCTTGCACAGGATGATTACCGCCCCCGCGCCCTCTTCGACCGGTTCGGGATCGAGGCGCTGGCCACCACCGAAGGCGCGCTGGACGATCTGCGCTGGCACGCCGCGATCCGCGACAGCGGCTGGTCGGGTCGCGTCATCACCACGTACCGGCCCGACGCGGTCGTCGACCCCGAATTCGAGGGGTTTGCCGAGAACGTCGCAGCACTCGGAGCCTTGACCGGCGAAGAGACGAACAGCTGGGCAGGGTATCTGGCCGCTCATCGCAACCGACGGGCGGTGTTTAAGGCCCACGGGGCCACCGCCACCGACCATGGGCATCCAACCGCCCAGACGGAAGACATGCCCGCCGCGCAGGCCGAAGCCCTGCTGCACAAGGCGCTGGCGGGTGATTGCACGGCGGTGGAGGCGGATGCCTTCCGGGGTCAGATGCTGACCGAGATGGCACGGATGAGCCTGGATGACGGTCTGGTGATGCAGATCCATCCCGGCGCGCGCCGCAACCACAATGCCGACGTCCTGGCCCGGCATGGCCGCGACAAGGGGTTCGATGTTCCAGGACGCACCGATTATGTCGGTTCCCTGAAACCGCTGCTGGATGCCGTCGGGATGGAACCCGCGCTGAAGATCATCCTCTTCACTCTGGACGAGACGGCCTACGGGCGCGAACTGGCGCCTATGGCAGGGGCCTATCCCGCCCTGCGCCTTGGCCCGCCCTGGTGGTTCTTCGACAGCTACGAGGGGATCAAACGGTTCCGCACGGCCACGACCGAAACCTGCGGCTTCTACAACACCGCGGGCTTCAACGACGACACCCGCGCCTTTTGCTCGATCCCGGCGCGGCACGATGTCGCCCGCCGATCGGATTGCGCCTACCTCGCCGAATTGGTCATGACCGGCCGCCTTCGGGAAGCCGACGCCCACGAGGTCGCGCATGACCTCAGCTACCGTTTGGCCAAGAACGCCTATAACCTGTGATCCTCGGAGTATCCTGATGACCAACGCCCAGACCCGCTACGCCGTCGATCCCACCACCGCCAAGGGGTTCGACACCGAAACCCTGCGCGATCATTTCCATGTCGGAGACCTGTTTACCCCCGGAGAGATCACGCTGGTCTATTCGCATTACGACCGGCTGATCCTTGGCTCCGTCGTGCCGGATGGCGCGCCGCTAACGCTGGACGCCGTGCCCGAAACCGGAACCGCTTCGATCCTGGAACGCAGGGAGATGGGCATTCTGAGCCTGGCCGACCGCGGCAAGGTGACCGTCGGCGGTGAGACGCACGAGATGGCGCGCGGCGAGATCTTGTATGTCGGCATGGGGTCCGGGCCCCTCACCTTTGCCGAAGGCCGCTTCTACGTCCTGTCGGCCCCGGCCCATCGGACGTGCCCCACCCGTCTGGTCCGCATCGCTGACGCCCGCCGCGTCGAAATGGGCGCGCGCGAGACGGCGAACGAGCGTGTGATCATCCAGTTCCTGCATCCCGAGGTGCTGGACACCTGCCAGCTGGTCATGGGTTATACGCAATTCGCCGAAGGATCGGTCTGGAACACGATGCCTGCGCATCTGCACGACCGACGGATGGAGGCGTATCTGTATTTCGACATGCCCAAAGACGCGCGCGTCTTTCACCTGATGGGCACGCCGGATCAGACCCGCCACATCGTCATGGCCAACGAGGAGGCGGTGATTTCCCCGCCGTGGTCGATCCATGCCGGGGCCGGCACGGCGTCCTACACCTTTTGCTGGGCCATGGCGGGCGACAACGTGGATTTCACCGACATGGACATGGTGCCGATGGATGCGCTGCGATGACCGCAGCCTTTGATCTGGCGGGCAAGCGCGCCCTTGTGACGGGGGCCAACACCGGGATCGGTCAGGCCATCGCCATCGGTCTGGCGGCTTCCGGCGCCACCGTCGTCGCCGCCGGCCGGTCAAGCTGCGCCGAGACGCTGCGCAGGATCGAAGCGGCCGGGGGCGCGGGCGAAGAGCTCACGCTGGACCTTGCCGATCCGGTTGCGGCGGGCGCACGCCTGTCGGATGCGGGCGATCTGGATATTCTGGTGAACAACGCGGGCATCATCCGGCGCGCGGACTCCGTCGAGTATACCGAGGCCGACTGGGACGATGTGATGGACGTGAACCTCAAGGCGGTCTTCGTGCTGTGCCAGGCGTTCGCGCGCGCGGCCATCGCGCGGAATACGGGCGGGCGCATCGTGAACATCGCCTCGCTGCTGTCGTTCCAGGGGGGCATTCGCGTTCCCGCCTACACCGCGTCCAAGCACGGTGTCGCCGGGCTGACCAAGATCCTGGCGAACGAATGGTCCACCCATGGGATCAACGTGAACGCGGTGGCCCCCGGCTATATCGCCACGGACAACACCGCCGCCCTGCGCGACGATCCCGTCCGCTCCGCCGAAATCCTGGGCCGTATCCCCGCGGGCCGGTGGGGCGATCCGGCAGACATCGCCGGGGCCGTCGGGTTTCTGTGCATGCCGGCGTCGGCCTATGTTACCGGCGCCGTGCTGAACGTGGATGGGGGCTGGCTTGCCCGGTAGTCCGCGCCTGACCCGGTCGCGCCCGCCCCCCGGCCATGGCATCGTCCATCTGGGACCGGGGGCGTTCTTTCGGGCGTTCAACGCCGTCTATACCGATGACGCCATGGCCGAAGCGGGGGGCGATTGGGGCATCATCGCCGTCAGCCTGCGAAGTTCGACCGCACGCGATCAGTTGGGTCCGCAAGGCGGCTGCTATACCTCGGTCACGCTTGCCACCGGGGGCGACACCCACCGCATCATTTCCGCCGTTCGCGATGTTCTGGTCGCACCCGATGACCCCGCCGCGGTCGTTGCCATCATGGCGGACCCGGCCACGCGCATCGTGTCGCTCACCATCACCGAAAAGGGCTATTGCCACGACCCGGCGACCGGACGGTTGAACCGCGATCACCCTGATATCCAGCACGATCTGTCGAACCCGGACGCGCCGCGCAGTGCCGTCGGTTTCATCGTCACCGCGCTGGCCCGCCGCCGCGATGCGGGCCAGCCGGCGTTCACCGTCCTGTCGTGCGACAACCTCCCGTCGAACGGGGCAGTCGCGCGGGCGGTCGTGCTAGATTTCGCGCAGGCCTACGATGCCGATCTTGCCGATTGGATTGCGGCGAACGTCACGTTCCCTGCGACCATGGTCGACCGCATCACGCCCGCAACGACGGACGCCGATGTGGCCCGTCTGGCCCAGACGGCCGGATATTTCGATCCGGGTTGCGTCGTTCACGAAGCATTTCGCCAATGGGTCGTCGAGGATGATTTCATCGCGGGCCGACCGGCGTGGGACCAAGCCGGCGCGCAGATGGTGCGCGACGTGGCGGCGCACGAGACGATGAAGCTGCGCTGTCTGAACGGGACCCATTCCGCGCTGGCTTATCTGGGATACCTCGCCGGGTTCGAGACCATTGCCGATGCCGTCGCCGACCCGGATTTTGCCGCGCTGTGCCGCAAGCTCTGGCAAGATGAAATCCTGCCGACCGTGCCCCCGCCCGAGGGGGAGGATTTGCACGCCTATTGCGACACCCTGATGGAGCGTTACTGCGACCGCGCGATCCGTCACCGCACCTGGCAGATCGCGATGGACGGCAGCCAGAAACTTCCCCAACGCCTTTTGGGAACGATCCGCGATGCGATGGACGCGGGCCACGTGCCAGCGGGCCTGTGCCTCGCCGTGGCAGCGTGGATGCGATACGTCGGCGGCGTCGACGAGGACGGCAAGGCGATCGACGTGCGCGACCCACATGCAAAGACCCTCAGGGCCGCAAGCGACGGGGCCGATACGACCGAAGGCCGGGTCGATGCACTGCTGGGCATGACCTCGATCTTCGATCGTGACCTGGCCAGGAATGCCGCATTCCGCGCAGCGATCCTGCAGGCCTATGCGACGTTGGAACGTGCCGGCGCCCGCGCGGCCGTCAAGGATTACGTGTCGGGTTAAAACCCGTCAGGACCGGGCGATGTCCACGGGCACAAGGGCCCCGCGTCCCTGCACGACCTGCGCTGCCAACCGGCAGGCCTGGGCGATGCCGTCGGTGAGTGGGCGGTCTTGCGCGATGGACGCAAGGATGCCGGCGTTGAAGCTGTCGCCCGCCGCCGTCGTATCGACGACAGATGTCACCGGCTCCACCGGGACGGTGCCGCGGTGTCCGCCAATCATATAGCGGACCGCGCCGTCTCCGTTCTTCACCACGACGGTGGTTGCCCCGGCCGCGGCATAACGATCTGCCGTCGCATCGATGTCCACATCTCCGAAGAACGATGCCTCGTCCTCGAATGACGGCAGCGCGATGTCGCAGACGCCCGCCGCCGCCATGATCGCATCGGTCATCGTCGCCGTATCGGGCCAGAGACGGGGCCGCAGGTTGGGGTCGAAGGCGACCTTGCGACCGTCTGCGCGCGCATTGGCCAGCGCCACCAGCAATCGTTCACGCGCCGCCGGGTCCAGGATGGCCAGCGTAATTCCGGACAGATAGATCAGATCGGCCCCGGACATTGCATCGGCAAGCGCAGTTGCATCGTCCGCCAAGGCGCGCGCCGCCGACTGGCCCCGCCAGTACGAAAAGCTGCGTTCTCCGTTTTGCAGGGAGATGAGGTAAAGGCCGACGGTCCCGCCTTCGATCGTTCGGATGGCCGAGACGTCGATGCCGCTGTCGGCCATGAAGGCCCTCATACGCGTCGACAGCGCGTCCGTCCCCAGCGCTGTAAAATAGGCGGTCGGCACGTCGCCCATCCGCGCCAGATACCATGCCGTGTTGAATGTGTCCCCGGCGAAGCCCAGACGGTAGTCGCCGTCCGACGGGGCGGGGGCCAGTTCGGCCATGCATTCGCCGATCGCCAGGACCCGCATTCAGAGAAAGTCGTCGCGCCGGGGGGTGAACCCATCCACCAGCGTCCCCGGCTCCAGGCAGACGCAGCCGTGTGTCAGGCCCGACGGGATGACGAAGCTGTCGCCCGGCCCGACCTCCCGCGTCTCATCCCCCAAAGTGAAGCGGAACCGACCGCTCTCCACGTAGGTCGATTGCACGTGGGGGTGGTCGTGAAGCGCGCCCTCCGCCCCCACCGCCCCAAAGCGGAAGGCGACGACCATCAGGTCTGCATGATCCGCAAGGACCTGACGGGTGACGTTTTCGCCGCTGGGGACGACTGGAAATTCGGTCATTGATCGGTCCTTTTTGCTCAGGAAAAGAGCATACCGCCGTTTATGTCGATGTTCGTGCCGGTGATGAACCCACTGTCCTCGCTGGCCAGGAACACGATCAGGTTCGCCGTATCCTCGGGGATGCCCTGACGGCGGGCGGGGGCGTTCGCCTCCAGGCCCCGGCGGGCGGCATCGGGCGTGTGGACGTTGTGAAAATCGGTGTCGATCATGCCGGGGCACAGCGCGTTGACGCGAATGTCGGGGCCCAGTTCCTTGGCCAGACCGCGCGTCATGGTCATCACCGCGCCCTTGGACGCGGCATAGGCGACCGCACCTGCACCGCCGCCGTCGCGGCCCGCCTGGCTGGCCAGGTTCACGATGGTCCCCGTCTTCATGTGTTGAAGGCAGGCGTGGGTCATCAGGAACGTGCTGGTCAGGTTCAGGTCCATGACCGCCTGCCAATGCTCCAGCGGCATCTCGGCCACTTTCTTGCGCGCGATCAGGCCACCGGCATTGTTGACCAGCACGTCGATGCGGCCGAAATCGTCCATTGCCTTGGCCACCAGCGCGTCCACATCGGCCGGTTTGGTGAGGTCCCCCTGCAGCGCAAAGGCTTTGCCCCCCGCCGCCGTGATCTCTTGGACCGCCGTATCGGCTCCGTCACCGCTGGAGAAATAATTGATGGCGACGCTTGCGCCTTCGGCCGCCAGCTTGCGCGCGGCAGCGAGTCCGATATCGCGCCCGCCGCCCGTGACGATCGCCGCCTGTCCCGTGAATTTCATGTCTTGCCCCTTCGTGGTGATGTCATTTGGCCGGTCATCCGACGTCGAATGTCTTGGGCACCACGACCTTGAAACTGCGGTCGTCGGCATCCGTAAAATAAAGATCGCAGTCGTAGCCCTGGTCATCCAGGAAGCTGAAGACGCGGCGCGGCGCGGCCTTGGGATAGGGCACCAGAAGCGTCGCGATCCGGTGGCGCGTCGCTTTGGGATAGCGCGCGGTCAGGCAGGTGCTGACCGGAAGGCCCTCGTAGTCGACCGGGTCCACGTTCGGGAAGCCGGTCTCCTGCGACAGGGTCGGCGTGCCAGCTTCGGACCACAGGACTTGACCGTAGAATCCGGCCGTGTCCCCGGCATATCGGAACGTGCTGGCCCCTAGCGTCATCGGCGCGTTCGCATGCAACCGCCAGTCGATGGACACGGGCATGTCGGCGTCGATGGCATCGACGAAGACGAAATATTCGCCGTTCACGAAATAGACGTCGCGCGTCACACTGGTTACTTCGGGCGTCAGGCTGCGATAGGCTGCGGTCGCGTCGCCGCGGATGAAGATATGATCGCCCCGATCCTCCGCCACCTCGATCCGGCCGGTGGCACGCATGGCCTCGGCCTTGTCCTTGCCGGCGTATTGTCCCTTGCCGTCGATCAGGATCGCGTTTTTCGAAAGGGTCTGGCGCCGCCAGTTCTGATGCATGGTGGAATTGAAGGCGACGTAATGCCCCGACTGAATAGCCAGATCTTCGCCGAAGCCGGCCAGGCAGAAGGCGTTCTGATCGCCGTGGCTATGACTGACCGACCCGAAGGGCGACGATTTCATCACGAACTGGATGCGATCGTCGGGGGTGGCCATGCCGCGCTGGATCGCGACCCAGCCGATCCCGGCGAAATGGCGCATGCCATCGGTCGGGGGTGTTGCCTCCACGATGGGGAAATCGGTACGATACGTCAGCTCGTCGAAGCGGAAATCCCACCAGCCCCAGTTGTAGAACGCCATGTCGGTCCCGGGGTTCGTGCGCAAAATCTCGTCGTAGTACCACTGATACGCGCCGTCGCCTGTCACGCCCGCGAACTGACGCAGGTTGAACCCGATCTTCACCGCCGGCAGGTCGCCCATGGTGCTGTCGTCTCCGAAGGTCGCGCGGCGCGTATCCGGGGCCTTGGTGTACAGCGGGAAGTCCCCGGTCTTCTGGAAGAACGGCCGCTGGTAGAGGTCGATGCCGGTATAGGATTTCAGCAGGTTCGCCGCGTCGATCAGATAGGCCATCCCCGTCATCCAGTAATGCGGGCCTTCGGCCCAGCCGCCATCGGCGTCACCCCAGGGTGAATAGACGGCGAACAGGAATTCGATGGAATACTGCAGCCAGTCCTCGGCTTCGCCGAGCGCGTCGCCCTCCTCCGCATCGTCCAGCAGGGCGATCGCGGCGGGGATCAGCACGGCCGACACGGCGCGGACCGCATGACTGTCATAGGGGAACAGCTGAATGCGCGCGTTGCGGATGATGTGATCCGCCGTTTCCCGCGTGCGGGCCAGCAGGGCGTCGCGGACCAGCGCGCGTTCATCTTCGTCCAAAATGTCGTGCAGCCAGTCGTACCCCCAGGCCAGCGCCAGGTTCACGCGGAACGCCCATTCATCGGTATAGGCGCGCGATGTCGTCCCCGTCGGCGACCAAGCCGCGGCCGACAAAAGCCACGCCTTGGCCCGCCCCCGCATCGCGTCGTCGCCCGTGACGGTGCCGCCGATCGCCAGATGGCGGATCGCATAGAGCAGTTCCTGACAGTCGATATAGGTCTTGCGCCAGACCGACGCGACGCGCTTGTGATCGGGGTATCCCGCAGGCTCCGCCATGATCTCGCGGTCCATCCACGGCAGGACCGATTTCTCGTGGAACGTGGACCAGGTGCAATGGTCCGGATCGGCCTGAACGGCCGCGCGAAAATCGCTCAAGCGCTCGGGCGTCATCCACAGGCGGGGGTGCTGGCGCGTCGCATCCGCCAGACGCGTGGCGCGCGGTGGCAGCGGCGTCTGGGGCAGGCCGTCGGCAAGGGTAAAGCTTCGGGTCTCGCTCCAGTCGGTGGCGGGCGCGCCGCCATCGTCGCAGACGGCATAGGACCAATGGTATGTCCCCGCATCCAGCGGCGTATCGGGCGTGAAGAAATTCAGGGGAATGCCCGGATAGGTGCGGGTCTTGCCCTTGGGGAACACCGGGTCGGATGACACGCGCAGCACATATTGCGCCTCGTCCTCGATCACCGGCAGCCAGGTGAAGCGCGGTGGGTTCTCGACGATCTGCGTCGTCGCGTCGGGTGCATAGCCGATGGTCAATCGCCCCGCCTTGGGTTCGTCGAGCATGGAAAGGCCGTCTTTCGCCATCGGGTCCGCACTTTCGGTTCTGTCGAAAAAGGGGGTGCGACCCCGATCAGGGGTCGCACGTCTGATCGCGGGTCAGCCGTACTGACGCGCGTAGGCGGAGTTCAAAACCTCGATCACCTGATCGTAGCCCATGTTGTCGAGCGTCTCGATATAGGCGTCCCAGTCTTCCTCCACGTCGCCCGACCCCAGGATCCAGGCCTGGTTCCGCTCGAGCATGTAGGTGCGGATCGAGGGCCAGTAGCGGTCGTAGATCGCCTGCTCCTCCTGGTTGAAGGCGACGCCCAGGAATTGATCGACCAGCAGGTCGTTCGCCTCATAAAGCGCGATGCCTTCGCGCGCGGCCTCGGACGTCCACTGCAGTTCGTAGCGGTAATCCTGCCAATAGCCGCGCTGAATCTGCGCGCCTTCCAGATACATCTGGCTGTTCACCGCCTGATCGGAATTCAGGACGGCGTCCTTATAGACCGGTTCTCCGTCGATCATGTCCCAGGTCTTGCCTTCGACCCCGAAGTTGGACAGCAGGCGCCCCTCCTCGGTGAACCAGAAGTCGAAGTATTTGATCGTCTCGACCGGATGCTCGTTCGCATAGCTGATCGCCCAGCCGTCGGGCTTGATCGGGATGCGGCGATGCTCCTCCATCCGCACGCCGCTGACGGAAGCGGGCGGCAGGAACGGGATGAAGTTGAAGCCTTCGACGCTGTCGGCCAGCGCGGAATTGTAGCCCGAGGTGGACGCGAACCAATCGTGGGTCAGGCCGCCCAGGTTTTCCGACAGAAGATAGTCGCGCGACGACGATCCGCGGGTGAAGATTTCGGGGTCGATCAGACCTTCTTCGTACCACTTCGCGATGTTGGCGATGCCGGTCTTGTAGGCGTCCTGCGCATAGGGGTGCACGACCTTGCCGTCGTCGTTGACGTAGAAGTCGTGGTAGGTGTCGGACCCCGAGGAGCGCGCGTCCCACAGCGTCAGAAGGCGGTTCACCTCCTCCCATTGGCGGGCGAAATACGGGATTTCGTCGGCCATGCCGTTGCCGTTGGGATCCTGATCGCGGAAGGCGACCATCACGTCATAGAGCTCGTCGACGTTCTGCGGCTGCTCCAACCCCAGCGCATCCAGCCAGTCCTGGCGGATGAACCAGGCGCGACCAAATTGACCGTCGGGCAGGTAGGGGATGTAGTAGTAATTGCCGTCGTAGGACGAAATCGCATCCTGCAGGCCAGGATGGCTGTCCCAGAAGGCCTGGATGTTGGGCGCGTGTTCGGCGACCAGATCGTTGAGCGGCACGAACGCACCTTCGGGGCCGTATTGGTTCACCGGTTGCTGGATCAGGTGACCGCCGACGATGTCGGGCAGGTCGCCGCTGGCCAGCAGCAAGTTCATCGACTCCTCGCTTTCGGTCGTGTTGCTACCGAAGGTGTCGTCGACGAGGAAGATGTTCGTCATCTCCCGCGCGGCTTCCTCCACGGGATAGATCTCGCTTGTATTGCCGCCGACACCGTAGCCCTGGGCCCGGGGCCAATGCATGTGGATCGTCAGTTCCAGCGGCTCTTCCACGATCTGAAGATGGCCGTCTGCAAAAGCCGGGGCCGTCAGCGCCGTGGTCCCAAGTATGGCAAGCGCTAATTTGAAGTTTCGCATGGTTTCCTCCCTTACGCGAAGCAGTCGTGTCGTTTGCGTCATTCCTTCACCCCGCCCAGCAGGATGCCCTTCGAGAAGTATTTCTGAAGGAACGGATAGATCAGCAGGATGGGGATGATCGAACAGACGATGATCGCCGCCGACACCGTCTCGAAGGAATACGGGGCGTTGATCAGCGTCGTCGAGAATTCCTCGTCATCCGAAAGCTCCAGAATGACGTGGCGCAGATAGACCTGCAGCGGGATCTTGTCCTCGTCCTGCAACAGGACCATCGCCCAGAAGAACCCGTTCCAGCGCGACACGATGCAGAACAAGGCGACCGTCGCGATGGCGGGCTTGGACAGCGGGACATAGACCTTCCAGAGCACCTGGAATTCGTTGGCGCCGTCCATGCGCGCCGCCTCCTCGAAGCTTTGCGGGATCGCCTCGAAGAAGTTACGCAGCAGGATGATGTTGAAGCCGTTGACGGCGAAACCGATGATGATCCCGAAATAGCTGTCCAGAAGGCCAAGGTCCCGAAAGTTCAGGAAGAACGGAATCAGGCCCGCGTTGAACCACATGGTAAAGGCCACCATCAGGTTCCAGAACCGCCGGCCATACAGCTGCGGTCGCGACAGCGCGTAGGCACCGGGGATGATGAACACGAGGCTCATCAGCGTGCCGCCGATCGTATAGATGAACGTGTTGCGATAGCTGATCCAGAACTGCGCCTCGCTCAGGACCTGCTTGTAGGCTTCCAGCGTGAACCCCACCGGCGTCAGGATGACGTTGCCCGCCCGCGCCGCGAAGCCCGAGCTCATCGACAGCGACGCGATGTAGATGAACGGATAGAGCGTCGCGATCGTGAACAGCGTGATCAGCACCATGTTGATGATGACGAACAGCTTGTCGCCGCGCGAATAGAGATTCATGTTCGCCATGCGACTACCCCCTCACCACAGTGACGTGCGCGAATAGCGCTTGGAGATCGTGTTCGCGGTCATCACCAGAACGAAGGCGACGACGGCGTTGAACAAACCGGCCGCGGCCGCGAAATCGTATTGCCCACCCTGCAGGCCCTGCCGGTAGATGAAGGTGTTGACCACATCCGCCGTCTCGTAAGTGGCCGGCTGATAGAGCAGGATGATCATCTCGAACGACACCTCCAGGATGTTGCCGATGCGGATGATGAGCATGATGATGATCGTCGGCATGATCGACGGGATCGTGATCTTCCACATCATCTGCCAGCGGCTGGCGCCGTCGACGACCGCGGATTCGTAAAGCGTCGGCGACACGCCCGCAATCGCCGCCAGATAGACGATCGACTGAAACCCCGCCTCCTGCCAGATGCCGGTGCCGACGAAGATGGGGCGGAACCATTCGGGCTTGGTCAGGAAATAGACGGAATCCATGCCGAACCATCCGAGGATGGTATTCACGATACCCGCCGACGGCGAAAACGCCGTGATGACGATGCCCGCGATGATCACGCTCGAGATGAAGTGCGGCAGATAAACGATGGTCTGCGCCGTCTTGCGGAAGAACTGGTTCAGGATTTCATTGAACATCAGCGCAAGCAGGATCGGCATCGGAAAGCCGAACACCAGCGTATAGAAGCTCATGATGATCGTGTTGCGCAGCGCGCGCAGGAACTGATCGCTGTTGAACAGCGTCTCGAAATGCTCGAACCCGATCCACGGACTGGCCGCGATACCCCGGAACAGGGAGTAATCCTTGAACGCGATCTGCAGGCCATACATCGGTTTGTAGAGAAACAGCAGCAGCCAGATGATCGTCGGCAGCAGCATCGCGTAAAGCTGCCATTCCCGCTTCAGATGGTCGCCCACCCGTGCGATGCGGCTTCCTTCCCGGCGGCGCTGCGCCTCGCGGGCCTCGATGACCAGTTTTTCGGTCTGGCCGAGGGCGGGGCTGGTTTCGGTGCTCATCGGTCGTGCACCTGGCCCGGAAGCGCCGCGCCCGTCGCTGCGTCGAACACCCGGATCAGATGGGGGGCCACGGCGAAGCCCGACACCTGTTCAAGGGTATGGGCCCGGCCCATCGTTTCGGTGCGGATCACGAAGGGCTTGCCGTCCAGCGTCGCGTGGACCAGCGCTTCGGACCCCAGCGTCTCGACCAGGTCGACATCGATGGCGATGTGGTCAGGCGTCTGTCCCTCCGACACATCGACGAACTCGGGCCGGACACCCAGAATGACGTCCCGCCCGGTTGCGTTGCGAAGCGCGGCAAGGTCGGGCATGCGAAGGCGCTGACCACCGAATTCGGCAATGGGTGCGTCGGTGCCGTCCACGATCCGCGCGTCGATCATGTTCATCGGCGGCGCGCCCAGAAAACCGGCGACGAAGGTGTTGGCGGGGTTCAGGAACAGCTCCATCGGCGTTCCGATCTGCTCGATCCGGCCGTCGTGCATCACCACGATCCGGTCGGCCAGGGTCATCGCTTCCACCTGATCGTGGGTCACATAGATCGATGTCGCCCCCAGCCGTTTGTGCAGGCGCTTGATTTCGGCGCGCATCTGCGTGCGCAGCTTGGCGTCCAGGTTGGACAGCGGCTCGTCGAACAGGAAAACCTTGGGTTGGCGCACGATGGCCCGGCCCATGGCGACACGTTGGCGTTGCCCCCCCGACAGGTCGGCAGGACGACGATCGAGGTAATCGGTCAGCCCCAGGATGCCGCCCACGTCCTTGACCTGACGCGCAATCTCGTCCTTCGGAGCCTTGCGGATGCGCAGGCCGAACGCGATATTATCGGCCACGTTCAGGTGGGGGTAGAGCGCGTAGTTCTGGAACACCATCGCCACATCGCGGTCCTTGGGGGCCACGCGGTTCATGTGCCGACCGTCAATGCTCAACGCGCCGTCCGAAATCTCCTCCAGGCCGGCGATCATGCGCAACGTCGTCGACTTGCCGCAGCCCGACGGACCCACTAGAACCACGAATTGGCCCGGCGCGACCTCAAGGTCGATCCCATGCACGACCTGGACCGCACCATATGCTTTCACGATGCCGTCCAGACGTACGCCGGCCATGATGCCCTCACCCGCCATCCGATCTCCCCAAGTCTGAATCGGCCCCCGTATCGTATTGATACGATCGGCTGATTCGCGTCTCCTCTGGCTTGGTATACTAGTCGAATTTTTTTCGCACCAGTCTAGACTCCATGGCACTTTTCGTGATGATGGCTGCGACCCATAATCGCGCAGCCCCTTCTTCCAAGGCAGGGCGACGGACGGCCCGACATCGGCCGCAACGGTCGATCGCAACCACGGAGACGAGCGAAAATGAACATGACAAGCCGTGTCCGCGACCGCCGTACCTCCGTCGACGATGTGTTCGACGACTTGTACGCGCAGATCACCAGCCTGAATCTGCGTCCCGGCGACAAGATCTCCGAAGCCGATGTCGCCGCCAAGTTCGGCGTCTCGCGTCAGCCGGTGCGCGATGCCTTCAGCCGACTCGCCAATCTCGATCTGCTGCTGATCCGCCCACAGCGGGCCACGATCGTGCGCCGCTTTTCCCTGCGGGAAGTGGCCAAGGCCCGGTTCGTCCGCGCCGCGGTGGAAGCCGAAGTTCTGCGGCGCGCCGCGGATATCGACGACGCGGACGGTGTCGCGCGGCTGGACGCCTGCCTGACCGACCAGGCCGCTGCGGTGGAGGCCCGCGACTACAAGGCCTTCGGCGCGCTGGACTATGCCTTCCACGAAGCGATCTGCGACGTGGCCGGCGTCGATTTCGCTTTCGAGATCATCACCGCAGAAAAGGCCAAGGTCGACCGGCTTTGCTTGCTCAGCCTCGCCAAGGAAGACCGGATGCCGCAGCTTCTGGACGATCACACCCGCATCGTGGACGCGATCCGGGATGGGGATGCCGATCGGGCCGTCGCGGCCGGAATGCTGCACCTGACGCGCTTGGACGAGACGATCGAGGCGATCGTCGCCTCCAACGCTGAATACTTCGATTTGGACTGACGACAGTGCCGCCGCCACCCCGACCGCGCCACCCGTGACGGCGACGCCACATTCGGCATTGGACGCGCCGGCCCGCACCATCTTCGCCCTGGCCTGGCCGATGGCCATCAAGGCGATGATCCTGCACGGAACGGTGGTGATCGACGCCTATCTCGTCGCCGGTCTGGGCGAGGAATCGCTGGCCGCGATGGGTATCGCCGCCGCCATCGCGGGTTTCGTCCTGGGTGCGGTGTTCGCCTTCGCGAACGCGCTGCAGATCCGCACCGCGCAGGCGTTCGGCACCGGCGACATGGCCTTCCTGCGCTCCTCCCTCCTGTGCGGAATGCTGATCAGCATTGCGGTCGGCGGGCTGGGCCTTGGGATCGTCGCGGTGTTCGGGCAGGCGGTGATCGCATCGCTGGCCCCCACGCCCGAAATCGGCGATATGGCCCGCGCCTATCTGACGGTCTTCGCCTTGGTCGTTGCGGGTGAGACGGTGGGGCAAGTGCTGTCCAGTTTCTTCAACGGATGCGGGCGCACGCGCGTCCCGCTCTACAGCTATTGCCTTTCGCTGCCCATCAACGTCGGGGCCAGTATCGTCTTGATCCACGGCGCGTTCGGACTGCCGGCCTTCGGCGTCGCCGGTGCCGCGATGGGCAGCGCCATCGCCGTGGCGATGCAGGTCACCT
>NZ_CXSU01000011.1:271257-342788 GCF_001403795.1 Jannaschia donghaensis | reverse complement strand
CCTTGATCTATGCCCGCCTCAGCATCGAGGAATTCGCCGCCATGACCCTGATCACGCCTTGGATCATGGTCGCCGGAACCATCGGAATGCAATGGGCGCAGGCCACCGGCATCATTGTCGCTCAACTTCTGGGGCAGGGACATCCCGCCGCCGATCTGGACCGGTTCCTTGGCACGGCTTGGCGGGCCGCCTTCGTGGCCGCAGCCGCCGTCGCCGCGATCTACGGCATCATCTGTTTGTCGGCGAACGCGCTTTATTCCGATCTCGACGTGCGAACGCGGGCGGTCCTGCTGAGCTTCGCGCCGATCCTTCTGGTCCTGCCGTTTCCCAAACAGTCGAACGCGATCTGCGGCAACACTCTGCGCGCCAGCGGTGATACGATCTATGTCATGCACCTTTTCGTCTGGTCGCAGTGGCTGTTCCGCGTGCCCGCGACGGCCCTGGCCGTCCTCTATTTCGACGTGCCTGCGGTCTGGGTCCTGTCGATCCTGCTGGGGGAGGAAGTGCTGAAATTTCCCCCCTTCCACACCCGTCTGCGCCGGGGCGATTGGAAGCGCGCGCAGGTCGCTGCCTGATCGAGCGCGATCAGTAGTTCCACATCGTCCCGTCCTCCAGCCGCACGACCGGATGGCTGCCGGCGACATATTCATAGCGCGCCGCCTCGGCCACGTCGAAATCGACGCCCAGACCCGGCGCGTCACTGACGTGAAACAGGCCGTCGTCCAGCCGGTGATCTGACGGGAAAAGGGCATCGCACGCCGGCGTGCCCAGCACGAGGTATTCCTGAATACCGAAGTTCGGGGCCCAGACGTTCAGATGCGCCTGCGCCGCCATAGAAATCGGCGAATGGCTTGGGGCACCGTGAAACCCCGTACGCACATGATGCAGACCGGCCAGGTCAACGATGCGTTTTACATGGGTAATCCCGCCGGCATAGGTCACGGCGACGCGGATGAAGTCGATCAGCTCCTCCTCGATCAGACGGTTGCAGTCCCAGATCGAATTGAACACCTCCCCGATGGCGACGGGCACCGTGCTGTGGTGGCGCAGCAGGCGCAGCGCGTCCTGATCTTCGGCCGGGGTCGGATCTTCCAACCAATAGAGGTTCACCGGTTCCACCGATTTGGCGAAGACGGCCGCCTCGCGCGGCGTCAGGCGGTGGTGAACGTCGTGCAGCAGCTTCAGCTCCGGACCGAAGCGGTCGCGCACCCGCGCCAAGGCGTCCGGCATGAACCGCATGTAGCGGTCGGTGTCCCAGATCTCGACCGCCGGTCGAATGCCGCTGAAATCGGTGATGTAATGCGGCCCCGCGCCCGCCGCCTCCGGCACGGCATAGCCTGCGGTCGGCATTCCCGGCACGCCGCATTGCACCCGAACGGCTCGGTATCCACATTCCTGCCAGTAGGCGACCGAGTCCATCAGCTCGCCGATGTCGGCACCGGTCGCATGGGCATAGACGAGGCATCCGTCCCGGCTGCGCCCGCCAAACAATTCGTACAGCGGCAGACCGGCCAACTTGGCCTTAATGTCCCAAAGCGCGATATCGACGGCCCCGAAGGCGGCCATCGCGATCGGCCCGCGTCGGAAATAGGCCCCGCGGTACAGAAACTGCCAGATATCCTCGCTGCGGCGCGGGTCCATCCCGATCAGCATCGGCAGGATATAGTCCGACAGATAAGCCGCCGTCAGGGATTCGCGGTTGTTGAGCGTCCCGTCGCCAAGACCCACGATGCCCTGATCGGTCTCCAACCGCAGCGTGACGTAGTTCTTGCCCGGCCCGCCGAGGTACACCTGTCCGCCGGTGATTTTCATGTCATCCTCCCTGCGTCGTCGGATCGGTCGCGCCCGTTATCCCCCCACAAGGTTGGGAAGCGTGAGCGACACGGCGGGCACGAACGTGATCAGCATCAGCGCCACCAGGATCGCCAGGTAAAACGGCCAGATGGTGCGCACCGCCACCTCCATCGGCAACTTGCCCACGGCGCAGCCGACGAACAGGCACGACCCCACCGGCGGCGTGCACAGTCCCAGGCCCAGGTTCACCAGAAGGATCATTCCGAATTGCAGCGGGTCCATGCCCAGGCTGTTGGCCACCGGCAGGAAGATCGGCGTGCAGATCAGGATCAGCGCGGCCATGTCCATGATCATACCCAGCAGCAGCAAAACGACGTTGATCATCAGCAGGATCATGATCGGGTTGTCCGAGATCGCGGTCAGAAGCTCTACCGTCTGAGCGGGCACCCGGTAGAACGTCAACATATAGGCGAAGGCCCCGGCGCAGGCGATCAGGATCATCACCATCGCCGTGGTGCGCACGGACGACGCGACGGCGGTGCGAAATTTCTCCCAAGTCAGGCTGCGGTACACCAGCAGGGTGACGACTAGGGCATAAATCGCGCCGAAGGCCCCGGATTCGGTGACTGTGAACACCCCCGACAGGACGCCGCCGACGATGATCACGGCCGTCAGAAGACCGGGGATCGCGCTGGCGAACGTCAGCGCCAGCGCCGTCCAGCCCGGAAATTTTTCGGCGCGGTAGCCGCGACGCACCGCAACCACATAGGCGGCGACGGCCAGGCACAGGCACATCAGGATGCCGGGCACGACACCCGCCAGGAACAGCTTGGAAATCGACACGCCGCCGCCGGCCGCGATGGCGAAAATGATCATATTGTGGCTGGGCGGGATGATGATACCGGCGATGGACGAGGTGACCGTGACGTTCACGGCGTAATCCGCGTCGTATCCTTTCTCCTTCATCACCGGCACCAGGATAGACCCCAACGCCGAGATGTCGGCGATGGCCGACCCCGAAATGCCGCCGAACAGCATCGAGGAGAAGACATTGACGATGCCAAGGCCCCCGCGCACCGCACCGACGGCGGCCTGCGCGAACCGCACCAGCCGCATCGCGATGCCGCCGTGGAACATCAGATCGCCCGCGAAGATGAAGAACGGGATCGCCATGAGCGAGAACACATTGATCCCCGAGATGATCCGCTGGAACCCGATGGTCAGCGGCAGCCCTTCGAACGCAAAGGCCGCGATGGCCGATATGCCCAGCGCAAAGGCCACGGGCGTGCCAAGCGCCACGCAGACGGCGAACAAGCCCAAAAGCACCAGAAGTCCCATGCGCCCTCTCCTATTCGATGCTGTCGCGGCGGATGTCCCGCCCGACCGCGCGCCGCACGAGATGTCCGATCGAGAAGAGCGCGATCAACCCGCCCCCCACCGTCAGCGGCACGGACCGCAAACCCTCGGGCAGATCCAGAAGGGGGATCAGCGAACCCCATTTGAAGATCGTCAGCTTTACCCCGTACCACAGCATCAAAAGACCGAACCCCGCCATGAAAAGGTCGGTCACCACCACCAGAACGGATCGGATGCGGTCCGGCACGGCAGTGCGCAGCATGGTCACCGACAGATGGGTATGGTCGTGCACGCCCACCGCAGCCCCCAGAAACGCGATGACCATCACCAGCAGCAGCGCCACCTGCTCCACCCATGTGGGCGTCGCGTTCAGGACATAGCGGCCGTAAACCAGCCAGCCGAAGATCGCCGTCAACGTCACCAGGGACAGGCCGGTCAATATGCGACAGGCCATGGCGATCGCGTCGAAAGCCGCATCCATGCGTCGCAGCAGGATGGGGGGGTCGGAAATGTCGGACATGAACTCGCTTTCAGCGGAATGGGGGGCCCGGTCGCGCCGGACGCCCCCGTCTTCAAATGATCCGCGGGATCACTCGGTCGCCTGGATCATCTCCACCAGCGGCCGCAGGTCGGGGTTCGATGCAAGGTAGGCTTCGTACACCGGGGCCATCGCCTCCTGGAACGGGGCCTTGTCCGCGATCTCGTTGATCTGGGCACCCGCCTCCTCGACGGCCTTGCGGCTCGAAGCTTCGCGTTCCACCCACAGATCACGCTGCATGGCGGCCGATTCCTGTGCGGCGGCCGTCACGGCCTCCTGCATTTCGGGCGACAGGGCGTTGAACGTGTCGGCGTTCACGCACAGGCATTCCGGAATGATGAGATGCTGGCTGAGCGAATAGAAGCCCGCGACCTCGAAGTGGCCGGTCGATTCGTAGGACGGCCAGTTGTTCTCGGCCCCATCCACGACGCCGGTCGACAGCGCCTGATACACTTCGGCAAAGGCCATCGGCGACGGGTTGCCGCCCAGCTCCGCGATCATGCCGGTGAACAGGTCGTTGTTCATCACGCGAACCTTCAGGCCCTCGACGTCTGCCGGCGTGTTGATCGCCTTCGTGCCGTTATAGAACGACCGTGCGCCCGCATCGTACCAAGCCAGCGGAATGATGCCCTGCTCCTCCATGCCGTCGGCGATCATCTGGCCGGCTTCCCCGTCCAGAACGCGGAACATATGGCCCACGTCCTTGAAGATGAAAGGCAACGACACGACGTTCGCCGCCGGTGCGATCGGCCCGATGGGGCCCAGGTTGAAGTTGCCGATCTCCAGCCCGCCCAGGCGGACCTGCTCGATCGCGTCGGGCTGACTGCCCAGGGTGCCACCGTGGAACATCTGCAATGTGATCTCGCCGCCCGTCTTCTCTTCGAGAAGATCCGCGAAAGCGTCCATCGCGACGGTGTTCGGATAGCCTTCGGTGTGAATGTTCCACCCGCGCCAATCCTCCGCCATCGCCATGGTGCCGGTCATCGCGACCGCGATCGCGGCGCCAGCCAGCATCTTGAGTTTACCGTTGTTCATCTAACCCTCCCAAGTTTGTTCGAGACGCCCATGCGACGCAGACGGCAATCGCACGACCGCCGGTACCGACCGGGGCGCACGGGCCGCCGGAAGCAGGACCTCACGGAGCAGGGAAGACTAGGATACCAGTTCTGTCAAGAGGTGCCTTTCGCGGTTGCAATTCATCCTGCGCCGCGACGGCACGACGGCGCGATGCCCTATACAAGCGTCCGAATTCGGCGTAAGGCCCGCCCCTTGCCGCCCCGACCGCGGGGCAAAGAAAGGCCCCTCCCATGAAAAAAGCCCTCGCCGATGCGCTCGAGGCGCGTGGATACGACACGCTGACCCCCGTTCAACAAGCCGTGCTGGAGCCGGAGCTCGACGGCGTCGACATGCTCGTCTCCGCGCAAACCGGCTCGGGCAAGACGCTGGGCTTCGGCCTGGCGATCGCGCCGACGTTGCTGGGCACGGCCGAATCCTTCTCTCCCGCCGGTCCGCCCCTGGCGCTGATCATCGCGCCGACGCGCGAATTGGCGATGCAGGTGAAGCGCGAACTGGCCTGGCTCTATGAAAAGGCGGGCGCGATTCTCGCCTCCACCGTGGGCGGCATGGACATGCGCGACGAACGTCGCAGCCTGGACCGCGGCGCACATATCGTCGTCTCCACCCCCGGCCGTCTGCGCGACCACATTTCGCGCGGGTCCATCAACCTGACCGAGATTCGCGCCGTCGTCTTGGACGAGGCGGACGAGATGCTGGACCTGGGTTTCCGCGAAGACCTGGAATTCATCCTGGGCGAATGTCCCGAGGCGCGGCAGACACTGCTCTTCTCGGCCACCGTGCCCGCCGCCATCGCCAAGCTGGCCGAAAGCTACCAGCAGGATGCGGTGCGCGTTGCCACGGTGAACCCCAAGGAACAGCACGCCGACATCGAATACGCCGCCTATGACGTCGCCCCGCGCGACGCAGAGAACGCGATCATCAACATCCTGCGCTTCCACGAGGCGCCGAACGCCATCGTCTTCTGCAACACCCGCGCGATGGTGAACCGGATGACCACGCGCCTGTCGAACCGCGGCTTCCCGGTCGTCGCCCTGTCGGGCGAGTTGACGCAGTCGGAACGCACGAATGCTTTGCAGGCCATGCGCGATGGACGTGCGCGGGTCTGCGTCGCAACGGATGTGGCCGCGCGCGGCATCGACCTGCCGAACCTGGACCTTGTGATCCACGCCGAACTGCCGACCGGCTCCGACACGCTGCTGCACCGGTCGGGGCGCACGGGCCGCGCCGGGCGCAAGGGCGTCAGCGCGCTGATCGTGCCACCGGCGGCCAAGCGCAAAGCGCAGCGCCTGCTGGGTTGGGCGAAACTTTCGGCCACCTGGGCCCCCGCCCCCGGGGCCGACGAAGTGCGCGAAAAGGATCGCGAACGGATGCTGGCCGATCCCGCCTGGCTCGAACAGGTGAGCGAGGACGATCAGGACACCGTGGCGGAACTGACATCGCGCTTCTCGGCCGAACAACTTGCCGCCGCCTATCTGCGCCTCAAGGCCGAACGTCAGACCGCCCCCGAAGATCTGTCGGATGTCTCAACCACCTTCTCCCCGACCCCGCGCCCCGAATTCGGGCCGTCGGTCTGGTTCGCGATCCAGGGTGGCCGCAAGGCGCATCAGGACCCGCGCCGCCTGCTGCCGATGCTGTGCAAGGTCGGCGGCCTGACCCGCGATTCGATCGGTGCGATCCGCATCCGGGACGAGGAAAGCTTCTTCCAGATCTCCGAAGCTCAGGCAGATGCTTTTGTGAAGGCGCTTGGCCCCGACATGATCGGCGAAGACGGCCTGACGATTCGCCGCTCCGACGCGCCACCGGCGCAACAGGGCGGTTTCGGGGCCAAGTCCGGCGGCGGCTATAAGGGCAACAAGCCGCGCGACGACCGCCCCGAGGGTGAGAAGAAACCGCGTTGGAAAGACAAAAAAGACGGCACCACGACGTCCGTCGATTACAACGACGACCCGGCCTCGCGTCCGCGCAAGCCCAAACCCGAGCATCCCAACGCCAAACCGCGCAAACCCCATTTCGACCGGCCCGAGGGCGTGGTCGAAGGCTACAAGAAGCCCGGCAAGCCCGGGGGAAAGCCAGCCTTCAAGGGTAAGCCCGGCGGCAAGCCCGCGTTCAAGGGCAAGGGTAAACCCGGCAACGACGCAAAGCCCGGCATGGCCCCCACGACCGCCAAACCCAACAGCAAGAAGAACAAGGCCCGCGCGGCCGCCAAGAACGCCAAAGACTGATCTCAGGTCCCGCGGGCCCTGTCGTCCTCCGACAGGCCCGCCCACCACGCGGCATACGGCGTGTTCCACGGGGCCCTGCGCGTCACATCCTCCGCGACGTCGTCCCACCAGACCGGGCCGCGTTCGCCCAGACGCTCCTTCGCGGCCTGAACGCCGGCGCGCGCCGCGCGCGTCTCCTCCTCTGTCTTGGCGAATCGGACAGCGCGGCGCGCTTTCATCAGGTCGCTAACGGCGGCCTTGCGTGCATCTTCGGGCAGGGATGGGTCGGTCTTGCGCCACATCCGCGACTTCGAGACGAAGTAGCGGCCGTCGGGCGTTTCGGGATATTTGGGCGGTCGGGCGGTCATGCCGCTCAACTCATCCGGATGACCTTCGGGTCCAGCGCCAAGACATAGCCCTGCCGCGTGATGTTGCGGATCAGCAGATGGGTCACGATCTGATTGCCCAGCGCATCGCGCAGCCGCTTGATCCGCGTGGCCCCCGCCGCTTCCTCGCAATCGGATTCGGGTTTGCCGGAGATCATCGATTCGATTTGCACGCCGGTCAGCATGTCACCGTCCAGCCGCGCCTCGGCCAGCACCGCCAGCGTTTCCATCGCGGCATCCGTCAGCTTCAGCTCGATATCGTTGAGCATCACCGCGTTTTCAGCCCGCGCCAGGATCAAAGAGGTCACCTGAATTCCCGACCGCTCGATCTCTCCCATGCGACGGTTCAGCGTCACGATCGCCAGAAGCAGCACCATGCACGCGATCAAAAGCGCGGTGGCAAAAACCAGAAGGACAAAGATGACCGTTCGGTAACTTACCAGCACATCCGCAAACGCCGTCCCGGACTGCGCCAGGATCTCCAGCAGGCCGATTTCCGCCCGGCTGGTCAGGTCCGATTCGATGAACAACCGTTCCACCCGCGCGTTGAACGCGTTGCCGTCGGGCAGCGTCACGAACAGGAACAGCGCCGCCGCCGCCAGAATCACGACGATCGCCGCGATCCCCAGGCCGACGACCTTGGCCGAGGCGGCGCGCGTTTCAGTAACGGAGGAAGTAATCGCCGGCACTTGCTTTCCTTTGTTCGAGTCCTTCGTCACCGAAGACCGACATCACCTGCAACAATTGCCAGCCGTCGCCAAGGCGGCTGCGCAATTCATCCGCCGCCGACGAAGGGTCGCAGGCGGATTGCGGGATTTCGATTATGCCGTAATGCAACTGAAGCGGGTTGTCCTGCTTGGCCTTGTAGTCGGCATAACAGGCCGCCGAAGCGGGCCCGGCCAGCATCAGCGCCAGCATGAAAGGAAGTGCGTGTTTCATGTCTTCCTTCATGGGCCAGGTCCCCGCGTCAGGCAATGACCCATACCGGGTTATTCCATGACACTCCCCGGTCATTGAGCGGCGGGCACCCCGGCGGACAAGGTGCCCTGACCCCACGACTGCCACAGGAGTTCACCGATGTTCCGCACCATCCTTGCCGCCGCGCTGACCGCCGCATTCGCCCTGCCGACGCTGACCGCACCCGCGATTGCGCATGAACAGGGCTATGCACACAGTCACGTGCGCGATGGAAACGGGCGGGCCGCAGTGGCGGTCATCGGGGGTTTGGCCGCGCTCTATTTGCTCAAGCGTCAGGCCGACAAGCGTGACGACCGGCGGGAGGAGCGGCGCGCCGCCCCGTTGCGCCGGGATCGCGACGGTCGGCCCGTGTGGACGGGGCGCGACCGACGGGACGACCGGCAGGTCCGTGTCCTGCCCGCCAATTGCTACCGCACGTTCGATACCCGCCGCGGCCCGGTCCGCGGATACGGCGCGCGCTGCATGCAGCGCACCGTCGCCCGCCCCGGCAGCCTGCCACCGCAGTGCATCACCCAGATCCGCACCGATCGCGGTACCCGGAACCTCTATGATGCCCGCTGCATGCGCCGCGCGGGTTGGACCTCCCGCACCGCACGACGTTGACGCCCCCGCGTTGACGTCCCGCCGGAGCGGGGGCAGGGTCGCGTGGTGCACAGAACACCGCCGGCCCTGCTCCCTGATGACGCCCATGAACGCGCCGCCCGTGACCGGGGGGCGCGTTTCGTCGTCGGACTGGACGAAGTGGGGCGCGGTCCCTGGGCCGGACCGGTCGTGGCCTGTGCCGCGCGCCTGACCGGCGACGCCCCAGCGGGACTGAACGATTCCAAGAAACTGACGGCCGCACGACGAGAGGCGCTTGTCCCCCTTTTGCTGGCCTGCTGCGATGTTGGATTCGGTGAGGCGAGCGTGGAGGAGATAGACACGCTCAATATTCGGCAGGCCACGCATCTTGCGATGCGCCGTGCGGTCGCCGCGCTGTCCCATCCGCCCGACCATCTGTTGATCGACGGCAACGATTGCCCCGCCTGGGTCGATTGTTCCCACGAGCTTCTGATCAAGGGCGATGGCCGATCATTGTCCATCGCGGCGGCATCGGTTCTGGCCAAAACAAGGCGGGATCAAGGCATGGTGTCGCTGGCGCAACAGCATCCCGGCTACGGCTGGGAGACGAACGCGGGCTATGGTACCCGGTCCCACCAAGACGGCCTATTGAAACACGGCGTGACACAACATCATCGGCGGTCCTTCGCACCGATACGCAAGATATTGTGTTCCTGACCCTGCCTTATTCTTGCCGCAAGCCGTCCATGGACGGTTAATGACGCGCCCGTCATGTTGATCTCATAACAGACACCCTGAACAATCAGGGGTCGAGACGAGGCGGCAGACAATGGCAAGACCTACCCCGGAGGCCCCCGTGCTTCCGCTCGATACCATCATGTCCGGTGATTGCGTGGCGGCGATGAATGCGCTGCCCGAGAACTCGGTCGACCTGATTTTTGCGGACCCACCGTACAATCTTCAGTTGCGCGGCGAATTGCACCGGCCCGACAATTCGATGGTCGACGCCGTCGACGATCACTGGGACCAGTTCGAAAGCCTGAAGGCCTACGATCATTTCACCGACCGGTGGATGAAGGCCGCGCACCGCGTGCTCAAACCCGATGGCGCGATCTGGGTGATCGGAAGCTATCACAACATTTTCCGCGTTGGGGCATCGCTGCAGGATCGTGGCTTCTGGATCCTCAACGACGTCGTCTGGCGCAAGACGAACCCGATGCCCAACTTTCGCGGCAAGCGCCTGACCAATGCGCACGAGACGATGATCTGGGCGTCCAAGTCCGAATCGTCCAAATACACGTTCAACTACGAAGCCATGAAGGCCGCCAACGACGGCGTGCAGATGCGCTCCGACTGGACATTCCCGCTGTGCACCGGACACGAGCGTCTGAAAAACGCGCGCGGTGAAAAGGCTCACCCCACCCAGAAGCCCGAAGCCCTGCTCCACCGTCTTTTGGTGGCGACCACAAACCCCGGCGATGTCGTGCTCGACCCGTTTTTTGGCACCGGCACCACCGGTGCGGTCGCCACGATGCTGGGCCGCCACTTCATCGGAATCGAGCGGGAGGAAGAATACCGTCAGCTTGCCGCCGAACGCATCGCCAAGGTCCGACCGCTGGAGCGCGAGGCACTGGAGACGACAACCTCCAAGCGCGCCGAGCCGCGCGTGCCCTTCGGCCAATTGGTGGAGCGTGGCATGCTGCGCCCGGGCGAGGAGCTTCGGTCCGGCAACGGCCGCCACCGCGCCAAGATCCGCGCCGATGGCACCCTGACGGGGGACGGCGTGAAGGGGTCCATCCACCAGGTCGGTGCCGCCTATGAGGGCGCGCCCAGCTGCAACGGCTGGACCTACTGGCACTTCCGGCGCGAGGGGAAGTCGGTCTCCATCGACACCCTGCGCCAACAGATCCGCGACGAGATGGTCAAGATGAACTGATCTTCGCGTTCCGGTTACCGCCTGCGATCCCTGTCCAATGTCCGGGGGTCGCAACTTGACCCTCGTTCCCGCGTGTCGGGTTCGGGGGTCCTTTTTTGCGCGTTGATCTCACGAGGACACGAAAATCGCCGCAAACGAAAAACGCGCCCCCGAAGGGACGCGTTCTCCTAGAACCATGTGGTTCCGTCGCTGTCTTCGGATCAGTCCGAAGCAGCGGCGGCCAGCAGGATGATCGCCAGGATCGGAACGATGATGCCGGCCGACGAGGACGAGGTGTCCTCGACGATGACGACGGGCTCGACCGGGGCCGGAACGATGTTACCGGCGAAAGCGGCGGTGGAAGCGACCGACAGAGCGGCTGCGAGAGCGAGTTTTTTCATAGTAGTATCCTCCAAGATACGCCATCGGTGAGGCGACAGTTGCCACACCATATGGCACCCAAGACTGTACCTCGTGCGACTCGTTAAGCAGCTATGACAGGGCTTGGCAACGCCGGGTCGCACCCCCCGTCCCTGCTTTGGAGGCGGCTTCGTCAAATAAGCAACACCTGCGTCCCGACCTGCGACATCCCGAAAACCTGAGCGATGTGCTCGTTATAGAGGCCGATGCAACCCGACGACGACCGCCGTCCGATCTTGCGCGTGTCGTGCGTGCCGTGGATCCGGTAGTACGTCCACGACAGATAAAGGGCGTGCGTCCCCAGCGGATTGTCCGGGCCGGGTCCGACAACGGCGGGCCAGTCGGGATTGCGGCGGCGCATGTTCGGCGTCGGGCGCCACGTGGGGCCGACGACCTTCTGCACGACGCGGGTCCGGCCCTTGCGGGTCAGTTCTTCGGACTGCGGGACAGACGACGGATACAGGTGATAATTGCCCGATTCTTCCCACATATGCAGGGCGCGACTGTCGATATCGACCAGGATGGCGCCATTGCGAAGGTTGGAGAAATACTCCTGCCAGTTCAGCGCCCGGAAACTGGAGGTGTTGCGCCGCGTCGTCGACGACAGGTCGGCCCGCGTCTGCACGGTGTCGGGCAAGGTCTGTCCAATGGCGGGCGCGGCCAGCAGGGACGCGGCCGCTGTCCCGGTGGCGAGAAAGGCACGGCGATCAAGGCTGCGCATTGAAATCTCCTGTCTGTGATCCGCGTATCAAGTATCGCGAAACCCGTCCGTGACGCGAGTCGGTATGAACAAATATGTCATTCTGCAAATGAAACTGGCAACACCACGCGAAGTTTCGCCCAAACTCTTGCACCGGGAACATTTGCGTCGTCGTCTGCTCCGTTATAGTCACGCCGAAACTTGAAAGACCCTTGGGGATTTGCCGATGAACCGCCGTTTTGCCCTGCTTATTCTGGGGTCCGCCGCTTTGGCCGCCTGTACGCCGCCGCCTCCGGCGCTCGGACCCGATGGCCGGCCGCTGCCGAAACTCTACCGAATCTCCAACGCGGACGCCCGTCGCCTGCCGTTCCGCGCGCTCGACGCCGTCAACGCGCTGCGGCAGGGGGCCGGCGTCGCGCCGCTCGAACTCGACAGCAAGTTGTCGGCGGCCGCCGAGACGCATGCGCGTGACATGTCGTTGCAAAACCGGCCCTGGCACTTCGGGTCCGACGGCTCCTCCCCGATCGACCGGGCGCAGCGCGTCGGGTTCGACGGTCAACTGCTGGGCGAAACCCTGTCGGAAACCTACGAGACGGAGCTGGAGACCGTGGCCGCCTGGCTTCAGGACCCTGGGCCCCGCCGTGTTCTGCTGGACCCGCAGGGCCGCCGCATGGGGTTCGGGTTCTTTCAGGAATCCAACGGCAAGATCTGGTACACGCTCAACGTCGGAACCTGACACGCGCACCGGGCCACATCGGCCCGGTCTCCCGCATCAGGCGAAGATGTCGACCGGCGTGCCGTTGCGCACCATCGCATAGACCAGCTTCATCTCGCGGTTCGTCACCGCCACGCAGCCCGCCGTCCAATCCGAACTGCGGCCCCGCCGCTCGTCGCCCCAACCGTGGATGAAGATGTCGCCGCCCGGCGGCTTGCCTGCGGCGGCGGCAAAGGCACGATCCTCGGCGTTGGGATAATCGATACCGATGGACAGAAAGAACGCTGAATCGGGGTTCCGCCGGTCGATGTGATAGCGGCCTTCAGGCGTCTTGCCGTCGCCTTCGAACTGCTTGGGACCGGCGGCGGTGAAGCCCAATTGCACCTGATACGGCTCCAGCAGCACGTTGTGGTGAAACAGGTACATCGCCCGGTTCGATTTCTGGATTTCGACACGCGTGACCTCGGGCCCGCGATAGCTGACGAATTTGCTGCCACACCCCATGGCGAACGCCGCGGAGCCGAGCGAGAGCGCAAGCGCGCCCCGACGGGTATAGATGTCCATGTCTGCCTGCACTCTGCGTTGCACTGTCCTCGGGCCATCCTACCGCAAGAAAGCGCTCCCGCAAAAGGGTCAATCGTCGCGGATCGTCGCCCCGTCGTCCCGCTGCAACAGATCGACCAGCCCGGCGCGGTAGTCGGGAAAACGCAACGCCACCCCAAGATCGGTCTTGATCCGGTCGTTCCGCACCCGCTTGGATTCGGCGTAGAAGCTGCGCGCCATCGGCGTCATCTCCGCCGCTTCGAAATCTTCCTCGGGCGGCAACGGCAGACCCAGAAGCGTCGCGGCATAGCCGATGACATCCTGCGGCGGGGCCGGGTCGTCATCACAGACGTTATAGACGGTGCCCGCGCCACCCCGCGCGATACTTGCCGCCACGACCTGCGCGATATCCTCGACGTGGATGCGGCTGAAGACTTGCCCGGGCTTCACGATTCGCCGCGCCGTTCCGGCCCGCACCTTCGCGAACGGCCCGCGCCCCGGCCCATAGATCCCCGCCAACCGAAAGACATGCAGCGGCGCACCCGTCCGCGCGGCCAGGGCCTGCCAGGCGGCCTCCGCCTCCACGCGCCACCGGCCCCGTCGCGTACTCGGCGTCAGCGGCGTCCTCTCGTCGACCCAGGCCCCGCCGTGATCGCCGTAAACGCCCGTCGTCGACAGATATCCGACCCAGACCTTCGACCCCAGATGCGCTTCCAGCGCGGGCAGATAGGTGTTCAGCACCGGATCGCCGTCGTCCCCTGGCCCGGCCGAAGTCAGAACATGCGTCGCCTGCGCCAGCGCGTCGTCCAGCGGCGCGCCGAAGATCACCGGCTCCACCCCTTCGGCGCGCAGGGCTTCCGCTTTTTCGTCGGACCGGGTCGTTCCGATGACGCGCCAGCCCTTCGCCAGCAGCAGCGGTGCCAGCGCGCGCGCCGAATAGCCGTGTCCGAAACTCAGCAACGTCTTCATAATCGCTCCACCGCCCAGCGCGCCGCATCGGCGACGGCCTCATCCGCATCTTCACACAGATCCTGCACGACCGGACGAAGCCGTTCCTGCCCCGAATTTCCAATTGCATAGCAGACGTTGCGCACCATCCGGTCCCGGCCGATCCGCTTGATGGGCGACCCTGCAAACACTGTGCGGAAGTCGGCGTCATTCAGAACCGCCAGGTCGGCCAAGGCAGGCGCGCGGTGCGGGCCGTGGTAGCGGATGTCGGACGCCTGCACCGCGAACTTGTTCCACGGGCAGACCGCCAGGCAATCGTCACAGCCATAGATCCGGTTGCCCATCTTGCCGCGCAATTCCGGGTCGACCGGCCCGCGATGTTCGATCGTGAGGTAGGAAATGCAGCGCCGCGCATCCAAACGAAACGGCGCCGGAAACGCATCCGTCGGACAGACGTCCAGACATTTGCGGCACGATCCGCAATGCTCCCCTTCCGCCGCGTCCGGGGGCAGGTCCAGCGTGGTGAAGATCGCCCCCAGAAACACCCAGTTCCCGAAGTCCCGCGACAGCAAGTTCGTGTGCTTGCCCTGCCACCCGATCCCCGCCGCCTGCGCCAGCGGTTTCTCCATCACGGGCGCCGTATCGACGAAGACCTTCACCTCGCAATCCGCCTCCGCCACCATCCAGCGCGCAACCCGTTTCAGGGCCTTCTTGACCACGTCGTGATAATCGCGCCCCTGGGCATAGACCGACAACGCCCCGTGCGCGGGCTTTTCCAGATCGTCCAGCGGATCATGCTCGGGCGCATAGGAATGGGCCAGCATCACCACCGACCGCGCCGCGGGCCACAGCGCCGTCGGATCGCCGCGCCAGGCCGTCCGCTCCGCCATCCAGGCCATTTGACCGTGGTGGCCCTGATCCAGAAATGTCTTCAATCGCGCCGGCGCATCCGCAATCGCACCGGGGCGACACACCCCGACTGACACGAAACCCGCCGCCCGCGCCTCCGCGTCCAATCTGTCGCGCAGGCTCAAAAATCCAGGTCGGCGTAATGCTTGGCCGGGCGGAACCCCGGCACCACATCCGCCAGAATCGACCGGAACGCAGGCCGCGATTTGATCTTGGCGTACCAGTCGCGCACGGCCGCGTTGCGGTTCCAATCGACGTCAGACGAATAATCCAGGCACGACAGATGCGCGGCAGCCGCGAAATCCGCGACCGTCAGATCCGTCCCCGCCAGCCAGCGGTTCCGGTCCAGCAGCCAGCCCATGTAATCCAGGTGGAACTTGATCGCCTTGACCCCGTTCTTCACGTTCGCCCCGTCCGGATAGCCCGCGCGCGTCAGCTTTTTGTTGACCCGCTCATAGACCAGCTTGGACGTCACCTCCTGATGGAACTTGTCGTCGAACCACGCCACCAGACGCCGCACTTCGGCGCGGGCAGCCGGATCGCGGGGCATCATCGGGTTGTCCGGGTTGGTTTCTTCCAGGTATTCGCAAATCGCCCCCGAATCCGACAGGGTCAGCCCGTCGATCCGCAGGACCGGCACCTTGCCGGCGGCGTTGCGGCGCAGAAACTCGGACGACGCCTCCCAATAGCGTTCGTCGATCAGCTCCACCTCCAGCTTCTTTTCGGCCAGCACGAGGCGGACCTTCCGGCAGAACGGCGACAGGGCGAAGTGATAGAGCTGGATCATGCTTCGGGAATGCCCGCTCCGCAGATGCTTTTCAACTCTCGAAGCACGCCGAACGGCCGTCGGATCGGATCGTGGCGGCCCCATCGCGCACACGGGCGGCTTTCCGCTGCAACGCCTGGGTCAGACTGGCCGCATTGCGGTCCTTGGGGTTGGGCAACACCGACGCCAGCGCCGCCGCCTGCCGATCCGACAGATCCGCCGCATCGACACCGAAATACGTGCGCGCCGCGGCCTGCACGCCAAACACGCCTTGGCCGAACTCGGCCACGTTCAGATAGACTTCGATGATCCGCCGTTTGGGCCACAGCGTCTCCATCAAGGGGGTGAGCCCCGCTTCCAGTGCCTTGCGGAACCAGCTGCGCCCCTGCCACAGAAACGCGTTCTTCACGACTTGTTGGCTGATGGTCGACGCGCCGCGGGTCGCCCCCGCTTCGATCGCTTCGCGGATGGCGGCGACGTCGAACCCCCAGTGGTTGCAGAAATTCGCATCCTCCGCCGCGACGGCCGACCGCGCCATCACCGGCGCGATGTCGTCGATATCGACCCACACCCGTTCCACCCCGCCCAGACGCCCCGATTCAGACCAGATATACGGCGTCGTCGGCGGATCGATCCAGCGATACGCCAGAACCCAGACCACCAAAGCCACAGCAGACCACAGAGCGGCCCGCACGGCCCACCGCAGGACGCGGCGAACCGGCCCGGTCGCGGGTTTCGCAGGGGCACGCTTGCGCGCGGGGGTCTTCTTTTTCGCAGGTGCTTTCGCCATGGCCCCTCCAACCGGGCCGGCGGGACAAGGTCAAGAAAAACCCCGCCCGCCGGGGGGCGGACGGGGCAAAGCGTCACCGATCGGGGACTATTCCGCCGGAATCGCGTCCGCATCTTCGGACAAGGGCGCGGGAATGTGGATCAGCATTTCCTTGGGACAGATCTGAAGGAAGCTGGCCTTCTCCCGCTCCCAATCCGACAGGATCTTCTGCGCCTTCTTGGACTTCGTCTCGTCCGCGTGCCGCTCGATCAGGCTGCGCAGCTGGGTTTCCCAATGGGGATGCGCAACCGGGCAGGTGACCAGCGTCTCCATGTTCATCAACTGGGCCGCCGCCCCGTCGGGATCATACAGATACGCCATCCCGCCGGTCATGCCCGCCCCGAAGTTCGCACCGATCGACCCCAGGATCACGGCGACCCCGCCGGTCATGTATTCGCAGCCGTTCGATCCGCAGCCCTCGATCACCACGGACGCGCCCGAGTTGCGCACCGCGAACCGCTCCCCGGCGCGGCCGGCGGCGAACAGGAACCCGTCGGTCGCGCCGTACAAGACGGTGTTGCCGATGATCGTATTCTCGTCCGCCTTCAGCGGGCTGGCCATGGCCGGGCGCACGACGATCGTGCCACCAGACAGACCCTTGCCGACATAATCGTTGGCATCGCCCGACACTTCCAGCTTCAGGCCCGGCGACAGGAACGCGCCAAGGCTTTGCCCCGCCGATCCCTGCAACTTGACCGTCAGGTGATCGGGTTGCAGCGAATTGCGCATCCCGAACTTGCTGACCACATGGCTGGAAATCCGCGTGCCGACGGTGCGGTGAGTGTTCTGCACCGCATATTGCAGCTGCATCTTCTCTCCATCGTTCAGGAACCGCTGGGCATCCTGCACGATCTGCGCGTCCAGCGTGTCGGGCACCGCATTGCGCGGCTTGTTCCGATCATAGGTAATCCGATCTGCCCCATCCACAGTGATCAGCAGCGGGTTGAGATCCAGATCGTCCAGATGCGCCGACCCGCGGGACACCTGCGTCAACAGATCCGCGCGCCCGATGATATCGTCCAGAGACTTGGCCCCGATCTCCGCCAGAATCTCCCGCACTTCCTGGGCATAGAAGGTGATCAAGTTGACCACCTTGTCGGCCGTGCCGGTGAACTTGGCGCGCAATTCGGGGTTCTGCGTGCAGACCCCGACGGGGCAGGTGTTCGACTGGCACTGGCGCACCATGATGCACCCCATGGAGATGAGCGCGGCCGTCCCGATGCCGTATTCTTCGGCTCCCATCATCGCCGCCATGACGATGTCGCGCCCGGTGCGCAGCCCGCCATCCGTGCGCAGCGTCACCCGCTCGCGCAGCTTATTCATGGCCAGGACCTGATGCGCCTCGGTCAGGCCCATCTCCCACGGCAGACCGGCGTATTTGATCGACGTCGCAGGGCTGGCCCCGGTGCCACCGTTGTGCCCCGAAATCAGGATCACGTCGGCCTTGGCCTTGGCGACACCGGCGGCGATGGTCCCGACGCCGCTCGACGCCACCAGCTTCACCGTCACCTTGCAGCGCGGATTGATCTGCTTGAGGTCGTAGATCAACTGCGCCAGATCCTCGATGGAGTAGATATCGTGGTGCGGCGGCGGCGAAATCAGCGTTACGCCCTTGGTCGAATGACGCAGCCGCGCGATCAGATCGGTGACCTTCATGCCGGGCAGCTGACCGCCCTCGCCGGGCTTGGCCCCCTGCGCGACCTTGATCTCAAGCTCTTCGCAGTGGTTCAGGTATTCCGCCGTCACGCCAAAGCGCCCGGACGCGACCTGCTTGATCTTGGCCGACGGGTTGTCGCCATTGGGCTCGGGCACGAAGTGGGCCGGGTCTTCCCCGCCCTCACCCGAATCCGACTTGGCCCCAATCCGGTTCATCGCGACGTTCAGCAGCTTGTGCGCCTCGGGCGACAGCGCCCCCAGCGACATGCCCGGCGTCACGAACCGCTTGCGGATCGACGTGATGCTCTCGACCTCCTCGATGGGGATCGACTTGCCCATCGGCTTGATCGCCAGCAGATCGCGCAGATGGATCGGCGGGTTCGACTGCATCGCATGGCTGAACTGCTTCCACAGCTCGAACGACCCCCGGTCGCAGGCGGCCTGCAACATGTGCATCGTCTGCGCTTCCCAGGCATGCTTCTCGCCCGACCGCCGCGCCTTGTAGAACCCGCCGATCGGCAGGACATTCGACGCCCCGTGATAGGCCGCGCCATGCACCGCCTCCAGCTTCTTCTGGATGCCGTTGGTCCCGATGCCGGAAATCCGGCTCAGCATGCCGGGGAAATATTCCGCGCACATCGCCCGTGACAGGCCCACAGCCTCGAAGTTCAGACCGCCGCGATAGGACGAGATGACCGAAATCCCCATCTTCGCCATGATCTTCAGCAGGCCCGCGTCGATCGCCTTGCGATAGCGGTTCACCGCCTCGTCCAGATCGCAATCCAGCAGGCCCTTCCCGATCCGGTCGGCCAGCGAATCCTGCGCCAGATAGGCGTTCACCGTGGTCGCGCCGCAGCCGATCAGCACGGCGAAGTAATGCGGATCGATACACTCGGCCGAACGTACGTTGATCGAACAGAAGGTCCGCAGCCCCTTACGCGTCAGCCACGAATGCACCGCGCTGGTCGCCAAGATCATCGGCATCGGCACCTTGTCGGCGTCCTGCATCCGGTCGGTCAGGACGATGTGCCCCGCGCCCGAACGCACCGCATCCTCGGCCTCGGCCCGAATCCGCTCCAACCCCTCGCGCAGCGCACCATGAGGCGTACCGGCTGGGAAGGTGCAATCGATGGTCACGACCGATTCCGCGAAATGGTCGAACATCGCCTGGAACTGCGCGTTCCCGACGAACGGGGACGGCAGCTCCAGGATCTCGGTCTGGGACGAATCCTCGTCCAGCACGTTCTTCAGGTTCCCGAACCGCGTCTTCAGGCTCATCACCCGAAACTCACGCAAACTGTCGATCGGCGGGTTGGTCACCTGGCTGAACGCCTGGCGGAAGAAGTGGCTCAGCGGGCGGTACTTCTCGGACAGCACCGCCGACGGCGTGTCGTCGCCCATCGACGCCAGCGCTTCCTTCCCGTCCTCGGCCATCGGGGCCAGGATCTGCTCCAATTCCTCGATGGAATATCCGGCCGCGACCTGACGTTCGCGCAACTCCGCACCCGAATGGACCGCCACTTCGGGCACGCCCTTGGTGATGTCGCCCAGATCGGTGATCTTCTGGACCCAATCGCCGAACGGCAGCGCGCGGGCCAGCTTGTCCTTGATCTCGGTATCGTGGAACAGGACGCCCTTCTCCATGTCGACCGCGATCATCTGGCCGGGGCCCAACGCGCCCTTCTCGACGACCGTGCTCTCATCCACGGCAACCATTCCCGCCTCTGACCCCGCGATCAGCAGGCCATCGCCGGTCAGGGTATAGCGCATGGGCCGCAATCCGTTCCGGTCCAGCCCCGCACAGACCCAGCGCCCGTCGGTCATCGCCAACGCGGCCGGCCCGTCCCACGGCTCCATCACCGCGTTGCAATAGGCGTACATATCGCGCCAGGCATCCGGCAGCTCCACCGCCGATTGCGACCACGATTCGGGCACCAGCATCGTCTTCGCCATCGGCGCCGACCGGCCCGCGCGCACCATCACCTCGAACACGGAATCCAGCGCGGCGGAATCGCTCGCCCCCTGCGGCACGATCGGCTTGATGTCCTCGGCCATGTCGCCGAACGCTGAAGACGCCATGCGGATCTCGTGGCTTTTCATCCAGTTGACGTTGCCCTTGAGGGTGTTGATCTCTCCGTTGTGCGCCAGCATCCGGAACGGCTGCGCCAGCCACCATTGCGGGAAGGTGTTGGTCGAATACCGCTGGTGATAGATCGCGAAGGCGCTCTCGAACCGCTCGTCCTGCAGGTCGGGATAGAATTCCGACACATCCTGCGCCAGCATCATCCCCTTGTAGATCACGCCCCGGCACGACAGCGACGCCAGGTACAGCCCGTTGATCTGCGCCGCGATGGCCGCCTTCTCGATCCGGCGACGGATGACGTACAGCTCCCGCTCGAACGTATCCTCGTCGACGCCTTTGACGTTGGAAATCAGGATCTGCTCGATTTCGGGGCGGGTCGCATTGGCCTTCTCGCCCAGGCAGGTGATGTCGACGGGCACGTGCCGCCAGCCATAGATGTAATACCCCATCCGCAGGACCTCGGTCTCCACGATGGTCCGGCAGCTTTCCTGCGCGCTGAAGTTGTCGCGCGGCAGGAACACCTGGCCCACGGCGATGCGCTTGCCCTCGTGCGGCTCGTGGCCGGTGCGACGGATCTGGTCGCGGAAGAACTCGACCGGGATCTGCACGTGGATGCCCGCGCCGTCACCGGTCTTCCCGTCGGCATCGACCGCGCCGCGGTGCCAGATGGCCCCCAGCGCCGAGATTGCCGCGTCGACCACCTTGCGCGACCGCTTGCCCGAAATATCGACGATCAGGCCTACACCGCAGGACGCATGCTCGCTGTCCTCGTGGTACAGGCTCGTGCCGTCGAGGTCTTGGCGGCGGGACAGCTCGGTGCGTTCCCAGTCGCTGAAATAATGGGTCATCGGGTTTCTCCTTCAACGGGGATTGCGGGGCCGCGCGGCGCATCGGCCGCTTCGGCATAGCGTTGGTACAGGGTTTCGACGCGGGCCTTTCGGCCCCGGATGATCGCACCGATCACATCGTAAAGCAGGCCGGCGTCCTTCAACCGTCCCGCGACATTGTGCCGGGCCGCCGGCAGGGTCCAGCGGTGCACGCGCTGCAGATCGGGCGCGAAATCCAGCTGATCCAGATCCTCCCGACAGGCCTTCCCGGCGGTCAGGTAATACTGCGTGCGCGTCGCGCCGAAGGTTTCGCCGACGTTGCGCGCGGGCATCCAGCCATAGCGCTTCATGACATCGGGCCAGCGTCCGTCGTCGGTCAGGTCCCGGTCCAGCGTCAGCTGCGGCGAAAACGCGATGGCGCGGCGCACCCGCATTTCCTGCGGCAGCAAAAGCGCGCCGTAGCCGCCCATCGAATTGCCCAAACTCACGACCTCTTCGATGCCTTCCGACCGGCGCAGATACCGGATCAGGCGCACCGCCTTCGACCAAAGCCCTGGCGCGGAATACCAGCTGCCGCGCCGGTCGGTCACGAACAGGACGTTGTTTTCGCCCCGGCGCGCGGCCGAACCTGCGAATTCGTCCAGCGGCGCGCCACCGAACCCGGCTCCGCGCCCCGTGAACACTACGACCATGCGCCGCGCACTACCCGGCAGCCAGCGCAGCGTCAGGTCGCGATCTTCCAGAACGGTGTCGATGGTCAGAGCCATTGCGATATCGTTAACCCGTCAGAAACGTCAGCAGCGCTGACCCGTCAATTTGAATGAGTATTCCCTGGATCACCCGTAGATCACCCGTTGGTCATACGTGGAATTCCGGCCTATTCGGCGGCGATCACGGGGGCATCGGCGACCGTCATCTTCTCCAGAATGGCCTCTGCCGCCTCCCGCCCGTCGCGGATGGCCCAGACCACCAGCGACGCGCCCCGCACGATGTCGCCCACGGCATAGACACCTTCCAGCGGCGTCTCATGCGTGCGGAAATCGGCCTTGATCGTGCCCCAGCGCGTGACTTGCAGATCGGGCTTGTCCCACAGCGTCGGAAGCTCTTCGGGCTCGAACCCAAGGGCCTTCACCACCAGGTCGGCCTTCTCGACATAATCCGCGCCTTCGATCAGTTCGGGCGCCTGGCGCCCCGTGGCATCCGGCTCGCCCAGGCGCATCTTCTGCACATTGACGCCGGACACGGCCACGCCGCCCTCCATCGCCTCCTGCAGGCCTGCCTCAAACCCAGCGGGCGCGGTCAGCCAGACAAATTCCACGCCCTCTTCTTCGGCATTCTGCACCTCGCGCTGCGATCCGGGCATGTTGGCCTTGTCGCGGCGATACAGGCACTTCACGCTGATGGCGCCCTGCCGGATCGCGGTGCGCACGCAGTCCATGGCTGTGTCGCCACCGCCGATGACGACGACGCGCTTGCCTTCGGCGTTCAGCGATCCGTCGTCGAACGCCGGCACATCGTCGCCAAAGCTCTTGCGATTGCTGACGGTCAGATAGTCGATGGCGTTCACGACACCCCGCGCATCGGCGTTCTTGCCACCTAGATCGCGGGTCTTGTACACGCCGGTCGCAACGATGACGGCGTTATGCTTCTGCCGAATCTCGTCGAAAGTGATGTCGCGCCCGACCTCGCAATTCAGCACGAACTCCACACCGCCCTCGGCCAATTGATCGTTGCGCCGCATGACCACGTCCTTCTCCAGCTTGAAGCCGGGAATCCCATAGGTCAGCAGGCCGCCCGCACGGTCGTAGCGATCATAGACCGTGACCTGAACGCCCGCCCGGCGCAGCATGTCCGCCGCCGCCAGACCGCCGGGACCGGCCCCGATGATGCCGACGCTTTCCGTACGCTCCCGGCGCGGCTTGATCGTCGGCACCCAGCCGTTCTCGAACGCGGTGTCGGTGATGTATTTCTCGACCGCGCCGATGGTGACGGTGCCGTGGCCCGACTGCTCGATGACGCAATTGCCTTCGCACAACCGGTCCTGCGGGCAGATCCGGCCGCAGATCTCGGGGAACGTATTGGTGGCCTGGCTGACCTCATAGGCCTCCTGCAGGCGCCCTTCGGCGACCAGGCGCAGCCAGTCGGGGATGTTGTTGTGCAGCGGGCAATGGGTCTGGCAATACGGCACACCGCATTGAGAGCAGCGGCCCGCTTGCTCGGCCGCGCGTTCGGCGGCAAATTCACGGTAGATCTCGCCGAAGTCTTCCGTGCGCACATCGGCCGTCCGCTTTTCGGGCGTCTTACGCTCGACGGTGACGAACTGAAGCATCTTGTTGCCGGACATTGAATTCCTCCTGCGTGATCGAAGTTACCGATTACGCGATCTTCGTGAGAATGGAAAGTCAGCATTGCTGACCTAAATGTACCTTTTTCAACCTGACCTCGCCCCGATCATGCGGCAAATCGCCAAATAAAGGTCCGATTCGGTTCTTTCTGCCGCCTTCCCCCGCCGCACCCCCTGCTCCATGCTGCGCGAAAGACCGCGAATCAGGCAATCCGCATGGCCCTCTGGCATCTCATCCTCCTGGCGCTGGTGCAGGGCGTGACGGAATTTCTTCCCGTCTCCTCCTCGGCCCATCTCATCCTCGTCCCGCGGTTGACCGGCATCGCAGATCAGGGCGTCGCCCTCGACGTCGCGCTTCATATCGGCACGCTGGGCGCGGTCGTGCTCTACTTCCGCGCCGACGTCGCCCGCGCCCTGTCGGGAACGGCGGGGCTGTTCCGCAAGCGCTGGGGTCCGGATGAAAGACTGGCCGCCGGCCTGGCCATCGCGACCGTCCCGGTCGTCCTCGCCGGATTGGTCCTGAAGGTCACCGGCACCGCCGATTTGCTGCGTTCGGTGGAGGTGATCGGCTGGGCCACGGTCCTGTTCGGGGCCCTGCTCTGGTGGTTCGACAAACGGGGAACGCAGACCCGCGACCTGGGCGACTGGACGCCCGGTCAGGCCCTGAAATTCGGGCTCTGGCAGGCCATTGCCCTGATCCCCGGCACATCCCGGTCGGGCATCTGCATCACAGGCGCGCGCGCCATGGGGTACGGGCGCGAAGACGCGGCGCGGATCGCGATGCTCATGTCGATCCCGACGATCCTGGCCTCCGGCGCGCTTCTGTCACTCGATGTGTTCGGCCAGACCGACGGGCAATTGTTACGCGATGCCGGCATCGCCGCGCTGATGGCGTTCGTCGCGGCACTTGCGGCGCTTGCGCTGATGATGCGGCTGCTGCGGTCGGTCAGCTTCACGCCCTATGTCGTCTATCGCATGATGCTGGGCGCGTTCCTGCTGGGCTGGGTCTATCTCTAGCCGGGAATGACCCGCGCCGGCACGCTGATCGGCGCCACGTCCAGCGCCAGCAGATCGGTCGCCCGCGCGGCCACCAGAATCGCCCAGGCCCCAAAGACGTTGGCGACGACCGCCGCGCCCAGAATGCCGGAATACCCGAACAGCGTCACGCCCAGCCAGGCCAGGGGCACATAAATCGCCAACACCCGCGCCACCGACAGCGTCATCGAATGGCTGGCCTTCGAAATCGCGTTGAGTGCCGCGTTCCCCGTCACCAGCATCCCGAACCCGAACAGCGACCAGCCCACGACGCGCAAATAGGATGCGGCCGCCTGTGTGCTGTCTTCGCTGGCCCCGAACGCGCTGGCGATGGGGTCCGCGAAAAGCGTCAGCATCACCGCGATGAACAGGCCATAGCCGACCGAGAACATCAGGCACAGGCGCAACGCCTCGCGCGCGCGGTCCCGTTTGTCCGCACCCCAGTTCTGGCCCACGACGGGGCCGATCCCGGCCGAAAGGGCCAGCATGGGAACGGACACCAGCGATTCCACCCGCGTGGCGGCCCCGAACCCCCCCACGGCCGCCGATCCGACCGTTGCGACGGCAGCCGTGACAAGCGCCATACCCGCCGGATTGATCGCGTTCGACGTGGCCGCCGGACCGCCGATGGACGCGATGGTCCGGGCGTTGCGCCACAGGTCCGCCATGGGGTTCGAACAGGGCTGCAACAGGCCCGACCGCAGGGCCAGCGCTGCGGCCAGAATGCTGGCCGACACCATCGCCACCAGCGTGCCCATCGCGGCCCCGGCGATCCCCATTTCCGGCACCGGGCCCCACCCCAGGATGAACAGCGGCGTCGTCGCAACGTTCACCACCGCCGAAAAGACCATGATCCCGGCCGAGGCGATACCGCTGCCGTGAGCGCGAAACACCGAGTTGATCAGCATCATCGAAACGAGGAACGGGAATGACAGGCACCAAAGCGGGGTATAGCGCAGCGCCGCCTCCAGCACGTCCGGATCGGCACCCAAAACGCTGAAAAGCGGCCCGTCGAGCAGAAAGAAGAGCAACGCCGCGATCGCGGCGAGGATCATCCCGATGCCCAGCGAATGCAGACCCCGTCGCGTCACGTCGTCATCGGATTCCTTGCGTCCCAAAGCCTGACTGATGATCGCACCCGCCCCGGCCGACAGCCCGATCGACAAGGAGGAGATCGCGGTCGTTACCGGATAGACGAAGCCCACGGCGGCCAACGCCTCGGGCGATACCTTGGCCAGGAAATAGGCGTCCACCAACCCGGTGGAAATGACCGCCAGGATACCCAGCATCATCGGACCCGACAGAATGGCAATGCCCTTCCAGACAGGCCCTTCGGTAAGATCGCGCGTGTTCTTGGCCATGGTCGTCCCCTTGCACCGATGCCGGGACGTAGGACGATCGCGCGGCCCGTCAGGTCTTCATGTTCTTGGCGCTGTCCTTGATGTCGGAATACTGCCCCGACGGACGGAACCGCCACAGATATTCGGGCAGCACCGTCTCCATCGTGGAGGGCACGATGCCCAGCACGTCAAAACCGGGGTATTGACCGGTGACCACGTTGTCGCGCGCAAGGTTGCGCACCTGATCGCGGGTCAATGTGCCGTTGTGCACGATGCCGAACGACAGCTTTTGCACCCAGTCCAGCACGAAGGCCATGGTGCGCGCCACGAAGAACGGCACTGTCACGATTAACGCGCGACGGCGGATGACCCGCAGCATCGTCTGCATCAACTCACGGAAGGTATCGACGTCCGGTCCGCCCAATTCGTGGATGCCGGGCTGCGCCTGGCCGATCACGGCCTTTTCGGCGGCAGCGGCGACATCGTCGACATAGACCGGCTGAAACTTGGTGTTCGGTCCCACCACCGGCAGGACCGGGGCCAGACGCGCCATGCCGGCGAAGCGGTTGAAGAACTGGTCCTCCGGCCCGAAAACCAGCGAGGGTCGCAGGATCACCGCGTTGGGCTGATGCTCCATCACGCCCGCCTCGCCCTCGGCCTTGGTGCGGGCATAATCGCTGCGGCTTTCGGCATCGGCACCGATGGCACTGATCTGGACCATGTTCGCGATACCTTCGGCGGCGGCAAGACGGGCGATGCGCGTGGCCCCCTCGGCTTGCAGCGTGTCGAAGGTGTTCTTGCCCGATTGTGCCAGCACACCGACGCAGTTGACCACGGCATCGGCCCCCGACAGGGCGGCGGCCACGCTGGCGTCGTCGCGGATATTGGCGAACACAGGCTCTACCTGCCCGACGGCCCCGTACATGCGCACGAACACCGCCTCATTCGGGCGGCGGCAGGCCACGCGGACGCGCCAACCCTGCTTGGCCATGCGGCGCGCGATATAGCGGCCGACGAAACCGGAACCGCCGAAAATGGTGACGAGCTTCTGCATGGAAGGCACTCCTGCTTTTCAGGGCTGCGATACCGCCCGTGACCCGCGCGGGCAAGACTTGTGATTTTATGAAGCGGGGCGATTGACACCGTTCCGAGCCGGAGATACCCACCGCGCACCGTGGATGCCCAGGTGGCGGAATTGGTAGACGCGCTGGCTTCAGGTGCCAGTTCTCGCAAGGGAGTGGAGGTTCGAGTCCTCTCCTGGGCACCACGGTCTACCAACAAGAAACGCCCGGCGCGCCTGTCTCAGGGCCGCCGGGCGTTCTTGTTACAAAGGCTCGATTCCGGGGACACCGCATGACCATCGCCATGGATAAGATCACGTTGCACAAGGGCGATCTGCCCGACGGGCTGGACCTGGGGCCGACGGTCGCCATCGACTGCGAGACGATGGGCCTGAACCCGCACCGCGACCGTCTGTGTCTGGTCCAGCTGTCGTCGGGCGACGGCACCGCGCATCTGGTGCAGATCGCCAAGGGTCAGACGGACGCGCCGAACCTGTGTCGGATGGTGAACGACGCTGCGGTCCTGAAACTGTTCCATTACGGGCGCTTCGACATCGCGGCGATGTATCACACGTTCGGCGCGCTGGCGCAGCCGGTCTGGTGCTCCAAGATCGCGTCTCGCCTGATCCGCACCTATACCGACCGGCATGGTTTGAAAGCGCTGCTGCACGAATTGCTGCAGGAGGATATCTCCAAGATGCAGCAGACCTCCGATTGGGGGGCCGCCGAGCTGACGCCCGCGCAGCAGCAGTACGCCGCCTCCGACGTGTTCTACCTGCACCGCCTGAAAGAGGTCATGGACGGACTGCTGGCGCGCGAGGACCGGACCGAGATCGCGCAGGCCTGTTTCGACTTCCTGCCGACCCGCGCCAAACTGGACCTGATCGGCTATCCGGAAACCGACATCTTCGCCCATTCCTAAACACAGGCGAGACGCTTAGGTGTTTGCCATGGCGACACGCGGTCCGATCAATCCCCTGCGCACCCGGATCGTCCGGTTGGCGACGCTGGTTTTGCCGGTGCTTGCGCTGATGCTTCTGTCGACGCTGTTCCTGGTGGCGCGCAAGGTGAACCCGGACGACGCCATCCCCTATGCCGAAGTCGACGTGTCGATGCGCGCCCGCGATCAGCAGCTAACGATGCCGCGCTTCGCCGGCGTCTCGCAGGGGCGTACGTCGTTCGATCTGTCGGCGCGCATGGCGCGGCCCGATGCGACCGATCCCCGGCGCATGTCGGCCGAGGCGCTGCGCCTCGTGCTCGACGACATGGACGGTGGGCGCGCGACCATCGTGTCGGATGCGGGCGACGTCGACACGGCCGATCGGGCGATCGTCCTGACGGGCGACGTCCGCATCGAAACCTCCACGGGGTACGAATTGCGGACTGAACGCCTTGAAGGGTCGCTTGCTGTGCTGTCGATCACGTCGCCGGGCGAAGTGACCGGCGACGGGCCGCTGGGCACCCTGCGCGCCGGATCCATGGCGTTGACGGAGGACGGCGACGGCGCGGCGCGGCTGCTGTTCACGAATGGCGTCGACCTGCTATACACCCCTCCAAGCTGATCTGGATGTGACGATGTTTCTGCGTGCCCTTGCCCTCGTTTTTCTTGCCGTCCCGGCAGTCGCGCAGACGTCCGACGTCGGCTTCGGCCAAGGCGATTTCGACAGCTCCGCCCCGGTGGAGGTCGCCGCCGACAATCTGGAGATCGATCAGGCCACCGGCCGTGCCGTCCTGACCGGCAACGTCGTGATCGCCCAGGGGGAGCTTCGGCTGTCAGCCGGACGCGTCACCGTCGAATATGCCACCTCGGACGGGGCGCGGTCGATCGAACGGCTGAACGCCAGCGGCGACGTCCTGATCGTGGCGGGCGATGACGCCGCCGAGGGGCAGGAGGCCGTCTATACGCTCGGGTCGTCCGACATCTTGCTGACCGGCGATGTCGTCGTCACGCAAGACGGCAATACGCTGGCGGGGGATCGGTTGGTGGTAAACCTCGACTCCGGGGCCGGCACCGTCACGGGCCGCGTGCGGACCACGCTGCAACCGTGAGCACGCTGTCCGTCACCGAAGGCGAAGGGGGGCTGCGCATCCGCAATCTGCGCAAATCCTATAAGAAGCGGCCCGTCATCCGCGATGTGTCGATGGATTTGGCCCGCGGAGAGGTCGTCGCCCTTCTGGGGCCGAACGGATCGGGCAAGACCACCACCTTCTACTGCATCGCAGGCCTGGTCACGCCCGACGGCGGGTCGGTCAGCCTGGACGGGACGGATGTGACCTGGCTGCCGATGTACCGCCGCGCCAAGGCCGGGATCGGCTATCTGCCGCAAGAGATGTCGATCTTCCGGGGCATGACGGTGGAGCAGAACATCCTCGCCATTCTGGAAGTGGCCGAACCCAAGCGCCACCGCCGGCGGGAACGGTTGGAGGAACTGCTGGGCGATTTCAACATCGAGCATCTGCGCCGCGCTTCGGCCCTGGCGCTTTCCGGCGGAGAGCGGCGGCGCGTGGAGATCGCGCGCTGCCTGGCGGCAAATCCCCGCTACCTGCTGCTGGACGAACCCTTTGCCGGTGTCGATCCGATCGCCGTGGGCGACATCCGCGGCCTTGTCGTGGAACTGAAATCGCGCGGGATCGGCGTGCTCATCACCGACCACAACGTCCGCGAAACGCTGGAGATCGTCGACCGCGCATACATCCTGCACGACGGCGGCGTCCTGATGTCGGGCAGCCCGGACGAAGTGGTCGCCAACGACAATGTCCGGCGCGTCTATCTGGGCGAGGGGTTTTCGCGCTAACATCGCGTTCGGCGCGCGCCCTTGGGGCAAAAGCCATGTGTTTTCAAGATTGACAGACGTCGCGCCAAAGCGCCCACTCGGATGACGGAGCCCTGCCTTGCGACCCCGCCCGACCTGTCGGACCGGGCCGCGGCCCCAGACTCCGAAACGCAGAGATGGAGGAATCATGCGCTACCAGATCACGGGAAAACAGATCGACATCGGCGAAGCCCTGCAGACACACGTGAAGACGGAACTCGGTGCCGTCATCGACAAGTACGCCCAGCGGCCGACGGACGCGAACATCGTATTTTCCAAATCCGCGCATGAATTCACCTGCGAATCCACGGTTCACCTGTCGACCGGTCTGACGGCGCAGGCCAAGGCGAAAGCCACTGAAATCTATGCCGCTTTCGACGCCTGCGGCGAAAAAATGGACAAGCAGCTGCGCCGTTACAAGCGCCGATTGAAGAACCACCACCAGGAGCGGAGCCAGCCGGTTGAACTTTCCGGAGGCTCCTCTTATATCCTCGCCGCAGAAGCGACCGAAGACGAACCCGACAGCTTGGCTCCCGTCATCGTGGCCGAGATGGAAACCAAGATCCCATCCCTGTCCGTGGGCGAAGCGGTCATGCAGATGGAGTTGGCCAGCGCCCCCGTGCTGGTCTTCAAGAACGAAAAGGGCGGCGGCGTGAACGTGGTCTACAGACGCGAAGACGGAAACGTCGGCTGGATAGACCCCGCCATCAGTACCTGAAGCCGCAACGACGGCATCAACGAGGACGAGCAATGCAGTTGAGCGAAATCCTGGCCCCCGGGGCCGTTAAGGTATTGCCGAAGGCGTCCAGCAAGAAGCGGCTGTTCTGCGACCTCGCGGACGTCGCGCAGAAGCTGCATGGCCTCGACTACGATGCCGCTTTCGCCGCCCTGCAGGAGCGGGAGGCGTTGGGCACAACGGGGGTGGGCGGCGGCGTCGCCCTGCCCCATTCCCGTCTGCCCGGTCTGGACAAGGTGCATGGCGTGTTCATGCGCCTGGAAACGCCGCTGGATTTCGATTCGAGCGATCGCAAGCCCGTCGATCTCGTGTTCGGCTTGTTCGCGCCCGAAGGTGCCGGCGTCGCGCATCTCAAGGCGCTGGCGCTGGTGTCCCGAACGCTGCGCGATGCGTCTGTCTGCGCCAAGCTGCGCGCCAATGGCGACCCCGCGATCCTTTACACCATTCTGACCGAAGCGCCGTCGTCCGTCGCCGCCTGACGTCAGCTGTTTCTCCACTTCCTGAACCCGAAAGCGAGGTAGTCGCGGCGGTATGCCTGCATGCAGGCGTCGTCGATTTCTTCGCTCAGAATCGCATCCAAAGCGGCGCGCCCCGGCAATCGCAGGGTCGGCGCGTCCTTGCCCGCCAATGCGGCAAGCCGGTCCAGCTCCGCCTGCGCCTCCCCTTCCCTAATCAGGCGCTGGGGCAGGACGGCCTGCGCCATGCCAGCCAACACCGCCGATTGCGTCGCCCATTCGGGGGCGACAGGCAGGGATGACTGGCCATTGAGGTTGGCCCTGAGGAAATTCAGGAACCCCAGAAATGCCAGGCCAGCATCGCCTTCCAGATCGACGGCGTGCTGGTTCGCCAGAATGCGGCGCAAAGTGTTCGCCTGGGCCCCCGTGCCGGTCATCATCACCTGAAAGGCATCGTGCGCCCGCGCCAATGGGTGTCGCACAATCGCGAAGCTGATGAAGCCCTTCGCCTTGCGCATCCAGGGCCGCAGCTCCTTTTGCGTCATCCCGTCCGACGGGGCGGCATCATCCAGTTCGGTCAGCCAATCACGCAGCGCGCCGTCCAGCCCGCCGGGGATCGGAAGCGCCAGAAGGGGGCTGGCGGCGGCGGCCAGAAATGTCGGCACGGCGGGGCCGCGCAGGGGTTCTGAATTGACCGACCGGGACACCACGAACGGGTCGAGCGTGGCCAGATGCGCCCGCATATCCTCGGGGTTCTCCAGCTTCTCCTCGACCTCGCCGGGGTTCTGGCGCTTGAGTTTGTCAGGAACCTCGGTCAACCGATCCTCGGACCCAAGGAACGCCGCCAGACCGTTGAGCACATCGAGGTCGGCGATATCGTCGTAGGCGATCCAGAACGCCGATTGGCCCGACATCTGCATCTGCCGCTGCACCCGGTCGCGAAATATCCGCTGACGCTCCAGCAGCGCGTCGAAATCCGCGCCCACGAACGTCGCCTTCGCCGCCTTCGCCATCTTGGGATTGGTCAGCCGCCATTGCCCCGTCAGCGACGCGATCGCCAGCGAGACATAGCTGTCGAGGGGATTGCGGGTCAGGATCACCTTGCCGATGCGCGGATCGTCCAGCACCGCATCCAGAACGCGCGGGTCGTGATCGTGAAAGAACCGAAAGCCGCTCAGACCCGGCTGCGCGACGATCGCGCGCAACAACGGCATCGGATCCGCCTCCCGCATGGACATGTCGATACCGAACAATTCGGTCCGGTTGTGCGCGCCCAGAAAGACGGGGTTGAACACTTCCCCGTGGCTGCTGACGTCCGCCAGGGTGTTGAGCGATTCCTCCAGATGGTTGGAGCCTGTCCGCATTTCGGCGAAGACGACGAAGGCATCGAACCTATCGGCCATCGAAGTCCCCCATCACCTGCGGTTTCATGCCGGCATTGCGCAGTTTCTGCAGGAATGCCGGAAATCCGCTCAGGTCGCGCATGGGGGGCAGTTCGGTCAAACGCTGCGGACTGGGGCCGGTGATTTCCTGCATGAAATTCTGGATTTTCTCCACCGGCTGCGCGATGAAATCGGCCAGGTTCCAAAGATGCAGTCGGGCCGCCGTCCCCGGCAGCCGCAGTTCGCGCAGAAATGCCAGCTCCGCGCGCTGCAACCGCGCGGCCTCGGCCTTTACCTCTTCGAATTCGGCGTTCGATGTATGCAGCGGAACGGCCCAGGCCCCAGTAACGATGACCAGCGTCGCGTTGGGATCGCGCGCCATGAAAGGACCGATTTCCGGGCGGTCGTTCGGCCCGAAGAAAAAGCTCTGACGCTCCCCACGGGTCGACCACATCAGGTTGGTGAGGAATTGTTCAGGTCGATAATCGCGCAGGCTGGCACTGTCGGAGATGCAGCCGTTCATCACCGTTTCCCCGCCCGCGAACTGCGCCCGGTCGGGATGGTAGAGGTGACCGTGAACCCGGCCACCCAACCGTCTGGCAAGCCAGGGTTGAAAATCCTCGAACAGATCCTCCAGGCCACTGAACACGTTGTAACGTGCGCAGGTCAGACCGTTTTCCAAGCCCGGCGCCGGGAACCGCGCTTGGGAGTATAGGCCGCGCCGGCCCTGCCCCCGTCGTTCATTCGCCTTGGAGAAGACGCGGTCGATCTTGCCCGGATTGGGCTCCGAACGCCGCGCTTGGGGGCGCGTGTCGTCGAGAAACGTCTGATAAAGACGGTCGGCCCGCGGCCAGATCTTGCGCGCGACGAAGCAATCCGACCGTTCCAGCAAGGGCTGATGATCGTCGTAGAAGATGTGCGGTTTGCCTTGGATATCGAACTTGGACAGGGTCAGGGACCGACTCTCGATCGTGGTCGAAAAGCGCCGCGCGAGGGACTGGAAATAGCTTTCGTCCGGGATCCACACGCGGGAGAAATACGCGTCGATCTGAACCCGGTCAGGGGCCTGCAGGATCGACTCGAGCGTGCGCCGGGTCAGGCACCACCACTGGCTTCCAAGGTGGGGCGACACGCCCTCGGGGATGCGCCGTGTCAGGCCGATACGGCGCTGGAACCGAACGTAAAAATCGAAAAGGCGCCGGTTCTTGCGCCACGAAAACGGGAACCGCAGAGTAAAGCGCTCCGCCTCCAACCCGTCGACTGTCCATGTCACCTGATCGGTCGTGACGCTTTCGATGAAATCGGTTTCGGAATGGGTCGACAGGTAATCGCGCAATTCGGCCACGGGCCGCAGCGGCAGACAGGATCCGGAGGCCAGAAAGACGTGGCGCACGTCGGGAAACAGCGATAGCAGCCGCTCGGACGCGACCTGTGTTGCGCGCACCAGGGACCATTTTCCCCATTCCACGCGACTGCGCCGACAAAACCGGATCTTGGGCTCGTCCTTGAAGCGTGCCCGAAAGTCGCGGAACGTGCGTTGCCTGACCTTGCCATCGACATGGATCACCACCGGACAGTCGTTGAGCGCGAAGTAGCGCGCCACCTGCTCGGCCCGGTCGAAGGCGGTGTGCACCAGCAGCACGAAGCCCAGCGTCATGCCCAGTTCCCCTTTGAAATCAGGCCCAAAATCTCCAGCTGTCGCCAGTTGATGTAGCGTTCGGACCATTTGCACCAAAGGTCCGCGTTGACGTCGATTCCGCCGGCATAGGTCCTGTATTCGTCACCGTCGCGGTAATGTTCGGAGCGCGTCGCCTCCTCGGCCGCGCGATCGACGAAAAGGCTTAGGAATTTCGCATGGAGCAGGACGCCGGTCGTCTTCTCCCCGCCTTCTGCATCGTAGGTCAGGTTCAAACCGCGGGGCAGCAGCGCATGCGTGGAACTGACATAGACGAATTCCTTGCGCCATTTGACGAGGGGCACCTTGTTGAGCGCCGGTGCCTTCTTCGGAGTATCGCCGAAAAAAGCGCGCGCGCGGACCCCGCCTTGGATCCAGAGGTTTCCATAGGTCGGATTAAGCTGAAACATGTAATTTGCGCTGTCGAACCAGGCGGCGATGTCGAAGGGGTTCTGCCCCTCGTGATAAGGCTGCGCGCCCAATGGTCCCTTGGGATACATGTCGAGCAGCATGGACCCGAAGCTGCGAATCTGCGATGCGTCCAGCCAGTCGGTCAATGCGCGCAGGGGCCTTGTGTCGCAAAACGGATAGACGAGGAATTCATCGACATCGACCGTCAGGCACCAGTGGCGATGGGCGTGCTGCCGCATCAGCCAATTGAGCCAGTCGACGCCGAATGCCGACTTGGCGTAGCTGCCATTGGTCGTCCAGACCGAGACGTCGGGCTGATCAGCGAGATAGTCGCGGGTGCCGTCGTCGCTGCCGTTGTCGACGATCAGAAATTGCTCCACCCCCATCTTGCGATAGTAGTCGAGGAAATAGGGAAGGCGGGTCCGTTCGTTTCGCATGGTGGAAAACGACAGGATCGCACCGGGCCGAATATCGCGCGTGCGATCGCGCACGACTGACAATTGCCGGCGCCGACGGAACGCGCGAACCCGCCAGTACCGGCGGCGCAAACGCATCCTATAGGACGATATCAGTCCCATCCCGCTACGCTTGCCCTCTTGGTATCAACATACAAAACCGTGCCGCCTTTCAGCATTGTTTCCGGTAACGATGCAATCATCGACCGAGCGACCGATTGCAGCCTGCCACCATTGGGCAACGGTCCGACCATCAGTCCCACCCTCCGCGCGACATCAGGCCCAGCGCCTCCAACTGCCGCCAGCCGTGATACCTCGTCGACCGGTCGCACCACAGAATCGGGTCGTCGATGAGAGCGTCATAGTAGCCTTCATACAAATCAGAGTTTTCGAAATGCTGACGACGGCGCTTTTCTTCCACCGATTTGGAAACGATTTCGGGAAGAAACTTGGTGTGCAGCAGAACACCCGTCGGCGCTTCGACCCCGTCGGTGCGATAGACATGGTTGAGGCCGCGCGGCAGCAGCGAATGGGTGGAACTGACATAGGCATAGCGCCGGTTCCAGCGGACCAGCGGTACCTTCGACAAGGTCGGTGCGCGGCGCGGGTCGGCGTGGAAGAACGTGCGCGCCCGCGGTCCCCCCTGAACCCACAGGTTTTCCAGACGGGGCTGCCGGATCATCACGTAATTGCCCGCATCGAAGTACGGTATCGTCGATATAGGGTCTGTTTCGGTCTTTGATCCGGTCCGGCCAAGCGGCCCACGCGGATACAGATCCAGCATCAACGCGCCCATCGACGGCCGATCCGTAATATCCAGCCAATCGGTCAGCGCATGCAGGTCGCGCAGGTCGTGGTGAGCATAGACGAAAAGCTCGTCCGCATCGAGGGTCAGGCACCAGCGGCCATGGCCATGGCGCATCATCAGGGCCGTCAACCAATCGACGCCGAAGCGCGACGCCTTGTAGCTGTGGGATGTCGACCAGACCGAGACGTCGCGCTGCGCCGTCAGGAAATCCATCGTGCCGTCGTCACTGGCGTTGTCGACCATCAGGAAGTGATCGACCCCCAGCGCGCGATGGTGATCGAGGAAGTGCGGCAGGCGACCCATCTCGTTGCGGATCGTCGAAAAGCACAGGATCGCATCTTTCGCCACATCGGCCATGCGGTCGAAGATGGGTGTCAGGTGCCGGTGCCTGGCAAACGATCGCGCCAGAAGACCCCTTCGTCTCCACCGCAGGCTGTAGGCGGCCCAGAGGTCCGAGGCCGCCGCCATCCGGCCCTAGGTCTTACTCAGGCCGAGCGTCGAGATGAACGCCATCAGCTCGTCTCGCAGATCGGGCCGGTCCAGACCGAAGGCGACCGTCGCCTGCAGGAACCCGGCCTTCGACCCGCAGTCGAACCGCTGCCCTTCGAACCGGAAGCCGTGCACGCCGTCGCCGCCCACTTCGCGGGCGATCGCGTCGGTCAACTGAATCTCGCCCCCGGCTCCGGCGGCCAGACCGCCCAGATGCTTCATCACGCGGGGGCTGAGGATGTAACGGCCGATCACGGCCAGGTTGGACGGCGCGGTCCCCGCTTCGGGCTTTTCGACCATGCCGCGCACCTTGAGGGCCTGACCGTCGGTCGTTTCGACATCGAGGATGCCATAGGACGATGTGCGATCCGGCGCGACTTCCATCGCGGCGACCATGCTGCCGCCGGTTTCCGCATAAGCTTCGACCATCTGGGCCAGGCAGGGTTTGTCGGCGGCGATCACGTCGTCGGGCAGGATCACGGCAAAGGGCTCGTCGTGGATCAAACGGCGCGCACAGGCGACGGCATGGCCAAGTCCGCGGGGGCGATGCTGTCGGACATAGGCGATCTGACCGGAATCCATCGTCGTGCTGCGAAGCACTTCCAGAAGCTCGGTCTTGTTCTTCTTGAGCAGTTCCTGCTCCAGCACGGGGGCATCGTCGAAGTAATCCTCGAGCGCGGACTTGCCGCGCGAGGTCACGAAGATGAACTCCTTGATACCGGCGGCGCGCGCTTCGTCGATCGCGTATTGGATCAGCGGGCGGTCGACCAGCGTCATGATCTCCTTGGGGACCGACTTCGTCGCCGGCAGGAACCGGGTGCCCATGCCCGCGACCGGAAAGATCGCCTTGGTGACTGTTCTGTTCATAATCTTGCCCTTCAAACGTCCATTCCGGCGTTCGCCGGCCTCCCTGCCACCTAATTGCGACAGGAGTTTGGCGGTCAGCCCGCCTTGAGCGTCACGCCTGGTGCCAGCGCGATGAAAAACGGGTTTTCAAAGATCGGCTTGCCATAGGCCAGCGGCGCGTGATCGTCGAAGCGCACGACCTGTCCACCCGCCCCCGACAGCACCGCATGTCCGGCGGCGGTATCCCATTCCATCGTCCGGCCCAGCCGGGGATAAAGATCGGCCTCGCCGGTGGCGACCAGGCAGAACTTGAGCGACGACCCGGCGGACTTCATGTCCGACACGTCGTACTTGTTGATATAGGCGTCCGTCGCCGCATCGCGGTGCGACTTGCTGGCCACCACCAGAAGTGCGGAATTGTCGGGCGTGGACACTTTGATCGGGGTAAGCTTGCCGGGGGTGTCCTTGTCGAAGGGGCCCGCTTCTTCGACTGTGGTGCCATCGGCCTGCGTCCAGAACAGACGCTCCTTGGCGGGGGCATAGACCACACCACGCACCGGAACGCCGTCTTCGACCCAGGCGATGTTGACGGTGAAATCGCCGCGTCGCTGGACGAATTCCTTGGTACCATCCAGCGGATCGACGATGAAGAACGTGCTGACGTCCAGATCGTGGGTGTCGGACTGCTCCTCCGTGACGATGGCGGCGTCCGGGAAAGCGGCACGCAATCCGTCTGAAATCAACGCATCGGCAGCTTCGTCGGCTTCGGTCACGGGGCTTTGATCGGACTTCGATTTCACTTCGAAATCGGGTGAGGCATAGATTTCCATGATCTTGTCGCCCGCTTCGAGAGACAATCTGCGGAGGATCACCATCATTTTGTCGAAATCCATACCTATTATCCCTTGATAGAAGCCCTCGGTTCGGGGGCACGCTTATGGTATCAGTTGCCTTTGAGGCAAGCGTCCAATGGAGAAACAAGCGCATGTTCAGGGTAGAGCGACGCGACACCGGACTGACCCGCGCCTTCACCCTGGCGGAGCTGGTCTTCCATTCGACCGTCCGAAACATCCGCAAGGGGCATTCGACGGGTCTTCAGGCCCTGCTGATGAACGTCCTGCAATCGGTCATTTTCATCGGGGCCTTCGTCGTGATGTTTTCGGTTCTGGGCCTGCGCGGTGCCGCGATCCGGGGGGATTTCATCCTCTACATCATGTCGGGCATCTTCCTTTTCATGACGCATATCAAGGCGATGGGTGCCCTGGTTGGGGCCGAAGGCCCGGCGTCACCGATGATGAAGCACGCGCCGATGAACACCGCCATCGCTATCCTGTCGGCGGCGCTCGGCTCGCTCTACATCCAGTTCCTGTCGGTCGTGCTGATCCTGTTCGGCGTCCACGTCGCCTGGCATCCGATCGAGATTCAGAACCCCGGCGCGGCTTTTGCGATGTTCATGATCGCCTGGTTCACCGGCGCAGCCATCGGCATGGTTTTGCTTGCGCTGAAGCCCTGGGCCCCAAATTTTGTGCAGATCGTGAACTCGATCTACAGCCGGGTGAACATGATCGCCTCCGGCAAGATGTTCGTCGCCAACACGATGCCCTCCACGATGATCGCTTTCTTCGACTGGAATCCGCTGTTTCATGCGATCGATCAGTCGCGCGGCTATGCCTTTGTGAATTACAATCCGCATTACACGAACTGGCAATATCCGCTGATGATCGGAATCGTCGCGTTGATGATCGGGATGATGGGCGAATTCTATACCCGCAAGAACACCTCCGCGTCGTGGTTCGCCGGACGATGAGAAGGGGTGTCGCCTGGGTCTTCGTGCTGTCGTGCCTGTCGGGGGCCGTGATGGCGCAGGACGATCCCCTGCCCGCGCTCTACGATGTGGTGGGTGTCGCGGCGAATGACGCCCTGAACCTGCGCGCGTCGCCCCGTGCGACGGCCCGCGTCTTGGGCGAGTTGCGCCACGATGCGACCGGCGTGGAGATTGTTCGCCTGAGCGAGAGTGGCGATTGGGGCCTGACGAACATCGACGAAGGCACGGGTTGGACCGCAATGCGCTTTCTGACCCGGCAGGACGGGCAGGGCTGGGACGTGCCGCCGGCCCTCTCCGTCTGTTATGGGGCCGAACCGTTCTGGTCGCTCGACCCGGTCCAGGCTTTGTCGCTCAGCACCCCGGACGAGGTGATCGGCATCACCCCCCTGACGATGACGCGCGCGGCGGGCCGTCGCGACCCTTGGGGCATCGTGGCGCAAAGCGACAATGGTCCGATCCACGGCATCCTGTCGCGCCAGACCTGTTCGGATGGAATGTCGGATCGGGAGGCCGGGTTCAGGATCGACCTGATCAACGGCGATCGCGGGGTCTATACCGGGTGCTGCACGCTGACCCGGTGATCCACGCTCAGGTTACGACCCGTAGCGTCAGGTTGATCCGCCCCGGCGCGTCCAGCAAAGTCGACGTGCCCGGCGCGATCCGATCGACACCGTGGTGCAGAAGACGCGCCGTCCCACTCAGCATCAGAACGTCGCCGGATCGCAGCCAAAGGCTTTCGGTCGTGCCGCCGCGTGCCGCATTGCCGATGCGGAACAGCGCGTCGTCCCCCAGGGAAATCGAGATGACGGGCTGCGACGGATCGGCCTCGTCCCGGTCGACATGCATCCCCATCCGCGCAGCCGGCCCGTACCAATTCACCAGACAGCTTTCGGGTGCACGGGCCTGCGGGGCGACCGCGGCCCAGACCGCGCGGATGCTTTCGGGGATCGGGGGCCAAGCGGCACCCGACGGATGGGCCGGCGCATAACGGTACCCCTGCCGATCCGTGATCCAGCCATGCGATCCGGCAGATGTCATCCGCACCGAAAGCGGCTGCCCGCGCGGCGTGACGGGCTGTATAAGCGGCGCGGCGCGGACGATGGCACGGACGTCGGTCACCATGTCCGCCTGCTGCGCAGAGGTCAGGAATCCGTCGAAGACTCGCACGCCCCGAACGTCCCGCCACGGCAGTTCAGTCAAATTCGTCCCCTTCACGTCCTTGCGACCCCAAAACCCCCTCCTTATATACCCCGTGATCCGCGGAACGGCACGTCCGGCCCGCATCGTTTTGAACCTGGGATGAGGACCGGGGCGCCGATATGGGCCCCTGTTCGAGCATATCGCCTAGAAAGGACCATTCGAAATGGCAAAAGTCATTGGTATCGACCTCGGAACCACCAACTCCTGCGTTGCCATCATGGACGGGTCGCAGCCCCGCGTGATCGAGAACGCGGAAGGTGCCCGCACTACCCCCTCCATCGTCGGCTACACCGAAGATGAAAAACTCGTCGGACAGGCCGCCAAGCGGCAGGCCGTCACGAACCCGGAAAACACGGTCTTCGGCGTCAAGCGCCTGATCGGTCGCCGGTTCGATGACGAACATCTGAACAAGGATAAAAAGAATCTCCCCTTCAACATCGTCTCCGGCAACGGCGACGCTTGGGTCGAGGTGCGCGGCGAGAAGTATTCGCCCAGCCAGGTCTCCGCCCTGATCCTGCAGAAGATGAAGGAAACCGCCGAGAGCTATCTGGGTGAAGAAGTCACGCAGGCCGTCATCACGGTCCCGGCGTATTTCAACGACGCCCAGCGTCAGGCCACCAAGGACGCCGGCAAGATCGCCGGTCTGGAAGTGCTGCGCATCATCAACGAGCCGACGGCAGCCGCCCTGGCCTACGGTCTCGACAAGAAAGAGACGCGCACCATCGCCGTCTATGACCTTGGCGGCGGTACCTTCGACGTCACGATCCTGGAAATCGACGACGGCCTGTTCGAGGTGAAGTCGACCAACGGCGACACCTTCCTGGGTGGCGAAGACTTCGACATGCGCATCGTGAACTACCTCGCCGAGGAGTTCAAAAAGGAGCACGGGGCCGACCTGACGCAGGACAAGATGGCCCTTCAGCGCCTGAAAGAGGCGGCGGAGAAGGCCAAGATCGAACTGTCCTCGGCTAACCAGACCGAAATCAACCAGCCCTTCATCTCGATGGGCACCAATGGTCAGCCGCTGCACCTGGTCACGAAACTGACCCGTGCCAAGCTGGAGTCGCTGGTCAATGACCTGATCAAAGCCTCGATCAAGCCCTGCAAGGACGCGCTCAAGGACGCCGGCATCACCGCGAACGAGATCGACGAAGTCGTTCTGGTCGGCGGCATGACCCGGATGCCCAAGGTCGTGGAAGAAGTGACCAAGTTCTTCGGGAAAGAGCCCCACAAAGGCGTGAACCCCGATGAGGTCGTGGCGCTGGGTGCGGCCATTCAGGCCGGCGTTCTGCAAGGCGACGTCAAGGACGTGGTCCTGCTCGACGTGACGCCCCTGTCCCTGGGCATCGAGACGCTGGGCGGCGTGTTCACCCGCCTGATCGATCGCAACACGACGATCCCGACGAAGAAGGCGCAGGTCTTCTCCACCGCCGAGGACAATCAGAACGCCGTGACGATCCGCGTGTTCCAGGGCGAGCGGGAAATGGCATCCGACAACAAGATGCTCGGTCAGTTCAACCTCGAAGACATCCCGCCCAGCCCGCGCGGCATGCCCCAGATCGAAGTGACCTTCGACATCGACGCCAACGGCATCGTGTCGGTGGGTGCTAAGGACAAGGGCACCGGCAAGGAACAGCAGATCACGATCCAGGCGTCGGGCGGCCTGTCGGACGAGGATATCGAACAAATGGTCAAGGACGCCGAGGCGAATGCCGAAGCCGACAAGGGCCGTCGCGAGCTGGTGGAAGCCAAGAACCAAGCCGAGAGCCTTGTCCATTCGACCAAGAAGTCGCTGGAAGAGCATGGCGAGAAAGTCGACCCGTCAACCGTCGAAGCCATCGAGTTCGCCGTCACCGCGCTGGAAGAGGCGATGGAGACGGAGGACGCGGGCAAGATCAAGTCCGGCATCCAGAACGTTCAGGAAGCCGCGATGCGTTTGGGCGAGGCGATCTACAAGGCCTCCGCTGAAGCCGAGGGCGGCGCGAACGATGTCGATCCGACGGATGGACCTGCGAAGGAAGGCGACGACGACGGTATCGTCGATGCCGACTTCGAAGATCTGGACGACGAGAAGCGGGCCTGAGCCTAGCGTTGAACAACGGGACCGGCCCCCTGTGGGCCGGTCTTTGCGTTGGAGTGTGAATAATGGCGAAACGTGATTACTACGAGACGCTCGGCGTCGCGAAGGGTGCCAGCGCGGACGAGATAAAGAAGGCCTTTCGCGGAAAGGCGAAGGAGTTGCACCCCGACCGCAACTCCGACAACCCGAATGCCGAAGCCCAGTTCAAAGAGGCCAACGAGGCCTACGACGTCCTGAAGGACGCCGAGAAAAAGGCGGCGTACGACCGCTTCGGCCATGCCGCCTTCGAGGGCGGAATGGGCGGCGGCGGTGGGCCGCGGCGACCACAGGGCGGGCAGGGCGATTTCGCCAGTGCCTTCTCGGACGTGTTCGAGGATCTGTTCGGCGACTTCATGGGCGGTCAGCCCGGCGGCGGGCGCAGCGGTGGACGCCGTGCGACGCGCGGATCCGACCTGCGCTATAACATGCGCATCACGCTGGAAGAGGCTTATGCCGGTCAGCAGAAATCCATAACCGTGCCGACGGCCGTTCAATGCGGCACCTGCGAGGGGAAGGGCACCGAAGGCGCATCCGAACCCGCGACCTGCCCGACCTGTTCTGGTATGGGTAAGGTGCGCGCGCAGCAAGGTTTCTTCACCGTCGAACGCGCCTGTCCGACCTGTTCGGGGGCAGGGCAGATCATCAAGAACCCGTGCCAGACCTGTGGCGGCGGCGGTCGCGTCGAAAAGGAACGGCAACTGTCGGTCAACATCCCGGCAGGCGTCGAAACCGGCACGCGAATTCGTCTGTCAGGCGAAGGCGAGGCGGGGCTGCGCGGTGGTCCGACCGGCGATCTGTACATCTTCATCGAAGTGGAGACCCATCCGATCTTCGAGCGTGACTCGATCAACCTCTATTGCGCGGTGCCCGTGTCCATGACGACGGCCGCCTTGGGCGGAGAAGTCGAGGTGCCGACCATCGACGGCGGACGGTCGCGGGTGAAAGTGCCCGGCGGATCTCAGACCGGTCGCCAGATGCGTCTGCGGGGCAAGGGGATGCCCGCCCTGCGCGGTGGGGCGACCGGCGACATGATGATCGAATTGGCTATCGAGACGCCGGTGAACCTGACCAGTCGCCAGAAAGAGCTGTTGCGGGAGTTCGACAAGATCGATGCCGACAACAACCCGCAGGGCGACACTTTCTTTCGAAAGGTCAAAGGTTTCTGGGACGGCATGACCCAGTGACGTGATTAAAGGGCACCCAGACCGGGTGCCCTTTTCGTTTCAGGCGGTTAAAGTTCGGTGAAGAACCGCAGCATTTCCGCCGATGCGTCCGGGCCTTTCGGATCGGCGAAACTGCCACGCGCATCGCCGCCCGACCATGCATGGCCCAGGCCATCAACCTCCCAAACCTCCGCGCCGGGGGCGCGGATAACGGTGCAGCGACGCCCCCCCGACATGACCTCCGTCCGCACCGCCGCAGGGTCGCGCGGCACAAACGGCAGGGCATTGCGCGGATCGACCGTGCGGTCCGCCATTCCGTGAAATGCGATCAGCGGTGTCTGCACGTCCGCAGTGCCTTGACCGCCCGACCGCATCGCCCCGAATGCACTTGTCACGTCGCGGGCGGACCCGACAGGCAGGCCGGAATGAATGCCCACGGCAGCGAATACATCTGGATACCGCGCGCCCAAAATCGCGGACATCGCCCCTCCGGCGGACAAACCCGCGACGCACACGCGCCGCCCGCCACCGATCCGCGAAAGGGTGTCGGCGACGGTTGCGACAATGGCTGCGGCCTCTCCGGATCGACCTTGATGGCTGGGTTCGAACCAATTCCAGCAGCCGTTCATGTTGGCCGCACGCACCTGTTCCGGCCACAGAACGTGTGCTCCGATCGCATCGGCGGCGACGTTCATCCGTGTGCCGGCTGCGAAGTCTTCGGGGGTCTGCGTGCAGCCATGAAGCATCACGATCAGCGGGGTGTCCGTCGCCGGCGTGTGCGGCGTGAAGATCCGATAGGGGACCGCGCCGTCATGGCGGGTCATCGCCGCGCCAGCCGCCCGGTTGCGTTTGGGGCGGGTCGCCTTGCCAGCTTTTCCGGTGCCCGGACCGGGCAGGGCACGGGCAGTCGGTGTGACGTCGCGCATCGGACGATCGGCGGGGTCGGGTGCATCACCGCGCAGGTTGCGCTGAATGCTCTCGGTCGCCTCGGTCAGTTTGCCGGACCGGACGAGGTCCAAGATTCGAGTCATCTCTGTCATCGGTCTGCCTCCTGCCGCGCCGATGTCGGCGGGCTTTCCTCGAAGCTATGCTGCACTGCAGAAGAAAACAATGCAGTTGCAGCATTTTCAGAATTTGACGATTAACCGCCGATCCGGCACGCCGCCAGAAGCGCCATGTTCATCACGTCCGACGAGGTGGAGCTGGTCGAGGCGATCTGAACCGGATGGTCGATTCCGGTCAGAATTGGCCCAATCACGGTCGCCCCGGCCATTTCCTGCATCAATTTGACAGAGATCGAGGCGGAGTGGCGGGCCGGCACGACCAGTACATTTGCAGGGCCGCTCAACCGCGAGAACGGGTATTGCGCCGCCGCTTCGGAGTTGAGCGCGACATCGACCGTCATTTCGCCCTCGTATTCGAAATCAACGCCGCGCGCCTTCAGAGCATCCGGAGCGTGGCGCATCTTCTCGGCCCGTTCGGACACCGGATATCCAAACGTCGAAAAGCTGACGAAAGCCACGCGCGGCTCCATCCCCAGACCACGGGCGACACGCGCGCCGGCCTCCGCGATGGTCGCCAGATCCTCTTCCTCGGGCCATTCGTGAACCAGCGTGTCGCCGATCAGGACGATACGACCGCGGTGCAGCAAGGCCGTGATCCCGACGGCATCCTTGTTGGTCTGAATGTCGAACACATGGTCCAGAAGGCGCATGGCATGGGCCGACTTCCGCGTCGCCCCGGTGACCAATCCGTCGCCGTGCTCGTGCGCCAGCATCAGGGCCGCGAAAACATGCCGGTCCCGCGATGCCAGGCGGTGCACGTCCTGCTGGTCATACCCCTGCCGCTGCAACCGATTGTAGAGGTAGGATTTATACTGGTCCAGATGGCGCGTATTGGCGGCATTGACGACCTCCAACTCCCGCGTGGCGTCAGCCAGTCCCGCCGCCTCCAGCTTGGCCTTCACATCATCGTCGCGCCCGACGACCAATGCCTTGCCGTACCCGCCCCGCTGATAGGCGACGGCGGCGCGCAACACGCGCGGGTCATCGCCTTCCGCGAAAATCATGCGGGCCTGCGCCTGACGCGCACGGGCGGAAATGCCCTGCACGATGCTTGCCGTCGGGTCCATGCGCGCGGCCAAGCCGTTGGCGTAACCTTGCATATCGACGATCGGTCGACGCGCGACGCCGGTGTCCATGCCCGCTTTGGCGACGGCCGGCGGGATCACGTGGATCAAACGGGGGTCGAACGGCGTGGGGATGATATAATCCCTGCCAAAGGACAATTTACGCCCGTAAGCGACCGCCACCTCGTCCGGCACGTCTTCGCGCGCAAGTTCGGCCAATGCCTCGGCGCAGGCGATCTTCATTTCGTCGTTGATGGCCCGAGCATGGATGTCGAGCGCGCCGCGGAACAGATAGGGAAAGCCCAGGACGTTGTTCACCTGGTTGGGGTAATCCGAACGCCCGGTCGCGACGATGGCATCGGCCCGCACCTCATGCGCTTCCTCTGGCGTGATCTCGGGATCGGGATTCGCCATGGCGAAGATCACCGGGTTTTCAGCCATGTCAGAGACCATTTCAGGCGTCACCGCGCCCTTGGCCGACACGCCCAGAAAGACATCTGCACCCTTCATCGCGTCCGCCAGCGTGCGCAGGTCGGTCTTGACCGCATGGGCCGACTTCCATTGGTTCATCCCCTCGGTCCGGCCCTGGTAGATCACGCCTTTGGTGTCGCACATCACGCAGTTGTCGTGCCGCGCCCCCATGGTCTTGAGCAGTTCCAGGCAAGCAATCCCGGCGGCCCCGGCACCGTTCAGGACGATCTTCACATCCTCGATCTTCTTGCCGGAAATGTGCAGCGCGTTGATCAGACCGGCCGCACAGATGACGGCGGTGCCATGCTGGTCGTCGTGGAAGACGGGGATGTCCATCGCCTCCTTCAGCTGGCTTTCGATCATGAAACACTCGGGGGCCTTGATATCCTCCAGGTTGATGCCGCCGAACGACGGCCCCATCAGCTTGACGGCCGCGACGAAGGCGTCGACATCTTCGGTGTCCAGCTCGATGTCGATGGAATTCACGTCGGCGAACCGTTTGAAGAGAACGGCTTTGCCCTCCATCACCGGCTTGGATGCGAGCGCGCCCAGATTGCCGAGGCCAAGGACGGCGGTGCCGTTGGAAATGACGGCGACCAGATTGCCCTTGGTCGTGTAATCGTAGGCCAGCGCCGGGTCGGCGGCGATCGCCTCGCAGGGGACGGCGACGCCGGGGGAATAGGCCAGCGACAGGTCGCGCTGCGTCGCCATCGCGGTCGAGGCGTTGATCTCGATCTTTCCCGGTCGGGGTTCCAGATGATAGGCCAGCGCCTCTGCGTCGGTGATCTTGTTGCGTCCAGTCATGTCAGTCCTCCCCAGCGTTCAGATGGTGTAGCGGGCGGTGCCGGACGGCGATAGGGTGCCCGCGCGAACACCGGGGGGTTTCATGTCCGTCACGCCGATGATGGCCCAATATCTACAGATCAAGGCCGAAGCCCCCGAGGCTTTGCTGTTCTACCGGATGGGCGACTTCTACGAGCTGTTCTTCGACGATGCCGTGGCGGCGTCGGCGGCGCTGGACATCGCGCTGACCAAACGCGGCAAGCATCTGGACCAAGATATCGCCATGTGCGGCGTGCCGGTCCATTCGGCCGAAAACTACTTGATGACGCTGATCCGCAAGGGATTTCGCGTGGCCGTCGCCGAGCAGTTGGAAGCCCCGGAGGAGGCAAAGAAACGCGGCTCGAAATCGGTCGTCGCGCGCGGGATCGTGCGCCTGGTCACGCCCGGCACCCTGACCGAAGACACGCTGTTGGATGCGCGGGCGCATAATTACCTGGCTGCGTGGTGCGACGTTCGGGGGCAGGGCGCGCTGGCCTGGGCCGACATCTCCACCGGGGCGTTCCATGTGTCGGGGTGCCCGCGGGTACGGCTTGGTCCCGACCTTGCCCGGATCGGCGTGTCCGAGGTCATTCTGGCCGAAGGGTCGGGTGTCGAGGACATCGTGACGGAGCAGGGGGCCGCCGTATCGCCGTTGGGGCGCAGCGCCTTCGACTCAGGCTCTGCACAAGGGCGATTGCAGGATCTGTTCGGCGTCGGGTCGCTGGATGCGTTCGGGTCCTTCGACCGCGCCGAACTGGGCGCGATGGGCGCGCTGATCGAATACATCGAGATCACCCAGCGGGGGAAATTGCCGCTGATGCGCCCGCCCAAGCGGGAACCGGCATCGGCCCTCATGGCGATCGACGGGGCCACCCGGCGCAACCTGGAACTGACGCGCGGTGCCGCGGGCGGGCGCGACGGCTCGTTGCTCTGGGCGATCGACCGCACGGTGACGGCGGGCGGCGGGCGGCGTCTTGAACGGCGGCTGTCGGCCCCGTCCACGCAGATCGACGTCATCCGCGCGCGCCTGGATGCCGTGGATTGGTCGGTGTCCAACGACACGGTCTCGGGTGATATCCGGCGGGATCTGCGCCGCGCGCCCGACATGGACCGTGCCTTGTCGCGCCTGTCGCTGGAGCGGGGGGGACCGCGCGACCTAACGGCCGTTCGCGACGGCCTGACGTCCGCGAATGCGCTGTTTTCACGTCTGTCAGACACCAATCTGCCCCTCGATATCAGCGATCTGGTCGGGCAGGACGATCTGTCTGCCTTGCTGGATCGTGCGCTTGTGGCGGACCCACCGCTGATGCTGCGCGACGGGGGGGTCATCGCGGCAGGCTATGACGACGAGTTGGACGAAGCACGAACCCTTCGGGACGAGGGGCGTGGCGTGATCGCGGGGATGCAGAGGGACTACGCCGAAGCGACGGGGATCGCGTCGCTCAAAATCAAGCACAACAATGTGCTGGGATATTTCATCGAAACCACCGCGACCCACGCCGACAAGATGCGGGCGGACGACCGGTTCATCCATCGTCAAACCACTGCCAATCAGGTGCGGTTCACGACCTTGGATCTGTCGGAGTTGGAGACGAAGATCCTGAATGCCGGCGGCCGCGCGCAGGCAATCGAAGAGCGGATCTTCGGCACGCTTCGCGCGGCGGTCCTGGCTGCATCCGATCCGATCTTCGCCGCCGCGCGCGCCTTGGCCGAACTGGACGTCGCGACGGCTCTGGCCGATCTGGCGCGGGGCGAGGGGTGGGCCCGGCCCAAGGTCGACGACAGCCGCGCGTTCACCGTCACGGCGGGTCGCCATCCGGTGGTAGAGCGCGCGCTCAAGAAAGACGGCGCGCCCTTCGTGGCCAACGATACACAGCTTAGCGCGGAAGAAGGGGCTGCGATCCGCCTGCTGACGGGTCCGAACATGGCCGGTAAATCGACATGGCTGCGCCAGAACGCCCTGATCGCGGTCCTGGCCCAGATGGGCAGCTTCGTCCCGGCAGAGGCCGCGCATATCGGCATCGTCAGCCAGCTTTTCAGTCGGGTCGGCGCGTCCGACGATCTGGCCCGGGGGCGATCGACGTTCATGGTGGAAATGGTTGAAACGGCCGCGATCCTGAACCAAGCGGATGAGCGCAGCTTCGTCATCCTGGACGAGATCGGGCGCGGGACGGCCACCTATGACGGTCTCAGCATCGCCTGGGCGACCTTGGAGCACTTGCACGACGTGAACCGCTGCCGCGCGCTGTTCGCGACACATTACCACGAGATGACCGCCCTGTCGGCCAAACTGGCCGGCGTGGAAAACGCGACCGTGGCCGTGCGGGAATGGGACGGCGACGTGATCTTCCTGCACGAAGTGCGGGACGGGGCCGCGGATCGGTCCTACGGCGTGCAGGTCGCCAAACTGGCCGGCCTGCCGACGGCCGTGGTCGCCCGCGCGCGCGCCGTGCTGGAGGCATTGGAGGCGGGCGAACGGGAGGGCGGTACCAAGCCGAAGGCGATGATCGACGACCTACCGCTGTTTTCAGCCACGCCGGTTCCTGTGGCCCTGCAGCAAAAAGAAAGCGCAGCCGACGAACGACTGCGCGATATTCTTCCAGACGAACTGACGCCGAAACAGGCGTTGGAGCTGATCTATGAGCTGAAAACCCTGAGCGGGTCCTAGCGTCAGGACGCCGGCGTGGAGCTGACACCGACCTGCGCGGGACGCAGCAGCCGGTCGTGCAGCATGAACCCTTCGGCGGCGACCTGAATGATCTCGCCGGCCTTGGTGCCGGGCAGGGGGGCTTCGAACATCGCCTGATGGACCTGCGGGTCGAACTTGTCGCCCAATTCGGGTGCGATCAGCGTGACGCCGTGCTTGTTGAAGACGTTCAAAATCTCCTTGAGCGTCAGTTTGACGCCCTCGATCACGCCGTCGCTTTCCTCGCCCGCGGCATCCAGCGCGCGGCGAAGGTTGTCATAGACGGGCAGCATGTCGCGGGCCAGTTTGGATCCGCCAAACTGCTCGCCTTCGATCCGTTCGCGCGCGGCGCGCTTGCGGACGTTTTCGGCCTCGGCCAGCGACCGCATCAGGCGGTCCCGCATCTCGTCACGTTCCGCGATGATCGCGTCCATCGCGGCGCGGCCCGATTTCGGCGTCGCGTCGGGGTCTTCCTCCATTGCGGCGTCGAGGTCGAACTCCTCGTCCTCCAGCATTTCAGGATCGTCGAGAAACCCATCGTCCTTGGGGTCGGCCATATGAAACCTCTGTATTTTAGCGTTTGGGGGCGGACAGCATCCGACCCACCAACTGAGCGGTGTAGTCGACGATCGGAACGATCCGACCGTAGTTGAGACGGGTGGGGCCGATCACGCCGACCGCGCCCACGATTTTGCGATCCGCGTTCATATAGGGGGAAACCACCAGAGATGAACCGGAAAGTGAGAAGAGTTTGTTCTCCGATCCGATGAAGATGCGCACCCCCTCGCCGTCTTCGGTCAGCGACAGGAACTCCGCGATGTCGCGCTTGCGCTCCAAGTCGTCGAAAAGCGTGCGGATCCGGTCGAGTTGCGCGGCGTCGCCGCCCTGTTCCAGAAGATGAGAGCGGCCCCGAACGATCAGCCGCTCCGACCGCTCCCCCACATTTTCCCAAGCGGCCAGACCCTTTTCGATCAGGTCGTGGGCCAGGGTGTCGATTTCTTGCCGGCGCTCCGACACTTCCTTTTGCATCAGACCTTGGAGGTCTGAAATCGTTCGCCCCTCGATCAGCGCGTTCAGCAGGTTCGCCGCTTCGCGCATCGAACTCGGGGTCTGGCCGGGCGGCGGGACGAACACGCGGTTTTCCACGTGCCCGTCGGCGAAGACCAGAACGACCAGCGCACGGTCGGCGGCCAGCGATACGAATTCGATGTGCTTGATCGGCGCTTCACGCTTGGGGGCCAGCACCAGGGACGCCCCTTGGGTAATACCGGACAGCGCGCTTCCCACCCGGTCCATCATCGCGGTCACGTCATCCTCGGACGACCCGACGGTCGCCTCGATGCGGTCCCGGTCGTCGTCGCCCAGCTGCGCCTCCAGCAGACCATCGACGAACATGCGCAGCCCTGCCTGCGTCGGAATGCGGCCGGCGCTGATGTGGGGTGCGGCCAGCAGACCCATGAACTCCAGATCCTGCATGACGTTGCGGATCGTCGCCGCCGATACCTTTTCGGACATTGAACGCGTCAGCGTACGACTGCCGACCGGATCGCCCGTGCCCAGATACCCTTCCACCACCCGGCGAAACACCTCGCGGGAGCGGTCGTTCATTTCGGCCAGAATTTGGGCGTTGTCGTTCATGATACATCCGGTGGGGGCGTCTGGCATCTATGCAACCATGGGGCCGGGGTCAATCATGTCGTCCCCGCAGGCCGGGGGGTTGCACGGTCGACGGTCCGGGTTCATGTCGAAGGCGACCACGTGACAGGAGAATTCCATGCGACCTTCCGGCCGAGCGCTTGACCAAATGCGCGACATTTCCATCGAAACAGACGTAACGATGCACGCCGAAGGATCCTGTATGATCCGCTGCGGCAACACCCACGTCCTGTGCACCGCATCGCTGGAGGAGCGTGTGCCCCCCTTCCTGCGCAACACGGGCCAAGGCTGGGTCACGGCTGAATACGGCATGCTGCCCCGCGCCACGACGTCGCGGATGCGCCGCGAATCCGCCGCCGGCAAGCAATCGGGCCGCACGCAGGAGATTCAGCGTCTGATCGGGCGGTCCCTGCGCGCGGGAATCGACCGGCAGGCGATGGGCGAACGGCAGATCACCGTCGACTGCGACGTGATCCAGGCCGACGGCGGAACCCGCTGCGCGTCGATCACCGGCGGTTGGGTCGCATTGCGCCTGGCGGTCAACAAGCTGCTGAAGGCAGGCGACATCACGACCGACCCGATCCTGGATCACGTCGCGGCCGTCAGCTGCGGCATCTATGCCGGGCAATCGGTACTGGACCTGGACTACCCCGAGGATTCGGAGGCCGGAACGGACGGCAACTTCGTGATGACTGGCGCGGGCCAGATGATCGAATTGCAGGCCAGCGCAGAGGGCGCGACCTTTTCCAAGGATCAATTTGCGGAGCTGATGGCCTTGGCCGAAAAGGGCGTGGGCGAATTGGTCGCCGCGCAGAAGGCCGCGACCGCATGAGACGGTTCGAGGGGGACGAGCTGCTGATCGCGACGCACAACCTTGGCAAACTGGCCGAGTTCGAGGCGCTGCTCGGCCCCCTTGGCATCACCTGCCGGTCGAACCGCGACTTCGACCTTCCCGAGCCTGACGAAACAGAGGCCACCTTCGTCGGCAACGCCCGGATCAAGGCGCGTGCGGCGGTCGACGCGACCGGCCTGCCGGCGCTGGCCGACGATTCCGGGATCATGATCGATGGTTTGGACGGCGCGCCGGGGGTCCACACCGCCGATTGGGCCGAAACCGGGAACGGCCGCGATTTCACGATGGCGATGACGCGCGCCTGGTCGGAATTGGAGGTCCGCGACGCCGCCCAGCCCCGCACGGCATCCTTCTGCGCGACCCTTCTGCTGCTCTGGCCGGATGGCCACGAGGAGGTGTTCGAGGGACGGGTTCGGGGGCGGCTGGTGTGGCCGATGCGCGGCGAGACGGGGCATGGATACGACCCGATGTTCCAGCCCGACGGGCACGACCTGACGTTTGCTGAAATGCCCACGGACCAGAAGAACGCGATCAGTCACCGGGCCGATGCGTTGCGCAAGATGTCGGCTTGTTTCAAGGCAGCGAAATGACGCGACGATTGATCTCCACCGGGTCGCCGTTCGAAGCACAGGCGGGATATTCCCGTGCCGTGGTTCAAGGCGACTGGTGCTTCGTCTCGGGCATCACAGGCTATGATTACGCCACGATGATTCTGCCGGACGGCATCACCGCGCAGGCCGGCAATTGTTTCACCACGCTCGCCAGCGTGCTGGAGGAGGCGGGCTTCGCGATGACGGACATCGTCCGCGTGACACACCTGGTGTCGGACCGATCCCTGGTCGATGACCTGCTGCCGGTGCTTGAACGCAATCTTGGCGCGATCCGCCCTGCCGCGACCATGGTTATCGCGGGACCGATGAAAGCCGAAATGCTTTATGAGGTCGAGGTTACGGCCTTTCGGGGCATGTGATGGAAAACTGGCAGGAGGCGGGCTTCGGCCTTTATGTCCACTGGCCGTTTTGCGCCGCGAAATGTCCCTATTGCGATTTCAACAGCCATGTCTCCGATGCCGTCGATCAGGAGCGATGGAAAGCGGCGCTCCTGTCGGACATCGACCATTGGGCCGATCGAACCGGACCGCGCGTCCTGACGTCGATCTTCTTCGGCGGTGGCACACCGTCGATGATGCCACCCGATACGGTCGCCGCGATCATCGACAAGGCCCGAACGCGTTGGACGGCCGCCAACGACATGGAAGTAACGTTGGAAGCCAATCCCACTTCGGCGGATGCGGCACGGTTCGCGGGATACGTCGACGGCGGTGTGAACCGCTTCTCCGTCGGTCTTCAGGCATTGAATGATCAAGACCTGAAACGATTGGGGCGCCTGCACACCGCATCGGAGGGGCGGGCCGCGTTCGATCTTGCACGAACGCTGGTGGATCGCGTGTCCTGCGACCTGATCTATGCCCGGCAGGACCAATCGCCGGCGGATTGGGAAGCGGAGCTTCTGCACGCCCTGGACTTCGCGGGCGAGCATCTATCGCTCTACCAGTTGACGATCGAGGATGGGACTGCGTTCGGCCGGCGTCATGCCCAAGGTGGTTTGGCTGGTCTGCCAGACGAAGATCGGTCCGTCGATCTGTGGCACATAACCCAAGACCTGACCAATGCGGCCGGCTTGCCCCGTTACGAGACGTCGAACCATGCGGCCCCGGGCGCGGAATCCCGGCACAATCAGATCTATTGGTGTGGCGGCGATTGGGTTGGTGTGGGCCCTGGTGCGCACGGGCGGTTGACCTTGCCCGACGGACGGCATGCAACTGAAGCAGCGAAGTTTCCCGCAGCTTGGCTGGATCGTGTCGCAAAAGCCGGAACCGGCACGATCGGTGACACGATCCTGCCCCGGACGGAAGTGGCAGACGAGATGCTGCTGATGGGACTGCGTCTGAACAGCGGCTTGGACTTGGACCGATATTTCAGGGCCGGTGGTCATCTGGACGATGGGGGCCTGGGCCGGATGGTGGAGCAGGGCTTCGTCGAAATGGACGCCGATACGCTTCGCGCCACCGACGCCGGGAGTTTGCTGCTCAATGCCGTCCTGGTCGAACTGTCGCCGTCAACGCCCTGACGAGAGAGCCTGGCAAAGACGGTCCAGATCGTCGAGCGACTTGTAGCGCACGGACACCTGCCCACCTTCGCCGTTGGGCGCGTGATCGATCAAGACCAGCATCCCAAGCGCAGCCGTCAGGTCACCTTCCAAGGCGCGTGTGTCTGCATCCTTTTCGCCTTTGGAGCTGCGCGGCGACGCGGTCTTCGTCGACGTTGGATCGCTCGCCGACTTGGCAAGCCGCTCCGTTTCCCTGACCGAAAGGCCGGCGGACACCACGCGCTTGGCCAGCGACACCGGGTCCGGTGCGTTGATCAGGGCGCGTGCATGCCCTGCTGACAGGGTTCCCTGTCGCAACATTTCCTGCACTGCATCCGGCAGCTTTAGCAGACGCATCAGGTTAGCGACATGGCTTCGGGATTTGCCAAGAACGGTGCTGAGCTGTTCTTGCGTATGGCCGAACCGGTCCATCAACTGTCGAAAGCCCAAAGCCTCTTCTATCGCATTCAGATCGGCCCGCTGAATGTTCTCGATAATTGCGATTTCAAGGACTTCGGTATCGTCCAATTCGCGGTGCACGACCGGTACCTCATGCAGGCCGGCCCGCTGCGCAGCCCGCCACCGGCGCTCACCTGCAACAATCTGATACTGGCCCGGCATACCCGGATCGGGACGCACGATCAGCGGCTGAATGATCCCCTTCTGCGAGATCGAGGCGGCCAAATCGGAGAGGTCATCCTCGTTGAAGGTTCTGCGCGGCTGATCGGGGTTCGGCCGGATCCGTTCGATCGGGATCTGCTGATCAGGTGCGACGCTGGTACCCAGATCCGTCGGTGACACACCGACGTCTGCCATCAAGGCGGAAAGACCGCGGCGCATCGCGCGCTTCGGGGGAGCGTCAGACATGGGACACCTGCTTAAGATCATTTCGTTGAAGAAGTTCGGCCGCAAGACTGCGATAGGCAATGGCACCGCGGGATGTCGGATCGTAGTTCAAGACCGGCATCGCAAAACTGGGTGCTTCGCTAAGCCGCACGTTTCTTGGCACCTTCGTCTGGAACACGAGGTCACCCAGATTTTCGCGCGCGTCCTCCTCCACTTGCAGGCAGAGGTTGTTGCGGCGGTCGAACATCGTCAGCACCACGCCCTCCAAGCGCAGATCGGAATTCGCTGTGGTCCGCACTTCCCGGACCGTCAAAAGAAGCTGAGAGAGGCCCTCCAAGGCAAAAAATTCCGCCTGCAACGGAACAAGAACCGTATCTGATGCCACAAAAGCGTTTACCGTCAATAGGTTGAGGGACGGCGGGCAATCGATCAGAATATAGGTGTAGGGCGCTTCCCTAAGACGAAGGGCGTTGCGCAAGTGGACAACGCGCCGGGCGCTGGCCATCAGTTCGGTATCGGCCGAACTCAGGTCCATGGTCGCAGGAATGATCCAGAGATTGTCGACATCTGTTTCCTGCGCGATTTCGACCGGCGTCGCTTCCCGTAGGAGAAGGTCATACGTGCTTAGGTGGCGCGTTTCCTTGGATACACCAAGCCCGGTTGATGCGTTCCCCTGTGGATCAAGGTCGATCAAGAGAACGCGTTCGCCCCGCATGGCAAGGGCCGCACCAAGATTGATTGCCGTCGTGGTTTTGCCGACGCCACCCTTTTGGTTCGCGATGCTGATGATCTTCGCTCTCACCGTCCGGTCCGCCTTGCATTTCGAATTCTGAGAATGACGGACCCGTGATTGCCCGTTCCATCGATCACTTCCAGATCATACTCCCAAGACCGTCTCGCTTCTACATCTTCATCGCGCCAATTACGTCCCTTCAGGAAAAGAAGTTCTCCGTTATCGGCAACATGAGGGGTCGACAAAGCAAGCAATTTCGGAAGGGAGGCGAGGGCGCGCGCGCTTATAACAGACGCGTTTTGAAATTCGGCGTCTTCGATCCGCGTCTTCAGAATATTACACGTCAATCCAAGTTCTCTCCGGGCCGTCGCAAGAAAGGCACATTTTCTCCGATCGCTTTCGATCAAAGTCACGTCGCGCACGCCCCCATCCAGAGCGGCAACAACAAGGCCGGGGAATCCGCCCCCACTGCCAAGATCTAACCATTTCCCACCTGCCTGTGCGCAAGCAACGAGATCTATCGCGTCAACGATATGCTTATCGTGGAACTGGGACAGGGTGGATGGAGCCACTAGGTTTATCTTGGTGTTCCACTTTTGCACGAGTTGCAAAAGCTGGTCGGATGTTTCACGTGAAACACCGCGTACTGCATCTTCGGTCACGACGCCGCCCGACGCTTATCACGCTTGATCGCGGCGAGGAGGTTCACAACAGCAGCAGGTGTTACGCCCTCGATCCGAGCTGCTTGCGCAAGTGTTTCGGGCTGCACGGCCTCAAACTTGCTCACCAGCTCCGCCGATAACCCCCCGATCGACGAAAATTGAAGGTCACGGGGGATCGTCAAAGCTTCGTTTGCCCTGACCATATCGACCTCCCGGATCTGCCTTTCGATATAAAATTCATAAATTGCATCACACTGTAGACGTTCCACCAAACTGCGATGATCCGCCGTCAAAGATGGGACGAACGCTATTATCTTATCGACATCGCAGTCCTGTAGGCGAAGCGCGTCGTATCCCGTGCGCGTCTGAGCATCTTCTTTCACGTCAGTCCCAAGTTCCCGCAATGTCTTAGCTGGAAGATCGACAGCCTCCAGTCGCGTTTTCATCGCAGCCAGCGCATCATGCTTTTGATTGAATTCTGTAAGCCGTTCAGCGCTTACGCAACCAACCGCAGCTCCCAGCGGGGTAAGCCTCGTGTCCGCATTATCGGCCCGCAACATCAGTCGGTATTCGGCCCTTGACGTAAACATACGGTACGGCTCCGTCACGCCGCGCGTCGTCAAATCGTCGATCATCACGCCGATGTAACTTTCGGACCTGGAAAAATGGACGGCATCTTCCCCCCAGATCGACCGGACAGCGTTTACAGCAGCAACGAGGCCTTGGGCCGCCGCCTCCTCGTAGCCGGTCGTTCCATTAATCTGTCCGGCTAGATGTAAGCCCGGAACGCCTCTCACCTGCAATCCGGAGGTGAGGCCCCGAGGATCAACGTAATCGTACTCAATCGCATAGCCCAGCTGTACAATCTCAGCCTTTTCCAAGCCTTTGATAGTATTCACATAATCTTGCTGAACATCCGCCGGCAAAGACGTCGAAATGCCATTCGGATAAATAAGATCTGATGTGAGCCCCTCGGGCTCAAGAAAAATTTGGTGAGAATCTTTCTCAGCAAAACGCACGACTTTGTCTTCGATAGAAGGACAATATCTCGGGCCCGTCCCATCGATCATACCGCCATACATTGCGGACCGTTCGAGGTTGTTTCTGATGACGTCGTGAGTCGCGGCGTTTGTATGTGTAATCGAACAGGAAATTTGCGGTGCAAATGGCTTGTCGTGAAGAAAGGAAAACAACGTTGGATCGGCATCACCTGCCTGACGTTCAAGACCACTGAAGTCGATTGAATTGGCTTTCAACCGGGGTGGCGTTCCCGTTTTGAGACGACCAATTCGCAGGCCAAGATCAAGGATCCGATCAGCGAGCTTGATGGAGGCGGCTGCCCCCATTCTTCCACCAACGCTCTTTTCGCTGCCGATATGCATCAGGCTTCGCAGGAAGGTCCCCGAGGTCAATATCGTGGCACCCGCACGGATCTCTGCCCCATCGGCAAGCGCCACACCAGTGATGCGCCCGTCTGCCTCGGCAAGCAAATCAACAACCTCTCCCTCAATTACAGAAAGGTTCGGGGTGCTTTCGATTTCCGCCAGCATCGCAGCTTGGTACAAGGCGCGATCAGCCTGGACCCTTGGTCCCCGAACTGCCGGACCTTTCCGGCGATTGAGAAGCCGGAATTGTATCGCTGCTTTGTCCGCCACACGCCCCATAATGCCGTCAAGAGCATCAATTTCCCGGACCAAATGACCTTTGCCAAGACCACCTATTGCCGGGTTACAGGACATGACGCCGATATCACCATGCCGGAAGGTCACCAAGGCAACCTTAACTCCCATTCGACATGCGGCGTGAGCTGCCTCGGTGCCCGCGTGACCGGCACCGACGATGACGATATCGAAATCTCTGTGTTTCACGTGAAACATTCCTATTTTCCGATACAGAATGAAGAAAAGACTTCATCCAATATCTGTTCGACATCAACCCCACCAATGATGCCCTGCAAACTTGTAGCGGCATCCCGCAAGCGCAGCGCAATCAAATCCGGGTCATCGAAGTCGAGGTTTGCAAGAACGGTGTCCAAGTCGCTCAGTGCCGCCCTTAGTGCAATCTGATCGCGTTCCGTCGATATCAGCCCCGTGTCGGCGATGCGGCAACTAAGCCGTTCACCAATCTTCGCAAGAAGCTCGTTCAACCCGCGACCATCATGGGCACTTATAGCGTCGTGATCACCGGATAAGTCGCCCTTCGTTCGGACGATCATGTCATCGGCATGTTTATCAATTGGCCAAAGCGGCGGAATATCATCTTCATACAGCAAGATGCGCATGTCGGCCCTGGTGGCCCGTGCCAAAGCCCGTTCAACCCCAATTCTCTCGACCTTATCATCTGTTTCACGCAACCCAGCCGTGTCTAATAGTGTGACGGGTAACCCATTGATATCAAGTCTAACTTCAACAATATCGCGAGTCGTACCAGCTACATCTGTAACAATCGCAGCATCGGATTTCGTAAGCGCGTTCAGTAACGTCGATTTCCCGGCGTTTGGCGCGCCGATCAATGCTACCTCGAACCCGGACTTCAGCCGCGCAACTCCGCCAGCGGTTGTCAGTTCCTGATCGATCGCATCTCGCGTCTTCGTCACCAATGCGCGAACTTCGTGCGACACGTCCTCCGGTACGTCTTCGTCGGCAAAATCGATCGTCGCTTCCGTCAGGGCGATCGCGCGAACCAAGTCGCGACGCCATCTGCCGATCCGTTCCGCAACCTCGCCGCCCATGACGCGCATCGCATGTTTGCGCTGGCCTTCCGTCTCAGCCTCGATGACATCGCCCAGACCCTGAACCTGCGTCAGGTCCAGCTGGCCGTTCATCAGCGCCCGGCGTGTGAATTCCCCCGGCTCCGCCATCCGGGCGATGCCGCCGTTGCCCAGGGTGCGCAGCACGGCACGAACAACCGCGACACTGCCGTGCAGGTGCAACTCCACGACGTTTTCACCGGTGAAACTCGCCCCCTCTGCAAAGAACAGTGTCAGCGCGTGGTCCAGGATCTCTCCGTCAGCATCTCGCAGAAGCGTCAGGCGGCTGCCACGCGGGGGCGGCGCCTTGGCCCCGAGACTTTCAAGAACATCGAGCGCCCGCGACCCCGATATCCGGACAATCGCAACGCCTGCCTTTCCCTGTGCGGTGGCCAGGGCAAAGATCGTATCCTCCACCCTGTGATCCTCCGGGTCAGGAATTCATGGAGTCGAAGAAATCCGAATTGGTCTTCGTCTGCTTGAGCTTGCCGATCAGGAACTCGACGGCATCGGTTGTGCCCATCGGGTTCAAGATCCGCCGCAAAACGAACGTCTTCTGCAAGTTCTTGGGATCGACCAGCAGTTCCTCTTTCCGCGTCCCGGACTTCAGGATGTCCATGGCGGGGAACACGCGTTTGTCGGCAACCTTGCGGTCCAGCACTATCTCGCTGTTACCGGTGCCCTTGAACTCTTCGAAAATCACCTCGTCCATCCGGCTGCCCGTGTCGATCAGGGCCGTCGCGATAATGGTCAGCGACCCGCCTTCCTCGATATTCCGGGCGGCACCGAAAAACCGTTTTGGCCGTTGCAACGCGTTTGCGTCGACACCGCCGGTCAAAACCTTGCCGGACGAGGGGACCACGGTATTGTAGGCACGACCCAGGCGCGTGATCGAGTCCAGCAAGATCACGACGTCCCGCTTATGCTCTACCAGACGTTTGGCCTTCTCGATCACCATCTCGGCGACGGCGACGTGACGGGTGGGCGGCTCGTCAAATGTGGACGACACCACCTCTCCCTTCACCGACCGCTGCATGTCGGTCACTTCCTCGGGGCGTTCGTCGATCAGCAGGACCATCAGATAGCAATCGGGGTGGTTGTTCTCGATCGACTTGGCGATGTTCTGCAACAGCACCGTCTTACCCGTACGCGGCGGTGCCACGATCAGGGATCGCTGGCCCTTCCCGATGGGGGCAACCAGATCGATGATCCGACCAGAGCGGTCCTTCACAGTCGGATCCTGGCTTTCCATGTCGAAGCGGTCATCGGGGTACAGCGGCGTCAGGTTGTCGAAGCTGACCTTGTGCTTGGCCATCTCCGGGTCCGCGAAGTTGATCGACGTGACCTTGGTCAGGGCGAAGTAATTCTCTGTCTCTTCAGGGGCTTGGATAATTCCGTCTACCGTATCGCCAGTGCGCAGCGAATGCTGGCGAATGACCTCGGGTGAGACATAGATGTCGTCAGGCCCCGACAGATAATTCGCCTCGGGCGAGCGTAGGAATCCGAACCCGTCCTGCAGGACCTCCAGGACGCCTTCACCCGAGATTTCCCAGCCTTCGTCCGCCCGCTCGCGCAGGATGGAGAACATCATCTCCCCTTTGCGCATGGTCGAGGCATTCTCGATCTCAAGCTCTTCAGCCATATCGACGAGGGCCTTGGGCGACATCGCCTTCAAGTCACGCAGGTTCAGCTGTTCCATCGCGCCGTCGGGCTGCACATTGTCGGGTGAATTGTCGTCGGGCATGGAGCTGCTCTCTGCAGGGGACAGGCCGATCGACCCATTGGGGTGCGGCCACGTCGGAAATTTCGAAAACCGATTTTCGGACCAGGACGATCCATCGGTGGCAGGGACCTAACCAGAGGGGCCGCGCAAGTCAATCAGAAGGGCCGCACGATGACCGAAATCACGATGACGATCATCAGCACCGTCGGCACCTCGTTCATCAACCGATAAGTTCGACCCGTCTTCATCTCGCCGCATGCCAGCCGCTTGCGCTCTCCGGCGCACCACATGTGGAAGACGGTCATGGCAACGACGCAGGCCGCCTTGATCCACGGCCAGGCCGCGCCCCAGTCAATGCCGCCCATCCCCACGATGGATAGGCCAAAGACCCATGTTGCGATCATCGCCGGCGTCATGATCGCCTTGAGCAGCCGCCGCTCCATCGTCTCCAGCACCGGGACCATCTGCGGCACCGTACCCGCTTGTTCCGCGTGATAGACGAACAGCCTTGGCAGGTAGAATATTCCAGCCATCCACGCGATGACGGAGATCACGTGACCGGCTTTCAGCCAGAGATACAGATCGGCCATGTGCCCCCCTCATTTCCCTGTCTTCCTATCTTAAAGAAAGATTCAAGAAAGGATGAAGTTGATAGTAGGGGGCGTGGATATCGGGGATAGAATCTTGCTCCTGAATCCTTGCACAGCGTGCTGTCGTGATTGATGCCGCGTCCCTGGGGTCTGAGGAAAAACAGGTCAACATGAACCCGCACAGGGCCTATGCCTGTGGAACGTCTTGGGGAATATGGCGATACGACCCACCGACAACTCATACGCCCCACAGCCACGACGGCGCTTTGACCGGGCCGGAAAACTTCGACGGGACCTGCCGAAAACCGGCGACTTGTCCTCAGGTTCGGCAGGGTCCAATCCTGTCACAGGTTTTCACACCGGGTTGTTCGCCCCCTTGTCCCCAGAGTTGCCAAACCACGTGCCATGCTGATTCTCGCTTCCACCTCCCGCACCCGTCAGGATCTGCTGCGCAACGCGGCGATCCCGTTCGAGGCACGCCCCCCGCGCGTGGACGAGGCGATGGTGAAGGAGGCGTTGCTGGCCGAAGGACATCCCCCGCGTAGCATTGCCGACGCCTTGGCCGAGCTGAAGGCCCTCAGGATCCGCGACGGCGGGCTGGTCCTGGGCTGTGATCAAATATTGGATCACGATGGGACGCTGGTATCCAAACCGACGTCGCCGGAAGAGGCCATCGCACAGCTCACGGCGCTGACCGGCGGATCGCATCGTCTGCACAGTGCCGCGGTCGTGGCCGAAGACGGCAAGCCGATCTGGCGGCATGTCGCAACGGTCCGAATGACGATGCGCGCGTCGAGCCGTGCCTACATCGAGGATTACGTAGCCCGGAACTGGGACGTCATCCGGCATTCCGCAGGAAGCTACACGCTGGAGGGGGAGGGAGCGCGGTTGTTCCACCGGGTCGAGGGAGATTACTTCGCCGTGCTGGGCCTGCCCCTGCTGCCGTTGATCGATTTTCTGGCCAATCGCGGGGATCTTGCGACATGACCGTCTTGGCAGGTGTCATCGGCGATCCGATTGCGCAAAGCCGCTCGCCACGTCTGCACGGGCATTGGCTGCATCGCTACGGCATCGACGGCCATTACGTGCCTTTGCACGTGACGCCCGAAAATCTGCAGGCGACGCTCCGACTTCTGCCCGATCTTGGCTTTCGCGGTCTCAACTGTACGATTCCCCACAAAGAAGCCGTGTTTCATCTTGCCGACGATGTGACGGATCGCGCGCGTGCAGTGCAGGCCGCCAACACGCTGACCTTTGCGGATGATGGGCGCATTCTGGCCGACAATACCGACGGGTTCGGCTTCATCGCCAACCTGGATCAACAGGTTCCTGACCGGGACACCGACGCTGCCGCCCTCGTCCTGGGGGCCGGGGGCGCCGCGCGGGGGATCGTCGCTGCGCTGCTTGATGCGGGAACGCCGCAGGTTACCATCGCTAACCGCACGACGACGCGGGCCGCGGCGTTGGCCGATCTGTTCGACGGGCGCGTCACGACGATCGACTGGGATGAAGCGCCGGCAGCCCTGTCCGACCACAGGTTGTTGATCAACACGACCAGCCTTGGAATGACGGGTCAACCGCCGCTCCATTTCGACCTGGCTGGCCTGCAGCCCGATACGACGGTCACTGACATCGTCTACGCGCCGCTGACGACACCGTTGCTGCACGATGCGCAGCTGCGGGGGGCCAAGGTGGCCGACGGGCTGGGCATGCTTCTGCATCAGGCCGTTCCGGGGTTCGAACGGTGGTTCGGCCACACCCCGACAGTCGACGATGCGCTGCGACGGGCGGTTTTGGCGTGATTTTGGGCCTGACCGGGTCGATCGGGATGGGCAAGTCCACGACGGCGCAGATGTTCCGGGATCGGGGCATTGCCGTCTGGGACGCGGATGCGGTCGTCCATGCCCTCTATGCGCCCGGCGGGGCGGCGATCGCCCCCGTGGCCGCGCGATTTCCCGGTGTGCGCAAGGGTGACACGATCGACCGCGCGGCCCTGCGCGCCGCAATCAATGCGCAGCCCGACACGGCGCTGGACGATTTGAACACGATCGTGCACCCCCTCGTGGCGGCGGACCGTGCGCGCTGGATGCGGAACCGCGCGGATACCCTTGTCGTCTGGGACGTGCCGCTCTTGTTCGAGACGGGAACGGCCGACGCTTGCGACAGGATCGCCGTCGTCACGGTCGATGCCGACACCCAACGCGCGCGGATCTTGGAGCGTGGCACCATGACACCGTCAGAGGTCGATCTGATCCTATCGCGCCAGATGCCCGATGCTGACAAGCGCGCCCGCGCCGACTACATCATCGAGACGACGGACATGGAGACCGCCCGTGCCGCCGTCGACCGTATCGTGGAGGAGCTGACATGAGGGAAATTGTCCTCGACACCGAAACCACCGGGTTCGAGCCTGAGTCCGGCGACCGCATCGTGGAAATCGGTGCGATCGAACTGATCAATCATGTGCGCACCGGCAAGGAATACCACCAGTACATCAACCCCGAACGGTCCATGCCCGACGGAGCATTTCAGGTGCACGGGCTGGGCGATGACTTCCTCAAGGATTTTCCCGTCTTCAAGCAGGTCGGTCAGGCGTTCCTCGACTTTATCGGCGACGCCAAGCTGGTGATCCACAACGCCGCGTTTGACATGAAATTCCTGAATGCGGAGCTGAAGTGGATGGGCCTGCCGGTCATGCACATGGATCGGTCCATCGACACACTGGCCATCGCGCGATCGAAGTTTCCCGGCTCGCCCGCGTCCCTCGACGCGCTGTGCCGCCGGTTCGGCATCGACAACACCGCGCGGGTCAAGCACGGCGCGCTGCTCGATTCCGAGATCTTGGCAGAAGTGTATCTGGAGTTGATCGGCGGGCGGCAGCCCACGATGTCTCTGGTCAGCCAATCTGCGGGCGTTCAGTCGGCGTCGGGGGAGTGGAAGCCGCGCGCCCGCCCATCGCCGCTGCCATCGCGGGTGACCGAAGCCGAGGCTGCGGCGCATCGCGCCTTCGTGGACACACTTGGCGACGCAGCCCTTTGGAAAAGGCGCTGACACGAAAAAACCCGGCGCGTCGCACCGGGTTTTCTATGAAATGTCGTTCGTCGTCTGATCAGGACGGTGTCGTAGCCTCGCCTTCGCTTTGCGCGCGGCGGGTCAGCTCGTTGCGGTAGAGCGTCACGAAATCGATATTCTCGAGGTTCAGCGGCGGGAACCCCCCATCGCGCGATACGTCCGAGACGATGCGGCGCAGGAACGGGAACAGCAGACGCGGGCATTCGATCATCAGATAGGGGTGCATCTGGTTTTCGGGCACGTTCGAAATCGCGAAGACGCCAGCGTAATCCAGCTCCATCGCGAAGACGATGTCGTCGTTGTCTTTCATCTTGGCCGTCACGTTCAACTTCACCGCGACTTCGTATTGGCCTTCGGTGCTGCGTTTCTTGGCTTCAAGCCCGACCTGGACGTTGATGTCTGGCTGGCCTTCCATCTTCACGCCCTTTTGGATGGCGACGTTCTCGAACGACAGATCGCGGATGAACTGGCCCAGGACCTGTGTCTGCGGCATCTGCTGCGGCTGGGCGGCACCGTTCGGCGTGGGCGTGTCGGCACCGTTCTCGGTCTTGGTGGTCTGGTCCTTGTCGGCCATGTGGTCGTGTCCTCGGGTCTGAAAAAAGGTCGATTTCGCCTAACAGACGATGCACCGCGTCACAACACGGCACCAACGACGGCTAGCGCCGGGTCCAGCCCGAAGGACCGTCCTGTGGTGGAACCTCGACGTATTCCGCCTCCACGATGTCGTCATCGGGATGCGGCGGGGGGGATTGTTGCGGGCCTACGGTAAAGGATTCGACGTTTATGCGCTTTCGCACGGCCTGCATCACCTTGTCGCGGACCTGCGGGATCAGCAACAGGAACCCGACCGCGTCGGTAAAGAACCCCGGCGTCAGCAACAGCAGGCCCGAGGCAAGGATCATCGCGCCATGCGCCAAGGGTCGCGTCGGATTGTCCAGCGTATTCAGGGAGTTCTGGAGTCGCGCAATCTCCGCCAGGCCCTGACGCTTTACCAGATAGGTTCCCGCCATGGCGGTCACGATGACGATTGCCAGCGTCGGCCAAAGTCCCAAAAAGCCGCCGACTTGTATGAACAGGGCGATTTCCACGATCGGCACGATGATAAACAGGGCCAGCAGCGGCATGATGAACTCCTCGATCGGCGGTTCGCCTTTCCTTGACGCCCCCTCGGACTTACATATGTGGCTCAGGCGGGATACCAAGACCCGACCGTGCCGGAGAAAAGGATGAACGACGCCGTGATACAACTTCTCGTCCTTGCCGGGATTGCCCTGTTCCTCGTGCTAAAGCTCAAAAACGTTTTGGGAACGCGCACCGGGTTCGAAAAACCGCAGATCACGCCCGTACCCGACAGCGATGGCGTGCGCCGCGATTTCGAAGTGATCGAAGGGGGCCCCGACCGCGACATCACCGACTTCGTCGACGAAGGCAGCGACGACGCCGAAGCGCTTGCCGCAATGAAGAAGGTCGAACCGGGTTTTTCGGTCAGCGAGTTCGTCGGCGGCGCGCGCCAGGCGTACGAAATGATCTTGATGGCCTTTGAGAACGGCGACCTGGCCGAGGTTCAGCCGTTCCTGTCGGAAGACGTTTACGAGGCATTCTTGTCTGGCGTTGCCGATCGGGAAGACAAGGGCCTCAAGGTCCACGCAAGTTTCATCGGTGTCCGCGAGACGACCGTGCGCAACGCCACCTTCGACGAAGACACGCGTGACGCGCAGATCACCCTGCGGTTCGTCTGTGAACTGACCAGCGTGGTAAAGGATGCCGAAGGGACCGTCGTCGAAGGCGACGCCAACGCCATCAAGAAGCAGCGCGACATCTGGACCTTTGCGCGCAAGATGGGCACCGGCGATCCGAACTGGAAATTGGTCGCCACGGGCGAGTGACGTGACCCCGTCGGCCAAGACAGATGCCGCCCCCGCACCGGGGCGGCTTTCGTTTGCCGATCTGAACGGCTGGGACGCCGACGATCTGGATGCCGCGATGGCGGCAATGCGCCTTGGCGACGCGACCATTCCGCAGGGTGATGCGCGGTCATGGTTCGAAACGACTTTCCGGCCCGGAGCCGACCTGACGGGCCATTTCACCGGATATTATGAGCCGGAGCTGGACGCGTCACGCACGCGGACCGACCAATTTCCTTGCCCCATCCATGCTTTGCCGCCCGATGGGGTCAGCACCCCGCGTGCGCGGGTCGAGGGTGACTTGATCGGGCACGAGATTGCTTGGCTTCGCGATCCGGTTGATCGGTTCTTCCTTCAGGTTCAGGGGTCGGGTCGTCTGCGGCTGACCGATGGGTCGATGATGCGCGTGGGCTATGCCGGCCGGAACGGACAGCCCTATGTGTCGATTGGCAAGCTGCTGACCGATCGAGGGATCTTCGGGTCGGACATCACCGCTGACGCGTTGAAGGCCTGGCTGCGCGTCGACGTGGCGCGGGGCATTGCGGTGATGAACGAAAACCCGAGTTATGTGATGTTTTGCGAAACCGACGCGTCGGGCGGGCCGATGGGCACGCTGTGTCCTGTCACGGCCTTGCGCAGCCTGGCGGTCGACCCGGCGCATACGCCGCTTGGCACTCCCGTTTGGGTCGAAGTGGCGGGACACGCCCGGCTTTGCATCGCGCAAGACACCGGATCCGCGATCCGGGGATCCGGGCGGGCCGATCTGTTCTTTGGATCGGGGGAGGCGGCGGGTGCTTTGGCGGGCGCGTTGAATCAGACAGGTCGGTTCGTCCCCTTGGTGCGCCGATGAAGCGGCGGCGCGGGCTGAGTTCCGAAGACCGGGAGGTGTGGTCCCGGTATCGCCGGACCGCCGATCCCCTGCATCCGGATCGGCCCGACCCCGAACCGCCCGCCGCAGGTGCGTCGCCGATGCCGAAACCGCAACGCCCCCGCTATGTCGCGCCCTTCGAGATGGGCAGTCGGGCCAGACCGCAGACGTCCGGTCACGCGCTGATGCCGTCGATTTCCGATCAGGTGAACAAGGCACCCCTTCGGATGGATGCCAAGACGCACCAGCGGATGCGGGCGGGGAAATTGAGGCCCGAAGCCAAGCTGGACCTGCACGGCATGACGCTGGACGTCGCGCATCCCGCGTTGACCCGGTTTATCCTGTCTGCGCAGGCCGACGGTAAGCGTCTGGTGATTGTGGTGACCGGCAAGGGCAAGGTAAAGCCAGATCACGGGCCGATCCCGACCCGGCTTGGCGTGCTGAAACATCAGGTGCCGCAGTGGTTGCGGCTGGCCCCGTTGTCGTCGCTGGTTTTGCAGGTGACGGAGGCGCATCGGTCCCACGGGGGATCAGGCGCCTATTATGTCTATCTGCGGCGTTAGAGCCTTTCTGGCTCGTAAAACCGCCGCCGCCGCCAAGATCGCCGACAATAGGAAGTACGCGGCGATCGCCGGCATCTGGGCGGGAAAATCGAATCCCTTGTCGATCAGGAGTCCGGTCAGGCCCGGCCCGATGGCGGACCCCAGCACCATGATCGCCACGGCCATTGCCTTGAGCGAGCCGAGGTGCCGCGTGCCATAGTATTCGGCCCAGAACGCCGTCGGCACCGTCGCCTGTGCCCCCGTCCCGATCCCCAGCACCATCAGTCCGACCGCCGCCCCGACAAGCGATGACGCCGCGCCGATCAGGACGAAGGCCGCCGCAAAGGGCAGCAGATAGATCGCGATCAAAACGCCGGTCCCGAACCGGTCGATCAACGCGCCGGACGCGAACGTCACAGAGACGGAAACGATCGTGAAGATCGGCATCAAGGCCACGTAGTCCAGCAGATCCCACCCCTTCACGTCCGTCAGATGAACCTGGTGGAAGAACAGCGCGGTGCCGAAGGCGGGCGGCCCCAACAGTAGGGGGATCAGCATCCAGAAAAGCCAATGCCGCAGCATTGCCCCGCGGGTCCAATGCCGACCGTCCATCCCGACCGCCGATGCTTCGGTGGCCAGCGACTGCGGCGTCCGCTCGGCGCGCAAAAGGCGCAGCGTGACGGGCATCGACATCAGGACCAGACCGGCGGCGCCGACCCACAGCACGCGCCAGTCGAACACCGCCAGCAGCGCGACGAAGACGATCGGAAGGGTGGCCTGCCCCAGGGCGAACCCCATGGAGGAGATCGACAGCGCCTTGCCGCGGGTTGCGATGAACCAACGCGACATGGCGACGGCTGAAATGTGGCTCATCAGGCCCTGTCCGAACAGGCGCAGGGCCAGCACTGTCGTGGTAAGCGCGGCGGCCCCCGACACGCTGGCCATCGAGAGGCAGGCAAGGGCCAGCCCGATAGCCGCGACCATGGCCAACTGGCGGACGCGAAGCCGGTCGGTCAGGCCACCGGCAAAGACCATCAACCCGGCTGAAAGGGTCGTCGCCACCGTGTAGACAAGGCCCCAATCCCCATCCGAGAGATCGAAATCGCGCATGATGTCGGCCGCGAACAGGGAGATGAAGAACGTCTGACCATAGCTGGACGTGAAGCAGATCAGAACGCCGGCCGACAGAAACGCCGCGTTTTCGCGCAGAAAACCCAGATAGGCGGCGGGGCCCGTCAACGCCTCAGAGCACGTAGCGGGACAGGTCGGTGGACCGCGCGAGTTCACCCAGCTGCGCCTCGACGAAGGCGGCGTCGATGGTGACTTCGGTGCCCGGTTTGTCAGGGGCGTCGAAGGACAGCTCCTCGAACACACGCTCCAGCACCGTATAGAGTCTGCGCGCGCCGATGTTCTCCACGCTTTCGTTCACCTGCGCGGCGATACGCGCCAAAGCGGCAATGCCCTCGTCGGTGAAGGTGACGGTCACCTTCTCGGTCGCCATCAGCGCCGTGTACTGCCGCGTCAGCGCATTGTCGGTCTCTGTAAGGATGCGGACGAAATCCTCCTCGGTCAGGGCGCGCAGCTCCACCCGGATGGGCAGGCGGCCCTGCAATTCTGGCAGCAGATCCGACGGTTTGGCGATGTGGAACGCCCCGCTGGCGATGAACAGGATGTGATCGGTCTTGACCGTGCCATGCTTGGTGGACACCACCGTGCCTTCGATCAGCGGCAGCAGGTCGCGCTGCACGCCCTCGCGGCTGACATCGCCGCCGCGCACGTCCTTTCGGGTGGCGACCTTGTCGATCTCGTCGATGAAGACGATGCCGTTCTGCTCCACCGATCGCACCGCCTCGCGCTTGACGGCCTCATCATCCAGCAGATTGTCGGCCTCCTCGTCGATCAGCAACTCATAGGAGGCGGCGACGGTCATCCGCTTCTTGACCTTGCGCTGCATCATCTTGCCGAACAGATCGCCAAGGTTGGCCATCTGGTCCATGCCCGGCTGACCCGGGATCGCCATGCCCATGGGGTTCGAGGTATCCGCCACCTCCAGTTCGATGATCTTGTCGTCCAACTCCCCGGAGCGCAGCTTTTTGCGGAAACTTTCGCGCGTGCCTTCGCGCGCATCCGTCCCGGCCAGCGCTTCGATCACCCGGTCTTCGGCGGCGCCGTGGGCCTTGGATTTCACATCCTCGCGCATTTGTTCGCGCACCATCGCAATGGCGGCATCGACCAGATCGCGGATGATCTGTTCGACGTCACGCCCGACGTATCCGACTTCGGTGAATTTCGTCGCCTCGACCTTCAGGAACGGCGCGCGCGCCAGCTTGGCCAGACGGCGGCTGATCTCGGTCTTGCCGACGCCGGTGGGGCCGATCATCAGGATGTTCTTGGGATAGACCTCGTCGCGCAGATCGTCGCCCAGCTGCTTGCGCCGCCAACGGTTGCGCAGGGCCACCGATACGGCCCGCTTCGCATCCTTTTGCCCGATGATGAAACGGTCGAGTTCGGATACGATCTCGCGCGGGGTCAGGTCGGTCATGTGGCACTCCGGATAGGTCTCTCCCTACCTAAGCGCCGTTCACGGAAACGCAACGATGCTCACGTGCGCGTGGGGTGGGCTATGCAGATACCGCAGGCGTCGCGCAGTCTGCATCAGACGCCCACACCCGGAGAATTCCATGAACCGTCGTTCCTTTATGTCCCTGACCGCAGGCGGCCTTGTCGCAGCAAGTGCGGTTCCCATCTTCGCCGGGGGCCACGGCCGCCTTGGGACCTTTACCGGGGCCGCACGCTACGGCATTTCGGGCACCGCCGAGGTGGCGGGCGATCAGGTCAACCTGCTGGATGATTTCCGTTTCGGGAACGCGCCCGATCCCAAGGTCGCGCTGGGCCGCGACGGATACGACGCCAGCACCCTTATGGGTTTGTTGAAGAACACGTCGGGCGCGTCGAGCTACACCATTCCCGCCGGCATCGACCCCAGCCAATACAATGAGGTCTGGATCTGGTGCGAGCAGTACAACGTCCCCCTCGGCATGGCCAAGTTGGGCGGTTAACGCGACGGGGGCAGGCGGTGGCGCAACCGGGCGGGGACACCGCCCATCAGACCCGCGCGCACTGTCTGCCACCCCGCCCCCAGCCCCACGAGCCCCACGCCCAGGATCAGGATTGCAACGGCGATCGTGTCCCCCTCCGACGCAGAGGAGATGATGGCGACGGTATAACCGACGGCCGAAATCAGAAAAGAGCGTCGGTCGATGATCACCGCCACGACCGCGACCCCGATCAGAACCAGGACCAGCAGGGACAGGGCCGCGCCGCCGTCCGATTGCAGCAGGGTCAGTGCGACGGTGTTCACGATGGCGGGGGCCGCGATGACATGCAGCCAGAACCCGTTGGCGGACCGCAGCGTCATGCGGTGCGGATCGGACATGTCGAACCGCATCGCCAGTGCGAAAAGGGCCAGGCCAAAGATCAAGGTGCCCCAGGCGAACTGACCATCCGCTGACAAAAGGAAGACCTCCGACAGGGTGACCGACCTGCCGGACGCCGCCCCCAGGACGGACAGGAGCATTCCGAACGCCGCCGCTGCCATCAACGCCATGGCGAAGGGCACGTGGTAGCGCCACCAGAACACCGCGACCGTCGCGACCGTCAATCCCAGCGGCACGGTTTCGATGCCGAAGTTCACCCCGCCCAGCAGGGAAAAGCTGTCG
>NZ_CXSU01000011.1:259066-271101 GCF_001403795.1 Jannaschia donghaensis | reverse complement strand
CGCCCGCGACGGCCCAGACCGTCCCGAACCCGTTGGAAGTGCCCGCGATCAGGGCCCAAACGCCCAGCCAGCCCATCGTCAGGATCGACAGGCCGATGACGATGAAGATCTCGTTGAAGCCGCGGAACAACTCGAACGGCTCATCCCGCGTATCGGCGGCGTCGCGTGCGGTCAGGCGCGCATCGGCCAGACCGATCAGGCCGGCGGCCTGCGCCTCCGACAATTGGCCCGCCTGAACGGCGGCCCGAAGGTCGTCGCGCGTGATCATGCGTCGATGGACTCCACGGTCAGGTTTCCGTTGGTGTAGACACAGATCTCTGCCGCGATGGACATCGCCTTGCGGGCCACCTCCTCCGCCGACAGATCGCCCTCCATCAGCGCGCGGGCTGCGGCCAGGGCAAAATTGCCGCCCGACCCGATGGCGGCGACGTCGTTTTCAGGTTCCAGCACGTCGCCGGCGCCGGTGATGACGAACAGGTCGGCACCGTCGGTGACGATCAGCATCGCCTCCAGTTTCTGCAGGTATTTGTCAGTGCGCCAGTCCTTGGCAAGCTCGACGCTGGCGCGGGCCAGTTGACCGGGCGTTGCCTCCAGCTTGGTCTCCAACCGCTCCAGTAGGGTGAAGGCATCCGCCGTCGAGCCTGCGAACCCCGCGACGACGTCATGGCCGCCCGGCGACAGACGGCGCACCTTGCGGGCCGTGCCCTTGATGACCGTCTGGCCAAGACTGACCTGACCGTCACCTGCGACAACGACCTGTCCATTCTTTCTGACACCGATGATCGTGGTTCCGTGCCAGCCTGGGAATTCGCTCATTATACCTTCTCCCGATTGGTTTTTTCGCGCTGAGCGCAGGTGTGAAGAAAATTAATCCACCGCATACTGTAAATCCAGGTTGACGTATCTACTTGTACGTATACGTTTACAGTATCCGCCGACAGCAGCCGTGGGACCGTCCCGATCGGGCCTTGGTGAACGTCAGGATCTTCCCGGCCCTTGGGTCTGGGTTGTGGGCCCGCATCATTCGATCGACAGTCTGGTCGTTCTCTGTCTCGTGCGATGCGGGCACTTCAATTTTCAGGATGTTTCCACCCCCCCGAAGATGCGGGCGTGATGATTTCGCAGATAGATGCGGATCCAGGGTGTGAAGCCGTCCGGCGTCTCCTCGATCTCGCGCATCAGGTCCGCCATCGGGGCCCACCGCGTCGTCTCGACTTCGTCGGGGCGTGGTGTGATCGACAGGCTCTGATCGGTCATTCCGATGAACACCTCCGCAACCTCATGCTCGATCAGGCCACCGCCGACATCGGCGCGGTATTCGATCGGTTCCCGCCGGGTCAGGGACACGCCGGTGATCCCCAGCTCGTCATCCAACCGGCGGATTGCGCAATCCCTAGCGTCTTCGCCCCAATGTGGATGTGTGCAGCAGGTGTTCGCCCAAAGGCCCGGCGTGTGGTATTTTCCCTGCGCGCGCTTCTGGATCAAAAGGCGGTCGCCCGACATGACGAAGACCGACACCGCCTTGTGTTTCAGGCCACGCTGATGGGCCTCCAGCTTTTCGACGGGCCGCAGCGTCCCATCGACCCAGGCGGGGATCATGATCTGCCCCGTCGGGGTCACGGTGTCGAAGGTCATCGGCGTATCGGTATCCCATATCGTGCGCAGGGCCTACTGATCGCCCTTGTTGTCGAGCAAGCCAAACTTGCGAAGCTTAACATAGAGGCTTTGTCGGCTGAGGCCCAGCATCTCAGCGGCCGCCACGCGATTGTTTCGCGTCAGCGTCAGCGCCGTTTCGACACATTCGCGTTCGATGACATCCGTCATGCCCGCCACGATATCGCGCAGCGGAACGGTGCCGACCTGTCGTGCCGCATCCGACTCGGCGCGCGTCTGGCTTTCGGCTGCGGAATCTTCGGCCGGACCGCGCGTAATCGCCGCGAGGCCGACATCGCGCAGGATTAGGCCATGACCGCCGCCCGGCAGATCGGCGGTGGTGATCTCGACGGTCGTGCGCTGACCCGTCAGACCGACAAGATGGGTGGAGAAGGTCGCCGGGCGCTTGGGGTCCGTCATCGCCTTGATGTCGATCGCCCCGCGCAGCAGCAGGGTCATCATATTGCACCCTTCGACCAGGCTGTGGGACGCGGCGGACACCATTCGCAGAAAGGCCGGATTGGTTCGAATGATCCGGCCCCGCTCGTCCAGGCAGACGACGGCGTCGACGCTCCGCTCCAGCGTGGCATCGAATTCGGTCGTCTCGGACGTTTCCTCGTCGGTGGACAAATGGCAGATCAGGACGACGGCATCGTCGATGCGGCCAAGGTCCGGTTTCAGCGTGACATGCCCGCGACCCGCCCGCAATTCGGCCGTCACGGTCCGGTTGGCCGTCGCGGCGGAACAGAGACTTTCGATGAATTCCGTCCTGCGGCGTCCTTCGAAACATTGCGTGAACGCCGTGCCGGAGGCGAGCGACCCGTGCCCTTCGGCGGCCACGGCCAGCAGACCCACGGCGGGCTTGCTCAAGTCGAGGATGCGCCCGGTGGAGACATCGACGACCACGATCGCGTCATGCAGATGCGTCATTACCGCACGGTGCAGCCCACTGGTGTCGCGATCTTCGTTATGGGCGGCTTCCAACGCGGCTTGCAGCCTGTCGGACCGTGCGACTGCGTCGATCATCGGTCCTTGATCCAGACCGATCAATTCGTATCCGTCGCCGGCCGGCTGAACCAGAACCGAAAGAACGGTCGCGGCACCCGTGTCGGACGACAGCGAAATCTGCGCCCGCGAAGGTGCCGGCGACCGGTCGCCCAAGGATCGAAGCGCGCGCAGGATCTGAGCCTGCGATGCTGGGGACGTCAGATCGAACAGGGATCTGCCGATCCAGTCGCGGCCCGTCGCGGCCCCCCGCGCATCCTGCCATTGTACGTCGATCACGCGGTCATCGCGTGATACGGAAATGACGACGTCCGCCAGACCCGCAGACGCGGATTCCATCGGAAGATCGTTACGAAGTCGGATGTCGCGGATACTCATCAGAGATCCTTCAAATATGCAGCGATACGATTTTTGGCGCATCACGCGGGGCCGGTTACGCAATAAGGTAGTGTATTATGTCATAAAACCAAGGGCCAAGACGGGGCGAATTGGCATGAAACGACACGTGAAGCAGGGCTGCATATATTTGTGTTGCAGTTTAGTGCCTTGCAGTGCTGCTGTCCGGGTCTAGATAATCAGACAGTTCTACGTACAGGGAGAAACTCTATGAAACTTGCCATCGCATTCGCCACCACGGCCTTGTTGTCCGCACCTGCTTTTGCCGATGCCCATCTGGCCGCGACCGGCGATGCCGCCGAAGGCGAAGCCGCTTTCCGCCAATGCCAGGCCTGCCACGTCGTCGAAAACGCCGACGGTGAAGTTCTGGCGGGTCGCGCCGCGAAGACCGGCCCGAACCTCTATGGCGTCGTCGGCCGTACCGCCGGCACCGTCGAGGATTTCCGCTATTCCGACCTGATCATCGCCGCCGGCGAAGCCGGGATGATCTACGACGAGGCGAACTTCGTGCCCTACGTCATGGACCCCACCGGTCACCTGCGCGAAGTCAGCGGCGAAAGTGGTCGCGGCAAGATGTCCTATAAGGTTCGCGCCGAGGACGATGCCCTGAACCTCTACGCCTTCCTGGCGCAGTTCGGGGACGCCGAAGCCGAAGCCGAGGACGCTGAAGCAACCAACTGATCGGCCGATCATAATGCCATGAAAGGCCCCGCATCTTGTGCGGGGTCTTTTTCGTTCACCCCAAATACGCCCGAAGGGCCGGCGTCGGATCGGCGAAAAGATCCACCGTCGCCATCGGTGGCTCCAACGCTCCGTCCGAGATGAGGATGGTCCGGTCCGCCACGGCGATCGCATCCTCCGGGGCGTGGGTCACCATCAGGACCGACTGGCCCTCGTCGCGCGCCGTGTCCCGCAGAAGCGTCAGCATCTCGCGGCGCAGGGCCGGGCCGAGGGCCGAAAATGGTTCGTCCAGCAGCAACCAGGGGCGTCCACGCAGCAACGCGCGCGCCAGCGCCGCACGGCTTTGCTGTCCACCGGACACTTCGGCCGGACGCCGCCCGCCCAGCCCCGCAAGCCCCACTTTATTCAGCACCGCATCCCGGGCGGTACCCTGTTCGGATGTCAGCCGCAGGTCCGGGCGCAGGCCAAGTCCGACATTCTGCGCGATTGTCAGATGCGGAAACAGGTTCTGATCCTGAAACAAGATCGACAGCGGCCGGTCACCGGGGGGCAGGTCGGTCACATCGACTCCGGCGATGGTCATTCGACCGGATGCGACGGGCAGAAATCCGGCGATCGCCGCCAAAAGAGTCGATTTGCCCGACCCGCTGGCCCCCATCAGCGCCGTGATTCCACCCGAAGGCAGATCGACCTCGGCCCGCAGGGTAAAATCGCCCTGGGCCAATATGATATCCTCAAGCGTCAGCACGGCGTCCCCCACGTTCGAACAGCCAAAAGAGGCCCAGAGACAGCACGACGAGGATGAGGGCGGCGGCCTTTGCCTCCTCCATACGGTACGACCCCATCAGCTGATAAAGCACCAGCGGCAGCGTCGCCCGGTCCGGTGCGCCGAACAGCGCGATCACGCCCAGGTCCCCGGCCGACAGCGCCGCCGTCAATCCGGCAGCGAACCCGATCGGACCGCGCAGGCGGGGCAAGGCGATAAGGCGTGTCCACGCCCATCCGGACAGACCCAGCGACGCGGACAGCCGGCCGTAGTCCGCCATCAGGGTCCGCATCGCCGGGATCAGGGCGCGCAGCGCGAAGGGCAGGGCCAGCACCACGTTGACGAAGACCGTGACCGGCAGGGCCAGCGAGACGGGGTTCGCCACGGGCAGCAGGATCAGGAACAATCCGGTCCCGAGGACCAACGGCGACGCCGCGATCGAAAGCGATCCGACAAGATCGATCCAGCCGCCCCGACGGGTTTCAACGACCGCCAGCGCCATCAGGAAGGCGATCGTGGTAGTCAGGGCCGCCGCGATCAGCGCCATCACCAACGATCGAAACGCCGCCCACCAGACCGTGGCGGGCAGATCGAACACTGCGAAGACACCATCGGCCAGCACCAGCCCCACGGGGATCAGCAGGAATGCGCAGGCCAGCCCGATGGCGACCGCGTCCTGCAGGCGTAGAAGTGGTGTTCGGCTGTCCCAGCGCGCAACGGCCCGGTCCTGCCCGGCCCCGAACCCCGACGGCAGCGCGAAGCGCAACGACAGCAGGGCGGCGGTGGCCCCCAGCGTAAGCTGTATCGCGCCCAGAAGAGCGGCGCGCGACAGGTCGAAATCGAAGCGGAACGCCTGATAGATGGCCAATTCCACCGTGGTGGCTCCCGGCCCGCCGCCAAGGGCGAGCGCCACGGCAAAAGATGTCGTGCAGATCAGGAAGATCACCAGAAAGATGCCGGGTACCACGCTGCGCAACATCGGCCATTCCAAGCGGCGGAACGTATCTGTGGCCGTGAAGCCCAGCGATGCCGCCAGCCGCAGTCGTTCCCCCGGAATGGCGTGCCAGCCCTGTAGGATCAGGCGGGTTGCCAGCGGCATGTTGAAAAAGACATGGGCAAGGATCACGCCCTGCCAGCCATAGATCGACACCGGCCCAAGCCCGAGCGAGTCGAGCGCCCCATTCACCAGCCCGGACCGCCCGAAGACGGCGACAAGGCCCAGAACGGCGACGATCACCGGCAGAATGAAGGGCGCCCCAAGCAGCAGGACGACGCCCCCCCGTCCGACAAAATCGCGCCGGGCCAGCGCGCGTGCGACCGGAATTGCCAACAGGATCGACACTGTGGCCGACACGACGGACTGCCAGAGCGTGAACCACAGCGCCCCCCAGTCGCGTGCATCGATGCCGGACCAGCCCTCCGCCCGCCAGGCGACGGCGATCAACGGCAGCAGAAGGGCACCCGCCACGACCGCTGCCGCGATCACTCCAAGGCGGGGTCCCATGATGTCAGCGCCCGAAGCCGGCCTGGAATTCGCCGACGACCGTGTCGCGCAGGGCTTCGGCTTCGGGCGCGGCGTAGATCAACGCCTTGTCTGGCAGCGGCAGCGTCTGGAACGCCTCGGGCAGTTTATCGAAGGCCAGCTTTGCCGGCATCGACCAATTGCCTTCGGGAATGATCGTCTGGAAGTCTTCCGTCAGGATGAAGTCGAGGAAGGCCTGTGCCAGCTCCGGCTGATCGGTGTCGGCGATTTGTCCGACGGTCTCGACCATCACGTAATGGCCTTCGGGAAAAAGCGCGGCCTTCTTCGTTTCGTCGTCTTCCGCGACGATGTGATACGCCGGAGAGGTGGTATAGCTGAGCACCATATCCACCTCTCCTTCGGTGAACATGCCATAGGCCTCGGACCAGCCCCGCGTCACGGTGACGATCTTGGGGGCCAGCCGCGCCCAGGCGTCGGTTGCGTCGTCGCCGAAGACGTTATGGATCCATAACGCCAGCGCCAGACCGGACACGGAGGTGCGCGGATCCTGGATCGCGATGCGCAGGTCGTCGGGGGCGTCCAGCAGGGCGGCAAAGCTTTCGGGCGCGTCCATCTTGGTGGCGTCGTAGACGAAGGCGGTATGGCCCCAGTTGAACGGCACGAAGGTATCGTCGGTCCAGTCGACCGGCATGGTCAGCCCGTCGATATCGACGCCATGCGGGGCGAAAAGACCGGTTTGGCGCGCGCGTTCGGCGTCGTCGGTGTTCAGGCCGATCACGACGTCCGCCGACGTGCGGTCGCCCTCCAGCCGCAGGCGCGGCAACAGGTCGCCGGTCACGTATTCGATCTCGCAATCGCAGGACGTTTCGAAGGCCGTCTTGATCGCGGGGCCGGGGCCCCATTCGCTGCCGAAGTAATCGGGGGCATAGACCGTCAGCGGTTCCGCGGTGGCAGCCGCCGAAATGAGGATCAGGCCCGCTGCGATGGTGGTGGTGCGTTGCATGTCTTTCACTCCCATGGCGACGGACGGGGGTGAGGAGCATCGGATGCCCGCGGACATCGCACCTTCCCTCCGCCGGTCTTAACCGGTTCAGGTTCAACGGGTCGCTTTGAAGCATCTCAGCCTGTTGTCAGGCCCCCCGAGGTGCTGACTTGATATGACAAGCCCACGCCCGGCACCAGCCCCGTCGGTCGCGAAGCTTTGGGAAGAAGGAGGTCGGCCGACACGAAAAAGGGCCGCCTCAACAGGCGGCCCCTCTCTGTCGATGATGGCGAGATCAGTTCTCGGGCATCGACTCCAGCTCTTCTTCGGTCGAGTCGATGTACGACCGGATGTCACCGTCTTCGGACCGCAGGATCGACAGGCGCTCGAAGGGCAGGCGGACGTCTTTCTCGCCCAGACCAAGGAACCCGCCGACTTCGACAATAACCGACTCGATCGACCCGTCACTTCCGATTACGAGATCGCCGATTTCGCCGATGTCCTCATCGTTGATGCCATAGAGGTTCGTTCCGATCAGAGTGTCGGCCTCGGTGTCCGAGAGGGTGGCAAGGGTGTAGCCATCACGCTCGATCGCGGGGCCGGCCATCGTCATCGGTGCGTCCGTGTCAGCAGTCTCGGTGGCGTCCATGTCGCCGTCCGTCACCACGAGGCCCGTCTCGGCGGCTTCGGCGTCCACCTCGTCGGTCATCGGAGTCATGGTGTCGTCGGCCATGTCGGTCTCTTCGGCGTCGGATTCGGCCATCGCGTCGGTATCCGTCATTGCGGCGGCGTCCGTCGCATCATCGGAGTCGGCCATCGTCTCGGCGTCCATGTTCTCGTCCATCGACGCCTGCTCGAACGTGACGGTGGCTTCACCCGACTGCGTGAATTCGACGGTCGGATCGGCCATGTTGAAGTTCACGGTCGGCTCGGCCTGCTCGACGCGAACATCGGGCTGCGCACGCTCGATGTTGACGGTCGCTTCGCCGGCAGGGTCGGTCATGATGACGTTGGGCTCGGCCTTGGTGATGGTGACTTCGGCATCGTCCGTCGTCATCTCTTCGGGGGCAGAGCCGGCGCGATAGGACTGACCGGTCCGCTGATCGGAAATATCGAAACCGCCTTCTTCACCTTCCGCGATCCGCGAAAGCTCCAGTTCGACGCCCGGCGGGGCCTGGGTCACGGAAATGACCGGATCGGCCTGAACCACGCGAACGGTGGGCTGCGCGTTGCCGACGGTCACATCGGGGTCCGGCATGGTGATGATGATTTCGGGGGCGGCCTGCTCGATCCGGATGGTCGGGGCGGGCATGTCCACCGTAATGGTGGCGGGAGCTTGGCGCACGACAATCTCGCCGGCATTCTCGACCACGTCGACCGTGGGGGCACCCTGATCGATTTCCACATCGGTCGTGCCTTCCTGGACATCGACGCGCGGGGGCGACTGGTCAAGAAGAACGCGACCGCCGACGGTCACCTCGTCCTGCAGGGTGACGGTCGTCTGCGCGGTGTCTGCAACGGTGGCCTCATCGGTGTCGGTCATCTCGACCACGCGGGTCAGCTCGACCAGACAGGCTTCACCATCGCCTTCGTTGACGATCTTGGTCAGTTCTTCCTGATCGCCGGCTCCGTCGGGCAGACCGACGATGAGCACTTCGCCCAAATCGCTGCAGGCGGTTTCGACGGTTTGCGCGGAGGAGAGCGAGGGAACGACGAGTGCCGTCGTCATGAGAAGCGTAAGGTGAATGCGGTTCATTTGAATGACCTTTTTGTTTGCAGGTACCTATCGAACGACCTAGCGACGACTTTCGTTCCCGATTTCGTGATCAGGGTTTTTTCGGTCGCCCCTTGACGCACGCCGCGCCCCTCAAATCCTGCCGGGGCGGTCCTGCGGGCGAATGTTTGAGATGGACGCCGCCTGCGAAACGATCCAGACGCGGGCGCGATTGTAATGGGACGGACGCGGCGACTATGACCGACATCGCACTTCTCGACGGGGGAAATGGGCAGGAGATCATTGCGCGGTCGGGCAAGCCTAGCCACCCGCTCTGGTCGCTGCAGGTCATGTTCGACACGCCGGATGTGATCGCCGACGTTCACCGTGCCTTCATCGACGCAGGATCGCGGGTCATTACGCTCAACACTTATGCCGTGACGCCCGCGCGCATGGCCCGCGATGGCGATGCGGCGCAGTTCGACGCCGCGCAGGCCAGTGCGATCCGCATCGCGCAGGACGCAATTCGCCGCGCGGGATCGACCGGGACAGGCGTGCAGATCGCGGGCTGCCTGCCGCCGCTGGTGGCCAGTTTCCACGCGGACGCGGCGATGGGTTATGACGCGTCGCTTGCCGATTACCGCCGGATCGTGGCGGCGCAGGCGGGTCACGTCGACGTCTTCCTGATCGAGACGATGTCCAATATTACCGAGGCGCGCGCAGCCCTCGACGCCGCGCGGGAAACGGACGTGCCGGTCTATCTGGGCCTGTCGATCGCCGACGATATGTCCGATCGCCTGCGGTCTGGCGAAGATCTGACAGAGGCTGTTGCGATCCTTGCCGACAAAGCGCCCGACGGCATCTTCCTCAACTGCTCCACCCCCGAGGCGATCACCCGGGCGATGCCGATCCTGGCGCGCAGCGGGACGCGGTTCGGGGCCTATGCGAACGGATTCGTGGCCGTCGAGGCACTGACGCCGGGCGGGACCGTCGCGTCGCTGACGACGCGCAACCTTACACCGCAGGTCTATGCCGATTTCGCAGCGCAATGGGTCGATCTGGGTGCCACGATCATCGGCGGCTGCTGCGAGGTCGGACCGGCACATATCGCACATCTGGCCGATCGCCTGAGGTCTGCCGGACACCGGATCACCGCGCTGGACTGACCCGGGCGTCGATTGCCTTGCCGCGTCTGCTGCGCTAGGCCCGATGCGCAATCAAGAGGCGTCTCATGTCCCTGAATTCCTTCGGCCACCTGTTCCGCGTCACGACCTGGGGCGAAAGCCATGGCCCCGCGCTGGGGGCCACCGTCGATGGCTGCCCGCCGGGCGTGCCCGTCGCGGCCGGGGACATCCAGCACTGGCTGGACAAGCGCAAGCCGGGCCAGTCCAAGCATACCACGCAGCGCAAGGAAGCGGACGAAGTCGAGATTCTGTCCGGCGTGTTCGAGGGGGTTTCCACGGGTACGCCCATCCAGCTGATGATCCGCAACACCGACCAGCGGTCCAAGGATTACGGCGACATCGTCGAGAAATTCCGCCCGGGTCACGCCGACATCACCTATTGGCAGAAATACGGCATCCGCGACTATCGCGGCGGTGGCCGGTCGTCGGCGCGGGAAACGGCGTCGCGGGTCGCGGCGGGCGGGGTCGCGCGGTCGGCGCTGGGCCTGTTGGCGCCGTCGGTTCAGGTGACCGGCTATATGGTGCAGATGGGTGAGCTGACGATCGACCGGTCGCGGTTCGACTGGGACGAAATCGGGCGGAACGATTTCTGGTGCCCCGATCCCATGGCGGCGGGCGAGTTTGCGGACCATCTGGATTGGCTGCGCAAGGACGACCATAATTCCGTCGGGGCCGTCATCGAATGCGTTGCGCGCGGCTTGCCCGTCGGGCTGGGTGCGCCGGTCTATGGCAAGCTGGACACCGATCTGGCGGCCGCGATGATGTCGATCAACGCCGTGAAAGGTGTGGAAATCGGCGAGGGCATGAACGCCGCCCGCCTGACAGGGCGCGACAATGCCGACGAGATTTCAATGGGACCGGACGGCCCGGTCTATTCGTCGAACCATGCGGGCGGTATCCTGGGCGGTATCAGCACGGGTCAGGATGTCGTGGTCCGCTTCGCGGTCAAGCCGACGTCGTCCATCCTGTCCGAACGGCGCACGATCACGAAATCGGGCGAAGACACCACCATCGTCACCAAGGGCCGCCACGACCCCTGCGTCGGCATCCGCGCCGTGCCCGTGGCCGAAGCGATGATGGCCTGCGTCGTGCTGGACCATTTCCTGTTGCACCGGGGGCAGGTTGGCGATGCGGGCGGTCGGATCGGTTGAGTGGGTGGGGGTCGTCTGACGTCCACCCGCGAGGATACGTCCGAAACGAAGAAGCTACGTTCGTCGCAGACGGCTCAGCTGCACGGCCAAGATGCCGAATGTGACGATCAGAACGCCCACGACGTCGAGCGGCCCCAAGCGTTCCCCCAAGAGCGCCCAGGCAATCACCACGCCGAAGAACGGGTTGAGGAAGTGGAACGTCGCCGCCGGGGTCGCGCCGATGCGGGCGACCAGCAGGAACCAGATCCACGTCGCGGCAAGGCCGGGTATCAGCGTGGTATAGGCCAGGGCGGCGATCAGGCGCGTCGTCCAAATGACGTCCCAAGTTTCGAGCGCCAGTCCGACCGGCAGGAGCGTTGCGGCCCCGACCAGCATCTGAAGCCCCACGACCATCAACAGGTTGCCGCCGCCAGATGCGCCGCGCACCGATAGGGTGGCGACCGTCAGGGCCACGACCGCCAGCAGGCACAGCGCGATCCCGGTGATGTCTGCCCCGCCCTGCAACCGGGTGCCCATGATCAGCAGGACCCCGACGGTGCCCGCCAGAAGGCCCGCGACGCCAAGCAGTTTCGTCCGCTCCGAAAAGATCACCCAGTTGGCCAAGGCCACCAAAAGCGGCAGGCAGGATGCGATGATCGCGGCGAGGGAGGCTTCGATCCACTGCATCGCGACGAAGTTCAGACCCAGATACAGCGCGTTCTGGCAGATCCCGAAGATCACGACGGCCCGCCACTGGCCCCGTGTCAGCGTCATGCGTTGTCCGATGGCATAAGCGATGGCGACGCCCAGCACGCCGGATATGGCGAACCGCAGGGACAGCGACAGGATCGGGGGGGCTTCGGCCACGATGATGCGGGCGGAGGTAAAGGCCGACGACCACATAAGCGCGAACAGCAGGCCATAGATTATCGCGCGCGGGTCCATGCGCGGACCTTCGCGAATTTCGCCGGACAGGCAAGCGCGGGACATGAAAAAAGGCCCCGTGGGGCCTTAGATCGTTTCGAGATGACAGCTCCGGAT
>NZ_CXSU01000011.1:247603-258969 GCF_001403795.1 Jannaschia donghaensis | reverse complement strand
GGGACGTTCCCGGCACATGATCTTGCCGACGCCCGGAAGGGTCACGGCACCGCCGTTGGAAACTTCTTCGGTGATGATTTCGACGATCGCGTCGAGGGCCCCGGATGCCGATTTCTTGTCGGTGTCCATCTTCTCGGCCAGAGTGGCGACGAGTTGCGTCTTGGTCATCGGTTTATTGGCCATGTGCGGCTCTCCCTTCCCGTACGGGTTTGCTTAGTATTCCGGACCTTAACCTGTGATTCCGGCAGGTCACAAGAATTTGTAACGCTGTTTCTGCCATAACAGGCGGAAAATGGACTTAAAGAAAGGCGGTTTCTTCGAAACTGCGCAACTTCCGGCTGTGTAGCCTCTCCAAAGGCATCTCTCGAAGCGATTCAACCGCGCGCACGCCGATCATCAGATGGCGGCTGACCTGCGTTTTGTAGAATTCCGACGCCATGCCCGGCAGCTTCAGCTCTCCGTGCAGGGGCTTGTCGGACACACACAGAAGCGTGCCGTAGGGAACGCGGAAGCGGAAGCCGTTGGCGGCGATGGTGGCCGATTCCATATCCAGCGCGACGGCGCGGGACTGCGACAGCCGCTGCACCGGGCCGGCCTGTTCGCGCAATTCCCAATTGCGGTTGTCGATCGTGGCCACCGTGCCCGTCCGCATGACGCGCTTGAGCTCGTAGCCTTCCAGCTGCGTAACGCTCTCCACCGCTTCTTCCAGGGCGACCTGCACTTCGGCCAGTGCCGGGATCGGCACCCAAACCGGCAGATCGTCGTCGAGGACGTGATCTTCGCGCAGATAGGCGTGCGCCAGGACGAAATCGCCAAGCGACTGCGAATTGCGCAGGCCGGCGCAATGGCCGACCATCAACCAGACGTGCGGGCGCAATACGGCGATATGGTCCGTCGCCGTCTTGGCGTTCGACGGGCCGACGCCGATATTGACCAGCGTGATACCCTGGCCCCCCTTTCGCGTCAGGTGATAGCTGGGCATCTGCGGCATCTTGGGCAGGTCGTTCATCGGCGCGTCCGGGTCGTCCGCCGTCACCCGCTGACCCGCTGGACCGACCAACTCGACATAGCCAGACGCAGGGTCGCGCAGGGCGTCGCGCCCGTAGGCGATGAATTCATCCACGTAGAACTGGTAGTTGGTGAACAGGACATGGTTCTGGAAATCGCCCGGATCGGTCGCCGTGTAATGCGACAGGCGCGCCAGCGAATAATCGACGCGCTGCGCGGTAAACGGGGCCAGCGGCTTGGCCCCGTCTTCATAGGTAAAACCGACGCCGTTGACGATGGCATCGTTCGTCGTTTCCAGATCCGGAACATCGAAGACGTCGCGCATCAGGAAGGGCAGCACGCCGTCCTGCGGCACCTCCATGTCGACCTTGTTGAGAACTGCGAAATGCACCGGGATCGGGGTCTGCGACGGGCCGACGGTGACGGCCACCTCGTGCGACTGCATCAGCAGACCGATTTGCTGCGTCAGGTAATTCTCGAACAGGTCGGGCCGGGTGATCGTCGCGGCGTAATGCCCCGGCTCGGCCACGTGGCCGAAAGACAGACGGCTGTCGGTGCGACCATAGCTGGTCGTCGTGATCCGCACCTCCGGATAGAAGGCGCGGTAGCGACACTCGGGCGTCCCGCCGGTCAGCGCGGCCTGGAACTGCATCTGCAGGTATTCGGTCGCTTCGACATAAAGATGCTTGAGCGCGGCGACGGCTTCGCCCGCGTCGGAATAGCTGCGAGGTTCGACCGGGTCGGGGGTGCAGATCGGGGCGGTGTTCAGGGTCATTCAGGTCTCTATAAGGTCGGTAAGTTCGAATTTCGTCACATCCACCAGGCCCAGATCGCTGATCCGAAGGTCCGGGATCACCACCAGGGCCAGCAGGGAATGCTGCATGTAGGCGTTGTTGAGGGTGCAGCCCGCATCGCGCATCGCCTGCATCAGGGCGTCGGCCCGGGCCGCAACGTCGACGGCGGGGCTGTCGGACATGAGGCCGGCGATGGGCAATTCGACCATCGCGCGTTCGGTGTCGTCCGAAAACAGGGTCACGCCGCCCCCGACCGCCCGCAGCCGGTTCGCAGCCAGCGCCATATTCTCGCGGCAGGTGCCGACGACGATCATGTGGTGGCTGTCGTGCGCCACGGTCGATGCCATCGCCATTCTGCCGGTGTAGCCGAAGCCCGAGACCAGGGCGTTCGTCACGCCGCCCGTAGCGCGGTGCCGTTCGACCAGCGCGATCTGACAGGTGTCGCCCGTCGCCTCCACCCGCCCGTCCCGCACCGGCAGGGTTCGGGTCAGCGCCCTGGTCGGGGCCTGGTTTTCCACCACGCCGATCACGCGGGCGGTCACTTCGTTTGCGCCGTCCGGGCCTGCGATGTCGAAATCGCCGGCGGTCAGGTCGCGGGCCATGTTTACCGTGTCGCGCGCGCTGTTGGGCCAGTCGAGGTGCGGGCAGGGGACGGTCATCTTTCCACCAATCGCCACGGTCCGACCCAGCGCGATCACCCGTTCGATCGGCAACTCCGTCAGGTCGGACGTCAGGATCAAATCGGCGCGGCGGCCCGGCGCGATCGAGCCGAGCTCCCGCTCCAGTCCGAAATGGGTGGCGGTGTTGATCGTGCACATCTGCAGCGCCACCAGCGGATCGCATCCGCAGGCGATGGCGTGGCGCAACACGCGGTTCATGTGGCCGTCGTTCACAAGCGTTCCGGCCATGCAATCGTCCGTGCACAGGATCGCGCGTCGCGAATCCAGGCCCCGTTCGGTGATTGCCGTGATCTGGCTTTCGACGTCGTACCACGCGGACCCCAGCCGCATCATCGATGCCATGCCCTGCCGCATCCGCGCGACGGCGTCGTCTTCGCAGGTGCCCTCGTGGTCATCGGCGGGACCACCGGCGGCATAGGCGTGGAACGCGGGTCCAAGGTCGGGGGATGCATAATGCCCGCCAATGGTCTTACCCGCCCGTGCGGTCGCCGCCATTTCGGCCAGCATCTTGGCGTCGCCGTTCACGACACCGGGAAAATTCATCATCTCGCCCAGACCCACGATGCCGGGCCAGGACATCGCCTCGGCGACGTCGTCGGGCGTGATTTCGGATCCCGTCGTTTCCAGACCGGGGGCCGAGGGCGCGCAGGACGGCATCTGCACGAACATGCTGCAGGGCTGCATCCGCGCCTCGTCATGCATCAGGCGGACGCCGGGAAGGCCCAGAACGTTGGCAATCTCGTGCGGGTCGGTGAACATCGCGGTCGTGCCATGGGGAATGACGGCGGCGCAGAATTCCGCAGGCGTCAGCATCCCGGATTCGACGTGCATATGCGCGTCGCAGAGACCAGGAATGACATAGCGCCCGGCCGCGTAGATCACCTCGGTCTCGGGGCCGATGCAATGAGAGGCGTCTGGGCCGACATAGGCGAAGCGGCCTTCGGCGATGGCCACCTCCCACGTCAGCACCTCGCGGGTGTGGACATTGACGACCTTGCCGCCGCGCACGACGGTTTGTGCGGGCGCGCGCCCGGCGGCGACCGCGATCAGCGTCGCGGCGGCATCGGGCCAGGAGGGAAGGGTCTCGGGAGTCATGGCGAAAGGTGTCATGGGCGGGCGGGGGGCGCAAGCGACGGATCGGCGCGTGTCCGCTGCGTATTGCGCGAGTCCGCAAGGGAACCGGCCGGGCAGTTCGGCGCGTTCATCTGCATGAACCTGCCCGATCTCATCTATTTTCCCGACGACCGCCCCGGTATTTCGCGCCGCCGGGCCGGGCGGGGCTGGTCGTATCGCGCGCCGGACGGCACCACGATCGACGACCCGTCGGAGCGCGAGCGGATCGACGCGCTGGCCGTGCCGCCCGCCTATGAGGATGTCTGGATCTCGCCCGAGCGGCAGGGGCATCTGCAGGCCACGGGATACGATGCGCGCACGCGCAAGCAGTACCGCTACCACCCCCGCTGGTCGGAGTGGCGCAGCCTGCAGAAGTTCGGCGAATTGCCGGAGTTCGGTGCGGCCCTGCCCGCCCTGCGCCGCCGCGTGACCGAAGCCCTGAAGGGCGAGGTCGGAGAGCGGGATTTCGCCATTGCCGCCGTGCTGCGCCTGATCGACCGGGTGTCGATCCGGGTGGGGTCGGAAATCTATCGCGCCGAAAACGGAACCGAGGGCGCGACGACCCTGCGGTCGCGCAACCTGCGCATCGACGACCGGGGCGTGAAGCTGGATTGGCGGGCCAAGGGCGGCAAGCGCGTCCGCCGGCAACTGTCCGATCGTACCCTAATGCGCGCGTTGCACGATCTGGCCGATCTGCCCGGCGCGCCAGTCTTCGAATGGATCGAAGGCGACGCGCGCCACACCGTTCATGCCGATCAGGTAAACGACTGGTTGCGCGACGTGACAGGGCTGGACACGGCCACCGCCAAGACCTTCCGGACCTGGAACGGATCGGTCGCCGCGTTGGAGGCCGCGCTGAAAACCGGGGAAGGTGTGACCATCAAGGAAATGACCGAAGCGGCGGCGGGCGTGTTGCACAACACGCCGACGATCGCGCGCAATTCCTATGTGCACCCGGATGTCATCGCCCTGGCCGAGACATGGCGAGAGGTGGAGGTTCCCGCCCGCCCCGCCGGTCTGCGACAGGGCGAGCGGGCGCTTCTGACCCTGCTAGGTTAGATAGGGCAGATCACCGGCCCAGCCGATGCGGTTCAACACCCAATAGGCCCCGATCGCCGCGATGATGACCGATCCGGGCACGACGAACGCGGAGCGATAGAAGCTCTTGTGTCCGAACGGCAGGCCCATCAGCAGGAACGCGATGGCAATGACCGTCAGATGCCCGATTTCCAGCCCGACCGTGAAGAAGGCCAGCGACGCGATCAACCATTCGCCCAGCCCGAATTCCGACAGGACCGACGCGAAGCCAAGACCGTGGACAAGCCCGAAGACGAACACCACGCCGATCCGGCCCCAGCCAATGGTCTCCTTGCGCCCGCCCATCAGGTTCTCCACCCCGATCCAGACAATGGAAGCGGCGATGATCGTCTCCACCAGCCACATCCACTCCGCCGGCACCACGATCGCCCCGGTCGTCGCCAGGAACAGCGTCGTGGTGTGCGCGATCGTGAACGACGTCACCTGCCAGAGCATGGGGCGCCAGGCCAGCGCGAAGAAATAGAGGCCCAGAACAAAGAGGATGTGATCCAACCCATCCGGGATGACGTGGACGAAACCCGACACGACATACCTTTGCGCCACTTCCGCCAGGGTCTGCTGCGCCACGCCCGTCCGCGGCATCGGGTCCGACAGGGATCCGTTCGTCAGAAAGGCTTCGTAAGTTTCCTCGCTGCCGTCCGAGACCTGACGGACGATAAGACCGCCCAGCGCCGCGTCGAAGCCGAAGACGACGGGATCGTCGCCGTCAGGCAGGCGCGCGCTCAGCGTGAGGGTCGAATCGCGGCGGATCTCCACGTCGCCCACCGGCGGCACATCGACCGACACCAGCGTCGGGATTAGCGGCGTGTCGCCAGCGCGCAGGACGATCCCCTCGGAGATGGAGGTCCAGCTTTCGGTCAACGCCGCCGACAGCTCGTCCGGCGACAGGGCGCGCAGGGCGTCGTTGCGGTCGGACAGCGGCGAATCATCGGTGTCTTCGACTTCCGACAGGTTCACGCCCGCGATCATCGGCTCCACCGCCGCGCGCAGGGTGATCGTCACCGCGTCGCCGCCAGTCCGCACGTCCGCCACGGCGGGCTGCACCTCGTGTGCCGCAGCCGTGATGGGCAGTCCCATTGACAGCAGCGCCAGCAACGCCACCCTGATGCAAATCTGCAGGAGATTACCCATGTTCGCCCTCTCGAAATCCGTAGCCGTTGCAATGTGCATTATCACGTTGCCGGTTCAAGCCCATGAGTTCTGGATCGAGCCCGAGGCTTATACCGTCGACCCCGGCAACCCGGTGACGGCCATGTTCCGCAACGGCGAAAATTTCGCGGGCTCCGCCTTGTCCTTCATCCCGAACCGGTCGGAGCGGTTCGACATCGTTTCAGGTGACACCGTCACGGAGGTTCCCGCCCGCGTTGGCGACAATCCGGCGGTAAATGTCGCCGACCTGCCCGAAGGTCTTCTGACAATTCTGCACGAGACGACCGATTCGACGCTGACCTACCGCGAAAAGGAGGGGCGCAGCGGGTGGGAGCGGTTCGTCGGCTTTGCCGAGCACAAGGATCTGGGCGACGTCGCGGCCGCCCATGTGGACCGCGATCTGCCGCAGGACATGCCGACTGAGAGCTATCGCCGGTTCGCCAAGGCGCTGATCGCGGTGGGCGACGGGGCGGGATCGGATGCGCGGCGTGGCCTGCGCACCGAATTCGTCGCGCTGGCCAACCCATACGTCGACGACGTGTCGGGCGGTCTTCCCGTGCAGCTTTTCCTGGACGACGCGCCCAAGCCAGACGCCCAGATCGAGATGTTCGACAAAGCCCCCGATGGCACCGTCACCGTCACCCTGCACCGCACCGATGGCGAGGGACGCGCGACCCTGCAGGTGACGCCGGGCCACGCCTATCTGATCGATTCGGTCACCCTACTGCCGCTGGAACCGCAGGCCGAGGGCGATCCGATCTGGCAGACCCTCTGGGCTGCGTTGACCTTGGCCATACCGCAGGAGTAAGCCGTCGGGGACATTTTCCCCGGAGGGCATCATGGACAAGTTCGAGACCATCACCGGCGTCGCCGCCCCGCTGCCGCTGATCAACGTCGACACCGACATGATCATACCCAAGCAGTTCCTGAAGACGATCAAGCGCTCGGGCCTGGGCGTGAACCTCTTCGATGAGATGCGCTACGGCGACGATGGGGCGGAACTTCCGGAGTTCGTCCTTAACAAGCCCGCCTACCGCGACGCGCAGATCATCGTGGCGGGCGACAATTTCGGATGCGGATCATCGCGCGAACACGCCCCTTGGGCGCTTCTGGATTTCGGTATCCGCGCCGTCATCGCGCCCAGCTATGCCGACATCTTCTACAACAACTGCTTCAAGAACGGCATCCTGCCGATCGTCCTGCCGCAGGATCAGGTCGATGCGTTGATGGACGACGCCCGCAACGGCGAGAACGCGCGCATCACCGTCGATCTGGACAACCAGACCGTCACCGGCACCGACGGCACGGCCTATCCGTTCGAGGTTGACGCCTTTAAGAAGCATTGCCTGCTCAACGGTTTGGACGACATCGGCCTGACGATGGAGAAGGCCGCATCGATCGATACATATGAGCGGGACCTGGCGCAGAGCCGACCCTGGGTCTGACGTCGACACTCACGTCAAGAGCTTTAACGTCGAACTTCAACATGCTGATTTTGATATACAAACCCCGCTGAAAGGTGGGGTTTGCGGCTTTCGGGGCACACAAAACGACCTTGCGCTTTTCGTGCCGCATCAGGCGGTTGCGAGGTGAAGTTAAACAAGGCACGTTGGTGGCAAGAATGAGGCAGACGCCCCAACGAGGGTGGCAGTGAACAAGGCCCCGCAAAAACAGGGGCCATCCGATAAGGATCGACAGGCAGTGATTTCGCAGCTCCCCGGTGCGTGCATTCGTGCGCTTCTCATGGTCGTGATGATCTTGACGCCGTCACTGGTGCTGCCGGACGTGAACTCTCAAATCAGCGATGCTTTCGTCCTCATTTCCCTCTTTGCCGCCGTTTTCATTATCGTGGAATACGGGTCGATCTATCCCGGCCTGATCGAGTTTCGCAGTGCGCCGCCATTCAACCGCGTCCGGTTCCTGACGCTGTTCTCGACGCTGCTGCTGATCGCGCTGGCCTGCGCCAACCGCCACGACTCGTCGCTTCTGTCGCGGCTGGTGCTGGCGGTCGGCGTCCTGCTGGGGCAGTCGATGGATTTCCCGCTTTCGCCGATCCGGCTGCTGATGTGGCTTCTGCCGGACGGCACGACGCTCAGCCAGGCGCAGACCGTTCGCGCGGCGGCGGGCATCGCCTATCTGACGTCGCTGGTTGGTCTGACTGTCTTCGCCATTCTGATCCGTGTGCGCGGCTGGCCGTCGCCCACGGGCAGTTTCAACGTCTGGATCAACCTGCCGACGTTCGACCCGACCGCGGGACGCGACGTGGTCAAGCGCCTGAACCGCGACGGTGCCGTTAACATTCTGTTAGGACTTCTGCTGCCATATCTGACGCCGCCCGTGGCCGTGTACATCGCGAATTCTCACGGGGTGTCGATGCTGCAAAGCGATCTTATGCTGGTCTGGACGATGTCACTGTGGGCGTTTTTTCCAACATCCCTGTTTCTGCGCGGCATCGCGATGCGGCGTCTGGCGCTGATGATTTCCCAAAAGCGCCGCCGTCTGGTGTCGGAGCAGGGCGTGCCCGATCCGGCATTCTTGCCGGCCTGATCTGCTGCTTCGGGGCCATGGCCCCGGCCGAGACGATCCGTTTAGCCACTTTCGACACCGGGCTGGGCCGCAAGGGCCCCGGCTTGATGCTGCGCGATCTGCAATCGGGCCGCGACGATCAGGCCGAAGCTGCGATCGCCCTGATCGCGCAGGCCGACGCCGATGTCCTGATGCTGATGGACATCGACTGGGATTACGCGGGCAATGGGGCCGCCGCCCTGCGCGACCGGCTGTCCGACGTCGGCGGCGGCTATCCCCATCACATCGCGCGGCGCCCGAATTCCGGCGTGCCGTCGGGCTTCGATCTGGACGGGGACGGAACCACGCACGAAGCGCGCGACGCGCTGGGCTATGGCCGGTTCACCGGCGACAGCGGGCTGGCTGTCCTGTCCCGCTTTCCGCTGGGGGAAATCCGCGACCTGACCGGCGCGCTCTGGTCCGATCATGGCACCCCCGCCGATCTGGTACCGCCGCCGGCGCTGGCCGGGATGCCACTGGCCACGACGGCGCAATGGGTGGTGCCGATCACGATCCGCGGACAGGAGATCACCTTGGTGACCATGTCCGCCGGAACGCCCGTCTTCGACGGCCCCGAGGATCGCAACGGCATCCGCAACCGCGATGAGCTGACCCTGGTGTCCGACCTTGTCGATGGGGCCAAAGCGGCGCTGGTCATGGGCCGCGCCAATCAGGATCCGGCGGGCGGCGAAGGCCATGCTGAGGCCTTGATGCGCTTGCTGACGCATCCCGCCCTTCAGGACCCGCGCCCCGAAGGCCCGGACGGCGGCCTGGCGACGGTCGAATTTCGAACGGTCGGGCCGATGCGGGTCGACTACGTTCTGCCGCCGCGCGGCCTGCGAGTCGTCGGCAGTGGAACGCTGCACGATGCGGCAGCGGGGCCGTCGCGGCTGGTTTGGGTGGACGTGGCGGTTCCTTGACGGCTGTCGGGTCCGGGGCTACCCCACCGTCAACGTTTCCAGCAAAGGCCTGACCCATGGCGAACCCCTCCCTCCTGATCCTCGCCGGCGACGGCATCGGCCCCGAAGTCATGGCCGAGGTGCGCCGCGTGATCGACTGGTTCGGGGCGAACAAGGATCTGACCTTCGATGTGTCCGAAGATCTGGTTGGCGGGGCCGCCTATGACAATCACGGCACGCCGTTGCATGACGACACCATGGCGAAAGCGCAAAAGGTCGATGCCGTCCTGCTGGGGGCCGTCGGCGGGCCGAAGTACGACGATCTGGATTTTTCGGTAAAGCCCGAGCGAGGCCTGCTGCGCCTGCGCAAGGAGATGGACCTGTTTTCGAACCTGCGCCCGGCGCAATGTTTCGATGCCTTGGCCGATTTCTCCTCGCTCAAAAAGGATATCGTTTCCGGCCTCGACATCATGATCGTGCGGGAGCTGACTTCGGGCGTGTATTTCGGGGAGCCGCGGGGCATCCACCGCGAGGGCAACGAGCGGGTCGGCATCAACACCCAGCGTTACACTGAGTCCGAGATCGCACGTGTCGCGCGATCGGCCTTTGAGTTGGCCCGCAAGCGGTCGAACAAGGTCTGCTCGATGGAGAAGGCGAATGTCATGGAATCCGGTATTCTCTGGCGCGATGTGGTGCAGGAAATTCACGACGCCGAATACCCGGATGTCGAACTCAGCCACATGTATGCCGACAACGGCGCGATGCAGCTGGTTCGTGCGCCCAAGCAGTTCGACGTTATCGTTACCGATAACCTCTTCGGCGATGTGCTCTCCGACTGCGCCGCGATGCTGACCGGAAGCCTTGGGATGCTGCCGTCCGCATCGCTTGGCCTGCCGATGGCGAACGGGCGACCCAAGGCGATGTACGAACCCGTCCACGGCTCCGCCCCCGACATCACCGGGCAGGGCAAGGCCAACCCGATCGCCTGCATCCTGTCGTTCGCGATGGCATTGCGCTATTCCTTCGATGAAGGCGCGCATGCCGATCTTCTGGAAGGCGCGGTCGAGCGGGTGCTGGCCGACGGCGCACGCACGGCGGACCTGATGGGCCCGGATGGCGGCACGCCGATTTCGACCACCGAAATGGGCGATGCGATCCTCGCGGCGCTCGACGCCGCCTGACCTCAATTCCGCGTCGCCTTGGGGAGGGGGCGGTGCGGCACCACGATCGATGGAGATCGCGCGATGCCCGACAGATCCTCCCCGCTTTCCGGCATTCTGCTTTCGCTGACGGCCTTTGCGCTTTTCTCCACCCATGACATCGCGGTGAAGATGCTGGGCGGCACCTATGCCGTGTTCCAGGTCGTCTTCTTCAGCACGCTGTTCACCTTCCCGCTGGTGGTGTTCATGCTGTTGCGCGATTCCGAGCCGGGGACGCTTCTGCCCCGTCATCCATGGTGGACGGCCCTGCGCACGGTTGCGGCGGTCACCACGGGGTTCTGCGCGTTCTACGCCTTTTCCGTCCTGCCGCTGGCGCAGGTCTATTCGATGATATTCGCGTCCCCGCTTCTGATCACGCTGCTGGCGATTCCCATTCTTGGCGAAAAGGTAGGACTGCACCGGGCCGGGGCCTGCGTCGCGGGCCTGATCGGAGTTCTGGTCGTTCTGCGTCCCGGCAGTGGTGGCTTCGATCTGGAACTGGGCCATGCCGCCGCCCTTCTGGCGGCCCTCACGGGCGCACTCGCCTCCGTCATCGTGCGCAAGATCGGACGGGACGAACGCTCGGCCGTCCTGATGCTCTATCCGATGGTGGCGAATTTCGCCGTCATGGGACTGCTTTTGCCGTTCTTCTATAAACCGATGCCGCTGGGGGATCTGGGTCTGTGGACGATGATGGCGGGGCTGGCGTTTCTGGCCGGTCTTTGCCTGATCTCCGCCTACCGCCGGGCCGACGCCGTTCTTGTCGCGCCGATGCAGTACAGCCAGATCCTCTGGGCCGCACTCTATGGCTGGCTGTTCTTCGACGAGTCGATCGACACCGGGACGGCCATCGGCGCGGGC
>NZ_CXSU01000011.1:244533-247486 GCF_001403795.1 Jannaschia donghaensis | reverse complement strand
CCCTTTCTGCCCCCGCGGCCCCGCCCCGAAACCGGCACGTCGTTCCGCATCGGTCGTATGCTGTCGGAGGAGGCGCGGTCGGTTCCGCACCGCGTGCCTTAAGTCCGGCCGGTCGGGGCCTGGCCGTCCTTGGCAACCAGATCGGCGGCTTGGCTCCGTGGCCCGCGCGATAGCCCTTGCCAGCCACGGGTCGTCCCGATAGGACGCGGCCACGGTCGGGCTGTGGCGCAGCCTGGTAGCGCACCTGCTTCGGGAGCAGGGGGTCGGAGGTTCGAATCCTCTCAGCCCGACCAGTTCATTCCCTTGGACATTCATCGCTCGGCGCGCGGCCGTCAGCGCGTCGCGTTGAACGTGAACACCTGTTCGCCCACCACGCGATACCCGTCGATCAGCGCCCGCGCGGCGTTCGACGTCAGCCAGTCTTCCAATCGTGCCGCACCGTCCACGGCGACCGCGTCATGCTTGTCGCCCGAAATCGGCAGATAGGCGTATTGGTTGAACAGCGCGGGATCCCCCTGAAACGTGATCCGCATCGCGCCCTTGTTGCCGAAGTTCGACCAGCTGGCCCTGTCGGACAGCACATAGGCCTCCAGGCCCACGGCCGTGTTCAGCGCGGCCCCCATGCCGGCCCCGACGGGTCGGTACCAGGCCCCCTCGGGGTGCAGGCCCGCGTCGCGCCAGATCGCGCGTTCGGCGGTGTGGGTGCCGCTGTCGTCGCCGCGACTGACGAAGGCGGCCCGGCTTTCGGCGATGCGGGTGAAAGCCTCGACCGCGGTCGCGGCCCCCGCCGTGCCCGCCGGATCGTCCAGCGGGCCGACGACGACGAAATCGTTGTACATGATGGGCCGCCGGTGGGGGGCATGACCGGCCGCGATGAACGCCTCTTCGGCGGCGCGGGCGTGGACCAGAACGGCGTCGACATCACCGGCGGCCCCCAGACGCAGGGCCTGGCCCGTGCCCACCACGATCATCTGGACATCCAGCCCCGTATCTGAGGCGATACGCGGCAACAGGACGTCGGCCAGACCGGAATTCCGAAACGACGTCGTGACGGCGAGTTTCACCGTTTCGGCCAGAGCCGGGACCGGCAGAAGACACAGAAGGATCGCGCGCAGCAGCATCTTGTCCCCTTGGGGCGGTCGCGGTGACGATGATTTCGGGCGGACGACGCGATGTAAAGCCCGCGCTGTCAGTCGACGATGTCGCCGCGCAGAAACGCCGCCGCTTCGGGCGTTGCGGGACCGTTGAAGAAGGGTCGGGCGTCGCCCATTTCGTGGATGCGGCCGTGCAGCAGGAAGATCACCTGGTCGGCCAGACGCCGCGCCTGACCCATGTCGTGCGTCGCCATGATCAGCCGCGTGCCTGCCCCGGCGGCGGCGGTCAGATGCGCCTCGATCCGCCGCGTGGTCTGTCCGTCCAATGCGGCGCATGGCTCGTCGGCGAACAGGACGTCGGGCCGGGTGATCAGCGCCCGGGCCAACGCCAGGCTCTGCATTTCTCCGCCCGACAGGGACGGCGCGGATTGCGCCAGTTTACCGGACAGGCCGAACCGCGCGGCGATGGCGCGCCCCTCGGCCTCGGCCTGCGGGCGGGGAACGCCGTGCAGGCGCAGCGGATAGATCAGATTGGCCAGGACCGAGCGGCGCAGCGCGATCGGCTGCTGGAAGACATAGGCCTGCCGCCGCCGCGCCTGCGCGTCGGGCACGGCCCAGTCCACCGACCCCTGTGTCACCCGTTGAAGGCCGTGCATCATCCGCAGAAGCGACGTCTTGCCCGACCCGTTCGGCCCGATGACGACGGTGATCCCGCGCGCGCCCAGCGTCAGATCGACCGGCCCCACCAGGACCTTGTCGCGCCGTGTCAGAACCGCACCCGTCAGCGTCAGGGGCAGGACGTTCACCATCTTCCCCGCCGTTCCGTCCGCAAAGCCCAGTGGCTGGCCAAGGATACGATCAGTGCCAGCGCGATCAGGATCAGCCCCAACCCCAGGGCCAGCGCGAAATTGCCCCGCCCCGTCTCCAACGCGATGGCCGTCGTCAGGACACGGGTCGCGCCGTCGATGTTGCCGCCCACGATCATGATCGCCCCCACCTCCCCGATCGCGCGCCCGAACCCGGCCAGCGCTGCTGTCAGCAGGGCCCGCCGCCCGTCCAGCATCAGTGTAACGATCCTTTGCCTGCGCGACGCATTCATGGAGATCAGCAAATCGTGGTATTCGGACCACAGATCACGCATCGCCTGATGGGCGATAGACGCAACAAGGGGTGTGATGATGATTACCTGCGCCACGATCATCGCCGTCGGGGTGAACAGCAGGCCCAGCACGCCGAACGGTCCCGACCGGGAAAACATCAGATAGACGATCAGGCCCACGACCACCGGTGGCAGGCCGATCAGGGCGTTCATCGTGGCGATCACCGCCCGGCGCATCCGAAACCGCCGCACGGCCAGCCACCCGCCCAGCGGCAGGCCGATGGCGCAGGCGATGACCAGGGCCGTTAGCGTGACCTGCAAGGAGCGCAGCGTGATCTCGATCAGGTCGGCGTCCAGCGTCACGATCAAGCGCAGCGCTTCGCTCAGTCCTGCCAACAGGTCATTCATGACGCCTCCTGCCGGTCAGATGCCTTGCGGGGCGGGCTTTGTTCAAGCCCCGGTCGCACCGGGCGTCAGGGGGCCAGATCGACCATCACCTTGATTAGCGCACCGCGATCCTGCGCCAACCCGGCGAACCGATCCGACAATTGATCAAGCGTCAAAACGGCGGAGCAAAGATCGTCCGCGTCGATCTGCCGATCGCGGAACGCCTGCATGACCGTTTCGAAATCGACCCGAAGCGCGTTTCGACTGCCAATTAAGGTCATTTCGCGCTTGTGAAACTCGGGATCCGCGAAGGTGATATCGTCCTTCACCACACTGACGAGGACATAGGCCCCGCCGTGCGCCACGGCCCCGA
>NZ_CXSU01000011.1:213127-244388 GCF_001403795.1 Jannaschia donghaensis | reverse complement strand
CGACAGGTCGACGAAGGTCACGTCTGCCCCCGCGATCCGGGCGAATAGGGCCGTGCCCAGCCCGATCGGCCCGGCCCCCGTGACCAGAACGCGGTCGCCCGGCGCGACGGCGGCGCGGGCGACGGCATGGGCCCCGATGGCCAGAAACTCGACCATCGCCGCTTCGCGCACGGTCAGGCCCGTGGCGGCGATCAGGTTGCCGGACGGCACGGCCAAGTGTTCGGCCAGTCCGCCGTCGCGGTGAACGCCCAGAACCTCGATCCGGCTGCAGCAGTTGGGTTTGCCCCGCAGGCAGGCCCGGCATGTGCCGCAGGACAGATAGGGGTTCACCACCACCAGATCGCCGCGCGTCCAGCCGTGTCCCTCGCGCGCCACCCGCGCCGACAATTCGTGTCCGATGATGCGCGGATAGGCGAGGAATGGGTGCTTGCCCTCCAGAATGTGATAATCCGTCCCGCATATCCCGACCGAGCAGATGTCCAGCAGGACCCAGCCGTCAGGCACCTTGGGGGCGGGCCGATCCTGCACTTCGAACGTGCCGGGGGTGACGCAGACGCCGACCTTCATGCGGCCTGACCTTTGAGCCGCACTCTAGGCCCCCGCCGTCGGAACAAAGCCGTGTTCACCGGTGTCCAGAAAGGCCTTCACGCCGGCCACGGCCAGCGTGATGTCTTCTTTTCCGCCCATGCCCCGGTCGTGCAGGCCACCCTCGACCACCGTGACGTCGATGATGCCGTAAGGCAGGGCATCGGCGACGGCCTGCCGGTCGACCTGGTCGGGGAAGGGGACTGCGATCGTCACCTCCACCCGCATCTCGCCGGGATGTTTATATGTTCCGAACAGGGTCAGCGACGAATGGCGGATCGCGTCGGACACGGCGCGCAAGGCGGCCTTGGTCATGTCGTGGCCGTGGACGTCCGCGCCCATGCCCATTTCCAGGATCAGCGGCTGTTCGGTCATGATGTCCGCTCCACGTCGAACGATACCGAGACGATGGCGTTGGCGACGATCACCGGGTTGCCGTTCATCTCGAGGTCCGCGCCGCCCTTCACCGCCTCGGCCGAAACCTGGCCGTAGGGGGCTTCGCGCTTGACCGCGTCCAGATCCACACGGCCCGGTTGCCCGACGCCGATCCGTATGTCGACGATCATCGCGTCTTTCCCGAATCCGAAAGCGTCGGCCACGGTCAGGTAATTGCGGTGCAGCGCATCGTGCACCGCGCGGCAGGCCGCCTTGGTGTAATCGGCCCCGCGCAGGTCGGTGCCCATGCCCATTTCGACCGCGAATTGTGTCTTTGCCATCTGTTCCCCCGACATGGTTATGCAACCATCGCGTGTGAGCCGGTGATTGCCAAGGGCGACGCCCTAGCGGCCCAACCGGGCCAGCACGGATTGCCGGTCGACGACACCGACGACTGCCCCTCCGCGTTCGACCGGGATCGGGCCTTCGCGCTGGGCGCAGAGCAGGATCAGGTCCTTGACGGGCAGGGTCGCCGGGATCTGCTCCCCCTCGCAGGTGCCATCCACCATCGCATCCGCCGCCGTCAGAACGCCCAGCGGGTTCATATGCGCCACGAAGTCGGCGACGTAGTCGTTGACCGGATTGTTGAAGATGTCGGCGGGCGTTCCGCATTGAATGATGCGCCCGCCTTCCATGATGGCGATGCGCCCGCCCAGCTTGAATGCCTCGTCCAGATCGTGGCTGACGAAGACGATGGTGCGTTTCAAACGCTCCTGCAACTCCAGAAGTTCGTCCTGAAGCCGTGTGCGGATCAGAGGGTCGAGCGCGCTGAACGGCTCGTCCATCAGCAGGATCGGCGCATCGGTGGCGAAGGCGCGGGCCAGGCCCACGCGCTGCTGCATCCCGCCGGACAATTCACCCACAAGCGCATCGGCCCGGTCGGTCAGGCCGACCAGATCCAGTTGCCGGTCCACCGCCGCCCGACGGTCGGACGCGGACATGCCCGCCAGTTCCAGCCCCAGACCCACGTTGTCGCGGACCCGCCGCCAGGGCAGCAGGCCGAACTGCTGGAACACCATCGCGACGCGGGACTGGCGCAGGCGGCGCAACTCGGCGGGTTTGGCGTGGGTGACACTGACCATGGCATCGCCGTCGTCGATCCGAACCTCGCCGCGCGCCACCGGGTTCAGGCCGTTGACCGCCCGCAGCAGGGTGGATTTGCCCGACCCCGAAAGACCCATCAGGACCAGGATCTCCCCTTCGTTGACGGTGAGAGAGCAATCGTGGACGCCCAGAACCTGACCGGTTTCAGCCTGCACGTCCTGCCGGGACTTGCCCGCGTCCATCAGGGGCAGGGCGGCGTCGGGCCGGTTGCCGAACACGATCGAGACATTGTCGAATTCGACGGCGGGTTTCGGGTCTGTCTGTGTCATCGCGCGTCCCCCGCGTTGGTGAACCGCAAGACGCCGGCCAGACGCGCGCCGCTTGTGTCGGTCGGATGGTTTCGGCCGTCGCGCACCTGGACCACCGGCAGGAACGGCGTCTGGTCCTTCAGGCAGGCCAGGTTCACGCCCAGCTCGTCAGGGTTCGACCGGCGGCGATGATGGGTGTAGATGCCGCAATGCTTGCAGAAAAAATGCTGCGCCGTGTCGGTGTTGAAGGTATAGCGCGTCAACGCGTCTTCGCCCCGCGTCACCGTCAGATCGTTTCGTCGGGCCGATACGGCCACGGCCCCGCGCATCGCGCAGAACGAACAATCGCAGCGGCGCGCCGTGGCAAGACCGTCTATCAATGTGACGGTGAACTGCACCGCGCCGCAGTGACAGGCCCCGGACATCTTCATTTGCGTTCCATCCGCAGCATCCGGTCCAGCATGATCGCAACGACGACGATGATGAACCCGCTCTCGAACCCCAGCGCGGTGTTGACCTGATTGAGCGCGCGGACGACCGGCACGCCCAGCCCGTCGGCCCCGACCAGGGCCGCGATCACCACCATCGACAGCGACAGCATGATGGTCTGGTTCAACCCGGCCATGATTTGCGGCAAGGCGTAGGGCAGCTCCACCTTCCACAGCGTCTGGCGCGGTGTGGCGCCAAAGGCCTGTGCCGCTTCGGTCAGGGCGGTCGGCGTGGAGGAGATGCCAAGATGCGTCAGTCGGATCGGCGCGGGCAGCACGAAGATCACCGTCGCGATCAGGCCGGGCACCATGCCGATGCCGAAGAACACGATCGCCGGGATCAGATAGACGAAGGTCGGAAGGGTCTGCATCAGGTCCAGCACGGGCCGCATCCACGCATAGAGGCGCGGGCGGTGCGCCGCGCCGATGCCGATGGGGACACCGATGGCCATGCAGACGACGCAGGCCGACAGGACGAGCGTCAGGCTTTCCGTCGTTTCTTCCCAATAGTCCTGATTGAGAATGAACAAGAACCCCAGGGCCACGAACAAACAGACCTTCCAGGACCGTTGCATGAACCACGTGAAGGCAACGAAGACGGCGATCACGATCAAGGGATGCGGCGTCTGCATCACCCACAGGATCGCGTCGATCATCGCTTCCATCACCAGGGCAAGCCCGTCGAAGAACGGCTGCCCGACGTCCTGCAGCCAGTCGAAGACGGCGGCCGCCCCTTTGCCCAGCGGGATCTTGTTTTCGGTCAGCCAGTCCATCGCCATTCCTTTCGCGGGGAGGGGCTGTCAACGAAAGCCCCTCCGATTGGCGATGTTTACTGAAGAGCGGCTTCGACCGCGGCTTTCGCATCGCCGCCGTCCAGCGTGGTCACGCCATCCAGCCATGCGTCCAGAACGCCCATGTTGGCCTTCAGCCATGTCGCCGCGGCCTCCTCGGGGTCGGTGCCGTCGTTGAGGATGGCCCCCATGATTTCGTTCTCCATGGCGAGCGTGAATTCGAGGTTGTTGAGCAGCGCGCCGACATTCTCGCATTCCGATGCGTATCCCGTGCGGGTGTTGGTATAGACCGTCGCGCCGCCCAGGTCGGGGCCGAAGAAGTCGTCGCCGCCTTCCAGATAGGTCAGGTCGAAGTTCGCGTTCATGGGATGCGGCTCCCACCCCAGGAAGACGATGGGCTCGTCGCGTTTGGTCAAACGGTCGACTTGCGCCAGCATGCCCTGCTCCGACGATTCGACGACTTCGAAGTCGGCCAGATCGAAGGCACCGCCGTCGATCATCGACTGAATCAGGCGGTTGCCGTCGTTGCCCGGCTCGATGCCATAGATCTTGCTGTCCAGCGCGTCGGCGTTCGCCGCGATGTCGCCGAAGGACGCAATGCCAAGGTCTGCGGCGGCCTTGTTGACGGCCAGCGTGTATTTCGCGCCTTCCAGATTTGCGCGCAGCGTCTCGACCGTGCCCGCGTCGCGGTAGGGGGCGATGTCGGCCTCCATCGTCGGCATCCAATTGCCCAGGAAGACGTCGATGTCGCCTTCGGCCATGGAGGTATAGGTGATCGGCACCGACAGGACCTTCACATCCGTCTCATAGCCCAGCGCGTCCAGAATCGTCGTCGTGGCGGCCGTGGTCGCGGTGATGTCGGTCCAGCCTACATCGGCGAAGACGACTTCGCCGCAGTCGGCGTGTGCATCGGCCATCGCGGTCCCCGCGCTCAGGGCGAGAATGGAGGCGGCAGTGAAGAAGCGTGTCATGTCGAGATCTCCCGGTTGTTGACGTTCTAGCCTTGAGGCCGTTTATTGATTGACGGATCAATTAAAAACACGTTGCTTCCGTCAGCGCAACGTCCACCCCCCGGAGAGTGTCTTGCCCCGCATCGGAATGGAACCCCAACGCCGCGAAGCGCTGGTCCGCGCGACCATCGCAGAAATCGCCGTATCGGGCGCGCGGGACGTCACCGTGGCCCGCATCGCCAAACGCGCCGGCATGTCGCCCGCGCTGGCCCATCATTATTTCGGATCCAAGGACCGGATGCTGCTGGCCGCGATGCGGCGCATCCTGTCGGATTTCGGGGCTGACGCGCGGCGCGCGATGGCGCAGGCGGAAACGCCGCGCGCGCGGCTGGATGCGATCGTCCGGGCCAGTTTCGGGCCCGACAACTTCGACCGCGAAGTGGTGGCCGCCTGGCTCAACTTCTATGTGCAGGCCCATGGCGATGCGGACACGCGCCGTCTGCTGCACGTCTATCACGCGCGGCTGCGGTCGAACCTGGTTCACGCGCTGCGGCCCCTGACGGACGATCCGGCCACGCTGGCCGAAGGAATCGGCGCGCTGATCGACGGGCTCTATATGCGTCAGGCCCTGCGCCGGACGGAGCTGGCGACGGACCGGTCGGTCGCGCTGGTAACCGACTACATCGAGCGGGGGCTGGCACCATGACCAAACCCAACATTCTGATCCTGATGGTCGATCAGTTGAACGGAACGCTGTTCCCCGATGGCCCCGCCGACTGGCTTCATGCGCCGAACCTCAAGGCACTGGCGGCGAAGTCGCGGCGGTTCCGCAATTGTTATACCGCGTCGCCGCTGTGCGCGCCGGGCCGCGCCAGCTTCATGTCGGGCCTGCTGCCGTCGCGGACCAGGGTTTATGACAACGCGGCCGAATTCGCCTCTGACATCCCGACCTACGCGCATCACCTGCGCCGCGCGGGGTGGCAGACTTGCCTGTCGGGCAAGATGCATTTCGTCGGCCCCGATCAGATGCACGGATTCGAGGAACGGCTGACGACCGATATCTATCCCGCCGATTTTGGCTGGACTCCGGATTATCGCCGCCCCGGCGAACGCATCGATTGGTGGTATCACAATATGGGGTCAGTGACCGGCTCCGGCACGGCCGAGATCACGAACCAGATGGAATATGACGACGAGGTCGCGCATTTCGCGAAGATGAAGCTTTACGATTATGCGCGGGGGCAAGACGCCCGCCCGTGGTGCCTGACGGCGAGTTTCACCCACCCGCATGACCCCTATGTCGCGCGCAAGGAGTTCTGGGATCTCTACGAAGATTGCGAGCATCTCATGCCGCCCGTCGCAGAGATGCCCTACGAGGATCACGACCCGCATTCGAGGCGTATTCTGGACGCGAACGACCGGGGCAACTTCGACGTGACCGAGGAGGATATCCGCCGGTCCCGCCGCGCCTATTTCGCCAATATTTCCTATCTCGACACCAAAGTGGGCGAGACCCTGAAGGTGCTGGAGGATACCCGGCAGGATGCGATCATCCTGTTCGTGTCCGACCACGGCGATATGCTGGGCGAGCGGGGGCTGTGGTACAAGATGTCCTTCCTCGAAGGCTCCGCCCGCGTGCCGCTGATGATCTGCGCGCCCGGCATCGAACCGGGGCTGGACCTCACCCCTGTCAGCAACATCGACGTCTGCCCGACCCTTTGTGATCTGGCCGGGGTCGACATGTCGGAGGTGGAGCCCTGGACGACCGGTGAGTCGCTGGTGCACCTGGGTCAGGGCGGTGCGCGGACGACGCCGGTGGCGATGGAATATGCCGCCGAAGGCTCCTACGCGCCGCTTGTCGCGTTGCGACAGGAGCAGTGGAAATACACGAAATGCAATCTCGACCCCGAGCAGTTGTTCGATCTCGACGCCGATCCGCACGAGTTGATCAACCTTACCGGTGACCCAACCCACGCCCAGACGCTGGCCCGTTTTCGCGCCGACGCCGATGCGCGCTGGGACCTTGACCGTTTCGACGCGGAGGTGCGCGAAAGTCAGGCCCGCCGCTGGATCGTCTACGAGGCGCTGCGCCAGGGCGGGTATTACCCCTGGGATTACCAGCCCCTGCGCGTGGCCAGCGAGCGGTACATGCGCAACCACATGGACCTGAACGTCCTCGAGGAAAATCAGCGCGCGCCCAGGGACTGAACGTGGCGGGGGGGCCAGCCCCCGCATCCCCTCCGGGATATTTACGAAACAAAGACGGGGATAGCCCCGAGCGGAGAGACAATGACCCTGCCGAATGCCCAGCCGAAGGCCAGCCACTTCATCGACGGAGACTACGTCGAGGATGCCGCCGGCACGCCGATCCCCGTGATCTATCCCGCGACCGGAGAGACGATCGCCACCGTCCACGCCGCGACGCCGGCCATCGTGGATCGGGCGTTGGAGTCTGCCGTCCGGGCGCAGGCGCAATGGGCCGCGACCGACCCGGTGGAACGGGGGCGCATCCTGCGTCGCGCCGCCGACCTGATCCGCGACCGCAACCGCGAATTGTCCGTGTTGGAGACGTTGGACACCGGAAAACCCCTGCAGGAGACCCTTGTTGCCGATGCGACCAGCGGGGCGGATGCGCTGGAGTATTTCGGCGGTCTGGCCGCAGATGTGACCGGCACGACGATGCAGTTCGGCGGCGACTGGGCCTATACGCTCCGCAAGCCGCTGGGGGTCTGCGTCGGGATCGGGGCCTGGAACTATCCCACGCAGATCGCCTGCTGGAAGGGGGCCCCGGCGCTGGTCACGGGCAATGCGATGGTCTTCAAACCCTCCGAGACGACGCCGCTCTGCGCGTTGAAAGTCGCGGAGATCCTGCACGAGGCGGGATTGCCCGCGGGCCTGTTCAACGTGGTGCAGGGCATGGGCGAGGTCGGGTCCGCGCTGACCACCGATGCCCGCGTCGCCAAGGTTTCGCTGACCGGGTCGGTGCCGACGGGGCGCAAGGTGGCGGCCGCCGCGTCTGAAGGCATGAAACACGTCACGATGGAACTGGGCGGCAAATCCCCGATCCTGGTGTTCGACGACGCGAATATCGACGATGCGGTGTCGGGGGCGATCAACGGCAATTTCTATTCCTCGGGGCAGGTGTGTTCGAACGGGACGCGCGTTTTCGTGCAGGACGGCATGTTTCAGGATTTTCTGAAACGACTGAAGGCGCGGATCGGGGCGGCGACGATCGGCGATCCGATGGACGAGGCGAGTAATTTCGGGCCGATGACGACGCAGGCCCAGATGGAGATCGTGCTGCGCCACATCCAGACCGCACGGGACGAGGGCGCCGCCGTCCACGGCGGACAGCGTCTGGATCGTGACGGTTTCTGGATCGAACCGACCGTCCTGACCGATCTGACCGACGACATGACGTGCGTGCGCGAGGAAATTTTCGGGCCCGTCATGTCCGTCCTGTCCTTCGCCACGGAGGAGGAAGCGCTGGCCCGTGCCAACGACACGCAATTCGGCCTTTCGGCGGGCGTCTTCACCCGCGATCTGGCACGCGCGCACCGCGTCGCAACCGCGTTCGAGGCGGGCACCGTCTGGATCAACCAGTACAACCTGACGCCCGCGGGCATGCCCTTCGGCGGATCCAAGGCGTCCGGCATCGGGCGGGAGAATGCGCGCATGGCGATGGATCACTATACCGAGGCGCAGACGATCTACGTCGGCATGGGGCCTGTCGAGGCGGCGTTCTGATGGCTGTCATCCCCCCGCAGACCCCGCCCCGCGCGCCGGTCGATCTGGTCAAATGGGTTGCGACCGCGATCCAGCTTGTCGGCTATGGCCTGACCGGCCTGAATTACACGCCTTGGAACATCTACGCGTTCATCGTCGGCATCGCCTTGTGGTTCGCCGTGGGCGTGATGTGGAACGACCGCGCGATCATGGTCGTCCACGTCGGCGCATTCCTGTCTCTCCTGCTTGGATATCTGAACGCATGACCACAACCATCGCCGACTATGTCATCGTGGGTGCCGGAAGTGCCGGCTGCGCGATCGCCTATCGCCTGGCCGAAGCAGGGAAATCCGTTCTGGTGATCGAATTCGGCGGCACCGACATGGGGCCGCTGATCCAGATGCCCGGTGCCCTGTCGTTTCCGATGAACATGTCCACGTATGACTGGGGCTTTCAGTCAGAGCCCGAGCCGCACCTGGGCGGCCGGGTCCTTGCCACGCCGCGCGGCAAGGTCATTGGGGGGTCGAGCAGCATCAACGGCATGGTCTATGTCCGCGGTCACGCGCTGGATTACGAGCATTGGGAGGAAAGCGGCGCGGCCGGCTGGTCCTATGCCGACGTGTTGCCGTATTTCAAGCGGATGGAGCATTGGCACGACGGGGGCCACGGCGGCGACCCGACGTGGCGGGGCACGGACGGGCCGCTGCATGTGTCGCGCGGAACGCGGGAAAATCCGCTGTATCAGGCATTCGTCGATGCCGGTGCGCAGGCCGGGTATCAGGTGACCGATGATTACAACGGAAAGCAGCAGGAAGGCTTCGGCCCGATGGAGCAGACGGTGCACAACGGCATCCGATGGTCCGCCGCGAACGCCTATCTGAAGCCGGCCCGTGCCACCGGACGTTGCGACGTGATCCGGGGCATGGCCGAGCGGGTCGAATTCACCGACGGTCGCGCCACCGGCGTTCGGCTGGCGGGGGGGCAACTGATCGAGGCGCGGGCGGAGGTCATCATCGCCGCCAGTTCGATCAACTCCCCGAAACTGCTCATGCATTCCGGCATCGGCCCCGGCGCGCATCTGCGTGAGCATGGGCTGGACGTGCGCGTCGATCGCGCCGGCGTGGGTCAGAACCTGCAGGATCACCTGGAGATGTACATCCAGATGGCAGCGTCGCAGCCGGTGACCTTGTTCAAATACTGGAACCTGCTGGGCAAGGCCTATGTCGGGGCGCGGTGGTTGTTCACCAAGACCGGACCGGGGGCGACGAACAACTTCGAATCCGCGGCGTTCATCCGGTCGCGCGCGGGGGTTCGGTACCCGGACGTCCAATATCACTTCCTGCCTCTTGCCGTCCGCTACGACGGTCAGGCGGCGGCCGAAGGGCACGGGTTTCAGGCCCATGTCGGCCCCATGCGATCGACGTCGCGGGGCAGCGTGACACTGCGGTCCGGCAACCCGGCCGATGCGCCGAAGATCCTGTTCAATTACATGTCCGATCCGCAGGACTGGACGGATTTCCGCACCTGTATCCGCCTGACGCGAGAGATCTTTGCGCAGGATGCCTTCGCCCCATATCGCCGCCACGAGATCCAGCCGGGCGAAGACGTCGAAACCGACGCCGAACTGGATGTGGCCATCATGGAGCATGTCGAGTCGGCCTATCACCCGTGCGGCACCTGCAAGATGGGTGCCGTGGACGACCCGATGTCCGTGGTCGATCCGCAGTGCCGGGTGATCGGTGTCGATGGGCTGCGCGTGGCGGACAGTTCGATCTTTCCGCGCATCACCAACGGCAACCTGAACGGCCCGTCGATCATGGTGGGCGAAAAGGCGTCGGATCATATTCTGGGACGGTCCCTGCCGCGGTCGAATGCGGAACCCTGGATACACCCGGAGTGGCAGACCGAGCAGCGGTGAGGCGCTGATACAGCCGGTTTTCGACCCGACGATCCGGCGCGCGCGGAACTCTCGATCCCGATCGTTCGTTGCGATAGAAATGAGGTATTCGAATATGAAGTTTTCTCGCACGAGCGCGTCGCGCGGCCCCCGCTCTCCGGAGGTGACCGGCTTCTACGACGACGATACCGGCAGCATTCAATATCTGGTCGTCGACCCCGAGACCCGGACGGCGGCGTTGATCGATGTCGTGCTGGGTTTCGACCCGATGGGCGCGTCGACCCATTCGGACAACGTGGACGCCATCCTGCGGTATGCCAACCACGAAGGTGTCGAAATTGTCCGCATCCTGGACACCCATCCCCATGCCGATCACCTGATGGCTTCCTCCCTCCTGCGGGAGCGGTTGGGCGTGCCCAACGGGATCGGAGAGAAGGTCATCGAGATCGCGGACCTCTGGCGCGCCACCTACAACATGCCGGGCGCTTTCGATCCGAAGGCGGATTTCGACAACCTTTTCGCAAATGGTGACACCTTCGAGATCGGGGAATTGTCGGTGCGCGTCATGCTGTCGCCCGGCCATACGCTGGGGTCTGTCAGCTATGTCGTCGGCGATGATGCCGCCTTCGTGCACGACACGTTCATGCAGCCCGACGTCGGGACGGCGAGGGCCGACTTTCCGGGTGGAACGGCGTCGGATCTCTACGATTCCCTGCAGCGCATCCTGAAGCTGCCAGAGCAGACCCGCCTGTTCGTGGGGCATGATTACGGAACCGAATATCGGTCGATCCCCGCGTGGGAATCGACGGTCGCCGAACAGCGTCGGCACAACGCCCACATCGGTGGCGGGACACCGAAAGACGATTTCGTGAAGCGGCGCGAGGCGCGGGACAAGACCCTCGCCCTGCCGGACCGGATGCTGCACGTCCTGCAAATGAACCTCCGTGCGGGCCGATTGCCCGAGCCCGAGGACGACGGCAGCCGGTATCTGAAAATTCCAATGAACAAATTCTAGGGAGAGCGACATGGAAACCGAAAAGACCGAAAATGGCATTCTGGAACACTGGACGCCCGAAGAGGTCAGGACCGCCTTCGAGCGTGACGAGATCATCCTGATCGACGTGCGCACCCCGCAGGAGTTCAACGTCGAACGGATCGGGGGTGCCTTGCTTGCCCCCATGCAGGCGTTCCAGCCGAACCACATGCCCAGCCAGGCGGATAAGCGGATCGTGTTCCATTGCGGGTCCGGGGTGCGGTCGGGCAAGGTCGCGACGCAATGTCTTCGAAGCGGCGTCGACCGGATCGCGCATATGACCGGCGGGCTTGGCGCCTGGAAGGAAGCCGGTTTCGAGTACACCGGAACGGACATGGCCACCGGCGCGCCCAAGACGATGAGCCAGGCGACCGGCAAGGACTGACCTGTCAACCGGGGGCGGCCGGACATCGGGTGCCTCCGGGTGGCGGAGCCTACGTCGAGAACAATTCCACCGCGGCGATCGGAAAGATCCGATCAAAACCGAGGGGAAACGTCCGTGCACGACCGCCGCCTCCCCTTGCACCCGCCTGCGAAACCCTGTTCCCTCCGCGGCATGAGCCCCGACAGAGGGCACGAACCAACACGGGAGAACACGATGTTCATGTTACGCACGACCGCAATGCTTACGCTCGCTACGCTGGCGACCGGGGCCTATGCCGATGCGCATTCGACGACGCTCAAGTGGGCGCGCGCGGGCGACAGCCTGACGCTGGACCCGCACGCCCAGAACGAAGGGCCGACGCATACGCTGGCCCATCAGATCTATGAGCCGCTTATCATCCGCGACGTCACCGGCGAGTTCGAGCCGGCGCTGGCGACCGACTGGGCCCCTTCGGAAAGCGATCCCAACGTCTGGACGTTCAATCTGCGCGAAGGCGTGAAATTCTCGGACGGGGCCGATTTTACCGCCGAGGACGTCGTCTTCAGCTTTGAACGGGCCAAATCCGAAACCTCCGCAATGAAGGAGCTTTTGACCTCCATCGTGGAAATCCGCGCGGTCGACGATTACACTGTGGAATTCGTCACCGACGGGCCGAATCCGATCCTGCCAGCGAACTTCACCAACCTGTTCATGATGGACAAGGATTGGGCGGAAGCCAACGACGTGGTGTCCGTGCAGGACATCGCCAACGGCGAGACGACCTTCGCCGCCACCAACGCCAACGGCACCGGGCCGTATACCGTCGCCAGCCGGGAGCCGGACGTGAAAACCGTGCTGGAGGCGAACCCCGACTATTGGGGCGTCGGGGAATTCCCGCTGGGCTACACCACGATCGAATACACGCCGATCCAGAACGCCGCGACGCGTGTCGCCGCCCTTCTGTCGGGCGAGGTCGATTTCATTCAGGACGTCCCCGTTCAGGACCTGGGCCGCGTGGGCGAGACCGGGGGGCTGGTCGTCAAGACCGCGCCGCAGAACCGCGTGATCTTCCTGGGCATGAATATGGGGGCCGACGATATCGAGCGTGACAACGTCGACGGGGCGAACCCATTTGCAGACGTGAACGTGCGCCGCGCGATGAACCTGGCGATCAACCGCGATGCCATTCGGCAGGTGGTGATGCGCGGCCAGTCGCAGCCCGCGGGCATGATCGCGCCGCCCTTCGTCAACGGCTGGACCGAGGAGTTGGACGCCGTTCAGCCCCAGGACGTCGAGGCCGCCAAGGCGCTGATGGCCGAAGCCGGATACGGCGACGGGTTCACGGTGCAGATGGACTGCCCGAACGACCGCTACGTCAACGATGAAGCGATCTGTCAGGCTGTCGCGGGGATGCTGGGCCAGATCGGCATCACCATCAACCTGAACGCGCAGTCCAAGGCGCTGCACTTCCCGCTGATCCAGAACGGCACGACCGATCTGTACCTGCTGGGTTGGGGCGTACCGACCTACGACAGCGAATACGTCTTCAACTTCCTGGTGCACAGCAAGGAAGGCGATCGCGGATCGTGGAACCCGACCGGATTTTCGAATGCGGACGTGGACGCCAAGATCGTCAGCCTGTCGTCGGAGACCGATCTGGACGCGCGCAACGCGACCATCGGGGAAATCTGGAACGTCGTGCAGGACGAGCAGTTGTATCTGCCGCTGCACCACCAGGTCCTCAACTGGGGCATGACCGAAAGCGTCGGCACCGAGGTCAGCCCGGAAGACGATCCGAAGTTCAAGCACTTCTCGGTCAACTGAGACCGCTCGACATCGTGGAAGGGGGCACCTGTGGGTGCCCCTTTTCGTTTGCGCCCGGCGCGGCGTTTCGCAATCGTCAGGCATGAGCGAATTGCGCATCCTTCTGGCCGGGGCGACCGGCACCATCGGCCGGGCGGTCGCGGCCGAACTGGCGGGGCGGGGCCACGACGTCACCTGCCTGGTGCGGCACGATCCCGGCGACTTGCCGCAGGCCGCGCAAGCGTCTCTCGCCGTGCCGGATGGCGCGCGGTTCGATGCCGTGGTGTCCTGCATCGCGTCGCGCACCGGCGTGGCGACCGATGCCTGGGCCGTGGATCATCGGGCGAACCTGGCAGTGCTGGAAACGGCCAGGGCCTGCGACGCGACACGGTTCGTCCTGCTTTCGGCGATTTGCGTGCAAAAGCCCGAACTGGCGTTCCAACATGCCAAGCTGGCGTTCGAAGGTGACTTGCGCGCCTCCGGCCTCGACTGGACGATCGTGCGACCGACGGCTTTCTTCAAGTCACTGTCGGGACAGGTCGCGCGGGTGCGGGCGGGCAAGCCGTTCCTGGTGTTCGGGAACGGGCGCGCAACGGCATGCAAACCGATCGGCGACCGCGATCTGGCGGCCTTTATCGCCGATACGCTGATCGATCCGTCGGCGCGAAATGCCATCCTGCCCATCGGCGGGCCGGGTCCGGCGATCACGCCGCTGGATCAGGTCGCGATCCTGTCGGATCTGCTGGATCGACCGGTAAAGACGAAACATCTGCCGACCCGGATGATGGACGCCATCGTCGCGGGGCTGACGCTGGCCGGGCGGGTCGTGCCGCGTTTGCGGGCCAAGGCCGAACTGGCGCGGATCGGACGGTATTATTCGCGGGAGTCGATGCTGGTGTGGGATGCCGCGACCCGGACCTACGATGCCGACGCGACCCCCGAATACGGGGCCGAGACGTTGCGCGATCACTATGCCGCGCTGCTCGACGGGCGGCGCGTCCACGATGCTGGTCACCAGCAAGTGTTCCGGCCCGCCCGCGCGGATGGGGCGAAACAGCGATCCGGGACTTGACCCCATGCCCACTGGCGTCATCCTGACACGGACAATCATGGTGGGGATACAGACATGCGATCGATACTGACGGTGGCCATTTTGGCGGCGGCGCTTCCGGCGGGGGCGGCGGAGCTGCGTTTCGCCACCACGTCCGACCCCAACACGCTGGATCCGAACGCGGGCAATTCAGCCCCGGTCTTCAGCCTGCTGGGCAACGTGTACGAGGGTCTGGTGCGGCGCGGCCGCGGCATGGAGATCGAGCCGGCCCTGGCCACCGCCTGGGAGCCGATCGACGGCGGGGCCGGATGGCGCTTTACCCTGCGCGAGGGCGTCAAGTTCCACGGCGGAGAGGATTTCACCGCCGAGGATGTGCTGTTCAGCTATGAGCGCGCCTCCTCCGAGCAGTCGGATACCTCCAGCTGGTTCGCGGGGGTCGACCGGGTCGAGATCGTCGATCCGACCACGGTGGAATTCTATACCGAAACGCCGAACCCGATCTTCGTGGACGGTATCGCCAACTGGATGATGATGGACCAGGGCTGGGCCGAGACGAACGGGGCGGAGCGTCCCAACATCGAGCAGGGCAACTTCGCCACGCTGAACGCCAACGGTACGGGCCCCTACCGCATCACCGAACGCCAGCCGGGTCTGAAGACCGAGCTGGAGGCCTTCGATGGCTGGTGGGGAGAGGATCGCGGCAATGTGACCTCCGTCGTCTATACGCCGGTGCAGAATTCCGCGACCGCGGTCGCCGCCCTGCTGTCCGGAGAATTGGACCTGATCGAGCCTGTGCCGTTGCAGGACGTGCGCCGCGTGGCCGATGCGGACGGCGTCGACACGATCCAGGGGATCGAGGCGCGGGTCATCATGCTGGGGTTCCCGCATGATGCCGATGCGCTGATCGCCGGGGGCGAGGGCAATCCTTTCGCCGATGTGCGCGTGCGGCAGGCGGTGGCCAAGGCGATCAACGTGCCCGCCATTCTTCAGACGGTGATGCGCGGATCCGCCGAACAGGCGACGCAGTTGATCGGACCCGGCCTGCGCGGCTTTTCCGAGGCTGTCGGCCCGACGGAATACGACCCCGAGGGCGCAAAGGCCCTGCTGGCCGAAGCCGGATACGGCGACGGGTTCGCGTTTTCGTTCAAATGCACCAACGACCGCTATCTCAACGATGAGGCTGTCTGCACCGCGATCAACACGATGCTGGCGCAGGTGGGCCTGAAGCCCCTGTTCGAGACGATGCCGGTCGCGAACTACTGGCCCGCACTGCGCGCCGAGGATCACGACATGTACCTGCTGGGCTGGTCGCCGGGCACGTTTGACGCCGAACATCCCATCCGCTTCCTGCTGGCGACGCCGGACGAGGAGGCCAAGCTGGGGTCGTGGAACTTCGGCGGGTATTCCAACGCGCGCGTCGATGAATTGCTGCCGCAGATCCAGGCCGAGATCGATGAGACGGCGCGTCAGGCGATGATCGACGAATTGGTGCAGATAACGTCAGACGAGATGGCCTATGTCCCGCTCTATATCCAGCCGTTGGTTTGGGGCGTGAAGGCCGGAATGGAAGTCGTGCAGCGGCCCGACAACTTCCTGGTGCTGCGCTGGATCGAAATGCCCGAGTGACGTGACTCCGCATGGGGCGGCCCTAAATGTCGCCCCATGTCTGCAACACATCCCCATATCCCCCGCATCCTTCTGGCGTTCGATTTCGACCGGACGCTGGCCACCGATTCCGTCGAGGCGATCTGCGCCGCCTACGACATCGACCGATCCGACTGGGAACGCGACTTCGAGGAGGCGCTGGGCGACGGATGGGACGAAATCATTCGCCGGGGTCAGGCCCTGATCGATCTGGGACGCGCCCGCGGTCGGCCGTTGGGCCGGGACGTCATGGCAGACGCGGCCAAGCACATCAGGCTGTATGACGGTGTGATGGAGATGCCAGACCGCCTCCGCGCGGAAGTGGCCGAGGTGGTGGAGGGTGTCGAGCTGGAATTCGTCATCCTGTCCTCCGGCTTCGTGGAGATCATCGAGGCGAGCGGTATCGGGCCCGTGTTCGACCGGATCCTGGCGGGGGCATGGAAAGACGGCGACGACGGCGTCTTTTCGGGCGTCAAACGCATCATCGGCCACCCCCAGAAGGCGTTGTACCTGGAGGCGCTGGGCAAGGGCATTTCAGTCGATGGCGACAACGCCCCCGAACGCGCGGTCGATCCGGTCGATCCGGGCGACATGCACTGTCCTTTCGACCAAATGATCTATCTGGGCGACGGCGCGTCCGACCTGCAGGCCTTCGGGTTCCTGGGGCAGGCCGGCGGCCTGACGATCGCCATCGACAAGGACGGCGATTTCGATACGCCCGAGCAGACCCGCGCGCAGCGCGTGGATAATCTGGCCCCGCCGGATTATTCCGCGGGTGGGGAGCTTCTGCAGGCATTGACCCATGCGGTGCGGGCCGCGGCCCACAGGATCGCCCTGCGACGGATGGGTCTGGGTGAGTGACCGCTTGACCGCGGCGGTCTGGCGCGGGACACCCGTGGAATGCTTGCATACATCATTCGCCGTATCTTTCAGTCTATCATCGTCCTTCTGGCCGTCGGTCTTGTCGCGTTTTCGATGTTCCGTTTCGTCGGCGACCCGATCGAACAGCTTCTGGGTCAGGAACGCACTGTTCAGGATGTCGAACGTCTGCGCGAGGCGCTGGGCCTCAACGATCCGTTCCCGGTGCAATACGCCACCTTCCTGGGCCGCGCTGCGACCGGCGACTTCGGTATCAGCTATCGCCAGTCGCGCCCCGTCGCCGAAATCATCGCGGAACGCGCGCCCGCAACGCTGGAACTGGCCTTCGTGTCGGGTTTTCTTGCGCTGACGGTGGGGATCGGACTGGGCGTCTTCACCGCGATCCGGCGCGACGGCTGGGCGGCGAATGCGATCATGTCGCTGTCGCTGGTCGGGGTCAGTTTGCCGACCTTCCTGATCGGGATCTTGCTGATCTATGTCTTCGGCGTGCAACTCAGATGGCTGCCGACCTTTGGGCGGGGCGATGTCGTCGACCTGGGGTGGTGGACGACCGGATTTCTGACGACGAGCGGTCTGAAGTCGCTGATCCTGCCATCGATCACGCTGGGGCTGTTCCAGATGACCCTGATCATGCGGTTGGTCCGGTCGGAAATGCTGGAGGTGCTGCGGCAGGATTATATCCGCTTCGCGCGCGCCCGCGGCCTGTCCGCCAAATCCGTGAATTTCCGCCACGCGCTCAAGAATACGATGGTGCCGGTCATCACGGTGACGGGTCTGCAACTGGGGGCGATCATCGCCTTCGCCATCATCACCGAAACGGTGTTTCAATGGCCCGGTGTCGGTCTTTTGTTCATCAACGCGGTGCAGTTCGTGGATATCCCGGTGATGGCCGCCTATCTGATGCTGATTTCGGTGATGTTCGTGATGATCAACCTTCTGGTCGACATCCTTTACGTTTGGGTCGATCCGCGCCTGCGCATTGACGGGAGGCACACATGAGCGATCTGCCCGACGCCGCGCGCCAAGGCCCCAAGCCCACCGGACGACTGGAGGAGGCGGAGGTCGTCGCCCCATCGCGGTGGAAGACGATCTGGGACGCGGACATCAGCTATTCCTTCCGCCAGTCGCCCGTGGCAATGGGCGCGGCATTCGTCACGCTGGTTATGGTGCTGGCAGCGGTCTTTGCGCCCTTGGTGGCGACGACGAACCCGTTCGATCCGTCATCGCTGAACCTGATGAACGGCTTTTCTGCACCCGGCGTGCCGAATGCCTTCACCGGCGAGACGTTCTTTCTGGGCACCGACGATCAGGGCCGCGATGTTTGGTCGACGATCCTTTACGGCCTTCGCATCTCGCTGTTCGTGGGTGCGATGGCGGTGGCCTTTGCTATGATCCTGGGGATCACGCTGGGACTGCTGGCGGGCTATCTGGGCGGATGGACCGAGACCATCATCATGCGCGTCGCGGACGTGCAGCTGACGTTTCCGTCGATCCTGGTTGCGCTGCTGATCTTCGGGGTCGCGCGCGGCGTGATCCCCATCGAATACCGCGACCAGATGGCGATCTGGGTTCTGATCATCGCGATCGGGCTGTCAGACTGGGTGCAATTCGCCCGCGTCGTGCGCGGAGCCACCTTGGTCGAGAAGAACAAGGAATACGTGCAGGCCGCGCGCCTGATCGGCCGCAAGCCCGGTGCAATCATGCTGCGCCACATCCTGCCCAACGTGTTGTCGCCCGTGCTTGTCATCGCGACGATTTCGCTGGCACTGGCGATCATCGCCGAGGCGACGCTGTCATTTCTCGGCGTCGGCGCCCCGCCGACGCAGCCCAGCCTGGGCACGCTCATCCGCATCGGTCAGGATTTCCTGTTCTCGGGCGAATGGTGGATCTTGTTCTTCCCCGCCTGCACCCTGCTGGCGCTGGCGCTGTCGGTGAACCTACTGGGCGATTGGCTGCGCGATGCGCTGAACCCGAGGTTGCGCTGATGACCACACCCGTTCTCGAACTGAAAAACCTCACCGTCGATATCCCGACGCGTTTCGGCACCCTTCGGCCGGTGGACGACGTGTCGTGGTCCATCGACGCGGGCGAAATCCTTGGCGTCGTGGGCGAGTCCGGGGCGGGCAAGTCGATGACCGGGAATGCCGTGATCGGGCTGCTCGACTCTCCCGCCCATATTTCCGGGGGGCAGGTCCTGCTGGAGGGGGAGCGGATCGACCGTCTGAAGCTGTCCGATATGCGCCGGATCCGGGGCAAGCGGATCGGGATGGTGTTTCAGGATCCGCTGACGTCGCTGAACCCGCTGCTGACCATCGGGGAGCAGTTGAGCGAGACGATCCTGCGGCATCTGGACGTGAGCAACGCGGAGGCCGACGCGCGGGCGATCCGGGGTCTGGACGAGGTGGGCATCCCGAGTGCCAAGAACCGCATGGGGGCCTATCCGCACGAGTTCTCCGGCGGCATGCGGCAGCGCGTGGTGATTGCGCTGGCACTGTGTGCCGAGCCGACCCTGCTTATCGCGGACGAGCCGACGACGGCGCTGGACGTTAGTGTTCAGGCGCAGATCACCGCGCTCCTGAAACGGCTCTGCCGCGAACGGGGCATGGCGGCGATGCTGGTGACGCACGACATGGGCGTGATCGCGGAAACTGCGGATCGTGTGGCGGTGATGTATGCCGGGCGGCTGGCCGAAATCGGGCCCGTCAGCCAGATCGTGGGTCAGCCGCGCCATCCTTATACCGATGGTCTGATGGCCTCGACCCCCGCCGCGAGTGCGGGTCAGGCGCGTCTGCGGCAAATCCCCGGTGCGATGCCGCGTCTGGGCAAATTGCCCGACGGCTGCGCATTTCATCCGCGTTGTCCCTTCGTGCAGGACAAGTGTCGCCACGATCCCGGACCAAAGGTCGGGATTGCGGACGACCGCGCGGCCTGCTGGTTCCCGCTGGACGCGCAGGAGGACGTGGCATGACCGGTCTTGTGTCGATCAAGGGTCTGACGCGGGTGTTCGACGTGTCCAAACCCTGGCTGAACCGTATGATCGAGCGTTTGCCCAAGCGGATGCTGACTGCCGTGTCGGATGTCAGTTTCGATATTCCGGCCAAGACGACATATGCGCTGGTCGGGGAATCCGGGTCGGGCAAGTCGACCATCGGCAAGATGGTGGTGGGTCTGCTGCGCCCGACGGAAGGCAATGTAGAGATTGACGGTATCGATCTGGTGACGGAGACGGACCCGGCGATCATTGACCGTATCCGCACCGACATCCAGATGATCTTCCAGGATCCCTTTGCATCGTTGAACCCCCGCTGGCGGGTGCGCGATATCATCACGGAGCCGGTATCGGCGCGGGGCGGAAACATCGACGGTCTGGCCGAAAAGCTGTTGGTGCAGGTCGGTCTGGCCGAGGAAGATGCGGGCAAGTACCCGCATCAGTTTTCCGGCGGCCAGCGTCAGCGGCTTTGTGTTGCGCGGGCATTGGCGAGCGAGCCGAAACTGATCGTCTGCGACGAGCCGACCAGCGCGCTTGACGTGTCGGTGCAGGCGCAGGTCCTGAACCTGATGAGCGATCTGAAGGAAGACCACGGCTTGACGTATCTGTTCATCAGCCACGACCTGACGGTGGTGCGGCACATGGCCGACACGATCGGCGTGCTGTACCTGGGCCGTCTGGTGGAGGAGGCGTCGCCGACGTCGCTTTTCAACGAACCGGCCCATCCCTATACCGCAATGCTGATCGACGCGGCCCCGCGCCTGGACGCCTTTGGGCGGGAGGTGGAGCCGCCCGAGGGGGAAATCCCCGATCCGACCGATCCGCCGTCGGGGTGCGCATTCCATCCGCGTTGCCCGCTGGCGACCGACATCTGCAAGGCGGAGCGTCCCAAGCTGACACCGCACGGCGCGGGCCGGGTCGCGTGCCATCATGCGGGGCAGGTTCGGCTGAAAGGCGCGGCCTGATCCGGACCGCGGGGCGCGATCAGTCCCCGGTGGTACGAACCATCGCCGAAAGCTGCCGCGCGGCGTCCTTGAGCAGGGGCAGATAGCCCAGCGCCCTTTCAAGGTCGATGCGCACGGTCGGCGCATGGAACGACAACGTGGCAAGCAGGCGACCGTTCTGATCCTCGATCGGGACCGCGACGGCGATCATGTCTTTCATGAATTCGCCCCGGTCGGTGGCGTAGCCGCGCGCGCGGGTGCGGTCGATCGCGGCAAGCAGGTCGGACCTCGTGGTGTATGTCCCCGGGGCCCGCCGCTCCAACTCGGTCGCGTCCAGATAGCTGTCCAGTTCCCGCTGGGCCATGGTCGACAGGAACATCTTGCCCGATGCGGTGCAGTAGAAGGGAACGCGGGTGCCCGTGGGCAGCTGGATCCGCAGCGGCCATTCGGTCTCTACCCGTTCCAGATAGGTCATGCTGTCGCCGTCGGGGATGGCGATGTTGCATGTCTCCCCGATCTGGGTCGACAGACGCGTCAGAATGGCCTGACGGGCGGCGCGGGTGCGCGACGACGACAGGACACCGCCGGCCAGACCGCGCAGGCGTCGGCCCGGAAGATAGGCGCGGCCCCCGATGTCGCGTTGCAGGAACCCCTCTTCGACCAAGGTCGAAAAAAGGCGGTGGATCGTGGGTTTGGGCAGGCCAAGGGTTTCGTTGACCGTGGTCGGCGTCACCGGTTCGCCCGCACGGGCCACCTCCTCCAGAACGAGGAGGAGGCGCAGGTTCGTTGGGATGGGGTCGTTCCGCTGGCCGTCCATGGGCTTACCTGTCGGGTAGCAGCGCCGTCGAAAGCTCCGGCACCAACGCGACGACGATCCAAACGGTGATCAGCGCCACAAGATACGGGACGGTATAGGGGAGCAGTCTGAAATAGGGAACGCCCGTAACCCCCGATGCGACATAGAGGTTCAGACCATACGGCGGCGTGATGAACCCGATGGACGCCCCCACAAGGAAGATGACGGCGAACTGCACCGGCTCCACCCCGACGCCGTGGGCGATGGGGGCCAGGATCGGGGCCAGGATGATCGTCACCGGCAGGGACTCGAGCACCATGCCGGACACGAAGACGATGGCCATCGCGGTGAACAAGACGGCGTAGTAGCCGCCCATCCCCGTCACGAATTCGGAGATGACCGCCTGCGCGCCCAGGACCGACAGGATCTGCTGCATGACCACGGACACGGCGATCAGCGGCGCGAGGATGCCGGTGATCTGCGCCGAGCGCATGGTGATCGACGGAAGTTCAATCGGGGAGAAGCCCTGCACCAAGAAGAATTCGCCGAAGGATTTCTCCTCGACGCTTCGATCCTCGCTCAGCCCGAACAGGCGGTAGAGCGGCAGGCAGATAAAGCCCACGATGATGCAGAACCCCACCGTCACGCCCGCCGCTTCCGTCGGGGAGAATTTGCCGGTGTAGATGCCCCAAAGGACCAGGCCGATGGCGAAAAAGCCCAGCCAGGCCCCGATGAACGTCTTGAGGATCCGTACCGGCGACAGGCCGATCAAGACGCCCCATTTGTTCTTCCACGACAAAAGGAACGCCGCACTCATCATTGCCAGCACCATCATCGAACCGGGGATGATGCCCGCCACGAACAGGTCGGAGATCGGCAGGTTCAGCAAGAAGCCGTAGACGATGAAGATGATCGACGGCGGAATGATGATGCCCACCGTCCCGCCGGCGGCGGCGGTGGCGGCCGAGAACCGTTCGTCGTAGCCGCCCTTGACCATTTCGGGATGCAGCATCGAGCCGATGGTCGCAGTCGTGGCCGAGTTGGAGCCCGAGATCGCCGCAAACAGACCGCAGGCCCCGAGCGCCGCCATCGACAGGCCGCCGCGCATCCAGCCCAAGCAGGCATAGGCATAATCCGACAACCGCCGCGCGATGCCGGACCGGTTGATGAGGTCGCCGGTCAGGATGAACAGCGGCATCGCAAGCAGGGCGAAGCCGTCGGTAAACACATTGGTCAGTGCCGCCCCGACATTCAAAAGCGGCAGCGACAACAGGAACGACATACCGATCACCCAGTAGCCGATCACCAGAAAGACCGGCACGCCCAGCATGAAAAGGATGGTGACCCCGATGGAGATCAGCGTGACGATGGTTCCGTCGCTCATGCGTCACCCCCGATCACGGCCTGTTCGATCAGCGGCGCGCCCGCGCGGAAATTGCGCAGGTCGGCAAACAGGTTTTCGAACACGCGCCCCGACAAAAGCAGGAACGCGACGGGCACGGTGGCCAGGAACCACCACTGCATCACGTCGTTGGTGCCGGCCATGAAGCGGAAGTTGGCCGCCGCCTCGACCGTTTTCCAGAAGGTCGTGACGATGACCACCCAGGCGAAGCCGAGCCACAGCAGGGCATCGAGCACCAGGCAGGCGATCTGGCCCTTGGCGGGCATCGCGGTGCGGAATTCGGCGAAGGCCAGATGGGTGCGCAGCTTCACGTTATAGCTGCAGCCGACCCACGTCATGATAAGAAACAGGAACGGCGGCAGCGTCGTCGACCAGGGCGGTTGCCCCGAGAGATAGAAGCGCTGGATCACGCCGGCGAAGATAATGCCGCCGATTGCGAGATAGGCGACGACCATCACCGTCTGTTCGAGATACCGCTCGGTGAAGGTTACCGTGCGGTAGAGCCACATCACCGCCAGACCGCCAAGCACCGTGATCAGGAATCCCAGCACCCAGACCGAAGCCGCGTTCTGGCGCAAAGCATCGGCCAGGCCGAATGCATCGCCGTTGAACATCCATTCGGAGAGCCCCCCGAAGATGGCGCCCATTCCCTCGAACCATCCCATCGACATGCCCTCCCAAGCCGTCGGCGACCCTCCCGGTCGCGCGTGGCGATCCTAGACCGGGTGGCCGGTTTCGTCTCGCCTTGTGAAATCGGGCGCGGTGGACGCGCCCGATCCGATGTCGTGTCGATCCGTTCGGATCAGGCCTTCCACCAACGCCGGGGCTCGACGTTTTCGGGCAGGGTGTCCTCCGGGATGGACCGTGCGGCGGCCTTGATGCCTTCGTAGGTATCGAGCCCCCCCGACCACCCGTTCAGACGCTCGCGCCATTGTTCCCAGGCGGCGGGCTGGAACTCGGGCGAGCACATTTCCTCGGCTTTGCGGATTTCCTCGGCCGAAAGGTCGGCGACGCGCACGTTGTTCTGCTCGAAGATGGTTCCGGGCAGCTGCGGGGTCGAGAAGCCGACGGTCTTGACCAGAGCCGCCTCGTTGGCGGCCTGCACGTGGACCTGTGCGAGGTAGGCCGACTCCATGACCGCGTCCTGCAATTCGCCCGACAGCCCGTCGAAGGCGCTGGCCGACATGGCGGTATGTTCGGTGCCGCAGAAGAACCGCAGGTCGACCGACTGGGTCACGACCGGGGCCATGTTGGCGTAGGCCACGGCCGAAGCCCAGGTCTCGGCTCCGTCGATCAGACCTTGCTTGAGACCGTCGAGCGTTTCCTCCCAGGCGACGGGCACGGGGTTGAGGTTGAGAAGCTCCATCGCGATGCGGCCCAGCTGCGTGCCGGTCACGCGGTTCTTGGTGCCGAACAATTCCTCGATCGAGGTGACGGTCGGCTTGTCTGCGAACGTCGATCCGGTCTGGATGCCGCGCAATTCCGCGTGGGTGAAGAGAAACTTCAGGCCGTGCCGCTTCTCGTAGGGGTCGCGCAGCAGGCTGACCGACTCGGGGCTGTAGAAGAAGTTGTACTGATCCGCCCGGCTGCGGAACATGTAGGCATAGTCCAGAACGTTCAGATACGGTGCGCCACCGGCGGAGTTCTGGGTCGAGGCGGCGTACATGTCGACGATGCCCGACTGGGTCTTCTCGACGCAGGACGTCTGTCCGCAGATCTGGTTGTTGCCGATGAACTCGACCCGGATCTCCCCATCCGAGCGGCTCTCCAGGTCGCGGGCAAACTCGAGCACGCCGGCCCGTTCGATCAACAGGTTCTCGGGGTTGAAGCCGGCAGCACCCAGCTTGAACGTGTGTTTTGGCTCCTTGGCGAACCGCTTGTCATAGCTGGACTCGGCCGCGCGGGCGACGTCGGCCAGGGTGACTGCGCCGGTCAGGGCCGATGCCCCCAGGACGACGGACGACAGACCGTATTGGCCCGACAGTTTGAATAGGTCGCGACGGGAAATCCCGCGCAGAGCGTTGGACGCTTTCATGTGTGTATACCTCCCTAAGGCTGCAAATATGATACTTGCAGTCTCAATAATCAGCACTCTAGACTGCATGTGACAAGCTTTTCTTTCGCGAAGGGCCAAGAAATCGGGATGGGAAGGACGGCAAATGGCGGACCAAACGACAGATTATGTCGTCGTCGGCGGCGGCTCGGCGGGTTGCGTCCTGGCCAATCGCCTGTCCGCCGATCCCGGCAACAAGGTTGTCCTGCTGGAGGCGGGGGGACGCGACTGGAACCCGTGGATCCATGTGCCCGTCGGATATTTCAAGACGATGAACAACCCGTCTGTCGATTGGTGTTACCACACCGAACCCGATCCGGGACTGAACGGGCGGTCGATCAGCTGGCCACGCGGGAAGGTGCTTGGCGGGTCGTCGTCGCTCAACGGGCTGCTGTATGTCCGCGGACAGGCGCAGGATTACGACCGCTGGCGTCAGATGGGCAACCGCGGATGGGGCTGGGACGAGGTGCTGCCGCTGTTCAAACGGTCCGAACGGCAGGAACGCGGGGCCGACGCGTTCCACGGCTCGGACGGGGAATTGTGGGTGTCGAACATGCGCCTGCAGCGACCCATCTGCGATGCTTGGGTCGCGGCGGCGCAGGCGGCGGGCTATCCGTTCAACCCCGACTACAACGGGGCCGATCAGGAAGGTGCGTCGTATTTTCAGCTGACGACGCGAAACGGGCGACGGTGTTCCGCCGCCGTCGCCTTCCTCAACCCCGCACGGGCGCGCGACAACCTGACGATCCTGACCAATGCGGCCGCGACGCGACTGATTCTGGAAGGCACGCGCTGCACCGGCGTCGCGTATCGCGATCGTTCGGGGGCCGAACGGATCGTCAGGGCCAACCGGGAGGTCATCGTGTCGGGCGGATCGATCAATTCGCCACAGCTTCTGATGCTGTCGGGCATCGGGGAAGCGGCGCAGCTGCGCGAGCACGGGATCGAGGTGAAGGTCGATCTGCCGGGCGTGGGCAAGAATCTGCAGGACCACCTGCAAGCGCGGCTGGTGTTCAAGTGCAACGAGCCCACCCTGAACGACGAGGTGCGCAGCCTGGTCGATCAGGCGAGGATCGCGCTGCGATACGCGCTGTTCCGGGCCGGACCGATGACGATGGCCGCGTCGCTCGCCACCGGGTTCTTTCGCACCGGCAATCACGTGGAGACGCCGGACATCCAGTTCCATGTTCAGCCCTGGTCCGCGGATTCACCCGGCGAGGGGGTGCATCCGTTTTCGGCCTTTACGATGTCGGTCTGTCAGCTGCGCCCCGAAAGCCGGGGGGAAATCCGTCTCGCCTCCGGCGAGGCGCAGGTCTATCCCAAGATCATCCCGCGGTACCTGTCGACCGAGACCGACTGCCGGACCATCGTGGCGGGCGTGAACATCGCCCGCCGCATCGCCCGGCACGCGCCGCTGGACGACAAGATTTCCGAGGAATTTCGCCCGACGTCGGACCTGTCGGTGGACGATTACGACGGCACGCTCGACTGGGCGCGGTCGAATTCGGTGTCGATCTACCACCCCACCGGAACGTGCAAGATGGGTCAGGGGCCGGGGGCCGTAGTCGACGACCGCCTGCGCGTTCACGGCATCACGGGCCTGCGTGTCGCCGATTGTTCCATCATGCCGGAGATCGTGTCGGGCAATACCAATGCCCCCGCGATCATGATCGGAGAGAAGGCATCGGATATGGTGCTGGAGGATGCGAAGGTCGGGGTTTGAGGGTGGGGGCATCGGCCCCTTCCCCAATGTCATCTTGCGCCGGAAAGGTCGGCTCAGGCCTCCATCGCGATCAGGGTCGCGTTGCCCCCCGCCGCCGTCGTATCGGTGCTGACCACCACCTCTTCCACGAACCGCGTCAGATAGAGTGGCCCGCCCGCCTTGGGTCCGGTTCCCGACTGGCCGTGCCCGCCGAACGGCTGGCTGCCGACGATGGCACCGATCTGATTGCGGTTGACATAGACGTTGCCGGCGGGGGCCCGTGCGGTGACGCGGGCGATGGTCGCGTCGATGCGGGAATGCAGCCCAAAGGTCAGGCCAAACCCCGTCGACGCAATTTCGTCCAGAACCTTGTCGATCTGCCCGGCCTTCCAGCGTTTGACGTGCAGGACGGGGCCAAACACCTCTTCCTTCAGCGTCTCGTCCTGGCGCAGTTCGATGATCGTGGGCGGCAGGAACAGGCCCTCGGGGGCGGTGCCCTGCCAGTGGACATCATGCTTGGCGACGTGATCCTGCAACCGCTTCAGGGCGTCGGCGTCGATGATCGGACCCACGTCCGTAGCGGGATCCATGCCGTCGCCCATGGTCAACGTCGCGGCCGCGCCCGCGATCATTTCCAGCATTCGGTCGGCCACATCTTCTTGGACATAGAGGATGCGGCAGGCCGAACACCTTTGCCCGGCCGAACGGAAGGCAGAGGCGACGACATCGCGCGTCACCTGTTCAGGCAAGGCCGTGGCATCGACGATCATCGCGTTCACGCCGCCGGTTTCCGCGATCAGGGGCACGATCGCCCCGTCGCGGTTTGCAAGGTCGCGGTTGATCGCCTTGGCGGTCGCGGTGGATCCGGTGAAGGCGACGCCGGCAAGGGCCGGGTGCGCCATCAGCGCCTGTCCGACTTCCACCCCGCCGGGGGCGAGGATCAGCGCGTCTTCGGGCACGCCCGCCTTGTGCAGCAGCGCGATGGCCTGCGCCGCGATGCGGGGCGTCTGCGGTGCCGGCTTGGCGACGACGGCATTGCCGACCGAAAGGGCCGCCGCCGTCTGTCCCAGAAAGATGGCCAGCGGGAAGTTCCAGGGCGCGACGGTGACGAACACGCCCCGACCGCGCGCGTGCCAGCGGTTCTGTTCCCCGGTGGGGCCCGGCAAGTCGCGCGGTGTGCACAGCGCCTCGGCCTCGTCGGCATAGAAGCGCAGGAAATCGACGGCTTCGCGAAGTTCGGCGATACCGTCATCCACGGTCTTGCCCGCTTCGCGCGCCAGGGTCGCCATCAGGGCGGCGCGGTTTTCTTCCAGCAGATCCGCGGCGCGGCGCAGGGCGGCGGCACGGGTGGCGACGGGGGTATCGCGCCACGCGGGGGCGGCACGTGCGGCGCGGGTCATCGCCGCATCGACGTCCTTGGCCGTAAGCGGGACCACCTCGCGGGCGTTCGGGGCCGCCCGCATGTCGCGCGCCAACGCATCCAGATCGCGGCGCAGGCCCCATTCCATCCCGCTGGAATTGAGCCGCCCACCGAACAGCGCGCCGGGCATCGGAATACGCGGGTGGCGCGGGGTCGCATCAAGATCGTCGGGGAAGTAGAGAACATCCTCGATCGGCACGTCCTTATCGCCCGCTTTGGCGACGAAACTGGTCGACGCCCCGTTTTCCAGCAGTCGCCGTACCAAATAAGCCAGTAGATCGCGGTGACCGCCAACGGGCGCGTAGATGCGGCAGGTGACATCGTGCTGCCGCGTCACCGCGTCGTACAGGCTTTCGCCCATGCCGTGCAGGCGCTGGAATTCGAAGCCCCCGGCCGCCTCGCCGGTGCGATCCGCCGTTTCCAGAATCTGGGCGATCGACAGGGCGTTATGAGTGGCGAACTGGGGAAACAGATGCGGACGCAGGGCCAGCATCCGCTTGGCGCAGGCCAAAAAGTTGAGGTCGGTCACCTCCTTGCGGGTGAATACCGGATAATCGGCATGACCCTCGACTTGCGCATGTTTGACCTCCGTATCCCAATAGGCTCCCTTGACCAATCGGACCATCAGGGTCTGCCCATGGGCGCGGGCCAGGTCGGCGGCCCAGTCGACCGTGGCGAGGGCGCGCTTGCCATAGGCCTGAATCGCCAGGCCAAAGCCGTTCCAATCGCGCAGCGCGTTGTCGGCGAAGGCCATCTCGATCACGTTGAGCGACAGCTCCAACCTGTCCTGTTCTTCCGCGTCGACGGTGAAGTTCAGGTCGTAAGCCTTGGCCTGTTTCGCCAGATCCACCAGGATGGGCACCAGATCGCGCAGGACGGCGTCGCGGTTGCGCGGCTCGTACCGCGGATGCAGGGCGGACAGCTTGACCGAGATGCCGGGTCGGTGCGGCAACGGGCGGTTGCCGGCAGCCTTTCCGATGGCAGCGATCGCATCGGAATAGGACTTGGCGTAGCGCTTCGCGTCGGCGTCCGTGCGGGCCCCTTCGCCCAGCATATCATAGCTGTAGAGGTGGCCTTTCCCCTCCTGCTCGCGGGCGCGTTTCAGGGCGTCCGCGATGCTTTCGCCCAGGACGAACTGATGACCCATGAAGCGCATCGCCTGCTGAACCCCGGTCCGCACCGCCGGGGCACCGATGCGCCGCGTCAACCCACCCAGAACGCCGGGCACCGTGTCACCGGGCCGCAAAAGCCGGCTGGACAGCCCCAGACCCCAGGTCGCCGCCGACACCAGCCAAGCATCCGACGGCTCGTGACCATCCCAGTCGCCCGCGCCGATCTTGTCGGCGATGAGCGCGTCTTGCGTCGATCGGTCGGGCACGCGCAGCAGCGCCTCGGCCATCGCCATCAGGGCAAGGCCTTCGCGCGTCGATAGATCGTAGTCGCGCAGAAAATCTTCCAGCCCGCCGATCCGGGTCCGTGCGCCGCGAATCGTCTGGATCAATTGGGCGGCGGTATCGCGGGTGCCCGGCGACACGGTCGCATGAGGCAGAAGGGCCGCGATCAGCGTTTCATCGGCTGGGGCATAGGGGGCGGAGAACGGCATGGATCGGGTCCTCGGGATAGGGTCGATTCAGTGAATACGCCGGCGAAGACCGTGAATCTCACCAAAGAATTCGCAAGTCCTATCATTTCGGATATGGATTCGCGACACAGGGTGGCAGGGACCGAGAAAAACGATGGACCTCGACAGATTCGACCGGACGATTCTCACCATTCTGCAGGGCGAGGGGCGAATCGCGATCACCGCGCTGGCCGAACGCGTCGGCCTATCGCCCAACGCCACGGCGGAACGGATGCGGCGGCTGCAACGTGAGGGCGTGATCACCGGGTTTCGCGCGACGCTGGACCCGGCGGCCTTGGGCCGCGGCCTGACCGCCTTCGTGGAGGTCAAGCTGGACCGGACGTCGTCCGAGGTATTCGACAATTTCGCCCGCGTCATCCGGCAAATGGACGGGGTCGAGGAATGCCACATGGTGGCGGGGGGCTTCGACTATCTGCTCAAGACCCGGCACCGGGACATGGCGGCGTATCGCGCGTTCCTCTCCGATACCCTCGTCGATCTGCCCGGCGTGCGCGAGACGCGGACCTACGCGGTGATGGAGGCTGTGGTCGAGAGCGGTGTCCTGCCTCTAGCATAGCGCCAAGACCATTCAAATGCAGGTGAAATCGCCGCATTTCTGCCATTTGGCGTTAAGTCACGCTTAAGATGAACCGCGTAGCACGGACTTGCCGAAAATGGCGATCAGGAGGTGTGCGGCACGGTGCCGGACCCTCAAGACAGAATGTCGATCTGTCCGCACCAGCGGACGTCTTAGGCCCGCGAAGCGGGCACATTCACGTGAGGAATAAACATGTCCAGCATTCTGACGAACAACGGCGCAATGGTCGCGCTGCAGACGCTGCAATCCATCAACAAGAACCTGGGCATGACCCAGTCCGAAATCTCGACCGGCAAGTCGGTCGCCAACGCCAAGGACAACTCGGCCGTCTGGGCCATTTCCAAGCAGATGGAATCGGATGTCCAGGGCTTCAAGGCCATCTCCGACAGTCTCAACTTGGGCGAGTCGACTGTCGCCGTCGCCCGGAACGCGGCCGAGTCGATCACCGACCTGCTGACGGATATGAAGGGCAAGATCGTTGCCGCTCAGGAAGACAACGTCGACCGTGACAAGATCCAGACCGACATCGTCGCTCTGCGCGAGCAGATCGGATCCATCGTCGGTGCGGCCCAGTTCAACGGCCTGAACCTCATCAACGGTGAAAGCGGCGACGTCGACGTGTTGTCCTCGCTCGACCGCAGTTCCGATGGGACGGTCAAGGCCTCCAGCATTTCGGTGGCCGAGCAGAACCTGTCGATCGGCGGCTATACCGCGAAGGCGGCGTTCACCGGATCAAGC
>NZ_CXSU01000011.1:69299-212984 GCF_001403795.1 Jannaschia donghaensis | reverse complement strand
CAGTGTCCCACACGGTCACCGCCGATGAGGCCGCGTCGACGACGACGGGCGACCTTATCGCGACTTCGATGAAGTCCAAGATCGACGGGCTCGGCATCGAAGGTCTGACCGTTGACTATGACTCTGGATCTGCGGGCGAGCTGACCATCGCGTCGGCTACCGCTGCGGCTGGCCCTCCTCCGGTTGCGGCGACGGCCAATGACATCGCCGTCAGCGGTCAGTTCACCAACGCCGGGTCCGGCGGCTTGGGTGCCCTGTCGAGCATCGACGTAAGCGATGCGGCCTCCGCCGAAGCGTCTCTCGCGACGGTCGAGGCCCTGATCGGGACCGCGATCGACGCGGCAGCCTCCTTCGGTTCGGCTCAGGGCCGCATCGAGACGCAGTCCGAGTTCATCGGCAAGCTGACCGATTCCCTCACGTCCGGGATTGGCGCGATGGTCGATGCCAACATGGAGGAGACCTCGGCCCGTCTGCAGGCGCTTCAGGTGCAGCAGCAGCTGGCGACCCAGTCGTTGTCGATTGCAAACCAGGCACCGCAGTCGATCCTGTCGCTGTTCCGGTAAACTGACGGCCCTGTCCCGGGCTTCTCCGGGGCAGGGCGTTCTTCGGGCCATGGCGCAAAGCGCCTGATCTTCGCCGATGCGCGAAGCTCGCTAAAAGTGAGTACCAGAAATAATGGGTCATCCTCAGCAAGCCGTCGCCGCCTATGCCGCGCTCGACGCTTCCATGTTATCACCGGGCCGGGCCGAAGCTCTCGTCTTCGCCAAGGTTACCCGGCGGCTGGAGCAGGTCTTCTCGGCCGACAATACCTCCTATGTGGCCCGTATCTCGGCGCTGCATGACAATCGCCGCCTCTGGCAATCAGCGGCCATCGCTTGTGCCGATGACGCAAATGCCATGTCCGATGCGCTGCGCGCCGATCTGATCAGCCTTGCCGCTTTTGTGGACCGCACGACGAGCGGTGTTCTGGGTGGATCGGCCGAGCCGTCCATTCTTGTCGAAATCAACCGTCGGGTCGCGGCCGGCCTGTCCGCGGGGTCGGTCTGAAATGGCCGGCCTGATGCTCAAGTTCCCCTCCGGCGATCGGATCGTCGTGAATGGGGCAGTTATGGAAAACGTCGGACGCGGCGCACGGCTTCGCCTGCTCACGCCCGACACGCAGCTTTTGCGCCTGCGCGACGCAATCGATCCCGCCTCGGCAACGACTCCGGTGGGCCGCCTGACCCATCTGGTGCAACTGATGCTGATCGGAGAGACGTCGCCACAGGCGGCGCTGCCCGAGGCGCTGGCCAGTCTTACGGCCTTACGCTCCGCATTCATTGACCGTGAAGATCGGGCTTGCGTAGATCAGATCGTCTCCTATCTCCAGGAAACCCAGTTTTATCAGGCCTTGCGAACCCTTGGTCGCTTGCGCCGCAGGGAGGCCGAGCTTCTCGGCGCGCCGGTCAGATGACATTCCAGCCCTTCGTGCCTGTCGGGGGTCTTGCGGGCTGGCGGTTTCTGCAGAATACGATCGAGACCCAGCGGTCGGCCCATGGCGCAAGTCCGGTGCTGGAACGTGATCTGGAATATTTCCGCGAGAATATCGGCAAGATCACGACGGCCGAAGAGCTGGTCGGTGATTTTCGTCTCCTGTCCGTCGCCCTGGGCGCTTTCGGTTTGAGCGAGGACATAAATTCCAAGTTTCTCATCAAGCGCGTTCTGGAAGAGGGGACGATCGAGACTGACGCCCTGGCCAATCGCTTGTCCGACAAACGCTACCGCGATCTTTCCCGCGCTTTCGGTTTCGGGGATTTTCCGGTCGCGAATACCGCTCTGTCGGATTTTCCGGATCGGATCGCTGACCGCTACAAGGAGCAGCGGTTCGAGATCGATATGGGCCAAACCAACGAAACGATGCGGCTCGCCCTGAATGCTCAGCGAGAGCTGCCGTCGATCGCGTCGGGTGACACATCCAATCGGACGAAATGGTTTACGGTAATGGGTACCGCCGCGGTCCGTGAGGTGATGGAAACCGCGCTTAACCTGCCATCCGCTATCGCGACACTGAGCATCGACAAGCAGTTGGACGTCTTTCTTGAGAGGTCGGAGGCGCTGTTCGGCACGAACGACCTTTCCAAACTGGCGCAGGGCGACACCCTGAGTCGCTTACTGGACCGGTTCACGGCCCTCGATCAATCGACGTCCGGCTCGAACGTCACATCACCCGCCCTGATCTTGTTGCGTGGGTTCTGAGGCTTCCGGCGGAGTGTAATTACGACCAAGAATACCGGCCAGAAGACGAAAGCCATCGGTCGCACGCGGCAGGCCCTGCGCGGTGAAAACCTCGTTAAGGCGCGGGACCAGAGCCATGCTGCGGTCGATCTCGGGACTGGAGCCGCGCTCATAGAGGCCCGATGTCACCATCAATTCATTGCGATCGTAGGCACCCAGGATCTTTCGCGTCTCGGTGATGAGCGCGGCTTCGCTTCGGCTGGCCGCGTCGGGCAAGCTGCGCGAGACAGACCGCAGGATGTCGACTGCCGGGAAGCGTCCCGATTCGGCAATCTCGCGAGATAGCACGACATGGCCGTCGAGTTGGCCGCGCATGATGTCGGCCAACGGCTCCTCCATGTCGGAGCCGGCGACCAGCACCGAAAAGACGGCCGTGATGTCGCCTTGGGCACCCTCGCCAGGGCCGGCACGTTCGCTCAGTTCGGCCAGAAGCGGCGTCAGGCTGGGAGGATGCCCCCGCAGCGAGGCGTCTTCCCCGGCTGCGGTCGTCACTTCCCGGTGGGCCTCGGCAAGGCGCGTGATGCTGTCGCATAGCAACAGCACATGCTTACCCTGGTCGCGGAAATGTTCGGCCACGGTCATCGCGGTCACGGCACATCGTCTGCGCGTGTTGGCCGGTTGATCGGCAGTCGCGGCGATCACGACGGTGCGCGCCATCCCGGCGGATCCCAAGACGCGGCGCACGAAGTCGGAAACTTCGCGACCCCGTTCCCCGACGAGGGCGAGAACACAGACATCGGCCTCCATTTCGCACGCAAGAGTGCCAAGAAGCGTCGATTTTCCGACGCCCGATCCCGCGAAGAGACCGATGCGTTGACCGCGCACCAGGGGCAGCATCGTATCGAGGACGGCGAATCCCGTGCGCAATCGCGCGCCCATGCTGCGGCGGCGTGCGCCCGAGGGCGGCGGCGCGCGCAGCGGGACAGGCGCGCCGGCACACAGCGGTCGATCATCGAGCGGTTGACCGAACGGATCGACGATGCGCCCGATCCAGCCGGCATGCGGGCTGACACGCGCGGGTCCGGCCGGCCGCACCGGAAGACCCATGCGAAGGCCGGTCGCGCTTGCGTAGGGCGTGGCCCACAGGCTGTCGCGCTGCAGGTGCGATACCTCCGCCCTTTGCGGCAGGCCAGCGGTATCGTCGTAGATCAACTCGTCGCCCAGAAGGGCGTGGTCGGACAGGCCCGTCACGCGAAATCCGGCGGGCGTCACCTCTGCGATTCGGCCAAGCGGATAGCTTCGCGCCATGGTCGCGACGCGGGCGCGCAATGGGGCGAATGGGTCGGCGGTTTCGATCGTCTGCATCGGTGGCCTCCTATGTCGATGAAACGGTTTCTAAAGGAATCACCCTTAAGGCTTCGTTTCACGGACGAAGGAGAATCCCCCGTGATCGAGATGCCTGACATTCTACGCCTTGCCGCCGGTGCCGCCGCACATTCGGCGAACCGCCAGGGCGTGATCGCCGCCAATGTGGCGAATGCCGATACGCCAGGTTTCCGGGCCCGTGACATGGCCGCGTTTTCCCCTGACGACGGATTTCAACTGCGCCGGACGGACGCGCGCCATATGGCCGGACAGGCCGGGCGGGCCGAGACATTCGCCCTGAAACAGGCGATGGCCGACCCCAACGGGAACACCGTCGATCTGGAGGATCAGGTCCTGCGCGGGATCGAAGCATCGCGTGCGCACAATCGCGCCATCACCGTTTATCGCAACAACCTCGATATCCTGCGCGCAGCCCTGGGTCGGAGATAGTCATGACCGAATTTTCAGATGCCCTGTCGGTCCTGTCGTCGGGAATGCGCGGCCAGGGACAGCGGCTGCGCCATGTGGCCGAGAACATCGCGAATGTCGACACGCCCGGATACCGGCGCAAGACCATCGAGTTCCGCGCCGAAGTCGAAGGAGGACGACGCACCGGAGCCATCGAAGCGGGTCCAGTGCAACTGTCGCGCGGTATCCTGCCGCGCATTCACGACCCCGAACATCCCATGGCCGATGCGCAGGGATACCACGACGGTTCCAACGTGGAGTTGGTGACCGAACTTGCCGACGCGCGGGAAGCACAGCGCAGCTACGAGGCGAACCTCAAGATGTTCGAACAGGTCAGGCGCATGTCCACGCAATTGATGGACATCCTCAAGCGCTGAACGATCAACCAAACAGGAGGCCAGAATGGACCTTACTTCCATCACCGCCGGGCTTGCCGCGACCCCGGCCCAGAAACCCGACGCGACCGTACAAGCGATGCAGGGATTCAGCGACATGCTTCGCCAGGGCGAAATGCAATCGACCGCAGCCGTGACCGGAGGCGCGGACCCGCATGCCTTGGTCACCGCACTGGCCGAAAGCAAGTTGGCCGTCGACACGATCGTGACGGTGCGCGATCGGGTGGTCGAGGCCTATCAGGAAATCCTGCGAATGCCGGTCTGAACCATGTCTGATCTGCTCTTCTACGATACGCTGCGCCAGGGTCTCTGGATCGCAGTGATGATATCGGCCCCGATCCTGGCCGTGGCGCTGGCCGTGGGTCTGGTAATCGGACTGCTGCAGGCGCTCACCTCCATTCAGGAGATGACGCTGACGTTCGTGCCGAAGATGGCGGCGATCCTGGGGGTTTTCTGGCTGACGATGGGATTTATGACATTGACGCTTGGCCGGTACTTTACCGACACGATCGTCCCGATCGTACAGGGGTTCTGATCATGGCAGATGGCATCTATCCCACCCTCGGCCGCCAGGCGGGCCTGTTGCGCGAAATGGACGTGATCGCGCAGAACATCGCGAATGCGAACACGACCGGTTACCGGGCGGAGGGTCTGATCTTCTCGGAGTTCGTCATCAAGGGGGAGGGTGGCGCGCCGTCGCTGTCTTTCGCCCACGCGCAGGGCCGGCAGACGCGGTTCGCGCAAGGCGGGCTGGAACAGACGGGTGGCACATTTGACATGGCGATCGAAGGGGACGGCTACTTTCAGGTAGACGTCGATGGCACACCGCATCTGACGCGGGCGGGGGCCTTCCTGACCGGTCCCGACGGCGACGTGCAGACCGCCGAAGGCCACCCCTTGCTCGACGAAGGGGGGGCCCCGCTATTGGTTCCGCCGAACGCGCGCGACATCCACATCGGCGGGGACGGCACCGTTTCGGCGGACGGCCAGCCCCTTGGCCGCGTCGGCATCGTCATGCCCGCAGACCCCGGAGCCATGACCCGACGGGCCGGCACCATGTTCGCCGCCGAGGAGGTTCAGCCGGTCGAAAACCCGCGCCTGATGCAGGGGTTTCTGGAGGCGTCGAACGTCAATCCAGTGCTGGAAATCGCGCGGATGGTCGCCGTTCAGAATGCCTATCAGATGGGGCAGGGCTTTATGGACCGTGAACACGAACGGATGCAGTCGATGCTGCGCCTGATGGATCAATGAGGAGAGTGACATGCGCGCACTGAGTATCGCCGCGACCGGAATGGCCGCGCAGCAGACCCGGGTCGAGGTGATTTCCAACAACCTCGCCAATATGAACACCACCGGATACAACGCCCGCCGGGCCGAATTCGCCGACTTGCATTACCAGCAGGTCACGCGCGCCGGGTCGATCAATTCAGCAACCGGATCGATCGTGCCGGCAGGTGTGCAACTGGGGCTTGGCGTCCGCCCGACGGCCGTGACGATGGAGGTCGCCCAGGGCGCGCTGGGCCAAACGGGCGGCGATTTGGACGTCGCGATCGAGGGCCGAGGATACATCGAGGTCACCCTGCCATCGGGCAATCCGGCTTACACGCGCGACGGGGCGCTCAAACGGACGGGCGACGGCCTGCTGGTCACCTCGGACGGACATCCGGTCGTGCCGGACGTGACGATACCGGATGACACGCGGTCCATTTCAATTAACCCCGAGGGCGAAATCTATGCCTATTTCGTCGACCGGGTCGAACCGGAGTTGTTGGGTCAGCTGACGCTTGTGGGCTTCACCAACGAAAAGGGGCTCGAGGCGCTGGGGTCGAACCTCTATGCCGAAACCGGTGCATCCGGCGCACCGCTCGTCGGGTTCCCGGGTGAAGACGGGCTGGGGTTCTTTCGACAAGGATACCTCGAAGAAAGCTCCGTCGATGCCGTCCGAGAGATCACCGATCTGATCGAAGCGCAGCGCGGGTATGAGATGAACGCCAAGGTCATCACGGCTGCCGATCAGATGATGTCGGCGACGACGCAGATCCGATGATCCGGCTGATATTCCTCCTTCTGGTGCTGGGAACTCCGGCTTTGGCGCAATCGGTGATGGCAGTCCACGCCGTGCGGGCAGGCTCTATGCTGGGTGCGGACGATCTTGCGTTTCACGATGCGGATGCCGCCCAGGGCTTTGCCGATCCGCGCGACGTCATCGGCCTGGAGGCGCGGGTCAACCTCTACCCCGGCCGCCCGATCCTGACTCGCGACGTCGGATTGCCGACCGTGGTGGAGCGCAATGCAATCGTTCCCTTGGTGTTCGAGCGGGGCGGTCTATCCATCACGCTCGAGGGGCGCGCGCTGGGCCGCGCGGGGGCCGGCGAAACCGTGCGGGTCATGAACCTGTCGTCCCGAAACACCGTCATCGGCGTGGCCAGCGAAACCGGCCAAGTCATCATTCGCTAATCGTCAGGATCTCCGATGAAACCTATTTTCTTGCTGGTCGCCGTTGTGTCTTTCGCGTCTGGATGTGCCCGGATCGCCGACGTGGGCCAGGCACCCGAATTGACTCCCGTCTCCCAGAGCGCGGAACACGTGGCGATGGCCGCGCCACAGCCGGTCGATATTCTGGCACAGCGCGATCCGCTGCGGGCGGCATCGCTTTGGACGGGAGACCGGAAATCCCTGCTCGGCGATCGTCGGGCCGGCCAGCGCGGCGACATCATGACGGTCGTCGTCGAGATCGACGAAAGTGCCGAGATCGACAATACGACCAACCGGTCGCGCAGCGGGTCCGAAAACATGCAGCTCCCCGAGCTTTTCGGTCTGCCACAGCGGATCGACGAAAGCCTGCCAGCCGGATCGAGCCTTGCGAATGCCGTTTCGACGACGTCCTCCAGCGCCTCGAATGGCTCTGGCGGGGTGCGTCGACAGGAAAAGCTGACGCTGCGTGTCGCGGCCACGGTCATCGAAGTCCTGCCCAACGGCGTCTTGCAGATCGAAGGACGGCAGGAAGTCCGCGTCAACTTCGAGCTGCGTGAGATGATCGTGACTGGATACGTTCGCCCCGAGGACATTTCCCGGCAGAACGAGATTACCTACGACAAGATCGCCGCCGCGCGGATTTCCTATGGCGGTCGCGGACAGATCACCGATGTTCAGCAGCCCCGTTATGGACAGCAGGTGGCCGACATCCTGCTGCCGTTCTGAGCATGGCGAAAGTTCTGGCACTGATCATGATCATCGCGTTGGGCGGCGGTGGCGCGGCGGCCGGGTTCGTCCTGCGCCCCCCGCCCGAGCCTGCGGATCCGGAGGCAGCCGTGCCCGAGATTGCGGAGGATCTCGATTCCGTCGCGACCCTGCGCGACGGTTTCATTGTCCCCGTGCTGCGCGATGGCCGTGTCTGGAGTCACGTGGTCCTGCGTCTGGGCGTATCGTCCGATCGAAGCGCGTCGGATCAGATTGCCCAGAAGGAGCCTGTCCTGCGCGATGGCCTTAACGAGGCATTGTTCCTTCACGGAAATCTGGGCGGCTTCGACGGCGACTTCACGGATCCGGTATCGATGGCGCGCCTGCGGACACGGCTCGATGCGGTGTTGCAGGATCGGTTGAGCGATCCGACGGCGAAAGTCCTCATCGTGTCCATGGCCCGTCAATCGGGCTGATATCGGCGCGCGGTCAGCGTCGTTTCTGCAGTTTTTCAAGGATAGCCGCGCGCGCGGTTTCACGGGCCTGCGCCTCCCGCTGGGGCTGCGCAACGGTATTGAGCCGCGCGACGTGCAGGTTAATCCGGGCCAGGTTCTGGCCGCGCCATCTCTCCCATCTATCGCGCATGACGGATTCCGCCATACTGTCGAAGGGCGCGTCGGGAACATCGCGCATCGCGTCCGCCCTTCGTTCCATTTCATCGATGAGCACCTGAACTTTCGCCAAGCGTCCCGATGCACGATCGGCGCGAAGGCGGGCGAGCCGGCCCAGCAAGGCAAGGCGTTCTGCCCGGGTCACGGCTGATCCTTTCGCGTCAGATCGCGTGCGAAGCGAACGGCGACGGCCACGGCAGCGAAATGCGCCCGGTCGATCGGTTCACCGATTTCGACGCTTGCGAAGATTGCCCTGGCCGTGGGCGGATCGCTGAAGAGCGGCACACCCGCCTCCGACGCGACCTCGCGGATGCGCGCCGCCGTGTGATCGACCCCCTTGGCCACGCAAATGGGCGGCGATGGATCCATCGGAGACCATTTCAGCGCCACGGCGTAATGGGTTGGATTGACGACAACGACGGTGGCTTCGGGCACGTCTGACAGCATCTGGTTCAGGGCAATTTCCTGTGCGCGCTGGCGGCGGCGGCCCTTGACGTGCGGATCGCCTTCGGACTGCTTGCTCTCATCCAGAACTTCCTGACGCGTCATCATCTGTTTCTTGAGGTGCGTGTGTCTTTGCCAGAAGTAGTCGATGGCCGCGATCGCACCCGACAAAATGACAACGACGACGCAGAATTCGGCCAAGAGTGTGGGAATCATTGCCGGAATCGCCCGCGGCGCGCCAGCTGCGGCGGCAACGAAGCGATCCGCATTCTGAACAAGGAAGATACCCATCAAACTGCCGAAAAGGGTCATCTTGACTGCGGATTTGGCAAATTCGAAAAGACCGTTCGGACCGAACTTGTTGCCCGCGTTCGCGATGAGCGAGATGCGCGAGAGTTTGGGGGCGAGTTTGGTCGGCGCAACCACGAAGGCCTGTTGGACGATCAGCACGACGATGACCAGTCCGGCCGGCGGCGCGGTCAAAAGAAGGATCGAGAGAAGGCTCTCGCCCAGGATGCGCCCCGCCTGACCCGTGCCGCCCGCCCGCAAGGGGCGTCCGAGCGCATCGGCGTTTTGCAAAAGACTGCCGCCGAGATCGGTGAGGCGCGCGCCGACACCGGGGGCGAGCAGTATCAGGCACAGAAGGGCCCCGAGGTAGCTGGCCCAGGTCGCAAGATCCTGCGATTTGACCAGCTCACCCTTCTTTCGTGCTTCGGTGAGTTTTTGCTGCGTCGCCTCGTGACTGCGCTCTGCGCCATCGTCCTGACTCATGGCAAGCCCCCAAGGATCGGGTCGGCCAATGCCGCGACCATTGCCGTTTTCCAGACCGATAGGATCAGCGGTGCAGACAAGAGAAGCAGGACGAGGCTTGCCCCCGTTATCGCAGGTGCGCCGACAAGAGCGACCATCAACTGCGGCATCGCGCGATTGATGACGCCCATCGCCGCGTTATAGATCAGCGCGGCCAAGGCGAACGGCGCGGCGAGTGCGAACGCAAGGGAGAAAGCTTGCGCCGCGCGCGAAACACCCCATGCGACCAAGTTATCGCCCTGTAGCCCAAGCCCGATCGGAAAGACGTCGTAGCTTCGAATTATCATGTCGATGACCATCAGTGGCAGATTCGAAGCCATCAGAAGCGCGATGCCCGCGAGGTTGAGAAGATTGCCGATGGCCGAAGACGGCTCGACGGAGCCGAACAATTGCGCGAGCGACGTCAGCTGCGCCGCCATCATGCCCGCCATCGTCAGTGCCGACGCCAGAAAACGAAGGACGGCCCCGAGCGCGAGACCGATCGTCGTTTCCACAAGGATCAGGGTGCCATCGACGGGCGTGTCCAGCGGAAGAGATGGAGTCACTGCCGTGGTGAGAGCAAAAGTTATGACCAGGCGAATGCGCATTGGAATCATGCGGTCGCCAAGGCCAGGCAGCAGAAGCATCAGGCCGCCGACGCGAAGAAGCACGACGAAACCTTGGGTCAGAACCGGGATCATCGCATCGTGGATCGCAAGCAGGGCCTGGATCACGCAGCGACCGATCCAAGGATCGCGGGTGTCGCGGTCGTACCGATTTCTTCGTAGGCCACGACCGGATTGGACAGGCCCTTGGCCGCCATCACCTCATGCAGAAACCTGCGACGGCGCGCAGAAGTCACGATCGCGGGATGGTTTCCTTGTTCGGCGGCCTGTCCGATGCTGTCGGCGAGACCCAAGGCGAGTTTCTGAAACAGTTCCGGTGGAAGAGCGATTTCCGCACGTCCGTTTCCGCCATCGAGTTGGTGCATCTGGAACGCAGCCTCCCAATCCGGAGAAAGCTGAATCAACGGCAGGCTGCCGTCCAATCGCTGCAGGCCCCGCATGATCTGCATTGCGATACGCTGACGCACGTGATCGGCCATATCTTCGGGCGACAGGCCTGCCTCCCGCCGTTCGGCCATGGCCTCGAGAATGACAGGCAGGTTGCGGACGGAAACACGCTCCGCCAGCAGAAGGCGCAGCACCTGCAACAAAAGCTCCATCGAGATTTTGTTCGGAACGAGATCTTCCAGGAATCGACGGTTGGCCAGGGCTTTTTCGGGGGCGGAAACCTTGGTGAAAGCATCCAGCAACTGCTGCAGCCCCTTCAGGCCCAGAAGCTGCGGAAAATGGGATTTGATGACTTCAAGAAGATGGGTCGCCAAAACCTCGCCCGGAGTCACGAGGGTTTCTCCGATCAGGCTCTCCGCTGCTTCGGCGGGGATCCACCGGGCGGGCGCGCCATAAACCGGTTCTTTCACATTGCGCCCTGGCACATGTTCCGGCGCACCGGCACCGGTCAACATCAGGACATGGTTGCGTTCGAGGCGGTCGCGGGCCGCCTCCACGCCGTGAATGCGGATGACGTAGGTTCCCGCCGATAGACCCTGGTCATCCGTAAGCCGAATTTCCGGAAGGATGATTCCAAAAGTCTCGGCGATGTGATTTCGAAGGCCGGAAATCCGGCTCTCAAGCCCGTTCGCGGGGTCCAACGCCAGATCGACGAGATCGAGAGCGAAATCGACACGAATCTCGTCCAGGGCCAAGACATCGCCGATGGGCCGTTCAGACGACAGAGGTTCCGCGTCGTCGACGACGGGCTCGGCTTGGATGCTTATCGTGCGCCAGCGCAGCGCAGCCGCCCCAGCCAAGATCGCACTGCCGATTGTGAACGGCAAAAATGGCAAACCCGGAACGATGGCAAAGATGAACATGATGAACGCGACGGTGGCGAGGGCCGACGGATGTCGACCGACCTGCGCGATGATGTCCTTGTCGACTGCGCCGTTGCCACCGCCGCGGGCCAGCAACAAACCCGACGCGATGGAGATGATCACCGCAGGGATCTGGGAGACGAGACCGTCGCCCACCGTCAGGATGGCATAGGTTTCGATCGCCTCTCCAATTGGCATGCCGTGTGCGATCATTCCGGCGGACAGACCGACCACCAAGTTCAGTATCGTGATCAGCAGACCCGCGACCGCGTCCCCCTTCACGAATTTCGACGCGCCGTCCAATGATCCGAAAAACGTCGTTTCAGCCAGTTCGGTTTCGCGGCGGCGCTTTGCTTCCGTATGATCGATGGCGCCGGCGGACATGTCGCTGTCGATTGCCAGTTGCTTTCCAGGCATGCCGTCCAAGGCGAAGCGTGCACCGACTTCGGCCATCCGGGTCGCACCCTTGGTGATGACCATGAAGTTCACGATGAGAAGGACGCCGAACACCACGAGGCCTAATGCGACGCTTCCACCCATGACGAAAGATGCGAACCCTTCGATCACCGATCCGGCTGCGTCCGTTCCGGTATGACCTTGGCCGATGATCAACTTTGTGGAGGAGACATTCAGGGACAGACGCAGCATGAGCGAAGCGAGGAGAATTGTCGGAAATGCTGAAAAATCCAGCGGTCTTTCTATGAAGAGCGTGGTCGTGAAGATCAGGATCGCAATCGCGAAACTTGCGGAAAGCCCGACGTCCAGAACCCAGGCCGGCATCGGAAGAATCATCATTATGATGACAGCCATCAACGCCAGGGCCATCATGACGGTCGGCTGAAACATGGATTTCATGGACTGGATCCGTTGGCTGCAGGTGCTGCAGATTGGTCTAGCCGCAGTTGGTTAATGCGAAGTTACAGACCATCGATGAGTTGACGAACCAGCATGCCGGTCTCCCTGCTTCGGGACAGAACTTCATCGGCGGCAGCAAGATCTCCGTCCGGAAGGCCGGTGTCATTTCGGCGCAGGATCGCGTCTGCCATCCGCGTTCGCGCAGTCCATTCATCCGGCGGTGCTGCGGTAAGCGCAGGGAAATCTCGGGCAAGCCAGGGCTCGGAAGGAGCGATCGGCGCATCCGCAATGTCCGGCAGCCGATCATCTGGCAAGACGGCGAAGCGCTGGGCGGCATCTTCTAGTCCGACCGCCAACAGGGCTGATCTAGCGCGAAGTCGCGCGGGATCATCTGGCGCAAGATGAGGTTCGAGACGCACGATGAAGGCCACGCCATCGACCCCGGCGGCGTGTTTTTCAATGACCCCAAGCATTTGTTCAGCTGTGATTTTCCCAGTGGACACCATTTCGGCCGCAGCCCCGGCGAGCCCGGCCAGGACCAAGGCTTCTGCGAGTTCGGCGTCCAATTCGTCGCGAAGCGCGCCAGCTGGAACCGAGGGTCTCAGTGCCCGGACGTTTTCAATATGCAGACGATCTGGTGGCAGGCCGACCGTGTTGGTTTCGGCAAGATGGCTGATTGCCAACCGGATCGCGGCTAGGTCCGTACCGGCCGCCGATGGGATCGGTGTATCGTTCTTCCCAGTGTTTTCGGGCGGTCCGAGCCCTGTCAGAAGATCGGCGCGATTAAGGCGTGACAGTTCGATCTCCAGACGACTCGATAGGTCCGCCCATCTGGAAGCAGGCATCCGGTCCAGAAGGACGACGACGTCCGCTTCATTCGCCCGCGCCCACAATTTGGAATCGACTCCGGTCAACAGGGCGACGACCGCCGCGCCTGCACCGCAGCCCGGATCCACCTGGTCTTCTGCATCTACGGGGACGCCATCGAAAGCGGCGGCAATCACGAGAAAGCCGGCTGTATCGAAGTCGGCAAGGTCTGCCGTCATGGCAGCCTCTACGCCCCAGCCGAGGCGTAGATAGGTTCGTGCCAGGCGTTCGACCGCTTTATCATCCAAAATGTCTTGACCCGAGAGCAGGCCGTTGCGGGCTGTCGTCAACTCCGACAGAGCGATCTTGGGATCGTAAACCAGTGTTTCGCTTGCCAACGCATCGATATTGCAGGACGTGCCGGACGATTGTGTCGGCTGCTGTCGCTTTGTCTGAGGGACCAGCGCAACACTGCCTAGTGGATGTCTGCGGAACTGATCACCAGGAACGGCAGCTATAGGATTCGGTGCGGTAATGACCGGAGACGGGGTGGCGTTTGGCACCGGGGCGTCGCGAAGATCCGCGAGTATCGGAAAGATCGTATTCCGGGGGGCCAGTTCGAACGGTATCACGCCTCCGGCTTTTGCGGGGATTGCGATCGGTGGTGTGTTCCGTCGTGCCGGATCGGGGTCCTCGATATCGATAACGATATGACCGCTCGCGATTTGAGATACCACAACCGGACAATCGCACCCAAGACTCAACTGGAGGGTCTTGCCGACAGATTCGACCGCGACGAGTCTGTTACGGGGAATAAGGTCGAAGACCTGATCGAGGTCGAGGGTCGGGACATCTTCGAAAAATTCAATTTCGAATCCGTCGGCGGTACGCTTGGTTGTCCATCTTCGCCCAAGATCGTCGGCAAACACCAGGCGGCTGAATGTGGCGTGTTCACCAGACCTGACGGTGGTGGCTTGGGCGTTTGCCCCAACCGTCCAGATCGATGCCAGGAACAACCACAGAAAATGGACACACCGCAACGTCATGCGGCCTTCCGTGCCTTCAGCGCTTCTTCGAGTTCGGCATAGCTGGGTCGGATGTGGGTCGGCGTGGATTGCCGACCAACTTCGATGCAGATGTTCGTCGGATGATTTTGAAGGTTCGCCACGAGAACGTCTTGGATCAGACCATAGAAGTTCGAATCCTGCTCACTCACGGCTTTCAGACGCACTGAGAAAGGCCCCACGATCCCATAGGCAAGAAAGACGCCCAGGAACGTTCCGACCAGCGCCCCGCCGATCAGCTTGCCAAGCACTTCAGGTGGCTGATCGATCGATCCCATGGTCTTGATGACACCCAGCACGGCTGCGACGATTCCAAGCGCCGGCAAGCTATCGGCCATGTTCTGCAACGCATGGCTTGCATGCATGGAATGGTGGAGGTTTTCCTCCAGCCGATTTCCTAGAACTTCTTCGACCTGATGCGGGTCGTCGTAATTCATGGAAACGGCGCGCAGCGTGTCGCAAATCATCGCGACCGCTTCCGCATCGGCCAGAATGCGCGGGTAACTCGAAAAGATAGCGGAATCGTCGGGGTTCTCGATATGTTCTTCCAGTGCCACTGCATTTTGGCGACCGAGACGGATCAACTCGAACAGCAGACACAGAAGTTCACGGTAGTCGTCCGGTTTCCAATGAGCCCCCTTGAACACCTTTTTGATGTCCCGAAGCGTATGTTTGACCTCAGCCATGCTGTTGCCGATCAGGAAGGCCCCCACGGCGGCACCTCCGATCATCGTCATTTCGAAAGGAAGTGACTTTAGGATGATGCCCATCTTTCCGCCGGCCATGAGATAGCCGCCGAAGACCATGATGAAGACGCAGGCAATTCCGGCAATTCCAATCATGTTCTACTCCGTCGCTGCGTTTGCATTGCGCCCGGCCATCAACACGCTGAGTGCATAGGCTTTTTCCGGGCTGAGATTGGAGAAGAGTGCTGACGCGGCATCGGCGGTCATCCGGGCAAGAAATCCGGATGCGAAGGCTGGCTCCATCGCTTCGAACAAGACGGCGGCCTCCTTTGGCTTCATCCCCTCATAAACGCGCACCAAGCGGTCAATATCGGTGTCCGCCGCCGTACTGGACATCTGCATCCGGTCGGCAAGCCGGGCTTCGGCGGCGGCCATTCTGCGCAGCGCCGCTTCGATTTCCTGCCGGGCCAACGTAATGTCCTGTTCGCGCAGGGCGACGGCCAGTTCGCGGGCCTTCATGGCCTCGTCACGTCGGTCCAGATCGCGGATCAACTCCGCGACTTCCCGCGACTCCGTTCCGTCCAGCCGGGAAAGCGGGGCCGACGCCGGTGTCGGCTCTATCGTGGACCGCGTCGACAAGCTGGCAGACACAATCCGCGTCAGGCCTGACATCGTCAGCACGACAATTACGAGTGTGATCGATATTTTGCGCAAGGATCGTGGCCACAGGTTCATCGGTGACCCTCCGACGCGACGGCATCGGGCCGGGATGCGCGAAAGCTCGGCAGCATATCTACCTGTGCGGATGCCTCGTCCTGTAAAAGGTGTTCGGCGACGTCGCCCTCCAGATCCTCTAGGCTGACGAGTAGCATCTCCATACGACCGATTCGATCGTCGGCTCTGGCATTGCCTTGCTCAAGCAGATCGGCTCGATCCCGAGCGCATTCGGTCGCTGTGTCTATCGACGCCTTCAGGTCATCGACCTGCTTCGTAAGTGTCGCGATCGTACCACCAAGCCCCGAATCGACGTCGTTGAACGCTCTAAGTCGCTTCGTCAGCACACGACACCAGAGCGCCATCGCACCTGTTCCGGCGAGCAAGAGGAGGTCGGAGATAAGGCCAAGTATTTGCATGTCAGGTAATCACGAAATCAATGATGAGAAGATCGCTGACCGACCCGTCGCCAGCCAGCAGTTGCACGCGGCGCAAAAGTTGCGCCCTGAGGTCCAGGAGAGCCGTCGGATCTTCGAGTCGCGTGACCGACACCGCGCGAAGGTACGTCGAGAAAATGTCGAGGATGCGCGGCTGAAGGGCCGCGACATTCGCGTGCCCCTTCTCCAACTGAAGAACGGCGCGGAACCGCATCTGGCGAATCGATCCCGCATCGCCCACCGAGATCATCATCGGGTCGAGTTCCAGATAGATCGGTGCGGCGGGCCCGTTGTCCGATCCGTCATTAGGGTCGCTGGCCATGTCCGGTGACCCGAGCAGAAGGCCCGAATGGGTCGCGTAAAATCCGCCACCGCCAAGTCCAAGGGCAAGGACGACGGCAATCAGCCAGCCAATTTTTCCAAGCCCTTTCTTAGGCTTGTCAGAATCGATCGCGTTTGGGTCTTCGGAATCGGCCATGGGAATACCCTCATGAGTTCGAGGTTTGTCCTAACTGACCGGGGCTAACCGAATGTTAATGCAATTGCGGAATTCTAGGCCTCGTACCCAGAACGGGTAGCAGCATCCCGGAGGATCGCGTGTGGAGAACCTGACGACAGCCTGGCAGGCACAGGACAAGAAGCGGCTTGCGATCTTGGCTGGCGCGACGCTTGTCGCGTTTCTTGCCGTTTTCTTTCTGACCCGGTTGGCCACGGCCCCGCGCATGGAGTTGTTGTTCGCGCGGCTCGAACCCGCTGCTGCCTCCGAAGTGGTTGCCAGTCTGGACGCGCGCGGTGTCGCCTATGACATTCAGGGCGATTCGATCTACGTCGATGGCGCGATGCGCGATGCTCTTCGAATGCAGCTTGCCGGTGAAGGGCTGCCGCGTATGGACGGTACGGGCTACGAAGTCCTGGACGGGCTGAGCGGGTTCGGCACGACCTCGCAAATGTTCGATGCCGCATATTGGCGCGCGCGAGAGGGGGAGCTGACGCGAACGATCCTTGCCTCTCCGGGGGTGAAATTGGCGCGTGTCCATCTGGCGACGGCCGATTCGTCCCCATTTTCCCGCGATCGGTCCGCAACGGCTTCCGTGACGGTTCAGATGACGTCGGGGGCCGTCGGGTCTTCCTTGGCGCGTGCGGTCCAATCGCTTGTGGCGGGGGCGGTCCAGAACCTCGTTCCAGAAGACGTCACGGTGATCGACGCGGCGAGTGGGCGGGTCGTGGGTGGCGGTGCGGTCGATACCGAGGAAGATCAGCGCGCAACGCGCGTCGCTGAGATGCGGGCCTCCGTCGAGAACCTTCTGGCAGCGCGTGTGGGCGAGGGGCGGTATGTCGTGGAACTTGCCGTCGAGACGCGCAAGGATGTCGAACGCATCACCGAACGTGTTCTGGACCCCGACAGCCGCGTCGTGTTGAGCACCGACACCGAAGAGCGAACGGCGTCCGATCGCGGTGGCGCGGGCGTCGGTGTCACGGTGGCCAGCAACCTGCCCGAGGGTGATGCCGCCGACGGGGGCGAAGGATCGCAAAGCAACAACGCCGAAACGCGGGAACGGGTGAATTACGATTTCTCCGCAACCGAACGTCAGATTGAGCGGGGACCCGGCGCGATCGAGCGGCTGACAGTCGCCGTTATGGTCGATGGCCAGGCTGCCGTCGCGGAAGACGGCACAACCGAGTGGGCCCCGCGCGATGCCGCCGAACTCGACATGATTCGAGAGCTGGTCCAATCCGCCGTTGGCTTTCGGGAGGAGCGGGGGGACGAAGTGACCGTGCGCAGCATGGAATTCGACGTGCCGGCCAATGCCGACGCGGCACCCGGTCTGTCGCTGCCTTTCATGACCGGTGGGCAAGTCACGCAGCTTGTGACCGCAGGCCTCTTGGCCGCCGTCGCATTAGGCCTTCTGGCGTTCGTCGTCCGTCCGGTCTTGGCGCGCGTGATGACTCCGCAATTGCCCGCACCGGTCAGAAACGGCGAAGTTCTTGAAACGGACCCCGGCGGAGCCGATCCGTTGGCCGCTCCGCAGGAATTACCGGCACCGGATCGCGCCACCGCCGACCGGATGGTCACGGCGAAACCCGATGCCGCAGCGGCGATGGCCGATCTTTCCGACCTGAGCAATTTGGGCGCGTTTGGCGCGACGGAGGGAGCCGATGGCGATCCGCAGGATCCTGTTGACCGCCTGCGGAGCCTGATCGCGGACCGCCGCGAGGAAACGGTCGAGGTTCTGCGTGGCTGGATGGATGAGACCCCGACGGAATCGCAGCAATGACGGCTCTTTTAGAGGATTTTGGACGGTCGGCGCGGCATTCCGCACCCTCCATGCCCATTCCCGAACCCGAGGATGGTCGGTTCGATGACGGATACAACGCCGGTTGGGACGATGCGATGGCCCAGGTCGATGAGGAGCAGACCCGGGTCGGCGCGCAATTGGCAGACCGTCTGATCCAACTCTCCGGGGAGCATTGTGATCTGCAGGGCGCGCTGATTGCAGATCTGGAACCGGCCTTGCGCGACATCTTCGACAAGATCCTGCCTCACGCTGTCGAGCGGAGCTTTCATGCGACGCTGGTCGAGGAAATCACGTCGGCGCTTGAGTCGGCGAACGGTCAGCTACGGATTCTGGTTTCGCCCGAAGACGTGTCGGCGCTGTCGCGGTTGCTGACGCACGCCGGCATTCCACCCGATCAGGCAATCGTCGCCGCCGAACCCGCGCTTGCAATGTCGCAGGCCCTGATCCGGTGGACGGGTCAGGAACGGCGGATCGATCTCGACGGGGTCCTGTCCGACATGGACGCGGCCCTCGATACCTATTTTGCCACATTGAATCGGGGGCAGAATGCCGCCGACGTGAAGGAGGCCTGAATGTCCGACGCATCCCCTGAACCCAAATCCGCCCTGTCCCGCGTACCGGTGGAGATCACGATCTCGGTCGGACGCGCGCATCCGACGGTTTCCGAATTGCTGACGCTGAAACGCGATGCGATCCTGCCGCTCGATCGGGGCGTTTCCGATCCGGTGGAACTCTATGCCGGGGATCGTTTGATCGGACGCGGCGAGTTGCAGGAGATCGAGGGCGATACCACCGGGCGTCTCGCCGTCAAGCTGACCGAAGTGACCGAAACGGACGAAATCGCGTGATGCATCGCCATGCGCGACTGGCCGTTCCAATCGGCCTAGTGTGCCTTGCCTGCCTGCCGGGGATGGCTGCGGCCCAGGATCTCAATCTGGATCTGGGCGACGGATCGGTCACGCTGCGCACGGTTCAGCTGATCGCACTGCTCACCGTGCTGAGCTTGGCCCCCGGAATTGCGGTCACTATCACGTGCTTTCCATTCATCGTGACCGTGCTGTCGATCATGCGTCAGGCCATCGGCCTGCAGGCGGCCCCGCCCAATATGCTGATCATCAGCCTCGCTATGTTCTTGACGTATTTCGTCATGGAGCCGGTGGTCATGGCAGCCTGGGACATCGGCATTGGTCCCCTTACACGCGGAGAGATGGAGCCGGCGGACGCCATTCCAGCGGCGATCGAACCCTTTCGCACCTTCATGATGGCGCGCGTCGACGTCGACACTTTGGCCCACCTCGCCGATCTGCGTCCACAGGCGGAGGAGGGAGCGCTGTCGGTCCTGGTCCCGTCCTTCCTGCTGTCGGAGATTACGCGAGCGTTCCAAATCGGCTTTCTCGTCTTCATGCCGTTTTTGATCATCGACATGGTGGCGGCAGCGATCCTGATGTCGATGGGCATGATGATGGTTCCACCCGCGATCGTCTCTCTGCCGTTCAAGCTTGCGTTCTTCGTCGTCGTGGACGGCTGGACGCTCATATCAGGCGCGCTCGTCCGCAGTTATCTTTGAAAGAGGTTCTCATGTCCCTTGCTCCCCCTGCCAACCGATCCCCCGCCATCGCCGCCCCGGTCGCACCGGTGACGAATGCCGAAAAGGCCCGCGCCCTGATCGCCATGCTGGAGCCGGGGCAGGCCGCGCCCGAAGGCGTGTCGCCCGAGCGTCTGCGCGATTGGGCCAATGACCTGATCCGCACGGTTGAGGGCGAAGCGCCCAAGGCACCGCCGCCGCGTCGTCGCCGTCTGTTCACCAAGGCCCCGCCAACGCTGTCGACACCTGTTTCGCCGCAACCGACCGGCGGCACGCCGACCAGTCCGGCGTCACGGTTGAACCTGACGGCCCCGATGCCCCATCGGCCGCAGGCGCAAGCCGGGTCCGGCGTGTCGACGGACCCCAGCGTATTCGCTGCCGCGGACGTGACCCGGATCGTGGATGCCACGCTCGATCGGGCGACCCTCGCACGCGAACACCCGGCGATCATCGCGATGACCCTGCTGGGCAAGCCATCGATGGATCAGGCCAGCGCCCTGCGCAGCCTGCCGGGTGGGCAGGTGCGCGCGGTCCACCGGGCCTTGCGTCAATTGGAGGCGCGCTGATCCGGAGGATCGGCGGAGCGGATCGCTCCGCCAAAACCCGCAGACGAAATCAGCGGGTGAACTTCTTGTGCAGCACGCGCTTGGGCTCCAGCGAGTCGGGGCCCAGGCGGCGGGCCTTGTCTTCCTCATAGGCTTTGAAGTTGCCTTCGAACCATTCGACGTGGCTGTTGCCCTCGAACGCGAGGATGTGCGTGCACAGCCGGTCGAGGAAGAAGCGGTCGTGCGATATGACCACGGCGCAGCCGGCGAAGTTCTCGATCGCGTCTTCCAGCGCGCGCAGGGTCTCGACGTCCAGATCGTTCGTCGGTTCGTCGAGCAGCAGGACATTGCCGCCGTCCTTGAGCAGGCGCGCCATATGGACCCGGTTGCGTTCACCGCCCGACAGGATGCCGACCTTCTTCTGCTGGTCGGATCCCTTGAAGTTGAACGCCCCACAGTACGCCCGCGACGCGATTTCCGCGTCGCCCAGCTTGATGATCTCGGCACCGCCGGAAATCGCCTGCCAGACATTGTCGTCGGGGTTCAGGTCGTCGCGTGACTGATCCACGTAAGACAGTTTGACAGTATCGCCGAACTCGACCTTGCCTGAATCCGGCGTTTCCTGCCCGGTCATCATGCGGAACAGCGTGGATTTGCCCGCGCCGTTGGCACCGATCACGCCGACGATGCCGCCGGGCGGCAGGGAGAAACTCAGGTTTTCGAACAACAGCTTGTCGCCATAGGCTTTGGTCAGACCTTCCGCTTCGATTACTTTGTTGCCAAGGCGGGGGCCGTTCGGGATGATGATCTGCGCCTTGCCGACCCGGTCCTTCTCGGAGCGATCCGCCATCTCGTGATAGGCGGCGATCCGGGCCTTGGACTTCGACTGTCGGGCCTTCTGACCGGCGCGCATCCATTCGAGTTCGCGTTCCAGCGTCTTGCCGCGGGACTTGTCCTCCTTGGCTTCCTGCTCCAACCGCTTGGCCTTCTGCTCGACCCAAGCCGAATAATTGCCTTCGTAGGGAATGCCCTTGCCGCGCTCCAGCTCCAGAATCCAAGACGTGATGTCGTCCAGGAAGTAGCGGTCGTGCGTCACGATCAGGATCGTGCCCTTGTAGTCGATCAGGTGCCGCTGCAGCCATGCGATCGTCTCGGCGTCCAGATGGTTCGTTGGCTCGTCCAGCAGCAGCATGTCGGGCGCATCCAGCAGAAGCTTGCACAGCGCCACGCGGCGGCGTTCACCGCCCGACAGGTTCGTCACCGATGCGTCGTCGGGCGGGCAGCGCAGGGCTTCCAGCGCGATGTCCACGCGGCTGTCCAGATCCCACAGGTTCTTGCTGTCGATTTCGTCCTGCAGCTTGCCCATCTCCTCCGCCGTTTCGTCGGAGTAATTCATGGCCAGGTCGTTATAGCGGTCCAGAATGGCCTGCTGCGCGGCGACGCCCTGCATGACGTTCTCGCGCACGGTCTTGTCTTCGTCGAGTTCCGGCTCCTGGCTCAGATAGCCGATCTTGGCGCCCTCGGCGGCCCAGGCTTCGCCCTGGAAATCCTTGTCCTGACCGGCCATGATCCGCATCAGGGACGACTTGCCCGTGCCGTTGACGCCCACGACGCCGATCTTGACGCCGGGCAGGAACGACAGGCGGATGTTCTCGAACACCTTCTTGCCGCCGGGATAAGTCTTGGACACGCCGTCCATGTGATAGACGTATTGATAGCTCGCCATGCTCGATAGCCTCCGGAATTCGGGTATGGTCGCCATGTAAGACACGACCCGGCCCGGGGCAACGCCCGAACCAGGTCGCGGGGGTCAGGCCGCCTTGTCGGTCACGTAATCCTCCAGCAGGCGTTCATTGCGGGCCTCCTCGATGCGTTGGATGCGGTCGGTGCTCAGCCGGGCGTCGAAGCGGTACTTCACGACGTTGACCAGGCTGATCGTAAGCATCAGGACGGCGATGCCCCAGAACCCCTTGGTCGACAGCGGGACTTCCGGCGATTTGTAGAGCGAAATGGCCAGCAGCACGTAGCTTGCCACCACGCCGGCAAAGTTGAAGAAAATGATGAGACGGTTGTCGTCGTTGCGGTCCATGGGATCAGTCCTTTTCGGAGGGGATATCGTTGGTTTTCAGGCGGGCCAGCACATCGGCCCCGGTGGTCTTGCCGCGCTTGCCGAAGCCCGCGTCGGCCATGCGGTCGGGCAGGGTGTCGTACGACAGCTCCCCCTCGGTCTCGCGCAGGATGTCGGCCTGTTCGCCCGGATCGTCGCGACGCAGGACGTCGGCGATCAGCGCCTCGGCCTCGTCGATGGCGGCGTCCGTGCCCAATGTGGTGCGCAGACGCGACTGCATCAGCTGTTCACGGCGGATGGAGCGGGCGGCCATGGCCCCCTGCCGCAGGTCGATCAGACGGCGATGCGTCTGTTCGATCGTCCGGCGCAAACGGCTTACCCTGACTTCGACCCGGGACAGGGCATCGCGGCGCACGCGGGCCTCGTTCTCCAACTGTGCAACGGCCTCGGCAGCTTCGTTGGCAAGATCGTCGCGTCCGCCGTTCATGGCGTCGCGGGCTCGTGTCAGCAGATCGCAGCAGCGCGCCTCGACCTGATCCAGCTGACGCCGCTCGGACCGTTCGCGCTGAACCATCGTGGCCAGCGTGCCCTTGGCGGCCTTCATCTGACCGTCGGCCTCCCGGATTTTCTGATCGATCAAAGCGATCGCGTGTTTGTCGCGCAGCGCTTCCTCCTGCGTGGCGGCCGCGCCGCGAAGCAGGGTCGAGAGTGTCTTGAGCATGTCGTCACCTCCGTGAACCTTGTTCATAAAGATGACATGCGTCGCAAGTGAACGTTGTTCAAGTTATATTTGAACAACGTTCAAATGACGTTACGTCCGGTCGCCGACGACAGGATGAACCGGATCATGTCGGACAGCCGGTCGTCTGCCACGCCCGATATCCGATCCTCGATCCCCAACAGGACGATACCATGCACCGCCGAGAAGAGCGCCCGCGTGCGGACCCGGATTTCTGCGTCGGGCAGATCGGGATAGACCTCTCTCAGGGGGGCATCGATGATCGCCAGCAGCTGGTCGAGTGCTTGCAGATACCAGTCCGGCAGATCGCTTTGATCGGTGATCGGCACGTCGAACAGGGCGCGCCATAGCGACGGCTGGGTGGCCGCAAACTCCAGATAGGCTTCGGCCATCACGACCATGCGCGCCGTCGGGTCCGTCTCCGCCGACCGCGCCACCGCCCCCGAGACGTAATCCCCCAGAGCGGCGAAGGTCTGGCCGTTCACCGCCATGATGACGTCGTGCATGTCGCCGAAGACATTGTAGATCGACCCGACCGAACACTCCGCTGCCCGGGCCAGATCGCGCGCCTTCAAGGCGCCGGTCCCCTCGGCGACGATGCGGGTGCGGGCGATGTCGATCAGGGTTTCGCGCAGGCTGGCGCGGCGGTCTGCGGTGGACATGAACGCTCCGACTTTGAACAAAGTTCACAAATACGCGCCACGGGGTCGATCCGCAATCGCCTTGCACGTGCGACCCGCGCCGGTGTTGATGCCGGCATGAAACACGGACTTCCCATTGCGCGGCCGGGGCAGGTCATCGGCCTGTTGGGCGGGTCCTTTGACCCGGCCCATGCCGGTCATGCCCACATCACGCGCGAGGCGCTCAAACGGCTGGGGCTGGACCGCGTGTGGTGGCTGGTCAGCCCCGGCAATCCGCTCAAGACCCATGGCCCCGCGCCCTTGGCGCAGCGAATTGCACAGGCCCGTGCGGTGATGGATCATCCCCGCGTCGCCATCACGGATATCGAGGCGCGGCTTGGCACGCGCTATACCGCCCGTACGATCGCGGCCTTGCGCAGGCGTTATCCTGGCGTGCGGTTCGTCTGGCTAATGGGGGCCGACAATCTGGCGCAATTTCACCGCTGGCAGGATTGGCGCGACATCATGGACACCGTGCCCGTCGCTGTGCTGGCGCGGCCCGGCGACAGGACGGCCGCGCGCACGTCCGTCGCGGCCACGATCTACCGTGCGGCAAAGGTTTCTGCGGCTGACGCCTATGGTCTGGGCAGGCGATCCGCCCCGGCGTGGGCGTTCCTGAATGTGCCGATGCACACCGCGTCGTCCACCGCGATCCGGCGAAACGGCGGCTGGGCCTAGCGGCGGACCATCACCGTGGCGAGGCCGGCACCCACAAGAAGCGCCAGCCCGACGAGCGCCAGTGTATCGGGGAAGGTGCCGAACACCGTCCAGCCCAGCACCGTCGCGGAAATAAGCTGAAAATAGACGAACGGTGCCAGCACGGTCGCGCCCGTCCGGCGGTAGGCCAGCACCAGAAGCAGGTTGCCCGACGCCGAGGCCACGCCGGACAACAGCACCAGCTCCGAAACCGTGGCGGTGACCTCCGGCACGTCGACCAGTCCCAGCGGGGCCAGCAGCACGGTGCCCAGAACCGTTTGTGACAGCATCAGCTGGCGAGGCGGCGCGATGTCCGCCAACCATCGCGATGCCGTCAGAAACCCGCCATAGAACAAGCCGGCCAGCACCGCGAAGCCCAAGCCCGGCGTCATCCCGAACCCCGGCCGCACGACCAGCAGGACGCCGCAGAACCCCGCGATCAGCAGGACCGTCTGCGCCCGCGTCACCCGTTCCCCCAGCAGTCGGACCGACAGGACGTAGCTGAAGATTGGACCGATGAAGAACGCGCCAAAGGTCGTCGCGATGTCCTCGGTCCGAAGTGCGGTCAGGATGCTGGCGATGCCCGCCGCGATCAGGCCCGCGCGCAGCCAGACGCGCCAATCGCGGTACAGATGCCAATGGACCCGTCCCCCAAGGATCAAGGCGATCATCACCGCACCCACGGCAAAGCGGCTGAACGCGACGAAGAAGGGCGATGCGCCGTGCCCCCCGGTCAGCAGCTTGCCCGCGGTATCCCCCAGCGGGATCAGCGACATGGCGACGAACATCAACGCCACCGATCCAAGCATCTCGCGTTTCATGATGCCGGGCTATCACCGGGGGTTGATCCCGACCATGGGCGAAACACCTTCCCTTCCCGGCTGTGCCCATGCATCAAGACTGCACTGCAAAAGGCGATTTCAGAATGCGAAGACGATTTTTCCTCACCGGGGCGCTGACGACGGCGGCCCTCCCGGCCTGTGCCAATGCCCCCGATACGTCTGTTCGACCGACGTTCAAACCGGCGGATGCGCTGATCCGCTCGGCGCCGGCCGCCGACGCGATGGTCGAGGCGGCAGGCCTTGGCGGGCGGGTCGGGTTCGTCGTCGCCGACGCCCGAACGGGTGAAGTTCTGGAAACCTACAACCCGGTGCGGCCGATGCCGCCGGCGTCCGTCGCGAAGGCGGTCACGGGGCTTTACGCCTTGGAAACCCTAGGGGCCGACTACCGCTTCACGACACAGCTTGTTGCGACAGGCCCGATTGTGGGCGGGCGTCTGAACGGTGACCTGGTGCTGGTCGGGGGCGGCGATCCGGCGCTGGATACCGACGGTCTCAACGACCTTGCGACGCAGGCCAAGGCCGCCGGTCTGCGCGAAGTGACCGGTCGCCTGTTGATCGACGGCGCAGCGCTTCCTGCGGTCGAACGCATCGACCGGTCCCAGCCCGAACACGTCGGATATAACCCGTCCGTCGGGGGCGTGAACCTCAACTTCAACCGCGTGCATTTCAGTTGGGCGCGGGCCGGCAGCAGCTATTCCACGACCATGGACGCGCGCACCGAACGGTTTCGTCCGGCGGTCGCGACGGCACGGATGCGCATCGCCGACCGGTCGCTTCCGGTCTATACCTATGATCGCGAAGGCGACGTCGATGCCTGGACCGTCGCGCGGGGGCAATTGGGCGGGTCCGGGTCACGATGGCTGCCGGTGCGCAATCCCGACCTCTATGCCGGCGATGTCCTGCGTACGATGCTGCGGTCCAACGGAATCACGGCACCCGCCGCGCAGCAGGGCCGCGCATCGGGGACCGTGATCGCCACGTCGCAGAGCGCTCCCCTCGACCGGGTGGTGCAATCGATGCTGCGGTTTTCGACCAATCTGGTGGCGGAGGTCATCGGCCTGACCGCGACCTCCCGACGTGCCGGTGTCCCCCGTACGTTGGGCGCCTCGGCGGACGTCATGTCGTCCTGGGTCAATCAGCGGACGGGAACGCGGCGGCCGGATTTCGACGATCATTCGGGCCTGAATGGGTCGACGCGCATCTCAGCCTCCGACATGGTCCGGCTGTTGACCGCAAATGGCGCACAGGACCGATTGCGCCCTCTTCTCAAGGAATTGACCTTGGAAGGTCCACCGCGGCAGCCGGTGCGGGCCAAGACCGGCACGCTGAACTTCGTTTCCGGTCTGGCGGGATACTTCGACGCGCAATCCGGTCGCAGCCTGGCCTTCGCGACCTTCGCCGCCGATCTGGATCGCCGCAACGGTCTGTCCGTCGCCGAGCGGGAGCGGCCGGACGGCGGGCGGGCTTGGGGGCGCGCTGCGCGATCGCTGCAGTTTGACCTGATCGAGCGGTGGGCTCTGGTTCATCAGTGAGGCCGGCGATTGTCCTGGTCCGTCCGGAAATTGCCGGAAACACCGGGTCGGTCGGGCGTACCTGCGTGGCCTTGGATCTGGATCTTTGCCTGATTGGACCGTACGGATTTCAGATCACCGACCGCAACGTTCGCCGCGCCGGGCTGGATTATTGGCAGCATGTTTCGCTGCACGAATTCGATAGCTGGGATGACTTCCTGACGCGTCGCGCGCCGCGCCTGATGTCACTGTATCTGTTCGAAGAATACGGCGCGACGTCGGTCTATGACGTTGACTTCGCTCCCGACTTCCATCTGGTCTTCGGGCAGGAGACGGTGGGGCTGTCGACGGCGGAGCTGGCGGGGCGGGAGGATCGGTTGGTGAAGCTGCCGATGCGGTCGCCGCATATCCGGTCGCTGAACTTGGCGAATGCGGCGACGGCTGCGGCGTATCAGGCGTTGCGCGGCATCCTCTAGGCTGAGTAGGGTCCGGAATGGATCAGGATCATCTCATCGAAGAACTCACGATGCTGCGTCGCGAAATGCAGCAGCTCAACAATCACCGTTTCATCAAAATTCACAATAGTTTGCCTCGGTTGGTGGCGTTTCAGCTGTACCGTGGGATTGCCTTCGGCCTGGGCGGTGTGCTGGGGGCGACCGTGTTTCTGTCGGTCACGGTCTGGACGCTGAGCCAGATCGATTTCATCCCGATCATCGGCGATTGGGCGACGGAGATCATCGAGATCATGCAGCCCAACATGAATATCGATGTGGAGGTCAACGAGACGCCGGAAACGCCCGGGGAATGACGGGTGATCCACGGGTGATCTACGTCGGATATACGTCCGACACGATCTTTCTTGCGCCGCGTGCCGCTCTAGGTCCTCTTCCATGACTTTGCCGGTCGAAGACGTCCAAACCTATCCCCGCCCGCCTGCATTGCAGGCGGTGCCGCAGCGCGTCCAGGTCCGACTGGGCGGGGAGGAGATCGTATCGACCACCCGCGCCTGGCGGGTGCTGGAGACCCATCACGCGCCGACCTATTATATCTCGCGCGCCGATATTCGCGCCACGATCACGCCCGCCCCGGGCAGCAGTTTTTGCGAATGGAAAGGCGCGGCGCGGTATTGGACGATCACGGCCGGCGAGGTCACGGCCCCGCGGTGCGCCTGGGATTATCCGACGCCGACCGACCGGTTCGCAGCGCTCAGGGATCATCTGGCGATCTATGCCCACGCGATGGACGAATGTCGCGTCGGCGGCAACGTGGTGGAGCCGCAGCCGGGCAATTTTTACGGCGGCTGGGTGACGGGAAACCTGCGCGGCACGGTCAAGGGCGCGCCGGGAACCGAAGGCTGGTAGGGGCCCGTCGGGGCTTCGGCAGGTGCTTGACTGGGGTGTCGGCTCGCAGCCCCGGCTCGGGCGATTGGCCTGCGATCGTGAGTGATCAGAAGGCCGCGACCATTCGTTCGACATGCGCCAAGCGCGTTGCCCGCTCGCCCTCGTTGATGATTTCGTCGCCGCACAGATTGTTGAGCAAACGGCGCACGGCAAGCATCATGTGGAGGGTCCAGACGGGCGACTCGAAAATCTCCGTGCCGTATCCACGGGCAAATGCGACCATGTCCGAGCGGGAGACGATCTGGTCGTCTCCGACCGCCTCGCGGGGGGCGGGAGCGGCATTTTCGATCCGGACGAGAATGTTCGCCACGTCGAAAGCGGCGGCCCGCCGGGACACATGTTCGAAATCGATGAACGTGACGCGCGCCGGGCTGACAAAAAGGTTATTGAGGCCGAGGTCTCCGTGGACTTTGACGGTGGAAATAGTCCTGCCCGAAATGCGATCGGCGTGGTCGATGACCGTCGTGGTGATATGGGCCGACATATCCCGAAAATGCTGACCAAGTTCGGGGTTTCCCAGGTACCGAACGATCTGCGGCGATTGGGATCGAAGGAACCGGGGGTCGAATTTCTGTGGGAGCGTCGGGGCGCTGTTGTGCAACTCGGCGAGCGCCCGCCCGATTCGCTCGATCGTCTGCATGCGGTTCCCGTCGCGAAAATCGGGCTTTTTCACGAGGCCGCGCAGCCGGAACCCGTCGGCGGCATACATCACGATCAGACCGTCACCGACCGCATGGGTCACGACGCCGGGCGCTCCGCAATGGTCATGCGCCCGCAGCGCGTGATGACCTTCGACGAGGCGTTCATACTCCTGCCCGCACGATCGGGCGACGTCGTGCCCGCGTCTCCATTTCGCGACAATCGGCAGGCCGCGTTTCGGAACGACGCGCCAGACCCGGATACTCTGCGCTGCGTCATCCCTTCGGTGGACAAGCTCGACCTGTGAGATCCCATTGGGATCGAGCACCGCTGCGGGCACTGGTTCGGGCATGGATTCGATCGTCGCGAGAAGATCGAGCCAGGATGGCGGATCGAGAAAATTCACACGAATACCAAGACTGATGAGAAGCGTCAGAGGTCGGCCCATGCCGTCTCAATGTAAACCTGCCCTGATGTCACAGTGCGGATTACCGCTTTTCGCAAGCTTCACGGTCCCGTCGCTCTGCCTTCGTCGCCGTGCTGTGGTGCGCCCTTTGGGCCTGGGCGCGTCATGGGCGGCCTATGGTCCGCGCGACAGGATCGCCCGAGCGACGACGCGATCAAAAGGACCGCGAGATTCCGACGGTCACATCGATGTCGCCATCCGACGTATACGCGACCCCGAGGCGGCCGCTGGCGACGGTGCCGAAATCGTATTGGACGGTCGGGCCGACGGAATAGTCGGTGTCGTCCTCACGCTCTGCGTAAAGGGCGATATCCACCGCCACACGGTCGAAGGGTTTGATCCCGACGACGAGGCCGAGCGACGTGCGCGTCTCGCCTTTGGAGGGGAAGGAGGCGGCTATGTCCAGGGTGGTCCATCCGTCGCCGAACCGGGTGGAGAACCCGTGTCCGACAGTCCCGCCGATCCCGAACCGGTCGACCGTATCGACCATGCCGTCGCCGTTTTCGTCGCTGTTGAAATCGCGGCCGAGGCTTAGTTCCACGGCTGCAAGCCAGGGGGCGAATACCCCCGCTGCGGCGGGGCCGCCGGGAAGGGGCACGGGGATGCGAACGAAGGAGCGGACGCGCCCGTCGACATCGCGGTCGGTGAAACCGGTGCGCGCCAGTTCCGACAGGCCGACGACGTGGCCCCCGGCGTCCAGCCCGAACGTCAGGCGGCGGGGCCCCCCGTATTCGACATACAGACCGGTCCATCCATCGCCGCCGCCACCGTGGCTGAGCAGGGCGTAGATCTGCCCCTTGTCGCGTACCCACGGACCGGCACCGGCGAGGGTAGGGAGGAGGCACAACAAGACGGCGGCAAGAAAACGCATGGCGATCTTGATGCGTCAGGATTGGTTAACCGATGGTTAATTCATGCGGCGCGTCGCCCTTACCGTTTTTTGCGCCGTTGGACGTTGCCGCCCCGCTGTCCGGGTCGGCCCGCGGTGCTTCGCCCTTCGGCCTTGCGTGCGTCCTCCACCGCCTGCTCCACGGCCGACTGCCGCGCGAGGGGGTCGTCGGACACCAGCATGTCGACCGTTTCCAGGCGCTTGACCTCGTCGCGCATCCTCGCCGCTTCCTCGAACTCGAGGTTTTCGGCGGCCTTGCGCATCTTGGTGCGCAGCGCGTCCAGATGAGCCTGAAGGTTGGCACCGGCCAGCGGCATGTCTACCTTGGCGGTGACGCGGTTCATGTCGACGTCGCCTTTGTAAAGACCGGCCAGAATGTCCTCGACGTTCTTCTTGACCGTCGCGGGCGTGATGCCGTGTTCCTCGTTATAGGCCATCTGCCGGGTGCGGCGGCGGTTGGTCTCCCCGATGGCGCGCTCCATCGATCCGGTGATCCGGTCGGCGTACATGATGACGCGGCCATCTTCGTTGCGCGCGGCCCGACCGATGGTCTGCACCAGCGACGTTTCGGACCGCAGGAACCCCTCCTTGTCGGCATCCAAGATCGCGACCAGGCCGCATTCTGGGATGTCGAGGCCTTCGCGCAGAAGGTTGATCCCGATCAGGACGTCGAAGGCACCCAGACGCAGGTCGCGCAGGATCTCGATCCGCTCGATCGTGTCGATGTCGGAGTGCATGTAACGGACCTTGATGCCCTGTTCGTGCAGGTATTCGGTCAGATCCTCGGCCATGCGCTTGGTCAGCGTGGTGCACAGCGTGCGCATGCCCTTGGCGTTGACCTTGCGGATCTCGTCCAACAGATCGTCGACCTGCGTGCCGACGGGGCGGATTTCGACCTCCGGGTCCAGAAGGCCGGTGGGGCGGATGACCTGCTCGGTGAACACACCGCCCGTCTGCTCCAACTCCCAAGACGCGGGGGTGGCGGAAACGAAGACGGATTGGGGTCGCATGGCGTCCCATTCCTCGAATTTGAGGGGGCGGTTGTCCATGCACGACGGCAGGCGGAAGCCGTGTTCGGCCAGTGTCATCTTGCGGCGGAAGTCGCCCTTGTACATGCCGCCGATCTGCGGGACCGAAACATGGGATTCATCGGCAAAGACGATGGCGTTGTCGGGGATATATTCGAACAGGGTGGGGGGCGGCTCGCCCGGGGCGCGGCCCGTCAGATAGCGGGAGTAGTTCTCGATCCCGTTGCAGACACCCGTCGCCTCCAGCATCTCGATGTCGAAGTTGGTGCGTTGCTCCAGCCGTTGATGCTCAAGAAGTTTACCTTCACCTTCGAGTTGTTTCAGGCGAACGTGCAATTCCTGTTTGATGTTCTTGATCGCACTTTGCATCGTGGGGCGGGGCGTGACGTAGTGGGAGTTCGCGTAGATGCGGATCTTTTCCATCTCGCGGGATTTGGCACCGGTCAGTGGGTCGAACTCGACGATGGACTCCAACTCCTCCCCGAAGAAGGACAACCGCCAGGCCGCGTCGTCGAGGTGGGCGGGCCAGATTTCCAGCGAGTCGCCGCGCACCCGGAACGATCCGCGCGCAAAGCCGGCGTCGTTACGCTTGTATTGCTGGGCCACCAGATCGGCCATGACCTTGCGCTGATCGTAGTCCGTGCCTGCAAAAAGGTCTTGCGTCATAGCACCGTAGGTTTCGACCGACCCGATGCCATAGATGCACGAGACGGAGGCGACGATGATGACATCGTCACGCTCCAACAGGGCGCGGGTGGCCGAGTGGCGCATCCGGTCGATCTGCTCGTTGATCTGGGATTCCTTCTCGATGAAGGTGTCGGACCGGGCGACGTAGGCTTCGGGCTGATAATAATCGTAGTAGCTGACGAAGTATTCGACCGCGTTGTCGGGGAAGAAGCCCTTGAATTCGCCGTAGAGCTGCGCGGCGAGAGTCTTGTTGGGGGCGAGGATGATGGCGGGGCGCTGCGTCTCCTCGATGATCTTGGCCATGGTGAAGGTCTTGCCGGTGCCGGTCGCGCCCAGAAGCACCTGATCCTGTTCGCCGTCGCGGATGCCCTGCGCCAGTTCCGTGATGGCCGTCGGCTGATCGCCCGCAGGCTCGAACGTGGTGTCCATGCGAAAGCGGATGCCGCCCTCCATCTTGGGACGGGCGGCGGGGGCGCGGTTCTGCATGGCGACGTCCGCCCCGTGCATCGGCAGGGTGGCGACATTGCTCTTGGGCTGATTCAGGTTGTTGTGCGCCATGGGTCTCACCGGGTTGGGATGCCCCTTATCTATTTCGCGCGGTGCCGGTCACAACCCCGCACGCCGCCTCTCCTGCCACGGGGGCCTTGCGGCACACTGGGACGAGGTTGTATTCACCCATACGATCCCTGCACTCGGAGAGCTTCATGCGCGCGCGTATCTACAAGCCGGCCAAGACGGCCATGTCCTCGGGCACGGCCAAGACCCGCGAATGGGTTCTGGAATACGTGTCGGAAACGGCGCGCGAAATCGATCCGCTGACCGGCTGGACGGGCGGGCGCGACACACAGGCGCAGGTTCGGTTGCAGTTCGAAACCCAAAAGGATGCCGAAGATTATGCGCGCGACAAGGGCGTCGAATACGTCGTTTTGCGCCCGCAGACCCGCAAGATGAACGTGCGGCCGGGTGGATACGGCGACAATTTCGCCACCAATCGCCGGGGCGTCTGGACGCATTAGCCGCGCAGCCAACCCGGCGCGAAGGTCACATCCGAGACATCCGCCAGCCGTGCGGTGCGGGCCAGCGCGCGCTCCAACCTGGCGATCCGTCCTTTGCCAAACCGAACGCCCGCCTCGGGCCACAGCGCCTTGACGTGCAATCGATCGGCGTCGCGCTCCGCCTTCATGTCGATGCGACCGACCAGACGGTCGCCTTCGAGGAGGGGGAAGACGTAGTAGCCATAGGTCCGTTTCGCCTCGGGGACGAAGATTTCGATCCGGTAGTGGAACCCGAACAGGCGTTCGGCCCGCTTGCGATCGCGCAAAGCGGGGTCAAAGGGGCTCAGGATGCGCAGGCGCGGTGCGATGTCGGGGACAGGTCGATCGAGGGTTGCGGGTCGGATCAACGACGTGCGCCACCGGCCGTCGGCCTGTTCGATTTCGGCTTCGATCAGGTCGCCGTCATGTATCGCGCGTGTGGCCCATTCCCTTGCCTCGGCGGGGGTGATGAGATCCCAGAACGCGGCGAGTTCGCCGGTCGTGGCAAAGCCCAGCCGGTCAATCGCGAAGGTGCAGGCCCAGTCGATCGTCTCCTCCTGCGTGCGATGCGCGTTCAGCTGTTCGGGCGGGATCACGTTTTCGGTCAGATCGTAGACCTTGCGGAATGCGTCGCGGCGCGTGACCGACAGATGGCCCGTGCGCCAAAGGTATTCCAGCGCCGCCTTCGACGGATGCCAGTCCCACCAGCCGCCTGACGACCGCGGCTCGTCCAGGCCCACATCGGCGGAGGAACAGGGGCCATCGTCCGCGATCCGGCGCTGCACCTCGTCCAGCTTGGACGCGAAATCGCGGCCCCATTTCGTCCATCGCTCGGCCAATCTCGCCTCATTGCGCCGGAACCGCAGGCGCCAATGCGGGAAATGTGCCATGTCGATCATGCTGGCATCGTGGGTCCAATGCTCGAACACGCCGCGATCCCGGTCGTGCAGCCGGTGCAGGGCGGCGGGTCGATAGGACGTGCGCCGTGCGTGCAGGATCATGTGGTGAGCGCGGACGACGGTATTGATCGAATCGAGTTGCACGAAACCGAGGGTGCCGATGATCCGGGACAGATCTGTGCCCGAAGGCGCGTCCGACAGGCCGTGCCGGTCCAGGAAGATCGCGCGGGCATGGCGGTTCGAAAGGCGGCGCAGGGCGTTCATGGCACGGACCTAACAGGTCGTGCCGCCCGGATCACGCCTGCAGGCGACCGGCGATTGCGACCCCCGCGGCCCAGCCCGATGACCACGCCCACTGAAAGTTATAGCCGCCCAGCCAGCCGGTCACATCGACCGCCTCGCCGATGGCATAGAGGCCGGGGACGCTGCGTGCCTCCATCGTCTTGGACGACAGGGCGGCGGTGTCGATGCCGCCCGCCGTCACTTCGGCCTTGGCGTAGCCTTCGGTCCCGGTGGGATGGAACGTCAGATGCTGCAGCTGCGCCGCCACGTCATCGAGCGTCGCGTCGGAGGCGTTGCCAAGTTCGGTCGGCAGGGCGATGCGGTCGGCCAGCACATCCGCCAGGCGTTTGGGCAGATGTTCGATCAGGGCCGCCTTCAGCCCCGAGCGGGGCATCCGCGAGCGGGCATCGCGCAATTTGGCCGCCGCATCGCGCAGCAGGTCGATCGTCACCGCCTGACCCGGCGACCAATAGGACGACACCTGCAGCACCGCCGGTCCCGACAGGCCGCGATGGGTGAAGAGCGATGCCTCCTCGAACGCGGTGGACCCGACGCGCGCGACCGACGGGACGGCCACGCCGGAGATCTCTCTGAAGGCGGCATCGCTATCGCCCAGGGTGAACGGAACCAAGGCGGGTCGGGGCGTCACGAGGGGCAGGCCGAATTGCCGGGCCAGGTCATAGGCGACGCCGGTCGCCCCCATCTTGGGGATCGACGGACCACCCGTGGCGATGACCAGCGCGTCCGCCGTGTCGCCAGCGACGTGGTAGGTGGCGTCGGCATGGCGCACCTCTCCGATCTGGGTGGACAGACGGATGTCAGCGCCGCCCTTGGCGCATTCGTCCAGCAGCATCGCCACGATTCGCCGCGCGCTGTCGTCGCAAAACAGCTGCCCCAGCGTTTTTTCGTGCCAGGCGATGCCGTGGGCCTGTACCATCCCAAGAAAATCCCACTGGGTGTAGCGTGACAGGGCGGATTTGGCGAAATGGGGATTTTCGGACAGGAAATTCCCCGCCTCTGTCCCCGTGTTGGTGAAATTGCAGCGCCCGCCGCCCGAAATCAGGATCTTCTTGCCGGCCTTGGGCGCATGGTCGAGCACCAGAACGCGTGCGCCCGCCTGCCCGGCGATGGCCGCGCACATCAGGCCCGCGCCGCCCGCGCCGAGGATGATCGCATCGTAGTGCATGGAGCGCGTCATATGGTCTGCCGCGCGGTGCTGCAACGCGGACGAGGTTTCCACGGTGTCGCAGCGCCCTAGGTGTCTGGTCATGATGAAAGCGATGACCCTGATCCTTGCCCTGACCACCCCGAGTTTTGCGGAGGACGCGATGACCCTGAACCCCGATTGGACGTTCCAGGCCGACACCGTCATGGGCGGCGTATCGAGCGGGCAGGTCACGCAGGAAGTGATCGCCGGGCGCGACGCGACGCGTCTGACGGGGGATGTCTCGCTCGAAAACAATGGCGGGTTCGTGCAGATGAACTTCGATGTCGAGGCGGATCTGAGCGACGCCCAGGGCGTCGAGTTCGACGTCTATGGAAACGGCGAGCAGTACGACCTGCGCGCGCGCACCGATGCCCTGACCCGGCCGTGGCAGAGTTTTCGTTATGGTTTCGACGCGCCGGCGCAATGGACCACCATCCGTGTGCCCTTTGACGCGCTGGAGCCGAACCGGACCGACGCGGCATTCGACAAATCCGGCCTGCGGCGTCTGGGCATCATCGCGGTCGGGCGCGAAATGCGGGCCGACGTCGCGGTTTCGGGCCTGCGCTTTTACGAATGAGCGACGGGACGAAGGCGCGCGCGATCCCCGTTCCGGCGGGCCGGATCAACCGGCTGGCCCGGATGGGCGGGCTGACGGCGGGCGTGGCGGGGCGCATGGCCCTGGGCGGCGCGCAGGCGCTGGGGCGTGGGGAGCGGCCCGATATGCGGGGTCTGCTGCTGACGCCGCGCAACATCACCCGCGTGACCGAACAGCTGGCCCAGATGCGGGGCGCTGCGATGAAGATCGGGCAGCTGGTGTCGATGGACACGGGCGATATTTTGCCGCCCGAACTGGCGCAGATCATGGCGCGGCTGCGCGACGACGCTCACACCATGCCGCCTGCACAGTTGAAGAAAGTGCTGGCTGAAAACTGGCCCAAGGGCTGGCTGGGACACTTCGAGACGTTCGATGTGCGTCCCATCGCCGCCGCCAGCATCGGGCAGGTGCACCGGGCACGCACCAAGGATGGCCGCGATTTGGCGGTGAAGGTGCAATACCCCGGCGTGGCCGACAGTATTGACAGCGACGTCGCCAACGTCGGCGCGTTGATCCGCATGTCTGGCCTGCTGCCCAAAGGGTTCGAACTGGCCCCCTATCTGGAGCAAGCGCGCCTGCAGTTGCACGAGGAGACGGATTACGCGCTGGAAGGGCGGCATCTGGCGCGGTTCGGCGCCCTGCTTGCCGACGATGCCGATTTCGTGGTGCCGGAGGTGCAGGCCGATTGGACGACCGACAGCATTCTGGCGATGTCCTTCGTGCACGGCACTCCGATCGAGGCTGCGGCGGATGCATCGCAGGACGTGCGCGACCGCATCGCGCGATGCCTGATCGCGCTGACCCTGCGAGAGGTGTTCGACTGGGGCGTGATGCAGAGCGATCCGAACTTCGCCAATTATCGCTGGCAGGCGGATACGGGCCGGATCGTGCTGCTGGATTTCGGTGCCACGCGGGACATCGCGCCGGACATCGCGGCCCGGTACCGGGATCTGCTGCGCGCCGGGATGGAAGGGGCCATGGACCGGGCCGAGATTGCAGCGCAGGACCTGGGCCTTTTGACGCCGGCGGTCGCCGCCGAACACCGCGCCCGGATCCTGCGAATGATGGCGATGGTGTTCGATGAATTGCGCGACCACGATCCCTTCGACTTCGCCGCCACCGACCTGCCGCGCCGGATGCAGCGCGAAGGTGAGGCCTTGGCGCGGTCGGGCTTCGTCCCGCCGCCGGTCCCGATCGACGTGTTGTATCTGCAGCGCAAGTTCGCGGGGATGTTCCTGCTGGCATCGAAGCTGCGCGCGCGGGTCGATGTGCGCGGACTGATCGCGGCACACCTGTGACTTGCGCCGCCGCCCCCCGCGCGGCATGAACGCCGCGGGGCCCATAGCTCAGCTGGATAGAGCAGCCGACTTCTAATCGGCAGGTCGAGGGTTCGAATCCTTCTGGGCCCGCGATCCCCCCTTCTTGGTCCGCCCGCAAGGTCGAGTCCAATCGCAGCGGCGACAGATTGCGACCGGCGTGCTACCGTTCGGTCGTAGGCTGCGTCAGGACGGTCGCACCCGTAGGTGTGGGGGCCTGTCGCCGTGGGGTTCCGTAGATCAATCCGACACCCCCTGAAGGGACACTTCATGTCATCCGACGAACTCCAACCGCGCAAGCCGTCTTTCGGCCTGGCCCTCGTGCCGGTGGTTCTGACGCTTCTTGTGCTGGGAATACAGCTTTTCTACTTCGGGGATTTCACGCCGCACATCCCGCTGGCCATCGGCCTGGCGATCACCGCGATCGTCGGCATCTATCTGGGTCACGACTGGGGCAATATGGAAGACGGGGTCTTCCGCGTCATCAACGTGTCGCTGCCGTCGGTGTCGGTGCTGATCGTCGTGGGCATGATCATCGGGGTCTGGATCGCATCGGGAACGGTTCCGACGTTGATCTATTATGGGCTCAAGGTGCTGTCGCCGCAGATCTTCCTGGCCGCCTCCATGATCATGTGTTCGGTTGTGTCGGTATCGCTGGGCACGTCATGGGGCACGGTGGGCACGGTGGGCCTGGCCCTGATGGGCATCGGTGCGGGTTTCGACGTTCCGATGTACTGGACGGCCGGTGCGGTGGTGTCGGGCGCGTTCTTCGGGGACAAGATCTCTCCGTTGTCGGACACGACCAACCTGGCCCCCGCCGTCACCGGCGTGAACCTGTTCGACCACATCCGCAACATGATGCCGACGACGGTGCCTGCGATGCTGATCGCGCTGGCGATCTATATCTGGGCCGGCTTCTCGCTGGTGGGCGGCGGAGAGGTCGCGTTCGAGCGGATCGACGCGATCACCGGCGCGCTGGACGACAATTTCGCGATCTCGCCATGGCTGCTTTTGCCCGCGGTGATCGTGATCGGGCTGGCGATCGCCAAGAAGCCGCCGATCCCGTCGCTGTTCGCGGGCGTCGTCGCGGGGGCGATCACGGCGATGATCGCGCAAGGCGCATCGCTGCATGACATCTTCGGCTACGCCAACGGCGGTTACAGCATCGAGACCGGAATATCCGAGATCGACAGCCTGCTGAACCGGGGCGGCATCCAGTCGATGATGTGGACGATTTCGCTGATCCTGATCGCGCTGGGCTTTGGCGGGGCGCTGGAACGAACGGGGTGTCTTCAGGCGATCATCGCCAAGATCCTGTCCAAGGTGCACAGCTTCGCGGGCGTGCAGACGGCGGCCATTGCCACGTCGACCGCGACGAACCTGGTGGCGGGGGATCCGTATCTGTCGATCGCGCTGCCGGGCCGGATGTACGCGCCGGTCTATCGCGGCATGGGATATTCCACCCTGAACCTCAGCCGCGCGATCGAGGAGGGCGGGACACTCATGTCCCCGCTGATCCCTTGGAACGCGGGCGGGGCCTTCGTCATTTCGGCGCTAGGGCTGGGGGTTGCGGGCGGCAATTTTGAAAACCTGCTGTATATCCCTCTGTCCTTCGCCTGCTGGCTGACGCCGGTGATCGGAATCATCTTCGCCTGGACGGGGCTTTTCTCGCCTAAGGCATCGCAGACGGACTACGCCGATTGGCAAAGCAACGATCGGTCCGTCGCCGACATGACCGCTTACGGCTACGAAGACCCGTTCAAGCTGGGCCGGATGAAGGCCCCGGCAGAATAGGCCGACCGACCCGACACCGAAAAAGGGGCGCACCGTGATGGTGCGCCCCTTATGCGTCTCTGAACTGCCAAGTGCCTTATCCGGCGGCGCGCGATGCGCGCTTGCGCTCGTGCGGGTCGAGGTGCCGCTTGCGCATGCGGATGGCGTTGGGCGTAACCTCCACCAACTCGTCGTTGTCGATATAGGCGATGGCCTGCTCCAGGCTCAGCGTGATCGGTGTCGTCAGGCGGACGGCTTCGTCGGTTCCGCTTGCGCGCACGTTGGTCAACTGCTTGCCCTTGAGCGGGTTGATCTCCAGATCGTTTTCGCGGCTGTGCTCGCCCAGGATCATGCCTTGGTACACTTGTTCCTGCACACCGATGAAGAAGCGCCCGCGATCCTCCAGCTTCCACATCGCATAGGCGACGGACACGCCCGATTCCATGGAGATCAGGACACCCGCACGACGACCCGGAATCGGCCCCTTGAAGGGGGCCCATTCGTGGAACACGCGGTTCATGACGCCGGTGCCGCGCGTATCGGTCAGGAATTCGCCGTGATAGCCGATCAGGCCACGCGACGGGACATGCGCGATGATGCGGGTCTTGCCCGCCCCGGCCTGCTTCATCTCCGCCAGCTCGCCCTTGCGGGCACCGGTGATCTTTTCGATGACGGCACCGGAATATTCGTCGTCGACGTCGATGGTGACTTCCTCGATCGGCTCGTGACGCTCCCCGTCGATGTCTTGGAACAGGACCTGTGGGCGCGAGATGCTCAACTCGAACCCTTCGCGGCGCATATTCTCGATCAGAACACCCATCTGGAGTTCACCGCGGCCGGCAACTTCGAAGGCTTCGCCGCCGGGGGTGTCGGTAACCTTGATGGCGACGTTGGTTTCCGCTTCCTTCATCAGACGTTCGCGAATGACGCGCGATTGCACTTTCTTGCCGTCACGACCTGCCAGCGGCGAGTCGTTGATGCCGAAGGTCACGGTGATGGTGGGCGGGTCGATGGGCTGCGCCGGGATCGCCTCGGTCACGGAGGTATCGCAGATCGTGTCGGCCACGGTGGCCTTGGCCATGCCCGCGATGGTGACGATGTCGCCGGCTTCGGCCAAGTCGATGGGCTGCTGGCCCAAGCCGCGGAAAGCCAGGATCTTGGTGGCACGGAAGCTTTCGATCTTGGTGCCGTCGCGCGACAGGGCGTTGACCGTCTGGCCGGCCTTCAATGTGCCCGACTCGACACGGCCCGTCAGGATGCGGCCGATGAACGGGTCGGCCCCCAGGGTGGTGGCCAGCATGCGGAAAGGTTTGTCGCGGTCGGCGACCTGCGCGGGCGTCTCGACATGTTCGATCACCAGATCGAACAGCGCGTCGAGGTTTTCGCGCGGGCCGTCCAGTTCGGTATCGGCCCAGCCATTGCGCCCCGACGCGTACAGAACGGGGAAATCCAACTGCTGATCATTGGCACCCAGGTTCGCGAAAAGGTCGAAACATTCGTCCAGCGCGCGGTCCGGCTCCGCGTCCGGCTTGTCGACCTTGTTGAGCACCACGATGGGCTTGAGACCCAGGGCCAGCGCCTTGGAGGTGACGAACTTGGTCTGCGGCATCGGGCCTTCTGCGGCATCCACAAGCAGGACTACACCGTCGACCATCGACAGGATCCGCTCCACCTCGCCGCCGAAATCGGCGTGGCCGGGGGTGTCGACGATGTTGATGCGCACGCCTTTCCATTCCACCGACGTCGCCTTGGCGAGGATCGTGATGCCCCGCTCCCGCTCCAGGTCGTTGGAGTCCATGGCGCGTTCGGTCGTCGCCTGATTCTCGCGGTAGGTGCCGGATTGCTTGAGAAGTTCGTCCACGAGCGTCGTCTTGCCGTGGTCGACGTGGGCGATGATCGCAATGTTGCGAAGGTCCATGGGGGCGTGCCTCGAAATGGGGGGTTGGGCGCGCGTTACCGTCAAACGGCGCGAAAGGCCAGCGCTTATGGTGCAGGGCTGCCATCCGCCCGCAGCATGGCCCCGGTCGCACGCCGCGCGTCACCCGGTCGCTTGTCGCGGTGGGGATGGCGTGGTTTGACTGGATCATGATCCGCTGCGCCTTTCTATGCCTTGTCGCTCTGCCGGCCGCGGCGATGGAGTTTCCGTCGCCCGTCACCGACGACGCGTACCGATCCACCGATCCGGCCAAGGTGGCCATGGGGCGGCTCCTGTTCTGGGACCCGATCCTGTCGGGCAATCGCAACATCAGTTGCGGCACCTGCCATCAGCCGCGGTTCGGCACCGGCGACGGATTGGCGCTTGGATTGGGCGAAGGCGGCGTGGGGCTTGGCCCCGACCGCACCGTTGACCCGACCAACCCGCCCGAGGACCGCATCCCCCGCAATGCGCCGGGCCTGTGGAACCTAGGCGCGCATGAATTCACCGTTTTGTTCCACGATGGCCGGATCGAGGAGACTGCGGCGGGCCTGCGCACGCCCATGGGGCCCGAAATGGTCGAAGGGTTCGACACGCTGCTGTCGGCGCAGACGATGTTCCCGGTGCTGTCGGCGGATGAAATGGCGGGGCATTTTTCCGAAAACGAGATCGCTCAAGCCGTGCGTCAGGGCTTCATCACGGGGCCGGACGGCGCGTGGGAAAAACTCTCCGCCCGGGTCCGGGCGATCCCCGAATACGTTACGCTCTGGCAGGAGGGTTTCCCGAACGACGAAACGCTCGATTTCACCGATATCTCCGACGCGATCGCGCAGTTCGTGGAACACGAATGGCGCAGCGATACCGCGCCCTTCGACGCCTGGCTGCGGGGGGATGGCGATCTGCCGGTGCGGGCGTTGGAGGGGATGGAGCTGTTCTACGGATCGCTCGACTGTGCGTCGTGCCATTCCGGCGCGTTCCAGACCGATCACGATTTTCACGTCACCGGCCAGCCGCAACTGGGTCCGGGCAAGGCCGCCGCCTTCGAGAGCCATGCCCGCGACGACGGGCGGTTTCGGGTCACCGGGGTCGAGGCGGATCGCTATGCCTTCCGCACGCCATCGCTGCGCAACGTCACTGACACCGGACCGTGGGGGCACGCCGGGGCCTATGCCAACCTGCGCGATTTTCTGCGTGCCCATGCCGCGCCGCGTGCGGCGTTGCGCGACTACCCCCGTGCCGTGGCCTTGCCGAAACTGATGGTCAACGACTGGACCATTTTGGACGATGTCGATCAGGTACAGGATATCGCCGCACGGATCACCGGGCCGGACCGCATCCTGACGGAAGCCGAGGTGACGGCGCTGATGGCGTTCCTGGAAACGCTGCGCGACCCAAAGGCGTTGCAGGGGCGGTCGGGAACACCGCGCGTCGTGCCGTCGGGACTGCCGGTGGATCACGGGGACTGAGGGTTTGCGAAACGGCGACGGGGGCGCGCACGCTTAATCCGGCACCCGCGCCAATGTGATGGGACCGACCCCGACGGGCCGCCAATCGCCCTGCGTCCCGTCGGGCCAAAGAACGCGCACCTCGGCCGACGTCGCGCCTCCGATGCCGAAGTGCAGCGGCAGGATCGATCCGCCCGCGTGGCCACCGCCGATCGTCAGTTCCTGAACTTGCAGGCCCGCCGATGTGCGCAGCTCCACCCAGGCCCCCACGGCGGCACGATTGCCGCCCGGCTGCTCCAGCGTGATCGATACGGCGTTGTCAGCGGCCGACACATTGCGCCAGACTTCCAGGGGTGCGCGGCGGTTCACGACGGCCAGATCCAGCCGGCCGTCCGCGTCCAGATCAGCAACGACCGCGCCGCGGCCGCGGTGCAGCGACGCCACGCCTGCCGTTTGGGACACTTCGCGGAAAATGCCGCCTTGGTTAAGCAACAGGTTGTTCGGGTCCGCCATCGCCATCCCCGGCATCTGATCGACGTTGCCCTTGGCGATGAACAGATCCGCGTCGCCATCGTTGTCCACATCCGCGAAGGCCGCGTGCCACCCCGTCGACGGCCGCCCGTCTTCGCCCACATGGGGGCGTTGCGCGAAACTGCCGATGGAAAACGGGGCCATCTGATGCCCCGTCAGGGTCGACAGCATGGTCAGCTGGTCGCCCATCGACGTGAGAACAAGGTCGGGCCGCGCATCGCCGGTGATGTCGCGGCTGGCGATGCCCATGCCCCAGATCGACGGTGCGTCGAAGCCATCGTCGGCGGTCAGAAAGCGGTCGAGGGCGAGCGAATACATCTGCTCCGCCCCGCCGCTGACGTAGTAATGCCGGTCGTTGGACAGCCGCAGGGTGGCGACCCCGTCGCGATTCTCATCCGAAAACAGGACCGACAGCGCGCAGAAGCCGGGATCGAGGATCGTTTCGGCGTATCCGTCGCCGTCGGGCCGCAGCAGAAGGTTGGTATCGCAGGTCCCGAAGGGGCCGCCCGGCGCGTCGCGGTCGACGTAGTTACCGAAGGCCAGGGTCGGGCGGATCGCCCCCTCTTCCCATGTGGCGGAAAAGGCCGTGGTCCAGGCATCGCCGCCGTCCGGGATACCGAAGTCGTGGATTACGAATCCGCAGGTGCCGTCGCCTTTCAACGTGACGTTCGGACCGGCGCGCAGAACGATCAGGTCGTCGACGGCATCGCCGTCGAGATCCAGGGCATAAACGCCGGTCGCCCTGGTGATCGCGGGGAAGGGCGCGACCGCGAAAGCCATGTCGCCCAGGTTGTGCAGCAGGGTGACGGGCCGTTCGCCGCCCGCCGCGACCAGCTCCGGCAGGGCATCGCCGTCGCAGTCGACCGCCGCGATGCCGCCGCCGACGAAATGTTCCCACCCGCCAGCATAGACATGATCCGGCACCGGAACGGGGACGAAGGCGGGGTCGGCCATGGCGGGCGTCGCCAGTAACAGCAGCATCCCCCTCATGCCAGAAGGCGCGGTGTCAGATCCGCCATCGCAAGGGCGGCGGCCCCGCGTGCCCAGACCAGATCGTCCCAGGCATTCACCTCGATCGGGGGGGGCGTGTTCAATGTCAGGTTGGGAACCTGGGCCAGCATCTCCTCGGCGTAGAGGAAATCGTAGCGCATCCGGCTGCCCGACAGGATGATGCGGCGCGGATCGAACAGGTTCGATACATTCGCCAGACCGACCGCCAGATACCGCGCCGCCCGTTCGAAAATGGCGCGCGCCGCCTCGTTCCCGCCCTTGGCCTGTTCATAAAGAGCCTGAAGAACTTCGCCGCGCGGCGGCAATGTGCCGTCCAGCGCGATCGGTGCCTCCCGCACCAAGGCGAAATCGGCCACGTAGGCCTCAAGGCAGCCGCGCTGGCCGCAGCGACACAGCGCCCCGTCCAATTGCACCTTGGTATGGCCCAGCTCCATCCCGTAGCCGTGCCCGCCGCGATAGGGCGCGTGATCCACCACCAGCCCCAGGCCGACGCCGTATTCGATGGTGACGACGGCGAAATCCGACAGGCTGCGCCCCCTGCCGAACCACAGCTCCGCCATGGTCAGAAGGTTGGCATCGTTGTCGACCGACGCGGGCAGGCCGATGCGGTCGGTGACCGCGGCGGCGAGATCCAGATCGCGGTCGCTGACGATGGGGGACCAGCGCAGATGGCCGGATGCGTGGTCGATCATCCCCGGCATGCCAAGGCCCAACCCCATGATCGGCGGCGCGTCCGAACCGGCGGCGTCCGCCAATTGGGCAAGAAGGGTCTCGACCTCGTCCAGAAGGCCCGCGACGTCGCGCACGCCGCCGCCGCGCAGCATCGTGGCCGAGGCGACGGGCTGTCCCGCCAGATCGACCAGGATTGCGGAATGTTCATGATCCGACAGCTTCAGCCCGGCGACAAGACCGCGCCGGGGGTTCACCGCCAAGGTGACGGGCGGGCGCCCGCGTCCATGATGCTGCGAATCGTCGGCCACTTCGTAGAGCAGGTCCTGCGCCAGCAGATCGGACACCAGCGGCGTGACCGAGCCGGGCGAAACCTCCAGCTCCTTGGCCAGGACGGCGCGGCTGATGTGACCAGCGGAGCGGACCTGTTCATAGATTTGCTGGCGCAGCGGCAGGGTGCCCGACTGCCGCGCCCCGCGCAGCGGACCGCAGCCCGGCGCGTCGTCGCCGCCCAATTGCGTCGCCGGTCTGAGCGGGACGTCAAACCCCATTAATTCGATTCGGCAACTAAAAATCCTCCGACCGCATGAAAACGCGGCATCCGGCGCTGTTGCTAGCCGTTTTTCCAAGATCGATTGAACGATTCTTCCGGCCTGAGGTCAAATTAATTTTGACAATCGAATAAAAACTTGTTTCGATGCCGTATCCGATCCGGGCCACCCGCAGAGGTGCGACCCGTTTTGCGATCAACGGGAGGATACCATGAAGAACCTTATGACGGCGGCCGTTGCCGCCTCGATGACCTTTGCAGGCACGATGGCCCATGCGGACGCCCATGCGCCCACCGTCGGCGTCAGCTGGTCCAACTTTCAGGAAGAGCGCTGGAAGACCGACGAAGCCGCCATCGTCGCGGCCCTCGAAGCCGCCGGCGCGACCTATGTGTCCGCCGATGCGCAATCGTCTGCATCCAAGCAGCTTTCGGACGTCGAGAGTCTGATCGCGCAGGGTGTCGATGCCCTGATCATTCTGGCCCAGGACAGTCAGGCCATCGGCCCGGCCGTCACGGCCGCGCAGAACGAGGGTATTCCGGTCGTCGGTTACGACCGTCTGATCGAAGACCCCTATGCGTTCTACCTGACGTTCGACAACGTCGAGGTCGGCCGCATGCAGGCCCGCGCCGTTCTGGCCGAACAGCCCACCGGCAACTACGTCATGATCAAGGGCTCCGGCACCGACCCGAACGCCGACTTCCTGCGCGGCGGTCAGCAGGAGATCCTGCAGGAGGCCATCGACGCCGGTGATATCACCATCGTCGGCGAAGCCTATACCGACGGCTGGCTGCCCGCGAACGCCCAGCGCAACATGGAGCAGATCCTGACGGCCAACGATAACGGCGTCGATGCCGTGGTCGCGTCGAACGACGGCACCGCCGGTGGCGTGGTCGCAGCCCTTACGGCGCAAGGCATGGATGGCATCCCGGTGTCCGGTCAGGACGGCGATCACGCCGCGCTGAACCGTGTCGCCATGGGGACGCAGACCGTGTCCGTCTGGAAGGACGCCCGCGCCTTGGGCAAGGCCGCAGCCGAGATCGCCGTCGCCCTGTCCGGTGGCACCGAGCCGCAGGAAATCGAAGGCGCGATCGAGTGGACCTCCCCGGCGGGGACCGAGATGAACGCCATGTTCCTCGCCCCCGTGCCGATCACCCAGGACAACCTGTCGGTCGTGACCGACGCCGGTTGGATCGAAGTCGACGCCCTGTGCCAGGGTGTGGACGGCGGCCCCGCGCCCTGCAGCTGATCGTGTGATCCCCGGCCTGTCCCGTTCGCGGGGCGGGCCGACCCCCTTTCTTTCCTCCGCGTCGATGCCCCTTTCGCATCGCCCGACCTTTCCGTCCCGGAGTTCCCATGACCGATACAGCAACCGCCCCCGCCTCGCCCCGCACGGGCTGGAAGGCGCTGGACCTCGACACCCGCCTTCTGGGCATGATCGGGGCCTTCATCGTGATCGCGGTGGCCTTCGACATCGCGTCGGGTGGACGGTTCATCACGCCGCGCAACCTGTTCAATCTGACGATCCAGACGGCCTCCGTCGCCATCATGGCGACCGGGATGGTCTTCATCATCGTCACCCGCCACATCGACCTGAGCGTCGGGTCCGTCCTGGCCACATGTTCGGCTGTGATGGCGATGACGCAGACCGCCATCATGCCGGATATGCTGGGCTTCGGGTTGGGTCATCCGCTGACCCCTTGGGTCGCGATCGCCTTCGGCATCGTGGCGGGCGCGGTGATCGGGGGCTTCCACGGCTATCTCGTCGGTTATCTCGCCATTCCGGCCTTCATCGTGACGCTGGGCGGACTTCTGGTGTGGCGCAACGTGGCTTGGTACCTGACCAACGGTCAGACCATCGGCCCGCTCGACCCGACGTTCCAGAAATTCGGCGGCATCAATGGCACGCTGGGCGTGACCGGCAGCTGGATCCTGGGTCTGGCCGCGGCGGCCGTCGCGATCTGGGCGCTGTGGGGCGCGCGGCGCAGCAAGATCGCCCATGATTTCCCGGTCAAGCCGGTGTGGGCAGAAGTTGCCGTCATGGCCATCGTCACCGGCGGCATCCTTGGCTTCGTCGCCCTTCTGAACGCCTATCAGGTGCCCAGCCGCGTGTTGCAGCGCCGATTCGACGCGCAGGGCCTGACCATGCCCGAGGGATACACCGAAGGCTACGGCGTGCCGATTTCCATCGTCCTGCTGATCGCCGTCGCCATCGTGATGACCGTGATCGCGGGGCGCACGCGGTTTGGCCGCTATATCTTCGCCACCGGCGGCAACCCCGACGCCGCCGAACTGTCGGGCATCGATACCAAGATGCTGACGGTCAAGATCTTCGCGCTGATGGGTGTGCTCTGCGCGATATCCGCTGTCGTGGCCTCGGCCCGGTTGACGAACCACTCCAACGACATCGGCATCCTGGACGAGTTGCGCGTTATCGCGGCGGCCGTGATCGGGGGGACCGCGCTCAAGGGCGGGATCGGCACGATCCACGGGGCCATCATCGGCGCGCTGATCATGCAGTCGCTGCAATCGGGCATGGCAATGGTCGGCGTCGACGCACCGCTGCAGAACATCGTCGTCGGATCGGTCCTCGTCTTGGCCGTCTGGATCGACATCATCTATCGCAAGCGCACGGGGGCACGGGACTGATGGCTACGCCACTTGTCGAACTCGAAAACATTTCGATCGCCTTCGGGGGCGTGCGCGCCGTCGATGACGTCAGCCTGAACCTGCATGCCGGCGAAGTCGTCGGCCTGCTGGGTCACAACGGGGCCGGAAAATCGACGCTGATCAAGATCCTGTCGGGGGCGTACGCCCGCGATTCCGGCACGATCCGCATCGACGGGCAGGAGGCGGAGATCCGCAGCCCCGCCGACGCCCGGCGCTACAACATCGAGACGATCTATCAGACGCTGGCGCTGGCCGATAACTTGGACGCCCCCGCGAACCTGTTCCTGGGGCGCGAGTTGACGAACCGCTTTGGCCTGGTGGACGACGCGCGGATGGAGGCGGAGACGCGCAGGATCATGGCGCGCCTGAACCCCAACTTCAAAAAGATCAACGAGCCGGTATCAGCCCTGTCGGGCGGCCAGCGCCAATCCGTCGCCATTGCCCGTGCCGTGTATTTCAACGCCCGCATCCTCATCATGGACGAGCCGACGGCGGCGCTGGGCGTGCATGAGACCAAGATGGTCGCCGATCTGATTCAGGAGTTGAAGGCGCAGGGCTTGGGTATTTTCCTCATCAGTCACGACACGCGGGAGATGATGGACCTCTGCGACCGGGTGTCGGTGATGAAGAATGGCAAGATGGTCGGCACCGAACGGGTGGAGGATGTGACCGAGGACGACATCCTGTCGATGATTATTCTCGGCAAGAACCCAAAAGCAGCCGCCTGATGTTCATCGGCCTCGACCTTGGCACGTCGTCGCTCAAGGCGATCCTGATCGACGCGCACGACCGGGTTCTGGCTGAACATTCCGTACCCCTGTCGGTTCAGCGACCCCGCGATGGCTGGTCCGAGCAATCGCCGGAAAGCTGGTGCAATGCCGCGCGCGACGCGCTGACGGCCCTGGCCGCAAAACACGATTGCAGCGGCCTGCACGGCATCGGTCTGGCCGGGCACATGCACGGGGCCACGATGGTCGGGGCGGACGATCGCGCGCTGCGCCCCTGCCTGTTGTGGAACGACACGCGTGCGCACGCGCAAGCCGCAGAATTGGACGCGGACCCGCGGTTTCGCAGCGGAACCGGCAATATCGTGTTCCCCGGCTTTACGGCGCCCAAGGTCGAATGGGTGCGCCGGACCGAACCGGACGTCTTCGCGCGCACCAAAAAGATATTGCTGCCCAAGGATTACCTGCGCCTGTTCCTGACCGGTGATTGCGTGTCGGAGATGTCGGATGCCGCAGGGACGGCTTGGCTGGATACGGGCGCGCGCGACTGGTCCGACGATCTTCTGGCCGCGTGCCACCTGACCCGCGATCACATGCCCCGCCTGGTCGATGGCTCGCAAATCAGCGGTACCCTGCGCGCCGATCTTGCGGCGCAGGTGGGTCTGCCGCGCGTTCCCGTCGCGGGCGGGGCGGGCGACAACGCCGCCGCCGCCATCGGCGCGGGCTGCGTGTCCGATGGCGCGGCGTTCCTGTCGCTGGGAACCTCCGGCGTATTGTTTGCCGCGACGGACGCATATCGCCCCGACCCGGACACCGCCGTCCACGCCTTTTGCCACGCGGTGCCCGACACGTGGCATCAGATGGGTGTGATCTTGGCGGCCACCGATGCGCTCAATTGGCTGTCGACGCTGACGGGGCAGTCTGCCGCGCATCTGACCACCGATCTGGAGCCGCTGCGCGCGCCCGGCAAGCCGCTGTTCCTGCCCTATCTGGGGGGAGAGCGGACGCCGCACAACGATGCCGCCATCCGGGGTCAGTTCCTCGGCCTCGAACACGCCACTGATGCCCGGGCCGCCGCGCGCGCCGTGATGGAGGGGGTCGCCTATGCTTTCGCCGATTGCCGCGATGCCCTTGCCGCGACGGGCACGAATGTTCCGCGGGCGCTGGCGATGGGGGGCGGCGCGCGGTCGGATTATTGGCTGCGGATTCTGACCACGACGCTGGACATTCCACTGGACCTGCCCGCGCAGGGCGAGTTCGGGGCCGCGCTGGGGGCAGCGCGACTGGGCCGGATGGCCGCCACGGGCGAGGGCGCGGAGATTGCGACGCCCCCGGTCGTCGACCGCACCTATGACCCTAACACTCATCTGACTGACGCTTTCGCCGCCGGTCACGCGCGCTACCGCCGCGCCTATCAACTGCTCAAGGATTTCTGAGATGACCGATTTCTTCGCCGGTATCGACAAGGTGCGATTCGACGCGAACGCCACCGACGACCTGTCCTATCGCCACTACGACGCGGAGGAGGTCATCATGGGCAAGCGGATGGAAGATCACCTGCGGTTCGCCGTCGCTTGGTGGCACAGCTTCGCCTGGCCCGGCGGCGACCCCTTCGGCGGCCAGACGTTCGAGCGGCCTTGGTTCGGGGAGACGATGGAGCTTGCCAAGCTCAAGGCCGACGTCGCTTTCGAGATGTTCGAGATCCTGGGCCAGCCGTACTACTGCTTCCACGACGCCGACATTCGGCCAGAGGGTGCCGACTTCGCCGAGAATACCGCGCGGTTGGAGGAGATCACCGACTATATCGGCGATAAGATGAAGGCGGGCGGGCCCAAGCTGCTTTGGGGGACGGCCAATCTGTTTTCCCACCGTCGCTACATGTCGGGTGCCGCAACCAACCCCGACCCGGATGTCTTTGCCTTTGCGGCCGCGACGGTGAAGACCTGCATCGACGCGACGCACAAGCTGGGCGGTGAAAACTACGTTTTGTGGGGCGGGCGCGAAGGCTATGAGACGCTTCTGAACACCGATCTGAAGCGCGAGCGTGAACAGGCGGGGCGCTTCCTGTGCATGGTTGTCGAGTATGCCAAGAAGATCGGCTTCGACGGTGCCATCTTGATCGAGCCGAAACCGCAGGAACCGACCAAGCACCAATACGATTACGACGTCGCCACGGTTTATGGCTTCCTCAAGGATTTCGGGCTGGAAGGGGAGGTGAAGATGAACCTCGAACAGGGCCACGCGATTCTGGCAGGTCACAGCTTCGAGCACGAGCTGGCCATGGCGCGGTCCCTGGGGATCTTCGGGTCCATCGACATGAACCGCAACGACTACCAATCGGGTTGGGATACGGACCAGTTTCCCGACAACGTGCCGGAAGTTGCACGCGCCTATTACGAGGTGTTGATGGCGGGTGGCTTCACCACGGGCGGCACCAATTTCGATGCCAAGCTGCGCCGTCAGTCGCTGGACCCGGTCGATCTGATTGCGGCGCATGTCGGCGCGATGGACGTCTGCGCGCGGGGTCTGAAGGCTGCGGCCGCGATGATCGAAGGCGGAGAGTTGGAGGCGGCGCGCAATGCCCGCTATGCCGGGTGGGATGCGCAGGGCGATCTGTTGACGTCCGATCTGGGGTCGATCGCGGCGCGGGTGCAGGCGCAGGGGATCAATCCCGACCCCGTGTCAGGCCGGCAGGAGCGGTTGGAAAACATCCTCAACCGCTACGTCTGAGGCGCGCCCTTTGGATCGGGCTTGCGGCGCAGGAACGCCAGCCCGCCCAGCCCCGCCAGCAGCAGAAAACCGGGCGCCGGAAGCGGCACGGCGGCGATGACCGACCCGTTGACGCGGACGGTCGCGCTGAACAGGCGGAAGGTGTCGCTGCGCCCGAAGCCCGGTTCCGAAAACGTGAAGTCGAGGCGAAGGTTCGCCAGCGCGGCATCGAAGGCATCGCTGCCGGCCGTCAGGGTGACGGTCTGCGGGGACAGGCGGTCTTCCAAAAGGGCGATCGTGCTCAGCCCGAAGCCGGACCCGGCCCCCGAAATTTCCACGAACCAGTTTTCCGAATTGCGCGGGTTCGGCCCGGCGCGGTCGAACACCAGATCGAGGTCGATACTGTCGACCGTCACATCCGTGCCGACCACGCCGATGCCGGACAGGTCGATGGAATCGGCGAAATCCGTGACGCCGTTGGTGGAGTCGCGGATCACGACGCGATCGCCCTGCAATCGCCCGTAGGTCTGGGGCGCAACCCGTCCGCCGTTGCGGCCGTAGTCGTGCACATAGGTGCCGATCACCGCCGCATCCACCGGAGATGATAGACCCAGCAGGCAGACGAGGAGGAGGCCCAGTTTGGTCGTGAGCGCCTTGATCATGCCCGTGCCCCCGAAGGGTGCCACGGATCAGGCAACGACATCGGCTGTCTTGCGTCGCCGCAGCATGGCAAGACCTCCGAGGGCCGCAAGCAGCAGGAACCCCGGTGCCGGCAGGGGCACGACGGCGGCGGTGCCGTTCACGCTCAGCGATGCGCCGGCCAGGCGGAAGCTGTTGCCGGGGAGAAGGCCGTCCTGCTCGAACGAGAAGTCGAAGCCGAGATTTGCAAGGGCATCGTCGAAGAACGAACTTCCCGGAGCGGTGGTCGCGTCGATCGTCCCGGCCAGAGGGGCAGTTGCATCCACGAGCGTGCCGAACAGATCGTCGGATGTGCCGGTGGGATCGCTGCCCTCCAGCGTAACGGTCCATTCTTCGAGGGTGAAGATGGTGAAAGACGTCGGTCCGGCACCCGAGAAGGTGAACGACAGATCGAACGATTCGATGATTGCGCCGCTCAGATCCCCGAAGGAGAAGCTGTCGCGGAACGTCGAGCCGTCGTCCGAGATAAGCACGCCATTGGCATTCTGATCCCGACCCTGCCCACTGCGGTTGCCCGTGTCGGAATAGTCGAAATCATAGGTTCCGATGACCGCCGCGCCAGCTTCGCCTGCGGGCAGGATGAACGCGGCCATGACGGCCAGGGGAACGAGAATCTGTTTCATGACGACCGGAATGACCGCGGAATCCGTCCGAATTTGGGCAAATTCGCGATTGTTGCGGGGCGGGCGGGGTCCGCCGGGGGCGATTCAGATGACCGCCGACTCGGGGAAATGCACGCCGGTCGCGATGCGGTCTGGCCCGAACGGCGTCAGGTCCAACGTACGATAGGACCCGTGGATCAGGTATTCGGCCAGGCCCCGCCCCATGGCGGGCGACTGTTGCAACCCATGCCCCGAAAACCCGTTTAGCGTGTGGAACCCCGGCAAGTCGCCGTGCGGGCCCACCACGGCATTCTGGTCGAACGTGTTGTAATCGTAGTGCCCGACCCAGCTTTGCGTCACGCGGATCTCCTCGAATGCGGGGATGCGGGCGGCGATGGCCGGCCAGACCTTGTCTTCCCAGATGGCCCAGTCGCCCGCGAAATCCTCGGGGTCGACGGCGGGGTCCATGTCGGGCGTCGCCCCGGCCAGGTAGTTCGCGCCGTCCTGACGCACGTGAACGCCCGACGGGTCGATGGTCAGCGGCAGGTCGCGGTCCAGCGGGCGCGCGGCCGAGAAAACCCAAGTGTAGCGTTTGCGCGGCTCCACCGGCAAATCCAGGCCTGCCATCCGCGCCACCGCCGCGCCGCGCGTGCCGGCGGCGTTGACCACGATGTCCGCACCCAGCCGCGCCCCGGACGCCAGCGTCACGCCGCCGACCCGTCCGCCCGACGTGTCGATGCCGATCACCGTGTCCGTCAGATAGGTCACGCCCCGATCGCAGGCGCAGCGCCGCCACCAGTCGAACATGGTCGTCCCGTCGAAATACCCCTCGTCTCGCGTGCCGTGGGCCCCCAGCCGAAGCCCGGCCGTGTCGTAGAACGGGAAGTCGCGCGCGATGTCGTCGGGCGACATCAGCCGCGTGCCGGCCCCCGACGCGACCTGCACCCCGTGCATCCGGCGCAGGTTCGCCTCCGCCTCGGGCGTGTCGGCCAGATACATGTAGCCGAAGGGGTGAAAGTGAATCGGCGGCACGCGCGCATCGTCCATGATGGTCTGGAAGTTGCGGATACACTCCACCCCGAATTGGCTGACCGCGATGTTGAGAGGGTTGCCGAACTGCTGCCGGATGCAGCTGTTGGTGAAGGCGGTGCCGCAGGCGGCGTAGGTCGAATCACGCTCCACCACGGTGATGTCGGATGCGGGATGCCCCAGGTCCGTCAACCACCAGGCCAGGCTCGACCCCATGATGGCGCCGCCTATGATCACGATCCTGTCCGCCATACATCCTCCGTGTTCGTTTGAACGCTACACCTTGCCCCCGTGCGATCAAGCGGTCATCCGAAGGTGCATGACGCGTGACATGGCGACATTGGCGGGCTTCGGTGCCGTCGTTCTCTGGGCGACACTGGCGCTGTTCACGACGCTGTCGGGCGACGTGCCGCCGTTTCAGCTTCTGGCGATGTGCTTTGCGGTGGGTGGCACGATGGGCCTGATCGCGGGATGGCGGCGGCGCGGATGGACCGCCTGGCGTCAGCCCTGGCCGGTCTGGGCGCTGGGGGTGGGTGGCCTCTTCGGCTATCACCTTCTTTATGTGCTGGCGTTGCGCGCCGCGCCCCCGGTGCAGGCCAGCCTGATCGCCTATCTCTGGCCGCTGCTCATCGTATTGCTGTCGTCGCTTGGCACTGGCCTGCGGGCGCATCACTTGATCGGCGCGCTGCTGGGGTTGGCGGGGGCGGCCCTGATCGTGACCGGGGGGCAGGGGGTCGCGCTGTCGTCCGACCATGCGGCGGGCTATGCCATCGCTTTTGTCGCCGCCTTCTTCTGGGCGGGGTATTCGGTGCTGTCGCGCCGGTTCGCCGATGTTCCGACGGACGCCGTGACCGGGTTCTGCTTGGCCACCGCGGCGCTGTCGCTGGTGGCCCATCTGGCGCTGGAGTCCACCGTTGTTCCGCAGGGGACCGAATGGCTCGCCATCCTGGGGCTGGGCCTCGGACCCGTCGGTCTTGCCTTCTTTCTATGGGACATCGGGGTCAAGCGCGGCGATCTGCCGGTGCTGGGGGCGGCCAGCTATGGTGCGCCGCTTTTGTCGACCTTCGTGTTGATCGGGGCGGGTCAGGCGACGCTGACCTGGGCGGTGGCGCTTGCCTGCCTGTTGATCACGGGCGGTGCCGGTCTGGCTGCCAAGGACCTGATCTTCCGACGGCCCTAGTCGCGGTGGGTGAGGGAGACGAAGACGTCCTCCAGATCCGCCTCCTCGGTGCGCACGTCGCGGATGGAAATGCCGTTGGCGTGGACGAAGCCCAGCAATTGCTCCGCCGTGATCTTCGCGCGGGCATAGCTGAAGGCCAGCGATCCGTCGCCGCGACGGTCAAGTTCGAGCCCTTCCGGCAGGTCAAGATCGCCAACCGTGGCTTCGGGGACGATGACCATGGTTTTGGCATCCAGCCGGTTGAGGAGGTTCGCCGTTTTGTCACGTATCACCAGCTCGCCGTCAGCGATGATGGCGATTTCGTCGCACATCTCCTGCGCCTCCTCCAGGTAGTGGGTGGTCAGGATGATCGTCATCCCCCGTTCCTGGTTCAGGCGGCGCACGTTGCGCCAGAGCATTTGCCGCAACTCGATATCCACGCCTGCCGTCGGTTCGTCCAGCACCAGGATCTGGGGGTGATGCACCAGCGCCTTGGCCAGCAGAAGCCGCCGCCGCATACCCCCCGACAATGTGCGCGCATAGGCGTCTGCCTTGTCCGACAGGCCCACCAATTCCAGAATTTCCATGGTCTTGCGCTGCGCCTTGGGCACGCCATAAAGCCCCGCCTGCACGTCGAGCGCGCCCGCAGGCGTAAAGAACGGATCGAGGTTCAACTCCTGCGGCATGACACCGATGGCCGCGCGCGACTGGCGCGGATTGCGATCCTGATCGAAGCCCCAGATCCGGACCTTGCCGGCGGTCTTGCGCACCAGACCCGCCATGATGTTGATCGTCGTGGATTTTCCGGCCCCGTTCGGCCCCAGCAGACCGAAGATGCTGCCGGTCGGAATGGTCAGATCCAGCCCCTTCAACGCTTCCTTCGCGGGGGTCTTGCCATCGCCGCCATAGGTCTTGCGCAGCCCTTCGATCTCGATCGCATTGGTCATGCATGGCCCTTCCCGGCGTGTCGCAGTGCCGTGGGAGGTAGAAGGCCCCGGCCCCCAAGGCAACCGCGTCTGGACGCGACCGACCTGTGCGCCCCTGCCGAGCCGCTTGCGGGCGGCGCGGGCGATGGGCCATAAGACGGAGCACATTCGCCCGCACAGACCGAGAGCCAGCATGACCACCGGAACGCCCCGTTATCCCAGCCGTCAGACCCAGTTGCCGGCCCCCGAGATCGAGACGGTCACCGCGACCCGCATCGCGTGCGACGGGGGCGAGGGGGCATTGGGCCATCCACGCGTCTGGCTGTCAATCGACCCCAAGGTCGGGTTCGTCGAATGCGGATACTGCGACAAGCGTTTCGTTCTGGAAGGCGACGGCCACTGAGGCGGGTCCTTCGCGCGCTGCGCTGGCTGCTGATCGTCCCGTGTGCCGTGGCCGTCTGGCTGATCGCCGGGCTGATTGGTGCGATGATTCCGTCCGACGGGGCCGCGCCCGGCGATGACGTTACGATCCATCTGGTCGGCACCGCGATCCACTACGATTTCCTGTTGCCCGCAACGCCGCGCACGCGGGCCGCGTTCGGTTTCGCGACAGACGCGGGCGTGCCGGTGGATGCGCTCGGTGCCCGCTGGATCCTGATTGGTTGGGGCGCGCGGGATTTCTATACTGCGACCGGCCGCTATTCGGACATGGAGGTCGGGCCGGTCTGGCGCGCGGTGACCGGCGATGCCTCCGTCCTGCGGGTGGAGGTTTGGGGCGATGTCGACCTGTCGGGCCGCCCCGAACTTCGGTTGGGCGCGGTACAATACGACCGTCTGCTTGCGGCGCTGGTCGCATCCACCGACAGACAGGCGTTGAACCATCCCGGATTTACGGCGACCGACGGGTTCTTTGGCGCGGTCGGCCGCTTCGATCTTTGGCGCACCTGCAACGTCTGGGTCGGACAGATGCTGCGTGCGGCGGGCGTGCGGTTCGGGGTCTGGACGCCGACCCCGCAGGCGGTGCGGCTGGCGCTTCGGTGGCACGGGTAACGCGGCGTCGTCAGGGTCGTGAGGTGACTGTTAAAATTTGGACGCTATATCTGGATAATGACCCAGATGGATGACACCGCCCCCGCCAACCGCCCCTACGACCGGGCCGAATTGGTGAGCGATGCGGTCGTGCACATCGCCGGGCTGATCCTGGCGCTTGCCGCCGTTCCCGTCCTTATCACGCTCACGGCCGTGCTGCGCGGCGATGCCACCGGCATATTGGCCGTTTCTATCTATGGCGCGACGCTGATCGCGATGTTGTCGGCGTCGCTGGCCTACAATCACATCTCCCACCCCGATTGGCAGGACCGGCTGCGCCGGATGGACCTGTCGGCGATCTACCTCAAGATCGCGGGCACGGTGACGCCGTTCGGCCTGCTGTCGGGCACCGGCAATACGTTCCTGGCCGCGATGTGGACGGCGGCGGTGGTGGCGACGGTCACGACCTTTCTGCGCCGGCGTCGGTCGACGGCGCTGTCGGTGGCGATCGGCCTGTCGATGGGCTGGGCCGTCCTGATCGGCGGCGGCGAAGTGATCGCCACGACGTCCTGGCCCGTCTTCGCGCTGATGCTTGGGGGCGGCCTGATCTATTCGCTGGGCACGCCGTTCCTGATGATGGAGCGGATGCGGTTTCACAACGCGATCTGGCACGGGTTCGTCGTTGCGGCGTCCGTGGTCTATTTCGTTGCCGTCACCTGGCACATGGTCGCGACACGGATCGCCTGACGCCCGCAGAAAACGGTCGCGATGGAAGGGGGCATGGTGGTGCCCCTTTTTGGTTCGTGGCATGGGTGAGGTCACAGCGACGGGGGACACGCGATGACTTTCGGCAAGGGATGCCACCTGCACCTGATCGACGGATCGGCCTATATCTTTCGCGCGTTTCACGCGCTGCCGCCGCTTGCGCGGAAATCGGATGGGCTGCCGATCGGGGCGGTGTCGGGGTTCTGCAACATGCTGGACCGCTACGTCCAAGGCAACGACGGACCGGATGCCGCGACGCATGTGGCGGTGATCTTCGACAAGGGGTCGCACACGTTCCGCAACGACATGTATGATCAGTACAAGGCGAACCGGTCGGAAATGCCCGAGGATCTGCGCCCGCAGATCCCCCTCACGCGCGAAGCGACGCGCGCCTTCAACATCGCCTGCGAGGAGATCGAGGGGTTCGAGGCGGACGACATCATCGCGACGCTTGCCCACCGCGCCCGTGACGCCGGCGGACGGGTGACCATCCTGTCGTCGGACAAGGACCTGATGCAGCTGGTCGGCGGCGGGGTCGAGATGCTGGACCCGATGAAGAACAAGCGGATCGACGACGACGGTGTTTTCGAAAAGTTCGGCGTGGCCCCCAACCGCGTGGTCGACGTGCAGGCCCTGGCCGGCGATTCGGTTGACAACGTGCCGGGCGCGCCGGGCATCGGCATCAAGACCGCCGCCCAGTTGATCCAGGAATATGGGTCGCTGGAGGATCTGCTGGACCGGGCGGCCGAGATCAAGCAGCCCAAGCGGCGCGAGACGCTGATCGAACACCGGGCACAGATCGAATTGTCGAAGCGTCTGGTCCAGTTGGATTGCGAGATGGATTTGCCGTTCGGCCTCGACGATCTGGAAATCAAGGACGCGGTGGCGGACGACCTGCTGGAATTCCTCAACAAGATGGAATTCCGCAGCCTGACGCGCCGCATCGCCGACCGTCTGGGCGCGGAGCCGCCCGCGATGGTCGACGTCGCACCGCAGGCGGATGCGCCCGACGCCCCCGAAGACCCGGCGATCGACCATTCCAGCTATGAAATCGTGCGCGACGCCGCCGCGTTGCAGGATTGGCTGGACCGGATCGCACGCGCCGGGACGGTGGCCGTCGATACCGAGACGACATCGCTCAACGAGATGCAGGCCGATCTGGTCGGCGTGTCGCTGGCCGTGGCCCCCGGAGAGGCGTGTTATGTGCCGTTGACGCATCGGTCGGGGGGTGGGGACCTGTTCGACACCGACGCGCTGGCCGAAGGGCAGATGCCGCTGGACGCGGGCCTCGCCCTGCTCAAGCCGATGCTGGAGGATCCCGCGATCCTCAAGGTCGGCCAGAATATGAAGTACGATTTCAAGATCTTCGCACGCTTGGGCATCACGGTCGGGCCGATCGACGATACGATGCTGCTGAGCTATGCGCAGAACGGCGGACTGCACAATCACGGCATGGACGCGCTGTCGGATCGCTACCTCAACCACCGACCGATCCCGATCAAGGAGCTGATCGGGACGGGCAAGGCTCAGGTGACGTTCGACCGGGTGGAGATCGACAAGGCGGCCCCCTATGCCGCCGAGGATGCGGACATCACCCTGCGCCTGCACCGCCTGTTCAAGCCGCGTCTGCACGTGAACCGCGTCACGCAGGTCTATGAGACGCTGGAACGCCCGCTGGTGCCGGTTCTGGCGCGGATGGAAATGACGGGCGTCAAGGTCGACCGCGATGTCCTCAGCCGCATGTCCGGCAAGTTCGCGCAGAAGATGGCCGCGCTGGAGGAGGATATCCACGCCTCCGCCGGCAAGCCGTTCAACGTCGGATCCCCCGCGCAATTGGGCGAGATCCTGTTCGGCGACATGGGCCTGCCGGGCGGCAAGAAGACCAAGACCGGGGCCTGGTCCACCGGGGCCGACGCGCTGGAGGATCTGGCGACGGAGCATGATCTGCCCAAGCTGATCCTCGATTGGCGGCAGCTGTCCAAGCTGAAATCGACCTATACCGACGCGCTGCAGGGACATATCGACCCCGATACGGGGCGTGTGCACACGTCCTATTCCATCGCCGGGGCAAACACCGGGCGGCTGGCGTCCACCGATCCGAACCTGCAGAACATCCCGATCCGGACCGAAGAGGGCCGCCGCATCCGGGAGGCGTTCGTGGCCCCGGAAGGCCGGGTTCTGGTCGCGCTCGATTATTCCCAGATCGAGTTGCGCATCCTGGCGCATATCGCAGGGATCGATCAGCTCAAGCAGGCGTTCAAGGACGGGCAGGACATTCACGCGCTGACCGCGTCCGAAATGTTCGGCGTGCCGTTGGAAGACATGACGCCAAAGGTGCGCCGACAGGCCAAGGCCATCAACTTTGGCGTGATCTACGGCATCTCGGGCTTCGGCCTCGCCCGCAATCTGCGCATTCCGCGCGCCGAGGCGCAGGCCTTCATCGACACCTATTTCGAACGCTTCCCCGGCATCCGCGACTACATGGACGACACGGTGAAATTCGCGAAAGCGCATAACCGGGTCGAGACGCTGTTCGGGCGCCGCATCCACACGCCCGAAATCAATGCCAAAGGTCCGGGTGCGGGCTTTGCCAAGCGCGCCGCGATCAACGCACCGATCCAGGGCACCGCCGCCGACGTCATCCGCCGCGCCATGGTGCGGATGGAGGACGCCATCGCCGGCATCGACGCCAAGATGCTGTTGCAAGTGCACGACGAATTGCTGTTCGAAGTGGCCGAAGATGACGTGGACAAACTGACCACCGCCGCCCGAGAGGTGATGGAAGGCGCGCATCTGCCGGTCGTCGACCTGTCGGTGCCGCTGATCGTGGATGCGGGGCAGGGCGCGAACTGGGCCGAGGCGCACTGACGCGATGAACCTCGACCGGATTTTCGTTGGCTGTGCCTGGGCGTGGGTGGCGGGAACGGTTTTCTTCTGGATCGCGGCCACCTTCGTGGATGGTGCCGTCGCATTCGAGCTCCTGCCCGGCTTGGCGATCATCGGCACGACGCTGTCGGCCTGGGATACGATGGCGGCAGGATTGGTGGCGGTTGCCATCATGTCCATTTGGCTTTCGGTGAGCTTGACCGACGCTGCCTTGATAAGTGTCGGCCCGGGCCCGAGCGTCGCCATCGGCTGGTCGGCGGTGTTCGGAGCCGGCGCCAGCTTCGATTTTGGTCTGGACCGCGCGGAATGACCCTCATTGCCTTCAACAAACCGATGAATGTCCTCAGCCAGTTCACGGACGAGGGGAAATGGCAGGGGCTGAAGCACTGGATCGACGTGCCGGGCGTCTATGCGGCGGGGCGGCTGGACCGTGACAGCGAGGGGTTGCTGATCCTGACCGATGATGGCCGCACGCAGGCGCGGATTACGCAGCCGAAGACGCAGACGCCCAAGACATATTTCGCGCTGGTCGAAGGGGTGCCGACGGACGATGCCCTGATCGCGTTACGGCAGGGCGTGCCGCTGAAAGATGGCCCCACCCGCCCGGCACTGGTCGAAGCGGTTTGCGCCCCCGACTGGCTTTGGCCCCGCGACCCACCCGTGCGATTGCGCAAGACCGTACCCGATGCCTGGCTGCAGCTGACCATCACCGAAGGGCGCAATCGGCAGGTGCGGCGCATGTGCGCGCATGTGGGCCTGCCGGTCCTGCGCCTGATCCGGTGGTCGGTCGGCGATTGGACGCTGCAGGGCCTGTCGACCGGGACATGGCGGGAGATTGGCACGGAACCCCGCTCACATCCCCCCGTTGACCCGACATAACCAACCGGAGATTACCCATGACCCAGACGACCACCATGCCCCTGCCGGGCCAACCCGCCCCCGCGCTCGACCTGGATCTCATCATCGACGCGAAATGGCGGCTGGCGGATCAATCGCCCAAGGCTTTCACGATGATCGTCTTCTACCGCGGCCTGCATTGCCCGATCTGCGGGGATTACCTGGCGGGCCTGCACGATCTCTATGATGATTTCCTGGCAAAGGGGGTCGAGGTCATCAACGTGTCCATGGACAGCAAGGACAAGGCGGTCGAGGCGCAGGCGAAATGGAACCTCGACCCGATTCCGATGGGATATGGGTTGACCGAAGAGCAGGCGCGCGCCTGGGGGCTGTACATGTCGAAGGCGCGGTCCGACGCGGACCCGGACGTCTTTTCCGAGCCGGGGTTGGCGATGGTCAAACCGGGCGGCACGCTTAACATGATGGAGATGGGCAGCGCACCCTATCTGCGGCCCGACCTGAAGCTGCTCCTGTCCAAGCTGGATTTCGTCATCGACAAAGACTTCCCGCCGCGCGGTGCCTACGGCGGCTGAACGTCAGACGTCCGGCCGCCGGATCGGCCGGGCGTCAATCCGACAGCGCATCCGCATCGATGATCGGAAAGAACGTGCATTTCGATTCGACCCCGAACTGCCCGTCCCGTTCCTCCCCAAGCTCCACCAGGCGGTAGAACGATTTCCGGTCGATCAGGGCCTGCAGACCCCGGCGCACCTCGACGTAGGGCGACGGCTCTCCCTCGTCCGAGAATTCCACACGGATCGGGGCGTCGGGGCCGGCCCCGACCAAATCGTCGACATTGGTTCGGAAGGTGATGACACCGTCGGCCACGTCGAAATCGACTGCGACAAATGGCGCATCCTCCACCTGCAGGCGCACCTTTTCGACCGGCGTGACGAGGAAGTGTTCCTCGCCCTCCTTCTTGAGGATCGACGCGAACAGCTTGACCAGGCCCTGCCGCCCGATCGGCGTGCCTTCGTGGATCCAGGTGCCGTCGCGCTTGATCACGATGTCGATGTCGCCGCAGAACGGCGGGTTCCACAGATGGACCGGCGGCGCACCCCGTTTGCCTTCTTTCGCGGCGACTTGGGCGGATTGCAGGAAGTTGCCTGCCGAGCCGGTCACGCGATCTTGTCCTGCCATTGCCCTTTGCCCTCGCATCCGTCAGCCATAGTTATAATCCAAAGATAACGCGCGCGGGAGCAATGCAATGGTCGAAGATCACGGAGCGGACGAGCTTTTGAACGAGATCGAGGCGCTTGGCGCAAAGCTGACGACGGCGCGCGCCGCGATTGCTACGCGGATCATCGGGCAGGAAACGGTCGTCGACCTGTCGCTTGCGGCGATGCTGGCCGGGGGACACGCCCTGCTGATGGGTCTGCCCGGTCTGGGCAAGACGCGGTTGGTCGAAACGCTGGCCACGGTCATGGGGCTGACGGGCAACCGCATCCAGTTCACGCCCGATCTGATGCCGTCGGACATCCTGGGGTCAGAGGTGCTGGAGACGGCGTCGGACGGAAGCCGGGCGTTTCGCTACATTGAAGGACCGATTTTCGCGCAGCTTCTGATGGCGGACGAGATCAACCGCGCGTCCCCCCGCACGCAATCCGCGCTGCTGCAGGCCATGCAGGAGCGGGAGGTGACGGTCGCCGGCCAGACACGCGCGCTGCCCGCGCCGTTTCACGTTCTGGCAACGCAAAACCCGATCGAGCAGGAAGGGACATATCCACTCCCCGAGGCGCAGCTTGACCGCTTTCTGGTCAAGATCGACGTCGAATACCCCGACCGCGCGACCGAGCGTGCGATCGTGCTGGCCACCACCGGCGGGGCCGAGGCGCAGGCGACGGGCGTGTTCGACAGCGCCAGCCTGATCGCCGCGCAAACGATCGTCCGGCGGATGCCGGTGGGCGACAAGGTGGTGGATTTGATCTTGGACCTCGTACGGGCCTGTCGACCCGACAACCCGGACGCGCCCGAAACTGTCAGGTCCCACGTGGCCTGGGGCCCCGGTCCGCGCGCGGCGCAGGCCCTGATGCTGCTGGTGCGCGCGCAGGCCCTGCTGGACGGTCGGCTGGCCCCCGATGTATCGGACGTCGCCCGCCTTGCCCGCCCTGTCCTCGCCCACCGCATGGCGCTGTCGTTCGCCGCGCGCGCCGAAGGCATCGTGCTGGAGGATGTCATCGACGAAGTCGCGGCCCGGACCACCCGTATCGAGCAAGCCGCTTGAACGAAGCCCTTCATACCGCCGCGACGCTGCGCGCCCGTTCCGAAGGGGCGGCGGCGACGCTGCCTGGCCTGCTCCTGCAGGCGGAGCGGTTGGCCGCGACGATCCTGCTGGGCGACCACGGGCGCAAGCGGGCGGGGCCGGGCGATGCGTTCTGGCAGTTCCGTGCGGCACAACCGGGCGATCCTCGGCGGGCGATCGATTGGCGGCAATCGGCGCGGGGCGACGGTCATTTCGTGCGCGAAACCGAATGGCAGGCGGCGCAATCGCTGATGCTTTGGGTCGATGATGCCGCGTCGATGCGATTTGCCTCCGCGGATCGCCCCTCCAAGCTGCGCCGCGCGCAGACGCTGGCCCTGGCGCTTGCCGTCCTAGCCACCCGCGCCGGGGAGCGGACCGGCCTTGCCACCTTGCCGGAGCCGCCGCGCAGTGGAAAGGCGCAGCTGATCCGCATGGCCGACGCCTTGATGGAACGCGGCGATGTGCCCGATTACGGCGCGCCGTGCCCCCGCGTGATGCCGATGGGCGCGCGGGCCGTCTTCCTGTCGGATTTCCTTGGCCCGGCGGCGGCGGTCACCGATGCGCTGACCGCCGCCGCGGACCGTGGCGTTCAAGGCGTTCTGGTGCAGATTCTGGACCCCGAGGAGGAAGCCTTCCCCTATGATGGTCGCACCGTCTTCGAAAGCATGTCCGGTGCGGTCCGGTTCGAAACGCTGAAGGCCGGTCAGTTGCGCGACGATTATCTGGGCCGTCTGGCCAAGCGCCGCGCGGCCCTGCGCGATCTGTGTCAGCGCACCGGCTGGCGCTATCAATTGCACCACACCGATGCGTCGGCCGAAGCAGCCCTTCTGTCGCTTTACACCGCGCTGGAACGTCGGCGATGACCGCGCTCGCCTTCACCACGCCGCTTCTGCTTTTGGCGCTGATCGCCCTGCCGATCCTGTGGTGGCTGCTGCGCGCCGTTCCGCCCGCGCCGATAAGACGGCGGTTTCCCGGTATCGTTCTGCTGTTGGGTTTGCGCGACGATGAAAGCCAGACAGCGACGACGCCTTGGTGGCTTCTGGCGCTGCGGATGCTGGCGCTGGCCGCCGTCATCCTGGGTTTCGCCGGTCCGATCCTGAACCCGCGACAGGCGGGCACCGGGACCGGGCCGCTTCTGGTGATGATGGATGCCAGCTGGGCCTCGGCCCGCGACTGGCCCGCGCGGACGGCTAAGGTCGATCAGATGCTGCGCGACGCGGCCCGGGCGGGACGTCTGGCCGCCGTGCTGCCGCTGACCGATCCCCTGCCCGCCGAGATCCCGTGGCAAAGTGCGGCCGCCTGGGTCGAACGCCTGCCGTCGATTTCGCCCCGCGCGTGGGAGCCTGAGTACGACGCTCTGGCCGATCTGGACGTAGGCGATGCGGAGGTGGTCTGGGTGTCCGACGGCCTGGCACGCGAAGGGCGTGACGTCATGGACGCACGTATCATCGAAAGCGCGCGGCCCGTTCTGGGTCTGACGCCCGCCACCTACGAGGACGGAATCATCAGCCTGCGTGCCCTGCGCCTGAACGACGGGACCGAGCGCAGCGTCGACCTGCGCGCCATCGGCCCCGGCCCGAACGGCGCATTGACGCAATTGGGCATCGCCAGCGCGGAGTTCGCCGCCGGCGCGACGCAGGCCGAGGTCTCGTTGTCGCTGCCGCCCGAACTGCGCAACCGCGTCGCCCGCTTCGAGATCGCGGGGGAGCGGTCCGCCGGGGCCGTCACGCTGGCCGACGACAGCCTGGCCCGGCGCGAGGTGGCCCTGCTGACGCAGGCCGAGGACGAGGCGCAGGATCTGCTGTCCCCGCTTTACTATCTGCGCAACGCGCTGGCCCCGACCGCCGACATGATCGAGGGCGATCTGGAGACGTTGCTGCCCGCGACGCCAGATGTTCTGGTCATGGCCGACGTCGCTCGTCTTTCGCCCGCCGAGACGGTGCAGGTAACCGAATGGGTCGAGGCGGGGGGGCTCCTCTTGCGCTTTGCGGGGCCGAACCTTGCCGCGTCCGACATCAGCCGGGACACCGAAGACAATCTGATGCCGGTGCGCCTGCGGTCGGGCGGGCGCACGGTGGGCGGCGCGCTCAGCTGGGGGGAGCCGAAGACGCTGCGCCCCTTCGATCGGTCGTCGCCGTTCTTCGGTCTGGACGTATTCGACGAGGTCACCGTCAACAGCCAGATCGTCGCCCAACCCGACCCGACCCTGGCCGACCGCACCATCGCCGCGCTGGCCGACGGCACGCCGCTGGTCACGCGCAAAGCCCTGGGCGAAGGGCAGGTCGTTCTGTTCCACGTCACGGCGAACGCCGAATGGTCGTCTTTGCCGCTGTCTGGCCTGTTCGTGCAGATGCTGGAACGGCTGGCCGTGTCCACCCGGCCTGCGGCCCCGACGGCCGAAATGCTGGAAGGCACGACCTGGGTGCCACGCGTCGTCCTGGACGGGTTCGGCGTGGCGCGGGATGCGGGAACGCTGGCCGGTGTGCCGGGCGAGGATCTGGTCGATCCGACGCCGTCCGCCGACGTGCCGCCGGGTCTCTACGAAGGACCGGGGCAAAGCCTTGCGATCAATGTTTTGAATGCCGAGGCGGAGCTGACCGCAGCCGTCTGGCCCGCAGGCACGTCCGTCGAAGGTCTGGACCGGGCGGAGGAGACGAATCTGATGCCATATCTGCTGGCCGCCGCGCTTACCCTTCTGACACTCGACGCCATCGCGTCCCTTTGGTTGGGCGGACGCCTGCGGCGGGGGGCCACCGTTGTCGTGGCGGTCGCAGCCGCCGCGTTGATGATGGGACCGGAGGCGCGCGCGCAGGAAGGTCAGCCCCCGGCCGAGGTGGCGCTGGCCTACGTGGTGACGGGCGATGCGGGGATCGACGAAGTGTCGGAGGCGGGGCTGCGCGGCTTGTCGTCCGTTCTGGCGCAACGGACCAGCGTGGAACCGGATGCCCCGCGCGGCGTCGATCTGGAGGTGGACGAACTGGCGTTCTTCCCCGTGATCTACTGGCCTGTGGATGCGTCGCAGCCGATCCCGTCGTCTGACGCCTATGCCAAACTGAACCGGTATCTGCGCGGCGGTGGCATGATCGTTTTCGACACCCGTGACGCGGATCTGGGTGGTTTTGGATCATCCTCGCCGGCGGCCCTGCGGTTGCGCGATCTGGCCGCCCCGCTGGACATTCCACCGCTGGAGCCGTTGCCCGACGACCACGTGATGACGCGAAGCTTCTATCTGCTGCAGGATTATCCCGGACGCTACAATTCCCGCGAGGTCTGGGTAGAGGCCAGTCCGGACGTCGAACAGGTCGAGGGGATGCCGTTCCGCAACCTCAACGACGGGGTGACGCCGGTGGTGATCGGGGCGAACGACTGGGCGGCGGCCTGGGCCGTCGATGGCGGCGGTCGATCGCTTCTGCCGGTGGGACGCGGGTTTGCGGGCGAACAGCAGCGCGAGATTGCGTTCCGTTTCGGCGTGAACCTGGTGATGCATGTCCTGTCGGGAAACTACAAATCCGATCAGGTGCATGTGCCCGCCCTGCTTGACCGGCTTGGAAACTGACATGACGCGACAGATCCTCCTCGATCCGATGTTTCCCATCTGGCTGATCGCCGCGCTGGGCGGCGTGGCCCTGCTCGCCTGCCTGCTGGCGGCGTTGCGCGGCCTGCCCGGCTGGTGGCTGCGCGCGCTGGGTGTCGTGACGCTGGCCGTCGCGCTGCTGAACCCGTCGCTCCAGACCGAAGATCGGGAGCCGTTGACCGACATCCTGCTGATCGCGGTGGACGAAAGTGCCAGTCAGGGCCTGTCCGACCGTACCGCGCAGACCGAAGCCGCGCTGACCGACCTGTTGGCCGAGGCGGAGGCCGAGGGCCTCGACACCCGCGTCGCCCGCGTCGGCGATGGGGACGGTGACAGCGGGACACTGGTGATGGGCGCCCTGTCGGAGATGATGGCCGAAGTGCCGCGCGACCGCATCGCCGGGGCCGTCGTCATTTCGGATGGACGGGTCCACGACGCCGCGCAGGCACCGGAGCTGCCCGCGCCCCTGCACCTGCTGCAGACCGGACGGGACGGCGATTGGGACCGGCGCCTGATCGTGTCGAACGCCCCAAGCTTTGCGATCCTGGACGAGGAATTCACGATTACCCTGCGGATCGAGGACCAGGGCGACGTGCCTGACACCGCCGGAGACAGCGCGGAAATCGTTCTGGCCGTCGATGGCGGTCAGCCGCGCGCCTACGTCATGCCGGTGGGCGAAGATATCGAACTGCCGGTGACGCTGCCCCATGGCGGGTTGAACGTCATCGAATTTCGCGTCCCCGAGGCCGAAGGGGAACTGACGGATCGCAACAACGCCGCCGTGATCCAGATCAACGGCGTGCGCGACCGCCTGCGGGTGCTGCTGGTGTCCGGGGAGCCGCACACCGGCCAGCGAACCTGGCGCAACCTGCTCAAGGCGGATGCTGCCGTCGACCTCGTGCATTTCACGATCCTGCGCCCGCCGGGCAAGCAGGACGGCGTCCCGGTGACGGAGTTGAGCCTCATCGCCTTTCCGACGCGGGAGCTGTTCTCCGAGAAGATCGGCGAATTCGACCTGATCATCTTCGACCGCTATCAACGGCGCGGCATCCTGCCGACGATCTACCTCGATAATGTGCGCGCCTATGTCGAACAGGGCGGGGCGTTATTGGTCGCTGCCGGGCCGGACTTCGCCGGCGCGGACAGCATCTATCGCTCCCCGCTTGCGCCGATCCTGCCGGCCGTGCCCACGGCGATCGTGCGCGACGAAGCGTTTGTGCCCGAAGTCTCCGACCTGGGCGAGAAGCATCCCGTCACCGAAGGGCTGCCGACCGGGTTCGGCCTTGACGGTGCGCCCTGGGGGCGTTGGTTCCGGCAGGTCCAGGTGGAGGCGCTGCCCGACACGCAATCGGTCATGACCGGGCTGGAGGAGGAGCCGCTTCTGGTGCTGGACCGGGTGAAGGCGGGGCGCGTGGCGCTTCTGGGGTCCGATCATGTCTGGATGTGGGACCGCGGGTACGAAGGGGGCGGCCCGCAGGCGGAATTGCTGCGCCGCCTGGCCCATTGGCTGATGCAGGAGCCGGAGTTGGAGGAGGAGGCGCTGATCGCGTCTGCCATCGGTCAGGAGATCACGGTGACGCGCCGGACCCTGGGCGATGCGCCCGGCGCGGTCACGGTGACGGCCCCGGACGGCACTGAAACGGAATTGACCCTGACCGAAGAGACGCCGGGCCGTTTCGTGGGCCGGTTGACCGGCCCGGAGCAGGGGCTTTACCGCCTGCGCGAGGGGGAACGGATGGCCGTGATCGGCCTGGGCCCCGCCGCCCCGCGCGAATTCGTCGAGACGATTTCCACCGATAGCGTGATGCGCGCGGCGATCGACGCGCGCGAAGGCGGGGCCGTGATGCTGCAGGATGGGACGCCCGATCTGCGTGCCGTGCGCGAAGGGCGCCGTGCCTCCGGGCGTGGCTGGATCGGGTTCACCCCGCGCGATGCCTATCTGACGGCGGATGTGCGGGTCCTGTCGTTGGTGCCGGCCTGGCTTTTCCTGATGCTGGCCGCCGGGTTCGCGACCTGGGCCTGGCTGCGCGAAGGTCGCGACTGACGCGCGGCGCGGGTCGGGCCGCGTTGGCTTTTGCAATGGTCTGTATTTCGTGGTCAGGTCGGCGGAACGGGGGCCAGGTCTCCCGCGTCATTCAGGGAGGATGAACCACATGATCGATCGTAGGACCCTTGCCCGGCTTGTCGGGGCCGCCGCCTTCGCCGTCGCCGCATGGCCCGCCGCCGCGCAGGAGGTGACGCTCAAGCTGCACCAGTTCTTGCCCGCGCAGGCGAATGTTCCCAAGCTGATCCTCGACGTCTGGGCCGACAAGGTCGAGATCGCTTCCGACGGTCGCATCAAGATCGAACGCTATCCATCGATGCAATTGGGCGGTGCCCCGCCGCAGTTGATGGATCAGGCGATCGACGGTGTGGCCGATGTTGTCTGGACGGTCGTGGGCTATACCCCCGGCCGCTTCCCGAGGACGGAAGTGTTTGAATTGCCGTTCATGGTACGCGACGCGGAGGCCGGGTCGTCGGCCTATTGGCAGATGTTCAAAAGTCGGATGCAGGAGGAATTCTCCGACGTGCATATCCTGGCGACCTGGGTCCACGGGCCCGGCATGATCCACACCAACAAGCAGATCACCACGCCCGCGGATATGCAGGGCCTAAAGATCCGCGGCGCGACCCGTCAGGTGAACGCCCTGATCGAAACGTTGGGCGCGACCCCGGTCGGCATGCCCGTGCCCGCCATCCCCGAGGCGCTGTCCAAGGGTGTCATCGACGGCACCACCATCCCGTGGGAAGTGACGCCGGCACTCAAGATTTCCGAGTTGATCGAGCATCACACCGAATTCGAGGGCGACCACCTCTATAATGTGACGTTCGTTCTGGCGATGAACAAGGCGCGCTACGAAGGCCTGCCCGATGATCTGAAGCAAGTGATCGACGATAATTCGGGTCTGGAGTTTTCGATTTTCGCCGGCGGCCAGATGGTCGCCGCAGACGGGCCATCGCGCCAGATTGCCGTCGACGCGGGCAATTCCATCGTCACGCTGACCGAGGAACAGGCCGCCGAATGGCGCGAGGCCGCGCAGCCCGTCTATGACGCGTGGTTGTCGGAAATGTCGGACATGGGCATCGACGGTCAGGCCCTGATCGACGAGGCGCGCGCGTTGATGGACGCCTACGAAGGCTGACGTTAAGACCATGGCGGAAGGCCGTGCCCAAGGGTGGGTGCGGCCTTTTTTGCGGGAGAATCGCATGCTGCGACGCATTATCGAAGCACTGGCCCGTCTGATGGCCATCCTGGGCGGGCTGGTTTTGACGGTGCTGATCGTGATGACATGCCTGTCGGTGCTGGGCCGGTTCATGAACGGGGTCCTGCACGGCCCGCCGTTCGACGGCACGGCGCTGGCCACCTGGGCGCTTGGCCTTGGCATCGGGCCGATACAGGGCGATTTTGAGCTGATCGAGGCGGGCATGGCCTTCTGCATCTTCGCCTTCCTGCCGATCACGCAGCTGACCGGCGGCCACGCGGCGGTCGACATCCTGACCAACCGTTTCGGCGTCACCGCGAACCGCGTGCTGGCGGTGCTCTGGTCGCTTCTGTTTGCCTTCGTGATGGCCGTGATTGCCTGGCAGCTGTGGCAGGGAACGGCGGCCAAGATGCGGTATGGCGAGACGACCTATCTGATCCAGTTTCCCATCTGGTGGGCTTATGCGGCGGCCCTGGCGGGGGCGGCGGTCACGGCCCTTGTCGCGGTCTACATCGCTGTGGTGCGCCTGGCCGAACTGCTGACGCGGTCGGACATCCTGCCCGCCGGGGGGGCGGAGCATTGACCGCCATCGAGATCGGTCTGTGGTCCTTTCCCGGCCTTTTGCTGCTGATCTTCCTGCGGGTGCCGATCGGGCTGGCGATGTTCGTCGTGGGGTTGATTGGGCTCTACCTGGTGACGGGTGGCAACGTGGTGGCCTTGTCGCGTTTGAAGAACGAGACGTTCTCCACCTTCTCCTCCTACTCGCTCTCCATCATCCCGATGTTCCTGTTGATGGGTCATTTCGCGACGCTGGGCGGCATGTCACAGGCCCTGTTCCGCGCGGCCGAAGGGTTCCTGGGTCACAGGCGGGGCGGGGTCGCCATGGCTGCGATCGGGGCCTGCGCGGGGTTCGGGGCGATCTGCGGGTCGTCGCTGGCCACGGCCGCCACCATGGGCCGCGTCGCCCTGCCGGAGCTGCGGCGTTACGGCTATGACGGGGGGTTTTCGACCGCGACGCTGGCGGCGGGCGGAACGCTGGGCATCCTGATCCCACCGTCGGTCGTCTTGGTGATCTATGCCATCCTGACCGAGCAGAACATCGCCAAGCTGTTCCTTGCCGCCTTCCTGCCGGGCGTGATCGCGGCGCTTGGCTATGTCATCGCGATTTCGATCTATGTCCGGCTGAACCCCGATTCCGCAGGCACCCGCGACGCCATTCCGATGGGGGAAAGGTTCCGTCTGCTGGCGGCGGTCTGGCCCGTGCTTCTGGTATTCGTGGCGGTCGTCGGCGGCATTTATGGCGGTATCTTCACACCGACCGAGGCGGCGGCGGTCGGGGCGCTTGGCACCGGTCTGATCGCGCTGGTGAACGGTGGCTTGAACGGCAAGACACTGATCGAGAGTTTCCTCGTCACCGCCAAATCCTCGGCGATGATCTTCTTCATCGTGCTGGGGGCGGCCATCTACAACGGTTTCCTGGCTTTGACGCAGGTCCCGCAGGAGATGTCGATTTGGGTCGTCGAACAGGGGTTCGCGCCGATCACGGTCCTGATCGTGATCCTGATCTTCTATCTGCTGCTGGGCTGCGTGATGGATTCGCTGTCGATGATCCTGCTGACCATTCCGATCTTCTTTCCGGTCATTGTCGCACTCGACTTCGGCATGACGACCGAGGAGGTGGCGATCTGGTTCGGTATTCTAACCCTGATCGTGGTGGAAGTCGGGCTGATCACGCCGCCGGTGGGCATGAACCTGTTCGTCATCAATTCGATGGATCGGGGCACGCCGATGCTGCAAACGTATAGGGCGGTTTTGTATTTCGTCGGATCCGACCTGGTTCGCGTGGCACTTCTGGTGGCGTTTCCGGCCATCACACTATTCCTGATTTAGGGCCGGGTTAGGGGCCAGCCTACTACCACCGAGGTATTTCTGACCAAAAGAAGAGGCATCATGTCCAAGCCCTGCATCATCTGCGTCGCGATCACCGGATCGGTGCCGCGCACGTCCGACAACCCGGCGGTGCCCGTCACCGTCGCGCAGCAGATCGAGAGCACTCAGGCCGCGTTCGAAGCCGGGGCCAGCATCTGTCACGCCCATGTCCGCGACGACGACGAAAATCCGACGTCGGATCCGGAGCGGTTCGCGCGGCTGCAGGAAGGGTTGGCGAAGCACTGCCCCGGCATGATCGCGCAGTTTTCCACCGGCGGGCGCTCGGGTGCCGGTCGCGACCGGGGCGGAATGCTATCGCTGCGCCCCGACATGGCGTCCCTGTCTGTGGGGTCGAACAACTTTCCGCTGCGCGTTTATGAAAACCCGCCCGATCTGGTCGATTGGCTGGCGTCCGAAATGCTTGCCTACGACGTGAAACCCGAAATCGAATGTTTCGACCTGTCCCATATTCATCAGGCGGCGAAGATGCAGGCGGACGGGCGACTGGCGGCCCCCGCCTATGTGCAGTTCGTGATGGGCGTGAAGAACGCGATGCCGGTCGACCGCCCGACCTTCGATTTCTATGTGGAGACGCTGAAGCGGCTTCTGCCCGGCAGTGAATGGTGCGCCGCCGGGATCGGGGCGGGTCAGGCGACGCTGAACGACTGGGCGATCGCCGCCGGTGGACACGCGCGCACGGGGCTGGAGGATAACATCCGCTGGGACCGGGACACGCTGGCCCCATCGAATGCCGCGTTGGTGCGGCGAACGGTAGAGATCTGTGCCCACCACGCGCGCCCGGTCGCCACGGTGGATCAGGCGCGCGCGATGCTGGGGCTGCGGCCGGCCTAGTCGCCCTCGGGCATCTCACCGGCGCGTTGACGGCGCGACCGCCAGGCCGGCAGCACCACCAGAAGGACCGCGAAAGCCAGCAGGCCCATCGTCATGGGGCGTTCCAGGATGAATCCGATCCCGCCCTCCAACTGCATGGAGCGGCTGAAGTTGTCCTCCAACATCTGGCCCAGGATGAACCCGATCAGAAGCGGGGCCAGCGGATAGTTGGCGAAGCGCAGGATCGTCGCGCAGATGCCAAAGCCAACCAGCATCAGCAGTTCCGTCGCGTTGTTCTGGCCGATGTAGGCCCCCATCAGGGTGAAGAACAGGATGAACGGGATCAGGAAGGTGCGCGGCACGGCCAGCACCTTGGCGATATACGGGATCAGCGGCAAATTCAGGACCAGCAGGACCACGTTGCCGATATACATCGATATTATGACCGACCAGAAGATCTGCGGCTCGTCCACCAGCAACCGCGGACCCGGCGTCACGTTGAGCGCGATGAGCGCACCCAACAGGATCGCCGTCGTGCCCGACCCGGGGATGCCCAGCGTCAGCAGCGGCACGAAGGATCCCGTCGCGGCGGCGTTGTTGGCGGATTCGGGGGCTGCGAGGCCTTTGAGCGACCCCTTGCCGAATTCCTCCTGCTCCGCCTTCGGGGCGATGTTGCGCTCCACTGCGTAGCCCAGGAACGACGCGATGGTCGCGCCTGCGCCGGGCAGGACGCCGATCAGGAACCCCTGGATCGATTGTCGTCCGATGACCGGCGCGATGCTGCGGGCTTCGGCCCGGGTGATGCGCAGGTCCTTGATCTCTCCGCCGCCGTCGTTGTCGGACCGGCGTGGGTCCAGCACCAGGTACATCGCCTCGGGCAGGGCGAACATCGCCATGGCCAGCGTGATGAAGCCGATGCCCGATTGCAGATCCAGTATCCCCATCGTGAAGCGCGGCGCATTGAACAGCGCGCCTTCCCCGACGGTCGACAGGATCAAGCCCAGCAATGTCATCAAAAGGGCCTTGCCGACGTTGCCCGACCCCGCAAAGGCCGCGATGGCCGACAGGCCCACGACCATCAGCGCGAAATATTCCGCCGAATGGAACAGCAGCGCCACGGAGGCCAGCGACGGCGCAAAGATCATCAGAAGGACGGCGCCGATGGTACCGCCACAGAACGACGCGATGGCGGCCACCGTCAGCGCCTTGCCGGCCTTGCCCTGCCGGGCGAGGGGATAGCCGTCGAAACTGGTGGCGACCGTCGAGGCGACCCCCGGTGCGTTGATCAGGATCGAGGATGTGGAGCCGCCGAAGATCGCGCCGTAATACACACCCGCCAGCAGGATCAGCGCCGCCGACGGATCGCCGATGGAAATTGCGACCGGGATCATGATCGCGATGATCGACATCGGACCAAGGCCCGGCAACATGCCGATGAACGTTCCGATCAGGCAGCCGCCGATCACCATCAGTAGATTACCCGGCGAGATGGCCGTGTTCAGGCCCATCAGGATGCCTTCGAGCATGGCTCAGACCCCCATGAAGAAGGGCAGGGGCCGCAGGAAGATGCCCAGCACCTCCTGAACCAGATACCAGATGCCGCCCGCCGCAAGGAGCGAGACCGGGATCATCAGGTGCCACCGCCGCTCCCCCAGAAGAAACGAGCCGGCCACCAGGAAGACGACCGTGGAGACCAGGAACCCTGCGCTGCGAAGTGTGAGCGCGTAGAGCACCATGAGGGCGAGGAAGAAGACGGCCTGCCCGACCTTGTAGTCGCCCAGACGGCGGTAATCGACGTCGCCTTCGCCGGGGTTGTATTCGGATTTCTCCAACCCCAGCAAGATCGACAGGGCCACAAGGATCGTCAGCACCGACAAAACCTTGGGGAAGGTCGAGGGCCAGACGGGATTGCGCTGCATGAACGGGGGCAGCGAGGCATCCATCGTGAAGAAGGCGGCATAGCCGTAAACCAGAGCGACGAGCAGAACGGTCAGCGCGATCCAGCGATCCAGCGCCATGGCGTATCCTCCGATGGGGGCGGAACGGCCCGCCCCTTCAAGGGACGGGCCGATTGTCTTGGGCGTCAGAGGAAGCCTAGTTCCTTCATCAAGTCGCCGATCACCTTTTCCTGATTTTCCAGGAAGGTGCGGAACTCCTCGCCGTTGTTGTGGATGTTGACCCAGCCGTTGGCGGCGCGCACGGCTTCCCATTCCGGCGTGTCGTACATCTTGGCCAGCGCCTCCTGATAGGCGGCCAACTGCTCCTCGGGCAGGCCGGGGACGGCGAAGAAACCGCGCCAGTTGACGAACTCCGTGTCGATGCCCTGCTCCATCATCGTGGGCGCGGTGTCGTAGGCCGGCACCCGCTCGGGCGAGGTGACGCCGAGAATGCGGACTTCGCCCGCCTCGGCCAGGCCAATCGCTTCCGACAGGCCGGTCGACAGGGCCTTGATCTCGCCCGACAGAAGGCCGGCCATGGCGGTGCCGCCCGCATCATATGGGATATAGTTGACGGCCAGCGGATCCTGGCCGGCAGCCTTCATCGTCATCGCGACGACCAGATGGTCCAGACCACCGGGGACCGACCCGCCGCCGATGGCGGTGCCCGACGGATCGGCGGTGAACGTCTCGATCAGGCCGGCCATGTCCTGAATGTCGCTGTCCGCGGGGACGACGATGGCGGCATAGTCGCCGATCGTGCCGGCGACCAGCGTCAGGTCGCTGAAATTGTAAGGAAACTCGCCGGTCAAAGACCGGATCACGATGGGCGTCGAATTGACCATCAGGGTGCCCTGCTGGCTGTCGGCGTTTTCGATCATGTAACCGATCGCCACGCCGCCGCCGCCGCCCGACATGTTCTCATAGGACGCCTGCCCGATCAGGCCCGCTTCGGTCAGGGCCTGCCCGGTGCCGCGTGCGGTTCCATCCCAGCCGCCGCCGGCACCGCCGGGGATCAGGAAGTGGATGCTGTCGACGACCTGGTGCCCATCGGCCAGCGCCGGCGCGCCCAGTGACAGGGTTGCGGCCACACCGGCCATCAGGACGCGGCGCGTCATTGCGAAATTCATTGTGTCTTCCTCCCATACGACAGGATCGGGCGTTGCCGATCGTCGGGGTCGATATTGCCGGGGATGTCGGGTGCTGTCACGGCAATTCGCAAACACTTCAGGCCGCTTTGCGGTCGCCACGCCCGCCCGGGTCCGTCAGCAGACCGGCTGGGCAGGGTCCAACGCTGCGCGCCGCTGGATCGATGATCCGGGGCGAACCGCTTCGGTCGAATGGGGGAATGGTGGAGCCTAGCGGGGTCGAACCGCTGACCTCCTGCATGCCATGCAGGCGCTCTACCAACTGAGCTAAGGCCCCTTACCGGCCTGCGATCTAAGGCAGGCCCATGGGCGGCGCAAGCGGAAATATCGCCTGCATCGCCCGATCGCACGGACGGATCAATCGTCGTCGCTGTCTTCCGAGCTGACGTCCGCGATCTCGTCGAGAGAGACGGTATCTTCGTCGTCGTCCAGAACGTCTTCGGCTGCATCGTCGTCGTCGTCGTCGTCATCTTCCAGATCGACGTCATCGTCGTCCAACAGCAGATCGTCCTCGACCTTCTCGTCGTCTTTCTTGGCGTCCACGTCGTCCTTGTCGGCGACCAGGATGCGGGTCTTGCCGCCGGTTTCGACGTTCACGACCTCGCCCGTGTACGGGCTGACAACGGGGGAGCGGTTCAAATCGTAGAAGCGCTTGCCGGTCGTCGGGCAGACCCGCTTGACGCCCCATTCTTCCTTGGGCATGTCGGTTCCTTCATCTCGTCCGGCCAGAAGTGGCCCGGGTGCAGGGAATTGGGGTCGGATGCCACAGGCGACAAGGGGTGACAAGCCCCCGTCTGCGAGGGGGAAAGAGCATGGAAGACCGTCTTCCCGTTCCCGGTGCCCCCGGTTTGGAGGTGATCGTCAAACGCTCCGCCCGCGCGCGGCGCATGTCGCTGAAGGTCGGGCGATCGGACGGCCGCGTGTCGCTGTCGATGCCCCCCCGCATGGCCCTGTCGGAAGCAACGGCCTTCATCGCGCAGCAGGCCGGGTGGATCGCCCGGCATGTCGCGGCCGCCCCCGCGCCGCGGGTCGTCGCCGTGGGGGCGACACTGCCCCTGATGGGACGCGCCGTGCCGGTCGTCGTAGGGGGCGGCCGGTCGGCGCGGTTCACCGGCGATACGATCGCGGTCGCCGACGATGCGCGCGCCGGGCCACGGATCAAGGCGCTGTTGCAGACGATGGCGCGCACGCATCTGGCCGAGGCCGTCGACCGCCACGCTGAAGCCCTGGGCCGACAACCCACGAAGATGACGTTGCGCGACACCCGATCCCGATGGGGGTCGTGTTCGTCGCGCGGGGAATTGATGTTCAGTTGGCGGCTGATCATGGCACCGTCCGAGGTGCTGGATTATGTCGCCGCACACGAGGTCGCGCATCTGGCGCATATGGACCATTCCAGCCGGTTCTGGTCACAGGTGGAGGCGCTGATGCCCGACTTCGCGCCCCGGCGTGCCTGGCTCAAACGCGAAGGGGCGGCACTTCATGCGGTGGATTTCACCACGAACTAGGGGCAAGGTCGCGCCATGATGCTCAACCCTCTTCCCGACGGCACGGCGGCGGCGCACGAACGGCTCTATCGGTCGCTTCGCAGTCGGATCATGCACGGCGAGTTGGAGCCGGGCCAGCCGCTGACCCTGCGCGGGGTCGGCCGCGACTACGGCGTCAGCATGACCCCGGTGCGCGAAGCCCTGCGCCGCCTGGTGGCCGAAGGCGCGCTGTCTCTGTCTGCGTCGGGTCGGATCACGACGCCCGCCCTGTCGAATGACCGGATCGAGGAATTGGGGGCGCTGCGATCCCTGCTGGAGCCGGAATTGGCGCTGCGGGCGCTGCCGCGTGCGCATCTGGCCCTGATCGACCGGATGGAGGCGATCAACGTGTCCATCGCCGAACAGATCGCCAAGCAGGACGCGTCGGGCTACATCCGCACGAACCTGGAATTTCACCGGACGCTTTACCTGCGCGCGCAGGCCCCGGCGATCCTGGCAATGGTGGAGACGGTCTGGTTGCAACTGGGTCCGACGATGCGGGCGCTTTACGGTCGGCTCAACCGGACGGAGCTGCCCAAGAACCACCGCCTGATCGTCGCGGCCCTGCGGGCGGGGGACGAACCGGGCCTGCGACTTGCCGTGCGCGCCGACGTCACGCAGGGGCTGCGTTTGCTGGCCGGTTAGGTCGCGATCAAATGGGCAAGGTGGCGCAGGTCCTTGTCCTTGAGCCCAAGGCCACGCGCCACCGTCCGCAGGAATGACCGGTCCGACCGGGTCAGAGGCCCGTCCGTCAGAAGCACCGAAAGCGTCGAATTGAAGATCACCATCCGCTCCGGCTGTGTCAGGCCGTCGCGCATCCAGCGAAAGTTGGACGGGAAAATGATCCTGTCTGTCCGCAGCGCGATCTCCCGCAGATGATCCTTGCTGAAATCCATGTCGGTCGTGTCGCGGGCGATTTCCAGCGCGCGGCTCAGACGTTGTTCGTTGATCCCACGTCCCTTCCAGACGGCATGGGCCATCGCATCCACGACGCGGAACCGCGGTCCATTGCTGAGCCCGGCGATGCCGACGCGCACCTTGCGCCGCGCCAGGCGTGCACGGTGAATCAGCAGCAGGACGACCGCGATGATCGCCAGACATCCAGCCAGCCAAGGAAGGATTTCGACCCCGGGCAGCAGACGTTGCAGCGGCAGGGTCAGCGGCCCCAGAAATGTCGTCGACGTCTCATGATCCTTCGCGTGGACCGCGACCGGCCAAGACAAGGCCAATGCGGCCACGGGCCGCAATACGACAGTTTTCATCAACGAACACATCCAGACGGGTAACAACAAAACGACTGGAAACCTTCGACCATCAGAAAGCGGCAGGACTGGGAAGGACCTGCCGCCAGATTGTGACCTTTGCGCGAATGGCTGGGTCCAGATCATTATGTTCAGGCGTGAATCGCCCCGTCGCCGCAGGCCAGCGCGGCCTCTCGCATGGCTTCGGAATAGGTCGGATGCGCGTGACAGGTGCGGGCCAGATCCTCGGCTGCCGCGCCGAATTCCATCGCCACGCAAACCTCGTGGATCAGGTCGCCGGCCATGGGCCCGATGACGTGGCACCCCAGAATCCGGTCTGTCTTGGCATCCGCCAGCATCTTGACGAAACCGTCGCCGGCGAAGTTCGCCTTGGCGCGCCCGTTGCCCATGAACGAAAACTTGCCAACCTTGTAGTCGCGGCCCTCCTCCTTCAGCTGTTCCTCGGTCATGCCGACGGAGGCCACTTCGGGGTGGGTGTAGATCACGCCGGGAATCACGTCGTAATTCACGTGCCCATGCTGACCGGCCAGCATCTCCGCGATGGCCATGCCCTCGTCCTCGGCCTTATGGGCCAGCATCGGACCTTCGATCACGTCGCCGATGGCATAGATACCCTCCACGCTGGTGGCATAGCTGTCATCGACGGCGATCTGCCCCCGCTTGGTCAACTTCACGCCAAGGGTGTCCAGCCCCAGCCCCTCAACGAAAGGTTTGCGCCCCGTGGCGACCAAAACCGTATCGACCTTGAGCTCATGCGTGCTGTCGTCCTTGCGTAGCGCATAGGTGACGGTCGCCTTGCCGCCCTTCGCCTCCACCTTGGATACGGCGGCGCCGGTGATGAATTTCAGGCCCTGCTTCTGCAGAAGCTTCTGGAATTGCTTGGCGACTTCCGCGTCCTGACCCGGCGTGACTGCATCCAGGTATTCGACGACGGTCACTTCCGTGCCAAGGCGCGCATAGACCGACCCCAGCTCCAACCCGATGACGCCACCGCCGACGACGACCATGTCCTTGGGGATGCTCGCCAGTTCCAACGCGCCGGTGGAGGTGACGATGGTCTTCTCGTCGATCGTGACCTCCGCGCCCGGCACGTTCGCGCTCTCGGAGCCGGATGCGATGATGACGTGCTTGGCTTCGTGGACGTCGTCGCCGACCTTCACGCGGCCGGCCTCGGGGATCGACCCCCAGCCCTTGAGCCAGTCGATCTTGTTCTTCTTGAACAGAAATTCGATGCCCTTGGTGTTCTGCGCGATGACCTCGTCCTTATAGGACAGCATCTGCTTCCAATCGACGGAGGGCGATTTGCCCTTCAGGCCCATCTTGGCGAAGTTGTGTTCCGCTTCGTGCAGGGAATGGGTCGCGTGCAGCATGGCCTTCGACGGGATGCAGCCGACGTTCAGGCAGGTCCCGCCCAGCGTGTCACGCCCCTCGACCACGGCCGTTTTCAGACCCAGCTGCGCGCAGCGGATGGCGCAGACATAGCCGCCGGGGCCGCTGCCGATAATGATGACGTCATATTGGGACATGGGGCCTCCGGGGCACGGGTGACGAACGGGTGATCCACGGGTGATCTGCGTCGGACGTGGATCGGATCAGACGAGGGTGGAGATAACCATTGCAACGGTCGCCGTGAACCCCGCCATCCAGATGAATGACCGACCCGGCCGCCATCCAAGCACATAGGCAGGAACGTAAACGACACGCGCCACCAGATAGATCCAGCCGCACCAGGCGGTGAACACGGTGGCCTGGCCCGAGAGCGTGACGAGGGCGACGGCGGCGGTGAAGAGGATCAACCCTTCGAAATGGTTGTTCAGCGCGCGTTGCAGGCGACCCGCGCGAACCGACAGATTGCGGCTCGGCTCCCGGTCGCGGGCCGACATGGTGTAGCCCGGTCCGACGTCGAGATTGGCCTGCACGGCATAGACGATGAATTGCGCCGTCTGGAGCAGGATCGCGAGGGCGAGGACGGTGAGTTCGGGGGTCATTTCATGCGCCTGATGAGGAGGTAGGTGGTGAAGGCCGAGATCGCCGCATAGGCGGCGGCGAGATACCACAGGACCGGATCAGGTCCGCGCCAGGCCTGAAGGACGAGGACGAGGATGACGGCGATGGCGACGCGGATGATCCAGAAGGCGATGGCGCGGCGGGTTGGGGTCACGGGGCTCGGGTCCATGTCAGGCGGTTTTCATGAAGCGCCCGTTGACGGGGCCGTTGGTCTGGTCTTCGCGGTCGAGCCAATCCTGCGCCTTCTTGCGGTCGTTGATCTCGAAGAGCGCGGTGACGCCGGTGCCCTCGGCATCTCGCCATAGCTGGAGCAGGGTTAGACCCGCGTTCATGCGCATCTCGGTGCTGGCGTCGAAGTCCTGTTTCCAGGTGTCGTAAGAGGTGGGGGAGTGGTGGGTGAGGAGGTTCATGGGGTTGGGTCCGGTTCTGTGGGCGCAGGGTGGGTGAGAACCCACCACTCTGGTGGGGCGATAGATAGTGGCCTTTCGCCCGCCCTACTTTGCTTATGCGGGCCCTGAGCCTTTCTGATGCACTTTTGCAAGTTCAAGTGCATCGTTTACTCTGGAGCGTTCGGCGAGAGAGACACCACATCGTCTGTAATAGGCAAAAGCACTTTCAAGGCTATCTCCACGATCACCGCGTCCCAATTTCTTGTCCTCACTTTTGAGAATCCAGGCTACGCAGTATTTTTGTTTTACAATTTCCGCCAAAGACCGAGCTCTATCAGTCTCGTGCAGGAGCTTTTCGACGTCTTGTCTGAACATGTGGCCGGTATAAACATGTTCCAAATGGAACGTTCCTTTTGCCCGGCCATTATCAAATCTAGGCTGATCGCCCCAACCCATATCTCGCATGTCGCAGTTCAATCCTTTTTTCTCAAATTCTACTAGTGCTGCTTCGGAAGCTATCACACGAGCCAAGGGTCCAAGGTAGTCAAACAAGCCATAGAAAGACTGCCTATATAAGTACCAGCAATGACGATCCTTGCGCCACTTTTCTCGACAGCAGATATCCGCCAACGACAGAACAAAATCGCAGTAGTCCACCAAAGAAACGTTCCTTGGAGTTCCTCTGTTAATTTCGGTCATGTCACAGATCCATCAACAACCGACGAGGATCCTCCAGCGCTTCCTTCACCCGCACGAGGAACGTCACCGCGCCCTTCCCATCGACGATCCGGTGGTCGTAGCTCAGGGCCAGATACATCATCGGGCGGATGACGATCTCGCCGCCGACGACCATCGCGCGGTCCTGGATCTTGTGCATGCCCAAAATGCCCGACTGCGGCGGGTTCAGGATGGGGGACGACATCAGCGAGCCGTAGACGCCGCCATTGGAGATGGTGAAGGTGCCGCCCTGCATTTCCGCCATGGAGAGTTTGCCGTCGCGGGCCTTGGCCCCCATTTCGGCGATGGCCTTCTCGATCTCGGCGAAACCCATCTGATCGGCGTCGCGGATGACGGGCACGACGAGGCCCTGGGGCGTGCCGGCGGCGATGCCCATGTGGACGAAGTGCTTGTAGACGACGTCGGTGCCGTCGATCTCGGCATTCACCTCGGGCACCTCGCGCAGGGCGTGGACGCAGGCCTTGGTGAAGAAGGACATGAAGCCCAGCTTTACGCCGTGTTTCTTCAGGAACAGGTCCTTGTATTCGCTCCGCAGGTCCATGACCGCCTTCATGTCCACCTCGTTATAGGTGGTGAGCATGGCGGCGGTGTTCTGGCTGTCCTTCAGACGCTTGGCGATGGTCTGGCGCAGGCGGGTCATCTTCACCCGCTCCTCCCGGCCCTCGTCCCCGGCGGCGACGGGTGCGCGGGCGGCGGGCGCGGCGGGTGTGGGTTTCGCGGCCCCGGCGGCCTTCATCACGTCTTCCTTCATCACGCGACCGTCGCGGCCCGTGCCGGTGACCTGATCCGATGTCAGACCCTTCTCGGCCATGGCTTTCTTGGCGGACGGCGCGTCTTCCACGTCGCCCTTGGCGGCGGACACGTTGGCCTTTGCCTGTTCGATTTCGGCTTTCCCGGCGTCCGCGGCGGGTTCGGGGTTCATGGCGGCGGGCTTGGCCGCGCCGCCCTCACCGGTCGACATCACGGCCAGCTTGCCGCCGGCGGCGACGGTCTCGCCCTCGGCCGCGACGATCTCGGTCAGGGTGCCGGCCGCGGGCGCGGGCACTTCGACCGAAACCTTGTCGGTCTCCAACTCGCACAGCATTTCGTCGGCCTCCACGCTGTCGCCAACGGCCTTGAACCAGGTGGCGACGGTGGCCTCCGAAACGGATTCCCCCAAGGCGGGGACCATGACGTCCATTGCCGCGCCGTCGTCTGCCTGCTCGGTCATTTCAGCCTTGGCCTGCCCCGGCGCGTTGTCGGCCGACTGGTCGTCTTTCGCCTTGGGCGCGGGTGCCGCGCCCTCTCCTTCCGTGATCGTGGCCAGCAGGGCGTCGACGCCCACGGTCTCGCCTTCGTTCGCGACAATCTCGCCCAGGGTGCCGGCGGCGGGGCTGGGCACTTCGACGGTGACCTTGTCGGTCTCCAACTCGCACAGCATTTCGTCGGCTTCCACGGCGTCGCCGGGCTGCTTGAACCAGGTGGCGACGGTGGCTTCGGTGACGGACTCGCCCAGGGTTGGGACTTTGACTTCGATGGACATGGGACTGTTACTCCGTGCGCAGCGCGTCATCGACGAGCGCGGCTTGTTGGGCTTTGTGTTGGCTGGCCAGACCCGTCGCGGGCGAGGCGGAGGCGGCACGACCGGCATAGACCGGCCGCGTATGGGCGGCACCGATGCGGGTCAGCACCCATTCGATGTTCGGCTCCACGAAGGTCCAGGCCCCCTGGTTCTTGGGCTCTTCCTGACACCAGACGATTTCGGCCTGCTTGAAACGTTGCAGTTCGTTGACCATCGACAGGGCGGGGAACGGATAAAACTGCTCCAGCCGCAGGATATAGACATCCGTCAGGCCGCGTTCGTCCCGCTCCTCCAGCAGATCGTAGTAGACCTTGCCCGAACACACGACCACGCGCTTGATCGATGCGTCGTCCACCAGCTTTGTGTCGGAATTGCCGTGTTGTGCATCGTCCCACAGAACGCGGTGGAAACTGGACCCGGTGGTGAATTCCTCTTTGGTCGACACCGCCATCTTGTGACGAAGCAGCGACTTGGGCGTCATCAGGATCAGCGGCTTGCGGAAGTCGCGGTGCAGCTGTCGGCGCAGGATGTGGAAGTAGTTGGCGGGCGTGGTGCAATTTGCGACGATCCAATTGTCGGAGCCGCACATCTGCAGAAACCGCTCCAGCCGCGCCGATGAATGTTCCGGTCCCTGACCTTCGTACCCGTGCGGCAGCAGGCAAACCAATCCGCTCATCCGCAGCCATTTGGCCTCCCCGGAGGAGATGAACTGGTCGAACATGATCTGCGCGCCGTTGGCGAAATCGCCGAACTGCGCTTCCCACATGGTCAAGGCGTTGGGTTCGGCCAGCGAATAGCCGTATTCGAAACCTAGCACCGCGTATTCGGACAATGCGCTGTCGATCGCTTCGTAATGCGACTGTCCCTCGCGGATATGGTTGAGGGGGTAGTAGCGGTCCTCGTTCTCTTGATTGATCAGGGCCGAATGCCGCTGGGAGAATGTTCCCCGCGTGCTGTCCTGTCCGGCCAGACGCACCTTGTAGCCTTCGGTCAACAGGGATCCGAAAGCCATCGCCTCGGCGGTGGCCCAGTCGAAGCCGGTGCCGCTCTCGAACATCTGTGCCTTGGCGTCCATCAGGCGGCCGATGGTCTTGTGCAGTGGAAAGTCCTTGGGGGCCGTCGTCAGGGCGCGTCCGACCGCGTCGTAGGTTTCGGGCGCGATGGCCGTCTCCCCACGGACGTAGTCTTCTTCCTTGCGGCGATCCAAATGCGACCAGCGCCCGTCCAGCCAGTCGGCCTTGTTGGGTTTGTAGTCTTTGCCAGCCTCGAATTCCTGCGCCATGCGGTCCTGGAAGGCGGTCTTCATGTCCTCGATCTCGCCCTCTGGGATCAGGCCATCGCGCACCAGGCGTTCGGTATAGAGGGTCAGGGTCGTCTTCTGACCCTTGATCTTCTTATACATGACCGGGTTCGTGAACATGGGCTCGTCGCCCTCGTTATGGCCGAACCGGCGATAGCAGAAGATGTCCAGAACGACGTCCTTGCCGAACTTCTGCCGGAACTCCGTCGCGACCCGGGCCGCGTGAACGACGGCTTCGGGGTCGTCGCCGTTGACGTGGAAGATCGGCGCTTCGACCACCAGCGCGTTGTCGGTCGGATAGGGGCTGGAGCGTGAAAAATGCGGCGCGGTCGTGAACCCGATCTGGTTGTTGACGACGATATGGATCGTGCCGCCCGTCCGGTGCCCGCGCACGCCCGACAGGGCGAAACATTCGGCCACCACGCCCTGGCCGGCGAAGGCAGCATCCCCGTGCAGCAGGACGCCGGCCACCTTGCGCCGTTCGGTGTCGCCCAGCTGATCCTGCTTGGCGCGGACCTTGCCCAGCACCACGGGGTTCACCGCCTCCAGGTGGGAGGGGTTCGCGGTCAGCGACAGGTGGACGGTGTTGCCGTCGAAGTCGCGGTCGGAACTGGCCCCGAGGTGGTATTTCACGTCGCCCGAGCCATCGACATCCTCGGGCTTGAAACTACCGCCCTGAAACTCGTTGAAGATCGCCTTGTAGGGTTTTTGCATCACGTTGGCCAAGACACTCAGCCGGCCGCGGTGGGGCATGCCGATGACGACGTCCGACAGGCCCAGCTGACCGCCGCGCTTGATGATCTGTTCCATCGCGGGGATCAGCGCTTCGCCACCGTCCAGACCGAAGCGCTTGGTGCCCATGTACTTGACGTGCAGGTATTTCTCGAACCCTTCCGCCTCGACCAACTTGTTGAGAATGGCGCGGCGGCCGTTCTGCGTGAACTCGATCTCCTTTCCAAGACCCTCGATCCGCTCCTTGAGCCAGGCCGATTCCTCGGGGTTGGAAATGTGCATGTACTGCAGCGCGAAGGTGCCGCAATACGTCCGCTTCAGAATCGAGACGATCTGCTTGAGCGTCGCGATCTCCAGTCCCAGGACGTTGTCGATGAAGATCGGACGATCCATGTCGGCGTCCGAGAACCCGTAGGACTTCGGATCCAGCTCAGGATGGGGCGTCTCGGCGCGCATCCCCAGCGGGTCCAGATCCGCCGCCAGGTGGCCCCGGATGCGATAGGCGCGGATCAACATCAGCGCCCGGATACTGTCGAGGACGGCGCGTTTGATCGCGTCATCATCCGGGGCGGACCCGATCTCGGCCGCCTTCGTCCTGATCTTGTCACCGGCCGCCTTGGCCTCTTTGGGGTCGACGGGGGCTGCGGGCCATTCGCCCGTCAGCGCCGCCGTCAGGTCGTCTGCCGGAACGGGCGGCCAGTCGGTGCGCGCCCAGCTGGGACCAGCGGCTTCCGCCTGCGCGGTGCCCGCATCGTCGTCGAGGGCTGCGAAGAATTGCTTCCACGTCTCATCCACGGCACCGGGATCGTCGGCATACCGCGCGTACATCTGTTCGAGATATTCGGCGTTGTGCCCCTGCATGAAGCTGGTGGAATGAAAGATGTCGTTGTCGGATTGATCGGTCATTTTGGGACCTCGGGGGTTCGGATGCGGGAAGGGAGGAATGGATTGCAACGGGTGCCGGGCGGCCGGGCGACGCGGCCCGGCGGGGGCCTTCGCAGGGGCGGAACGCGCGTCATCTCAGCACCTTCGGCACGGGAAACACCTGCGTCGTGATGATCGCGTCCAGATGTGTCGGTGCCTCCGCGCCCGGTGGCGGGACGTTCCGCGTCAGCACGACGGAGGTATAGGGCAAGGCCCCGTCGTCTTCGGGCAAGAAGGCCAGGCTGCGCAGGTCGTCGACCGTCGCCTCCTCCGCCAGAAGCCGCGCGACGTCGTCCAGTTCGGGTGCCCCGAACAGACAGGTGGTCCGATGGATGCGGCCGGCGGTTTCATCGGTGATCTGTTCGCCCATCAGCAGCAGGACGGCATCGCCGCGCTCGTACAAGGTTCGGTTCGCGCTGGCGTCCTCGATCCAGACCAGCGTGTCGTCGCGGTGGTCCCAGCGTTCGGCCCAGCCGATTGTTCCCGTCTTACCCTGGATCTCATCGTGGTCATGGTCACCGTGATCATCGTCCAGTTGCAACGCGGCCAGCATCGCGTGCGACAGGTCGCGTTGGGCCGCTGGGCGGTCGAGGGGCCGCACCGGGCTCCAGCCCGCCGAGGCGAGCGCGGCGACATAGGGCGCGACGGCGACATGCTGTTCCAGGCAGGCCGTAATTTCGGGTCCCATGGCGGGCAGGTCGACCGCCCCCGCCTGCGTCGCCATCACCGAAAAAAGGGCCGTGCGGATCATTGCGCCGCCTCCGGCGTGACCGACAGCAGCGTGGCGATCCCCGCCCGCGTGGCCGGCGTGTCGATGCCGGGGGCGGGCCGCGTCAGGTAGAGCCGCAGCGTCTCGTCCGACCCCGGGGTGTTCTGCGTCAGGACCAGAACCTGTTCATCGCCCGGGGCCGGGGGATCGGTGGCCTGTGTCAGAAGTTGCACGAAAAGGTCGTCCATTCGCGTGCCATCCGCAAAGGCCATCCAGCACCGCAATTGCGCGACACCGTCCGCGTTCGCACCACCCGCGACCATCAGGGCCTGACCTCCGTCCGGTGTCGTAAAGACCAGTTGGCTGACCCCCAGGTCGGCCCAGACGGCACGGCCCCGTTCAAGTCTGGCATCGCGCGGTCCGTCCCGCCCGGAGACGAGGGAGACGAACGCGTCGTTGAGCAATTCCAGCTGCCCAGCCCGCGCATTCGCCGGAACGAAGACCCAGCCAAGGTCCTGCAGGTCCGTGCGGTAGCGGGCCGCATCGAGATGCCCCTCCCCGCAGGGGGCCAGCGCGGGGGGCAGGCCGTAGCCTTGGGCCGCGACAGGCCCGGTTAAGCACACAAGAAGGGCGACCAAACGGATCATCGCGCGTCCTCCGCTCCATAGATGAGATACGTGTCGACAAGCTGCGCCGTTTTGACGTCGCGCCCTGTCGCCCGTGCCAGCGCGGCCCGGTCCAGTGCGACCGTCAGGATCTGTCCGTGATCGACCTGTTCCATTGCGTGACGGGCGAAGGGATCCGATCCGGGCGTGTCGGGGCCGTCCAGCGCAATCCGGCATTGCAATTCGAACCGGCCCGGCACAGGCGCGCGCCAGAACAGGATCATCGCGCCTTCGTGCCGCGTCAAGAACCGGGTCTTGCTGGTGGGAATGTCACGCTTGCGGGCCAGACCCTTGATGGTACGGCTTTGCAGATCGACGATCGACGCCAGCGCCTCGCCGCCGGTGTCGCCTGTCGTATAATGCGCGACATAGAGCCAGACGAGCCGGTCCGCGACGTCCTGCGGCAGGGTGCTGTCGGGAAGGGCGGTCCAGCCTTGGGTGGCGAGCGCGGCCAGGGTAGTGTCGGTATCGGCAGCGGGGGTCAGACAGGCGGTGGGTGCCTCTTGGCTATGCGCAAGGCTTGGCCAAACGGAACTCATCAAAGCTGCCGCCAAGGCTGCGTGAACCGTCGTGGAGAATGGGTGACAAAGCATCATCGATCCCGTGCCTTCAGACTGGCTTGGGGTGTTACCGTGATGGAGACGGGTTTGAGCATACCTACATACAGGTCGACTTCTTCCGGATCGTCGTCGTTCGATACGATAGCTTTCCTGACATCCTCTTGAAACGCTTCAAAGTCCTCAAAAATCCCGATTTTATGGCCGCCGCGATCATCAATTCTCATGCCCTGCCAAAGGTCCGCAGTCGATTGAGTGATCTGGGCCCGCAAGCCTGCTGCGTGGGTGGCACGACTGATCCACGCCGGTCCAGCCATCGTGCAATTGGGTCTGGCTTCCTCGATCCCCAAAACGGCGAGGGAAGCGTCACCGTAGGCCATCCCGATCTGGTTCTTGCCCAGCGACGAGTTTCCCAGGATTGAGGCGGCCATGAACGCGCCATTGCCGACGGTATAGTTCAGATCGTCGGCGCGGAAGTTATGGACGATGACGCCCGCCATCAAAGTTTGAAAAATGGGGGGCGGCGTTTCGCTTTCCTCATCCTCTTCGATGGTCCGCCAGCCCAAATTTTCGAAGGCCTCGACCGCCAGAGGGATCGTATTGGGCAGGGCGAAACAGAGATCGATCGTGGCTGTCATCAAAGCCTGCTCCGCCTCCGTGGGGCGATGCTCATCTGTCTGACCAGACGCTGCCGCAGACAGGCAAACCCCGGCGATGGTAATCGCCAGGGTTCTGAGACACCCGAGAGAGGAGCGTCCCGATGCCATCTCATCCGATCGCTTCCTTCACAGCCTCGCCCAGCGTGGCGGGGCTGTCGGCGACGACGATGCCGGCTTCCTTCATCGCTTCGATCTTGCTCTCCGCGTCGCCCTTGCCGCCCGCGACGATGGCGCCCGCGTGGCCCATGCGGCGGCCCGGAGGGGCGGTGCGCCCGGCGATGAAGCCGGCGGTGGGTTTCCAACGTCCGGCCTTCTTCTCGTCCGCGAGGAATTGCGCGGCTTCTTCTTCCGCCGTGCCGCCGATTTCGCCGATCATGATGATCGAATGCGTTTCCGGATCGGCCAGGAACATCTCCAACACGTCGATGTGTTCAGTGCCCTTGATCGGGTCGCCGCCGATGCCGACGGCCGTGGACTGGCCCAGCCCCATGTCGGTCGTCTGCTTGACCGCCTCGTAGGTCAGGGTACCCGAGCGGGATACGACGCCGACCGACCCGCGCTTGTGGATGTGACCGGGCATGATGCCGATCTTGCAGGCGTCCGGCGTGATGACACCCGGGCAGTTCGGACCGATGAGCCGCGTCTTGGACCCGTCGAGCGCGCGCTTGACCTTCATCATGTCGAGGACCGGGATGCCTTCGGTGATGCAGATGACCAGCTCGATCTCGGCGTCGATGGCCTCCAGGATGGAATCGGCGGCGAAGGGCGGCGGCACGTAGATGACGGAGGCGTTGGCCCCGGTGGCATGCACCGCTTCGTGACAGCTGTCGAAGACGGGAAGATCCAGGTGCGTCTGACCACCCTTGCCGGGCGTGACGCCCCCGACCATCTGCGTGCCGTAGGCAATCGCCTGTTCGGTATGGAACGTCCCCTGGGAGCCGGTGAGCCCCTGGCAGATGACCTTGGTGTGTTTGTCGATGAGAATGGCCATCGGGCCCTCCTTGGTCTTGGATTTCTGGCCCCGAAGGACCGGTGTGGGTGTGGGCCGCTAACGGGCCTGGGCGTGAACGATGAGAATGACGGGATGGTCGAAGGCGGTGCCCTGCCCGGTTTCTGGATTCGTGAAAGTGGTGCGCGCGACCGGCAACGTCACGGCGAGGTTGTCGAAGAAGAAGCCGACGCCGCCGTCGACATTGGTGCCCGCCCCCAAGGGTGCCAGCAAAGTATCGCTGCCGTCGATCAACCGCGGGGCCAGGATTTCGCCTGCCAGACGGTTCGCGCGGTCGGTCCCCACCGCAGGCGAGCCGACGGAACACCCGCTGCCCGCGATGCTGCGCCGCTGGCCCTGATCGTCGGTGAAGGTCTGATCGGGGGCGGGGCCGATGCGAATGAAGGTCAGCGTGCCGGGGTTGGCATAGACGATGGAATTGCCATCACGCTCACGCACCGGGAAGTTCAGCGCGCGGGCGGCGCGGTCCTGCGTGCCGCGGGTGCGGTTGTTGAGGCAGACGGCCTCGGCGGCGAAGCGCATCCGCTGCGCGGCGATGTCGCCGACGCCACTGCCGAATCCGTTGGTGCCGGTCTGCACGCAGCCCGCGAGGGCGAGAAGAAGGACCAAAGGGCGGATCATCGGCTAGCCTCGCTTGCTTGCGGGGTCAGCCGCTCGACCGACAGAAAGGTCTCGACCCCGTTCGGGCCGGGACGGGTGCCGGTGTGGACGACGGCGATGCGGGTCGGATTGAGCGCGCGTGCGGCCAGCAGGGTCGTGCCGGGCAGGGCCGCGTTCGCGTGGGTCGCGGGTACGGGGGTGCCGGCGGTGATACCTTCGGCTTGCAGAGCGCTTGTCGCGACTTCGGCGGCGGCGTCGCCATGGCGTCCATCGAACGTCACTTCGCATCGCCGGTCGGTACCGGGGGTGATGGCCGTGCCGGGCGTTGGGGCGACGTCGGAAAATGGGTTGAGGTCGTAGAAATCGACCCGCGCGCCGGTGCTGGCGATCTCGGACTTAACGCGGGCAGGCGTGAGGTAGGGCGAGAAGCAGTGGCCGGCGAAGGCTCCCAACATTTCGTTGCGCGCTGGATTTGCGTGAGCGTGACCGAGACTTATCGCCAGCACCGCGCAGGAATATACGCCAGATGTCAGTCTCATTGGCCGCTCCCGACCGAGGGACAGGTCTGCCGACCGTGGAGAACCGATATCGTCGTGAAACGGAAATCGTTGGTTGCCGCAAGTGACTCGTTCACACGATCGAGAACAGCTCTGCCGGGAGGCGTGACCGTAACGCGGATTGGCTGACCGGCGTATGTCGTTAACCCGCTGAGATAGGTATTATTCCCCTCGCTCGTGACCTCCAAGTTCAATGACTTGTCGAAGAGCGGGCTATTTTCCAGCACGCTTGCCACGGCGGGGCTGTTCTGCGTGTCGAACCCGACGGCGCATTCACTCACCACCGGGGTGCGTGCGTTTTGTCGCGGCCCGCAAATGAACTGAACATCCATATCCAGATCGTCGGCCGCATAGGCCGTTATCTGTCCGGATCTTCTGAGGGCATAGCCGCGCGGATCCTGGGCGATAAGATCATGGATCTGTGAACGATTGCTAGCGGCATTCGAGATGTCTTGAAGGCAGAGGTCCTCAAAAATTGCTACGCCGACACTTGGAGAAACGTTCTCGCGCGTCATGCCACCTGTCGGTTCACAACCGGCAAGACCGACGATCGCGAGCAACGCGCAAGGCATTCCCCGGAGCGGACCCATTACCCCTTGACCGCCTTCACGATCTTCTGTGCGCCGTCCTTCAGGTCATCGGCGGCGATCACGTCGAGGCCCGACTCATTGATGATCTTCTTGCCCTGTTCCACGTTCGTGCCTTCCAGCCGCACGACCAGCGGCACCTTGAGCCCGACCTGCTTGACGGCCGCCACCACGCCCTCGGCGATGACGTCGCAGCGCATGATGCCGCCGAAGATGTTGACCAGGATGCCTTTGACCTGCGGGTCAGACGTGATTATCTTGAACGCCTCGGTCACCTTTTCCTCGGTGGCGCCGCCGCCGACGTCGAGGAAGTTTGCCGGTTCGGCCCCATAGAGTTTGATGATGTCCATCGTTGCCATGGCCAGACCCGCGCCGTTGACCATGCAGCCGATTTCACCGTCCAGCGCGATATAGTTCAGGTCGAACTTGGAGGCGGCGAGTTCCTTGGGGTCCTCCTCCGTCTCGTCGCGCAACTCGGCGATGTCTTTCTGGCGGTAGAGCGCGTTGCCATCGAAGCTGACCTTGGCGTCCAACACCTTGAGATCGCCGCCGTCGGTCACGATCAGCGGGTTGATCTCCAGCATCTCCATGTCCTTCTCCTCGAAGGCCTTGTAGAGTTGCCCCATCAGTTTGACGCACTGCTTGACCTGCCCCCCTTTCAGCCCCAGCGAGAACGCGACGCGGCGGCCGTGGAAGGGCTGATAGCCGGTGGCGGGATCGACGGAGAAGCTGATGATCTTCTCGGGGGTGCTGGCGGCCACCTCCTCGATGTCCATGCCGCCTTCGGTCGAGCAGACGAAGCCGATGCGGCTGGTCGACCGGTCGACCAGAAGGGCGAGATACAGCTCCGTCTCGATGCCCGAGCCGTCTTCGATGTAGATGCGGTTGACCTGCTTGCCGGCGGGGCCGGTCTGATGCGTGACCAGCGTGTTGCCCAGCATCTGCGATGCGTGATCGGCCGCTTCCTGAACCGATTTGGCAAGGCGGACGCCACCGGCGTCACCGGCCTCGGCTTCCTTGAACTTACCCTTGCCGCGCCCGCCTGCATGGATCTGCGCCTTCACGACCCAGAGTGGCCCGTCCAGCTGACTGGCGGCGGTCTTGGCGTCTGCCGCCTTGGTAACGGCCACCCCGTCGGAAACGGGTGCGCCGAAATCGCGCAGCAAGGCCTTGGCCTGGTATTCGTGGATGTTCATGGGACGCGCCCCCGCTTGGTCAAAGGTTCCACGATCCTTGACACGCGATTCGCCTATTTGAAACCGAATTGCCGGTGATTGAAGGCAATTCTCCGGGAATAGCCGTTTTTGTGATCACAGCAACGCAAGCTGTGATCACAAAGAGGAAGCGTGGCCGAAGATATCATGTGTGGATCGGTGTCGGCCAGACTGTTAGCTTGCGGAAAACAAAAAGCGCTGGGCAGATCGATGAACCACTCACAACCGCGTGAAATACCTTCGCGGGTTGCCCGCGGAGAGATTGCAGCCGTGCCGCTGGGCGCGCGGATCTGCAGCGATGAAGATCTGCCCTATGGCGAGACATTCCTGCGTCAGTTCGTGATAGATACCCGGCCGGTCGCCGTGCCGTCCAACTGGCGCCACGCCACGCTGGGGGCGCGGACTCTTTGGCATTGTCCCGAGCTGCCCTTGATGCGGCTGGTGGACGACGCCGGCGAAGTTGTCGGTCTTGTCCTTGGTATCGCATTGATTGCAGGCGCCGGCATGGTGGCCGACGGCACAAGAGTGCCCTGCACCCCAGACGCATTGGAGCGCTGGATAGAGAATGTCGCTGGCCGCTACATCGTGCTGACCGACAATCGGCTATACGTCGATCCATCGTGCAGTTTGACACCTTTCTTCGATCCGACGACCGGTCGGATCGCCGCGTCGGTTCCGCTTGCGATTGACCGCCCGCTGGCTGACTCGCCGGACCTGCCTCTGTCTCTCTTCCGGGCGGAGCGGGGGCGATACTATTTTTTCGGCGACACCGTCGACGCGACCGTGCAGCGGATGATGGCAAACCATTATCTCGACCTTTCGCAATATCGCCAGGTCCGACACTGGCCCCGCGACGATACGGATTTCACGCAACCTGCGTCCCATTCCGATCAGGTCGATGCGATCTGCGATCGCCTGACACAGGTTTTGGAGGTGTTGATCGGATCGAACCGATGCGCCCTTCCGATCACGGGCGGTCAGGACAGCCGATTCCTTCTGGGCTGTTGTCATCATCGCCTGTCGGATCTGGCATCGCTCTATTGCTGGGTCCGCAACGAGGCGACCTTCGTCGATGCCCTGTTGGCCGAGACGATTGCGGAGCGGTTGCAGCATCCCCTGCTGACCATCTCCTGCGCCGGGCCAACGGCGGAGGCGATCGGCGACGCAGACGTTGAGCGGATCGCGCGGATGATCGACCTGCGCTCCAGTTTCCAATATGCGCCGGACGCACGGTCGATCCGGGCGCACCAGATGGCACCGCCGGGCGATCTGATCCTGCGCGGCGGGCTGATCGAATTGATGCGCGCGAACAAGTGGCGGGTGGCCTGGGGGACGCAGGTGACACCCGAACTGGGCCTGCGCGCGCTCAGCATGCCCACACTGCAACCGGACGATTTCAAGGCACGGTCAGAGCCACGATATGGCGCATGGCTGGATGGTCTGCCTGAAGCGGCCAAGACCCGGGCGGCGGATCTTGGGCATTGCGAGATCTGGATGCCGACAACGCAGAGCATGATTTCCGCCGGATACGCGAACCGTACGATCGTCTATGGGGCCAATGATCGCGAACTTCTGCGCATGATCATGTGCATGACCTATCCTGTCCGCCGCGGAAACCGGCCACAGCGGCAGATGGAGCGGTGGCGGCTTCCGATGCTGCAGGGTGTGCCGTACCGCGACCGGACACTCTCGAAGGCGGTGCACGGCTCGGGCCTGTTCGAAAAGCTTGGCCGCGCAACGGGCTAGGGCGCGCGCTACCGCGCGCCCGGTTTGGTTCAGGTCAGCGAGGGGTCGATGGCTTTGCAGGCATCGACGAGGCCCTTCACCGCTTCGACCGATTTGTCGAACATCGCCTGTTCGTCGCGGGTCATCTTGATATCGACCACCCGTTCGATCCCGCTGGCACCGATGACGGTCGGCACACCCACGTACATGCCGTTCAGGCCGAGCGCGCCGTCGACCCAGGCCGCGCAGGGCAGCAGACGCTTCTGATCTTTGAGATAGGATTCCGCCATCTCGATCGCCGAGGACGCGGGGGCATAGAAGGCCGACCCGGTCTTGAGCAGGCCAACGATCTCCGCGCCGCCGTCGCGGGTGCGCTGCACGATCGCGTCCAACTTCTCCTGGCTGGTCCAGCCCATGTCGACCAGATCGGGCAGGGGGATGCCACCGACGGTGGAATAGCGCACCAATGGCACCATGGTGTCACCGTGGCCGCCCAAGACGAAAGCCGTGACGTCCCGCATGGAGACGTCGAATTCCTCGGCCAGGAAGTGCCGGAACCGGCCCGAATCGAGCACGCCGGCCATGCCCACGACCTTTTCGTGCGGCAGTCCGGAAAATTCGCGCAGGGCCCAGACCATCGCATCCAGCGGATTGGTGATGCAGATGACGAAGGCATCGGGGGCACTGTCGCGGATACCCTCGCCGACGGCCTTCATAACCTTCAGGTTGATGCCGAGCAGGTCGTCCCGGCTCATGCCCGGTTTGCGCGGGACCCCGGCGGTGACGATGCAGACATCGGCACCCGCGATATCAGCGTAATCGTTGGTGCCCTTGAGCTTGGCGTCGAACTTCTCGACCGGGCCGGATTCGGCGATGTCGAGCGCCTTGCCCTGCGGCGTGCCTTCGCTGATGTCGAAGAGGACGACGTCCCCCAGTTCTTTGAGCGCGACGAGGTGGGCGAGCGTGCCGCCGATCTGTCCGGCGCCGATGAGGGCGATCTTGGGTCGGGCCATGTTTGTCTCCGATATGACGGCTGAAGTCCGGCGGAGGGGTATCGGATCGACCGCGCGGTGCGCAAGTCCTCGTGCAATGTCGTGATTGCGCGCGGCCGGGGGCGACGAAAACGGGGCGCGCCGTGGCCGCCCCGCAAGTCCGTCTCTGACTGGGGTGGCGTCAGATTTCGGCGTCGGCCAGATGGGCCAGGTCGTCCATCCGGTCCTCCCAGGATTGACCGCTGGCGACCAGGCAGGTGCGCCCGTCGGGCAAGGTGACGGTCACGGTCCAGCTGCCCGTCTCGGGGGAGGCGAACACCTCGACCACGCGATTCTTGCTGCCCAGCCCGATGCCCCGGCGGGTTTCGCCGTACCCGGCGGACAATCGCTCCAGAACGTCGGCGCGGGGGCCGCAATTGGTCCCCTGCGCCCCGGCGGGTTCCGCAAACAGCATGAGCACCGCGCCGATCAACGTGGCGTAGAAGATGTTGGCGATCATCTGTGTTTTCGTCATGGCGTGTTCCTTTCGCAGATCCGGCCACGACAGAGAGAGAGGGTGCAGGGCCGTCTCATCCATGTGTGGTCCGGATTTCCCCGACCGAACTATGGTCATAATCTGCGCGACGGAGGTGGAGATTCGGTTAATGGAACAGGTGGTGCGTTCGCCGGTCGCGTCGCACATCGAAAATCGCCGGCGCAATAATCATGCCGTGGAGCTAAACTTCCTTGCCAATCATTGCGTAAGATGTTTGCAACCGCAGCAAGGAGAGCCGCCATGACCCAGACAGATCGCCCATTCCGTTCCGTCCTGTATATTCCCGGATCCAAGCCGCGCGCGTTGGAAAAGGCCCGGACCTTGCCGGTGGACGCGATCATATTCGATCTGGAAGATGCGGTTTTACCGGACGAAAAGAAAGCCGCTCGGACCACGCTGATCCAGGCCTTTCGGGAGGGTGGATATGGGCCGCGGCAGTGCATCGTGCGCGTCAATGGGGCCGATACGCCCTGGGGCGCGGACGATCTGGCCGCCATCGCGCCGCTGGCCCCCGATGCGATCCTGCTGCCGAAGGTCGGCGCGCCGGACGATGTCGCCGCGGCCGCGATGCATCTGACAGGCAATACCGCGATCTGGGCCATGATGGAGAGCCCCCAGGGCATTCTGAACGCCGCCGCCATCGCCCGCGCGCCGCATATGGGCGGCTTCGTCATGGGGACGAACGATTTGGCCAAGGATCTCGGCTGTCGCGACCGGCCCGACCGTATGCCGTTGATGACATCGTTGCAGACCTGCCTTCTGGCGGCGCGTGCGGCGGGCATTCCCTGTATCGACGGAGTCTTTAACGCCTTCCGCGACGACGATGGGCTGCGCGCGGAATGTCGGCAGGGCCGCGACATCGGCATGGACGGCAAAACGCTGATCCATCCGGCGCAGATCGCCATCGCGAACGCCGCCTTCGGGCCGACGCAGGACGACCTTGATCTCGCTCGCCGGCAGATCGACGCCTTCGACGCCGCGGTGGCGCAGGGACAGGGGGTCGCCGTGCTGGACGGACGCATCGTCGAGAACCTTCATGTGGACACGGCCCGTCGGACACTGGCAAAGCAGGAGGCGATTGCCGCGTTGGAGGGTTGATATGACATACCTGATCCTCGGCCTCGCCCTTTGGGTCGGGGCGCATATGTTCAAACGGGTCGCACCGGGACCGCGCGCCCGGATTGGCGATCCGGGCAAGGGCCTGATCGCCGTTCTGCTGGTCGGGTCGGTTATCCTGATGATCGTCGGCTACCGCGCCGCGCCGTACATTCCCGTATGGGAGCCGCCGAGCGTCCTGCGGCACGTGAACAACCTGCTCATGGTGGTTGCCTTCTACGTTTACGGCGTGGGCGCGACCAAGGGTCTGTTGTCCGCGCGCCTTCGCCATCCGCAGCTGACCGGCTTCACGATCTGGGCGGGTGCGCATCTGTTGGTGAACGGTGATCTGGCCGCGATGATCCTGTTCGGCGGACTGCTGGTGTGGGCCTTGGCCGAAATCGCCCTCATCAACCGCAGCCAGCCATGGCAGCGCCCCGAAGTCGTTTCGATCAAGGGCGACCTTGTCGCGCTGATCGTCGGTTTGATCCTCATGTCCATCGCCGCCGGAGTTCACATCTGGCTTGGCGTCAATCCATTCGGAGGCTGATATGTCCACGCTCTACCGCCTGCTCACCGAGGAGGATACCTCGGCCTTCTGCCACAAGGTCAGCGATGCCTTGGCGAAGGGATGGGTCCTGCACGGATCGCCTTGCTATACGCATGATCCCACAAGCGGCCTTCTGCGCTGCGCACAGGCCGTGACCAAGGACGTGGATGCGGCGTATTCCCCCGACATGAAACTGGGCGCGCAATGACCTCGAAAACCAATCCGGGCCGCTTCTTCGAGGATTACACCGTCGGCGACGTGATCCGGCACGCGGTGCCCCGGACCTTGGCCGAGGGAGAGCGGGCGATGTACACCGCGCTCTACCCGCAGCGCTTTGCGCTCCACTCGTCGGATGCCTTCGCGCTGTGGTGCGGGTTGGACGGCAGCCCGATGGACGATCTGATCACCTTTCACACCGTGTTCGGCAAGACGGTGCCCGACGTGTCCCTGAACGCCATCGCGAACCTCGGTTATGCAGACGGGCGGTTCCTGCAACCCGTGTTCCCCGGTGATACGCTGCGCTCGGAATCCGAGGTGATCGGCGTCAAGCAGAACTCGAACGGCAAATCCGGCGTCGTCTGGGTACGCACGACCGGGATCAACCAGTCGGACGAGCCTGTGCTGAGTTATGTGCGTTGGGTGATGGTGCGCAAACGCGACCCCGAGGCCGCGGCCCCCGAAGCGATCATCCCGGATCTGATCGAAGTGGTGCCCGCGGCCGACCTTCTGGTGCCGGACGGCCTGAATTTCGACGACTACGATTTCGCATCGGCCGGAGAGCCGCACCGCGCCGCCGATTATGCCATCGGAGAGACGATCGACCACATCGACGGCGTCACGATCGAGGAGGCCGAGCACATGCTCGCCACCCGGCTGTGGCAGAACACCGCCAAGGTCCATTTCGACGCCACCCACCGCGACGACGGCAAGCGTCTGATCTATGGCGGGCACGTCATTTCGCTGGCGCGCGCGCTGTCGTTCAATGGGTTGGCGAATGCGCAATGCATCGCCGCCATCAACGGCGGGTCCCACGCCAACCCATGTTTCGCGGGCGACACCGTGCGGGCCTGGTCCGAGGTTCTGGATAAGGCCGAGGTCGCGCCGGGGATCGCCGCGTTGCGCTTGCGCCTGGTGGCTACGCGGGGGCGCGCTTTCGCGTTGCGCGGCGACGATGGGAAATATCTGCCCGATGTCCTGCTCGACCTCGACTACTGGGCACTGATGCCGGCGTGATCCGGCTGATCGCCCTGTGCTGTCTCCTCTGGCCCGCCGCCGGACCGGCGCGCGCGGATTTCGTCCATAACAACCTGCGCTTCACGCTGTATCACGAACTGGGCCATGCAGTGATCGATCAGTTGGATCTGTACGTCTTTGGCACACAGGAAACCGCGGCCGACAGCTTTGCCATGGTGCTGGCCGACCGCCTGTTGTCGGAGGCGGAGATGACCCGGCTCATCATCGATGTGACTGACCTGGGGCGACAGGAAGCGGCGGAGGAGCTTTTCGATCCGTGGGATGAATACATGCCGGGCGCGCAGCGGCTGGCCCGGGCGATTTGCCTTTACTACGGCCTCGACCCGGCGGCACGGGGCATGACGGCGCGCGCACTCGGGATGCCGCGCGACTCCGAGTGGGATTGCGCCGATGACGCGACGGTGACCGAAGCGGCCTGGGCGGCGGTGCTGCACGATCTGACCCCGCGCCCCGGTAGCCCGCGCAGTCTGCGTCCGGGACGTAGCGGCAAGGCACTGCGTCTGCTGTCGGACGACATCGCGCGGATCAACTCCGCACTGACCCTGCCACGACCGATCCCCGTGATTCAGGTAGACTGCGGCGAGGACAACGCCTTTTACCTCGACGTGGAAGAACGGATCGAGTTCTGCGCCGAGATGGTCGAGGCCCTGCGGATGCGCCGCCCCCAGTGAAGCGCGGTATCAGGTTGCGACGCCGTTTTCCGCGAAAGGATCATGGCCCCAGTTCTTGAGCGAGTATTCCCAATCCGTGCCCTTCGGGTCGTCCGGCACCTGTGCGCCGTGGCGATTGATGTAGCCGACGACCTTACCCATGTGATCCCACTGATCGTCGGTCAGGTCCTCTTTGTTGGTGCGCTTGATCTTGACGATACGCCGACCCGACTCGTGGCCCGTCGATTCCCCGTCGTCTTCGTTCGCGCCCACGGATTTGCTCTCGTCCGTCTCGAGCCAATCCTCCAGTTCTTGCGGTGCCATGTTCACCAGATCGCGCCATTCGTCCCAGATTTCTTCGCGGGATTTCGACATATCGTGCCTCCGTTCAGTCAGGTGAAAAGCGAACCGTACAGCGCAAACTGTGGTTCCACGCTGATTTGTGATCACGAAGATCGCGCCGCGATCACAGGGTTTGCCGATTTCCATCTTTTTCGCCGTGCTGCGACCGCGCGCCCCCGTGACTCCGCTGTAAAAACCATTAGAACAACGCAGAACGACCGACCAACGACCAAAGGAGGCCCGCGATGGCCGACGTGAACCGTGGCAACCGGCCCCTGAGTCCGCACCTGCAGATCTATCGTCCGCAGCTGACGTCGATCACTTCTATTCTGACGCGGATCACGGGCAATGCGCTCATCCTGGCTGGTCTGATGGTCACCTGGTGGTTCGTCGCCCTTGCCGCCGGACCAGATGCCTTCGCCACCGCCGATGCCTTTCTGACGTCGTGGTTCGGCAAGCTGGTGTTCCTCGGTTCGATCTGGGCGCTTTGGTATCACACGCTGGCCGGGATCCGTCACCTGATCTGGGATGCGGGCTACCTGCTAGAGGTGGAGTTGGCCGAGAAGCTGGGCTGGGGCATCATCGGTGCGTCGGTCCTGTTGACCCTGTTCACGATCATCGTCCTGTAAGGAGCGTCGCAATGGCTTATCTCACCGACCGCAAGCGCGTCGCGGGCCTCGGCGCTGCCGGGGCGGGTACCGAACACCACTGGCATCAGACCCTTCTGTCCGCCGCGCTGGTTGTCCTGGTGCCGCTGTTCCTGTTCACCTTCGGCGCGATCTTGGGCGCCCCGTACGAGGAGGTCGTGGCCTACTACTCCCGACCCTGGCCCGCGCTGATCGCTCTGCTGACGCTGACCGTCGGTTGGGTGCATTTCGCCAAGGGTGTTCAGGTCCTGATCGAAGATTACGTATCGGGCATTGCCCGTAAGGTCGCCATCATCGCGACCACATGCCTCAGCTACGCCGCGGCGCTGGCCTGCGTTTACGCATTGGCCCGTCTGGCCCTGCAATAAGGAACGACCTCATGGCAGCTTACGAATACGAGACCCACGAATACGACGTCGTCGTCGTCGGTGCCGGCGGTGCCGGTCTGCGCGCGACGCTGGGCATGGCCGAACAGGGTCTGCGCACGGCGTGCATCACCAAGGTTTTCCCGACGCGGTCGCACACCGTCGCGGCGCAGGGCGGGATCGCCGCATCCCTGGGCAACATGGGCCCCGACAGCTGGCAATGGCACATGTACGATACCGTCAAGGGGTCGGATTGGCTGGGCGATACGGATGCCATGGAGTATCTGGCCCGCGAGGCGCCCAAGGCGGTCTACGAGCTGGAGCATTACGGCGTCCCGTTCAGCCGCACCGAAGAGGGCAAGATCTACCAACGGCCCTTCGGCGGGCACACCACCGAATACGGTGAAGGCCCAGCCGTACAGCGCACCTGTGCCGCCGCCGACCGGACCGGCCACGCGATCCTGCACACGCTCTACGGTCAATCGCTCAAGCAGAAGGCCGAGTTCTTCATCGAGTATTTCGCCATCGACCTGATCATGTCGGACGAGGGCGAATGCCAGGGCGTGCTCTGCTGGAAGCTGGACGACGGCACGCTGCACCTGTTCAGCGCCAAGATGACGGTGCTGGCGACCGGCGGCTATGGCCGCGCCTACTTCTCGGCGACTTCTGCCCATACCTGCACCGGCGACGGTGGCGGCATGGTGGCCCGGGCGGGCCTGCCGCTTCAGGACATGGAGTTCGTGCAGTTCCATCCCACAGGCATCTACGGGGCCGGGTGCCTCATCACGGAAGGCGCGCGGGGCGAGGGCGGCTATCTCACCAATTCCGAAGGCGAGCGGTTCATGGAACGCTACGCGCCCACCTACAAGGACTTGGCGTCGCGCGATGTCGTCTCGCGCTGCATGACGATGGAGATCCGCGAGGGCCGGGGCGTGGGCAAGGACAAGGATCACATCCACCTGAACCTCAACCACCTGCCCGCCGAAACGCTCAAGCTGCGCCTGCCGGGCATCTCCGAGAGTGCGCGCATCTTCTCGGGCGTTGACGTCACCAAGGAGCCGGTGCCGGTTCTGCCGACGGTTCACTACAACATGGGCGGCATTCCGACGAACTACTGGGGCGAAGTGCTTGCCCCCAAGGACGGCGATGACAACCGCGTGTCGCCGGGTCTGATGGCCGTGGGCGAAGCCGGTTGCGCGTCGGTCCACGGGGCGAACCGCCTCGGCTCCAACTCGTTGATCGACCTGGTGGTCTTCGGACGCGCCGCCGCGATCCGCGCCGGTGAGATCGTCGATCCGAACAGCGCCGTGCCCAGCCCGAACATGCGCTCGGTCGAAATGGCTCTGGCTCGTTTCGACGGGTTGCGCCACGCGCGCGGCCAGGTCGGTACCGCAGAACTGCGTTTGGAAATGCAAAAGACGATGCAGGACGACGCCGCCGTGTTCCGCACCTCCGAAACCCTGAGCCAGGGCAAGGAAAAGATGGAAGGGATCGCGACCAAGCTCAGCGATCTGTCGGTCACCGACAACACGCTGATCTGGAACTCCGATCTGATGGAAACGCTGGAACTCGCCAATCTGATGCCCAACGCCGTGGCCACAGTGGTCGCCGCCGAAGCCCGTCAGGAAAGCCGCGGTGCCCACGCGCACGAGGATTTCCCTGATCGCGACGACGAGAACTGGCGCAAGCATTCGCTGACCTGGTTCAAGGGCGAGGAGCAGAAGGCCAACCTCGGCTATCGCGGCGTGCACACGAACCCGCTGACGTCGCACAACGACGGCGGCATCGATCTTAAAAAGATCGCGCCCAAGGCGCGCGTGTATTGAATGCTCGCTGACGGCCCCCCTTTGTCGGAGCCCGGCCCGATCTTGCCCGGAGAGACGCCCTGTCGTTTCTTCGGGATGGTCGTGCCGCCGCTCAGCGCGGGGGCCGCGCTTTTGCTGATATCGGCCTGCATGCCGACTGGACCCGACGCGCGGCGCGAAGCCTATCTCGATTGCGCGCGTGATCAGGGCCTGACGGTCGAGGATGGCACGATCCGCACCGGCAGCGCCGCAGATCTGCGGCGGCTGGACGCCTGTCAGGCGGTGCCGCGATGATCCGCGCCCTGATCCTGTTACCACTGCTCGCCGCTTGCGCGCCGGTGCCGATGACGCCTGAACGCGCGGCGCGCGAATGTCGCGCCAACGTCGGTCAGGCCGACGGTACTTCCGGGTCTGTCGGGGCGGGTATCTCCAACAACGGGCCGGTTTCGACCGGGAACATCACCATCACCAACCGCGTCTTCAACCCGCAGTCCGAGACCGAATTCCTGGCCGCGTGTATCGCCCGAAAGATGGAAGGCCGCCCCGAGCCGACGACCTTCGGCATCTCAGCCGGGAGCCGTCGCTGATGATCCGATTGGCGTTCCCTTTGGCGGTGCTGGTTTTGGCCGGATGCAACGCGGTCGGCGGCACCGGGCGCAGCGTCGCCGTCGCCGACAGTCAGGTGCAGCCCGGACTCGCCTCCTGCTTGGCCACGATCGGGCGCGCGGACGTCGCGGTTGTTCCGGACGCGCCGATGTCGGACGCCGAGATCGAGGCGCTGCTGTCGTGCACTGCCGATCGGGCCAGCCGCTGATGGATCTGATCGCGCCCCGCGTCCTGTGCATTGGCACGCATCACAAAACCGGCACGCTGTGGATGCGCGCTGTGTTTCGCGCATTGGCCGACCGGCTGGGCGTGGCGCATCGTACGGTGTTTCCGGCGTCCGGAACCCGTCACGTGCCGGACGCCGACCGGGTGTTCCTATTCCAATGGTCCTCTGCTTTTCCGCAGGACATTCTGGACCGGCCCGATGCGCGGATCCTTCATATGATCCGCGACCCGCGCGACGTCCTCGTGTCCGGGATGCGCTATCATCTGACCGCCCCCGCCGACGGCGAAGATTTTCTGCATTCCGCCCGCGCCGATCTGGACGGTTTAACGTATCAGCAGCACCTCAATGCGCTGCCCGACGACACCACCCGTCTGATGTTCGAGATGGAAGAAAAACACGCCGAGACCCTGAAAGCGATGACCGCCTGGACGCCGCGCGCGAACACGATCGAAGTCCGCTACGAGGATCTGATGGCGGACGTCGAGGGGCGGGCGTTCCGCGACCACCTGCGCAATCTTGGCCTGCCTGAACCCGAGGTGGCATTGGGGGGGCAGATCTTTTGGGACAACGCCCTGTTCGGGGGTCTGGCCGATGCGGGCGCGCGCAGCGACCGGGTGAAGGCCCATATTACCGGGACCGCAACCCGCGACTGGCGCAGCAGCCTTCCGCACGATGTCGCGTCGACCTATGCCGTCCGGCACGGCGACGCGCTGGTGCAGCTCGGCTATGAAAGCCATCCAACCGACTGGACGCAGGAGATACGCGATGCGGCTTGAAGTCCTTCTGTTCCCACTGGCCGTTGCGGCCTGCAATTCGCCGCTGGCCGACGAGATTGCGCGCGACGCGGCCAAGCGCACGGTGAACCCCATCGTCGCTGCCCGTTTTCCGGGCGTGCCGCTGACCCCGGCCACGGATTGCATCATCGACAACGCCAGCGCGGGTGAAATCCTGCAACTGGCCAGCGCCGCCGGAACCGGCGCCAACGACACCGCCACGCGCATCGTCCTTGATGTTGCCGCGCGGCCCGACACAATCCAATGCATCGCGACCCAAGGTCTGCCGGTGCTGCTCAATACCCTCTAGGAGGACGACATGGTTCAATTTACCCTTCCCAAGAACTCCAAGATCACCGTGGGCAAAACCTGGCCCAAGCCCGAGGGCGCGAACAACCTCAAGAAGTTCCAGATTTATCGCTGGAACCCCGAGGATGGAAAAAACCCGCGTCTCGACACCTATTGGGTCGATCTGGACACCTGTGGGCCGATGGTTCTGGACGCGATCATCAAGATCAAGAACGAGATCGACCCCACGCTGACCTTCCGCCGGTCCTGCCGGGAAGGCATCTGCGGATCCTGCGCGATGAATATCGACGGGGTGAATACGCTGGCCTGCACCTGGGGCATCGACGAGGTGAAGGGCGATGTGAAGATCTATCCGCTGCCGCACATGCCGGTCATCAAGGACCTGATCCCGGACCTGACCCACTTCTATGCGCAGCACGCCTCGGTCATGCCGTGGCTGGAGACCAAGTCGAACGTCCCGGCCAAGGAATGGCGTCAGTCCATCGAAGACCGCGAGAAGCTTGACGGTCTGTATGAATGCATCATGTGCGCTTCTTGCTCGACGTCTTGCCCGAGCTATTGGTGGAACGGCGATCGCTACCTCGGACCGGCCGCGCTGCTCCACGCATATCGCTGGATCATCGACTCCCGCGACGAGGCGACGGGAGAGCGGCTGGATGATCTGGAGGATCCGTTCAAGCTCTACCGCTGCCACACGATCATGAACTGCGCCAAATCCTGCCCCAAGGGTCTGAACCCGGCCAAGGCGATCGCGAATATCAAGAAGATGATGATCGACCGGCACGTCTGACCGGCACGTCTGACTGGCGCGGCAGCATCCCCAAAGGCCCGCGGCACACCCGTGGGCCTTTCGTGTTCACGGTGCCATGACGTCGGTGCGTCTTGGCATGTCTTCTTTACCTGAACTGCACTGCGCGCGATGTCTCCGCCAGAGCGAGACGGAAATCGCGCCAAATCTGGAAAAACTGAGCGGGATGGGCCCAGACGTCTTTGCCGCCTCCATGATCTTGGAGGAGCAGCTTTGGTGGTGGCAGGTGAGAGATATATATTTATCAGTGGGATATGCGTCATCCAACCCGAACGTACCGGCCCCGGAATTTTCTCGGAGTCTGCGATGACGCTGATCCGGCCGAAGGGTCGCGTCTTTGCCGATCGAAAGAAATAAGTCTCTTTTGCTCGTTCCCGGAACGAAGACCTGCTGCCCGGCGTTTCACTGATTTTCAAAGCCGCGATTCGGTGCGCGGCCCTAAACAAAAAGGCCCCCACGCGGTAAACGTGGGGGCCGGTACTCGTTAACGAAACTGAGGTCTTGCACAAAAAACACGTGCACCCCGGGCAGACCAATACGCGGTCATTTGAGAATTCCTGTGTCGTCGCCAAGGCATTCCCGGCAAATTACTCGTAATTCGCCCATACTTTACAGGTGTTTGATAGACATTAGCGCGGCCGAAGACGCAATCTATCCTTTTCGACAGGTCGTCGGGCGGGCGGCGTTTCCGACCAATCGTGAGTTCCACCACAGTGTTTCTGGAAGGTCTCTTCCGGCAGAGCCTGGCTTGGACCAGGACGGCGAAAGATCTGCATATCTTCGTCCTATCCCGGGTATCCGGTGCGGATGCGGCCAAGCGGTCCTTGCACAGAACCAGCTCTATGTCGGCATCGATCGATAAAATCGGTGCAGAACGGAAAAGCCGTGATTTTGTGAATTTTCAGTCTTGACCCGAATTCGATTTGGTCTCATCTGGCCGGCATAGACGCCAACGCACGCGCCTCTGGCACGGCTCAGGCGGCCCTCATGGGTCACCCGCACGGTTACGTAGCGACGGTAACGTCTCCCTTGGAAGTGAGCGGTCTGCACCGGGTTGATCCGGGATGGCCGGGTCTATTGGAGATGACCAATGAATGCAGTCACCGGCTTCGGCCGTTCGTCCACCTTTGTCGCCCCCGTCAGCCGCGTCGAATCCTATATCGCGGCGCATGAATTTGCCCATCCGACCTTGGTGATCGACGTCGACGCGGTCGAGCGTCAGTTCCGTGCCCTGTCCGCCGGGCTGGTCCGGGCCGACGGCAGCCACGCTCACATCCACTACGCGGTTAAGGCCAACCCGCACCACGCCATCATCGAGCGTCTGGTCGCCTTGGGATCTGGTTTCGACGCCGCATCGCGCGGAGAGATCGAGCTTGTCTTGGGGCAAGGGGCCGACGTCGAGCGTGTGTCGTTTGGCAATACCATCAAGAAAGCCTCCGACATTCGCTGGGCGCACGGCGTGGGCATCACATTGTTCGCCGCTGACGCCGAGGAAGAGCTGGAAAAACTGGCCGAGAACGCGCCGGGTGCCCGCGTCTACATCCGCGTCATCGTCGATAACCCCGAGGCTGATTGGCCGCTGTCGCGTAAGTTCGGCTGTGCGTCCGACAAGGTGATGACCCTGCTGGGCCGCGCCCGTGATCTGGGCCTTGTCCCCTATGGTCTGTCGTTCCACGTCGGCTCCCAAACGCGCGAGGCGCGCATGTGGACCGGCACGCTGGATCAGGTCGCGGCTATCTGGGACCGCGCGCAGGACGAAGGGTTCGACCTTCAGCTTTTGAACATCGGCGGTGGCTTTCCCGCGTTCTACGGTCAGGAAATCCAGGCCCCGACCTCTTACGCGCGTGCCGTGATCGACCTCATCGAGGCACGCTTCTCGGACGTGCCGCAGATAATGGCCGAACCGGGTCGGGGCATGGTGGCGGAGGCCGGGGCCATCGCCGCCGAGGTCGTTCTGGTATCCAAGAAGTCCGAAAACGACCTGCATCGCTGGGTGTATCTTGATATCGGCCGCTTCTCGGGCTTGGCCGAAACGGAAGGCGAGGCGATCCGCTATCAGTTCGTCACCCCCCGCGACGGGGACGAGTGCGGTCCCTGCGTCCTGGCCGGTCCGTCTTGCGACAGCGCGGATGTGATGTACGAAAAGCGTCCCCTTCAGTTGCCCCTGTCGCTTCGGGCCGGCGACAGGGTCATCATTCGCAACTGCGGTGCCTACACGACGACCTATTCATCCGTCGGCTTCAACGGTTTCCCGCCGCTGGATTCGGTCGTCATCTGACGCGCCAGCGGGGCGGCCTTTATGCGAAGGCCGCCTCCAGCGCGATTTCGACCATGTCACCGAACGACGACTGCCGATCGGCGCTTGGCAATTGTTCTCCGGTCACAAGATGATCGCTGACGGTCAGAACGGCCAGTGCCCTGCATCCGTGCCGGGCCGCGAGATTGTAAAGCTCCGCCGCTTCCATCTCGACCGCAAGGATGCCGTGCCGGGTCATCATTTCGGTCAGGTCGGGGCGTTCGTCGTAGAACACATCCGACGAATAGATCCCGCCGACATGCACGTCGCTGCCTTTCGACTGCGCCGCGTCATAGGCCGTCCGCAGCAGGCCGAAATCGGCGCAGGGGGCGAAGTTCACCTCCCGAAAGATGCCCGCCGATGGGGTCGAGATGCTGCTGGCCGTCTGCGCCAGGATAACGTCGCGCATTTTAACGTGGGCCTGCATCGCCCCGGTCGATCCAATGCGGATCAGCGTCTTGGCCCCGAATTGGGTGATCAGCTCGTGGGCATAGATCGACAGGCTCGGCATTCCCATGCCCGACCCGTGGATCGTAACGCGGTTGCCGCGCCAGGTCCCGGTGAATCCCAACATGCCCCGGACGTCGTTGACCAATTTCGGATCTTCCAGAAATGTCTCCGCCGCCCATTTCGCCCGCAGCGGATCGCCCGGCATCAGGACGGTTTCGGCGATCTGGTCTTTCTTGGCGCGAATGTGGGCGGTCATGGAAAGCTCCGGGCAAAGAAAAGGGGCGCAATGCTGCGCCCCTTAAACCGTCATTCCAATATGGAAGTCTAGATCGCCAGATCGTCCGCCGTCTTGCCGGAGTCGATTGCGTCCTTGAACCATTGCGGTTGACGCCCGCGGCCAGACCACGTCTTGCCTGGGTTTTCGGGATGCACGAACTTCGGCGCGGCTGCCGACTTGGCTTTTTTGCCCCCGGTAAAGTCGCTGAGTGAAAAGCCCATGTCCCGCGCGATCGACTCCAGCTTGGATTGAGCCTCGGCCTTTTGCCGGTCGTCGTAATTCTTCAGGGCTGCGGTCACCTTCTTCTGAAGGTCCTGCAGCTCATCCTTGTTCATCTTGTCGAGATTCATTTCGCTCTCCGGTCTAATTCCCCAAACGCGATCTAATACCGGTGAATTACTTTTACAAGCAATTCCTATTGCGCCGCGATTTCCCTCGGATCGGCGAGTTCGATGATATCGCCCATGATCCGGTTCAATTCGAAATCCTTGGGCGTATAGACAGCCGAAACGCCAAGGCTGCGCAATCGCTGTGCGTCCTCGTCGGGAATGATGCCGCCGACGATCACTGGAACATCCGCAAGACCGGCGTCGTGCATCCGGCCCATCAGCTCCTCGACCAGCGGCAGATGACTGCCCGAAAGGATAGACAAGCCAACGACATGCACTCCCTCTTCCAAGGCAGCGGCCACGATGGCTTCTGGCGTCAGGCGGATGCCCTCGTAACGGATCGTCATGCCGCAATCGCGCGCACGGACGGCAATCTGTTCAGCCCCGTTGGAATGCCCGTCCAGGCCGGGCTTCCCCATCAGAAAAGTCAGGCGCTTGCCCAGTCTAGACGACACCGCATCGACGGCAGCCCTTAGGGCATCCAAGCCTTCGACGTCATTGGACGGTGACGACGACACCCCCGTCGGACCGCGGTATTCGCCGTGTACGGCCCGCATCACGCCGGCCCATTCGCCGGTCGTCACACCCACTTTTGCCGCCTGGATCGACGGCGGCATGATGTTCGCCCCGTCCCGCGCCGCCCGTGACAGCGCGTCCAGCGCGGCCTGAACCGCGCCGGCGTCACGTGCATCGCGCCAGGCGTCCAGGCGCCCGATCTGGTCGGCTTCGACCGCCGGATCGACGGTCATTATGCCACCGTCCTCTCCGACCAGGGGCGACGGCTCTCCGTCGATCCATGCATTGACGCCGACGACCGTGGTCTCGCCGCGCTCGATCCCGCCCAGACGGGCCGCATTCGACTCGACCAGGCGCGATTTCATATATTCGATCGATGCGACAGCACCGCCCATACCGTCCAGAATGGCCAATTCCGCGCGTGCGCTTTCCTTCAACGCTTCGACCTTCGCGGCGACTACGGGCGACCCGTCGAACAGGTCGCCGTATTCCAGAAGGTCGGTTTCATAGGCCAGGACCTGTTGCATCCGCAGGGACCATTGCTGATCCCATGGCCGCGGCAATCCCAATGCTTCATTCCAGGCGGGCAATTGCACCGCCCGCGCGCGTGCCGATTTGGAAAGGGTAACGGCGAGCATTTCCAGAAGGATGCGATAGACGTTGTTCTCGGGCTGCTGTTCGGTCAGGCCCAGTGAATTGACCTGGACCCCGTATCGGAAGCGTCGGTATCTCGCGTCCTCTACGCCATATCTCTCGCGGCAGATTTCGTCCCACAATTCCACGAAGGCGCGCATCTTGCACATTTCGGTGACGAACCGGATACCTGCGTTCACAAAGAACGAAATGCGCCCGACCAGCCGGGGAAAGTCCTCTGCCGGGACCTTGTCGCGCAATTCGTCCAGAACGGCCGTGGCGGTTGCCAGTGCAAAGGCCAGTTCCTGCTGCGGCGTCGCACCGGCTTCCTGCAGATGGTAGGAGCAGACGTTCATCGGATTCCATTTCGGGATCTCCGAATAACAATATTCCGCAACGTCCGAGATCAGCTTCATCGACGGTTTCGGCGGCAGGACATATGTGCCGCGCGACAGGTATTCCTTGACGATGTCGTTTTGGACCGTGCCTTGCAGCGCCTTGACGTCGGCACCCTGTTCCTCGGCCACGGCAACATAAAGCGCCAGCAACCAGGGGGCGGTGGCGTTGATCGTCATGGAGGTGTTCATTTGATCCAGCGGAATGTCCGCAAAGAGGCTGCGCATGTCTCCCAGATGCGCGATTGGCACGCCGACCTTGCCCACTTCGCCGCGCGCCAGAATGTGATCGCTGTCATATCCGGTCTGTGTGGGCAGGTCGAACGCGACGGAAAGTCCGGTCTGCCCTTTGGCCAGATTCGCGCGGTAGAGGGCGTTGGATTTTTCGGCTGTGGAATGACCGGCATAGGTCCGGAACAGCCAAGGCCGATCCTTGGCGGGGCGTTCGGCCTGCGATCCGTCATTCTGCACCATGGCAAGTCCCCTCGTAATAATGTTTCGTTGAATACTCGATTGGCGTCAGATTACGCAAGTCGTTTTCGCCGCACTGCGGCAGGACACAAAACGCCGATCCAATCGATCGTCCGGTACAGACGCCAATCGGTCCGACATGCCACTGGACAGGCCGGGGCGTTTCCCTAGGCTGATCCGATGACGCAGTGCCTGGCCCCCTGATCCGATGTTCCGCACCGTGGAGATGCCGATCTGGGCGCTTGTCCTGCTGCTCGTCTTTGCAGCCGTGACGTTCGCGTCGCACTTCCTTTTCCCGTCCGTGCGCTGGTTCTTTCGCAAGCGGGCCGAACGCCTTGTGGCCCGGCTGAACATTCGCCTCAAACGCCCGATTCAGCCGTTCAAGCTGGCGCGCCGGACCGATACGATCAACCGGCTGATCCACGATCCGGCGGTGGCGCAGGCGGTGATCGATTTTGCGCGCGAACGCGGCATTCCCGAAGACGTCGCCTATGAAACCGCGCGGCGGTATGCGCGCGAAATCGTGCCCGGGTTTTCCGCCCTTCTCTACTTCGGGATCGCGATGAAGCTGGCGCGCTGGACCTCGCGCAGCCTTTACCGTGTCCGCGTCAGCGGCGAGGAGGAGGCGCTGGCCGCCATCGACCCGAAGGCCACGGTCATCTACGTCCTCAATCACAGATCGAACATGGACTACGTTCTGGTGACATGGCTTGCCGCGCGTCAGACCGCGCTGGCCTATGCCGTGGGCGAATGGGCGCGGCGCTGGCCGCTGGGGCCGCTGATCCGCGCCCTCGGCGGGTACTTCGTGCGTCGCAAGGACCTGAACTCTCTCTATCGCAAGGTCCTGGCCCGCTATGTTCAAATCGCAACGGCCAACGGCGTGACGCAGGCCGTTTTCCCCGAAGGACGACTGTCGCGTGACGGTGCGTTGCAACCCGCAAAGCTCGGCATCCTCAGCTACATCATCGACGACCATGATCCGGCGCGCGACGTCGTCTTCGTGCCCGTTGCCGTCAATTACGAGCGTGTGCTGGAAGATCGCGTGCTGATCGCGGCCGACCAAGACGTCACGCGGAGTGTCGGGCTGCGCTGGTACACGGTCGCCCGCTATGTCTGGCGGCATGCGCAACTGCGGCTGACGGGACGGTTCACGCGCTTTGGATATGCCGCCGTCAGCTTCGGGCGACCGATCTCTTTGCACCGATTTCTCTGGCAGGGCCGGACCGACGCCGCCGCCGATCTGGGCACCGCCCTGCTGGAGCGCATCGACGAGGTGCTGCCCGTTCTGCCCCTTGCCCTGGTCTGCGAGGCGCTGGCGCAGGGCGCGCGCGATGTGGCTGTCGTCGCGGCCCATCTGGAACGCCGGTCCGAATATTTCCGCGACACCGGTCATCCGGTCTATCACGCCCTGCGCGCGCCCCGCGACACGGCGATGGTCGCGTTGCGAATGCTAGAGGTACGCAAGGCGATCACGCTGACTGACGACCGCATCACCATCCCCGACCCATGGCTTCCGGTCATTCAATATTATGCCCGCACCCTGCCGACCCCGGAAATCCCAGAGACATAAAATTACAAGATAGAAGATATTGGGGTTGGAAAGTTACCGGACGCCTGATAGTTTCGTTGCGACGCAGCGTGACTCGTTCCGCGCTGCAGCATTCACGCCGGAGGACAGGACATGGCTCTCGACACGCACGCTGCGCAACCCACCTACGACGCGGTCGCAAAGGACCTTTATGAGATGGGCGAAATGCCCCCGATGGGTCACGTGCCGAAGCAGATGTACGCCTGGGCCATTCGCCAGGAGCGTCATGGCGAGCCGGATACGGCAATGCAGCAGGAAATCGTCGATGTTCCCATCCTCGACAGCCACGAGGTTCTGGTCCTCGTGATGGCGGCGGGCGTGAACTATAACGGGGTCTGGGCCTCCCTCGGCACGCCGATCTCTCCGTTCGACGGGCACAAGGCCCCGTACCATATCGCCGGGTCTGACGCGTCCGGCATCGTCTGGGCCGTGGGTGATAAGGTCAAGCGCTGGAAGATCGGCGACGAGGTCGTGATCCATTGCAACCAAGACGACGGCGACGATGAGCATTGCAACGGCGGGGACCCGATGTATTCGCCCAGCCAGCGGATCTGGGGATATGAGACGCCCGACGGCTCCTTTGCGCAGTTCACCAACGTGCAGGCGCAACAGCTGATGCCCCGCCCCAAGCACCTCACCTGGGAGGAGAGCGCCTGCTATACGCTGACCCTCGCCACCGCTTATCGGATGCTTTTCGGGCATGAGCCGCATGATCTGAAGCCCGGTCAGAACGTGCTGGTCTGGGGGGCGTCGGGTGGCCTCGGCTCCTATGCGATCCAATTGATCAACACGGCGGGGGCCAACGCGATCGGCGTCATATCAGACGAGAGCAAGCGCGAGTTTGTCATGGGGCTTGGTGCCAAGGGCGTCATCAACCGGAACGATTTCAAATGCTGGGGTCAACTGCCCACCGTCAACACGCCCGAATACAAGGCGTGGTTCGTCGAGGCCCGCAAATTCGGCAAGGCAATCTGGGACATCACCGGCAAGGGCGTGAACGTCGACATGGTGTTCGAACATCCCGGTGAGGCGACGTTCCCGGTGTCCACCTTCGTGTGCAAGCAAGGCGGCATGGTCGTCATCTGTGCCGGCACGACCGGGTTCAACCTGACATTCGATGTGCGTTACATGTGGATGCACCAGAAGCGGCTCCAGGGATCGCATTTCGCCCATCTCAAGCAGGCGTCGGCGGCCAACAACCTGATGGTCGAACGGCGACTGGACCCCTGCATGTCGGAATGCTTCGGCTGGGTCGACCTGCCGGAGGCGCACATGAAGATGCGCCGTAACGAGCATAAGCCAGGCAATATGTCCGTTCTTGTTCAAGCTCCGAAGACGGGGCTGCGCACGCTTGAAGACGTGTTGGAGGCCGGACCCGCACGGTAATCTGCCACAGGTGATTCCGCGACCTTCGGCCCCGTCCACGCGACGGGGCCGTTCTCTTTCCGTTCTCTGGATTCAACGATACCAATGTAGTGTTGGCACCTGCCTCACCGGATCGGGGGAGGATGAATTCGTGAATTTCGGGGGAAATCGCCCGCGAGCTAAGATATTTTAAGACGCCATTAACCTTTGGAGGGGGAAAGTCGGATGACGAAGGACTGGATCATCGACGTGTTGGGCGACCTGCGCGGTTTTGCACGGGCCAATGGCCTGCCGACCCTGGCGGAGGAGCTGGAGGGGGCATTGGCCGTGGCTGCCTTGGAAATCGCGCAGCCTCCGACGGGGCAGGCGGAGCGGGATGGCGCGGAAACTGGACGACTTGCTGAATCGGCTCGCATGTGCGGCTGATCTAAAGGACCTGCAGGCCTCGATCTTCGGCTTGCGGGATGCCTACGACGTCGAACATCTCGTCTATCATTCGGTCAAATCGAACGGGGCCCAATGGGGCGCGCTGACCTATCCGCCCGGTTGGGTCGACGTCTATACCGCTCAGCGGTTTCAAACGGTCGATCCGGTCGTCCTGTCTTGTTTTCAGGGGTTTCGTCCCGTCGACTGGAAGCATCTGGATTGGTCGGGCAGGGTCGCGCGTACCGTATTGGGCGAGGGGATTGCGCACGGTCTGGGCAATCAGGGGTTCAGCCTGCCGATCCGGGGGCCGTCCGGACAGTTCGCCCTGTTTACCGTCAACCACCGGGCCGGTGACGACACTTGGGGGCGTTTTACCAAATCGCATCTCAACGACCTTCTTCTGGCGGCGCATTACGTCAACGAACGCGCGCTGGCCTTGGAAGGGGTGGAACTGCAACCGCGTCAGGCCCTGTCCCCGCGCGAGACGGATGCCCTGACGCTGCTGGCGGCGGGGCGGTCCCGGTCCCAGATCGCGGAAACCCTCAAGATCAGCGAACATACTTTGCGTGTCTATATCGAAGGCGCACGGCACAAGCTGGGGGCCCTCAACACCACCCACGCCGTCGCCAACGCGCTCGCCCGCGGGCTCATCTGCCTGTAACGCCGCGCGCCGCGCGTTGCGTCTGACACGGTGCACCGTACGCTAACGATCTGTTAACCCGTTCCCGATCAGCCCTTCCGTCCACGCGACAGGAAGGGACGACCATGATCCGCTACCTCTATGGCACGCAGCTGGGCGAGTTTCCCGATCTGGCGGCGGCGATGTTTCGCGACCGCACCGCACAGTTCCGCGACCGCATGGGATGGGACGTGACGGTGGATACGCTGGGTTGGGAAACGGACGATTACGACGCGCTCGACCCGCTCTACGTCATCGCCTGCGATGCGGGTGGCGGCCATGCCGGGTCCATGCGCTTCCTGCCGACGACGGGGCCGACGATGTTGGCCGACGTCTTTCCCAACCTTTTGCCCGCGCCGGTCTGCGACGCGGATACATGGGAATGCACCCGGTTCTGCCTGTCGCCCGGGGCGGATACCGATGTCGCACGACGGCTTTTGGTGGCAGCGTCGGAATTGGGCCTGAGCCTCGGGCTGCGCGCCGCCCTCGCGGTGTTCGACGCGCCGATGGACAGGGTCTATCGCCGCCTTGGCTGGGCCCCTCGGGTACTGGGGACGGCAGGCGGGATCAGCGCGGGCCGCTGGACCTTCGGCGCGGCGCGCCACGACGCGCTCTGCGCTGCTGCGAACGTGACGGCCACGCAATCGCGCGACTGGTGGGACGTGACGTTCGGCGACCTGTCCATCGTGCCTCTTCCCGTCCGCGCCTGAGCCACTACAAGGGGGCGATGAATACGCCCGCCCCGCAACTATCCCCCGATCAGGCCGAAGCCTGGGACCGTATCGCCGACGTTCTGTCGGACAGCGGCGTGTCGCTGGCCGATGGTTATGCCTCCGCGCGCGAGGACGAGGACAGCCGCGTTCTGGCGGTCACGGGCAAGGCCGGGTCGGGCAAGACGCTGCTGCTGGCGGAATTGGTCAAGACGCTGCGCGAGGCGGGCCTCGACATCGTGTCCGGCGACTATGAGCGCAAGAAGAAGGACCGCCGATCGCTGGCTGTGCTTGCCCCGACGAACAAGGCGGCGAGCGTTTTGCGCACGCGCGGTGTGCCCGCCACGACGATCCACCGCATCCTCTATACGCCCGTCTATGACCCGGAATACGAGCGGATCGCCGAATGGCTGGCCGGGGATGCCGACCGCCCCGAGACCGAAGCACTGTCGGACGACATGCTGGACCGCGCCAAGCGGGTCTTCGATGAAACCGGGTCGGTGCCGGGTGCGCTGGCCGCCGCTGGCTTGCGCGGCAGCGATTTCATCACCGGGTGGAAGCGACGCGAAAACGCACTCGACATCGGGTTCGTCGATGAATCCTCCATGCTCGACGACAAGCAGTTCGAGGACCTGAAGGAAATCTTCCCCACTCTCGTGCTATTCGGCGATCCGGCGCAGCTGGCTCCGGTGAACCAATCGGGGCGCATGGTCTTTGACCGCTTTTCCGGCGACGATCACCTGCATCTGGACCGCGTCCACCGGCAGGAGGCGGATAGCCCGATCTTGGACCTGGCCCATGCGTTGGGCGACCCGCAGCTGGACTTTCAGACGTTCGAGCAGATGATCGAAGCGGCGGCCGCCAAAGACGACAGGGTCGTTGTGGCCAGTCGCGTCGACAGCGACCTTATGGCCCGGTCGCCCGTTCTTGTCTGGCGCAACGCCACTCGCATCCGCCTGATCCGCGCGTTCCGGCAGGCGCACGGGGCCGACGACACGATGATGCTGCCGGGGGAGCCGTTGATCTGCGACGGTCTTGAACTGCCCCTGAAACATCGCAAACGCCGCATCGACCTGGAGGCGCGGGGCCTGATCAAGGGCGCGCAGGTCGTGTACCTCGGGCCGGGGCGCAAGCCGGGGTTTTCCAAGTTGCACGTCGTCGGCGCGCCGGAACCGGAGATCTCGGTCAGCAGCATCGTCAAGATCGAACACCCGGACGAAGAAGAGCCGTTCTTGCCTTTCGCCGCGCACATGGGCGCGGCTTTCCTGCACGGCGCCGCCGTTACGACCCACAAGGCGCAAGGATCCCAGTGGGATCAGGTGCAGGTCTTCGCCCCCGATCTCTACGCTGCCAGCCATGCAGGCCGGGTGGAGGCGGGGCAACAGCTGTGGAAGCGGCTGGCCTATGTCGCCATCACACGGGCCGTCAGCCGCCTGCACTGGGTCAAGCGCTATGCCCTCGCCATGCCGAAGACGCCGCTCGATACATCGGATCTGAAGGTGGAGACGGTGCCGCTTACCTTGGAAGCGCAGGAGGAAGAGACATGAAAACAATCCTGATCACCGGTGCCTCCTCGGGCATTGGGGCCGCGACCGCGCGGCTGTTCCTTGACCAAGGTTGGACCGTGGGTCTGATGGCGCGGCGCGAAGATGCCCTGCGCGCCGTCGCCGATGGGCACCCGAACGCCCATGTCCTGCCTGGTGACGTCAGCGATCCGGATCAGGCCGAAGCCGCGGTCGACGCCTTCGTCGACCGCGCCGGTCGCCTCGACGTGCTGTTCAATAACGCGGGCATTTTCTTGCCTGCCGCCGACATAGACCGCACGTCGGTCGATGACTGGAACCGGGCCGTGTCGGTGAACCTGACGGGCATGTTCTTGATGGCGCGCGCCGCATTCCGCGTAATGCGCGCGCAGGGGACAGGCCGGATCGTCAACAACGGTTCGATCAGCGCCCATGTCCCGCGCGAAGGGGCGGTGACCTATACGGTCACCAAACACGCCATCACCGGTCTGACGAAGCAGTTGGCCTTGGACGGCCGACCCCTGAACATCGCTTGCGGCCAGATCGACATCGGCAACGCGAAGACGCCGATGCTGGAGGAGCTGGACGCGGCGCAGCGTGCGGGCGGGGGCGACGGGGTGGCGATGATGGCGGTGGACGACGCGGCCCGCGCGGTTCTTCACATGGCGGACCTGCCCGAGGGCACGAATGTCCTGACCATGACGATCATGGCCAGCGCGATGCCCTATGTCGGACGCGGCTAGGCTTTGAAGACCCGGAAAATCGCGGACGCGCCCCAACCGGCGGCGATCGCGATGAACAGCGACAAAAGTCCGTAGAGGAAAGGTTGCTCATGGGCGAGGGCATAGATCCACCGCTCCATCCCCACCTTCTGCACGTAGATCGACGTGCCATAGCTGTCGACGATCGTGCCGTCCCGCGTCAGAAAGATGCTCGTTTCGTAATTGCCTTCGGTCAGATCGGCCGGCAACGCGATCTCGGCCGAAAACAGGGTCGAATCCCGGACTTGCACCGCCGCCTCCGCCGACCCGTAAATGCCGGCGTCGGTGTTCACCCGGATCAGCGCACTCAGGAAATCGGCATCGATGGCTGGCGTCCCTTCGGGGGCGGTCGCGGTCACGGCACGCGGGGTGGTTATGCCCCACAGCGCATCCTCTTCGGGCGAGAGCGCATCCGCCAGCGGGACGGAGGAGGCGACGGCATAGAAGCTGGGCACGCCGGACACCTCGACGGAATCGGTGTTGACCCAGATGCCCAGGCGGCGGTCCTTGCGCCGCACGACCACCTCTTCACGCGGGCCGGTCACGGTCACGATGATGGCGAGTTGCTGGCCCTCCGGCTCGGGTCGATCGCGCTTCACGGCCCCGAAGATCAGGATCTCTGAGCCGTCGAAATTGGTCGAGATGGAGATGCGGTCCTGACTCATGTCGGCCACGATTTCCTCGGCCCGCAGGGGCAGCGCCGCGATCAGCAGAACCACGAGGAGCCGGATCATCCGTGGCCCCCCGCGGTGCCGATGGAGTAGAGTTCGGCCGGTTGCAAAAGCAGGTCCAGCGCCAGCTTGCCGCAGACCGCCAGCACCATGATCGCCAGCAGGATGCGAAGCGATTCCGCCTTCATCTTCACACCGATCCGCGTGCCGATCTGTGCGCCGACGACGCCGCCCACCAGCAACAGGACCGCCAGCACCATATCCACGGTATAATTCGTCGTCGCGTGCAGCATCGTGGCGAACGCGGTCACGAAGATGATCTGAAACAGCGACGTGCCCACCACGACCTTGGTCGGCATCCCCAGCAGATAGATCATTGCGGGCACCATGATAAACCCGCCGCCCACGCCCATGATCGCAGCCAGGACGCCAACGAACAGGCCCACCAAAACCGGGGGAATGACGCTGATGTAGAGGCCGCTGGTGCGGAATTTCATCTTGAGCGGCAGCGCGTCGATCCATGTGCGTTGACGACGCACGGTCTTGGGTGCGGGGCCGGCGCTGCGTGACTTGCGGATCGCGTTCAGCGACTCGAGGAACATCAGGCCGCCGATCACGCCGAGGAACAGCACGTAGCAGAGCTTCACCAGCAGATCGACCTGGCCCAACTCGCGCAGGATGGCGAAGACCTGCACGCCGAGTGCCGCCCCGACCAGACCCCCGACCAGCAGGACCCAGCCCATTCGGAAGTCGACCGTCTTGCGTTTCACATGCGCCAGCACGCCCGAGAAAGAGGAGGCGACGATCTGGTTCGCTTCGGTCGCCACGGCGACAGCGGGGGGAATGCCGATCATGAACAACAGCGGCGTCATCAGGAACCCGCCCCCGACGCCGAACATCCCCGACAGAACGCCGACCAGCCCGCCGAGCCCCAAAAGCAGGAAGGCATTGACCGAAACTTCGGCGATGGGCAGGTAGATCTGCAAGGCGGCACCTCGTCGGCGGATGCCCTCCCTTGTCGAGAATGGGACCCGGAGTGTCAAACCCGGACCCCTTGGAAACCGGGCCAATATCACGCGGGACGAGCGTTGGACCTAGAGCCGGTGGCGGTCTGGCACCAATGGCTGACGGCTCGGCCCGTCAGGTGAGAAACCGGGTCAGCACCTTCTCCAGTTTCGCGGCCCCCAGCGGGGCCATGGCCTTCGTGTGATCGTGGCTGATCGCCTCATCCGAGAGGCCCGCGGCCATATTGGTGATGGTCGAGATCGCGGCGGCCTTCAGGCCCAGGAACCGCGCGAGGATCACCTCCGGCACCGTCGACATGCCGACGGCATCCGCCCCCAGCGTGCGGATGGCGCGGATTTCGGCGGGCGTCTCGAAGGAGGGTCCGGAATACCAGGCATAGACGCCTTCATGCAGGTCCACGTCTTCGGCGCGGGCGGCATCGCGCAGGGCGGTGCGCAGCCCCGGATCGTGGGCATCGCCCATCGGAACGAATCGCCGGTCGGTCGGTTCGCCGATCAGGGGATTGAGGCCCGAGAAGTTGATGTGATCCGACAGCAGCATCAGCGACCCTGTCGGCATGTCGGCGCGCAAGGATCCTGCGGCGTTCGTCGCGATCACGCCTTCCGCGCCCAGTTCGGCCAGCACTTCCAAGGGCAGGCGCATCGCGTCTGACCGCCCGTTTTCATAGTAATGCGCCCGCCCGCCGAACACGGCGACGCGCGTGTTGCCCAACGTGCCGATCACCAGCTTGGGGTTGTGGCCGGACACGCCGGCATGGGGAAAACCGGGCAGGTCGGCATAGTCGATCGCGACGCCGTCGATCTGATTGGCCAGGTGGCCCAATCCAGACCCGAGGATCAGGCCCAGACGCGGTGCCTCCGTCCCCGCGCGGTCACGGATTAGGGCGGCGAGCTCAGCGCTCCTTGACATAAGGCTCCCCCCCGGCGCGCGGCGGGATGGCCTTGCCGACGAAACCGGCCAGGATCACCACCGTCAGGATATAGGGCAGGGCCTGCATGAATTGCGTGGGGATCGGAATGCCGAACAGGTCCAGCGACTGGAACCGGTTGCCGAGCGCCTCCAGCAGACCGAACAGGAGCGTTGCGCCAAGCGCGTACCAGGGCCGCCACTTGGCGAAGATGAGCGCGGCCAGCGCGATGAAGCCCCGGCCTGCCGACATTTCTTTGACGAAACCGGCAGACAGAGCCGTCGCCAGATAGGCCCCCGCGACACCGCACAGGACGCCGCAGATCATCACGGCGGCATAGCGCAGGCCCACGACGCTGACGCCCGCTGTGTCGACGGCAGCCGGGTTTTCGCCCACGGCCCGCAGGCGCAGGCCGAAGCGTGTGCGAAACAGGACCCACCACGATAGCGGCACGAGGGCCAAAGCGACATAGACAAGGATCGAATGGCCCGACAGCAGATCCGCATAGATCGGGCCGAGGTAGGGCACATCGCGGATCGCGTTGGCGAAGGGCAGGGTGATCTCCTGGAACCGGGCCGGTCCTTCCAACTGCGGCGTCCGCCCGCCCAGCGAAAACCACGCCTCTCCGATCACCACTGTCAGGCCGGAGGCGAGGAAGTTGATCGCAACGCCGGAGATGAGCTGATTGCCGCGGAACGTGATCGACGCGACGCCGTGGATCAGGGCCAGCACCAGTGACGCAGCGATACCTGCGAGCAGGCCAAGCCAGACATCGCCGGTGAAACTGGCGACGGCCGCCGACATGAAGGCCGAGGCGAGCATCTTGCCCTCCAGCCCGATGTCGAAGATGCCCGCGCGTTCCGAGAAGAGCCCGGCAAGGCAGGCGAGAAGCAGCGGCGTTGCAAGGCGCAGCGAGCTGTCGAGGATCTGGATAATGCCGAGATAGTCCATGTCAGCTCCGGTCCGTAGCGAGGCGGAAGGCGAAGAAGGCGAAGAACAGGCCCAGTGTCCCCTCGATCCAGCGGCGCGCGCGACCGTAGGCGGCGCGCATCACGGTGGAAGACAGGAAGATCGCCCAGCCCGAATGGACAGCCGCCGACAGTGTCACCGACCCGGCGACGAAAAGGGCAACGACCGGCCATGGCGCATGCACGATGCCGCCGAGTGCGGCGATGGCAAGCCAGAACGCCAGCGCTTTGGGGCTTGAAAGGCTTACGGCAAGCGCCGTTCGGTATCCGCCCGCACCGCCCGCCCGCAGAGGAGGTGTCTTGGAGGTCGCCCGGCGAAACGCATTGAAGGCGAGCCAAGCCAGATAGGCGGCCCCCGCCAATCGCAGCGCCCAAATCCCCTCGCTGAGCGCCGTCGCCGCAGAAGCCAGGCCGAGCGACACAAGGAGTGCGAGGATGCCTGCCGCAGTCGCGGTTCCGGCCGCGGCGCGCAATGCGCCCGCCCGATCGCCCGTTGCAGCGCTTCCAAGGATGACGGCCACGACGGGGCCGGGCGTCAGGCAGGATACGAGCTGAATGCTCCAGGCCGCGAAAAGACCGGGAAGGTAGAATGCGATGTCGTTCATGGTTCCACCTTGCCCTTCTCGGGGTGACCGCCCGGTTCCAGCGGCGTCGTCGGAACCGGCGGGGTCGGGCGACGTCGCGACAGGAAAATGGCTTCCAGCGGTGCGCGCACCATGTTGTCCAGCGCGCCTGTAAACAGGATCACGAGGGCTTGGATCACCAGGATCATCTCGCGCGTCATGCCGTTCATCTCGAACGTCAACTCAGCCCCACCCTGGTAGAGCGCGCCGAAAAGCAACGCGGCAATGAACACGCCGACGGGATGCGACCGGCCCATCAGGGCCACCGCGATGCCGACGAAGCCCGCGCCCTGCACCGGGTCCAGAACCAGACGCTCCGCTTCGCCCATGGTCGCGTTCACGGCCATCAACCCGCACAGTCCACCCGAGATGAGCATCGCGATCATCGTGATACGTATCGGGGAGATGCCGGCATAGACGGCCCCCGGCTCCGATTTGCCGAAGGATCGGATCTCGTACCCCAGGCGGGTGCGCCAGATCAGGAAATAAACCGCGACGCAGGCCACGATGGCGACGAAGAAGCTGATGTTGAGGGGGGTGGAGCGCGAAAACCCCAGCCACGGCAGCACGTCGTAAGCGTTGGGCAGGCGCGCGCCCTCGACGAAGCGTGCGGTTTCGGGACTGGCGCTGCCCGGCACTTTCAGGACGTTTGCCAGAAGGTAAACCATCAGGGCGCTGGCGATGAAGTTGAACATGATCGTCGTGATGACGATGTGGCTTCCGCGTTTGGCCTGCAGATAAGCCGGGATCGCGGCCCATGCGGCCCCGAACAGCGCACCGCCGACCACCGCCGCCGGCAGGGCCAGCGCCCAGTGCGGCCAGTCGATCGCCAAGGCCACCAATGCCACGCCAAGCCCGCCCAGCGCCGCTTGGCCTTCTCCGCCGATATTGAACATTCGTGCGTGGAACGCGACGGCGACACCCAGGCCGGTGAAGATAAAATTGGTCGCATAGAACAGCGTGTAACCCCAGCCATAGGCCGACCCGACGCTTCCATTCACCAAAATATAGAGCGCCTCGAACGGGTTCTTGCCGATCAATGCAACCACCAGGCCCGATACGATCAGGGCCAGCAGCAGATTTATCAGGGGCAGCAGGACGATGTCGGCCCACTTCGGCAACGCGTCGTTCATGCCGCATCCTTTCCGGTCATGCCGGCCATCATCAGACCCAGTTCGCGTTGATCCGTTTCAGACGGCAGTCGTTCGCCCATGATGCGACCGTCGAACATGACGGCGATGCGGTCTGACAGGGCCATGATCTCGTCGAGTTCGACGCTGACCAGCAGGATCGCCTTGCCCTGATCGCGCAGGGCGATGATCTGCTGATGGATGAATTCGATCGCTCCGATGTCGACCCCGCGCGTCGGTTGCCCGATCAACAGCAGGTCGGGGTTCCGCTCGATCTCTCGGGCCAGAACGATCTTTTGCTGGTTGCCGCCCGAGAAGTTCTTGGCGGCCAGGGTCGGGTCTGGGGGGCGCACGTCGAACCGCTCCATCTTGCCCTCGCAATCGGCGCGCATCGCCTTGTGATCCATCAAAAGGCCCGGCGCGAATTTTGGGTCGTCGTGATAACCGAAAGCGACATTTTCCCAGGCTGCGAAGTCCATGATCAGCCCCTCGCGTTGCCGGTCTTCGGGCACGTGGGCGATGCCGCGCGCCCGCCGGGTCCGCGCGTCGGACGCGTTGCCGGTCAGGTCGATGGGGATGCCGTTCACTCGGATCGTACCGGTGCCGCGCGCATAGCCGCCCAGCACTTCCAGCAGTTCGGATTGTCCGTTGCCGGACACGCCGGCGATGCCCAGCACCTCGCCCGCGCGGATTTCCAGGTCGATGCCGCGCAGACGCTCGACCTTCTGATCGTCGATCACGCGCAGGTTTTCGACGTGCAGAACGACCTCGCCGGGCTTGGCCGGTGTCTTGTCGACACGCAGCAGAACCTTGCGGCCCACCATCAACTCCGCCAGTTCTTCGGGCGAGGTGTCGGCCGTCTTTACCGTCGCCGTCATCTCGCCGCGACGCATCACGCTTACCGTGTCGGTGATCTCCATGATCTCGCGCAGCTTGTGCGTGATCAGAACGATTGTCTTCCCCTCGTCGCGCAGACCCTTGAGAATGCGGAAAAGGTGGTCTGCCTCGGCCGGGGTCAGGACGCCCGTCGGTTCGTCCAGGATCAGGATATCGGCTTCGCGGTAGAGCGCCTTGAGGATTTCCACGCGCTGCTGCTGGCCCACGCCAAGATCTTCGATGATGGCGTCCGGGTCGACGTCCATCTCGTAGTCGGCCGCCAGTTTCTTGAGCAGATCCCGCGCCTTGGCCAGCGACGGCTTCAACAACGCGCCGTCTTCCGCGCCCAGGATGATGTTCTCCAGCACGGTGAAATTTTCGACCAGCTTGAAATGCTGGAACACCATTCCGATGCCCGCATCGATGGCGGCCTGGCTGTCGGGGATTTCGGTTTTCCGGCCCCCGATGAAGACTTCGCCGGAATCGGCCTTGTAGAACCCGTAGAGGATCGACATCAGCGTCGACTTGCCGGCCCCATTCTCTCCGATGATGCCGTGGATCGACCCGCGCTTCACCTGGATGGAGATGTCTTTGTTGGCCTGCACCGGGCCGAACGCCTTGGAGATGCCGCGCAACTCGATCGCCAGTGTCTCGTCCATGCCGGCCCCCGGATCGTCATCGTGAAACGGGGCCCGACCGGGCCCCGTTCTGTTCTGGTGCGTCGCGCCTCAGTAGGCGGGGCAGCTGCTGTCGGTGGTGAAGTCGTGGACTTCGATCTCGCCGGCGATGATCTTGGCCTTCGCCTCCTCGACGGCGGCAACCATCTCGGGGGTGACCAGATCGGCGTTGTTTTCGTCCATGGAGAAGCCGACGCCTTCGTTGTCGAGGCCCATGACCTGAATTCCGGCCTCCAGCTCGCCTGCGGCGGCCTGGGTGAAGGTATCATAGACCGCGTTGTCGACACGCTTGACCATGGAGGTCAGGACTTCGCCGGGGTGCAGATAGTTCTGGTTCGCATCCACACCGATCGACAGGATGTCCGCATCGGCGGCGGCCTGCAGCACGCCGATCCCGGTGCCACCGGCGGCGGCGAAGACCACGTCGGAGCCTTGGCTGATCTGGCTGCGCGTCAGCTCGGCACCCTTGACCGGGTCGTTCCAGGCGGTGGGCGTCGTGCCGGTCATGTTGACGATGACGTTGGTGTCCTCGCTCACCGCTTTGGCACCCTGGGCATAGCCGCAGGCGAACTTGGAAATCAGGGGCACGTCCATGCCACCGATGAAGGACACGGTGCCCGTCTCGGACGCCAGTGCGGCCATCATACCGACCAGGTAGGAGCCTTCATGCTCCGAAAAGACGATGGATTTCACGTTGGGCTGATCGACGACCATGTCGACGATAACGAAGTCGGTGTCGGGATAGTCGGGCGCGACCACTTCCAGGGTGGAGGCGTTGGCGAAGCCCAGTACGACGACCGGGTTGGCCCCACGCTCGGCCATGCGGCGCATGGTTTGCTCGCGCTGCGCTTCGTTGGCCAGCTCGGTCTCGGCGTATTCGCCGCCCGTTTCCTCGACCCAGCGTTGGGCACCGTTGAAGGCGGATTCGTTGAACGACTTGTCGAACTTGCCGCCCAGGTCGATGACGAGGCCGGGGCTGGCCGAATGGCCGTCGGCGAAGGACATGCCGGCGGTCAGCGCGATGGTCGCCACGGCACCCATAAGGGTCTTGTTGATGGTCATTGATCTCTCCCGTCGAAGGGCGCGTTTGGCCGACATCCGGCCGCCGCACCACGATTGATGCGAAAGATAAGGCCGCAGGGGGGCGAGAACGTCAACCTGTTGCAAGGCGGTTTGACCCGATGTCAGAGCGCTCTGCGCAGGATTAACGCGTCGATGCCGCCGTAATAGCCGGGTCTGCGTCCCGCCACGTGCCATCCCGTCGAATCGTAGAGTGCACGGGCCGCGGAATTGTCCTCCGCGACCTCCAGGAACGCCTGGGATGCGCCGCGCCGCCGGGCTTCGGCTGCGAAATCGTCGACCAGGCCGCGCCCAACGCCACGTCCCCGCCCGGGGCCGTCCACCACGATGGTCAGAAGCTCCGCCTCGTCCGCCACGGCACGTCCGACGACGAAGCCGCAAGTCGTCGCGGCGACAAACACCAGCGGATCATGGAGGATGTCCTGGAACCCATCGACCGACCAGCGGGCGGCCCCTTCGAATGCGGCCGCGTGCAGACGCGCCATCTCATCGGCGGTCACGGCAGGATCACGGGCGGCGGGTCCGATGCCGGCGCGGCATCCGCGGGACGCATGTAGACGGGGGCGGGTCGCGCGCGGCCGGGGGCGGCGCGGTCCGCCGCGATCCGCGCGATCTCCACCGCCAAGTCGGGCGTTTCGGCCAGTGGCCGACCCGACGCCTCCGCGATCCGCGCGGCAGCCGGGCCGGTCAACGGCGCGTGCCAATTCGGGGGGACGACGTCGCCCAGCAGGATTTCGGAGCCATAGGCGAAATGCACACGGTCGCGCGGCGCGTCCAGACAGACGATCACGTCGCGCCCGGCGGCGTAGGCCTCGGGGGCGGTCACACCCTCGACCGGGATGCCCAGCCCCAAGCCCAGCCCGCGTGCGCCCGCCACCGCGATGCGAACGCCGGTGAAATTGCCCGGCCCGGTCCCGACGCCGATGACATCCAAGTCGGACCAGGCGTGGCCGGCTTTGGCCAGCACGTCTTCCAGCAGTGGCATCAGACGCTCGGCCTGGCCCTTGCGCATGGACTCGAACGCGGTGGCCAGAACCCGGTCACCCGACAGCAAAGCGGCCGCGCAATGCGCGGCCGACGTATCGAAAGCGAGGGTGAGGCGGTCAGACACCGACGGGACGGACTTCCAAAACTTCGGGAATGTAATGCCGCAGCAGATTCTCGATCCCCATTTTCAGGGTCATCGTCGACGACGGACAGCCCGCACAGGCCCCCTTCATCTGCAGATAGACGACGCCGCGCTCGAACCCGTGAAAGGTGATATCGCCGCCGTCCTGCGCGACCGCGGGACGGACCCGCGTGTCCAGAAGTTCGGTGATCTGGCCGACGATGGCGCTGTCTTCCTCGGAATGGTTCGCCTCATGCGCCGCCTCGGCGGCGCCTTCCATGATGGACTCACCCGATTGGTAGTGCTCCATGATCGCGCCAAGGATGGCGGGCTTCACGTGGTCCCAGTCGGTCCCTTCGTCCTTCGTAACGGTCACGAAGTCATTGCCGAAGAACACGCCGGTCGTGCCCGAGATCGCGAAGATGCGCTTGGCAAGGGGCGATTTTCCCCCGGCGTCGGCGGTCGGAAAATCGGCGGTGCCCGCCTCCAGCACGGTCTGGCCGGGCAGAAACTTGAGCGTCGCGGGGTTCGGCGTCGTTTCGGTCTGGATGAACATGGGGCACCTCCGGTGTGTCGATCCCAATGTGAGGGTTCGGGGCGACGCTGTCAATAACTTGGAACGATTCTAATATGTCTGGCGAGCGGGAGTTTCGGAGCTGCTCAGGCGATGCCCTCCAACTGCTCCTTGGAGAGATCGCCCGGGACGATGGTGATCGGCACCGGGAGAGAGCCCGCGGACTTCGTTAATTGAGTGACCAGCGGTCCGGGCCCTTTCCCGTCGGCGCTGGCCCCCAGGACCAGGACCCCGATCTCGCGATCCTCGCGCACTTGGGCCAGGATTTCGGTCACCGGCTCTCCTTCGCGGATCACCAGGTGCGGGTCCAGCCCGTGCTTGTCACGCATCCATTTCGCGAAGACTTCGAAATGGGCCACGATACGCTCCCGGCTCTCCTCGCGCATGATGTCGCCGACGCCGATCCAGTGGTTGAACTCGTCGGGCGGAATCACCGACAGGACTTCGATGCCGCCGCCGGTGTGTTCGGCGCGCAGTGACGCGAACCGCATCGCATTCAGACATTCGCGGCTGTCGTCCAGGATGACGAGGAACTTGCGCATTTGGGGCCCGATTGTCGTTTCCGTGGTCTTCAGCATTGCCTGCCGGATGCCACTGTGTCCACCGCGTTACCGCCGCCAGTCAGATCGCGCGCATCACGCTGCGGACGGCCAGCGACCCGATGCGTGTGCCCAGGATGACCGCGATCTGCGCCGCCGTCAGCCAGATCAGGATCAGCGTTCCGGTGGCCGCGCGGCTGACCCGCAAGGTGGCGCGGAACACCCGGCTCTTGCCCAGTACGGCGAAGGTACGTGTCGTGCGGGGGCCCGCCGCTTCGGCCACGCGGGCCAGTCGCGTCGCATCCGCCGGTGTATCGACGAACCGGGCCAGGCGCAGCGCCTCCGCCGTCGAGGTTGCGGCCCGCACGCGGCCAAGGTCGGCGGCCAGCGCGCCCATTCGCGCCAGGGCTGCGCCGTCGGTCACGTCTTCGATCCGCGCGGTGCCCAGCACGAAATCGTCCACACGCGCCCACCGGATCGGCACGCGGATGAAGCGCGTCAGCTCGGGCGTGATCGACCCGATGCGGCGGGCAAGGCGCAGCAGGGTCGCGCCCGCCTTCACCGTCACCGACGATCCGCCCGAGACGAGGACCGCGCCCGTCGCACCCAGACCGACCAGGGCCAGTCCCGCGTCCACTTCGTCGACCTCCTGCCCGACGGCGAAGGCGAACGCGGCGCGGCGCAATGCGTTCAGGTCCCCCAGAACCGTCATTTCGAAGGGAACCGCGCAGAATGTCAGATGCGACAGGCTGGAACAGGCGGAGGTGTCGGCCATGCAGACCGCGCAGTCGACTGCGACCGACAGCGTGTCCGTTTCGGCCGCGATCATAGCGGTCGCAGCCGTCGTATCCACGTCGCGCCCCAGGTCCTGCGCAAGCCCGATCAGCATCGTGGCCCGGTCCGCGTCGCGGGCTGCGACGGCTTGCGTCAATGCCGCTTCAATCCAGTCGGCCGTCGCCGCGCGATGCACCTGCTGTTCCAGCGTCAGCGCCAGGTCGCCCGCCGACCGTTCCACGAAGGGGGCGGCCAGCGGATTGGCCTGCAGCGCCCAGAGCAGGGCACCCAGTGTCGCCACCAGCGGCAGGGCCGCCAGCAGGCGACGGATCATGCGACGGAAAGTGCCCAATCCCAGTACATCTCCCGCGTTCTCCGGGTGACGGGGCCGACCTGATACTGGCGGTCATCGAAGGCCGTGACCGGCGTGACCTTGGTCAGGTTGCCCGACAGGAAGACTTCGTCCGCATCGCGGAAATCCTGGAACGACAGGACCTTTTCGTGCACTTTCACGCCGTCGGCGCGCAGGTTGGCGATGTGGCGCGCGCGGGTGATCCCGGCCAGAAACGTGCCGTTGGGCACCGGGGTGAACACTTCACCGTCGCGCACCATGAACACGTTTGACGTCGCACTTTCCGCCACGTTGCCCATGACATCCGCAGACAGGGCGTTGCCGAAACCCTTGGCTTGCGCCTCGGCCAGCATCCGGCCGTTGTTGGGATACAGGCACCCGGCCTTTGCGTCGCAGACGGAGCTTTCCTGCACGGGGTGCCGGAACCGCGTTTCGGTCAGGGTCGTGGTGCGGTCGGGCGCGTGCATCGGCACTTCCTCCAGACAGATCGCAAAACCCGTCTCGGCCTTCGACGGCACCAGCCCCAGCTCGCTTCCGTGAATGCCCCAGTACATCGGTCGAATATAGATCGCGGCGTCCGGCGCGAAGCCCTCCAGCCCTTCGTGCACAAGCTCCACGATCCGCTCCGGTGCCATCGTCGGCTCCAGCATCAGCGCTTCGGCGGAACGGTTCACGCGGGAGCAATGCTTGTCCAGATCGGGCGTCACGCCTTCGAACCGGCGCGCGCCGTCGAAGACCGAGCTGCCCTGCCACATGCCATGATCGGCGGCCCGCATGACCGGCACGTCGCCGTCGTGCCAGGTGCCGTCATAATAGGTGCGGATCACTGTGCCGAACGCCATCGAAACCTCCCGTCTGGTATCGAGGCGACCCTAGGGATGGGGCGGCGTGGCGTCCAGCCGACGCTTGTGCGCGGGGACAGCCGTGCAAGAAAGGGCCATGATCGCGCAATCGCCCACCGCCCTGGTCCTCGGGGCCGCCGTCCGTCCTGATGGAACGGCGTCGCCCACGCTCCGGCTGCGGGTCGGTCACGCGGTTGATCTGTTCGATGACGGCCGGGTGGGTCGCATCTGTCTGACGGGCGGCCAGGGCGCGCACGGCGCCCCCGAAGCGCATGTCGCCCGCGATCTGGCGTTGTCGCGAGGCGTGTCGATCGAAGCCCTTCTGGTCGAAGACCGCTCCACCACCACGGTCGAAAACCTGATCTTCGCGCACCGTCTGGTCATCGGGCCAGTCATTCTCGTCTCAAACCGCTGGCACCTTCCGCGTGCGCGATTGATTGCCGGGATCATCGGGATGGCCGCCACGGTTTCGGGCCCGCGCGGTGCTCTCTCGCTCCGAAAGACGATGGCGGCGATCCTCCGGGAGGTCGCCGCCACGCCGCTCTCGGTCGTTTGCGCGCTCAGGTGGGCGCGTCACAACGGACGGTGACGAAGCCGCGTCCCTTGACCGCTTCGGGCCAGCTCAGGCGGACCGATTGGCGATCGCCCCCGACCTGCCCCGCGGCATGGGGGGCAACGAAGACCGTCGCATTGTCCGCCCGTCGAATCGCACCGTTCGCCATGAAGGCGGTCACAACCTTCGCCTGCCCACGGAACGGCAAATAGTCGGTCAGATCGGTTTCCCATGTGGCCTGTGCCGATCCTTCGTCGATGGGCACGGTGATCGGGTTCTGGAACTGCTTGGCGACGGCGTGGAACGTGTTGGAATGAATGTTGATGTCGGTGAACCGACCGTAATCCAGTTGCGCGTGCGTGGTGTCCACCAGATCCACCCGGTTCAGCGCCTGACCCCGGATCGTTTTGAAGGTATTGCCCGTGACCGTCATCCCATTGATATAGTGTCCCGGTCCAAAGGGCTTGATGTGCAACGGCGCATAGCTGCTGGGCACGTTGGAGGAGAAGATGATGTTGCCCACGATCATCAGCCCCCCGAACGAAAACTCGCTGGCGAAATCGGGGTCGCCGTCGTGTTCGTTCGTCCACTCCAGATAGGCGTTGTCGATGTAGTTTCCGACCACGACCGTCTTGGCCTGCGCCTTCGCGAATACGATACCGGCGGTCCGGTTTCCCAGAATATCGTCGTCGCCCTGGAAGAAATGGTTGCCAGTGACGATGTGGCCTGACCCCCCGATGACGGCGAAATGCCGGAATTTCACCGCGCGGTTGTTGCGGATCTTGGTGTCGTTCGCGTTGACGTTAAAGCCGATGGTCTCCCGCTGCTCCACGTCCTTGGATTGCTCGGTCGACAGGAACTGGCATCGATCGATCAGCAGGCCCTGGCATCCGACACCGTGGCTGGTGATGCCGCGATTCTTCGGCCCGTTGATGAAGCAATCCTTCACATGGAAAATGATCCCGGCCGGCGGTAGCAGGATGCCCGATGCGCGTCCCGCCATGAGGATTTCGACATCCTGCAGCGTGAATCGCTGCAACACGTCGAACCCGCTGAAATCCAGCGCATAGCGAAACCGCCGGAAGGTATAGATCTGCCGTCCCGGTGCGCCCCAGAGCGCGGCGGATAGCGTGATCCGCCCCCCGTCCACGTCCTTGGCCAGGACATATATTTCCCGTCCCACACCCTGCGGCCCTTCGACCAGCGATCCGACCTCGATCTGGGCGATGTTGGCCACGTTCGTCAGAACGCGCGGGTCGTCGGCGTCGAAATCCGCGCCGCCCGTGACGACGCCGGTGGTCCAAGCCGGGCTGTCCTGAATATCCAGCTGGCCGTTCTTGATTGACCGCTGGTTGGCATAGGTCCGCTTGTCGAAGACCGCTGCCTGCACATCGATGGGCCGCGTCAGCTCGATCCGCCGTCCCCGCAGGTCCAGCGTGTCGTGGTCGGTGAAATTGAACAGCGCCTGGATGCCGCGGCGAAAACCTTCCTCCTCGTCCCCGCCGAATGCGTCGATATAGGCGTTGATGTCGAAGTTCCGTACCAGGCTCAGGCGCTTGGCGGCGGGCATCCTGCAGCTGCCCTCGAACCGGACGGGGCTGTTGAACGTGACATGCTCATTCAGCCAATAGGTCCCGTCCGACACCAGCACGGTGCGTCCGTCTGCGGCCCTGTCCGCCCGCTCGAATGCGGCGCTGTCGTCGGTCGTCCCGTCGCCCGTCGCGCCGTAATCACGCACATCGACCACGTCGATCAGCCCGCCCAGGAATGCGCCCGTGACATCCTCGACCTCTATATCATCGATCCGCACGACCCCGCCATTCGACCCCAGAAGGTCAAGGCCGATATGAACGTTTGCCGTGCGGTCGTCGAAAGTCAGGTCCACGCCGCTGCGGTTGGACGTCGCGAAGATCACGCTGACCGTTTCCACCCGGCCATAGGATGTCAGCTCGATTTCTGGCCCCGACGTCGCCGGTCCAAACACGATGTCCCCGTTTGCGAAGACGGGGGTCGCCGCCGCACGGACCCGCGGCAGGTTCCCCGACACCGCCTTCACCCGGATCGTGACCCGCAGATAGCACCCGGGGACGACGCCGGTATCGCCCATCCATCGCACCTTCTGAAGGCCGCTGGTCTTGAGCAGTTCGAGGCAGCCGCCAAAGTCCTGATCGGCCGCGACGATCGCGGCGTTCGACGCAGTGGCATAGGTGTCCGATCCGGCCAGACCGTCCTGGCTCGACCAGACGGTCAAACCGTCGGCGAACGGCGGTGGTGTCAGTTGCAGTCCCTCGGTGATCACCTTGTTCATGTCGTCCCCTTCGGCGTCGCGCCAGTGCTTCGTGATTGCGGCCCAAACGAAAAGGACCGCCCTGGCCTTTGGCCGGGACGGTCCTCGTCTGTGAGTGTGCGGGGTTCCCCCGCGAGGGGCGACTCAGTGCCCCCGATGCGGTACAACCTGCCGGGAAACGATTAACGACGGGTTAAGGTCAATCGCGGCCTTCAGACACCCACTTCGGGCGCTTCCAGGATCTGCACGCCCGCGATCTTCCAGCCGTCGGCTGTCTCCACCATGGTGTAGCGCAGCTTGTGCAATCGCCCGAACCCGTCGGTGATCAGCACATCCTGACGCCACAGCGCGCCGGCGTCATCCACCCCCAGGTATTCGACGGTGCCGGGCTGCCAGACCATCGGGTATCCGCGCCGGACCATCAGACCGAAATTGTCCGCGGATCCGAACATGCCTTGGATATTTGGCGCCGCATAGGTGAAGGCGGTGCCGAAATCGTCGACCTTGAACGCCTCGATCTGCGACCCGATCACACCTTGGATCGCACTTTCGTCGGCCAGCGCCGGCCCCGCCGCCAGCGCCACCGATATCGAAACAAGCAGTCCCTTCATCTTCGCGTCCTCCATCAACTAATTAATTTGATGCTAGAACACTTCAGGTGTCGGACAATGCGCCGCGACGCCTCAGCCCAGCTCTCCGGCCAGCGCGCGGTCGATCAGATCGGCCGTCTCCGCCACACCATACAGCGCGATGAATCCGCCGAAACGCGGTCCCTGATCGGCACCCAGAAGCACCTGATACAGCGCCTTGAACCAGTCTCGCATGGGGTCGAACCTGTCCCGGCCGACGTCATAGACCAACCCTTGCAACGCTTCGTCGGTGACGTCCCCGTCCCAATTTCGCAATCCGTCGCGCAGCGCTTCCAGCGCCGCACGCTCGGGCTCGGTCGGCGCGCGATAGACTTTCGTCGGCTTCACGAAATCATTGTAATACCGCACCGCACCCGCCGCGGCCGCGTCCATCTGGGGGTTGGCGGAGGGGGAGGCATCGGGCGCATAGCGATTGATGAAACCCCAAAGCACGTCCTTATCCGAGGCCCCCGACACGCTGGCGATGTTCAGCAGCATCGTGAAGGGCACCACCATGTCCGATGCGGGGACGTCACCGCCGTGGATATGGAACACCGGGTTGTTTGCCTGCTTTTCCGCGTCCTGATCAGGGTAGGCGCGCAGCTGCTGGTGATATTCGTCGAACGCCTTGGGGATCACGTCGAAATGCATCCGCTTGGCCGTCTTCGGCTTGGCATACATAAAATACGACAGCGACTCCGTTGCGGCGTAGGTCAGCCATTTGTCGATACTGATGCCGTTGCCCGACGACTTGGAAATCTTGTGCCCCTCGGCATCGAGGAACAGCTCGTAGGTGAAATTCTCCGGGGCCGTCCCGCCCAGCGCGCGACAGATCCCACCATAGATCGGCGTGTTCGCAGCATGATCCTTGCCGTACATCTCGAAATCCACGCCCAGCGCGGCCCAGCGCGCGCCGAAGTCTGGCTTCCACTGGAACTTCACGTTCCCGCCCGTCACCGGCAACGTCCATTCGCGCCCGTCTTCGTCGTCGAAGGTCACGGTGCCGTCTTGCGCATCCACATGCTTCATCGGCACATAAAGGACGCGCCCGGTCTCGGGGTGGATCGGCAGGAAGATCGAATAGGTCTGACGCCGCTCCTCCCGCAATGACTTCAGCATGATCTCCATCAGATCGTCGTATCGCTCCGCCGCACGCCGCAGCACCGTGTCGAACCGGCCCGAGCCATAGAATTCCGTCGCCGAGATGAACTCGTATTCGAAGCCGAACGTGTCCAGGAACCGCCGCAGCATCGCATTGTTATGCGCGCCGAAGCTGTCGTGCGTGCCGAACGGGTCGGGAACGCGCGTTAGCGGCTTCTGCAGATGTTCGCGCAGAGCCGCTGGGTCCGGCACGTTGTCGGGCACCTTGCGCATCCCGTCCAGATCGTCGGAAAAACAGATCAGCCGCGTCGGAATATCCGATATGACGTTCAACGCGCGGCGCACCATCGTCGTGCGCGCGACCTCACCGAACGTCCCGATATGCGGCAGGCCACTGGGCCCGTATCCCGTCTCGAACAGGACATGATCCTTGCCGGCACTCTCCACCCGTTTCAACAGCTTGCGCGCCTCTTCGAAAGGCCAGGCCTTCGATGTCATCGCAGCGTCGCGCAAACTCGTCATGGGGGCATCCTCGGGGTTAAAGCCGACCTCACCTATTGTGACGGTGCGACCCCGTCAATAAATCCCTGTGGCAAGGAGCATTCAATGACCGACCACAGTTTTTCCCCGCAGGATGCGCTCGTCGCGCTGATGATCACGGTATCCGCGTCGGATGCCACGATCCGCACGTCCGAGCTGCTCACCATCCAGTCCATCGTGAACCACCTGCCAATTTTCGCGGGCTTCGACGAAGATCGGCTGGAAGGCATCGCCCAGACCGTCTTCGACCTGCTGGAGGAGGAGGACGGGCTGGACGCCATCATCGGGCTGATCAAGGAGAGCGTCCCCGACACGCATTACGAGACGGCCTATGCCCTCGCCTGCGATGTTGCGGCGGCAGACGGCAAGGTATTCCAGACCGAGTTGGAGCTTTTGCGCGAAATCCGCTACGAATTCGAGATCGATCCGCTTCACGCCGCCGCGATCGAGCGCGGGTCGAGGGCCAGGCACCTCACGCTCTGAGGCGATGCCTCGGCCTCACAGCCCGCCGTCCGAAGCGGCAAAAACCGCTCCGCCGGCCTTCGTCAGGTGCCTTAGCCGACAGTCTTCGCTTCGCGGAAAGACAGCAGCCGCCGGCTCTTTTCGTCCCACAGATGCAGCCGCGCATTCGCGAAGCTTTCACGGATGGTCATCTTGTTCACGGTCGAAAGCCCCGCGTGGTCCCGCATTACGTCCGGTAGGCGATAGAAGGGGATGCGGCTGTAGAGGTGGTGGACATGGTGGATCCCGATGTTCGCGCTCAGCCATTGCAGGACGGGGGGCAGCACATAATGCGACGATCCGTGGAACGCGCTTTCGTGCAGGTCCCAGTCCGCATCCTCGTCCCAGCGGGTCGTTTCGAATTGATGCTGCACATAGAACAGCCAGACCCCGGCCGTTCCGGCCAGCAATGTCGACGGCACGAAGATCAGCAGAACCGGCATCCAGCCGCCGAAATACACCACCAGGCTCAGGGCCGCGATGATCGCCGCGTTGGTGTACATCGCGCTCAGCCAATAGCGCGCCTGCGCCATCAATCCCATCGGCAGGCGGTTTTGTACGAAAAACAGATAGCCGGGCCCAAGGCCGAACAATACGACGGGATGCCGATAGGCGCGATACTGCAATTTGCGCAACGGCGACAGCGCCCGGTATTCCGCCACCGTCAGGGTGGAAATCTCGCCCAAATCGCGGCGTGCTAGGTTACCTGTTCCCGAATGGTGGATCGAATGGGCCCGCCGCCACACGTCATACGGCGTCAGCGTCAGCACCCCAAGCACCCGGCCGAGCCAGTCGCTGACGGCGCGGCTTCGGAAGAAGGCCCCGTGACCGCAATCGTGTTGGATCGCGAAAAGCCGAAGCAGAAACGCTGCGTTGCAAAGCGAAATCGCCAGTGTCAGCCATGCGCTGATCGACAACGCCCACCACGCCAGCGCCCAGAGCGCGACGAAGGGTACGACGGTCACAGCCACTTCGAACCAGCTGCGGAAAGTGCTCGGGTCGCGGTATTCCGACAGGACCTTGATCCAATCGCGCGCGGCGATCGGGCCGGGACCCTGAGGATCCGGTGAATTTGCTTCGGTCATGCTCTGCCCATTCTAATCGTTGCAAACTTGATAGCGGAATTTGCCATCGGGGCAACGCCCAAGGTGCGGGGGACGCCGGCCCGGACCGATGCGTTTCGTCGCATGCGGATCCAGCCGGGAACGCCTGCGTGGCATTCCATCAGCGGACCATGCCGACGATATCGTAGACCTCGCGCAGGACGGGCACCGAAATTTCCCGCGCCCGCTCCGACCCGCGGGTCAGGATGCGATCGATCTCGGCCGGGTCGCGCATCAGGCGCGCCATTTCCATCGACACAGGGCCCAGCTTGGAGACGGCAAGGTCCGCCAGATCCTGCTTGAAATGACCCAATTGCCCGCCCGCCTTCTCGGTCAGGACGGCATCGACCGAACGGCCCTCCAGCGCGGCATATATGTTGACCAGGTTGCGAACGTCCGGCCGCCCCTCCAGGTCCTCGACCGCGCCGGGCAGGGGATCAGGGTCGGTCTTCGCCTTGCGAAATTTCTTGGCGATCGTGTCCGCATCGTCGGTCAGATTGATCCGGCTCGCCTCCACCGGGTCGGACTTGGACATCTTCTTTGTCCCGTCCTTCAACGACATGATCCGCGTTGCCGTGCCCTCGATGACCGGCTCGGTCAGGGGGAAGAAATCGACGCCGTAATCGTGGTTGAACTTTGCGGCGATGTCGCGTGTCAGCTCGATATGTTGTTTCTGATCCTCGCCCACCGGCACGTGGGTCGATTTGTAAAGAAGGATGTCCGCCGCCATCAGCGCGGGATAGGCGAACAGCCCCAGCGACGCCGCCTCCGCGTTCTTGCCGGATTTGTCTTTCCACTGGGTCATCCGACCCATCCAACCCATCCGTGCGACGCAATTGAAGATCCAGCCCAACTGGGCGTGTTCGGGCACCTGGCTTTGGTTGATCAGGATGCTGCGCTCGGGGTCGATGCCGCTGGCCAGGAACCCGGCGCACAGCTCGCGGGTGTTGTGGCGCAGGGCATCGGGCGTCTGCGGCACGGTGATCGCATGCAGATCGACCATGCAGAACAAGGTCTCGTGCGTGCCGCGATCCTGCCAGTCGACGAATTTGGTGATCGCGCCCAGGTAATTGCCCAGCGTCAGCCCACCCGACGGCTGGATCCCGGAAAAAATGCGCGGCGTGAAGGTCGGCGTCTCGGCCATCGGTCTGTCCTCGCGGGGCTGGTCACGGATCGGCCCATCGCTTAGCCACCGGGGCAATCCCCGTCAACGAGGCCCGCCATGATGGACCCCCGCAACCAGAGCCCCTTCAACACGCTGCCCCCCGTCGTGGTCGCCCTTGCCGTCGTCGTCATCGCGATCGAGCTTCTGTTCCAGGCTGGTACGGCCGGCTTCATCGGCGGTCGGGAGGCGGTGGGCTGGCGTCTGACGGCCCTGCGCGACTGGGCCGTGATCGACAGCGTCTGGTCATGGATGTGGGAAAACCGCAGCTTCCCGCTGCGACAGGTGGTACGGGTTTTGACCTATCCGTTCTTGCACGGCAGCATGGTTCACGCGGCCTTCGTCGCGGTCTTCGTCCTGGCGCTCGGTAACGCGGTCTCGCCCGTCTATCCCAATCTGCGGGTGCTTTTCATCTTTTTCGGCGCGGCGACCGGCGGGGCGCTGATGTATCTGATCCTGTTCGACGCGGCCTCGCCGTTGTTCGGGGGGTATCCCGCGGCCTATGGCCTGATCGGGGCATTCACCTATCTGACGCAACGGGGCCTGACGCGCGCCGACCCGAAAAAGGCATGCCTGCTGATCGGTTTTCTGCTGGCGATCCAACCGGTCTTCGGCCTGGTCGCTACGCGCGGGTTCGGATGGCTGCCGGATTGGACGGCCGATCTGGGCGGGGCGGCCACGGGGTACGCGCTGGCCGTGCTGCTGTTCCCTGGCGCACTTGCGCACCTGCGCCAGCGCTTGCGTCAGCGCTGACGCCGCAGGGCCGCCTTCAGCTCGGCCAGCCGCACGGCCCCGACCAGTTGCGCGAACCCGAAATACGACAGGATGCCCATCCCGACCAGCACCGCCAGCGCCAGCCCGCGCCAGGTGCCGGCGAACATCGGCCCCAGGATCAGCATCGTGATCCACAACACGAACCCCATAAGCACCGCCGCCAGGACGATGCGCCAGGCCCGCGTCCGCGCGCGGTCGTCCAATGTGGCAAGGGCCCCCAAGCCGCGGACCCCGCGCGCCAGAAGAACGACCATGCCCCAGGCCGCGAGCGTGGTTCCAAGGGCAGCGGCGGGCCAGCCGATCACCGGCGACAGCCCAAGCGCGACGACCGCGTTGATGACAAGAGAGACGACGGCAAACCGCAGCGGGCTCCGCGTGTCTTCGCGCGCGAAATAGATCGGTTGCAGCACTTTCTGAAGCACGAAGGCCGGCAGGCCCACTGCATAGATCATCAGCGCGATGGCCGTCGCCGCCGTATCGTCCGCGTCGAAGGCCCCCCTTTCGAACAGGACCGAAACCAGCGGCAGGGGCACCACCAAGAGGGCAACCGCCGACGGGATGGTCAGAAGCCAGGAAAACTCGAACGCGCGGGAATACGCGTCGCGCTGGCCGTCCTCGTCGCCCGCGCGGACGCGGCGCGACAGGTCGGGCAACAACACGACGCCGATGGCGATGCCCACAACGCCCAAGGGCAGCTGATACAGGCGGTCAGCGTAGTTCAGCCAGGCGACCGCCCCGTCGAAATAGCTGGCCACCTGACGCCCCACCAGCAGGTTCACCTGCACCACGCCGCCGGCAAGCGCCGCAGGGGCCGCGATGACGAGCAGGCGTTTGAGATCCTTGGTCAGGCGTGGTCGACGGCGCGGCAGCAGGCGATGCCCCGCACGGGCCGCGGCCCACCACACCAGAGCAAGCTGCGCGGCACCGCCCACCGGGACGGCCCAGATCAGCGCACGGCCGAAGATCAACTCGGGCACTGGCGTTGCGTAGGGCACCAGCCAGGGAAAGAACCACACCAGGGCGACGGCAGCGACGAAGACGATGTTCAGCAGCGCCGGGGCCGCCGCGGCCGCAAGGAAACGACCGTTCGAATTGAGCACGCCCGACACCAGGGCGGCCAGCGAAATGAGCAGGATATAAGGAAACGCGATCCGACCGTAAAACACCGCGAGGGAGAAGCGGGCGTCGTCGGCGAACCCTGACGCCATAGCCAGGACCAGCGCGGGCATGAACACAATGCCGACCACCGAAAAGAGCGTCAGGATCATCACCATGCCAGCAACCGCGTCGCGGGCGAAGGCGTCGGCTTCCGCGCCCTCCGCCTCCAGCTTCTTTGCGTAAAGGGGGACGAAGGCCATGTTGAATGCGCCTTCGGCGAAGAACCGTCGGAACATATTGGGCAGGGAAAACGCGACGAAAAACGCCTCTGCCGCGACGCCGGTGCCCAGAAACCGCGCGATCAGGATGTCGCGCACGAAGCCCAGAACACGACTGAGCATGGTCCAGCCGCCGACGGTGAGGAAGCCTTTGATCAGGCGGGGGGCCATGGGGGTCCTGACGTTCGGGGGTCAATTTCGCCCTCGGTATAGCGGTCGCAGGCCGGCTGTATAGGGCGTCGGATTTCAAAGGAAGGAACGGGGGATCCGCGTCACCCATATCGAATCGCACCGTTTGCGAAACCAAGAGGGAATTTGTGCGCCTGTGCGGGGGCGGTTCAAATTGGCCTGTCGGAAGACTGTCGGTTCGCAGCGAACGTCCTGACTGAACCCATTCCAACTGATGCTGCGACATTGATCAATGTCGGCTTCAGTGGCAGATGGCATATCAGGTCAAGAGAACGTGATCGTGATTTATTCTTTAGTGTCTCTGTTTGGTTTGATATTTGCTCCGCTTCTGGCTCATCTTCGCGGTTGGAAGCCAGCTGCGTTATTCTTTGCCGCTGCGGTCGTCTACGGAGCTTTTGGGGCCGCCAGCTTTGCGCAAGTCCAGTTTGTTCCAAGCCAAATCAAACAAACAGAGCCCGCGTATCACGACACCTACTATGTTGTGAGCCATGGTTATTTCACGCTGAACCTTGGCATCGCAATGGCGGTCTTCGGGGCGATAACTTGGGTGCAAACGCGGTGCGGCGCGATGAGATATCCAACCCTGACCAAGATCCTTTTCTGGGTTTTGCATATCGCGCTAATCGGCAGCACCGCGTTCCAAGGGGCGCTCGCCTTCATCCTGCCAGACCGGCGCAGATACATCGACTATCCAGAGCTCATGGAAACCTACGTCCTAACCAGCTTGTGGTCAGGATTTCTGTCACAAATGGCTTTGCTCGGCCTTCTGGGCCTACTACTTTGGTCAATCTTAGAAAGATGGCTGGGTAGGTAGGTCTCGCATTACAAAAGCAGGCCTTGGCGCAGTCGCAGCGAAATAGCGCTTCGTCCGCAAAGCGGACACACACGAACTAGCGTCCCGTCTCCACCCGCCGTCGCATCACCACATCGCCCGATCCCGCTCCGTTTTCGCCGGCGGCAATCCGGGCGCAGGCCTGTGTCAGCGGCTCGTAGGCGACGGCCATGTGGTGGGCGTTCGCGTGGAGTAATGTCGTGTCGTCAGACATGAAGCCGACGTGGCCCTTCCAGAACACGAGGTCGCCGCGCCGCGCGGGCTCATCGGGGTGCAATTCGCGGCCCACACCCCGCTGCTGATCGCTGTCGCGCGGGCAATCGTGGCCACAGGCAACCAGCGCCATCTGCACCAGACCCGAACAATCGATGCCCCAGCGAGACGACCCACCCCAAAGATATGGTGTGCCCAGAAACATGTCCGCCACGCCCACCGGGTCCGAAAACCGGGCGCGCAGGCTTTGAAGGTGCCCCGTCGGGATGAAGTGACCAGTCGAAATTTTCTTGAAATCGCCAAGATCCGAGGTGACGCGGACGTGGCTGCCGAAAAAGATCGCGACTTCGGGCGGGGCCTTGAGCCGGGCCTTGGGATAGAGATGCGTGGCGGGGGCGGCGACCCAATGCGTCGCCGCTTCCTGCCGGGTCAGGGCCCCGGCGATGACATAGCCGCAGTATCCGTCGCGCAGGGATTGACCGAAGGCAAAGCCGTCGCGTTCGTCGATGACGCGGAACGCCTCTCCGAAGAGAAGCTGGCTGGAGCGTTCGCCGCGCGGGCTGTCCGACAGGTTCACCAGGGGCTGCTGTACCGTGCGGACCGTGCCTTTGACATAGCGGGTCGCCTCGACCAGCCCGCGCAATTCGTACGCGGCGGCATGGCCGTTGGCCGGCGTCATTCGTGGGTCGTAGGCCGTCATGCGAGGACCTTGGGCAGCGCGTCGAAGATCGCGCGCGCGGCCATGCCGACGCCACCCTTGGGGCGGGCGGGCGCGGCCGTCGGGTTCCAGCCGTAGATATCGAAATGCGCGAAAAGCGGCGTATCGCGCACGAACCGGTCGAGAAACAGGGCGGCGGTGATGCTGCCCGCGAATCCGCCCGACGGCGCGTTGTCCAGATCGGCGATCCCCGGCTCGATCATCGCATCATAGGGGCGGTGCAGCGGCATCCGCCAAAGGGGGTCGCGCACGCGCTTGCCCGCCTGCGCCAGCGCCATCGCAAGCGCGTCGTCGTCGGTGTAGAACGGGGCAAGGTCGGGCCCGACGGCCACGCGCGCGGCACCGGTCAGCGTCGCCATGCAGATCATCAGGTCGGGCGGCGTCTCGTCCGCCAGGGCCAGCGCATCGGCCAGCACCAGGCGACCCTCGGCATCGGTATTGTTGACCTCCACCGTCAGGCCGTTTCGCGCGGTCAGGATGTCGCCGGGCCGAAAGGCGTTGCCCGCGACGGCATTTTCCACCGCCGGGATCAGGACCCGAAGGCGCAGCGTGGATCCGGTCGCCATGATCATATGGGCAAGGCCCAGCACCGTCGCGGCCCCGCCCATGTCCTTCTTCATCAGGCCCATCGATGCGCCGGGTTTCAGGTTCAGGCCGCCGGTGTCGAAACACACGCCTTTGCCCACCAACGTGACCTGCGGCCCGTCCGTCCCCCAGGTCATGTCGATCAAACGGGGCACGCGGGTTGCGGCACGCCCCACCGCATGGATCAGCGGGAAGTTCTGCGTCAGCAGATCGTCGCCTTCGGTCACGTGCAAAGTCGCCCCGTGCGTGGCGGCCAGATCGCGCGCGGCCTGTTCCAACTCGTCCGGGCCCATGTCGGATGCGGGCGTGTTGATCAGGTCACGCGTCAGGAACTCGCCCGCCGCGATCGCCTCCAGGCGGGCGGCGTCGATGCCCTTGGGCGCCTTCAGATGTGCGCCGTCGGTGGCCTTGCCCTTGTACCGGGTGAAGCCGTAGCTCGACAAAAGCCAGCCAAGCGCCGCCTCCTCCATCTCGTTGGCCGTCAGATCACCGTCGAG
>NZ_CXSU01000011.1:1281-69215 GCF_001403795.1 Jannaschia donghaensis | reverse complement strand
GTAGGTTCCGGTTTTCAGCTGCGTCGCCGCGCGGGCCGCCAGAAACCGGCCGCGCGCCCGCTGGGTCGTGCCGCCCCAGCCCAGAAGGACGCGGGCCACGGACATGTCGGGCGCGGGCAGCCGCAGAACCTGTCCCGCCGCACCGGTGAAGCCATTCGCCCCGACCCAGTCGCGCACCGGCTCATCCTGGCCGGCCAGCCAATCGTCGAAGCCCTGCGTCGGGACGATCCGGATCGGGGTGGCGCGGGTGTCGGGCGCGGCAAACTTGGGTGTCATCTTGTCCTCGGCTCCGCGGATTTGCGGCGAGGCACACGATAACGTCCGCGCCCCCCGCCGCAAGGGCCGCCCCGCCCGTAGCGACCGGGGAACGTCCGGCGAAAGGCCTTCAGGCGACGGTGTCGGGCGTCCGTTCCATCGCCCAGCCGCCGGTCTGCTTGGGCTCTCCCAACCGGACAAGCCGCGCGATGCAGGCCCGCAGGGCGGTGGCGTCGTCCTGCGCAAGACAGGTCAGGACAGCGCCGGCAGCATCGCGGATCGTCGTCATCCCGATCAGCGCCGAAATGCGTTGCAGCTCGGCGCAGCTGCGCATCACGCCCCTGACATGGTCGCCCTGCGCGCCGATCTGCGCGATCAGCGTTTCCACATCGGTCAGGGCCTTGGTGATCGTCTCCTCCGCCCGCGGCCCTTCCGCGGTGCAGAACGCGGCCAGGGTCGCATGGTCGAAGGCGACCGTTTCGATCGGGTGCAGCGTGGCAACGGTATGCGTCATGTCCTGGTCTTCCTCATCTGATGCCCCCACGGCGTCTGAGGTTCGAATTGCCGGGCAACCGGGGCGAAACCGGGGCGACCATTCGGCGATCGTGTTCAGAAATCGCTCGAATTCGCTCGAAGTCCAAGGTTAGAAGCGGCCAGCTTGAAGGAGAGACACCATGCGCCCGACCCGCCCGCTTCCCGGATCGCTGGTTCAACGATACCACGGTTGGAAGGCGACGACCTTCGCGGACAACGCGGCGTGGTACCGCCGGCTGGGTGCCGAAGGACAGCGTCCGCGCGTTATGGTCATCTCCTGCTGCGATAGCCGGGTCCACGTCACGTCGATCTTCGGGGCCGAACAGGGCGAATTCTTCATCCATCGCAACATCGCCAACCTGGTCCCCCCCTATGAGCCGGACGGATTGCGCCACGGCACGTCGGCGGCCATCGAATACGCGGTCACGTCGCTGCGCGTCTCGCAGATCATGGTGCTGGGACATTCGCAGTGCGGCGGCGTCGAGGCTTGCGACAAGATGTGCATGGGGCACGCCCCGGCCCTGGAGGCGCAGGACAGTTTCGTGGGCCGTTGGATGGACATGCTGCGCCCCGGCTGGGAGGCGGTCCAGACCATAGAGGACGACGCCGAACGACGTGAAGCGCTGGAAAAGCAGGCTGTTCTCACGTCGATCGACAATCTGATGACATTCCCCTTCGTGCGCGCGGCGGTGGACGCGGGCGATCTGGTGCTCCATGCCCTTTGGAACGACATCGTGGATGGCACGCTGGAAGGCCATGACGCCGTCACGGACCGGTTCTCGCAGATATGACCGGCCCGATCGAACGACGCGCGTGTCGGTCGGGACCCTGCGATCTTCGCGGAAGGACCAGACGATGGATCTGATCGATCTTGCCATCGGCAACCTAACGTCGCCGATCATCCTGTCCTTTGCGCTGGGCCTGTTCGCCGCGCTGGCCCGGTCCGATCTGTCGGTGCCCGAAGCGGTGGCCAAGGGGATGTCGATCTATCTTCTGTTCGCCATCGGCTTCAAGGGCGGCGTCGCCGTGAACGAAGCCGGGTTCTCCGCGACGCTGGTCGGGGCGCTCGTTGCGGGTGGGGTCCTGTCGGCGGCATTGCCGTTCGTGGCCTATCTGATGCTGCGGGCGATGACGAAACTCTCCGCCCTCGATGCCGCCGCCGTGGCCGCGCACTACGGCTCGATCTCCATCGTGACCTTCGTCGCCGGCACCTCCGTTCTGGACAGCGCGGGCCTTGCCTACGATGGCTGGATGGTTGCCGTGGCCGCCGTGATGGAGGCACCCGCGATCCTCTCGGCGCTTTGGCTGGTGGCGCGGTCGGGGGCCGGCCGGTCGGTGGACGGCGATTTGTGGCGCGAAATCCTGCTCAACGGGTCCATCGTCCTTCTGATCGGCAGTTTCGTCATCGGTTGGATCACCGGCACCGATGGTCTGACCCGCATCGCAAGTTTCATCGTCTCGCCATTCCAGGGGGTCCTTTGCCTGTTTCTGCTGGATATGGGGCTGGTCGCGGGGCGGGGTTTGCGCAATTCGCGCGACGTGCTGCGGCCAGGGCTTCTGGCGTTCGGCATCTTGATGCCGCTGATCGGGGCGATGGCGGGCGGCGTGGCGGGCGTAGCACTAGGTCTTGGAACCGGTAGCACGATGCTTTTCATGGTGCTGGGGGCGTCCGCCAGCTATATTGCCGTCCCCGCCGCGATGCGCGTGGCTCTGCCCGAGGCGAACCCCTCGATCTATCTGACGATGTCGCTGGGCGTGACGTTTCCCTTCAACCTGACCCTGGGGCTGGCGATCTACCTGTCGGTCGCGCGCCTGATCACCGGAGGCTGACATGAAGACCCATCCCGCCAAACGCGTCGAGATCACGATCGAGGAAATCATGGAAACCCGGCTGACCACCGCGTTGCTGAAGGCCGATGTGACCGGCTTCACGGTGCTGCCGGTCAAGGGCGGGTCGGGCCGATCGGGCCATTGGACCCGCGCCGGTCAGGTCGGGCGCGCGGGCGGCATGGTGTCGGTCGTGTGCATCGTGCGGCCCGACAGGCTCGACACGCTTCTGGAAGCGGCCTTTGCCGTGGTCGAGCCGCACATCGGCGTCGTCTCCGTCACCGACTGCGAAGTCCTGCGGGCAGAGCGGTTCTGACGCCGCCCGTCAGGGCTGCCAGATCAATGTTTCGCCTTCGGGCCATTCCAGCGTGACGCCGATCTCGACCTCCGTTTCCGAACCGGGGGCCACGTCCAAGACCCACTCGGCCACGCCGCGCCGGTCTTCCACGTCGCGGGTGTCGGGGGCGGGGTCGGTGGTGACGCGCACCTCCAGATCCTCCTCCTCGGAATAGGGCAGGGCAAAGCGTGTCTCGATCACCTCGGCTTCGTCCGACAGGTTGCGGATGCGGAACACCATGTCTTGGGTCCGCGTGCCTGATGTGAAGAAAAGACCCCGGTCGCCGGTCGCATTGTCGAGTGCGGCGAATTCCAGCCGCAGATGCTGCTGCGGGCCAAAGGCCAGCTCCACCTCGTCGCCCGCGGGCATCAGCGGCAGCGGCGTGTCGCCGATACGTGCCCCCTCGCGGTAAATCGTGGCGATGCCTGGCAACAGCGGCTCACCAGTGGAATTGGTCACCTCCGCCATCAGGAACGCCGTCTCGTCGGTGCGGGGGGCGGCGCGGTTGAACACGCGCGCGTCCAGCGTCAGCGTATCGAGGGCGAGCGTCAAGCTGCCGTTGATCGGAAGGGTGACGGGACGCGGGTAGTCATAGGTCACGACCGGTCCGTCGAAGTTCGCCTGCGCGACGATCGGTTCGGGGCCGGCATCGGCCATCGCCTCGAATTGCGCGGGGGCGGGGGCGGCGCGTTGCAGGCTGGAGGTCGCGACGCTTTCGACGGCTTCCTCGCGCAGTCGCGCCTGATCGGGGGGCACGAAGGCCGGCTCGGTCTGCGCGAATGGGTCGGCGGTGGACAGCGTGACCGCAATCTCGGTCAGCGGCAGGCCGGAGCGTTGCCAGACCTCCACCTTGCGGTCCAATGTGACGCCCTCGTCCGCGTCCAGTGCCACATCGTATTTCGTGGCCCAGCCGGCCTGCTGACTGAAGGCTTCGATCGCCACGCCGACCGGCCCGGCCTGTGCAACGCTGACACCGATCGCCAGCAGCGATACGGACCCGAGGGTCGCGCCCGTGGCGTCGAGATCGAGCTTGGCCTGCGCCCGGTCGAACCCCGCGTCCCGGACGGCCCGTTCGGCCGCGCGCAGGGCGGCGCGGGCGTCGGCGCGCGCGATCTCGGCCAACGCCACACGGGTTTCGATCACGTCGAGCGTGGCCAGCATCGCCTCGGCGTTCAGCGCGTCCAGCCCCGCCGCGTCGATGGATTGCAGAAACGCCAGCTGGGTCTGCGCCGCCGTCACTGCCGCTTCGGCCCTCAGACGCGCGTCCTGGGCCAATTGCTCGGCTTCCAGTGCGGCCTCGTACGCGTCCAGCGCGGTCTGCTGCGGATCCGTCAGATAAGCCCGTCCATCGGCCACGGCGTCGGGCAGGACTTCCACCGCGCCCAGCGTCGCCCCTGTCAGGGCGATATCGGGCAGGCGCGCGCCGTCCGAATGGGGTACCAGAAGGCGGTGGTCGCCGGCGGGCAGATCGACCGCGCCGGTGCGCAGGAGCATGGCCCCCTGCAGATAGATCTCCGCCTCGGTCACCGGTGCGGTCAGCGGAAAATCCGCCGCCGTGGCGATGCCGGGCAGGGTCAGAAACGTAGTGAGGAAAAGAGTATGGCGCATGTGGGAAGGCCCCCGAAGTTGCTTCGGGGGCCAGTGTCGCGCCACGGGGCCGGAATGTCAGCCCGTATCGGATATCACCGCTTCTTGAGCACCCGCTCCACCAGCGTTTCGGCGATTTGCACTGCGTTCAGGGCCGCGCCCTTGCGCAGGTTGTCGCTGACGCACCACAGGTTCAGACCGTTGTCGATGGTGCTGTCCTGCCGGATGCGGCTGATGAAGGTGGCGAAGTCGCCGACACATTCGACGGGCGTGACATAGCCGCCGTCCTCGCGCTTATCTACGACCAGAATGCCGGGGGCCGCACGCAGGATGTCGCGCGCCTCGTCCTCGTCCAAGTGATCCTCGAACTCGATGTTGATCGCTTCCGAATGACCCACGAAGACCGGGACGCGCACGCAGGTCGCGGTGACCTTGATCGACTTGTCGACGATCTTCTTGGTTTCGGCGACCATCTTCCATTCTTCCCGCGTGGACCCGTCTTCCATGAAGGAATCGATATGCGGGATCACGTTAAAGGCGATGGGCTTGGTGAATTTCGACGGGTCGGAATGGGACGTGGGATTATAGACCGCCTTGGTCTGATCCCAGAGTTCGTCCATGCCTTCTTTGCCGGCACCGGACACCGATTGATAGGTCGACACGACGACCCGCTTGATGCGAGCGCGGTCGTGCAACGGCTTGAGCGCCACGACCATCTGCGCGGTCGAACAATTGGGGTTCGCGATGATGTTCTTCTTGGCGTAACCGTCCACCGCTTCGGGGTTCACTTCCGGCACGACCAGCGGCACATCCGGGTCGTAGCGGTAGAGCGAGGAATTATCGATCACGGTGCAACCGGCCTTGGCGGCGATGGGCGCGAACTTCTTGGTGGCGTCGGACCCGACGGCGAAAAACGCGATATCCCACCCGGTAAAGTCGAACGTCTCCAGGTCTTTCGTCTTCAACGTCCGGTCGCCGAAGCTGACATCCGTCCCCAGCGAACGACGGGAGGCGAGGACCGCCATCTCATCGACGGGAAACTGACGCTCGGCCAGAATGTTGAGCATTTCACGACCCACGTTGCCCGTGGCGCCGCAGACGACGACCTTGTAACCCATGTGATACGTTCCTTGATTGACGCGCGGTCCCTAGACCACATGACCGCAAAGGGAAAGGCGCGCCGCATCGCCGTTGCGTGACGGGCGCCATTCCGATTTGCGATCAATCAGCCCGATTTCGCCAATGCCCGCAGCAATTCGGACTTCTGCATGTCCTTGCGGCCCTCAATGCCCGCATCGCCGGCGGCGTCGTAGATTTCTTGCCGCGACTTGCCGAGCCATTTCGCAAGATCGTCGTCCACGGGCCCGTCGAGGGCATCCAGCAGTTCGTCGCGCGTCATGTCGTTGTGCCCCTCGACCTGCTGGACACGACCCAGATCCTTCAAGGCATCGACGTTGAGGTCGTCCAGATCAGTCGTCATCGGCCAGCGCCTCCACCAACGCGTCCTTGTCCATCTTGGACCGACCCTCGATGTCGCGGTCCTGTGCCATGTCCATCAACTCGTCCTTGGTCTTCTGCTCCAGCGAGACCTTGCGGCCCTTGCCGCGCCCGTTCTCGTCCGTGGCGTTCTCGATCGCGTCCAGAAGCTCGTCCTTGGTCATGTCGCTGCGCCCCGAAATGTCGAGGTCCTGCGCCCGCTCCATCAGCATGTCCTTGGTGGGGCCGTTGTCCTTGATGTGCGCCACCTTCTTCTTCACATCGTCGGGCTGATCGACGAATTGCTGCGATCCATCCTTCTTCTTCTGGGTGGAGCGGGCGTATTCGTCCTCCGTCAGCAGCATGCGAACCTTATTGGGCAGGTAGCGCTCCCCGGTGTCGGCGCTTTCGCCGCCCGATTTGGTGCCCCAATCCTCCTGGGTCCACTCGTGCAGGTCGGTGTCTTCCTGATCGGCACCGTCGTCGGCGTATCCGCCGCCGCGCTTCTTGTATTCCTGCACCGCCATCTGGGCCTTGCGGGCGGACCATTGACCCGGATCGCCGCCCTTGTCGGATTGCATCATCTCCTCCTTCACCTCTTCCCAGAGGTCGGGGTCGGTCTTCTTTGCGTCTGCCATCGATATCTCCTTCGAGGGAGCAAACCGCGAAATGACCGATTCGGTTCAATCCAGGTTGTCGGGGGCGAAGGCATAGATCGCGCAGCCCGCCAGAAGCGTCAGTGCGAAGACCCCGAACAACGTCTGATAGCCCGCGATGCCGCCGCCCGCCGCGCTGAAGATCGGGCCAGTCGCGAATTGCGCGATGCCCACGCCGCCGATGGAGAAGAGATTGAGCAGCGTCACGCCGCGTCCCGTCAGATGCGCCGGAAAGAACGCCCGTCCATGTGCAACGCACAGCGCATAGCTGGAGCCGAGCGCGCCGATCGCGGCCAGCAGCAACGCGCTGGTCCAAAGCCCCGGAACAGGGGTCCACCACAGCACGGCCAGCATAGCGGCCCCGGTCAGATTGCCCGCCATCACCACCCATTTGCGAGTGCCGAAGATGCGATCGGCCGGCGCATAGACGAAGTTGCCCGCGATCATCGCCGCCGCCATCACAAGCGTCACCGTCCCCACGAAGGCCGCATTATAGGCGTCGGCAATATAAGGCCCGACCCACAGCCCGCGCAGTCCCGCCGCGGGGGCATAATTGACCAGAAGCATCGGCAGGATCGCCCAGATCGCCGGAATGCGCAGCACATCGAGGAGAGAGCCTTGGGCCGCGCCCTCCACCCGCTCCGGGTCGCGCACCACAAACCAGCAACCCACCGCCGTCGCGCCCGTCAGCGCGGCCAGCACTTGCATCGCCCCGCGCCAGCCCAGCATCTCCGCCGCCCATCCCAAGGGGACGCTGGCCGCGATGTTGCCCAGGCTGCCGACCCCGATCAGGACACCTGCCAGGGTCGCGAAGACGCGGGCGTCGAAAACCCGCGCGAAGATGAAATAGCTGGCCATCAGGACGGGGGCGCAACCGGCCCCGATCAGGCCCATGGCCAGGTCGATTTGCCAGCCTTGGGTCGCGGCCGCGAACAAGGCGGCACCACCCCCGCCGCACACGCCCAGCAAGATGGCCGCCGTCCGGCGTGGCCCCACCCGGTCCAGCGCCCAGCCGATCGGCAATTGCATCGCCGCGAAGGTCAGAAACCAGATGCCGGACGCCCGCGACAGCGTCGCCGGATCGACGCCAAGGTCCGCCGTCAGATCGGGGGCCAGCACGGCCAGGAACGCGCGGTAGAACTGGCTGAGCACATAGGCCAGCGTCAGAACACCGATGCCCGCCTTCATGTCGTCGGCCTTTGTGCCTGGGCCCGGTCCTGCCGCCTGCGCCACAGCGCCAGACCGATCAGGCCCCAGCCCAACACGCCCTTGCCATGCGCCGACAGGGTGCCTTCGGCCTGAAACGTCAGAAGGTGCACGATGCGCACCGGACCGGGTGGGTCCTTGACGACCATCTGCCACGGCAGCCCGTCGAAGATCATCTGGTAGTAGAGGTAATAGACCTGCGGCGAGAGCCAGATGAACGCCCAGAAGACGCCGATCGCCCAGCCCAGGCCCGTCAGCCGGTTGCCCAGTGCCAATATCCAGCCGCCGAGGAACATCGAAAGCCCCGCAAGGCCCAGTTGTTCGCTTTGGGTCAGGGTTTGGAAACTGTCGCCGGTGTAGCCGAATTCCATGCGTCCTCCTTGCCGCACCGGGCGACCGCCGGATCCCAATGGCAGCCCGCGTGCTTGCCGCCTAGCCCCCGGCTGCGGTAAGCCCGCGCAAAACCCCGCGAGGCGCGTCCTGTCCAATCCGCATCCCTTCGCCCGTCTCTGGCGCGGCTACCTGCGTCGGCATCTGTGGTGGATCGTTCTGGGCGCGCTGCTGATGAGCCTGGAGGGCGGGACCGTCGGTCTTCTGGCCTGGATGCTGGAGCCGATGTTCGACCTTGTCTTCGTCGAACGCCGCCCCGACGCCGTCGCCTGGGTCGGCATCGCCATCCTGTCGCTGTTCATGGTGCGCGGCGTGGCGGGCGTGGCCCAGCGGATCGTTATGGCCCGCGTCGCGTTCAATGCATCCAGCCGCCTGCAACAGGACCTTCTGGCCCATGTCCTGCGGCTGGATCAGACCTATTTCAGCGCGAATTCCCCCGGTCAGCTGATCGAACGGGTGCAGGGCGACGTGCAGGCGATCCAGAACATGTGGGTGCAGCTGATCACCGGGGTCGGGCGCGATGCCGTGGGCCTTCTGTCGCTGATGATCGTGGCCTTGGCGGTCGATCCGATCTGGACCGCCGTCGCCGTCATCGGCGCGCCGCTTCTGGTGGCCCCCAGCCTGATCGTGCAACGCTATATCCGCAAGAAGGCGTTCCGCCTGCGCGATATCGCAGGGCGGCGGACGACACGGCTGGACGAGATTTTTCACGGGATCACGCCGATCAAGCTCAACGCGATGGAAACCTATCAGCAGGCGCGCTTCCGCACCGCCACCGACGATATGGTCCGCGCCACGATCCGCACGCAGGCAGGGCAGGCGACCGTTCCGGCGCTGGTGGATTTCGCCGTCGGTTTCGGGTTCTTCGCGGTCCTTCTGTACGGCGGCCCGCAGATCATTGCCGGCGAGAAGACCGTGGGCGAGTTCATGGCGTTCTTCACCGCCATGTCGCTTGCGTTTCAGCCCCTGCGCCGTCTGGCGGGCATGTCGGGCACCTGGCAGACGATGAACGCCTCGTTGGAGCGGATCTATACGTTGCGCGACACGGTGCCGACCATCGTGGACCCGGTCACGCCGGCGGCCGCGCAACCGGCCACGACCGAGGTGGTTTTCGCGGACGTGCATTTGTCCTACGGCGATAATCCCGTTTTGCGCGGTGTCGATTTCACCGTGCCGGAGGGGACGACGACCGCGCTGGTGGGTCTTTCGGGGGCCGGAAAATCGACCGTGTTCAACGTGCTGACGCGCATGGTCGATCCGACGTCCGGGTCGGTGACCATCGGCGGGCAGGCGTTGGAGGATTACCGGCTGGCCGACCTGCGCGGACTGTTTTCCGTGGTGTCGCAGGACACGCTCCTGTTTGACGAAACCCTGCGCGAAAACCTTTTGCTGGGTCGCACCGATATTTCGGACGCGGCCCTTGGGGCGGCGTTGGACGCGGCGCATGTGTCTGATTTCCTGGCCGATCTGCCCGCCGGGCTGGAAAGCCAGGCCGGGCCGCGCGGGTCGAACCTGTCGGGCGGGCAGCGGCAGCGGGTGGCGATTGCGCGGGCGTTGCTGCGCGATACGCCGATCCTGCTTTTGGACGAGGCGACGAGCGCGCTCGACACCAAGTCGGAGCGGTTGGTGCAGCAGGCGCTGACCCGGCTGTCGGACAAGCGGACGACGCTGGTGATCGCGCATCGCCTTTCGACCATCCGGGAGGCGGATCAGATCCTGGTTCTCGACAAGGGACGCGTCGCGGAGCGGGGGACGCATGGGCAGTTGCTGGCGAAAGACGGGCTTTATACGCAGCTTCACGCCATGCAGTTCGGGGCCGATCAGGCCTGAATCGCGCGGGATTTCATCGCCTTATAGAACGGCATCGCAGCCGCCAGCAGGTCATCGCGGGACACCTGCGGCAGGGGGCCTTCGGGGCCTGCAAACCCGGTCGATCGGTGGACCGCGTTGTACCAATGCGCGGCCCAGATCCCATCGGAGGCGTGCCCGCCGGAGGGCCATCGGAGCATGGCTTCATCAAAGGGAATTCCCATTTCCGCGCAGATTTTTCCCAGTATTCCCGTGGGGTTATCGCGCAGGTCGGCGGTGTCGACGATAAGGCCGCCCAGGCGATCGTAGAGCGTGGCCTGGGCGGCGAAGGCGATGTCGGCCTCGGTGATCTCATCGCGCTTGGCTCCGTAGCTGGCGATGACGCGGGCGGGGTGGCGGATAAGGTGCAGGTGCACCGCACCTTCCGCCCAGTCGAGGGGGATGCCGTCCACCATATGATGCGCCATATGCTTCTGATACGAATGGGTTTTCGGGGCGCTGGCGCAAAGCAGGGCGATGCGGACGGGATCGGTGGACTGCGAACCCAGAATCGCGTCGCGCATGGGATGATCCAGGCCGGTGCGGGCCAGATAGGCGGCGTAAAACGGCTCGTCCATGACCTCGAAATCGGGGCGATTGGCGAAGGAATACATCATCGCGGTGGAAAGGTTCCGGGGGCCGGACCAGCCGATTATCCGCATGTGAACTCCGTGGGTGATCTACGGGTGATCCATGGGTGATCTACGTCACCCGTATCGGATCGCACCATCCCCGCGTTCTGACGCAAATTGGTGCGCCAAGGCAAGATCTGTCGTCAGTCGGGCTTTTTCGCCGTTCCCATGTAGATGACGGTCTTGAGAGGCAGCCGCCCGAAGGTCGGATCGCCGCGCCGGTTGATGCCGCGCGGTCCCAACCCCGTCATCTGGCCGGGGATCAATCCTGCCGTCTTCATCGCGGCGCGCAATTCGTCCGGCGTGATGAACATCTCGGGGTCGTGGGTGCCCGGCGGCAACAGGCGCAGCACATCCTCGGCCACGGTGATCGCGGCGATGCGGGAAATCGGATTGCGGTTGATCGTGTCGAAACAGAAGATCCCGCCGGGTTTGAGCACGCGCGCCACCTCGGCCAGCACCTGATCCAGGTCGGAGACATGTTCGAGGACGTCGACGCAGGCGACCGCGTCGAAGGCCGCGTCGTCGTAAGGCAGATGTTCGCCCACGCCGGTGTCATAGCGAATGTCGCGCCCGCCCTGTTCGGCGTGGGCCCGGGCGGCGGCGATCGCCCCCTTCGCTGGATCTATGCCCGTGACCTGCGCGCCGCGATCGTCCAGCGCTTCGGCGAGGAAGCCGCCGGCGCATCCGATGTCCAGGACCTGCTTGCCCGACCAGTCGACGAAGGTGTCGAAATAGGACAGCCGCCCCGGCACCATGTTCTTGAGGATGCGGACCCAGCGAATGTCGTCGGACCACCATTTATCGGCGGCTTCGTCGTAGATGGCGAGGTTATTGCGCTGGCGGTCGGGCATCGTCGGGGGCCTTTCTGGGCAGGGGGAGCCAATAGGGAACGCGGGTGCGATAGGCACGGAACCGGTCGCCGTAGATGGCGGTGAAGCGGCGTTCCTTATGGATCGGGGCGAGGACGCAATAGGCCGTCCAGAGGGTCGCGAGAGCGAGCTGATCGGGCGTCCAGGTGGGCATCGTCCAAAGCGTGAGGGCGAAGCCGAGGTAAATCGGCTGCCGCGTGACGCGGTAGAGGCCGCCGGTCGGCATGTCCGGAAACTCCGGCTTGCGACCGCGCAACATGGCGAACCAGCCCAGCATCCCCGATTGCAACTGCGGCCCGCCCTGCCAGATGGCCAGCATCAGATAGCCCCAGGATGCGGCATATGCGGCGCACATCACCCAGAACATCGCGCCCGTCGCCTGCCAGAGGATGACGCCGCTGGGCGACCAGAAGGCGAAGAGAAGGGCGAGTTGCACCGACGCGATGAGAGCGTAGTTCGTCGTGGCGAGACGCGCGTCCGGGCCGATCAGGGCCAGGATCTTGCGACCCTTGCCGGTGAGCAGCAGGGAATGGAGAAGCGGAAACTGCGCCAGCAGGGCGAGATTGGCGGCGATGGCGAAGGGGTAGGGCACGGCCCCCCAACTGCGGGTGAGGCCGAAAAACAGATGACAGACCATCAATCCCGCGCCGACGGCGAAAGCCCCGTGACAGAGCGCGCCCCACACGAGGGCAAGAAGGATGCGGCGTCGATCAGTCATGAAGCCAAGCATAGCGCGCAAACGCGGGCGGCGATGTGGCGCGGTGTCTCAGCCCGGCGTAACCAGCGCCTTGTAGAGCGCACGGATCCGCGTGGTGACGGGGCCAAGCTCTCCGGTGCCGATCTGCCGCCCGTCGATGGTGCCCACCGGGGTCTGCGCGCCGAAGGTGCCGGTCAGGAAGGCCTCCTCCGCGCCGTAGGTATCGACGAGGGAGAAGTTCCGCTCCTGGACCGGGATGTCGTTCGCGCGGCACAGGTCGATGACCTTCTGGCGGGTGATACCATTCATGCAGTAGTCGCCGGTGGAGGTCCAAACCGCGCCGCGGCGCACGATGAAGAAATTGCAGGCGTTGGTGGTGTTCACGAAGCCATGGATGTCGAGCATCAGCGCCTCGTCCGCGCCGGCCTTTTCGGCGGCGATGCAGGCCAGGATGCAGTTGAGCTTGGAATGCGAATTGAGCTTGGGGTCCTGCGTCATCGGCAACCCGCGCACGTGGGGCACGGTGGCCAGCGTCACGGGGCGCGGGATCTTGGGACGCGAATGTTCCATGATGATGACCATGGTCGGCCCCTTGGTGGACAGGCGCGGGTGCTGAAACGGCAGGCGCTTGACCCCGCGGGTGACCATCAGGCGCGCATGGGCATCGGTGGTGAAGCCGTTGGCGGCGCGCGTGTCCTCGATCGCCTGCATCACCTCGTCGGGGGTGAGCCGGATATCGAGGTCGATGGCCTTGGCCGCTTCGAACAGGCGGGCGATGTGTTCGTCGATGAAGGTCCAGCGCCCGTTGTACAGACGCAGCCCTTCCCAGACGCCGTCGCCCAGCATGAAGCCGGAATCGTAGACGCTGACCTTCGCGTCGTCGCGGTGGGTCAGTTTGCCGTCGACCCAGATGCGGATGTCGGCGTTGCGGGCGTCGTCTTCGGCGTCGTGGGTGCTGATCTTGTCCATGGACGGGACGGTGCCGTCACGCGGGTGTGATTTGCAAGTGCGGGCGTCGGGGGCAGACTGCCCGGACCACAAGAAGGGACGGTCCGATGACCTACAGACACGAAATCCGCATGATCCTGCTGGTCGGTGCCATCCTGACGGGGATCACGCTGCAGCATGCCGACCAAATCGATCTGGCCGATTGCCTGCTGTGCAAGGTCGGTGCCATTCTTCAGGTGTAAAGACCGGCGCGCAGGTCGCCCAGGACCATCTGGGCGATGATGATGGCAAGGATGAAAACCAGCGGGGCCAGATCCAGCGCGCCCATGTTGGGCAGGATGGACCGGATGCGCGAATAGGCCGGCTCCAGTATGCGGTTCAGGCCGTCCCAAAGCTGTGCGACGATGGGCTGCCCCATGTTGAGCACGCCGAAGTTGATAAGCCACGACATCACGATATGTGCGACCGCGAACCACCAGGCCACGTTCAGCAGGAGCAGGGCGATGTTGATGAGCGTGATCATGGGCCGTCCTTCGACTGTGTGCGGATGATCTAGGGATCGGATGCGCCTTTCGCAACCTGACGTGCCGTCGGGGTTGACGCAATTCGCCACAAGGTAAATGTCCGGGCGATGTATCCTTTCATCCGCCTCGCCTGGCAGCTTTGGCTGACCCGCAAGCAGCCCACGATGGGGCTGACCGATTTGCATGTGTCCCACCATCTGTGCCTGCCCTGGGATCTGGACGGGTTCCTGGAGCTCAACAACGGGCGGACGCTGACACTTTATGATATCGGGCGGTTCACCGCAGGGCAGCGGATGGGCCTGTCGGGGGCATTGAAGCGCAAGCGCTGGGGCCTGGCGGTCGCGGGGGCCAGCGTGCGGTATCGCCGCCGCGTAACCGGGTTCCAGAAGATCGAGATGCGCACGCGCTGCGTGGGATGGGACGCGCGTTTCGTCTATATCGACCAGTCGATGTGGGTGGGCGACACCTGCACCAGCCAGGCCCTCCTGCGCACCGCCGTCACGTCGAAGGCGGGCACGGTGGAGCCGCGGATCGTCGCGTCCGAGATCGGATTCGACGGCCCGTCGCCCGCGCTGCCCGACTGGGTCGCCGCCTGGGTCGAGGCGGAGGGGACGCGCCCCTGGCCGCCCGTCGGCGACGTGCCCGAAGGACACGTGCCGCCCGCGATCTGACGCAGGGGGCCACGCCTGTGTTGCGCGGATTTCAAAACACCCCCAGAAGTGATGCAGACCGAGGGGACGACATAACATGACCGACATAACGCTCAGGCGCCGGGTGCGCGGCTGGATGATGTTCGATTTCGCGTCGCAGCCCTACAACACCTTGCTGCTGACCTTCATCTTCGGCCCCTATTTCGCCAGCGCGGTCATGGACAACCCGGTCAAGGCGCAGTCGGCCTTCGGTTTCGCCATCGGCATCGCAGGCGCCATCATGGCCGTCAGCGCGCCGGTGATGGGGGCGATGGCCGATGCGTCGGGCCGGCATCTGACGTGGATCAAGACGTTCTCGGTCCTCTATGTCGTGGGGGCCGCCGCGTTGTGGTTCGCGGTGCCGGGGGCGGAGTCGGTCTGGCCGATCCTGCTGTTCTTCTGCATCGGTCTGATCGGGATGGAGTTTGCGACGATCTTCACCAATGCGATGCTGCCGACGCTTGGTCCGCGCGACGAGATCGGGCGCATCTCGGGCTCCGGTTGGGCGCTGGGCTATGTTGGCGGCGTGATTTCCCTGATCGTGATCCTGGCCTTCTTCGCGGAGACCGAGGCGGGTGTGACGATGATCGGGCTGGAGCCTGCCTTCGGGTTCGACCCTGCGGTTCGCGAAGGCACGCGTTTCGTCGGGCCGTTCACCGCGATCTGGTACGTGGTGTTCATGGTGCCATTCTTTTTGTGGGTGAAGCCGGTCCAGCGGGTTTCGGAGATAATTACGCCGGTGTCGGTCACCTTGCGCCGCCTGCGCCAGACGATCCGGTCGCTGCCCGCGCGACCGTCGTTCATGGCGTATCTGGTCGGGTCGATGCTGTACCGCGATGCGCTGGCCGGGCTTTACACCTTCGGGGGCATCTATGCCGCGGGCGTTCTGGGCTGGACGACGACAGACATCGGCAAATTCGGTATCCTGGCCGCGCTGACCGGGGCGGCCTTTGCCTGGGCCGGGGGGCGAATGGACCGCGCGCGGGGACCCAAGCCGGTGATCGTGCTTTGCGTCGTCGGGTTGATCGCGACGTCGGTCGGCGTGATCTCGATCACGCAGACCTCCGTCTTCTTCCTGCCGGTGCCCGAGGGGTCGATCCTGCCCGACCTCGCATTCTATGTGATGGGCGCGCTGGTGGGCGCGGCGGGGGGCGCGCTGCAGGCGTCCAGCCGCACGATGCTGGTGCGCCTGGTCGACCCGGATCACGTGACCGAAGGGTTCGGGCTTTTTGCGCTGGCGGGCAAGGCGACGGCCTTCCTGGCCCCGACGTTGATCGGGCTGGTGACATATCTGTTCGACAGTCAGCGGATCGGGGTGCTGCCTGTTGTCGCGCTGTTCACACTCGGGCTGATCCTGCTAGTCTGGGTGAAACCCGAAGGCGAGGCCACCGCATGATCCGTATCGCAACACTTGCCCTGACATTGATGCTGGCCCTGCCGGCGCAGGCGCAGTTGGCCAAGACGCAATTCGGGGCCGCGCGCGCCGGATCGGCACAATCGCCCGAACCCATCGGCAGCTATGCCAAGGGCTGCGCCGCCGGCCTGGTTCAACTGCCGGAAACGGGCGACAGCTGGCAGGCGATGCGCCTGTCGCGCAACCGCAACTGGGGGCACCCCGAACTGGTCGATCTGGTGCGGGACGTCGCGCGCCACATGAACCGCATCGGCTGGGCCGGGATCTATGTCGGAGACATGAGCCAGCCGCGCGGCGGACCGATGCTGTCGGGTCACCGCAGTCACCAGATCGGGCTGGACGCCGACATCTGGCTTTATCCGACGACGCGGATGAACCTGTCGCGCGGCGAACGGGAGAATATCTCGGCCATCTCGATGCGCCGGGCCGGGGGGGCCTTTGTCAACGCCAACTGGTCGCGGGGGCAGCATGAGTTGGTCAAGAAGGCAGCGCAGGATCCGCGGACGGCGCGCATCTTCATCTTTCCGGGGGCCAAGGTCGAAATGTGCAAGACCGAGACCGGGGATCGGTCGTGGTTGCGCAAGGTCCGTCCCTGGTACGGCCATCATTATCACATGCACGTTCGCATGTCGTGCCCGCGCGGCGCGCGCGGCTGCGTCGATCAGGCGGCCCCGCCCCCCGGCGACGGCTGCGGCGAGGCGCAGGAATGGGTGAACAACATCCTGAATCCGCAGCCGGCCCCGCCGCGCGACCCGAACGCGCCCGCCCCGCAGCCGCGCCGGGAATTGCAGCTGGCCGATCTTCCGACGCAATGCGTTTCGGTCCTCTCCTCGCGCTAGGGCTGATCGCCGGGTCGCCTGCGTTCACCGCCGAATTCCTCGGGTCCCATGTCTGGACGCCGGGGTTCGACGGGGCGGGGGGATACTCGGCGATCTGGCTGGATGACGACGGGGCGCAAACGCTGCTTTTGTCGGATCGGGGGACATGGGTGCGCGGCACGGTGACGCGCGATACGACCGGCAAGGTCACCGGGTTCGACATATCGGATCGCGGTCCGCTGCTGCGGTCGACGGGCGGCGCGTTGCAGGCGGGGGAAACGGATGCGGAAGCCATCGCTCAGGTCGACGGTGTTTTCTTCGTCGCCTATGAGGGCACCCACCGCGTCATGCGCCACCCCGACATTGCCGCCCCGCCCGAACGCTTTGCGCAGGACGGCCGGTTCGAGGCGTTGCAGGGCAATTCCGGGCTGGAGGCGCTGGCCGCGGATGCGCAGGGGCGCCTTTATGCCATCCCGGAGCGGTCGGGCGGATCGACGACGCCTTTTCCGGTGTCCCGCTTTGACGGCGGGCAATGGTCGCAGCCGTTCGCGCTGCGCCGCGACGGCCGGTTCCTGGTGTCGGGGGCGGATGTGGGCCCGGACGGTCGGCTTTATATTCTGGAGCGGGACTTCGCATTGCTTGGCTTTCGCAGCCGGGTGCGCAGTTTCGATCTGACCGGCGGCGACGAACGGCTGGAGCTGGTGACGGGGATCGGGGTGCACGACAATCTGGAAGGGATCGAGGTGTGGCGCGACGCGGCAGGGCGCACGCGCGTCACGATGATCTCCGACGACAATCAGCGCCCGCTGATCCAGCGCACGGAATTCGTCGACTACGTTCTGGACTGAAGGAACCGATGCCTTCTTCTGGTCGATGAAACCTTCGGGAGTGCGGGGGCTGGCCCCCGGCCCGGTCAGCCCTCGACCCGGCCCGGAATTTCCTGACGGCGGGTGCGGGGATGATGCCAGTTTTCCAGATGCGCCAGCGCCTCTTCGGCCGTTTCCACGAAACGGAACAGGTCCAGATCGTCCGCGCCGATGGTCCCCGCCTCCTGCAAGGCGTCCCAATTGATGATGGAGCGCCAGAATTTCTCTCCGAACAGAAGGAACGGCACGCGCTCCATCCGGCCGGTCTGGATTAGAGTCAGCGCCTCGAACATCTCGTCCAGGGTGCCGAAGCCGCCCGGAAACACGCAGATCGCGCTGGCGCGCATCAAGAAGTGCATCTTGCGGATCGCGAAATAGTGGAAGTTGAACGACAGATCGGGCGTCACGAATTCGTTCGGGGCCTGTTCGTGGGGCAGCACGATGTTCAGGCCGATGCTGCGTCCGCCGGCATCGTGGGCGCCGCGATTGCCCGCCTCCATCACGCCGGGGCCGCCGCCGGTGACGATGACATTCTCGCGCCCGGCCGACGTCGCGATGGAGCGTTCGGTGACCAGACGGGCGAAGCGCCGCGCCTCGTCGTATTGGGCGGTCAGGTCGCGCAGGGTGTCGGTGCGCGCCGTCGCCTTGTTTTCGGGCCGGGGAATGCGCGCGCCCCCGAACAGAACGACGGTGGAGGTGATCTGAGCCTCGTCCATCAAAAGCTCGGGCTTCATCAGCTCCAGTTGCAGGCGCACGGGGCGCAGGTCCTCGCGGCAGAGGAACTCCTCGTCGGCGAAGGCCAGGCGATAGGCCGGGTTGCGGGTCTGGGGCGTGTCGGGAACGGTGCGGGCGGTGGTGCGGTCTTCGCCGGAATGGCGCAGCGGATGGCGGGCGTCGGTCATGGAAATCCTCGGATTGGTCGAAGGGTCTGTAACAGGCGCGCGCCTCAAAGCCGAGACAGGATCAGGCCCCCGGCCACCAACGTGACGGCAAGCAGGCGCGTCGGCGTGATCGGGTGAACGGGGGCCGCGAAGGCCCCCAGGGCGTCCAGGACCAGCGCCGCGCCCAACTGTCCCAGCAGAAGGGCGGCAAAGGCCGTCAGGATCCCGATGGTGGGCACCGACCAGAGCATTGCCCAGACGACGACCGCCCCCAGCAGACCGCCCGCCCAATAGTGCGGCGGCATCGTCGTCGCCCGTGCAAGGGCCGGCCCCTGGCCGAACGCGAAGGTCAGCGCCAGAAGGGCGACGAAACCGACCCCGAAACTGATCGCCGCCGCCGCGACACCCCCGCCGATGCCGCGCCCGAGTGCGGCGTTGAGCGGTGCCTGAATCGCGAAGCCGATCCCCGCGACGAAGACCACGACGATCGGGAAAAAAAGTGCAGGGAAGAGGTGGGGCATGTCTGGACCGATCCGGCGGGGGCGGGATTGCCCCGTGAAGGGCTGGCGGATAAGAGCGGGCCAGTCAATTCCCAGCCCGTCCCCCCAAGAGGTCTTCCATGTCGAACCAACAGCTCGAAACCGCCATCGAAGCCGCCTGGGAGACGCGCGACTCCATCTCGCCCCAGACCACCGGCGAGACGCGCGACGCGATCGAAGCGACGCTGGACGCGCTGGATTCAGGGTCGTTGCGGGTGGCCGAGAAGCAGGCGTCGGGCGACTGGCACGTCAACCAATGGGCCAAGAAGGCCGTGTTGCTGGGGTTCCGCCTGAAGGACATGGAATTGCAGTCGGGCGGTCCACAGGGCGGATCCTGGTGGGATAAGGTCGATTCGAAGTTCCACGGCTGGAACGCGGCCAAATGGCAGGCGGCAGGCTTCCGCGCGGTGCCCAACTGCATCGTGCGCAAGTCGGCCTATATTGCGCCGGGCGTCGTGCTGATGCCGTCGTTCGTGAACCTGGGCGCCTATGTCGACACCGGAACCATGATCGACACCTGGGCCACCGTGGGCAGCTGCGCGCAGATCGGCAAGAACGTGCACCTGTCGGGCGGTGTGGGCATCGGTGGCGTGCTGGAGCCGATGCAGGCCGGGCCGACGATCATCGAAGACAATTGCTTCATCGGGGCGCGGTCCGAGGTGGTCGAAGGCTGCATCGTGCGCGAAGGCAGCGTGTTGGGGATGGGTGTCTTCATTGGTAAGTCGACGCGGATCGTGAATCGGATCACCGGCGATATCACCTATGGCGAGGTGCCGCCCTATTCGGTGGTCGTGGCGGGGTCGATGCCGGGGAATTCGATGATGGGAAACGGGCAGGCCGCCCCGAACCTGTATTGTGCGGTGATCGTGAAGCAGGTCGATGCGCAGACGCGGTCGAAGACGGCCATCAACGAGCTCCTCCGGGATTGAGGGCGAAATCATTGAAAAGGCGGGGTTCGGTCTTGTTCCGGACCCACCAACTTGGTTTCGTGTCGGCATCAGAACCGGAGACAGGAAACCGATGAAGTCCTTCTTTGTCCTGCCCGCCGTATTGGCCCTTTCGGCCTGCGTCGGTGCGTCGACCCCCGATTATCAAACCTCCTGCATGTTCGAAGTTTCGCCCCCGGGGGCCTATTCCTCCAATCTTGTCCGCGGTGCCGTGAGCGAAGCAGTTCCCGTCTATTCGACGGGCGCGACCGATGCGGGTGCCGCAATGCTCAACGCCTGTATCCGGGCCAAGGCCGCGGCAGATGGTGTCGCGCTGGCCTTGGTGCCAGGCTAATTCCCGGCAGTCGCGCGTCGCAGCTTTCCGAACAGCGCGGTCAGGACATCCGCGCTTACGGCACGCCGCCTTCGCAAAGTTGATGCGTCTGACGCAGTCGGGTCAGGCATGATCCGCCGCCTATTCTTCGCGGCCAATGGCCGCTTCTTCCAGGGCGTCCATGTGGGCGCGGGCGATGGAGGTGCGGCCCAGCCCTTTCCACAGGCCACGCCGCCAGGCGCGATGCGCGGAGCGCGGTTCCCACTGCATCCGCGCGCCGGCCAGCCACTCGCGCAGCGCGGGCGGCAGGGCGTCGTAATCGGCCATCACGCGCTTGCGATCGCGGGCTTCGGACAGGGGGGCGTTGCGGGTCATGGCATCGAAATGGGATTTCGCACGCAAGCTGTCAAATGCCGGAACCCATTTGGGGGGGTGCGGCGTTCTGTCGTTACGCACACCACACTGGAGGACCGCACAATGGGTCTCGGATTTTTCGCATCTATCATCGTCGGCGGTCTGGCCGGCTGGATTGCCAGCATGATCATGAAGGCCGACACCGGCCTTTTCCTGAACATCATCTTGGGCATCGTCGGGGCCGTGGTCCTGAACTTTATTCTTGGGCTTTTGGGCATCTATGCCGCCGACGCCTGGATCCCGCAGCTTTTCGTGGGCATCATCGGGGCCTGCATCCTGATCTTCGGGGTGCGCGCCGTCCGCAGTTGACGCCGCCGATCCTCGACACTGCGCCGTCCCTTCGGGGGCGGCGTTTTGCGTTTGGGCTTGGTTGACACCGGGCCACCCGCGGCGGACACCCGTGCCCATGTCAGACAAGAAACCCAAGCGCCCGCATTACGTCTATACCCTACTGGTCGAGGTCGGTCGCAAGTCGGGCGACGGCCTGCCCGACGACGCGACCGGGGCGGCGTTGATGTGCTACGCCAGTGGCGTGGACGAGGACGAGGCTGTGCGCGAAAGCGTGGCCGTCCTCAAGACTGCCGACCTCAACGTGCTGGAGGTGACCGGCTATGGTTCGCTGGAAGAGCGCGAGGCCGAGGGCCACGACATCGAACACGACGAACGCAAGATGATGGCGCGCGCGCTGCGCGAAAACTCGGTCGTGGTCGCGCAGACCACCGTCTTTCGCGAGGGCGACGAGGGGATGCCGTCGGACGAAGGCGACGACGATGACGGTTGATCCCGTCGATCTGACGGCCCGGCTTGTCCGCTGCCCCAGTGTCACGCCCGAAGAAGGCGGCGCGCTGGTCCTGCTGGAGGCGGTGCTGTCGGACGCCGGGTTCGCCTGCACCCGCGTGGACCGCGCAGGCACGTCCAACCTTTATGCGCGCTGGGGCGACAGGGCGCACGCGCGCACCTTCGGGTTCAACGGTCATACCGATGTCGTGCCCGTCGGCGACCGCGACGCCTGGACCAAGGATCCGTTCGGCGCCGAGATCGAGGACGGCTGGCTTTATGGGCGCGGGGCGACGGATATGAAGTCGGGCGTGGCCGCCTTTGCCGCCGCCGCCGTGGACTTCGTGACCGAGACGCCGCCCGACGGCGCAATCGTGCTGGCGATCACCGGCGACGAGGAGGGGGACGCGACCGACGGCACCGTCGCATTGCTGGACTGGATGGCGGCGGAGGGCGAGCGGCTCGACGTCTGCATCGTCGGGGAGCCGACGTCGCCGGATCACATGGGTCAGATGATGAAGATCGGACGGCGCGGGTCACTGACCGCCTGGTTCACGTTCCGGGGTACGCAGGGCCACGCCGCCTATCCGCATCTGGCGCTGAACCCGTTGCCCGCGATGGCGCGGCTGATGGCGGATCTGTCGGGGCATGTTCTGGACGACGGGACCGACCATTTCGACGCCTCCACCCTGGCGATCGTGACGATGGACGTGGGCAACCCTGCGACCAACGTCATTCCGGCGGACGGGCATGCGACGGTCAACATCCGGTTCAACGATGCACACACCGGGGCCGGCCTGACCGAATGGTTGCGGGCCGAAGCGGACCGGATCGCGGATGAGACCGGCGTGGCGGTCGACATGAAGGTCAAGATTTCCGGCGAGAGTTTCGTGACGCCGCCGGGGGCATTGTCCGATCTGGTGGCGAAGGCCGTGCAGGTGGAGACGAACCGCACGCCCGAGCTGTCGACCACGGGGGGCACATCGGATGCGCGCTTCGTCAAGGACCATTGCCCCGTGGTGGAGTTCGGACTGGTCGGGCACCGGATGCACGCCGTCGACGAACGTGTGCGGGTCGAGCAGATCGAGCAGTTGAAGGCCATCTATGCCCGGGTGCTGCGCGACTACTTCGGCTAAGCGGCTTTCTGCGCCTGATCGGGGCGCAGAAACACGGGTGCATCCTCCGCCGATTGCGAGGGCTGATATTCGTAACCGCCGGTGGTGAATCCGCGCAGGTCGGCCGGGTCCGTGATGCGGTTTTCCATCACGAAGCGGGCCATCGCGCCGCGCGCCTGTTTGGCGAAGAACCCGACGACCTTGGGGCCGCCCGGCTTATCTTCCAGAAAGCGCGGGGTGACGACGGGCAGGGTCAGGGCGTCGCGGTCGACGGCCCCGAAGTATTCCTGACTGGCGCAGTTCAGCAGATGGGTGGCCCCCGTGTCAGCAGCGTCGTCGTTGAGCGCACGCGCGATCCGGTCGCCCCAGAAGTCGTAGAGCGTCTTGCCGCGGGCGGTTGCCAGCTTGCTGCCCATTTCGAGGCGGTAGGGTTTGAGCGCGTCGAGCGGGCGCAGCAGGCCGTACATCCCCGACAGGATGCGCAGATGCCCCTGCGCCTGGCGCAACGCGTCGCCCGACAGCGTGCCTGCATCCAAGCCGGTGTAGGTATCGCCGGCGAAGGCGAAGACCGCCGCCTTTTCCGGCGCAACGTCCCAATCGCGGAAGCGGTCGCGGTTGAGCACGGCAAGCGTTTCGGAAATGGACATCAGTTTCATCAGCTGCGTAACCGACAGGTCCCGCGCGACCGTCGCCAGCTGCGCGACGTCGTCGGGGAACCGCACGGGCGTGGCCGTATGGGTCACTGCAGCAAAGTCGAGCGTCTTGGCGGGTGAGATCACGGTCAGCATGGGCAGCTCCTTTGCGGGCAAGATAATCGCGGCGGCGGCAGTCTCAACCCTCGCGCAGGATCTCCAGGAAGGCATCGCCGAAGCGTTCGGCGTGGCGGTCCCCCAGGATGCGGGTGATGTCGCCGGGTTCGGCGCGCGCGCGCGCGACCTTGGCCAGTTGCGACGACGAACAGGTCATGGGTTTGTCCGTGCCCGTCTCGCCGCGCGCCAGATCGTTCTGGACCGACAGCAGGCGGTCATAGATCGCGCCTTCGGTTCGACCGGCCAGCTTGCGCCGTGCGGGGTGGACGTCTTCGGGCACCTCTCCGGTCAGGACGGCCAGGAACGTCTTGCCGTAGCGTTCGAGTTTCTTGGCCCCGACGCCGGTGATGCGCGCCATCTTGTCCAGCGTGTCGGGCCGCGTTTCGGCCATTTCGATCAGGGTGCGGTCGTTGAAGACGACGTAGGCCGGCACGCCCTGCGCTTCGGCCAAGGCACGGCGCTGCGCCTTGAGCGCGGAGAGCATCGGGGCGTCTTCCTCGGACACCAGTTGTTTGACGGCCGGCCGACGTTCGGCGCGCTTGATGCTGTCGCGGCGCAGGGTCACCGATTCCTCTCCGCGCAGGATGGGGCGGGCGGGGTCGGTCATGCGCAGCGCGCCGTGACGTTCGGCGTCGGGCCGCACCAGATCCAGGCCCATCATCTGACGGAACACGGCCTGCCACTGATGTTTGGGCGTCTCCGACCCGACGCCCCAGGTCGGCAGGGTGTCATGGGCGAAGCGGGCGGTCTTTTCAGTTGCGGTTCCCGTCAGCACGTCGATCAGGTGACCGATGCCGAAGCGTTCCTCGGTTCGCAGCATGGCCGACAGGGCCTTGCGGACCTGGGTGGTCGCATCGAACAATTCGGGCGGTTTTTCGCAAAGATCGCAGTTGCCGCACGGCTGCGGGCTTTCGCCGAAATACCCCAGCAGCGTGACGCGGCGGCAAACCTGCGCCTCGGCCAGGCCCAGAAGGGCGTTCAGGCGACCGTGGTCGGCCACGCGCAGGTCGGGCGGCACCATACCTTCGTCGATCTGCTGGCGGCGGTAGCGGATGTCGTCGGCCCCGAACAGCGTCAGCGTGTCTGCGGGGGCCCCGTCGCGGCCCGCGCGGCCGATTTCCTGGTAGTAGCTTTCGATGGATTTGGGCAGATCGGCGTGGGCGACCCAGCGGATGTCGGGCTTGTCGATGCCCATACCGAAGGCGACCGTGGCGCAGACGATCAGACCGTCTTCCTGTTGAAAGCGGCGCTCGACATCCCGTCGGTCGTCGGCGTCCATTCCGGCGTGGTAGTGGCAGGCGGAGTGGCCATCGTCGGTCAGCGCGCGGGCGATCCCCTCGGTCTTGGCCCGCGTGCCGCAGTAGACGATGCCCGACTGCCCCTTGCGGGCCGCGGCAAAGGACAGGATCTGGCTGCGGGGCGAATTCTTGGTCTGGAAGGACAGGGTGATGTTGGGCCGGTCGAAGCCATGCAGGAAGGTTTCGGGTTCTGCGTCGAACAGGCGTTGACCGATTTCGGCCCGGGTTTCGGCGTCCGCCGTGGCGGTAAAGGCGGCCAGCGGCACGTCGAGGGCGCGGCGCAATTCCCCGATGCGCAGGTAGTCGGGGCGGAAGTCATGGCCCCACTGGCTGACGCAATGGGCCTCGTCCACGGCGATCAGGCTGCACCCGGCCTGCCGCAACATCCGTTCCGTCCCGCCCGACGCCAGGCGTTCGGGCGCGATGTAGAGCAGCTTCAGCCGCTCCGTCTCGATCGCCTGCCAGACGGCCTCGGTCTCTTCTTCGGTGTTGCCGGAGGTCAGCGCACCGGCGCAGACCCCCGCCTCCTGCAAGGCGCGCACCTGATCGCGCATCAGGGCGATCAGCGGGGAAATGACCACCGTCAGACCGGGTCGAACCAGCGCGGGCAGTTGGAAACACAGCGATTTGCCGCCACCCGTCGGCATGATGGCAAGAACGTCCCGACCTGCGACGACGGCCTGCACGATTTCTTCCTGGCCGGGGCGGAAGGCATCGAATCCGAAGATGGAGGACAGAAGATCCTGCGCGTCTGGCATGGAAGGCTCGGGCTTGGTGGGTTTCCAACGGAATCCCATAGCGTCCGACGGGAAACAAGGGGGCCGGGCGTGTTTCCGAAGAGTAGTTTTTGCGAACGATTCGCAATAATTCGCTTGGCATAGGCTGTCAGTGGTGGTAGTCGGGCGACCCTGACGCAAAATATGGGGGGCTATCCATGTCCATCCTTCGTACCCTTACCGTCGCCCTGGCCCTGTCCGGGCCTGCCATGGCCCCCGTCGCCGCGCAGGAGGTGACGCTGCGGTTCCAGCATTTCGTGAACCCGAATTCCGCAAATCCGACGTATTTCATGCAGCCCTGGGCCGATGCGATCGAGGAGCAATCGGGCGGCCGCATCAAGGTGGAGCTTTATCCCTTCATGCAACTGGGCGGCGCGGCGCCGAACCAATACGACCTGATCGCGGATGGCGCGGTGGATGGCGGCTGGGTCATCCCCGGCTACCAGCCTGGACGCTTCCCGAAGGCCGAAGCGCTGGAGTTGCCGTTCATGACGTCGAAATCGGCGGAAGCATCGTCGCGCGGGGCTTGGGCCTTTACGCAACAGCATCTTCTGGACGATTTCGCCGAGGTTCATGTCATCGCCGCGCATCTGCACGGCCGCGGCATCATCCACAAGAAAGGCGCGCCCATCGCGGTGGTCGAGGATTTCGCGGGTCTGACCCTGCGCGGCCCGTCGCGGCCCGCGACGCTGCTGCTGGACAAGTTGGGTGCGAACCCGGTTGGCATGCCGGTCCCGGCCTTCCCCGAAGCGCTGTCCAAGGGCGTGATCGAAGGGGGAGTCATCCCGTGGGAGCAGGCCCCGTCGCTGAAGCTGGACGAGTTGACCGACAGTCATACGGACGTTGCCGGCGATCGGTCGCTCTACAACCTCTATTTCCTCTGGGCGATGAACCGGGGCGTCTATGACGGGCTGCCGGAGGATCTGAAGGCGGTGATCGACGCGAATTCCGGTCTGATGGCGTCGGAATGGGCGGGGCGCGCGCATGACAGGGGCGATGCCGAGGCCGAGGCGACAATCGGGGCGGAAACGGACAATGCGACCACCGAACTGTCGCCCGAAGTGACGGCGCAGATCGAAGCGTTGGGTGCCGAAGTCACCGCCGAGTGGATCGAGGAGATGACGGCGCGGGGCCTGAACGGGTCCGATCTGGTCGCGGATGCGCAGGCCGCGATGTCGGCGGAGTGACGGTTGGGGCATCGCCCCCGCCGTTTGAGTATCTCGGCCAGAAGAAAGGGCGACGGGCTTCGACCTGTCGCCCTATTTCAATCGGGCCAGCGTGACGGTCGTGTCGCCGTACGTGCGTTGATCGACTTGCGTAAGGTCGGTCAAAACAGGCGGTGCGGCCTCCTCCCACACGATCAGGGCATCTGGTGCCAACCAACCATGATCGCGTAACGCGACAACGGCCTTTTCGCCAAGGCCCTGGCCGTAGGGCGGGTCGAGGAAGACCAGATCGTGCGGTGTGCCGGGGCCGGGGCGCCGGGCATCGCGGGGGTGGATGCGGGCGTCGGCGTCCAGCAAGGCGATGTTTTCGCGCAGGATGGCAAGGCTCTTGCGGCCCTGTTCGATGAAGGTCGCCGTGGCGGCCCCCCGGCTGAGCGCCTCCAGCCCCAGCGCGCCGGTGCCCGCGAACACATCGAGCACGCGGGTGCCGTCGAGCGTGTCGGCATGGCCGCCGTTGACCAGCAGGTTGAAGATGCTTTCGCGCACCCGGTCGGTGGTGGGGCGCAGGTGGGCCGCCATGTCGCCCTTGCCGACGTTGGCCAATCTGCGGCCCCGCCAGTCGCCCCCGACGATCCTCATGCGGGGGACCTCACATCAGGCTCTTGATCGGGGTCGCGCCATCGGCGACGGCGGATTTGGCGGGGGACCGCCCCGCTTCGATCAGGCGCTTGCCGACCATGTAGGCGCGGGGGTCATTCATCGCATCGACCGCCAGCAGGCGGTCACCGTTGTAATACCAATGCGACCGGCCGTCGCCGTCGCGCACCACGATGTCGTCGAACCCGGCGTTCAGGCCGGCGATCTGCAGCTTCACGTCGTATTGGTCGGACCAGAACCACGGACGCGGCACGTAAGCCTCGGTCCCGCCCAGCACGTTTCGGGCGACGACTTCGGCCATGTCGATGGCGTTGGGCACCGATTCCAGCCTTACGCGCCCATTGCCCACGGGAAAGGACGCGCAATCGCCCGCCGCCCAGATGCCGGGGGCCGAGGTACGGCCCCGCGCGTCCACCGCGATCCCGTTGTCGAGCGTCAGGCCCGCCGCCTCGGCCAATGCGGTTTCGGGATGGGCGCCGATGCCCGCGATGACGATGTCGACGGCGATCTCGGTGCCGTCGGTCAGGCGCGCGGCTTCGATCCGGCCGTCGCCCAGCAGGGTGTCGAGGCCGACGCCTTCGCGGATATCGACGCCGTGATCGCGGTGCAGGGCGCGAAACCAGTCGGCGGTGGGTTTGCAGGCCACGCGGTTGAGCAGCCGGACGTTCAGCTCCACCAGCACCACGTCCAGCCCGATCTTGCGCGCCACCGCCGCCGCCTCAAGCCCGATATAGCCGCCGCCGACGACCAGCATCCGGCGGCCTGGCGTCATTTGCGGCCGCAGCGCGTCGATATCGGCCAACGTGCGGATCACATGCGTGCCAAGCAGGCCCCCGGTGCAGCGGTCGGGCAGGGCGTTGGGCGTCGACCCGGTGGCCAGGATGGCGGCGTCGAAAGTGTCGGATCCGCCGCGATGCATCAGGGTTCGTGTGCCTGTGTCCAGTGCGGTGATCGGGGTGCCCAAGCGCAATTCGACGTCGTGATCGTCATAGAACGTGCGGGGGCGCAGGTGCAGACGCGTCCGCTCCATCTCGCCCAGCAGATAGGCCTTGGACAGCGGCGGGCGCTGATACGGAAGCACGTCTTCGGACCCCCACAGCGTCAGGCGGCCGTCGTAGCCCCGTTTGCGCAGCGTCTCGACCAGGGTGGCCCCGGCCTGTCCGGCCCCGATGACGGCGATGTGATCCATGGTGCCCCTCACTGGTCGCGTGTTGCCGGGACAGCTATATGCCCAATCGTACAACTTCAAATGCGAGGACCGCGATATGGCCATCTCCACCGGCGACACCCTGCCCGATGCACAGCTGATCCGAATGGGGGCCGATGGCCCCGAGACGGTTTCGCTGGCCGAGATCGGCGTGGGCAAGACCATCGCCGTCTTTGCCGTGCCCGGTGCCTATACCCCGACCTGTTCGTCGGCCCATGTGCCCAGTTTCATCCGCACCAAGGGCGCATTCGCGGCCAAGGGCGTGGATACGATCGTCTGCGTCGCGGTCAACGATCCCTTCGTGATGAAGGCCTGGGGCGAGGCGACGGGGGCGACGGCCGCCGGGTTGCACATGCTGGCCGATGCGGACGGATCGTTCACCAAGGCGATCGGCATGGATTTCGACGCACCGCCGGCCGGCCTGATCGGGCGGTCGCAGCGGTATGCGATGCTGGTGGATGACGGCACCGTCAAAGCACTGCACGTCGAAGAAAGCCCCGGCGTCTGCGAAACCTCGGCTGGTGAATCGCTGCTCGAAGAACTCTGATCCCGGTTTGCGATCAGGACACGCGCCGGGTCAGCCCCGGCGCGTGGACAGATAGAGGTTGGTTTCCGATCGGCTGACCCCGTCGATCATGCGGATGCGGTTCAGGGTGGTGTCCAGCGCCTCCAGCGTGTCTGCCCCCAACTCCGCCACCAGATCCCATCGGCCGTGGGTCGAATGCACGGCCTCGACCTCTGCGATGGCGCTGATGATGCGGGCCACACGGGCGGCCCCCGTCCCCTCGATCTCGATCAGGATGATCCCGCGGACGGGCCGGTCGGCCAGATCTGCCTTCAGAACAGCCCGGAACCCCAGCAGGTCGCCGGATGCCGTCAGCCTGTCCATGCGCGCGCGCACCGTCGCACGCGTCAGCTTCAGCGTCGCGGCCAGGGACGACACGCTGGCACGTCCGTCGCGGGCCAACAGGGCCAGCAGTCTGTGGTCGGTGTCGTCCATTCTGCATGCTTCCGTTGATCGAATTGGTCAATTCATCGCTCAATTCGATCACTTATTCCACTTCAGGGTCAGGGCTCAAGATGATCCTCTGGATGCAGACGCAATCGGAGTTTTCCATGAGCAGACATATCACCCTGATCGGCGCGCCCGTGCAGACCGGTGCCTGGCGGCGCGGTTGCAAGATGGGCCCGGATGCGTTGCGCACCGCCGGGTTGGAAACGGCGCTGACGGAATTGGGCCACGGCGTCGTCGATGCGGGTGACGTGACCCCCCAGGCCGTGACGGTGCCGGCGACGGCCAACCCGCTGATCCGCGATCTGGATCTGTGCGCCGGTTGGGTGCGGGCATTGCAGGCCGCGGGGGATGTGGCGCAGGACACGACGCCGATCTTCATGGGCGGCGATCACCTAATGGCCGCGGGTACGGTGCCCGCGATGGCGAAACGCGCGGACGACGCGGGTCGGCCCCTGTTCGTTCTGTGGCTGGACGCGCACAGCGACATCCACGATTTCACCACGACCGACAGCGGCAATCTGCACGGCACGCCCGTCGCCTATTTCACCGCGCTCTCGGATTTTGCGCCGCAGTTTCCGGACCTGCCGGGCCGAGTGGATCCGGCGAACATCTGCATGATCGGGCTGCGGTCGGTGGACCCGGCGGAAAAGGCCGCGTTGGCCCGCACCGACATTCAGGTGGCCGATATGCGCGCCATCGACGAGCATGGCATCGCCGCCCCCCTGCGCGCCTTTCTGGAGCGGGTGCAGGACGCGGGCGGGCATCTGCACGTCAGCTTCGATGTCGATTTCCTTGAGCCGGACATCGCCCCCGCCGTCGGCACCACCGTCCCCGGAGGTGCCACCTTCCGGGAGGCGCATCTGGTGATGGAGTATCTGCACGACAGCGGCCTTGTCACATCGCTCGACATCGCCGAACTCAACCCGTTCATGGACGACCGGGGCAAGACGGCCCGCCTGATGGTGGATTTCGTCGCCTCGCTGTTTGGCAAAGCCGTGCTGGACCGTCCCACAAGGAGCCGCTGGACATGACCGATCTGACCCCTTCCAAGATGGCCATGGTGCCGTTCGTTTCGGTGCACGACATGATGCGCATCGTGAACGCCGACGGCGTGGCCCAGACCATCGCCGCCATCGCCGACCGGATCGAGGCGGATTTTCTGCGTTGGGAGGATTTCGACAAGACCCCCCGCGTGGCCGCCCATTCCGACGAGGGCGTGATCGAGTTGATGCCCACGTCCGACGGCGAACGCTACGGCTTCAAATATGTGAACGGCCATCCGGCAAACATGGGGCGGGGGTTCCAGACGGTCACGGCCTTTGGCGTGCTGGCCCGCGTCGACAACGGGTATCCCATCCTTCTGTCGGAAATGACGGTACTGACCGCACTGCGCACCGCAGCCGCATCTGTGGTCGCCGCGCGGCATCTGGCCCCGAAAGACGCGACGGTGATGGCGATGATCGGCAACGGGGCGCAATGCGAGTTTCAGGCCCTGGCCTTCCACCACGTTCTGGGGATCGAGGAGGTGCGCCTTTACGACATCGACCCGGACGCCACGGCCAAGGCCGCGCGCAATCTCGCCTCCACGGGTTTGCGCGTCACGTCCTGCGCCACGGCCGAGGAGGCCATCGCCGGCGCGCAGATCATCACCACCTGCACCGCCGACAAGAAGCAGGCGACGATCCTGACGGACAATATGGTCGGTGCGGGCGTGCACCTGAACGCCATCGGCGGGGATTGTCCGGGCAAGACCGAATTGCACCGCGATATCCTGTTGCGGTCGGATATCTTCGTCGAATTTCCGCCCCAGACGCGGGTCGAAGGGGAAATTCAACAATTGGATGCCGATCATCCGGTGACCGAGTTGTGGCGCGTGATTGCAGGCAAGGACGCGGGCCGCACGTCGGACAGCCAGATCACGTTGTTCGATTCAGTGGGTTTTGCGACCGAGGATTTCAGCGCGCTGTGCCACATCCATGACGCGGCGTTGCGCACGGGCTTCCATGTCGATCTGGATATGCTGGCCGACCCTGATGACCCGCGCGATTTGTTCGGGATGGTGAACCGGGCGTCCGGGGCCTAGCGCCGAACGCCCCGGATCGACGGCGGTGCGTCTTGGGATTCAGGTGTCTTCCTTGACGATGTGGACCGTGCGGTTCGGGAAGGGAATGTCGATGCCCGCCGCGTCCAGCGCGATTTTCACGTCGCGGTTCATGTCCTTCGAATAGGTCAGGAAATCCGCGCTTTTGACCCAGGCGCGGACCATGAAATCCACACTGGAAGCGCCCAACCCGTTCACCAGGACCTTCGGTTCCGGGTCGGCCACGAAGCGCGGGTCGGAGGTGATCGTGTCGCGGATCACCTGTTCGGCCAGTTTCAGATCGGCATTGTACCCCACGCCCCAGATCCATTCCGCCTGCCGCATGTCATAGGCGGAGTAATTCGTGATCGTGTTGCCCCAGACCTGCGCGTTGGGGATGATGATCTGCACGTTGCCGACGCTGGCCAGTTCGGTGAAGTTCAGGTTGATCGACTTCACCGTCCCCGACTCGTCGTTGATTTCGACGAAATCGCCGTTCTTGATGGGCCGAAAGAGGATCAGCATGACACCTGCCGCGACATTCGACAGGGTGCCCTGCAACGCCAGACCGATGGCAAGACCGGCCGCACCGACGACTGCGACCAGCGATGTCGTCTGGATGCCGAAGGTGTTCAGAACGATCAGGAACGAAAGACCAAAGACGACATAGCGGACGATGTTGCCCAGAAATTCGAACAGGGTGTCGTCCAGCCTGGCGTGGCGTTCGGACAGGTTCTTGACCCGCCCACTGACCCAGCGCGCGATCATGTAGCCGACCAGCAATACCAGACAGGCGGCCAGCACGTTGCCCAGAAGCGAGGCGAGAAACTCCAGAGAGATCAGATCCTGCAGCGTCTTGCCGTTGTAGATTTCCGTGGTGAGCAGTTCGTTCATTGCGCGGGGTCTTTCAGATCAAATCGTTTATCGCGGCGGCCAGGGCCAGGTCCTTGGGTGTCAGGCCTTGAGCGTCATGCGTCGTCAGGCGGATTTCTACAAGGTTCCAGACGTTGCGCCAGTCGGGATGATGGTCCGCCCGTTCGGCCAGAAGGGCGACGCGGGACATGAAGCCCCAAGCTTCCGAGAAATCGGCGAACCGGAACGCGCGGGTGATCTCCTCTCCCTCGCGGGTCCATCCTTCGGGAAGATCGGTCATTCCTGTTCCTCCATCGTGGTGGTCTTGAACGGGCCATAGGATGTCAGGACTTCGATGTCCTCCTCCACCGCGCGGGCTTCGGCCTGCAGGTATTGAGCGATGGCCCGGCGGAACCCTTCGTTCGGGATGTGGTGCAGGCTGTTGCAGGTGACGGGCAGATAGCCGCGGGCCAGCTTGTGATCGCCCTGTGCCCCGGCCTCCACCCGCGACTGGCCGCGCGCGATGGCGTGGTCGATCGCCTGATAGTAGCACAGCTCGAAATGGAGCATCGGATGATGCTCCGCCGACCCCCAGTACCGCCCATAGAGCACGTCGCGCCCGATGAAGTTGAGCGCGCCGGCCACCGGCACACCGTCGCGTTCGGCCAGCACCAGAAGGACGTCGTCGCGCATCGTGTCCTGCACGCGGTCGAAGAAATCCCGCGCAAGGTACGGCGTCCCCCATTTGCGCGCGCCCGTATCTTGATAAAACCGCCAGAACGCATCCCAATGTTCGGGCCGCAGCGTGTCCCCGGTATAGGCCCGGATCGTCCCGCCGAACCCCTGCGCGACGGCGCGTTCGCGGCGAATGGTCTTGCGCTTGCGCGATGACAGGGCCGCCAGGAAATCGTCGAAGCTTGCATAGCCGTCGTTGAACCAATGGTATTGCTGGCTCGACCGTTCCATCAGGCCCAATTCGACCCCGGCCGCGCGTTCATCGTCGGTGCAGAACGTGATGTGCAGCGATGACAACCCGTTGTCGTCGGTCAGCTGCACCGCGCCCTTCACCAGCGCCTGGAAGCCGACCTCCTCGTGACCCGGGCGCAGCAGGAACCGCCGGCCCGTCGCGGGCGTGAACGGCACAGCCAGTTGCAACTTGGGGTAATAGTCGCCGCCCGCCCGCTCGAACCCGTGGGCCCAGTTGTGGTCGAAGATGTATTCGCCCTGACTGTGTTCCTTGGCATAAAGCGGCGCGCAGGCGATCACCTGACCGTCCTTGTGCGCGGTCAGGTATTGCGGATGCCAGCCCGATCCGGGTCCCACGCTGCCCGATTGCTCCAAGGCGTACAGGAACCGATGGGTCGTGAACGGATCGTTCGGGGGACCGCCGTCCGCCGCTTCGGGGCAGGCGCAGGCGTCCCACTCCTCCGCGTCGATCCGGGACAGGCTGGGCAGGACGTGAAGTTCGATTTCGGTGGCGCTCATGGCGGACAAGTGGGGCGCGGCGGCGTCAGGGCAAGTAGCCTTCGAAGGTCACGGCATCGGCCACGCGCCGGGCCTCCGATTCCTGCGCTTTCGACCGCACCGTCCACGTCAGGATATGCGCGCCCCGCGCCTTCAAGTCGCTGATGCGCGCCATGTGAAGCGTCTCTCTCTGGTGGCTGACGAAGGTGCATCCCAGCGCGTCGTAATCGGGAATGTCGCGAAGCCGGTTGCGCGTTGCGGCGGTCAATTCGGGCCAGGCTTCGGGCGTGAAATCCGACGTGACCAGCCCGCGTGGCAGATGCGGTGCGGAGTCGCGGAACCGGGCAACGGAGTGCGGATTGAAGGACATCACCGCGACATCGCCGTCATATTCGGCCAGATCCGCGATGACCGCATCTTCCAACGGGCCGACGTTCGGCCCCATGTCGCCGTCCCGATCCTTGATCTCGATCAGCAGGGGAACACGGCCCGCGACGAGTGTCAGAACCTCGGCCAGGGTCGCAACGGTCTGGTCGGTGTCGAGCAGCGGCACGCGGGTCAGGGTCGCTGCCGATTGGCGATCGATCGGGCCTGATTTCGGGGTCAGGCGATCGAGGTCATAATCGTGGAACGCCATGGCGATGCCGTCGGCCGACGGCTGCACGTCCAACTCGATGGCCACACCCAAATCGACGGCGGCACGGAACGCGGCAAGGGAGTTTTCGGGAACGCCGCTCGAATGCAGCCCCCGGTGGGCGATGTGACCCCGAAGAAAGGTGTCGGGCAAGACGGGGCCGGTCATCGGACCCGGAAAATGCCTTCGATTTCGACCGCGACGCCGAACGGAAGCACCGCGCCGACGGCCGACCGCGAATGACGGCCCCGGTCGCCCAACGCGTCCACCAGAAAGTCGGATGCGCCGTTGATGACCTTGGGGTGGTCGGTGAAATCGGGCGTGCAGTTCACGAAGCCGGTCAGCTTGACGACCTGGTCCAACGCCTCGATGTCGCCGGTCGCGGCCTGAACCTGCGCAAGCAGGCTGATGGCGCAGGCCCGCGCGGCGGCGGCACCGGCCGCGACGGTCATGCCGTCGCCCAAACGCCCGAGGATCAGGCCATCGGGACCGCTGGAGATCTGACCCGAAACGAACAGCAGATCGCCGGACCGAACCGCAGGGACGTAATTGGCGGCCGGTGCCGGTGCGTCCGGCAGGGTAACGCCAAGATCGGCTAGTCGGGCGGTGATGGACATCGGGCAAATCTCCGGCTGGTGATTGACGCAAGGCTGACACGGCGGGCGGCCATTGGAAAGCGGGCCGTCACCCCGGATCGACCGGGGGGGGCCCGACGGCTAGCCTTCGCGGAACGCGCGGTTGAAATAATCGGCCAGCGGCTTGACCAGATATCCCAGGGGGGAGCGGTCGTCGGTGCGCAGATACGCCTCCACCGGCATTCCCGGCAGCAGGGGTTGCCCGTTCAGACGGTCGATCTGCCCTTCGCCCGGCAGAATTTCGGCCTGGTAATACGCCAGACCCGTCGCCTGATCGGTGAAGGCGTCCGGCGACACGCGAATGATCTCTCCGAACAATTCGGGTGTGGTGCGCGCGTCGAACGTCGGCAGGCGCAGAGTGACTGGCTGGCCGGGATAGACCTGGTCGATGTGGATCGGATCGACCTGCGTCTGGATCACCAGGGGCCGATCCTGCGGCACCAGGAACAGAACCGGGTCGGCGGGTCGGATCACGCTGCGTTGGGCGAAGACCTTCAGGTCATAGACGACGCCGTCGACCGGGGCGGTGATGTCCAGACGCTCCATGCGGCCCGTCACGGCGCGAAATTGCTCGGCCAATTCGATCTGGCGGAACGACAGGTCGCGCAGCTCGGTGATCGCCGCCTCGCGCGCCGCCGTTCCCAGCTTGAGGATCTCCAGATCGATTTCCGTCGCCCGGCCCTCCAGCTCGGCGATGGAGGCGGCGAATTCGCCCGATTGTCCCAGCAGGCCGGCTTCCTCGCGTTGCAGGGCCAGGACCCGCGGGGCCTGGGCCAGACCGCGGTCCAGAAGGCTCTGCTGCGATTCCAGTTCTTCGCGGATGAAGCCCAGCTGAGATTCCAGCGCGACGGATTGCGCCGTGATCCCATCCACCTGCGAAGCGATCTGATCCTTGCGCCGGGCCAGCTGCTCCGCTTCGCGCGCGCGGGACGCCTTGCGCGCCTCGAACAGGTTCGTCTGTCCCTGCACCATCTCGGCCACGGTCGGCATCCGCTCCGCCGCGTCCTGCAAGTCACGGGGGAAATCCAACGTGTCCAGCTCGTCCCGCTCGGCCATCAGGCGAACGGTCCGGGCCGCGATTTCAAGCAGTTGATCGCGCAGGATTTCCATTTCCGACCGAAGGTTCACCGGATCCAGCCGGACCAGCACGTCACCTTCTTTCACGCGGTCGCCCTCGCGCACGAGGATTTCCGTCACGACGCCGCCGTCGGGATGCTGCACGACCTGTCGGTTGCTGTCGACTGCAACGCGCCCCGAGGAGATGATCGCCCCGGAGATATTGGCCATCACGGCCCAAGTCCCGAACCCCCCCAGAAGAATGGCAAGTCCGATGACGCCGATCATCATCGGCCGGGCGACGGACCATTTGGGGGGGGCGATCGCGGCCGGTGATTTCGGTGCCTCGCCCATGCGCAGTGCAACGGGTTTGGACGCGGTTTTGGCGGGCACGTCCTGGTCGGCCTTCGCGGGCACTTCGGTCATGTCACGCCTCCTGGCTTGCTCGGGGAGGATCCCGAGATTTCGCCGTGGTTCTTGACCATCTTCTGCAACACTTCCTCGCGCGGGCCAAAGGCCTGCCGCATCCCGTCGCGGATCATCAGGAGCATTTCGCATTCCTGGATCGCGGCCGGTCGGTGCGCGATGATGATGATGGACTTCCCCTCTTGCTTCATGCCGCGGATCGCCTGGTTGAGCGCGATCGTACCGGCATTGTCGAGGTTGGAGTTCGGCTCATCCAGGATCAGCAGGATTGGGTCGCCGTACATCGCGCGGGCCAGGCCGATGCGCTGGACCTGTCCGCCCGACAACCGGCCGCCCACCGCCGAAACCGGTGTGTCGTAGCCCTTGGGCTGCTCCAGGATCATTTCGTGCGCGGCGGCCTTCTTGGCCGCTTCCACGATGCGCGCGGGATCGGCGTCTTCCTGAAGGCGCGCGATGTTGTCCGCGATCGTCCCGTCGAAAAGCGTGACCGTCTGCGGCAGATAGCCGATGTAACTTCCCAGGACGTCCGGGTCGTACTGATCGAGTGTGGCGCTGTCGAGGCGCAGCTTGCCACCCGCCGGTGCCCAGGCCCCCGTGACCGCCTTGGCCAAAGACGTCTTGCCCGCACCCGAGGGCCCGATCACGCCCATGGCCTGACCCGGCTTGAGCACGAAGGAAATCGCCCGAAGCGCGGCTTGGTTCGACCCGGGTGGAATCACCGTGATGTTATCGGCCACCAAAAGGGCCTGGGGGCGCGGAAGCGGCGTCCGCGCCACGTCCGGGGGGACGCGGTCCAGCAGGTCGATGACCGACGCGCGGCCCTTGCGGGCGGCATCCACGAGTTGCCACTGACCGATCATCATCTCGATCGGGGCCAGCGCGCGGCCCATCAGAATCGATCCCGCGATCATCGCGCCCGCCGTCATCTGGTTCTGGAGGACCAGATACGCCCCTAGGCCCAGCATCGCGGATTGCAGGAACAGACGGATCGTCTTGGTGGAGACGGTGAAAAAACCCGACTTGTCGGAAAACTGCATCGCCTGGCCCAGGGACGCGCTGCGCGCCTGCATCCAGCGCGAAAACGCCGCCCCGCGCATGCCCAGCGATTGCACCAGCTCGGCTTCGGACACGAGTTGCTGGGACGTCAGCTCCGCCTGTGCGGTCGCCATGTTCGCCTTGGCCATCGGCCCGCGCGTCGACATCTGGTTGATGATCGCCAACGTTACCAGAACGGCCCCGCCACCCAGCGCAAGATACCCCAAATAGGGGTGCAGGATGAAGATCGCGGCGATGAAAAGCGGCGTCCACGGCACGTCGAGGACGGCCATGAAAACCGGCGACGACAGCAGACGCTGCACCGCCTCCACGTCGCGCAGCGGGGTGCGCCCGCCCGAGCCGCCGGGCGTGACCGCGGCCTGACGCAGATGAGCGGTGAACACGCGCCCGTCCAGCGCGGACTGGAACCGTGCCCCGACGCGCGCCATCACCCGCCCGCGCACGTAATCCATGATGCCCATCATCAGGAACAGGAACGTCAGCAGGACCGACAGGGCGATCAGCGTCTCCTCGGAGCGGGAGCCCAGCACGCGGTCATAGACCTGCAGCATATAGATCGGACCGGTCAGCATGAGCGCGTTGACGACCAGCGAGAACAGGAACGACATCATCAAAAGATGGTTTGACCGGGCCCGGACTTCGCGGACCTCTTCTGCCCCGCCAGGGCGCATCAACTGTCGGGGGGAGCTCATTCGAGAAAGTCCATCAAGGTAAAATTCGCCGTGTTCAATCGCAGTCTAGACAAGACACCGCGCGGTCCTAGCATGGCACGGCATGAAAGAAAGTCAGTTTCTGCCGAAAATACCGCCCAGAACGTCCATCAGGATGCGCTCGGCCAGGTCGGGCTGCTGCGCCTGCGGCTGCGGTGCGGGTCCCGGATCGGGGGCGACGGGGGCCGGACGGGCGTCGCGTGCGGCGTCGATCATCGGCAACGGTTTGACCGGCAGACCGTCGTGCACCCGCACCATCGTCTCGCGCCAGATTTCGGCCGGCAGGCCCCCGCCCGTCACACCCGTCAGGGGCGAATTGTCATCGTATCCCATCCAGACACCGGCCACATAGTCGCCGGTGAAGCCGATGAACCAGGCGTCGCGCGCGCCCTGGGTGGTGCCGGTCTTGCCGGCGGCGGGCCGCCCGTCGGGCAGTTTCGCGCGCCGTCCGGTACCGTTCTCGACCCCGCGGTACATCATATAGACCAGCTGCCGCGCGGCATCGGTCTGGATCACCCGCTCCCCCAATCCGCTTTCGTGGTCCAGCAGGGGGGCCTGATCTCCGCGGAGAGTAAGGGAGGTGAGACCATAAGGCGTGACGCTTGTCCCGCCATTCAGGATGCCGGCATAAGCGCCCGTCATTTCCAGCAGCGTCGACTCGCTGACGCCGAGTGCCAGGGCGGGACCGTCCGCCAGATCGCTGTCGATGCCGAATTCGGTGGCAACCTTGCGCACGACGTCGCGCCCGACGAGTTCCGACAGACGCACGGTCGAGGTGTTCAGCGACCGGGCCAGAGACTCGGTCAGTGTCACATCGCCCGCGAAATCGCGGGAGTAGTTCTCGGGCGACCAGGCCCCCGATCCGGGAATATTCAGCGTCAGCGGGGCATCCAGGATCCGGTCGTCGAACCGCATCCCAAGGTCCAGGGCGGCGGCATAGACGAACGGCTTGAACGACGATCCGGTCTGGCGCTCCGCCTGTATCGCGCGGTTGAACTGCCCGCCGCCACGCGTGTTGCGCCCGCCAACCATGGCGCGCACCGCGCCGTCGGCGCTCATCACGACGATGGCTGCCTGCGCGTCGGAGCCTTCGCGCACCTTGGTGTCGAAGATCAGTTGCAACGCCTCCTCGGCGGCGGTCTGGATGCGCTGATCCAGGGTGGTGCGCACCAGGACATCCTCGGTCGTCTCTCCGGTCAGGAAGTCGGGGCCATCTGACATGACCCAGTCAGCGAAATAGCCGCCCGTGTCCTGGCGCGCAGCGGGCGACAGGGTCGCCGGATTTTCGACCGCTTGGGTGAATTCCGCCGTGGTCAGATACCCCTGATCGCGCATCAGGCGCAGCACGGTGGCGGCCCGGTCCTGCGCGCGCTCCAGGTTGTTGGTGGGCGCGTAATAGCTGGGCGCGGGCAACAGGCCCGACAGCATCGCCGATTCCTGCGCGTTCAGGCGCGCGACCGATTTGCCGAAATACCGCTGACTGGCGGCCGCGAAGCCCCGTGCGCCCGCGCCCAGATAGGCGCGGTTCAGATAGATGGCGAGGATTTCCTCCTTGGAGAACTTCGCCTCCAGCGCCAGGGCATAGGGAATTTCCTTGAGCTTGCGCCAGACCGTGCCGGCGCGGCAATCGGCCTCGAACTCCGCCTCGGTCTGACCCATCGTTGGGTCCCAATCCTCGCCCAGGCACAGCAGCTTGGCGACCTGCTGGGTGATCGTCGATCCGCCGCCGCCCGAGAACGGGCCACGCCCTGCGCGCAGGTTGGTGCGCATGGCCCCCACGATGCCGCGCGGACTGACGCCGATGTGACGGTAGTACCGCTTGTCCTCGGACGCGACGACCGCGTTGGCAAGGTTCGGCGACACCCCGTCCAGCGTCACGAGGCCGCCGAAATTGTCGCCGCGCCAGGCAAAGGTCTGCCCCTCGCGGTCCTGCAACGTCACCGATCCGCGCGCCCGACCGTCCGCCAGCGTCGCCATATCGGGCAGCCCGACGTAATTGTAGGCCGTGGCGCCCGCCAGGATCAGACCCAGGATTGCAGCCCCCCGCCAGCTGAGCGCCCAGGCCAGCCGCAAAAGCAGACGGAACGGCAGCATCAACCAGCCTAAGACACCACGCGGTTTGGGTGCGGCCTTGGCCCGGCGACGTTTGCGTGCCGGAGGCCTGGCCGCAGCCTTGGCCGTTCGCCGTTTGTCAGCGGTCAGCGGCTTTCTTGGGGTTCTGGCCATGTCTGCTCATCCCTTGAGGGGTTTTCGAGCCAACATATGGGCAGCCGAGTCGGTTGTGCACCCCGATTGGCACATCGCTTCGCATTTGCAACATTTCAGAAGTGCCTGTTTTGTGTGCGTTGCCTCTAATTTGGGCACTTCTTTGGGCAAACGGCTTGGATGGCGGCGCCCGACGTCTGCTCATGCGTTGCGCGCACCGTCACCCGACCGTGATCTGCCGATGTCCGGTTCTTCGGGGCCGTTTCGGAAGGGGAAACACGTGAAACTCATCATTGCAGCGATCAAACCGTTCAAGCTGGAGGAGGTCCGCGAAGCGCTGACCACACTCGGCGTGCGCGGCATGATGGTGACCGAGATCAAGGGCTTCGGCTCCCAGTCGGGTCATACGGAAATCTATCGTGGCGCGGAATACGCCGTGAACTTCGTCCCGAAGGTCAAGCTGGAGATCGTGGTGCCCGCCGCCATGGCCGAGCAGGTCGTCGAGACCATCGCCACAACCGCCAAGACCGACAAGATCGGCGACGGCAAGATCTTTGTCCTCGATGTTCAGCAGGCCGTGCGCGTTCGCACGGGCGAGCTCAACGACGACGCGATCTGAACGAGTAATTAGGGGAAACCACCACATGAAACTCCGTACCTCCCTCGGCCTGACGGGCGCGCTGGCGACTCTCGCCGTCGCGCTGCCGCAGATGGGCCTCGCGCAGGACGCCGCCGCGCCCGCGCCGACATTTGACGAAATCGGGCCCTACCTGATGACGACCCTGCTGTTCCTCGTGGGCGGCTTTCTCGTGTTCTGGATGGCTGCCGGCTTCGCCATGCTGGAAGCCGGCCTCGTCCGGTCCAAGAACGTGACGACGCAGCTGACCAAGAACATTGCTCTCTTCTCCATCGCGGGCATCATGTACTGGCTGGTCGGCTTCAACCTGATGTATCCGGCCGAATGGATGATGGAAGGCTATCTCGGGCCGTTCTTCGCCATCACCGCGTTGGAGCCTGTGGGCCTGGCCGCCGCCGATGCGTCGCTCGACTATGCCTCGGTCGCATCCGACTTCTTCTTTCAGTTGATGTTCTGTGCCACGACTGCGTCGATCGTCTCGGGCACCTTGGCCGAGCGGATCAAGCTCTGGCCGTTCCTGATCTTCGTGGTCGTGCTGACGGGCTTCATCTACCCGATCGAAGCGTCCTGGCAGTGGGGCGGCGGCTGGTTGTCTGAAGCGGGCTTTTATGACTTCGCAGGCTCGACCCTGGTGCATGCTGCGGGCGGTTTCGCGGCCCTGGCCGGTGCCATCGTGCTGGGCCCCCGGATCGGCAAATACGCCAAGGACGGCAAGGTCATTCCGATGCCCGGCTCCAACCTGGCGCTTGCCACGCTGGGTACGTTCATCCTGTGGCTGGGCTGGTTCGGCTTCAACGGCGGGTCGCAATTGGCCGCGGGCACGGTGGGTGACATCACCGACGTGGGCCGCATCTTTGCCAACACCAACATGGCCGCCTCGGCCGGTGCCGTCGCCGCCCTGATCCTGACGCAGATCCTCTACAAGAAGGTCGATCTGACGATGGTGCTCAACGGTGCGCTGGCCGGTCTGGTCTCCATCACCGCTTCGCCGCTGGAGCCGACGCTGTTCGGTGCGCTGTGGATCGGTGCGGTCGGCGGTGTGATCGTGGTCTTCGCCGTCCCGATGCTCGATAAGTTGAAGATCGACGATGTGGTCGGGGCTATCCCGGTCCATCTGATCGCCGGTTTCTGGGGCACGATCATCGTTCCGGTCTATGCGCCCGACACCAGCTTCGGAACGCAATTGCTGGGGTTCGTCTCGATCGGTGCCTTCACCTTCATCGTCTCGCTGATCGTGTGGTTCATCCTCAAGGCGGCCGGTGGCATCCGGGTGTCCGAAGAAGCCGAGATCACCGGCCTCGACATGACCGAGTTGGGCATGGAAGCCTACCCCGAGTTCTCGCGCGGCTGATCTTCCCTCCAGCCCGCGTGAAAAAACCCCCGGCCGTGGATGCGGCCGGGAGTTCTTTTATTGCCACCCTGCGACCGGCGCGCCCTAGCTGCGATATTCGGTCGGACGGACGTAGTAGGGCACCGCCGTATCGTCGTCGCCGTCGGATCCAAGGCGCGGCATCGATGCTCGGCTGGTCCGGCCCAGCAGGATACCGACAGTCAGCAACGCCGCCGCCCCCCCGAAAAGCGCCGCCTTACGCGCGAAATCCCCGTCCACGATGATCCCGTCGTCTTCGGCCCGTGCATCGAAGCTGCCATGCGCGCGCGACGGATAATCGGCGGGGCTTTGCAGGTTGTCGCGGGCATCGGGATCCATCCCTTCGGCCTTCTGCGCCTCGACGCCCATCTGCGTCAGTTGGCGTTCGACGACCTCCGGGAACAGCATATTGCCTGCCATCAGCTTGAGGACGGACCGACCGACAAGGATTTCGCGCGCATCGGTGTCGATGGCCTGCAGGACGGCGCGGGCCGCCACCTCGGGCTGGAAGATCGGCGGCGCGGGCTGCGGATGCGTTTCCATCCGGTTGCGCGCCCAGTCGAATTGCGGCGTGTTGATCGCCGGAAGCTGCACCATCGACAGCGTCACGGGGCGTTTGGCGCGGGCAATCTCGATCCGCAGGGCCTGTGTGAAGCCCTCGATCGCGTGTTTCGCCCCGCAATACGCCGCCTGGTTGGGCACCGACGTATAGGCCAGGCCCGACCCGACGTTGACGATGTTACCGCGCCGCATCACGGCCAGCGCCGCGCGGCAGCCGTTCACCGTGCCCAGATAGGTCGTGTCGGTGATGCGCCGGAACTCTGCTTCGTCGACGTCGTCGAAAGGCGAAAAGCTGGTGAGCATGGCCGAATTGACCCAGATTTCGGGTCGTCCGAATTCCTCCACGATGGCGTCGGCCGCGCGGTCCATCGCCGCGCCGTCGGACACGTCGACCGACCGGGTCCAGACGCGGTCGCCGAAGGCGTCCGAGATTTCGGTCAGGCGGTCCTGTCCGCGCGCCAAGACGGCCACGCGCCAGCCGCGATCCAGTATCGCATCCAGCGTAGCGCGCCCGACCCCGGCAGAGCCTCCGGCGATGACGGCGACGGGCGAGTGTAGCTTGCGGGACATGGATTTTCCTTTCGGGTGGCGGATGGGGCGCTGACCCCGTTGCACCCTCAACGCAAACCCTCCCCGTCGCGGTTCCCGCACGGGCCGTCGGGCAGACGCGAACCCCCCGGACGCGCAAAGGCATCCGGGGGGCATGTCGTCGTTTGGCAGGATGTCGGTGCGGCGTCAGACGGCGCCGTCGATCCAGTCTTTCAGGGCGGCCTTGGGGGCTGCGCCGATCTTCTGATCCACGGCTTCGCCGCCCTTGAACATGAACAGCGCGGGAATGCCGCGGACGCCCATGGCGGCCGGGCTCGACGGATTTTCGTCGACGTTGACCTTCACGATCTTGATGCGGCCTTCGTATTCCGCCGAAAGCTCTTCCAGGGCGGGGCCTATCTGCTTGCAGGGACCGCACCATTCGGCCCAGAAGTCGACGATTACGGGGACGTCGGATTGCTTGACGATTTCGTCGAACGTTGCGTCGGTGGCGGACACGGTGGCCATGGAACTCTCCTGAATTTTCTGTGCGCGTTGGTTCGGTAGCTAGGCAGGCGGATCTACGCGGTCAATGCCCGGCCCGAGGTCCGTAGCCAGGGTATGCGGCATTTCCATGAGCGTTGGCCCCTTTGTCCAAAGGATCTGAATCGAAATCGCGCGATCGGGCCAGATGGCCTGTGCGGCCAAGCGGTAGGCCGCCATCTGGCGCAGAATGCCTACGGGCGTGTCCGCCGGTGTCTGTGGCACGATGGCATTCGACTTCAGATCGACGACGGTAATCCTGTCCGGGGCGACGATTACACGGTCCATGGTGCCGAACATCGCGGGGTGCGTGTCGCTTTCGGGCAGGGCAAAGGGCACTTCGGCCAAGGTTCCGGGCGCGAAGACATGGGCCAAGTCCGGGGTGTCCAACACGGACACCGCCTCAGCCAGAAGCGGCGCGACGGCGAGGTCGCGCAAGTCGGTGTCCGCCGCCAGCATCGCGGCCGCGCGGCTGTCCCATTGGGCGCGGGGCAGGAGGGGCAGATGCTCCAGCAGCGCGTGGATCGCCGTGCCGCGCCGCATCGCATCCCCCCCGTCCAGACCCGTCTCTCCGGGCAGGGCCTTGGCCCCCGGCAGGCCGGACGGCGCGATCCGCGTGGCACCCTTGGTCGGCGGTGCAACGCGGGCGTGCAGCCAGTCGGCAGATGCCGGGCCATCCGTCGACACCGGCCCCCGGACTTTGCCCAGCGGCGTCCAATCGCCGGTTTCCAGACGCAGGATTTCGCCGGTGGCCGTGTTTAGAAACTGCGCCCCGCGGGCCGTCATTGCGGCCGTGATAAGATCATGCCAGCTCTCGCCTGTCTCTTTGCGCTTGGGCTCTGCTGCGGCAACGATGAGCCAATTCTCGGCCCGCGTTATCGCCACGTAAAGCAAACGATCCCGCTCGGCGATGTCGGCCTCATTGCGATTTTCCACCAAGTCGATCATCGCGGGCGAGCGCTTCTCAGTCGCAGGCAGCCAGACGGGCGTGCCATCGTCGAGCCGTTGAATGGTAGCGATGCTGCGCGGCTTCAGCTTGATAGTTTCCGGCAGGATCACCACGGGTGCCTCCAATCCCTTGGCCCCGTGGACGGACATCACCCGGATCGACCCGGCCCCGGCCTGCCGCTTCAAATCCACGTCCGCCGAGGCGAGCCAGCCCAGAAAACCCGTCAGACTGGGCGTTTCCAATTGTTCATAGGCCAGCGCCTGCGCCAGCAGCGCGTCGATCGCCTCGCCTGATTCAGCGCCCAATCGCTCCAACAGGCGGCGGCGGCCATCGTGGCGGATCAGGATGCGCTGCAACACTTCATAAGGGCGTAGGATGTCGGCGATGCGCAGCAGATCGGCCAGCATCGCGGTCGTGTCCGGGTCACTCTCGGCGTCGCGCAGAACATCCCAGAGCCGTTGGTTTTTCCTGCGCCCGTGGGCCAGACCGAACAGCCCCGCCTCGTCCGTGCGACCCAGGGGTGAGCGCAGGACCGTCGCAAGCGACAGGTCGTCGTCCGGCGTCGCGGCCCAGGTCAGCGCGGCGATCAGATCTTTCGCCGCCATGTCCGTCGACAGTTTGAGCCGGTCCGCCCCGGCAAGGTCCAGGCCGACGGCCTTGCATTCGCGCACGACGTGATGGAACAGCGCGCCGCGTCGCTGCAGCAGGATCAGGATATCACCGGCTTTGACGGGGCGGCGGGCGTCGGCGGGCCCGACGGGCGTTCCGTCCTGGATCATGGCCTTAATGGCCTGCGCGACCCTTCGGGCCAGGACGACATTGGCGTCGTTGGCAGCAGGACGATCGACCGGATCGTACCAGACCCGATCCGTCAGATCGGCCTCCTGCGCCGGGATCGCGGGCCAAAGGTCGACGCGTCCGGGCATGTTGGTCTTGTGAGCGATGTGCCGGGGCGGGGCACCGATGCCACCGCCGTCGCGGAACACTTCGTCCACAAGCTCCAGGATCACGGGCGACGACCGGAAGGAGTGAAGCAGGGCGTGGTCGCGCATCGGCGCGTCGCTCCCCGCAAGCCTTTCGACGAAGACATCCCGCTTGGCATCGAAGGCGGCAAGGTCGGCCCCCTGAAAGCCGTAGATCGATTGCTTGCGGTCGCCCACGATGAAAACGGTGCGTCGCACGTCCGACCGGGCGCTGGCCCCAGCGTCGAATTCCTGCGTCAGCCGTTCGATCACGTCCCATTGCGCGGGCGACGTGTCCTGCGCCTCGTCCACCAGGATGTGATCCAGCCCGCCGTCGAGCTTGAACAGAACCCATTGCGCCATGTCGGACGTCGACAGAAGGCGTCGCGCGCCATCGATCTGATCGTCGAAGTCGAGCCATCCGCGCGCCTGCTTGCGCGCCTCCACCTGGGCCGCGAACGCCGGTCCGAAGGCGTGGAGCGCCTCGGTCTGGGCCAGGGCGTCGAAGGCCGCGATGCGGGCGCGGGCATCGGCGATGCGGTCGGCCAGATCGACGATCTCAGCCACCGCATCCTCCCCGAGGATGTCGCCTGCGGCCTTGCTGACCGGCTTTTTCACCGGCTCGTGCTTCTGGGTCAGGAAAGCCCGGCACAGAAGGTCGAACCTGGTGACCGGATCGGCGGTATAAGCCTCGTCCATAAGACGGGTCAGTCTGACCATCGTCACGCCCGTCTCGACGCGGGTCGCGGCGCGTACCGTGTCGATCAGCGTCAGGTCATCCGCCGTGACAGCGGCGTCGTGCACGGCGTCGGGGCTTTTATCCTCGATCCCCAGGGCGACGCGCAGATCCTCTCGCGTCTGCGTCTTGCGGAACCCGCCGCGATTGGCGGCCACGGCGGACAGGAACTGCGACGGCTCCCCGTCGGTCAGGCGGCGGGCGATCCGGTCCAGCAGCGGGCGCAACACCGGGTCGACGGCCATATCGTCGAGGACTTCGGCGTGCAGCCGGGCCTTGGCCGTGTCGTCCATTTCCGAAAAGGCCGGCGACACCCCCGCCTCCAGCGGAAACCGTCGCAGAAGGGAGGCGCAGAAGGCGTGGATCGTCTGGATCTTCAGGCCGCCCGGCGCCTCGATCGCGCGCGCGAACAGCGTGCGGGCGCGCATCAGCTGATCCGTCCGGATCGTGCCGCGCCCGGCCCCCAGCCGCGTGATCTTGGCGCGCAGGGCATCGTCGGACAGCATCGCCCATTCGCCCAGCGTCCCGAACAGGCGGTTCTGCATTTCGCCGGCGGCGGCCTTGGTGAAGGTCAGGCACAGGATCTTTTCCGGCGCGGTCCCATCCAGCAGCAGCCAGGCGACGCGGTCGGTCAGAACCCGCGTCTTGCCCGACCCGGCATTCGCGGCCAGCCAGACGGAGCCTGCGGGATCGGCGGCGTCGATCTGCGCAAGGGTCGCGGCGTCGGGGCGAAAGTCACTCATGGCTGGCCCACGTGGATCGGGCGCGCGGCATTCGTGTCGTCCCATTCGCCAAAGCGCGACAATTGATCATAGGCGCTGGTGAAGCTGAGGAAATCGGGGGCAAGGCGGGCGATGAAGGGCGTGCCGGATTGGTATCCTTCGATCAGGGTCAGAAGATCCGCCCGCGTCTTGGCCACCAGTTCGGCGTCGAAATCCTTGGGGGCCACTTCCTGTGTCTGAGTGCCGACCTGAATATAGGCCACCTCGGCCACGTTGCGCTGCGAAACCTGCGCAAAGGCCCCGGCCTCGACCATGACGGCCATCAACAGAAGTTGTTTGGCATAATAGAGTTGTGCCGGGCCGGAGGGCGGCGTCCCGGTCTTGTAGTCGTAAAGGGCCACGGCATCGCCCCGGTCGTCGATCCGGTCGGCCCGCGCCGTCAGGGTGAAGGGTGGCGCGTCGAACCGCAGCTCCCCTTTCGCCTCGGCATGTTGCGGCCTGCCCTTGGTGCGCCGCTGGATCTCGTCGGCGATGAACTGATCGGTGACCCGCTCGAACTTCCCCAGCCACAGCCTGCGCGCCCCGGGCCAGGGGGCCGTTTCCTCCAATGTCACGGCCAGCGCGCTGCGCAAGCGCCCTGCGGCGTCGGGTGGCAGATCGTCGGGCAGATCGCGGCTGAACCGCTCCATCGCGTCGTGGACGGCGGACCCGCGGACGCGCGCGTCGGGCCCCTGACGCAACGGATCGAGCGGTTCGAGGCGCAGAAAATGTCGCGCGTAGATGGCGTAGGGGTCGCGGATCAGCGTCTCGACCCCGGTCACCGAAAGGCGGTCGAGTTTCAGATCCGGTGGCAGGATCGGCGCGGGTCGGGGGGCCGGGCCGGGCTTGGCGACGGGCGCGTCGAGTGCGGCGGCAAGCGACAGCCAGCCGTCGCCCCGCGCCTTCATCGCCGCCAGCGCATCCTGACCGCCTTGGCCGATCCCGCCCAGCAGGTTCTGCAATCGGTTGAGCCAGCGCGACGGCACCGTCTCGGCTTCGGCGGAACGTGCGGCGCGGGACAGCCAGATCTCCGGTCCGGCCGCCGCCTGCTGAAAATCATGGGCCGACAGTCCGATGGAACGGTCGGGCAGCCGCAGGCCGACGGCATGGCGCATCGCGCGGTTGAGCCAGGGGTCCGGTGTCGGCTGACCCGGCCAGACATCGTCGTTCAGCCCACCCAGAATGACCAGATCGGCGGTGCGCACCCGCGCTTCCAATGCGCCCCAGATCATCACGCCGGGATGGGGCGAATACGGATCGCGGACCTCCTCGGCCTGCAGCAGCGCGGACAGGATGCGGGCATAGTCGCGGGCGGAGATGTCGACGTCGCCCCGGGCGGGTGCGGCGCGCATCAGACGGTCGATAACCTGCCGCGCGGCCCGGCCCGCCGGATCGGACCATGCGGGATCGGTGCCGTCCCCGGCGGTGCCGACGATCCGGTCGATCAGGGCCAGATGGGTGTCGACATGGGCCACAAGCGGTGCGGTGCCAGGCTGCGCGGGCAGCGCATCCAGCAGATCGGCGAGCCATCGGCTCCACCCGTCGGGCCCCTGCGGAGGATCTTTCTTCGCCATCCAGGCGTCCATCGCCGCTCGCGTCGGAAAGGGGCAGGGACCGGCGCGCAGCAGGCCGAGTTCCAGCGCACGTGCCCGTTTCAGATGCGTCTGCCGATCGCCGCCTGCCTGCGTCAGCGGATGTTTCAGCAAGATCGCGAGCGGTTCCGCCTCCACCGTCTGTCCGCGCATGTCGGCGGTGTGCAGAAGCAGGCGACCGATCGCGCTTTGGTTCAGGGGTTTGCCGGCGGAATCGTCCGGGACGATGCCCCAGCGATCCAGATGCGCCGCCACCTGCCGCGACAAGGTCCGGTCCGGTGTGATCAGCGCAGCGGTCCTGCCCGCCTCCAGCGCGGCGCGAAGGCCCGTGGCGATGGCGGCGGCTTCGGCCCCCGGCGACGGGGCCGCCAGAAGGGTGACGCCCGCGCAGGCGGCGTCGATGCCGTCCAGCGCCGGTCCCTCGTCCCGCCAGGCGTCGGTCACCGGCGCGGGGCGCAGGGCCAGCGAAACAAGCGCATTGCGTCCCGGTGCAGCGGGCACCGCGTCGCCCCAGCGGGCGACCCCGTCACGGGTCAGGCCTAGGTCCCGCATCAGCGCCGCGTGTCGGTATTGCGGATGGTCCTGTTGGCCCGGCCCGTCCGCGTCCGTCAGCCCGGCCCAGGCGGACTCCGGCATGTCGGTGTCGACCCCGGGCAGGACGACGGCCCCCTGCGGCAGATCCAGCGTCGCGCGGATGAGCGCACGGGTCGGCGCGCGCGAGGCGGTGGACCCGGCGATGATGATCGGGTCCTGCGGCGCGGCACTCCTCCAATGGTCCAGCAGACGGTCGAGGGTCAGGGCCTGCGCCCCCGCCGGGGTCAATGTGCCGTCCGTCGCCATCCAATCGGTCGCGATGGTCAGAAATCGCAGCGTGTTCTGCCAATGCATCGACAGATCGCCGGTGTCGATGTCGGCCAATGCGGCCGGGTCCATCCCCTCCTCCTGCATTTCGGCCAGAAGGACCGTCAGGCTGCTGGCCAGGTCGAAGGCGGCGGAGGCGGGGGCAAGGTCGGGGGCCGCTTCCAGCAGTTGCGCGACGAGTTGCGTCAGCTTCAGGCGCAGAGCCAATGGCTCGATATCCGCGACCGCCGCGTCGCCTGGCGGCAGAAGCGGGGCCAGATCGGTGACGAGGCCGATGCGCGGCAGCAACGTCGCGCCGTCCGCGACCAGCGCCGCCTCGATCCGCCGTGCCATGCGCGTCGTGTTGACCAGAACGGTGACGCGGGCCATCGCTTCGGGGGGCTGGCCCGTCAGGCGCGCGCGCAGACCGGCGGCGAAGCTGGCCGAGAAGTCGATGCCGACGGGTTCGCGGAACAGGCCCTGGATCATGTCGCGTCCGCCAGCATGGCTTCGGCGGCGGCGATGCCGTCCGGCGTGCCGACGTCGGCCCATCGGCCGGGATGGACCACGCCGAACAGACGGCCCCGGTCGATCATGTCGAACCACAGATCCCGAAGCGAGAAAACGTCGCGTGGGTCTGCCAACAGACCGCCAGGCTTGACGATGCCCGCGCCGGTATGAACCAACCCTTCCCGATCGCGCGTCAGCCGCCCCTGCGCGTCGCGCGCGAAGTTGCCCCCCGCCTGGCCAATGGCGCGGTTCTGCGGCACGAGCAGGAGGAGGCCGTCCATCGCGTCGGCATCCCACGCCGCCAGCAGGGTGTCGCGCGCGCGCGGGCCGGTCCAGCAGGCATCGGCGTTCATCGTCAGGACGGGCCCGTCGCCCAGCTGCGGCAGGGCATTGCGCAACCCGCCCCCGGTTTCCAGCAGGGTCGGCGTCTCGTGGATTACCGCGATGGTTTTGTCGGCCAGGTGGCGCTGCAACAGATCTGCGAAGTGGTGCGCGTTGACGACCGTCGGGCCAGGTCCGGCCACCTGATGCAGGGCGTGGTCGATCAGGGGGCGGCCCGCGACCTGAACCATCGCCTTGGGGCGATCATCGGTCAGCGGGCGCATCCGGGTGCCGCGACCGGCGGCGAAGACCATGGTGGCGATCATGGCGCATCCGCGTGATCGCGGCCCGCGAACCGGCCCGCCTGCGCCTGCGTTCGGGCCATCCATTCGGCGTCGGGCACGGGCAGCAACTCGTCGAGCAGCGCGCGTACATCCCCGAGGGCGGGATGCTGCAATTCGCGCTGCAACGCCTGCCAGGTGGGCGGGATGAAGCGCAGGTAGGACGTCCGCCCGGACTGCAGGCATAGGCGGGTAAACACCCGTCCGATGATGCGCAGGCTGCGCTGCACCGAGCAGACGGCGATGCGCGCGCGGGTGACATCCGGGTCCGCCCCGGTGGCCGTCAGAAAGGCCTGCGTCGCGGCCTGGACGGCGGCGGGCGAGACAGCGCGGCGCGGATCGTGGATGAGAGAGGCGAGGTCGTATTCAGCCGGGCCGGTCATCGCATCCTGAAAATCCAGCAGGCCGATGCGGGCGGGGCCGTCGCGGTCGGGCAGCCAGAGCAGGTTTTCGGCGTGAAAATCGCGGTGCACCAGAACCGCCGGGCCGGTCAGCGTGGCGTCGATGGCGCGCTGCATCGCCGCCTGAAGCTCCGCCTTTCGGGCGCGGTGGGCGGGCGCGTACCAATCGAAGACGGTCGTGGTCAGGGCAGCCATCTGCGCGGGATAGGACGGCAGGGCCGGTGGTGCGTGGGTCTGCAATGCGGCCAGCATGCGGGCTGCCCCGGCATAGAGGACGGGCTCCTCGGCCGGGTGCGCGGCGGCGTGAACGGCCAGCAGGTCGTCGCCCAGATCTTCCAGAAGCAGGAAGCCCTGCGCCGGGTCGCGGGCCAGGATCTGGGGGGCGGAAAAGCCGCGTTCGGTCAACCAGTCGGCGATCGCGATGAAAGGCTGGATATCCTCGCCGGTGTCGGGTGGCGCATCCATCAAGATGGCGCGCGCCCCATTCTTGTCGAGCCGAATATAGCGTCGCAGCGAGGCGTCGCCCGCAAGCGGGTCACGGCGCGCGTCCCCCCATCCGGCGGCGTGCAGAAAGGCGTCGATCCGGGCCGGGCGGTCGGTCATGTCGGGGCTTTCGCAAAGGCGGGGGCAAGCCGCGCAAGGATGTCGTCGGGGCCGTCGATCCGCAGATCGCGGCCGTCGTCCGGCGTCGGGGTCAGGGTCAGGTCGATGGCCCGCGCGGGACGATCCGCGCCCAGCCGGTCGGGCCATTCGATCAGGCACAACGCGGTGCCGAACGCCTCGTCCAGGCCCAGCTCGACCACGGCATCGGGTCCGGAAAGGCGGTAGAGATCGGCGTGCCACGTCTCAAAAGGACCGGTGGGATAGGTCTGCACCAAGGTGAAGGTCGGAGAGGGCACGTCTTCGGGGTCGAGGTTTGCGGCCCGCTGCAACGCGCCGATCAGCGCGCGGGCGAAGGCCGTCTTGCCCGCGCCGACCGGTCCGTGAAGCAGGATCGCGTCGCCGGCACCGACCAGCGGGGCGATCGCCCGGGCCAGGGCGTCGGTCGCGGTCGGATCGGCGAGGAAGCGGGTCAGGATCGGGGCGGTCATGCCCGCGCAGTTAGCCGGCCCCATGGGATCGCGGCAAGGGCAATCCGCAGGACGCGCCGTGTTGATGTCAGGCGGTCATGGCCGGCGGATCGGCAAGGACCGGAGCGACCGGCACGATGTCCCGATCGGACCGCAGGGCCAGCGCCAGGCCGCCATCTGGCTGCGGCAGGACGCGGATCCACATGGCCGTCCCGTCCGACAGAACGAGGTTTTCATCCCAGGAAGCGCGCGCGTCCAGCGGTCCCTGGACCAGATCCCTGATCTCGCCCCAGAGCGGTGTCGGCCGGGTCATCGACGCCCAGAGGGTAAGGCAGCTGCGCAGGGTCTTGGGCAAGGGAATGCCCTGACCGTCGTGAAACCACATCGCCTGTGCCAGATCGGTCGCGACCGTGCGCTGCCCCTTGGCATCGAAGGCGATGACGGCGGTGTCCACATGGCCGAGGACATCGGCGAACATGTCGTGGTTCTGCCGGGCGCGCCGTTCGGTCGAGATATCGACAGAGACATCCTCCAGCAGCAGTGTGATCGCGCCGTCATCCTGCGGGCGCGCGGTCATGCGCAGGCTGCCGCGGCCGGGCAGGGTCCACGTCTCGATGTGGGGGGGCTGCGCGCGGTCGCCCGGTGCATCGGTCAGGGTCTGAAGCCAGGCCTTGTAGTCGCGCGGTTCGGGGATTTTCTGACTGTCCCGCAACTGATTGAAGACATCGGTGATGTGCGGACGGCGCGACAGAAGTGTGCCGTCAAGCCCGGTCAGGTCCATCAGGGCAGGATTGAACAGGGTGAGGTGACCGCTTCGGTCGAAGATGGCGAGGCCCGTGGGCAGGACCGCGAAACTCTTGGTGAGGGTCTGGATGAAGGTGCGCAGTGCCGTCTCGGCCTTGATGACGCCGTCCAGCGACAGCGCATGCCCCTGGAGGTGTCCGTTCGCATCCGGACCGGTCAACGTGACGTCGAACCAATGCTCTTCCCCGAGATCGTCGATGCATTTGCGGCGCGACCGACCGACACGCGCCCCGTCCCCATCGGGGAACAGCACCCGCAGCGGCCAGCCCCGCGCGGCGTCCGGCCCCATGCAGCGTTCGATCAGCCCGCGGTAGGCCGCGTTGCACCAGACGATGTCGCGCTTCGCATCGAGGGTCCAGCTGAGCGCGGGCGACGTTTCGTCCGCGCGGATCAGGGCGTCGCGTTCGGATGTGATCGCATCCAGGCTGTCGGCATCGATACGCACCGTCGCCTGCCCCGCTTGGGACGCCACGACCGTCAAGCACAGGTCGCCGGCGTCGTGCCGACCCAAGGCCACGATCCGATCGGACCCGAGTGCGCCGTCCAGCCGGAACGGCGTGCCATCGAGACCCAGCGCGCGAAACGCCGATTTCGCGCCCGGCAGAAGATCGTCCAGCCCGCGCGCCAGATCGGACCAGGCCGTCATCCGGTCGACCGGGTCGGGCAACAGAAAACCGACGTTATCGGAATGATCGACGAGGTATCCGTTGCGGAACCGGAAGGTGCGGGGGTCCGAAAGCTGGTCGGGCGTGATCGACGCGCGCGACGCGCCCCGCATGCGCCCCGCGAGCCACAGCACCAGCAGGAGCGATGTCGCGGCCGCGAAGGCCCCGCCCACGATGGGGATCAGAATCAACCCGGCGTCATGCATCTCTCGTCTCCCCTCTGCGGATCAGAGGGTGGTTCAATTTGGTTAAGGGGCCGTTAACGACGGTGGGACGCCAGCGTTATCCCGTGATCGGGACGTTTTCCCCAAGGATCGCGCGGTCGCTTTCCTCCAGCGCGGCGCGGGCCCAGACAGCCTCGGCGATGGCCCCGCCGCGCGACGGGGGGCGGGCCCGTCCGACGGTCGATCCATTGGCGAAAGAAAGAGTGGCACCCGTCCGCTCCAGCAGGGTTTTCGCGATGAACAGGCCAAGACCCATTCCGACGTACCCCTTGCGGCGCCGGCTGCGCAGGAAGGGGTCGCCCAGGCGGTTCAGAACCTCGGGCGGATAGCCGGGGCCGTCGTCGATGATGCGCAGGATGATCGTGTCATCGGACCAGCGCCCGTCGATCCAGATCTCGGAATGCGCGAAATCCACCGCATTCTGGATCAGGTTGCGCAGCCCGTGAATCACTTCCGGCATGCGGTTGAGCGTCGGCATCCGGTCGGCGCTGCCGTCCAACCCGCTCCAACTGCTGTGGATGACGATGCCCCGGTCGGCATGCGGGTCGGCCGCTTCGCGGATCAGCTCCTCCAATGGGACCGCACGCATCTGGCGGTCGGATTTCCCCGCGCGCCCCATAGAGCGCAGAATGTCGCGACAGCGGTCAGCTTGGGAGCGGATGAGCTCGGCGTCGGCACGCAATTCGGCGTTGTCGGACAATTCGTCCACCAGTTCGGCCGAGACCAGTTTGATCGTGGCCAAGGGCGTGCCCAATTCGTGCGCGGCGGCGGCGACCACGCCGCCCAGGTCGTGCAGCTTTTGTTCGCGGGCGAGCACGGTCTGCGTCGCAAGCAGGGCATTGGACATTCGCTCTGTCTCCAACGTCAGGCGGAAGGCGAAGCCTGCGAGGAAGACCATGCCGATCACGATCGCCAGCCAGAATCCCACCAGTTGCAGCTGCGGCAGGGCAAGGATCTGACCGTCCGACAGGCGCAGCGGCAGGTGATAGCCCGCCAGCATCGTGATGAGCGCGATGCCGATCGCCCCCAGCGTCATGGTCGCGCGCAACGACAGCGCCGTCGCCGAGATGGTGACGGGGGCCATGAACAGCAGCGCGAAGGGATTGTTCAGCCCGCCGGTCAGGAACAGCATGGCCGTCAGCTGCACCAGATCGAACAGAAGGAACGCGATGGCGGAGCGTTCGGACAGTCGCGCATTGCCGGGGCGGAACGCCTCGATCGTGAGGTTGGCGACGGCCCCGGTCCCGATGACGAGGGCGCATAATCCCAGTTCGAACCGCAAATCCAGGAACAAACTGGCGAAAAGGACCGTGACGGATTGTCCCAGGATGGCAAGCCATCGTAGGTTCACCAGGGTACCAAGACGGACGCGTGGCGCCTCGGTTTCGGGGGGCAGAAGGCTGTCCGTGCTTTCGAAGGTCATGGGGTTATTTGGTCCATCCGCGTTTGACCGGTCTGAGAATGACCCATATCTCCCCTTAAACAAGGGCATTGGAGAAACGCGATGAGCGATACCCCCCTGGAAATCGGGCCAGACCCGACGCTGCTGCTGGTTGACGACGACGAGCCGTTCCTGCGCCGTCTGGAGCGCGCGATGGAAAAGCGTGGCTTCGACGTGCAGGCGGCCGGGTCCGTGGCCGAAGGCATCGCCAAGGCCACGGCGCGCCCACCGGCCTATGCCGTTGTCGATCTGCGGCTGGAGGATGGCAACGGTCTGGATGTGGTCGAACGGCTGCGTGAAAAGCGCCCCGACGCGCGGATCGTCGTGTTGACCGGATACGGTGCGATCGCCACGGCGGTGGCGGCGGTAAAGATCGGCGCGACGGATTACTTGTCCAAGCCGGCGGATGCCAATGATGTGATGCAGGCCCTTCTGGCCAAGGGCGACGACCTGCCGCCGCCGCCCGAGAACCCGATGTCCGCGGACCGCGTGCGGTGGGAGCATATTCAGCGCGTCTATGAGCTGTGCGACCGCAACGTGTCGGAAACGGCGCGGCGGCTGAATATGCACCGCCGCACCCTGCAACGTATCCTGGCCAAGCGGTCGCCGCGGTGAAGCGGGGCCTGGCCGGGCTTGCCGTCGTCGTGTTGGCTGCCTGTCAGCCGACCGGCGGCGCGGACATCCGGTCGGGCGACGGAATCCCTGGCCTGAGCCTTGTGCCCGCGCCCGGCGGATTGATGGTTGCGGGGTCGGGCGGGCGCGAGATCGGGTTCGGTCGTGATCGGATCGGGGCCCTTCAAAGTATGGGGCGCATCGAAGGGCGCAGCCCGCAGCCCGTCGACTGCCCCGCGCCCGGACGCGATGCTTTCGACACGACGACGGGCCTGCGCGTCATCTTCGAGGGTGAAAAATTCGTCGGCTGGACGAATGGCGTGGGCACGGCAGGACGGACCTGCGTTTAGCCGAACGTCTTCACCGCCCAGACGCCGGCGGCGGCCGATGTGGCAGTCAGGACGGCCCCCCATGTCGTGTCGGTGATGACCATCTGCCAACTCCAGTCGCGCATGACCGACATGCTGGTGAATTCGTAGGTGCCGTAGGCCACCGCGCCCAGAACCGCGCCGCCGATGGCCGCCGATACCACGCTGCCGTCGCGCAACGCGGGCAGGGACACGAGGTACAGGATGCCGGCGATGTAGAAAAGATAGAAGACCGCGGCGGGAACGAAGTTGATCGGGCTTCGGATCATGTCGCCCAGATGTTTCTCGAACAGCGGCTTCATAACATTCGTGAGCATGATGGCGTCCAGGACGGCGAAGACGATCAGCGTCGCGGCATAAAGGAAGATGATCTGCATGGGGCGCGTCCTTAGGTTGGGCGTCACAGACGGTAGGTCATCGTGACGCTTTGGACAGGGGGACGGACGGAGGTGGGGTCGTCGCGCGGGGTCAAACGCTCGAACCCGCGCGACTGGTAATAGATCAGACCGCCTTCGTTGGCGGCGCGGACCTTCGCGTGGATATGGGTGAACCCTGCGGATTTCGCCGCCTTCCGGGTCGCATCGAACAGGCTGGACCCGATCCCCATGCCTTGGCCGTCCGGCATGACGAATGTCGCGATGTCGCAGGTGGTGTCGGGCAGTTGCGGATGCGGTTCGACCCATTGGAAGCCCAGAACCTGCCCGGCGCGTTCGGCCAGATGCCAGAGATCGCCGTGCGCCATCCAGTCCTGCAATTCACCCGCGGTCATTGGATTGGGGGGTGGCAGGACAGCGGTGCCGGCGACGATCGTGTTGAGCAGGCGCACCATGGGCCCGGCATCGAACGGACGGGCGCGGCGGATGTGCACGGGGGTCATGGCGACTGGCTACCGCCCGTGGCGGGCGGGGCGCAAGAATGAAGTCCGGGCAAAGGGCCTGGTGTGCTAGGACGGGTCGCCGGCCCGCATCAGCGCGGCGTGGCGCGCCAGAAAGTCGGCGCGCACGTCTGCGGGCGGACGAAGGGTGATCGACACCCCGTCGAGCGCGCCTGGCGCGGGTTTGCCGAAAAAACGATCCGCCTCGACATCGGAGAACCCGGCGATCTGCGTCGCCTCCAGCCAGGCGGACAATGTATCGGCCCGCTTGATACGCTTCTTCAAGGTCGCGGGCGTCTGTGCGGGCAGGCCGAACCGGATATTGATCGCCGCCTGCAACCGGTCATCCAGCGCGCCGTAGCCCGGCCCGACCGCGGCCTTCACTGGGGAAATCATGTCGCCGATGACGTATTCGGGCGCGTCGTGCAGCAGGGCCGATAACAGGTGGCGGGGCGATGCCCGCGGGTCGAGGCGGGTGAAGATGTCGACAACCAGAAGCGAATGTTCGGCCACGGAGTAAGGCCAGTCGCCGCGCGTCTGTCCGTTCCACCGCGCGACGAAGGCGAGGCCGTGGGCGATATCCTCGATCTCGATATCGACGGGCGTCGGATCGAGCAGATCGAGGCGTCGCCCGGACAGCATCCGCTGCCAGGCGCGGGACGGAGAAGTGCGGCGTGCCATACCCCCCGTCCTAGACGGACGGAGACGCGATGCAAGGCCGCGCTGAGCTAGCGCGCGAAGATCAGATCGAAGGTCACGGGCACCGCGGGCGAAATCGCGTCGAGGCTGGCGATTTCCTGCAGCTGGGCAAGGCCGTCTTCGTAGCCCAGGTCGCGGGCATTCACGATGAAGGGCCGGGCCGTGCTGACGGCGACGAGCGTGTCGCTGATCCGCGTGACGGACACGTCGCCGAAATACTCCGCCTCCGTCCCGTTGGCCGCCACCGTGATCTCGATCTCCTGTGTCATCCGGTCGCCTGCCGCCATCGCGCCGAAAAGCTGCATGTCGATTTGCGCGCTGATCGTCGCGGCGGGAAAATCGGCGACCCGGAACAGGATGTCGCGCATCCGTTCGTTGCGGATGTCGATAAAGGTTTCGACCGATGCGAGCGGGATCGTGACGTCGGCACCCCCGTCATCGGTAACCGTCCCGGACAGGCCCGAGAACATATGCGCCTCGGACGCGTCACCGTTCTTCGTGGTTACGAAGCCGAGCGTGGATCTGTCGCCGTCGAGGGTCCAGTCGGCGAAGGCGGGTAAGGCGACGAGGGCGAGGGTTGTCGTCAAGGCGATCGCGCGCATCGTAGGTCCTCCCAGAATATGACGGTGTGGGACGATCCTATCACCAGTTGGAGCGTATCGCGGTCACGTTTCGGTTTGGGGGCGTTCGCATCTTTTGTCGCGGGGACGTGTCGTCGGGTGTTGTTGTGCCAGTTGGGGCCGCCTGATAAGTGCGCCCCAACCCGAATTTCGCAGGAGAGCGAGAGATGACCGACTACGTCGTGAAAGACATCGCACTGGCCGCTTATGGCCGCAAGGAACTGGACATCGCCGAGACGGAAATGCCCGGTCTGATGGCCCTGCGCGAGGAATACGGCACGTCCAAACCACTGGCGGGGGCGCGGATTGTGGGCAGCCTGCACATGACGATTCAGACCGCCGCCCTGATCGAGACGCTGACCGCGCTGGGCGCGGATGTGCGCTGGGCGTCGTGCAACATCTTCTCCACCCAGGACCATGCTGCGGCTGTGATCGCGGAGTCCGGCGTGCCGGTCTTTGCGGTTAAGGGGCAGAGTCTGACGGAGCATTGGGATTACCTTGACCGGTCATTCCAGTTCGCCGACGGGGCCAACCTGATCCTGGACGATGGCGGGGATGCGACCCTTTACATCCTGCTGGGTGCGCGGGCCGAAGCCGGCGAGGATATTCTGGCCGTGCCCACCTCGGAAGAAGAAGAGGCGATCAAGGTGCAGATCAAGAAGCGCATGGAGGAGAGCCCCGGCTGGTTCACCAAGACGCGTGAGGCCATCGTTGGCGTGTCCGAAGAGACGACGACCGGCGTGCACCGCCTGTATGACCTGTTCCGCAAGGACCTGCTGCCGTTCCCGGCGATCAACGTGAACGATTCCGTCACCAAGTCGAAGTTCGACAACAAATACGGCTGCAAGGAATCGCTGGTCGACGGCATCCGCCGCGCGACGGACGTGATGATGGCCGGCAAGGTCGCCGTCGTCTGCGGCTATGGCGACGTGGGCAAGGGCAGCGCGGCGTCGCTGGCCGGGGCCGGGGCGCGGGTGAAGGTGACGGAGGTCGACCCGATCTGCGCGCTTCAGGCGGCGATGGACGGGTTCGAGGTCGTGGTGCTGGAGGATGTGGTCGAGACGGCGGACATCTTCATCACGACCACGGGCAACAAGGACGTTATCCGCATCGAGCATATGCGCGAGATGAAGGATATGGCGATCGTCGGCAACATCGGCCACTTCGACAACGAGATCCAGGTGGCGAACCTGAAGAACCACAAGTGGACCTCCGTCAAGGAACAGGTCGACATGATCGAGATGCCGTCCGGCAATCGCATCCTGCTGCTGTCCGAGGGGCGTCTTCTGAACCTTGGCAACGCGACCGGGCACCCGTCGTTCGTGATGTCCGCGTCGTTCACCAATCAGGTGCTGGCGCAGATCGAGCTGTGGACCAAGGGCGAGGACTACAAGCCCGGCGTCTATATCCTGCCCAAGCACCTGGACGAGAAGGTCGCGCGCCTGCATCTGGAGCGGATCGGCGTGAAGCTGACCGAGCTCAAGAAGGATCAGGCGGACTATATCGGGGTGACGGTCGAAGGGCCGTTCAAGCCCGAACACTACCGCTATTGACCATTGTTCCAACGTCTGGATCGAGGCTCGGCGCTTTGGTGCCGAGCCTTTTTTCTTTTGCGCATCGGGCGTTGCAGGACCGGCATTCATCCTTCGGCCAAATCTGGCCGAAGGGGGATTTCCGCCGAGGAACGAGGTCTTTGCGGCTGCGGTTTGTCCGTCACAACCCTACGGAGGAAAACCGATGAAAACGTTGTTTCTGACCACTGCCGCCATCGCCCTCACCGCGGGCTTTGCCGTCGCACAGGATGCTGCGCCGGCCGATCCCCTTGCTACCCCCGAGGTCGAGACGGAGGCCCCCGAGGTGGGGGCGACCGAAAGCTCTGACATGAACACCGATGGGGGCGGTGGCTCCGCAATGGGGGCCTTCGCCGACACGGCCGTTCGCGATATCGTGGGCAAGAACGTCTTGGCCGAAGACGGCAATAACGTCGGCGAGGTCGAGGCCCTGTTCATTGAAGGCGACCAGGTGCAGGCCGTCGTGGGCGTGGGTGGCTTTCTGGGCATCGGCGAGCATGACGTGGCCGTTCCGCTGGCCGATTTCGTGGTCACCGACCAGGGCATGATGCTGCCCGAACTGAGCCAGGAAGAGCTTGAGGCGATGAATGCCTTCGACGGCGAGGCGGAAAGCATGCCGTTGAACGTGACGGTCGCCGGCGATCCGGTGGAGGAGGAAGTCATTCCCGTCCCCGATGCCGGCGGTGTGCCGACCGACGGCTGATCCTGAGCGTCCCCGCGAAGAGATGGCCCTGCGTCCGCGCGGGGCCTTTTCTTTCGCGCCGCGGACCGGCAGGCAGGGGCCATGCCGAAGAGCCTTCGCATTCTTGGCCGCATCGCGGTTCGCCTGACCCTTCTGGGCTGTCTTCTCTGGGGCGGGTGGTGGCTTTTGATGGCTGGGGACAGTCCGCTGCCGACGCAGTGGCATCCGTTGAAACCGCTGGATGTGGCCGCCGACGAAAGCTGGTGGACCGGCGTGAAACTAAGGCGCGCCGTGTCGTCCGATCGCGCCTGTCTTGCGGCGCTGGACACCGGGGCCGATTATGTTTCTCTTCCGCCGCTCGAAGGTGAAGGGGCCTGCGGGATCGACCCCCGGGTGTCGCTGCGCGCGGTCGGGGACGTCGGCCTTTCGCCGGTGGAAACGACCTGCGCCGTCGCCCTGCGCACCGCGATGTGGGAACGGCATGTCCTGCGGCCCGCGTCGCAAACGCTTGGCAGCCCGATTGCGCGCCTGCACCATCAAAGCAGCTACAACTGTCGGCCGATCCGCGGAAGTACATCGCGGCTAAGCACCCATGCGACCGCCGAGGCGATCGACGTGCGCGGCGTGACGCTGGCCGACGGGCGGCGGCTGGAACTGGTCTCCGGGTGGACGGGCGATGGGGCGGAGGCGGCGTTCTGGCGCGCGGCCCGCGACGGGGCCTGCGATTGGTTCGTGACCGTGCTGGGCCCGGACTACAACGCGCTGCACGCCGATCATTTTCACCTGCAATCGCGCGGATGGGGCCTGTGCCGGTGAGGGGCGTTTAACTTTTGCTTTCTTTTCGGACCGACCCCGGCAATCATCGCGCCGGGGCCGCACATGGGTGCCCGAATACGCGACCGAGAGGGACATCTGATGAGCAAGCGTGACGAATTGATCGGCAAATACATCGACGAAGTGAAGGGCAAGCTTGGTCTGGAGCCGGATGTGGACCTGATCCGCAAGGTGACGATCGGGTGCGGTCCGTCGATCTATAACCGCGACAGCGCCACCGTCGCGACCAGCCAGCCCAAGGAGATGGAGACGGTGAAGAACAACTTCCTCATCAAGAAGCTGGGCCTTTCGGATGGGCCAAAGCTGGACGAGGGGATCGAGGCCGTGACCGAAACCTACGGCAAGTCGAATTCGACGAAGTACCGCGCGGTCTTCTACTACCTTCTGGTCAAGCATTTTGGCAAGGAAAGCGTTTACAAGTAACGCCTTCCGAAATCGATTGTCGGGGTGTCGTCCGCCGGACGGCACCCTTTTTCGTGCGCGGGGCGACTTGCGATGTCGCGCTGCGGTTCCCATTTCGGGTGCAAGGTCCGCGACCTTGCCGTGCCTCTTTTCGGGCGGCGTTTTCACAGCGGATGCTTTTGAAGGAGAGACGACATGAACGTGGAGAAATTCACCGAACGCGCACGCGGCTTCCTGCAAGCCGCACAGACGATCGCGACGCGCGAAGGGCATCAGCAGCTGATGCCGGAGCATTTGCTCAAGGCGATCATGGACGACGAACAGGGGATGGCCGCGAACCTGATTGCCGCCGCCGGTGGCGCGCCGGACCGGGTGCGCCAGGCCGTCGACATTTCGGTGGCCAAGTTGCCCAAGGTGTCGGGCGATGCGGGCCAGGTCTATCTGAGCCGCGACGTGACCCGCGTCCTGGACGAGGCGGAGGCCGTGGCCAAGAAGGCGGGCGACAGTTTCGTGCCGGTGGAGCGGGTTCTGATGGCGCTGGCCATGGTGAAATCCAAGGCCAAGGATGCGCTGGACGCGGGTGCTGTCAACGCGCAGGCGTTGAACGCGGCGATCAACGATGTGCGCAAGGGCCGGACGGCGGATTCCGCCAGCGCCGAGGACACCTATGAGGCGCTCAACAAATATGCCCGCGATCTGACGGAAGCGGCGCGTGACGGCAAGATCGACCCGATCATCGGCCGGGACGAAGAAATTCGGCGCGCGATGCAGGTTCTGAGCCGCCGCACCAAGAACAATCCGGTCCTGATCGGAGAGCCCGGCGTCGGAAAGACCGCCATTGCCGAAGGCCTTGCCCTGCGGATCGTGGACGGCGACGTGCCTGAATCGCTTCGCGACAAGCGCCTGATGGCGCTGGACATGGGCGCGCTGATTGCAGGGGCGAAATATCGCGGCGAGTTCGAGGAGCGACTGAAGTCCGTGCTGTCCGAAGTGACGGCGGCGGCGGGCGAGGTCATCCTGTTCATCGACGAGATGCATACGTTGGTGGGCGCGGGTAAATCCGAGGGCGCGATGGATGCGGCGAACTTGATCAAGCCGGCGCTGGCGCGGGGCGAGCTGCACTGCATCGGTGCGACAACGTTGGACGAGTACCGCAAGTACGTCGAAAAGGACGCGGCACTGGCCCGGCGTTTTCAGCCGCTTGTCGTCGAAGAGCCGACGGTAAGCGACACCATCAGCATCTTGCGCGGTATCAAGGAAAAGTACGAGCTGCACCACGGGGTGCGGATCAGCGATTCCGCATTGGTGGCCGCGGCGACGCTGTCGAACCGCTACATCACCGACCGGTTCCTGCCCGACAAAGCCATCGACCTGATGGACGAGGCGGCATCGCGTCTGCGCATGGAAGTGGACAGCAAGCCCGAGGAGTTGGACGCGCTGGACCGCGACATCCTGCAAAAGCAGATCGAGGTCGAGGCCCTGCGTTTGGAGGACGACCAGGCCTCCAAGGACCGCTTGGAAACGCTGGAGCGTGAGCTGGCCGATCTGCAGCAGCAGTCGGCGGAAATGACGGCGACCTGGCAGTCGGAGCGCGACAAGCTGGATACGGCACGCGACATCAAGGAGCAGCTGGATCATGCCCGGGTGGAGCTGGACACCGCCAAGCGCGACGGCAATTTCGCCAGGGCGGGCGAATTGCAGTACGGGCGGATCCCGGAGTTGGAGAAGGCACTGGCCGAAGCCGAGAGCCGCGACGACGACATGATGGTCGAAGAGGCCGTGCGCCCCGAGCAGATCGCAAGCGTGGTCGAGCGGTGGACCGGCGTGCCGGTGTCGCGGATGCTGGAAGGCGAACGCGAGAAGCTGCTGCGGATGGAGGACGAGCTGGGCAAGCGCGTCATCGGGCAACGTCAGGCGGTCACGGCCGTCGCTAACGCGGTGCGGCGTGCGCGGGCCGGTCTGAACGACGAGGCGCGGCCGCTGGGCAGCTTCCTGATGCTCGGGCCGACCGGCGTGGGCAAGACGGAGCTGACGAAGGCCTTGGCAGAGTTCCTGTTCGACGACGATGGCGCGATGGTGCGGATAGACATGAGCGAGTTCATGGAAAAGCACGCGGTGTCCCGCCTGATCGGCGCGCCGCCGGGCTATGTCGGTTATGACGAGGGCGGTGTGCTGACCGAAGCGGTCCGGCGCAGGCCATATCAGGTCGTGTTGTTCGACGAGGTCGAGAAAGCCCATTCTGACGTGTTCAACATTCTGCTTCAGGTGCTGGACGACGGGGTGCTGACCGACGGTCAGGGTCGGACGGTGGACTTCAAGCAGACGCTGATCCTGCTGACCTCCAACCTTGGCGCGCAGGCGTTGTCCCAATTGCCCGACGGAGCGGATGCGAGCCAGGCGAAGCGGGACGTGATGGACGCCGTACGCGCCCATTTCCGGCCCGAGTTCCTGAACCGTCTGGACGAGACGATCATCTTCGACCGTCTTGCCCGCGAGGATATGGACGGGATCGTGGACATCCAGATCGCGCGCTTGGCCACGCGGCTGGCGGGACGCAAGATCACGCTTCAACTGGACGACGCGGCGCGGTCCTGGTTGGCCGACGAAGGCTATGACCCGGTGTTCGGGGCCCGGCCGCTGAAGCGGGTGATCCAGCGGGCGCTTCAGAACCCGTTGGCTGAAATGCTGCTGGCCGGCGAGGTCGGGGACGACAGCGTCATTCCGGTCAGTGCCGGGGCAGACGGCCTGCTGATCGGTAATCGCGTTGCAACTTCGGACCGGCAGCCGCCCGAGGACGCCGTCGTCCACTGAAGCGGACGCGATATGCGGGGCACCTTCGGGTGCCCCGTTTGCGTTTCACACATTTGTTCACGTGCGGTCATTTCGGCTTCGATGAACGGTCCCGTCCCTTGCCATTCGGTCGCCGCGCCTCACAATGCGAAGCAGGCGATCGAGGGAGCGTGTCATGGTGATGGTGGAATGGACGGCCTGGGTGATCGAGATCCTGGCCCTGGGGTTCGTCTTCGTGATCGGGGCGGCGATGGCGCTTGCGCTGGTCCTTTTCGTTATTGACCGGACGCAGACCGAAGATGCGATCCGCCGCAACTACCCAGTGATCGGCCGGTTCCGCCATCTTTTCACCGAGCTGGGCGAGTTCTTCCGCCAGTATTTCTTTGCGATGGACCGGGAGGAATTGCCGTTCAACCGGGCGCAGCGCGACTGGGTCAAACGGGCGTCCGACGGAAGGGGCAACACCGTCGCCTTCGGGTCGACGCGCAACATCAATGTGCCGGGAACGCCGCTGTTCGTGAACGCCGCCTTTCCGCCGTTGGAGCAGCAGGCGGCCAAGACCGATCCGCTGGTCATCGGGGCCGGGACCCGAATGCCATATGTCGCCCCCTCGATCTTCAATCTTTCGGGCATGTCCTATGGCGCGATTTCCAAGCCGGCGGTTCAAGCGCTGAGCCGGGGATGCAAGGAAGCGGGCATCTGGATGAATACCGGCGAGGGCGGGTTGAGCCCGTATCATCTGGAAGGCGGCTGCGACGTCGTCTTTCAGATCGGCACGGCAAAGTTTGGTGTGCGCGATGAAGACGGCAACCTGTCCGACGACAAGCTGCGGGAGGTGGCGGCCCACCCGGAGGTCCGCATGTTCGAGCTGAAGCTGGCGCAGGGGGCGAAGCCGGGCAAGGGCGGCATTCTGCCGGCCGCGAAGGTCAACAAGGAGATCGCCAAGATCCGCGGCCTGAAGGTCGGCGAGGCCGGAATCTCGCCCAACCGGCACGCGGAGGCGGCGAACGCGGACGAGCTTCTGGATCTTATCGGGCGCATCCGCGACGTCACCGGCAAGCCGGTGGGAATCAAGACAGTGGGCGGTGCGGAAGCGCCATTCATCGATCTTTTCGAGGCCATCGCCCAGCGCGGCAAGGCCAGCGCGCCGGATTTCATCACCATCGACGGCGGTGAGGGCGGGACCGGGGCGGCCCCGATGCCGCTGATCGACCTGGTCGGCATGTCGATCCGGGAATCCCTGCCGATGGTGTCGGGCCTGCGGGATGCGGCCGGGCTGAAGGATCGGATCCGGATCGTGGCATCCGGCAAGCTGGTCAACCCGGGCGACATCGCGTGGGCATTGGCGGCCGGTGCTGATTTCGTAACCTCCGCGCGGGGTTTCATGTTTAGCCTTGGGTGTATCCAGGCGCTCAAATGCAACAAGAACACCTGTCCCACCGGGATCACGACCCACGATCCGAGGTTTCAGAAGGGTCTGGTGGTGGAGGACAAGTGGCGCAAGGTCGCGCGCTATGCCGAAGGGATCATCAAAGAAGTGGAGATCATCGCTCATTCGGTTGGCGTGACCGAGCCGCGTCAGATGCGGCGCCGGCACGTGCGGCTGGTTCAGGCAGACGGGCGATCGGTTTCGATGCATGTGGTGCATCCGCGCCCCGAGGATGAGCGACCTGTTGCCGCAGAATAGGGAACCGAACACCGGGCCGGTTGCTTACATTGTCGTGATTTGGTGCAAGTTAGACAGCAGTCGGTCCTAAATTGTCGTATGGCTGGTGCCGACCAAGACGTTCCATTGTCAAAGACGAATTGAGGCCTTGATGTTCAAACCTGACCTGACCCGCGCCGATGTGACGCCCGAAGGTGTCTGGATGAACCGCCGCAAGTTGCTTGCTGCCTTCGGGGCGGGGTCTATCGCGGGGACGATGGGGTTGCCCGCGGCTGCGCAGGACGAGGCGCTTGAGCCGCACAGCTGGGAGCAGATTACCGGCTACAACAACTTCTACGAATTCGGAACGGGCAAGGGCGATCCGGCAAAGAACGCCGGCGCGATGGAGACGCAGCCATGGACCGTGAAGGTCGACGGCCTTGTCGACAACCCGGGCGACTATCAACTGACTGACCTGATCGGGGACATCCCGACGGAGGAGCGGATATACCGTTTCCGCTGCGTCGAGGCATGGTCGATGGTCATCCCTTGGAACGGGTTCGAGCTCAACAAATTGCTGACGAAGGTGGGCGTGAAGCCGGACGCGAAGTTCGTCGCCTTCGAAACCGCGGTGTTGCCCGATGTCATGGAGGCCGTGAATTACCCGATCCTCGATTGGCCCTACCGAGAGGGTCTGCGTTTGGACGAAGCGATGCATCCGCTGACGATCATGGCGACGGGCCTGTACGACAAACCGATCCCCAACCAGAACGGTGCCCCGATGCGTCTGGTCGTGCCGTGGAAATACGGTTTCAAGTCGATCAAATCGATCGTGCGAATTTCCCTGGTGGAAGATCAACCGCACGCGACGTGGAACGAATCGGCCCCGAAGGAATACGGCTTCTACTCCAACGTGAACCCTGAGGTGGATCATCCGCGTTGGAGCCAGGCGAGCGAGCGGGTGATCGGGGCGG
>NZ_CXSU01000011.1:0-1140 GCF_001403795.1 Jannaschia donghaensis | reverse complement strand
CCGCAACCGCCATAGCGCCCCGGATTTCCGGCGTGGCGAGGCGGGTGCCGAAATGGCCCGTGTATCTTTTCGGAATTCTGCTTGGGGCCTTTGCGATCTGGGAAGGGCTTGGAGCGATCGATCCCGTCGAGAGGCTGAGCCATGATTTCGGTACATTGTCGTTGCGGTTTCTGCTGGCATCACTGTGCATCACACCGATCCTTCGGTTTGCGCGGATCAACCTGACGAAATTTCGCAAACCGCTTGGACTTCTCGCCTTCGGGTTTCTGACCATTCACTTCATGGTCTGGCTTTTCCTGGATCTTGGAATGCGCTGGGGCCTTATCGGAGCGGAGATTGTGAAGCGGCCGTACCTTGCAGTCGGTTTCGTGGCCTTCGTCCTGCTCATCCCGCTGGCGGCGACATCTTGGCAGGGGGCGATCCGCCGGATGGGCGCGCAAGCCTGGGGCCGTCTGCACCGCCTTGTCTATCCAGCCGTGATCCTGGGCGGCATTCACTATGTCATGCAGGAGAAGGTCTGGACCACCGAGTCGCTGATTTACCTCGCTGTCGCCGTGGGCCTCGTCGTTATGCGACTCGTGTGGATTCGCCGTTGGTAGATGATCGTGAGCGAAAACGGACGTTCACGTAACTTCCACGTAGGTAAACGGCGGCTTCGCGCAAGAAACAGAGCTGTAACGGAGCGTCGCAGGGTCAGGCCGAACCGGGGATGTCCGGATATGGAGGCAAAAATTTGCGTCTCAACATACGGAATACAAAGGGTATTCTCCGGTTCGATCTGAAAGTTTAACTTTTTCGTCGGAAAGCCCTTGCGGGTCCGGGGCGTGATACGTAAATCCCCTCTCACCGGCGGTGCAGACGAGCGCCACGGTAGCCGGAAGGCTCTGGACGGCGAAAGTCGGAAGGGTTGGATGGAACGACATACTGAGGTACTTGAAGCGGGTCGCGCCGGAGAGTTTGGCGCTTCCTGAAGATTTTGCCTCTAGCTCTTTTACATTGCTAATATCTGAAGAGATATGTGGGCGGTTTGGTTCAGTTCGATGGATCAGAACGTTTGTATATCGCGCCAATAGGGTTTCGGTCCGATGATTTGGTGTCAGCTTCACTGTTTGGAGGGTTTCGGTTTCTTTTGAAACTGAA
>NZ_CXSU01000010.1 GCF_001403795.1 Jannaschia donghaensis | reverse complement strand
ACTGTTGCGTTGTTGATCATCTAACGGCGATGCTGCTTCCGATTGCCGATGTAGAGGAAGGATGCCGTGCGACACGATCCGTTCTGGGGACATCGGTTTCCGCGAGAGGTGATCCTGCCTGCCGTCCGGTGGGACTGCCGGTTTCCCCTCTCGTACCAAGATGTCAGTGATCTGTTGGCAGCGCGAGGGATCACGGTGGACCGGGCTACGGTCTTCCGCTGGGTCCAGAAATTCGGCCCCGAGATCGCCAGGCGCGCCTACAATCACCGCATCTGGCGGGGGCTAAACTGGCACGTAGACGAACCTATATTCGTGTCGGCGGCCCGTGGCGCTCCCTCTGACGTGCCGTAGATCACACTGGCCGGTTCATCGACGTCCGGCTGACAGCAAGGCGTGATGCTGGAGCTGCCAAAGCCTTTTGAAGCAGGCCATCGAGAATGTACGCCTCTACCGGCCCGTTTCCATCTGCATTCCCTCTCGGGACATTGCCATGCAATGCCCTGCCGGGCAGTGGACAAGGCCCCCGGATATCGGAAGGTGATCCAGGATCTGAACCGTCGATATGATCTGCACTTCGACAGCATCCTGCACGTCGACCGGACGTGGCGAAACAACCGGATCGAGAGCGATCAGGCCGCCTTGACGCGCCTGCCTGGACCGCGTCAATCGTTCCGCTCGCTGCGATCCGCGAAAGCGACGGTCGTCGCGATTGAGACAATCCGGACCATCAAGAACGGCCATATCTCGAACACGGCACCCGGTGTCCGCGGGGAGGCCGACTTTGTCCGGGCCCTGTTCCGTAAGACGACCTGAAAGAGCGGACGAATGGCCGATCCGTGCTCAAAGCCAGCTAACGCAACAGTCCCGGT
>NZ_CXSU01000009.1 GCF_001403795.1 Jannaschia donghaensis | reverse complement strand
GTGTCATTAAATATCCCAACAGATTGCCCTGGCCTGACCCCCTAAATGCAATTTTGGGATTCCCTTTTAGTTGCTTTCATTAAAATGTACCAGCGCAGTAAAAAAAGCACAAAGTATATTGTTTATGTAACTCACTATCTCATTTGCACTGGTTACATGGCAGCTTCAGACTGACTAAAACTACACTTTTCCCACCATGGTTCAAAGATCAACAGAACTGGGCCAACAAAAGCAATTTTTTCATGTGGTCTAACTACCAACTTATTATGAGTTAAGTTACTTTTAGGTTTAAAATCACAGCAGTTTTTCCCTCCACACCTCCCAGAGATACTTTCAGGGTGGCTAAACTTGGCTAAAGGCTTCCGGACCAACCCG
>NZ_CXSU01000008.1 GCF_001403795.1 Jannaschia donghaensis | reverse complement strand
CTCCCGCAACCAATACTAATTCTTCATCAATATCAAATATTTGAAAATCCTGCGTTCCGCGGGATCTCTCATCGTGTCCAATCGACAGCGACAGCAGGGCTGCAAGAGCACCTTCGAGATGGATCCCCAACCGGCCGGTCACATCATCGTTGCGGCTGCCTTGGGTTTGGCCCCGCCCCACGGCGCGCGGATCAGCGTCCGGGACGGCGAGGTCGGAGTGGACTTGCCAAAGCGAATGACCCGCGACGCGCTGGACCGCCGCATGGCGGCGGTTCTGGCCGGGCGCGCAGCGGAAGACCTGATCCTCGGCAGCATCGGACACGGAGCAGGATACGGGGGCGGGGCCGACCTGGAAGTCGCACGGCAATCGCCCTGACGGTCGAGACGGAATGGGGCCTGGCGGATCACCTGATCTACGCGCCAATTCCACCCCATGAGCGTATGCGTCTTCCAGAAGGCCTGCGCCGCCGCGTCGAACGGTATCTGTCCACCGCTAAACGATGGGAGCTCGATGTTCCGACACACCACGAAAAGGCTCTCATCGACATCGCCGCCGGGAACGTG
>NZ_CXSU01000007.1 GCF_001403795.1 Jannaschia donghaensis | reverse complement strand
GTTGCGTCCGTGTTGGTGGCGAAGATCGTAGCCGAGTTGTTGGGCTCGATGTCGGCCAGGCCGGTCGCGATGTCGGTGGACAGGTTCTCGATGCCGCCGGAGACGACCGACATGACCGCAAGGCCCAGGCCGACGAGAGCGGCAGTCAGCACGACCCAATCGACGGTCACGGCACCGGATTCGTCGTTGATGAAGGTGTTGATGTTCAGCATTTTGTTTTCCTTAGTATGGGGATTTCCCGGCAGACCGGCTATTAATGGTGGACCGCCAATCCGGCATTTCAGTCGATGTGTGTCGCCGAAACGATCTTACGGCGTGGTGGTGGGGGCCGGCGTACCGGTTGCGTCCGTGTTGGTGGCGAAGATCGTAGCCGAGTTGTTGGGCTCGATGTCGGCCAGGCCGGTCGCGATGTCGGTGGACAGGTTCTCG
>NZ_CXSU01000006.1 GCF_001403795.1 Jannaschia donghaensis | reverse complement strand
CTTTGTCCGGGCCCTGTTCCGTAAGACGACCTGAAAGAGCGGACGAATGGCCGATCCGTGCTCAAAGCCAGCTAACGCAACAGTCCCGGTCGGTTCGTATTCCGTTCGATGGCGGCGCATGATACGGGCCGTTTGCCGGTGGCGATCGGCGTTGCATATTTAGTCACGAGATAATTGAATTGGCCGACGACCAGCTTACTCTCCTAAAACAGATGATCGCGACCCTGCGAGAAAAGCCGGTGATCCTGATCTGGATCCCGACGCGTCCGCGGATCACAACGCTTCGCCCGATCGCAGAGCGGCTGCAGGAAGACGGGTTCAGTGTTGTGGTGGCATACGCACGGCGTCTGACCGATAACCCGGACAGCCTTGGCTTCAGCGCCAAGACACCCTGTTTTGCCATAAGAGAGAGTGATGTCGGCAGCATTTCCGGGGTCACTATTTTCATTTCATCCGAGATTGGCGTCTGCTCCGCGCCCCGAAACTGTGCACGGGTCGGTGTCTACCATTCGTTGCCCGATCACGCGCTTGCACAGAACTATGCTGATGTATTGAAAATAAATCCGGTCGCCATGGCGAACATGGACTATTTCGCGGTTCTCGTGCAGCAATCAGCCGAAGCCTGGACGCTGGACAATTACCGACCGCATGTCGATCGGATCCTGCCAGCCGCTGCGTTGAGAGGCAGGAGAAAGGCCCTGTCGATCATTCCGTTCGGCTATCCGAAGATCGACCACCTGATGGCGACCGATACCAGCGCAGATACGCTTGACACGATTACATACGCGCCGACGAACTCCCGGCTTCCATTCGGCACGCTCGCCCAATCCGGGAAGGCAATCCTTTCGACCTTGCTGAGCGATTTCCCTGACCATCGTATCGCATTCCGTCCCTATCCCGGAGAGGACGCCGATCTTGTCAGCAAGATCTCTGCGCCGTTCGTTGATAACAAGCGTTTCGTTCTGGACCGGACTCCCACGGGCGAAGCTGTCACAAGACGAACGGCACTCATGGTGTCCGATCGATCCTCGGTCGCCATATCGTTCGGTCTTGGATACGCCCGGCCCGTCGTGTTCTACGAGGTGCGACCGGACGCGCGACTTCGGGATACGGGAAGCGTTCCCTTCGATCCCATCGGCGTGAAGGTGGCGGACCCGGAAAACCTGCGCGTCGAGGTCCAGCGGCTGATGAAGGAGGCACCGAAACGGCAAGCCGCAGTCATCGCCCGAAGGAATGACTTCATCTACAATCCTGGACGGTCGGTCGGCTACATGTCGGAAATCATGCCGGACATTATCTCCGGACGCGGCCGCGCCGAATGGCTTGAGGTGCCGCGTCGCCCGTTTCGCGCTATGACGGAAGCAGCCTACCGCAGGCAATATGACCGTGTCGTCGAAAAGGTCGCGGCCAGGTTTCCGGCGAACGTTGAGCCCACGCGAAATAAGCTCGGCCCGGCTTTCGAGACTTCGCCCTACAGGCGGATCAGGCGTCTGGGCGGTGCGATCCTTCGAAGAACGCCAGGTCTTCGACGCTATCTATCTCGCCCCATGCGTCCGAAGTAGGGATTGCCTGGACGCGCGCGCCGCGCGCGATCATGAAGTCCAAAAGCTCCGTCATGCTTTGTGCATCGCGGGTCTTGTGGTCCAGCGTGGCCCGCGCGTCGGCGATTTGTCTCCAGCCTGCGGGGGTGAACCGCAAAAGCCCCATGTACTGGCCTTCGATCTCGTCGATGGCGCGGGGGACCCGGCCGATCTCGGTCAGAAACATCGTGCCGCCTTCATCTCGCAGGCGGAAGGTCTCGGCGTCGAGCAGCGGATCGTCGAACCGCCCTTCCCACTGTGACCGCCACTCGGTGTCGAATGTGATGGCGAGGTCAGCGGTCGCGTCGGCCAAAGCCGAAACCGTGGCCGCCGAGTAGAAGATGTCGCTGTAGCTGACGATGACCGGCTCGGCACTAAGCCATGCTTCGGCCGTGGCAAGCGAGCTGACCATCTGCGTTTCCGCCCAACGCGGATTGTGGAACGTGGCATCGCCGTAGGAGACGAGCTGCTCGGCAAGATAGCCGGTGACGATCCCTATCTCGGTCGCGCCGGCTTGCATCAGGGCGGTCCGTTGTCGTTCGATCAGCGGAATGCCATCCAGCGGTGTCAGCCCCTTCGGCCTGTCTTCCGTCAGATGCCGCATACGAGAGCCCCGCCCGGCAGCGAGAATAAGGGTCTTCATCTTGAGATAACCTTTCCGAAGCGAGCGACATCGGAAGGATCAAAACGGTCCGCACGCTCGGGGTGCCACATCCAGCCCTCCCAGGGGAGAGTTCGATGCGAGATGGCCTCGACACTGCCGTCGGGAGCCTTTGCCAAAGCGCGGTAGTCGGATGGAAGACCGTCCAGCGCAAGCGTATGATAGGAATTCACATCATGATCGAGCTCACCGAACAGGCGATGCCGGGTCGCGACATGCCCCTCGACTCTCATCAGTGCGCCCCCGGCGGCCCGCGCGAGCACCTGCATCCCACGGCAAATCCCCAGAAGCGGCAGGGCGTGCCGGCGGGCATGATCCATGAGTGCCGTCTCCAGCGCGTCGCGGTCCGGTGTCGTGCCGATATCCGATCCGCCCGAAAGCAACACAGCATCCGGTGCCATGGCGTTCAGCCATTCGGCCAGGATCGGCTCCGACAGAGCTGAGGGAACCGGCAGGGGAAGGGCGCCGGCCGCCAACACGAACCGGGCCAGCCTGACGTCCAACGCGTCGCGCCACTCGCCATGCGGCGGACCGGTGAAGTCGCACCGTTGCGATATGATGACGCGCCGCAGGGTCACGCGATCTTTTCCACTCGCCGGCCCGCACAATCAATGTGCACACGCTGTGCCCGCGACCAGCGGCGGAACAGCAGTTCACCTGCACCAATTACGGCCGGCAGCCGCAACTCGCCCGCACGGATTGCCATATGCGAGTTCACGCCGCCGTATTCGGTGACGAGTCCGGCGATACCGCGCGAAAACAGCCAGTCGTAGCCGGGATCGGCGCTTTGGATGAAAACGATCGCGCCGTCGAGGTCGTCCCGCTGGGCGCCCGGACGCAGCAGCACTACGGCACCGGTTGCCTGGCTTTGCGTCACGAAGTTCGGTTCGCTCTCGGGAAGCTGAAAAGCATGCACATTCTCGGGCCGCGTTATCAGCGGCGGCAACCAGACCGACTGGGTTTCGACATAGGCGCGGCGACCCTCCTCAATGGACCGGCCGATCAACTCGGCCGGATCGTCGGTTCGCGCGCTGAGATCCTGTATCGCGCTGATCTGGGCGTAGGACAGGTCGTCGGCGCTGAACCCCAAGCTTTGCCCCCAGTCGGACAGGATCGCCATCGCGTCCGACAGGTTACGTGTAAAGACGAACTTGGCGTACTCGCGCTGTTCGATCCCGACATGCAGAAACTCCATCAATTCGACAACGTCGAGGCGAAGCTTGTGCTTGGCCAGCATCTCCCGAATCTGGCGCATCTGAAGCAGCGACAGGCCAAATTGGGGTGCTTTGTGTTCCGATCCGCTATCGCTGCGGTCACGCCCGTCGAGATACAGGCCGGGTGCCTCGTCGTAGCGGGGCGAGCGGATGTCATAGGTTCCGGGGCGCAGATGCCCGTACCGTGCCAAGAAGGATGCACGGTCCAGACGCACGCTGTCGCGCGAGAACTGGCCTGAAACCGTATCCACCGATTGCATGAAATCTTGGTAGTCAGTCTCGGTGAAGACTCCTGTCGTTACGAGCGAACGCAGAAGCTGAACCGCCATGAACCCGGCCCGCGCCAGACCGGCGAAGGGCAGCGTGCCGTACCGCTTGCAATCCTCGAGCAACCAATAGATCCGTTCCTGTGGCGCGAGGTCGGATGCTGCGATGCGATCATGCCGGGACTTCAGAGTTTCGATCTTCGCTGCATCGAGCCGCCATAGCCCGTTTTTCTTGTCGATCACCCGGTTCGTCAATCGGCGCAGGCTTTTCAGGATCTGCCGACATTCCTGCTCCGAAAATCCCGCATCTTCGAGCGATTTTATCCGCTCCGGCAGGTCCAGCGTATAGCAAGAAAAGACGATCTCAAACTCGATCTTGTCGTGCAGCGTAGGTGCAGCCACCAGGCGCGCGATGTAGTGATCGACAAGGCGGTTCGCGATCCCCTCGTCCAGATCGGCGGGAATGAAGGAATTGAAGGACAGCCGGACATCGATATAGGGCTGACCAGCGAAGGATTGTAGCAGCGGAAAGCTTCGCAGGTTGCGGTAGCCGTAGTTGTTGCGTTGATATGCCCAGGTCGCGTCGGTCACGAGGTTGCGGTACAGCGACAGGGCGAGCGGGCGCGGACGGGTGCCGATGATCTCCGCCGGGTTCCAATCCGGCATGACACCAAAGACGGTGGATTGTCCGCACAGATAGGGGTGGGCCTTTTGCGCCGCCGCCACCTTGGCCGCGATGCGGCGCGTCGTCGCCCGATGATCCGCGCGGGACGTTGCCGGTCTCGGTCCCGACATGACCAGAGCCCGGACCTGCAGCAGATAGACCGCGCCGCTGGTGTCACGGGCAAATTCGATATCCAACGGCTGATCGGGAACGAGCGTTTCGAGTTCGTCGAGAAGCCGCACTACGGCGGTCAGTTCGGGCGCTTCCGGTTCCGCGTCTGGCGTCAGAACGTGGGTTTCGATGTCCCCTTCGCCCGCGGTAACGGAGGTCGTGTCTGGGCCGCGATGCAGGCTGATGACCCGATAGGGTGACTTGGTGGACGGATCGTGCGTGAAGGCGACTCCCGACAGCGCGACGTCACGCAGCATCGGTTGGATCAGGACGACATCCTCGGGATCGTTCGTCCCACCGTAGGAGGCGATGACTGCATTGATCGCCCGGGCCAGCTCATCTGCGCCGGTGACGTTCAGGATGGACGCGAATGCGCCGGCGTTCGACTGGGTTAGGGTATCCTCGGACCGGGCCGATGACCTGACGATCAGCGCCGTGTCTGGTCCCAGCTCTTGCTGAACGGTTTCGATCGCAGCTTTCCTGTCGATCCACCAGTCGCCGCAACGCAGAGCGACCTGCGGCAGGATATGCGCGCCCTGCACGAGACCGGCCAGGTTGCGGAGTGTTTCGGCCTTGGTCGACAGCAGGCGGGACGGCAGCGCGGTCATGTGTAGATCGCCACGTGTTTCAGAGCCGGGTGAATGACGTAGTAGGTTCGGGCAACCTCATCTGGCCCAGGGTGGACGACCGGCCATTCTCCAGTCTCGATCCACGCACTCAATGTGTCGAGGAGGACCACGGCGCGAGCCGCCGAGTCGTGCAGGTGATCCATGCAGGTCTTGTCGGGCGGCGCGGAAAACTTGCGTCGCATCAGGATCGGGCCGGCGTCGATCTCGGCGGTCATGAAGATCGCGGATGCGCCCAGCGTACCCTCGGCGAGAAGGCTGTAATAATTCGTGGTCGAGCCCCTGAACGTCGGAAGGTATCCGCCGTGGACATGCAGGATCCGCTTGCCGACGTTCAGAACATTATCGCGAAGAATCTGGCCGCCGAAGCCTGAGTACAGGGCGACCCCGCCCGGTGCAGAGGACAGTGCGTCGACCACCGCGGGGTCGTTGATGTCGGTTTCGACCAGCCAGTCGACCGGCGCACCGATCGCATTCAAATCGTCTGCCAGTTTTGTGTTCGGATCGAAATGGGCCATGCGCCACAGGTCGTCGTGCTCGGCGATTCCCGGCGCGACGGGCAATAAGTCGCGTGCCTGTCCCGGCAGATCGGCATCGGGCCGCGTCATCGCCAACACACGGGCCGGACGCAGGCCCGCGCGAACGAGGTTCTGTAGATAGGCGCGGCTTCGCGTCGTGTCGGCGCAGATCATCGTCAGATCGGTAAGCTCACGCATGGCGTCTCTCCAGCTGCTCGATTGCGGCCAGTTCGCATTCGACGGTTTCGCGGAGCGTGCCATTGACGGACTGCAAGGCCTCGGTCGGCTGTGACAACAGCAGGTCGTGAAGCTTGAGAAGGGCATTTAGCCAGTCCAGCCGCGCCGGGTCCGTCGCCAGAAGCCGCGCCAGCCGCGCATAGAGGCTCAGGTCGCGGAACGGGCCGGAGCCCTTCCGCAGGCGCGCGTCGTAGCTTTCGTAAAGACGCTTCGTCACCTCGAAGCGTTGCACCAGCCGATCGATCCATTCGGGATCGGGACTGGCTTCGAGACTGTCGAGCAGGTCGGCGGTGCGGATCGGCCCGGACCCATCGGGCAAGGGGCCACCGGTGCCGAACGGCAGCAGGGTGCCCTTGGGCAGATGCGACAACGCCGTGCGGCGTGCCTCGCGGTAGACCGCCAGCCAGCCCGCGCCGCCCAGCGTGCTGTAGAAATATGTCTCGCGCCGTTCCAGAAGATCGCGGTCGGTGTATCCGTAGTCGCTCACGCGGGCATCAGCAGTCGCGCCAAAGGCGTCGCATGGTCCAGCAGGCCGGTTTCACTTCCGTCGTTCCGGATCAGGGTGTCGGGAAATTCGGGTTCGGGGAATTCGAGGTCCAGCCCCGCGACCTGCTGCGTCTGGCCGGTGGCATAGCGGGCATACAGGCCCTTCACGTCCCGTGCCTGAAGCTGGTGCAAAGGCGCATCGATATAAACCTCGTGATACGCCTTCACATTCTCGCGCATCCATTTGCGATGCTCGGGAAAGAGCGACAGGATCGCGCAGACGACATGCACGCCTTGACTGTCGAGCCAGCGGCACAGCCGCATGATCCGTTCGGCGTTCCGGCGGCGATCCTCAAGCGAGTGGCCCAGATCGTTGCCGAAAGTCTCGCGGATGACATCGCCATCGACCAAGACAACCGCGGCCCCGCCGCTTCGGGCCGTGGCGACCACGGCATCCGCCAATGTGGTTTTTCCCGCCCCGGAAAGGCCGATGATCCAGATTACCAAGGGAATTCTCCAAGCTCGTCCAGCGATTGTGACGCTTCCATAACTGCGCGCAAACGGGAAGCGGATTTCGCGTTGTAAAAGAGAGCGATCCGCAGGCTTACGTCACAGTAGCTATCATCGGCAAATTGCCATGTTCAACAGCTTCAACTCGAAAAAGATGTGGGAGATGGGACTGTTGCGTTGTTGATCATCTAACGGCGATGCTGCTTCCGATTGCCGATGTAGAGGAAGGATGCCGTGCGACACGATCCGTTCTGGGGA
>NZ_CXSU01000005.1:697681-731106 GCF_001403795.1 Jannaschia donghaensis | reverse complement strand
TTCAGTTTCAAAAGAAACCGAAACCCTCCAAACAGTGAAGCTGACACCAAATCATCGGACCGAAACCCTATTGGCGCGATATACAAACGTCCTGATCCATCGAACTGAACCAAACCGCCCACATATCTCTTCAGATATTAGCAATGTAAAAGAGCTAGAGGCAAAAAATCTCGGACCGCATCAAACCTACGATGCAACCCGACTTCTCAACCTCGGTATTCCTTCAGCATCCAGACCTCCAAGGCAGCGCCTCATCGTTCCGTCTGCTTCACCGTGACACCTGAGCGCCGCCGGTGAAAAGGCTTCTACGGAGACCGTCGGAGGGCCGCAAGCAGTTTTTTACGACCCAACGCACTTTTTTTGGAACTTCAGGAAAAATTAAATAATACCAAAATCTTAAGGGACTCAAAAACTACGGCCGCCACCTCTGCCCGCCCCTAGGCCCAGCGTCCGCGCTGAATTTCAAAGCAACTCCGTAACGCATGCAGCAGCCACAGACACAGAATGTTGCGGTGAGGGGATCGCGCGGCACTATTGCTTACCGTTTTTGGAATCGCTCGGTAAGTTGCGGGTCGCATCGGCACCGTAGAGCCAATCGTATCCTCGGAGCGGCAAGCCGGGTGCGATCCGCGCGATCAGGCGAAGTCCAGCGTGTGCGACCTCTCGTTTCGTCCCCGACAGATGATAACGATCCGCATTGCCCTGCGCCGCCGCAAGGGCCCGGGTCACGCGCGGCCGCCGTCGCCGCTCCCACTCTACCGGATCGGCCCAGTAGTGCGCGACAGTCCACGCATCCTCCAATGCCAAGTTCGCCCCCTGCGCCAGAAACGGTAAGGTCGGGTGGGCCGCATCGCCGATCAAAGTACAGGCATCGCGCGTCCACCGTGCCGTCACGCCATGATCCATCAGCCCCCAAAGATGCGTTTGCTCGACCCGGTCCAGCAACGCACGGATCGGACGGGCGTAGCCCGCGAAGGCCGCGCGCAGATTATCGGGATCGTCGGCATGCGACCAACCGGCGGGGACCCAATCCTCCCGCTCCTCGACTGCCACGATGTTCATCACGGTGCCATCCCTCAACGGATAGCACACCAAATGGCGTCCGGGCCCCATATGCACCTGCGCTTCCGTGGGCGCATCGGCGACGGGCACAAGTGCACGCCAGGCAACCTGACCTGTGAAACGCGGCGCGTGGTCCGGCACGACGAAGGCGCGCGCAATCCCGCGGGCCCCATCGGCCCCGACCAGGCGATTCACCGACCGGACTGTCCCGTCCCTCAGAACGACAGTCCGCGCCCCTGCCCCGATTTCGACGACCTGACAATTCAATCGGATTCTGATGCCAAGGGATGCGGCCCGACTGGCCAACGCTTCGATCAGATCGGCCCGGTGCACCATTCGGAACCCCGGGCCGACCGGCATCCGGATGACGGATCTGCCACGGGTGCCGTCGATCAGGTGGACCGCTTCGCTGTTCAGGGAAAGGGGAGTCACACCCAATGCGTCCAGGACGCGACCGCCATTTGGCGCGATCTGCAATCCGGCACCGACCTCCGTCAACGCGGGGGCCTGTTCGATCACCTCGACCGACTGGCCTTTTGACGCGCAGGCGATGGCGCAGGCCAGCCCGGCGATACCGGCCCCCAGAACCGTGACGTCCGGGGGGTCGGTCAAATCGTCAGTCGTCGCGATGGACCTTCTCGCGGCGCTCGTGCTTCTCTTGGGCTTCGACCGTCATCGTGGCGATGGGGCGCGCGTCGAGACGCTTGAGCGAGATCGGCTCGCCCGTCTTCTCGCAATAGCCGTATTCACCTTCGTCGATGCGGCGCAGGGCCGAGTCGATCTTGGAAATCAGCTTGCGCTGCCGGTCCCGGGTCCGAAGCTCCAACGCTCGGTCCGTCTCCTCGGAGGCGCGGTCAGCGATGTCGGGAATGCTGCGCGCCGCGTCCTGCAGACCTTCAAGCGTGCGCTCGGTCTCTTCGAGCAGGTCGGTCTTCCAGCCATTCAACTTGCGGCGGAAATATTCTGTCTGCCGCTCGTTCATGAAAGGCTCGTCTTCGGCTGGCTTGTAATCGGATGGAAGAAAAGTCTCGGCTTTCATTGTGGTCGCTCCCTTATCCCGGTCCCGAAGGTGTTTGCTCCCTTCGCACGGCCCGGTCCGGCCCCTGATTACGCCGCGCTTACAGCAGGTCGTACGCCTTGTCACGCCCCCAACATGCGTCGGTTGCGGAGTCGTGAACGACTGCTAGGGTGCCCGGCGGATTGATCACGGGAAGGATACGAAATGCGGTTCACCGGCACCGAGGACTACGTCGCGACCGATGACCTGACCGTCGCGGTCAATGCGGCCATCACCCTGCAACGCCCCCTTCTGGTCAAAGGAGAGCCTGGCACCGGCAAGACAGAGCTGGCCCGTCAGGTCGCAGCCGCCCTGAAGGTGCCGATGCTCGAATGGGCGGTGAAATCCACGACCCGCGCGCAGCAGGGGCTGTACGAATACGATGCCGTTAGCCGTCTGCGCGACAGTCAGCTTGGCGATGATCGGGTCCACGACATCTCCAACTATATCCGCAAAGGCAAACTCTGGCAGGCGTTCGACGCTGATGAGCGGGTCGTTCTGCTGATCGACGAGATCGACAAGGCCGACATCGAGTTCCCCAACGACCTGTTGCAAGAACTCGATAAGATGGAATTCCACGTCTACGAGACGGGAGAGACCATCGCGGCCAAACATCGGCCCATCGTCATCATCACGTCCAACAACGAAAAGGAGCTGCCAGACGCCTTCCTGCGCCGCTGCTTCTTCCACTACATCAAGTTTCCGGACGCCGAGACGCTGGCCAAGATCGTCGAGGTTCATCATCCGGGTATCAAACCCGCCCTCCTCACAACCGCGCTGACGCAGTTCTTCTCCGTTCGCGACCAGCAGGGCCTCAAGAAAAAACCGTCGACGTCCGAGATGCTCGACTGGCTCAAACTGCTGCTGGCCGAAGATCTGAGCGCTGAGGATCTCAAGTCGGACCCTTCATCCGCCCTCCCCCGTCTTCACGGCGCGCTTCTCAAGAACGAACAGGACGTTCATCTGTTCGAGCGCTTGGCGTTCATGGCGCGCGGCGGGCGGTAGCGCTGTCCACCGACGCGACGTTCCGGGCGGTCGAACGCCCTCAACTGGCCGGCATGATCTTGTGAATTGGCATTCTCGTCTGCTTCCTCCCCGGCTTGACCATGATCGCGGTTCCGACCCGTCAGCTTGAAACGACCAGTGCAACCCGCCAAACGCCCGCTCCCCTGCGTCGGCTGATAACCTGCCCGCGGCCGACAAGACGGCTGGCCCGCGCCCCGTTTGAATGTTGCACGGACATGGCGGGTTTTCAGCGGTCTGCCCCATATGCGCCACATTGCGTGCCTAGGTTAACCACAAAGCACGAAGATGCGGGCGGTGAGACATGGATTCGGAAACAATCAGGCTGGCGCCTGTCACGGAACACGACCGTGACACATGGGAAAGGCTGTGGTCGGCCTATCTCGAATTTTACGGCACCACTCTTCCGCCCGATGCCTTCGACGCGGGCTTTGCCCAGCTTCTGGCCACCGACCCCACCGTCTTCAACGGTCTGATCGCTTGGGATGGCGACGATGCCCTCGGCCTCGTCCATTGGGTGCATCATCCTCACATGTGGCGGCGCGAAGGCGTTGTTTACCTGCAGGATCTGTTCACCGTGCCGCAGGCCCGAGGCAAAGGGGTGGCTCGCAAGATGATCGAAGCCGTCTATGCCGACGCCGATGCGCGCGGCGCACCCCACGTCTACTGGATGACGGCCGAGACGAACTACCAGGGTCGGATCCTTTACGACCGCATCGGCCGCCTTACGCCGTTCATCAAATACGAGCGCGCGGCCTGATGCTTCGACCCTTCGCCACGCTGGCTGTCATGACACTCGCGGCCTGTGCGCCGTCGGGCCTGACCCAAAAGGGCGGCACCCTGTCACCGCAGACGACGCGGGCGACAATCGCAACCGCGGGTCATGCCCTTCCGGCACCGCAAAGGTTTTCCGGCGCTCCGGTCGACCGTCTGCCTGTGCAGCCCAACGGCCAATTGGCCCGCGATTTCATGGCGCTGACGTTTCAACTGGAGACCGGCCGTCAGATCGACACCTTCACCCGGTTCGAGGGTCCGATCACCGTCGCGCTTGAAAACGCCAGCGGTGAACCGCTGCCGCCGACGCTGCAGCCCGACCTGACCGATCTGTTGGATCGACTGCGGTCCGAAGCCAAGATCGACATCCGCCCCGCAGCCGCCGGCAAGATGGGCTCGATCACCATTTCCGCCCTGCCCCGCGACACGCTGCAGCGCGTCGTCCCCGGTGCCGCCTGCTTCGTGGTGCCACGGGTCGCCGGGTGGACCGATTATCTCAGAAAGCGGTTCGGCCCCGACACCGATTGGACGACCCTGAAGACGCGCACCCGCGCGACCGTGTTCCTTCCCACCGACGTCTCTCCACAGGAAATCCGCGACTGCCTGCACGAAGAGGTGGCGCAGGCGCTCGGGCCGCTCAACGATCTCTACCGCCTGCCCCATTCGGTCTTCAACGACGACAACATGCACGTCGTGCTGACGTCTTTCGACATGATGATCCTGCGGGCAACCTATGATGCCGGCCTGACGTCAGGCATGACGCAGCAGCAGGTCGCCGCGCGCCTTCCTGCGATCCTTGCCAACGTGAATCCGCGCGGGCGCCTGGCCGATGGCGGCGCGATCGACGACGGCAATCCGGCATGGGCCAATTCGATACGCGGCGCGCTGCGCCCCACGGGATCCGCCCACGCGCGTCTGACCCACGCCAAGAACGCAGTCACCCTGGCGCAGTCGCAAGGCTGGACCGACGAACGCCTCGCATTTTCCCACCTCGCCCTGGGCCGGGCTGCCTTGTCGTCGGACAGCGACGTTGCCATCGCGGCATTCCTGCAATCGCAGGCCGTGTACGAACGTCTGCCCGGCACCGCGATCCACGCGGCACAGGTCGCATTGCAACTGGGGGCCTTCGCGCTGACCTCCGGCCAGGTCGAAGCCGCGCTCGGGATACTCGACGGGGCCATCCCGGCGGCAAGGGATGCGCAGAACGCGTCGCTTCTTGCCACGCTCCTCCTGCTCCGCGCCGAAGCGGCCGCCCTTCAAGGTGCTCCGGACGAGGCCGCGCGCATCCGCCGCGAGGGCCTCGCCTGGGGGCGCTATGCCTGGGGCGACAGGTCGCTGGGCATCCGCGCGGCGCAGGTTGCGAGCTTGCGTCCGGGCGCGTAAAGCCGGGCACATGTTACCACTTCTCACAGCCATCGCCGGGGCCGCGCTTGGGGCCCTTGTCGCCGTCCGCCGCAAGGGCAACGGCTTCGACATCGCGCAATATGCCGCCGTCTGGGCCGTCATCGGCTTCATCATCGGAATAATCGGCATCATCGTGCTGACGCGCATCTGATGTTCCTGCGCTTCTTCGAGACCCTGCGCGCCGCGGGCGTCCCGGTGTCGATGCGCGAACACCTCGCCTTTCTCGATGGCCTCGCCGCCGGTCTGGTGACCTACGATGTCGAAGGCTTCTACTATCTCGCCCGCGCCGCGCTGGTGAAGGACGAACGCCACATCGACAAGTTCGACCGTGCCTTCGCCGCAACCTTCGAAGGGTTGGAGAACATCTCGACGCAGGACATCCTGAACGCGATGGATCTGCCCGACGACTGGTTGGAAAAACAGGCCGAGAAGCACCTGACACCCGAAGAACGCGCCGAAATCGAAGCCTTGGGCGGCTTCGACAAATTGATGGAAACCCTCAAAGAACGTCTGAAAGAACAGCAGGGCCGGCACCAAGGCGGCTCGAAATGGATCGGGACGGCAGGCACCTCGCCCTTCGGGGCCCACGGCTACAACCCCGAAGGCGTTCGCATCGGGCAGGACAAATCCCGCCACCAACGCGCTGTGAAGGTCTGGGACAAGCGCGAATTCCGCAACCTCGACGACGGTGTCGAATTGGGCACCCGCAACATCAAAGTGGCCCTCAAACGCTTGCGCGCCTGGGCCCGCGACGGGGCGCACGACGAACTGGACCTCGACGACACAATTCTGTCGACGGCCAAGGCAGGCTATCTCGACGTAAAGGTCCGGCCCGAGCGGCGCAACGCGGTCAAGGTCCTGCTCTTCCTCGACGTCGGCGGCTCCATGGACCCGCACATCAAGGTGGTGGAGGAGCTGTTTTCAGCCGCGCGGTCCGAGTTTCGCACGCTGGAACATTTCTACTTCCACAACTGCCTTTACGAAGGCGTCTGGAAGGACAACCGCCGCCGCTGGAACGCCGTCACACCGACCATGGATCTTCTGAACACCTACGGTCCCGACTACCGTTGCATCTTCGTCGGCGACGCCTCCATGTCACCCTACGAAATCGCTTACGCGGGCGGGGCCAACGAACATTGGAACGAGGAACCGGGGCAGGTCTGGCTGGAGCGCGCGCGCGACAAATGGGCCTCGCACCTCTGGATCAACCCCCTGCCCCGCGCCCATTGGGATCACACCCATTCCGTCCGCATGATCCGAGAAATTTTTGACGATCGGATGGTGCCGATGACGCTGGAGGGGCTGTCGGCCGGTATGAAGCTGCTGACGCGCTAGCGTCCGACCCCTTCCAGCAGTGCGTCGTCCAGTTCGTCCCCATGAAGGACGCTGACATCCCCCGTAGTTTCGAGCACGACTGCGCGCACCTGGCCAAAGTGCATGACGTTCGCCTCACGAAGCTTCGCACGCAAATCCGCCATCGTGACCCGGGTCTGCGCCAGATTCTTCTCAAGAACCTCGCCATCCCGCATCAGGACCATTGGACAATTGTCCGACAACTCCTCGACCTGCTCGAACCGCGATCGCAGGTAACCGAAGATCCACTGCACGCCAAAAAGCGCGCCCATTCCCAAGATACCTTGCGTCAGCGTTGTCGTCGGGGCCACCACCGTCGCGGCAAGGATCGACCCGAATGAAACGGTCACCGCGAAGTCATAGGACGACATCTTGGAGAAAGCGCGCAGGCCAGCCATCCGAACGAATAGGACCATGATTGGCACCAGCACTGCGGCGTCCACGAAGTACGTCATCCAATCAGGCATATGTTCCCCTTTTCAGCAAGCGAACGCGGGCACCGGGTCGCAGTTCCATTCCATCCACACCGCCCCCATATTGTCTCCATGATCAAAACGCCCGCTCTTCTCCTCGCCGTTCTCTATGGTCTCGTCATGTGGCTCTTCTCCGCGTGGCGGCTCAAGGCGCAGATGGACGCGACATCCACGCCGCTCAAACACCCCGCGCTGGAGGCGGAGCTGCGGCATCTGGCCGACGTGCTGGAAGTGGAACGCATCCGCGTGAACATTCACGAGGTGGAGCCGGTCAACGGCCTTGCCGCCCCCGACGGCCGTATCTTCCTGACCCGTGGATTCCTGAACAAATACGACAAGGGGGAGGTGACGGCCCCCGAACTCGCCAGCGTCGTCGCGCACGAATTGGGCCATGTCGCCTTGGGTCATTCGCGGCGTCGCTTGATCGACTTCTCGGGCCAGAATGCGATGCGCGTCGTTCTCTCCGGCATTCTTGGCCGGTTCCTTCCGGGTATCGGCCCAATGGTCGTGAACGCGCTGACCTCTCTCGTGGCCGCACGCCTGTCGCGCCGCGACGAATACGAAGCCGACGCCTACGCCAGCGCCCTTCTGGTCAAGGCGGGCATCGGCACCGCGCCGCAGAAGACGCTGTTCACCAAGCTGGGCAAGCTGACCGGCATGGGTGGCAACGGCGTTCCCGCCTGGATGATGAGCCACCCCAGGGCCGAAGACCGCATCGCCGCCATCGAAGTGAACGAGGCCAAGTGGGGCACCTTGCCCCCCACCCCCTGATCCATCGGTCTTTACGCGCCCTACACCATCGGGCAGACCGACGCCCATGACACCGGATATCCTCTGCATCGGTTCGGTCCTTTGGGACATCATCGGCCGCTCCAACGCGCATATGGGCAAGGGCTCCGACGTGCCGGGGCGCATCACGCGCATCCCAGGTGGCGTCGCCCTGAACATTGCGATGGCCGCCAAGGCCTATGGGATGACGCCCGCACTCCTGTCCGTTGTGGGCCGCGACGCGGAGGGCGATGAACTGATCGCCGCCGTCGAACGCCTTGGGCTGCTGACGCATACGCTCTACCGCTCCGAAGATCTGCCGACCGACGTCTATATGGCCGTCGAAGGGGGCAACGGCCTGATCGCCGCAATCGCCGACGCCCATTCTCTGGAGGCGGCGGGCGACAAGGTGCTGCGTCCTCTCGAAGACCTCGATTTCACCGGCCCGATCGTCGTCGATGGTAACCTGACGCAAGACCTGCTGGCCGGTATCGCGTCGGACCCCGAATTCGACGGTACCGACCTGCGCATCGCCCCCGCATCACCCGGCAAGGCCGAACGTCTGCTGCCGTTCCTGACCCACGGTTCCGCCACGCTGTACGTCAATCTCGAAGAAGCGGGGCTTCTCCTACACGGCCCCCAACCCGACGCGCCAACCGCCGCCGTCGCTTTGCGCGCACGGGGGCTGTACCGCGCATTGGTCACAGATGGCCCGAACCTTGCCGCCTGCGCCCATCCCGGCGGCGTGGTGTCCAGCCAGCCGCGCAACGTGATGGTCACGCGCGTTACCGGCGCAGGCGACACCTTCATGGCCGCCCACATCGCCGCCGAAGCGCAGGGCGCGGACCACGACACCGCCCTCGCCCGCGCGCTGGAGGCGGCGGCAACCTACGTTTCTGGCGACACCTATTGACGCCGGTGCTGCGTATCGCGCGGGCATCCGACGATTTCGAAGGGGTGCTTCGCTTCTACGAACGGGGCCTCGGGTTCGATGTCCTGGCGCGGTTCGCGGATCACGACGGCTTCGACGGGCTCATCCTCGGCCACCCAAACGGGCCTTGGCATCTTGAATTCACCCGCCATCCCGATCACGTCGCGCCACCCCCGCCCGGACCCGAGAGCCTTCTCGTTCTCTACCTGCCCGATCCGTCGGCATGGCGCGCCGCGGTCGCCCGAATGACAGGCGCGGGGTTCGATCCGGTTCCCGCCCTGAACCCGTATTGGAACATGCGCGGCCACACATTCGCCGACCCCGAAGGCTGGCGCGTCGTGTTGCAGAACGCCGGCTGGTCCGTCTGAACGCGCCTGCCCACGCTTGTCCCCAGCGGGCGCGGCGCTTATGTCGTTTGCGGAACTGCAAGAAACGGCCCCATGCAACTTGGTGACGAGACAGCGCCGCGCCCGTCGCGCCCCGGACTGATCACGCGGCTCAGGAACAATTTCCTGACCGGCCTGATCGTGATCGCGCCGATCGGACTGACATTCTGGCTGATCTGGTCGGTGATCGGCTGGTTCGACGGCTGGGTGCTGCCGTTCATTCCCCTCGGCTACCGCCCCGATATCTGGCTGCTGCAACGGTTCGGCATCGACTTCGACATCCGCGGCATCGGGGTCGGCATCTTCCTGATCTTCACGATGCTGACCGGAATGCTGGCCAAGGGTCTGATCGGGCGCTCAATCCTGCGATGGGCGGAAAATCTGGTGCAGACCATGCCGGTCGTCCGGTCGGTCTATTCGGGCCTCAAGCAGATCGCCGAGACGATCCTGGCGCAGGACCAAAGCAGCTTCGAAAAGGCCTGCCTGGTCGAGTATCCGCGCAAGGGCATCTGGGCCATTGGCTTCGTCTCGACGTCGGCGAAGGGCGAAATCGCTGCCCGCGCGGCCGATCCGATGGTGTCAGTTTTCCTGCCCACGACACCGAATCCGACCTCCGGCTTCCTTCTGTTCGTGCCCGCGGCCGATCTGATCGAACTGGATATGTCGGTGGAAGACGCCGCCAAGCTCGTGATCTCGGCCGGTCTCGTCTATCCGGGGTCCAAGGATGCCAATGGCGCGCCGGTCATCCCCGACCTAGCCCCACCGACCTAGCCCAAGCGCGACAGATGGTTGGGCCGTATCCGCTCATCGCCGTCCGATGACCGCGTCGTCGACATAGCAATAGGTCCATATCTCGCCAGGCTCGGCCGAGGTGATGATCGGGTGATCCTGGCCCTCCGCATGGGCGCGCGCGTGGCGATTGGGGCTGTCGTCACAGCACAGCACCGCGTCGCAGGTCCGGCACTGGCGCAGGTGGACCCATTCGCCGCCGATCTTCGCACATTCCGCACAGACCAGCCCGCGCTTGGCGTCTTCTTTCAACGCCGGTACGGCAATGCGGTCCCGGTGCGGACAGGGGCTCACGTATCGGACGGACGGCGGTATTCGCCATCGTGGACATGCTCCAGATGGGCCTGGATCGCGCCCGGCAAGGTTTCGGGTTTGACGACCACCTTGCCGTCGTGGGCCGAGGCGATGTGGTCGGGACCGATGGCGATATCGCCGTAACCTTCGATATAGATCGTCAATTCGCGCGGCGTAACCTGCCGCACGGCACCGACGCCAACCGTGCCTTCGGACACGAAGACCTCGTCGTCGATCTTGATTTCGGACAGGGGCATGATGAATCTCCTCGGCCGGGGTATATCCCATGAATTACGGATGCGGGCTCTCTGTCCAGTTCCGTCGCACCGATGCGCGCAACTGCGCTGCCTCGATTTTTCCTCCGGTCCGGCCCAATCCTGCCTCCGTCCGAGAGCAAAAATGAAGAATTGGCCGCAGGAGCAGACAGATGGACCAGACTTTCGCCGACCGTGTCGCCCGCGTCGAAGCCATAGCGGCCGAGCGTGCCGCCATCACCGCCGAAGAACGGGCGAACCGACCGCGCCGCCAGAGCCGGCATGCTAAAGCCCAGACCGCCGGCAACGGCATTAGAGACAACGAAGCATGGCCAATCATCGCCCTGCCGATCTGTTTCGCCGTCGGATTGCTTTGCGTTTTGATTTCACGTGTGACGGTTTTTCATTTCATCGTTCCAAATGCTGACCTCGTGACCCAGATCGAGGCTGTGATTTCGGTATATTGGGTGCCGCTCATCCTGGCTGTCGTGCTGGGCTTCATCGCCGACAATCTACTTGCGGCGGGAATGATCGGTCAGGCTGCAACAACGGCAGGGTTCACACTGATGATGTGGTACGAGGGCGAACTGGCCTATCGCCTGCCCGCGGTATGGACCTGGCTCTACGATGCGCAGCACGCGGCGTACATGGGCGGGGTCGCTCCGGTCCTCTGATCTCAGTCGAGGGCCGCGATCCGCGCGGCAAAATCATCACCCCGTTTCTCGAAGCTGTCGTATTGGTCGAAACTGGCCGCCGCCGGTGCCAGCAGCACGACCTCTCCGGGCTGCGCATCTTCGGCGGCGCGGGCCACGGCTGTCGCCATGTCGGTGCAGATCTCCGTCTCGACCGCCCCGCCCAGATCAAGGGCAAAGGCCGCCGCCTCCCGGCCGATGACGTAGGCGCGGGCGACATGGCCCAGATGCGGCTTCAGCCCGTCAAGCCCGCCCTCCTTCTGCAACCCGCCGCAGATCCAGCGGATGCCGGTAAAGGCCTGAAGCGCCTGCGCGGCCGCATCGACGTTCGTCGCCTTGCTGTCGTTGACGAACCGCACGCCGCCCCGCTCCGCGATCAACTGGCTGCGGTGGGGCAGCCCCGGATAGCTGCGCAGCCCCGACTCGATGTCGCGGGGGCTCAGACCCAGGGCACGCGCCGCGCCCCAGGCCGCGCAGGCGTTCTGGTGGTTGTGCCGGCCAGGCAGGCCCGCGATATCGCGCAGATCGACACTGGCCACCTGCCGTCCCTTGCGTGTCTCGGCCAGCCAGCCCTTCTTGGCCGTAACATTCCACCCCGGCCCGTCCAGCTTGGCGGTGGAAACACGGATCACCCGGTCGTCCACCGGGGCCTCCTGCAACTGGCCGGCCAGGAACCGCCCTTCATCTTCGTCCACACCGATGACTGCACGGTCCGGTCCGCCTTCGGCGAACAGACGGCGTTTCGCAGCGAAATACCCGCCGTGGCCGCCGTGACGGTCCAGATGATCGGGCGACAGGTTGGTAAAGACGCAGATGTCCGGCGTCAGGCTGCGCGCCAGTTCGGTCTGGTAGCTGCTGAGTTCCAGCACGACCACGTCGTCGGGTCCCGGCATGTCGAGGTCCAGCACACCGCGCCCGATGTTGCCCGCAAGGTGCGCCGTCCGGCCCGCACTGGTCAGGACATGATGCAGGAGCGCCGATGTGGTGGATTTGCCGTTCGATCCAGTGATGCAGACCGTGCGCGGCGCGTCATGCCCGAGGGAGCGGAAGAAGAGCCCGATGTCGTTATCGACCGCCACGCCCGCATCCCAAGCGGCCCGGATCGCAAGGTGCGGAGCGGGATACAGATGCGGGATGCCGGGCGACGTGACTAGCGTGACGGCCCCCTCCAGCGCGCCGGGCTTCGTCAGGTCGCGCACGTCGAACCCCTCGGCCTCCGCCGCCGCACGCCCCTGCGCGCCGTCGTCCCAGACGATCACCTTCGCGCCGCCCGCCTGCAACGCGCGCGCCGCCGTCAGACCGCTACGCCCAAGGCCCAGAACGGCGACGGTCTCTCCTTTGAAGCCATCGACGGGAATCATGCACATCCCTCCAGCCAGACGTCCGAATGATCCAGCGGCGCACATCCGCCTGCCCAAAGCCTCCGAATGCGGTCGGACCGCACGGCGCGGGCGGCAGCGTCTGACATGCGGGCCGGCGCAATCAGACGCGCGACAAGGTCGGCGAATTCGCTGTCGTTCAAAGCCGACGGCGGCCGCCCGAACAGCCGCTCGGACGCGTCGAAGAAACCAATCCGCCAGGCCCCGTCGATGCGGCCCATCTCGACCGTTTCCAGCCAGAGGGCGAAGATCTGATCCTTGGTCATCCCGCTCTCGTATCCCAGGGCCAAACCCGTCTGACGCAGTTTGGCCCAGCCGGGCTGGAAGTCGTCAAATCCGATCCGCTTGGCAAGGCTTTGCGTGACCGTGGTGATCCCGGCACCCGGCGTCGAGACATCGACGCCCGAATGGTCGTGGAAACCGGGGTCCTGCACTTGCAAAAGCAGTGCGGCCCGTCCGGCACCCAACGCGTCGGCCCCCTGTCCGGCCGCGATTGCCCGGTCGGCACGGGCCGCAAGATCCTGCGCCGCCCCCCGTCCCTCGAGATAGCCCGTCGCAAGCGGCCACGCGAAGATGAGGGCACCGATCGCAACCGCCAACGCCCCCCACCGCGCCGCCCTGACGTTGAGCGACACAGGCGGGCCGCCGCGCTGGATCAGCGGATTGCGCATCAGCGCACCTTCAACGTCGCCAGCCCGATCAAGGCCAGGATCAGGGCGATGATCCAGAACCGGATGACGACCTGCGGTTCGGCCCAGCCCTTCTTCTCGAAATGGTGGTGGATCGGGGCCATCAGAAAGACGCGCTTGCCGGTCGACTTGAAATACAGGACCTGGATTATGACGCTCAGCGCCTCGACGACGAACAGCCCGCCGATTACGGCCCAGACCAGTTCATGCTTCGTGATCACCGCAATGGTGCCCAGCGCCCCGCCCAGGGCCAGCGACCCGGTGTCGCCCATGAAAACGGCCGCCGGCGGCGCGTTATACCAGAGAAAGCCCAGGCCCCCGCCGATCAGCCCGGCAGCGAAGATCAGAAGTTCCCCGGTGCCGGGCACGTAGTGCACGTCGAGATATTCGGTAAAGTCCACACGCCCGACCGCATAGGAAATAACGCCCAGCGTTCCGGCGGCGATCATCACCGGCATGATGGCCAACCCGTCCAGACCGTCGGTCAGGTTCACCGCGTTGGCGGATCCCACGATCACGATCATCACGAAGGGGATGTAGAAATAGGACATGTTGACCAGCACATCCTTGAAGACGGGCATCGCCAATTGGCCCTGCAACTCCTCCGGGTGGGCCCACATCGCCACGAGCGCGGCAACGATGGCGATGACGAACCCAAGGGCCAGGCGCACGCGTCCCGGCACGCCCTTGGTGTTGCCAGCCGACACCTTGGCGTAATCATCGACAAAGCCGATGGCCCCGAAACTGATCGTAACGCCCAGCACCAGCCAGACGTAGGAATTGTCGAGCCGTCCGAACAAAAGCGTGGCGACCGTGACCGCCCCCAGAATCAAAACGCCGCCCATCGTCGGGGTGCCGGCCTTGATGAAATGGCTTTCGGGGCCGTCTTCGCGGATCGGCTGACCCTTGCCCTGACGGCGGCGCAGCAAATTGATCAACGGCGGTCCAAACAGAAACCCGAATATCAGCGCGCTGAAGAACGCGCCCCCCGCGCGCACGGTGATGTAGTTGAACAGGTTGAAGACACCGCCGCCGTCCGAGAATGTGGTGAGCCAGTAAAGCATTGTCGTCCTATCCGTTCTGGGGCGTGGTGCCGGTCGGCCCGTCGCCCAGGGCACGCAGCCCGTCGACCAATTGGGCCATGTTCATCGAAAGCGATCCCTTGACCAGCACCGCGTCACCCGGACCGACCAGATCGCGAAGCGAAGGGCCAAAGGCGGCCGTATCCTCCGCATGGATGCCGCGCCGATCGGCGGGCAATGCGTCGTGCAGGTGGCGCATCAGGGGTCCGACGGTATGGACGGTGTCGATCCGCGCCATCGCGCGGTGGTCCGCCAGATCGGCGTGCAGATCGGGGCCGGTCGGTCCCAGTTCCTTCATATCGCCCAGCAACGCGATCCGACGGGCACGTCCCGGCACCTCGGCCGCCGCAAGGAGGTCCAGCGCGGCCCCGACACTGGCCGGGTTGGCGTTGTAGGCATCGTCGATCAAATCGACGGACGGATGATCGGGGTGCAAGACGATCGCGTGCCGCGCCCCACGCCCGTCGGGCGGTGTCCAGCCCGCCAGCGATAGCGCCGCGCGCGCCACATCACCGCCTGCGGCATAAACGGCGGCCAGCGCAGCAAGTGCGTTCATCGCAAAATGGGCCCCCGGTGCCCCGATGCGGAACATCACATCGCCCACCGGTGTCCCGGCCGCGCAGGTCGTGCTGTCGGATCCGGGCAGGACCTGGGTCAACCGCCAATCCGCCGTCGCCACCGCGCCGAACGACACGGTGCCGCCTGCGTCACGCAGGATATTGGCCTCCGCCACATCCGCGTTCCAGATCGCCACGCCATCCGGTTCCAACCCCGCAAAGATCGCCGCCTTTTCACGTGCGATCCCGGCCACGCCATCGTCGAAAGCCTCCAAATGCACGGGTGCCACGTTGATGACCGCAGCCACATGGGGCCGGGCCAGCGCCGACAGCGGCGCGATCTCTCCGGGGTGGTTCATGCCGATCTCGATCACGGCAAAGTCCGCGTCCGGGGGAATGGCGGCCAGCGTCAGCGGCACGCCCCAATGGTTGTTGTAGGATTTGATGGCGGCATGGGTGGTCCCCTGCGCGCCAAGACAATGGCGCAGCATCTCCTTGGTCGACGTTTTGCCCACACTGCCCGTCACCGCGATCACCCGCGCCCGCGTCCGCGCGCGACCGGCGCGGCCCAACGCCTCCAACGCGGCCTGGACATCTTCGACCAGCAAAAGCGGGGCGTTTTCGCAGCCCCCGGGAATGCGACTGACCAAAGCGGCTGCGGCCCCGGCATCGAGTGCCGCGTGGACGAAGTCGTGCCCATCGCGGGCCGCGTTCAACGCGACGAACATCGCGCCCGGCTGCATCGCGCGGCTGTCGATGCCGAAGCCGGTCACCGACCAATCGCCGATGGCCCGCCCGCCCGTGGCCATTGCCGCGTCGGAGGCCGTCCAGAGCGTCATGCGTCCCGCCCTTCCAGCGCGGCGACCGAGATCGACGCCTGCTCCACATCGTCGAAGGGCAGGACCATGTCGCCAACGGTCTGCCCACTCTCGTGGCCTTTTCCCATGATGAGGAGTGCGTCGCCCGGCTCCAACATCGCGGCCCCTTCCAGAATTGCACGCGCACGGTCGCCCACTTCGATCGCGTCGGGCGCGCCCTCCATCACCGCGGCACGGATCGTCGCAGGGTCTTCGGACCGGGGGTTGTCGTCTGTCACGATCACCACGTCGGCGTGGTCCGCCGCGGCGGTCCCCATCAAAGGGCGCTTGGTCGTGTCCCGGTCGCCGCCCGCACCCACGATGGCGACGATGCGCCCCATGACATGCGGGCGCAGGGCGGTCAGCGCGGTCGCGACGGCATCGGGCGTATGGGCGTAGTCGACAAAGACCGCGGCACCGTCGGCCTTGGTCGCGGCCAATTCCATCCGTCCGCGCACACCGGCCAGTTTCGGCAAGGCGGCGAAGGTCGCCGCGGCGTCTTCCCCCGCGCCGATGACAAGACCCGCCGCAAGCAGAGCGTTCGCCGCCTGAAACCCGCCGATCAGATTAAGCCGGACCGAATGGCCGCGGTCCTGCCAGCGGAACAGCACCTCTTGCCCCGTCGCGTCGAACCGCTGCCCGGTCAGGCGGATGCGCGCGGCTTCGTTGCGGCCCACGCCGATAACCTCCTGCGCGCGGGCTTCGCAATTCGCGGCCAGGTCGGGCCCGTACGGATCGTCCAGATTTATGACCGCCACGCCGTCGCCCGGCAGCAAGCGGTCGAACAGCCCCGCCTTTGCCGCAAGATAGGCTTCCATCGTACCGTGGTAATCGAGGTGATCCTGCGTCAGGTTGGTAAAGCCGGCAGCAGCCAGGCGCACCGCCTCCAGCCGCCGCTGATCCAGCCCGTGCGACGACGCCTCCATCGCCGCATGGGTAACACCGGCCGCAGCCATGTCGGCCAGAAGACGATGCAGGGTGATGGGTTCGGGCGTCGTGTGGGCCGACGGCGCGTGGAACGCCCCTTCGACGCCGGTGGTGCCGATGTTGGCACCGGCGATGTCCATCGCCTCCCACAGTTGGCGGGTGAAGCTGGCCACGCTGGTCTTGCCGTTGGTGCCCGTCACCGCGACCATCACGCCGGGCTGTGCCCCGGCCATCAGGGCGGCGGCGAAAGCAAGGGCAGCGCGGGGGTCCTCGACCACGATCGATGGGATGCCGTCGGGCAGCATCGCGGCCCCGGCGGGGTCGGTCAAAACGGCAACTGCGCCACGTTCGACCGCATCTGCCCCGAAACGCGCGCCATGGGTTTCAGTCCCCGGAAGGGCCGCGAACAGATCACCGGGCACCACCTTGCGATTGTCGACCGCCAGGCCACCGACCCGGATGTCGGATGGCCCCGTCAGACCCAATTCGGAAAGTGTGTGTCGCATCCATCGTCCCCCGACCAAGGTGCCCTACCGCGCGCGGACGGTGGCGTCTATCGCGGCGGGTCAGTCGGTGACCGCCGCCTGTGTCAGATATGCACCGAAGGCGTCCACCCCCGCATCGAAATCGGGCCGCAACCCCAGAAGCGGCGCGGCGCGGCGCACGATTTCGGACGCGACGGGCACAGCCGTCCATCCGGCGGTCCGACGCTGTTCCCCGGCGGCATTGATCTCCGGCTCGTCCAACGTGACAACGATCACGTATTTCGGGTTTTGCGCGGGGAACATCCCTGCGAACGTCGTGATCGTCTTGTCGTCGTAATATCCGCCCGTCGGGCTGGGCTTGTCTGCCGTGCCGGTCTTTCCGCCCACCTGATACCCTTCGACCTCCATCAGCGATGCCGTGCCCCGTGTCACCACCTGCCGCAGCATGTGACGCGCTTCGGCGGACACGCGCGAACTGACGATGCGCGGCCCCGGCGTCGGCGCGCCGTCCTGCGCCAGCAGCGTCGGCGTCACGCGGGTGCCGCCGTTGAGAACCGAAGCATAGGCCGTCGCCAGATGCAGCGGGGAGGCCGAAAGCCCGTGCCCATAACTGATCGTCATGGTGGAAATGTCGGGCCAGCGCTGCGGCACGATGGGACGCGCGCCAGGTGCCTCGGTCAACTCGACCGGCGTCGCCTCGAAAAAGCCGAGCGAGCGCAGGAAATCCTGCTGCCGCTCGGCCCCGATGGCCAGCGCCATGCGCGCGGTGCCGATGTTGGACGATTTGACGATGACATCGGTGACCGACAGGCGCGGGCCGTAATTGTGGAAGTCGCGGATGCGGAACCGTCCCTGCCGCAGCGGACCTTTGGTATCGATCATCGTGCCCGCGTTGGTCAGACCCAGTTCCAGCGACTGCGCGACCGTGAAGATCTTGAAGGTCGAACCCAGTTCGTACACGCCCTGCACGGCGCGATTGAACAGCGGGTCGTCGCCCCGGTCACCGGTCGTCAGCACCATGGGTCGATCGTTCGGATCGAAATCAGGCATCGACGCCATGGAGACGATTTCGCCGGTGTGGACGTCCATCAGGATCGCCGAGGCACCCTTGGCATTCATCAGGTTCATGCCCGAATGCAGCACCCGCTCCAACGCGGCCTGCACCGACAGATCGATCGACAAACGCAGCGGCGCGCCTTCGCGGGTCGGATCGCTCAGATAATCGTCGAACACCGCCTCGACCCCGGCGATTCCCTTGATCTCGGCGGCCCGGACGTCCTGCGCGCCGTAGCGCGCGCCGCCAAGGATATGGCTTGCCAGGGGTCCGTTCGGAAAGACGCGCATTTCGCGGCTGCCGAACAGAAGACCGGGTTCGCCCATGTCGTGCACGGCCTGCTGCTGCTCGGGCGAGATGTTGCCCTTGAGCCAGTAAAATTTGGACCCGGAGGTGAAACGCCGCGTCCACGTCTCGACGCTCATGTCGGGGAAGATCGCCGCCAGCCCTTCGGCGGCCTGCTCGGGGTCGACCATCAGATGCGGTTGCGCATACAGCGCGACGGCGTTGACGTTGGTCGCCAGAACCCGGCCATGCCGGTCGGTGACGTCTGCGCGGGCCGATACGATGCCGGCACCGGCCAGACCGCCGGTCCGCGGCTCCCGCGCTTCGGATGCGGAAATCGCGCCCATCTTCATCCCGATGACGGCAAAGCCGACAAGGAAGCAGCCGGCGGTGAACTTCAGCCGCCGCTCGGACCGGACGCGCGCGCGTTCGGGATTTTCGCGCACCATCACCGACTCCGGGGGGCGCGGGCGCGGGATGGTCGGTGTGACGGGCACGAATGGGTCGGCAACCAGGGCGCGGGCCTTGCGGCGGAAGATCATGGCAATTGCTCTCCGTCGTCGGCAAGGGTCGGCGGCGCGATCAGGCGCGGCTCCGCGTCGGCCCCGAACCTGTGGGTCATGATGACGATGTCGCCCACCGCCTCGTCCAGGGGGGCGGCGGGTTCGACCGCCACGATTTCGGCCGCGGGCGGCGGATAGCCAACCTGATCGGCCAAGGCGAAATGGTCGGGGGCCAGCGGGATCAGGCCCAGGCTCTCGAAATTCATCTCCGCGAGCTCGTGCAGCCGGTCGGGTCGGTTCAGATAAGCCCATTCGGCGCGCAGCATCGACAATTCCTGATGACGGGTCCCGATTTCGCGCTCCAGACGGGCAACCTCGCGCTCGGTCTGGCGGGTCTCATAGCCTTCGCCGTAGGCCCAGAACGCCAATCCAACGACGGCCGCGATCGACAGCGCATAAAGCAAGCTGCGCATCAGCTGCCCCCGATCTTCACGGCCGCGGGCAGGCCCAGGGCACGCCGTTCGACCCGGCCCGCGGGCGCATCGGTGCGGCGCGCAAGACGCAGGCGGGCCGAGCGGGCGCGCGGGTTGTTCGCGACCTCCTCTTTGGTGGGGGCGATGGCCTTATGCGTAATCTCGAACGCGGGGGTGCGCGCTTCGCGTTCCGGGGCATAGCGACTTCCGCCGCCGCCGGTATCGGCGCGGTCGGTCAGGAACCGCTTCACCGCGCGATCTTCGGTCGAATGGAACGACACGACCGCCAGCCAGCCACCGGGTCTCAGCGTGCGCTCGGCTGCTTGCAACCCTTCGGCTAATTCGCCGAATTCGTCGTTCACCGCGATGCGGATCGCCTGAAAACTGCGTGTGGCGGGATGGCTCTGACCCGGCTTGGAACGGGGCAGGTTCGCGGCGACGGTCTCGGCCAGTTGTGCCGTCGTCTGAAACGGGGCCTCCGCGCGTTTCGTCACGATGGCGCGGGCGATGCGGCGGGCCGCCCGTTCCTCGCCATAGCGGTGCAGGATATCGGCCAGATCGCCTTCGGCCAGGTCATTGACCAGATCGGCGGCGGTCGGTCCCTCGTCGCCCATCCGCATGTCCAGCGGTCCGTCGCGCATGAAAGAAAACCCCCTGTCCGCCTGGTCGAGCTGCATCGAGGAGACGCCGAGATCCAGCACGACACCGTCCACGGCTTCGCCGACCTCGTCCATCTTCGAGAAAACGCTCTTCACCAATGTTACCCGCTCGTCTGCCCAGTCGCGCGCCATCTGGTGGGCCAGCGGATCGCGGTCCAGACCGATCACCCGGTCCGCGCCTGCGTCCAACAGCCCCCGGGTGTATCCCCCGGCGCCCATGGTGCCATCCAACCACAGCCCCCGGACGGGGGCCACGTTTTCCAGAATCGCCGTCAGAAGAACCGGGACATGTGGCGCGGCGGACTCACTCTCGTCACTCATCGGCTACTCCGGCCCGCGGCGCTTTTTGGGCAGCAGCGACGTGATCGCCACGCCTTCCGGCAACTCGGCCAAAACCTTGTTGAGACGGCTTGTCGCGTCTTCCGGCGCCTCGGGGGAATGAATGCGGAAGGTCTTGCCGCGTGCCGCGAAGGTCGCGAGATCGGTAATTCCGACGCGATCCCGCAAGGCCGCCGTCAGGATAAGACGTCCGCTGTCGTCGATGCAAAGCGTGTCGGACTGGCCGTAGAAATAGGCCTCCAACCCGTCGCGGTGTGGATCGCCTTCGTCCATGTCGTCGATCATCGCCGTAATCTCGGAGATGGCGTCCATGGTATAGGCAGTGAAGTAGGGCATCCGATGATCGCCGTAGCACAGGACAAGGCGTGGGTTCACACCATCGCCCCGATTGGGATCACAGGCATCGAGCACGCGGCGGAAGTCGGCGGGGATCGAAACCCTGCCCTTCGCGTCCACCTTATGGGTGCTCGTGCCTCGGAAACGATGTTCCAACCCTATGCCCTGCCCTGGCGTGTCCGCCGTGAAATCTCACCCCCCAAAACGGAAACGGGCGGATCGGGAGTCTGCCAAAACCCGATCCGCCCTATGCTCCCGATCTGTGCCTGCTCGGACACGTTTCGGGCGTCGTCAGCGCGCGGCCACCTGGGGGATGTCTGCTTCCAGCGCGCTTCGGATCTGTCGTCGTCCAGAGACGGAAATGGGGGGTGCCTGTATGAACCTACCTCTAGTTTAGGGGTTTGGGATCTTCGTCCCTTGCCTCCCCATGCTCTGTGAAATGGTGATGCCACGTCCGGCACGGTCAGGGAAGCCCATTCATGCCACTTCGTGCCCCTTTAGTTATCCACAGGGTGTGGTTAAGCCTGTGAATAGAAGCTGCAGCCACAATATGTTGTGCCGATGACACAATAGAATCGAATTTGTGGGACTTAAATCGGATCGGCGGATTGGCTCTCGTGCTTTTGCGGCGTTGCAGATTCCGCACAACAAAGCACCAACTCAACTTTAAGGATAATTTTCAAGGGCCCGCCTATCTGCATTTTTGCAGAGTCGGACCCCGTCACCCGGATGGTTTTGCGCGGTTGAAGCGAATCGTCGCCACGCAAAACCGAGGCGGACGCTGGACCGCGCGCGTCCGGTTGCGAATTTGAAGGCCGTGGCATGCAAACCCAACGCGTGCCCCGCGCCGGACAGAGGGGTCAGGCGGGAACGACCGTCACGACTTGTGCGGCCAGATCGGAGAAGGCGCGGGCCATCGTCCCCTCCCCCAGGGCGACCGGCGTTCCGCTGTCCCCCGACACCCGTGTTTCAAGATCGATGGGAAGCGCGCCCAGAAAGGGCAGACCAAGACGCCCGGCTTCCGCCGCGACGCCGCCATGGCCGAAAATCTGCGCTTCGTGCCCGCAATTCGGACAATGGAACAGCGACATGTTCTCGATCAGCCCCAGAACCGGCGTCTTCATCGTGGCGAACATATCCAGCGCCTTGCGCGCATCCAGAAGGGCCACGTCTTGCGGCGTGGACACAACGATGGCCCCCGCGACCACGGCCTTGGTGCACAGCGTCAGTTGCACATCGCCGGTGCCGGGCGGCAGATCCACGATCAAATAGTCCAGCTCCCCATCGTGATAATCCCACTGCACCTGTCCCATCATCTGCTGCAATGCGCCCATCAGCATCGGTCCGCGCCAGACGACCGCCTTGTCCTCGGCCAGCATCAGACCGATGGACATGAGCGTCACGCCATGGGCGCGCAGCGGGATGATCGACTTGCCGTCGGGCGACGCAGGCCGCTGCGTGGCCCCCATCATGCGCGGCTGACTGGGCCCATGAATGTCCCCGTCCAGCAGGCCGACCTTATGGCCCGCGCGCACGAGGGCGACGGCCAAGTTGGAACTGACGGTCGACTTGCCGACGCCGCCCTTGCCGGATGCGATGGCGATCACCTGGCGGACGCCGGGAATGCGCATCGGCCCGTCCTGCGGCTTCGGATGCCCCCCGACCTTGAGCTGCGGTGGCGCGGTGTCGGCGGTCGGGGCCGTCAGCACGGCCTGCACACGGCCCGCACCGGGCAGACCGGCAACGGCGGCTTCGGCGGCGGCGCGCATCGGCTCCGATACCTTGGCGATCTCGGCGGACGGCACCTCGATCACGAACCGGACCGCATCGCCGTCGACGATCAGGGCGCGGATCATGTCGTTGGCCACCAGATTGCCGCCGTCCGGCAATTCGATGGAAGACAGGGCGCGGGTCACGTCGTCACGGCTGAGGGGCATGTCGTGTCCTTTCGACTGTGCCTGTTAGGTGACGGCCCGGGCCCGTCTTGGCAAGACCATCCCGGCGGCGAGAATGCCGCCGATCAACCCCGACCAGACCAGCACGGGCATCACGCCGAACAGACTGGCCAGCCAACCCTGCGCGCCCGAACCCAGCGCGACGGCACCGATCCCCACCACGACCCAAAGCGACATGACCCGACCGCGCAGCCCGTCCGGCAGCGCCTCCTGCACCGCGGCCTGAAGCCCCACACCGCAAAAGGTGGACGAAAACCCGGCCACGGCGGTCCAGGCCAACGCCGCCCACCAACTCTGCGACAGGCCCAGCGCCGTCAGTGCAAAGATGCCACCGACCAGGACAAGACGTGTGATCGGCGGGATGCCGCCCTGCCCCACGCCGACCGTCTTGGCGACGGCGGCAATCAGGGCACCGGCCCCGGCGGCGGCCGTCAGCAAGCCAAGGCCCTGTGCCCCGCGACCGTGGACGCCTTCGGCCATCACGGGCAACAGTTCCAGATATCCGCGCACCAAAACGGCGACGGCGAAGGTCAGGATCATCGCCTGACGCGCCACAGGGGTCGCGGCGATATAGACGACGCCTTCCCGTATCCCATCGAGCATCGAGGTTTGCGGCCCATCGGGAAGATCGCGGGGGTCCATCCAGCGCACGGCGATCAGCATCGGCACATACAGCGCCGCCGACAGCCACAGTGTGGCGACCGCACCGAAGGCGGCGATGGCAAAGCCGGTCAGGATCGGCCCGATCATCCGGCCCAGATTGAAGTTGAGGGCCGAAAGCGCCACCACATTGGGCACGTCGGCGTGGGGCACCAGGCGGGGTCCGAGGGACATGCGCACCGGATGATGGGCGGCCGTAATCAGGCCGATGGCCAGCGCCAGCAGGATCAGCCCGCCACGGCCAAGCCCCGGACCACCCGCGACAACGGCCGCGACGACCAGCAGCGCGCACATCGACCCGGACGTCAGGCGCAGCGCGCGGCGGATATCGGTGCGATCGACCAGCACACCGAAGACCGGACCCGCCAGGATTGAAGGAGCCAGGCTGAGCGCCGCGATCAGCCCGACGAATGCCGCCGAGCCCGAAAGGTCCCACGCCAACCAGCCGATTGTCACGCGTTGCGCCCAAAGCGCCTGTACCAGAGGAACGGCGGCCAGGAAGTAGGCCCGGAACCCCGTGTGGCGCAGCGCGCTCATCGCGTGGGGGCCAGCAGGAGGAGCAGAGCTAGTTTACCTAGGGGCGAGTGCCGCGCCACGGCACTCCCGCCGCCATGCAAATGCTGCATAGCGGCATTGAGAGTTCTGACAGTTGTGCAGGTGCAGCGATAGCGCCATCTATTCAACAACGAAACAAGACGCCGACCGGCAATGGGGCCGGGACGCAACAGAGGCAAAACGCCTCTTACTACAGAGGAAGATATCATGGCTTACACCACTTACGGCAATTCGGCCGCCGGAACCAACACCCTTCGCGATCGCATCACCACGCGTATCCAGACCGCCCGTGCCGATTATGCCAAATGGCGCGTCTACCGCCGCACCGTCAACGAGCTTGAGGCGCTGTCCAACCGTGACCTGGCCGACCTGGGCCTGGCCCGTGGGATGATCCGCAGCGTCGCGATCGAAGCCGCCTACGGCAACTGAGAATACCCCAGCCGCTGATCCTCCCTTGAAGCGGCAGGGGGACCGCGATGGCGATCGACCCTCCCTCGATCCGCCGTCGCACCTATACCGGCCCTCTCCTCCCTTGGGTCGGGACTGCGCCCCGACCTCTCCTCCTCCCTTGGGGAACGGGCGTTCACGAAGGAACCGACGGTGCTCTCTCCTCCCTTTAGGGCACCGTCGGAACCTCTCGAGAATATCATGGAACCGGACGTCACTTGGGGATGTTCCCTTTTCAGAATTCGACGACGGACCGTCTCCTCCCTTTTGGTCCGGACGCCGGTACGGTGTGATCCGCCCTCCCTCGGATCACGCCAAACGCAAGAAGCCGCGATGTCCTTCCTCCCTTGGACATCGCGGCTTTTTCGCATTTAGGGCCTGGTTTCGAAGCCCTCGATCCAAATCTTGCAGGTCTTCCAAAAACGGCTCAGCCACCCGGCGTCGCCGCCGACCCGGCAAGGATCCCACCGTCGATCGTCAGCTCGGCCCCGGTCATATACGCAGCCTCGTCCGAGGCCAGAAGGACGGCGAGCGCTGCAACTTCCTCGGGTCGCCCAAAGCGGCGCATCGGCGTGTCAGCGACCATTGCCGCCTCCCGCTTGGCGCGATCCGGGCCGTCACCCAGCATCGGTTCCCACATCGGGGTCATGACGGCGGCCGGGTGGATCGAGTTACAACGGATGTTCAACCCCTGCCCTGCGCAATAGAGGGCGACGCTTTTGGTGTGGTTTCGCACGGCGGCTTTGGACGATGCGTAGGCCGCGGCGGCCGGGATGCCGACAAGGCCGGAGCGTGAGGAGATGTTGACGATGGACCCGGCGTCGCGGTCGCGCATCGCGCCGATGGCATAGCGGCAGCCGAGGAACGTTCCGTCGAGGTTCACCGCATGGACCCTGCGCCAATCGGCAAGACTGGCATTTTCCGGATCCTGCGGTGGCGGCGGGCCGTCGAATGGCCCTTCGAAGCCGGTGATACCCGCGTTGTTCACGACGATGTCGAGAGCGGGAACGGCCTTTGCGATCCTGTCCCAGTCAGCTTCGGATGCGACGTCGAGGTGATGAAACACCCCGCCGATTTCCCTGGCCAGCGCGGTGCCGCCGGCCACGTCGACGTCCGTCACGATCACCTGCGCCCCTTCGTTGGCGAAGGCCCGCGCAATGGCGGCCCCAATCCCCCGCGCGGCTCCGGTTACCAGGGCGATCTTGCCGGTCAGTCGCGTCATCCTTGGCCTTTCAGAATGGCACCTCGCCGGCCTGATCCGCTGGCACGACGAAACGCCCGACGATCTTTTTCGTGCCCGCTTTTTCAAATGCCACGTCCAGCTTGTCACCCTCGATCCCCTCGACCAGCCCGTAGCCAAACTTTGTGTGGAACACGCGGTCGCCGGTGGTGAAGGCCGATACGGCCGTCGCGTCGATGGTCAGATTCTTGGCCTCGGACGGTTGGCTGACGGGTCGCTGCTGCGACCGCGATTGCAGGCGCTTCCATCCGGGCGAATTATAGACGTCGGCCTTGGCGGCTTTGGCGGGCATATCCGATTCCACGCCGCCCGACATCGCCGCGTGCTGCGCGGCGGCCATGCCGGTCGCGCCGAAACCGCCACCGTAAAGGCCCGGAGGCGTGAGGATCTCCACGTGTTCCTCGGGCAATTCGTCGATGAAACGGCTGGGCAATGCGCTTTGCCACTGACCATAGACGCGGCGGTTCGCGGCGAAACTGATGGTGCAGATGCGTTCCGCCCGCGTGATGCCGACGTAGGCCAGCCGCCGCTCCTCCTCCAGCCCCTTCACACCCGTCTCGTCCATGGAACGCTGGGACGGGAATAGACCGTCTTCCCATCCAGGCAGGAACACGACGGGAAATTCGAGACCTTTGGCACCGTGCAGCGTCATCAGGGTGATCATCGGCTCCTGCTCGTCCCCCGCCTCCATATCCATGATCAGGGAAACGTGTTCGAGAAACCCCTGCAGGTTCTCGAACCCCTCCAGCGCCTTGACGAGTTCCTTGAGGTTTTCGAGACGCCCCGGCGCTTCGGGCGTCTTCTCGTTCTGCCAGAATGTGGTGTAGCCGCTCTCGTCCAGAATTTCCTCAGCGAGGTGAATGTGGTCACGCCCGTCCAGGAGTTGTTCGCGCCAGCGGTCGAAGCCGTCGCACAATTCCTTGAGGGCCGCGCCGCCCTTGCCGCCGATGGTCTTGGTGCGCACGCAAAGCTTGGCACCCTCCAACAAGGACACGCCGTTGGACCGGGCCATGCGCTGGATCGTCTGCTGCGCCTTCTCGCCCAGGCCACGTTTGGGCGTATTGACGATCCGTTCGAACGCCAAATCGTCGTCTGGGGAAACGGTGACGCGGAAATAGGCCATGGCATCGCGGATTTCGAGGCGTTCGTAAAAGCGCGGACCGCCGATGACGCGGTAAGGCAGGCCGATCGTCAAAAACCGATCCTCGAACGCGCGCATCTGGTGGGATGCCCGCAGCAGGATTGCCATGTCATCGAGCGAGAAAGGGTCGAGGTTGCGGGTGCCGCGTTGAAGCGACTCCGCTTCCTCCCCGATCCAGCGGGCCTCCTCGTCGCCATCCCAATGACCGATCAGACGGACCTTTTCGCCTTCGGTTAGGTCGGTGAAGAGCGTCTTGCCAAGCCGCCCCTTGTTGCCCGCGATGACGGCGGACGCGGCGGCCAGGATATGGGGGGTGGAGCGATAATTCTGCTCCAGCCGGATGATCTCCGCCCCTTCGAAATCCTTCTCGAACCGCAGGATATTGCCCACCTCGGCCCCGCGCCAGCCATAGATCGACTGATCGTCATCGCCCACGCAGCAGATGTTGCGATGGCCACCCGCCAGCAGACGCAGCCACATGTACTGCGCAACGTTCGTGTCCTGATATTCGTCCACCAGGATGTATTTGAACCAGCGACGGTATTTGCCCAAGATGTCGTCGTGCGCCTGAAAGATGCTAATGACGTGCAGCAGCAGGTCCCCGAAATCGACGGCATTCAGCGTCAGAAGGCGATCCTGATACTCACGGTAGAGCGCGACCCCCTTGCCATTGAACGCCTGCGCCTCGGACGCGGGCACCTTGTCCGGGGTCCAGGCGCGGTTCTTCCAATGGTCGATGATGCCGGCCAGCATCCGGGGCGGCCACTTCTTCTCGTCGATCTCGGCGGCGAGGATGAGCTGTTTGAGAAGGCGGTTCTGATCGTCGGTGTCCAGGATGGTAAAGTTGGACTTCAGGAACAATTCGCGCGTGCCCGACTCCAGCAGGGGGTCCGAAACGGTCCGTCCGACCAATTCCGCATGGCGGCGCAGCAGCTTGACGCAGACCGAATGGAAGGTGCCGAGCCATGGCATGCCCTCGGCCACCTCGCCCATCATCGCACCGATGCGGTTGCGCATCTCGCGCGCGGCCTTGTTGGTGAAGGTGACGGCCAGAATTTCGTTCGGGCGGGCCTTGCCCTGGCTCATAAGGTGGGCGATGCGGGCCGTCAGCGCCCGCGTCTTGCCGGTCCCCGCCCCCGCCAGCATCAGAACCGGCCCGTCGAGCGTATGGACAGCCTGCAATTGCGCGGGGTTCAGCCCGTCGAGATACGGCGTCGGGCGAACACCCATCGCGCGAGAGGACAGGCTGGCCGCCTCGAAAGCGTCGGAATCGTCAAAATCCATCATGTGGGCAGACTACGCCCGACGCGCCGGATTGGAAAGACGGTGTTCCCGGTCCGTTCTGCGCCGACCCGAATTCCCACCAACCAGGCTTCCGAATAAACTCTTTGGTCATCGCGTTGAGGGTCGGTGCACCGGCGGCCAGGTTCTCGTTCATTGTCGAAAATTATCGATATCGTCGGCGGGAAGTCATGGCTCGGAGCACATTTTTTGCGGCCTTTCATCCTGAGCCGCCACCCATTCGATGCGGCCGCGAAACACCCGAAGACAGGACAGGTTGGGACAGCCAACCACTGCCATGGCAGATGCAATTGGTGGGGTCCGGGGCAGAGAAATTCCGTCCCGGACCGTCACTTCAAGTCTCGGACAAGCCTTAGGCTCAGTCTTCTTCGCCCTCTTCCTCGGATTCCATCTCGCTTTCGGATTCCATTTCGCCGTCATCGTCGTCGCTTTCGTAGCGGCCGTATTCCTCGGCATCGACGCCGCCGTCGCGGTTGCGGTCGTAGCGGGAGAATTCGCCGGCTGCGAACTCCGCCTCCGAGATGTCGCCGCTGCCATCGCTGTCGTAGGCCATAAAGCGTTTGCCGCCGTCCGCTTCGCCGAACTCGGCATCATTCAGCATCGCGTCGCCATCGCCGTCGTAGTCTTCCATGTCGGCCAGGACGGGCGTGACGGCGAACAGGGTCGCCGCGAGAAGGGTGAAGGTGCGAGTCATTGGATGTCTCCTGATTGCAGGTTGGTTGATGGGGAGGGAACGGCTGCGGGCGCGTGGGGGTTCCCGCCGGTCCGGCAGGCATGGCACCGGATTTGTCCGGCGTGACGGCCGGCGGCTACCCATTCCCCCGCAGTTGCCGCGCCGCGGCGAAGCCGCTACCAAATTCCTACCGACAGTTCCGGGGGACCCCAATGGCCGACTTCAACAAGATCCTGATCGCCAATCGCGGTGAGATCGCCATCCGCGTGATGCGCGCCGCCAACGAGATGGGGAAGAAGACGGTCGCCGTCTATGCCGAGGAAGACAAACTGGGCCTGCACCGTTTCAAGGCTGACGAAGCCTACCGCATCGGCGAAGGCATGGGTCCGGTCGCCGCCTACCTCTCGATCGAGGAGATCATCCGGGTCGCCAAGGCCAGCGGTGCGGATGCGATTCACCCCGGCTATGGCCTGCTGTCGGAAAACCCGAAATTCGTGGACGCCTGCGAAGCCGCCGGCATCAAGTTCATCGGTCCCAAGGCCGAAACCATGCGGCAACTGGGCGACAAGGCCAGTGCGCGACAGGTGGCGATCCGGGCGGGCGTGCCCGTAGTGCCGGCGACGGACGTGCTGACCGACGATATGGCCGATGCCAAGAAACAGGCGGCACAGGTCGGCTATCCGCTGATGCTCAAAGCGTCGTGGGGCGGCGGTGGGCGCGGAATGCGGCCCATCATGTCCGAGGACGAGCTGGAGGAGAAGGTGCTGGAAGGCCGGCGCGAGGCGGAGGCGGCGTTCGGCAACGGCGAAGGCTACCTGGAGAAGATGATCCAGCGCGCCCGCCACGTCGAAGTTCAGGTGCTGGGCGATTCCATGGGCAATACCTATCATCTCTACGAGCGCGACTGCTCGGTCCAGCGGCGCAACCAGAAGGTCGTGGAACGTGCGCCCGCCCCTTATCTGTCAGAAACGCAGCGGGAGCACATCTGCGCGCTCGGCAAGAAAATCTGCGAATTCGTCGGCTACGAATGCGCGGGCACGGTCGAGTTCCTGATGGATATGGACTCGGGCGAATTCTACTTCATCGAAGTGAACCCCCGCGTGCAGGTCGAGCATACCGTCACCGAAGAAGTCACCGGCATCGACATCGTGCGCGCCCAGATCCTGATCGCGGAGGGAAAGTCGCTGATGGAGGCGACGGGTGTCGCGTCGCAATACGACGTGAAGCTCGACGGGCACGCGTTGCAGACCCGCGTGACGACCGAAGATCCGACCAACAACTTCATCCCCGACTACGGTCGCATCACGACATACCGCGCCGCGACGGGCATGGGCATTCGCCTGGATGAGGGGACAGCCTATTCGGGCGCGGTCATCACGCGATACTACGACAGTCTATTGACCAAAGTGACGGCTTGGGCCCCCACGCCCGAAGCGGCGATCAGCCGGATGGACCGCGCATTGCGCGAATTCCGCATCCGTGGGGTCAGCACCAACATCGCCTTCGTCGAGAACCTGCTGAAACATCCGACGTTCCTGTCGAACGAATATTCGACGAAATTCATCGATGACACGCCCGGTCTGTTCGACTTCAAAGCGCGCCGCGACCGGGCGACGAAAATCCTGACCTATATCGCCGACATCTCGGTCAACGGGCATCCCGAAACCGAAGGCCGCCCCCGCCCCGCCGACGACATTCGCGCGCCCAAGGCCCCCGCCCCGCTGGTGGAGAAGGCCCCAGAGGGCACGCGTCAGATCCTGGAGCGGGACGGGCCCAAGGGTCTGGCCGATTGGATGCTGTCGCGCGACCGTCTGTTGCTGACCGACACGACGATGCGCGACGGGCACCAGTCGCTGCTGGCCACGCGGATGCGGTCGATCGACATGGTGCGCGCCGCTCCTTCCTACGCAACGAATTTGCCCGAGTTGCTGTCCGTCGAATGCTGGGGCGGGGCGACGTTCGACGTCGCCTACCGCTTCTTGCAGGAATGCCCGTGGCAGCGCCTGCGCGACCTGCGCGCGGCGATGCCAAACCTGTGCACGCAGATGCTGCTGCGTGCGTCGAACGGAGTGGGCTACACCAACTATCCCGACAACGTGGTGCAAAGCTTCGTGGCACAGGCCGCAGAGACCGGCATCGACATCTTCCGCGTCTTCGACAGTCTGAACTGGGTCGAGAATATGCGCGTCGCCATGGATGCAGTCATCGAGAGCGGTAAGGTCTGCGAAGGGACCGTCTGCTATACCGGCGACATCTTGGACCCCGCGCGCGCGAAGTACGATCTGAAATATTACGTCGACATGGCGAAGGCACTGGAAGCCGCGGGCGCGCATGTCCTGGGCCTCAAGGACATGGCCGGATTGCTCAAACCCGCCGCCGCCCGCGTTCTGGTCAAGGCGCTGAAGGAAGAGATCGGCATTCCCGTCCACTTCCACACCCACGACACTGCGGGCATCGCCTGCGCCACGATCCTGGCCGCGACGGACGCCGGTGTGGATGCCGCCGACGTCGCGATGGATGCGTTTTCGGGGAATACATCGCAAGCGACCTTCGGCACGATCCTGGCCGCGCTCAAGGACGACCCGCGCGATCCGGGGATGGACGCCACGGCGGTGCGGCACATGTCCGACTACTGGGAAGCGGTGCGCGCGCAGTATCTGGCCTTCGAAAGCGGAATGCAGGCCCCGTCGTCCGAGGTCTATCTGCACGAAATGCCCGGCGGCCAGTTTACCAACCTCAAGGCGCAGGCCCGGTCCATGGGGCTGGAGGAGCGCTGGCACGAAGTGGCGCAGATGTATTCGGACGTAAACGCGATGTTCGGCGATATCGTGAAGGTGACCCCGTCCTCCAAGGTCGTGGGCGACATGGCGCTGATGATGGTGGCTCAGGGCCTGACCACCGCGCAGGTGGAGGATCCAAAGACGGACGTGTCCTTCCCGGAGTCGGTCATCGACATGCTGCGCGGCAACCTGGGGCAACCGCCCGAAGGATGGCCCAAGGTACTTCAGAAAAAGGCGTTGAAAGGGGAGACGCCCCTGACCGACCGACCCGGCAAGCATCTGAAGGCGGTCGATCTGGACGCTGTGCGCGCGACGCTCGCCAAGGACATCGGGCAAGACGTCGATGACGAGGATCTGAATGGCTATCTGATGTATCCAAAGGTCTTCACGGATTACGTCGAACGGCATCAGACCTATGGGCCGGTGCGCGCGCTGACGACGCCGGTGTTCTTCTATGGGATGACGCCGGGCGAGGAGACCTTTGCCGAAATCGATCCGGGCAAGACGCTGGAGATCCGGATGGTCGCGCGCGGAGAGACGAATGAGGACGGCGAAGTGCGCGTCTTCTTTGAACTGAACGGTCAGCCGCGCAACATCCGCGTCCCCGACCGTCGCGTCGTGGGCAAGACAGCGAAACGCCCCAAGGCGGAACTTGGCAATGCCGATCACATCGGTGCGCCCATGCCCGGCGTCGTGGCCAGCGTGGCCGCGACGGTCGGCAGTGCGGTCAAAAAGGGCGATCTGCTGCTGACGATCGAGGCGATGAAGATGGAAACCGGCCTTCACGCGGACCGCGATGCGATCATAAGCGCTATCCACGTCACGCCCGGCGCGCAGATCGATGCCAAGGATTTGCTGGTGGAGCTTTCCTGAAGGTTGAAAACCGGGGACTGTCGAAACGATCGACGGCAGTCCCTCCAATTGTTCGGAAACAGGGGCCTCATGGCCTCAATTTTGTCGCAGGATCTGCCCAGCTGCGCCGCAGAAGATCGATAGAAATAGATCAACTTTTTCTTACCGAGTCTCTGTCATGCGCCTCAATGCCGATCATCTTCGCCACTTCCTTCGTGACAGCCAAGGTGCCGTCACCGTCGATTACGTGGTCCTTGCCGCCGCCGTCACGATGGTTGGTCTTCTGTCAACGGACATCATTCAGGCAGGTATGCGGTCACTGGCCGGAACGGTCGATACGGAATTGCGCGGCGAAGCGGTCGGCAGCGGAAATGGCCTGACCTATTCGGACGGCTACGACAACGGTGCGCAAGGATGGGTCGGGGCCGAGAGCACAGAAATCGCTGGCATCGGTCACGTTCTGGGCCCGATCGAAAACACGGGCGGCGGGCCTGGCGTCAGCCGCGACTTTGCTGTCAGCGACGCTACTGACACCGCGACCTTCAGCTTCGATCTCTACTCGATGGACAATTTCGACGGCGACACGGGCACCGTCTATGTCAACGGCGATGCAGTCGGATCGGTGACTGTCGACAACGGCATCCCTACTTTCACCGCGGCCGAAGGCGCGCCGCCGAACGTGACGGTCCGGTATACGGATGTCGACACCAACGTGCACCTTGGAGGCTCGACCTCCGACGCCGACGCGCTGTCGTCTTTCGAGATCTTCGTGAGCCGCCCCGTAACAATTGACCCGACGACCAATGAGCCCGTCACCACCAACATCGGAACGGTGAACATCGGCTTCGGGTCGGATGCGAGCGCCGGGTCCGACAACGAGTTCTTTGCGATCGACAACTTCACCGCGACCGGCCTCGCCTCCGGCTGATCCACCG
>NZ_CXSU01000005.1:465596-697549 GCF_001403795.1 Jannaschia donghaensis | reverse complement strand
AAACCGCCGCTACCGAAATGGCGCGGGCGTAGCTCAGGGGTAGAGCATAACCTTGCCAAGGTTAGGGTCGGGCGTTCGAATCGCCTCGCCCGCTCCAATTCGGTCAGAAAAAACCTCCGGTCCCTCGGGACCGGGGGTTTTTCTTTGTCTTGTCGGTAGATCGGACGTCTGCAGGATGGCGATGCCTATCCAGCCAGAAGCTGCGCCAGACGCGCGCGCGGCGCAGGTCGCGCTGTCGGACCATAGGCTGCCAGGTCCGCGCGCAGATCGGGCCGCACATCGAACAGCCGCGCGCGCGCCGCCGCATCGACGCCGTTCAGGCCTTCGGCTGCGGGCAGGAACGTCTCGGCCTCGGCACCTTCGGCGAAGATTACCTGGTGGGCCGGCGTCAGAAGATGGTGATAGACGACGAGACCCGGACGCCCGGCTCGCACGCCGCGCCCATCGATCAGGGCCTTCGCGGGGACGAGGACCTCCTCCTCTCCGAACATCAGCTGCGCGCGCCATCCACTCACCAGCATACGATGGTTCGGCGAGACGCGCAGGATCGCGTCGTTGCCGATCGTTCCGGGCTGAAACACGACAGGGGCCATGTCGCGTCCCACCAGACCAATCCGCGTCCCGACCCATTGCAGGGGCTGCGCACCGTCGTCACGGGTCAGCACCAGATCACCGGCGACCAGATCTTCGACCCGGCGCGCACCCTGCGGCGTGGCGATGTGGGTACCGCCGGCAAAACAGATGACAGCCTCCATTTCCTCGAACACGACGGTGGTGCCGTCGGTCAGGGGGCTGGAACCGCCCAGGCTCGAATTGGTGAAGGTCGTCTCGCCGGAATCCCAAAGGCCGTTGAAATCGACGGTGTCGCCCGCCGTCTCATTCGCCTCGCCGCCCGTGACGGTGATCGTGCCGCCGCCGGCGTTCCCGGTATCCACGACGAAAAGATCGTCGCCCGCCCCGCCGGTCGCCACGTCGCCGGTGCCCACGTCGATGGTGTCATCGCCGTCGCCGCCTGCAACGACATCCGCACCGGCCCCGCCCGTGACGCTGTCGTCGCCCGCGCCGCCGTCCACGGTATCGGCGGCCGTGCCCCCGGTGATAATGTCGTCGCCCGCGCCCGCGTCGACATCGATGCCCGCTCCGTCGGCCGTCGCATCGACCACGTCGTCGAAGTCGGTCAGGATCAGGCGCTCGATCCCAGAGAAGACGATCGTGCTGGTGCCGTCGGTGATCGTGCCTGCTTCGTCGCCCGAATACGTGACGGTGACGGGGCCGGACAGGCCGGACAGGTCGATTGTGTCGGTGTCGTCGCCCCCTTCCCCACCGACGATGGTGTCGTTGCCAAACGTGCCGGTGACGATGAAGGTATCGGCATCGTCGCCGCCAGACAGGTTATCGTCGCCTGCGCCGCCGTCGATGGTATCGTTGCCCGAACCCGCGCTGAATGTATCTGCGCCCGACCCACCGACGAAGAAATCATCTCCCGCAAAGCTCGCCACATCCACGCCACCCGTCGACGCGCTGGCGTCGATCGTGTCATTGGCCTGGGTCGTGTGGACGGTCTCGATCTCGCTGAAATCGGTTTCCTGCCCGCGCAACGTGGCCGTGCCGGATTCGTCGCCGTCGAAGACGATCAGGGCGGCGTCCGCGTCATCGTTCTCATTTTCCCAGCTCAGGGTGTCGCGGTCATCCCCGCCTTCGCCGCCGATGACGATCTGGTCGAAATCGGATCCCAGGCCATAGATGAAATCCGCATCTGCGCCGCCGTCGACACTGTCCGCGCCTTGCCCGAAGGCGATCGAGTCGTTGCCCGCCTCCCCCAGCAGCGTGTCGTTGCCGGCCCCGCCGTCCAGGGTGTCGTCGCCCCCGCCAGCGCTTATATTCTCGTCCCCGAGGTTACCCGAAACAACGTCGTCGAAATCGGTCAGGATGAACCGCTCGATTTCGGAAAACTGCAGCGTATCGGTGCCGTCGGTCGCCGTTCCCGCCTCGGCCCCGGTGAAGGTGACCGAAACCGGGGCGGTCAGATCGGCGAAATCGACGACGTCGAAATCGACTCCGCCCTCGCCCCCGGTCAGCGTGTCGGCACCAAACCCATCGGCCATGTCGAACAAATCGCTGCCGTCGCCGCCGTCGGCATCATCTGCTCCGGCACCGCTGACGATGGTGTCGGCACCGCCGCCCCCCCGCAGGATGTCATCCCCGTCGGCGCCATCCAGCACATCCGCGCCGTTGCCACCGTCGAGCGTGTCGGTGCCGCTGCCGCCGGACAGGCTGTCGCGGCCATTGCCACCAGACAGGCTATCGTCGCCGGACCCGCCTGACAGCGTGTCGTTGTTGTTCCCGCCGTCCAACGTATCGTTGCCGGTGCCACCCAGCAGGCTGTCGTTGCCGGCGTCGCCGAATAACTCGTCGTCACCCGAACCGCCGTCGAGTGTGTCGTTCCCCGTTCCGCCCCGCACCGTGTCATCGTCGGAGCCGGCAAAGACGCTGTCGTTGCCACCCCCCGCGTCGATGCTGTCCGCGTTTCCCTGCGTCGACACGGCATCGTAGTTGATGTCCGAGACGAAGACCGCCTGCTGCGTGTCGCCGCCGTTGTCATAGGTGATAACGACCCGTTCGACCGGGCCGGGGATCGTCACGAGGATCGCGCCGTCCGCCTGATCGGGATTGTCGAGATCGGCTGAAGCGGTGACGGTATTCCCGTCGGCAGACAGAATGTCATTGCCCAAGACGTCGATCGTTAGATCGATCTCGTTGCCGTCCACGTCGTAGGCGCGGATCGTCACGGTATCGAGGAAGTTGTTCGCTCCATTCGTTATACCGTCGATGTCGGTCATCAGGAACTGGACGTTGTGCACTTCGGTCGAGGTGCCTGGATCGGCGCTGTCGAAATTGATCGTCAGCGTCGTGTCGGTCGCATTGCCGTCGGCGAAGAAGCGGCTGGAGGAAGTGCTGGAAAAATTGGTGCCGGGCGGGACGTAGATGTTATCGTTGGCGGCGGCCCCATTGTCGAAGTTCGCGATGAAGGTCGACCCAGTGGGCGCGTCGGCGGTGAAGGTGACCAACACGTCGCCGTTCGTCTGCGACCCACCCGAGGATCCGGCCAAGTCCGCATTGTCGCCGAAGGGGGCCCAGGTGAACGTCTCGGCCGTCGTTTCGGATGTATAGAGATCGTTGTTGTCGACCCGGTCGCCATTCGGGTCGCCATCATAGTCCCGGTCGATGACGTCGTTGCCCGCCGTGCCCAAGACGGTGCCGTCGTTGTAATCTTCGTAGGCGAAGGCTGTGCCCTCCGCCTCCGATGGTGTGGCGTCGAACTGAATCGTCTCGTACGCGCGGCCTTCGACCAGCGGAGACGAGGCTATCGAGAAATAGGCGGTGCCGCCGTTGACGTTGAAGGTGGTGACGGTGATCTGTTCGCCCGAGATGGTGTCCCGGACAATCCAGGTCTCTTCGGCTTGCACGGCCGCACCGGTCGCCGAAAAGCCCCCGACGGTGACGTCCGCCGTTGCGGTCTCGGTGTCGTCCACGAAGAACTGGGAGGTTGTACCGGTCCCGTTGTCGGTGACGATGGCTGTACCAGCCGCAACGCCGGGGCCAGTCCAAGTGGCGATATTGCCGGCCGTCTGACTCAGGATGCCGAACGGGTCGGCGTCGTAGAGACGAAATGAGAAGACAGGCACAACACACCTCGGGACAGACGAACCAAGGCCGAAACGGCCACGGACCTTTAAAAACTTGGACCGAGCATTAGTGAAACAATTAGGTGAAATTGTGACGAATTGTTTAGATCCGCCTTATTTCGCCTCTCCGGACGCTGCGTCGCAAAATACAATCGAAGCGGCCCCGGCAGATTGCGCGGTGGGCCAGGGTCTTTCGCGCGCCGCATTCGCCGGATATGAGCGGGCGAAACCCGTCAGACCCGCCGGAGGCACCCCATGCGCAAGGCCACGATCACTCGCAAGACGGCCGAGACGGACATCCGGGTCGAGATCGACCTGGACGGAAGCGGCACTTACGACAACCAGACCGGCGTGGGATTCTTCGATCACATGCTGGACCAATTGGCCCGGCACGCCCTGATCGACATGACCGTGCGCTGCGATGGCGACCTGCACATCGACGACCACCACACCGTCGAGGACGTGGGCATCGCCCTGGGCCAAGCCCTGACGCAGGCAATGGATGACAAGCGTGGGATCGTGCGCTACGGCACGTGCCATCTGGCGATGGACGACGCGCTGGTCCGCGCCGCGCTCGACCTGTCGGGAAGACCGTATTTGGCATGGGACGTCTCCATGACCGCCCCCCAGATCAAGGGCTTCGACACTGAACTGGTGCGCGAATTCTTCCAGGCGGTCTCCACCCATGGCGGCATCACGCTGCACATGGACGGGCTGCGCGGTGTCAATTCACATCATATCGTCGAGGCCGCCTTCAAAGCTTTCGCCCGCGCCCTGCGCGACGCGTTGGAGACCGACCCCCGCAAGGCCGACGCGATCCCGTCGACCAAGGGAATTCTGTAAGGCGATGCTTACGGTTCTGGTCGATTACGACAGCGGCAACCTGCATTCCGCCCAGAAGGCGTTAGAGCGGATGGCGCGGGAGGCGGACGCCGGGCAGGTCCTCGTCTCCCAGCGGCCCGAGGACGTGGCCCGCGCCGACCGCGTGGTTCTGCCCGGCGACGGGGCCTTTCCGGCCTGCCGCCGCGGGTTGCAGGCCTTCGACGGCCTGGAGGACGCGGTGCTGGAGGCCGTCGGCCCGCGCGGCGTTCCGTTCCTGGGTATCTGCGTCGGCATGCAGATGCTGGCGACCGTGGGTCGCGAATACGAGGACGTGCCGGGCTTCGGCCTGATCGGGGGCGCCATCGAGCGGATCGCGCCGACCGATACGTCGCTCAAGGTGCCGCACATGGGCTGGAACGATCTGATCCTGACGGCGGATCATCCGGTTCTTGCGGGACTTGCGACTGGCGATCACGCGTATTTCGTTCATTCCTACCAAATGGTCATGGACGATGTCGCAGACCGGCTGGCCCATGTGGACTACGGCGGCTACGTCACCGCGATCGTGGCGCGGGGCAACGTCGTGGGCACCCAGTTCCACCCGGAAAAAAGCCAGGCGACTGGCCTGCGCCTGATCGCGAATTTCCTGCGCTGGACGCCGTGATATGCGAACGGCCCGCACAAGGCGGGCCGACGCGATCGGCTCGGATCGCCGCGATCAGCGGATCTTGACCCAGTTCTGACGCGCGCAGATCAGGCCACCGGCGACGCAGCCGCGGAGCGCCATCTGGTTGCCCGACAGGGCGATCTTGCCCAGATAGACCTTGTCATTGGACGGACGCCAGACTTGGCCTTCGTACTCTCCGCCGCCCTGTGCGGCCATGTTGCGCACGATCTGCTTGCCCAGGTTCGGCGACTGATATTCGCCCGAGGCGTTGAAGGTCTTGCTGATGGTGCCGCAGTAATTGCCGCCGCAGGGCGCGACCGTCACGTGGGCATAGGATCCGTCGTCGACTTCGGTCTGCCAGACACCTTCGATCGGGTCCGCGGATGCGATGGTGGCCAGGCCAAGGCTGGCGACGAGGGTGAAGAGAAAGCGTTTCATATGTGTCCTCCCTAGACTGCGCCGACCCTGACGGTGGTCGGATCGCCAAATCAAGCGTGACGTTTCGGCACGGGCTTCCGCTGCGCCTTGGATTGCGTCAGAACCGCAGGACAGCCAGTGACCCGGAGCGTGTGCAATGATCCTCTATCCCGCAATCGACCTCAAGGACGGCGCGGCCGTGCGCCTCGTCCACGGGGAAATGGCATCGGCCACGGTCTTCAACGACGATCCGGCCGCGCAGGCGCGCGCCTTTCAGGACGCGGGCTGCGAATGGGTGCATCTGGTCGATCTCAACGGCGCATTTGCGGGAGAGCCAGTAAATGCCAAGGCGGTCGAGGCGATCCTGGGGTCGATCACCGTGCCGTGCCAATTGGGTGGCGGAATCCGCGACATGATCACGATCGAGACCTGGCTGATGCAAGGTCTGGCACGCGTCATCCTGGGCACCGTCGCGGTGGAGGACCCCGATCTGGTGCGGCAGGCCGCGCGCGAATTTCCCGGTAAGGTGGCGGTCGGTATCGACGCGCGCGCGGGCCGTGTGGCGACGCGCGGCTGGGCCGAAGAAACCGATGTGACGGCGACCGATCTGGCCCGCCGGTTCGAGGACGCGGGCGTCGCGGCCATTATCTACACCGACATCGACCGCGACGGTGCCATGGGCGGCCCGAACGTCGAGGCGACGGACGCATTGGCCCGGGCGGTCGACATCCCCGTGATCGCATCGGGCGGCGTGTCGTCGCTGGCCGATCTGCAAGCGTTAAAGGCGAAGGGCACAATTGCTGGGGCGATCTCAGGACGGGCATTGTATGACGGCGCGATTGATCTGAGCGAAGCGCTGAAGATGCTTGGCGATGACTAAACCACGAATTTTCTCGGTGGCCTCTTGCTCCTTTTGGCAGTCTCTCTGGTCATCATATCCTTAATTGCAGGCTTCCGAGCCGACGCGTTGGATTGCTTGCAAGTCGGAAGTAGCGCTTCTGAATTCACGCAATGCCGAGGCTTGGACGCCCGTCAAATGTCCGATCTATCCGGTTTGGCGAATGCCGGGTTCGGGATGATCATAACGGCCCCGATCGCATTGGTCGGGGCTGTCTTGTTGGCATTCGTCAGGCTAGTTTTCGGAACGAAGATCTAGCTACTCCGCCGCCTTCGCCGTCAAATTCGCCAGCGCGCCCGCTGCCATCTTCACCGGTTCGCTTTCCAGATCGACGTCCAGCCCCGCGAACATCTCTTCGGGCGATTGCCAGCGGATCACCGTGCCGTCGTCGCTGTCGTGGACCAGGACACGCAAGGGAAGAACAAGACCCGCGCGTAGATCCTGCTGCATGATCGGCGTGCCGACCTTGGGGTTGCCGAAGACCAGAAGCTGCGCTTCCGACAGGTCCATATCGACGCTGGCCGCACCGGCGGTATGATCGACGCGGGCCATGACGGTGGCCCCCGCCCCTTCGACGGCGGCCACGAGGTTGTCCATCGTCTGCGCGACGGAATGCGGCGAGGCGAGCGTTTCGGCGCTGACCGGAAGGGCAAGGGTCAAGGCGGCTGCGGCGGCCGTTACGGTACGGATCATGGGTCTCTCCAGACTGGTGGGATGCACAATGTAACACGCCTGCCGGACAGGCGGTTTCACAGCCGCGTCATCTCCGGTCGCGGCCTTCAGGACCATGGCGCGTGCCAACGTCAGGCCCCCGCACCTTGCCATGCGGATCGAACCGGGCCAAACCGCGCTCATGTTGAAGACCCGCATCATCCCCTGCCTCGACGTGGCCGACGGTCGCGTGGTCAAGGGCGTGAACTTCGTCGATCTGATCGACGCCGGCGATCCCGTCCAATCCGCCCGCGCCTACGACGCGGCGGGCGCGGATGAGCTGTGCTTTCTCGACATCCACGCGACCCATGAAAACCGCGGCACGATGTACGATCTGGCGACCCGTACGGCCGAGGCGTGTTTCATGCCGCTGACCATCGGTGGCGGGGTGCGCACGGTGGACGACGTGCGCAATCTGCTGCTGGCGGGCGCGGACAAGGTTTCGTTCAATTCGGCTGCCGTGGCCGACCCGGACGTGCTGGCGCGCGCGGCCGACAAATTCGGCAGCCAGTGCATCGTCTGCGCGATCGACGCCAAGACCGTATCGCCCGGCAAATGGGAAATCTTCACCCACGGCGGACGCAAGCCCACCGGCATCGACGCCGTGGCCTTCGCGCGCACGGCCATGGCCATGGGTGCGGGCGAAATCCTGCTGACGTCGATGGACCGCGACGGGACGAAGGCAGGGTTCAACCTGCCCCTCACCCGTGCGGTATCGGATGCGGTGACGATCCCGGTGATCGCATCGGGCGGCGTGGGAACACTGGATCACCTGGTCGACGGCGTGACGGAGGGCGGTGCCTCGGCGGTGCTGGCCGCGTCGATCTTTCACTTCGGTACCTATACCATCGCGCAAGCCAAGGCGCATATGGCCGCCGCCGGTATTCCCGTTCGGATGGAGTGAACGACATGACCCACACCCTCGATCGCCTTTGGCAGACCGTCGAGAACCGACGCACGGCCGACCCCGAGACAAGCTGGACCGCCAAGCTTCTGTCCAAGGGGCCCGAGAAATGCGCCGAAAAATTTGGCGAAGAAGCGATCGAAGCACTGATCGAGGCTGTGAAGGGCGACCGGGACGCCCTTACCCGCGAGGGTGCCGATGTATTGTATCATTTTTGCATCATGCTGGCGTCGCGAAATGTCGCGTTGCGCGACGTGCTCGACGAGCTGGACCGACGCGACGGCGAGTCGGGATTGACCGAGAAAGCCGCGCGTCCGAAATAATTTGGGCCAGAGCTGTGTCTTTTCACATGGCCGCTACGACGCCGAGCCGGCGGCACCGGTGACCTTCCGCGTTCAGATCGTGGGAAAATTTAAGAGCAGGGTGACACGAAAGGTTGGAACCCTTGCATCACCCTGCGTGTTGCAAGGATGACCAACCTGCAAACAGGTCACCTAGCAACTGAGGAATACTAAGATGAAAACCCTTATGGCGTCCACTGCCATTGCGCTTTCCCTTGCCACCCCGGGTTTTTCGGACGGTCACGTTTCCTCCAGTTTCGTCCAGAGCTTGAACATCCAGGCCCTCCGCGCCTCGGATCTCATGGGGGCCCGCCTCTATGTCACAGAACAAGCCGGTAACCTTACGACAGACGACGCACCCGAGTGGGATGACGTCGGCGAAATCTCCGATATCCTGATCGGTGCCGAAGGCGGCATCGACGCCGTGATGATCGACATCGGCGGTTTTATCGGCATGGGCGAGCGCACGGTCGCCGTGAATGTGGATGATCTGACGTTCGTGTCAGATGGCGCAGACGCCGATGAGTTCTTCGTGGTCCTGACCGGTACGACAGCTGATCTGGAGGGAGCGCCCGCCTTCGACGGCGAAGTCGAGCGGGGTCGGGACGCGGCAATCATGTCCACGACGGATGATATGGCCCAAGACGAGAGCCCCGCCATCGACGAAGCACCCGAGCCCGAGCAAATCGAGGAGACGGAGGTTCAGGGCACAGGTCTTGATACCCAGGCGACTGCCGGAACCGAAACGCTGGCCACCATCGGCACGGAGTTGTCGGACGCGCGGGAACCGATCGCGGGTGATCTGGATGTGCAGGAGGAGATCGTGGAAGCCGATCCCGATACGATGGACGGCACGGACATGATGGAACGCGAAGGCTACACCATGGTGTCCACCGGCGACGTGACCGCCGAGGATATCATCGGCATCACCGTCTATGACCCCAACGACGAAGCCGTTGGCGAGATCGGCGAGCTGCTGGGCGCGGACGGCGGCATGGCCGACCGTGCAGTGATCGATGTGGGCGGTTTTCTGGGTCTTGGCGAAAAGCCCGTCGCCGTCGACATGAGCGACATCACCCTGATGCAGGGCGAGAACGACTTGCGGGCCTATATCGCATCGACCGAAGACGAGCTCGAAGCGATGCCGACCCACGAAGACTGACAACGCTGAAACCCGATCTTCCGGCCCGTCGCTTATCGCGGCGGGCCGCTTTGGTGCGATTACAGCTTTGCGCTGATCACGCCGGTGTTGAAGCCGCCCATCCGCAACTCTCCGAACAGACGCTGGTATTCAATCTTGGGGCAGCGATCCTCTATGAACGTCACCCCCGCATCCTTGCACATTGCCCGCGCCGCTGCGCTGGTGACGCCGACCTGAAGCCAGACGCAAGACAGGCCCGTCAGGCACGCCAAACCCTGCTCCACGATGGCCGGCACCACCTCGGGCCGGCGAAAGATATCCAGAATTTCGACCGGCCCGTCGATATCGGCCAGATCGCCCACCACCGCCTCACCGAAGAGCGTCGTTCCGACGTGGCCCGGGTTCACCGGGATCACCCGGAACGCGCGCAGCGACAGGTATCGCGCGACGAAATGGCTCGGCCGGATGGGATTTGGGGACACGCCGACGCACGCAAACGTCTTCGGTCGCGTCAGCAGGTCGCGCAGCACCTTGTCGGAGGGTATTGTCGTCATCCCCAGATCAGACGACAAAAAAAGGCCCGCGGCAATAATGACGCGGGCCAAGGTATGGAACGAGGGACAGTGATATGGAGGGCAGGAGTTCCAGACCTGCCGTCCTCAGACACTTAGGTAACCCCCGGACGTGAAAGAAGTTCCGATCACGGATATGTTTTTCCATGAGCAACCCATCGCCGAGCGTTAGTCGAAGATATCCTCGATCTCATCCCAGACATCCTCCACCCGGTCAGCCAGCTTTTTCCACACGCTTTTGCGTTTCTTCCGCCGTTTCATCGGCTTGGGCCGGGGCATCTTGTGGGGACGCGGATCGGCCGGATGGCTTGCGATCGCCTGGGCATGCGCGGGCCGCAGCGGCTTCATGTTCCGCAACGGAGCCCCGCAGGACCCGCAGACGAGCGTGTGGTCCGCCATCCTCAACGCTGAACGCCGCCCGCAATAGCAACACGTGGCGAGCTTTTCAGGCATCGGGACCGCCGCGCCCGGCGCGCAGCGCAAAAAGACTGACGGCAGCGGCGTTCGACACGTTGAGCGATCCGAACGCGCCAGCCGGATCGACCCGAACCAGACGGTCGCAAAGCGCCTTCGTTCGCTCCCTCAGGCCCGGCCCCTCGGCCCCCAGCACGATTGCGGTGGGTTGGTCCAAGACCTGAGGTGCCACATCGCCCAGCGTCTCCTCCGCCTCTCCGTCCATGCCGATCAGGATGTACCCAAGGTCCTTGAGCCGCTCCATCGCGTCGCCCAGATTGCCCACGCGCAGATACGGCTGTCGTTCCAGCGCGCCCGACGCCGTCTTGGCCAACGCACCGGTTTCGGGTGCTGAATGGCGCGACGGCGCGACGACGGCGCGGGCCCCGAAGACTTCGGCGCTGCGCAGGATGGCCCCGATGTTGTGCGGGTCCGTCACGCGGTCCAGCAAGACCAGCAGCGGGGCGTTCCCCTGCCCCGGCTTGGACAGATCGTCGAGCCGCCCCCAGTCGAGCGGTTTGACCTCCAGCGCGGCGCCCTGATGCACCGACCCGGGGTCGAGTGGGACGGGAAACTTGCGAGGATCGGCGATCTCCGGCTCCATCCCGCAGGCGGGCACGACATCGCCCAACCGGTCGGCGGCGTTGCGCGTCAGGACAAGGCGCAGACGATCGCGCATCGGATTTTGCAGCGCGTCACGCACCGCATGCAACCCAAACAGCCAGACCGTCGCATTGGCCGCAGCCCTGCGATCCTGTTCCTTCTGGACGACCCATTTGGGCTTTTGCGCCATGATACTTCCCCTGCCGATTGGGGGTCTTATCACCCGCGAAGAAACTCGCCACAACACCGCTTGACCCCACCCGGCACGGCGGCTATCCCCGCCGCCAGTGGGCGACAGGCCGCAAGGTGTGGCAGGGGACTGTAACTCCCTCGAGGCGACTCACGCCTGGTTCGATTCCAGGGTCGCCCACCATTCATCACAAGCAGGTTCAGACAGACGCCCGAACGGGCCCGGTGCCGATCATCCCGCGTTCGGCGGGATCGCGGCGGCGGTATCGGGCTTTGCGGCCTCGGGCACGAAGCCTTCGGCGTCACCGAGGAACAGGCCAACCTTGCGGAAGCGGGGGACGGCATCGCAGACGACCTTCACCACGATCAGCGAGGGGACCGCAACGACCATGCCCATCACCGACCAGATCCACGCGAAGAACGCGACCGACAGGAACACCATCGTCACGTTCAACCGCAGTCGCTGACCCACCAGTGCGGGGGTCAACAACTGCCCCTCCAGCGCTGTGATCGCGTAGTAGGTGCCAAGCACGCCCAAGGCGGCCCAAAGGTCGCCGAATGCCACGAAGGCGACCACCCCTGCGACCAGCGATCCGACGACCGCGCCCACGAATGGCACGAAGTTCAGGAAGGTCGCCATCATGCCCAGCAACCAAGGCGAAGGTACGCCCCAAATCCACATAAACGCCCCGATTGCGACGCCCAAAGCGATGTTGATCAGGGTGATGGCGCCAAGGTAATTGCCCAGCCGCGCCTCGATCGTGCGGATGGTCATCAGCGTCGTGCGCTTATCCTGGAACCGGTCGACCACCTGAACGGCCTTCTGGATGAACAGATCGCCCGATGCGACAAGGAAAAACAGCAGAAAAACCGCAAAGACCACTTGGCTCATCATGCCGGGCGCGACCGATGCGACGGATGTGGCTAGCCCCCCCGACCCCACGACCTGAACTTTCATTGGTGCAGGGCCGGAAGTTTCGGTGATGACCTTGTCGGTCGCTTCGGCGGCGCGGTTCACAAGCTCCAACGGACCGTCCGGCCCGCGCAGCGTCAAAAGAACCTTGTCGATCAGGCTTGGGATGTCGGTCACGAACGCGGTCAACGGCTCGCTCAGTGCGATGGCACCCACGGTCAAGACGGCACCGATCAGGATCGTGAAGATCGCGGCAGCGACGGGCGAAGGAATGCCGATCCGGCCCAGCGCGCGGCGCGGCGCATTCAGGATGAAATAGCCAAGGATGGCCGATGTCACCGGGATCAGGAAATCGGACGCGAAGATCAGTGCGTGGATCAGCAGAAGAATGAATATGCCCGTGACGGGGACAAGCAGCGGATTGCGCGCAGCGGGGTCGGCGGGATCAGGAGACATCGCCAAGCTCATCTGCCTTGACCGCGCCACGGTGGCCCATCGGCTCCCGCTCGCCAGTAGTGGTGTCGCGCGCTGTCTGCGCCTCTAGTTCGGAGTTGAGTTCGGCACCCAGCAGGATGACGATGGCCGATATCCACAGCCACATCAGCAGGACGATCACGCCGCCGATGGACCCGAAGGTCTCGTTATAGCTGCCGAAGGCCTGCACATAGACCGAGAACCCGACGGAGGCGATAAGCCAAAGGACCGAAGACACCAACGCACCCGGCGTCAGCCATTTCCATTCCGCCTTGGACCGGTCCGGCCCCCACCGGTACAGGGCCGACACCCCGCCGATGAAGATCAGCGCCAGGGGGACATAGGCGACCAGTTGGATCAGCATTTCGATCCCTGGCGTGAAGGCTACGAAATCCAGCGCGATGGGAACCAAAACGATCAGGGCGGCGGCCACGATCAGACCGATGATCATCGCGATGGTCATGGCGATGGTGCGCAATTTGAGCCAGACGAAGCTGCGCGTCTCCTCTTCGTCGTAGGCGACGTTCAGGCCTTGGATCAGGCTGCCGACGCCCGAAGATGCCGACCAAAGCGCCAAACCGAAACCCAGTGCCAGACCCAGCGTCAGACCGCCTTCGTCGCTGCCGGCCACCGATTGGGCCTGCTCCAACAAGATGCGGCTGACGTCGGGCGGCACCACCCGGGACGCGCCTTCCAGGACGGACACAAGTTCCTCCGGGCGGTAGAGCAGACCGGCCACAGACATCAGCGCGGTAATGGCCGGAAAGATCGCCAGCAGGCCATAGAAAGCCACGCCCGCAGCCACCAGGAACAGATTGTCGTTCGAGATTTCGTCCTTCAGCCGCCAAAGGACGTCTTTGAGGCCCTTCTTGGGGATCTTGGTCGGTCCGGTGGCGTCACGGCCGCGTCCGGGCTGGGCCTCGACGGCTTCTGCGGTCGTGGCCAGTTTATCGGTCTTCATGCGGGAGCTCCGTCAGGGATCGTGTGGACCGCAGCGAAATGCGCACGCAGCAGGGCGACGTTGCGACGGTTGGCGCGCAGGCCGATATCGAAGATGTCGCCGATGATCGGGATCGTCCCGATCAGCCAGTCGACACCGGTGTTCGCCGTCATCTTGGCCTTGACCGGGGTGGGTGCCCCCATCCTGTGCGCTTCCAGCAGGATGTATCCCGCCGGGGCCAGTGCCGCTACGTCCCCGATACCCGGCACAAGCCCCAGAATCGCGTCCCATCCGAACCGGATGCGCGTCAGTGGAATGCGGTAGCGGCTGTCCATATTGTTGGCCAGACGGTCCAGCCGATCGAGGCGGGCAGCAATTTCCCTGGGCAGATCGGGTGCGGAGTGGCTGTTTGTCATGTGACCAGACGCATGACGGGCCATCCGGGTTCCCTGCCCCACGTCGGACCGCTAGGGTTTCGCAGCGGAACCGGGAGGGGTGGATGACCGATATTTTCAAAGATCAGGTGGCGGTGGTCACGGGCGGCGCACAGGGCATCGGGCTGGCGGTCATGCGCAAGCTGATCGCGAGCGGCGCGCGCGTGGCAAGCTGGGACGCGAACCCGGACCGGAATACGACGACCTGCGACGCGGAGGGCGCGCTGGCGGTGACCTGCGACGTCTCCGACTATACGTCGGTCGAAGCGGCGCTGGACAGCACGGTCAAAGCGTTGGGTCAGCCCGTCGTCCTGGTCAATTCCGCCGGGATCGCCGGGCCGAACGTGCCGGTGGCAGATTACGGTCTGGATGATTGGGCGCGGATCATCGCCATCAACCTGACCGGCACGTTCCACGTCAATCGTGCGCTGGTGCCCGGGATGAAGACAGCCCGGTATGGCCGCATCCTGAACATCGCGTCCGTCGCGGGCAAGGAAGGCAATCCGAACGCCTGCGCCTATTCCGCGTCGAAGGCGGGCGTGATCGGCTTCACCAAGAGCCTGGGCAAAGAGCTGGCGGATATGGACATCGCCGTGAACTGCGTCACGCCAGCCGCCGCGCGCACGCCGATCTTCGACCAGATGAGCGAGGACCACATCGCCTACATGCTGTCGAAGATCCCGCGCGGGCGGTTCCTGGAGGTCGAGGAGGCGGCGGAAATGATCGCTTGGGCGGTCAGCCCCGCCAACAGCTTCACCACCGGTGCGGTCTTCGATCTGTCGGGCGGGCGCGCGACCTACTGATCGGCGCGCAGACCGGCAAGCGACGTGCCGCCCGCGTCGCGGAACCACGCGCGCACCATGGCCCGTTCGGCTTCGGTCATGTCGGTCAGGTTCGCGGGCGGCATCGCGTGGCTAACGCCCGATTGCAAATAGATCTGCCGGGCGTGCGACGCGATATCGGCCTCCGTCTCCAGATGCACGCCCTTGGGGGCCCAATGCATCCCGTCCCAATTCGGCTCCCGCGCGTGGCACATGGAGCAGCGACCCAGAACGACGTTCGCCGCGTCCTCGAACCCTTCGGCGTCGGCGAAGCGTTGCGCGGCGGGGGTCAGCGGCGCGGCCTCCACCGTGTCGTAGTCGCCGTCGAAGGACGACACCGTCGAGAGCCAGGCCATCAGCACCAGCAGGACCGCGGTCGCCCCCCAGGTCCACACCGGGCCGGATCCGGTCAGGTGCAGCGTGTTGAAATAATGCCGGATCGTCACGCCGGTCAGAAACACCAGGCAGGCGATGATCCAGGCGTATTGCGTCCCGAAGGCCAGCGGATAGTGGTTCGACAGCATCAGGAACAGGACCGGCAATGTCAGGTAGTTGTTGTGCATCGACCGCAGCTTGGCGATCTGACCGTACTTCGGGTCCGGCGCGCGGCCGGCCTTGAGGTCGGCGACCACGATGCGCTGATTGGGCATGATGATGAAGAAGACGTTGGCCGTCATGATCGTGGCCGTCATCGCGCCCAGATGCAGCAGGGCCGCGCGCCCCGTGAACACCTGGTTCAGCGCCCAGCTGGCCACGACGATCCCCGCGAAGAGCACCAGCATCACCGCCGTCGCGTTGGATTTCAGCGGCGAGCGACAAAGCGCGTCGTAGCCCAGCCACCCGACCGCGATGAACGCAGCCGATAGGCCGATGGCCTGCCATGTGGCGAGATCCGCCTTGGCGGGGTCGATCAGGAACAACTCCGCCCCTGCCCAGTACACGATGGCGAGCAGCGCCGCACCCGACAGCCAGGTCCAATAGGCCTGCCATTTGTGCCAAGTCAGATGTTCGGGCAGGCGGTCGGGGGCCACCAGGTATTTCGTGGTGTGATAGAAGCCGCCGCCGTGCACCTCCCACTCCTCGCCGTGGGCCCCGACGGGCAAATCGTCGGCCTTGCGCAAGCCCAGGTCGAGCGCGATGAAATAGAAGCTGGCCCCGATCCAGGCGATGCCGGTGATGACATGCAACCAGCGTACACCGAAGGCCAGCCAATCCCAGGCGATTGCAAAGTCGTACATGGATCAGGATCCGCGATAGGTGGAATAGCCGAACGGGCTGAGCAGCAGGGGCACGTGGTAATGCGCCGCCTCTGCCATACCGAAGCGGATCGGAATTTCCTCCAGGAACAGCGTCTCGCCGTTCTGACCGTTGCGCCGCAGATAGTCGCCGGTCTGGAAGGTCAGCTCATACATGCCGGTCTCGAACTCCGCCTCGGGCAGGATCGGGCCGTCGGTCCGCCCGTCGGCGTTGGTGACGGCCTGCGCGATCTGATTGCGCGACGTGCCCGATATGCGGTGCAGCAGGATCGTGATCCCTTCGGCCGGGCAGCCCCGCGCAGTATCGAGGATGTGGGTCGTCAGGTATCCGGCCATGGGTCTCTCCGATCTGGGGCACGGGCCATCCTACCGGTCTGACAGCCGACGGAAAGCCGTGATCGTGCGGCAGTTTGGCCGAAGACGTCTTGAATATCGCGCCTCTTTGCCCCCGTATCGACCCGACGCCGAAGGAGATGCCATGCCCCGCTACCCCCGCGACATGATCGGACACGGCCCCACCCCGCCCGAAGCCCGTTGGCCGGGCGGCGCACGGATCGCCGTCAACATCGTCCTGAATTACGAGGAGGGCGGCGAAAACAACGTCCTGCACGGCGACGCCGCATCCGAAGCGTTCCTGTCGGAAATCACCGGCGCGCAGCCTTGGCCGGCAATGCGCCATGCCAACATGGAATCGATCTACGAATACGGGGCCCGGGCCGGGTTCTGGCGGCTGCACCGGATGCTGCGGGACCTGCCGGTGACGGTTTACGGCGTCGCGTCCGCGCTCGCACGCGGGCCGGTTCAAGTCGAAGCGATGCAGGATGCGGGTTGGGAAATCGCGTCGCACGGTCTAAAATGGGTCGAGCATAGGGACATGCCCGAGGCCGAGGAGCGCGCCGCCATCGCAGAGGCGATCCGCCTGCATACGGAGGTGACAGGCGATGCGCCGCGCGGCTTCTATTGCGGCCGGTCCTCCAACGACACGCAGAGATTGGTGGCCGAGACCGGGCAGTTTGCCTACCTGGCCGACAGCTATGCCGACGATCTGCCCTATTGGACGGAATACGGCGATCGCGATCAGTTGATCGTGCCCTATACATTGGACGCCAACGACATGCGCTTTGCCATTCAGGCAGGTCATCCCGACGGCGCGTCGTGGGAGACGTATCTGCGCGACAGCTTCGATTGTTTATACCGCGAAGGCGGGCGGATGATGTCGATCGGGTTGCATTGCCGTCTGGCCGGGCGACCGGGGCGGGCGGAAGCCCTGCGCCGGTTCATCGAGTACGCGCGCGGGCACAACGGCGTCTGGTTCGCCACGCGTCTGCAAATCGCCGAACACTGGACGGCGACCCATCCGCATCGCCGCGCACCCCGCCCATCACAGATGGAAAAAACAGATTTCGTAGATAATTACGGGTCGATCTTCGAGCATTCGGCCTGGATCGCGGAGCGGGCTTTCGATCTGGAACTGGGCCCGGCGCATGACACCGCCGCAGGGCTGCACAACGCGCTGGCCCGGATGTTCCGCTCTGCCACCGACGACGAACGCCTGGGCGTGCTGAAGGCGCATCCCGACCTTGCGGGCAAGCTGGCCGCGGCCGGGCGATTGACGGCCCAAAGCACATCCGAACAGGCGGGTGCGGGCCTGGACCTTCTGACCGACGCGGAGCGGGCGACGTTCGAAGCGCGCAACGCGGCCTACGTTGCAAAGCACGGCTTTCCCTTCATCATCGCGGTGCGCGACCACGACAAGGCGGGCATCATGGCCGCCTTCGACCGGCGCATCGACAACGACCGGGACATCGAATTCGACGAGGCGTGTCGACAGGTCGAGCGTATCGCCCGGCTGCGCCTTGCGGACCTGTTACCATGAGCCGTGTCATCGTCGCGCACCCGCTGACGGCAGACGCCTTCGCGCCCTACGGCGATGTTTTGGACGTGGCGGGGGCGGCCGACAAGATCATCAATGCGGGTCTGTGCGGGCGGTATCACGACCGTGCCAAGCTGAACTTCACCGACGGGCGCGCCGGGATCAGCCTGTTCGATGCCACACCGCGTGCCCTGCCCTATACCCTGGACCTGCTGGAGCGGCACCCGGACGGAAGCCAGTGCTTCGTGCCGATGCATTCCAAGGCCTGGCTCGTCACCGTCGCGCCCGACGACGGCGGGGTGCCGGGCATGCCGGTCGCGTTCATCGTCGGGGCGGGTCAGGCGGTGAATCTCTACCGTGGCACCTGGCACGGCGTGCTGACCCCGCTGGCGGCCCCCGGGCTTTTCGCCGTCATCGACCGGATCGGCCCGGGCGCGAACCTTGAGGAATATGCCCTGGCCGATCCGTATATCGTGACGGCCGACGCCTAGCGGGCCCCCGTGAGCAGTGGGTGCGTCTGCAGGAAGGCGCGCAAATCGGTCACGTGCTTGGCTTCCAGCGAGACATAGACAAGGCCCAGGTTCGTCCGCTCCGTCACCATTTCACCGGGATACGGCATATAGCTGAGTTCGCGCGACCCGAACGACGGGGACGCGGTGCCGACCTGCCATTCGGTCGTCAGCTTGACGTCTACCAGCTTCATCGACGGCCCGCCGCCCTGACCCGGTATCTCCAGCGGCACACCCGCGATGCGCAGGTACGACATCTTGTCCTTGGCCGCCACGAAGCCGTCGATGAACTGCGCGGTCAGGACCTGCAGTTCGGCGGCGGCGTCCACCGCGTGCATGTGGCTGTGCATTTGGTCGGGGTGGTCGTGATTGTGGCCCGGGCCGTGGGCGTGATGGTGGTGGCCGTCGGCGTGATCATGTGGCATTCGACCACCGCTTTCCTTCGAATTCGCCGTGCGGAATGGTGACCGGCTTGTCCATATGGCGCTTGTGATCGCCCATCTTGCCACTTGCCACGAGGGACCCGAGAACGTCGACGATGACCCGCGTGCCCATCAGGGCCGTGATCTCCGACTGGTCGTAAGGGGGCGACACCTCCACCAGTTCCATGCCGCAGATGCCCTCGGCGGCGACCTTCGACACCAACGCCAGCGCCTCGCGGGGAAGGAACCCGCCGGGTTCAGGCCAGCCGGTGCCGGGCACGAACCCGCAGTCGATGCTGTCGATGTCGAAGGACAGATACACCATGTCGACCCCGTCCCACGCCATTTCCAATGCCATCTCCACCGTCTTGTCGATGCCCATCTCCTCCATGTCGCGCATGGTGATGATGTTCGTCTCCCGCTCCCGCGCGACCTTCACGGCCTCGCGCGGGACCTGCCAGCCGCCGATCCCGATCTGGACCAGGTTCTTGGCGGGCACATTGGGCATGTTGGTGGCGTGAAACCAAGGCGTCGTGTGCATCCGTTCGTCCAGGTCCTTTTCCTGAATGTCGGCGTGGCGGTCGAAATGGATGATCCCGATCTTCTTGGACGTGCATTCCGCGATGCCGCGCACGCAGGGAAAGCCGATCGAATGGTCCCCCCCGATCATGATCGGCAGCGACCCCGACGACGCAACGTGGCTGACGCCGCGGGTGATCTGATCGAAGGTCTTCTCGATGTTGGCGGGGATGGTGAAGACGTCGCCCGCATCGCACAGCGTCATCTGCTCACGAAGATCTACCGCCATTTCGTAGTTATAGGGCGTATACAGCGCGCTGATCTTGCGCACGCCTTGCGGCCCAAACCGCGTCCCCGCGCGGTACGTCGTGCCGCCGTCGAACGGGATGCCCAGGACGGTCGCGTCGTAGTGCTTCACCTCCGTCACGTCCTCCGCATAAGGGGCCTTGAGGAAGGTGTTGATGCCCGCGTAATGCGGCAACTCTCCGCGCGCGAAGGTCGGGATCGACTTGTCATCGATGCTGTCGGACCCGGTCAGCCCCATGCGCAGCGCCCATTTCTTCTCCTGCTCCCACCCGGTCTCGGGCAGGCCTTCCTCTGCCTGCATCGCACGCCAGCCGCGCAGCTTGGTCAGGTCGGGATGATGGTGGCGGCGGTCGGGGAGCGCGCGATCGCGCGGGTTGTGGGACCGGGAGGGCCTAGACGGGGTGCAGAACATGGGTTTTCTCCTCAAGGGTCTGAAACGGGATGCCGCCATTTCGGGCATCGAAATCGTAGGTGATGGTGGCGCCGTTCACGTCCGGGTCATGCGGATCCCAGCGCGGTTTATCGAAGACGAGAACGCGATCGCCCAGCTTGAACGCCTCCTCCAGATCGTGGGTGACCATGAAGACGGTCATGCCCGTTTCCGTCCGCAGATCGGTCAGGAAAGCGTGCATCGACTGGCGCGTGCCGGGATCGAGCGCGCCGAACGGTTCGTCCAGCAAAAGGACGCGGGGGCGCGCGGCAAGGGCCTGCCCGATGGCAAGGCGCTGCTGCATCCCGCCCGACAGGGTCGCCGGATAATGCCCGGCCACATGATCCAGCCCGATCCGTGCCAGGGTATCGTCCGCGCGGGTCAGCGCGGCCCGACGCGCCGCCCCGAAGAACCGGCCCCAGCCCCGCCGAAAACCTTCGCCCGCGACGATATTTTCGCGCACGGTCAGATGCGGAAAGACGGAGTATCGCTGGAACACCACGCCCCGGTCCAGCCCCGGCTCCGACGCGGGCGGCGCGTCCGCGATACGGATTTCGCCGCGGGTGGGCCGCTCCTGCGCCAGCAGCAGGCGCAGGAAGGTGGACTTGCCGCATCCCGATGCGCCCACGATCGAGATGAACTCCCCTTCCGTCACGTCCAGATCAACCCGCTCGATGATCGGGCGGCGGCCGTAGGTCTGAAAGACATTTCTAACGCTGACGAAGCTCACAGGCCGGCCCCAGCCCAGGGGAAGTACCGGCGCGACACCCAGCGCAACGTCCAGTCGATCAAAAATGCGAGGATCGTAATCCAGATCACGTAGGTCAGGATGACATCCATCGCCAGATATCGACGCACCAGGAAGATGCGGTATCCAAGGCCCAAATCCGACGCGATCGCCTCGGCGGCAATCAGGAATAGCCAAGCGGGGCCCAGCGACAGACGCACCGACTGAATCAGGCGCGGCATCACCTGGGGCAGCGCCACGCGGATCGCGATGACCCAGGACGACGCGCCCAACGTCTGCGCCTTGACCAGCAACTCCTCGGGCAGGTCCAGCACGCGCTGAGACAGATCACGGATCAGAAAGGGCAGCGTGCCGATGACGATCAGGACGACCTTCGACAGCTCTCCCAACCCGAAGACGATGAACAGAATCGGCAAAAGGGCCAGTGGCGGGATCATCGACAGGACGGCGACGAACTGCGCCAGAAAACTGCGCATCAGCGGCAGAAGTCCGATCAACAGGCCGAAGATCAGGCCGACCCCGGCCGAGATGCCGATGCCCAGCCCCAGCCGTTGCAGACTGGCCCAAGTATCGTGCCAGAACAGGATGCGCCCCGTCCGCCGGTCGCCTTCCGTCGTCAGTCTCACCGCCGTGTCCCAGACCGTGCCCGGGGCGGGCAGCAGCTTGTCGGCCGCATTTGCCTCCAGCCGGATTTGCGACGCGACCGCATAGGCCAAGAAGGCCAGCGCGAAGGGCAACAGCGCAAGAAACACTGCAAGGGGCCGTCCAGGTTTGAGGTTGATCAGGCGCATGTCAGTGTGCCCGCCGCAGATCTCGCGGCGGGCGATCCTTGGATCAAAGCGCGCCGTCGGCGGCCATTTGCATGTAGGTCGCGTCGTAGCGGAACATGACGTTGTCCGCGCTGCCGGTGATCGACCCGTCGGGGTATTCGACGCCGACGAAATCGGCCGACGGCGCGCCCTCCCCCAAGATGCCTTTGTCGAACAGGAAGTCCGCCACGCTGACCATCGTTTCCGGCAACGCCGGGTCGGACGTGAAGGCGACCGCGTCTTCGGGCGCAAAGAACATCTGCGTCGACCCGAGTTGCGCCTGGTATCCCGCCAGATCGGTGCCGGACGCTTCGGCCATGGCCGTCAGCACGTCTTCGTCCCCCGCGGCCATCAGGCCCATGACTTCGTACCATGCCCCGACCAGCGCCTTGCCGAAATCGGGGTTCGCAGCCAGCGTTTCGGTGTTCACGACCATCAGGTCGATGATTTCCCCGGGGATGTCGGAACTGTCGAAGACCTTGGTCGCACCCGGCTCCTCCAGAATGGCGGAGACGAGGGGGTTCCACGTCACGACCGCCTGCACGTCATCGGTCGCAAAGGCCGCGATCATGTCGGCGTCGGACGTATTGATGACGCCGTCCAGATCCGCCTCCGACAGGCCGACACTGTCGAGCCCGCGCGCCAGCAGGTAATGGGACACCGAAAGCTCCACCAGATTGACGGGCATGCCGGCCAGACTTTCCAGGTCGCCCTCGCCCTTCAGGATGACTGCGTCGTTACCGTCGGAGTAATCGCCGACGATCAGGGCCGTGGTATCCACGCCACCGCCCGATGGGATCGACAGCGTGTCCATATTAGTGGCCGACACGCCGTCGAATTGCCCGGCAGTATATTGGTTGATCGATTCGACGTAGTCGTTGATTTGCACAATCTCGACATCGATCCCGTATTTCTCGGCCCATTTGTCCATGATGCCGCTGTCTTCCAGATAGCCCCAGGGCATCCAGCCGACGTAGATGGACCAGGCCACCTTGAAGTCGGTCTTGGTGTGCCCATCCGCATGGCCCATGGTCGCCGTGCACAGGGCGATGGCCGTCAGTGTCGCAAGGTTCTTCATGTTCGGTCCCCATCAATAAGTCTTGGATGGATTGACCGCATCGAAGTCATGGCGGAGCGCGGGTCAAACCAGCGCAGTAGCCTCCCGGGATTTTGCCCCGCCGTGTACCGCCCGGTCTTTCGCCGCACGGCGATATCTCTCGGACCTGACCCTCGGCGGAGGCGGAACCCTAGACATCCTGCCTTACGATTGAGCGAGGCCGGATCACACGATGCAATCGTCGCGCACTATGGCAGGACCGAATTCAGGGATGCCGTCTGAAATTTGGGCGAAACTGCCCGCAGCGCCCCATTCTCGGGCAGATCGCAGAACTGAATGGTGCCCCCACACGGACTCGAACCGCGGACCTACTGATTACAAATCAGTTGCTCTACCGGCTGAGCTATAGGGGCACTGACCGTCACTTAGCCGCGTCTGCACGGGCGAGCAAGAGGACGGCAGCCAGACCGACGGCTGTTATGACGAGGGCCGCCGGGGCGGCCTGCGACAGACGTTCGAGCGACGCCTGGTCATGGACGCGTGTGGCAAGGGTGTCGAAGCCGAAGGGTCGCAAAAGCAGCGTGGCCGGCAACTCCTTGACCGCATCGACAAATACCAAAAGCAGGGCCATCGCCACGGACCCGCGCATCAGCGGAAGGTGAACGCGGGCCAGAACGCCCCGCGGCCCCTGCCCCAGCGACCGGGCCGCCAAGGGCAAAGACGGCGGAATCCGCGTCAGCGCCGCATCTGCCGCCCCCTGTCCGATCGCGAAGAAGCGCACGATATAGGCAAAGACAAGCGCCGCCATCGACCCGGTCAGGATCAGGCCAGGGTCCCATCCAGTCATCGCCAGAACGGCATCTGCGACCCGGTTGTCGAGGGCCGCCAGCGGGATCAACACGCCCAGACCCAGCACCGCGCCTGGGGCCGCATATCCGATCGTCGTCACGGGCAGCAGCAGACGCGGCAAGGCCCGCCCGGTCATACGCACGCCATAGGTCATGAACAGGGCAAGGCCGACGGTCGCCACGGCCGCGACGCCTGCCACGGTCACGGTGTTCAGGACCGCCCGCGTTAATCCCGGCGCGAGCCAGCCGTCGGAGGCGAAGATCGCGTGCCAGCCCATGACCGCCACCGGAAAGCCGAAGCCCAGCAGGACCGGAAGGGCACAGGCCGATGTCATCGCCCATCCCGTCGCGCCCGTCGCCGCAGTCCGCGCCACCGGGCGTTGGGAACGGGCGGCCTGCCAAAAGCGGCGGCGCGCGCGGGACCGCCGCTCCAACAGGACCAGCAGCGCGATGAGAAGCAGGATCACGCAGGCGATCTGCGCCGCACCACCTGCGTTGCCGCCCGAAAGCCAGACCGAGAAGATGCCGGTCGTCAGGGTCTGCACGCCGAAGAAATCGACGACGCCGAAATCGTTGACGCTTTCCATCATCACCACGGCCACGCCCGCCGCGATGGCCGGACGGGCCAGCGGCAGGCCGACGGACACAAAACGCCGCCACGGGCCAGCCCCCAGGGCGCGCGCGACTTCGTAGCCCGCGCCCGATTGCTCGGCGAAGGCGGCGCGGGCCAGAAGATAGACGTAAGGATAAAGCGACAGGCCGATCACCAAAATCGCGAATGGCATGGAGCGAATGTCGGGAAAGGCGTAGTCGGCGGCCGTCGACCAGCCGAAGATCGCGCGCAGCCCGGTCTGGACCGGTCCGGCGTAATCCAGAAAATCGACGAGCGCATAGGCCCCCACATAGGCCGGGATCGCCAGCGGCATCAGCAGCATCCATGACAGGATCCGGCGGCCCGGAAAGTCGTGCATCGCCACCAGCCACGCCGCCCCCGCCCCGATGGACGCGGCCAGCACGCCCACCCCCGTCATCAGGATCAGCGTGTTCGCCAGATACCGCGGCAGCACCGTCGACAGCATGTGGGGCCAGATGTTCTCGGTCGGGAAGGCCGCCATCCAGACGACGGCCACGATCGGCACCAGAACCAGACCCGCGATCACCAACGCGCCGGCCGACCACAGGTCGAGCGGGGCTGCGGCGTGTATCTGAGCCTTTCCGTCGGACATGGGCCAAGGCGCTACGGCATTGGCGTTTGCCTGTCCAGCGGGCCACGGATAGGTTGCGGCAAAAGAACCGAGGGGCGGGGCCGGTGCAGATTGCTATTCACCTTGGTGCGCATTGCACTGACGAGGATCTGATCCTCAGGACGCTGATCGAGAATGCCCCCCTGCTGACCCGGCAGTCCGTCGTCGTCCCCCCCGGCGGCAAGGCGCGGCCCGCCATTCGCAAGGCGTTGCAGGGCAACGGCGGCAACCTGGTGCCCGGCATGGGCAATCCCCTCATGCAGGAGCTTCTGGAGGAGACGTCGGCGGACCGCATCGTGCTGAGCTACGAAGGCTTTCTCGGCATCTATGCCAAGGTCCTGTCGGGGCGGGCGATGTACACCGAAGCCGCCAGGCGGACACAGATGCTGCGTGACATCTTCCCCGGTCATCAGGTCGAATTCTTTCTGGCCGTCCGCAACCCTGCGACCTTCGTACCCGCCCTGTTCGAGGCGTCGTCGGCGACCGAATTTCCAGCCTTCATCGCCGGTCACGATTTGGCGCAGATCAATTGGTCGGAGCCTGTCGCGCAGATCCGGGAGGCTTGTCCGGACGTGCCGCTGACGGTTTGGTGCAACGAGGATCTGCCGCTGATCTGGCCCGACCTGCTGCGCCGGATCGCGGCCGTCGACGCCGAGATGACCGGGGAAGATGCGATCCTGCGTCAGATCATGACGCCCGAGGGGTTTCGCCGGTTCGAGGGCTATCTGCGCGACAACCCGGTTCCGAACCTGACGATGTGGCGTAAAGTGGTCACGGCGTTCCTGAACAAATACGCCGACGACGCCGCCATCGCCCCGGACATCACCCTGCCCGGCTGGTCCGAGGACATGATCGTCGGACTGTCGGATCTCTACGAACAGGACGTGGCGCGCCTGAGGGCGATGGACGGCGTTACCTTCATTGCCCCCTGACCCCGCGTGGGATCAGGGGGCGATCGCGCGTCAGCTCATGCCGAGCGCTTCTTTGTACATATCCAGGATCGCCTCTTCCTCGGCGATGTCGTCGGCCTCGCGCCGGCGCAGCGCGATGATCTTGCGCATGACCTTCGTGTCGTAGCCACGGCCCTTCGCCTCGGCCATGACTTCCTTCACCTGTTCGGCGATGTCCTTCTTTTCCTGCTCCAGCCGTTCCACCCGTTCGATGAACTGCCGCAACTCGTCTGCCGTGACGCGGTAGGTGTCCGCGGGTCCGTCGTCGACCACTTTGAGATCCGCCATTTTTGCCCTGCTCCTCTTGTCGGCTTGCCGGACCTTCGCTACCGCCGGGGACGGGACGATGCAATCGGGAGGAACGGGACATGACAGCTTTGATCTGGGGGGGGGCCGCGCTGACGATCCTGGGCCTGACCGGCCTCGTCATTTGCATCGTCGTGGCCGCCCGTGCCCGCGCTTCGGGTCTGGAGGGGGCCGCGATGGAAGCACGGCTGCGCAAGCTCGTGGCGCTCAACCTCGGCGCGTTGGCGATATCGGCTCTGGGATTGATGTCGGTCGTGCTGGGCGTTTTGCTGGGTTGATCCGAAGATAGCCCGACCGGTCAGGGCACCGGCAAAAACCCGCGCATCATATTGATGTCATTTGAAAACAGAAATCCGTTTGGCTTGGCGCGGATCGTGTCAGCTTCAAAGGGACATTCTGTCGCAGATGCGGAAATCCGCGACTTCTCTGGGGGCATTCACTCCCTATCTGACGTGGTGTCGGGTTGATCCGACCCAAAGCAAAATAATACTGGGAGAATATCATGATCCGCAGAACATTCATCGCCTTGGCCGCCACGACGGCCCTTGCATCCGCCGCCTTCGCCGACGCCCACACCAAGGACATCGTCGACACCGCCGCCGAAGCCGGCAGCTTCACCACACTGCTGGCCGCCGCCGAAGCCGCGGGCCTGGTCGAGACGCTGAAGGGCGAAGGTCCCCTCACCCTCTTCGCACCGACCGACGACGCGTTTGCCGCCCTGCCCGAAGGTACGGTCGAAAACCTGCTGCTGCCCGAAAATCAGGAGCAGCTGGTCGACATCCTGACCTACCACGTCGTACCGGGCGCGGTCATGTCGGGCGATCTGTCCGACGGCATGGAAGCACAAGCCGTGAACGAAGGCACGCTCGTGATCGGAACCGAGGGCGGCGTGACCGTCAACGGTGTGAACGTCGTGACCCCGGACATCGAAACCACGAACGGCGTCATCCACGTCATCGACGGCGTGCTCATCCCCGCGAGCTGATCCGTCGACGGGCGGGGGCCGAAACGGTCCCCGCCCACCTTTCGATCGTGTTAAGCTCCGGCATCGCAACGCGACCGGAGCTTTTTCATGTCTGACACACCCGACATCGTTCCCTATCTCAGCTACCGCGACGGCGCCGCCGCCATCGACTTTCTGACCCAAGCCTTCGGATTTGAGGTGGTGCAGCGCCAAGACGACGGCGACACCTTGCAGCACGCCGAACTGCGCCACGGCAACGGCATTGTCATGATGGGAACGGCCGACCTGCCCAAGGGCTCGCCCGGCCTGTATCTCGTGGTGGAGGATGTGGCCGCCCACCACGAACGTGCCATGGCGGTTGGCGCGACGGAGGTCTATCCGCCCGAACCGACCGAATGGGGAACGTGGCGTTGGCGCGCGCAAGACCCCGAGGGTCACGAATGGAGCTTCGGCACCTACGCGCCCAGCACCGTGGCCCTCGACCGGGCCTGATGCACCCGCCCGCCAGGCGCACGCTGACGGCACCGCCCCGTTTCTGCGGCCCGCATTTGCGTCAGACGCGGGCGGAGATACGCGCCCCGGTCTTTGCATCGAACAGATGGCAGATCTCGCGCGGGACGCTGGCCGCAAAGGGGGCCTTGATCGTGGTGCGGAAATCCTTCGCCGCCTTTACGGCGACCAGCGTGCCGCCTGCGCGCACCGTGACCATGGTCGAATCGCCCAGCAATTCCATGGAATAGACCGGGGCCGCGATCTGCCCCGTGCCGTCCAGGGCCACGGCGGCGTCTTCGGCCCGGAACCCGCAGACGACCGGACCCTTCATGTCCGCAAAGCCCGGAATTTCGACGCCCGTGGCATGGAATGTGCCGTCGACGATCTCCCCTTCCATCAGGTTCATTGCCGGCGATCCGATGAACCCCGCGACGAAAGTATTGGCCGGATTGTCATAGATGTCGGTGGGCGTGCCGACCTGCTGGACGATGCCCGCCTTCATCACGACGACACGGTCGGCCAGGGTCATCGCCTCGATCTGGTCGTGGGTCACGTAGATCGTCGTGACCTGCAACTCGTGGGACAGATTCTTGATCTGCGCCCGCGTGCTGACACGCAGCTTGGCGTCCAGGTTCGACAGCGGTTCGTCCATTAGGAAAACCTTGGGCGTCCGCACGATCGCCCGCGCCAGGGCCACGCGTTGCCGTTGCCCCCCCGACAGGGCGGCAGGCTTGCGATGCAGAAAATCGTCCAGCTCCACCATGGCCGACGCCCGGCGCACCCGCTCGTCGTGTTCGGCCTCGGGGATTTTCCGGACCTTCAGCGGGAAGCGGATGTTCTCGTAGACGTCCATGTTCGGGTAAAGACCGTAGGACTGGAACACCATCGCCACGTCGCGGTCCTTGGGATCCAGATCGTTGACACGGTTTCCATCGATCACGATGTCACCGCTTGTGGGGTCTTCCAGCCCGGCAATCATCCGCATCGTCGTCGTCTTGCCGCAGCCCGACGGACCCAACAGGACGAGGAATTCGCGATCCTCGATATCCAGATCGAACTCCTGCACTCCGACAAAGTCGCCCCAGCGCTTGGTGACGCCCTTCAGCTGAATACCGGCCATCTGCCATCCCCGATCCTGTGGTGCGACCACCCTAGACAGCAGCCAAGCCCTGCGGCAAGCACTTTGCATGCGTATGCAAGGAGCGATCATGCCCACAGACACCACCGCCTTCCGAACGGGCGCCTTGCGCACGCTGGAGGCTTTCGCCCGGGGCGACGACGGATATCTGACCCCCGACGCGACGGCCGAAGCGAGCGCGCCATTCGGTCGGCTGACTGCGGCCGGGTACGCCGCGCTGATGGCCGACCTTCGCCGCGCAATGCCGGATCTGGAGCGGCGCGACGACATCCTGCTGGCCGGTGACAATCGCGACGATGCCCGCTGGACCGGGCCGCGCGCGGCGTATCTGGTGGCGACCGTCGGGGCCTATGTCGGAACCTTCCGCACGCCGTTTGCGGGCATCCCGCCCACGCATGACGTGGTGTCCCTGACCTATGGAGAAGCGCATGAGATCGTGGATGGTCGCATCACGCGATCCTACCTGCTCTGGGATATTGCCGGGCTGATGATGCAGGCGGCCTGCTGGCCGATGGCAGCGACCACCGGACGGGCGGGGATATGGCCCGGCCCCAAGGGCGGGCACGGTTTGCGGTTGGAACCATCGGCTGACGCCGGAAGCCTGGACCGCGTTTTGGCCATGCACGACGCGCTGCACCGCTTCGACGGACGCGACCTCGACTCCATGCCGATGGACGCTTGGGCCGACGATTTCATGTACTACGCGGCCGGCGCGATCGGGGCTTGCCGCGGCCTGGACGGGTTTCGGGCGCATCATCAGATCCCCTTTCTGCGCGCCTTTCCGGATCGCAAGGGCGCGGGCCATTTCGTGCGCTTGTCCGACGGGCCCTTCGCCGTCACCGGCGGCGATGTGGCGATTACCCATACCGGGGGCGACTATTGGGGCATCGGCGCGTCGGGCAAGCGGCTGACGATGCGGGTGATGGATTTCTACCGGTTCGACGACGCCGACAAGATCGCCGAGAACTGGCTTCCCAATGACACGATCGGGTTGATGGGTCAGATGGGCGTCGACGTGATGGCCCGAATGCGCCACATGACCGGCCAGCCCGCGACCACGCTTTAACCCCGCAGACGCTGACCCAGCGCGATCAATTCGGGCACCAGCGCGCCGTAAGCCCGGCCCTGGTCGGGGTTCGACGCATTCCCCGCCGCCGCCCGTGCACCCACACCCGCCAGGATTGCGGCCAGGCGGTAAGCCGACAGGACCATCCAGGCGGTCCAGTCGGTGACCGCGATCCCGCTGCCATGTGACCAACGCGCGACGTAGTCCGCCTCCGCCGGCAGGTCATCCACCCGCGCCCCGGCAAGCCCGCGCAGGGGGCCACCGTGGGCCAGATGCCACTGCATGCACTGATACGCGATGTCGGCCATGGGATGCCCCAACGTCGATAACTCCCAATCCAGAAGGCCGATCACCCGCGGCTCCTCGGGGTGGAAGATCATGTTGTCGATGCGGAAATCGCCGTGGACCAGCGCCGGTTTCGCCGGGGTCACGTCCTGCTGGGCCAGCCAGTCGCCAAGGTCGGTCATGCCCGGATCGGCCACCGCAACGCTGGAAGCGTATTGCCGGGTCCAAATCGCTGTCTGGCGATCGAAGTAATCCTCCGGTCGACCGAAACTCTCCAACCCGACGGCCATTGGATCGACATGGGACAAGGCGATGAGCACGTCGTTCATCGCGTCGTAAATCGCCCCGCGGTCCGCGACGTCGGGGAGAGCGGGATCCCAGAAAATGCGCCCTTCCAAATGCTCCATCACATAGAAATCACGGCCGAGCGGATTGTCCCCTTCCTCCAGATGAATCATGCGCGGAACGGCGACGCCGGTTTGCGCAAGCGCCGACATGACCCGGAATTCCCGATCTATCATATGCGCCTTGGGCAACAGCGTTCCGGCGGGTTTTGCGCGCAAGACAAACGGGCCTGTATCCGTGGCAAGCGCCCAGGTCGGATTCGACTGGCCCGTCGCAAACCGTCGCGCGCCGGTGATCCGGGGCCGTCCCGGAAGACGGTCCGAAAGCCAGGGGGCGAGGTCCGGGGGCAATCCATCCATTCGCGCAGGGTTGCGGAGAGCGCGCGCGGTGGCAAGAGTGCGCATGAGGGAGGACGTCATGGATCTGGGATTGAGCGAACGGGGCCGCGCCCTGCGCGATGCGGTGGCGACGATGGTGCGGGACGACATCGCACCGCTGGATGCCGAATTCCACGCGGAAACCGGGGGCACGGGCGACCGGTGGGAACATACACCGCGTCAGACGGAAATCCTTGAAACACTGAAGGAAAAGGCGCGCGATCGGGGTCTTTGGAACCTGTGGCAGACGCATCTGCCGGGGGGGCCCGGGATCACGACCGTCGATTACGCCTGGATCGCGGAGGAGATGGGACGGTCGTGGCTGGCACCCGAGGTCTTCAATTGCAACGCGCCCGACACCGGCAACATGGAAGTCTTCGCCCGCCACGGCACGGACGCGATGAAGGCCGACTGGCTTGAACCGTTGATGGCCGGGACCGTCCGCTCCGCCTACCTGATGACAGAGCCGGACGTCGCGTCATCGGATGCGACGAATATTTCCCTGCGCTGCGTAAGGGACGGGGATCATTGGGTTCTCAACGGTGAAAAATGGTGGTCGACCGGCGCGGGCGATCCGCGATGCAAGGTGCATATCGTGATGTGCCGCACGGCTGACGATGGCCCGCGCCACGCGCAGCATTCGATGGTGGTCGTCCCGCGCGACACGCCGGGGGTGGAACTCCTGCGCGGAATGCAGGTGTTCGGCGATGACGAAGCGCCGCATGGCCACATGCACGTGCGATATCAGGATGTTAGAGTGCCGCTGGACGCGATGCTGCTGGGCGAGGGACGCGGGTTCGAGATTGCGCAGGGGCGGCTGGGGCCGGGGCGGATCCACCATTGCATGCGGGCCGTCGGCATGGCTGAGAAATGCCTGACGCTGATGGTGGAGCGTGGGGCGCAGCGTCAGGCGTTCGGCAGCGATCTCAACCACTTGGGCGGCAATTCCGACCGGATCGCGGAAGCGCGGATCGGGATCGAGGGGGCACGGTTGATGTGCCTGCGCGCGGCCTGGGCGATGGACGAGGTGCACCGCACGGGCGAAGACATGAAGGTGGCGGCGCCGCTTATCTCTCAGGTGAAGATCATGGCCCCGCGCGTCGCGTTGCAGGTCTGCGACGACGCCATACAAATCTTTGGCGGGGCTGGCGTTTCCCAGGATACCGACCTGGCCCGCATCTATGCGCATCTGCGAACGCTGCGGCTGGTGGACGGGCCGGACGCGGTGCATCTGCGGACCGTTTCGCGGGCAGAGCTGAGGGCACGGGGCCTGCGGTGATCGATGGGTGATCTGCGGGTGATCCACGGGTGATCTACGTCGGACGCCCGGGCGGAACCCTTTGGCCCCAAACGGCGTTTTCTGTTCAGGCTGAAACGTCAATCGGAGAGATCACATGTCGAAGAAATACAACGTCGGCGACAAGGTAAAATGGGACTGGGGCAATGGCACCGCGTCCGGCAAGGTCGAGAAAACCTACGAGCAGAAGATCACGCGCAAGCTGCAGGGTTCGGAAGTGACCCGCGACGGGTCCGAGGACGACCCGGCGTTGTACATCGAGCAAGACGACGGCGACGGCGTTCTCAAGCTGTCTTCCGAAGTCCAGAAGGCCTGAAACGAAACCGGGGCGTCAATCGCCCCGGCGTTTGACGACGGCCCAGACGCGGCGGCGCGCAACCGCCGCCACTGTCGCCGCAATGACCAAGGCGCAGAGTGCGATCTTGGAGACCGTGCCCATGGCCCCCACGATCAGCACCGCGTGAACGACAGTGCCCGCGACGACCAGAACCACGAATGTCGTATGCCCCAGCCGCCAGATGCGAAGCGGCAGACGTTTGCGGACCAGCGCGAGGGTTGCAGCGGCAAAGGCCGCCCACATCGCGATCACCCCCCAGAGCGAGAATGGCGTGGGCGAGCGGAGCGTCAGCGCGTCGATGACGTCCGGCGGGCTGGTCAGCCACAGACCGCCGACGTGGACGACGATGGCCGCCACTAGACCCGCACCAAGCCAGCGGTGGATGCGGCGGCCCGCGCCGGTGGCAAGACCCGGCAGAAGGGCCGCCGCCAGCAGCGGTTGAAGCAGAAGAAGCGCGAGACCGAGGATGCCCGCAAACCCCGCGGTCACATAAACGGCGTCGCGCCATTGCAGAAGCGGGCTGTTCGCGGCGATGCCGATGGGCAGGACAACGGCAAGGGCGACCGCGCCCCACGCCAGACCGGCCCGCAGCTTGGTCACGGCGACGGTGTCAGGCCGGAACGAGGACGAAATCGACCGTCAAAGACGTCTCGCCCGCGCTGGCCATGACGGGGCGCAGGAAGACGGTCTGAAATTCCCCGCTGTCGTAGGCAAGGTGGCCGTGGGGCTGACCGAAGGCGGGGACGATCTGCGGCATGTCCATGCGGAAGACGCCATTGGCATCGGTCAGCGTGGCCCCGTGGCTGCGCTCGTCGCGTTCGTGGCCTTCGGTCGTGTGGGCCCAAACCTGGATGCGCTGCCCGGCCAGGGGCATCCCGTCGCCCGCCCGACGCACGGTGCCGGTGGTCAGAAAGCCGCCGCCACCGATGCGGTCGACGAGCGGCGCGCCGGGGCGGTAGTTGTTGGACCCGCCCCGCATCGTCGGCGTCGGGGCAAGACCTTGCGCGTGGGCGGGGGCGCGCAGACCGGCGATTCCGGTCGCCAGAACGGCCCCGGTGGCGGACAACAGATGGCGGCGGGTCAGGGCAAGGCGTGTCATCGGGCGAGACTCCTGTCTGAAGGAAAGGGGAGGTCGGTGCGACGGTGGCACCGGCGTCTGAGCTTGAAAATAGACATGTCGCCGCAGAAGGAACACCGCCCCCACGGCTTCGTGATGGGGATCGGCGGGGGGCCGCGCGGGCGCGCCTAGCCGTCGATGCTGCGGCTGGCCTGTTCCGACAATTCCGACACGCGACGGGCCAGCGTCCGAACTTCGGCAGCGATCACGCCGAAGGCCCGGCCCTGATCGCCCCCCGCGCGCGACGCTTCGACGGCGGTGTTGATCGACACCATATCAAGCGTTCGGCCCACCTGCCGCATCGCATGAAACAGCGACTCGAGCTTGTCGTTGCGCGCCTGCGCGGCATCCAGAACCGCGTTCTGGTCGATCGCGGCCTGTCGCAGGATGCACTCGGTCAGATGGACAAGCGCGGGCAGAACGGCGTCGTCCGCCCGGTGCAAGACCGCCATGGCGGCGGCGCGGTCGGGGCCGGCGGGGGCCTGAGCGACCGAGTTGAGATGGTCGGCGAACTGCCGTGCACAGGCGATGTCGGCGGCGCAGTCGGTCCGGAACCGCTGTTCGATCTGCGGCGTCAGAGCCTGCTCCAGCGCGGCGGCATAGGCGGTCGCCGCCGATCGCAGGCGGGTCACATCGGCCGGATCTGGATCGTCCGGCGCGGACGCGAGGACGACGGCGGCGGCGGCGGCGGAAAGCGCGTGATCGCGACTGCGGCCCAAGGCGACGACGACACGCTCCTCCTCGGTCGGGAAGGACAGGCCCATGACCTTGCGGGGGCGGTCGGGTGCGGTCATCGGTCGGCCTTTCGTGGAATGCGGTTTATCGGTCTAGCGGGCGGGCCCCGAGGCGACAAGATCCGCCGACGCGACGGCAGCCGGGCGCACCATGCCGTCAACCATAATGCTGCACCGGCGTCCCGGCGAGGGCGGAAATGTTGAGAATGCCCCGCGCCGTTATCGACGGCGTGACGATATGGGCCTTGTTGCCCATGCCCATCAGGATCGGTCCCACCTCCAACCCGCCGGCGCGCATCTTGAGGATGTTGCGCGTGGCCCCCGCCGCATCGGTCGAGGCGAAGACCAGCACATTGGCCGGACCGTCCATCCGGCAGTCGGCCAGGAACCGCGCGCGCAGATCGGGGTCGAGGGCGGCGTCGACGTTCATCTCCCCCTCGTACTGGAAGTCGAGGGCCATGGCGTCGAGCGAGGCGATCGCGGCGCGCATCGTCTGACCCGACGCGCTGTCGAGGTTGCCGAATTGCGAACTGGAGCACAGCGCCACCTTCGGCTCCACCCCGAAGCGGCGGACGTGGCGGGCGGCGGCGATCACCGTTTCGGCGATCTGGGCCGGGGTTGGTTGCGCATGGACGTGGGTGTCGGCGATGAAAAGCGGCCCGTCTTCCAGGATCATCAGGGACATCGCGCCGACGGCGTGCAGCCCGCCCTGCCCCAGAACATCCGTGACGTAGCGCAGGTGCCACAGGAATTGACCGAAGGTGCCGCAGATCAGGCTGTCGGCCTCCCCCCTTTGAACCATGATGGCCCCGATGGCGGTGGTGTTGGTGCGCATGACCGCGCGGCTGAGATCGGGTGCCACGCCCTTGCGCGCCATCAGCGCGTGATATGTCTCCCAGTAATCACGGTAACGGGGGTCGGATTCGGGGTTCACGATCTCCACGTCGCGGTCGGAGCGCAGGGTAAGACCGGCGCGGGCGATGCGGGTTTCGATGACGTCGGGGCGACCGATCAGGATGGGAATGTCGGTCGTCTCCTCCATCATGGCCTGGGCGGCGCGCAGCACGCGCTCATCCTCCCCTTCGGCAAAGACGATCTTGCGCCGGGCCTGGGAGGCGGCGGCGAAGACGGGGCGCATGATCATGGACGATTTGAAGACCGAGGCGTCCAGATTGGCCTTGTAGGCCTTCATGTCCGCGATGGGGCGGGTGGCGACACCGGAGTCCATCGCCGCCTTCGCGACGGCCAGGGCGACGACGCCTTTGAGGCGGGGGTCGAACGGCTTGGGGATCAGATAGTCGGGTCCGAAGGTCAGCTGTTCGCCGGCATAGGCGGCGGCGGCTTCGGCCGAGGTGGTCGCGCGGGCCAGGGCGGCGATGCCTTCGACGCAGCCGACCTTCATCGCCTCGTTGATCTCGGTCGCGCCGACGTCGAGGGCCCCGCGGAAGATGAACGGAAAACACAGGACGTTGTTGACCTGGTTGGGATGGTCGGAACGACCCGTGGCGATGATCGCGTCGGGCGCGGTGGATTTGGCCAAGTCGTAGGCGATTTCGGGGTTTGGATTGGCGAGCGCGAAGAGAATGGGTTTCGGGGCCATCTTCGCCACCATTTCGGGCTTGAGGACGCCGGGACCGGAGAGGCCGAGAAACAGGTCCGCGCCCTCGATGACATCGGCAAGCTGACGCGGGCCGCCGGGCTGCGCGAAAGCGGCCTTCTGTTCTGTCATATCCTCGGTCCGGCCTTCGTGGACCAGGCCGGCAAGATCGCAGAGAAACACGTTCTCGCGGCGCACGCCCAACGTCAGCAGCATGTTCAGGCACGCAATGCCCGCCGCGCCGCCGCCGGTGGACACGACCTTGATCTCCTCCCACTTGCGGTCCGTCAGCATGATCGCGTTCAGGGCCGCGGCGCCGACGACGATGGCGGTGCCGTGCTGATCGTCGTGGAAGACGGGGATGTTCATCCGCTCCCGGCAAATCTTCTCGACGATAAAGCAGTCGGGGGCCTTTATATCCTCCAGGTTGATGGCACCGAACGTCGGCTCCAGCGCGCAGACGATCGCGGCGAGTTTTTCGGGGTCGGATTCGTCCACTTCGATGTCGAAGCAGTCGATCTCGGCGAATTTCTTGAACAGGACGGCCTTGCCCTCCATCACCGGCTTGGACGCCAGCGCGCCGATGTTGCCCAGGCCCAACACGGCGGTGCCGTTGGTGACGACCGCCACCAGATTGCCGCGCGCGGTGTAGTCGCGGGCGGTTTCGGGGTTCTGATGGATCGCGGTGGAGGCGTCGGCGACGCCGGGGCTGTAGGCGCGGGCCAGGTCGCGGCCGTTCGCCAGCGGCTTCGTCGCGCGGATTTCGAGCTTACCGGGGCGCGGATACTGATGATAGTCGAGCGCGGCCTGCCGCTGGGCGGCCTGCGGGTCGTCGGAAGGCTTATCGGTCATGGGCGGTCCTCTGGCACGGCTGCCCGCCTGTTTAACGCCATCCCGTCCAACCCTGCCAGCGATCATTCCGATGCCAGCCGGCGCAGGGCCGCCTGATCAGACGGCGCTGAGATCCGCGCGCAGTTCCGGCGGGATGCGTTCGTGCAGGGGTGTCACCAGGCGGCGACTCTCGGCGATGCACAACAGGATCTGAGTGCGGGTCATCGCGCGCCCTTCGATATGCCGGAAATCCTTGGGATGCATGACATAGAGGCCGACAGACGCGATCACGTCCGCGTCCGACAGGCGCATGTTCTCGCTCAGGTACCAGGCCGTCACCTCCGCTTCGGTCAGCGGGAGGAGGGCCGCATGATCCGCCGCCCAACCATCGGGGCAGAAGGCCGCGTCGAAGCCGGATTCGATCACCACACGGCGCAGGGCCGCTTCGGTTTCCACCACCGACGGCAGGGTCGCCTGCGCAACCGTCACGCCCAATGCCAATGCCATGCCGCCCAGCCCCAGAACCATGCACAACGTCTCCGCCCGCGATTTCGCGGCGAATACACGCGGCGGTTCGGGGTCGGTCGTGCGCCCGGCGAAAGCCGCGCGGCGCAGACGGGACAAGGCGGCCGGCAGGTCGGCAAAGGGCATTACGGCGAAACTCCAGCAGGATTGCGACCAAGATAGAGCGGATTTAGGTCAAGATTGTGGCGATTTGGCCAGAGTTCGTCGCCGGAGTCGAGACGGTGATGCCTTCTTGCTGCCACTGTCCCCCGATTGCCGCGAATCCCGCTGGTGCCCGGTTGGCACGCCGTGCGAGATGCCACAATGTCGCTCTGGATTGTTGCCACGCTTTTCGCCGCCTCGGTGCAGGCCCTTCGGTTCCTTCTGCAAAAGCGGTTGGCGGTTTCAGGGTTAAGCCCGGCGGCGTCGACCTTTGCGCGGTTCGTCTATGCGCCGGGGGTGATCGGGGCGGGGCTGGCGGCCTGGACGCTGGCCACCGGCACCGGCCTTCCGATCGTCGGCACGGGGTTCTGGCCCTATGCGCTTGCCGGCGGCATCAGCCAGATCCTTGCCACGATGTGCGTGGTCGCGCTGTTCGCCCATCGCAACTTCGCCGTCGGCATCGCATTTTCCAAGGTGACGGTCCTTTTGACGGTGGCGACCGGGTTCGTGGTGCTGGGCGAGACGGTGACCTGGGCCGACATCGCGGCGATGCTGGTGGGGTTGGTCGGGGTGCTGATCCTGTCGGTACCGGCGGGGGGCGGGTGGCAGGTTCTCAACCGCGGGTCGGTGCTGGGGCTGGCGTCGGGGGTGTTCTTCTCGATCTCTGCCGTGGGGTATCGCGGGGCGTCGCTGGTGGTGGAAAGCGATGCGCCCGTCTTGCGCGCGGCCGTCACGCTGGCCCTTGTGACGCTGGTGCAGGCGGTGGTGTTGGCCGCGTGGCTGGCGTGGCGCGACCGGGCGGGGCTGATCGCGGTGTTCACGCGCTGGCGCGTCACCACGCTGGTGGGGGCCACGTCGATGGCCGGGTCGCTGGGCTGGTTCACCGCCTATACGTTGCAGACGGCAGCCTATGTGAATGCCGTCGGCCAGGTGGAGCTGATCCTGTCGATGGCGATTTCATGGCTGGTGCTGGGAGAGCGGTTTTCGTGGCGCGAATTGCTGGCCATCGCGCTGGTGTCGTGCAGCGTGATCGCGCTGATCCTGTTGCAGACCTAAAGCCTGCGAAAGGTCGACGCCGGGCCGGAATTGTCGAAGAACGGCGTGCCCGGCGCATCCGTCCCGTCGGCGATGGCAGCGGTTTCGGCCAGCACGACTTCGGTTATGAACGGCATGTCCAGCTTGCGCGCTTGGGCCAGCGGAACCCAGTGCAGGTGGCTCAACTCATCCTCGGCCCGGCTGAAATCGTCCGGGTCGGTCATCAGAATTTCGGCCGGGGCCAGGAAAAACCGCGCGTCGAACCGGCGGGGGCGGCCCGGCGGCGTAACGGCGCGGAAGATAAAGCGCAGCGCGCTGGGATCGGGGCACAACCCATCGAACCCCGGCCAGGAACACCCCGACGGTCCCGGCGCGGCGATCACCTGTCCCGTTTCCTCGGCCAGTTCCCGCAGGGCGGCGGCGGCCAGCGCCTCGGGTGCCAGGGTGCTGCGCGTGGTCAAGGCGGCGCGGGTGTCGGGGTGGATCGGGGCGGCCAGATCGACGGCCCCGTCGCCCGGATCGACGGCACCGCCCGGAAAGACGTATTTGCTGGGCATGAAGGCAGCCCCTGCCCCGCGCTGTCCCATAAGGACCGCCGGGCCGTTGTCAGTCTGGCGCAGCAGCACGATCGTGGCGGCATCGCGGATCGGCCGGTCGGTCACTCCGCCAGATCCGACCGCGCATGCCCGTGACCGAAGCCACCCATCCGCGTCGCCCACTGGATCCCGACCAGCATCCCCTTGAGGCGCGGCAGGAACCACAGCGACAGGGCGGTGGCGGACACCATGAAGATCGCCATGAACGTATAAGGGTCGGGTTCGTAGGCCACAAAGACCCAAAGCATCGCCGGACCGATGATATGCCCCACGATCAGCAACGTCAGATACGGCGGCCCGTCGTCCGCGCGGTGGTGGTGCAGCGCCTCGTCGCAGACGGGACAGGCGTCGCGCACCTTGAGGTAGCCTTTGATCATCGGGCCGGATCCGCAGTTCGGACAACGCCGCCGCCACCCGCGCAGCATGGCCTGGCCGACGGGGCGGTCCGCGTCGACGGGCGTGGTGGAGTCGGAGGGGTCGGTCCGGGGCGTGGCGTCGGTCATGGCATGTCCTCTCCTGCCTTCCCTAGTCCTCGGGCCCGCGCTGGGAAAGGTCGCCGCATGTCTCTGCGGCCCTGTGTCGCCATTTTCTGCGAATTTCGACGACGGAATATTTCGCCCCTGCCGTGGAAGGGGGGAACGTCGGGCAACGGGCCCGCGTCTGAAACCGGAGACGACCATGAGAAAGATCACTATCCTGACCCTTGCCATCGTGTCGGGCCTGTCCCTGAGCACCGTCGCGGAAGCCCGCGGCCACGACCGGGGCGAGCGTCCCGCCTTTTCGGAGGTGGATACGAACGGCGACGGAGAAATCACCCCGGCCGAGATCGAGGCCTTCGCGGAGGCCCGCAAAGCAGCCCGCTTCGACGAGGTGGATGCCGACGGCGACGGTTTCCTGACGGCAGAGGAGCTGGACGCCGCACGGCAGACCCGCGAGGACAGCCGCAGCGCGCGCATGATCGAGCGTCTGGACGCCGACGACGACGGCCGCGTGAGCCGCGAGGAACTGGAGGCGCAGACCGACGCACGCGGCGACCGTGGCGGCAACGGCCGTGGTATGGGCGGACGCGGGTTCAGCCGTGCCGATGCGGATGGCAACGGCACGCTGAACGCGACCGAATGGGAAACGCTGGGCCAGCGGCGCGCGCGCGACTGAGGGATCGTGGCGGGGCGGTTTGCGCCGCCCCGTCACACCTGCGAAGGATGCGAATGACCCCCGCCCAGGACCTGACCGCCGATCCGGCACGCGCGGCCGAAGCCGACCTGCTGGCGCGGGCCGGGTCGGGTGACGACGCCGCGGCGGCCGCGCTGCTGGACCGGCTGGGTCCGCGTCTGATGGCCTTCGTGGTGCGGATGACAGCCGGAGATCGCGCCCTGGCCGAGGATATCGTGCAAGAAGCGTTTCTGCGGCTTTGGAAGCGGGCCGGCGACTGGGATGCGGGCGGCGCGGCGCAGATGTCGACCTGGCTGGGCCGGGTCGCCGCGAACCTGGCGATCGACGCGAAACGGCGCGCGGCGCGGACGCAAGGCATGCCCGAGACCTGGGATCCGGCGGATGGCACCCCCAGCGTCGAGGCGCGGATGATCCGCGACGAGAGATTGTCGGCGCTGGATGCCGCCCTGGCCGCCCTGCCCGACCGGCAACGGCAGGCCGTGGTGCTGAGACATATCGAGGGCTACTCCAACCCCGACATCGCGGCCATGATGGGCGTGGGCGTCGAAGCGGTGGAAAGCCTGACGGCGCGCGGCAAACGGCGTCTGGCGGAATTGATGCGTGACACCAAAGGAGGTCGCGATGATGGATGATGATGATCTGGACCACATGCTGCGCGCCGCGCGCGCCGACACCGTGCCATTGGGCGACGGCCTGCGGGCGCGCATCCTGGCCGATGCGGCGCGGCGACCCGCACCGGCCCCGAAATCCGGCTTGCTGCCCGCGTGGCTGGGCGGGATCCTGGGGGTGCCGACGGCGGCGGCGCTGGGACTTTGGATCGGGGTCGCGCAGGCGGATCTGGTGCTGACTTACATGCCGGGAACGTCCATTTCGAGCGAGGGCGAGGCCGCGCTGCTGGACGATGTGTTCGGCACCGCGTGGATCGAGGGGGAAACCGGATGACGCAGAAGACTGCCAAGCGCGGCTGGACCGGGTGGGCGTTGTTCGTCTCGGTGGCGGTGAATGTCGCGGTGCTGGCCGCCGTCGTCGGGGCGCTTCTGACGGGCGGACCGGACCGGTCTGCCCCCGGGGACGACCGGCGCAGGGGCGGCGGACCGCCCGAGATCGCGGCGCTGGCCCGCGGGTTGGACGGCCCGGACCGGCGCGCCCTATTTCAGGCGTTGCGCGCGAACGGCCGGGTGGCGAACGCGCGCGAACGGATGGACGCGGCCCGCGAAAGGATCGTCGCGACGCTGCAGGCCGATCCGTTCGACCGCGCCGATTTCACCGCCGCAATGGAAGCGCAGCGCGACCTGCAAGCCGACCTGGCCGGGCGCGGCATCATCGTGCTGGCGGATATCATCGCCGATCTGTCGGCGGAGGAACGGGCCGGGCTGGCCGACCGGATGCAGGCGACGCGCCGTCCGAAACCGTAACGGTTCGCGGCGGTGCGGGCGTCAGGCCTCGACAAGCCGGACACAATTGCGCCCGCCGTCCTTGGCCGAATAAAGCGCCCGGTCGATGCGCGCCAACGCATCGGCCCCGACACGGTCCTGCTCCCCCAGAAGACCGGCCCCAAGCGACAGCGTCACCGTCAGCGACCCGCCGCCGGGCAGCGGAGTTTCCATCGCCTCGATCGCGGCGCGCAGGCGTTCGGCCACGGCGCGCACGTTGCGCATGTCGGTGTCGGGCAGGATCGCCAGGAATTCCTCCCCGCCGATGCGCGCCACCATATCCTCGGCCCGCAGACTGGTCTGCAAAGTCTGTGCGACCCGCGCCAGGACGGCATCGCCGACGGGATGACCGTGGGTGTCATTGACGACCTTGAAGTGGTCGATGTCCATCAGGATCAGCCCCGCGCGCAGGCCCAGCGCCCGGCAGCGGGTCGTGACCTGTTCCAGCTGATGCAGGCCGTAGTGGCGATTGTGCAGACCGGTCAGGGAGTCGAACATCGCCATCTTGAGCCCGGAATCGAGCGTGTTGCGCATCCGGTCCGCACGCCGCTTGCGCGCCAGTTGCGTGCGCACGCGCATCGCAATCTCGTCGGCGGAAAACGGATGGTAGCTGACGTCCGCCGCCCCGAGGTCCAGCGCCGTCGCAGCCCGTTCGCTGTCGCCCTTGGGCAGCAGGATCATGAAGGCGGCGTGGCGCGTCGCGAGGCGCGAGCGGAGTTCCGACATCAGGCGCAAACCGTCGTTACGGCTCGCCATATCGGCATCCAGCAGGAACAGGTCGGGGGCCTCGGCCTCCGGTACGGCCAACGCCTTGTCGCCGTTCATGATCGAGACCGTCTCGCGGAACAAAGGGCGCAGGCGGTCGCGCTGCACCGGAAGCCACGTGGCGTCCGGCCCGCCGATCAGGGCGATGCGTCCATCGTTGACGACCGCAGGCTTGCCCGCGAAACCCGGACGGGGTTCGGACATGCCGGGCATCGTGGCACAGGCCATTTCGATCATGTCGCCGCCGCGCGCGCGGTAATCCTGTTCCTCGCCGCGCGACCGCAGCAGGGACCGGACACGGGCCAGCAGCGCCAGTTCATCGACGGGTTTCGACAGAAAATCGTCCGCGCCGGCGGACAGGCCGTCCATCCGCGCGTCCATATCGTCGGACGCCGTGACAAGGATCACGGGGATCGTCGCCGTGGCCGGATCGCTGCGCAGACGGCGGCAGGTCTCGGCCCCGGTCAGGCCGGGCATCATCATGTCCATGATGACGATGTCGATCCCGCCCGACGCCGCGATTTCCAGCGCTTCGGCCCCGCTGGCGGCCGGAACGACTTCGTATCGCGCAGCCGAAAGCTTTACCTTCATCACGATGCGATTCGTGGCGACGTCGTCGACGATGAGTATGCGGCCGGTCATGGCAGGACTTCTCGCAATGATTCAGACTTCGGTCAAATCCGTTTAGAAGATATTAAAGTTAACAAAAGGTTTCCGCGATCGGTTCGCGCGAAAAGAATGTGCATATGCGACAGGACAACGCTGAGGTGATCGCGCTCGGTGCGCTGGAATGGGTGATCGGGGCGGAGTTGCTCGATACGTTCCAAAGCGCGACCGGGGTGGACCGGGACACGATCCGGGGCGCGGCGGGCGATCCGGAATTCCTGGCCGGGGTGATGGACTTCGTGATGATGAACGACGACTGGGTGCGGGGCGTCTGCGACGCGCAGTCCCTGCCCTACGAGCGCCTGATGGAGGCGCGCGCGGCCCTGCCCGGCGGGGACATGCCCCACTGGACCTGACCGCGGCGCGCGCGGATCACTCCTCGATCCACCAGACGTCGGGCTGGAACCCGATCCAGTCGCCGTAGATCGGCAGGCGGTCGGCGGGATACTTCAGATCGGCGGAATGGGCGATCCAGCTGATCGGGTTGTGCCAGATCGGCACGACATAGCGCCCCGCCGTCAGCACCCGGTCCAGCGCGCGAACGGCTGCGACATAGTCTTCCTGCGTGTCAGAGGTCAGCATCGCGTCGATCATCGCGGCGATGGCCGGATCGTCGGCCCCCATCAGGTTGCGGGTGCCGGGCGTGTCGACGCCATCGGGGCCCCAATAGGCCAGCTGTTCATTGCCCGGCGACAGCGACAGCCCCCATTGGTACCAGATCATGTCGAAGTCATAGGCGCTTTGCCGGTCGGTGAACTGCGCGCTGTCGATCGACGCGACGCGGGCGTCGATGCCGAGACGTTTGAGCGCCTCGACATAGATGTCGACGATGGACGCCACCTCCGACGATCCTTGCGGCACCATGATCTCGAACCGCACGGGACCGTTCGGCCCGGTCAGCACGCCGCCCTCCACGGTATATCCTGCCTCCTCCAGCAGACGGGAGGCGGCGCGCAGGCCGCGGCGGTTGCCGGCCGATCCATCGGTCTGCGGCAGGTCGTATCCGTCCAGCGTGCCGGGCAGCAGGGTATCGGACAGCGGCGTCAGCAATTCGGCCACCCGGCCCTGCGCCGGCCCAGGCTCCATCCCCAGGGGCGAATTCGAGAAATAGCTGGTGATGCGCGGCTGCGCCCCCGCGTTGATGACGCCGTTCACATATTCGAAGTTGAATGCCTGGATCATCGCTTCGCGCACGCGCCAGTCGTCAAAGGGGGCGCGGCGGGTGTTCATGACCAGACCGGTCATGCCCGACGGGCGCTGGTGCGGCACCTCCGACAGGACGACCTCGCCCGATTGCACGGCCGGGAAATCATAGTCGCGGGCCCAGCGCGCGGCATTCGTTTCGCGCATGGTGGACAACTCTCCGGCCTTGAACGCCTCGAAATGCGCGGTGGCGTCGCCGAAGAATTCCATCCGGATGGTTTCGATGTTGTTGGTGCCGCGCCGAAACGGCAGGTCCGCGCCCCAGTAATCGTCGTCCAGTTTCAGCACGACGGACCGGCCGGGATCGACCGTGTCGATGACATAGGGCGCGGTCGTGATCGGGATGTTGTCGACGCCCGAGCGGAAAAACGCCGATGGATCGTCGGCATATTGCGCCGCCTTCATGATCGGGCGGAAGCCCAGCGTCATTAGAAGTTCGCGGTCGGGCTCGGGAATGGTGAAGCGGACGCCGCGCGCGCCCACGGCCTCGACGCTTTCGACCTTGGCGAAGGCGCTGCGATAGCGACCGTTCGCGCCTTCCTGCCCCAGAATGTTCCACGACCAGATGACATCCTCGACCGTGACCGGCGTGCCGTCCGAAAACGCCGCGTCGGGGTGCAGCGTGAAGGTGATTTCCGTCTGCGCGTCGTTGACCGTCACGCTGTCCGCCAGCAGGCCGTACAGGGTAAACGGCTCGTCGTAGGCCCGCCCCAGAAGGGATTCGTAGGCCAGGAATCGCAGTTGCCAGGGCGTGTTTCCCTGCTGGATATGGGGGTTCAGACTGTCGAAACTGCCGACCTGACCGTCGGAAAAAGTTCCGCCCCGGGGCGCATCGGGATTGGCCTGTGGCAGATGTGTATAGTCGGCAGGCAGCGCCGGATCGCCGTAAAGCGCGATTCCATGGGCCTGTGCGAACACGGCGGAAGGCCCGCTAACTACCGCTAAAATTGCAATCTTTGCAAAAATGCGGATGCCGATTCGCCGGAAACGCTGTCCGATCATTGTCTTGCCTCTTGGTAAGGTCCTGTTCGATTTGATGTTTAATCGAAACATCCCGCCGACGCTCCTGAAACTTTCGCTTGGACTCGGTGGCAGGGACCGCTATAACAAGGGCACTGCTCGATAGGTTTCTTGCCTGTATGAAACCTGCCTCAATGACTTAGCGCCGGCCTTGTGCCGGCGTTTTTTTTTGGGCTAACCGATTTCCGTGCCCGGCCCCGCGACATGCGCGTCATCCGCTTATCGACAGCGTCGAAACAGGTCCTACCTTTCGCAGACGCAGCATTCGTGGTCCAGTCCGCGAACCATCCAGAGGGGAAATTGACGTTATGTCGCTTAGTGGAAAGACCGCCGTCATCACCGGATCGAATTCGGGCATCGGGCTGGGCATCGCGCGCAGTTTCGCCGGTGCCGGCCTGAACGTCGTGATCAACTCCTACTCCGACACCGAGGAAGATCACGCGCTGGCCGCCGATCTGGCCAAGGAGCACGGCGTCGACGTCCGCTATATCCAGGCCGATATGTCCAAGGGCGACGCCGCCCGCAGCTTGATCCAGAAGGCGGGGGCCTGCGATATCCTGGTCAACAACGCCGGCGTCCAGCACGTCGCCGCCATCGACGAATTCCCGGCCGACAAATGGGACGCGATCATCGCGATCAACATGTCATCCGCGTTCCACACCACCGCCGCCGCGCTGCCGATGATGCGCAAGGCGGGCTGGGGCCGCGTCATCAACATCGCGTCCGCCCATGGCCTGCGGGCGTCGCCCTACAAATCCGCCTATGTGGCCGCCAAGCACGGCATCGTCGGCATGACCAAGGTCGTGGCGCTGGAAACCGCGCAGGAGCCGATCACCGCCAACGCCATCTGCCCCGGCTATGTCCTGACCCCGCTGGTCGAGGAACAGATCCCGGACACCATGAAGAAATACGACATGGACCGCGAGACGGCCGTCAAGGAAGTCCTGCTGGAGCGTCAGCCCAGCAAGGAGTTCGCCACCACGGACCAATTGGGCGGCACCGCCCTGTTCCTGTGTTCGGACAACGCGGCACAGATCACCGGCACCACGATCAGCGTCGACGGCGGCTGGACCGCGATGTGACCGAGCCGGGGGCGGGGCGCGACAAGCTCGACATCAAGGACAGGATCCTCGACGGATCGTCGTTCCTGCGGGTCAGCCTGCGCGACGCCGTCTTCCACGACAGCCACCTGATGTCCGCGTCCTTCCGGGATGTGAACGCCACCGGACTACGGTTCGACGATGCGAACCTGACGGGGGCCGTCTTGCATGACGTCAACCTGTCCGGCGCGTCGGTGGACCATGCCAATCTGAGCGGCCTTGCGATCACCGGTGCCGACATGACGGGCGCGCGGATGTCGGATGTGAACCTGACGGACGTTGCAATCAGCGACGCGACTTATACGGGTGCCACGATCGACGGCATATCGATTACCGATCTTTTGGCAAAATGGGCCGATGGTTGATCGCATCCCACCCGCGCCCAAGCCCACGGTCGCCAAACGCATCTCGCTGCTGATGATCGACCGGGCAGAGGCGCGGCTGGGCGTCTCGCTGGCCCATGTTCGCGCGATCGCGAACGCCGGGCCGGGCCTTTTGCGGCGCTACAACCGGATCTTCGGATTTCTTGATCCGGTCAATCATCTGCCCGCCGACGCCCATGCCGCCGCCCGTCTGCGCGGTGCGCTGGCCGCCGATTGCGGATCCAGCGTGCAGGCGGAGGTCAATCTGGCCCGTCGGGCCGGGCTGACACCCGCGACCATCGACGCGATCCTGCGCGCCGACCCCGACCTGCCCGCCCCCCTGCCCGCGATCATCCGCCTGTCGGATGCCGTCGTGCGGGACCGCATCGACGACCCGGACGCACGGGCCGAGGTGGCGCATTTCTACGGCCAGCGCGGGTTGATCGAACTGTCCTTTGCCATGAACGGCGCGGCGCTTTTGCCGGGCATCAAGCGCGCCATGGGCCACGCGACGGCCTGCGACCTTCAAACAATGCGCAACAGCGCCGGAGACCTACAATGACACCCAAACGCATCAACTTGGCCCTTCAGGGCGGCGGCGCGCACGGGGCCTTCACCTGGGGTGTCCTGGACCGCATCTTGGCCGACGACCGGCTGGAGATTGCGGGCATGTCCGGCACCAGCGCGGGCGCACTGAACGGGGCGGCCGTCAAAAGCGGCCTGGCGCGCGGCAGCCGCGATCTGGCGCGCGACACGCTCGAAAATCTCTGGACCGACGTGGGGGCATTGACGGACGAACGTCTGGCCCCATGGCTGGCCGCATTTTCGCCGCTGGCCATAAGCCACGCGATCGAAATGTCACCGCTCTATCAGATGTCCGACGGCCTCAGCCGCGCGGTCTCCCCTTACATGACGGGCAGCATGAACGAAACGGCGCTGCGCAAGATCGTCGCCGGGCTCGACTTCGAGGCGGTCTGCTCGGACCGCGGGCCGCAGATCCACATCTGTGCCACCAACGTGCGCACCGGCAAGATCAAGCTGTTCACCGGCGGGGCGATCGGGATCGACGCGATCCTCGCCTCCGCCTGCCTGCCGACGGTGTTCCCGGCCGTGGAAATCGAAGGGGAGCATTATTGGGACGGTGGCTATACCGGCAACCCGGCGCTGTTCCCGCTGTATGCGCCCGACCTGCCGCGCGACATCCTCGTGGTGAACATCAACCCGCTGGAGCGTCCGGAACTGCCCGTCACGGCCCGCGACATCCAGAACCGCATCAACGAAATCAGCTTCAACACATCCCTGTTGCGCGAAATGCGCGCCATCGAATTCGTGCAACGGCTGGTGCGGACCGGCAAGATCCCCGAAGGCGTGATGAAGGACGTGCTGGTCCATATGATCGCCGACGATCCCCTGATGCGGCAGCTCTCGGTCGCCACCAAGACCGTCGCCAACCCTATCGTCATGGCCCAGCTGCGCGATGCGGGTCACCGGGCGGCCGATGTCTTTCTGGACCGGGATTTCGACAAGATCGGCGAAGGCTCCACCGTCGACCTGGAAGAGATGTTCAGCTGAGCACGCCCGCCCCGCAGGAACCGGGCGCGACCCGGCGCGTTTCCTCACCAGAACGAAAGGAAACACCATGAGCCGTGAAGATTTCGCCAAAGACTGGGTGCCGTTCCGCGACCCGATCCTGTCGGCCTATCCCGACCTCAAGGATGCCGATCTGGCGGACGCCGACGGCTCGACCGCCGTGCTGGCCCAGCGCATCGCCGTCCTGCAAGGCACCGACCCGGCCGAAGCGCAGCAGGCCCTGCACGAGTTTCTGGCCGGGCCATTGCCCGCCGATGCCTATGCCGCGCCCGTCCACGACAATGCAGCCGTGCGCGACAGCGGGGACTACATCCCCGACGGGGAAGACGCGATGGCCGACGACCGCCGGTTCGGCGACGACAACACCCCCGCCACACCCATGGGACGCAAGACATGAGGGCCGTCCTGACCGCCGCCGCGATCGTCCTGGCCCTGCCGGCCGTGGCGCATCAGACGGTCAGCCCGGTCACGAACCCGAACACCAATTATCTCTGGCTCGACGCGCCCAACACGACCGACGCCGGCAGCGCCCGGATGCGGATCGTCTTCAACGGGCAGGAAGCGGCGGCGGCGCTGACCCCGAACCAGTACTGGCTCTATACGCGGGCATACAAACGCCATCTGACGCACCTCAGCCTGCGCCACGGTGTGCGCAACGCGGAAGGCCAAGCCCGGCGTCAGGCTTTCCACGATGTCGTGGCCCGCTATCCGAACCTTCGGATCGAAGGGTTCGACTTCAAGCGATATTACGGCAACGCCCTGATCACGCCAGACCTGTAGCGACTCCGGTCAAGCCAGACTGGTCACCCAAAGGATCGTCGCATCCTCGGCAGAGGTAGAGATGACGTTGTGGCCCATGGACGCGTCGTAATAGGCGCTGTCCCCGCGCTTCATTTCGACGGGTTCGTAGAATTCCAGGAAAAGCCGCACCGTGCCCGTCAGGATCAGCAGAAATTCCTCTCCGTCGTGGCGGACCCAGCCGTCGAATTCCTCGAACGATCGCGCCCGGACGCGCGCGCGGTACGGCAGCATCGACTTCTTGGTGATTGTCGCGGCCAGCAGCTCGTGTTCATAGGTCGTCGTCACATGCGTCCGACCCTCGCCGTGCCGCGTGACGTCCCGCCGCCCCATCACCTGCGCCTTCGACGGCGGGGTGAACAACTGCGGCACCGAAATCTCCAACCCGGTCGCCAATTTCTTGAGCGCGTCGAAGGTGGGCGACATCTGCCCGTTCTCGATCTTGGACAAGGTCGAACGGGCCAACCCGGCCTGACGCGCCGCCTGTTCCAGCGTCCATCCATGTGCCTTGCGCAGGTCGCGGACCCGCAGTCCCAGGTCCAGCGGCTCGGGCTGAACCTGCGCGCCGCTTTCGCGGGCCAGGCGGATCAGGCTGGGTTCGTCATTCTGTGTCATGCGCGCTTGTAGGAAACCGGCCCGTGCGTCTCAAGGCGGATTATGGCCGAACGCCTGCGGCACGGCGCCCGCGCCGCCTAGTCATCCACCCCTTCAAGCAGCATGATCTGCGCCTCACCGGCCCCGATCCGGTGTTCGCGCGCTGCCTGATATTCGGGCGAATCGTAGCAGGCCTGCGCCGCCTCCAGGCTTTCGAACTCGATGATGACGTTGCGCGGACGGCTTTCGCCCTCCAACCCGACGACCCTTCCGCCACGGGCCAGAACCCGCGCATTACACTTGGAAAACACCTCCGTCGCGCCCTTGGCATAGAGGCCGTAGGGGTCCGGATCGGTGACGGTGACATGCGCCACCCAATAGGCCTTGGGCATCGTTCTCTCCTGCCGAAATTTTACCAGTTGATAAATTCTGCGGTTCGGGCACTCTCTTGGCAAGACAATACGGCACGCCGCTCTACCGGAGGGATACATGACCGAAGCACTGCGCCTTGACGGCATCCGCGCCGGACGCCTCGGCCCCGAGGACCTGGCGAAGAACTTCGCCGATCTGCACCCGGCCCTGACATCGCACGAAGCGACGATCGCCGCCGACCGCTGTTATTTCTGCCACGATGCGCCCTGCGTGACGGCTTGCCCGACCGACATCGACATCCCCCTGTTCATCCGCCAGATCGCCACGGGAACCGAAGAAGCGGCGGCCAAGACGATCTTCGATCAGAACATCCTGGGCGGCATGTGCGCCCGCGTCTGCCCGACCGAGACATTGTGCGAACAGGTCTGCGTGCGCGAAGTCGCCGAAGGCAAACCGGTCGAGATCGGCCGCCTGCAACGCTTTGCCACCGACGCCATGATGGCGGACGGCGAACACCCCTTCACCCGCGCGCCCGACACCGGCAAATCCGTCGCCGTCGTGGGGGCCGGCCCCGCCGGATTGGCGGCCGCGCACCGGCTGGCGCTGCACGGCCATTCCGTCACGATGTTCGATGCGCGCCCCAAAGCGGGCGGCCTGAACGAATATGGCATCGCCGCCTACAAGACGCCCCACGATTATGCCCAGGCCGAAGTCGACTGGCTGCTCAAGATCGGCGGCATCACCGTCGAGACCGGCAAGGCGCTGGGCGACGGGCTGACGCTTTCGGCTTTGCGGAGCGATTTCGACGCCGTGTTCCTGGGGATCGGGCTGGGCGGCGTCGGCGCGCTGGGTCTTGACGGCGAAGACATGACGGGCACCGAAAACGCCGTCGATTTCATCGCCACCCTGCGCCAGACCGACGATCTGACCACCCTGCCCGTCGGGCGGCACGTCGTCGTCATCGGCGGCGGCATGACGGCCGTGGACGCCGCCGTGCAATCCAAACTGCTGGGTGCCGAGACGGTCACCATCGCCTATCGCCGCAATCAGGCGAAGATGCCCGCCAGCCGGTACGAGCAGGATCTGGCCGCGACGCACGGCGTGCGCCTGATGTTCGGCGTGGTCCCCGTCGCCTTGCGCGGGGATGCGCAGCTGCGCGAGGTAGAGCTGGGATATGTCGATACGGACACGAAACCGACCGGCGAGACGCTGATCTTGCGCGCCGATCAACTGCTGCGCGCCATCGGTCAGAAACTCGAAACGATGGAAGGCCTGACGCTCGACGGCGGCAAGATCGCCGTCGACGCAAGCGGCAAAACGTCCCTCGCCGATGTCTGGGCCGGCGGCGACTGCGCAAGCGGCGGAGAGGACCTGACCGTGACGGCGGTGGCCGAAGGACGAGACGCCGCGATGGACATCCACGCGTCGCTGACACAATCTGCCCCATGAGCAAATCCAAAACGCCCCCCCCCGCCCCCAAGCCCGCCGCCCTGACCGACAAGGAGCTGGCCGCCCGAAACGACGCCGCCCTGGCACGCGTCGAGTCGATGGACGACGTCGACAAACTCCGCAATCTGATGGCCAACGCCGACCGCATGGGCGTTCCGCCCGTCCGCGACGCCGCCCTGCGCCGCCTGGCTCTGGTCCAGACGGACGACACGACGGACGTGGAGCCGGGCACGCTGGAGCATGACACCTTCCAGACCATCTTTGCCTATGAACAGCTGGTCCGCGAAGAATTGGGCAAGGCCAAGCGCCTGACCCGCACGCGGATGAAGATGACGAAATCGGGGGCCGCGAACGCCCTGACCGATTTTCCGACCGCGACCGCCGACTATACCGCCTTCGACACGTTGATCGCGCGCGGGCTGCAGGACATGACCAGCGAAGCGGTGATCCTGCGTCACCCCGACGGCTTTGACGACGCCACCCGCGACGCGGCGACCGCCCGTTTGAACGCCGCGGCCCCCACGCCCGAACCGGCCGCCTGACATGCCGGAGCTGCCCGAGGTCGAGGCCCTGCGCCGACGAATCGAGGGCGGCGCGCTCCACCGCACGATCGAAGCGGTGGAGCTGGGAAACGACACCGCGCACGTCGATCTGCCCGACCCCGACGCCCGCGCGTCTCTGACAGGCGGGCAGTTCACCAAAACCCGGCGTCACGGCAAATATCTCTTCGCCGGCGCGGCCTCGGGGCCGTGGATGGCGCTGCACATGGGCATGGCCGGGTCGGTCCGCCTGTATGACGCAGACGACGCGGCCCCCGATTACGCCCGCCTGATCGTCCGGTTCGAGGGCGACCGCCGCATGGCGTTCCGCGATCCGCGCAAATTCGGCTGGGTCAAGGTCGTGGACGACCCGGATACCGAAATCGCGGCCCACGATCTGGGCCCCGACGCGCTCGACATCGACGAAGCCACCTTCGTCGACCGCATCGGCAGCAGCCGCGGGGCCGTCAAATCGGCGCTGATGGCGCAGGAAAAACTGGCCGGGATCGGCAATCTCTGGGCGGATGAGACGCTGTATCAGACCGGTGTGCATCCGACCGCCAAGGGCACCGACCTGTCCGAAAGGACCCTGTCAGACCTTTACACCGCGTCCCGTCGTACCCTGACCTCCGTCTGCGATGTCGATGCCGACTACGGCGAATTGCCCGACGCCTGGCTGATCCATCGACGCGAAACGGACCGGGCCTGTTCGCGCTGCGACGGGCAGATCCAGACGGCCAAGGTCGGGGGCCGCACCAGTTATTTCTGCGCAGGCCATCAACCCCCACCCTGACCCGCGACGCCCTTCCCCATCCAACCCTCCAAAACGGCACAGGAGACATCCCATGGCTGACCTGACCACCGACTTCCTCGGCATCAAATCCCCCAACCCGTTCTGGCTCGCCTCCGCGCCGCCCACTGACAAGGAATACAACGTCCGCCGCGCGTTCGAGGCCGGGTGGGGCGGCGTCGTCTGGAAGACGCTGGGGTCCGAGGGCCCGCCCGTCGTCAACGTGAACGGCCCCCGCTACGGCGTGATCCACGGGGCCGACCGCCGCGTGCTGGGCCTCAACAACATCGAGCTGATCACCGACCGGGACCTTCAGACCAACCTGGACGAGATTACGCGGGTCAAGAAAGACTGGCCCGACCGTGCGATGATCGTGTCGATCATGGTTCCTTGCGAAGAACAGGCCTGGAAAGACATCCTGCCCAAGGTGGAGGCCACCGGCGCCGACGGGATCGAGCTGAACTTCGGCTGCCCGCACGGCATGTCCGAACGCGGCATGGGTGCCGCCGTGGGCCAGGTCCCCGAATACATCGAAATGGTCACCCGCTGGTGCAAGCAATATTACTCCAAGCCCGTGATCGTGAAACTGACCCCCAACATCACCGACGTGCGCAAACCCGCCGAAGCCGCGCGCCGCGGCGGGGCCGATGCCGTCAGCCTCATCAACACGATCAACTCCATCGTTTCGGTCGATCTCGACACGATGTCCCCGCACCCCAGCATCGACGGCAAGGGCACCCACGGCGGCTATTGCGGCCCGGCGGTCAAGCCCATCGCCCTGTCGATGGTGTCGGAAATCGCCCGCGCGCCGGCCACGCACGGGATGCCCATCTCGGGCATCGGCGGCATCACCACCTGGCGCGACGCGGCCGAATATATCACCATGGGCTGCGGCAACGTGCAGGTGTGCACGGCGGCCATGACCTATGGCTTCAAGGTCGTGCAGGAGATGATCTCCGGCCTGTCGCGCTGGATGGATGAAAAGGGTCACACGTCGATCGACGACTTCAGGGGGGCCGCCATCCCGAACACGACCGACTGGCAGTACCTGAACCTCAACTACGTCGCCAAGGCCAAGATCGACCAAGACGCCTGCATCTCCTGCGGCCGCTGCTACGCCGCCTGCGAGGACACGTCGCACCAGGCCATCGCCATGTCCGCAGACCGCACATTTTCCGTGATCGACGATGAATGCGTGGCCTGCAATTTGTGCGTGGAGGTTTGCCCGGTCGAAAACTGCATCACAATGGTTCCGATGCAGGCCGGCACCGTCGATCCGCGCACGGGCCGCGAAGTGCAGGCGAAACCCGCCGACTGGACGACGCACCCCAACAATCCGGGTGCCGTGGCCGCGGAATAAAGCCCGCCCGCCGGATGTCATCGGGCCTATGCATCAGGCGACGTGCTGCGGCATGCGCACGCCGCCGTCGCATCGAAGCAGGGTCTTCGCCTCCCGAACGGTAAGGCAGGGGCGCGCCGCACCGCCCCGGATCGCAGCCCCGCCCGCCATCTCGTCCCCGTCGAGCAGGGTTTCCACCCACGCTCCGGCGGCGCGGACAAGACGGTGCTGTCGGCACGCCAGGTGGCAGTAGATCACCCGCTCCGTCGGACAGGGCTGTGCGACCCGCGGGACATTCGCCGCGACAAGGGCGCGCGCCGGAACAAGAACCTGGTCCGCGCCAAAAATGAGAGCGGCCTGCGCCGAATGCAGCAGCACCCGATGCTGTGGCGACACGCAAAGCGGTCGGTCATTGCCCAGAACCCCGGCCGCGATCCTGATCGGCCACCAGTCCGGCCTGCCACGCAGGGTCACAACCGGAAGCACCCGCAGCCCGGTCCAGATCAGCGGGGCCAGACCCAGATCGGTGCGGACCATGTCGCCCGCCCGCAGCGTTTCGATCGCGCGATCGCCCAGCGCCGTCGCGATCATCGTGCCGGCCATCAGGCACTGAGGCCCCATGGTCTTGTGCCCCTGGTCGTTCCAACCGTTCGGTTCACCCAGATTGGTTCCCGGCGGCGGCGTCGGATCGCCCCCCGGCGGCGGTTCGAGATAGTATCCGGCGGTGACCCATTCATCCGTTTCGGGGTCGCGCAGGCGCAGACCGTGCACGGTATAGCCCGACGTCATCGTCGTCGAAAACTCCGACTGAATCTGCGTGCCGGCGGGAAACGTCGTCGTGACAGGCTCTCCATCCGCACCGATATACGTGAACGTCATATCGTTTTCGGTAAACTGCGCCCGGCTCACGCCGTCGTTGAAGACCTGTCCGTCTTCGCCCTCGTCGTTATCGTCGATGGTCAGCCGGGAGGCGTCCTCTTGACCGGTGGTATAGGGCCCCTCGCCCGAAAAGGAGCCGTCGATCGTGTCGGATTCAAACGCCTGCTGCCCGTCAGCCCCGGTCAGGTTGAGCGCCGAATAAACGAGAACGCTATAACTGCTTGCCATGTCCACACCTCTTGCCGCGACGCTAGTGGCAAAAGGTTTCGGAGCCGTGAACCGTCAGCCGGTCGGCGTCAGGACCCGCGCGAAATGCGCCTGCACCTCGCGCTCCGCCTCGGCCCAGGGGTCGCGCTCCGCGCCCAGCACCGCCCGCACCTGCACCTCGAAGTCCGCGTAATGCTGCGTCAACGCCCAGATCGAGAAAATCAGGTGATGCGGGTCCGACGTCGCCAGCCGTCCCGCCGCCATCCAGTCCCCGATCTGTCGCGCGTGGGTGTCGACCAGACGGCGCAACGTCCCCGAAAGCTCCGGCTGCAACTGCGGGGCACCGCGCAGAATCTCTCCGGCGAACAGGCGGCTTTCACGCGGATAATCCCGCGCCAGGTGCAGCTTGCGCCGCACGTAGCCCAGCACCTCCTCCACCGGATCGCCCGCCGGGTCCAGCGCGCGCAGCGGGTCCAGCCAGGTGTCCAGCAGCCCGTTCAAAAGCGCGACATACACCGCTTCCTTGGACGGAAAGTAATACAGCAGATTGGGCTTCGACAGACCGGCGGCCCGCGCGATCCCGTCCAACGTGGCCCCATTGAACCCTTCGGCCGAAAACACGTCCAGCCCCGCCTCCAGGATCTGCGCGCGGCGGTTCTTCTGAATGCGGGTCGTGTCGTCGGGCATGTCCGTCCTCGGGCGGCGGGGCGAAACATTGCCCGTATTTTCGGCAGACGCCGTTGCGTGCCCCCAGAAGTCGCGGCACAGTTGACCGATGTCAAACCTCTGGTAACGTCGCTTTACCGGATGGTCAAAATCTCAAGGGGGTTTCGGATGACAGCCAGCGCGGGACAGAACCTCAAGGTCGACCCCGACCGGCTGTGGGACAGCCTGATGGAGATGGCGCAGATCGGCCCCGGCGTCGCGGGCGGCAACAACCGCCAGACCCTGACCGATGCCGATGGCGAAGGCCGTCACCTGTTCAAGAAGTGGTGCGATGACGCGGGCTGCACCATGGGTGTCGACGCGATCGGCAACATGTTCGCCACGCGGCCCGGAACCGACCCGAATGCGCCGGCCGTCTACGTCGGCTCCCACCTCGACACGCAGCCGACGGGCGGCAAATACGACGGCGTTCTGGGCGTGCTGGCGGGGTTGGAGGTGATCCGAACCCTGAACGATCTGAACATCCGGACCAAACACCCCATCGTCGCCACCAACTGGACGAACGAGGAAGGCACCCGCTTCGCCCCCGCCATGCTGGCCTCCGGCGTCTTCGCGGGTGTGCACACGCAAGACTGGGCCGAGGACAAACGCGATGCCGAGGGCAAACGCTTCGGCGACGAACTCGACCGCATCGGCTGGCGCGGGGAGGAGGCGGTGGGCGCGCGCAAGGACGACATGCACGCCTTCTTCGAGTTGCACATCGAACAAGGCCCCATCCTGGAGGCGGAAGGCCGCGACATCGGCGTCGTCACCCACGGTCAGGGCCTGTCGTGGACGCAAGTCACCGTCCACGGCAAGGACAGCCACACCGGCTCCACGCCGATGCCCATGCGGAAGAACGCCGGCCTCGCCATGGCGCGTATTCTGGAAAAGGTGGAGGAGATCGCGCTCAGCCACGCGCCCCACGCCGTCGGGGCCGCAGGCCATATCGACGTCCACCCCAATTCGCGCAACGTGATCCCCGGCAAGGTCGTCTTCACCGTCGATTTCCGCTCCCCCACCCTCTCGGTCATCGAGGATATGGAGGCGCGCCTGCGCAGCGAAGCCCAGGCGATCGCCGACGCCATGGAAATGGAGATCGAGTTCGAGAAGGTCGGCGGCTTCGACCCCGTCGCCTTCGATGAAGGCTGCGTGACGGCCGTGCGCACCGCCGCCGAACGCCTGGGCTACAGCCACATGGACATCATCTCGGGCGCGGGCCACGACGCCTGCTGGATCAACCGGGTCTGTCCCACCGCGATGATCATGACCCCCTGCGTCGACGGCCTGTCGCACAACGAGGCCGAGGAGATCACCAAGGACTGGGCTCGCGCCGGCGCCGACGTCTTGCTGCACGCGGTGGTTGAGACGGCGGAGGTGGTGGCGTGAACGGTGCCGCCGACTGGTCGAAGGTCCTCCTGCCGAACGGTGTCGGACGCACTCCCGGCGGGTCCGCCGACGATCCCATCGACCGACAGGTCGCCGATGCCATGACAGACCTCGTTATCTGCGTGCGGGGACAGACACCCAACCGGGCTCTCGGCTATGCCGACCGGTTCATGTTCGTTGGCGAATGGGGTTTGGCGCTCGAAGAAATAGTCGCCACGCTCGAAGGCGAACCCGAAATCGAAATAGGCGACTGGAGCGCGGCCGCACTCCTCCGCGCGCGAACCCTCATGTCGCTGGAGCAAGAATAGACCATGTACAATCAAGACCGCGTCCAGTTCCGCATACCCCGCCGTGCCGTGATCTCGGCCATCGTGTTGCCGTTCCTCATCACCGCCTGCGCCCTACCCACCGCGAACGGTCCGGTGCCCGACCCCCAGACCTATGCCGTCACAGAGGCCCCCATCCCCTTCGCGGTCACACGCCTGCTGCCGCGCGGCGTGAACACGCAGGACGTGCGGGTGGCCGACAATTGCTACGGCTACGAATACCAGGGTCAGGTCTTTCCCGTTCTGATCCCGCGCGGAACGCAGTACTGCCTGTAACGAAAGGACACTAACATGAAGATGACTGGCGAAATTGTCTATTGGCTTCTGATCGCAACTTGCATTGTCTGGCTGTTTCTCAGCGCTTTCGCCGCGAGTCAGTCGGGAGCATCTCTGCTTCTTGCGGCCGCGATGACTATTCTTCCCGTCATCGTCCTCTATGGATTGGCGCGGACGATCCGCTCCTACACCAGTAAAAGAGGATAGCTTATGTCCAAAGTCATCAAGAACGGCACCATCGTCACCGCCGACCGCCAATGGAAAGCCGATGTCCTGATCGAGGGCGAGACCATCGCCCAGATCGGCGAGAACCTCTCGGGCGACGAGACCATCGACGCCACCGACGCCTATGTCATCCCCGGCGGCATCGACCCGCATACGCATCTGGAAATGCCCTTCATGGGCACCACGGCCGCCGAGACCTTCGAATCCGGAACCTTCGCCGCCGCCGCCGGGGGCACCACGATGCTGGTCGATTTCTGTCTTCCGGGCGAGGATGGCTCCCTCCTGAACGCCATCGACGATTGGGACCGGAAGTCGAAGGACCAGATCTGCACCGACATCTCCTACCACATGGCCATCACCGGCTGGAACGAGACCATCTTCGAACAGATGGAGGCCGTCGTGAAGGACCGCGGCATCAACACGTTCAAGCACTTCATGGCCTACAAGGGTGCCTTGATGGTGGAGGACGACGAGATGTTCGCCTCCTTCAAGCGCTGCGCGGAGTTGGGCGCGCTCCCCCTCGTGCACGCCGAGAACGGCGACATCGTGCAGGCCATGCAGGAGAAACTGCTGGCCGAGGGTCAGACCGGCCCCGAGGCCCACGCCTATTCCCGCCCGCCGGAGGTCGAGGGCGAAGCCGCCAACCGCGCCATCATGATCGCCGACGCCGCCGGCACGCCCCTCTACATCGTCCACGTCTCCTGCGAGCAGGCGCACGAAGCCATCCGCCGCGCCCGCCAGAAGGGGATGCGCGTCTACGGCGAGCCGCTGATCCAGCACCTGACGCTCGACGAATCCGAGTATTTCAACAAGGACTGGCAATACGCGGCGCGCCGGGTGATGAGCCCCCCCTTCCGCAACAAGATGCACCAGGACAGCCTCTGGGCGGGCTTGTCGTCCGGCTCCCTCCAGGTCGTCGCCACCGACCACGCCGCCTTCTCGGATGAGCAGAAGCGCATGGGGCTGGACGATTTCACCAAGATCCCCAACGGCACCGGCGGCCTCGAAGAGCGCATGGCGATGCTCTGGACCCGCGGCGTCGAGACGGGCCGCCTGACCCCCGAAGAATTCGTTGCCGCCACCTCCACCAACATCGCCAAGATCCTCAACATCTACCCGATGAAAGGCGGCATCGCGGTGGGCGGCGACGCCGACGTGGTCGTCTGGGATCCGTCCATCCACCGCACCGTCTCCGTCGCCACGCAGAAGAGCATCATCGACTACAACGTCTTCGAAGGCATGGAGCTGAAAGCCGCCCCCCGCTACACCCTCAGCCGCGGCGACGTCATCTGGGCCCACGGCCAAAACAGCCAGCCGCAGCCGGGTCGTGGCAAGTTCGTGCGGCGGAAGCCCTTCGCGAGCGCCCACTCGGCGCTGAGCAAGTGGAAGGCGCTGAACACGCCGAGGAAGATCGAACGCGACCCGATGAACATTCCGGCGGGGGTTTGAATGAAGCATGTCAAAGATCTTCCCCTGGAAGTCCGAGAAGAGTTACACCAACTTCTCTTAGAAGGCGGCAATATTAACGCAGTAAAGATGCTGAGGGCACGCTTCGGCCTTGGCCTCTCCGCCGGTAAGAGCCTGATGGAGCAAGCCTACTACTCATTTGACTATCGCGGATATCGCCGCGCGGTAAGACGCAGCGAAGACGTAGGTGCAGATCGAACATGGCCGGAGTGAGACAATCAGATTTAGAACGCGACCCTTTATATATTCCGGCGGGGCTTTGATGGGTCAGGTACTACGTTTCATTGCGGCCGTCGTGATAACGCTATTAATGGCCCTATTCGGATTTGTCGTTATCGATGAACTCGTTCGATCAGGAGCTCTCGCTTTCCCACCACTTCCGCTGTTCGTCGAACTTCTCGAAATAGCTGTAGCACTCGCGATCCCCGTCACAGTGATCAGCGTATTTGCCTATGCTGTTCTTTGCCGCCGCGCGAAAGGCTTCTGGAGATATTTTGCCAGCGGATGCCTTTCATCGATCGCTGTGATCAGTATCGGATTCCTGTTGGATGTCTATGGGCGCGGACTCGACCAAGTTGGACCGGGCGCGCGTTACATATACACGTACATCTCCCTTGCAGGCGCACCCGTACTCGGACTCATCGGGGCAGTCATCTTCTTCGGTCTCGGCGTCGGACAAACCGATCCGCGCAGCGGCAATGTTGACCAGAAAGTCTAGCATGGTCGAACCCCGACACGACGACCCGCGCCTCGGTGGGGTCCACTCACCCTACGCCCTTGCGATCTGCCCAACCCGGACACACGATACAAATCAATGACCACAATCTCCGCCCAATCCCTCGACCTCACCTTCCCGTCCCCCGACGGCCCCGTCCACGCGCTCTCGGACATCACCCTCGACATCGCCGAAGGCGAATTCGTCTCCTTCATCGGCCCCTCGGGCTGCGGCAAGACCACCTTCCTGCGCTGCGTCGCGGCCCTCGAGACCCCCACAAACGGCCAACTCACCGTGAACGGAATGTCCCCCGACGACGCGAGGAAAGCACGCGCTTACGGATACGTGTTCCAGGCCGCCGGCCTCTACCCCTGGCGCACCATCGCCAGGAACATCTCCCTGCCGCTCGAAATCATGGGCTACGCCAAGGCCGACCGCGCGAAACGGATCGACGCCGTCCTCGAACTGGTCGAGCTCGACAAATTCGCCAACAAATATCCCTGGCAACTCTCGGGCGGGATGCAGCAGCGCGCCTCCATCGCCCGCGCGCTGGCCTTCGACGCCCCGATCCTGCTGATGGACGAACCCTTCGGCGCGCTCGACGAAATCGTCCGCGACCGCCTGAACGAAGAACTCCTCGACCTGTGGAAACGCACCAACAAGACCACGCTCTTCGTCACCCACTCCATCCCCGAAGCGGTCTACCTCTCCACCAAGATCGTCGTCATGTCCCCGCGCCCCGGCCGCATCACCGACGTCATCGACAGCCCCCTGCCCCGCGACCGCCCCCTCGACATCCGCGACACCCCCGAATTCCTCGCCGTCGCCCACCGCGTCCGCGAAGGCCTGCGCGAAGGCATGGAAACCGCATGACCCCTCGGGCGCAGACCATCGCCGACGTCATCGTCATCGCTGTCGCGCTCTGGTTTCTGCTGGGCGCGGGCTTTGCCGACATGCCGGCGCGCACGCTCCTGAACACGGTCGCCCTCTTCGTCATCCTCTCCTCGCTCTGGCGCATCTGGCGGCGTCACCGGGGCGCGCCATGATGATCCGCCGGGCCACGGCCGACGACGCCCCCGCCTGCGCGCGGATCGTCGACGACTGGTTCGCGGCGACCGAGTGGATGCCCAAAGGGCCGGGCCGGGCGCGGCTGGAACGGATCATGCGCGACGGTTTTCCCGTCCGCGACGCCTGGGTGGCCGACGACGCTGGCACCACACTCGGCTATCTGTCGATGAAGGCCGAGGGGGACCATATCTTCGGGCTCTACGCCGCCACCCCCGGCGCGGGCATCGGCAAACGCCTCCTGACCCATGTCAAACAGGGCCGCGACCGCCTGACGTTGAACTCCCACATGCCCAACACCGCCGCCCACCGCTTCTATGAACGCGAAGGTTTTCGCATTATCGACCGCGACGTGCCGGGCGATGATGGCGTGCCGGAGCTGGTGATGGAATGGCGGCGATGACGCCACCGATCGAACCGGGCGCGATCCGCCCCGCCACCGCCCGCGATGCGGCCCCCTGCGCCGCCATGGTCAACGCCTTCATCGACGCCGCGCCCTGGCACCCCCGTGTCCACACCGCCGAAGACGTCGCCCGCCACTACCGCGACACGGTCTGGACGCAGCGACAGGTCTGGGTCGCGGGCGATCCGCCGCACGGCTTCGTCGCCATCGACGCGGACGGCTGCATCACCGCCCTCTACGCCGACCCGCCCCGCGCGGGCACCGGCACACGCCTCATCACCCATGCCAAGGCCCGCCACACCCGCCTGCGCCTTTGGACCCATCAGCCCAATACCGCCGCGCAGGCATTCTACGCGGCCCAAGGGTTCACCGAACTTCGCCGCACCGACGGCGACAACGAAGAAAGCGTCCCGGACGTCCTGCTGGAGTGGACGCGATGACATTGAGGGAAAGACGGCCAAGCATGATCGAAGACCGGCTGACCTCGGTCCGGGGTGCGGAACGCCTCATCGATCTGCATAAAGACGTCTGGCATACTCAAAAGGCGCGTCTTCGGTCTTCGGGCGACGAATTCTGCACGGGGCAATCTGAATCAAGGTGGGCGGGACAAAAGCGCGTCGACGACGGAAAACTCGATAAGACAACGCCTAGAGGAACGGGACGGTTGATTTGATGGCAATTGACGACACCCCCCTCTCCGCCCCCGGTGCCGGGATCGGCCGCTCGGGCAAGGTGGCGCTGGCCCTGCGCGGCCTGCCCCACCGGATCGGCCCCGTCCTGGCGGTGATCGCGGCGCTGATCGCGCTGTGGTATCTGGCCTGCATCCCGATGAACGCGCAGAACGCCTTGATGCTGGCCGAGCGGGAGGGCATCGCCGTCACCCCCGCCACCGCGCAGGAACGCCGGGACATGTCGGGCATCGCCCTGGCCCTCGCCACGCCGGATCAGGCCGTCGCCCGCGCCTTCGGCCAGGACCGCCCGCGCCTGCCCTCCCCGCATCAGGTGGTGGAGGAGCTATGGACCAGCACGGTGGGCCTCAAGGTCACGTCCAAACGCAGCCTCGTCCGCCACGCGGGCATCACGCTGGCGCCCACGCTGCTCGGCTTCCTCATCGGCTCTCTGGCGGGCATCGCGCTGGCCGTGGGCATCGTCCATTCGCGGCTGATGGACCTGAGCGTCATGCCCTGGGCCATCGCGTCCCAGACCATCCCCATCCTCGCCATCGCGCCGATGATCATCGTCGTGCTCAATTCGATCGGTATCCAGGGCGTGCTGCCCAAGGCCATTATTTCCGCCTACCTGTCGTTCTTCCCGGTGACCGTCGGCATGGTCAAAGGGCTCCGCGCGCCGTCCGCGTCAGACCTCGACCTGATGCGCACCTGGAATGCCTCCGCCCTGCGCACTCTCCTCACCCTGCGCCTGCCCACCTCGCTCCCCTATCTCTTCGCCTCGCTCAAGATCGCCGTCGCCGCCGCCCTCGTCGGGGCCATCGTGGGCGAGTTTCCCACGGGTGCCGTCTCCGGCCTGGGCGCGCGGCTCCTCGCGGGCAGCTACTACGGCCAGACGGTGCAGATCTGGTCCGCGCTCTTCGGCGCGGCCATCGTCGCGGCCCTCTTGGTGGCGACGATCGGGGTGATCCAGCGCGTGACGCTCAAGCGGATGGGGTTGGCGGGATGAGCGAAATGTCCTGGGCCCGTCGAAATCAGAACTGGCTACCCTGGGTCGGCGGCACCGCGCTTGTGGCCATTCCAATCTTCCTGTTCCCGGCTGCCGCCCCGGCATGGGACATACTCCGACTCCTGATTGTCTGGGTCGTACTTTGGCAATGGAATACATACCTGAGCCGGACCCGTTTCGGCCCCATCGCCTCCCCCCTCCTGTTCGGCCTGACCCTCCTCATCCTGTGGGAAATGGCCTGCCGCCTGTTCGCCATCCCCTCCGTCATCCTACCCCCGCCCTCCGCCATTGCCGTCGCCCTCTCTGAAAACACCGCAATCCTCTGGGGCGACTGGATCCAGACCGTCCTCAAGGGCGCCGTCTCCGGCTGGCTTATCGGCTCCGCCGCCGCCATCGCCACCGCCCTCCTCGTCGCGCGTTCCGACTTCCTGCGCCGCGGCCTGCTCCCCGTGGGCAACTTCGTCGCCGCCCTCCCCATCGTCGGCACCGCGCCCATCCTGGTGATGTGGTTCGGCTTCGGGTGGGAGAGCAAGGCCGCCGTCGTCGTCGTCATGGTGTTCTTCCCCGTCCTCGTGAACACCGTCGCGGGCCTGGCCGATACGACCGCCATGCAGCGCGACCTGATGCGCACCTACGGCGCCACGCCGACGCAGACCCTGCGCCTGCTCAACATCACCGCCGCCCTGCCCTTCGTCTTCAACGGCCTGAAGATCGCGACCACCCTCGCCCTCATCGGGGCCATCGTCGCTGAATTCTTCGGCAGCCCCACCTTCGGCCTCGGTTTCCGCATCAGCACGGAGGTCGGGCGCTTGAACCTGCCCACCGTCTGGGCCGCAATCACCGTCGCCGCCGTCACCGGCAGCCTCTGGTACGGAATCATTGCCCTGATCGAGAAACGTCTGACATTCTGGCACCCATCACAAAGAGGGCGGGGATAACATCCGCCCCACCACCAACGGAGAGACTCATGAAACACCTGATCGCCGCCACGGCCCTGACCGCGCTGGCCGCCCCGGCCTTCGCCGATGCCCACGCCGACACCGTCACCCTGCAACTGCAATGGGTCACCCAGGCGCAGTTCGCCGGCTACTACGTCGCCCTCGACAAGGGGTTCTACGACGCCGAAGGCCTCGACGTCACCATCCTGCCCGGCGGCCCCGACATCGCGCCCCCCCAGGTCCTGGCCGGCGGCGGCGCCGACGCCATGCTCAACTGGATGCCCTCCGCCCTGTCCGCGCGCGAAAAGGGCCTGCCGGTCGTCAACATCGCGCAGCCGTTCAAAACCTCCGGCCTGATGCTCACCTGCTGGAAGGACACCGGCATCACCGGCCCGCAGGATTTCCGCGGCAAGACCATCGGCGTCTGGTTCTTCGGCAACGAATATCCCTTCCTGTCGTGGATGTCGCAGGAAGGCATCCCGACCGATGGCGGCGACGACGGCGTCACGGTCCTCAAACAGGGCTTCAACGTCGATCCCCTGCTGCAACGCCAGGCCGATTGCATCTCCACCATGACCTACAACGAATACGGTCAGGTGCTGGACGCCGGCGTCAGCCCCGATGAACTCGTCACCTTCAAATACGAAGACATGGGCGTCGCCACGCTCGAAGACGGCATCTGGGTGCTGGAGGAGAACCTGGAGGACGAGGTCTTCGTCGACAAGATGACCCGCTTCGTCCGCGCCTCGATGGAGGGTTGGAAATACGCCGAGGCCAACCCGCAGGAGGCCGCCGAGATCATCCTCGACAACGACGAGACCGGCGCCCAGACCGAGGCCGCGCAGGTCCGCATGATGGAAGAGATCGCCAAACTGACCGCCGGGTCCGACGGTTCGCTGGACGAGGCCGACTACCAGCGCACCGTCGACACCCTGCTGGCCGGTGGGTCGGACCCGGTGATCTCAGCGGCACCCGAAGGGGCCTGGACCAGTGTGATTACGGATGCCGCGCTGAACTAAGCCGACGTCTCACTAGCTACGAAGGGCACCCCTCGGGGTGCCCTTTTTCATTCCCGACCCTTCAACCCGTCCCACCATCCAAGCCGGCGCGCGCCTGCCCGTTAGCTTGGGCCGCCAACTTATCCACTTTCATTAACTATCTAACATTAGAATTGCATAGTAGCCTCTGGTATGTACTTCTGCCCAAAAGTGTTGGCGCGCCATACCTTAGCCCTCCAGCAGAACAACGGAGATGTTTCATGAAGGGCCTATTTCCGCAGTACGATCCAGGATCACCAACCGATTTCAAGAGGGTCTGGGATGAAGCCTTGTTCGTGTTTGATACCAACGTCCTTCTGAACTTGTATCGCTATCACTCTTCAACGCGCGATCAACTATTAGATGCTATCGGAAAGCTATCGGATCGCATTTGGATTCCTCACCATGTTGCCCTTGAGTTTCAAAGAAAACGCTTGATAGTCATCGCCGATCAAAACAAGAGATTCTCAGAAGTTCGAAATTTAATCTCAAAAACGCAGGAAAAAATTCAATCCGATCTAGGTGAACTTCAGCTAGAACGCCGACATTCTCTAATCGATCCTGCCCCCTTGATTGAGGGCATTAGTCAAGTCGCAGAAAACTTCCTCGAAAAACTGAACGTAATTGAGGGCAATCAGCAAACACTAAACGGAAAAGACACCCTAAAAGAGAAGATCGAACAACTTTTTGAGAACCGTGTCGGCTCGCCCATGCCGAATCAGGAATCTGTTGAAGCGCTATATAAGAAAGCCGAGAATCGGTACGCAAAGGAGATACCGCCAGGATATCTAGATCAAAATAAAAGCAAAGACGGATTAGACCATTTTATTCACGGTGGAATCGAATACAAAAGTCGGTATGGAGACTATCTGATTTGGCATCAAATTCTTGAATATGCGAAACAAAATGACACTGAAACACTCGTCTTTGTTACCGATGATGCAAAGGATGACTGGTGGCTGAAAATAAAGATGGACGGACCAAAAACCATCGGGCCGCGGCCGGAATTGGTTGAAGAAGCTCTTCTTGAGGGGAATATTTCCTCGTTTCACATGTACAAACCAGAAGGGTTCCTAAGACACACGAAAGATCACTTAAAGGCAGAAGTATCGAAAGAGACACTTGACGAGGTAAGAAATGTTTCGCGTGTTCGAGTAGAGGGTGCTCGCTCTGCAAATAAAGCCTTTCAAAGACATGAGATAGTAGAGCGTTCAGTTTACCACTGGCTTCGAAATCGGTTTGAATCAATAGAGCCAAACTTCGGCAGCGGATTTCCAGATTTTACGGCTAAGATCAAGACAAAAACTATTGGTTTCGAAGTTAAAATTGTACTTGACCCTAAAAGGACCCTTAACAGCTACAGACGACTGCTCGAAAAAGCCCATTATGAGGTTCGCGCTGGACCCTTCGACATGATCACCTTTGTCTGGGTAACTCTGGACGAAATGGCTGCAAAGAAATTATACGATAGACTACTGCACACCACCATTGGCGAGAAGACAAGAAAAGTAAGAAACTTGATTGGAGTAGTAGATCTCGAAGAAGAGGATCCAAGCTTCACAATGGTTGTTGACTTCTCTATGGGAGATACTTTTGATGAGAGTCCCCCGCCTGAAGATATCTTTGGATAAGATAAAATTGGAAAATTGCGTATTTGCCGCTCAACTCTACCAGTCCTTCCCCCCCTCCAATACTGCCATGATCTTCGCCACCGTCGGCCACACCTTCACCATCCACACCTTCCCCACCCCCACCGCCCGCGCCTCCTCGACCAAGCCACCGCCTCCCAGCACGACCAAACGCACCCCCCTCACCGCTTCCCCGCCTCCACCTTCTCCAGCAACACCCGCAACTCCTCCATCGAGGGTTTGGGCACCCCCATCCAGCTCTCGCGCGCCTCCTCCACCAAGTCCTCGCCGTCCAGCAGGCCCGCAAGCCGGGCGCGGGCGAATGCGCCCAGGACCACGTTCATGCGCGGCCCCATCCCCGCGCCCATCGACTTGAAAAGCTTGTAGACGTCCTCGTCCAGATACAGGCTCACCTTGCGTTTCTTGGACGAGCGTTTCTCGTACACCTCGCGCCACGCCTCCGGCACCATCGCGTCGCGGGTCGCCGCATGTGCCAGGTCCCATTGGAACCGCGTCATCATCCCGACCATTTCCGAGCGTCGGTCCCGCTGCGTCTTCGTCGTCATCCCATCCCCTCCGGTGGTCCGTGAAAGGGGGCAAGCTGAGCCGGAGCGGTTAGCGGAGTGTTAACGATTCCACGTCCGCCCCGGATCACCCGCAGATCACCCGTGGATCACCCACGATGTCCCCTGCACCGTGGCGCCCGCGCCGCGCTGGTCGGAACCAACCGCGGCGGCAGGGGTTCTTTTCGCAACCCCTCCCAACGCAGGAAATCTCCAATGGAAACCAAGCACATACCCGCTCAGCACCAGGACGCGATGCCCGCCGACGAGCACAAGATGGACCCCGCCCCCGACTACGCCCCCCGCCACCCCGGCGTCGGCAAGCTCAAGGGCAAAGTCGCCCTCATAACCGGCGGTGACAGTGGAATTGGTCGAGCGGTTTCAGTGCTTTACGCCCGCGAAGGGGCCAAGATCGCCATCGCCTACCTCGAAGAGGATAAGGACGCCGAAAAGACCAAGAAACTTGTCGAAGACGAAGGCTCCGAAGCCATCCTGATCCCCGGCGATCTGGGCAAAAAAGCCAATTGCGACAAGGCGGTACAGGCCACCATCGACGCCTACGGCCAGCTCGACATCTTGGTCAACAACGGTGCCCAGCAGTGGCTCGACGAGGATTTCGCCAACCTCGACGAAGACAAGATCGACCGCATGATGGCCTCCAACATCAAAGCCTACCTCCACACCACCCAAGCCGCCCTCCCCCACCTCAAGGAAGGGGCCAGCATCATCAACACTTCCTCCGTGAACGCCTTCGCCGGCATGGGGTCGCTGATCACCTATTCCATGACGCGCGGGGCCTCGCTGGCTTTCTCCCGTTCGCTGGCGGGGAACCTTGCGGACAAGGGCATTCGCGTGAATTCCGTCGCCCCCGGCCCGATCTGGACGCCGTTCATTCCCGGCACCATGCCCGCCGAACAGGTGGAGGATTTCGGCTCCGGCACGCCCATGGGTCGCGCCGGTCAACCGTGGGAAGTGGCGACGGCCTATCTGTTCTTCGCCTCCTCGGACGGCAGTTACTACACCGGCCAGACGCTGCATCCGAACGGCGGCATGGTCGTCGGGGCATGATAGCGGCCTAAGTCCTGCTCCAAGGCGCGCCCCGACCGGGCGCGCCTTTCGCATTCGCCGCCCGCAGGAGACAGCCTTTGACCGACCGCGCCTGGCCCGCCGCCCCCGTTATCTATCAGATCTATCCCCGGTCGTTTCGCGACACGACCGGCAACGGGATCGGCGATCTGAGGGGCATCATCGAAAAGCTGCACCACGCCGCCGACCTTGGCGCGGATGCGGTCTGGCTGTCGCCGTTCTACCCTTCGCCTTGGAACGACGGCGGTTATGATGTGTCGGATCACATGTCGGTCCATCCCGCCCTCGGGACGATGCAGGACTTCGACAATCTCGTGACCTGCGCGGGCGATCTCGGCCTGCGCATCCTTATCGACCAGGTGTTCAACCACACGTCGATCGAGGCACCGTGGTTCAAACGGTCGATCGCGGGCGATGAGAAATATTCAGACTACTACGTCTGGGCCGATCCCAAGCCGGACGGCACCCAGCCTAATAATTGGCTGTCGCAGTTCGGCCCCCCCGCCTGGACCTGGAACCATGTGCGGCGGCAGTATTACTTCCACAATTTCACGTCCAAACAACCCAGCCTGAACCTGCGCAACACCGACGTGCAGGAGGAGCTGAAGACCATCATGCAGTTCTGGCGCGACCGGGGGGTCGATGGGTTCCGCATCGACGCGGTCACATCGCTTCTGTTCGATCCATCGCTCAAGGACAATCCGGTCGCCGATCCGAAGGTGCAGGAGCAGGTATCGGGCGACAATTTCGTACCCTACACCTATCAGGATCACAGCTTTGATCTGCTGCCCGGCGACGGAATCGATTTCGTCACCAACCTGCGCGACTGGGCCGGCGACGATGCGTTCCTGATCGGAGAGGTCACGTCGGGCAACCAGTCGATCGAACTGGCAGAACGTCTGGCAACCGATGGGCGGATGAGCGCGGCCTATGCCACCGACCTGCCCGAAGCCGGTGCGACTGCGGACGCCTATGCGGACGTGCTGACGCGCGCCAAAGACGCGGGGAGAATCGGGTGGTGGCTGTCGTCGCATGACCAACCGCGTCATGCGGGCAAGGCGGGCGACGGCACATCGCATGACGCGAAATTCCTGGCATTGATGCTCGCCACCGCCCCCGGTCCGGTTCTGATCTACCAAGGGGAGGAGCTGGGATTGACCCAACCTGCCCTGGCAAAATCCGCCGTAACCGACCCGCTCGACCTGCTCTACTGGCCCGACGGGCCGGGGCGGGAAGGTGCGCGCGTTCCCATCCCGTGGGAGGAAGGGGGCGAGAGAGCGTTCACGACCGGCACCCCCTGGTTGCCGATGGATTGGCCCGAAGACGTCTCCGTTGCGGTGCAGCACATCGACGCGAACAGCGTCCTCCGGTTCTATCGCGCGGCATTCGCCTTCCGGCGTGACCGCATGGGCAAGCTGAAGCTGAAGGACTGGTCCCGCGACGACGATGTAATACACCTGACCTATGGATCGGCCAAAGTTATCCTTAACTTCGGGATGGAGGACATCGCGGTCGAGACGGCCCCGGACTTCGCCTCCGCCACGGCGGACGGTGCGTTGCCCGCACGCGCCGCCGGGGTCTGGCTGTCCTGAACGCGCGCTACTCGCTCAGTTTGACCAAGCGGGCCATCAACGACGAGGTGTCCCACCGCCCGCCACCCATGGCTTGGACGTCCTTGTAATACTGGTCGATCAGCGCGGTTCCCGGCAGGGGGGCACCGATATTCTCGGCCTCGGCCAGGCAGATGGACAGGTCCTTGCGCATCCAGTCCACGGCGAACCCGTGGTCGTATTCGCCCGCCAGCATCGTCTTGTGCCGGTTGACCATCTGCCACGATCCGGCGGCACCGCCCTGGATGACATCGACCACCGCCTCGCCGTCCAGACCCGCCTTTTGGGCGAAGGTCATGGCTTCGGACAGGCCCTGCATCAGGCCCGCGATGCAGATCTGATTGACCATTTTGGTCAACTGGCCCGCGCCCACGTCGCCCATGCGTTTGGTCAGCTTGGCAAAACAGGCCATCACAGGCTCCACCCGATCATAATCCGCCTGCGCCCCGCCGCACATGATGACGAGCTGGCCATTTTCGGCCCCCGCCTGTCCACCGGACACGGGCGCATCGACCCAGGCGATGCCGCGATCGGCGGCGGCGGCGGCAAGTTCACGCGTCACTTCGGCGGACACGGTCGTGTGATCGACGAAGATCGACCCCTTCGCCATGCCCGCGAACGCGCCGTCTCCGCCCAGACAGACGCTGCGCAGGTCGTCGTCGTTGCCCACGCAGGCCATGACGATATCGCAGCCGAGCGCCGCCGCATGCGGGGTCGAAGCGGCCGCGCCGCCGTGCTTGCCGACCCAGGCCTCGGCCTTGGCTTCGGTGCGATTGTAGACCTGCACGAAGTGCCCGGCCGCCGCCAGATGACCCGCCATCGGGGCCCCCATCACGCCCATCCCCAAAAACGCCACGTTTGCCATGCCGACCTCCCTTTGCATCCAAGCCGTCCGGGGGTTAGATCGGCCCCGGCCCACAGGGTCAACCGGAGCGCCGCACCGCAAGTTCCAACCCGGAGAACGAATATGGAACGGTTGTTCCGCTGGACATTCCGCATCGTGACAGGCGTCCTTCTTCTGGCAGGCGCGGCGATCCTGGTCGTGTACTGGCTGGCGGGGCGCAGCCTGCCCGACTACGATGCGACACAGGCGGTGGCGGGCCTGACCGCGCCGGTGGAAATCGTGCGCAACACCCACAACGTGCCCCATATCTTTGGCCAAACGGATCGGGACGTTTTCTTCGGCCTGGGCTATGCCCATGCGCAGGACCGGCTGTGGCAGATGACGCTGCTGCGGCGCACGGCCCAAGGCAGGCTGTCGGAAATCTTCGGCCAGCGCACGCTGCGCACGGACGAGTTGATGCGCCGGCTGGGCCTTTACCGCGCGGCCAGCCGGTCCGTCGCGGCGCAGGATCCCGAAACGCTTGCCATGCTGGAGGCCTATGCGGATGGCGTGAATGCGCGCGTCAAGGTCCTCAACTCCGAAGCGTCGGGCCGGGGTGCGCCGGAGTTTTTCCTGTTCGAGCCTCAGGTCGCGCCCTGGCAACCGGCGGACAGTCTGGCGGTCGTCAAGCTTATGGCGCTGCAGCTTTCGGGCCATCTGGGAGAGGAGGTGCTGCGCGCCCGCGCCTCGCTGATTCTTCCGGATGAACGTCTGCGCGATCTGCATCCCGATGTGCCCGGCGACGGTACGGTTGTCTTGGCCGGCGACCTGTTCCCGACGCTGAAGGACACGCGCTTCGCCGCCGCCGACACCGCCGATCCGTTTCTCTGGCCTGTGCCGCACCGCGATCTGGCGGGGGCGTCCAACGCTTTCGCCGTAGCACCCGACCGTGCGGCCGCCGGCGGCGCACTTCTGGCCAACGATCCGCACCTGGGCCTCAGCGCGCCAACCCTTTGGTATCTGGCCCGGCTGGAGTTGACGACCGGCGGGGTTATCGGTGCCACGATCCCCGGCATGCCGATCGTCCTGGCCGGACGGACGGAGCGTCTGGGCTGGGGCCTGACCTCCGCCTATCTGGACGACCAAGACGTGCTGATCGAGCAGATCAATCCCGACAACGGCACGCAGTATCGCACTCCCGATGGCTGGGCCGATTTTGAAACCGAGCGGACGATCATCGCCATCAAGGACGCCGACCCCGTCACCCTGACCCAGCGACGCACGGTGAACGGGCCGGTCCTGACGGCGGGGCAATTCGACCTGGGCACAGTCACGCCAGTGGGCCACGTTCCGGCCCTGTCGTGGACCGCCCTTGCGGAAGACGACACATCCATGCGCACGGGGCTGGAGCTTATGCGCGCGGCCACAATCGAAGACGGTCTGGCCGCCGCGCAGCATTTCGTGGCCCCCGCGCAGAACCTGATGCTGACCGACGGCACCCGCATCGCCATGACGATCATGGGGCGCCAACCCGACCGGACCGACCTGCATCAGTCCGAGGGCCGTATCCCGTCGCCCGGCTGGATCGAGGCGAACCGCTGGCGCGGTATGAAACCTGCCGATGCCAACCCCGTCTGGTCGGACCCCGACGGGGGCCTTCTGGGCAATACCAACAACAAGACGACCGACGCGCTCTTCCCCGATCACATCAGCCACTATTGGGGCGACAGCCAGCGCGTGCAGCGGATGGAGCGGCTGATGCAGGCGCGCGCCGTGCACACCCGCGAAAGTCTGATCGAAGCGCAATTGGACACCGTGTCGATCACCGCGCGCAGCCTTCTGCCGCTGATCGGGCGCGACCTTTGGTTTACCGGCGATGCCGCCGAACCGGGCACACCGGAACGCCGCCGCCAGGTCGCGCTGGAACTTCTGGCCGCGTGGAACGGCGAAATGTCGGAACATCTGCCCGAGCCGCTGATCTACACCGCGTGGATGCGGGCGTTACAGCAGCGGCTGATCCGCGACGATCTTGGCCCATTGGCCATCGAATACCCCCGGATGGAGCCGCTGTTCATCGAACGGGTGTTCCGCGACATCGGCGGCGCGGGGGCCTGGTGCGACGTCATTCAGTCGACCCAACCCGAGACTTGCACCGACGTCGCGCGCCAATCGCTGGACGACGCCCTGCAATTTCTAGAAGACCGCTACGGCGCACGGGTCGAGACATGGCGTTGGGGCGACGCGCACGAGGCGCGGTCGGATCATCCCGTCCTCGGCGACATTCCGGGCCTGGGCCTGGTTGTGAACATCCGTCAGTCGACATCGGGCGGCGATCACACGCTGCAACGCGGGCGCACGGGGGGCGAATTGCCCAACCCGTTTTTGAACGTCCATGCGGCGACGTACCGGGGCGTCTATGATTTCGCGGACCCCGAAAGCAGCGTGTTCATCACGTCGACCGGGCAATCGGGCCATCCATTGTCCAAACACTACGACGATCTGGGCGAACTTTGGCGACGCGGTGAATACATTCCGATGACCCTGGACCCCGATCTGGCCCGCGCGGGGGCCGTCGGCATCACGACACTGACGCCCCTGCCCTAGAATACTGCCCCTGCCCTAGCCCAAGGCCTTGCCAAGCCGCGGCAGGCGCGCGCGTTTCATCAACGGGCGCAACGGCTGATCCTGACCCGAGATGCGCTCGGCCGTTGCACGCACGCCTTCGACGACCTGCGCCACCGTCGCATCGTCGGCCAGCCACAGATCCATCAAAAAGGCGTCCGGGTTTTGCAGCGCGATCCCCTCGGCCGTCACGTCGCGGCGCGGGAAATCCTTGATGTTGAGCGTCACGAGACGATCCGCGCTGGCATCCGACGCAGCCGCAAGGACATGAACGTCATTGGGGTCGGGCAAATACATCCGCGCCTGCGTGCCGTCGCCGGGCCGGACCTCGGCCTTGGGAAATTCCGCGCGCATCGCGGCGATTTCGCCGCGCGCAAAGATCTCCCCATCGGGAACCTTGCGCGCCGCCCGCGCCCATTCCTCCAGCACCCGCGGCGACCAGAGCGGACGGTAAAGCCCGGCCCGCGCGCAACCGATCAGAATTTCGCGCAGGACCGTCGGATAAAGGACGCAGGCGTCGAGGAACGCCTTCAATCCAGCATCCGGAACGTCAGCGTCTTGAGGTATCCGCTCTCGGCAAGCTGGGGGTGCACAGGATGATCCGGGCCCGCGAAACCGGTGTGGATCAGCTGCGCCTCGCGCGCCGCACGTCCGATCCCACGAATGCTCGACGCGCGGAATTTCGACAACTCGGCGGCGTGCGAACACGAACACAAGGTAAGGTACCCGCCGGGCGCGACCAGCGGTGCGGCCAGCCGGGCCACCCGCTCGTACGCGCGAAGGCCGGCCGTCAGCGCGGGTTTGGCCGGGGCAAAGGCGGGCGGGTCGGCGACGACGACGTCGAACCGCTCCCCTTCCTCGGCCAATGCGGTCATCAAGTCGAAGGCATCGCCCTTGCGCGTCGTGAAGTCCGCGGTGCGGTCCATCCGCGCGGCCCCGTCCTGCGCCAGTCCAAGTGCCGGCGCGCTGCCATCGACAGCCAGAGCCGAGACCGCTCCGCCGGCCAGCGCGGCCAATCCGAAGCCCCCGACGTGCGCAAAGACGTCCAGCACCCGCGCGCCCCGAGAGACCCCGGCGACGAAGGCGTGGTTCGGGCGCTGATCGTAGAACAGACCGGTCTTCTGGCCGCCGGTCAGATCGGCCATGTAGGTCGCGCCGTTCATCGGCACGGCGATCGGCGCATCAACGCCCCCACGAAGCCAACGTGTGTCGTCTGACAAACCCTCCATCGACCGCGCCCGCCCCGATGCGTTCAGCAAGACGTGAACGACCCCAAGACCGACCAGCGCCTCTGCGATGTCTTCGGCCATGGCATCGGCCCAAGCGGCGTTCGGCTGCAGCACGGCGGCATCGCCGAAACGGTCGATCACGACACCCGGCATGCCGTCGGCTTCCGCGTGGACCAGGCGGTAGAAGGGTTCGGCGTACAGACGGTCGCGGTGGGCCAGCGCGATCTTGATCCGCGCCGCGATCGCCCCCGCGTCGATCACTGCATCCGGGTCGCGCGACAGGACGCGCGCGGCGATCCGGCTCTCCATGTTGACGGCGACGGTGGCGACCGGTGTCCGGTCCGCATCCTCCAGCGTCGCGATCGTGCCGGGGGTGATCGCGCGGCTGCGGCGGTCGGCCACCACATCGTCCAGATAGACCCAAGGATGCCCGTGCCGAATGCGGCGGGCGTCCGCCTTGGGTTTCAGGCGCAGCGTGGGGCGGGTGGGGGTATCATTGCTCATGGCCCCCCCTAGCCGCTTCGCCCGACATGCAAAAGGCCCCACGCGGGGGCCTTCGCAACGCCGTTGCGGCGGACTCAGACGGTGGCGTTGCCCGAAGCGCGGACGCCGCGCAGACGCGCGAACAGGCCGGCGATGGCGTCGCGCACATAGGCGGCACGCAGGGCGCGGGCGCGGGATTCAATTGCCATCGTGTCAAGGTCGATATGGGTCATCGGGTCTTCTCCGGGTCAATGCGGCGGGGCGATCCCCACCGCTTCTGGTTGACCTAGACTTATGCGGCAACGCGGCGATTTACCAATGCAGGTGCGGCATTTCCCCCTTGCGCCGGACGCATGACGTGAACGTCAATTCAGATCGTGGATGCCCTTCACGACGGCGCGCGCGCCGTTCAGCATCCAGCCATGCTCCGAGGATACGACAAAGGTGGTGAACCCGTAGTGCCGCCACGCCGCCGCCGTCGCCTCGTCCGGAACCCAAGTGACATATGTCTTGCCCGCCGCCCGGCAGGCCGCACCGACGCTGTCCATCGCCGCGCGCAGGTCGTCGTTGTCGACGCTCTCGTGGCCATACGACACGCTGAGGTCGGCGGGCCCGGTGAACAGCCCGTCGATCCCCGGCACCGCGGCGATGTCGGCGGCCGCGTCCACCCCTTCTGGTTCTTCTATCTGCGCCAGCACAATGGTTTCCGCACGACTGCGTGCCAGAAGATCGGGCATTTTCTGCGACGTATATCCGGCCCAGCGGGTCGATCCGGCATAGCCGCGCCCGCCGTGCCCGAACCGCGCCGCCCGCGCGATGGCCCGCGCCTTGTCCACGCTGTCGACGTGCGGGACGACGATGCCGGTGGCCCCCATGTCCATCACGTCCAGAATGCGTGCCGGGCTTCCGTCCCCGATGCGGACCAGCACCGGAAAATTCCGCGCCCGCGCCACCGCCATGCAAGCGTCGATGGCCGCGCGGTCGAACGGCGCATGCTCCGCGTCGAGGCAGACAAAATCCAAACCCGCAAGGATCAGGATTTCCAGCGTGACGTGGTTCGGCGTCTTCATGAACGTCCCGGCCAGCATTTCGCCGGCCAGCATCCTGCCCCGCAGCCCGGTCGGTGTGATGGTGTCTGTCATGGCGTCCTCCCTTTGTGTGCAGCATGCAGACGGGGGCACCCTGCACAAGGGTTGCGGCCTGACGATCTATGGCAGGTCGGGCAAGCCAGGAAGATCCGGTAAGTCATCCAAGTCCAGCGGATCGGCGGCCTTTGATGCAGAACCACCCGGGATGGCCATTTCCCGTGCCGGAGCGGGAGGCAAGTCGCCGGGCGGATGAGACGCGACGCGGCCCGGCATTCCGCCAAATTCGCCCGATGCGGAATCGTCCTGCGGATCTCCGGCGGTTTCGCCGGGAAGGGCCGCGATCTTGACCGCGCGCATTCCGTTCAATTGCCCCAGCCGCGCCACGAGGGACGTGCCACGCGGGACCGACGCGCGTCCCGGAACGGTCACGCCCGACGATCCGCCGTGCAGGGCGACTTCGGCCAGCGCGTGATGCGGCAGTGGTATCACGTCGCCTACCTTGAGGGACAGAAGACGTGACAAAGGCAAACGCAAGGGCGGCAGGACGGCCTGCAACAAGACGGGCGCGTCCATCGCCGTGGCGCGCATCGACGCTTTCCATCCCGCTTCCGGATCGATATCGTCGCCGACCTGTGGCAGCGCCATCTCATCCAGCGGCACCAGAACGGAAATGGTGCCGGACCGCACACCGTCACCCAGTTTCAGGTCAAGATCCAGCCGCAGGTACCGATGCGCCGTCAGAACCAGCGACAGCGACTCGGGGCCGGCCAGGAAGCTGCCGGTGCGCAGGTTTCCGATCTTCGGCTCATCGCTGTCGGACGCGGCAAGGCGGCGGACCTGTTCCAGCAAAGACCGGGCGAAAGGCTGGACCAGAGCGGCGTCGATGCGGGTCGGGCGACGGGGGGCGCGGGCCGGTCCGTCCACCCGCCCGATCGTCTGCACCTCGATCAAAGCGTCCGTCACCGAGGGCGGCAGCACGATCAATCCCGTCAGCGCGGCGAGCGTGTCCTGCGAATGCGCAGCCACCTCTTCGGTCGTCAGGTCCGGCGGGTCGATCATCAGACACAGGGCCTTTTCGTCGAACCCTTCGAACGCCGCTGCAGCGTCCAGCCGTCTGGAGGAGCGATCGGCCGTTCCCAGACCCAGGCCGGCGATACCGTCGCCGACCCGCAGCGCCGCTGTGGCGAGCGCCCGCTCCAACCCCGGCGCGGGCGGGGCGTCCGCGGCGGGAGGGGCGCCTGCGGCGCGGCCCCCTGCCATGCGGCGCAGGGGAGAAAGAGACGAATCGGGTGGCATGACATCCAGGACGAGTGCGGTTCGATCTCCTGTCTGCGACATTCGGGTTAACAAAGCCTTGCGACGCCGGTGAAACGCGTGGCTATTCCGCCGCGCGGGACACGGGTTCGAGGTCGGGCAGGCGCAGCCTGAACGCCGCCCCACCCTGTCCCGGCAGATAAGTGACGTCTCCGCCTAGGCGCAGCATCACCTCCCGGCAGATGGCCAGACCCAAGCCCGCGCTGCCTGCGGCGGCCTGATCGCTCAAACGGGCGAATTTCTCGAAGATAAGGCCACGATCGCCAGCGGCGATGCCCGACCCGTTGTCGATGAAATCCAGCGTCACCTCCGCGCCGTCGCGCCGCACTTGGATGCGCAGGGCGGGAGTGGCCGCGTCGCAATACTTGCCGGCATTCGTGATCAAATTGATCACGACCTGCGCCAACCGGTCGCCGTCGGTCATCAGCACGATGTCCTCGGACGACGGGTCGCGCGTGATATCCAGGCCGGTCCGGCCCGACGCCGTGACCGCCCGGTCGATCACATGGCGCAGGTTGACCGGTGCGGGATGCAACACGACCTGCCCCGATTCCAGCACGCTGAGGTCCAGCAGATCGTCCAGAAGCCGGGTCAGACGCTCGCTTTCCTCCAAGATGATGCCGGCGTAATGCGCCCGCTCCGACGGCTCCAGCCCCTCGGCCCGCAGGATCTCGGAGAATGCGCGGATTGAGGTCATGGGCGTCCGCAATTCGTGACTGACCTGGCTCAGGAAGGCGTCCTTCTGATGCCCTAGCGCCGTCAGCTTGTCGTTGACCGCCCGCAGTTCGGCCGCGGTGCGGCCCAGTTCGGCCGATTGCGCCTCCAGCCGGGCGGAGTAATCCATGATCTGTGCCGTCTCGTCGGCCACGGCCAGCAGATCCTCGACCGAAACGGCGGCATCGCCGGTGATGCCGGTGACCATCGCATGGGCCGTGGCGGCCCCGACCGACCCGGCCAGCCGCCGCTCCAACCGCTCCAACAGGTCGGGCGTCGTCTCCGGCAGGTCGCCGGCGCGGCCCTGCAATGTCGCCTCGCCCGCGAAAAGCGCCTGCGCCTCGCGCCCACCCAGAATTCGCTGCGCCATTATCAGAAGCTCGTCGGCCCGCGCGCCGTCGCTGCGGCGACCCCGCCGCGGGGCGGCCCGATCAAAGACCTGCACGAAGCGCGGGGCCTGCAACTGCTCCATCGGGGTGGGACGCGTCAGCAGCGACCCGGTGCAAAAGGCGAGCGTATTCAGCCCCAGCGACAAAAGGACGGTCGTGACCAGCGGATCGCCCGTCAACCCGAACAGACCTTCGGGGCGAAGTACCGCGATGCCGAACGGGCCAGACGCCAGGACCGCGTCACTGGCAAGAACAGGCAGCAACATCGTCCAGGCCCAGACCACAAACCCCGTCACGATGCCCGCCGCCGCCCCGATCCGCGTCGCCCCGGTCCAGAACAAGCCAAAGGCGAGGGCCGGCAGAACCTGCGCCATGCCCACGAAACTGATAAGACCGATAGAGGCGAGCGCCGCCGTCCCCCCCGTCGCTCGGAAATACAGATAGCCCATCGCCAGGACGATCAGGATCGAAGCACGCCGCGCGCGCAGCACGACGCCGCGCACGTCGCCCGAGATCGACGCCCGCCCTTCGCCCCGTTCGTTCACCGCCAACCACAGCGGCATGACCACATGGTTCGACAGCATCGTCGCCAGCGCCACGGCGGCCACGATCACCATCGAGGTGGCGGAGGAAAACCCGCCCAGAAACGCCAGAAGCGCCAGCCCGCCCTGCCCCTCGGCCAGCGGCAGCGTCAGCACGAAGAGATCGGGGTTCGCGCCCGTGGGCATCCGCGCAAGACCCGTCGCCGCGATCGGCACCACGAAGATGCACATCGCCAGAAGATAGGTCGGAAAGGCCCAGGACGCGGTCGCCACATGGCGGTCGTCCGAATTTTCGACCACCAGCACCTGGAACATGCGCGGCAGGCAGATCACGGCGGCGGCAGAGACCAGGATCAGCCCCGCCCAGCGGCCGGGCACCGCCGTCCAGTCGGCCAGCGACGATGTGGCAATGACCTGATGCGTGGGGCCCAGACCGCCGTTCAGACCCCAGACCACGAAGATGCCGACCGACAATAGCGCGACCAGCTTGACGACGGCCTCTACCGCGATGGCGCTGACGATGCCGTCGTGACGTTCTCCGGTGTCGAGTTTGCGGGTGCCGAAGATAATCGTGAACACCGCCAGCCCCGCCGCGACCCAAAAGGCCAGGCCGGTCAGATCGCCCGCCTGCGTGCCGGGGGCGGCGAAGACACCGAACGACAGCGTGACCGATTGCAATTGCAGCGCGATGTAAGGGGTGGTGCCGACCACGGCCAGCAATGTCACCAGGACCGCGATCCCATTCGACTTCCCATAGCGGGAGGAAATCATGTCGGCGATCGACGTAATGCGCTCGGCCCGCCCGATCCGGACCAATTTGCGCAGGAACCACCACCAGCCAATGAAGACGAGCGTGGGGCCAAGGTAGATCGTCATGAACTCCAGCCCCGAGCGCGCCGCGTAGCCGACCGCACCGTAGAACGTCCAGGCCGTGCAATAGATCGACAACGACAGGGTATAGATCGCCGGCCCGCGCAGCAGGCTGCGCCCCTGTGCGGCCAGACGTTCCCCGGCGAAGGCCACGGCGAACAGGAAGACAACATAGACAAGCGACAGCGCGATCAGAAGATTCAGCGACAGTTGCACCGCCTAGCGCCCCTGCGGGTCGACCGCATCACGCTCGGCGCGGGCGTGCAGGTGACCCAGCCAAGCCGAAAGCAGCACCAGAAGGATCCACGCGGCAAAGAGATAGATCAGCCAAGGGGCCGTTGCCCCGGTCGTCGCGGGGCCGCCCGATAACACCAGATCGGGCAGAACGAACAGCAGCAGGCCCAGAAACGGCAACAGACGCAGCGCGTCGGCGATGCGCGCGCGCCGCAGGGCCCGACGCTGCGCTGCGCCGGCGGCGGTGCCGATGTCCGGCGACACACTCATACCGGGCCGCGGGCCAGATCGGCGACGGCGGCGACCAGCTCCTGATTGGAAAAGGGTTTGGTCATGAAACGCGTGGCCCCCAGGGCCGCCGCCCGCTCCCGGTCCTTGGTCTGCCCCTTGGCGGTCAGCATCAGGACCGGCAGATCCGCGCGCACGTCGCCCGTCCCCGCCCGGATGCCGCCCAGCACGTCGAACCCCGACCGCCCCGGCAGCATCACGTCCAGCACGACGACATCGGGTGTATGTCGGGCGACTGCATCCAGCGCGGTGGCCCCATCGGAATGGGTCGAGACGCGCCAGCCCTCGCGGCCCAGCAAAAAAGAAATCGCGGTCGCGATGTTGGGTTCATCCTCGATCAGAAGGACGCGGCCCGGTGGCGGTGTCCCATCGTTCGTCTCGACCATGCCCGGCCTCCCCTCCGGTCATTTCACGACTCAAGTGTCCTCCGTGACGGGGGCCATGTCCAGCGCGACGCCCCCGGTCAGGATCGACGGCTCCCGCCGTGCGGCGCAGGCGGGGCGCGGGCACACGCGGCAGCCGGGGCCGACGGGCATAGCATCGCCCGTGCCGTCCGCGCGCGTCAGCAACATCGTGGCCCGCAGGACAGGCACATCGCGAAAGCCCGTCGGGACCGCGGCCTGAGCCACCGCATGGACCCGCCAGACAGCCCCGTCCGGCGTCTCGATCACCGTGGAAATGGGATGTCCGGGCCGCGCCAATGCCCCGAAAATCGGCCAGAGCGGGCAGCCCGCGCCCATCACCGGCAATGCAAAACCCGCCACCGGCTTGCGCCGCAAAAGCGCGCCCGCCGCGTCGCAGACGACCAGCCCGCGCCCCGGATCGACCGTGCCCAGGCGGCGAAGCACCAGGGCAAGGTCGCCACCCGCCGCCGCAATCAGATCGTCGGGGCCGGACGCCGCCTCCACCACTTCCCGTGGCAGGCGCGCGGCGTCTTCGGCGTCGCCGCGCAAAATATCGGCGGCCAATGCACGGGCCTGCGGGTCCGCCAGCCCGGCCACCAGCGGCGCGATGGCCGACGTCCCCAGTTCTTCTAGGGCAGGAAACCGGTGTCCAGCATCGTCGAGGAACCGCGACACCACCTCCGACGGCAAAAGCCGCTCCCCCCCGTCGGTGGCGCGTCCGTCGAACAGCTCCATCACCGCCTCCACCCCATCGGCAAGGCGGCGACTGTCGGCGTCCAGATTGGCGTGGAAACGCCCGCGCCAGTTGGCGTCGATTTCGGGCGTCTGCGCCAAGATCGACGCGGTGGAGCGGACGACCGAAACCGTGGACAGCAACTCGTGCATGGCTTCGGCCAGCGTCGGATCGTGGGACAGGCGATCCGACAGCGCCTCGATCGTGCGGGCCTGCGCGGCCATAGCCTCGGCCTGCGCCTCGATCAGGCGGGCCCAGGCGGGATGCTGCTGCGCCAGGGTCGCGGCATCGGCCAGCGGTCCCTCGGCCACGCCGCCCGCGGCCCCGGCCGCCTGCACCGCCTCGATCAATGCGGAATCGCCACCTTCGGCCAAAGCCGCGCGATCGGAGCCGAGCGCCTCGGCCAGGCGGGTCAGAAGGGCCCCGCCGATCGCCCTGCGATTGTGTTCGATCAGGTTGAGGTAGGACGGGGAGATCCCAACGGTCGTCGCCAGCGCGGCCTGTTTGAGCCCGAGCGACAGTCGGCGTTCGCGGATGCGGCGGCCCGTGGGAATGGATCGGGGCATGCAACCTCTTGGACTCGCTGAAATTGCTGCAGACGCAGCGTCATCTTTCGCACCTGCGGGATAACGGATTTACAAATTTCCCGCACGACCTGTCATTTTATTTACAAGAAAACGTAGCGCAGATGAAGCCTTATTGAAGATTTGACCCTCCAAACGTCATTATGCCGACATCCCGTCAACTCGACGGGTCCGATCCGCACGCTCTGGGAGGGGATGTGCGGCATCTCAAAAACAGGGAGGGTCTCAATGACCAAATCGAACTTCACCCGCCGTGGCGTGATGAAGACCGGTGCCGCCGCAGGTGCCGCCGGCCTCGCCACTCCGACGCTGTTCACCGGCGCGGTCTGGGCCGACGCCCACACCGGCTTCACCAACGCGCCCCAGGGCGACACCGTCACGCTGGGCTTCAACGTGCCCCAATCCGGCCCCTACGCCGACGAGGGTGCCGACGAGTTGCGCGCCTTCGAACTGGCCGTCCAGCACCTGAACGGTGAAGGCGACGGCGGCATGATGCAGACCTTCTCCTCGCAGGTTCTCGACGGCACCGGCATCATGGGCAAGAAAGTCCAGTTCGTCACCGGCGACACACAGACCAAATCCGACGCCGCGCGCGCCTCGGCCCAGTCGATGATCCAGCGCGAAGGCGCGATCATGATCTCCGGCGGCTCCTCCTCGGGTGTGGCCGTGGCCGTCCAGGCGCTTTGTCAGGAAGCCGGGATCATCTTCATGGCGGGCCTCACGCACGCCAACGACACCACGGGCAAGGACAAGAAGGCGAACGGTTTCCGTCACTTCTTCAACTCCTACATGTCCGGTGCGGCCCTCGCGCCGATCCTCAACAACCTCTACGGCAGCGACCGCAAGGCATATCACCTCACGGCCGACTACAACTGGGGCTACACCACCGAGGAGGCGATCACCTCCTCGACCGAGGCGATGGGCTGGGAGACGGTGAACGCCGTCAAGACGCCGCTGACCCAGACCGACTTCTCGTCGTACATCGCGCCCGTCCTGCAGTCGGACGCCGACGTTCTGGTCCTGAACCACTACGGCGGGAACATGGTCAACTCGCTGACCAACGCGGTGCAGTTCGGCCTGCGCGACCGGATGGTCGGCGACAAGAAGTTCGAGATCGTCGTGCCGCTCTACTCCGAGTTGATGGCACGTGGTGCGGGCGCCAATATCGCCGGTATCGTCGGATCCCAGAACTGGGACTGGAAGCTGGAGAACGAGCTGGGCGACCGCTATTCGGGCACCAACGCCTTCGTGAAGTCCTTCGGCGAAAAGTACGGCTTCCCGCCCAGCCAGGCGGCGCACACCTGCTATGTGCAGACCCTGCTCTATGCGGATGCCGTGACCCGCGCCGGCAGCTTCAACCCCTGCGCCGTCGGCGAAGCCCTGGAGGACTACGAGTTCGACGGCCTTGGCAACGGTCCGACGCTGTACCGTGGCGCCGATCACCAGTGCTTCAAGGACGTCCTGGTCGTGCGCGGCAAGGAGAACCCCGAGAACGAGTTCGACCTGGTCGAAATCGTCGAGGCCACCCCGGTCGATCAGGTCACCTATGAGCCCGATCACCCGCAGTTCGCCGGCGGTTCGCTCGGCACCTGTAACCCGGGCGCCTGATCGCCTCTCCGCCGCCGCGCCACGACCGGCGCGGCGGCTCCTCCATCCCACAACGCCGGGGGGCCTCCGATGGAAGCCATCATCCTTCAATTCCTGAACGGCCTCGACAAGGGCAGCGCCTATGCGCTCATCGCCCTGGGTCTGACGCTGATCTTCGGCACGCTGGGCGTGGTGAACTTCGCCCACGGCGCGCTCTTCATGATCGGTGCGTTCTGCGCCGTCACCTTTTCCAGATTGCTCAACCTGTCGCACACCGTCGTCGACGAGAGCCGGACCGACTTTCTGGGCAACCCGCTGGAACTTCAAGTCCCCTATATGTATGACTTTTTCGGCGTGAACACCGGGGCGGCCATCATCGACTGGGCGGTGCCGCTTTCGATCCTCTTCGCCATTCCGGTGATGATCGGCATCGGCGTCGCCATGGAACGCGGCCTTATCCGTCACTTCTACAAGCGCCCGCATGCCGACCAGATCCTGGTGACTTTCGGCCTGGCCATCGTGTTGCAAGAGGTCATCAAGTATTTCTACGGGGCCAACCCGATCCCGACGCCGGCCCCGCAGGCCTTCGTGGGCAGCTTCGATTTCGGGCTGATGCTGGGCTTCGACGCGGGCTCCATCGTCTATCCCTATTGGCGTCTGATCTACTTCATGTTCGCCGCCGTCATCATTGCCGCCGTCTTTGCCTTCCTGCAGTTCACCACATTCGGGATGGTCGTGCGCGCCGGGATGGCCGACCGGGAAACCGTTACCCTGCTGGGCATCGACATCGACAAGCGGTTCACCATCATGTTCGGCATTGCCGCGGCCGTCGCGGGATTGGCAGGCGTCATGTACACCCCAATCAACTCACCGAATTACCATATGGGCATGGACTTCCTCGTGCTCAGCTTCGTGGTGGTCGTGGTGGGGGGCATGGGGTCTTTGCCGGGCGCGGTGCTCGCCGGGTTCCTGCTCGGGATCATCGAGGCGTTCGCGTCCATGGCCGAAGTCCTCGACGTGCTGCCGGGCATCAACCAGATCATCATCTATCTCGTGGCCATCATCGTGCTGCTGACCCGTCCGCGTGGCCTCATGGGCCGCAAGGGCGTGATGGAGGAATAGGACCATGACAGACCAGACCCAACAGGCCCCCGGTGCCGCCGCCCAGCCGCGGCGCGCCCAGACGGCCAATACCGGCGGCGCGCTTGGCCTGCGCAAGAAAGATTTTGCGATCTTCCTGCTGGTCATCGCCCTGACGCTCTTCGCGCCGTTCCTTCTGAACCCGTTTCCCGGCAATTCCGCGATGGCGCAGTTCAATGCGGGTTACCCGGACCTGATGCAGCGCTTCGTGATCTTCGGTATCTTCGCGATCGGCTTCAACATCCTGTTCGGCTTGACCGGATACCTCAGCTTTGGGCATGCCGCGTTCCTCGGCGTCGGGTCCTATGCGGGCATCTGGTCGATGAAGCTGCTGACGCTGAACGTCATTCCGTCGATCATCGCGTCGATGGTGGTCGCGGGGCTGTTCGCGCTGCTGGTGGGCTATATCTCGCTGCGGCGGTCGGGGATCTACTTCTCGATCCTGACGCTGGCCTTTGCGATGATGTCTTTCGCTCTGGCCTATTCCGTCCTGACGCCGATCACCGGCGGCGAGACGGGGATGCAGTTGCAATACTTCGACGCCCGCATCCTGGACGGCGCGCTGGAGCCGGGCCAGACGCCCCGCGCCAGCCTGTTCGGTCTGGACATGGCGGCGAGCGAGACGCTGCGCTTCGGTGCCTGGTCGTTCACATTCAATGTCGGATACTATCTGGCCGGGTTCATGATGCTGATCGCGTTCTACCTGTCGATCCGGATCTTCAATTCGCCTTTCGGGATGATGCTGCGGGCGGTCAAATCAAACCAGAACCGTCTCAACTATACCGGGATCAGCCCCAAGCCCTACACTCTGGCGGCCTTCGTGATCTCGGGCATGTATGCCGGTCTGGCGGGTGGTCTTCTGGTGGCGATGGACACGCAGGTCGGGGCCGAGCGGATGTTCTGGACCGCGTCGGGCGAAGTCGTGCTGATGACCATCCTTGGTGGGGCTGGCACGCTGATCGGGCCGATCCTGGGGGCGGGCTTCATCAAGTACTTCGAGAACATCGTCTCGACGATCAACAAGTCCACGCTTGAGGGGTGGTTTTCCTTCCTGCCCGACACAGCGTCCGACATCGTCGTCACCCTGATCTACCCGTTCGTGGGCAAGGGCTGGCATCTGACGCTTGGCCTTTTGTTCATGGCGGTCGTCATCTTCCTGCCCGGCGGTCTGGTGCAGGGCACTCAGAAGATCGCAACGGTGTTCCGGCGCGACAAGAAGGCGGAGCCGGTCGAGTCGGCAGCCGCCGAGCAACGCAAATCGGCGGAGGACTGAGCCATGGGCATTCTGGAGGTCAAGAACGTCGGCAAGCGCTTCGGCGGGTTGCAGGCCCTGGGCGACGTCAACCTGTCGATCGCCGAGCAGACGGTCCACGCCATCATCGGTCCGAACGGGGCGGGCAAATCGACCTTGCTCAATTGCCTGGTCGGCAAGCTGATCCCGGACACGGGGTCGGTCACCTTCGAGGGTCAGTCGGTCCTGGGGCGCAAGCCGCACGAGATCAATCAGATGGGCATCAGCCGTGTTTTCCAGACGCCCGAGATTTTCGGGGACCTGACGGTCATGGAAAACATGATGATCCCCTGCTTGGCCAAGCGCGACGGGGCCTTCGCCCTGCACGGCTACAAGCAGCTGCTGCGCGACGGCGAAATCGTCGACAAGGCAGAACATATGCTCGAAGACATGAACATGGCCGAAAAGCGCGGCATGCACGCCGCATCGCTGTCACGCGGTGACAAGCGGCGGCTGGAAATCGGTATGTGCCTGGCGCAGGAACCCCGCCTGCTTCTGCTGGATGAGCCGACGGCGGGCATGGCGCGGGCGGACACCAACAACACCATCGACCTGCTCAAGCAGATCAAGGACAGCCGCCCGATCACCATCGCCATCATCGAACACGACATGCACGTCGTCTTTTCGCTGGCCGAACGGATCACCGTGCTGGCGCAGGGCACCCCGCTGGTCGAGGACACCCCCGAAAACATCAAGGGCCACCCCAAGGTGCGCGAAGCGTACCTGGGCGAGTCCAGCGGCCACTGAGGAGATCATCCGATGACCGTCAAACCCGACTTCACCCGTGACGCCAACAAGGCCGCCACGGCTCCCGCTTATTTCAGCGTGCACGACATCCATGCCTACTACGGCGAAAGCTACATCGTCCAAGGTGTCAGCTTCAACGTCCACGAGGGCGAGATCCTGGCCCTGCTGGGGCGCAACGGGGCGGGGAAGACCTCGACCCTGCGGGCCTGTGCGCGGGTCGGCGACCCAGAGTTGAAGCACGGGGAAATCTGGCTGGATCATCAGCCGCTTCACAACATGAAGGCCCATGAGGCCGCGCAGGCGGGTCTGGGTCTGGTGCCCGAAGACCGCCGGATCATCGCGGGCCTGACGGTCGAGGAAAACCTGAAGCTGGCGCAGATCGCCCCGCCGATCGGCTGGTCGCTGGAGCGGCTGTACGAGTTGTTCCCCCGCCTGGGCGAGCGGCGCAAGCAGGAAGGCGTGACCCTGTCGGGCGGCGAGCAGCAGATGCTGGCCATCGCGCGCGCACTGGCCCGCGACGTCAAGCTGCTGCTTCTGGATGAGCCCTACGAGGGTCTTGCCCCCGTGATCGTCGACGAGATCGAGAAGACCCTGATCGAGATCCGCAAGCTGGGCATGACCACCATCTTGGTCGAACAGAATGCCGTGCGCGCGTTGGAATTGTCGGACCGCGCGGTCATCCTCGACACCGGCGGCGTGGTCTTCGACGGCCTGGCCTCCGAAGTCCTGAGCGATGAGAAGCTGCGGGCCGAATACCTCGCGATCTGAATAGATACCACGGGGGCCCCGCGCCCCCGACCCGGCCCTGCAGGGCCAAGGAGGACCCATGCCCGACGATCAGATGTACCCGCCCTCGGCCGAGATGGCCGCCAACGCCCACGCCGACCGCGCCACCTATGACGCGATGTATCAAGCCAGTGTCGAGGACCCCGAGGCGTTCTGGGCCGAGCATGGCAAGCGCGTCGATTGGATCAAGCCGTTCACCCGCGTCAAGGATACTTCCTTCGCGCCCGGCAACGTGTCGATCAAGTGGTTCGAGGACGGCACCCTGAACGTCGCCGCCAATTGCATCGACCGCCATCTCAAAGACCGGGGCACCCAAACCGCGATCATCTGGGAGCCCGACTCGCCGGACGATAAAGCGCAGCACATCACGTACCAGCAGCTGCACGCGCATGTCTGCAAATTCGCCAACGTCCTCAAGGGCATGGGCGTGACCAAGGGCGACCGCGTCGTCCTTTACATGCCGATGATCCCGCAGGCGGCCTATGCCATGCTGGCCTGCGCGCGGATTGGCGCGATCCATTCGATCGTCTTCGCCGGTTTCTCGGCTGATGCCCTGGGCGCGCGGATCAACGGCTGCGATGCGAAGGTCGTGATCACGGCCGACGGTGCCCCGCGCGGCGGGCGCGTGACGAACCTCAAGGACAACGTCAATCAGGCGCTGCTGCACGCGGACCACGACGTGAAGTGCCTGATCGTCAAGCGAACCGGGCAACAGGTCGCGCTGCGCCCCGAAGGTGACATCTGGCTTCACGAAGCCGAGCAGGACGTGTCCAACGATTGCCCGCCCGAAGAGATGGACGCCGAAGACCCGCTCTTCATCCTCTACACGTCCGGATCGACGGGGATGCCCAAGGGTGTCGTCCATACGACCGGCGGATACCTCGTCTATGCGGCGATGACGCATCAATACACCTTCGACTACAAGGACGGGGAGGTGTTCTGGTGCACCGCTGACGTCGGCTGGGTCACGGGCCACAGCTACATCGTCTATGGCCCGCTTGCGAACGGCGCCACGACCCTGATGTTCGAGGGGGTCCCGACCTATCCCGATGCCGGCCGGTTCTGGGCCGTCTGCGACAAGCACAAGGTCGCGCAGTTCTACACCGCGCCCACGGCTTTGCGCGCGTTGATGGGTCAGGGCAATTCCTTTGTGGAACCCTATGACCTCAGTTCCATCCGCATCCTCGGCACCGTCGGAGAGCCAATCAATCCAGAAGCCTGGACCTGGTACAACGATATCATCGGCAAGGGAAAATGCCCCATCGTCGACACCTGGTGGCAGACCGAAACCGGTGGCCACCTGCTGACGCCGCTGCCGGGGGCGACACCGACCAAACCCGGTTCGGCCACCCTGCCCTTCTTCGGCATCCAGCCCGTGATCCTGGAGCCGACGACCGGCGAAGAAATCAACGAGACGGCCGCCGAAGGTGTGCTGTGCATCGCCGACAGCTGGCCCGGCCAGATGCGAACGGTCTGGGGCGATCACGCGCGGTTCGAGAAGACCTATTTCTCGGACTACAAGAACTACTATTTCACCGGTGATGGCTGTCGCCGCGATGCCGATGGCTACTACTGGATCACCGGGCGCGTGGACGATGTCATCAACGTGTCGGGGCACCGCATGGGCACGGCGGAGGTCGAAAGCGCCTTGGTCGCGCATAAGGCCGTCGCCGAAGCAGCCGTCGTCGGCTATCCGCACAATGTGAAGGGTCAGGGCATCTATGCCTATGTCACGCTGATGGGCGGAGAGGAGCCGTCGGAGGCGTTGCGCAAGGAATTGTCCGACTGGGTCCGCTCCGAAATCGGACCGATCGCCAAACCCGATCTGATCCAATGGGCCCCTGGCCTGCCCAAAACGCGGTCGGGCAAGATCATGCGCCGCATCCTGCGCAAGATCGCCGAGAACGATCACGACACCTTGGGGGACACGTCTACCTTGGCGGATCCTTCAGTGGTCGATGATCTGATCGAGAACCGGATGAATCGATAAAGGTCTGATTCATATAAGTTAACCACGTCACCATATGGCCCCGCTGCGTCCTTTCAATTGGCACGCGGCGGGGTTTTTTTTGCCCTGTACGAAACCTTCAGATGCAGGAGCATGAAATGACGACAATCGGCAGTATCGCCTCCGGGCCATTCAACCGTCCAAGTCCCCCACCACCGGACGACAGCACCGACCCCCAGTCCGAACCCGACGCCCCCACCGACGCGGATGGCCCCTCGGAAACGGGCGGCACCGCGGCCAGCGGGCCCGACACGGTCGGCAGCGAGGACGGGACCGGAACCGGTCCCGGCACGACCAACGGCAACGATACCTTGCAAAACGGGTCCTCAGCGCCGCCTGACACATCAACTGCGGTCAGATCGGACGTCGCGCAACCGACGGTGGAGGAGGCCAGAAGCATCACGCTCGACAGTGTGATCTCCGAGTCGCAACGCCTCGATCTCGCCTTCGCGCGCAACCTGGATGCGGCGCTGGCCAAGCGATATGCGGAGGCAGCACGCTTGGACCTCATCTCCGACCAAATGCTGGAGGAGTTGCAAGGCGGGAACACGTCGCGCGAGGCCTTTACCCGGGATGTAGAGGCCCTGCGCGCCAGTGAGGAGCCGCAATCGGCCGAAACCCTCGACCGCGCGGCGTGATGAATTGGGGGACGCGATCCCGCGTCCCCTTTTAACACAATCTAAAGACTCTCTTGCCACCCTTTCGGTCGATATCAACGGCAACGGAGGACTCGGTATGGAGATCCAGCCCAACAGTTCACGCGACGTCCCGACTACTTTCAAACCGATTCCGCCCCCTGTATCGCCCACGCCCCTCGTTCCTGTGCCGGATACGATGGGGTCGGGGGCCGCTCTGCCCGACCGGATCCGAACGGGCGGTCCGACCCGGATCGACGATGGTGCCGCACCCATGTCCGCCCGACGCATCGCTTCCACCGACGCCATCGCAGGTCTGGAGGCGGGCGCGGCCCTGGTCCTCGCCGATCTTCGCCGCACTCGTAAGATCGCCGCGACGGAAGCAGACGCCACGGGTTCGCCCATCGAAGCGGCGAGGCAGAACATCCTCGCCAGTGTCGCCGAAATTCGCCACGCGATGATCCCACCGACGCTGACCCTTCTGGACCGACGACGATAGGATCGGCACCGACGCGGCATCCTCCCGCGACCCGTTCGCATTCTATGTGATGTCATTGGGGAATTCAGATGTCGTCTGCCAATGGCGAGCCACTTCGCCTGCCGTCCCTTGGCGACCGCCCCGGATTGACCGCCGCGCTTCGCAAATGCTTTCCCTCGCGTCCTGTCCGGGGTAAGGGCGAAGGAAACAGGCTGCGGAGACGGGAATGACAAAGAACCACGAAAGCGATGTCGCCTTCATCAAGGCCCTCGCCGAACTTCTGCGCGAAAACGATCTGAGCGAGTTGGAAGTCAGCCGCGAATACGGCGAGGACGACGCCCTGAACGTTCGTGTCGCCCGTCAGATGGTCGCCGCCCCCGTGCAGCATGCCGTCGCCGCCCCGGCAGCCGCGCCGGCCCCCGCCGCCGCAGCAGCGGCCCCGCAGGAAGATCCAGCACAAGATCCCGGTGCTGTCACCTCGCCCATGGTCGGCACCGTCTACCTATCGTCCGAACCGGGATCGGCCGCCTTCGTGTCGGTCGGCGATACGGTCGCCGAAGGCCAGACCCTGCTGATCGTCGAGGCGATGAAGACGATGAACCAGATTCCCAGCCCCCGCGCCGGCAAGGTCACGCGCATCCTGGTCGAAGACGGCGCGCCCGTTGAATTCGGTGCCCCGCTCGTGATCTTGGGGTAAGCCCATGTTCAAGAAAATCCTGATCGCCAATCGCGGAGAGATTGCGCTGCGTGTCGTGCGCGCGGCGCGCGAAATGGGCATCGCCTCGGTCGCGGTCCATTCGACGGCGGATGCCGACGCGATGCATGTGCGCATGGCGGACGAGTCGATCTGCATCGGCCCGGCCTCGGGCACGCTGTCCTATCTGTCGGTTCCCGCGATCATTTCCGCCTGCGAGATTTCGGGGGCGGAGGCGATCCACCCCGGCTATGGCTTCCTGTCCGAGAACGCGAACTTCGTTCAGGCGCTCCAGGATCACGGCATCACCTTCATCGGTCCTACGGCGGAACACATCCGCATCATGGGCGACAAGATTACCGCCAAGGACACGATGCTGAATCTGGGCGTGCCCTGCGTTCCCGGCTCCGAAGGCGGCGTGCCGACGATCGAGGATGCGGAGCGGATCGGCGGGGAAATCGGCTATCCGGTCATCGTCAAGGCCACGGCGGGCGGTGGCGGGCGCGGCATGAAGCTGGCCAAGACGGCACGCGACATGGATGCCGCGTTCCATCAGGCCCGATCGGAGGCGAAAGCCGCCTTCGGTAACGACGAAGTCTATATCGAGAAATACCTGACCACGCCCCGCCACATCGAAGTGCAGGTCTTCGGCGACGGCAAGGGCGGCGCCGTCCATCTGGGCGAACGCGACTGTTCGCTGCAGCGCCGTCACCAGAAGGTCTTCGAGGAGGCCCCCGGCCCCGCCATCACCCCCGAGATGCGCGCGCGGATCGGCAAGACCTGCGCCGACGCCGTGGCCCGCATCGACTACGCCGGGGCCGGCACGATCGAATTCCTGTACGAGAACGGCGAATTCTACTTCATCGAGATGAACACCCGGCTTCAGGTCGAACACCCGGTGACCGAGGCGATTTTCGGCGTCGACCTCGTGCGCGAACAGATCCGCGTGGCCGCCGGACTGCCGATGTCGTTCGTTCAGGACGAGTTGCAGATCAACGGTCATGCCATCGAGGTCCGCATCAACGCCGAGAAACTGCCGAACTTCGCGCCTTCGCCGGGACGGATCACGCAGTACCATGCCCCCGGCGGATTGGGCGTTCGGATGGATTCCGCGCTCTATGATGGCTATTCGATCCCGCCCTACTACGATTCTCTCATCGGCAAGCTGATCGTTCACGGCCGCGACCGGGAGGAGGCGATGGCCCGCCTGCGCCGCTCCCTCGGAGAGTTGATCGTGGACGGCGTGGACACGACCATTCCGCTGCATGTGGCCCTGTGCGAAGACCCTGACGTGCAATCGGGCAACTACACCATTCACTGGCTTGAAAAATGGCTCGAAACGCATTTGGGGTCCTGATCTTCAGCCTCGCACTTGGCCCCGCCGCCTGCAGCGAGGCCTTGGTGCCGGGGCAGAAGGCGGCGTCCGTGGGCGTCCCACCGGGGGATGCGTTGTTTGCCAACGGCCGCGATGCGCGTAATTTCGATACTTTCGCGGACCGCTTCACGACCATCGACTGCCGGGGTCTGGATGCATCGCGCGCGGCCCTGCGTACACAGGCGGAAAAGAGCGGATCGTCCAGCACCGGCATCGTCGCCGGAGCGTTGGGCGCGTTGATCGGCGGGCCCGCAGGCGCGCTGGCGCAGGTCATCGGCAGCGAAGCCTCGCAACTCGTCGCCAAATCCGGCAACGTTCGCTTGGCCGCCGCCGAAGCCGTCCATGTCGCGAAGTCCTGCGATAAACCGCCAGCGCAGCGGGGCCGGCCCGTGACACCCCCGGCCTTCCCGACTTTGGTCGTGCCCGCCACGGTGGAGACCTGAGCGAACGGGCTTTTCAGCCTGGTCCGCAGCGCCTATCCTGTGTTCATGCCCCGCGACATGCCCCCGATTACGCCCGAAACCTTGCTGATGGCCTATGCCTCCGGCGTGTTTCCGATGGCCGAAGGCCGCGACGATCCCGAAATCTTCTGGGTCGATCCCAAGCAGCGTGGCGTCCTGCCGCTGGATGGGTTCCGCATGTCGCGCAGCCTGTCGAAAACCGTCGGGCAATCCCCCTTCGTCGTCACCCTGAACGAGGATTTCGGCGGCGTCCTGGCCGGTTGTGCCGACAGAGAGGAGACGTGGATCAACGCGGAGATCGCGGCGCTTTATCTGGAGTTACACCGGTCGGGCTTTGCCCATTCGCTGGAGGTCTGGGCCGATCACGGCCAGCGGCTGGTCGGTGGCGTCTATGGCGTGACGCTCGGCTCCGCGTTCTTCGGGGAATCGATGTTTTCGCGGGCCCGCGACGCATCGAAGATCGCGCTCGCCTATATGGTTACGCTGTTGCGACAGCAGGGGTTCACGCTGTTCGACACGCAGTTCCTGACGGACCACCTGGCATCACTCGGCGGGGCGGAGATTTCGCGGGCGCAATATCATGCCCAGCTGACCCACGCTCTGGGCCGGACCGCGGATCTGGAGGGCCCGATGCCTCAGTCGCTGGCGGTCAGACAGCTAAGAACCCAAACATCGTAGCGGCGGTGTTCCAGCGCGTTGAGCGCCGGGGACGAAGCGATCATCCAACCCGCGAAGAGTTCCTTCACCTCGCGTGCATCGACCACCTGGATCAACGCAAAGGCGTCCCCGCCCCTGTTGTTGGACGGATAGCGACATTCGTGCAGCGTTACCTGAAGGACGCCGTAGGCCATGGTCTGGCCGATGGCCATTTCGACGTCCACGACTTCGCCCGAAACCTTGTCGAGCGTGCGCAGTACCGCGCCCAGGCCCTGCCCCGTGCGCGTGGCCGTCCCGGTGTCCAGACGTACCTGGGCCTGCGCCGCCGAAGCGGTCAGCAACAGCAGAACGGTCAGCGCGCGGATCACTCGGGGTTCCATGCCTCATAGTCGGAGGCGGGCTTGACGTCGGCGCGGCGCAGCGACCCCTTGCGCAGGAAGGCGGCATCCGACCCCGTCAGGTTCGGCTTATGCGGTTTTTCCCATGTCTTGTGCAGCATCGGATCTTCGGTCGGCGGCATAGCGTACATCTTGTGCAGCCACCCGAACCATTCCGCCGGAACGCGGCTGGCGTCGTTGTCGCCTGCATAATGCACCCAGCGGCGGCTGTCGTCGTCGTTGCGGAAATATACGTTGCCGTCGGAATCTTCGCCGACGCGGGTGCCGAAACGCCAGGTCCACAGGGCAGTGCCGAAGCTCTGCCCGTCCCACCAGCCGACGAGACGCTTGAAGAATCCGGCCATGTCCACCTCCGTTCGGTCGTTCCCACTCTCCTACACCGACACGCCCGGCGGTCAAGGTGGCGGCCGTCTGTGCGCGGATGCGGCGGGTCTGCGCGGAAATGCGAATTGAACCGATCGGTTCAGTTTCCTATCTGGTGGGCAAGTCAAAAGGATTTTCCATGTTCCGCGCCGTCGCCGCCCTCCTCGCCCTCTGCCTTACCGCCCTGCCCGCCACCGCACAGGAGGGTCACCCGATGGGCGGTGCCGCCATGGTCGATCAAAGCACCGCCTTCATCGACGCGTTCGGCGTCGCCATCGACCGCGACCACGACAGCACCATTTCCGTGGAGGAGATGGATCTGGCCAGTGTGGACGTCTTCACCTCCATGGACACGGACGGCGATGCACGGCTGACGCGAGCGGAAATGATGGAATGGGAATACGGCTTTGCCGAGCTTGCGGCCTTCCGCGGTCGGCAGGCAGAGTTCGAGGTCGCCGTGACGATGGTGTTCGATCTGCTGGATTCCGATGCGGACGGTGGAATCAGCGTGGCGGAGCACACGTCGGGCCTGCAACTGGCGCGCAGGCTTGCGGACCGCGACGGCGACGGCGGCCTGTCGCTGACCGAATTCCGGGAAGATTTCATCGTCATCACCGCCCTGCGTCGCGGGGTCGGCAGCGCGGGTCCCCGCTGAGACAGAAGGCCACTGGCCCCCGCCCCCCGGCGGCGCTACTTTGCGCGCAATTCCGAGGGAGAGACCAATGACCGAGACCCGCCAATACGGCTTCGACACCCTGCAAATCCACGCCGGCGCGCGCCCCGATCCGGCCACCGGCGCGCGGCAGACGCCGATCTATCAGACCACCGCCTATGTCTTCCGCGATGCGGAACATGCCGCCGCGCTGTTCAATCTTCAGGAAGTCGGCTTCATCTATTCGCGCCTGACCAACCCGACCGTGGCCGTGCTGCAGGAACGCATCGCCACTTTGGAGGGTGGCGCGGGGGCCGTGTGCTGTTCCTCGGGGCACGCCGCGCAGATCATGGCGCTCTTCCCGCTGATGCGGCCCGGCTGCAACATCGTCGCCTCCACCCGGCTTTACGGAGGGACGGTCACGCAATTCAGCCAGACCATCAAACGCTTCGGATGGTCGTGCAAATTCGTCGACTTCGACGATCTGGACGCAGTGAAGGACGCCATCGACGATGACACCCGCGCGGTGTTCGGGGAAGCCATCGCCAACCCCGGCGGCTGGATCATGGACGTGCGCGCCGTGGCCGACATCGCGGATGCGGCGGGCCTGCCGCTGATCATCGACAACACCACCGCCACGCCATACCTCGTCCGCCCGATCGAGATGGGCGCGACCCTGGTCGTTCATTCGACCACCAAGTACCTGACCGGCAACGGCACCGTCACCGGTGGCTGCGTCGTGGATTCGGGCACGTTCGATTGGTCCGCATCGGGCAAGTTCCCGTCCCTATCGGAGGCCGAACCCGCCTATCACGGCCTGAAGTTCCACGAGACGTTCGGCGGCCTTGCCTTCACCTTCCACGGTATCGCCGTCGGTCTGCGCGACCTGGGCATGACGATGAACCCGCAGGCCGCGCATTATACCCTATGCGGAATCGAAACGCTGTCCCTGCGCATGGACCGCCACGTCAAGAACGCCGAGACGGTTGCGGGATGGCTGGAGAAGCACGACGCGGTCGACCATGTGACCTATGCCGGTCTCGCCTCCTCGCCCTACAACGCGCTGGCCAAGAAGGTCTGCCCCAAAGGGGCCGGCGGTCTGTTCACCGTGGCGCTCAAAGGCGGCTACGACGCCTGCGTCAAGTTCGTCGACAACCTCGAAATCTTCAGCCACGTCGCCAACCTCGGCGATGCGCGCAGCCTCGTCATCCATTCCGCCTCCACCACCCACCGCCAGCTGTCGCCCGAGCAGCAGGAGGCGGCAGGTGCCGGCCCGAACGTGGTGCGCATTTCCATCGGGATCGAGGATGCCGACGACCTTATCGCCGATCTGGAGCAGGCGCTGTCCAAGGTCTCCTAAGTCTTCGCTAAATCGGTCGCGGCCCGCCTTTCAGGTGCGGGCCGCGTCCCGCCCCGGCGGCCACTCGGCGAGGGGCTGCCGAGTTGCGGACCGCGCTTTTCATGCCGCGCCCCGTGACTTACAGTCGGTGTAAATGAGCTCGCTTCGAGTGAGTTCTCACGCTGGCAGGCCTAAGCATGACACCACAGATCGCACTCGACCTCTCGCTCGACGGCATTGCCGTGCTGTCCCGTGCGGGGGACGGGATCTGGTGGCGCGAAGGCATCGTGCGTCTGGACGCCGCCGACATGGCCGACGGGTTGACCCGTCTGCGGGCAAGATGCGCCGCGCGCGTTGGTGAGGATTTCACCACGATCCTGATCATCCCGGACAGCCAGCTTCTGTTCACCTCACTCGAACGCGACGACCGCGACCCCAAGGTGACGATCCGGACGCTTCTGCGCGGGCGTACGCCCTATGACATCGAGGATCTGGCTTTCGATTACGTCCAGAAGGGCGACCGGTTGCAGGTCGCCGTCGTCGCCCTCGAAACGCTGATGGAGGCGGAGGAATTCGCCGCTGGCTTTGGCTTTCAACCGATCGCGGTGATGGGCAATCCGACGGATGCGACCTATCCCGGCCTGCCGCAGTTTGGACCCACCGGTATCGCCGCCGACCTTCTGAAGGGGGAGCGTCTGGTTCTGGATGTGGACGATGGCTTCGACGTCATTCCCGCCCCGAATGCGCCCGCCATGTCCGACGATGGCGTCGATGAGCCTGACACCAACGCGGCGGAACCCGCCGACGCTTCGCCCTCCGATGCCTCGGACGTCGCGGTTCCGGTCGCACTGCCTGATGATACAGCCCCAACCGATGCGGAGCCTGCGCAAGACCCTGACGCGCCGACATTCGAGGAGACGCTGGCGCAGCTTGATCCGCCCACACCGCCCGCCTCGGTCATGCCGGCCGCCCTGATCGAGCCGACGGAGCCTTCGGAGCCCGATCCAATCGACGACGATATCCCGGCGCCTTTGCCGCCCGAAACTCCGCCGCTTTCGCTTCTTGACTCTGGCAGGCCCGAGCCGACACTGCCCGCGTTCAGCACGCGCCGACACGCCGATCCACCGGCGAAAGCAGCACCCGGCGCTGTCCGGTCCGGCCGGATCACGCCGCGTCTGTCCGGCCCGGTGCCGCCGACGGTGCTCAAGAACCCGTCGACGGAGCCACCGATCCAGGCCCCGCCAGCGAAAGACTCGCCCATTGCAGTCTTACCCGCGATCAAGGTCGAGGCATCGACCGCGCCGCAGGACCCTCCGGAGACAGCCCCCACCCCCAAAGTCGCCGCGCGCGTCAAGACGCCCAGGCCGGTCGTGCCGAACTTCGGGTTCCGCCGGACGGCGGCCGACGCAAAAGATGCCGGCCCGGTCCCGATTGCCGCGGAAGATCAGGATCTGGAGGCCGCCGCCCTGGCCCTGCCGGGATTGATGCGAGAGAAGGCCGCGCGCCCACGCAAGGGCGGCGGTGCCAAACTTGGTCTGTATTTGACGCTGTCCCTACTCGCGCTCATGGCAATCGTCGCCATCTGGTCAGTGCTGCAGGGCAACGGCGCTGCGACGGTCGTGGCGACCGACCCCGCAACGACGGCCCCCCTCGTCCCCTTGCCGGCACCGAACGGCACCGCCGAAACCGATGCGACCCGCATCGATGATGATGTCGCAAGCCTGCTGCCGACGACGCAGCCGGATACTTCCACCGAAGGTCCGGGCCTTGCCGATACCGATGCCATCGTCGCGCCGCCGATCCCAATTGGGGAAGCGGGCGTGGCCGCCCTTCGTAGTGAAGACGCAGAAGGCACCGGCGAAACCGGGACGGTATCGACCGATGACACAGCCGCGCCCGAAACCTTCGAAACAGCCGGCACATTCGACGAAGGCCCGGCTCTGCCGGATGTCGCGGTCCCCCAGGGCGGCGACGTCGTCATCGCGTCGGTCGACGAGGCCTTGGCGGAGACCGAGACCAGCCCCCTGCCGCCGGCGGTGACACCCGATCCGGCCCCGGTTCAGGAAGGCCCGGCGTCGCCCACCCCGAATGTCACCCAAGATGCGACCCCCGAGACCGCGCCCGACGCGCCGGTCGCTGTCGCCCCTGACGTCGACGGTACCACAACGCCCCGGTCCGACGCCGTGGCGGAAACCGAAGTCGAAAGCGGTCCCCCCCCCGTCGCGGCACCGGACGAGTCGCTGGTGACGGCCAGCGCGGATGGAACGCTCGCGCCCGGTGGCTATACCGTGTTTTCGGGGCGCCCCGGCGTCGTGCCCGTGCAGCGTGCCAGCACGACCCTCGCGCCCCTTGCGGCGCCCGAGGCGGCGATCCCCGAGGTCGAGCCGGAGGAGACGCCGGAACGCGCCGCGTTGCGCCGGACCCAACCCGTGCAACGGCCCGAAACGGCAACACCCGACGCAGGTTCCATCCCGGCACCTGCGGACGACACGCCGCAGATTGCCAGCGGCTTCACCCGAGAGGAACTGACGCGGACCCGGCCGGCACAACGTCCCGAGACCGTGAATGACGCCGCAGCCGAGCAGATCGCCGAAGCCGCCCGGGTCGCGGCGGCAGCTGCATCGGACGAACGCTCCGCCGCCGTTGAGGCGGCAGCCGCGGCGGCCGTCGCATCGCTGGCCAGTCAAGCCACGGCCGGAACGGGCACCTTGGCCCCCGCCAGCGGTCCGACGTCGGCCCTGGCACTTGCCGCGTCGGAGCGTCCGCAGACCCGGCCCCGGTCCGTCGAACGGGACGCCGCGCGCATCGTCACCCAACGCCGCGAACAGGCGACCCCCGCCGCCGCCAGCACGCAACCCGCACCCACACCCGCCGCCGCACAAAGCAGTCAGACGATCCGGTCCGCCGGCGGCAGCGTTGCGCGCGCGGCCACACAACAAAATGCGATCCGCCTGCGCGACATCAACGTCATCGGCATCTACGGTCGGCCCAACGCGCGCCGCGCCCTGGTGCGTCTGGCCAACGGGCGTTACGTCAAGGTGGAGGTTGGCGACCGGTTGGACCGGGGCCGCGTCACGGCCATCGGCGATACGCAGGTTGTGTATCAGCGGGGCGGACGGAACGTGGCCCTCACCCTGCCGAACAGCTGAAGCTCAGCCACCAACGTCCAATGCGGCACGCGTCTCGGGTGTCCAACCCAGGTGAAGCCCAGCTGGCGTCTGGATCACCGGTCGCTTGATCAGCGCGGGATGTGCCGTCATCAAGACGACCGGATCCTGCCGCCGCGTGTCTTCATCCAGACCGCGCCATGTGGTTGATCGCGTATTGAGCAGGCTGCTGCCGAAATGAGCAGACCAAGCCGCCACCTCGTCGGCGGTGACCGGGTCGGACCGAAGGTCGCGCAAGCGCACGTCTGCGCCCGAGGCGGCAAGCGCCTTGAGTGCTTTTCGACAGGTATCACAGGCCTTTAGGCCGTGCAGAACGATCATCTGATCCTCCGGTTTCGTGGTTTCACATTTTGGACAGCGGTCTTGACGGACCCTACGGCATATCGTTTCCATCGGTACGTCCGCGATGAAATCGGGCCGTTATATGCCCGGTTTCGTCGCGGACCACGCCGCCGCGTGTTGCGGGCGGGACGATACCGAGGAGACACGGTCATGGCCACTGGCACCGTGAAATGGTTCAACACGACCAAGGGGTTCGGCTTCATCGCGCCCGACGACGGGGGTAAGGATATTTTCGTCCATATCTCGGCCGTCGAACGCGCGGGGCTGACCGGATTGCGGGACAATCAGAAGATCCAGTTCGAGATGCGCGAAGGTCGGGACGGCCGGTCATCAGCATCGGAGCTTGTCGCGCTCGACTGACGATCTGCGACAAATTCCAGGTATGATCCATGGGTGATCCACGTCGGATATGCGTCCGACGTGGATGTTTCAACGCGCCGTCAGCTCTCTATTCGGCCCAGTCCCAGGGACGGGTGTAATTGCCCATGACCGCCACCACCTCCCGCTCCTCGACGTCGCCGGTCTTCTCCAGCTTCGCGACGAGGCCGCGCTTCTTGTCCTCGACCACCGAGGTCACGCGCGCATTCACCCCCGCATCCGTCAGGGCGGCGTCGTAGATACGCGTGATCGCGCTTTTGCGCAGGTCCGGCTTGAAGATCTTGCCGACGCCGGTTTTGGGCAATTCGGGCAGGATTTCGATGTATTTGGGCTGTGCCGCGCGTTCGTGGACGTGGGTCTTGCAGTAGTCGACCAATTCTTCGGGCGTGACGTTGGCCCCGGCGACCAGCTCGACATAGGCGCAGGGCAATTCGCCCGCGAAAGCGTCCGGTTGACCGATGGCACCGGCCATGCCGACCGCCGGATGCCCGGCAAGCGCCTCCTCGATTTCCGCGGGGTCGATGTTGTGACCGCCGCGGATGATCAGGTCCTTCGCGCGGCCCGTGATCCAGAGGTATCCATCTTCGTCCATGCGACCCAGGTCGCCCGTGCGCAGGTGCGTGCCGTAATGGAACAGGTCGGCGTTCTTGGCCACTTCGGTATAGGTGCGGCCGGCCAGCACGCCGGGGGAGGAGATGCAGATCTCCCCCACCTCGTCCAAGGCGCATTCAACCGGCCCATCGCCCTTGTCCATCAGGATCTTGACGTCCGTGTGCATGAACGGGACGCCGACCGATCCGATCTTCTTCTCGCCGTCGATCGGATTGCAACTGACCAGACAGGTCGCCTCGGTCAGACCGTACCCTTCGACGACCTTGACCTGCGTCGTCTCCTCGAACCGCTTGAACAACTCCACCGGCAGGGGGGAGGAGCCGCAGAACGCCGTCTTGATCGTGCTGATGTCGCCGTCGACCGGGCGTTGCATCATCGCGGACATGGCCGTCGGCACGGTGATGAGGAACGTGACCTTCCACCGCTCGATCAGCTTCCACATGTTGTCGAACACGCCTTCCCCCCGGTAGCCCTGCGGCGTGGGGAAAACGACATGCGCGCCGGACGCCACCATCGCCATCAGGATGACGTGACAGGCGAAGACATGGAACAGCGGAAGCGGGCACATCACGACGTCATGTTCGGAAAACAGCAGGCGATGGCCGACCCAGCCGTTATAGATCATGCCCGAATAGGTGTGCTGCGCGACCTTGGGCATGCCCGTGGTGCCGCCGGTGTGGAAATAGGCGGCGACGCGGTCGCCGGAACTGTCCGCGAAGGTCAGCTTGTCGGACGGATGTTTCTTCATCTCGGCGGTGAAGTTCAGGACGCGGGCCTTGTGCTTCACCTCGGCCTTGGGCCGGATCAGCGGGACGATCAGCTTTTTCAAGCCAGTCAGGTAACGGTGCAGGTCGACTTCCAGAACCGTCTCGACGTTTGGGGCCAGGTTGACCGCCTCGGCCACCTTTTGCGCCACGTCGGTCTTGGGGAACGCGCGCAGGGTCACGACGACCCTGGCCCCCGTTTCCCGCAGGATCGCGCCGATCTGTTCGGGTTCCAGCAGGGGGTTGATGGGGTTCGCGATGCCCGCGACGGTGGCCCCCATCAGGACGGTCGCCGTTTCGGTCGCATTGGGCAGGATATAGGCGACGCTGTCGGTTTCGGACACGCCGAGCGAGCGGAACAGGTTTGCCGCCTGGGTGATCTGACCGTGAAACTGCTTCCACGTCAGCGTCTCGGCCGGATCTTTCGGCCCCGAGAACAGCTGATAGCTGATCGCCGGGCGGTCCGGGAACCGATTGGCGGTCTGGCTGAGCAGCTCATGCAGGGTTTGCGCGGGTTGCGCCGTCTCCCATGGCTCGGCGGCCTCGATGTCCAGGATGTCCTGCTTGTTGGCGAATGATGCCATGGTCGTCCTCCCCTATCGCCCGCAGCTCCCGTCCGCGGTTCGTTGTCGCATAAGATGAAGGTTGTGGGGATAGGGTGCAAGCCGAACGCTACGGCGACATAGGGTTTCAGGCCTCTTCAGGTAGGATTGTGAGACGTTCATTATCCGTGTCACCCGCGAATGCGCGGTAGTGGAAGCGCACGATCGAGCCAGGAGGAAACATCCACGTCTCGACTTCGGTATTGTAGGGTTGATCGGCAACGCGCAGACGGCCGTCCCCGACCTTCTCGACATCGACCGGTCGCCAGACATCAACGCCTTCGTCCAGAAGAGGCATCATCGCGACGTCCGTCTGGTTTCCCGTCACTCCGCCGCCATCCCATCCGTAAACTGCAACCGCGCCAGCCGCGCATAGAGACCGTTCTGGGCCACCAGCTCATCATGGGTGCCCTGGGCGGCGATGCGGCCCCCTTCCATCACGACGATGCGGTCGGCCTGTTTCACTGTGGCCAGACGGTGCGCGACGATGATGGTCGTCCGGTCGCGGGCCAGGTCGGCAACGGCGTCCTGGACCGCGCGCTCGGATTCCGCATCCAGGGCCGATGTCGCCTCGTCCAGCAACAGGATCGGCGCGTCCCGCAGGATGGCACGGGCGATGGCGATCCGCTGCTTCTGCCCGCCCGAAAGCATGACGCCGCGTTCGCCGACATACGTGTCGTAGCCCTGCGGCAGATCGATCAGAAAGCCGTGGGCCGCGGCGGCGCGGGCCGCGGCTTCCACCTGTTCATCCGTCGCGTCGGGGTCGCCGAATCGGATGTTGTCACGCGCGCTGGCCGCGAAGATCACCGGATCCTGCGGGACAAGCGCCATATCGACCCGGAACGCGGCGCGGTCCATGTCGCGCAGGTCGGTCCCGCCCAGCGTAACGCGACCTTCATCGGGGTCGTAGAACCGTTGCAGAAGCTGGATCACCGTAGATTTTCCGGCACCCGACGGCCCGACCAGCGCGACCGTCTCTCCGGGCGCGACGGTCAGGGTCACGCCGTCCAGCGCCTTGACCTCCGGCCGGGTAGGATAGCGGAAGGTGACGTTTTCGAACCGGACCGTCTCCCCCGCGGGTCTGGGCTGTGCCTGCGCGGGGTCGGTCACGTCGTCCTCCACCTCCAACAGCTCGACGAGACGTTCGGTCGCCCCCGCCGCCCGCTGAAGCTCGCCCCAGATTTCGGACAGGGCGGCAACCGATCCCGCCACCATGATCGCATAGATCAGGAACTGGATCAGCTCTCCGACGGTCATCACCTCGGCGCGCACGTCGCGCGCCCCGATCCAGAGCACGCCGACGATTCCCGCGAAGGTCAGCGAGATCACGATCATCGTCATGACGGCGCGCACCGCGATGCGCGTCTTGGCGGAGCGGAAGGACTTCTCCGTCACCTCGTCGAAGCGGCCCGCGGCCTCCCCCTCGAAGGTATAGGCCTGAACGGTCTGCGCGCTCAGCAGCCATTCGGATGCGCGGCCCGAGGATTCCGCGATCCAATCCTGGTTTTCCCGGCTCAGCGTGCGCAGCCTGCGGCCCAGTACGATGATCGGAACGATGACGGCCGGCACGATCAGCAGGACCATCCCGGCCAGTTTCGGCGCCGTCCAGAGCATCAGCGCCAGACCGCCCGCGAAGATCAGCATGTTGCGCAGCGCGACCGAAACGGAGGAGCTGATGACCGACAGCAAAAGCGTCGTGTCTGTCGTGATCCGGCTAAGGACCTCGCCCGTCAGGATGCCATCATAGAAATTGGGCGACATGCGGATCATCCGGTCGAACACCGCCTTGCGGATATCGGCCACGACCCGTTCACCCAACCGCGTGACCAGATAATACCGAAGCCCCGTGCCCAGGGCCAAAAGGCCCGCGATCACCAGGGCGGCCCCGAAATATTGATCCAGCAGGGCGGCCTCTCCCGCCTCGAACCCGTCGACCACGCGGCGCACGGCCAGCGGCAGCACGAGCGATACGCAGGCCGTCAACACGAGCGCTGCGATGGAGGCAAAGACCATACCCAGATGGGGCCGGAAGAACGGCGTCAAGGCGCGCAGGCTGCCGATCTGCTTCGACCTTTCGCGGTCGGATTCCTTTGCGATCTCTGCCATCTGGTCCTCCGGGCGTCCACGGTCAGGTAACGGTGCCGCGCAGGCGGTGCAAGTTTCCCAAACGCTAGACCCCGGTTGCAGATTGACGCACAATCGCGGGCAGGCAAAGCTGACCCAAGGGGACGCGCCATGTACACCGTCATCGATCCTGTCGCGATTGTCTTCTATGCGGCTGTCTGCGCGGGGCTTGCCGCCGTATCGCCCGCCGCCAGCGACCGCGGGCGCAGACTGGCCATCGGCGCGGTGGTCGGCATCGTGGCCGCTTTGATCCTGCCGAACCTGCGTCAACTGGTCGGGCTCTGACGCCACGTCGAAGTGGGAAGGACCGGAGCGGGCGGCGGGAATCGAACCCGCGTCATCAGCTTGGAAGGCTGAGGTCTTACCATTACACAACGCCCGCGCGCCGGTGGACATTGAAATACCCCCGGACGGACCGGATGCGCAAGGGGTCTCGACTGCCGCGCGGCCCGTATTGAACCCGCCTGCCGCCGGCGTTAGACCGCGCCCAAGCGAAACACCTCCCGGAGGCAGGCCGATGTCCATCGACAAGGAAACCGCGCGACGCGTGGCGAAACTCGCCCGTATCGCCGTCCCGGAAGACCGGCTGGACCCCCTGGCCACCGAATTCAACGCGATCCTGGGGTTTATCGAGCAATTGCAGGAAGTCGACGTGACAGGTGTGGAGCCGATGGTATCAGTCACGCCCCAACGCTTGAAGCGGCGCGCCGATGTCGTGACCGATGGCGGCCAGCCGCAGGCCGTGCTCGCCAATGCCCCCGATGCCCGCGAAGGCTTCTTCGCCGTGCCGAAAGTCGTCGAATGACCCAGCTGACCGATCTGACCCTTGCGGGGGCCCGCGATGCCCTGCGCGCCGGCGAAACCACCGCCGCCGAGCTGACCGACGCGCATCTGACGGCGATCGAGGGGGCGGGCGCGCTCAACGCTTTCGTCCACCACACGCCCGACATCGCCTGCGATCAGGCCAAGGCGGCGGACGCGCGGATCAAGGCCGGCGACGCACCCGCGATGTGCGGCATCCCGATCGGGGTCAAGGACCTGTTCTGCACCAAGGGCGTGGCGTCGCAGGCCGGATCACGCATTCTGGAAGGGTTCAAGCCCGAGTACGAATCGACCATCACATCGCAATTGTTCGACGCGGGCGCGGTCATGCTGGGCAAGCTCAACATGGACGAATTCGCCATGGGGTCATCGAACGAGACGTCGACCTACGGCAACGCCGTGAACCCCTGGAAGGCGGGCAATTCGGATGCGGCGCTGACACCCGGCGGGTCGTCGGGCGGGTCCGCCGCCGCCGTCGCCGCGCGCTTGTGTCTGGCCGCACTGGGCACCGACACCGGCGGGTCGATCCGTCAGCCCGCCGCGTTCACCGGCATCACCGGCATCAAGCCGACCTATGGGCGGTGTTCGCGGTGGGGCGTCGTCGCCTTCGCCTCCAGCCTGGACCAGGCGGGGCCGATGACGCGCAACGTGCGCGACGCGGCCATCATGCTGACGGCCATGTCGGGCCACGACCCGAAGGACAGCACTTCCGCCGATCTCGCTGTTCCGGATTTCGAGGCGATGCTGACGGGCGACATCAAGGGTCAGACCATCGGCATTCCGAAGGAATACCGCATGGACGGAATGCCCGAGGAGATCGAGGCGCTGTGGCAGAACGGTATCGCCATGTTGCGCGACGCGGGGGCGGACATCCGCGATATCTCCCTGCCACATACGAAATACGCCCTGCCCGCATATTATGTGATCGCGCCCGCCGAAGCATCGTCGAACCTGGCGCGATATGACGGCGTGCGGTTCGGTCACCGCGCCGACATTGGCCAGGGCGACGGCATTACCGAAATGTACGAAAAGACCCGCGCCGAAGGCTTCGGCGACGAGGTGCAGCGCCGTGTGATGGTCGGCACCTACGTTCTGTCGGCGGGGTTCTATGACGCGTACTACAACCGCGCACGCAAGGTGCGCACCCTGATCAAGAAGGATTTCGAAAGCGTTTTCGCCGACGGAATCGACGCCATCCTGACACCGGCCACACCGTCGGCTGCGTTCGAATTGGGTGCGAATTTCAGCCCGATCGAGATGTACCTCAACGATGTATTCACCGTGACCGTGAACCTTGCCGGGTTGCCCGGTGTCGCGGTGCCCACGGGTCAGAACGCGCGTGGCCTGCCGCTTGGGCTGCAACTGATCGGGAAACCCTGGCAGGAGGGTGAATTGCTGAACGTCGCACAATGTCTTGAAGACCGTGCGGGCTTCGTGGCGCAGCCGTCCAAGTGGTGGTAGGGTCCACAAAAGACTGACGCCGAGGCAGACATGCGACCGATCAAGATATCCTTGGGCCTTGGGGCCGCGATCCTTCTGGCCGCCTGCGCGCCGCCGTTGCCCGACAGCGGGTCACGGGGGGCCGGTTTCGACACACCCGACCAAGTGATCGCCCGGCGGGAGGCGCAGCTGACGGGGCGCACCCCGCTGCAGCCTCCCGCAACCGTTCAGGCCCCACCGCCTGGCACCGTCGTGGCCGCCGCGCCTGGCCAGCAGACCTTGCCGTTTCCCGCGCCGTCGTCTGAGGCGGAGGATCTGGCCAATCAGACCCGCGCCGCGCTTGGCCGCCCCGCCGCGCCGCTTCCCTCGGGCGGGTCCGCGCCTCTGGCCAGTTCGGGTGCACCGGCCCCCCTGCCGACCGCGACGGCCACCGGCACGCCGCAGGACCTCAACCTCGACCGCGACAATCCGACGATCAGCAGCGAACAGGATTTCGCCGCCGTGTCGGCCCAGCGTGATATCGCGGCGGACGCAGAACGCCTGCGCGCCGCGCGCCAGCAGTATCAGCTGGTCACGCCCACCGAATTGCAGCGCCCGGACAGCACCGGGCCGAACATCTTCGCCTATGCGCTTGGCCCGGCGAAACCGGTCGGAACGCAAGGCGCGTTCAGACGAGGTTTAGGTGCGTCGGCCAGTCGCGCCGCGGCCAAATGCCAGAACTACCGCAGCGACGACATCGCGCAGGAGGATTTCCTGACCGCCGGTGGTCCAGACCGCGACCGTCTGGGCATCGACCCCGATGGCGACGGCAACGCCTGCGGTTGGGACCCTTCGGTCGTGCGGCGGCTGGTCCAGAACTAGACGCCCGTGCCGCTGTCCATCCGGGACTGCCCCAGCCCGAACCACGGTCCGCGCCGCAATGGCGTGACCGCGCCGGACCTGATCGTCATCCACTACACCGCGATGCAGGGCGGGCCGGGTCCCGCGATCAAGCGGTTGTGCGACCCGGCGACCGAGGTATCGTGCCATTACGTGATCGGGGAGTGTGGCGACGTTGCGCGCCTGGTCGCCGACGATCGTCGGGCATGGCATGCCGGGGCGGGTCGCTGGGGGGCGTCCGACGACATAAATTCACGCTCCCTCGGGATCGAGTTGTCGAACGACGGGCAGTCGCCCTTTCCGGCCCCCCAGATGGATGTGCTCGACGCGCTGTTGCACGATCTGATGGACCGCCACGGCATCGCGGCAAAGGGCGTCATCGGCCATTCCGATTGTGCCCCCGGCCGCAAGATCGACCCCGGCCGCCGGTTCGACTGGCACCGCTTCGCGCGGCGTGGCCTGACCGTCTGGCCCCGGATTGCCGACGCCAAGACCGATACCTTTCACGACGACCTGCGCGCCTTCGGCATGACATCGGACGTGGACGATGCGACCCGGCTTGCCGCGTTTCGCCTGCGCTTTCGACCCGGTGTCGACGGACCTCTGGATGGGATCGATGCAGCCATGGCCTCCGATCTCGCCATTCGTTTCCCAGCCTGACCGAAGCTCCCCATTGACGCGCGTCCCGGCCCCGCATAGCCCGCGAAACGTGCGGGGGGCCGGACGACCGCGGCTGCGAGGTCGAGGAAAGTCCGGACTCCACGAAGCGACGGTGCCGGGTAACGCCCGGGCGGGGCAACCCGACGGACAGCGCCACAGAAAACAAACCACCCCCGTTCGCGGGGGCCAGGGTGAAACGGTGCGGTAAGAGCGCACCGGGGGGGCGGCAACGTTCCCCGCATGGCAAGCCCCACCGGGAGCAATGCCGAATAGGGATCCCGCGTCCATGCCTTCGGGCCGGGCAAGGCGCTTCGCCCCAGGGGTCCGGGTTGGCAGCTTGAGGCCGCGAAGCGATTCGCGGTCCAGATGAATGGTCGTCGAACCGGAGAGATCCGGGGAACAAAATCCGGCTTACAGGCCCCCCGCACGCAAATCGCCCCTGGCTTGAAGCGCAATTCGCCTCAAAAGAGGGGATTCTGCGCGGCCGCCCTTGCCATGAGCCTGATTCGACTCAACTCTTTATTCGAGAGTGTCGGGGCAGATGTCGGAGATGGTGATGCCGTGGACCCGGATACCCCGAGCGATGCGCAAATTCTTCGCGCCGCCGCCGTCTGAAGGGACGGCCCCGAGTTGGAGTGCGATGCCGTGCCCAAAGGTCTGATCAAGGACGACGGTTGCATCGCCGCCACCGCGCCGCGATTTCTCGAAGATCTCGGGTTTTCCGTTAGGGACGATCTGCGGGGCCTTGCGCTCACCAGTTTCTGGCACCCCCCCGAACGGCCCGCGGTGCAGGACGCGCTTCGCCGTGCCCGCGCCGGAGAGGAAATGCGCCTGAAACTGGATCTCAGCTATATCCATGAGCGGGCCGGGTCGCGGACGGTCGCGTTGAGCCCCTCGGATATCGACGGAATGGTGCAGATCAGGCTCGCCCCCGGTCCCTGACCGCCGACCCTTCGGGTTGACACCCCCTCCGAGACGGCTAGAAGGCAGCTTCCGGACAATCGGAGGTGCCACCGGCCCCCTCCGCCCGCCCACAGGAGACACCCGATGGCGAAGCCCACCACGATCAAGATTCGGCTGAATTCCTCTGCCGGCACCGGCCACTTCTATGTGACCAAGAAGAACGCGCGCACGATGACCGAAAAGATGGTCGTCAAGAAATACGACCCCGTTGTGCGCAAGCACGTCGAGTACAAGGAAGGGAAGATCAAGTAGGGCCCTGCCCGAACCATCGACCGACCAGATGACGACAGGGCCGCGCGGGCAGACCGCAGCGGCCCTTTTCACGTCCGGACGCCTGATCGGGGGCCCATCAAGTCAGTCGATCGCTCTCCCTCGGGATGCAACCGCCAGAGCAGGCGAAAATCTGCCGGCGTCGTAGGTGCAAACATCCATCGGCGCATCGAGAAATCGAAGGCCGTATCGGCCTTTTGCGGCCCCTGCCCCGTCCCGGCATGACAAAGCGCCGGCCGATGCGGCTTGGACGACATTGCGGCTATGCGTCCCCAAAGCCTTATCTCTGTCAAATCTAAACCTAAATTTAATCTTCCTTTCGCAAAGATGGGCGTGCGTTCCCGCCGATCCGGTCGGGATGCCATCCAGAATGGAGGTTCAGATGACGATCTTGCTTAGAACGGCGACCCCGGCCGACCGACCGGCGGTCGATGAGTTGCTCATGGCGGTCTATCCGCACATGTTGCGCGGGGACTACGCCGAGGACGTCCTGCGAATCGCCCACCCACTGATCGCGAAGTCCAATCCCGACCTGCTGGCCAGCGGCACCTATCACGTGATCGAGGACGACGGCCGGCTGGTGTCCGTCGGCGGCTGGTCGCGGGGGTATCCCACCGCCAAGAACGCAAGCGACACCGGCCACGTGCGCCACGTCGCGACCCATCCCGATCATCTTCAAAGGGGCTATGCCGCCCAAATCATGCGCCACGTGATGGCCGAGGCAGAGGCGGCGGGGCTGGCGCGGCTTGAATGTCTGTCGACGGTGACGGCGCGCAGGTTCTATGCCGGCATGGGTTTTAAGGCGCGGCAGGAGGTCGACGCCGACATCGGCGGCGGCGTGACCTTCCCGGCCGTCAAGATGGAAGCGATGCTGCCCGCCTACGCCTGACGCGCCGCGTCAGGCCATCAATCCGGGGTCCGGTCCCATGTCGAGCCCCGGAAAGACGACCGAGGACAGGGCAGCATGCCCCGTCCCGAACAACCCGTGCAGCGCCCAGGCGGCATAGGCACGGACGTCGCGCGTCGGCATCAGATCGCGGCGGTCCAGAAGCTGTACCTCGGCCAGACCGGGCCAGTCGCCCCAGACCTTTCCCCCCCTGAGCGCTCCGCCGGCCAGGATCATCGTCCCGCCCGTTCCGTGATCGGTGCCCTGCGTGCCGTTCTGGAACGCCGTACGTCCGAACTCCGTCATCACCACAACCATCGTCTTGTCCCAAACGGGGCCAAGATCGTCGCGCAATCGAAGCAGCCCCGCCGACAGGGCGGTAAACCCGCGCTGCAATTGTCGCTCCTGCTGGCGGTGCGAATCCCAGCCGCCCAACGACAGGGCCGCGATCCGGGCATCCTGCATCAATTGACCGGCGGCGAAGGCGAACAACTCCTGGCCCCGCTTGCCGGCAACCTGCGCCACGCTGCCGGACAGCCCCAACGCCGTCTCCGCGCTTTCGCGAAACAGGGTATCGTCGTGATAGCTGTGCAGCAACAGGTCGGCCGTGGCCGGGGCCAGGTCCAGACGCGCGTCGGGGGCCCAGCTGGCATGATTGGCCGGTCCGCGCAGAATCAGCATCTCGTCGCGTCCCACAGCAAAGGCCGTCCGCCCGTGCGCGCCGGGGATCAGCGGCAGCAGGCGGTTCAACCAGCCGTCGCGCCCGCGCAGCGGTGGCACATCGCCGGCCGTCCCCGCCTCCAGAATGTCCTGTCCGTCGAAATGACTGCGCCCGCTGCGGTATGGCGTGCTGACGGCCTGCACGAAGCCCAGATCACCCGCGCGCCAAAGCGGCAGAAGCGGGCCGAGACCGGGATGCAACGCGTGAAAGCCTGTCAGATCCGTCGCACCACTTTGCGGCCCGAGCGCGAAGTCCGGTCGCAACGTCGCCAGATGCGGATCGCCGTAGGGACGCAACGCATCCATCCCGTCCATCGCCCCGCGCAGGACCACGACCACCAGTCGATTGTCGGACGGCAGTGCGGCAAAAGCCATCGGCGTCGTCAGCGGCCAGGCGGCGGCCGAGCACCCCAGCATCGTCAGAACGTCGCGTCTGTTCAATCCGGCCATGGTTCTACCTTCGCTGAAAGTTCGGAGAGGCGAGGATCAAGCCGACCCCCGCCGCACGATCTTCGGCTGCATCCGCCGCGAACCGCGTGCGCGGTCCGGCCAGCGGACCAAGCGCCGTATCGACGAAGGCGCGCGGGTCTGGCACGGGGTCCAGCCATCCGACAAAATCGGTGATCCAATCCAGCCGCGCGGCCAGCCCCTGCGGCGTGATCCAGGCCGCCGCCTCCTCGGGCCAACCGTCGGGACCGGGCGGGCGCAGCCAAGGCTGCCCCATCCGTTCCAGCGGGGACGTCAGGTTATCGCGCACGAATTTCATCGGTTGATCCGACAGACGCCCCGCGCTGCCCGTCGCGCGCAGCGCCGCCGCGACCATGTCGAGCGGCTTTCGCGCCTTGCGCAGCTCCGGGTCCCATGCCGCCGGATGATCCAGCATCGTGGCATAGACGGCGCGCAGCATCCCGCCCGTCCGCGCCCAGGTTGCGGCCATCGCCTCGACCATATCGGCTGGAGGCACATCGGCGATGAAATGCACCGCCAGCTTGCGCGACAGGTGCCGCGCCGTCGCCGGGTGTACCGACAGATCCTCCAGCACCTCCGCAATGTCGTGCCGGTTCGGCGTATCCCCGCCGTAGGCGCGGCCCATCACCGTCTCCGACCCCGGCTCCACGAAACTCGCGCGGAAGGTCGTTTTGCCGTTTCGGTCGATGCCCAGCCCGGTCAGAAGCTCCGACAGTTGTCGGACATCGGTCTGATCGTATCCGCCGTCCACGCCGAGAGTGTGCAGTTCCAGCACCTCGCGCGCCAGGTTTTCATTCACACCCCCACCCCGCCGTCCGCGCGGCGAATTCGGGCCGATCGATCGGCTTTGATCCAGATAGGCCAGCATTGCGGGATGCGTCACGGCCGCCCTGAGCAGATCGGCAAAGCGCCCGGAGACATTGGGGCGGATCGCCCCGTCGTGGTACGACCCGACGCTGCGCCGCAGATGACCCGCGCCGTCGGCCACGGCAAAATGCCCCGCCCAGAACCACGCCAGACGGTCCCGGAATCCGACCGGGGCCGTGGCGGCGCGGCGCAATGTCTGCATAAGGTCCCGGTGGTATCCATCGGACAGCCGACGGTTCACCACGCGAAAGGCCTCCATCTGCGCATCGCCGTCCCGGCGTTCCCGGCGTCGACGCCCGAAATCCTGGATTGTCGCCATGCGCGCCGACCACGGTACGATCGCAAAGGTCGCGGCCGCGGTATCGGGCCCGTCCAGATCGGCGAGGATCGCCGCGGCCCCGGCGGGGGGCGCGTGGTCAGGGGAAAGCCCGGTTCCGAACCTGATGGCGGCAAGAGTCGATTTCATGCCCCGGATATAAGACCACCGCCGCCCGTTTCACAGGGCGACGGTGCGCGCGATCAGTCCTTCGGCGCGACCCGCAGGCCCAGTTCCATCAGCTGGCCGGACACAGGCTCACTCGGGGCACCCATCATCAGGTCTTCGGCCCGCTGGTTCATCGGGAACAGGATGACCTCGCGGATGTTTGCCTCCTCGGCCAGCAGCATCACGATGCGGTCGATGCCCGCAGCACAGCCACCGTGGGGCGGGGCACCATACTGGAACGCCTTGACCATGCCGCCGAAGCGCTTCTCGACCTCGTCCTTACCATATCCGGCCAGCTCGAATGCCTTGAACATGATCTCGGGGCGGTGGTTCCGGATCGCGCCGGAAATCAGCTCGTAGCCGTTGCAGGCCAGATCGTACTGATAGCCCAGAGCCTCCAACGGGTCGCCTTCCAGCGCGGCCATTCCGCCTTGGGGCATGGAGAATGGGTTGTGGCTGAAGTCGATCTTGCCGTCGTCGTCCTTCTCGTACATCGGGAAATCGACAATCCATGCGAAGGCGAAGCGGTCCTGATCCGTCAAGCCAAGCTCGTCACCGATAACGGTGCGTGCCCGCCCCGCAACGGCCTCGAACTCCGATGGCTTGCCGCCAAGGAAGAAGGCGGCATCGCCGACCTCCAGGCCTAGTTCTTTCCGCAGGGCCTCAGTCCGCTCGGGTCCTATGTTCTTGGCCAGCGGACCGGCCCCTGCATAGTAGCGCGGAGTGTTGAAAGGAACTTCATCGATGGACTTAGGTAGCGGCCTAGCCAAAAAATCTCGCTGTTCTTCAGAAAGAGTTTCAGGGGCGCGATCAATCAACTCTTCTAGTTGTGAAAACCAAATTTGGAAAAGAGGATGGCCGGAATCGTAACGGGCTTCATCTGGCACCTCTTCCTCCCGCCAGAAGATATACCCCATACCCGGCAGACCCTGCTCCTGCGCGAACTTGTTCATCCGGTCGCAGAACTTGCGCGAGCCACCCTTGGGCGCGGGAATGGCGCGGATCTCGGTGCCGTCCTTTCCCAGCAGGTTGGCGAAGATGGCAAAGCCGGAGCCGCGGAAATGCTCGGACACGCGCTGCATCCGGATCGGGTTGCGCAGGTCGGGCTTGTCCGTTCCGAACATCAACGCCGCATCGGCGTAGGAAATCAGCGGCCAGTCCGTATCGACCGTCTTGCCGCCACCGAACTCCTCGAACAGACCCCCAATCACTGGCTGAATCGTATCGAACACATCCTGTTGCGAGACGAAGCTCATCTCCATGTCGAGCTGGTAGAAGTCGGTCGGGGACCGGTCGGCACGGGGATCTTCGTCGCGAAAGCAGGGCGCGATCTGAAAGTACTTATCGAACCCCGACACCATGAGCAGCTGTTTAAACTGCTGCGGGGCCTGCGGCAGAGCGTAGACGCGGCCAGGATGCAGACGCGACGGCACGACGAAGTCGCGCGCGCCTTCGGGCGACGACGCGGTGATGATCGGCGTCTGAAATTCGTTGAACCCCTTGTCCCACATCCGGTTGCGGATGGAGCGCACCACGTTGGACCGCAGGATCATGTTTTCCTGCATCTGCTGGCGCCGCAGGTCGAGGAAGCGATATTTCAGGCGCGTCTCCTCGGGGTATTCCTGATCGCCGAACACCATCAGCGGCAGCTCGTCCGCGGCCCCCAACACTTCCATGTCGCGCACGAAGACCTCGATCTCGCCGGTGGGGATCTTGTCGTTGACCAACCCTTCGTCGCGCGCCTTCACCGTGCCGTCGATGCGGATGCACCATTCGGACCGCACCTTCTCCATCTGCGCGAAGACCGGGCTGTCGGGGTCGCACAGGACCTGCGTCATGCCGTAATGGTCGCGCAGATCGACGAACAGGATGCCGCCGTGATCACGGATGCGGTGGACCCAGCCCGACAGGCGGACCGTATCGCCCACGTTATCGCGCGTCAGACCGGCGCAGGTGTGGGTGCGAAAGGCGTGCATGATGGGTCTCCGGCAAGGCAGTTTCGGGCGTTGGCCCGATCAACACGCCCCCTTGCCGGCTGTCAACCTGCTGCGACGCCCGCGCGCCCTTGCACCCGTGCCCCCCGCGCCCTAAACCGCGCACGTTTGCCAACACATGCCCCGGAGGCTCCGATGCCCAAGCGTACCGACATCAAGTCGATCATGATCATCGGCGCGGGTCCCATCGTGATCGGGCAGGCCTGCGAATTCGATTACTCCGGTGCCCAGGCCTGCAAGGCGCTGCGCGAAGAAGGCTACCGCGTCATCCTGGTCAACTCGAACCCGGCCACGATCATGACGGACCCCAACATGGCCGACGCCACCTATATCGAGCCGATTACGCCCGAGGTCGTCGCCAAGATCATCGAAAAGGAGCGGCCCGACGCCCTTCTGCCGACGATGGGCGGCCAGACCGGGCTGAACACGTCGCTGGCGCTGGACGACATGGGCGTGTTGAAGAAGTTCGGGGTGGAACTGATCGGGGCCAAGCGCGCCGCGATCGAGATGGCAGAAGACCGCAAGCTGTTCCGGGAGGCGATGGACCGGCTGGGCATCGAAAACCCGAAGGCCGTGATCATTGCCGCCCCCAAAAAGGAGAACGGCAAATTCGACATCTCCGCCGCCATGGGCGACGCGATGGACGCGCTGGAACATGTCGGCCTGCCGGCGATCATCCGGCCCGCATTCACGTTGGGCGGCACAGGAGGCGGCGTGGCCTACAATCGCGCGGATTACGAACGCATCTGCCGCACCGGGCTGGAAGCGTCGCCGATGGCGCAGATCCTGGTCGACGAGAGCCTTCTGGGGTGGAAGGAATTCGAGATGGAGGTGGTGCGCGACACCGCCGACAACGCGATCATCGTCTGCGCCATCGAAAACGTGGATCCGATGGGTGTTCACACTGGCGACAGTATCACCGTCGCCCCCGCGCTGACCCTGACGGACAAGGAATACCAGATCATGCGCACGCACAGCATCAACGTGCTGCGCGAAATCGGCGTGGAGACGGGCGGGTCGAACGTGCAGTGGGCCGTGAACCCCGCCGATGGGCGCATGGTCGTGATTGAGATGAACCCCCGCGTGTCCCGATCGTCGGCGCTGGCGTCCAAGGCCACCGGGTTCCCCATCGCCAAGATCGCGGCAAAGCTGGCCGTTGGATATACGTTGGACGAATTGGACAACGACATCACGAAAGTGACACCCGCGTCGTTCGAGCCGACCATAGATTATGTCGTAACCAAAATCCCCAGGTTCGCTTTTGAAAAGTTTCCAGGGTCGGAGCCGAACCTGACCACCGCCATGAAATCGGTAGGCGAGGTCATGGCCATCGGCCGCACCTTCCATGAATCCATGCAAAAGGCGCTGGCGTCCATGGAGACGGGGCTGACCGGGTTCGACGAAATCGAACTTTCGGACGATCCGGCGGCGATCAAGGCGGCCTTGGGCAAACAGACCCCGGACCGCATCCGCGTCATCGCGCAGGCAATGCGTCATGGCCTGTCGAACGAAGACATCCAGGCCGTGACATCCTTCGACCCTTGGTTCTTGGCCCGCATCAGGGAAATCATGGACTTGGAAGCCGACGTGAAGAAGAACGGCCTCCCGGTGGAGGAGGCCCCGCTGCGCCGCCTCAAGACCTATGGCTTTACCGATGCGCGCCTTGCCAAACTGACCGGCCGGACCGAGGACAATGTCCGCCGCGCCCGCCAGAACCTCGGCGTGGTTGCACAATTCAAACGTATCGACACCTGCGCTGCCGAGTTCGAGGCGCAGACACCTTACATGTATTCCACCTACGAGACCCCCGTCATGGGCGAGGCGGAATGCGAATCCCGGCCAACGGATGCCAAGAAGGTCGTCATCCTTGGCGGCGGCCCCAATCGCATCGGCCAGGGGATTGAGTTCGATTACTGCTGCTGCCACGCCTGCTTCGCGCTCAGCGAGCAGGGCTATGAGACGATCATGGTCAACTGCAACCCGGAGACGGTGAGCACGGATTACGACACCTCCGACCGATTGTATTTCGAGCCTCTGACCTTCGAACACGTGATGGAAATCCTGCGCGTCGAGCAGGAAAACGGCACGCTGCACGGCGTGATCGTACAGTTCGGGGGGCAGACACCCCTGAAGCTGGCCAATGCGCTACACGATGCGGGCATCCCCATCCTGGGCACGACACCCGACGCCATCGACCTGGCCGAAGATCGGGAACGTTTCTCGGCCCTGGTCGAACAACTGGGCCTCAAGCAGCCCAAGAACGCCATCGCCCATTCCGATGCCGAAGCCCGTCTGGTGGCCGAAGACCTTGGCTATCCGCTGGTCATCCGTCCCTCCTACGTCCTGGGCGGTCGCGCGATGGAGATCGTGCGCGATACCGCGCAGTTGGAACGCTATATTCGGGATGCCGTCGTGGTGTCGGGCGACAGCCCGGTCCTGCTGGATGGATATCTGTCGGGCGCGATTGAGGTCGACGTCGATGCCCTGTCCGACGGGGAGAATGTCCATGTCGCGGGCATCATGCAGCATATCGAGGAGGCCGGCGTCCATTCGGGCGATTCCGCCTGTTGCCTGCCGCCGCACACGCTAAGCCAGGACGTCATCAACACCATCCGCGAACAGACGGTCGCGCTGGCCCGAGCGTTGCGTGTCGTCGGCCTGATGAACGTGCAATTCGCCGTAAAGGAAGAAGCGGCGGGGCCGGAGGTCTATCTGATCGAGGTGAACCCCCGCGCGTCGCGCACCGTGCCCTTCGTCGCCAAGGCCATCGACAGTGCGATCGCCAGCATCGCCGCCCGCCTGATGGCGGGGGAGCCGTTGTCGAATTTCCCGCTGCGTGACCCCTACCCCGCCGACGCTGCCATCGCGCACGTGCCGATGGGCGACACGATGATGCTGTCGCATCCGGACACGCCCTGGTTCTCGGTCAAGGAGGCGGTGCTGCCTTTTGCGCGCTTCCCCGGTGTAGACACGCTTTTGGGCCCGGAAATGCGCTCCACCGGCGAGGTCATGGGGTGGGATCGCAGCTTTGCGCGCGCCTTCCTCAAGGCGCAGTTGGGCGCGGGCGTGACGCTGCCGGATGGCGGCACCGTCTTTCTGTCGATCAAGGAAGCGGACAAGACCGCGCAACTGGCGGAAACCGCGTCGATCCTTATCGATCTGGGCTTCGCCATCCTCGCCACGTCCGGCACGGCCGAGTTCCTGGCCCGTCACGGCATCGAAAGCCGCCACGTCAACAAAGCCTATGAAGGCGGGCGCACCATCGTCGACGTCATGAAGGACGGTGAGATCGCGCTTGTCATGAACACGACCGAAGGCGCGCAGGCGGTCGAGGATTCGCGGTCCATGCGCAATGTCGCCCTAATGGACCGCATTCCGTATTTCACCACCCTGTCCGGGTCCCATGCCGCCGCCCTTGCCATGCAGGCGCAGGTGGAAGGGGACGTCGAGGTCCGATCCCTGCAGTGAAGCGTGGTCTGCGGGTCACCGCCTTGACCCCGGCACCCGCGCCCGGCACATCTTCCCAACCCCGCAAAAGGAGGTCGTGATGTCCAGTCAAACCCGCGCCGCGATCACCGGATCCGGCGTCTTCACCCCGTCGCAGGTCATCACGAATGACGAGCTTGTCGTCGCGTTCAACGCCTATGCCGACCGGCAGAACGCGGCAGGTGCAGACCCGCAAATCCCCCAATCCAGCGCGGATTTCATCAAATCCGCCAGCGGGATCGAGCAGCGTTTCGTGCTCGACAAAGCCGGCGTGCTGGACCCCGACCGGATGTATCCGCGCCTTGTGCCGCGCGACGACGGTGCCCCCGGGCAGATGGCGGAAATGGCCGTGACGGCCTGCACCGATGCGCTGGCCCAAGCGGGGATCGACGCCGGACAGATCGACGCCGTGATCTGTGCCGCGTCGAACCATGAACGCGCTTACCCTGCGATCGCGATCGAGATTCAGCAGCTTCTGGGCACCTCCGGCTTTGCCTTCGACATGAATGTCGCCTGTTCGTCGGCGACGTTCGGCATCCAGGCGGCGGCAGACATGATCCGATCCGGCTCTATCCGGCGGGCCATCGTGGTGAACCCGGAAATCTGCTCGGCCCATTTGGAATGGCGCGACCGCGACTGTCACTTTATCTTCGGCGACGTCTGCACAGCCGTCGTTCTGGAGGCGGCGGATCTGGCGCAGGGCGATCATTTCGTCATCCGCTCCACCCGCTGCGCGACGCAGTTTTCCAACAATATCCGCAACAACGACGGCTTCCTGCGCCGCACCCGCGACGCGATGGACGACCGCCGCGACATGCAATTCGTTCAGAACGGGCGCAAGGTCTTCAAGGAAGTCCTCCCGCTGGTGTCCCGTCACATCGCCGACCACATGGCCGACGAAGGCGTCACGGCAGACGATCTGAAACGCCTCTGGCTGCATCAGGCGAACAAGGCGATGAACGACTACATCGGCAAGCGCGTGTTGGGCCGCGACCCCGAACCGGGGGAGCAGCCGAACATCCTGCAGGACTATGCCAACACATCGTCGGCGGGGTCGATCATCGCTTTTGCGAAATATTCGGACGATCTGATCCCCGGCGATACCGGATTGATCTGTTCGTTCGGCGCCGGCTATTCCGTCGGATCGGTCATCGTCACGCGGGTCTGACGGACGATGGCCAAACTCTACTTCCACTATTCCACGATGAATGCGGGCAAGAGCACGCTGCTGCTTCAGGCCGCCTACAACTACAATGAACGGGGCATGCAGACCTATCTGCTCACGGCGAACTTCGACGATCGCGCCGGATCGGGGCGCATCGCCAGTCGGATCGGCATAGGGACCGACGCGGATACCTATGCCGCCACGACCGACCTCTACGCGATGATCGAAGCGCGCCTTGCCGCCCGGCCCTGCGCCTGCGTCTTTCTGGACGAAGCGCAATGGCTGTCGCGTGAACAGGTCTGGCAACTGGCCCGCGCGGTCGATGACCTGGGCATTCCGGTCATGGCCTATGGTCTGCGGGTGGATTTTCGCGGCGAATTGTTCCCCGGCTCGGCCGCTCTTCTGGCGCTGGCTGACGATCTGCGAGAGGTGCGGACAATCTGCTATTGCGGGCGCAAGGCGACGATGGTCATCCGCCGCGGTGCGGACGGCAAGGCCCTGTGGGAAGGCGCGCAGGTGGAGGTCGGCGGCAACGACCGCTACGTCAGCCTGTGCCGCCGGCACTTTCGCGAGGAGATCGGCGACCGGGTACCGCCGGAGCCGCCGGTCTGACCGCGGTCAGGCCATAAGGCCCCGCAGCAGACCCTCGGCCCGCGCGATCAAACGCGGCAGATCGACCGTCGTGATCCGCCCGTCGCGGACCACGTGACGCCCCTCGACAATCAGATCTCGGACGCGTCGCGGCCCGGCCAGGACCAGCGCCGTCCTATCCCAACTGCCGGCCCCATCCAGACCGGCCATGTCCCAAACCGCGATATCTGCGCGTTTGCCGACCGCCAGCGTCCCGATGTCGTCGCGGCCCAGAACCTGCGCCCCACCCTTGGTCGCCACGCGCAGGATTTCCACCGCCGACATCGCGTCCGCGCCGCGTGACACCCGTTGCAGCAGCATCGCCTGCCGCGCCTCGGCCAGAAGATCGGCGCGGTCGTTCGACGCCGACCCGTCCACGCCCAAACCCACCGGCACACCAGCGTCCAGCATGTCGCGCAGCGGTGCAATGCCCGACCCCAGGCGGCAGTTGGAACAGGGGCAGTGGGCCACGCCCGTCCGAGTGCGCGCGAAGAGGTCGATTTCCGCAGCATCCAATTTGACGCAATGGGCATGCCAGACGTCCGGCCCGGTCCACCCCAGGTCTTCCGCGTATTGACCGGGACGGCACCCGAAGGTCGCCAGCGAAAACGCCACGTCCTCTTTGTTTTCGGCCAGATGGGTATGCAGCATCACGCCTTTGTCGCGCGCCAGCAGGGCAGCGTCGCGCATCAGGTCGCGACTGACGGAAAACGGCGAACAGGGCGCGATACCGACACGGCACATCGACCCGTCTGACGGATCGTGGAAGGCGTCGATGACGCGAATGCAGTCGTCGAGGATCGCGCGCTCACCTTCGACCAAAGCATCCGGCGGCAAACCACCGGCGCTCTCCCCGATGGACATGGCCCCGCGCGTCGGATGAAACCGCAGACCGACTTCGGCGGCCGCGTGGATCGTATCCTCCAACCGCACGCCGTTGGGAAAGATATACAGATGGTCCGACGAGGTGGAGCACCCCGAAAGCGCCAGCTCTGCCAGCCCGATCTGCGTGGCGACATGGACATGATCGGGCGTGAACCGCGCCCAGATCGGATAGAGCGTCCGAAGCCATCCGAACAAAAGCGCGTCCTGCCCCGCCGGCACCGCGCGGGTCAGCGTCTGATAGAGATGGTGATGCGTATTCACGAGGCCTGGCGTCACCAGACACCCCGCCGCGTCGATCACCGTACCGTCGGTCGCAAGACCCGTCCCCATTACGGCGATCACGCCGTCCCGGATCAGGATGTCGGGCCCGGGGGCCTGTGACCCCATCGTCAAAACGTCGGCGGCCCCCCGGATCAGGATTTCAGCCATTTAGCAGATCCAGCGCCCGCGCGTGCAGCGCCGGGGTCGCGGCGGCGATGCAGGTGCCCCCGTCATGTGCGGGCCCGCCCTGCCAATCGGTGACGATTCCGCCCGCGCCCTGCACGACCGCGATGGGGGCTGCAATGTCGTAGGGTTGCAACCCCGCCTCGATCACCAGATCGACATGGCCCGCGGCCAGCAGGGCGTAGGCATAGCAATCCATGCCATAGCGCGTCAGCCGACATCGCGACGCGACGCGGCGGAAGGCGTCGCCCTGCGCCGTCGTGCCGACTTCGGGAAAGGTCGTGAGGATCGTGGCTTGTTCCAGATCGGTGACGGCGCTGACCGAGAGGTCGCGCGACTGATCCCCGCGCGTCCAGCGCGCGAACCCGGACCCGCCAACGAAACGTTCTGCGATGTACGGCTGATCGATGATGCCCAAGAACGGCCCGCCCGCGTCGCGCAAGGCGATCAGCACCCCCCAGGTCGGCGTGCCGGAAATGAAACCGCGGGTCCCGTCGATCGGGTCCAGCACCCAGGTCAGACCGCTGGTCCCGGTGATCGCGTCCCCCTCCTCGCCCAGAATGCCGTCGTCGGGTCGCCGCTGGGCCAGGATGGCGCGCATCGCGGCTTCGGCTTCGCGGTCGGCAATGGTGACGGGGTCGAAATCGGACGTCTTGCTGTCCACGGAAAGCGGGGTGCGAAAATGCTTCAAGGTCGCCACACGCGCAGCATCCGCCAGTGCATGGGCAACTTCGAAGGTCGCGTCGTCAAGTCTGTCTCGCTTCATCCGTCGGGGGTCGCACTCCGGCGGAAGACGGTCAAGTCGGCGTGCAGGTCAGGCCGCGCTTTCCGATAACACGCGCGCCAGATCGAACAGGCGGCGACGCTGGTTTTCGGGCATGGCATAATAAGCGCGGATCAATTCCATCGCTTCCTTGTCGGCCAGGAAATCCTGCCCCTCCACGCTCGACGTGCCTTCCTTGAGGCCCTCGAAGAAGTGATCCACCGGGACATCCAGCGCTTCCGCGATTTCCCACAGGCGGGATGCGGAGACACGGTTCATACCGGTTTCGTACTTCTGGATCTGCTGAAACTTGATCCCAACCTGTTCCGCAAGCTGCTGCTGCGTCATGCCAACCATCCAACGACGGTGGCGGACGCGTTTTCCCACGTGAACGTCGACGGGATGTTTCATCTGTTCAGCTCCTCCCGAGCGTCGAACGCTCTCGTGAATTGGTGAATTCATACAAGAGACCGTGTCGATACAACCATAAGTTCATACAGTCGGGCAGTTGACCATCCAATGGCAACCGTGAAACGGCATCGCGAGACTGCCGGGTTTGCGATGGGGGAGCCGGTGACCGCGAACTCTTTCGGGAGTTGAGAATTGTTTACAGTCAGGATGTTGAGCGGATATTTTCAAGGGCACCGTACAGCACGATTTCGCTTCCCTTCTTGGGTCGTTGTTGCGAATTATCCGTGCGGAGCGAGGAGCTGACATGCACGGATACGTTGTAATTGGGCCCGAACAGGCCACACTCCGGGATGATCTTCCTCTTCCCCAGGCTGATTCGGGGCAGGTTCAGATCGCCATAGAGGCGACCGGATTGAACTTCGCCGATCTGCTTATGGTCAAAGGAACCTATCAGGCCACGCCGCCGACGCCCTTCGTTCCGGGGCTGGAGGTTTGCGGCCGCATCACAGCCCACGGTCCCGATACCGACGCGCCTGCCATCGGAACCCGCGTCGCGGTGTTCGGCGGACAGGGCGGTCTGGCCGATCACGGCGTGTTTCCCGCGAACCGCCTTGTGCCCGTGCCGGATACCATGCCGTCGGATATCGCCGCCGGATTCATCGTCGCCTGGTCGACAAGTCATCTGGCGCTGACGCACCGCGCCCGGCTGCGTCCCGGTGAACGCCTGGTCGTGCTGGGGGCTGCGGGCGGCGTGGGTCTGACGGCGGTCGAACTGGGCGCGCGGATGGGGGCGGAGGTGGTCGCCGTCGCGCGTGGGGCGGACAAGTTGGCCGTGGCGCGCGACCACGGGGCACATCACACCGTCGACGCCGAAGCCCCCGACCTGCGCGATCGCCTCAAGGCATTGGGCGGGGCGGACGTGGTTTATGACGCCGTCGGAGGGGCGGCTGCAAAGGCCGCCTTCCGCGCGACAAATCCCGGCGGTCGATACCTGGTCATCGGGTTCGCCAGCGGCGACGTTCCCGCCTTTGCAGCCAATCACCTGCTGGTCAAAAACGTCGACCTGATCGGCTTCTACTGGGGGGGTTATATGGATTTCGACCCCAGGCCCGTCACCGACAGCATCGCAGCCCTTTTCGCGATGTACGAAGCCGGAGAGATCGCGCCGCACATCAGCCACGTCCTGCCGCTTGCCCGCGTCGAGGAAGGACTGGAGCTTCTGCGCAGTCGCAAATCGACCGGCAAGGTCGTCATCACACCCTAGGCCCAGGTGCCCGACCGGCCGGCTATCCGCTGACCAGGACCGGCCGCGACGGTCGTGCCGCAAGCGCGCCGTAGGTGTCGCGGATGATCTCCAAAAGGCGGTCGCGGGCCGCATCCGCAGGTCCGGGCAACACGTACATGGCGATCCCCTGCTCTCCGACGTCCGGCAAGGTGCCCCCGTGCGCAATGGGCGCCATTTCCAGGGTGTCAAAACCGTCGATGACGACGTGACAGGCCAGATCGGCGCTGACGGTGGCGTCGACGGCGCGGCTGCTGTCGGCGGTCATCGCCATGTCCCAGGGAATGTCGGCGGCATTCAACGCGTCCTGCGCCATGGTGCGGAACACGCAATCTTCGTTGAAGGCCAGGCGCAGGGGCCGCTGTTGCCACATCGTCCCGCCTTCGGCCCCGACCCAGATCAGCGGCAGGCGGACCACTTCCTCGCCGCCCGGACCCGGAACCGTTTCCGTCGTCAGGATGACATCGCAGCCGCCTTGCGCGAATTCCGCCTTCAACTTGGACGTCACACTTGAAATCAGGGTCAGACGGACGCGGGGATAATCGGCGGCAAAGGCCCGCAGGATCGCGGGGATGCAGCGCGGCACGATGTCATGGGGCACGCCCAGCCGGATTTCGCCCGCCGGCCCGCTGTCGCGCATCCGGTCCAGCAGTTCGTCATTCAGCGTCAGCATCCGGCGCGCGTAGGCCAGCACCTGCTCCCCTTCGGCGGTCAGTGTCACGCCCCGGCCCGTCCGGTCCAGAAGCCGCGCATCCAAAGCCTCCTCCAACCGTTTGACCTGCATCGACACCGCCGATTGCGTCAGGTGCAACAAGGCGGCGGCCCGTGTCACGCCGCCGGTCGCGGCGACGGTGGCAAAGGCGCGCAGGGCGGTCGTGTCGATATTTCTGGCCATGGGATGTCCCTTCCCCGTCAGTCTAGCAGCCCCAGCTTCCCTGCGGAAATTGAATGCTTTGATGGCGGAGTTCACGAAAAGCGATGGGATCATAGAGGAAGACGGTGCTTTCGATAGCGAATATCAATCGAAAAGCCTTCAAAGCATCACAATGACAACTTGAAATAGACGGCGACACCCCCGATATTCCAACCCAAGGGAGGCATTCCGCGTCCCATCCGAACATATGATCTCCTGGAGGAGCCAAATGGCACAATTCGACGCCCTGCAGACAGGTGCGATTTCCGGCGCCCGCGCCGCAGAGATCGACCAGGGTCTGCGCGCCCATATGAACAAAGTCTACGGCACGATGTCCGTGGGCATGCTGATTACCTTCGCCGCCGCCTGGGCCCTGTCCGGTTTGGCCGTGACGACCGACGCCGGTGTCGGCGTGGCACAGCTTTCGGCCGACAAATATCTGACCGATCTGGGCTATGCGCTTTACGCGTCGCCCCTGAAGTGGGTCGTGATGTTCGCGCCGCTGGCCTTCGTCTTCGGTTTTTCCGCGATGATCAACAAGATGTCCGCCGCGACAGCGCAGGTCGTGTTCTACGCCTTTGCCGCCGTCATGGGCATCTCGATCAGCTCGATCTTCCTGGTGTTCACCGGCACATCGATCGCGCAGACGTTCCTCGTGACGTCGATCGCCTTCGCGGGTCTGTCGCTCTATGGCTACACGACCAAGAAGGACCTGTCCGCCATGGGCACCTTCCTGATCATGGGTGTGATTGGCCTGATCGTCGCGATGATCGTCAACCTGTTCATCCAGTCCGGTCCGCTGGGCATGGCGATCTCGGCGCTCGGCGTCCTGATCTTCGCTGGTCTGACGGCCTACGATACGCAGAAGATCAAGACCGAGTACCTGCAGCACGCCGTTCACGCCGACAGCGAATGGCTGGGCAAGGCTGCCATCATGGGCGCGCTGAGCCTCTACCTCGACTTCATCAACATGTTCATGTTCCTGCTGCAGTTCATGGGCAACCGCGAATAAAGCAGATGACATGACCGTAATCGGGCCGTCCTTTGGGGCGGCCCTTTTTCGTTTGGAGGAACGGATCGAAGGGTTCATCCTGACACGACCCCGTCCAAGGAGCATGCCATGAAGATCGACTACGTCGAGTTCACCTCTCCCGCGCTGGAAGAGACTCAGGGCTTCTTTGCCAAGGTGTTCGACTGGTCCTTCGTCGACTACGGGCACGACTATCGCGACATCAAGGATGCCGGCATCGGCGGCGGGATCGAGCGGGGCGATCTGCGGCCGCCGTTGATCGTTCTGCGCTCGAATGAGCTGGAGAGCGATCTGGCGAAGGTGCGCAACGCCGGCGCGACCATCACGAAGGAGATCTTCGATTTCCCAGGAGGTCGCCGTTTCGAATTCACGGAGCCCGGTGGCACCGCCATGGCCGTCTGGTCCGAAGGCTAGCGCTTGAACAAACGTCCTTCACCCTGCGCCCGCGGGCGGTGCACATGGGCCGACTGCACGATGCCGAAGGCCAGCATCAAGACCAGCATCGCCGACCCGCCATAGCTGACCAGCGGAAGGGGAACGCCCACGACCGGGGCCATGCCCATGACCATCGACATGTTGACCGCAAAGAACAGGAAGAACGCCACCGCGATGCCCAATGTGGCCAGGGATGCGAACCGATCCTTCATGCGCAGTGCCGACACCACGCAGAACGCGATGATCAGCATATAGAGCGCCAGCAGACTGACCCCGCCGATCAGGCCGAACTCCTCGGCCAGGGTGGTGAAGATAAAGTCGGTGTGTTTTTCGGGCAGGAAATTCAGGCGCGCCTGCGTGCCCTGCATGAATCCCTTGCCCGTCCAACCGCCCGACCCGAGCGCGATCTTCGATTGCGTGATGTGATAGCCCGCGCCCAGCGGATCGGATTCCGGGTCGAGGAACGTGTCGATGCGCCGATACTGATAATCCTTAATCAGCTGCCACGTCGTACCGCGCGATTGCAGGACCGCCGTCACCAGGCCCACGCCGGCCGCGATCACGGTGACGAAATAGGCCCAGTGGACGCCCGCCAGAAACATCACCGCCCCGCCGCCCGCCAGCAACAGGATCGATGTACCCAGGTCGGGCTGTTGCAGGACGAGCGCCGTCGGAAGGCAGATGATGACGATGGGAACGATCACCCAGATCGGCCGGCTGACCTTCGTCGCCGGCAGCCAGTCATAGTAAGCCGCCAGCATCAGAACCAGCGTCACCTTCATCAACTCCGACGGCTGCAAGCGCATGAAGCCAAGGTCGATCCACCGCTGCGCACCACCGCCCGACACACCGACGAATTCCACCGCCAGCAGCAACAGAACCGTCAGCCCGTACATCGCCGCCGAAATGTTGCGCCAGAACCAGATCGGGATCATCGCGACGATCATCATTACGCCCAGACCCAACACGAAGCGCTGCATCTGCGGCTCCGCCCAACGCCAGTCGCCGCCCGCCACCGAATAGAGGACGAGGAACCCGATGGACGCCACCGCCGTCACCAGAAGGACCAGACCCCAGTTGAGCGCCAGAACTTTGCCCAACCCGCTAGGTACGCGTGCGACGTTGTATTCGAGATAGCTCATCTCAGGCTTCCGACGTCCCGGCCTGCCGCACGACGGCCGGGTTGAGGGACAAGGCCGAAAGCCGTTCCTCGGCCGCGCCGCGCTGATCGCTGGGATAGGCGTCGAGGGGCGGAACGCCGCCGCTGAGTGCATAAAGCATCACGTCGCGCGCGACCGGGGCCGCCGCAGTCGACCCGCCACCGCCGTGTTCGATAACGACCGACACGGAATATTTCGGATCGTCATAAGGTGCATAGCCGACGAACAGCGCGTGGTCGCGCCGCTCCCACGGCAAATCCTCGTTGCGGCTGACGCCACGGGCGCGTTCGGCGGCGGTGATGTTGCGGACCTGGCTGGTGCCGGTCTTGCCCGCCCATTTCAAGCCGCCCATGTCGAACTTCGAGCGTCCGGCCGTGCCGCCGCGGGCGTTGACCACCTGGTACATCCCGTCGCGCGCCCGGTCGAGCCAGCTGCGCGGCAGATCCAGCGGACCCTTGACGCCCGACGCCTGCGCGACACCGTCGATCGTGCGCACGAGGCGCGGAGATACTTCCAGCCCGCTGGCGATCCGGGCCGTCATCACGGCCAGTTGCAGCGGTGACGCAAGCACGAAGCCCTGTCCGATCGACACGTTCAGACTGTCGCCGACCACCCATTCCTCACCCTTGATCCGACGCTTCCAGTCGCGGTCTGGGATCAGCCCTTGGCTCACCGATGTCATTTCGAGGTCGAACTGCGTGCCAAGGCCCAGCTTGCGGGCCATCTTGGAGATGTTGTCGATCCCGGCCTTCTGGGCCAATTCGTAGTAATAGACGTCGCAGCTTTCGCGCAGCGATTTCGCCGCATCGACCCAGCCGTGACCCGCCCGTTTCCAGCAGTGGAACCGACGGTTCGAAACGGTGGTGTGGCCAGGGCAATAGAACGTGTCGTTCGGGGTAATGACCCCTGATTCCAACCCCGCCAGCAGCGTGACCATCTTGAAGGTCGAACCCGGCGGATAAAGCCCCTGCACGATCTTGTTGTGAAGGGGGCGGTGATTGTTGTCGCGCAATTCGGCGTAGTCGGGCACGCTGATGCCGGTAACGAACTTGTTGGGGTCATAACTGGGCGACGACACGGCGGCGAGGACATCGCCGTTGCGCACGTCCATTACGACGGCGCTGGCGGATTCGTTGCCCAGACGGGCCTGGGTGAAATTCTGCAGGCCCGCGTCGATGGTCAGCTGCACATCGCCGCCCGACGTGCTTTCGGTGCGGCCCAATTCTCGCATGATGCGTCCGGCGGCGTTCTGTTCCACCCGGCGCGCGCCGGCCTTGCCGCGCAGCGTACCTTCCAACTGACGCTCCACCCCCAGTTTGCCGATCTGGAACTGCGGCGTTTGAAGCAGGGGATCGGGTTCCTCTGCGTCCGCGATGTCACGCTCGGACACGCGACCCACATAGCCGACGACATGCGCGTAGTCGGCCCCCAGTGGATAGACCCGGCTTAGCCCCACCTCGGGCGTGATCCCCTGCATGGCCGGCACGTTGACGGCGATCGTCGACAATTCTTCCCACGACAGACGGTCGGCGAGCGTCACGGCCTGATGCGGACGGCGGTCCATTTCGCGCAAGGCACGTTGCAGCACTTCTTCGTCCAGCTTCACGAGGCCGCGCAGCCGGGTGATGACGGCGTCCACGTCGTCCGCATCTTCCCGGATCATGGAAACGCGATAGATCTGTTCGTTGTCTGCCAGCTCCACGCCGTTGCGGTCGTAGATGATGCCCCGGCCCGGCGCGATCAGCCGCACCTTGATCCGGTTCTCCTCGGCCAGCAGCAGGAATTCGTCCGCCTGATCGACCTGAAGATGACGCATCCGGCCCAGCAGAAGCGCACCGAACCCCATCTGTGCGCCCCCCAGAAGAAGGGCGCGCCGGGAAATACGGCGGGTCGACAAGGATATGTCCTGTGCGTTGCGCTTCATGTCTGGCCTCGGTGCGTGAGCGTCGATCGTAGACGGCGGGTCGGCGTCAGGCGCGGGTCCCCAGAGAGTCGAGCTCGCCGGGGGCGAGCCGTCTCACCCCAATCACCTGCGAGAATACGGCAGTCGCCGGGTAAAAGACAATCGTCGCCAGTGCATGCAATCCTTGGCCCAGAACGGGCGGCGTCTCGGCAAGAAGCAGCACAAGCGCAAGGTGATCGACCAGATAGGCAGCCGTGATACAGGCCGCGACCAGGCCCGCCTCGGACCAGAACGGCAGCGCTTCGGTATGATCGACGCGGCGGCGGAGATATTCGCTCATCAGGATGAGAATAAGGGTCCATAGGCCCAGCGGACGCATCAGCAGCACATCGGCCAGGATCAGCACGATCAGCAACAACCAGACCGGCACATAATCGGGACGGCGCAAGATCCACGCGGCCATCAGGCAGACGATCAGGTCCGGTCCCGGAACCCCGCCCTCCCCCGCACCGAAAGGAAGCAAGGCGAAGAACACGATCGCCGCGCAAAGCATCGCGAAGATCGCGCGGTAGCGCCAGACCGCGCGCGTCGCCATCCGTCAGCCCCCGTTCACGGCGGACCCGGTGTCCGGCGCGTCTGCGGGGGCAGGTGGCCCCTGTTGCGGGCCCGGAGCGGGGGGCAGAAGCTGACCCGTGGTGCCGATGTCCGCTGCCTGCCGCGTGCGCAGGACGCGCAGAAATTCCAGCCGGCTGGTGTCGGCCGACAGGCGCACGCGCAGGCGCCCGTCTGCGCCGCGCACGACCTGTCCGACGGCCAGGTCGGGGGGGAACACCCCACCGTCCCCGCTGGTCACGATACGGTCGCCGGCGCGCACATCCTCGGGGTTTTCCACGAAGTCGAGCGCCGGCACGGCCGTCGTATCGCCCGCCAGGATCGCCCGCTTGCCCGACGGCTGGATCGTGACCGGCACCCGGCTGTTCCCGTCGGTCAGCAGCAGAACGCGGGCGGTGCGAGCCCCCACGCCCGAGATCCGGCCGACAAGCCCCAGCCCGTCCATCGCGGCCCAGCCATCCCTGATCCCATCGTCGCCACCGATGTTCAGAAGGACCGAGCGGCGGAACGGCGACCCGGAATCCGTCAACACCACACCGGTCACATAGGTCAGCTCCGGCGATAACCGCACCGAGTTGAGGTCCAGAAGGCGCGCGTTTTCCTGCTCCAGCTGAATGGCCGCCTCCCGCCAGGCCTTCATCTGCTGCAACTCCCGGCGCAATTCCTGGTTCTGATCGTAAACGCGGGCATAGCCTTCGAAATCCTGGATCAGGCGGCCCGCCCAGGTCACCGGAGCCAGGGCCCATTCGACGTTGGGCACGACCCGGTCGACCAGCGCCGCGCGAATGCGTTCGGCGCGCGGGTTGTCGATGCGCCACAGCAAAATCAGGGCGACAAGGACCACGCAGATGATCGCGATGAACAACCGCCGGAGCGGGCGGGCGTAGATGTCGTCGCCGGGCCGGTTTCGCGCCATGAGCGCCTCAGCTGTCGTAGTCGATGACGTGGCTCAACTGACGCTCGTATTCCAACGCCTTGCCGGTGCCCAGCGCCACGCAGTTCAGGCTTTCGTCGGCGACCGAGATATTCAGGCCGGTCTGTTCGCGCAGGGCGAGATCCAGCTCGCCCAGCAACGCGCCGCCGCCCGTCAGCATCACGCCCCGGTCCACAATATCCGCGGCCAGATCGGGCGGCGTCGATTCCAGCGCCGTCATGACCGCTTCGCAGATCTGCTGAACCGGCTCGGCCAGCGCTTCGGCGACCTGCGCCTGACTGATTTCGGTTTCCTTGGGAACACCGTTCAGCAGGTCGCGCCCGCGGATCCGCATCACCTCGCCGCGCCCATTTTCGGGCATGCGCGCGGTGCCGATCTCCTTTTTGATGCGCTCGGCCGTGGCCTCGCCCACAAGCAGGTTCTGATGCCGCCGCAGATAGGAAATCAGCGCTTCGTCCATGCGGTCGCCGCCGACACGCACGGACCGGGCATAGACGATATCGGCCAGCGACAGCACGGCGACTTCGGTGGTGCCGCCGCCAATATCGACAACCATGGAGCCGGTCGGATCGGTGATCGGCATGCCGGCCCCGATGGCCGCCGCGATCGGCTCTGCGATCAGGCCTGCCTTACGCGCGCCCGCCCCCAGGACGGACTGGCGGATAGCGCGCTTTTCGACCGGGGTGGCCCCGTGGGGCACGCAGACGATGATCTTGGGTTTGGTGAAGGTCGAGCGCTTGTGCACCTTGCGGATGAAGTGCTTGATCATCTCTTCGGCGGTGTCGAAATCGGCGATGACGCCTTCACGCATGGGCCGGATCGCCTCGATCGAGCCGGGCGTGCGGCCCAGCATCAGCTTGGCATCCTCGCCCACGGCGAGCACTTCCTTGCGACCATTTTTCGTGTGGTAAGCGACGACCGACGGTTCGTTCAGGACGATGCCCTTGCCCTTGACGTAGACCAGCGTGTTCGCCGTGCCCAAATCGATGGCCATGTCCGAGCTGAACAGGCTTCCGAAGATATTCATCTAGCGTTCCCCAAACCGTACCGCCCCCCGGAGCGACAGGCACGGGGAGGTTTGGTGCGGTTTAACGGAGGTGAGCGGCGGGGGGAAGGGTTCGGTTCGAGGGCGTGGGCGGAGGGTCGCGCAGTCGTGCGTTGACATGCTCCCGTCGATTAGTTCAGCGATGGGACCGTCTCAAGGCTGTCGGCTGTCAGCGTTCGATCAGTTTGAATTCTGGGCGGAAGAGCAACCAAGAGCATACCCGAATGTCATATGCCAGACCGCTCGGACCGGCATCGTTCAAGCCTCTTGCCCACCATTCGTCAGCCGCGAACTGAGCATAAATTTCGGGCGACGTCTCACGATAAACTTCCATTGTCGCGCGCGCTTCTGCCAGATCCGCTTCGAGCTTGACGCGCATCAAGCCAGCTTTCTTTGGGTCCAGAGAAACAAGAAATTTCTCCGTCTCGCTTGCATTCCAGAGGCCGTGTGCCAATCGGTCGTCGAGCAACTCCAGATCATCCGCTCTTTCATCGAACCCGTCCTGCATGAGCAGTTCTTGTGGATTCGACACAATCCAAGCGCGGAACTCTGTGACGGTCGCCACGTGTTCATCGAGTCCAACAATCGCCGCACCGCGCGTCGCCGAATCCACTCGTGCGAGAAGGTCTGACTGTCGGTAGTTTCCGGCGTACTGGGAAAAGCCGCCGTTCATCACTTCGTTGTGCAGTACCATGAGTTGACCGACGTCGATCCAGTCCGGATCGGGTCCGACCCGCCACCCGACGTCGTATCCAGCAAAATTGGGATCCGTGAACACCGCCTCGATCAAGGCATAAGGTGGTGCAGCGTCATGAAGTTGTTGCGTCACTTCAATCCGTACCATCTCACCCCACATCCTTGTATGAAATCTCCCGCGTATCCGTGCCGGCCTTCTCACGGCGTACCAGCAACCGATTGAGCGCGTTTACATAGGCCCGTACGCTGGCCACCACGGTGTCGGTATCGGCCGATGCGCCAGACACGATGCGTCCATCCTCCTCCATCCGCACCGACACGGTCGCCTGCGCGTCGGTGCCTTCGGTGACGGCCGACACCTGATAGAGTTGCAGGACGACGTCGTGGGGCACCAAAGCCTTGACCGCATTGAAAGCCGCGTCGACCGGGCCGTCGCCGGTGGCGGTCGAGGATTTGGCCTCCCCGTCGATGGTCAGCGTAAGCTCCGCCTCTTGTGGGCCGTCGGTGCCGCAGACGACGCGCAGGCGCTCGACCTTGATCCGATCCTCGCCCGAACGTTCCTCGTCCTGCATCAGGGCGATCAGATCGTCGTCGAAGATCTCTTTCTTCTGGTCGGCCAGTGTCTTGAACCGCACGAACACGTCGGCCAGCTGATTGGCCTCCACCTCATAACCCAGTTCGGCCAGCTTCGACTTGAGCGCGGCGCGTCCCGAATGCTTGCCCATGACCAGCGACGTCTCGGTCAGGCCGACATCCTCGGGGCGCATGATCTCGAACGTCTCGGCGTTCTTGAGCATCCCGTCCTGATGGATGCCGCTCTCGTGGGCGAAAGCGTTCTTGCCGACGATGGCCTTGTTGAACTGCACCGCGAACCCCGACACCGATGCCACCCGCCGCGAAATCGCCATCAGCTTGCGGCTGTCGACGCCGGTGGTGAACGGCATGATGTCGTGGCGCACTTTCAGGGCCATCACGACCTCTTCCAGCGCGGTGTTGCCCGCCCGTTCGCCCAATCCGTTGATCGTGCATTCGATCTGGCGCGCCCCGCCTTCGACCGCGGCCAGGGAGTTCGCCGTCGCCATGCCAAGGTCATTGTGGCAGTGGGTTGCGAAGATGACATCTTCGGCCCCCGGCACCTCCGCGATCAGACGACGGATCAATTCGGCGGATTCGTTGGGCGCGGTATATCCGACCGTGTCGGGGATATTGATCGTGGTTGCCCCGGCGCGGATCGCGATTTCGACCGTGCGCGCCAGATAATCCCATTCCGTCCGCGTCGCATCCATGGGGGACCACTGCACGTTGTCGCACAGGTTGCGGGCATGGGTGACCGTCTCGTGGATCTTGTCCGCCATCTCGTCGCGGGTCAGGTTCGGAATCGCGCGGTGCAGGGGCGACGTGCCGATGAAGGTGTGGATGCGCGGTGATTTCGCGTGTTTCACCGCCTCCCAGCAGCGGTCGATATCCTTGAAGTTGGCGCGCGCCAGGCCGCAGATCGTGGCGGTTTGTGCATTTTTGGCGATTTCCGAGACGGCGGCGAAGTCACCGTCCGACGCGATGGGAAACCCCGCCTCGATCACGTCGACGCCCATGTCGTCGAGCATCGCGGCGATCTCCAGCTTTTCGGCGTGGGTCATGGTCGCGCCGGGCGATTGCTCGCCGTCGCGCAGGGTGGTGTCGAAGATGACGACACGGTTGTCGGGGAAAGTGGTCATGGCGAAGTCCTGAAGTTGATTGATCCGGTCCGGCGCTGCATCCCTCCTGAGCGGTCGCGCCGAAAGGCACGCTCAGGAGCGGGTAAGAAGCAGGTCCAGGATCAATCGGCTCTTCGTCATGGACCTAAGGATACGCGAAGCGGATCGGATGTGAAGCCCCGAATTTAGAACATCATGCAATCGGCGCCCGGCGGCAGCGGGGCCGACCCTTCGGGCAGGGTGGGCACATAGTCGAAGGTCACGATCTCCGCGCCGCCGTCGAAGGCGACGAACAGCTGACCCGACCCCGGCCGGATCGCCACGCCTTCGGGGTCGTCGCCGAATTCAAGCAGGGATGCGCGGTTGAGGAACCTGCCGTCCGCGTCGAATTCGTACAGGCTGTTCGATCCTTCGCGGTCGTCCACGATCAGCATGTGACCGGTGCGCGGGTCGATGGCGATGCCCTGCGCCTCGCTCAGCGGAGGGTCCATTTCCATGGTGTCGATCCGCTGTGTCAACCGGCCGTCAGGCGTGAACCACGACAGCCGCTCGGGGTCGTCCTCCACCGTCACCAGACGCCCGTCGGCGGCCACGGCGATGCCTTCGGTGTCGGCCCATCCGTCCTGTAGGCCAAACGGCTCCCCCAACGGCTCACCGTCTTTTGTCACGCGCTGCAACATCCCGGCTCCGTCGCCTAGGATCAGGTGATCGCCCTCGACCGCGATCGCCTTGATGCGGATCATATCGCTGCCGATCCGGCGCAACTCGTCCCCGTCCAACGTCTGCAGAACGGCTTCCGGTCCTTCGTTCGCGATCCAAAGGCCGCAGAACGTTGGGTCGTAATCCAGGCTGGCGGGGCGGTTCAGCGAATACCGCCCGGTCTCCACCAACTCCAGCGCGGCGGCGGGCGGGGCCAGACAGGCCGCGATCAGGCAAAGCGTTCGGGCGGGCATCGGCATCCTCCGTATGCCCCGAATGATGCGTGTCTGCGGATCACCGGTCAATCGACATCGCCCGACTGGACCACGCCCGCGACCCTCCTAGGTCGCCTTCCATGAAACATGCACTGATAATCGGCACATCCGGTGGCATCGGGGCGGCGCTGGCCGACCACCTTGCCGCCAACCACGACGTGACCCGCCTCTCCCGTTCGGAAACGGGTCTCGACGTGACGGACGAAGCGTCGGTCCAGGCGGCCCTCGCCGACATCGCCCCCGTCGACATCGCCTTCGTCGCCACCGGCATCCTGATGCCCGACGGGGAACGCCCGGAAAAATCGCTCGACGCGGTGACGGCGGCCAATATGGCGCGGACCTTTGCCGTCAACGCCATCGGCCCGGCGCTGGCCCTTAAGCACCTGTCGCCGAACCTGACCGACACCGGGCGCGTGGGCGTGCTGACGGCGCGCGTCGGCTCCATCGGGGACAACCGGATGGGCGGTTGGTATTCCTACCGCGCAGCCAAGGCAGCGGCCAACCAGATCACCCATGGTGCCGCGATCGAGATCGGACGTCGTCGCAAGCAGACGGTCGTCGTGGCCCTGCATCCGGGCACCGTCGAGACGGCCTTCACCGAAGGCTACACCGCGCCGAAGGTCGATGCCGCGACCAGTGCGGCGAACCTGATCGACGTGCTGACCACGCTGACACCCGAAGACACGGGTGGGTTCTTCGACTACGCCGGAAAGCGGATCGAATGGTGACGCGCCTGATCCTGGTGCTGGGCGATCAACTGTCCGATGACCTGTCCGCCTTGCGCGAAGGCGACAAGGACCGCGACGTGGTCGTCATGGCCGAGGTGCAGGCCGAGACGGATTACGTCCCCCACCACCCCCGCAAGATCGCCTTCCTGTTCGCGGCCATGCGCAAGCACGCCGCGCGTCTCAAGGCCGACGGCTGGACCGTGCGTTACACCTGCCTGGACGATGCGGAGAACACCCACTCCATTCCCGGAGAGCTTCTGCGCGCGGCGCAGGCCACCGGCGCAGAAGAGGCGATCGGGACCAAACCGGGCGAATTCCGCCTGATCGCCGCTCTGGAGGATGCGCCGATCCCCGTCCACCTGTTTCCCGACGACCGGTTCCTGTGTTCACACCGCGAATTCGAGGATTGGGCCGAAGGCCGCAAGGAATTGCGGATGGAGTGGTTCTACCGCGAAATGCGGCGCAAGACCGACCTGATGATGGACGGTGACAAGCCGGCGGGCGGCAAGTGGAACTACGACCACGACAATCGCAAGAAGGCGCCCAAGGGCTTGACCCCGCCCGGTCCCCTGCGCCACGCGCCCGACAAGGTGACCGAAGATGTGATCGAATTGGTCCGCGCGCGCTTTGGCAACCGCTACGGATCGCTCGACGACTTCTGGTTCGCCACCGACCGCGACGGGGCGCTGGCCAGCTTGGCGCATTTCATCGACGTCTCGCTGCCGACCTTCGGCGACTATCAGGACGCGATGGTCACCGGGCAGCCGTTCATGTTCCATGCGCTGCTGTCGCCCTACATCAACGCGGGGCTGCTGGGCTGGCGCGAAGTCTGCGACGCCGCCGAGGCCGCGTGGAAATCGGGCGATGTGCCGATCAACGCCGCGGAAGGTTTCATCCGTCAGATCATCGGCTGGCGCGAGTACATTCGCGGCATCTATTTCCGCGAAGGCCCCGATTACACCTCCCGCAACGTGCTCAAGGCCGACCGGCCCCTGCCCGAATTCTACTGGACAGGCGACACCGATATGCACTGCATGTCCCAGGCCATCACCACCACCATGCAGGAGGCCTACGCCCATCACATCCAGCGGCTGATGGTGACGGGCAACTTCGCCATTCTGGCAGGCCTCAACCCGCAGGACGTGAGCGACTGGTACCTGGTGGTCTATGCCGATGCCTACGAATGGGTAGAGGCGCCGAACGTGATCGGCATGTCGCAATTCGCCGATGGCGGCGTGGTCGCGTCCAAACCCTATGTCTCGGGCGGCAATTACATCAACAAGATGTCCGATTACTGCAAGACCTGCGCCTATTCCGTCACCACCAAGACGGGCGACGGGGCCTGTCCGTTCAACCTGCTCTACTGGGATTTCCTGAACCGGCATCGTGAACGATTTCAAGGCAATCCGCGGATGGCGCAGATGTACCGAACGTGGGACCGAATGGACGAGGACCGGCGCGGAACAGTGCTGGCGGATGCCGCCGCGATCTTGTCGGAACTGGATGCGGGCAACCGCATCTGAGGCACGACATCACCGCCGTTATACCCGACATGCGCCCCAATTGTGCCGCGGGATTGGTTCACAAACGGGGACAGTAACGTTCTCCGAGGTTCCAACATGCAGCTCGACCGCCTGATGGTAAAAACCATGACCCGCATCGCCCGAACCGGCATCGCCGGACTGCGCGCCCCGTCGCCCGCCGAAGGGAACGCTCCCGCCAAGGCGGTCAAGGGCGACCTGCGCGGATCGGGCAGCTGGGCCAACGAATGGGCCGGGGCCAGATCGGCAATAGCGCGGGCCAAGGCCATCGCCAAACCCGCCAAGGCGCGCACAGACAAAGGGGCCATGTCCGCTGACCCCATTCCCGAAGGCACGATCACCGCGCGACCGTTGATGTCGACGCGGGACGTGAAACTGCACAACTGGATCCTCGACCGGTTGGAGGCCGAGGCCCCCTGCTGCACGCTGCACGTCGGCGTGGCGCTCCATTCGTTTCTGACGGCTGCCACGGCACACGACGGGTTCGACCCGTTGAACGGCTTGGCCGCAGACATGCTGATCGTGGACGAAACGGGTCAGCCGATCGCGGCCATCATCCGCGAAAACACGCCCAACCCATCCCGGCACCTGCTGCTGATCGACGCGCTGCTGGACGCAGATATTCCCATCGTCGACATTCCGGTGCGCCCGTCGCTCGCCACGCTGTGGCAGGCCATATCCGAAACGCTGCCCAAGGCCTGATCCGACCGGATCGGACCGCCTAGCCGTCGTTGCCGGCGGCCGCAGGCCCGGCCGGCGCTTCGGCCCCGCCGACCGCCGGCGCGTCGGATGTGACCGCCGGCACCGGCGCGTCCCTTTGTTCCAAATCGCCGTCGTCCCATTGCCCGGTCTCGACCTGTCCAGTTGCATAACGCATCGTGCCGGGGCCTTCACGGCGGCCGGCCACGAACGATCCGGTATAGACGTCGCCGTTGGCATAGGTCGCGACACCTTCACCGTCGATCTCTCCGTCCTTCCAGCCGCCGGTATAGCTGAAGCCGTCGGACATGGTGATCGTCCCTTCGCCCGCGCGCTGGCCGTCGACGAAGCCGCCTTCGTAGATCGTGCCGTCCGCATAGGTCGCGCGGCCCTGACCGTCGCGCAGCCCTTCGGCCCATTCACCCTCGTAGCGGTAGCCATCGGTAAAGGTCATCACGCCGGTGCCGTGGTTCTGCGCGGCCTTGAAGCTGCCTTCGTACACCAGACCGTTGGGATAGACCGCGCGGCCCTCCCCTTCGATCACGCCATCCACCCAGTCGCCCTCATAGGTGGCGCCGTCGATATAGGTGATCTTGCCGGTGCCATGCGCCAGGTCATTGGCGAAGCCGCCGACATAGATCGATCCGTCGGGGTAGGTGACCTCTCCAGTCCCCTCGATCCGTCCGTCGACCCATCCACCGGTATAGCGGTATCCGTCGGTGCCCCGGAACGTCCCCTGCCCGTGGCGGCGGTCATCCAGGAACGCGCCCTCGTAGATGTCGCCATTGGCATACGTGACGACGCCCTGCCCCTCGCGCTTGCCCGCGACCAGCGTGCCTTCGTAGACATCGCCGTTCGCCTGTCGCAGGGTGCCTGTCCCGTTGATCTGCCCGTCCTGCCATTCGCCCTCATAGACCAGACCGTCGGGCGTCCGCAGCGTGCCCTGCCCCGCACGCACGTTGCCGGCCATCTGTCCTTCGTAGGTCGATCCGTCGGGATAGGTGATGCGCCCCTGCCCTTCCTTCTGACCCGCGACCCAGCCGCCTTCGTAGCGGTAACCGTTGGGCGCCTCCATCACGCCCTGACCGTCGTGGATCGCGTTGGTGAAATCCCCGGTATACCGCGTGCCGTTGGCGTAATCGGCCATGCCCGCGCCTTCGATGCGCCCGTTGACCCATTCGCCGGTATAGGTGGCACCATCGGCAAAGGTGATCGTGCCCTCGCCATTGGGTTCCCCCTTGGCGAACTGGCCTTCATAGATGGAGCCGTCGGGAAACTGCGCCCGGCCCTGACCCACGATTTCACCGTCCGACCACTCGCCGGTATAGGTATAACCCGACGGCAGGGTATAGGTCCCGGTGCCGTCCTGCTTGCCGTCCACGAACGTGCCCTCATAGACGCCGCCGCCGTCGTATTGCTTGGTGATGACTTCCTGCGCGGCAGCACCCTGCGCAATCATGCCCGCCATCACCGCCCCGATCAGCTTCATCATCCTGCGTCCCCTCGCCCCGTTCGTGCCCCGCACGCTAGGCAAACTGCGCGGCTGGGGCAACGGGGGATGCGGCACTTAGACATCTCTCGGCGCTTCCCCCCACTTGGTGGGCGCGCTAGGTCCGGCAGAATACGGCCGAGGAGGGCCCCGAATGACCGACACGTTCCGCCTGACGCTGGCCCAACTGAACTCCACGATGGGCGATCTGGAGGGCAATGCCGACCGCGCGCGGGCGGCCTGGCGCGCGGCGCGGGACGCCGGATCGGACATGGTCGCCCTGCCCGAAATGTTCCTGACCGGATACCAGCCGCAGGACCTGGTGCGCAAACCGGCCTTCGTCGCCGACGCCCGCGCCGTCCTGAACCGGCTGGTGGCCGATTGCGCCAATGGTCCCGCCCTGGGGCTGGGGCTGGCCCATTGGCCCGAAGGGGAGGAGAAGCCCTTCAATTCCTGGGTCGTGGCCCAGGGCGGCAAGATCGTGGCCGAAGTGCACAAGCATCATCTGCCCAACTACAAGGTGTTCGACGAAAAGCGGTACTTCACCTCCGGCGACATCTCGGGGCCCTATACCGTCGGGCCCGTTCGGATCGGCACGCCCATCTGCGAAGATGCCTGGTTCGACGACGTGACCGAGACGTTGGCCGAAACGGGGGCCGAGATCCTGCTGGTGCCCAACGGCTCGCCCTATTTCCGGGGCAAGCAGGATGTCCGCTACGGTCACATGGTCGCACGCACGGTCGAGACGGGGCTGCCGCTGGTTTACCTGAACCTTGTCGGGGGGCAGGACGATCAGGTGTTCGACGGGGCCAGCTTCGTGCTCAACCCCCACGGGACGCTTGCCCAGCAGCTTCCGTCCTTCGTGGAGGATTTGCGCCATGTCGCGTTTACCCGCACCGCAGACGGCTGGATCGCGGACGAGGGCGAAAAGGCCGTGCAACCCCACGGCCCCGGCGCCGACTACGAAGCGATGGTCGTCGCGCTGCGCGACTATATGGCAAAGGCCGGTTTCGACCGCGCGATCCTGGGCCTGTCGGGCGGCGTGGATTCGGCCATCGTGGCCGCCATCGCAACCGATGCATTGGGCCCGGAAAACGTCCACTGCATCATGCTGCCGTCCGAATATACCTCCGAGCACAGCCTGGAGGATGCGCGCGGCGTGGCCGGGCGGCTGGGCTGCAAATTGGACACGTTGCCAATTTCCGGGCCGCGCGCCGCCGTGACCGACGCCCTGGCCCCATTGTTCGACGGCACGGCCCCGGACCTGACCGAAGAAAACATCCAGTCGCGCCTGCGCGGCCTGCTGCTGATGGCGATGTCCAACAAGTTCGGGGCGATGCTTCTGACGACGGGCAACAAGTCGGAGGTCGCCGTGGGCTATGCCACGATCTACGGCGACATGTCGGGCGGGTACAATCCGGTCAAGGACCTCTACAAGACCGACCTGTTCGACGTCTGCCGCTGGCGCAATGCCAACACCGTCCCATGGTTCAAGGGCCCCGACGGGGAAGTCATGCCGGTCCGGGTCATCGACAAGCCGCCCACAGCCGAATTGCGCAACGATCAGAAGGACGAGGATAGCCTGCCGCCCTATCCGGTGCTGGACGACATCCTGAAACGCCTTATCGACGAGGAACAATCGGTGGCCGACGTCGTGGCCGCCGGGCACGACCGGGATACCGTGAAACACGTTGAACGGCTGATCTATCTGTCGGAATACAAACGCTTTCAATCCGCGCCCGGTGCCCGCCTGTCGCAGCGCGCCTTCTGGCTGGACCGCCGGTATCCGATCGTGAATCGCTGGCGCGACCCGTCGTGACAATGCGGGGCACAGCCGCGCCACCCGCAAATCGATGAGGGGACATTCATGAGCATCTTCCATCTCGCCTTCAACATCGGCGACCTCGACACCGCGCGCGCCTTCTACGGCGACCTGCTGGGCTGCACCGAGGGGCGGTCGACCGACACCTGGGTCGATTTCGATTTCTTCGGCCACCAGATTTCCCTTCACCTCGGCGAGCCGTTCGCCCATCGACCGACCGGCAAGGTCGGCGATCACATGGTCCCGATGCCGCATTTCGGCGTGCTGCTGCAGATGGACGCCTGGCGCGTCCTGGCCGACCGCCTGAAAGCGGCGGACGTCGACTTCGTCATCGACCCCGTCTTGAGGTTCGAAGGGGAGCCGGGCGAACAGGCGACGATGTTCCTGCTGGATCCGTTCGGAAACCCCCTGGAATTCAAAGGTATGCGCGACCTTTCAGGGGCGTTCGCGACATGATCCGCGTGCTTTTCGCTGCGAAACCGGAGGTTTGGCAATCCTATCGCGACGTTCTGCCGACCGCGTTCGCGGATCATGGTCTCGCGGCGGAAATCGTACAGCTCACCGACCCGCACGATCCCGCGACGATCGATTGGATCGTCTATGCTCCGAACTCGGAGCTGCAGGACTTCACGCCTTACGCGACGCTCAAGGGTGTCCAGACGCTCTGGGCGGGGGTGGAGCAGGTGGAAGGCAACCGGACCCTGACCGCCCCGCTGATGCGCATGGTGGACGATGGGCTGACGCAGGGCATGGTGGAATGGGTGACGGGGCATGTCTTGCGCCATCACCTCGGGATGGATGCGCATATCGATGGCGCGGCATGGGCCCCGGTGGCCCCGCCACTGGCGGCCGACCGGCCCGTCGCGATGCTTGGCATGGGCGTGCTGGGCGCGGCTTGCGCTCGGGCATTGGCAACCCTCGGCTTTCCGGTCACGGGCTGGTCGCGCAGCCCCAAGGCCGTAGCGGGCGTCCGGTCGGTGACGGGGCGCGATGGATTGCGCGACGCGCTGTCGGGTGCGCAGATCGTCGTGCTGCTGACGCCGCACACGGCGGCGACCGAGAACCTGATGAACACCGAAACGCTAGGCTGGATGCGCGACGGCGCGGCCCTGATCAATCCGGGGCGCGGTGCGCTGATCGACGATGCGGCCCTGCTGGCCGAATTGCCGCGGTTGGGTCATGCCACGCTCGACACGTTCCGGGTCGAACCGCTGCCGCAGGACGATCCTTATTGGGTCCACCCGAAGGTGACGGTGACTCCGCATATCGCCTCGGCCACGCGGCCTGCTTCGGCGGCGCGGGTGGTGGCCGAAAACATCCGGCGAGGGGAGGTCGGAGATCCGCTTCTTCACCTCGTGGACCGAAGCGCGGCGCTGGCGTAAGACCTGCGCGACCCGAGCCGGAGGATGCCATGAGACTGACCCCACTTGCCCAGGGCCTGCCCGCCTCCGTCCCTTTCGTCGGCCCGGAAGCGCAGGAGAGGGCGCGGGGCGCGGCCTTTGCAGCGCGGCTTGGGGCCAACGAAAGCGTCTTCGGCCCGTCCCCGCAGGCGGTCGCGGCGATGGCGGACGCCGCGCGCGACGCCTGGATGTACGGCGACCCCGAGGCGCATGATTTGCGCGCCGCCCTTGCCACCCACCACGGCATTCCGGTCGCGAACGTGGTGCCGGGCGAAGGGATCGACGGGCTTCTGGGCTATCTCGTCCGTTTGCTGGTCGGGCCGGGCGATGCAGTCGTCACCTCCGCCGGGGCCTATCCGACGTTCAACTATCACGTCGCGGGATACGGCGGGACACTGCACACCGTGCCGTTCAAAGGTGATCACGAAGACCCCGAAGCCCTGCTGGCGCGCGCGGCGAAGGTGGACGCAAAGCTGATCTATCTGTCCAACCCCGACAATCCCATGGGCAGTTGGCACGGAGCGGACGTGATCCGGGACATGATCGCGCGGGTGCCCGAGGGCTGCGTCCTGTGTCTTGACGAGGCATATGCCGACCTGGCCCCGCCGGGTACCGTTCCGCCGCTGGATGTCTCGGACCCGCGGGTGATCCGGATGCGGACGTTCTCCAAGGCACACGGACTTGCGGGCCTGCGCGTCGGATATGCTCTGGGACATGCCGATCTGATTCAGGCTTTCGACAAGGTGCGCAACCATTTCGGCCTGGGGCGTGTGGCGCAGGCAGGCGCGCTGGCGGCCCTGGCCGACGCCGACTGGCTGGCGGAGGTGCAGGCCCGCGTGGCGCAGTCGCGCGACGCCATCGCCGCAATTGCGGCGCAGCACGGCCTGACGCCGCTGCCATCGGCCACCAATTTCGTGACGGTGGAGTGCGGGCGGGACGGGGATTTCGCGCGCCGCGTCCTTGCGGCGCTGATCGACGCGGGCATCTTCGTGCGGATGCCGGGCGTCGCGCCGCTGGACCGTTGCATTCGGATCGGATGCGGCACCGCCGCTGACATGGATGCGTTGCGCGAAGCGTTGCCACGGGCGCTGGATCGGGCGAGATCGTGACTTTCCTGACGGCGTGACTGCGTTACACTCTGACCCGACAGGAGGCGGGCGATGCGCGACGACGGACGACTGGAGCGGGTTCAGGATTACACCAATGCCTTTCTGGGCACGTTCTACCTGATTCTGCTGACGACCTTGATCCTGATCTGGGGGGTCTGGGGTTATCCGATGGCGCTTGCGATCGGGGCGATCCTGCACTTGGGGATCAGACGCTGGAGTCTGCGCCGCGCCGCGGCCGAAGCCGCTTGGGATGCGCGCGTCCGGGACGTTTTGGCCCGGCGTCGCAACAACGGGTAGGTCAGCCCTGCGGATCACCCGTCATTAAGGGATCGAGTAATTCACGAGGTTGCGTCAGGGAGCGGCCCCCGGCGATTTCGACCGATGGACCAAGAGATGCAGGGACAAGATGCGTCGCTTCGAACGGTTGGGCTGCAGGAACATCCGTCTCAGGCTGGACCGTTCGCGACAGGGCCGGATCATCTGTGCCAGCTTCGATCCGGGCGGCGTCCGACCGGGAAACGAGGTTCATCGCATCGAGCACGGACACGAGGATGGGCCCCCACATCAGGCCCAAGAAACAGGCGGCGACCAGGGATTTGGACGGCATGACCGCGAGGATCATCTGCACGAACCTGTTTGGGTGTTTCGCTGTTATGTCCGCTTTCATCCTGCCTTCGACCCTCCGCTGCGACCCCGCCATCGCGGAGGAGTGCTCTCGAAGATCAGATCAAACAGAGGAAACGGGCAGGAATCGGGCATTCCCAAGATGTTAACGCGGCGTTAACTTGTCTTTCCAAATGATGAACGATGTCGGATCACCTGTCTTTTCCAGCGATTACGGCGCTTGCGGCCTCCAACGCGCCGGTCCCGTGGGGCACGTTCAGCGCCTTGAGGCCCGCATCGATGGACGCCAGCGTGCCCAGCATCGAATGTCCCGAGACATGGCCCATGTGCCCAACCCGGAAGAAGCCGTTCGTCATCCGGTCGCCATTCGGGGCCATGCCCAGACCGATGCCGAGGGTCAGGCCCATATGATCCTCGCACCACATGCGCAGATCGGTCCCATGTTCCGGCAAGCGGACGGAGGTGACCGCATTCGACCGGATGGCAGGGTCGCGGACGTTCAACTCCAGACCCGCACCATTGGTACCATGATCTTCCCAACGATCGAACGCCGCATGCAGGGCCGCGGCGAGGGTCGCGTGACGCGTCCAGACGTTCTCGATCCCCTCCTCGTGGACGATCATGTCGAGAGATTCGCGCAGGCCGTAGAGATGATGGGTCGGGCCGGTGCCCTGAAAATAACGGAAATAGATCTCCGGGTCGGTGCGCGGCGTCCAATCCCAGTAGAACGTCGCAAGGTCCGAGCGTTCGCGCGCCTTCGCCGCCCGGTCGTTGTAAAAGACGAAGGCCATACCAGCGGGCGTCATCAGACCCTTCTGGCAGCCGGCGAAGGCGACATCGACGCCCCAATCGTCCATCCGCATCTCGTCGCAGCCCAGGCTGGCCATGCAGTCCGCGTGCAGCAGTGCGGGGTGGCCGGCCGCGTCGATTTCAGCCCGGATGGCTTTCAGGTCGGCCTTGATCGACGACGAGGTGTCGACGTGGACGCAAAGCACCGACTTGATCTCGTGGCCCGTATCCTCGCGCAGCCGTTGACCGATGGCCGCCGGGTCCATTGCGTCGCGGTTGCCGAAATCGAGCATTTCCGTGCGGATGCCCATGCAACGCGCCACCTCGGCCCAGCCGTCGGCAAAGGTGCCTGTCCGCGGCACCAGCACCAGATCCCCTTTGGCATGCGTGTTGGCCAGCGACGCCTCCCACGCGGCGTGGCCGTTGCCGATGTAGATCGTCGCGTTGTGATCGGTCTGCGCCACCGTCTTCAGGTCCGGGATCAGCGAATGGGTCAGATCCACCAGTGGCCCGACGTAGATGTTCGGCGACGGGCGGTGCATCGCGCGCAGCACCCGGTCCGGGATGATCGAGGGACCGGGAATGGCCAGCGTCTGGGGACCGTGGGACAGCGACATGGAAGCTCCTGTTCTGAGTTCGCAAATCGCTACGCCCGGCACGGTGCGGGGTCAATGTGTGCGGGCGGGGGGTTGGCGCGGTCGTCCGGTTGCCCCATCTGTGTCCCATGAAACGCACCCTCCTCCGAGTGTCCGGCGACGACCGGGAAAAATTCCTCCACGGCCTGCTGACACGGGACGTGCCCGAGACGGGGCTGGGCTATGCCGCGCTGCTGACGCCGCAGGGCAAGTATCTGGCGGATTTCCTGACGTTCCGCGACGCCGATGCGCTCTATCTGGATGTTGCCACCGATTTCGCCGCCGGTCTGGCGCAGCGGCTGACGATGTACCGCCTGCGCTCCAAGGTCGCGGTCGAAGATGCGGGGCTGACCGTTGCGCGGGGACTGGATGACATGCCCGATGGAGCGATGGCCGACCCCCGCCCCGGTATGGGCTGGCGGCACTATGGCGCAACCGGGGGGGATGGTGTCGACTGGGATGCGGTGCGCGTGGCGAACATCGTGCCCGAGAGCGGGATCGAGCTGATTCCGGGCGAAAGTTACATCCTGGAAATGGGGTTCGAGCGTCTGGGCGGCGTCGATTTCCGCAAGGGCTGCTTCGTGGGGCAAGAGATCGTCGCGCGAATGAAACACAAGACCGAGCTGCGCAAAGGGTTGGTCCGGGTGCGCGGTGCCGTCGTGCCGGGGGCCGGCATCACCAACGCCGGACGTGATGCCGGCACCGTCCATACCGTGTCGGGCGACCGCGCGCTGGCGTATCTGCGCTTCGATCGGGCCGACGGGATGGAGACGGACGCCGGACCGCTTGCCTTGGATTGATCCCACCCGGTTGCCGTGCCGGGGCGGCGGCCATACCTATGTCGTGAAATCACACCCGAGGCCCCGATGACCCCTTTTCCCGCCAGCCTGACGACCCTGAACACTCCTCTGCCCCGCGATGCCAACGCGACCCCCGCCGGAGGGGAGCCGCTGGGCGATCTGCCGGAATGGGACCTGACGGATCTTTATGCCGGGGAAGACGCGCCGGAGCTGACCCGCGATATGGCATGGCTGGAGACGGAATGCGCCGCCTTCGCCGCCGATTACGAAGGCAAGCTGGCCGACCTGTCCGCGGATGAGATGTTGCGCTGCATTCAGCGCAACGAGAAAATCGACGAGATCGCGGGCCGCATCATGTCGTTCGCGGGCCTGCGCTACTACCAGGTCACGACCGACGGCGACCGCGCCAAGTTCATGTCCGACTGTGAAGGCAAGCTGACGGAATACACCACGCCGCTGGTGTTCTTCTCGCTGGAGTTCAACCGCATCGAGGATTCCACCTATGAGGCGATGATGGCGGCCAATGCCGATCTGGCACGCTACCGCCCTGCATTGGACCGATTGCGGGCGATGAAGCCCTATCAGCTGTCCGACGAATTGGAGAAATTCCTGCACGATGCGTCGGTCGTCGGGGCGTCGGCGTGGAACAAACTGTTCGACGAGACGATCGCGGGACTGACCTTCGACGTCATGGGCGAGGAGCTGGGTATCGAGGCCACGCTCAACTTCCTGACCGATCAGGACCGGTCCAAACGCGAGGCCGGTGCCCGCGCGCTGGCCGAGGTTTTCGGCAAGAATGTCCGTACCTTCGCCCGTGTCCATAACACGCTGGCCAAAGAGAAAGAGATCGGGGACCGCTGGCGCGGGCTTCCGACGCCGCAATCGGGCCGCCATCTGGCCAACCACGTGGAGCCTGAGGTCGTGGAGGCGCTGCGCGACGCCGTGGTCGCGGCCTATCCGCGCCTGTCGCACCGCTACTACAAGCTGAAGGCAAAATGGCTCGGCCTCGACACCCTGCAAGTCTGGGACCGCAACGCCCCCCTGCCGATGGAGGAAACGCGCCTGGTCGGCTGGGAGGAAGCCCGCAAGACCGTCATGGACGCCTACGCCGGGTTCGATCCGGAAATGGCCAAGCTGGCCGAGCCGTTCTTCACCGACGGCTGGATCGATGCGGGCGTGAAACCGGGCAAGGCCCCGGGCGCTTTTGCCCACCCGACCGTGACGACCGTGCACCCTTACGTGATGCTGAACTACCTGGGCAAACCGCGCGACGTGATGACGCTGGCGCATGAGTTGGGGCACGGCGTCCATCAGGTGCTGGCCGCAGGGCAAGGCGAGATGCTGTCGTCGACGCCCCTGACATTGGCCGAAACGGCGTCGGTGTTCGGCGAGATGCTGACCTTCCGGGCCATGCTCGACGGGGCCAAGGACGATGCGCAGCGCAAGGTCATGCTCGCCGGTAAGGTGGAGGACATGATCAACACCGTCGTCCGCCAGATCGCCTTCTACGACTTCGAGTGCAAGCTGCACGCCGCCCGCCGCGAAGGGGAGTTGACGCCCGAAGACATCGACGCGCTGTGGATGTCGGTGCAGGCGGAAAGCCTTGGCCCGGTGTTCGAGTACATGGAAGGCTACGAACACTTCTGGGCCTATATCCCGCACTTTGTGCACTCGCCGTTCTACGTCTATGCCTATGCGTTCGGCGACGGGTTGGTGAACGCGCTTTACGCCGCCTACGAAGATGCGCCCGAGGGATTCCAGGAAAAGTACTTCGACATGCTCAAGGCGGGCGGGTCGAAGCACCACAAGGAACTTCTTGCCCCGTTCGGCCTGGACGCAAGCGACCCGGCATTCTGGGACAAGGGTCTGTCGATGATCGAAGGCTTCATCGACGAGTTGGAGGCGCTGGAGGGCTAAGCCGCTTGGTGCCTGCCCCCAGTGGATGCTTGCCTCTCGGAAGGTGACACCGAGGCACGGCAAAGGTCCGACTGGAGGCCGGATTAATGAATGCGGCAGAGGCCATGGTGAGCGGCTTTCGGCGCATCCATATCCGCCGATCCAAAAATACGACGGAAATTCCGTTCGGGCCCGTGAGAGTTGGACACAAGCTTTCGGAGGACCTCATGAAGACACTCGGCACCACGCTCGCTCTAACGCTTTTGACCGGCGGTGCGGTTCAAGCGCATGTGACCATCACGGTAGATGGGGATCAGCGCTGTATCGCATCTAACGGAGTGCCCGATCACGAAACCGGACCATGGCGGGCCGGCGCCACGGTGGAAGAGCAGGATCATAGGTTCTGCATGGATGCCACGCCCGGACTCACAGATACCATCACCCGCGGCGCCCGTGTGTCTGGCATTACGCTGACCGGAATTCCACTGCGTCCGGGCACTGCGGAATACTACGATGCAACGTCGGAGCGCGGGTATTCGCGCGATCCATCCTCGGGATGGAATGTCGAAGGTATGGGCGGGCTGATCATGGATGCCCAGAACGCGCATGTGGACGGTCAGGGTATGTACCATTATCACGGCATTCCCTCTGCGGTGACGAGCCAGCTTGAAAGCACGCTCTTCGGCTATGCTGCGGACGGGTTCGAAATTCACTACATGGGCGACCAGGCGCAGTCGTCCTGGCAATTGAAAAGTGGGGAGCGCGACTCAGGTCCAGGTGGCGTACATGACGGCACCTATGAGCAAGATTATGAATATGTTGCGCAGTCCGGCACTTTGGATGAGTGCAATGGGGCACTGCTCGACGGGCAATACGTCTATTTCGCGACCGATACCTACCCGTTCTTCCCGCGCTGTTTCAAAGGCACGGTTTCAAGCGACTTCATCGGTGGCCGCGGCGATCAGCCCCCGCCGGGTGACGGCGGCTGATCTGAAACAGACTAAAATTCACATAATGCCATTACCGAGTAAACTCGACCGGCAGGTTCGTCCGCACAGCGGATCCCGCGTTACCCCATCATCTCCTTGAGCACCGCGTCGGGCCCCGACTTCTCCGCCGGTTCGGGCCGAGAGATGGCCGGGGTTTCGCGCACGTGAAGATCGCCCTCCGCGCAGTCGAGCATGAACGCCGCCAGGTCGCCCGTACGGGTGCGGATCAAGTCTTCCGGGATCACATCGTCGAACACCTGAAAATCGCCCGATGCCGCTTCGTCCAGCAGCCAGCCGGGACGCACTGCCGTCCAGCGTAGCCAGGGTGTCGCCTGCAGGATTTTTTCCATCTCGCCCATCTGCTCGAAGATCGACGCGAGGCCCAGCCGCGCCGCCGCCTCGAACCAGATCGGGCCGCGCGCCATCGTCTCCACGAAGGTGGCCGAAATGGTGATCAGGCGATCGACTTCGGCGGCGCGCATCGCGGCAAGGACGTTGCGCGTGCCCGTCGTATGCAGATCGGGCGGGTTCACGACCGTGTCGGGCCCTGCGTCGATGCCCACGGCGTTGAGCACGGCGTCGATTCCGTCCATGTCGCCCTGCGGTCCGTCGCGGTCCATCAGATCGGTGGCGACCCATTCCAGACCCTCGGCCTGTCGTTCGTTCCCGGACAGCGAATGCGCGGACGCGCGGACCCGGTGGCCCCGTGCCAGCGCCTGATCGATCAACCGTGAGCCAGTGGCCCCATCGGCCCCGTAGACGAGAATATGCATGTTTGATCCCTTTGCGAAGTCGCAAGGTCAACCACGGCCTGCGCGACCGGTTCCCCCCTCTGGTCCCCCGCGACGGTATGCCTTAGCGGTGGGGCGCAAAATTCGGAGGGATTGCGATGCAACTCTGGGTCGGTCTGGGCAATCCGGGCGCGAAATACGCTGGCAATCGGCACAACATCGGCTTCATGGCCCTGGACCGTATTCTGGAGGACCGGAATGGCGGCCCGTGGCGCGCGAAGTTCCAGGGCGAGATCGCGGAGGTGCGCTTCGGGTCCGAGAAGGTCTGGCTGCTCAAACCCGCGACCTTCATGAACCTGTCTGGGCAATCGGTGGGCGAGGCGATGCGGTTTCACAAGCTGGAGCCGGGCGACGTGACCGTGTTCCACGACGAGCTGGATCTGGCCCCCGGCAAGCTGCGTCTGAAACAGGGCGGCGGGCATGCGGGGCACAACGGATTACGCTCCATCCATCAGCATCTGGGACCGGATTACGCCCGCGTGCGCCTGGGCATCGGGCATCCGGGCCACAAAGACCGCGTCGCGGGCTACGTCCTGTCCGATTTCGCCAAGGCCGAAGGTCAGATGCTGGACGATCTGCTGCGCGGCATCTGCGATGGGGCCGCGAAACTGGCGGCGGGCGACGGCGCGGGGTTCACCAATGCCGTCGCGCTTCGCGTCGCACCGCCGCGGTCGTCCGGGGGGGACAAGGTCCGGCCCAAGCCGCAGGCCACACCCGGCAAAGCGGCCGATCCGGCACCGAAACCGGCGGAAACCCTCTCACCGCTGCAAAGACTCGCCGCGAAGTTCAAGTAATGTATCGCTTACCTTGCCGGGGCTACGACCCCATGATGATCTAGCCATCGGAGGGCTGCCAATGGCGCTATGGATCAAACGGATCGGGCTGTCGCTTTTTGCGCTGCTTCTGGCAGGCGGTGGATTCGCCATGGTGAAACGCGAAGAAATCAGCCGCCTGTTCGCAGTCAACACCCTGTTCGCGCCGGGCAAGATTATCGCCAATTTTTCCAACATGCGGGGGGCGTTTCTCTGGGTTCCCCTGGCGGGTCAGGCGGGCGCGCCGATCCCGAACGGCACCCCCACGCCCCTGCCGCCGGGGGCCGACGCATGGATCGCGGACCGCCAGATCACCGGGCTGGTCGTGCTTCGCAACGGTCGGGTCGCGCACGAAAGCTACCACTTGGACACCGGCCCCGCAGATCAGCGGATCAGCTGGTCGGTCGCCAAATCCTTTCTGTCGCTGTTGACGGGCATCCTGGTAAGCGAGGGCCGCATCGTTCTGTCCGACACGGTCGAGAAATACGCCCCCCTGCTGGCCACGTCCGCCTATGCGGGGGCGACGGTGCAGGACGTGCTGCAAATGGAATCGGGCGTCGCCTTCAACGAGGATTACTTCGATCCCGACAGCGACATAAACCGGATGGGCCGGGTCATCGCCCTGGGCGGCGCGCTGGACGAATTCACCGCCGACCTGGACGTTCGCGACCGAACGCCGGGGGCGCAGATGAAGTACGTGTCCATGGACACGCATGTTCTGGGCATGGTGCTGCGCGGCGCGACCGGCACGCCCATTCCCGAATTGATGGCGGAGCGGCTGACGGGACCGATGGGCATCGCCGACGCGTATTTCCTGACCGACGGGGAGGGTACGGCATTCGTCCTGGGTGGCCTGAACATGACGACGCGCGATTATGCCCGCATGGGGCTGATGGTGGCGCAGGGCGGGCGGCTGGACGGCGTGCAGATCGTGCCAGAGGCGTGGGTCAACCTATCCACCGTTCCGTCCGCGCGGACGGCCGATGGCGACATGCGCTATGGTTATCAATGGTGGATGCCGTCCGACGCGCGCCCGGGCGAGGTGATGGCGCAGGGTGTCTATGGTCAGTTCGTCTACATCGACCGCGCGCGCGACGTGGTGATCGCGATGAACGCCGCAGATCGCAATTTTCGCGATCCGGGCGTGGCGGAGGCGAACATCGCCATGTTCCGCGCCATCGCCGCCGCGCAATAGCCTTCTGCGCCGCATGCCCTATCTGTAAAACAGTGAACGATAGGAGCGGACATGACCCAGACACCCCCCGGACAACTGGCCGCGCTCAACGTGTTCGGCAAATCGCTACAGGTTTGCGGCACTGATCCTGTGACCGGATTTTTCCGCGACGGATGCTGCAACACCGGGCCGATGGACGGCGGCGTCCATACCGTCTGCGCCATCGTGACCGAAGAATTCCTGGCTCATTCCAAATATCTTGGCAACGACCTGTCGACGCCCCGGCCCGAATACAGCTTTGCCGGCCTGAAGCCCGGCGACCGCTGGTGTCTGTGCGCCGCGCGGTTCCTGCAGGCGCACCATGAGGATTGCGCGCCGAAGGTGAGCCTGGCCGCGACGCATCAGCGAACGCTCGATACCGTGCCGATGGAGATCCTGCAGAAATATGCCGCCGATTGAGATGCTGAAAGACGGGCTTCATCCGGTTCCAATCGGCAAGGTCGCGGCGATCGTCACCCATCTGGAGATGACGGCGGTCCCGGAGTTGCGTCCCGCAACTCTTCCCGACGGCACCGTGCTGAGCCGCTTCGAAGCCCCCGCGACCGACTGGTACCGCGACCTCTTCACCCGGATCGGCGGGCCGGACTGGCTCTGGTCATCGCGTCTGCGGATGTCGGATGCGGACCTGCGAGCGATTATCGCGCACACGGACGTCGAGGTGTTCGCCGTGACGTTCGCCGGCCGTGCGGAGGGCCTTCTGGAGCTCGACTTCCGTGATGGCGAAACCTGCGAACTGGCTTTTTTCGGGCTGACACCCGCGGCGCAGGGGATCGGGGCAGGCCGGGCGATGTTGACCCTGGCGATAACACGGGCCTTCGCCCGGCCGATCGCGCGTCTGCATCTGCACACCTGCACCCTGGACAGCCCCGTGGCGCTGCCGTTCTATCTGAGGTCAGGGTTCGTGGCGGTGCGGCGGGAGGTCGAGATTATGGACGACCCCCGTCTCGACGGCACGTTGGCCGAGACGGCGGGCGCGCACCACCCGATCCTGCGATAGGTGGGGCCCCAGGCGTCAGTTTCGGCCCTTGCCGTTTCCGCCGCCGTTCCCGTTTCCACCACCGTTCCCATTGCCACCGCCGTTGCCACCGCGATCCGCGCTGCCTCCGCCACGATTCGCGGACCGCTCGGCCCGGCGGGCATCACGCTCGGCGGTGCGGGGCGCCCGGGTCTCGCCGCGCAGGGCCGCGCGTTCGGCATTGCGCAGATGCGCTTCCAGCGCGGTCTCCAGCCCCTTCAGGCCGGAATGCACGTCCCCCTCCTCGACCGGTACGCCGTCCTCGGTTTCCATCCGGGCCGCAAGCTTGTCGTAGACCAGGACGAGCGTCTGCGTGCCCTTCTTCAACTCGTATTCGGTCGTGTTGATCCGGTCGCGAACAGACACCTGCTCGTAACCCTGATCGCCCGCGGCATCGACGACTTCTGCCGTGACGTCGTCGGTGGCGGTCTGGGCCGCGGCGGGCAGGCCGGCGGCGACGGCGAAGCCGCAGGCGAGAAAGACGCGGCAAAGGGGTGCAATGCTGGCCATGTGGAGCCTCCTTAAATTCTGACCCCACGCTTGTGTCCGAGATATGTGCCGAAACCGGGGCCGAAAAACGGCCTCTCCTGGCGCTGACCGGCAGCGGTCAGAGCACGTCGCCCATTTCCCACCCCAAGGCGCGCGCGACGGTGAAGATATCCTTATCGCCACGACCGCACATATTCATCACGATAATGTGGTCTGCAGGCAGATCTCCCGCGATCTTCATGACGTGCGCCAGGGCATGGGACGGTTCCAGCGCGGGAATGATGCCTTCAAGTTCGCAGCAGAGCTGGAACGCCTCCAGCGCCTCCACGTCAGTGATCGAGACGTATTTCGCGCGGCCGATCTCGTGCAGCCAGGAATGTTCCGGCCCGATACCAGGGTAATCGAGGCCCGCGGAAATCGAGAACCCCTCCAGGATTTGGCCATCGTCGTCCTGCAAAAGATACGTGCGGTTACCATGCAGCACGCCGGGGCGCCCACCGGTCAGGGACGCACAATGCTCCATCCGGTCGTTGACGCCCTTGCCGCCCGCCTCCACCCCGATGATGTTCACGTCCTTGTCGTCAAGGAACGGAAAGAACAGACCCATCGCGTTGGACCCGCCCCCGATGGCGGCGATGATCGTGTCGGGAAGACGGCCCTCGGCTGCCTGCATCTGTTCCTTGGCTTCCTTGCCGATGATGGCCTGAAAATCGCGGACCATCGCCGGATACGGGTGCGGCCCCGCGACCGTGCCGATGCAATAAAACGTGTCGTCGACGTTCGTCACCCAGTCGCGCAGCGCGTCGTTCATCGCGTCCTTGAGCGTCCCGCGCCCCGACGTGACGGGCACGACTTCGGCCCCCAGCAGCTTCATGCGGAAAACGTTGGGCGACTGACGTTCGACGTCATGCGCACCCATGTATACAATGCATTTCAGGCCGAACTTGGCGCAGACAGTGGCCGTGGCGACGCCGTGCTGGCCCGCACCGGTTTCGGCAATGATGCGGGTCTTGCCCATGCGGCGGGCCAGGATGATCTGGCCCAGCACGTTGTTGATCTTATGCGCGCCGGTGTGGTTGAGCTCGTCTCGCTTGAGATAGATCTTTGCGCCACCGAATTTCTCGGTCAGCCGTTCCGCGAAATACATCGGGGACGGGCGACCGACGTAATGCGTCCACAAGTCGTGCATTTCGGCCCAGAAACTATCGTCGGTCTTGGCGTGCTCGTACTGCGCTTCCAGCTCTAGGATCAGGGGCATCAGCGTTTCGGACACGAAGCGCCCGCCAAAGTCGCCGAAGCGACCGTTCTCGTCCGGGCCGGTCATGAAGGAATTCAGAAGATCGTCGGGCATGGATACGCTCCCTTGTGTCGGCTTCGGTCTAGTCCGCGCGGGCCCGGCCTGCAACGGCCCCCACCTTGCGTCAGGCGGACGCAGCGGCGACGAAGGCGGCGATCCGGGCGGCATCCTTCATCCCCGGTGCGGTTTCCACGCCAGACGATACATCGACCTGTCGCGCGCCGGTCAGGCGGATCGCCTCGCCCACATTGTCCGGGGTCAGACCCCCGGCCAGCATCCAGGGCGTCGTCCAGTCGCGCCCCGCAATCAGGGTCCAGTCGAACCCGACGCCGTTGCCCCCCGGCAGATCGGTCCCTTCGGGCGGCTTGGCATCCACAAGAAGCTGATCGGCAACGGCGGCATAGGCGTCGAGCGTGGGCAGGTCGTCGGCCGTGCGCAGGCCCACCGCCTTCATCACCGGCAGCCCCGTCCGTCTGCGCACATCGAGAACACGCTCGGGCGATTCCGATCCGTGCAATTGGATCATGTCGAGTGGCACCGCATCGACCACGGCGGCCAGCATCGCATCGTCTGGGTTTACCAAAAGCGCGACCTTTGCCAAACCGACGGGCGCAGCCACGGCAAGGTCACGCGCCTGTGCGATTTCGACATTTCGCGGGGATTTGGGGAAAAAGACGAGGCCGATATAGGCGGCCCCGGCCTGTGCTGCGGCATCGACATCCGCCAGCATCGTCAGGCCACAGATCTTGCTTCGGACAGCGCGACCCGGCTGTGTCACGCGCATCACGCCAACGATTCCGTCAAATTGTCAGGCATCGCCCAGCAGGGCCAGGACGTCATCCTTGTCGGACTTGGCCTGGGTCCGGGCAAGCTGCTTTTGGAGCTTTTCCTTTTCGGCACGTTCGGACCGCGCCTCGGCCCGGTGCTTGTGTTCGCGCAGCCATTCCCAGACGAAGCCGACCAGCAGACCAATCCCCATCGCTAGGAAGATGACGAGGAACAGTGGCATGGTGACCGACAGATCCAGCCCCAGCATCGTGCCCATGTCTTCGGGAAGGATGCGCAGCGAGACGAGGGAGCGGTTGGCAAGCGCCAGGACCACGAGGCACAGGGCAAGGATGCCGAGGAAGAGATAGCGAAGGAAAGTCATGACCCTGACCTAGCCGCGCGAACTGACGCTGTCCAGCGGGCGCGCGTTTCGAGGTCAGGCTTTGTCGTTGAGACGGTCGCGCAGAAGCTTGCCGGCCTTGAAGAACGGCACATGCTTTTCGTCGACCTGAACGGGTTCGCCCGTGCGCGGGTTGCGGCCGGTTCGCGCGTCACGCTGCTTGACCGAAAAAGCACCGAAGCCGCGCAGCTCCACCCGGTTGCCGACGGCCAGCGCGTCTATGATTTCCTCGAAGATCGTGTTCACGATCTTTTCCACATCGCGCTGGTAGAGATGCGGATTGTCGTCTGCGACCTTCTGAATCAGCTCGGAACGTATCATGTCTTCCCCTTCCTTCGTCCATTGAAGCAGATTTGGTCCGTGCAGGTGGCGGTGGTATAGCCTTATCCGTAGGACAGAAAAAGGGGGCAGGACCGCCGATCATAGGGCCTTCCGGCACTTTTTCAGGTGTCCACACTGTTACCCCGAGGAAGCCCGTCGCAACTGCAACGCGAATTCACCTGAGCTATGCCACTCACCTTATTGGCGACTATTCCCAATCCACAGACCGGAGACCGCTTGAATTGCACAATTGGCGCGCCAATTCTGTGGCGCTTTTGCACCTAAAATTGCGGCGCGCGGCGGGGAAAATGGGCCGAAATGGGTCCGAGATCGGCAATAAAACGCGAAACGGCCCCGCCAACAAGGCGGGGCCGTTCCAGATTGCTCGCGAGGCGTCGAACTTATTCGTCGTCGCCCTTAAGCGCAGCACCCAGGATATCGCCCAAGGACGCACCCGAATCGGAGGACCCGAACTGTTCGACGGCCTCTTTCTCTTCGGCGATCTCGCGCGCTTTGATGGACAGACCCAGACGACGGTTCTTGGCGTCCACGTTGGTCACGCGGACGTCGATCTTGTCGCCGGTGCCGAAACGCTCGGGGCGCTGATCGGCACGGTCGCGGGCCAGGTCGGAGCGGCGGATGAAGGACTTCATGCCCTCGTATTCCACTTCGATACCACCCTCTTCGATCTTGGTGACTTCGACGGTGATGATCGAACCACGCTTCACGCCGTCGATGACCTCCGCGTGGGGGTCGCCGCCGGCCGCCTTGATCGAAAGCGAGATACGCTCCTTGTCGGTGTCGACCTCGGACACGACCGCATTGACGATATCGCCCTTGCGGTAGTCGCCGATGACGTCTTCGCCCCGGCCTTCCCAGGTCAGGTCCGACAGGTGGACCATACCGTCGATATCGCCGGGCAGACCCACGAACAGACCGAACTCGGTGATGTTCTTGACCTCGCCCTCGACCTGCGTCCCTTCGGGGTGTGTTTCAGCGAACACTTCCCACGGATTGCGCATGGTCTGCTTAAGACCGAGCGAGACGCGACGCTTGGCCGTGTCGATCTCCAGCACCATGACTTCCACTTCCTGCGAGGTGGAGACGATCTTGCCGGGGTGCACGTTCTTCTTGGTCCAGGACATTTCCGAGACGTGAACCAGACCTTCGACGCCCGGCTCCAACTCGACGAATGCACCGTAGTCAGTGATGTTCGTGACGCGACCGGTGTGGTTGCTGTCGAGCGGGTACTTGGCGATCACGGTATCCCACGGATCGTCCTGCAGCTGCTTCATACCGAGGCTGATACGGTGGGTTTCCTTGTTGATCTTGATGACCTGGACCTTGACGGTCTCGCCGATCGACAGGATCTCGCGCGGGTCGTTGACGCGGCGCCAGGCCATGTCGGTGACGTGCAGCAGGCCATCGACGCCACCCAGATCGACGAATGCGCCGTATTCGGTGATGTTCTTGACGACGCCGTCGACGGTCTGGCCTTCGGCCAGGTTGCCGATGACTTCGGCGCGCTGCTCGGCACGACTCTCTTCGAGGATCGCACGACGCGAGACCACGATGTTGCCGCGACGGCGATCCATCTTGAGGATCTGGAACGGCTGCTTGAGACCCATGAGCGGGCCGGCGTCGCGCACGGGGCGCACGTCGACCTGGCTGCCGGGCAGGAAGGCCACGGCACCGCCAAGGTCGACCGTGAAGCCACCCTTGACGCGACCGAAGATGGCGCCTTCGACACGCTCTTCCTTGCCGTAGGCTTCTTCCAGACGGTCCCAGGCGGCTTCGCGGCGGGCCATCTCGTGGGAGATGACGGCTTCGCCCTTGGAGTTCTCGACGTTGCGCAGGAAGACTTCGACTTCGTCGCCGACCTCGATCTCCGCCTGTTCGCCGGGATTCGCGAATTCCTTGAGATCGACGCGGCCTTCCATCTTGTAGCCGACGTCGATGATGGCCTGGCCGGCTTCGATCGCCAGCACTTTGCCCTTGACCACCGACCCTTCGGTCGGCGTGTCGATTTCGAGGCTTTCGTTCAAGAGGGCCTCGAACTCCTCCATGGATGCATTGGTAGCCATATGGCGTGTAGTTCCTAACGGTTGCATTTGACTGGCCGTGCGGTTGTCTCCGCCGGTCTTGGTTTGGTCGGAAAGCGCGCCGGGTGCGGCTTGAGCCGCTTGTCCGTCGCACTGTCGGGTGACGCGCGGGGGTCTAGGCGAATTGCGGCCAAAGGGCAAGGGGACGACCGAAACCGCTCACCGGCACGTCGCGCCCCGCCCCACCCTGCAAAGCCGCATCGACGGTGTCGCGGACGGAACCTGCCCGTCGAGGGGGCCGTTTGTTCGACAACGATCAAACCACGGAGACCCACCATGGCGAAAAAGGCACTGATTTCGGGGGCCAGCGTCGCCGGTCCGATGACGGCTTACTGGCTGGCCCGGCACGGGTGGGACGTCACGATCGTGGAGCGGGCGGACAGCCTGCGCCTTGGTGGGCAGGCCATAGACATCACCGACGCCGCGCGCGACATCGTCCGCCTGATGGGCCTGGAGGAGGAGATCAAATCCCGCCACACGGGCGAGAAAGGCCTGCAGTTCGTCGACACCGACAACGTCGCGATTGCCAAGTTTCCAGTCGAAAAGAAAGGTGCCATCACGCGCGAGATCGAGATCCTGCGTGGAGAGCTGGTCGATATTCTGGTCAAGGCGACACCCGAAACGGTCACCTATCGCTACGGCACCACGATCCGGGGCCTCGAAAGCCTTGCGGATGCCGTCCACGTTACCTTCGACGACGGCATGAAGGAGACTTTCGACGTCGTCCTTGCCGCCGATGGTATGAATTCGGCCACCCGCCCGATGGTGATCGGTAAGCACGATTATGAAAGGTACCTCGGTTGCTGGTCATCGTATTTCACGATCCCACGTCAGGCCCACGACAACGATTGGTGGCGCTGGTACACCAGTCCGACGGGCGTGATCGCGTTCCTGCGGCCCGACAATCAGGGCACCATGCGCGCTTCGGTCAATTTTCTGAGCGCCGACAGCAATCCCGAACACATGTCGACGAACGACAAGCGCAAACGCCTGCGCGCGCGTCTGGACGGAGCGGGATGGGAAAGCGACCGGATCGCCGAGGCGCTGGACCGGGTCGACGACATCTTCCTAAGTCCGCTGCATCAGATCAAATCCGCGACGTGGTGGCGCGGACGCTGCGCGTTGGTGGGCGACGCGGCGCATTGCCCGACGCCCTATACCGGCATGGGCACGACGCTCGCCATCATCGGGGCCTATGTCCTGGCCAACGAACTGGGGACCAACGACGCGCCCGAAGAGGCGTTTCTTGCCTACGAGCGCAAGTTCAAGGCCTTCGCCACGCGCAGTCAGAAATTGCCGCCGGGCGTGCCCGACGTCGCCTACGCCCAGTCGCGCTTCAAGGTGAAGCTGATCAACAGCGGCGCAAAATTCGCCGCCTCCTCCCCGGTGCAGGCCTTCGCGTCCCTGTTCGACAGCGCGGATAAGGCGGATCCCAACAACTTCGATCTGCCCGACTACAAAGTGCCCGCGGCCTAACGCGTCACAGCAGCTTTTCCGCCAGAAACGCCTCCGCTGCCACGAAACTTCGGCGGGCGGAGCGTTCGACATAGCCGGCGGGACGACCGGGGTTGGTGAACGCGTGTTCGGTGCGCCCCAGACACAGCGCGTGCCAATCGGCGCAATGCGCCTCCAACTCCGCCACCATGACCCCGAATTGTGCGGGTGTGGCCAGCGGATCGGCCCAGCCATGGCACAAAAGAACGGGCGGCATGTCGGTGGTGGGGGTCGGCGGCGCGTCGAAGACGGCGTGCATTCCGACGATGGCATCCCCCTGCCCCGACCGTCCCAAGTCCAGAACCGCCTTTCCGCCCAGGCAATATCCGACGGCCCCGACACGGGCCGCGCCCCAGCCCTTCACCTCGTCCAGTGCGGCCTGCATCCGAGCGAGAAAGGTGGCGCGGTCGGCTTCGACGTCCGCCATTCTGACCGCCGCGGCGGCGGAATCGTCGCTGCGCCAGCCGTCGCCGTAGTAGTCGACCGCCAGAACCGCATAGCCCCGCGCAGCCCAAAGATCCGCCTGCGCCATCTCGAAGTCGCGCAGCCCGAAAAAGGCGGGCGCGATCAGAAGGCCGGCACCGTTTGGCGCATCAGGATCCGCGCGGTAGCCGACGAGGCGTTGCCCGTCGCAGGCGTATTCGTAGGGTGCGCCCATCAGTCATTCTCCAACAGGTCAGGCTCGAACGCGTCGATCTCGGCGATGGCGGCACCGGCGATGCCGCGTACGTCGCCGTACATGCCCATCATCGCGCCGATCGCCTTTTCCAACTGCTTGTCGCGCGTGGCCCATTGCGCGGTCATGTGCTTCTTTTCCTTGGCGAGCGCGGCCTGCATCGCCTCGAACGGCTCCACCACGGCTTCGATGCGCCCGCGAAACTGCGGTCCGGTCAAATAATCATAGAGCATTTCGGATTTCGTCGCCTGACCGTCGCGCGCGCCCCGCGCCTCGGCCACGCGCAGCATTCCGTCGCGCAGCGCATGGGCCAGGGGCACGGCATAGCGCGGGGCCACGACCCAGACGCCGTCGATCATCGCAAAGGTTTCGCAAGTTTCGGGACGCACTTCGGACACCAGGACGGCGACGTCGGCCCCGGCGGTGCGCATGTCGTCGCGTAGCTTCGGCAGCCAGTCGCGCGACCAATTGGCGGCGCGTTTGGACTCCCAAATGACGGTCCCCGCGCCATCGACGCGCAGTAGGCAATCGGCACCCCGGATCCCCTTGGCCACAGGTTCCACCCGGTCGGCCGGGAAGGCGCGCGTCAGTTGTTCCTCCAGCACGAGTTCCGCCGCCTCGCCCTGCCGCTGCTGGCTGCCCTGTTCGATCTTCTTGTTGAGGATGTCGATCTGACGGCGCAGCGCCTCCATCTGCGTGTCCTTCTCGGCCAGCTTCAGCGCCTGCGCCTCCTGCGCGGTCCGCACGCGTTCGGCGGCCAGCGCTTCGGCTTCCACCGCCAGTTTCGCGCGGGCGGCTTCGGTGGCGACGGCGACCTTGGTCTGGATCGTCAGCTCCATCTCGCGGGTCTTTTCGGCCAGGTCCGCTTGCAGCTTTACGGCGCGGGCCTGCGCGGCCTGCGCTTCGGCCAGCTTGGCCTCTCGTGCCTTGTCGTTCGCACGAAGGGCCACGACTTCGACGTCGCGTGCTGCGGCCTCCTCCTCGATCTGCTTCAGCTTGTCGGCCTGTGCGGCACGGGCGGCTTCGGCCGCCTGCGCCTCGATCTGGGTTTTTTGTTTGGCCAGCGCGTCGGCCTGCGCCGCCGCCATGTCGCGTCGGGTCTGTTCCAGCAACGGACCGGCCAGCGATTCGGTCAGTTTGATATCGCCGCCGCAATCGGGGCAGGTGATTTGGGGATCGCTCATGCGGATACGTTGCCTTGCGCGGCGCGCGCCTTCAAGCGGTTTGCGCGCGTCAGATGTCTTGCCCGCGATCCTGCAACCGCTCCAAAAGCTTCTGCTGCTCCCCGCGACTGTCGCCGCGCCCGAACTGGCCGGCCCCGGACGAAAACAGCGTGCCGTAGGTCGTGGCCGCGTTCACCGTCTGCCCGATGCCGGAAATCAGCTGATCGCGGCGCAAGCTGCGCAGCGGATGGATGAACACGGCCCAGACGCGGCCCTCGGCGATGGCATAGCGCGCATCGAGGGCGCTGTCGAAATTGGCCTGCATCATGCGCTGCAGGTCTTCGGGCGTCAGACCGTCGGCGGCGCGGATGGGCACCATGACGCGCATCCGGTCGGCCCGCGGGTCGGTCACGATCAGGACGGGCACGTCCTCCACCGTCAGCCGAAAGGCCGCATCCGCCCGCTCCGCCCCCGCGTCCAGCGCTCTTACGATCGCCTCCATCCGGTCGATGTCCATGTCGACAATGGCAGGGGCCTCTGCCTCCTGTCCCTGGGCGTGATTGGACAAGGCGAAGACGAGGATAGCCGTCGCCACAGCCATTGCGGGCAGACGGATCCAGTCGAGGCGGGGATCGGGGCGGTGGGGCATGGCGCGTCTCCTGAAGGGTCCGTCCGAAGGATAGAACCGGAACCGATGCCGTGCCATGCACCTTTCGGTGAAGTGTGGGGTCAGCCGGCGGCGCGGGCGTCCATCGCAGCCTGAACGACGGCGATGGCGGTGGCGACGGCGGCGTCGATATCCATGCGCGACGTGTCGATCACCGTGGCGTCGTCGGCGGCGACCAGCGGCGCCTCCGCCCGGCCCATGTCGCGGGCATCGCGGGCCCGCACGTCCGCCAGAACGCTGTCGTAGGTGACCGCTTCGCCCTTGGCAGACAATTCCTTGAAGCGCCGGTCCGCCCGCACCTCGGCCGAGGCGGTGACGTAGAGCTTCACCTCGGCCTCCGGGCAGATGACGGTGCAGATGTCGCGCCCGTCCAGCACCGCGCCGCCGGTGGCCCGCGCGAACCCCTTCTGAAACTGCGTCAGCGCCGCGCGCACGTCGGGCAAGACGGCAACGCGGCTGGCCGCCTGTGCGATGTCGGACGTGCGCAGCGCGTCGCCATCCAGATCCTTGGGCGTCAGCGCCAGCGCCGCCGCCACCGGATCGACCCCGTCCAGCGTCTTGGCCCCGACCGCGCGGTACAACAGCCCGGTGTCCAGGTGACGCAGCCCGAACCGCGCCGCGACCGCCTTGCTGATGGTGCCCTTGCCCGCTGCTGCGGGACCGTCGATCGCGACCGTGAATATCATGTGGGCACCTGCGTCGTCATCTGTGGATCGGCCTTGGCCGCCTGTGGTGTGCCGTCGGCGATCTGGTACCAATCCGGCTTGTCCGCGCAATAGATATGCCCCTTGAGCGACAGTCCAGTGGGCCCGTCCAGCGCGCCGGCCATGATCGACAGGTTGGCCCCCGGCCCGTCCCAGAACATCTGCGACCCGCAAGTACCGCAGAAGCCACGCCGAGCGATATCGGAGGACGCGAACCACGTCACGTCGCCCGTGATCGCCACGGCACCGCGCGGGGCCGATGTCGCGGCCACGAAATTGCCGGTAACCTTGCGGCACTGGACGCAGTGACAGGCGATGACGGGGCGCATCGGGCCGTCGACCGTGAAGCGGATCGCACCGCACAAACAGCTGCCGCGCTGGGGAATGTCGGTCATGGAACCTCCGGTCGATTGTCCGTTCGGGATATGTCAGGCTGCTATCATGCGACGCGTGATGATCATCGGCCAGCCCGGATCAGGCAAATCGACCCTGGCACGGGCGGTCGGCGAAATCGCGCATCTGCCGGTGGTGCATATTGACATGATCCACTGGATGCCCGGCTGGGTCGAACGCGACCGGGCCGAGAAGACCCGGATGTGCAACGCGGTGCACCGCAGGCCTGCCTGGGTGTTCGAGGGCGGGCATACCGCGACATGGGAAGACCGGCTGGCGCGGGCGGATACGCTGATCTGGCTAGACCTGCCGGTCGCTCTGCGCCTGTGGCGGGTGACGCGGCGGACGGCCATGTCATGGGGTCGGGTGCGGCCCGACGTGCCCGAGGATTGCCCCGAACGGTTCAGCGCCGAATTCTTCGGCTTCATCTGGCGGACACGGGCGACGGCGCGGGCGCGTTGCGCCCGGTTGTTTGCAAGCGCAGGAGGCGAAAAGGCGACGCATCACCTGCGCCGCCCGTCCGATGTGTCATCCTATCTGGCAGCCCTGCGTCGGGCCGCCCAGCGGGGCAACCTTGGCATTTCGCACCGCTAAGATCAGTAGGTCGCGTTGCCGCCCAGCGCCCGCACCAACGATACCTCGGGCCAAGTGCCCCGCGCGCCGCCCGCGCGGATCAGTGTCAGCTGCGCCTGCGCCGCGGCGCGGTCGCCCCGCTCCAGAAGGCCCTGGCCCAGATAGCTGCGCGCCTGCCAATGGTCGGGGTCGAGGGCCAGCGCGGCGTGATAGAGCGCGACACCGGCATCGAAATCGCCAGCCTTGCGCGTCGCGTATCCGCGCGTGGTCAAGGCGTCCGCCGTAGTGGCGTCGTTCAGCGTGGCAAGAACGCGCAGCGCATCTTCGGCACGCCCGAAACTGGCAAGTTCGCGCGCGCCTTCGATCCGGTCGGCATCGTCCAGACGGCTGTCGCGACTGTCGACGCAGGTCTTGGTTTCGGCGTCGTAGATCTGGCTTCCGGTGCAATCCTGCGATGTCTGGGTCTGCGTGGGCGTGCCGGTTCCGGCGGCGAAGACCGCAGCGGGCAGAAGACTTGCGACAAGGGCGATCTGAAACTTCATGCGATCCTCGGTTCGGTTTGCGTTCGGTCAATCTCAAACGTGACGCTGCGGGCTTCGAAGACAAGCAACGACTGCGTGAGCGTAGGTCGCGAATACCCCGCCTATGCGTCTTCGGCGCGAAACTCGGCCCCAAGGTCTTCCATCAAGGGTCGAAAGATCGGAAAGGACGTGGCGATCGGTCCGGCGTCGTCAACGGTGATCGCACGTTTCGCCGCGAAACCGGCGCAGAGGAACGACATCGCGATCCGGTGGTCCAGATGCACCGCGACCGTCGCGCCGCCCTCGATACCGCCGGGCCCGCGGCCGTCCACTTCCCACCAGTCGTCCCCGTCGCGCACGGTGACGCCGCAGGCACGCAGACCCGTCGCCATCGCGTCGATGCGGTCGCATTCCTTCACCCGCAATTCGGCCACGCCGCGCATGATGGTGGTGCCTGTCGCGTTCGCGGCGACGACCGACAGGACGGGATATTCGTCGATCATGGACGCGGCACGGGCGGGCGGCACCTCGATCCCGCGCATGTCAGGGGAAAAACGGGCGCGCAGGTCGGCGACAGGCTCCCCACCTTCCTCGCGCGCGTTTTCATAGGTCAGGTCGGCCCCCATGTCGCGCAGCGTTTCGAACAGGCCGGCGCGGGTGGGGTTCAGGCCGATGTTGGGCACCAGCACGTCCGATCCCGGCGTGATCAGCGCGGCGCAAACCGGGAAGGCGGCCGAGGATGGGTCGCGCGGCACGGCGATGACCTGCGGCTTCAGTTCGGGGTGCCCGACCAAGGTGATCTCGCGTCCCTCCGACGTGTCCCGCGTTTCGATTTCCGCGCCGAAACCGCGCAGCATCCGCTCCGAATGATCGCGCGTCGCCTCGCGTTCGATGACGACCGTCTCGCCCGGCGCGTTCAACCCCGCCAGCAGGACGGCGGACTTGATCTGGGCGCTGGCGACCGGCGTTGCATAGCGGGCGGGCACGGGATCAGCCGCGCCCACGATGGTCATCGGCAACCGCCCCTTGGAGCGGCCGTGCGCCACCGCCCCGAACAGCGCCAGCGGATCGGTCACGCGCGCCATGGGGCGTTTGCGCAAGGACGCGTCGCCCGTGTACGTCACCGCGAACCCATGGGTGGCCGCGGCCCCCATCAACAGGCGGACGCCGGTGCCCGAGTTGCCGCAGTCGATCACATCCTCCGGCTCCATCAGGCCGCCGACGCCGACGCCGTTGATCACCCAGGTGTCGCCGTCCTGCCGGATCGTCGCGCCGAACGCCTGCATCGCCTTGCCGGTGTCCAGAACGTCCTGACCTTCCAGCAAACCCGTTACCCGCGTCTCGCCCACGGCCATCGCACCCAGGATCAGACTGCGGTGACTGATGGACTTGTCGCCAGGCACATGCGCCTCCCCGGTCAACGGACCCGAAGCGTGGGCGGTCAGGGGCGTGGCGGGTCCGTGGCTCATGTCGTTCTCCTTGGCTCGCACGCGGAATAGACGTCCCGTCCGGGCGCGTCCATGCAGCATCTTGTTGCCTCAAATCCCCGTCTGCCCTGTCAACGTGACCTCCCGCCCCTATCTTGCCGGGCATGAAACGCAGAACTCTTCTGGGCCTCGGTGCCACGCTCGGTATCGGGGCTTGTGCCACGCGCGAGGTCACGATGGGCAACCGATACTACCAAGGGCCGGTCAGCGACCATTTCGACGGGGAGACGTTCTTCAACCCCGGCGGGACCCCCCCAAAGGGCTTCGGCGATGTGTTGAAGTGGCAGTTGCGCGGGGACCGGGCCGATTGGCCCGACGGTGTCGCGGTCACGCAGGTCGTCCCGGACATGCGGGTGGCCGACCTGCGCGTGACGCTGGTCGGACATGCGACCGTCCTGTTGCAGGCGGGCGGCGTTAATGTCCTGATCGATCCGGTCTGGTCCAAGCGGGTCAGCCCGCTCAGCTTTGCCGGGCCCGCCCGCGTGACGGCACCGGGCATCGCCTTTGCGAACCTGCCGCCGATCGACGTCGTCCTGCTGTCGCACAATCACTACGACCATATGGACATCGCCACCCTGCGACGCCTGCACGACCGCTTTGCCATGCCGGTCATCACCCCGCTGGGCAACGACACGATCCTGCGCGACGAAGTGCCGGGCATCGACGCGCGGGCCGGCGACTGGGGCGATGTGATAAAGGTGGCGGACCTGTCCGTGCGCCTTTTGCCAGCCCATCATTGGAGCGCGCGCGGCACGCGCGATCGCCGCCACGCGCTGTGGTGTTCGTTCGCGGTGGAAACGGGTGCCGGCCGCATCTATGCCAGCGGGGACACGGGCTATGACGCGGGCCGCCCCTATGATGCGGGGGCCGCGCATGGCCCTTACCGCCTGGCGATCCTGCCGATCGGGGCCTATGCGCCGCGCTGGTTCATGAAAGGCCAGCATCAGAACCCCGAAGAAGCCGTCGCGGGCTTCCGCACCCTTGGCGCACGCCACGCGCTGGCGATGCATTGGGGGACGTTCCGCCTGACCGACGAAGCGCGGGACGAGCCGCCCGCGAAACTGCGCAAGGCGCTGGCGGAAAGCGGTATTTCGGACGAAACTTTCCGTGCGGTTGCACCGGGAACGGCGTGGGACGTGCCGGCCTAGTCCCGCCGGAACGTCATGTAATGCGGGGCCCGATCCTCCCGGATTGCCTTGGCCTCGTACCGGGTGCGGATCCAGTCCTGCCAAGGGTCGCGCCAGTCCGACGGGCCTTCGGCGGTCCAGGTAAAACCGTATTTCGGCACCTCCTCCATCGTTTGACGGACGTAGTCGGGGATGTCGGTCGCGACCCGGAACTCCGCCCCCGGCTTCAGGCAGCGGGCCAGCGGGACCAGATGCTCCTCGGTCACGAAGCGGCGGCGGTGGTGGCGCGCCTTGGGCCAGGGATCGGGATAGAGCAGGAACGCCTTGGAGATGGAGGCGGGCGGGATAACGTCGAACAGGTCGCGTGCGTCGCCGGGATGGATCGCGACGTTCTCGACCCCCGCGCGCCGGATCTTACCCAGCAGCATCGCGACGCCGTTGATGTACGGCTCCGCCCCGATGATGCCGACGCCCGGGTTGCTGGCGGCCTGATGAACCATATGTTCCCCGCCGCCGAAACCGATTTCCAGCCAGACATCCTTGCCATCGAAAAGCGTCGCAAGATCCAGCGGCGTTCGCTCGGGATTCGCATCCCAGTCGACGGCACCGGGCGACAGGGCCAGAAGATCCTTGTCGAGATAGCCCTGTTGCGACGCCTTGAGCGTCTTGCCCTTGGTGCGGCCATAGAAGTTGCGGTGGGGTCGTTCGGTCATAGTTTTTGCAATCGGACTTGAGGTTTCTAGCAACGGCGATGGGCGTGGATTACGACGACTCCTACCTTATTATCCCATCGGGATTGTATCCCTTTGGAAACCAGACACCCCGCTCGACCATCACCCCCATGTTCCGTCGGACATGGTCCCGTTCGAGGTCCTCGAAGCGGATATTCTCGGTCACATGCGTTATGGCTGGCACATCCCCTTCAAACACATGGGTCCTTAAAATTGCTTCGGCATCAGTCCTGTCGAATGCGGTGACACCAAAGCCCCAATTGGACTTAGACGGTCGATCCGTCACTTCGATCTGAAACCAATAAGCGGTGAGCATTCCGTCAGGCGCGTTTGATGTGGTTCACATGCGCCATCTTGCGACCGGCGCGCACCTCGTCCTTGCCATAAAGATGGATCTGGGTGTCGGGCTGGCGCAGCAGGTCCGGCAGACGGGTCATGTCGTCGCCGATCAGATTCTCCATCACGACATCGCAATGACGTCGCCCATCGCCCAGCGGCAGGCCGGCGATGGCGCGGATATGCTGCTCGAACTGGTCGACGGCGCAGCCGCCTTGCGTCCAATGGCCGGAGTTGTGGACGCGGGGCGCGATTTCGTTGACGACCAGGCCGTCCGCGGTCACGAAAAGCTCCACCCCCAGAACACCGACGTAGTCGAGCGCGTTGAGGATTTGCCCGGCCAGCAGCGCGGCATCGGTACGCTGCGACGCCGAAAGCGTGGCGGGCACGGTGGTCGTCCGAAGAATGCCGCCGTCGTGCACGTTTTCGCCGGGGTCGAAGCACACCGTCTCGCCGGTGGTGCCGCGCGCGGCGATCACCGAAACCTCGCGTCGGAAATCGACGAACCCCTCCAGAATGGCGTCGGCCCCCTGCATCTGCGCATAGGCGGTCGGGGCCTCCTCCACCGCGTCGATGCGGATCTGACCCTTGCCGTCATACCCCATGCGCCGGGTCTTGAGGATCGCGGGCGTGCCCAGATTAGTCAGCGCGCGGGTCAGGCTGGCGGCATCGGGGATGTCGCGGAACGGGGCGACGCGCAGGCCCAGACCTTCGAGGAAGGTTTTCTCGGTCAAGCGGTCCTGACTGACGGCAAGGGCGCGAATGCCGGGGCGAATGGGCCGCAGGGCGTCCAGCAGGTCGAGGGCCGTCGCCGGCACATTCTCGAATTCGTAGGTGATGACGTCGACCGATTCCGCAAAGGCCTTGAGCGCGCCCATGTCTTCGTAGCTGGCGCGCGTGCGGGTCATGGCGACCTGTTCCGCCGGCGCGGCCCCAGGCTCATAGATGTGGGTGCGATAGCCCAGGCGGCTGGCGGCAACCGAAAGCATCCGACCCAGCTGACCACCGCCGAGGATGCCGATGGTGGCACCGGGGGCCAGCGGGGCGTCAGTCATTCCGGCACCTCGGGGATGGAGGCGGCCAGATCGGCGCGCCAGGTGTCGAGGCGCGCGGCGAGATCCGGGTCGGAGACGGCGAGGATGCCGGCCGCCATGAGCCCCGCATTCGCAGCCCCCGCCGCCCCGATGGCCATGGTCGCCACGGGAAAGCCGCGCGGCATCTGAACGATGGAATAAAGCGAATCGACGCCTGACAACGCCTTGGTCTGCACCGGGACGCCCACCACGGGAACGCGGGTCTTGGACGCCATCATGCCGGGCAGATGCGCGGCCCCGCCCGCCCCGGCGATGATGACCTTCAGGCCGCGGTCGACGGCCGTCGTCCCATACTCCCAAAGCCGGTCGGGCGTGCGATGGGCCGAGACGATGCGGGCCTCATAGGACACGCCAAGCTCCTCCAGGATGTCGGCGGCCAGCTTCATCGTCGGCCAGTCGGACGTGGAGCCCATGATGATGCCCACGGTCGGGGAAGATGTCATGTCGGCCTCAGGCGATTATGTCGGGGGTCAGCTCATCCTCGATCCGCGCGATGCGGTCCTTGAGGTTCAGCTTTTGCTTTTTCAGGCGTTTTACGACCAGAAGGTCGGTCGCGGTGCTGTCTTCCAGCGCGCGTATGGCGGCGTCGAGGTCGCTGTGATCCTGGCGCAAGACTTCCAGCCGCATCCGCAGCACATCCTCATGCGTCAGTTCCTCGGGGGCGTGGTTCACGTCTCGACCTTTCGTTTCAGCGGGTGTTACCGCGCGGGGCGGGGTTCGTCCAATGTTTCGCGCCGGTCCGTCCCGACACGGCCCTCCATCTTGCACGATCGCCGGTTCGCCCCCACATTAATCGATATCCGGTGCCGCATCAGGGCCGGGTCGACGTTATCGGATCGCTTCGTGAAAGGGCCCGAACCATGACCAAGCCGACCTTCGGCACGCATCCTTTCCTGCTTGGCTTCGATGAGCTGGAGCGGCTGGTGGAGCGCACGGCGCGCACTGGCAACGAAGGATACCCGCCATACAACATCGAACAAACGTCCGAGACGGGCGTGCGCATCACGCTGGCCGTCGCCGGCTTCGCGGAAGAGGATCTGTCGATCACGCTGGAGGATCGTCAGTTGGTGATCCGGGGCCGATCGCAGCCTGAAAGTGACGCCCGGACGTTTCTGCACCGCGGCATCGCATCGCGTCAGTTCCAGCGCGCCTTCGTGCTGGCGGACGGAATGGAGGTGTCGGGCGCCAACTTGGAAAACGGTCTTTTGCACATCGAAGTGCAACGAACCGCGCCCGAGAACGTTGTTAGAACGATACGCATCACATCCGGCACCGCCGGAACCCCCACCAAGGCGATCAGTTGACGCGCCGGGATCAGGGAAAAGGAGCGACCGAAATGACCGCGAACACGAATGAACAGATGACGAATATCGAGGCCCTTGGCGGATCGCTGGTCTATGTGCGCCGCGTCGAGGTGGACGATCTGCCCCGTGCCGTTCAGGACGAGGCGCGCGAAGGCGGGCTGGATCAGCTCTATGCGCTGCACCGGGCCGACGGCGAACAGGTTGCACTGGTCGGGGATCGCATGTTGGCGTTCAACCTGGCGCGCGAAAACGATCTGACGCCGGTCAGCGTACACTGAAAATCGTCACCGTCGTCCGACAAGCCAAAGCCGCCCTGATTGGAGCGGCTTTTTAGCTCGGGCGATCCGGATTGGTCGATCACGCGGCCGGAAGAATGGTCTCCAGCGCGTGGATCACTTCGGCCGCGCGGGCCGGCTTCACCAGGATCGGGACGTTATCGCCGTAACGGTCGCGCAGCACATCGAGGTCTGAGCGGCCGGTGTGGAAGACGAAAGGCACGCCATCGGCCGAAAGACGGTCCGCGATGGGAAAGCTTTTGCCGCCACACAGATCGACATCAAGGATCGCCGCGTCGAGCCGGGCGGCACAGGCCGGCAGGGCGGTGTCGACGCTTGCAAAGGGTCCGGTGACCTGCGCGCCCTCGTCTTCCAGACTCATGCTGAGATCGAGGGCGAGCATTGCCTCGTCCTCCACCAGCAGAATTATGAAATCGTCGAGCATTCGGTCGGTCCCTTGAGTGTCATACGACATGATCCGTCGCGGAGCTTTCAGGGGGTCAACACCGAGACTGGAACTCGGTTCCGGCTTCGATATGACAAATTGTAGACTTTGCGCATCTGCAACAAAGGTGAACACATCCTTAAGAGGCCCATGTCTCAAGACACTCTTCCGCAGACGAAAAGACCCCCGCGCCAGATGTGACGCGGGGGTCTGTGATCGAGATGTAAGGCGCGATCAGCCTCCCGAGATCAGACCCATGGATTCGAGCTTGAGCAGAACCTGTTGCGCGCAGTTGTCGACTTCGAACCCTTCGGTATCCACCACCAATTCGGCCTGCGTGGGTGCTTCATAGGGGTCGGAAATGCCGGTGAACTCGGGGATCTTGCCCTCGCGCGCCAGCTTATAGAGGCCTTTGCGGTCGCGTCGCTCGCATTCCTCAAGGGAGGTGGCAACATGGACCTCGACAAAGGCACCATAGGCTTCGATCGTTTCGCGCACCGACCGACGCGTGGCGGTATAGGGCGCGATGGGCGCGCAGATGGCGATGCCGCCGTTCTTGGTGATCTCGGACGCGACATATCCGATGCGCTTGATGTTGATGTCGCGGTGTTCCTTGGAGAACGTCAGCTCCGACGACAGGTGCTTGCGCACGACGTCGCCATCCAGAAGCGTGACCGGGCGCCCGCCCATTTCCATCAGCTTGACCATGATCGCATTGGCGATGGTCGACTTGCCCGACCCGGACAGGCCGGTGAAGAAGACGGTGAAGCCCTGTTTGTCGCGCGGGGGGGACGTGCGGCGCAGCTCCTCCACCACTTGCGGGAAGGAGAACCACTCGGGAATTTCCAGACCTTCGCGCAGACGGCGGCGAAGTTCCGTGCCCGAAATGTTCAGGATGGTGACGTTGTCGCGATCCGCGATCTCGTCGTTGGGCTCGTACTGGGCACGTTCGGCGACATAGACCATGTGCTTGAAGTCGACCATTTCGACGCCGATCTCGTCCTGATGCTCCCGGAACAGGTCCTGCGCATCGTAGGGGCCGTAGAAATCCTCGCCCGCCGAATTGCTACCGGGGCCGGCATGGTCGCGACCGACGATGAAGTGCGTGCAGCCGTGGTTGCGGCGGATCAGGCCGTGCCAGACGGCTTCGCGTGGGCCGGCCATGCGCATCGCCAGGTTGAGCAGCGACATCGTGGTGGTCGAGGCCTGATACTGGTCCAGAACGGCCTCGTAACAGCGCACGCGGGTAAAGTGATCGACATCACCGGGCTTCGTCATGCCCACGATCGGGTGGATCAGCAGGTTGGCCTGCGCTTCGCGCGCGGCGCGGAAGGTCAGTTCCTGGTGGGCGCGGTGCAGCGGGTTGCGCGTCTGGAACGCGACGATGCGGCGCCAGCCCAGTTTGCGGAAATAGGCACGCAATTCGTTGGGCGTGTCGCGGCGGGCGCGGAAATCATAGTGCATCGGGGCCTGGATGCCGGTGATCGCGCCACCGACATAGATGTCACCCGCGGTGTTGTGCAGGTAGTTGACCGCCGGATGCGCCAGGTCGTCGGCACCGAAGACCTTCTCGGCCTCCTTCTTCTTGTCGGGGCGATAGATGTCGGAAACCGACAGAATCGCCAGGATCACGCCCTCGGCGTCACGCAGGGCAATATCCTTTCCCTCCTCCAGGGTGCCTGCGAACTTCTCGGACACGTCCAGCGTGATCGGCATCGGCCAGAGCGTGCCGTCGGCCAGGCGCATGTCCTCGACCACACCTTCGTAGTCGGCCTTGCCCAGGAACCCCTTCAGCGGGTTGAAGCCGCCGTTCATCAGCAGCTCCAGATCGCACATCTGGCGAGGCGTCAGATCCCAGCTGGGCAGATCGGCGGCTTCGACCTTCAGTTTCTGTGCGCTGTCGTGGTTGACGTAGAGTTCGGGAATAGGCGCGAGGTTGGGCGAGGTAACGGACATCGATAAAACTTCCTTGTGGCGCCCTGACTCGGGCCAAATGAGACAATCCCGCGCGTCTAGACCCATAGCGGGCCGAATTTCAACCTGCGCTCGGCGCAACACCGCCCTGCACTGTGGTCAACAATCAGATGTCCGACGAGGCCCGCGTTAGGCCAGATATGGGGCGAAACAGGCTGCCTGATTGGGGTCTGCGGTGCCTCGGCCCGACACGATCGCCTGTGCCGCGGTCGCGCGCTCGTCCGATGGGTCGCGGGCCAGCGCGGCGGAAATCGGCGCCGCATCGCCGGTGCGGATCGCGTCGACAAGCGGGCCATCGCGCGCCGGGTCCGGCGACGGGCAGGTTGCCCCGCCCGACACGGCGCGCAGGGTCGACGGGCTTGTTCCGCTTGACGGCGCGCCTCCGCCGCAGGCCGAAACCGCCAGCACCGCTGACAATGCGACGGCCAGGCGGATCATTCCGCCGCCGCCGACGCGGGGGCTCCATACCCCATGGGCATGGTCTGATCTTGCTCGATTTCACTGTCTAGGCCATGTTCGGCCAAGAATTTCTCCGCCTCCAGCGCGGCCATGCAGCCCATGCCGGCGGACGTCACGGCTTGACGGTAGATGTGATCGGTCAGATCCCCGGCAGCGAACACCCCCGGAATGGACGTGGCCGTGCTGTCGGGGGCGGTCTTGACGTAGCCGCCTTTGTGCATCTCCAGCGTGTCCTTCACCAGTTCGGATGCAGGCGCGTGGCCGATGGCGACGAAGAAGCCGTGGACGGCGATTTCGCGCGTTTCGCCGGTTTCGCGGTGTTTCAGCCGCAGCCCTTCGACCGATCGCGGCATTTGGGAGCCCAGAACCTCGTCCACCTCATGATCCCAGATGATCTCCACCTTCGGATGTTTGAACAGACGGTCCTGAAGGATCTTCTCGGCGCGCAGACTGTCGCGGCGATGGATGAGCGTGACCTTGGAGGCGAAGTTGGTGAGGAACAGCGCCTCCTCCACAGCCGTGTTGCCGCCGCCGACGACCGCGATCTCCTTGCCGCGATAGAAAAACCCGTCGCAGGTCGCGCAGGCAGAAACGCCGAAACCCTTGAAATGCTCCTCGGAGGGCAGGCCCAGCCATTTCGCCTGCGCGCCGGTCGCAAGGATCAATGCGTCGCAAGTATAGACAGCACCCGAGTCGGAGGTGGCGGTGAAGGGGCGCTTCGACAGATCCAGCGCGGCGATGTGGTCGCCGATAATTTCCGTTCCCAGCTTGGCTGCCTGCTCCTGCATCCGCTCCATCAGGGCGGGGCCGGTGACTTCGACGTCGCCGGGCCAATTCTCGACCTCTGTGGTGATCGTCAATTGGCCGCCGGGCTGGATGCCCTGAACCAGAACGGGATTCAGCATCGCGCGGCTGGCATAGACGGCCGCCGTATATCCCGCCGGGCCGGAGCCGATGATGAGAACCTTGGAATGGCGCGAGGCCGGTTGCGAATCTGCCATTGGATCGGATCCCCTCTTGTCTGAACATTCGATATAAGGGCCAGGGCGCGACGGCGTAAGACCCCTTCCATCACGCCCGCCCCACGGGCACGGACGATCGTTTCTTGCGCAAACTCGAAATATTGTTGCGCACATCGCCCCCTTGTGGGACACGAACGCGAAAATAACATGCAGGATCACCCATTATGCCCACCAGTCGTCTCGATCCCATCGACCGCCAGATCCTGTCGGAGTTGCAGGCGGACGGCCGGATGACGAACGTGGAGCTTGCGCGCCGCGTCGGGATCAGCGCGCCGCCGTGCCTGCGCCGCGTGCGCGCGCTGGAGGAGGCAGGGCTGATCCAAGGGTATCACGCCGACGTCGACGCCCGGCAACTGGGGTTCGAAGTGCAGGTCTTCGCCATGGTGTCGTTGGCCCGGCAGGCGGAATCCGACCTGACCGCGTTCGAGGATCTGTGCCGCGATTGGCCGCTGGTCCGCGAGTGTCACATGCTCAACGGCGAGACGGATTTCATCCTCAAATGCGTCGCCCCCGACCTGTCGACCTTCCAGTCGTTCCTGACCGGATCGCTGACGGCCGCGGAAAACGTGGCCAGCGTGAAGACCTCCCTGGTGATCCGGGGCGCCAAGGACGAGCCGGGCGTGCCCTTCGACGTGCTGGAAGCGCGGCTGAAGCGCGAGGCGTGAGACATGCCGGCCCTCTGGCCGGCATGCGTCGCCGCGTGGCGGTACGGGTTAATCTTCGCTTCGACGCCAAACAGTAAGCGGCGACTTTCGATAATGAGGCAAGGAAGGTCGAGCGCGCTCGGAACAGGATTTTCAGACAGACTGAAACTCCAAAGATGCGTCTGAAAGCACCTCCTGTGGTAAATCCGCGTTGCTGACCCGGTGTCGGGACAGGTTTCATTTCAAAAAGATCGAAAGCGAAAGCCCCCATGCCCCTGCCCACCTTCCACATGATCGACACGGCCCCGCAGCCGGTCGCGACCTTCTCCCATTGCTCGGAAATCGACGGTTGGGTGTTTCTGACCGGCCAGATGCCGACCTGGCCCGGAGAGCCGGAGCGCGCGCTGCCCGAGGGGGTCGCGGCGCAGACGGTTCGGGTGATGGAGAATCTGCAACTGGTCCTGGCAGGCATGGATCTGACACTGGAGAACGTCGCGCAAGCCCGCGTCTATCTGACGGAATTCGACCGGGACTACGCGGCGATGAATGAGACGTATCAAGGCTTCTTCGCGGCCGGCAAACTGCCCGCGCGGACCTGCGTCGGGGTGACCGGACTGGCCGTCGGTGCCCTGGTGGAGATCGACATGGTCGCGCGTCGGCCCTGACGCGGACTGGACCCGGACGGGGCTTGCCCCAACTATACCGCAGCGAAAAGGGGACAGCCGCATGGCAGACGACACGGAAGAAGAAAAGATTGCGGCCGCCGCAGTGGAAGCGAAGGTCGAAGAACGCGAGGCCCGCGAGCGCGAGCTGACCACGACCGAACGCGCCCTGACCGAAGGCGAGCGCGCGGTGGTGATCGACCATAGCAAGCTGTCGGCGCTTGCGGTCTATTCCATCATCCTGCGCGAAGGCGAGGAGGAGATGCACCGCCCCAAGACCTCGCTGTGGTGGTCGGGTGTGGCCGCTGGTCTCGGCATCTGCACCTCCGTGCTGATGGTCGGTGTGATCCGCGCCGCCCTTGGGCCGGAACATCCCTACCTCGGGCTTTGGCAGGCCTTGGGATATACCTTCGGCTTCGTTCTGGTGATCCTGTGCCGTCTGCAGCTGTTCACCGAAAACACGATCACGGTGATCCTGCCGTTTTTGGCCAAACCCACGCGGGAGGGTCTGTTCGACATCGGTCGCCTCTGGGGCATCGTCTTCGCCGCGAACATGACGGGCACGTTCTTCACTGCCGCACTGGCCGTGCACGGCGGCATCCTGTCGCCCGAAGTGCTGGGTGCCATCCTCGACATTTCGCACCACGTGGCCAGCTTCACCTGGTCGGAAGCGTTGCTGCGCGGCATCCCGTCGGGTTTCTTCATCGCCGCACTGGTCTGGATGCTGCCATCAGCGAAGGGGTCGGAACTGCTGCTGATCATCATGTTCACATGGCTGATCGCGGCAGGCGACTTCACCCACGTCGTCGCCGGATCCAACGAGATCTTCGTTCTGGTCTTCAACGGAGAGCTCAACATCGTGACGGCCTTAATCGGGCACATCCTGCCGATGTTTCTGGGCAATGTCATCGGCGGCACCGGGCTGTTCGCGATGCTGGCCTATGCACAGGTTCACGAAGAAATCTGAGCGACGAACAGGAAACGCGAAGGGCCGGGGAACACCCCCGGCCCTTCGTCGCACCCGATCTTGCCTTCAGACCTTGAGCGCGGGGATAATCTGCTTCTTGCGGCTCATCACGCCGGGCAGAACGACCATGTCGCCCGTGACGGTGGCACCGAAGCTTTTCTCGGCCACGGTCTTCGTCAGGACGTTGGGGATCAGCATCGTCGCCTCCTCGGCCAGGATGTCGACCACGAACAGCAGGACCTGCTCCACCCCGTCCTCCGCCGCCACCGCCGGCATCGCCGCGATCAGCGCGTCCTTGCGCGACAAAACGGATTCGGGCGACGTCGTTTCCAGAACGGAGACGCGGAATTTGGTGCCGTCGACGCCGTATTCCTTGCTGTCCATGCGCAGAAGCTCGGCTTCGGAAAACGCGCTGACGTCGGATTTGGCGGCGAACATCTCGGCGGAATATCCTGCGATATCCACGCCCAGCTCTCCTGCCAGACGCTCGGCCAGGGCCCGGTCGTGGTCGGTCGTGGTGGGGCTGCGGAATTCAAGCGTGTCCGACAGGATGCAGGTCAGCATTGCGCCCTTGATCGCGTCGGGGGCCGATGACAGCGACTGACCCATAAGGTCGGCCATGATCGTGGCGGTGCAGGCCAGCGGGCGGATGGTGATGTCAATGGGACCGGCCGTTTCCAGCCCGCCCACCAGCTTGTGATGGTCAATGATGGCGCGCACGTCGGCGGCGTTGATGCCGGCGGGCAGTTCCAGCGGGTTGTTGGTGTCGACGATGACGCAGGGCTGCAACGGCTCCACATCGTCGATGATCTGCGGCTTGGGCAGGTCCCACTTCTCCAGCATCCACCGCGCTTCTGTATTCGGCTCCCCCAGCAGGGCGGGTGCGGCGGCGATGCCGGCCACTTCGTTTAGGTACCAGGCCCAGGCGATGGGCGACCCGGTGGAATCGGTGTCGGGGGATTTGTGGCCGAAAACGAGGGTGGTCATTGGGGCAATCCGTGCTGAGAATGGAGTCGCGGCGCTTTAGCGCGGGCCGCAGTGATTGTCACGGGCACGGGGGGGGAAACGAACAGCGTCATGCGTGAAACCGACCTCTATCCGCCGGTAAAAACCTTTCTGGAGGCGCAGGGCTATGCCGTAAAGGGCGAGGTCGGGGCGGCCGACGTTCTTGCCGTGCGGGGATCCGAACCGCCGGTTATCGTGGAACTGAAGACCGGGTTTTCGCTGGCACTGGTGAATCAGGGTATCGACCGGCAGGCCGTGACGCCGCATGTCTATCTGGCGGTGCCGGACGTGGCGGGCAAACGCGGCTGGTCGGCTTTGAAATCCAACCTCAAACTGGCGCGGCGGCTGGGACTGGGGGTTTTGACGGTTCGCGGCTCCGACGGGCTGGTCACCGTGCATTGCGACCCCGGCCCGTTTCAGCCGCGCCTGGTCAAGAAACCCCGCGAACGGCTGCTGCGCGAATTCGCGGCTCGGACGGGCGATCCGAACAAGGGCGGCGCAACCCGTGTGGGGCTGGTGACCGCGTACCGCCAGAATGCGACGTTGATCGCGGAGTTCCTGTTGCAGGCGGGGCATGCGCGGGGCCGCGATGTGAAGGCCGCGACCGGCGTCGTCCGCGCAACGGCGATGATGCGGTCCAACCATTACGGCTGGTTCGTGAAGGTCGAGACGGGGGTCTACGCCCTCAGCGACGCGGGCCGAAGCGCGATAGCGCCGCCTTCCTAGCAGCCTTTACCGGGCTTTGCGCCGAAAGGCCTTTCACCGCCCCGCGCAACCGCGCATCAAGTCCGCGATGCAACTCGTCCTCCTCACCGCGCTGGCCCTGTGCTTTCTGGCCGCTAATTCCTTGCTGACGCGGGCGGGTGTGCTGGACGGGACCGATCCGCTGGCTTTCGCCGCGATCCGCGTCGCGGCTGGGGCGGCGGTTCTGGCCGTGCTGGCGGCGCGCCGGGGCATCACGGTGACGGGCGCGCGCCGGTGGGGGGCCGCGGCGGCGCTCGTCGTTTATCTGCTGGGCTTCTCGCTGGCCTATCGCACGCTCGACGCCGGGCTGGGCGCGCTGATCCTGTTTGCGACGGTGCAACTTGGCCTGTTCGGCCTGTCGCTGATCCGGCGCGAACGCGCGGGACCGCTGCGTCTTGTGGGAATGGGGGTCGCACTGACGGGGTTGGTCTGGCTGCTGCTGCCCGGGGGCGGCGTGCGGGCCGATCCGGTGGATGCGGCCCTGATGATCGTCGCGGGCCTGGGCTGGGCCGCCTATACATTCGCCGGCAAGTTCGAGCCCAAACCCTTGGCCGGCACGGCAGGCAACTTCCTTGTCGGAACCGCGCTGTTCGCCGCCGCCTTCCCTATCTGGTGGGGGGCACCCGTAACGCTCGCGGGCGTGGTGCTGGCGGTGGTATCGGGGGGGCTTGCGTCCGGCATCGGCTATGCCCTGCTGTTCCGCGTTTTGCCACGCATGGGCGTGGCGACGGCGGGGGTGCTGCAACTGGCGGTGCCGGTGATCGCGATGGCCGGCGGCGCGGCCCTTCTGGGCGAGGTGCCGGGCGTGCGGGCGCTGGCGGCGGGCGCGCTGGTGCTGGCCGGGATCGGCCTGGCCACCGCCCGGCCCTATTCCAGGATCAGCTCCAGCGGATCATAGGTCGGCGCGGCCCCGTCGCCCCAGGCCACGGCCTCCAACGCGGCGGGACGCACCAGCATCCCGGCCATTTCCGCCCGCGTAACCCAACGGCGCGATGTGACGATCCCCTCGGGGTCTTTCCACGCGGCGTCGAGAACTCCTTCCAGCAAGGTGCAGCGAAAGAACACCTCCACCTGATGCCAGCGTCGGCGCGGCGAGTGAAATTCGTTGACGAGGCAGGGTGCACCAACGGCGACGCGAAGGCCCGTCTCCTCGTGGACCTCTCGGGCCAGGTTGGCGGGCAGGCTTTCGTGGGCTTCGGCCCCGCCACCGGGCGCGCACCATAATTCGCTGGCCTTCGACGCGGGCCAGGCATTCACCAGAAGCAGCCGATCCTCATGCACGAGGACGGCGCGGGCGGCCAATCTGATGGAACGTGGCGTCGGCTTCATGGGACACGCCTAGCGCGGCGCGGGCGCAGGCACTAGGTCAGCAATATGATCCGCCCGCTTCTTCTTGCCATGCTGATGGCCCTGCCGGTCCACGCCGACACGCCGAAGCCCGATTGCATCGTCCTGCTGCACGGTCTTGCGCGGTCCGATGCGTCGCTTCTGATCCTGGAGGAGGCGCTGCTGGCACAGGGCTATCGCGTCGCCAACAGCGATTACGACAGCACGGCCGACACCGTCGAAGGTCTGGCGCAGACGGCCGTATCGACCGTCGTCGCGCGCTGCGACGGGGCACCGACCGTTCATTTCGTCACCCATTCGATGGGCGGTATCCTGTTGCGCCAATGGATGGCCGAAAACACCCTGCCCACGCTTGGCCGCACGGTAATGCTGGCCCCACCCAATCAGGGCTCCGAAATCGTCGATACCCTGGGCGACATCGCGGCTTTCGACTGGATCAACGGGCCCGCCGGCGCGCAACTGGGCACCGATGGCGTGACCACGCGGATGGGCCCCGTCTGGCCCGGCGTCGGGGTGATCGCGGGCACGCGCAGCCTCAACCCGATCTGGTCCACGATCCTGCCCGGTCCCGACGACGGCAAGGTCTCGGTCGCTTCCACCCGCGTGGACGGGATGGACGATCATATTGCGATGGGTGTCACGCATACCTTCATGATGAACCAACCGTTGGTCATCGCGCAGGTTCTGACGTTTCTGGAAACGGGGCATTTCGATCCCGACCTGACGCTAACCGAAGCGGTCGTCACCATCGCCGGCGACTGATCCCGGGGGTCACTCCGGCAGCAGGCCCTTTTCGTCCAGCGCGGCGATCAGCGGGGCGATTTCATCGGCGCTCTTCCTCCAGCCATCCTTCGAGGAGCGATAGAGCGGCTGGCGCACCTGCGCGAAGCTGAGGGTCTTCACATCACCGGCATGCTCGTGGAACGACAGAACGCGGTCGTCCCACTCCAGACCGGCAAAAGACAACAGCGCACGCGACTGTCCTTCAAGATCGTCGAGCAGATCTTCGTAGGCGATCCGGTGCACCACGCCCGGCAAAGCGCTCTCCCAGAACGCGACGGCATCGCGGAACAGCCCGATCTGTTCGGCGATACCCGTCTGCGTGGCGGCGTAGCGGTGCGTCCCGTCGCGAAAGGCGTTGCGCCAGATCGACAGACCGACGTCGCGCGGATCGCGGGTGACCACCACGATCCGCGCCTTCGGCAAGATCGCCTGCACCAACCCGATGTCGAAGAAGGTGAAGATGGATTTATCGGTGATGCGGCCCACCTCCGCCCCCACCGCGCGGCGGGCAGCGGCGGCATAGGCCTCGCCCGCTGCCGTCAGATCCGCCCCGGTGGGCGCGGTCCCGGCGGCGATCTGCGCGGTCAGGTCCGCGACGCTGCCCTGCAACACCCCCAGCTCCCCCCCGGCGGTGACGTCGGGGTGCGCGGCCAGGATCGTCTCGACCAGGGTCGTGCCGGATCGCGGCAGGCCGGTCACGAAGATCGGGGCAACGTCGACCTGGCTTGCGGCACCGCCCTGCCGGGCCTGCCTGAGCGCGGGCCACGTCACTTGTGTCGCCCGCTCCAGCACGGCCCCCAACTGGCGCGGATCGTAGGGATAGCTGCGCAGCATCGAGGCATTCGCCTGCGCCAGATGTGCGGCGGCGGCGGGCGCGTCGTGCGGGGCCAGCGCGCGGGCCAGCGCATAGTCCAGCATCCGGCGTCCGGTTGCGGGCAGATCCCGACGATCCAGCGTGCGCCGCATCAGTGTGATCGCCGGATCGTCAGCCGCCAATCGGGTGCCATAGGCCAGCGCCCGCGCGGCAACTCCGTCGGCGGGGTCCGCGATCAGGGCGGCGCGCAGGTCCGCCTCCGCCCCGGCAGTATCGCCAAGCGATTGCCGTTGCTGACCGCGCGCGGTCAGGGCGACCGCATCGTCCGGCGTCGCATCCAGGATACGGTCCAGCACCTCCGCGGCCCCCGCCGTGTCGCCCGCGTTGCGCAGAACGCGGGCCAGCAGGCTCAGCCGGTCGCGGGCCTTGGCCGACCGCTGGCGGGCGAAACGGACCGCGTCATCGGGCCGGTCAAACTGAACGGCCGCCTCGGCGGCCAGCGCCAGGACGGCATCGTCCTTCGGGTGCCGGGCCAGCAGGGCCTCGGCAATGGACACCGCGCGCGGTGCCAGCCCCGCCTGCAGCGCGATCCGCCCATAGATCAGCTGCGCGGACACCGACAGGGGCGCGACCTGTGCAGCGCGGCGCGCTTCCATCAGGGCACCGGCCAGATCGCCCGAGCTTAAAAGCGCACGTGCCAGCGCCAGGCGCAGATCGACGGCATAGGGTTCCAGTTTCAGTCCCTGACGAAACGCCTCCAAGGCCTGCGGCAGCCGGCCAGCGGCCTGACGCGCCTGACCCAAATGGTACCAGACCACCGCGCCGGGTCGCGCCTTCAAAAGCGGGATCGCACGCGCCTCCACCGCGCGCGGATCGGCGGTGGATTTCGACAGTGCGGCGATGTCCGCCTTGGTCGCGCTGCTGGTTCCCATGGCGCGGGCGCCCTGCCCGCCACCCGCCGCTTGCACCATCGCGACCAGCGCCTGCGGCAGGCCGGCTTTGCGCGCCTGCGCGGTGATTCTGCCGCCTCTGCCCTGCGTCGCCTCGAACAGCGCCGCCTCCATCCAGACGACAGGCTCCTTCGGGGCCAGGGTCAGGCACTGCGCAAAGGCGGCCCGCGCGGCGTCGGGCTGGCCCAGCTGCGCCTGGGCGCGGGCCAATTGCAGCCACGCCTCGGCCGCGCGGGGGTGCGCCTCGACCAAGGGGGCAAGCAGATCGCGAGCGTCAGATGCACGCTCCGCATCCAGGGCGGCGCGGGCGCGGGCGAGCACTTGGGCAGGATCGGCGGAACCGTCGGTCATGAGGTCGCGTAACACGGCAAAACGCGCACCGAAAAGGGCGAACGAAACCGATTGTTTCCCAACGAGCCATAGATCACAGGCCCAGCGAACGGCTAGGAAGAGGCAGCGGTGGGGGCCGCATTTGCCAGGACGGCCTCGTCATGACTGCATATCAGCGGCTTCCCACCGCCTCGTTCAGCCCGGTTCCGGGCCTCGATGGCGAGGACCAGGGGGCTGAAAACCGCACCTCCGCCTCCTACGACCTTGCATGGATCGACCACCGTGGCGCGGCCACCTGGGATCGGCGGTCCCTGCCCGACACCCCCGAAGTGGAAGCTGCCGTCTCCAGCTTTGCGCGCGGTGCCATGCTGCGCAGCCCACGGGGCCCGGTCGCGGTGGAGGATCTGATCCCCGGTGATCGCGTCGTGGTGCGCGGCGGCGGCACGGCCCAGATCGACTGGATCGGATCGCGCAGCTACTCCATGCAGGGCGAGCGGCCCATATTCTACCGCGTCGCGGCGCGCGCCTTCGGGGCTTCCGGTCCGGACGCCGATATCCTGCTGGGCGCGTCGGCCCATATCCTGATCGACAGCAAGCGCTGCCTCGACCTTGTCGGCGCCACATTGGCTTTTGCGCCGATCGCCGCCTTCGAAGACGGCCATGCCGTTGCCGCCGTCGTGCCGCCGGGCGACGTCACCGTCTATGGCATCGCCTGCCGCGGGCAGGAGGCAATGTTGGCCGCGGGCCTTGCCATCGAAAGCTACCACCCCGCGCGCGCCACAGGCCGCAGTCTGACGCGGACGGTGTTGGCCGATATGGCGAAACTCTTCCCGCAGACGACCGGCGGGGCGGGGTTCGGTGCCCCGCGCATTCCCTATCTGACCGCGTCCGAAGCGACGAGCCTTGCGATGGCCGGGGTCTGAGCACCGCTTTACCGCGCACGTCGATGCTGTAGGTGTCGGGCCAAAGCATCAGCCGAGGCCCGTTATCCCATGCAGATCATTTCCGCCCTGTCCGAGGTGTCCGACCGCTATCCGGCCCTGTTCGTCGACCTTTGGGGCTGCGTCCATGACGGGCTCAAGCCCTTGCCCGGCGCGGTCGAAGCGTTGCAGGCCTACCGTGCGGGCGGCGGCGTGGTCATCCTCGTGACGAATTCGCCCCGCCCGCGTGCCGGCGTCGCCGCCCAGATCGAGGATATCGGCGTCCCCGACGACGCCTATGACAACATCGCAACGTCAGGCGATTCGGCGCGGGTCGCGATGTTCGATGGCGCGGTGGGCAACAAAGTCTGGCATTTGGGCCCCGATCACGACGCTGGATTCTTCGACCCGCCCGCCATCCTGTCCAATCCGACCCCGATCGAACGCGTTCCGTTGGACCAGGCCGAAGGCATCGTCTGCACCGGCCCGTTCGATCCCCTCGCCGACCCGTCCGACCTGCGCCCGCAATTCCTGGCCGCCAAGACGCGGGGGTTGAAGCTTCTGTGTGCGAACCCCGATATCGTCGTCGACCGGGGGGAAAGGCGGGAGTGGTGTGCCGGCGCGCTGGCGAAACTCTATACCGAAATGGGCGGTGAGAGCTTGTATTTCGGCAAGCCGCATCCGCCGATCTACGACCTTGCCCGGCGCCGTCTGGCCGCGATCAAGGAGGTGTCGGACGCGGGCATCCTGGCCATCGGCGACGGGCCGGTAACGGATGCGTCGGGGGCGATGGGCGAAAATCTGGACCTTCTGTTCATCTCGGGCGGACTTGGCGCGGTTGAAACCGGAACCGCCCCCGGCGGCGATCCGGACCCGACGAAACTGAACGCTTATCTGGCCCAGACGGGCGTTTCGCCGACATACGTGATCGGAACGCTTCGGTAATGATTGCTTCTTGCGCGCATCCCTGACGCATTTTTATTGCGTCGGGGATTGCCGCAATGCGGCGTGGGCGCTATGTCATATGGAAGGATACCCCCGGAGGATGACGCCATGCTCGACAACATGCCGCGCGGCACGATCTGCATCGAGGACATCGAAATCGGCATGAGCCGGTCATTGCGCAAGATCGTCACCGACCGCGACATCCAGTTGTTCGCCGAGGTATCGACCGACCACAATCCGGTGCATCTGGACGACGACTACGCCCGCGACACGATCTTCGAGGGCCGCATCGCCCACGGGATGCTGACCGCAGGCCTGATCTCTGCCGTCATCGGGGAGCAATTGCCCGGCCATGGCACCGTCTATCTGGGTCAGACGCTGAAGTTTCTGGCCCCTGTGCGCCCCGGTGACATGGTGGAAGCCGTCGTGACCGTCACCGATATGGACCTGTCCAAGCGCCGGGTGACGATGGAAACACATTGCGCCATCGACGGCAAAAAGGTTCTCAGGGGCGAAGCCGTGGTGCTGGCCCCGTCGCGCAAGTTCGACTGACGCGGCCCGCCGGGGCACAGGTGCCGCCCGCGATATTCGCGGATCAACGGCGGCCTGCGCTTGCGCCTTGCGATCCGTCGGGCTAGCCGCATTTCATGCGGATTTTCCGGGATCATAACGACATTCCTGCGGACGCGCGCGGTGCATCCGCCGCCATCGGCAATTTCGACGGCGTGCATCTGGGACACCGATCGGTCCTCGATCTGGCACGCCGCGACGATACCCCCCTGGCCGTCGTGACGTTCGAGCCGCACCCCCGCGAGGTCTTTGCCCCCGACGCGCCGCCATTCCGCCTGATGTCCCCCGCCGCCCGCGCGAACCGGCTGGCGAAGTTGGGCGTCGATCTTCTGTTCGAATTGCCGTTCGATACCATCGCACCGCTGACGGCAGAGGCGTTCATGTCGGACGTTCTGGCGAACGGCCTGGGGTTGACCCACGTCGTGACCGGCGCGGATTTCAAGTTCGGCAAGGGACGCGCAGGCGACGTCGGCGTGCTACGCTCGGGCGGTGCGCGGCTGGGGTTCGACGTGTCCGTCGCGGCCCTTCTGGGCGATACCTCACCCGTCTCCTCGACCGCGATCCGCACTGCCCTGACCGACGGGCGCCCCCGCGACGCGGCCGCCATGTTGGGCCATTGGCACCGGATCGAAGGCCCCGTCCTGCACGGCGAAAAGCGCGGGCGAGAGCTGGGATATCCGACGGCGAACATGGGGCTGGACGGTCTGCATCTGCCCAAGCTGGGCGTCTATGCCGTCCTGGTCGACGTGCTGGAGGGGCCGGATGCCGGGACGTATCACGGCGTGGCGTCGCTGGGCGTGCGGCCGATGTTCGGGGAGAATACGCCCAATATCGAAACCTTCCTGTTCGACTTCGAGGGCGATCTCTATGGCAAACAGATATCCGTCGCGCTGATCGACTTCCTGCGTCCCGAAATGACGTTCGACGGCCTGCCGGGCCTGATCGCGCAGATGGACGGCGACAGCGCGCGGGCGCGCGACATCCTGACCGCGCTGCCCGACCCGGTGCCCGTCCATGGATGACCCGATCGACCGGGACGGGCTGCGCCCGCGGTTCTGGGAACGGGGGCTGAATGCGCTGACGCCGAAGGAATGGGAGGCGCTGTGCGACGGATGCGGCAAATGCTGCCTCAACAAGCTGGAGGATGACGACACCGGCGAAGTCGTCTTTACCCGCATCGCCTGTCGCCTGTTCGACGACCAGACCTGCCGCTGTTCGAATTACGACGACCGGCTGCGGTTCGTGCCCGAATGCGTGGTGCTGACGCCGGAAACCCTGCCGAAGGCCGCGTATTTCATGCCCGACACCTGCGCCTATCGCCGCCTGCACGAAGGCCGCACATTGCCGGTCTGGCATCCGCTGCTGACGGGCGATCCGATGTCGCCGCACAATGCGGGCGCGTCGATGATGGACGAAACCCTGTCCGAGACGCAGGTCCACGAGGACGACTGGGAAGACCATCTGATCGAAGAACCGACCGGAGGGGCGTGATGAACCTGAACTTCGCATCCGACAACACCGGGCCCGTGCACCCGAAAATCATGGCCGCGATGGTCGAGGCCAATGCCGGCGCGGCGATGCCCTATGGCAATGACCCATGGATGCCGCAGGTGACGGAGCGCATCCGCACGATCTTCGACTGGCCCGAGGCGGAAGTCCTGCTTGTCGCGACAGGCACCGGGGCGAACGCGCTGGCGCTGGCCGGTCTGGTGCAACCCTGGGACAGCATCCTGTGCCACCGCATCGCCCATATCGAGGAAGACGAATGCGGCGCGCCCGAATTCTTCACCGGCGGCGCGAAACTGGTCCTGATCGACGGGGCGCAAGGCCGGATCGGCGCGGATGCGCTGACTGCACAGATCTCGCGCACGGGCGGGTCGGTCCACAACGTTCAGAAGGGCGCGCTGTCGCTGACGAACGTGACCGAGGCGGGAACGCTCTACTCCCTGGATCAGCTCGCGGAACTGACCACGATGGCGCGCGATGCGGGGTTTGCCACGCATCTGGACGGCGCGCGCTTTGCCAACGCCTGCGCCGCGCTGGACTGTTCGGCCGCCGACATGGTGCGCGGTTTCGACATGGTCAGTTTCGGCGGCACCAAGAACGGCTGCATGGGGGTGGAAGCGATCGTGATGCGCGATCCGGCGCTCCATTGGGAAATGCAGCTGCGCCGCAAGCGCGGCGCACAATTGTGGTCCAAGCACCGCTTTCTGTCATCGCAGATGCTGGCCTATCTGGAAGACGATCTGTGGCTGGACACGGCGCGCGCCGCGAATGCCGCCGGCCAGCGTCTGGCCAAGGGTCTGGCCGACATCGGCGCGGTCCTGGAATGGGAACCGGGCGCGAACCTGCTGTTCGCCCGCCTGCCCCGCGCGGCCCATGAGCGCGCGCGGGCGGCGGCGAAGTACTACGTGATCGAGGAGGCGGAAACGCCGCTTTGCCGCTTCGTGTGCGATTACACCAAGACGGATGCGGAGGTGGACGGCTTGCTGGACGTCATGGCCGGCTGACCGAACGGTCGCGGATCGGCTCCGCGACCGTCGCTGCGTTACGCCTTGGGTGCGGACGTCTTCGCCGCGCCACCGTCCATCGCATCCAGACGGGCCTTGAGGGCGTCGTTTTCCTCGCGGGCCTTCTGAGCCATGGCGCGCACGGCGTCGAACTCCTCGCGGGTGACGAAATCGCGGTCGGCCATCCAGCGATCCATAAGTGATTTCATCGCCGTCTCGGCCTCCTCGCGGGCCCCTTGGGCCACGCCCATCGCGTTGGTCATCAGTTGACCGATATCGTCCATGATGCGGTTGCGGGTCTGCATGTGTCTGGCCTCCGGGTTGTTTGCAGACATATGGGGGCGCGGGTCCCGGTCCTCAAGGATTGATCTTGTCGCGGGGGGCGGGCATTGCATCGCCATGATTGCCACCCTCCCCCTCGTGCTGCCCTTTCCCGATGTGTCGCCGGACATGTTCACGATCCCGGTGATCGGCTTTGCGGTCAAATGGTACGCCATGGCCTATATCGTCGGCATCCTGGGCGGCTGGGCGATGGGCCGGTGGCTGGTGTCGCACCCGCGTTTGTGGCCCGGCGGAACGGCCCCCATGACCCGTGCGCAGGTCGAGGATGTGATGACCTGGGTCGTTCTGGGCATCGTTCTGGGCGGGCGCATCGGCTATGTCCTGTTCTATCAGCCCGAAATCATCCTGGGCGATCCAATCCAGATCCTGAACCTGCGCGGCGGCGGCATGTCGTTTCATGGCGGCGCGATCGGCACGGGGCTGGCCGTTGCGATCTATGCCTGGCGCAAGGGCATATCGGTACCTGCCATCGTCGATATCGCGGCCCTGTGCACGCCCCTGGGCCTGGGCCTGGGCCGCGTTGCGAACTTCATCAACGCCGAGTTGTGGGGCCGCCCATCCGACGCGCCCTGGGCCGTCGTGTTTCCCGGCGGGGCCGCGCAGGCCTGCGCCAACGTGGGCGAGGTCTGCGCCCGTCACCCGAGCCAACTCTACGAGGCGATCCTCGAAGGTCTGATCCTGCTCGTCGTGCTCTGGATCGTGGCACTGCGCGGGGGGCTCAAGACGCCCGGTCTGGTCTTCGGCCTGTTTCTGATCGGCTACGGGGCCGCGCGGACCTTCGTCGAATACTTCCGCCAGGCCGACGCGCAGTACATCACGCCCGACAATCCGCTGGGCCATGTCGTCGGCGGGCCGGAGTTCGGCTTGACCATGGGACAGCTTCTGTCGCTGCCGATGGTCGCAGCCGGGCTTGTGGTGCTGGCCATCGCCCTGCGTTTCCGGCGCACGTGACGGCAACGCTGCGCGATCATCTGCTGGGCCGCATCCGTGCGGCGGGGCCGCTGACCGTGGCTGACTACATGGCCGATTGCCTGCTGCATCCGACGCTGGGCTATTATTCCACCCGCGATCCGCTGGGGACGGCGGGTGATTTCACCACCGCACCGGAAATCAGTCAGATGTTCGGAGAGATGCTGGGCCTGTGCCTGGCTCAATCCTGGGTCGATCAGGGCTGCGCGCTCCGCTTTGCACTGGCCGAACTTGGCCCCGGGCGCGGTACGTTGATGGCCGACGTCCTGCGGGCGGGCCGCGCGGTGCCGGGCTTCGACGCGGCGGCACAGGTGCATCTGGTCGAAGCCTCCGCTCCGTTGCGCACTGCGCAGGCCCGGACCCTCGCCCCCCGCGCGGTCACGTGGCACGACACCGTCGACACCCTGCCCGACGATGTGCCGCTGTTTTTGCTGGCGAACGAATTCCTCGACGCGCTGCCGATCCGGCAGCTTGTGCGCGACGGGGGCGGCTGGCGCGAACGGCTGGTGTCGGACCGGGACGGCGCGCTGACCTTTGCCCTGTCGCCGCCGATGCCGGTGCCTGAGCTGGCGCACCATGATGTGCCCGACGGCACGCTGGTCGAGCGCTGTCCCGCCTTGGCCGGGGTGATCGCATCGGTCGCCGCGCGGCTGTCTGGTGGCGGCACGGCGATCTTCGTCGACTATGGCCACTGGCGCAGCCGGGGCGATACCCTGCAGGCGCTGCGCGACCACGCGCCCGAAGATCCGCTGGCAAACCCCGGTCAGGCCGACCTGACCGCGCATGTCGATTTCGAGGCCATCGCCGCGGCCGCACACCCCGCCCGCCACAGCGCGATGACGCCGCAGGGTATCCTGCTGGAGCGTCTGGGCATCACCGCGCGCGCACAGGCCCTGGCCCGCAACCTGACTGGACCGACGCTCGCCGCGCATATCGCCGCGCATCGCCGCTTGACCCACCCCGGCGAGATGGGCGACCTTTTCAAGGCGATGGCCCTCGTCCCGACGGGGGCAGACCTGCCACCGGGATTCGACGGATGACATTGGAAGCGCTGACCTCGGACTTGCTTGGACCGGTCCACCACGGGTTCTTCACCCGCAAGGGCGGCGCGTCGTCGGGCATATTCGAAGGGCTGAACTGCGGCCTGGGATCGTCGGACCAGACCGAGGCGGTGGAACTCAACCGGGCCCGCGTGGCCGAGGCGATGGGCGGCCCGCTGCACGGCGTGCACCAGGTCCATTCGGCCGATGTGGTCGTCATCGACGGCCCGCTCAGCGATGTGACCGACCCCGACGGCAACCCGCGCCGAGCCGATGCACTCGTGACAAATGTGGCGGGGCAGGTCCTGACGATCCTGACGGCGGATTGTCAGCCCGTGCTGTTCAGCGACCCAGACGCGGGGGTGATCGGCGCCGCGCACGCGGGCTGGAAAGGCGCGCTTGGCGGTGTGTTGGAGGCTACGATCGAAGCGATGCAGGGGTTGGGTGCGGACCCGAAAAACATCCGCGCGGCCATCGGCCCGTCGATCAGTCAGGCATCCTACGAAGTCGGGGTCGATTTTCCGGAGCCCTTCCTGAATGACGACCCCGAAGCGAGTCGCTTCTTTTCCAACGGAGAGGCCGACCGCTACATGTTCGATCTGCCCGGCTACGGTCTCTGGCGGATCCGCCGGACGGGTGCGCAGGCCGAATGGACGGGGCATTGCACCTATCTCGACCCGGGCCGCTTCTATTCCTTCCGCCGCACGACCCACGCGGGCGAGGCGGATTATGGACGGCTGATCGCGGCGATCCGACTCTGAGGCCGGGCACCGAACGCCGCACCCCAATTTCTGACACAATCCCGCCGCCGAAAGACCAAGGCGCGGTCCAACGTCCGCCCCGTGTCCCCCGCATACCGGTTCCAACGCAACGATATGCCGGAGGACGTCATGTCCCGTCAGACCTGGATGGATCGCACCATCGAAGCCGCCCGCGATGCGGATGTGCAGATGCCCTGGACGCGCCGTCGTCCCGCGCCCCTGGTTCTGCCCGAACAGGTACCGGCGCAGCAGACGGCCGCCCGACAGGCCTGATCCCGAACACCATTGTGATTGGTCGGGGGTGTCGAGTGTGCCTCCTCCCGCGACCGAACCCGAACGCGGCCCTCTCTGCCAACCGGGCCGCGTTCGGACTAATCCACCGCCCGCACCGCAGCTCCCAGCGCGGCAACCGATGCGACCACATCGGCGCGTGTCGTGCGGTGATTGACGATCGCGGCACGCAGGCAGCTTACCCCCTCCACCATCGTGGTCGAAAACACCGCATCGCCGTCGATCTGAAGTCTGGCCGCAAGATCCGTGGCCTTGCCACGCGCGGGCCGGATCACACAAAGGTTCGACACCACCGGCGCGGCCAGGTCCAGAACATCGGATGCCTCCGCCAACTCGCCCATATAGGCGGCCTGCTTGCAGTTGTCGGTAATCTGCGCGCCCAGGGCTTTGGTGCCGATCCCTTCGACGGTGGCCCAGACCTTGAGCGCGGTGAACCCGCGCGACAGCTCCAACCCATAGTCCGTCGCCCACCACGCGCCGCCCGCCAGCCCCGCGCCGCCCGCCGCCAGATATTCGGGCCGTTCACGGAACGTCTTGAGGTGCAGATCCTCGTCCCGGATCAGGACGGCCCCGGCGGCATAGGGCACGGCCATCCATTTGTGGAAATCCATCGCCACGGAATCCGCCTGTTCGATCCCCGCCGACAGATCGCGCCAAGGCGCGTCGGCCAGCCGCGACCAGAAACCGAAGGCCGCATCGCAATGCAGCCACAGATCTTCGTCGCGCGCCACGTCGGCCACCGCGTTCAGATCATCGTAGGTGCCCAGGTTCACCGACCCGACCGTGCCGACCACCACAAGCGGGTGCAGCCCGGCGGCGCGGTCCTGCGCGATGGCTGCGCGCAGCGCCTCGACATCCATCACCCCGTTCGGGGCCGCGACCTGATGGGTCGCGTCGGCCCCGTGGCCCATGACCTCCAACGCCTTCTTGACGCAGCTGTGCCCGCCCTTGGCGATATACACCCGCATCTCGGGCAATCCCGCTAATCCTTTGGCCCGTACCTGCGGAAAGGCCCGCATCCGCGCGCAGGACAGGGCAAGGATCGTTGCCTGCGACGTGCCAGACGTCATCAACCCCGACCCGTCGGGCCAACCCGCGACCCCGTGCAGCCAGTCGATCACCGCACGCTCGACGTAAGCCCCGCCCTGATCGCGCCCGCCCATATTGGCGTTCATCGTCGCGGCGACCATTTCGGCGGCCACGCCCGTCGCGGTCCCGGTACCGTGGACCCAGCCATAGAACCGCGGATGCGTGTTGCCGGTCGCATGGGGCACGATATCCGTGAATACTCTGTCGAACAGCGGGCCGGTCGCCTGACCCGCTCCGGTTATCTTGACCCGGTCGGCCATGTCGGCGGGCGGGGCGATCCACGGCGTATCGCGGGCGGCGCGCAGCCGCTCGACGCAGCGGTGTGTGATGTCATGCAGATCGGCCTCGAAGGCATCCCAATCGACGGGGTCAATACGGTGTCCTTCGGTCATCGCGCCGCCTCCATGTCCGACAACGACGCGCCTGGCGTCAGCATGTCGGGGTCCAATTTCAATTCGATGATCGCCAAGGTGCCGCAGGCCAGGGCCGCCTCCAGCGCGGGGGCGAAGTCGTCCTGCGTCTCTACCGTCCAGCCCTGCCCGCCATAGGCCCGCGCGAAGGCGGCGAAGTCGGGATTGACCAGGTCGGTGCCCGACACGCGGCCGGGGTAATGCCGCTCCTGATGCATGCGGATGGTCCCGTAGCGTCCGTTGTTGGCGACGATCACGACGGGTGTCGCGCCGTGCTGCACCGCCGTCGACGCCTCGTTGCAGGTCATCTGGAAACACCCGTCGCCGGCCAGGCAGATCACCGGCACGTCGGGTCGATGGATCGACGCCGCGATGGCGGCTGGAAATCCATAGCCCATAGAACCGGAGGTCGGGGCCAGTTGCGTGCCATACTGCCGCCAGCGGTAGTATCGATGCAGGAACGCGGCATAGTTGCCTGCCCCATTCGTCAGGATCGCATCGTGGGGCAATACCGCGTCCAGATGGGCGATGACTTGCTCCATCTTCACAGCGCCGGGCGTCTGCTTGGGCGCAAGCCACGCCTCGTACTCCGCCCGCGCCTGTGCCGTCCCCTCGTGCCAGCCCGGCAGGGCGGTGTCGTCCGCCGCGAGTGCCACCACCACATCCGGGGCCCGCCCCACGATGGGCAGCGACGCGCTCCAGACGCGGTTCAACTCGTCCGCGTCGGGATGGACATGTATCACATTCGGCGCGTCCCGCACCGGGTCCAGCACGTCGTATCCGCCGGTGGCGATGTCGCCGAGCCGGGTGCCCAGCGCCACGATCAGGTCCGCCGCTTTCAGCCGCGCCATCAGTTTAGGGTTCGGTCCGACGTTCAGGTCGCCGACATAGCTGGGCGAGGCGTTGTCGATCCGGTCCTGCCGCCGAAACGCCACCGCCACCGGCAGACCATGACGCTCCGCCCATGTCTTCAGCGCGTCCGACGCCGCCGGCGACCACTGCGACCCGCCGACGACGATCAGGGGGCGCTCCGCCTCGCGCAGCCGCCCCACCACCGCGTCCAGATCGGGCACCGCAGGCACCGGCACCACGACTGCCGCCCGATCCGGCACGTCGGCGACGTCCGACAGCATATCTTCGGGCAATGCCAGCACCACCGGCCCCGGTCGGCCCGATTGCGCCACGGAAAACGCGCGGGCGATGTATTCGGGCAGGCGGTCGGTCGCATCGACCTCAGCCACCCATTTCACCAGCCCGCCGAACAAAGCTCGGTAATCCACTTCCTGAAAGGCCTCCCGATCGCGGTGGCCGCGCGCGATCTGGCCGACGAAACACACCACCGGCGTCGAATCCTGCATCGCGATGTGCAGTCCCGCGCTGGCGTTCGTGGCCCCCGGACCGCGCGTGACGAAGACGACCCCCGGCGTGCCAGTCAGCTTGGCCGTCGCTTCGGCCATCATCGCGGCGCCGCCCTCCTGCCGGCAGACGACGTTGCGGATGCCCGCGTCGTGCAACCCATCGAGTGCAGCAAGAAAACTCTCGCCGGGAACCGAGAAGACACGCTCGACACCCTGGATGCGAAGTTGATCCGCCAGGATCCGGCCACCATGTCGCATCGTGCTCACCTCTCCGGAACGCAGTCTTGCGGGCAGTCGAAACGGAAAGACCTGCGAATGTCCACCGCCCCCGGGCCCCGCCGGGCCGAAGGCGGCATCCTGTGGCAGTCGACACCCCCCGGACCCGGGCGATGGCTCAGATCAGGCTGCGAACGATCAGGACGCCCGCCGCCGTGCCCGCAAGGCCCAGCGCCCAGGGCCGGATCGACCGCTTGGCAACGCGCGCCGCGAACGGCCGCACCGCCCACAGCGTGACAGGAACCGCCGGGGCCAGCACCGCCGCGAAGGCCAGATGTCGAAGGCCGATCACGCCCGCCACCAGAAGGGCCGTGATCGACACCGCCATCCCGAACGCGAAGAATACGTTCTGGGTCGCCGCTGACCGTCGCGCCTCCACATCTGAATAGACGATGGCCATGGGCGGCGCGCCGATCCCCGTCAGGGTGCCCATCACGCCCGCGACCGTCCCCGCCGCGAACAGCGTGGGCCCGGTCAGGGGCAGGCGCAGGCCCAGCAGCGTCAGCCCGACCGCAAGCCACACCAGCAGGCCCGTCACCAGCGGCAGAGCCGCGGTGCCGACGACCCGCGCCGCGATCCAGGCCGCGATGCCCGCCCCCAGCGCGCGGCCCGCAAACCCCGGCGGCAGATCGCGCAGAACGACCGCGCTGCGATCCGACAGAAACGACCCGGCCCCGACGCAAAGCCCCACCAGAAGCACCGTGCCGGGCAGATAATCAGGGGCCAGAAGCGCCAGCATCGGGGCCGCGACCATCCCGAACCCCTGTCCCGCCAAGCGCTGCACCGCCGTCCCGACTACCACCGCGATCAGGCACGCCGCCCAGACACCGGGGGACGGCAAAAGTTCAATCACGGATCGAGACTTCGATCAGGTTTCCGTCCGGGTCGCGCAGGTAGATCGACGTGATCGGCCCGGTCGCGCCGGTGCGTGCGACCGGCCCCTCCTCGACCGCGACGCCTTGCGCGGCCAGATGCGCCTGCCAGATCGCCAGCGGCACGTCGGTCAGAAAACACAGATCCGCCGTACCGGGACCGGGATGCGCCGCCTTCGGCTCCCACTCCGCCCCGGCGCGGTGCAGGTTGATCTTCTGATCCCCGAACGTCAGCGCCAGCCGCGTCGACCCGTCGGCAGGGCGAAAGGTTTCGCGCCCCGTCCCCAACACATGGGCATAGAACGTCGCCGTCGCCTCGGGGTCGGCAACTGTCAGGACAAGGTGGTCCAGACCCGTCAGCCGTGGCCGACCGTCTTTCGCATCACGACTGTCCACGACGGACCGGCCCGCCGCCCGGTCAGACCCCGGCCGCGACGATGGCATCGGCCAGTATCGGCACGGTCGCCGCATTCAGCCCGGCGATGTTCATTCGACTGTCCCCGACCATGTAGACGCCGTGATCGCGTCGCATGACCTCTACCTGCTCGGGCGTGGCCCCCAGCAGAGAGAACATACCGCGATGGGCCGCCAGAAAACCGAAGCGGTCCGATCCCGTCCGCGCCCGCAGGGCGGTCGCCAATGCCTCGCGCAGGGACAGCATCCCCTTGCGTACGTCCTCCAACTCCGCGGCCCAATCGGCGCGCAGCGTATCGTCGGTCAGGATCATCTGGACCACGCGCGCCCCGTGATCGGGCGGGAAGGAGAAGTTCAGCCGGTTGAGCGCCGCCATCGCGCCCTGCGTCACCTGACGACGCTTCGCCGACGGGGCGATCGCCATCAACAAACCCGTCCGTTCGCGGTAGATGCCGAAATTCTTGGAACAACTGGCGGCGATCAGCGCCTCGGGCACCTTGGACACAAGCGCGCGCAACCCGGCGGCATCGGCGTCCAGTCCATCCCCGAAGCCCTGGTACGCGATGTCGACGAACGGAAGCAGATCCCTTTCGACGATCAGGTCGGCCACCGCATCCCACTGGTCCAGCGTCAGGTTGGCACCGGTCGGGTTGTGGCAGCAGCCGTGCAGCATCACCACGTCGCCCGTGGCCGCGCGGCCCAGATCGTCCATCATGGCGGCGAAATCGACGCCCCCGGTTTCTGCGTCGAAATATCGGTATTCGCGCACGGGCACGCCCAGATAGTTCGCGATCGCAGGGTGGTTCGGCCAGGTCGGCATCGACAACCACAGCGCCGCGTCGGGTGCCGCCATGCGGATCAGCTCCAATCCCTGCCGGATCGCGCTGGTGCCGCCCGGCGTCGCCACGCAGGCCAGCCGATCCGCGGGCCACGCGTCGCCCAACACAAGACGGGACAGCGCGTCGGCAAAGACCGGATCGCCGGCCAACCCGGTATAGACCTTGGTGTCCTGCGCCTCGACCAACTGCCGCTCCGCCGTCTTCACGGCGCGCATCACCGGGGTCAGGCCGGTCGCATCCTTATAGACGCCGACGCCCAGGTCGATCTTGGCCTCGCGGGGGTCTTCGCGGAAGGCCGCCATCAGCGCCAGGATCTTGTCGGGGGCCTGCGGGGTCAGGGCGCTTAGCATCGTGTCAGCCTCTCTCGATCTTCAGGTCCGGATACATGCCCCATTCGGCCCAGCTGCCGTCATAGAGCGAATGGTCGTCGTGGCCCAGCCGCGCCAGGCCAAGGTTCAGGACCGCCGCCGTAACGCCGGATCCGCAGGTGGTGATGACGGGCCGGTCCAAGTCGATGCCAGCCGCGATGAAGGCCCGCGCCAGATCGGCCCCGTCCTTCATGCTGCCGTCGGGCCGGAACAACTTGGCGATCGGCAGGTTCTTCGATCCGGGGATGTGACCGGCCCGCAGTCCCTCACGCGGTTCGGGCGCGTCGCCCCGGAACCGCGGCGCGCTGCGGGCGTCGACGATCTGCGCGGTGCCCAGCTTGGCGGCCTGCGCGACGTCCGTCACGTCGCGCATCAGTGCGGGCTGACGGGTGACCGTCATGTGCCGATCGCGGATCGTCGGCGGCTCCGATGTCACAGGCCGGCCCTCGGCCCGCCATTTCGACAAACCGCCGTCCAGCACCGCCGCCCGCTGACCGAACAGCCGAAACAGCCACCAAAGCCGGGCGGCCGAGAAGACGCCGCCGTCGGCCCCGTCATAGATCACGACCGTATGTCCGTCGCCGACGCCCATGCGGCGCATCCGGGACATGAACTTCGGCGCGGGCGGGGCCATGTGCGGCAGCGCGCTGCGCCCGTCGCTGACCTCTTCCAACGGAACGAAACGCGCGCCGGGGATATGCGCGGCCTCGTATTCGGCCCGCGCGTCGCGGTCCGCATCCGGCAAATACCACGAGACGTCGATGATCCGCAGGTCGGGCGACGTCAACCGCTGCGCCAGCCAGCGGGTCGAGACCAGCGTGGCGGGATCGTCGCGGGTGTTGTCTGTTGCGGGATTGGACATCGGGGCCTCGAAACACGGGGGAAACGTCCCGCGCGGCTTACGCCGCTTGCGGGCGGGGTGCAACGCGCGGGGGCTTGCCTTGCACGCGCACGCCCCCTAAACGGCGGTCTTCGACCGGGCGGACACCCTTGGAGGCCGCCCCTTTTATCATATGGAGAAACATCATGGCTAAAGAGATTCCGGATCTCGTGGCACATGCACGCGCGGGGACAGGCAAGGGGGCCGCTCGCCAGGCACGTCGGGACGGCATGGTCCCAGGCGTGGTTTATGGCGGCGGGGAAGATCCCATCGCCATTCAGATCCCCTTCAACGAGCTTCTCAAGAAGCTCAAGGCCGGCCGCTTTCGCGCGACGCTCTGGAACCTGAAGGTTGAGGGTCACGACGACGTCCGCGTCATCGCCCGCGACGTCCAGCGTGATGTCGTCAAGGACCTGCCGACCCACCTGGACCTGATGCGCCTGCGCCGCACGTCCAAGGTCAACCTGTTCCTTCCGGTCGTCTTCGAAGGCGTTGAAGGACCCCCCGGCGACAAGGCCGGTGGCGTGCTGACCGTCGTGCGCCCGGAAGTGGAGCTGCGCGTGACCGCCGGTGACATTCCCGATGCGATTACGGTCGACTGCTCGGGCATGGAAATCGGCGACACCGTCCACATCTCGGACGTCACGCTGCCCGAAGGGTCGAAGCCGACCATCGACCGCGACTTCGTCCTGGCCAACATGCAGGCCCCGGCCGCGCTGCTGGCGGAAGACGACGATGAGGATGAAGTGACCGAAACCGAGGTCATCAATCAGAACGCCGACACCGTAATGGGCGAGGAGGCGGACGGCACCTGACGCCGCCCACCCCATATCATGAACGTCAGACGGGCGCGGTGGGAAACCACCGCGCCCGTTTCTCATTCAGGTCCGAGCGATCATTCGTCGCCGTAGCCGATCGCGGCACCGGTCCCGCGCACGACCAATTTGCCGGCCCCGACGCCCGTCTTGACGACGGTCTTTCCAGCAAACAACGTGGTGTCGACGGTGCGGTCGACCACACGTTCGGCGGAACAGGCGGACAGGCCGGCGATCAGGGCGGCGACGAAGGCGATACGAGTGAAGGTCATGGCAGAACTCCGTTTTGCGTCGGCGATTGCGGCGGTGGAAGGGGCGACGCGCCGTCCCGGCCGTGGAAGGGCACTGCCTTCCGATGCCCCCTTATGCCAATGCCTCATACAAAAGAAAAACGAATAAGAATTGCAGTTCATCGCATTTCTGCTCATACATCTTTCATGGATATCGCTCTCATCCGCACGTTCCTTGCCGTGTCCGACACCGGCAGCTTCGTCGCCGCCTCCGCCCGTTTGTTCGTCACCCAATCCGCCGTCAGCCTGCGCGTGCAGCGTTTGGAGGATCAGTTGGGCCAGACCCTGTTCACGCGGTCCAAGGCCGGGGTCGCCTTGACACCGTCGGGCCGTGCGTTCGCGCCCTATGCCACCAGCCTCGTCAAACTGTGGGAGGAAGCCCGCCAACAGGTCGCTGTCCCCCGCGGATATGCGCAATCGCTCACCATCGGGGCGCAATACTCCCTCTGGCCGCGCCTGGGATTCCGTTGGATGGATGCGCTGCAACGGGCCCGCCCGACGCTGGCGTTGCGCGCCGAAGTGGGAATGCCCGACCGCCTGACGCGGTTCCTGATCGAAGGAGTCGTGCAGGCGACCCTCACCTACATGCCGCAATCGCGGCCCGGCCTGACGGTGGCGCCGGTAATGGACGATGAGCTGATCCTCACCTCCTCGTTCCCTGCCGATGGCATGGACGCCGTCGCACCGCATTACGTCTTCATGGATTGGGGCGCGGAATTTACGCGCGCCCACGCCACGGATCTGCCCGGTCTGGCCGACAGCGGGGTCAATCTGTCGTTGGGCGCGTTGGGTGCGCATTACATCGTCAACCGTCACGCCGCCGCTTATCTGCCCGCCCGCGCGGCCCAGCCCCATCTGGACGCCGGTCGTCTGCATCTGGTCCCCGGCGCACCCACCTTCCCCTATCCGATCTGGGCGGTTTTCCGCGACGACCTGACACCGGACATCGCCGAAGTCGCGCGTGACACGCTGGCAGCCGTTGCCACCGATGCGGAGGACGCACAGGGCGATATCATGCACGAATTGGAACGGTTGACGGGTCACGAGGTCGAAACCCTGGGCGACCCTTAGTTGGTCATGTCCTGAAGGCACAGCGCCCCGACATAGACCACCGACAGCGTGACACTTTGGAAGCCGATGCCCGCGGGCCCCTGACGGTCCCGTCGGATCAGACCTGCACGCTTGATCGAAACCACAAGAACGATACTATCGGCCACCGCGAAAATCAGAAGGAGGATCGGTGTGGACAGGTCTGTGAACATCGGCCCGGCTCCGATTTAATGGAGCCATACCACCGGCCGGCCCGCGCAGTCCCGTTACTTAAGCTGTGAATCCTTGCTGCCGCGGCGATTGATGCCCCCACGCGGCGCATTCCGCGTGTCCCGCTGGCCCGCGCAGTCGATGCACAGCTTGACGCCCGGCAACGCCGCGCGCCGCGCGTCCGGGATCGGCTCCTCGCAGTCGGCGCAATGCGTCAAGCTCTGGCCCACCGGCACCTTGCGGGCCTTGAGCCGCGCCAATTCGTCGTTGATCGACGCTTCGATCTGTTCGGACACGGCCCCGTCCTTGGCCCAACCACCCGCCACCGGTCAGACCCGCATTTCGACGACCGGGGCGAACCCGCCGAAGATCATGCGCTTTCCATCGAAGGGCATGTCGGCCATTCCGTCCATCTCGGCGGCGAACTCGGGCGACATCATTTGGGCGTTCGCGGCATCATGCGTCGCCTTGTCGGGCCATTCGATCCAGCTGAAGACGACGGTCTCTCCAGGGCGCGCCTTCACAGCCATCGGGAACGATGTGACCGTGCCGTCAGGCACGTCGTCGCCCCAGGTTTCCACCTGTGCCAGCGCGCCCAGCGGCTTGAAGATGGTTTGCCACGCCTGCTTGGAATGGGTTATGAAATCGGCCTTGTGATCGGTGGGAACCGCGGCCACGAAACCGGCGTAATACGACATCTCGACCTCCTGTCGGCGTAATCAGATCTTACCATGAACGCGCGCGAAAACGAAAAAGGTCCGCATCTTGCCGGTGCGGACCCTTGTCGTGGTGCGAATGATCCGGGGTCGGGAACCCATCCGGATCGAAACCGGATCAGGCCGAAACCATGCCCTTTTCGCGCGCAAGTTCCTTCACGCGCTTGGACAGTTTCTCGAACGCGCGCACCTCGATCTGGCGAATTCGTTCGCGGCTGACCTCGTACTTGGTCGACAGGTCTTCCAGCGTCACCGTCTCCTCGGACAGGCGGCGCTGGGTCAGGATGTCCTTTTCGCGGTCGTTGAGGACATCCATGGCCTCGGTCATCATGTCGATACGCGTGTCGAACTCGTCCTTTTCGGCGTAGTCGCTGGCTTGATCCGCCGAATCGTCGGCCAGCCAGTCCTGCCACTGCGTCGTGCCTTCGCCATCCGATCCGACCTGCACGTTCAGCGACGCGTCGCCGCCCGACATGCGCCGGTTCATAGACGTCACCTCGGTTTCGGTCACGCCAAGGTCTTTGGCGATGCGGGCGACATTCTCGGGCCGCAGATCGCCTTCTTCCAACGCGCCGATGCGGTTCTTGGCCTTGCGCAGGTTGAAGAACAGCTTCTTTTGCGCGCTGGTGGTGCCCAGCTTGACCATCGACCACGACCGCAGGACGTATTCCTGAATTGCGGCGCGGATCCACCACATCGCATAGGTGGCAAGGCGGAAGCCCTTTTCGGGGTCGAACTTCTTGACGGCCTGCATCAGGCCCACGTTCGCCTCGGAGATGACTTCGGCCTGCGGCAGGCCATAACCGCGATATCCCATGGCGATCTTGGCGGCCAAGCGCAGGTGCGACGTGACCATCTGGTGCGCGGAATCTGTGTCACCCTCTTCAACCCACCGCTTGGCGAGCATGTATTCCTGTTCCGGCTCCAGCATCGGGAACTTGCGGATTTCCTGCAGATAGCGGTTCAGACCCGCTTCGGGGTTCGGTGCCGGAAGATTGGCGTATGTGGCGGCCATGTCGGTCTCCCTCATGTTAATGGGCTTAACACCCCTTGCGTCAGAGGTGGTGTGCCCCGGCGGAAACTTCAAGATGTGGGGGGTCACGGGTCTGTCATACCCATGATCCTCCGTCGGAAAGACAGAACTACCCACTGTGAAAACGCAGGGACAGGGCCGAAACGGCCGGTCAGCCCTGCTTATTCGCACATAAAACGCGGCCCCCCGCAAATCGTTCCGATCAGGAGGGGCGCTTGACCCGCAACGCCGCAAGCAGCCCCGCCATGTCGTCGGGCACGGCGGAGTTGAAGCGCATTTGCGCCGCCGTCACGGGATGCACAAAACCCAAGGTTTCCGCATGGAGCGCCTGCCGCCCGAAGGCCGCGACGACCGCCGCGCCCGGATGATCCTTGGGCAAGCGCCGCGCGCCGCCATAGGTCGGGTCCCCGATCAGGCCGTGACCCGCATGCGCCATATGCACCCGGATCTGGTGGGTCCGCCCCGTTTCCAGCCAGCATTCGATCAGGGCCGCCGTCCCGAACGGCTCGATCGTGCGGGCCCGTGTGACTGCGTGACGCCCGCTGTCCCAGAACACCGCCTGCTTCTGGCGGTCGGTGCGGTGCCGGCCCAGGCGTGTCGTGATCTTCAGGATATCGGCCTGTTCCCAGTTGATCCCCCGCGTCCCGCGCAGGCGCGGATCGCCCGCTGACGGCACGCCGTGGACGACGGCCAGGTACCGACGCTCGACACTATGCGCTTCGAACTGTGCGGCCAGCCCGTGGTGGGCCGCATCGGATTTCGCGACGACCAATAGACCGCTCGTCTCCTTGTCGATGCGGTGAACGATGCCGGGCCGTTTGGCCCCGCCCACGCCCGACAGGTTCCCACCGAAGTGATGCAGCAGCGCGTTCACCAGCGTCCCGCCGGGCGATCCGGGGGCGGGATGAACGACCATGCCGGCCGGTTTGTCGATGACGATAAGGTCCGCGTCTTCGTGCACGATGGTCAGCGGGATATCCTCGGCCCGTGTCTCGGGGTCGTCGGTCACGGGCACGCGCACTTCGATCTGCGCGCCCCATTCGACCTTGTCGCGGGCCGATGCCACGCGCCCATCGACCGTCACGCGCCCTTCTTCCAGCAGTTTGGCCATGCGGGATCTGCTTAAATGCGCCTCCGCTGGCACGTCGCGCGCGATTGCCTTATCCAGACGCGCGGGCGGATCGACCGCGATCATGAAGGTGACTTTTGTGTCGGACATGGACGAAAACCCCGGATTGCCCCCGGACCTGCGGTTTCTGAAGACGCTGGTCACGATGCTGACGGGGGTGATGATCGTCGGGCTGATAACCGTCGTCGTCCTGCTTGTCACGCGTCTGCCGGGTGCGGCCGTCACCCTGCCCGATCGACTTCAGGTTCCGAACGGCACCAGCATCGTCGCCGTCACGCAGGCCCCATCCTACTGGATCGCGACGACGACCGACGACCGCGTGCTGATCTTCGCGCCCGACGGCACCTTCCGCCGCGACATCCCCCTCGATTGAAGACGTCTCCGTTTTACGAGTATTCGGTCGCCTCACCTACAACAGCGGCGCGACCGACGGCACCAGCGACAAGACGAGAAGGCCCGCCATCGTCCAATTGAACGCCCGCAGGCGCGCGGGCGACGTCAGGAACCGGCGCATCTGCACCCCCAGCACCAACCAGCAAGAGATCGATGGCAGGTTCACGACCGTGAAGATCGCCGCCACCGGCACGACCGCCAAGGGCCCGCCAGCGGTGTAGAGCGTCACCGCCGTCAGTGCCATCGTCCAGGCCTTGGGGTTGACCCACTGGAACGCCGCCGCCTGCAGGAAGGTCATCGGCGTGCCCTCGGCCGTGGCGGCCTTGGGCGGGGCCGCATTCGCGATCTTCCACGCCAGCCAGAGAAGATAGATCACCGACAGGATCGCCAGCGCCGTCTTTGCCGCAGGAAACCGGTCGAACACCTGCGCCAGGCCAAGGCCGACCAGCACGATCATCACGCCAAAACCGAGCGAGATGCCCAGCGCATGGGGCACCGACCGCCCAACCCCGAAGTTCGCCCCCGAGGCCATTATCATCAGATTGTTCGGCCCTGGCGTGATCGAAGAGACGAAAGCAAAGGCAACCAGGCCGAGGAACAGATCGTATGTCATGCTCGCATCATCCGTCGTATTGCTGTGCATGTCCTTGCAAACATCGCTGCATCCGTGCAGATTTTGCAGTCTATGAGCAGAATCGATGATATTGACGACCGTATCTTGCGCGCGCTGAGCGGCGACGGCCGGATTACCAATCAGGCTCTGTCCGAGACGGTCGGCCTTTCGCCTTCGGCAACGCTGCGCCGGGTGCAGGCGATGGAGGCAAGCGGCCTTATCAAGGGCTACCGCGCCGTTATCGACCCGGAGCGGGCCGGCATAGGCTTCACCGCCTATATCGCCGTGGGCCTCAACGATCACACCAAGGCGGGGCAGGAAGGGTTCGAGCGGGCCATCGCCGAAGCGCCCGAGGTGCGCGAATGCCATAACATCACCGGGGCCGTCGAATACCTGCTGCGGATCGAGGCGCGCGACCTGATCGCCTACAAGCATTTCCACACAGAGGTTCTGGGCGTCCTGCCGCAGGTCGCACGGCTGACAACCTATGTCGTCATGGACAGCCCCAAGGACGAACGGGCCTAGCCCCCCGGCCCCGACATTTGCGCGACCGCATCGTGTCGGTGACACGTCACCACATGGTCGTTCACCACCCCCGCGGCCTGTAGGAAGGCATAGACCGTCGTCGGCCCGCAGAACCTGAACCCTGCTTTCTTGAGATCCTTGGACAGCCCCACCGACAGCGGGGTCTGCGCGGGCACGTCGGCCAGCGTTGCGGGCCGGTTGTGCTGCGGCGTGCCATCGACACGGTCCCAGATGAAGGCATCGAACCCCGGCCCGTCCCGCATGTCTAGAAAGGCGCGCGCATTGCCGATCGTCGCTTCGATCTTGCCCCGATGGCGAATGATCCCCGCATCGCCAAGCAGGCGCTGCACCTCCGGCGCGCCCCACCGGGCAATGATCTCCGGATCGAAATTTGCAAAGGCCGTGCGGAAATTCTCGCGTTTGCGCAGAATCGTGATCCAGCTCAGGCCCGCCTGGAATCCCTCCAGCATCAATTGTTCCCACAGGGCGCGTGGATCGCGTTGCGGCACGCCCCATTCCGTGTCGTGATAGGCGACATAAAGGGGGTCGTCGCCAACCCAGCCGCATCTCTCCATCGCTCCGCCTCCTGCTTGCGGGACCGGAATAGCAAAAATTCGCAGTGTTTTTCGCCGGCTCCGGTGACGGCAGTAGAGCGGATTTAACGAAGCGTTCAACCCGACGTGGCATCCCTTTGCCTGAAACGAAGGGGGAGCCATGTCCGATCGATCCCTGGACCACGTGACAGACGGCGACCTGATCGCCGACGCGGCCGATGCCCGCGACCGCGGTGTGCTCGACATGGCGCGGGACGCCCTTGCCCAGGATCGCGTTCTGCTGGCCTATCAACCCGTCATCGGAACCATCGGCGGGACCATCGCTTTCCACGAAGGTCTGATCCGGCTGCGCGACGAAACCGGGCGCATCATCCCGGCCGTACAGTTCATCGACGTGGTCGAAACCGCCGAACTGGGCCGGGAAATCGACTGCGCCGCCCTGCGTCTGGGGCTTGCCGCCCTTGCCCAGACGCCGGCGCTGCGGCTGTCGGTCAACATGTCCGCCCGCTCCATCGGGTACCGGCGCTGGATGCAGACCTTGCAAAAGGGCCTGCTGGCCGATGCCACGGTCGGCGAACGTCTGATCCTCGAGATTACGGAACGCTCCGCCATGCAGGTGCCCGAACTGGTCAAGACCTTCATGACCGACCTTCAGGATCGCGGGATCACCTTCGCGCTCGACGATTTCGGGGCCGGTCAGACCAGTTTCCGCTACCTCAAGGAATTCTACTTCGACATTCTCAAGATCGACGGCAGCTTCGTGCGCCAATGCGACACCGACCCCGACAATCAGTGCATCCTCAACGCGCTCATCAGCGTCGGACAGCAATTCGACATGTTCACCGTCGCCGAAGCCGTCGAGACGAAGGCCGAGGCGGAATTTCTGACGCAGGCGGGCATTGATTGCCTGCAGGGGTACTACTACGGCGCGCCCGAATTGCGACCCGGGTGGCTGCGTGATGCGGAGGCGCGCCGGAAGGCGATCGGCTGACGCAGGGCGACTGAACCCACGCAGACGGACACATAGCAGGGCACCGCGGCGCGGTCCGTCCCCACGGGGCCGCACCGAACATCGTTTGATCCCGCGCGCGCCGCACGCTAGGGCAAGGGGCATAACGCGACGGGGTATCCCGCCGGGGCACGCCGTCCCGCCCCTCGCCGCATGAAAAAGGATGCCTGCCCATGACCAACGTCGTGATCGCCTCTGCCGCCCGGACGCCGGTCGGCTCTTTCCTCGGAGCCTTCGCCAACACGCCCGCCCACGCTCTTGGCGCTGCCGTGATCGAAGAAGTCGTGGCCCGCGCCGGCGTGGACAAGACCGATGTCTCCGAAACGATCCTGGGTCAGGTGTTGACCGCCGGCCAAGGACAGAACCCCGCGCGCCAGGCGCACATCAACGCGGGTTTGCCGCAGGAATCCGCCGCCTGGGGCATCAATCAGGTCTGCGGATCGGGCCTGCGCGCCGTGGCGCTGGGCGCGCAGCACATCATGCTGGGCGACAGCCAGATCATCGTCGCCGGCGGCCAGGAAAGCATGTCGATGTCCATGCATGCCCAGGCCATCCGCCAGGGTCAGAAGATGGGCGACATGAAACTGGTCGACACCATGATCACCGACGGATTGTGGGATGCGTTCAACAACTACCACATGGGCCAGACCGCCGAGAACGTCGCCGAGAAATGGCAGATCAGCCGCGACATGCAGGATGAATTCGCCGTCGCCAGCCAGAACAAGGCGGAGGCCGCACAGAAGGCCGGCCGCTTCGCCGACGAAATCGCGGCCTTCACCGTCAAGGGCCGCAAGGGCGACACCATCGTCGACCAAGACGAATACATTCGCCACGGGGCCACGATGGACGCGATGGGCAAGCTGCGCCCCGCTTTCACCAAAGACGGCACCGTGACCGCCGCCAACGCGTCCGGCCTGAACGACGGGGCGGCCGCCACGCTGCTGATGTCTGCCGACGACGCCGCCAAGCGCGGGATCGAGCCGTTGGCCCGTATCGTCAGCTATGCGACCGCCGGTCTGGACCCGACGATCATGGGCGTCGGCCCGATCTATGCCTCGCGCAAGGCGCTGGAGAACGCCGGCTGGAAGGTCGAGGATCTTGATCTGATCGAAGCGAACGAAGCCTTCGCCGCGCAGGCCTGCGCCGTGAACAAGGATATGGGCTGGGACCCGGAAATCGTGAACGTGAACGGCGGTGCCATCGCCATCGGTCACCCCATCGGGGCGTCGGGCTGCCGCGTGCTCAATACGCTGCTCTTCGAAATGAAGCGTCGCGATGCCAAGAAGGGCCTTGCCACTTTGTGCATCGGTGGCGGCATGGGCGTCGCCCTGTGCGTCGAGCGTGACTGACCATCGGAACGGAAGCGGGCCCCGGCCCGTTTCCACTCCATGACCTCGACCGAACTTTCCTATGACCAGTTGGTCTTTTCCGGCGGCGGATTGCGCTGTTTCTGGCACGGCGGCTTCATGGAGGTCGTCGAAGCCGACCATCGCCTTCGCCCCAAGCGCGTCACCGGAAGTTCGGGCGGGGCCCTTTCCGCCGCCGTATGGATTGCCGGACGCGAAATCGCCCTGAGGGACAGGTTCGAGAAGGCGCTGACCACCGAAGAGGCCAATTTCTCGCTCGACGACGCAGACGACGATGCCGGGCGCAGTGCACATCAGCGGGTCTATGCGTCGATCGTCGAGGACGTTCTTGACGACAGTGCCACCGCGCGGATCGCCGACGGCCCCGCTTTCCAGATTAGCCTCTCGACCCCCGGAAACTGCGACGCGCCGACTCTGCGCGCCCTTGTCGGGGGCACGATCTATCAAGTGGAACAATTTCTCGCACCGACCCCGCGCCCCCGCCTCGCTAGCCTGACGGGGATGGAGCAACGCTTGATCGACGGACGACAGGCCGCCCGCGATGGCACCTTGCACGACCTTGTACGCATGGCCGCGACGGTGCCCCCCGCCTTCCGTCCCGACGATTGGAACGGGGAGCCGGTGTACGACGGCGGCATGGTCGACAAGGCGCCGATGCCCGACCCGGACGAGGGACGGACCCTGGTGCTGCTGACCAAACGCTTCAAGGTCCTGCCCGATGACGACGGGGGCCGCATCGTTTTCGTGCAACCTTCCGATGATGTTCTGCCCGGGCGAAAGCTCGATTTCACCGATCCGACACTGCCGCAATCGGCTTGGGATCAAGGCCGCGACGATGGACGTCACTGGCGGAACAAAATAACGTGAACGTCATAGAGGAGGAAACATCATGACTCGCACAGCAATCGTTACCGGCGGATCACGGGGTATCGGCGCGGCCATCGCGCAGGCCCTCAAAGAGCAGGGGTGCCAAGTCGCGGCGACCTATGCCGGCAACGACGAAAAGGCCCGCGCCTTCACCGACGAAACCGGCATCAAAACCTACAAATGGAACGTCGCCGATTACGACGCCTGCAAGGAGGGCGTCGCTCAGATCGAGGCGGACCTTGGCCCGGTGGACATCCTGGTGAACAATGCCGGTATCACGCGCGACGCGCCGTTTCACAAGATGACCCCGCAGCAGTGGCACGAGTGCATCGACACCAATCTGAACGGCGTCTTCAACATGACGCACAACGTCTGGGGCGGCATGCGAGAGCGGAAATTCGGGCGCATCGTCACCATTTCGTCCATCAACGGCCAGAAGGGTCAGTTCGCGCAGGCGAACTATGCCGCGACCAAGGCCGGTGACATCGGCTTCACCAAGGCTTTGGCGCAGGAGGGTGCGCGTGCGGGCATCACCGTCAACGTCGTCGCCCCTGGCTACATCAACACCGAAATGATGAGCACGATTCCCGAAAAGGTGATGAACGAGGTCATCTTGCCGCAAATTCCGGTCGGTCGACTGGGCGACGCATCTGAAATCGCGCGGGCCGTCGCGTTCCTCACGTCCGACGATGCGGGCTTCGTGACCGGTTCGACCATTTCGGCGAACGGCGGTCAGTACATGACCTGACGCAGACGATTTGAACCGGGGCGCACGATCAGTCCCGTCGGCATGCAAAAGGCCCGGCGTTCGCAAACGTCGGGCCTTCGGCTTTCGTCTGCTGCGGTCAGGCTGCGGCGGACCGCCGACCCGGCAAGACCTTCGGCAGGCGAAAGAAAGCGAACATCGCGCGGAAGGCTTCGGCACGCTCTTTGCGGGCACGGGCGAAAGCTTCGTCATAGGTGGTGGAGGTATGCGTCTCGAACATGGCGGATATTCCTTCGGATCAACTGTGTTGCTGTTGATCAAGAGATAGAGATGGCCGGACAACCTTACAAACTAGACTTCCCATGGTTTCGGATAAGTATTACTTAAGTGATATGTCCGATCGCCTTCCCCCGCTGACCGCCCTGCGCGCCTTCGAGGCCGCTGCCCGCCATCTGTCGTTTCAGGCCGCGGCGGGAGAATTGAACGTGACACCCGCCGCGCTGTCGTTCCAGATCAAGAGCCTGGAGGAACACCTGGGCGCGCCCCTTTTTCGCCGCTTGAACCGTCGTGTGGAACTGACCGAGGCGGGTCTTGCCCTGTCTCCGCAGGCCAGCGAAGGATTTCAAACGCTGACGGCGGGATGGCGCGCTGCCAAACGGGTGCTCGACTCCGGCATTCTGACGATCACCGCCGGACCGGCCTTCACCGCCAAGTGGCTGGCCCCGCGCCTGTTCGATTTCGCCGGCAACCACCCGGAGATCGAATTGCGCTTTGCCGCGACGCTTCGGATGCTGGATTTCGCGACCGATGACATCGACATCGCCATACGCTTCGGTCCCAGCGATCAGGACGACCCGCCTGACCTGCACCGCGCCCTGACGATCGAGGAGTGGGTGACGCCGATGATGCACCCCGACCTCGCACAGAAATACCAGACGATCGAAAGCCTGTTGGAGGCGACGATCATCTTCGACGATTCGATGAAGTTTCTTAAAAATTCCGTCAGCTGGGCCGATTGGTTCGACGCGCACGGACTTGCCACGCCGGATCTGCACGGCACCCATTTCAGTCAGGCTGACCATGCCATCGACGCCGCCCAATCGGGGGCCGGCGTGGTGCTGGGCCGCATTTCGCTGGGCGAAGCGGCGCTGCGGCAGGGCAATCTCGTGGCACCTTTCGACACGGCGCTGATCCCTCGCGCGAACTTCCGGGTGCTGTGTCCCAAGGGGGCGGAAACGCGGCCCGGCACGCGGGCCTTCCTCGATTGGTTAGGTCGGGAGGCGGGGCGGATGGAGGGGCAGCGCGACGGACGCCGGATGGTCCTTGCGGGTGGCTGACGCCTGCGGGACGACCCTAGAAAAAAGGCCCGTCGCCGGGGTTACCGGGACAGACCTTTCGAAACCGATGTGGGCGGGTCAGTGCGCGGGGGCCGCGCTCAGCTTCTCGATCTCTTGCTTGATGGCCAGCTTGCGCTTCTTGAGCTGGGTCAGCACGATGCTGTCGACGCCCGGACTGCGCGCCTCGGACTCGACCTGCTGAGAGAGGGTTTCATGTTTCTTTCGCAACTCCGACAGATGGGACGTGAGCGACATGGCATTCTCCTCTGATGGTTTGTGATCGTTCGATTGCAGCATATGACATACCCATCTGTCATCATTTTTCGAAACACGGCGGCGGATAGTTGCATCCAATTCTAGTCATCCAGCAAAAGTGCCTGTCCATCGCGCAGCATTGCTTGCGCGGCGGGCGTCTCGACATCGTTTCTGTGGCAGGGCTTGGCACCGTCGCGCAGAACCATGTGCGGTTGCAGCCGCAGGGGGGCGCGGCGGTTCTTGCGGCCCCGGACGGTCCAGCGCTGTGCCCCCCGTCCGGCCCATCAGATGACCAGCAGTGCGATCAGATCGCCCAGACGCGACGATAGTGTGACGATCGTCTCCTCATTGCCGTAAGGGTAACGCTGCCCTTCGATCCGGCGCGGCGCACCACCGCATCCAGCCATTGGGCCGATCCACCCAACCCTCCGCATCGCCGTTACCTCGGGCCATGTAAGCGGCGTCAGCGTGCCGCTCCACCCCTTCAGCGCCAGGCCGGGCCGCGGCACCCCAGGCAGTACATCGCAACCCAGAGGCCACAGCCAAGGTCAAGCACGCTGTCACCCGCCCTTGCCGGAGTGGCGACCGCAAGCAAAACCGGATCGAAGCCAGATCGGAAACCAACATGCTATTGAAGCGAAGTGAGCCGACCGCCCAAAAATTCGTCGGTCGTAATGTCGGGGCCGCTCACGCGGAAACATGGACCCCGTTGTCGCGCAACACGACCCGCGCATCTTCCAGATCGTCGTCGGCGACCATCATGCGCCGCGGCAATATGCCGATGCTTCCCTCCAACACCGAGATGTTTTCATCCAGCACGAAGCAATCTATGTCTTCGCCGTCCAGAAGGGCGCTTGCAAAGGCGATGATCGTCGGGTCGTTGGTGCGCAGCAGTTCTTTCATGGGCCAAGCTATGGGCGCCCCATGCGCCGTTGTCGAGGGACCGCCATGACCGAGGCCACGCCGATCAAACCGCACGAACGGCTGGCCGCCGCCCTGTCGTCGGATATGGAGGCGGTGGCCGCGCTCATCACGACACGGATGGCGTCGGAAAACGCGCCCCGCATCCCCGAAGTGACGGCCCATCTGGTCAGCGCGGGGGGCAAACGCGTGCGGCCCCTTCTGACCGTCGCTGCCGCCCGGCTGTGCGGCTACGACGGCGAAGATCATGTCAAACTGGCCGCCACGGTCGAATTCATCCACACCGCGACCCTGCTCCACGACGATGTGGTCGACGAGAGCAATCAGCGGCGCGGCCGGCCCACCGCGAACCTGCTGTGGGACAACCAGTCGAGCGTTCTGGTCGGGGACTACCTCTTCGCCCGCTCGTTCCAACTGATGGTGGAGACCGGATCGCTGCGCATCCTCGACATCCTGTCGGGGGCCGCCGCCACCATCGCCGAAGGCGAGGTGCTGCAACTGACGGCCGCGCGCAACATCGCCACCACCGAAGACACCTACCTCCGCGTCGTGCGCGGCAAGACCGCCGCACTGTTCCAGGCCGCCTGCGAAAGCGGCGCGGTCGTCGCCGGTGCCCCCGAGGACCACGTGAGCGCCCTGGCCGATTTCGGCGACGCCCTCGGCGTCAGTTTCCAGATCATCGACGATTGGCTCGACTACGGTGGGGCCGGCGATGCCATCGGCAAGGATCTGGGCGACGACTTCCGCGAAGGCAAGCTGACGCTGCCGGTGATCCGGGCCATCGCCAAGGGCGACGACGTGGAGTGGGCGTTCTGGAAGGACGCGCTGGAGCGGGGCAACGCGACCGATCTGGACCGCGCCCGCGCGATCCTGGCACGTCACGACACGTTGGAGGAGACGCGGGTCGAGGCGATTGCCTGGCGCGACCGGGCCAAGGCCGCGCTGCGCCGTTTGCCGCAAAGCGACCTGCGCGACATGCTGGGCGATCTGGCCGACTACGTCGTGGCCCGCGCGCTTTAGCGCAGGGTGACGCGCCGCACCCACCATCCGGACTGCGCGAGAGCCGCGGCCGCACGGTTTGCCACCGCACCGTCAGCGTAGAGGCCGAAGCATGTCGCCCCCGACCCGGACATCCGGGTCAACCCGGCCCCCGTTCCGTCGATCGCCGTAAGCACATCCGAAACACCCGGTGCCACCGCAATCGCGGCCTGCTCCAGATCGTTGCGCATCGTGGCGAGCCAACCGATCATATCCCCGGCGTCCTGCCAACGTGGCAGATCCGCCATCGGCGCGTTGTTCGGCGTCAGCAGCGCACGGAACACGTCGGATGTCGGCACCGCGAGCCCCGGATTGACCAAAACAGCCGAAAGGGGTGGGATGTCGATCCGCTCCACCACTTCGCCGATACCCCGCATCCGTGCCGCTCGCGGGTGCAGACAGACGGGCACATCGGCCCCAAGGCTCAGAACAGTTTCGATCGGCAGGGTCGCCCCGATCAGGCGCAGAACAGTCGCCGCATCCGACGATCCGCCGCCGATGCCCGCGGGGTGCGGCAACCGCTTGTCCAGCGTCACGGCGCGCGTGACACCGGCCAGACGCAGCGCCCTGACGATCAGATTGCCATCGTCAATCGGCACGCCTTCGGCGAACGGCCCGGTCACCGTCAGACCGTCGCCCGGTGCGATCGTAATCCCGTCACCGAAGTCCGCGAAGGCCACCAGCGAATCGAGCGTGTGATATCCGTCGGGCCGTCGGCCAGTCACGTGAAGCGTCAGGTTGACCTTGGCCGGCGCGATCCCCGTGCGCACGACGTCAGTCGACGGCTTCGATGGGACCGACGCCGCCCTCTTCCTCCAGCACGACATCCAGACCGACCTCCAACTTGCGGCGGATCCGGTCCTCCTGCTCCTGCGGGTCGAGCGACAGGGCGCGGCGCCATTGGAACCGCGCTTCGCGCTTGCGGTCCACAGCCCAGAGAACGTCGCCCAGATGGTCGTTGATCAGCGGGTCCAGCGGCGTCAGCATCACCGCCCGCTCCATCGGCTCGACCGCCTCCTCGTAGCGGCCCAGTCGGTAGAGCACCCAGGCCAAGCTATCGGCGATGAACCCGTCGTTGGGCCGCGCCTCCACCGCCTGTTCGATCATGTCGAGCGCCTCGTCCAGTTTGATCCGCTGCTCCACCAGACCGTAGCCGAGATAATTGAGCACGTTCGGATTGCCGGGGTTCAACTCCAGCGCGCGGCGGAAATCCCGCTCCGCGCCCGGCCAGTCGTCCAACCGCTCGCGGGCGATGCCACGGGCATAGAACAGCAGCCAATTGCGCTCCGTCACCTCGGCCAGCATTTCGATCGCGCGGTCATAGGCGCTGGCCGACTCGTCGAAGCGGTCCAGCCGGCGCAGCGCATCGGCCAGCGCCGCCCAGACCTCCACCTTGTCGCCGTCGCTGTCGGTGAGCGAGCGCAGCGCCTGCACAGCCGCGTCGTCGTCGTTCGTCGCCAGCAGGATATCGGCGCGCGCGATCTCCGCCTCATAGAAGGCGGGGTCTTCCGATGGCACGGCGTCAAGAACCATCGCGGCCAGATCCAGCTGATCCTGTTGCTCCAGAAGCTGTGCGATAAGGACCAGCGCCTCCACGTGGTCGGGTCGCAGCGCGCTTGCCGCCCGCGCGTTGAGCAACGTGAACGTGGCCGAGGAATCCCCGGCCAGAAGGGCCGCGAAGATGAAATAGGCTTCGGCCATCCCGTCCTGCGGCGTGCGGATCAGGTCGAAGGGCACATCGTCGTCCCCCTGCAATCGCGCCTGCATGTCGCGCAGCAGCGCGGAACTGGTCGCGTCATTGGCCTTGGTGACAAGCTCCAGTGCATCGTCGCGCCGACCCAGTTGCGCCATGACCTGCCCATGGGCCGCAATGCCGCGTGCCGTCGCATTCAACAGACCGTCACCGGATCGGCCCGACATGATCTCGTCGGCCTGTTCCATGTCGCCGGTCATCGCCAGCAGATACGCCTTGTGGCGCAGGCCGAAGGGGGTGAACGCCTCCTGGTCGGCCAAGGCATCGAACGCGGCGAGGGCCCCTTCGATGTCGCCCTCCTCGGCCAGGATCCAACCGTCCAGCAGGCCATCAAGCAACGGGCCGGCGATGCCGCCATCATCCAGCAGGTCGCGGGCCGTCGCCAGATCGCCGTCGCGCAGGGCGACGACCATCCGCGCACTGGCAGCGAACTGACTGGGCTGACCGTCTTGAGTAAGAATATCCGCTACGTCGACGGCGCTGTCGAAGTCGCCCAGTACGGAATAGATGATGAGCGCGTTTTCAAGGATTTGCGGCGTCGTTTCGCCCTGTTCGACCAGATCGGCATAGCTTGCGCCGGCCGCCTCGTAATCGTTGTTGAAGCCCGCGATCCGCGCGGAAAGATACGGCCCGGCAAGACCCTGCGACAGGGCAGGAAGCGGGGCCAGACACGTGGCGGCAAGCAGCAGGGAACGGAACATGGGAAACCTCTGGCATCGGGGCTCTGTGACCCGCGTTTCGCTCACGCTAGGCGGCGTGGGGACAGGATGCAACGAATCCGGCGTCGCAGGACCGGTCTGCCGCCGGGTCCGTTCCGCCCGAGGTTGAAAAATCCCCGCATCCGTCTGGATTGCAGGGATTCGTTCCAGACGGTGCGGTGCGATCACATGTTCGGGTAATTCGGCCCATCGCCGCCCTGCGGTGTCGTCCAGACGATGTTCTGGGACGGGTCCTTGATGTCGCAAGTCTTGCAGTGGACGCAATTCTGGAAGTTGATCTGGAATTTCGCCGCGTCGCCTTCGCCCACGAATTCGTAAACGCCGGCCGGGCAATATCGCGCCGAAGGGCCGGCATATTTCGGCAGGTTTATCGCGACCGGGACACTCGCGTCCTTCAGTTTCAGGTGCGCGGGCTGGCTTTCCTCGTGGTTGGTGAAGCTGAAGGCGACGTTGGTCAGCCGGTCGAACGACAATTTGCCGTCAGGCTTGGGATAGACGATTTCCTGATGCTTCGACGCCTCCTCGGTCGAGTCTGCGTCGTTCTTGCCGTGTGCCACGTTCAGCGGCGACCAGCCGGTCAGATTCTGCAGCCACATGTCCGCGCCGCCCACCGTCAGCGACGCGGTCAGCCCGTACTTGGACCACAGCGGCTTGACGTTGCGCACGCGCTTGAGGTCCTTGCCGATGGCCCCCTCGCGCACTTCGGTGTCATAGCCGTCCAGCACATCGCCCGCGCGCCCGGCCTGAATGGCCTCGTGCGCGGCCTCGGCGGCCGCTTTGCCCGACAGCATCGCGTTGTGGTTGCCCTTGATGCGCGGGACGTTGACCATGCCGGCGGCACAGCCCAGCAGGACGCCGCCCGGAAACGCCGTCTTGGGCAGCGACTGATACCCGCCTTCTGTGATCGCGCGGGCCCCGTAGGCGACGCGCTTGCCACCCTTCAGAAGCTCGGCGACCATCGGGTGGTGCTTGAATTTCTGGAACTCCATGTACGGGAAAACATAGGGGTTCTTGTAGTTCAGGTGCACGACGAAGCCGACATAGACCTGATTGTTATCCAGATGATAGATGAACGACCCGCCGCCCGCGTTCTTGCCCAGCGGCCAGCCCATCGTGTGCACGACCTTGCCGGGCGTGTGCTTGTCGGGGTCGATTTCCCAGATTTCCTTCATGCCGAGGCCGTATTTCTGCACGTCCGCGTCCGCATCCAACTTGTGATAGGCGATCACCTGCTTGGACAGCGATCCCCGCACGCCTTCGCCCAGCATCACGTATTTGCCGTGCAACTCCATCCCCGGCTCGTACCCCGGCCCTTCGGTCCCGTCGGCGTTGCGCCCGAATTCACCGGCGACGACGCCTTTCACACGGTCGCCGTCCCAGACGATTTCGGAACAGGCCATGCCGGGGAATATCTCGACGCCCAATTCCTCGGCCTGTTCGGCCATCCAGCGGCAGACGTTGCCCATCGACACGACGTAGTTGCCGTGGTTTGACATGAGCGGCGGCATCACGGCGTTGGGAACGCGCACCTTGCCCTCTTCGCCCAGAACGAAGAACGCATCCGATGTGACCGGAACATTCAGGGGTGCCCCCTTCTTCTTCCAGTCGGGGATCAGCGCGTTCAGGCCGCAGGGGTCCAGCACCGCCCCCGACAGGATATGCGCCCCGACTTCCGAGCCTTTTTCCAACACAACGACCTGCAGATCGGCATCCAGCTGCTTGAGCCGGATCGCCGCCGAAAGGCCCGCGGGCCCCGCGCCCACGATGACGACATCGTATTCCATCGCTTCGCGTGTCGGTGCATCGGACATGGTGGTCTCCCTCGTCGAATTTATCAATCTCGATATGCGGTCCGGCACCCCACAGGTCAACGGCGGCGCAACATCGTGTCGCAACGTCCTGCCGCGTCACGTCACCCCGCTTGTGTCTTCAGACCCAAAATACCCCCTGCCGGAGGGTCCCGCAGTTCCAACCCGGTGAATCGTTCCCTATAGAAGCGCGACACCCGACGGGAGAGACGCCATGAAACCGATCCGCATCCTCTGGCTCCTGCTCTGCATGGCGGGGGTAATCCTGCCGATGCGCTACTTCATTCCGTGGTTGCAGGCGAACGATTGGGACATCGGCGCGATGATCGATGCCTGGCACGTCAACGACGCGTCATCGGGGTTGGTCTGGGATCTGACGGTGGCCGCCGTGACCTTGACGGTCTGGATCGTCTATGAGGCCGTGAAAACCCGCAACTGGCTGGGCCTGATCGCAATTCCCGCGACTTATCTCGTGGGCGTCTCGCTTGGCCTGCCGCTCTATCTGTTCTTGCGGAGCCGCTGACATGGATCATTTCCTCTACCGCGATGGCATGCTGCACGCCGAAGACGTGCCGCTGTCGGACATCGCGCGCGGGGTCGGCACGCCGGCCTATGTCTATTCCGCCGCGACCCTGCTGCGCCATTTCCATCTGTTCGATGAGGCCCTTGCCTGGGGGCCGCATCTGGTCTGCTACGCCGTCAAGGCAGCGTCCAACGTCGCCATCCTCAAGCTGCTGGGCGATGCCGGGGCCGGCATGGACGTCGTGTCGGAGGGCGAATACCGCCGCGCCCGCGCCGCCGGGGTACCGGGCGACCGGATCGTGTTCTCGGGTGTGGGCAAGACCGAAGCCGAGATGCGCTACGTCCTCGAAAACGGCATCCGCCAGATCAACCTGGAATCCGAGCCGGAATACCGTCTTCTGTCGAAGATCGCCGCCGAAATGGGCCTCGACGTGCCCGTCACCGTGCGCGTGAACCCAGATGTCGACGCCAAGACGCACGAGAAGATCGCGACGGGTAAATCCGACAACAAGTTCGGCATCCCCATCGCCCGCGCCCGCGAGGTCTATGCCGAATTGGCAAGCCTACCGGGGCTGAAGGTCGTGGGCATCGACGTCCACATCGGCAGCCAGCTGACCGACCTCGACCCGTTCCGCGCCGCGTATCGCAAGGTCGCCGACCTGACGCGGGCGTTGCGCGAGGACGGGCATGAAATCACGCGCCTCGATCTGGGCGGGGGCCTCGGCATTCCCTATGCCCGCTCCAACCTCGCCCCGCCCGTGCCGATGGAATACGGGCAGGTCATCCGCGAGGAGGTAGGGGATCTGGGCTGCGAGATCGAGATTGAACCCGGCCGCTTGATCGCGGGCAATGCGGGGATCCTGCTGACCTCGACCATCTTCGTTAAGGAAGGCGAGGGCCGCGATTTCCTGATCGTGGACGCGGCAATGAACGACCTGATCCGTCCGGCGATGTACGGTGCGCACCACGACATCGTTCCGGTGATCGAACCCACGCCGGGGGCGGACACCCGCGCCTTCGATATCGTCGGCCCCATCTGCGAAACGGGCGATACCTTCGCCAAGGGACGCGATATGCCGCAGGTGGACGCAGGCGACCTGATCGCCTTCCGGTCCGCCGGGGCTTACGGTGCCGTGATGTCCAGTGAATACAACTCCCGCCCCCTCATCCCCGAGGTTTTGGTGCAGGGCGATCAATACGCGGTGATCCGCCCGCGTCCGACCTATGACGAGATGATTTCGCGCGATAGTGTTCCCCATTGGCTCGAATGACCCTACCTTCCTAGGGACAGACATCGGGAGGGTCGATTGACCGACAGCACGCCGCCCCCCAAGCGCTCCCTCGCCGGAGCCGTGCGCCTGACCCATCTCGGCCTCTGGGCCGAGCGGGTGACCCGTGCGTTCTGGCCGATGTGGACGGTGCTGTTCGTCGGACTGGCCATCTGGGCGTCCGGTATCCTTCCCAACTTGTGGGAACTGCCCGCGCTCGCTGCCGCCGGCCTTGTCGCCATCGCCCTTTTCGTCGTCGGTATGTGGGATTTCCGCGCGCCCACCCGCGCCGATGCGCTGGCCCGTCTGGACGCAACCCTGCCCGGAAGGCCGCTCTCGGCGCTCTCCGATGACATGGCGGTAGGGTCCGACGACCCTCAGGCCGCCGCCGTCTGGGAGGCGCATCGTCGTCGCATGGCCGACCGTCTGGCCGGGGCGCGTGCCGTGCCGGGCGACCTGCGGGTGTCGCGCCGCGACCCTTACGCCCTGCGCTACATGGCCGTCCTTCTGGCCGCCGTCGCCTTGCTTTTCGGTACGCTCTGGCGCGTTCCTGAGGTGCCCGCGCTGCCGGGGGCCGGCAGCCAAGTCGCGACCGGTCCCGCATGGGAAGGCTGGCTGGAGCCGCCGCGCCATACGGGTTTGCCGACGCTATATCTCAACGACATAGATCCGGGGCCTGTGAACGTCCCCGAAGGCACGCGGGTGACTCTGCGCCTTTACGGCGAGGTCGGTGCCCTCGCCGTCAGCGAGACCGTCTCGGGCCGGACCGAAACCCTTCCGTCGGAGCCGTTGCAGGACTTCGTCGTCACTCAGTCCGGCACCCTGTCCATCGACGGGGTGGACGACACCCCCCTCTGGACCCTGACAGCAACGCCCGACGCAGAACCCGACATCGCCGTCGCTGGCGATCCGGCATTCGAGTTCCCTGATCTGGTCACCCTGCCTTGGACCGCCAGCGACGACTACGGCGTGACCGCGGCAGAAATAACCATCGCACTCGACCCCGATGCGGCCGAGCGTCGCCACGGTCTGACGATCGAGCCGGAACCGCGCGCGCCGCTGACCCTCGACATGTCGCTGCCTATTTCAGGCGACCGCGCGGATATCGTGGAAACCTTCCGCGCCGAACTGACCGAGCATCCGCTGGCCGACATGCCCGTCACCATCACCCTGCGCGCCAGCGACGCCGCCAATCAGACCGGCACGACGGTCGCGCAGATGACACTGCCCGGTCGGGCCTTCTATGATCCCATCGCAAGCGCCTTGATCGAACAGCGTCGCGACCTGAACTGGTCGCGGGCCAACCGCGACCGTGTCTCTCGCCTGCTCAAGGCCGTGACTTGGCAGGCCGACGGCAGCTGGAACGCGCCCACCGCTTATATCATCACCCGCATGGCCATTCGCCGGCTGGACGAAGGGCCGCTGACGCTGGAGACCCGCGATCAGGTGGCCGAAATGCTTTGGCAGGCCGCCGTCCGGATCGAGGAAGGGTCTCTCGACAGTGCACTGGCCCGCTTGCGCGAGGCGCAGGAGCGGCTGGCCGAAGCCATCCGTCAAGGGGCTTCCCCCGAAGAGATCGACCGCCTGATGGCGGAAATGCGCGAGGCTATGGACGATTACACCCGCCAGCTTGCCCAGCAGGAAGGCGAGCAGGGACAGCAACAGCAGGCCCAGGGTGAAACGCAGGAAATCACGCCCGACATGCTGGACGAGATGATGGAACGCATCGAGGAGCTGATGCGCCAGGGTCGCACCGCCGAGGCGCAGGAATTGCTGCGCCAGCTGCAGGAGATGATGGAGAACATGCAGGTCACCCAAGGGCAGGGCGGCGGCGGTGAAGGTCAGCAGGGCGAGGGTCAGCAGGCGATGGATGACCTGCGCGAGCAATTGCGCGAACAGCAGGGCCTGTCGGACGAAGCGTTCCGCCAGCTGCAGGAGCAGTTCAACCCGGACGCGCAGGCCGGCGAAAGCCAGCAGAACGAGGGTGCAAACGGCAGCGGGCAAGGTCAGTCCGAACAGCATTCGCCGGGTCAGGGCCAGCAACAGGGTCAAGGTCAGCAGGGGGAGCAGGGCGAGAACCAGCAGTCCCAGTCCCCCGGTCAGGGTGGCGGCAGCCAGGGCCAGCCGAACCAGCAGCCCGGACAGGGCGGCGGTCAGGGCGGCAGCCCCGAGGAGTTGGCCCAGCGCCAGGAGGCTCTGCGGCAGGGACTGGAGACGCTGCGCGGCAACCTGCCCGGCGCAGGCACCGAAGCCGGCGATGCCGCGCGCGAGGCCCTTGGTCGGGCCGAGGGCGCGATGGAGGATGCCGAACAGGATCTTGCCGATGGCAATCTGGGCGGTGCGCTCGACGATCAGGCGCGCGCCATGGATGCGCTGCGCGACGGGATGCAGGAGCTGGGCCGCGCGCTTGCCGGCGACCGCCCGCCCGGCAGCGATCAGCCCGGCAATCAGGGGCAGCAGGGCGACCGGCCTGGCCGCGCCATCGACCGCGACCCTTTGGGTCGGCAATCGGGTGAGGGCGGTCAGATCGGCAGCACAGAGTCCCTGGGCGAGGGGCCCGAAGCCCAGCGCCGCGCACGCGATCTGATGGATGAAATCCGTCGCCGCTCGGGCGAGCGTGATCGACCGGAGTTGGAACTCGACTACCTGCGCCGCCTGCTCGATCGGTTCTGATCGGACCTCAGCGGTCGGGAGAGATGCTTTCCGTCAGCTTTTCGGCCGCCGCCGCGATGGTCATGCGCTGTACGTCGACCCAAGCCACGTATTTCGTCAGGACGGTCGACGCCTGCGGCACCGCCTCGCCGATATGGTCCGCGAAGACATAGATCCCGACAAGGATCAGGATCACGCCGCAGACCGTCAGAAAACCCAGTCGAAATCCGCTCATCCGCTTGGCCATGCGCGGGGCCTCCGCCTCTGCATCGGCGGCGGCTTCGGCCTCGGCGGCGCGTTCGTCGGGCCGCAGGGAGGAGTTGATTTCCTCGATATCGGGCAGCAATTCGCGCCGCGCCGCGCGGGCAGACACCGGGGCGTCGTTTGTCGTGTCGGTGCCATCAAACGGATCGCCGTTGTCGTCGACCCCGTCATCGCCCGATGGGGCGGCGGCGTCGCGCAGCGTTTCGGCGATCACGTCCGACACGTCGATGTCGGGCTCTTCTGCCGGGGTCACGGTTCGGGTTCCCCGTCCGCCGCGGGCGGATCCGCGCGCGCGGGCCAGTGTGGCGGCGGCGGCCATGCGGGCCCGTTCGGCAGCTGCTTTCTGGCGCGGGTCGGACGTTTCGTCCTGGTCATCGGACGGCGTCTCGTCCGCGTCGCCGCCATCATCCGTCGCATTGTCGTCCGGCGCGTTTTTGTCGGGCGTATCGTTGCCGGGCGCGCCTTCTATCATCGCATCCTGAGATCCGACAACATCCGGCACATCACCATCCCGGTCATCATCGCTCGCCGTGTCACGTGATCCTTCGGACGTGCCTTCGTCGTCGTGTCGGCGTTCGGCAAGATCGCGTTCCTCGCGCAGGATATCCAGCGTCTGCTGATCCGGTTCGACCCGGCGGGCACGCGCCCGGACGGGTTCGGGAATATCGTCATCGTCGTCGACTTCATCATCTTCGACAGGCAGGTCCGTGGCGCGACGTCCCGGACGGCGCACCGCCCGTTCCTGGACCGCGCTGGCCGCACGGGGGCGTCCGTCCTGAAACCAGGTCGTCCCGCAATTCGAACACTGCACGTCCCGACCTTCGGACGGGATCATGTCGTCGCCCACTTCGTATTGGGCGTTGCAGTTTGGACAGGTGATGCGCATGCGGCCGGTGGGTGTCCTGGACGAAAGGTTAACAATTGCGCTTACCGCGCCCCATTGGCCCGCAGGTGTCAACCCTGACGCCGGGCATCCCGACCGAGGCTGTGACCCGGATACCCGGAAAGGCGGCGATTGCGTCAAAATCATGGCTGGGGCAGAAGGGCACGAACACGAGGGGACAACCGTGATCGAGCTGCAGGGCGCAGGATATTCTTATGGCGGCGCGGGCCTGCTGGCCGGCCTGGATCTGGGTCTGGCGCAGGGGTCGTTCCACTTCCTGACGGGGCCGTCGGGCGCGGGCAAGACGACGCTGCTGAAACTCTGCTACGGCGATCTGAAGCCGACCTCCGGCCAGGTTCTTCTGGACGGCCGCGACACCCGCAGCCTCGAACGCGATGGGCTGGCGCGGATGCGCCGAAGGATCGGTGTTGTCCACCAGGATTGTCAGTTCATCGACCACCTGAGCATCCGCGAAAACGTCGCCCTGCCGCTGATGGTGGCGGGCCGCGACGTCGCGGCCGAAGCGGTGAACCTGGCCCAATTGCTGGGCTGGGTCGGCCTTGCGCCGCGTGCCGATGCCCTGCCCCCGCAGCTGTCGGGCGGAGAGCGGCAGCGCGCGGCCCTTGCCCGTGCGATCATCATGGACCCCGAAGTCATCATCGCGGACGAGCCGACGGGAAACATCGACTGGGAAATGTCGCAGCGCCTGCTGACCCTGCTGGCCGAACTGAACCGCATGGGAAAAACAGTTCTGGTCGCCACCCATGACCTGGCCCTGATCCGCGCCGCCAAATCGCAGGTCTCGGCCCGGGTGCTGCGTCTGGCGAATGGTGTGCTATCGTCGGGGGCGGAGTTGTGAAAGCGTTGCGCCCGATGCTCGACGCGGCCCTTGGTGACCGTCAGGCCGATCGCGTCGTCCCACCCACCGGGCACACGGTCTGGCTGACCGTATTGACCGCGACCGCGATGGCCTTCCTCGCCGTTTTTGCGTTGGCTCTGGCATTGGCCACGGGCCGGCTTGCCGACCGCTGGGCCGACAGTCTTGCACAGGCCGCCACGATACGCGTGTCCGCCCCGCCCGAACAGGCCGATGCCCAGGTCGATGCGCTGCAGGCGATCTTGGCCGCGACGCCCGGCGTGGCCGAGAGCCGCGTTCTGGACCAGTCCGAACAGGCCGCCCTGCTGGAGCCTTGGCTGGGTGCGGATCTGCCGCTCGACACGCTTCCCCTGCCCCGCTTGGTGGAGGTGATCGGCACCGACGATCTGGATGTCGAGGGCCTGCGCCAACGTCTCGCGGCCGAGGTTCCGGGCGCCACCTACGACGACCATACCCGCTGGCGGCAGCCCCTGGTGCGCGCGGCCGACAGATTGCGCGCCCTTGGCTGGATCGCGCTGACACTGATTGCGGGCACGCTGGCGGCGATGGTCACCCTGGCCGCGCAGGCCGCATTGTCCGCCAATTCGCAGGTGATCCGCGTGCTGCGCCTGGTCGGGGCACGCGACGCCTATGTCGCGCGCGCATTCACCCGCCGTTTCACCCTGCGCGCCGCCGCCGGGGCTTTGATCGGAACCACGCTTGGCGGCCTTGCCATCGCCTTTCTGCCGCAGGCCGATCCCGCCGGCGGGTTTCTCACCGGACTCAGCTTCGCCGGGGCGGCTTGGCTCCTACTGCCGCTGATCCCGCTTTTTGCCGGGGCCGTCGCGTTCCTGGCCACCCGCCGCGCCGCGCTATCCGCGCTGGCCCGGTTCGAATAAGGTCGCCCCATGCAAATGATCCGTTCCGTCCTATTCAACGTCGTCATGTACATCTGGATGACCATCGTCGGCATCGCCTGCATCCCGTTGCTCATCGCGTCGCCCGAAGGCGCGCGCTGGACCTGCAGTTTTTACGCCAAGACGACGCTCTGGTTGCTTGAAAAGATAACCGGCCTGCGCACTGAAATCCGGGGCAATGTGCCCACCGGCGGCGTTCTGGTCGCCGCAAAGCATCAGAGCTTTCTCGACATCATGTTGATCTGGATCCCCCTGTCGCGTCCGTTCTTCATCATGAAATCCATCCTGCGGTTTGCCCCCTTCCTGGGCCAGTACGCCCTGCGACTGGGATGTATCCCCGTCTTTCGTGGCAAGCGGGCCGAGGCGATCAAACGGATGCTGGCCGAAGTGTCGTCGGGCAAGCGCGAAGGCGGTCAGCTCTTGATCTATCCTCAGGGCACACGCGTCGCACCGGGGGTGCGCGCGCCCTATAAGGTGGGGACCTTCGCGCTCTACGATCAGCTCAAGCAGCCCTGCGTGCCCGTGGCCACCAACGTCGGTGTCTTCTGGCCCAAGCGCGGCCTGCTGCGCAGATCCGGTCTGGCCGTGGCCGAATTCCTCGATCCGATCCCGCCGGGCCTGGACCGTGCGACCTTCATGGCCCTTCTGGAGGAGCGGGTCGAAACCGCGTCAAACCGTCTGATGGAGGAGGCGGGTTTCCCCATCGCCCCCGCACCGCAGCGGGTCGGCGATCCGGTGGTCGATGTGGTCGAGGACGTCGCGCGCTGACCTGCGGCGTGGACGTCCCTAAACTGCGATGGTCCGCCGGGCCGAACAGCGAGAACGAGGGATCGAGCGCCATCACCCGCCACATCAGACAGGAACGCGCATGACACGGGCGATCATGATCCAGGGGGCCGGCTCGAACGTTGGCAAATCGATGCTGGTCGCGGGCATTTGCCGCCACTTTACACAAGCCGGCCTGCGCGTTCGACCGTTCAAACCGCAGAACATGTCCAACAACGCCGCCGTGACCGCCGACGGCGGTGAGATCGGGCGCGCGCAGGCGTTGCAGGCGATGGCTTGCGGGGTCGATCCGGTTACGGACATGAACCCTGTCCTGCTCAAGCCCGAGACAGACACCGGCAGTCAGGTCATCGTGCAAGGGCAGCGTCTGGCGACGGTGCGCGCGCGCGACTACGCCGCGCTCAAACCTCAGCTTCTGACGGCCTGCCTCGACAGCTTTCGCCGCCTGTCCCTCGATGCGGATCTGATCGTCATCGAAGGGGCCGGCTCCCCGGCGGAGATCAATCTGCGCGCGGGCGATATCGCCAACATGGGCTTCGCCGAGGCGGCGAATGTGCCCGTCGTCCTTGCGGGCGACATCGACCGGGGCGGCGTCATCGCGCAGCTTGTGGGCACCAAGGCGGTGCTGGCCCCCGACGATGCCGACCGCATCAAGGGGTTCCTCGTCAACAAGTTCCGCGGCGATGTCAGCCTGTTCGACGAAGGCACGGCGCAGATCGCGGCGCGCACGGGATGGGCGGCACTGGGGACGGTGCCCTGGTTCGCCGATGCGTGGCGGCTTCCGGCCGAAGACATCATGGACATCCGGTCCGCGACCCGGCCCGACACCTTCCGCATCGTCGTGCCGCGCCTGAACCGGATCGCCAATTTCGACGACCTTGACCCGTTGTCCGCCGATCCGAACCTGTCGGTCGAGGTGATCGCGCCGGGCCGTCCCCTGCCCGTCTGCGACCTGATCCTGATCCCCGGCAGTAAAGCCACGATTGCCGATCTGGCCGACCTGCGCGCGCAGGGCTGGGACATCGATATCGCGGCGCACGTGCGGCGGGGCGGTCATGTTCTTGGCATCTGCGGCGGCTATCAGATGTTGGGCCGCACCATCGCCGACCCCGAAGGTCTGGAGGGCGCACCGACGACCGTGGACGGCCTGGGCCACCTGGACATCCACACGGTGATGCAGCCGCGCAAGCATCTGTCCCGCGTGACCGCCACCGACGTGGACAGCGGCGCGGCCGTGACAGGCTATGAAATCCACCTGGGGCAGACGACCGGCCCGGATACCGCGCGCGGCTGGTTGACGCGAAACGGCACACGGGTCGGCGCCGCTGGCGAAAATGGCCGTGTCCGGGGGTGTTACCTGCACGGGCTTTTTACAGGCGATGCCTTTCGCGCGGCCTACCTGGCCAGGTTGGGGGCCCTCACATCGCCCACCGACTACGGTGCGGGCGTCGATGCCACGTTGGATGCCCTTGCCGCGCATCTGGCGGTCTGCCTCGACATGGAAGCCCTTTTGCAGATCGCCACCGATATTCGATAACGGACACCCGAACGTTGTCCACCTGCGAACCCATGCTAAGGTTCCCGTCAGACAATTCCTTCAGGAGATTCCCATGATCCGCGCAAACCTGCTTCGCGCCGCGGCCGTTCTGGCCACGCTCGTCGCCACCCCGGCCCTGGCCGCACAATGCATCACCAGTCAGGGTCAGTTCGGTGCCTACAAGCAGGGTCTGGGACAGCAGGCGGCGTCGGCGGGCGTCGGTCAGCGCGGGCTTCAGGCCCTGAACAGCGCCGATCTTTCGGGCATCACATGGCGCTTCGAGTCGAACCCGGCCAGCCAGTCCGGCGTGAGCCAGGGCGATCCGGCGGCCTTCCTTGCCAAACGCTCCGGCTCCTCGGCGCAGGCCTTCGTCAGCCAGGCGCAATCGCGCAAGGACCGCAACGCCGGTCTGTTCGACACACTGGAGCGGCAATATGGCGTGCCCGGCTCGATCCTGGTGACGATCTGGGGGCTGGAGACATCCTGGGGCGGCTATACCGGCCAGACGCCGATCGTGGACGGGGCCGTGACGCTTGCCAGCTATTGCCGCCGTCACCCCCGGTTTGAGACGCATGCGGTTTCGGCCCTGCGTCTGGTCGATCAGGGTGCCATCGCGGCCAACACGCGCGGTGGCCCATCGGGCGAGCTGGGGCACATGCAATTCCTGGCTGGCAACTGGGAACGCTTCGGCGTCGATGCCGACGGAAACGGTCGCCGCGATCCCTATTCCGCGACCGATGCGCTTGCGAGTGCTGCCAACATGCTGCGCCAGAACGGCTGGCAGGCCGGACAGCCCTTTGGTCAGGGCACGCGCAACTTCAACGTCCTGTCGGCCTGGAACGACAGCGGCAACTACCAGCGCGCCATCGCCTATGCGGCCGAACGTATCCGGTAGAAATCAGGCAGATATCTTGACGATAGCGGGGTGGCGAAGGCCGCCCCGTTTTTCGTGGTGACGAAGACTGCGGAAGATTTCGGTACGGGTGGCGGGACTCGAACCCGCACGGGCAAAGCCCTTCAGATTTTAAGTCTGATGTGTCTACCATTCCACCACACCCGCACGTCGCCTGCGTAAGTGGAACCGCCCGCCATTGGCAAGCGCCAAGCCGTCAGAGATCGGTGCTCTCGGGTTTGAGCGTCAGATAGATGCGCTCGCTCAGCCACGGGTTTAATGCGACGGCCCGCCTGATTTCCGCCTGTCCGTCCCGGATACGGCCCATGCGGATCAACGTCAGGCCCTTGCCCGCCATCGCCGGGATGTGACGCGGTTGCAACGCCAGGGCGCGGTCCAGATCGGGCAGCGCGGCGGCGAAATCTTCCCGGATGAAATTGGCGAAGGCACGCTGGTTGTAGCCTTCGGCATACTCCGGGCAGTATTCGATCAGCGCGTCGAACGCGGTCACCGCCCCTGCCAGATCGAACGACGCCCTGCGCGCCATGCCGTCATCCAGCAGGTCTTGGGCCCGGGCATCGGGCGCCTTCGCCCAGAAGGTCCACATTTCGCCCGACAGGACGCGTGCGGCCCCTTCATCCGGGGCGTCCTGCACCGCATCGATCAGCCCGTCGATCGCGCCCGCGATGTCGGGGGCCGGCGGACAGGTCGCGAAAGCGGGCGCGGCGGAAAGAACCAATGCGAAGAATGTCCTGAGCATGATAACGATGGTGGCGTTCGCGGACGTCAGGTCAAGGTGCGGGCCGACGGATAATGCGTGCTCACCGCGACGCGGACGTGTCGACCGCACCGTCGATGGCCAACCGTTTGCCCACCGCGCCGATGGCCGGCGTGCGGGCGAATTCGCCGATCAGGGCGTCCAGCTGCCCTTCCATCACGGCGGCAAGGGACACGTCCTGCCCCTCCCATTGCGCCTTGGCGGACACCACCGAAATGATGCGCGTTTCGTCCCCGTAGCGAATGAAGATCGGCGCGCCGGAAGATCCGAAATCGACCTCGCAGCTCAGCACCAGGATTTCGTTGTCGCGGGCCAGAATTTCGCATGCACTTTCGTGCGACGGCGCATCGGCCCGGTCCTGCCCGTAGCTTACCACTTGGACAACCTGCCCGGCCTCGACCCGGACCTGGGTGCGGAACGGGCGGACATGGCCCAGACGCACAGGCTGATCCAACTCCAGCAGTGCGAGGTCGGAGCCGACGCGGCTCAGCCGGGTGGAGTCCGAGAAGTCGTATTCGGGATGCACGACGATCCGGCGCACGCCGCGATAGGCTTCGGCACGGCCGTTGCGCAACCCGGGCTGAAATTCGATCTTGGATGGATCGATCCGCTCTCCGGTCGCCGCGTCGTAAAGGCAATGTGCCGCCGTCAGCACGACGTCGGACGTGATGAGCGATGCGGTGCAGAACCCGTCGGGCCCGAAGTTGAGCCGCCCAACCGCTTCCCAGCCCCGGTTCGCGTCGGCCGTTTCCAGGCTTTCGAGCGGGGTCTCGGCCATCGAAGGCGCGCCTAGCGTGACCGCCGCAAGGACGGCCATCATCATCGATTTCAAAGGAGTGTTCATGTCTGCCCTCACTGCGTCTTCCCCCTGTCTAGGGTTGGAAAGCGCCGAGTCTGGGTCCGGATTGGTGCCCGTTCGGGACCCTTTGCGGGCAGATCGGGCGGATTGTGTCAGTCGCCGGGCCGATGGAAGCGGATCGTCCCGGTTCCGCCATCTTCGCCGACGCGCAGGACCTTGCGCCGGGCCGCGAACTGCGGGGTGCGCAGGAATTCGCGCTTCAACTCCTCCAGGCCGCTCTCCACCGTGACGGCAAGGGCGACCGGCCGGCCGTCCCAGTCGCTCATCGAGGAGATGACCGATACGATCTGCAATCCCTGCGCGGTCCGCACGAACACCGGAGAGCCGGAGGCCCCGTAATCGACCGAACACGACAGCACCAGAACGCGGGCGTCCCGGTCCAGGACGGTGCAGCCGCTTTCGCGCATCGGCGCATCGGCGCGGCCCCTGGCATAGCTGATCAATTCCACCGCATCGCCGGTGGTCAGACTGCCCTGCGCGGCGAATGGATGGACCTGCGGCAACCGGACGTCGCGCGCCAGTTCCAGCAAGGCAAGGTCGGTCCGCAGGGCGGTCCCGGTCGGGCGTTCGGAATACGTGTACCCGGGGTGGATCACCATCCGCCGCACCCGCCGGGAGGCGGTCTCCTCGCCTTGGCGCAGACCGGCGCGGAAGGTCATCGCCTCGTTCGAGAACGCTTGCCCGGTCGATTTGTCGAACAAGCAATGCGCGGCCGTCAGGACCAGCGATGGGGAAACGAGGGCGGCGGTGCAAAAGCCGGATGCGCCATCCGCGCCCCGGATGTCCAACCGACCGACCCCTTCGATCCCCCGCGCGTCATGGGCGGTTTGAACCGTGGCGGATGTCGATGGCGGGACGGTCGTCTGGGCGGTCGGCGGGGTCGCACCAAGGACGAACAGGCCGAACGACAGGCAGATTGAAAACGACAGACGCATGGCAGACCCCTTTGAAATCGGGGTCAGTCTGGATGCCGAA
>NZ_CXSU01000005.1:403525-465499 GCF_001403795.1 Jannaschia donghaensis | reverse complement strand
CGTGGCGGTTCGGGAGATTTCGACGGATATCCGTCGAACCCTTCGATGGCCGGAGGGATCGGCCCGCCGGTCGCCCAATCGAGCAATTCCACCGTATGCACGATCGGAACGGACGCGCCGGAGCCGATCTGCATCATGCAGCCGATGTTCCCGGCCGCGATCACATCGGGGTGCTTGTCTTCCAGCGTAGCGATCTTGCGACGCTTCAATTCCTGCGAAATCTCGGGCTGCATCAGGTTGTAGGTGCCGGCGCTGCCGCAGCACAGATGCGGATCGCGCGGTTCCAGCACGGTGAACCCCGCCCGTTTGAGCAGGTCTTTCGGCGCGGCCTTGATCTGCTGGCCGTGTTGCAGCGAACAGGCGGAGTGATAGGCGACCTGCATCGCACCCTGCCCCACAGGGTCCGGCGCGCGGCCGGTCGGAACGCCGCCGACACCGTCGCGGGCGGGTCGTGGCGGCGTCACGAAGACGTGGTCCTTGGGCAGCAGATCCATCAGAACCTCCGACACGTCGCGGGTCAGTGCGGACACCCGCGCGGCCTTCTGCGCCAGCGGGTCGTTCCGGAACATGTGCCCGTAATCCTTGACCGTGGTGCCGCAGCCAGACGTGTTTATAACGATGGCATCCAGCCCCGCACCATCGGCTTCCTTCACCCAAGCCTCGATATTGGCGGCGGCAAAGCGGTGGCTTTCGTCGGTCTTGCCCATATGGTGGGTCAGCGCCCCGCAGCAACCCGCGCCCTCGGCCACGACAACCTCCGCGCCCAGCCGCGTCAGCAAGCGGATCGTCGCGTCGTTGATATCGGTGTTCAGCGCCTTTTGCGCGCATCCGGTCATCAGGGCCACGCGCATCTTCTTGTGTTCGGCCGGGAATGTCTGTGGATCATCGTTGCGGCTGACGGGCGGGATCGTCTTGGGGGCCATTTCCAGCATCGCGCGCAGGCGGACGTCGGGCATGAATTTGGCGAACGGACGCCCCAGTTTAGCGCCCAGCAGCGCAAGGCGGAAGCGACCGGGATAGGGCAGGATCTGCGCCAGCGTCCAGCGCAGCATCCGGTCCATCAGCGGGCGCTTGTAGGTCTTCTCGATGTGTTCGCGCGCATGATCGACCAGATGCATGTAATGCACCCCCGACGGGCAGGTCGTCATGCAGGCCAGGCAGGACAGGCAGCGGTCGATGTGCTTAACGGTCTTCTCATCCGCGTCGCGCCCCGACTCGAGCATGTCCTTGATCAGGTAGATGCGTCCGCGGGGGCTGTCCAACTCGTCGCCCAACACCTGATACGTCGGGCAGGTCGCCGTGCAGAACCCGCAATGCACGCAAGAGCGCAGGATCTCGTTCGATCGCTTGATGCCGGGATCGGCCAGTTGCGCGTCGGTGAAGGTGGTTTGCATGTTAGGCCCCGGCGGTCTGATGGTGGGTGGATCGGAACAGGCCCTTGGGGTCGAACCGGGCGCGTATTCCCGACGTCAGCGCGGCAAGGGCGGCATCCTCGGGCTGTGGATCGGGGGCACCGCGAACGCGGGTCGCGTGGCCTGCGAAAGGCCCCAGCCGGTCGCGCAGGTCGGTGCCTGTCGGCAACCGCAACCAGATCAGCCCGCCGCCCCAGTCCAGAAGCGAGGCCTCGGCCCCGGCGCGCGCAACGATGTCCGCCGCATGGGACGGACGAACGGAAAGCCGCCAGACATCGCCCGTGCCCTGCATCGCCTGCGCATCGCGTACGGCCCGCCAGACGGTGGCCGACGCGTCGGGGTCCAGTCGATCGACGGTTCCGAAGGGGGCCAGGACGCGCGACAGCTCTTTGGTGCGATACGCCACCGATCCGTCCAATCCTTCGATCCGCATCCAGGTCTGGGTGGTGGCGGGGTCGTGGGCGGCGGCGGTCACCTCGAACGGCGAAGACAGGCCCGCCGCCATGGCCCGCACCGCCTGCGCCACGTCCAACCCGGTCAACCGCAGCGTCGCCTCGGTCGCGGCCGCGGGCAGGATCTTGAAGCTGACTTCCGACAGGATGCCCAACGCGCCCCGCGCACCTGCCATCAGTTTCACCAGGTCGTAGCCGGTGACATTCTTCATCACCCGGCCACCGTTCTTGATCACGGTGCCTTCACCGTCGACGAACCGCACCCCGATCAGGCTGTCGCGACAGGCACCGACCTGAACGCGGCGCGGGCCGGACACGTTCATCGCGACCGCCCCGCCGATCGTCGGCACCCCGTCGGTGCCCAGCAGATTGCGGTGGTCCATCGGCTCGAACGGCAAGCGCTGGCCTTCGGCGGCAAGGGCGGCCTGCACTTCGGCCATCGGCGTGCCCGCCCGCGCCACGATGGTCAGCGCGCCCGGCTCGTAGAGTGTGATGCCGGTCATGCCGACGGTCGTCAGCGCCTCGCCCGGGCGCGGCGTGTGCCGCGTGGCCCCGCCGCGCACCGACAGGGGACCATTCGCGCCGCGCACGATTTCGGCCAGATGCTCTTCGCTCTCGGGTCTCAGCACGGCCGCGCCCCTTTCTTTGCTTTGCAAGTATTCGACCCCTCCGGAAGGGTCAGGCGCGACGACTGGCCGTGACATCCAGCGGGAAGACCTTGGCCGGGTTGAGCAGCCACTTGGGGTCGAACACGTCCTTGACGCGCAGCTGCGCCTCCATGTCGCCTGGGTTGAACTGATGGTGCATCAGGTCCCGCTTCTCGACGCCGACGCCATGTTCGCCGGTCAGGCATCCGCCGACCTCCACGCAGAGCTTGAGGATTTCGGCCCCCATCTCCTCGCAAAGCTCCAGATCGCCCGGCTTGTTGGCATCGAACAGGATCAGCGGATGCATGTTGCCGTCGCCCGCGTGGAACACGTTGCCCACGTCCAGCCCGTATTTCTTCGACAACTCCCGGATGCCGCGCAGAACACCGGGCAATTCGGACACCGGGATGGTTCCGTCCAGGCACATGTAGTCGTTGATCTGACCCATCGCGCCGAAGGCCGATTTGCGGCCCAGCCAGATCGCCGCGCTTTCCGTCTCGGAGGTGGACCGGCGCAGTTCGACGGGGTCGTGACTGCGGGCGATCTTCTCGATCACCTCCAACTGCTCGTCGATCTCGTCCTCGGATCCCTCGACCTCGACGATCAGCAGGGCTTCCACATCCGGATACCCGGCGTGCGCGAAGGCTTCGGTCGCGCGGATCACGGGGCGATCCATGAATTCGATCGCCACCGGCAGGACGCCAGCCTTGATGATGTCGGCCACGCATTCGCCCGCCGTCTCGTTGTCGTCGAAGGCGATCAGGACCGGGCGCGCGCCCTCGGGCTTGGGAAGAATGCGCAGGGTGGCTTCGGTCACGACGCCCAATTGGCCTTCGCTGCCACAGACGACGCCCAGAAGGTCCATGCCAGCGCTGTCCATATGCGCGCCACCGATCTCAACCACGGTCCCGTCCATCTGCACCAGCGTGACACCCAGCAGGTTGTTCGTGGTGACACCGTATTTCAAGCAATGCGCCCCGCCGGAATTCATGGCGATGTTGCCCGCGATGGCGCAAGCCAGCTGTGACGACGGGTCTGGGGCATAGAAAAAGCCGTCCGCCTCCACCGCGCCGGTCACGCTCAGATTGGTGCGACCCGTCTGCAAGCGGATGATGCGGTCGTCGTAGTCGACCTCCAGAACGTCCGTCAGACGCGCGACGCCAAGGATCACGCAATCGGCCGTCGGCAGCGCGCCCCCGGCCAGGGAGGTGCCCGACCCGCGTGGCACGACCGGAACGTCCATGTCGTGACATATCTTCAGCACTGCGCTGACTTCGGATGTGGAGCGCGGCAGAACGACCGCGAGCGGCGGGCATTTGTAGGCCGTCAGGGCGTCGCATTCGTAGGCGCGCGTCTCTTCCTCGGCATGGATGATCGCGTCGTCGGGCAGGACCTCGGAAAGCCGCGCGATGAGCTTGTCTTTTTTAGCGAGGGCGAACGGGTCGATCCGTGGCATTTCCATCGTGCGATCCTCCGAAACGGCAATATTGGTAAAATAATATAACCAATTTCGCAGAAGGCAAGCACAGATAGGCCTGCTAGGGGTGCGCCATGCTGACGCTTTTGATCGAAACCTTCGTGCCGCTTGACCTTGTGGCCGTCGCGCTGCTGCTGATCGGCTGGCTGGTCTGCAGCCTGATCATCGAACATCCGCCCAAGGGACGCGCCTCGGTAACGATCCTGATGCAAAAGTATCGCCATGACTGGATGGACGAGATGCTGACGCGACAGCCGCGGATCTTCGATGCCACGCTTCTAAGCTCCCTGCGGCAGGGCACGACCTTCATGACCTCCGCGTCGATGATCGCGGTCGGCGGTGTCCTGGCCATGGCCGGCAACGCAGAGCGGTTGGACACAATCATCATGGGGGTCGGCATCGAAAGCCACCCCGCCACGTTCTGGCAGGTGAAGCTGGGCCTCGTCGCACTCGTCCTGACCCATGCGGTGTTCAAATTCATCTGGTCGAACCGCCTGTTTGGGTATTGCGCCGTGGTCATGGCCTCGGTGCCCAATGACCCCGATTTGACGCACGCCCGCCCCCGCGCGCAGCAGGCGGCGGAGTTGAATATCCGTGCGGCAATGAACTTCAACCGGGGCCTGCGGTCGGTCTATTTCGCCTTCGCGGCGCTTGGCTGGCTTCTGGGGCCATGGGGCCTGATGGTCGCGGTGGCGATCACCGCACAGGCAGTGCTGTCACGGGAATTTGCCTCGACATCGCGGGACGTTCTGCTGGAAGACTAGGGCATGAGATATCTTATCCCCGCCCTGTTTCTTGCCGCACCCGCCCTTGCCGATCTGCCGGTGGTCGAGGGTGCGGTCGCTACGCAATCCTCCTCCGGCTGGTCGTTTTCGGTGTCGGTCCGCCATGCCGACGAAGGCTGGGACCATTACGCCGACGGCTGGACGGTCTTCGCGCTGGACGGCACCGAACTCGGCACCCGACTCCTGGCGCACCCCCATGTCGAAGAGCAACCCTTTACTCGGTCGCAGTCCGGCATCGCCATACCGGACGGTACGGAACGGGTTATCGTCCGCGCCCATGACAATGTGCATGGCTGGGGGCCGGATTTCGTGGTCGACCTGCCCCGCTAGCCGTCCGGCAGGTCCCGCCAGAGCGTTCCGTCGCGATAGCCGCCGCGCACCAGATGGCCGGGCTTGCGGACCTCGGGGAATTGCGCGTCCCAATCGCGATACCGATCGTTCGTCACGACCACCGCACCCATATCGCGCGCCATCGTCAGGATGCGTGGATCGGCCGGCTCGCCCTTGTGGACCACCAGAACGTTGTCCCGCGGAAGCGACAGGCGCAGGGCCAGCTTGTCGTGTTGATAGCGGCCGGTCAGCAGGTAACCGGCGTTGGCATCGAAGACGACGCCGATACCGTAGCCCCTGCGCTGCAAGGCGATGACGACGTCCTGAACCGCCTGGAGACCGGGTGCCCCGTCCTTCCAGTGCATGACATTGGACCCATCGAGAATGCCCCATTTCGAGGGGACTTTGGACGGTTTGCGCCGCCGAACGACCGTCCAGACCAGCAGGATAAACGCTGCAAACGCGCTGGGCCCCGCAATCAGGATCAAGTCACGCCAGCCCGGGAGGACGTAGCTTGCCGTGACGCCGAGGAGGGAGATCGTCAAGAGGAGGATCACGACGGTGATCTTCACCGCGCGTCAGCCCCGGTGGGCCCCGTCGGCAAGGGTTTTCACATAAGCCAGAACGTCTTGCACGCTGTCCCCCTGGGCGATGCGGTCCACGATGGCCGAGCCGACGACGCAACCGTCGGCGACGGCGGCGATGGCCTCGGACGCGTCGGGGGTCTTGATGCCGAAGCCAACGATCACCGGCAGATCAGTGCTTTGCTTGATGCGGGCCACTTCGGGGGCGACCTTGGCGGCATCTGCGGATCCGGTGCCCGTGATGCCGTTGATCGACACGTAATAAAGAAAGCCGGAGGTGTTCTGCAGCACCTTGGGAAGACGCTTTTCATCCGACGTCGGCGTGGCGAGGCGGATGAAATTCAGCCCCGCGGCCTGTGCGGGGGTGCACAACTCCGTATCTTCCTCGGGCGGCAGGTCCACGACGATCATACCGTCGATCCCGGCGGCCTTGGCATCCGCCAGAAACCGGTCGACGCCGCGTGAATAGATCGGATTGTAATACCCCATCAGAACGATCGGCGTGGTGTCGTCGGATTTGCGGAATTCCGTAATGAGATCAAGAACCCCCTGCAACGTCATCCCGCCTTCCAGCGCACGTTGACCGGCCAGTTGGATCGTTGGACCGTCGGCCATGGGATCGGTGAAGGGCAGGCCGATCTCGATGATGTCGACGCCGGCCCCCGGCAGGCCCGCCATGACCTTGGCGGTGGTGGCGGCGTCGGGGTCGCCGGCCATGATATAGGTCACGAACGCCTTGCGGTTCTGGGCCTTGAGCCGTGCGAAAGTGTCGTCGATGCGCGTCATATCGGGTCCCCGTCTTTTGCCACCGACCTGCGACAGGCACGGGCGGAGGTCAATGCACCATGGATCGGAACGCGGTCGGACCCTGCGAAAACGCACGTATGATCTGCGGGTGATCCACGGGTGATCTACGGGTGACGCAGAGCGGATATGGTTTGGATTGAATGACTTGCGGGCCGGGACGGATCTTGGCCCCCGAGACCCGTTTCGAGACCCCAAGCGGAGGCGCGATGACAATCGAGAGGGCGGGACTGGACGTTCGCGACAGCGCCCCCATATCGGGGTCATGAATTATTTGCTCGCTATCCTGCTGCCGCCCCTGTCGATCATCTTGGCCGGGAGACCGATCCTGGGGATCATCACCCTTATCATCTGGCCCTTCGCGCTGTTCTTTTCGGGCGGGCTGACCCACCCGATGTTCATCCTGCTGGCATGGTTCATCATCTTCGAGGGCCGCAACAAGGAGCGGTGATCGAGGCTTTTGGTCTGGAGTGCGGACGGAGCTGCCGTCTGGCGGCATTGCGTCACTGATCGTGCCGCTGCACTCTAAAGCCGTCACGACGAACTAAATTGCGCTTCAAACGGCCACCTCTTTCATGCAGGCTTCGCGTATTGATTATAGAGATCGCGGCGCTCGAGAAAGAGGTGTTATGAATCTAAGGTTTAGCGGATTGACCGATAGTCAAATGGTCAACCGATTTAAAATTATTTGGATTTTGGTCAGTGTCATAGCGTGTGTATACTTTTCTTTCTATGCATTCCCCAAAGCATTAAATAGCGATTCACCAGAGGACGTGACTTTAAATTTTTCTGTAATTGACGTCGTCGGAGATCAGGAAACTTCGACCCGATATTTTCCAAACCGCGGGCATTGGCGTGAGCGCTATCTATCCGGAGCGCAAGAAAAGGAATATCTCTTCGTCTCTCTTTGCGACATGATTCCTCAATATCAAAGGCCTAATTGTGATCCAAGTGATAACTGGATTAGTATTCCTATTTCTGATCTAGGCTGCACCAGCCTCGAAGATTGTGAGGTTTCTTCTCTAACAATTTTAGCTCACGACCGAGAAGATTTTTTGACAGGGGTGAAAACGCTAGATGGCTCGGCTATGCCTGGGACTGCTGATCCACCATTCTCGTTCGAAAATCCCAATTCTTGGGGTGTGTTGGCGCCGTTTTTGATGTTTCTTTTGACTTTCTTTCTTTCTATAAAATCTGGACGCACAGTCGGAGAGTTTTTATTTAAGCCGTATTTGGAAAAATAGAAGTCAATTGCACTTCGTACTAAGAACAGGTTTGAGAGGCCTAAATTATCAGTACAGATTTTCGCCACAAAGACGATACTAATTGGCGGGCTTGAAGTGAATACTGATTGAAAGGCTTAGGAAAGCTTGCGTCCTGTACCTTCGGACTACCGCGTTAGTCTAAACACCCCACCGCTAGCCCCGCCAGCCGCCCATCCCAAGGCTCGGGCAATCAGCGAGGGGACGGGATCGTGGGGTTCAAGCTGGGCGTCGTGGGTCTGGCTGACTTCGGCAAGACTGGCCGGTTGTGGAACGAAGACTGTCCAGCTGCGATTGCCAAAAGCAAGGCTCTGCGTGCGACCCGGTATTATGGCAGGGCGTTCTGGAAGCGCTGCACCGGTAACCACATGCGAGGCCGGATCGAGGGAAAGATGCGCTGCGTCGGGGCATTCGGTGAAGGGATTGCAGCGAAAGACGCTGACCGCCGAAATCCACATCCGCATCGCTCTTATGAACCAGTGATCCGCCCTCGGCACCGCCGAGATCGTTCGCGTGGCATGACGTCAGCGGGGACTGGGGCAGTCACGCCATGGGCGTGCGTTCCGCAAAGACGCCCGTCACGACACGTTGGCAGAATTGGCGTTCCGGGATGAATCGAGCCCTGGCTATTTGACGCCGCTTGCAAAGTCAGATCCGACGAACAGGCGCTGCAAGGCGAGGAATACGACGATCACCGGAAGGATCGATATGGCAAGCGCGGCCTGTTGCAGCGCCTTCTGATCCAAATCCTCAAAAGCACCCTGCAGCAGGTAGATGCCGACCGGAAGCGTCTGCAGGTCCGGCGCGGTTCGGGTGACCGTCATCGTCCAGATGAATTCGTTCCAGTGATAGACGAAGGAAAACAGCGTCAGCGTCGCGATTGCAGGTTTGACCAGCGGCAGCATGATCGATCGGAAAATGCGATACTCCGACGCGCCGTCCAGCCGCGCGGCCTCCAAAAGATCATCGGGAATAGCCATGAAGAATTGTCGCATCAGGAACACGCCGTACCACGTCACAGCGAAGGGCAGGCACAGCGCGGTATAGGTGCCGAGCAGGCCGCTGCCCCCTTGCCCCGCGACATCGTTGCCGCCCATCAAGGGCGCGAAACGCAGGATGAAGAAGATCGGAATGATGAACAGGAAGAACGGGAACATCTGCGCGCCGACGACCAGGCGGAATATCGACGCCCGGCCCGTGAAATCGTATTTCGCCAGAGCATAGCCCGCCATCGTCGAGGTCGACACTTGCAGAACGGTAATGATGCCCGTGACGATGATCGAATTGGCGAACCAGGTTCCCATCGGCAGGTCGCGAAACACGCGCGCGTAGACGCCCCATTGCGGCTCCGCCGGAAGATATCGGGGCGGATTGGCGAAGACGTCTGACGGGCCGCGCAACGCCCCGATGAACATGTCGGCAAACGGCAGAACCATGATCAGCGCGCCCAGGGACAGCAGCCCGTATTTGAGGATTTGCATCAGGACCGCTCCCGCAGGGCGCGGAACTGGATCAACGCGATCACCCCGATGACGGCGGCGAGGATCAACGCCGCCGCCGACGCGCGCCCCATGCGCAGATCCTCGAATGCCATGCGATAGGCGTAGAGCGCGGTGACGTCCGTCGCCCCCCGTGGCCCCCCGCCGGTCATGGCCAGGATCAGGGCGAAGAACCCCATGCCGGTGATGAAACTGGTGATGGTCACGAAGATGAAGGCCGGGCGGATGATCGGCAGGGTGATCGACCGCAACGTTCGCCAGGCCGTGGCACCGTCCAGGTTGGCGGCGTCATAGATGTCCTGATCGACGGCTTCGAGGGCGGCGGAGAAGATCAGCATGTTCTTGCCCGCGTCGTACCAGATCATCACCAGAACGACCGACACCATGGCCATCGTCGGATCCGTCAGCCAGTCGGGGCCCCGCAGGCCGACAAGACCGAGCATCCGGTTGATGACGCCGTATCTGTCATCGAGCACGAACTGCCACAGATAGGCGATCGCCACGATGTTGGTCAGCTGCGGGAGATAGTAGATCTGCCGCCAGACCGCCTTGCCCCGCGCCCGGCTGAAAACGAAGGCGAGGCCGAGTGCGAGCGGCACACCGATGACGACGAACCCGAACGCGAAGATGAAAGTGTTCACTAAGCTGCGCAGGAAATCGTCGTCGCGCGTCAACAGGTACTCGAACTGTCGCAACCCGACCCAGGACGGTGTGCCCAGCGGGTTCCAGCGGGTGAACGACAGGTAGATCGAGAAACCCAGTGGCAGGATCAGAAAGACGACGGCGAACAGCAGCAGCGGGGCCAGGAACAGCCATTGCGCCCTGCCCGCGCCGACCGGACCGTCCCCGGCGTCCACCGTCAAGCGCTCAGTAGAACTCGGACAGGATATCCTCGACGTCGCCGTCCAACTCCTCCATCGCCGGGCCAGCTTCCGCGTCTCCGACGATCACTTCCTCCAGCGTGCGCGCGATGAGGCCCTCGAGTTCGCTGGCCTGCATCACATTGGGCTGACTGATGGCGCGGTCATCCGCCAGCGCGGCGACGAAAGGTGCGGTGAAGGCATCCGCCTCGGGCAAGGCGGCGGTATCGGCGGACGATGCTGTCAGCGCACCCAGTCCGTCCAGCATTTCCGCCATGCACGATGGCGCGCCGTCGCGCGGTTCGTTCAGATGGCGGACCAGATCCCAGGCGGCATCCGACCGGTCGCTGGCGCTGTCGACACCCATGAAGAACGCGTATTGCATCGTCTTCCAGTCCTCGCCCATCGGGATGGCACTGACGGCGACGTCCTCGTCGAACCGATCGCCGAAGCCTTCACGGATGGCGCTCTCGTACCAGTTGGCCATGATCATCATGCCGATGCCGCCAGCCGGAAAGTCGTAGGCGTCAACTGACAGGTCGGTGATCCCATCCTGCACCATGCCTGCCATGAGGCCCGCGGTCGCCGTGGCGGCGTCGCTTTCCAACATCGCCTCAGACCGGTCGTCGGCGTAGATGTCGCCGCCCTCCGAATAGGTCAGCGCGTAGAACGGATGCACCAGACCGGCCCCGGAGGAGCTCTGCGCGAAGGCGAAGCCAGCGGTCTCGATCCGGTCCTGATCGTTGCGAGTGGTGATTGCCTGAGCCATCTCGCGCATCTCGGCCCATGTCGTCGGCGGCGTGTCGAATCCCGCTTCGCGCAGCAGCGCCATGTTGGAGACCAGCATATAGACGGACACTTCGGTCGGAACGCCCCAGAGTGTTCCGTCGATCGTCGCCGCATCGACCGTGCCGGCGGAATAACCGGCCGTCACGAAATCGGTCACGGCCGCGGGCGGCGTGGCCAGGACACCGTTGTCGACCATTTGGGCGGCCCAGATCGAGTAGACGTTGTAGATGTCAGGGGCCTGTCCCGCCAGGCGTCCGGTGAGGACCGTCTGCAGGTAATCGCCATAGCTGATCTGCTGGTACTCGGCCCCCGGACCATCGGTGCCGTAGGCATCGAGGCAGGCGATCAGGGGGGCGGCCTGTTCCTGCGTGTAGTGCATCGCGACTGTCAGCGGGCGTTCTTGCGCGGTGGTGGGTGCTGCAAGCAGGGATGCCAAGCAGAATGTGGATCCGAGGAATTTTGACCGAGTCATCTTCTTGCCTCCAGGCAGCGAAATCACTGTTCCGAAAGAAAATTAGAGCGGGGTCGGGGGATATCCAGTTATAGTTCAAAGTTGGTTCTGCTATGCGGGCTGATCCGAAGTTTGACTTGGTGCCCCTTTGGGAAAGCAATTTTCTCCCTTTTGGCGACGCCATCCACGTCTCCCATATCGGCATCTCCGTCCCGGACATGGACGCATCTTTGTAGCCCTACTCCGAGGTCACGGGCTTCTATGTCCTGGCGGCCCCGAGCGAGGTAACCGAAGACGGCAGCGCCATCGGTGTGATTTGTTCGGGCGCGGTTGGAATCAGCTTAGGAGTGCGCATCTGTCGACGGCTGACGGGTTCGGGTTCGACCTGTTCGAGTTCAATGGCAACGACGAACCCGACGAGAATGTCGCGTATCGCCGGCACGGCACGTTCCATTTCGCAGTGCCGGACCCGAGCGTCGAAAACCTGCTCGAAAAGATTGTGATATCGTCTTTGACATATTGAGCGGCGACATGCTGAACCGGTCGTTCACGGGTCTCAAGACGGGCAAAACGCTCGTCTCGATCAAGGGTCAGGACATTGATGGTTTGGCTGCCAGGCACTGCGTCCAGGTCGAAGGAGTCTTGACGGAGCCCGACCGTAGAATGCCGGCAGGCTTGGGAAAGCCTACACCTTCCATCGGCGATACGTTCCGCGCTATGGAACGCTCCATGACGCAGCGTCACCCTCGCCAGACTTCGCAGTCAAAACACGCAACCGACGCAGTGCTGCTGTCGCGGGTCGCCGCAGGCGACATGGCGGCAATGCGGACGCTCTACATGGCCCATGCCGATGCGGTGAGGCGCTTCGTTCGTTCGCGCGTGCACGACGAGGTGGAGGCATCCGACATCGTTCACGACACCATGCTTTCGGTCTGGCGCGCCGCCGGCGGCTTCGACGGGCGTGCCAGCGTCCTGTCCTGGATGTTTTCGGTCGCACGCAACAAGACCGTCGACCATATCCGCAAGCAGGCCCGCGTGACACTTGGCGCGCCCGATGAGGAGATCGCCGATGGCGACCCAGATCCGGAGGCCATCCTCGGTGCCGCTCAGGACGCCGCCCGGTTGCGAACCTGTGTGGAGGCGTTGCCCGAACGGCAGCGTGCGGTAATCCATCTTGCCTATTTCGAGGAGATGACCTGCGCGGCGATCGCCGACATCGAGGCCATCCCAGAGGGCACGGTCAAGAGCCGCATCTACCACGCCAAGCAGCTCCTCCTCCGCTGCCTGACGCGGGGGCCGCGCAAATGATTTTGAACCCAATGGCCGCTCGAACGACCAACAGTGACAAACTGCGGATGCCGCGAGGGAGAAGGCCATGACGACCAGGACTGACGGTCTGGACGAAGACGCCCTCCGCGCCCATCTGCGCGGGGACGCCACGCCCGAGGAAACGACCCGGATCGAGAGCGCGGCTGCGGGAGACCCTGCCCTGCGCGCCGAACTGGCTCTGATGGGCGGATTGAAAGACGCGCTCGCATCCGCGACGGACGGACCGGACGCCCGAGAGTTTGGCTGGAGGCGCCTGGAAGCCGAAATCTTGAAAAACTCCGCGACCGTTCCGGCAGCCCCTGCCAGGCGGGCCCATCTCTGGCGCGTCGCGGCCCTGTTCCTCGGCGCTCTCGTCCTCGGCCAGGGCACCTACATCGCGCTTGCGCCGGGCACAGGCGACACTCCGTCCTTCCGCACCGTGTCGGAGGACGCGGCCATTCCGTTCGGCCTTGCCGTGGGATTCGCCGCCTCGGCCGAGATGGGCGCGGTCCAGACCCTGCTGGACGAGCTGGAGGCGCGCATCGTCGACGGCCCGGGAGCGATCGGTCTTTACCGTCTGGCCTTCGAGACCGCAGCCGCGCGTGATACGGCCCGTCAAACGCTCGCAGCCTCGCCTCTCGTCGACCTCTTGGCCGAGGAGTGAGCTCATGCGCCATATTCTGATCCTCTGCCTTGCCCTTGCCGCCTGCGTCCCCGCGGGCCAGCCCGGGCGGGACCCCCGCGGCCCGGCCTTCGCCGTCGTCGATCCGCGTGAGTTGATCGTTTTGACGGCCGAGGATCCGCAGATCCTGATCGAACGCGCCAAAGCTCTTGGCTATACGTTGCGCGACATCCATCGCCTTCCGGATCTTGCCGACACGCTCGTGGTTCTGCGCATCCCAGTGGGCACCACGATCCCGCAGGCCATCGATGCGATCGAGAGTGCCGTGCCGGGCGTCACCGCCGGGGCGAACCATATCTACCGCCTACAGGTCGGGGCAATCGGCGACCGGGATTACGCCGCAGCCATGATCGGCTGGCCGGCCGGCGGCTGCCGCGCCCGGATCCGGATCGGCCTGATCGATGCAGGCGTCGGGTCAGACCATACCGGCCTGGCCGATGGACGGATCGAGCAACGCGCCTTCAATGACAGCATAGCGCCCCCCGCGACCGATCACGGCGCGCTCATGGCGGAGCTTCTTGTCGGACCCGAACGGTTGCACGACACCGTTCTTTACAGCGCGAATGTAATAGACCCCGATCGCGGTGCGGGAGATGCCGCCGGGGTCGTGTCAATCCTGCGCGGCGTGGACTGGTTGGCGGCGAACGGCGTGGACATCGTGAATATCAGCCTGGCAGGGCCGCGCAACAAACTGATGGACCGCGCCCTTGGGCGTGCTGCCGCCGATGGCATGGTGCTTGTCGCTGCCGTCGGCAACCTTGGCCCCGGTCAGCCGCCCCAATACCCGGCCGCCTTTCCCTTCGCGCTGGCCGTCACGGCGGTCGACCGCGATGGCGACGTCTATCGCCGAGCAATTCGGGGCCCGCATGTGGACATCGCGGCACCCGGCGTCGACATCCTGGTGGCGTCCGAGAACGGCGTCACCGTATCCAGCGGCACCTCCATGGCCGCACCCTTCGTCACCAGCGTCATCGCCGCCGACCCCGCCCTGGCCGATCTGAGCCTAGACGCGCTTCGGGCCGAACTCGCCCGCCGCGCCACGGATCTTGGAGCCGTCGGGCGCGATACGGTTTTCGGAGCCGGGCTCCTCAGAGGGCCTGCGCGCTGCTGACACTCGGTCGTGCCGCGCCCGGCCCGCCTGACCGGCCCGCCGAACTGACCGAACTGGCATGTCTGGTGCATCCTCCCGCTCCGACACCGTCCCCGATCGGCGGTCCCAAGACACATAGACGGGACGCCGGATCGCGGCTGGGCAGAGGACGCGCGAGCCCGCGAAATCTTTTCCTGAATTTCTTTGAACCATGGGCCGACTCCGCACGACCAACGGGTATCTAACCGGCCTGAGAGGCACGCATCGGGGCACAGACCGCAGATGTGAGTTTGGACGAAGGCCGGGGAGGGAACGCAACATTGACACCAATTCGAATGGAGAACCCCATGTCCGGCATCACGAACAACATCCAACCCATCGACGGCATCACGATCGAAGGCTCTGACCGCGGCGAGCTCATCTTCGGCTCCTTCCGTGATGACCTGATCGACGGCAAGGGCGGCAACGACCTGATCCTGGGCTTGTCCGGCGACGACACGATGTCGGGCGGCGAAGGCGAGGACTCGATCTTCGGGGGATCGGGAGCAGACCGCATCATCGGCAATACCGGCAACGACCGGATGCTCGGCGGCTCGGGCGACGATATGCTCGTCTGGAACAACGGCGACGGATCGGACCTGATGAATGGCGGCCGCGACGATGACCGCGTGCAGGTCAACTTCGACACCGATCTGGTGAACGACGACCTGCAGAACAAGGACGTGGCGGAGTTCTCGACCACGGCGCAAGGCGTGCAGTTTGCCCGCATCGAGGTCAACGACCAGACCGAGGTCGGCCTGTTCCAGCTCGACATCCGCGAAACGGAAGCGTTGGAGACGAACTTCGGCGGCGGGGATGACACGGCCGTGATCGTGGACGACGTGCTGGATCAGATAGTGCTCGATCTGGATGGCGGGGACGGCGTGGACACGCTTGACCTGAGCCAGGCCGCGGCCACGGTCGGGGTGGACCTGCAAAAGGGCACGCTGGGCCAGTCGACCGCCGTGAACTTCGAGAACGTGATCGGCACAGCGTTCAAGGACAAGATCAAGGGCGACCGGGAAGACAACGTGCTTTCGGGTCTTGCCGGTGATGACCGGCTCAACGGCCGCGGCGGCGACGACATCATCGCCGGCAACACGGGCAACGACCGCATGTTCGGTGGCGGGGGCGACGACCTGCTTGTCTGGAACAACGGCGACGGGTCCGACTTGATGAATGGTGGCAGCGGCTACGACCGGGTGCAGGTCAACTTCGACACCGACCTCGTGAACGACGATCTGCAGAACAAGGATGTGGCCGAATATTCCGTGACCGACACGGGCGTTCAATTTGCCCGGATCGAGGTCAACGAACAGACCGAGCGGGGATTGTTCCAGCTCGACATCCGCAACACGGAGGCTTTGGAGACGAACTTCGGGGGAGGCGACGATACGGCCGTGGTCGTGGGCGATGTTCTGTCGAAGGTCTTTCTCGATCTCGATGGTGGGGCCGGCATCGACACGCTCGATTTCAGCCAAGTCGCAGGGCCCGTCAGCGTCGACCTGTCGGACGGCTCGGTCGAGGTGGATAACGGGGGCGGCCAGGACGCCTCGGCAGTCGACTTCGAGAACGTCATCGGAACCGACAGCAACGACGTCATCCGGGGCAACGACCAGGACAACGTAATCCGCGGTGGGAGCGGTAACGATATCATGACCGGCGGTGCCGGTGCGGACACGTTCGTCTTTGCCGAGGGGGAGGTGGGCGTCGATGTCATCCTCGATTTCGAGGTTGGCGTGGACCGTATTGTCTTCGAGACCACGAACCCGGATGCAACGCCGGAGAATCTGCTCGCCAACCTCAGTCAGGTCGGTGACGACGTCGAATTGTCCATCAGTGGGCGGTCGATCCTGATCGAGGACACGAGCGTGGCGGACTTCAGCGCAAGCGATTTCCTGATCGCATGAGTTTGTTTTAACGAGTACCTCGGATTTCGTCCGAGAGCGTATGGCCCCGTCAGTCTGTGACTGGCGGGGCTTGCCTATGGTCCGCAAATCGTTTGCGGCGCGCGAGAATTCAGAAAAGGTGGCGGTTGTTATAGCAGCCTGAAGCAGAGCGGCCGGCGACGGACGAAAGGGTGCGCCTGAATGGCACAGACGCCACCACGTTCGGATCCACCCGCGCCGGTGACGCACCTCGCAGCAGAAGACGCGCTGAGCGCCTGAAGCTGCCTAGGGTGAGGGTCGAGAACCTGTCTGACCGGCCGCCTTTGGCTGCTGACCAAACGCATCCGTTCGTGCCGCGTGCAGAGTCGACCTCGATGGGCTCCAACATGCTTTCGGTGCCACGGCATGTCTGCATGACGCTTCATCTTCCCACAGCCCCACCGACCTTGTCGCCACGTGCCGCCCATCGTAAGGCACCGGCAATCAGCGAGAGGACGGGATCATGGGTTTCAAGATGGGCATCGTGGGTCTGCCGAACGTCGGCAAGTCGACCCTGTTCAACGCATTGACCAAGACCGCCGCGGCGCAGGCCGCGAACTTTCCGTTCTGCACGATCGAGCCGAACGTGGGCGACGTGGCCGTGCCGGACGCGCGTCTGGATACGCTGGCCGAAATCGGGAAATCCAAGCAGATCATTCCCACGCGCATGACCTTCGTCGACATCGCCGGTCTGGTGAAGGGCGCGTCCAAGGGCGAGGGGCTGGGCAACCAGTTTCTGGCCAACATCCGCGAGACCGATGCTATCGCCCACGTCCTGCGGTGTTTCGAGGACGGGGACGTCACCCACGTCGAGGATCGTGTCGACCCGGTCGAAGATGCGGAGATCATCGAGACCGAACTGATGATCGCCGACATGGAGAGCATCGAGAAGCGGATCGCCGGCCTGTCGCGCAAGATCCGGGGTGGCGACAAGGAGGCGGTCGCGCAGGAGCGATTGCTCAAGGCGGCATTGGTGGCGCTGGAAGATGGTAAGCCTGCGCGCACGATCGAGGTGGCCGATGACGACCGCAAGGCCTGGAACATGCTGCAGCTGCTGACCTCCAAGCCGATCCTGTATGTGTGCAACGTCGACGAGGCGTCGGCGGCGACGGGCAATGCGATGTCGGAGGCGGTGGGCAAGATGGCCGCCGCGCAGGGCAACGCGCATGTCGTCATCTCGGCCCAGATCGAGGAAGAAATCGCGCAGTTGGCCCCAGAGGAGGCCGCCGAGTTCCTGGCCGAGATGGACCTGGAAGAGCCGGGGCTGGATCGGTTGATCCGGGCCGGTTACGAATTGCTGGCGCTGGAGACGTATTTCACGGTCGGTCCCAAGGAAGCGCGCGCCTGGACGATTCCCCATGGCACAAGCGCACCCAAGGCCGCCGGTGTGATCCACGGCGATTTCGAGAAGGGTTTCATCCGGGCCGAGACCATCGCCTATGACGATTTCGTCGCCCTGGGCGGGGAAAGCGCGGCCAAGGAGGCGGGCAAGATGCGCGCCGAGGGCAAGGCTTACACCGTCAAGGACGGTGATGTGCTGCACTTTCTGTTCAACACCTGAGGCGCGCGCGGGCGCGTCCCGCATGCCACGCCCCGCCCCTGATATCGGATCACACGGCATTGTGACCTTGAGATTTGGAAAGGCCTGTGGCCCTTGTTCGTTGACCAGATACACCGTGCCCCTGCCGGCGCGCCGAAAAGTTTGCTTCGAGGAGATGTCACGATGAACAGACGTCAGATGATCACAGGCGGTGTCGCCCTTTCCCTGTTCGGCGGAAATGCCGCCATGGCGCAGGCCATGCGCCCCGATTTCCTGCCCGTCGAAGTTGCGATCCGGCCCGACATCGCCCCCAATGAGCTGCATGTGCTGCCCGACAGCTTCATGCTGTTCTGGACGATGCCGGGGGCGCGCGCGATGCGCTACATGGTCGGCATCGGCCGCCCGGGCCTGTACGAGTCGGGCGAGTTCTTTGTGGGGGCCAAGAAGGAATGGCCCAGCTGGACCCCGACCAATTCGATGATCGAACGCAACCCGGCCTACGGGGAGTGGAAGGACGGCATGCCCGGCGGTCCGAACAACCCGCTGGGTGCGCGCGCGCTCTACCTGTTCGAACCGGGCCGCGGCGATACCTTCCTGCGCATCCATGGCACGAACGCGCCCGGAACGATCGGAACAGCCGTGTCGAACGGTTGCGCACGTCTGGTCAACGATCAGGCCGTCGATCTGTACAATCGCGTGCCGTTGAAATCGCGCGTCGTCCTGCACAGCCAAAGCGTCTGATCGGATACGGCGGAACCACCTGATGCTTCGCGCCCCCGTCCGCTGCCTGCGGTCGGGGACGTTTTCGTTATGGGGCATGGGACTATCTCAGTCGGCTGAACCTAAGTTTCGCGGTGGCACCAATCGACACGCCGGCGCTTCGAGCAGGAAGCGATGTGACGGTTCCATCCCTGCAGCGATCATCGGAATTTGGCCTTGCCCCCCGGGCCCCGGGTCCATAAACGGGTCGGCGGAGACGTGGCCGAGTGGTCGAAGGCGCTCCCCTGCTAAGGGAGTATACCGCAAGGTATCGAGGGTTCGAATCCCTTCGTCTCCGCCATTTTCCTCAGAATCGCTATCTCATAACCACCAGATAGTAATGTGGAATTTGGCACTTTCGCGCTTATGGCGGTTCTTGGTCCGATTGATTTGCTGCACATTTTGCTACACAAATGCGGAGATTTTCCGTCATAAGCATTGCCAAGCGGCGTAGCACCTTTCACTTGAGACGTCGCGTTCCACGCCGGTATCGCGGGGTTGAGCCGCGCGTAACGGTCTGGATCAGCCTGCATACCGACTCGGAGACGGTCGCTCACAGCAAGGCGGATCGCGCGTGGTCCCAGATGATCGAAGCCTGGGAAGCGCGTCTGGCCGGGAACAGCAGAGACGCGGAAACCCGCTATGAGGCGGCGCGCTACCTCGCTCGGGCGCGGGGCTTTCGGTATCTGGACGCGGGCAGTGTGGCCAAACTGCTGATCGAGGAATTTGTCGCACGCGTCGAGGCCATTCCGGCTCCCGCGAACCAGCCCGACCCCGTCGAGGCCGCCGCCCTTCTCGGCACTGTTCCCGAACCCCGCATCACGGTCACCAAGGCGCTGCAACTCTATTGGACGCTCGCGAGGGAGAAGACCCTCGGCAAAAGCGAAGACCAACTGCGCCGCTGGGAAGCACCGCTTAGCAGGACGATCCACAATTTCGTCGCGGTGGTCGGCGACAAGGAAATCGCGAACATCATCCGCGACGACATGCTGGACTTCCGTCAGCACTGGCTGGACCGGATCGCGGCGGGTGAAGTGACGGCGAACTCGGCCAACAAGGACCTGATCCATCTCGCCGACGTGCTGAAGACCGTGAATACGATGAAGCGCCTTGGGCTATCGCTGCCGCTCGGCGAACTGTCCCTCAAGGAGAGCGAGGCAAGGACCCGTCCACCGTTCAGCGAGGAGTGGATCAAGACACGCCTGCTCGCCCCCGGCGCGCTGGACGGCTTGAATGGCCAAGCGCGCGCTTTGCTGTTGGGTATGATTAACACCGGCTATCGCCCATCTGAAGGAGCGGCGTTGACGACGGATACGATCCGGCTCGATTGCGACGTGCCACATATCTCCATCGAAGCAGAGGGGCGTCAATTGAAGAGCCGGTACGCCCGCCGCGTGATCCCCCTGACGGGCGTCTCGTTGGAAGCCTTCAAGCAATATCCCGAGGGCTTCCCCCGCTACCCCAGCCGGGCTACACTCAGCGCGGTCGTCAACAAATTCCTTCGGGCGAATGGTTTGCTCGAGACGCCGCGTCACTCCTTCTACTCGTTGCGCCACTCCTTCGAGGACCGCATGCTCGCCGCCGGGATCGACGACCGCATCCGGCGTGAACTTTTTGTTCGTCGTGCTGGTGACGCAGTTCAATTCGGTGTTCCAGGCGCTCCTTGTCCTTTCGGCCATCGTCTTTTCGACCGCGGGCGTCCTCTTCGGCCTCCTGGTGACCGGGCGGCCCTTCGACGTCGTGATGAGCGGAATCGGCTGCATCGCGCTGGCCGGCATCGTCGTGAACAACAACATCGTCCTGATCGACACCTACAACGTTCTGAGGTCCGAAGGCCGCGCTGCGGTCGACGCGGTTCTCGAGACGGGGCGGCAGCGCTTCCGCCCCATCATGCTGACCTCGATCACGACCGTGCTCGGCCTGATGCCGATGGTACTAGGTGCCACTGTCGACATACCGGGCCAGTCCGTCACGTTCGACGCGCCGTCGACGCAATGGTGGACCGAACTATCGAGCGCCATCGCAGGCGGCATCGTGATCGCCACCGCATTACGCTCTTCGTCACGCCCGCGCTGCTTGTCCTGATCGACCATCGGAAGAAGACCATGGAATGAGGCGAGCGCTCGCCCTCTTCGCCGGCTGCGCGGTCGTGGGACCCGATTTCGTCCCGCCGTTGATCGAGGCGGAAGGGTCCTCTCTGTTGGCCACGCAGATCCCCCGGGCCTTGCCGGATGAGTGGTGGAGGGCTCTAAAAGACCCGGCGTTGGACAAAGTAATCGAAGCAGCAGAAGTCGGAAATCTCGATCTTGCGATCGCGCGGACGCGGATCGACGCCACCCGTGCAGCCTTGCAGGAACGAGGCTTGGAGTCTTAAGCGTCTGGATCAGCCGCAGCGACGCGCACCAGGACCGGGAGCGACGAGGACGGCACGATTATCATCACCGAGGATACCGCGGTGTCGCTCGACGCGGGGTTCGTCTTCGATCTGTTCGGCGCGGAGCGCCGACGCACTGAGGCAGCAGCGGCCGAGGTCAAGGCGACCGGCTTCGACCTCGCGCGGGCGCGAGCCGAGTTGCCGGCTCTCGAAACGGCCTTCGAAGTGCAGGCTTTGCGCTTGGCGCAGCTGAGCGGCATGCACTACGATGCCCTTCTGCCCCGCCTCCAAGTCCGGGCACCCCAACCTCAGCCCGACGTCTGTGCTCCTCGCCGGATGCCGATCGATGCGATACGGCTGCGCCCCGATGTCCAAACCGCCGAACGTCGGTGGCGCGCCGCCACAGCGGAAATCGGGGTCACGGAGGCGGCGATCCTACCGAGCCTGACTTAGACAGGCTCGCTCACCAATGCGACGACGCTCGACTGGAACTTCGGTCCCCGCCTCTCGCTTCCAATCCTTGGCCGCGGGGCGCGTCGATCCGATCGTGACCGGGCCCGCGCGGCCGCCGAGGAGGCCGAACTCATCTGGCGCCAGACCGTTGAGCGCGCGATCCTCGACGTCGAGACCTTCCTGAGGGAATGCATATCGCTGATTCGTCAGCTCACGACGCAGCACAGCGCCGTCGAGGCGAGCGTCGAGGTCGAAAGGCTCCTGCGTCTGTCTTTCGAGGCCGGAGAGGGCTCGTTGGACGACGTTCTACAAGCTCGTCGCGACACGGTGGCCATCCGGCAGGATGTCGCAACGCTCGTCCGAGATCGAGCGCTCGCTTGGGCTCAGCTTCAGATCGCCCTCGGGGGCAGAACGCCCTTTCCCATTGGCCAGTAAGAGACTGCAACGTCGCAGAAGAGTATACGCACTTACTCAACGAGCAGCCCTTCCGCGAAGCACCTGAACGCATGCGCCACCCGGGTCAGTGCTGCCTTCTTGTCCTCGCTCGCCGCGATCCAGAGTGGCGCGTCGGTAACGAATGTCCGCTACGGAGAAAGCTGCGCCGCAGCGTCGACCTCTGCCGCGAAGATCCGTTATGGGCCGTTCCCCTGGCAATGACGTTCAGGCTAGGTTTTTCTGGACACCTATTCGTTGATCTCCGGACAGGATCCTTCAATCGTGTAAAGACCATCGGCTCCGACAAGTAACAGAGCCGATCGGTCGGGCAGCGGAGCTACAATTCGTTGGATAGACACCTTCGTCGGGATCTCGCGAAAGTTCTTGAGGCCTGAAGATACGTAGAGGGTACCGTTGCCCACGACGACGAACAGGTCGCTTTCTTCGAGATATGCGATCTCTGCGCTGCTACTTGATGGTCGCTCTACAGGAAACGTGTCCACGCGTGACGCATTTAGATCGTCATCAAGTATGAACACGCCGCTCGCCGATTGAACCACGACAAGCGGCCCTATCCGACTTATCCGAGACAACTCGCCGACTCGATCAAGACTTAGCGAAGGCAAGGAAGTGAAGGTGGATCCGTCATAGGCAAGCCAACCTTCGCTCGAGAGCACAAGCAAGGGTGCGATTCCGTCCACGCTCGCGGTGGACCCGAAATAAGTTACAGAATGCGGCACGGGATTGCCGGTGAAACTATGGGGGGATCAATACCCTCAACCGATTGGGGTCGGACTGTTCCGGGTGATAGTATGTGAAGAGCTGGTGGTATTGGCTCGACCGTGCGGGTGCCGAGAAACGTTCTTTCTTCCAACTGCTGCGTTCTTCGACCAATCCACCCGAGCCGCATGCCGCTCGGTTCGTGCAGCTGCCAGAAAACCTCCAATGGCACGGCATCAGCAAGGGTCCATGTGCCGCCTTCTCGGCTGAGCAAGGGCGTGGCCTCCCAGCTCGCGCTGGCAAACAGCCGCATCGTGCGACCATCCTGCCCGACGTCGATATTGTCGAGATTGGCAGGAAGGCGTAGCCCGGGTTGTAATTGTTTCAGCGACACTTCGTCGGCGACCAGTGTCCACGTCCCGCCCTCGGGCCGAAACCACAACCCGCGCGGATCACCATCATTTTGTGTGACCGCGAGCGTGCCACCGAGATCGGCGATCGTACGGATCGCAAGAGGAACTGTAGACATCGAGAGAAAAGAACTTCCATCGCGTCTCAGGACGGGCAGCGGGTCTGCCGGCTCGAAAAGGCTGCCGGTCCAGTGCATGACTGGCGCTTCGCGGCTGAAGGAGACGTAGAGATCCTGTGTTCCCTCATCGTAAACCCCGCGCCATCGTCTCTGGCCGGGTGCGATCTGTTGCCATTCATCCGTCCCAGGCGGCATGCCCCATGTGATGCCCTTCTCGCCTAAATGAATCCGCCAACCGCCCCGGACGAAAACGGGAGCCCGCTCATTTGGGTTTGAGCCGGGTGCAGGTTCTGGGACTTCCCGGTAGTTGATGCCGTCTATTTCGTACAGACCACCCCGGTTGAGCGGACGCAGAAGCAAGCCGTGGTATCCCGGCAGAGTTCCAGGATGCCATGCGAGGTGCCCTGGCTCCTCCACTTCAATATCCAGCACTAGCTCGTCACCGCTGACGTCGAGTATACATGCATCCAAGGCCCGAGCTGGTTCGCCAAGCAGAAGAAATATGCCGACCACTACAGTTCTAACTTTCATATTTCGACGCATGCGCAGATTTCTCAATACTAGCCGCAAAAAAAGTAGCATGACTCAATCTGCCTCAAAACATCACTGTAGGAATTTTACCTGCGACATTCATAGAAGTGAACCTTCGGTTCCGATCGCCGAATTACGGGGCTGATCCTATCCTTAACTCTCGCTTCACGTCTCGCCACTCTCATATTGAGAGTCTGCTTCGATAAAGCTGCAACGCAGCGCCCGACAATGCCGTGAATTTCCGCTCTGGGCCGCGAGGTCTGGACGTTCCGATAGCCTCTAGATTTGCTTGGCAGAGTGTCTCGAAGTCCCTAACAGATCCAATTGGAACGTGCTGGATGTTTCATGCGAGGGTCTCGCATAGGTGCACTCAAGTAATCCAGCTCTGTAGTTGTAGGTATCTTGACATAACTAGATATGTAGTTATGTTCTCTGTCATGAATAAGTCATCCCGCTCCGCCGCAACTGCACGCGCCCTTGCCGCCCTCGGCCATGAGGCTCGCCTAGACGTCTACCGCCTGCTCGTGCGCGCGGGCGAGGACGGGCTGATCGTTGGGGACATCGCCAGCCACACCGGGTTGCCGCTCTCCACACTAGCCCATCACCTGCGCACCCTCGTCACTGCGGGTCTCGTCACGCAGGAGCGGCGAGGCCGCGAGGTCGTGAACCGGGCCGACTTCGCCGCCATGAACGCGGCGCTCGCGTTCCTGACTGACGAATGCTGCCAGGGCGTGGCGCTCGTGCGGAAGGACGCCGCGTGACATGCGACCATCTTTCGCTTGGTTTTAAGTAACTACAAAACTGGATATTACGCTATGACCGAAACCGTCCTCCGCCTCACCGGACAGGGAACCGAGATCGCCCGGCGTCTCTGGTCCGACCAGCGCGTCTGGTTCGCCACCGCCGCGATCTTGGCTCTCGTCTGGATGCTCGATCCGACGCAGGGCCGGGACAGCCTGTCCTTCGTCGCCGCGAACCTGCTCCAGACCGCTCCCTACCTGCTCCTGTCCATCGGCCTCGCCGCCTACGCCGGGGCTACGGGCGCGGACAACCTTATCGCCCGCGCCTTCACCGGTGCACCCGTCGTCATGATCCTCGTGGCCGCAGCGTTCGGAGGGCTGTCGCCTTTCTGCTCCTGCGGGGTGATCCCGCTGATCGCTGCGCTTCTCGCCATGGGCGTACCACTGTCGGCCGTCATGGCCTTCTGGCTAGCCTCCCCGGTGATCGACCCGTCGATGTTCGCGCTAACGGCGGGCGTCCTCGGCTTTGAGTTCGCAATCGCAAAGACACTGGCGGCGATCGGGCTGGGCCTCTTCGGCGGCTATGTCACGCTCGCCCTCACGCGGTCGGGGGCCTTCGCCGATCCGCTTCGCGAAGGCGTCGGCAACGGCGGCTGCGGCGCGTCGGGAATCCGCGACCCGAAGCCGCCCGTTTGGGCGTTCTGGCACGACGCGGCACGACGCACGAAGTTCGGCCGCGAGGCGACGAAGACCTCGCTGTTCCTGTTCAAGTGGCTCTCGCTTGCCTTCGTCCTCGAAAGCCTGATGCTCGCCTTCGTCCCGGCCGAATGGGTGGCGCAGGCCGTTGGCGGCGAGGGCTTCGCCTCGATCCTGATCGCCACGTTGGTGGGGGTTCCGGCCTACCTCAACGGCTACGCGGCCCTGCCGCTCGTCTCCGGACTTGTGGATCAGGGCATGGCTCCAGGTGCCGGGCTGGCCTTCCTGGTGGCGGGCGGCGTAACCTCACTGCCGGCCGCCATTGCGGTCTGGGCGCTGGCCCGCCGCGCGGTCTTTGCGCTCTACGTCGCCTTCGCGCTTACCGGGTCCATGGCGGCGGGGCTCCTGTTCCAGCTCTGGCTCGCATGATGGAGGCGTCCCCCACCAGATCGTTCAGACACGTCCTCGTCGGTGTCGACGGGTCCGGTCCGGCCTGCCGGGCGGCGGTCGTCGCCTCCCGTCTGGCACTGGCGCTCGATGCAAAACTGACGTTCCTCGCCGTCGCGCGTGAGGTCCGAGCCTCCAAGGAAATCGAGGACTATGCGAAGCTTGAGGGGATCGACACGCCCAGTCTGCCGCTGCTGCGAAAGGACGCCGAGTTCTGCCTCGCTGCTGCGGTCGTGTCGGCGCGAGAATTGGGGATGATGGGCGTAGGGCGCCTGATCCAGACCGGCGAAGTGGCCCAGACCATCGCTCTCGTCGCGCGCAACCATCATGCCGACTGCATCGTCCTCGGGCGCAGGTCCCGAGGGGCGGTGCGGACGCTTGTCCGAGGTTCGGTTGCCGGATCGGTGGGCGAGGCCGCGGAGGCGGCGCTGCTGATGGTCTCGTGAAACTCACGACCGATTGACGAGATCTCGCGGTTTCAGCCCGTTGGGTCGTGAAGGTAGAGGCGCACAGACCGGCAGGAGATGGATCTACATGCTTCAGTTTGCCCGTCGATATGCCCCCGGTCCAATCCCTGTCGCAGCCTTAAACCTGCGGGCGAAGGCGGCAGGTGAGGCATAGCCGACGCGCTCGGCGATCTCGTCAGTGGACAGGTTCCCATCCCGAAGGAGATGCCCGGCCAGGGTGACGCGCCAGCCGGCCAGGTAGGCCATGGGGGGCTGACCGACTGTCTTTGCGAAGCGTTCGGCGAAGGCGGTGCGCGACAGGCCCGCTTCCCGCGCAAGTTGCGTCAGCGTCCAGGGTGCGGCTGGCGTTGCATGGATCGCTGTGAGGGCACGGGTCAAATGCCGGTCCGCAAGCGCTGCAAGAAAGCTGGACACGTTGGACATGTCCCGGAGGTCGGCGATGGCAGCGCGGATGGCCTGCACGAAGACGATCTCCACCGCGCGGGTCAGAATCGCGCCCGCGCCATCACCCATCCGATCGGCTTCCAACGCGATGAGTCGTAAGGCCGCGGTTGTCCAAGGGTCCGTGCCCGCCGCGCCGTCCCGCACGATCATCGCGGCTGGAAGGGAGGTCAGAAGAGGATGATCCGCACCGTCTTCGAACCGGTAATAGCCAAAGAGCAGTGACGCATCGATCGGACCTGGACCGGCACTGAGGATGCCCCCGTCAGACAACCAGCTTCGACCAAAGTGGGCAGGGAGACAGGATCACGCTCCTCAGACCCTACTCCGCGCAAAACTTGCGAAGCCCCGTGCGGGATGAGAACCAGATCCCCCCGTTTCAGCTACATCGGCTCCGGAAGGCCCGGCACCTCCATCGTGCAGCCGCCGCGGCGGACCAGATGGAAACGAACGACGTTGGTCTCGGCGGGGATAGCCATTGCATCCTCCGCACGCAGGTTCGCTACAAAGGAGAGAAGGCTGCGCAATCGCAGCGTCTCGAAGAGGTCGGTAAGGATATCCATCGCTATCATGCGTCGATGATAGACGTATTCAGTCACATTGTCCTGCACGCGGGACTATTGGGCATGTATCTTGGACGAACGGGTGGTGTTCGGGTTGGCTTGCACTGGCACGGTGCAAGGAACGAACCGCAGCCGGTTCGAGACCGCAACCTCGTGCCGGAGATCATCCATGCCCTTCGAGACTGCCATCGCCCTCATGGGGTTTGCCTTCGTCATGTCGATCTCGCCGGGACCGGGAAACGTCCTGCTGCTGTCGTCGGGCGCGACCTTCGGGTTCCGCCGTTCGCTACCGCTCGTTTTCGGTATCTCGTTCGGCTTCCTGTCGATGGTCGCGGTGCTCGGACTTGGTTTTGGGCAGGTGATGCACACCCATTCGAGCGTTGTGACCGTGCTGAAATTCGCCTGCGCTGCCTATGTCCTCTACCTCGCGTCGAAGATCGTCCGCAGTCGGGCCAAGCCGAGCGCGGGCGGACCCGAGGTTAGCGCGCCGATCGGGTTCCTCCAGGCAGCGTCGTTCCAGCTCGTGAACCCGAAGGCCTGGGCCGTGGCCCTCATCCTGCCCGTAACTTACACCGTACCGGAGACCTACCTGTTCAGCCTCGCAATACTGATAGGTCTCTTCTTCCTCGTGAACGTGCCCGCGATCTCCATTTGGGCCTTGGCCGGTGCTTCGCTCACCCGGTTTGTCGCCCACGGCAACCGGATTGCTTGGTTCAACGGCGCGATGGCCGCGCTGCTCGTAATCTCGATGGCTTGGATGCTCTTCGGGACAGCTGAGTTCGGGGTATGATGCAAAAGACTGGTCGGCCGGACAGCTCCGCCCCGTTCCAGCCTCGGGCGTTCCAAGCGGATACCGTAAGCCGACGTTCTGATCGAATGAACAAAGGGGAGCTTCGTCCGCACTGCGGCCATCTGGCTAATACGAGTGCTGCACGCCATGGCCAGCGTCAGCTATGGGGAAGCCGCACTGCGGCGGCGCAATCCCAAGCGAACGGCAGCAATGGGCAATGAATCGGTCATTGGGTGGCGTAATCTACTTCGGCGGGATCGGCTCTTATCGATCACCTGCGCATTCGATCCGAACTCAAGTCCTCGAACCGGAGGCCCGCCGCGGCCATATCGTCGGGAAGGCCACGATCGAAGCAAGCAGCGGCAGCAGCGCGGGCAAGCGTCGGGGCCATCATTATACCATAGCCGCCTTGGCCCGCGTTCCAGACGAACCCATCGATTTCCGGGGCTCGCCCGACGACCGGCCCCTCGTCGGGCACGAAAGATCGCAATCCGGCCCAGCTGTGAGAAATACGGCGGACCTCGATCGTGGTTTCACGACCGATCCAATCGGCGAGGACGGCAATATCCATTTCGTCGGGGCGCACGTCCTGCGCCACGTCCGGTGTGGCGTCGCCGGGGGAGGCCATGAGCTTGCCGGCTTCCGGCTTGATGTAGGCATCCGTCGCCACGAAATCGACGCAAGGCAGCGCGGCCACGTCCACCCCCGTGGGCGCGTCGATCACGATCGCCGTCCGCCGTTTGGCCACGAGTCCGATGGGGGCGGCCCCGGCCATGGCACCGACCGCGTCGGCCCAGGCCCCCGCCGCGTTTACCACGGTGGGCGCGCGGTGCGTGACGCCGCCCGCTGTCACGGCCCAGACGCCGCCGACCCGTGCGAGGGCCGTGATCCGCGCGCTTGTGGCGATCAGGCCGCCGCGCGCGCGGAAGCCGCGCAGATAGGCCTGCAGGAGAGACGCGACATCGATGTCGGTCACGCCCGGTTCCGTCACGGCCCGCGCGACCCGCTCCGGGCGCAGGAAAGGGATCATCGCCAATGCATCGGCGCAGGATATCTCGCCCACCGGATCGTCGGTCGTCCCGGCAGTCAGAAGAGCATCGAGCCTGTCTTCGCTTCCGGGCGAAGCCACGGCGACGGCACCGCGCCGATGTAACAACGGGCCTTCGATGAATCCCGCGGGCGGATCACGGAAGAACGGCTCGCTCAGCGCGTTGATCCGCCGGACCAGGGGGCTGCCGTAGTTCCGGGTGAAGAGCGCGGCGGAGCGGCCGGTGGAGTGGTATCCCGGCTGCGTTTCGGCTTCGAGAAGAAGAACGGAGGCTTCGGACGACAGCTCGAAGGCGGTCGAGGCACCGGCCATTCCGGCACCTATCACGATGACATCATGGATCATTCGGTCCTCCCAGAGCGCGCGTAGCGAGCGCCCCGCCGGAATGACGTGGCTCGGCCACAGATGCAAGTTTTTTCAATTTGTTTGACTCCGTGAAAGTTTTCTATCTACCGTGGAGCAGCGGAGGAGACCGGATGACCAAGCCACTGCGCCAACGCCTGACCGAAGCCTCCGTCTCCGCATCGCGGGCGGACCGCGCCCTTGCCGCCTACATGCTGGCCGAACCCGCGACTCTGCCGTTCGAGACCGCGGCAAGTCTCGCCGCCAAGGTATCGGTCAGCGAACCGACCGTAGGACGGTTCTGCCGGCGCCTGGGCTATACCGGGTTCAAGGATCTCAAGTCGTACCTGCGCGCCGAACTGGGCGAGGGGCCGTGGCTGATCGGCGACCGGCTTCGCGATCTGCAAAGCCGGCATCGGGCCGGAGAGGACCAGCTGGCGGGCGGGCTGGAGCTGGAAATGGCGGCGCTCGTCGCGGTCTACGAACTGGCGCAGTCGGACGCCTGGGCCACTGTGGTCCGCCGCCTCGCGACGGCAGACGCCGTCTTCGCGGCCGGGTTCCAGACCGAGCGCGGCATGGCGCAGGTCTTCGTCAATCAGCTTCAGTACCTGCGAGACGGCGTACAGCTGCTGGATCTATCGGACGGTAATTTCGCGCCGCTGCTCGCCCGTGATCCGCAAGGCACCGCCCTCGTGCTCTTCGAAGCGCGGCGCTACTCGCGCCTCGCCCGCGATCTTGCACGCGAAGCGAAAGCGGCGGGCATTCCCGTGACGCTGATCACCGACCCCTATTGCGACTGGGCGCGTGAAGTCGCGTCCGAAGTCTTCGTCGTGCCCACGCATTTCAACCTGTTCTGGGAGTCGACGGCACAGATGGCCAGTCTTGCCAACCTGCTCGTCAACGGCGTGTTCATGGAGCTTGGCCCCGAGGTCGAGGACCGGATGAACCGCGTCGCCGACCTTTACGACCGCTTCACCGGCCATCTCGGCTCAGCCGCCGCGCGGACCCGATCCAAACCCTGACCCATCCCCCATGAGGACGACTCCGATGCGACATCAGACCATGACGAAACTTCTATCGGGCACGGCGCTCGTGGCCGCCCTTACCGCCTTCGTGGCGTCGAGTGCTTTCGCTCAGGAAGCCGTGATCGCCTTCGACGCGGGCGAACTGGGGGCCACCTCCTACGATCCGGTGACGTCCTCCAACCTCAACACGGCCACGTCGATGATCTACGACCGTCTGGTCGAGCAGGACGCCGATCAGTCGTTCCACCCCCACCTCGCCAACTCCTGGGAAGAGGCGTCCGACGGCATGTCCTGGACGTTCAAGCTGCACGAGGGGGTCACGTTCCACGACGGCACCGCCTTCGACGCACAGACCGTCGCCGACTGGATCCCTGACTACGCGGACACGGAGAACGCTTTCCTGACCGCCGCCATCGAATCGGTCGAAGTGATCGACCCGCTGACGGTAAAATTCGTCATGAACCGGCCGGAGCCGAACCTGCTCTACAATCTCGGCTCCGCGTTCATGGGTATCCCCAGTCAGGCCGCCGTCGAGGAGATGGGCGCGGACTACGGCGTCGCGGGTGCCGTCGGCACCGGACCGTTCAAGCTGGAACGGTTCGACATCGGGCTGGAGACAGTCCTCGTGCGCAACGACGACCACGCCTGGGCCTCAGACCTGTCGGAAAATCAAGGGGTCGCGCATTTCGAGCGCCTCACTTTCCGGGAAATCCCCGACCAGTCCACCGCCTTTTTGGAGCTGAAGACCGGCGGCGTCGACGTTTTGCTGGGAATCCCCACCGACTTCATCGAGGTCCTCAAGGCCGAGCCGAACGTCACCGTGATCCAGATGCCCGGCACCGGCATCAGCTACATGCCGATCAACGTGACCGCGGCCCCCTTCGATGACATTCGCGTCCGCGAGGCGACCGGCCTCGCCATCGACCAGGAGGCCATCGTCGCCTCGATCTACAAGGGCGTGGGAGCACCGGCGCACAACTTCCTCATCTCCTCGCTGCCGGAAGCGACCGTCGACCCCGCGCTCAACGTCACCCACGACCCGGAGCGGGCCGGCGCATTGCTCGACGAGGCGGGCTGGACGATGGGCGACGACGGCGTGCGCATGAAGGACGGCGCGCCGCTCGAGGTGAAGCTCTTCACCCAGAACGGCAGCGAGTTCACCGTGCTCACGCAGGTGGTGCAGGCGCAATTGGCGGCCATCGGCATGAAGGCCGATATCACCGTCTTCGACAGCTCCACCATCCGCGACGAGTACAAGGAAAACCGCCATCAGCTCGCCGTGCGCGCCTACGACTGGAACAACTCCGACATTCTCGACTGGTTCTTCTCCGGCGAGCGTCTGGGCTATCCGAACGTGTCGATGTGGAACGACCCCGAGGGCGAGCAGCTCAACAAGGTCGCGATGGAGGGCAGTGCAAATTCGGAGGAGCGCATCGCCAATTTCACCGCCTACCACGAGTACATCCTGAGCCAGCACCTGATGGTTCCGATCTACCAGCCGACCACGAACCTCGCCTTCAATGCCGACCGCGTCAGCGTGCCCGATCCGGTGCGCGGCACCCGGTTCCGGTCGCAGACCGTGCTCGACATGAAGCCAGCTGAATAAATGCCGAACGCCTGTTCCCTTCGGGGGGCGGGCACCTGCCTGAACGGACGGAGGCGATCCATGCTGCTGCGATACGTCTTCTTTCGGGTTCTGATGCTGATCCCGGTATCAATCTCCATTTCAGTCGTGATCTTCGCCATCGTCCACCTGCTGCCGGGCGATCCGGTGGACAACCTGCTGCGCGTCGGCTCCTCCCCCGCCGATCGCGCGGCCCTCGTGGCCAAATACGGGCTGGATCAGCCGCTGGTGGTGCAATACGTCCGCTGGGTCCTCGCGATGTTCCAGGGCGACTTCGGCGAGGCCATCGTGCTGCGCCGGCCGGTCGCCGACCTGATCCGGGACAACCTGCCCTATTCGCTCCGCCTCGGGGCCGCCGCCTTCGCCTTCTCTTCCATCGTCGGCATCGCGCTCGGCACGGTGTCGGCGACCACACGCAACGCCGTTGTCGAGCAGTTCGTCCGCGGCTTCATCCTGCTCGGCTCCACCGTCCCCGGCTTCTGGCTGGCGCTGCTGCTGATCCTTGCCTTCGCGGTACAGCTCCAGTGGTTCCCGGTCTCGGGTGCGAAAGGCTGGGACGCGCTGGTCCTGCCGGTGCTGACCATCGGGTTCGGCGGCGTGGCCCTCGTGGCGCGCGTGACCCGCGTGGCCCTCATGGACGCCCGGCGGGAGGATTTCGTGACGCTGCTCCACGCCAAGGGCCTGCCGGCGAACACCATCCTGTTCCGTCACCTCATGCCCCACGCGATGCTCCCCGTCGTCACGATCCTGGCCCTGCGCATCGGGTGGATCCTCGGCGGGGCCGTCACGGTGGAGTTCGTCTTCGGGCGCCCCGGCCTCGGCTCGCTCCTGATCCGCGCGCTCGGGCAGCGCGACTATCCGGTGGTGCAGGGCTGTCTGCTGATGCTGGCGCTGGCTGTGATGCTCGGCACACTGATCGGCGATGTGGCGCAAGCCGCGATGGATCCCCGCGTGAGAGAGGCGAAGACATGACGAGCATGACAGGAACGGCGGCCCGCATGATGAGCGGCTTCGGAAACACATCCCTCGGCCGCGCGTTCGGGTCGATCCTGGGCAAGGTTGCGGGGGGCTTCCTCGTCCTGCTGCTGCTCACGGCGATCTTCGCGCCCTGGATCACGCCCTTCGACTACGCGGCCCAGAACCTGATGAACGGTAACCAGCCGCCGGGCTGGCCGCATCTGCTGGGCACAGATCAGTTCGGCCGCGACGTCCTCTCCCGTGTGATCTACGGCGCGCGCACCTCGCTGTCGGTCTCGGCCACGGCCATCGCCATCTCCATTACTGTCGGCATGACGCTCGGGGCCGCGGCGGGCTACTTCGGCGGGCTCTTCGAGCGCTGCGTGATGACCGTAGTCGACCTCACGTGGTCCTTTCCCGACATCCTCATCGCGCTGATCTTCGTGGCCATCATCGGCCCTGGCCTGACCTCGACCACTTTCGCCATCGCCATTGCCTACCTGGCGCAATTTACCCGGCTCACCCGTGCCCAGATCGTACGTCTCAAACGCGAGACGTTCATCGAGGCGACGATCAACCTCGGGGCCAAGCCGCACCACATCCTCCTGCGCCACCTGCTCCCGAACGCGATCGCGCCGGTGATCGTGGTCGGCATGCTCGCCATCGGCGACGGCATCGTGCTCGAGGCGACGCTGGGCTTCTTCGGCCTCGGCGCGCAACCCCCAACGCCAAGCTGGGGCGCGATGATGTCCAGCGGCACCGCCCAGCTCTTCCTGTCGCCGTGGGTCATTATCTTTCCGGGTGTGGTCGTCGCCGTGACCGTCATCATGGTGAACCTGTTCGGTGACGAGTTGATCCGCGCCCTCGACATTCGCGACCGGATAAGGGGCGCTTGACAGTGCTATCGGTTCGGAACCTTCAAGTCGCTTTCGGCGCAGTCGCCCCGCTCTCCGGCGTCAGCTTCGATGTGGCGAAGGGCGAAACGCTCGGCATCGTGGGCGAAAGTGGCTCCGGCAAATCGCTGACCGCGATGGCGGTCATGGGCCTGCTGCCGCTGGCCGGCGGGCGCATCACCGCGGGCTCCATCACCTTCGACGGGCAGGAACTGACCACGCTGACGGAGAAGGCCTACCGTCGCCTTCGCGGTGGGCGCATCGGCCTCATCACCCAGAACCCGATGACCTCGCTCGATCCGCTGCAATGCATCGGTCCGCAGGTCGATGCCGTAGCTGTCCTCCACCTCGGGATGACGGCCCGCGAGGCCCGCGCCCGCACCGTGGAGATCCTCGGCACACTGCGCATCCCCGACCCGGCCACGATTTGCGACCGCTATCCGCACCAGATGTCGGGCGGCATGAAGCAGCGGATCGTCATCGCCATGGCGCTGGCCGCCGACCCGGATGTGCTGGTGGCCGATGAGCCGACGACGGCGCTCGACGTGACCGTTCAAGCGCAAATCATCCGGCTCCTCGACGATCTGGTGAAGAGCCGCGATCTCGCCCTCATCCTCATCACCCACGACATGAGCGTCGTCGCGCAAACCTGCGACCGGGTCGTGGTGATGTATGCCGGACGCGCCGTCGAGCAGGGCCCGGTGGGCGACATCTTCGACGCGCCGCAGCACCCCTACACGCAGGCTCTCATCGGCTGCATCCCGCGCGGCCTCGACGACGGGGCACGACTGACCGGGATCGCGGGAACCGTGCCGACGGTGCTGAACTACCCGCCGGGCTGTCCCTTTCACCCACGATGCGACCGGGCCGAGGAGGTCTGCGCGAGCATCGTCCCGGAACTCGAACCCAACGCCACCGGTGCCGTCGCCTGCCACCTCCCCGGCGTCGCGCCATGACGGTCAATCTCATGGAGGTCCGCGACCTGACCAAGCGGTTCACCGCCCCCGGCGGCCCGTTTCGTAAGGCCCGCGTGATGCACGCCGTCAACGGCGTCGGCTTCGATTTGGCGCGCGGCCGCACCATCGGCGTGGTCGGCGAGTCGGGCTGCGGCAAGTCCACGCTCGCGCGCCTGATCCTGCGCCTGATCGAGCCCACGTCCGGCACCGTTCGCTTCGACGGAGATGACCTGCTGGCCAAGTCGGCGGGCGAAATGCGCAAGCTGCGTGCCCGGATGCAGATGGTGTTCCAGGACCCCTATTCCGCCATCGATCCGCGCTACACCGTCGCCCGCGCGGTGACCGAGCCATTCGTGGTACAGGGGCGTACGCCCGATCCCGGCGAGATCGAGGCTCTGCTGACGATGGTTGGCCTCAACCCCGGTCTGGCATCCAGCTTTCCGCATCAGATCTCGGGCGGCCAGAAACAGCGCGTCGGGATAGCACGTGCGCTGGCGCTCCGCCCGTCGCTCCTGGTCCTCGACGAGCCAACCGCGTCGCTCGATGTCTCGGTGCAGGCGCAGATCGTCAGCCTGCTGGAGGATCTGCGCTCGGAGCTGGGCCTCACCTATCTGTTCATCAGCCACGATCTGAGCCTGGTGCGCTACTTCTGCGACGAGATTCTGGTGATGTATCTTGGCCGCGTGGTCGAGGCGCTGCCCGACACCGACCGCCCGGCGCGTCACCCCTACACGCGTACGCTGATGGAGAGCACCTTCGCGCCCGACCCGGCCATGCGCCGTGTGATCGCGCCCCTGGAGGGTGAAGTCCCGTCGCCCTTCGACCTGCCGCCCGGTTGCGCCTTCGCGGACCGCTGCCCCAACGCCGATGCACTCTGCCGGACCGATCCGCCCGCGCTGGAACGCCGCGGCGGGCACCCTGTCGCCTGTCATCATCCCCTGTAAGAGACCCCAAAATTGTCCTTCCGCGTCCTGACCGCCGAAATCTCGCATGAGACGAATACCTTCAACATTCGCCCGACCGACCTCGCCGCCTTCCGCGACCGATACCTGCTCGACGGGCCCACGGCCATTGCCACGCGCGGTGATGCAAACACCGAACTGGCCGGCCTCCTCGACGTCGCGCGCCTGCACGACTGGGGCGTCACCCACATTGGCAGCGCCGCCGCTGGACCGGGCGGACGCGTCACTGACGACGCTTTCGACACGCTCTGTGCGCCGCTTCTCACTGCGGCAGCCGAGTGCGAATGGGACGGCATTCTGCTGATGCTGCACGGCGCGATGGTGACTGCATCCCACGATGACGGCGAGGGCGAAATCCTGCGCCGCCTCCGCGCCGTCGTAGGGCCCGACCTGCCCATCGCCGTGACGCTGGACCCCCATGCGAACGTCAGCCCCGAGATGTGCGACTGCGCCCAGATCCTCGTCAGCTACACGACCTATCCCCATGTCGACATCCGCGCGACGGGGCGCCGCGTGGCCGAACTGCTGCACCGGGCCATGACGGGCGAGATCCGCCCCGCCACCTCGCGCGCCCATCGTCCCATGCTGGAGGAGGCGAATGGCGGACGGACCGACCTCGGTCCGATGATCGAGCGGCATGCGCTGGCCCGCGCGGCGGAAGCCCGGCCCGATATTCTCGCGGTCAGCATCAACGGGGCCTTCCCCTGCGCCGACGTCGCCTTCGTCGGTCCGACGGTTCTCGTCACATATGACCGCGGGACGGACGGGCCGACCCCGCCCCAGGTGATCGCCGAAGAGATCGCGGACGACATGTGGAACCGCCGGCACGAAGCGCTGAACACTTATCTGTCGGTCGGGGAGGCCGCCGCCATCGCCGCAACCTGGACCGGGGGCAGCCCGCTCGTCATCGCAGACTATGCCGACAACCCCGGTTCGGGTGCCTATGGCGACTCGACCAACCTGCTCGCGGCGCTGCTGGAGGCCGGCGTGACGGATGCCTGTTTCGGCCCGATGATCGACGCCGAAGCGGCGGAGCGGCTTCAACGGGAGCGTGTCGGGGCGACTGTCTCCCTGTCTCTGGGCGGGCAGACCGACCCGCGCTTCGGCGGCGGTCCCATTCATGTCACGGGAACCCTGCGCTGGCGCGGCGATGGAGCGGTGGTGGGGAATGGCCCCATCCTCGGGGGACAGCAGCGCAGTTTCGGTGCGACTGCTGTCTTACGTGTCGAAGGCATCGACATTCTCGTCGTCAGTATCGCCCACCAGATGCTCGATCTCGCCCAATTCGAAACCTTCGAGATCGCCCCCCGCGCGTGCAATGTCATCGCCCTGCGGTCCATGCAGCACTTCCGCGCCGCTTTCGCCCCAATCGCGGGACGCATCATAATCTGCGACAGCGGGGCACTCTGCACGGTCAATTATGGCACACTCGACTACGAGAATGTCCTTCGCCCGATCTTCCCGCTCGATACGTGACGCAGCGGAGCAGCTCCGTCCCGCCGTCACGAAAGGTCGGCGGCACCTTTATCTAAAATCAGGACACAGACCGAATTTGCATCGAGAGATCTCATTGATCGTCCCGCACCAAAGACATCTAGAGCAACCGGGTGCCATCCCAGATCGCTGTCCGCAGGCCCGGTGCTTACCGCGAGATGTCACTGTTCCGGGCCGAATGGGTCGGTGACGGTCCGGATCTGTTTTGGTAAGACCAGTTCCAGCCCTGTCACCCGATGAGACTTGTATGGAATGATCCCGAGCGCCGGGCTAGGCGGCACTCCTAGGCTACTGCCAGATCCGCCACGAGCGCGGCGGTTGCTGAGGCGAGTGTCCAGCCGAGATGACCGTGTCCGGTATTGTATAGCAGGGGCTTCTGTTTGCCTCGCATCACCCAGGGTAGCATTTCGGGTATCATTGGTCGAGGTCCCGCCAGGGGTCGGACATCCCTCGTTGAGACCTCTGGATGACATCTGCGCACCCAGTCGACGAGCGGCCGGCAACGAAGTGAATACAGGGAACTTCGCGCTCAAACTGACGAGTTGCCGCAAGTCTGGTCTCAAACCCGAGCAACGTAAGCATCAGGCGACCGTGCTCTCCCGGTGACGATGCCTTTGTGGCCAGAAGCTACGACATGTCGTCAATGTAAACCGGTGTCAAAACGATATGCGAATAGATCGGCGTGAGTTCGCTGGAGACGGGAGTAGTGTCGGAGCCGTCGATTAAACAGGGACTCGTATCCCAATGGCTTCAAAGACAGGGCCTGGGCGTCGAACGAGCCACGCTCCAAATTTCGGTTTTTCTTTGAACCGTTCCCTGAGCTCGCACGACCAATGAGTAATCTGGCCTGCTGGTCGATCCGTAATCATTAAAGCAAGAGCGTGACAGACATGGAAACGACATCGAACGAAAGAATCCAATGCAGCAATACCGTGGGGGACCCATCCGCCCCGTTCACGCCGGCCCAATCTCGAATGAAGAATCCACTGGCAGATTGGTCGCAAACCCCATCCAGGCTTGCCGGCTCGGAACGGTTTGCACGCGCGATCGAGCAAGCCCGGCACTCCATGACACTGGCCCCTTGGCTACAATACAGTCCGAACCCGGACCTTGAACTTGCCGCTGCCGAACGACAGCTCAAGCACCAGATCGCCTCCGCTTTGGATCAAGGATTTGTCCTGCACGATCCATGTTTTCCCGAGTTTTGCCAACTGGATATGCACAACCAGTTTGGCTTGGTAAATCCGGACAACCTCTACTTTCTTGCCAGTATCGAAACACCCGGAACCTATGTGATCTACGGAAAACGCGGAACCAGCGCTGATTTGCAGATCCAAGTTGGTGCCGGCAAACCAGGCTTTGACGAAGACCTCACTAGCCCCATCCCAGTCAGTGAGTTGGATTTGGACGCGTTGTCGGTCAAACGAAACGGTGAATTCACTATCACCATCAGTGATACCAAGCCCTGCGACCTGAAGGCCGGTGAAAACTGGCTAAGCAACACGGAACGGGGACTCTGCGCTAACAGCGTACTGATCAGAGAAAGCCTGATGGACTGGAACACGGAAACGGGCGGCACATGGCGGATAGAACGGATTGACACGGTTGGTCAAATTAATCCGCTGCCATCCCCTGAGCTAGTTGACCTGCAATATAAACGGGCGTCGGATTATTTGACCGGGTCCACGAGGGGCTGGATAAAATTCGTCGAGCAGCTCAGAGTCAATTTACCGGCCAATCATATTAGCGCCCCGCGAAAAACTGGGCAAGGCTTGCCAGGGCAATTCAACTCCGCCGGTCATTTCCAGATGAGTGAAGATACAGCCATTGTCATCACGGTGGAGAGATCTGACGCCAGGTACCAGGGCATTCAATTGGGCGATCTTTGGTTCAATGCCTTTGATTTTCGTCGTCGGCAGACAAGTCTGACGACGAAGCAGGCTTATCAAAGTGAGGACGGCAAGTATCGGTTTGTCATCAGCGCAAAGGACCCGGGTTTTGAAAACTGGTTGGACCCTGCCGGTGCCTCCACCGCTTTTGTTTTCATGCGCTGGCAAGGCATACCGTACTGCCCCGACGAAGAACCAAAAGCGCCAAATGCCCCCGAAAGACATATTTGGACGTTTGATCAGCTGGGCGAAAAGCTGAAGGACGAACCCAAATTTACGCCGGAACAAAGAAAAGCCCAGCTGGCTGCCCGGCATTTGAGCGCGCTGAAGACTCCACGCGGGTTCTAATGACCGGAAAGGTGCCGTTCAATTACCATCATTTCCACTGGGATTGGGCTACGCAAGTACATTGAGTAGTGTACGCAAAGTCCCGGATCCGTCAGCTCACAACTAGCCGCAGTTCGCAGGCGCGGCGAATGTCCGGTCTGGCCGGCCGCGCTGCGGCATCCAACACGCCACGTGGACGGCCGCAATGGCCGCTTTGGGGCCTCCTGATCTGGGCGTACATATCAGCGCCGTGCGAACCAAAGCGCGAAGTCGCCAGGCCTTCCGATTGAAAGGTGTCGAGTATCAAGTTTCCCCTGCCAATAACCACGAGAAGCCAGAATTGCTCAATTATGCTACACAATCCGCAGCACGCAGCGATCCCGCATTCAAAAAAATCACTTAACCAACTGGTAAGCAACAACTTTCGGAATTCGTCTCCGCCATTATCCTTTTGTAATGCACTTCGGGGGACGGAAATTCTTCAGAGTTTCCTCTTCAAAGTAGGTTTCAGGATACAATTTGATTTTCTGGCTCACGCGGTCCAAGCCTCTTTGGCTCGTTTGTGATGTTAAAGACAGTCGCGCCGCAAACCGGTAGGATCCGCGAAAAATCGCGCATTTTGGCTTCATCGGGCGACATCTTGATTGATGCCGTTAGGAAGTGAATTCCAAAATCTACCGGCCACAGCTTGCTAAAGCTGAGCCATGAACAGTTCGCCGGCACCTAAATGCTATTTTACCATTCGGCACCGCCGAGGTCGTAGGCATGGAACGATGCCAGTGGCAAATGGGGTGGTCCCGCCTCAAGCGCGAGGCTCCCAACGACGCCCGATCCCGCCCAAGTCATGGCCGATGAAAAACGAGCAAATCGGTAGATCTCATTCGGCCGTTCCACGTGCAGATCCTTCCGGCCGGATCGAGGATATGCGCGTCGGCGGCGTGGGCACGTTCGCTGGCGATCAGGCCCATGTCTCCTGCGGTCAGCTCGACCAGCAGGGTGACACAGGTGTGCGGCACCGCAAAGTGACCCATTATCGCCCGGTCCGGTCCCGGACGGAACGGTCGCGCCCCTCCGATCTGGGGCGGGTGTCCGCCTCGGATCGACATCCGTATAAGCCGCCGCATGGGCTTTCCGGCCCGCGAAATAGTATCCCGTCTGCCGTGTGCGTTCGACGTTGGCGACCCGCTGCATCTCCCGAGTGAAAGACCTGTGCAGCGTGCCCGCGATACCCGCTACCGCCTTCGCGATACCACGCCGCGTTCTGGTCCTGCGACCGTGCCAGCGATGCAAAAAAATTGTCGATCGGCCGACGTAAATTGCGCGGCGCATCGAATGCCTTGAGGCAGAGATGGCCGGCCGACACTTCGAGCGCGTGGCCCGGCGGTATGACGAAGACCTCGTCCGGCTTCTGCAAGCCGCCGTTTCTCATCTGCTGAACGGGAAGGTCCGTCGACCGTGAAATCAATTCGGTCATCAGACCTTCATGGTCGGGGTCGAGATACTGGACAAGAACGAGGGCCAGTCCGCAGTCATCCCGCGCATGCGAAGCCATTTTCTTGACCGCTTCTAGGCCCCGTGCGGATGCGCCAATCCCAACCACCGGAAATCCCAGGATCGGATCCTCGGCCTCCATCATAAGCTCCGGGAAGTCTTGCGGTTGGCTTTCTAACTACATGGACATCCGCTTATTCGATGTCCTCAACGAGGTATAACGTGGAAAGCTCGATCTGCGAGCGCGCGATGTGTCCGACGGAACTCGCCTCGATATGACACCTGCAAATGGATCGGTTGGCTTGGGAAACGGGGCCGGACCCGATCGACCCGGACGCCTTTTGATAAGGCCGCGCGCACGGCCGACTGCCAGACATCATTCGCCCCCCGGACCGAACCTCGGCACCGGTCTCACGCGGCACGGTGACCTGGACCTGACGTGCGATCCGGGGGACATCCGGTCAGAAAATCAGCTGCGCCAGCATCACGGTGGACATGCCGATCATGGCCAGATTTTCGGTCAGGCTGACGAAGCCGAGCGGCACGTTCGAGTTGCCGCCCACGCAGGCGCACTTGATCTCGCGCTTGTCCACGTAGACCGCCTTGAACACCGAGATTGCACCGATGGACGCCACGATCAGGGCCGCCGGGGCCGACAGCCACGACCAGACCATCGCCGTCATCAACAGGCCCGCGCCGGTCTCCACGAACGGGTAGATGTAGCCATAGGGCGGCCACCGCTTGGCCAGCAGGTCGTAGTTCAGGAACATGGTCGAGAAGGATTCGACATCCTTGAGCTTCTGCAACCCCAGCAAGACCATATTGATCGAGATGAACCAGCCCACCACCTGCCAGGAGATCAGCGGAACGCCCGCGAAGATGGCGAAGGCAAGTGCCAGGCCAAGGCCGGTGGCGAAGATCGCGATTACGGGCTGGTAGGACGTGTCGGAGGCGTTGGGATCCTTCTTGCCCAGGTGGACCTGAAGCGCGTCATAGCCCCCCACCCGCTGTCCCTCGATCCAGACCTGGGGCGTGGTCTTCACGTCATGCTCGGCCTTGAAATCGTCGGTTTCCTCGCGCGTCTCAAGCCAGCGGTCGTCGACCGTGAACCCTTCCTTTCCCAGCATGTATTTCGCTTTGATCCCGTAGGGACAGATGTGTTTGTCCATCACCATGCGGTAAAGAACGGCGGTCTTGCCGGTGGCCGCGTTGGCCGGTGCGTTCAGGGTATCCTTGGGCATGATGGCCTCCGTTGAGTATTGTTTATTCCGCGCGCGGCGTGCCGGGGGCGGCGTCACCGTTCGCTTCGATATCGGCGATGTAGCGCTTCATCTCGTCAATTTCCGAGCGCTGCGCCGCGATGATGGCATCGGCCAGTTCGCGCACGCGCGGATCGGAAATACCGGCCCGCTCGGACGTCATGATCGCGATCGAATGGTGCGGGATCATGGCCTTCATCCAAGCGATGTCGCCCACGGTTTCTTGCGACCGGACCAGCCAGAGCGATGCCGCGAAAACCACCGCCGCACCCGCGAAGATGGCGATGTTGGCGGTGCGGTTGCGATACATTCCCAACATAAAAGCCAGCATCACGATCGCCATCACCGCACCCATGTAGAGCGCCATCCACATCCGCGTCTGACTGAAGAACACATGATCGAGCGCATAGGTGTTCAGATACATCAGCCCATACATGATGACCGTCGATGTGCCGATCATCGCGGCGAAACGGCCATAGTTGGACCCGTGGGACCGGGTGTCGTTCTGCTGTGGCATCGTGGCCTCCTTATACCCCTATAGGGTATGTAAACGATGGCTGTACTACAATGGTTCCGACATCGATTTTAAGATCGCACCTCGACATCGCCTGCCGCAGTCCCTTTATTCGAAAGATGCACCAGAACCGCGACGCCGCCCTGAAACGTCTCAACCGCCTTGAGGGCCAAGTGCGGGGCGTGTCCCGCATGGTCGAGGAGGATCGGTACTGCGTCGACATCCTTACGCAGATTGCCGCCGCACGTGCCGCCCTGAAGGGGGTCGAGAAGCTGGTGATCGAGGATCATGCCTCCCATTGCATCGAAGATGCGCTGGCCTCCGGCGACCGGGAGGATCAGCGCGCGAAGTTCATGGAGTTGATCCAGCTTCTGGATCGCGCTCGCGATTGAATAGATCTCGGCGAAGATTTCATATCTGGCCGATCTTCATCCTCCGGATGGCGTCGTCACCGTCGTGATCGCCGCCGTCAGAACCAGGATCACGATCACTCCGACGCCTTCGATCATGATCGACCGACGAAGTTTTGCGGCGGCACCGGGCGTGCCTTGGCGCAGGTCAGGCACCAGCCGCCATTTGTTCAGGGCGGCAAGGCCAAGCAGCCCGGTCACAAGCGCGACCTTTGCCAGCAACCCGATGCCGTAAGCCGTGCCGAACAGGCCCGAAAGCGACCCCGTCAAAAACCAGGCGAGGCCAACCCCTGCCACGGCCAGAAGGCCGACCGCACCGGTCGCCGCGATACCGAACGCATGGAGCAGCGGAGCGCCGGCGGGCGTGGCGGCGACGCGGTGCAGCGGTGCCAGCGCGCCGACCCAGAACGCGACCGCGACCAGATGCACTGTCAAAAGCGTGCCCAGCAGCCATCTGGGATCACCCAGCGTGTGCCCGATCTGCGTATAGCTGAGGGCGACGAGAACCGCGCCGCCAAGCGCGATCACGCGCCCGACCCCCGGGATCAGGATGGCCAGGATCGCACCCTCCCCCAGACCGCGGAACAGCGCCGCCGTCCCCAAGGGGCTTTGCCAAACGACGCCGAGCATGGTCGGATCAATTGCCCCGTCCCATCGCATGCCCGAAATCCGCGCCGCCCGCAGACCGAACCGGGCCGCCAAGACGGCAAGTCCGATCAGGGCGGCGGCCACTGCGATGCGGCGGGCGAACGTCAGCGTCGCAGGATCGGCCCGCACGGCGAAGGCCACCACGAACAGCACGCCCCCCATCGCCAGAAGGGCGGCACCATAGCCCGACGCCTTGAACAGGACGCTGGCCACGGCGAAGGCGTCGAGCGATGCGAGACCGGTCACGCGGCGGTCACGGCGCGACGGTGAATAACAGGTCCCCTTGCATCGGATGGCCGTCATCGGACAGGCCCCGCCATTCGAACCGGTACGCGCCGGGCTCCAGCGGCGCATCGGGCGTGGCGTGCAAGGCCTCCACGGGATCCATCCCGGCCACACGGGTGATGCCGACCGCCGCGCCGTCACGGCTGAGTTCGGCGAAGGTCACCCGCATCGGTCCACCGAAGACAACCTGCAGCATCGGCACCTCGGCCACGGTCGCCCCGGCAGGTGGTGTCGTGGCTTCGGTCTTTTGGTGGGCCTGGCCGGTGGTGGCCGCCGCAATCAGGGTAAGGACGAGGAATAGTGACCGGATCATGGGGACGGAACCTTTGCATCGTGGGCCGCGCGGATTTCGGCAGGCCAGGTTGACTTGATATAGGAAAGAACGGCGACGATCTCGTCGTCCGTCAGAACGCCTTCATACGCGGGCATGGCGGTGGCATAGTCCGGGTCGCCGATCAGCTCCGGCAGGCCCAGCTTTACGATGCGGAACAGGCTGTCTCCGTCGTGGTGCCAAGTGTGACCGGTCGCATCATGCGGCGGGGCCGGAAGCAGGCCATCGGCATCACGGGCCCGCCAGTTCGGCTGACCCTCCAGATCCGCCCCGTGGCAGGCAGCGCATTCGGTTGCGTAGATATCTTGGCCCTGCGCCACGACGGTCGCATCCTCGGCCCGGAGCGTGACCACCTCGGCCGACGCCCCGCGAAATGTCGCGGCGAACATCAGCGTGGCCGCCAGACCGGCAAGCGCAAGCCCGCCGATCAGAAGGGAACGCGACATCCGCTCAGCCCGCAAACGGCTGATTTGTTCCGGCACGGTAGAAGACGCGCCCGTCCCCCGCAGCGCCGCCGAAGGCGATGACATCGAAGCGCGCGGCGGGATCGTCGCCCATACCGGGCGAACCCATCGGCATTCCCGGAACGGCAAGCCCCGCGATCGCGGGACGGTCCCGCAGAACGGCATCCAGCGCGTCGAACGGCACGTGTCCCTCGAACACGTAGCCTTCCGCCCGGATCGTGTGGCAGGAGACAAGCTGCTCCGGCACGCCCAGCGCGTTCTTTTGTGCGGCGGTATCCGTCATCTCCTCAACCGTGACGACGTGGCCGCGGGCGCGGGCTAGATCCGCCCAGGCGTGACAGCAGCTGCATCCCGGGGCCGTCAAGATGTGGAGAGGCGGTCGGGCCGTGTCGGTCGGTGCGGCCGTCCCGGCTATGGGCAGCACGGCGGTGGTGAAGGTGGCAGCGCCCAGGCGGGCAAGCAGATTGCGACGTGTAATCATCGGTCTATCCAATTTCGAAAGGAACGGCGCCGGAGCGCCCGAAAGGGTCTTGGCGAAACCTTCAGACTTTCGGAGGACCCAGAGGCGTATCAGGCACCGCCTCGTGCGGGAATTGCGCCGGCAGGGTCGCGTGGCGCAGGGTGCTTGCCGACGGTGCGATCCCGAACGCCAGATCGGACAGCACCACGTCCGCCCCGCAGCCGGACAGTGTCCGCCCCGACGTCGTGTCGCAGCATTCCGCGGCGGCGGTCGTACCGCCGTCATGCACCATCTGCGACATGTCGGTCGAGGCGTGGATGCTGTCGTGCGCGAAGGCGTGGGACGCGCTTGGACCCGCGGTCAAAAGCAGGACACAGGACAGAAAGATGGTCAGAGCGAAACGCATGCCTCGATACCTAAGGGGGGTATCCAAACCGCGCAAGTCCGATCAATGGGGCACCCGTGCGGCGGTTCGTCCCGCGCCAACCCGTCCGATCGATTTGGGACAGACACGAAGCTTGGGCGTTGTGTCCAGGTCGCACGCGCGGCCGATCATGGCGAAATCCGTCTTCACATACGCGGCATGATCGACTGATCATTCAGGGTCCAGCCTAGCCCTGAAGCAACAACGTCGATGGTCCGAAAAACTGAGATCGCCCGTTCATGTCGCGCACTGCTTGCCCCGCTGGCTTGATAATCCAACACGCCGAGGGATATATCGGCATCGTCCCCCGGCCTGGAGACGTCGGCATTTGGTCGACACAGATGGATTGAGCACCGAGATAGAGGTTGTCCCAGGACGCGACGCAGAACACAGGGCGGAAACGACCGTCCGTCGCAAGCGGGCGCGGTTGGCCTAACCCTCGACCTTCATCCGGCACAAAAGCGTGTTGTCCTGAACCAGATCCTCGCTCCACACCAACTGGGCCGCCGGGTCCCAAGTGATGGCGTCGTAGCCATCTTTCGGATCGACCGCGTCGGCGGAATGTTCCGTGGCGGCGGGCCATGCGGTGTCGTCGAAATCGGCGGCGGTCCAGTCGGCAGGCACCTCAGTCGTCTCGAACCCGCAGGCCCCCGAACCCGCCACCGGATCGCGCGCATCGGCGCAGGCCCGGTCCAGCGGGGCGCGGTGCACCACCAGACACCGCATGGCGGCATCCGTTACGGCGACGGTTTCGCCCGTCGCGGCATCCAGGAACTGTGCGATCATGCCGCCGTCGCCCATCTGCTGACGGTCGGTGCCAATGTATTCCAGGCCGGTGTCGTTCTCCTTGAAGTCTTTGACCTCGAAGGCGACGGTCATCGGCAGATCGGCGGTGAAGGTCACCGTTTCTGCATTGAAGGACCGTTCGGTCGTGATGGGGACCGAATCCTCGACCACCAGGGTGCCGTTGACGTGCATCGCGAACCAATTGTCCGCCCAGACATCGACCGTCAGCGTCTGCGGATCGGCTGCCGCAAGGCCGGTGGTCAGGGCCAGGGCTGCGGTGAGGATGGTTGTGCGCATGATGAAATCTTCCTGCCCTGCGGGCCTTTGGTTCAGTTTTCGAAGGTGAGCGTGGACGATGCCAGCACAAGATCGTCCATCGCCGCGATAATCCGGTCCCAGTCGACGCTGCCGTCATCCTGCGCCGGCAAGGTCGCGGGCGGCGCGCTCAGCGCGTAGATGGTGATCGTGTATTCGTGGAGCGGCCCGCGCGGCGCGCATGGCGGCGTATAGCCAGTGCGCCGCATATCCTTGTCCGCGCCTTCGTCACCGATCGATGCGGGGTTGCCGCGGTCCAGCCCCGTGATTGTCGCCGGAATGTTCCACAGCAGCCAGTAGTGGCTGGGCGTATCGTTCCCTTCGATGCGGCCGCGCGGGTAATGATGCATCACGACGGCAAAGCTCCGGGTGTCTTCGGGTGCGTTGGTCCAATCCAGCGGCGGCGACAGCCCGTCACCCCCCTCGCGCGCGCATCCAAGATCGGCGGGCAAGGCACCCCCGTCGGTCACGACCGGACTCGTCAATGTGAACTCTTCCTGCGCGGTGGCCGTGACCGTCAAAACGACAGTCAACGACAGCAGGCTTGTCACCCGCAGTGCCGAGGCCGGGATCACCGGCACAACTCGCCAGCGAAGGTTTCGCCACCGTCGGTGATCCGGCGGGTCTCGAAATCATAGCACCCGGCGGTGTCGGCGGGGATGTAGCGGATGTAATAGCCCGCGTCCCCATAAGTGTATGTCATGCTGCGCAGGCCCGATGCGTCCTGGGTGAATTCAAGATCCTCGACACCGCCGCGCGGCGGCACGCCTGCCTCCAACCCCGCCGATCCCGAGGGTGCCAATGGCGGGACACGGGGCAGGTCACCCATCGCGGTAACTTCGCCCATCAGGCACTGAACGATATAGGGGGCGTCTTCGGACGTGTGATAGCGATAGCCGAAGACGGCGTCGGGCTGCCCGTTGCAAACGTCCAGATCGCCCGCGGCGATGGACGTGCCATCGGGGTTCGCATCGCCGTAGATGGGATAGCCGTCGAAGGCCCAGCCAAGGATCGCGCCCGGTCCGGCATTGGGCATCTGTTCGATCATGCAAGTCGGTGTGGCGTGGTAATGATAATCGTCGCCGCGCCCCGCGTGACCGCCGCAAATGTCCAGTTGCCGGGTCAGCACGGTGTCCTGTGCGGTCTGATGTTCGGCCAGGTCGGCCAGGGTCATCTCGCCCCCCGCGGTATAGTCGTAGATCGGCACACCGTTCACGGCCACGCCAAGCGCTGCATCGCGCGTGTGCGGTTCGGACCCAAGGACAGGCTGCAGGGGGATGGGCGAGACGTAGTCTTCGGCCGGGACAGGGACCTGTTCGTTGGTGCCCAGGATGCCGGTCATCATCGGATGGTCGGGATAGGTGTCGGACGCGATCAGCGCCTGCCCGTCTTCGCATGTGACGCTGACATCATCGTCGAACCCCGCCTCCGCAACGGAGGCTGCCACGGCGGTGCAATGAGCTTCGTCCTGGTGCGCCTGACCCGTCACGGGAAAGAACCCCAAGGCCACCGCGAAAAGAAAGGTCGGGATCGCAGCCCGACGATGTGGTGACGTTCCGACCCGTTCCATCCGTCGTCCCCGTGTTTCTGACGTATCGGAGATACCACGTGGGTCGATCGGATTTCCGTCGCGATGATTATCGGCTGTCCCCGGATCGGATGAAAAGCGCCGATCTCGGCCGGGGTGGGACTAGACTGTGCCGCCGTCGCTGACCCGCCGGGCAAGCGTTTCGAACACATCGACGATCTCCGCCGGGGTCGCCCGGTCCAGGACGCCTGCCTCCAGATCCGCCTGCGACCAGATCCAGGACCGGGCAGGATCATGCAGCATCGCCCAATCTCCGAACAGGCGCTCGGATGCGTCGCGGCGCAGGATGCGCGTCATGTTCGCATGCCGGTCGTCCTGTTCGATCCGCATATAGGTTTCGTCCACCTTGTCGGCCGGGCCTTCCAGCATCTGAAGATAGACGTCGTGCCGACAGACAAGCGCGCCGGTGATCCCGTCGCGTTCATTGAACCGCCTGGCATCGCGCAGAATGCCGTCGAGCGTCGGGACATCGTATCCGAATGGCTGGGACACATAGGCAAGTTGGATGAGGGCTGTGATGATCTATGCTCCTGTCGCATTTCAGGCGTAACGGTACCACGCCCGCGGGAATCATCGAATGCCGTTTGTGCCGTGCGCGCAAGGGTTCACGAGGGTACCAGATCCAGATGCGGACCACGGTGAGGGCTTGTGCCGCTGGCCATCGACGGGTCCACGATGGTCTTGGCGACGTCCGCCGCGCCCATTGCGCGCACCAAGGCGTTGTAATTCATACGCAGCCGAACCTCGCTTCCCACGGGCGGCCGACCTGCCGTCGTCAGCATCACGAGGTGATCGCTGGTGGCCCCCAGGCAGATCTGGTCGTCCTGCGGCGTCAACCCCGAAATGTCCGTATCCTGCCGCCCAAGTGCGACGATGAACCGGACCGGCGGGGAGGCCATCGGGACGATTTGCCAAGGTATTTGCATCGAAGAGCCGGGTCGTGCCGGCGCGGGCTGCGGCTTGGTGCCCGCCTCGATCACTTCCGCGACCAAGGTGAAGGCATCGGTCGACAGGCCCGCGATCTTTGCGCCCGTGATCGGATCGACCCCCAGCAGAATGGCTTCGCCGATGCGCAGGTCGTTGATCCGTCCCACAGGCCCGGACCCCAAAGCCCAGCCAAGATTGGCGGAATTGCCACCAGAGACGACGCCAAGGACGACGCCGCAGCGCGCCGCGATGTCCGCCGCAAGGACCGACAGAGTCGCCATGTCGTTCGCCGTCGGGGCGATCCCACGCAGGCAGGCGAAATTCGCCGCCACACCCACCAGGGCCACGCCGGGCATCGCCACGACCCGTGACGCAATCCGTTCCAGATCGGCGGGAAGGATACCGTCGCGCATGTCCCCCATCTCGACCATCAATACGACGCGGTGGATCCTGCCCGCCCGCTGCGCGGCCCGCGCCAGCGCCGCGATGACGTCCGCGTCGGTGTTGTAGCTGACATCGCAGTATCGGACGACCAGATCGACCTGGCTGGGCGACGGGGACCGGATCAGTGAAATCGGGCCGGTCAGACCCGCCGCGCGCAGTCGCCTGATGTTGCCGACCCTGGAGTCGCACAAACCGGCCGCGCCCCCGGCCAGCATCGCACGGGCGATTGCCGGATGGCCGCAGACCGCTTTGGTCACCGCCGTCACGCCGATGCCGCGCGGGCGCAAACGGTCGACCACGAACCGGGTGTTGCGGCGGATCGTCGTCAGGTCGATTTCGATCCGCGGCGTTGTCACGACGCGGCCGTGCCCGCCCCGTGCCGCAACATCGGATAGGCCGAAAGCACCATTTCGAGCAGTCGCGACGCCGGCCGGCTCAGCGCGTCGGTGACCGGAAGGTCCAGCTTTTCCGATTGCGCCGCGATGGTCTCGTCAATCTCCGCCTCCGACATGCCTTCGTGGTTGATCGTGATGCCAAGGACCCGCGTGTCCGAGAAAGCTTCGATCAGGGCGATCTCCTCCGCCGGTGCGGGCATCGGCATCCCGGGGAAGTCGCACCGGTGCGCCCGCTTGGGCGCATGTTGCAGGATGACGGCATCGGGCTGGCTGCCGCGCAAGATGAAGGCCGACGTGCAGAATGCCGGATGGCTCAGCGCGCCCTGTCCTTCGATGACGATGACATCGGGGCGTTCCGCCCGCGCGGCGGCGACGATCTCGCCTTCCAACTCGCCACAGCAGAACTGGGGCGGGACGGCATCCATGGCGACCCCGTATTTCGCACCCTGCATCAGACCCGTCTGGCCCGTCCCGATCAGCACGGCCTTGATCCCCTTGGAATTCAGCGCCCGGACCAGGATCGTGGCGGTCGTCCGCTTGCCGATGGCGCAATCGGTGCCCATGACCGCAATCCGCAGGGCATCCACCTGCGCGACGCTGCCATCGAACAGCCGCAGCTCCCCGGTGGGCTTCGGCTTGCGGACATCGCGGATCGTCGTGCCACGGGCGGCGGCGAGGGCCGCGATCTCCGCGTCGTCGCCCAGATACTCGTGCAGTCCAGCGACAACGTTCATCCCCCCCTCGATCGCGCGCAGCACGACCTCGCGATCATGCGGCGACAACCGTCCGCTCGCCGGGGCCATGCCGTAGATCAGGGTATCCGGCACGCTTGGCAGGTCGTCCAATGCCGCATCGAGATCACGATAGATCGGAACGCCGTTGTCGCGACCATCCAGGACCTGCCCGCTGTCCAGTCCGGCCCGGGTGCTGTCGACGACGCCCAGGATTCGATACGCGCTGGAATGCCGGATCAGGCCGTTCGCCGTCTTGCCGTCGATCCTGCCAAAGTTGCCTTCGCAGAAGACGATGGCTGTCTCGGGGACGTCGGTCGTCGACCCCTCGGCTGCTTGGCCAACCGCCGAAGGACGGGGCGCGCAGGCCTGCTGGGCCGGGACATGTTGCAGATCGACATGGCCTGTCTTGGATCGGATATTCATGGGTCCTCCTATCGACGACTGGACATCTGTCCGGCCGATCACGTTGAGCTTGCAGAAATTCGGCACTCTGCGCGGTCGCCGTCGACGACACGGCGCACGACCGTTCGGGTCGCATCCGACCAGATCGCGCGCGACGAACACGTCACAGACACCGACCGCCCCGACGAAGGGCGCGACATCTGATCTTTTCTGAGAGAAGTCTGCCGTCAGGGTCCGCGGCAAACGCCGACAGGATGCCGAACGGCAGTCTTGGCTGGGTGAGCCCCTAGCAAATTCGTCCGGATACTTCAACGACCCCGCAGCAGAACCGACAGGTAGCATCGCCTGTCGGTGCGAACATCCGTGCGGGACCGCTGGACCCTGGCCCTCGGGCGGAATGGACTTGGCCGCAGCCGCTCTTTAATCCACAAGGCACCGCAACAAGGGATCGCAGACGTCGGTCGTCACCGGAGCCTGCGCCCCGCTTCTGAAATATCGCCTCACTGCGAAACCCCTGGCCCTCGCGCTCGTTGCACCCCGATCCTTGGGGTTCGTGTCGGCGCTTCGCGCAGCCCTCACAGACCGGCGAAGGTGACCGAACCGGATACGATCCCATCCGCGCCCCGAAGCACCGGAGAAACTACGATGCCCGACACGACCTCCGCAGCCCCCGATACCCCCCGCGAATCCCTTCAGTTCCCCGAAGATCGCGGGGCGTCCCGCGCGACGTGGATCGCCGGGGGCGTGACCCTGGTCATCGTGGCATGGATGGCCAGCGGGTTCATCCTGCCGTCCGACACCGAAGACGCCGCGCCGCAAGACGCAGAGATCGCCCCCGTGTCCGTCGCCATCCAGTCGTCGCAGGCCCGGACCGTGACGCTGACGTTTCAGGCCGAGGGACAGGCGCAGCCCGATCGCGACACTGCGATCCGGGCCGAAACATCGGGGGATGTGGCCGAAGTTCTGGTTTCCAAGGGCGACGACGTCGCGGCGGGCAGCATCATCGCCCGCCTGTCGACCACGCGCGTCGATGCGGACCTTCGGCGTGCGCAGGCCGACCTCGACCAGGCGCAGCGCGAATTCGACAACGCGACGCAACTTCTGGAGCGTGGCGTGGCGACTGCGGACCGCGTCGCGCAGGCCCGCGCCGCCCTCACCACCGCGCAGGCGCAGGTGACGTCCGCCGAAGACGCGCTGGACGCATCGGTAATCGTCGCGCCGTTCGACGGTCGGATCGAAACGCTGTCGCTGGACGAAGGCGAGTTCGTGCAGGCCGGGACGGAGGTCGGGCGCATCGTCGATAACAGGCCGCTGACCGTTGCGATCCAGGTGCCGCAGCAGGCCTTGAACCGCATTCGCGGCGGGCAGACGGCCGAGGTGTCGTTCATCACCGGAGAGGAAGAGACCGGCGAAGTCAGCTTCGTGGGCACCGCCGCCGCGTCCGAGACGCGGACGTTCCTGGTCGAGATCGAGGTGCCGAATTCCGACGGCGCGATCCCGGCCGGCATCTCGGCCGAGATCAGGATCCCGACCGGCGAGACGACGGCACATTTCATCTCGCCCTCGATCATCTCGCTTGCGCCCTCCGGCCAGATCGGCGTGAAGACCGTCGTGGACGACCGCGTGTCCTTTCTCCCCGTGGAGGTCGTGCGCGCCGAAATCGACGGCGTCTGGGTATCGGGCCTGCCCGAACAGGCCGATCTGATCACGATCGGGCAGGGTTTCGTGCGCGACGGGGAGACGGTGGCGGTTCGCCCGGCGGCGACCGGCAACGCCACTGGCCTGCCCCAGGAGTCGCTGGAATGAACGCGATCATCGACGCCGCTTTTTCCCGCGCGCGTGTGGTGGTGATGGCCCTGGTCGTCCTGCTGTCCGTCGGGGCCTATGCCTATGTCGCCATCCCGAAGGAGGCGAACCCCGAGGTGCCGCTGCCGCTGGTCTATGTGTCGACCGGCCTCGAAGGGATCAGCCCGTCGGATGCCGAGCGTCTGCTGCTGGAGCCGATGGAGGCGGAGTTCGGGGCCATCGCGGATCTCGACAAGATGTCGAGCGAGGCGGCCGAAGGCTTCGCATCGGTCCAGCTGGAATTCACCGCCGGCGGCGACATCGACGAAGCGCTCGACAAGGTCCGTGAAGCCGCCGACCGCGTCGAAGGGGAGTTGCCGGACGATGCCTACGACCTGACCATCACGGAAGTGAACACCGCGCTTTTCCCGATCATCACGACCGTCCTGTCAGGGCCGATCCCCGAACGCACCCTGAACGAGTTGGCCGACGCCGCGCAGGAACGGATCGAGGCGATCCCCGGCGTTCTGGAGGTCGATATCGGAGGGGAACGGTCGGAATTCATGGAGGTGCTGATCGACCCGACGGTGTTCCAGACCTACAACCTGTCTTTCGACGAGGTTATCGGCCAGATCCAGCGCAACAACCGCCTGATCGCCGCCGGAGCCATCGAAACGGGCGGCGGGCGCATCGTCTTGAAGGTGCCTGGCCTGATCGAGAACATCGAGGATGTGATGGCCATGCCGATCAAGGTGCGCGACGATGCGGTCGTGACCTTCGGCGATGTCGCCGTCATCCGCCGCACCTTCGAGGACCCGACCGGCTTCGCCCGCATCGACGGACAGCCCGCCCTGGCGCTGGAGGTCAAGAAACGCTCGGGCGCCAATATCATCGACACCGTGGCGGCGGTGAAGCAGGCCGTCGACGAATTGCGCGTTGACTGGCCCGAAAGCATCGAGGTCACCTATCTGCAGGACCAGTCCGAGCAGGTCGAAACCCTTCTGTCGGATCTGGAGGCCAACGTCATCGCCGCCGTCATGCTGGTGATGATTGTGATCCTTTTCGCGCTCGGCACCCGGTCCGCGATCCTGGTGGGGCTGGCCATTCCCGGCGCGTTCCTGGCCGGTGTAATCGCCCTGCTGGCCATCGGGGCGACGATGAACATCGTGGTCCTCTTTTCCCTGATCCTGGTCGTCGGGATGCTGGTCGACGGGGCCATCGTGACGACCGAACTGGCCGACCGGCGCTTGCAGGACGGGGCCGCGCCGCGCGATGCCTACAGCGATGCGGCCAAGCGCATGGCGTGGCCCATCATCGCGTCGACGGCAACGACGCTGTGCGTGTTCTTTCCGTTGCTGTTCTGGACCGGGTTGGTCGGTGAATTCATGAAATTCCTGCCCATCACCGTCATTCTGACGCTGTCGGCGTCGCTGTTCATGGCGCTGATCTTCATCCCCGTGCTGGGCGGTCTGATCGGCCGGCGTCAGCCGCAGACGGCGGCGGCCAAACGCGCGATGCACGCCGCTGAATCGGGCGACCCCCGGCGCATGGGCGGGGCGACGGGCGCCTATGTCCGCGTTCTGGAATGGGCAATCCTGCGCCCCGGCGCGACGCTTTTGCTGGCGATCGCGATGCTGCTGGGGTCTTTCGGGGCCTACGGCCAGTTCGGCAACGGCGTGACCTTCTTTCCGTCGGTGGAGCCGGAGTTCATGCAGGTGCAGGTCCGCGCCCGCGACAATTTCTCGATCTGGGAACGCGATGCCTTGGTCCGCGTGGTCGAGGACCGCCTGCTGAATCTCAATGAGATCGAAAGTGTCTATGCCCGGTCCACCATGAGTGCGTCGGGCGGCGACGAGGAAACCATCGGCACGATCCAGCTGGATCTGATCGACTGGGACGAACGGCGCACGGCGGCCGAGATCGGCACGGAAATCCGCGCCCTGGTCTCCGACATTGCGGGCATCGACGTGCAGGTGCAGACCGAAAGCGGCGGCCCGACCTCCGGCAAGCCGGTGAACCTTCAGATCCGGGCCCGCGATCCATCGAAACAGGCCGAGGCGGTGGAAACTGCGCTGGCGATCATGGAACGGATCGGCGGCTTCACCGACGTGACCGACACGCGGCCCCTGCCGGGGGTGGAGGTGTCCATCCTGGTCGACCGGGAGGAAGCCGCGCGCTATGGGGCAGACGTCAGCCTGCTGGGTCAGGCCGTTCAGCTGCTGACCCAGGGCATCACCGTCGCCGACTACCGCCCGTCGGACGTGGACGGCGCGCTCGACATTCGGGTGCGCTTCCCGCGCGAGGAACGGTCCCTGGCCGAGCTTGGGGGGCTGCGCGTCCCGACGACCGCCGGTCTGGTCCCGATTTCCAACTTCGTGACCTTCGCACCGTCCGAACGGGTCGGCACCATCCGCCGGGAGGACGAGCGTCGGGTTGTCACGATCCAGGCCAACGTCGCACCGGGCATTCTGGTAAACGATCAGGTGACGGCCCTGCAGGCCGCGCTGGACGACGCCGATCTGCCCGACGGCGTCGCCTATTCCTTCGCGGGCGAGGCCGAGGATCAGGCGGAATCGATGATCTTCCTCGTGGGGGCGTTCGTGGCCGCGATTTTCCTGATGCTGATCGTCCTAGTGATCCAGTTCAACAGCTTCTTTCAGGCCGGCATCGTGATGAGCGCCATCATCTTCTCGATCGCGGGCGTCTTGCTGGGCCTGATCGTGACGGGCCGCCCCTTCGGCGTGGTGATGGGCGGCATCGGGGTAATCGCGTTGGCCGGGATCGTGGTGAACAACAACATCGTGCTGATCGACACCTACAACGATCTCAAGCGCAGCGGCCTGTCCCCGCTGGAAGCGGCGCTGCGGACCGGGGCGCAACGCCTGCGCCCGGTGGTCCTGACGTCCGTGACGACCGCGCTCGGCCTCATGCCGATGGTGATCGGCGTAAACCTCGATTTCTTCGAGCGGTCGATCGTCTTCGGGGCGCCGTCGACGCAGTGGTGGACCGAACTGTCCTCGGCCATCGCGGGGGGGCTCGTCATCGCGACGGTCCTGACGCTGGTCGTGACCCCGGCGATGCTGATGCTGGGCGAAAAGCGCGATCGGCGGCGGCAATCGACACCGGTTCCGGCGGAATAGAAGCGTCCCCGCCCCGATACATCATTCGGCAGGCTTCAATCGCAGGGGCGACTGCGGCGTGCCGATTTGCGGCATCCGCGGGGTCCGACCCGTTGTTGCGCGGGCATACACAAGACGAAAGGCGGGCGGCACGAGATAGAAACTCAGGACCGTCGACAGGGCCACGCCCCCCGCGACGGACATCGCGAACGGAGGCCAGAAGCCGCCACCCGCAAGGATCAACGGCAGGAACCCCCCGACCGTGGTGATCGTCGTGGACACGATGTGGCGGGACGACCCCATGACCACCCGTGCCATCGCGTTCGGGTCGCCGGTCAAGGCGGCCTCATCCTCCTGCAGGGCCGTCAGGATAATCAGCGCCGCGTTGATCGCCACGCCGATCGCACCGATCAGGCCGATGATCGCGTTGATCCCGAAGGGGTAGCCGAAAATCGCCAACGCCAGCATCGACAGCCCGGGCGTCACCCCCGCCCCCAGCAGGGCGACAGTCCCCAGGCGGAAACTGCGAAACGTCATGACCACAACCGCAATGGTCATCGTCACGATCAGGCCCAGCGACGCGACGAGGTTATTCAGGGTGGACGCGCGCGCATCGGCGTCGCCCCCGATCTCCAACCGGAGGCCGGGGGGAAGGGCAAAACCCGATGCCGCGACGCGGGCCTTAATATCGACCAGCGCCTCCTCGGGCAGGATGCCGCGCAGCAGGAACGCCTGCACGGTGTTCGCGCGTTCCCCGTCGCGGCGGGTGATCTGGCCCGCGCCCGGCTCCAGCACCACATCGGCGATCGCCGACAGCGGCGTCGCGGCGAAAGTATCGCCACCGGGCAAGATCAGCGGCATGTCGCGGATCGCCGAAACATCGCCGCGCACCGCATCGTCCAGCCGCACGCGAACCGCAAGCATATCTGTCCCTTCGATCATAGATCCGCCTGTCGTGCCAACCAACGCGCCTTCCAGCTGCCCGGCGACATCGCCCGGCGTCAGACCCACCAGACGGGCGCGCGCTTCGTCGACACGTATGCCGACCTTTGGGGCACCATCGGTGATCGACGATCGCGCCAATGTGACGGACGGGGCCGCCGCCACGATCCGACGCAACGCCGCGCCACGATCGCGCAGCGCGTCCAGATCGTCGCCCACCAGTCGCAACTCGACCGGCGCGGCGACGGGCGGTCCCTGCACCAGACCGCGCACCAGGACCTGCGCCTCCGGTGCCAGTGCGGGCAGACGGCGCTGAAGATCGGGCAGGACGGTTTCGGTCGCGGCCTTGCCCGACGTGCGGACCAGGGCCTGCGCATGGCGGGCCGCCGCATCGCGCCCGCCGGTGATGTTGTAGTAGAAGGCCGGGGCAGACCTGCCGATCGTCCAGCTGACCGTCTCGATCCCGTCGGTGGCGCGCAGCGCGGTGTCCAGGGTGGCGACCGTCGCGCGGGTTCGGTCGATGCCGGTCCCCGGTGCAAGGTCGATCTCGATATGGAATTGATCGCGGTCGACGCCGGGAAAGAACTGCGCCGTCAGCAACGGCAGGCAGGCGAAGCCCAACACCGGAAGGACCATCGCCAGCACGATCGACCGGATCGGATTGCGGCCCGACCAGCGCAGGCTGGCCGCGAAGACGCGCCCCACCGGCCCCGCCGGGATGCCGCTCCGCAGCCACGCGCCGCGCCCGCGACCGACGGTTCGCGGCATCGCCCAACCGGCCAGCGCGGGGGTGATCGTGACGGCGACTGCAAAGGACCACAGCAGCATGATGACGACCGCCAGGGCGATGGCCCCGACGAAATCACCCGCGGGGCCGGGCAACAGGATCATCGGCGTGAACCCAAGCGCCGTCGTCACCGTGGACGCGAACAGCGGCATCGTCAGACGGTGGACCGACGCGGCGACGGCATCGACCCGGCTGGCCCCTTCGCGCAGACGGCGTCCGACCTCGTCGGTCATGACGATCCCGGCATCGACCAGCAGGCCCAGCGCGACGATCAGGCCCGTCACCGACATCTGGTGGATCGGCAGCCCGATAAGGTTCATGGTGAACAGCGTGGCAAGCGAGACGAGTGGCAGGATGATCGCCACGATCATCGCGGCGCGCAGGCCCAGCGTCAGCAGCAGCACCGCCAGCACCAGCCCCACGCCCAGCGCCATGTTCGCCCCGACCTCCGTCAGACGGTCGGCGGTATAGGTGGATTGATCGAAGATCAGCGCCATCGAAAGGCCGCCGGGAACGATGGGGGCGAAGGCGTCGATCTCGCCCCGGATTTGCCCGGCCCAGACATCGACCTGCAACCCGTCGTCAAGCTTTGCGGCCACAAGGATCGCAGGCCGACCATCGTGAATCGCCAGATCGGCGGCGGGCAGGCGCGGGCCGCGCGTGACGTCGGCCACGTCGCCCAACCGCAGGGTATCGCCGCCCGCGCCGTCGCGCAGAACGATTTCGCGCAAACGGTCCAGTGCCTCGATCTCGCCCGACACTTCCAGCACCAGATCGTCGCCCGTGCCGGTCACCCGCCCGGCGCGCACCTTCGCATCGGCCTGCGCGATGGCCTTCGATACGGCGTCGGCGGTTAGACCCAGCCCGGCGGCCCGCGACGTGTTCAACGTGACCGTGATCTCTTCCTCGGGGGCACCAAAGACCTCGACCAGTTTCGTGCCGGGCACATTGCGCATCCGATCGGCCAACGCCTCTCCGTAGCGTGCGGCCAGCGTCATCGGCGCACCGTCGCGGCCCTGTGAGATGGCCACGATCGCGCCGTAAGCCCCTGCCCCATCCGTATCGAGGTCCGGCGGTCCGACACCGGCTGGAAACGTCGCCGCCGCATCGGACAGCTTATCGCGCAGTTCCGACCAGACCTGCTCGATCCGCTCGACAGGCAGGGTTTCCAGCAGGTCGATCTGCACGATGGAGACGCCGGTCGCCGACACCGATTGCAGCACATCGACCTCCGCGACTTCCCTCAGCGCCGTCTCGACCTCCGCCGTCACCAGCGCCTCGACCCGTGCGGGGTCCGCGCCGGGATAGGCGGTGGTGACCGTGGCGAAGATGTTGGTGATCGTGGGGTCTTCCTGGCGCCCGATCGCAAGCAAGGCCGACGCCCCTGCCGCCACGATCACCAGAAGGATCAGCGCGACGATCCGTGGCTGTCGAAAGGTCAGCGTGCCCATGCCAAATCCTCCCCTGCGCGTGCGGTCGGGCCCGGATCCGGTACCACCATCTGCCCCGGCACGACCCGATGCGCCCCGGCGGAAATGAAGGTCGCGCCGTCCGCGAAGGTGCCGCGCACGAACGCGCGCGCCGCTTCGATATGCAGCACTTCGGCCGCTTCGACACCGACCCGACCCCCCGACACCGTCAGCAGTGTCCAGGTTCCGCGCGGCCCCTGGCGCAACGCGGACAGCGGCACCCAGGCCCCCACGCCGTCGATCCTTTGACGCAGCTCGACACTGCCCGTCGCACGATCCGGCGGGCTGGGCCCGACGATCAGATCGAAGAACGCCGTCCGGCTGCGCGTCGCCGGGTCCAGCGACGGCGACAGACGGGACAGGCGGGCGGGCAGCGGCAGGCCACCGGTCGTGACCACCGCATCGCGACCCTGTTCCAATGCGTCGGCAAGCGCGGGGTCAAGACCGACCCGGAACCGGGGCGGCACGTCTTGCTGCAACGTGGCAATGGGCGTGCCGGGGGCCACGATGGCCCCGATATCCAGCGCGCGGGTCGATACGACCCCCGCAAACGGCGCGACGATCACCGAATTCGACAGGTCCACGTCGACACCCGCAATGGCGGCGTCGATCTCCGCGATGGAGGCTTCCAGCCGGGCCAGAGTCAGTGACGTGTCGTCCAGCGTCTGGTCGGTGGCAAAGCCCCGGTCGCGCAATTCGTCCTGGCGCGCGTTGGTGCGCCGCGCCAGTTCGGCTTGGGCGACCATGCCGGTGCGCGATGCGATCAGACGGTCGCGCTCCGCGTTCAATTTGCGGGTGTCGAGCGTGGCGATCGTCGCCCCCGCCGCGACCCGGTCGCCTTCCCGTATCAGGATCGTCACGACGGTACCCGCGCGCTCAAAGGCCAGCGCGGTTTCCTGGGCCGCCTCGAACTGCCCCGAAAAACGGCGCGAGATGTCGTGGTGATCGACCAGCACGATGGTCTCCACCGCGACGGGGATCACCGGGGCCGCCTGCGGTGTCGGGGCGGCCTTCGCCCGGTCCGCAAGGATGTCGCGACCGGCGACCACCGCGCCGGCCGCGGCCGCGATCACTAGAAGGGTGACTATAATACGCCCGGCCCGACGTGCCGCCCGGCGCAAGGCGGATGGACGCGGGGCATCCACGATGGGAGAGTTGGATCTGGCCATGATGCACCTCGACGCGGTGAAGTTAGTGTTGCTTACATATGTTACTAACACTAACTTCGGCAACGAAAATCTTGATGCGAGGCCGGAGGTTTTGGACAACGGTATGACATTCAAGAAGAAAAACTATCATCACGGCGACCTGCGCGGGCAGCTGCTCGAAGCCGTGCGCGCATTGATCGAGGAGAGCGGCCTCGACGGATTTTCCATTGCGGAGGCTTGCCGAAGGGCGGGCGTCAGCACCGCCGCGCCCTACAAGCATTTCACCGATCGCCACGACATCATTCGCGGTGTCGTCCTGCTGGCGATGGAGCGGTTGCGGCTTGCGATGCGCGCCGCCGCCGACGCCCATGCGCCGGACGCGCCCGCCAGGGTCGCGGCGATCGGTCAGGCCTATGTCGATTTCGCCCGTGCCGAGCCGGGCATGTTCGGCGCGATGTTCGGCCTTGCCGAAACACATGGCGGCGATGACGCGGAAATGACGGCGTGCGGCGACGCGACCTTCGGCATCGTCGTCGAAGTCGTCGCGGATCGCCTGAACCGCAGCGTGGACGACGCCGACGCCAAGGCACGGGCCTATGCCCTGTGGTGCTTTGTCCACGGGCACAGCTTCCTCGTCCTCGACGCGAAGATGCCGCCCGACGGTGCCCATCCTGCCGAAGATGTCCTGTTGCGAATGATCGGGGATGCGATGCTGACGCCGCGTTGACGCGGTGCGGCGACCGGATGCGCGCCGGCCTGCGCGCCGCCTTGAGCGTCAGCCGAAGGCGTCGGCGTGGCTTTTTCGCAGGGCGGCTTTCTGCACTTTGCCCATCGTGTTGCGCGGCAATTCCTCCGCGAAGACATAGACACGGGGTTGCTTGAACCGGGCAAGCCGGCCCGCGACCGCATCGCGAAGCGCCGCCTCTTTGGGCGGGCCATCGCCGTCGGGAACGATGACGGCGACCAGACCTTCGCCCATGTCGCCGTGCGGCACGCCGACCACGGCGGACTCAAGCACACCCGGCAGACCGTCCAGCACTTCCTCCACCTCGCGCGGATAGATGTTGAACCCGCCCGAGATCACCAGATCCTTGTCGCGCCCAACGATGGAGACATAGCCGTCGGCGTCCCTGCGACCCAGATCGCCGGTGACGAACCAGCCGTCGGGCCGCAATTCGGCGGCGGTTTTTTCGGGCATCTGCCAATACCCCTGGAACACGTTGTCGCCGCGCACTTCGATCATCCCGGTCTCGCCTCGGGGCAGCGGGTTCGTCGTGCCGACCGCGCAGATCCGCAGTTCCACCCCCGGCAGCGGCAGGCCGACGGTGCCGGGCCGCCGATCCCCGTCGTAGGGGTTGGAGGTGTTCATGTTCGTTTCCGTCATGCCATAGCGTTCCAGAATGCGGTGACCCGTCCGGTCGGTCCATTGCCGGTGCGTTTCGGGCA
>NZ_CXSU01000005.1:348714-403420 GCF_001403795.1 Jannaschia donghaensis | reverse complement strand
CGGAACCCCCATCATCGCGGTCGCCCGCGGCATCGCGTCCAGCACGGCGGCGGGGTCGAACGTGTCGAACCAGATCATCGATCCGCCGGCCGTCAGCGTGACGTTCACCGCCACGAACAATCCATGCGTGTGGAAAATAGGTAGCGCGTGAATCAGCGTGTCGTCGGACGTGAATCGCCACGCGTCGGTCAGGGCGCGGGCATTCGACAGCAGGTTGTCCTGGCTCAGCATCGCACCCTTAGATCGGCCTGTCGTGCCGGACGTATAAAGGAACGCGGCAAGGTCGCTTCCCGTGCGGGGCACCACATCCGCTGGATCCGCCGCGTCGGTGGCCTGGGCGAGCGTTCCATCGCCGTCCGGTCCCAGCGTCATCAGCGCCGCCCCCGCGTCGTCCGCGATGGATTTCAGCGCTTCGGCATCGGCGGGGTCGCAAACCAGCATGGCGGCCTGCGCGTCGCCGACGAAATACGCAACCTCGGGCGCGGTATAGGCCACGTTGAGCGGCAGCAGAACGATCCCCACCCGCGCGCAGGCCGCATAAAGCGCCAGGGCATCGGGCGATTTCGCGATCTGGCAAGCCAGGCGGTCACCGGGCCTAAGCCCAGCCCCGATCAAGGCCCCGGCCATCCGGGCGGCACGCGATGCGAAAGCGTCGTGGGTCAGCGTCGCGCCGTCGGGCAGATGCAGGAACGTGTCGGTACGTCCCACCTGCGGCGCGAAAAGCGTATCGTAGAGCGGATTGGTCATGCCTGTGCCTCCGGGATCTGGGCCTGACGGGCGAGGGATTGGACGGACCGGGTCGCGGCGATCCGTCCCTCGTTCAACCCCTCCAGGTTCTTGGCGATCCGGTCGGGCTCGTAGAGGTAGTTCACCATGGCCCCCCGCGATTGACGCTGCCCGCTTGCTGAAGGGTCGGCATCCGCGTGGATGTCGTGGATGGTGGCACCGTTGCCCAGATGGAACCTCGCAACCGGATCGCGCGGCAGTGCGCCCCGGCGTTCGCGCGTCAGGTAATGCGCCGCCGCCTGTCGCAGCGCCGCGTCGTCGGCTGGCGCGACCCCCGCGGCGGTCAGCCAATCGGCGAGGCCGGGAATGGGTGACAGGGTCACGAAGGTGCGCAGGCCGGGCAATTCGGCCGTCAGATCGGCGACGACCTGCTTAATCAGCAGGTTCCCGAAAGAGATACCGGCCAAGCCCGGCTGGCAGTTCGAAATCGAATAGAAGACGGCCGTATCCGCCTGCGCCTTGGGCAGAAGAACGCGATCCTCGGCCAGCAGCGCGCCTATCTTGCCGGGGATTCCCCGTGTCAGAGCCACTTCCACGAAGATCAGCGGCTCGTCCGGCATGGCGGGGTGGAAAAAGGCGAAACAGCGCCGGTCTGCGGGCTGAAGCCGGCGACGCAGGTCGTCCCAGCTGTCGATCGTGTGCACGGCTTCGTACTCGATGATCTTCTGCAAAAGACTTGCAGGGCTATCCCAATTCACCGGTCGCAGAACCAGAAAGCCGCGGTTGAACCACGAGCGCAACAGATGCGACAGATCGGCGTCGACGACCGTAAGCGCGCCGTCGGTCCGGGCCGCCCGGCGCAGATCGGCGCGCATCTCGACCAGCTGTCCCGTCGCCCCCGGCACCCGGTTGAGACGTCGGAACAGGTCCTGACGCGGTGGCTCGCTCGCCGTCATCAGCGCGGCATGGGCCAGCGGCGTCGGGTCGGCGGAATAATCGGCCAGAGCGGTCGCCACCTTGCCGGCGTCGATCTCCATCTCGCCGGCAAGCCAACCGAAGAATGCGGCGCGGGCATCGTCGTCCAGGCCGCGGTAGCGGTCCAGCACCCGGCGGGCCAGATCCATGCCCGACACCTCGTCGCGCGCGGCCATCAGGCCCGAACACAGGGTCATGATATCGCGCCGGTCCCCCGCCGCCGACCCGACGTATCGCCGGTCGAACACGGTCGACAGAAGGCCGGCCAGCGTCGTCATACCGCCGATCCCATGACTGCATCGGGCAACCACGTCGCCAGACCCGGAAACAGGCACAAAAGCAGGATCGCCAGGACCATGCAGCCCACGTAGGGCAGCGAGCCCGTGAGGATCGTCTTGAGCGGGATTTCCGGCGCGATGCCATTGATGACATAGAGGTTGAGGCCCACGGGCGGAGAGATCAGCCCGATTTCCATGTTGATCGTCAGGATGACAGCGAACCAGATTGGGTCGAATTCGGCCGCTAGGATGATCGGAAGCAGGATGGGGGCGGCCATCAGGATCACCGCGACCGGTGGCAGGAAGAACCCCGCGATCAGCAGGAAAATGTTGACCGCGATCATCAGAACCCAGCGGTTCACGTCCAGCGTGCTGATCCATTCGGCGATGCTCTGCGTGACGTAGAGCGACGACAGCATGTACGAAAACACGCCTGCGGCGGCGATGATGAAGAGGATCATCACCGATTCCCGCGTGCTGTCGCGCAGCACGGTCCACAGGGCCGCCGGCGACCAGAGCTTGTAGATCACCATCGCGATCACAAGGCAGAGCAGCGCACCGACCGCCGCCGTCTCCGACGGCGTCGCGATGCCGCCGTACATCGCGTAGAGCACGCCCAGTATGATGACGAGGAACGGCAGGACGCGGGGCAGCACCTCGAACTTCTGCTTCCAGGTGTAGTCGGTGGGCGTCAGCACGGCGAGGTTGCCCGACTTCCACGTGGCAAAGATCGACCACGCCATGAACAGACCCACCAGCAGCAGGCCCGGAATGACCCCTGCGAGGAACAGCCGCCCGATCGAGGTTTCGGTGGCGATGCCATAGACGATCATGGTGACGGACGGCGGGATCAGGATGCCCAGCGTGCCGCCCGCCGCGATGGAACCGGCGGCCACCCCGTCGGTATAGCCGCGCCGGCGCATTTCCGGGATGCCCATCTTGCCGATGGCGGCACAGGTCGCGGGGCTGGACCCCGACATGGCCGAGAATAGCGCGCAGGCCCCCAGGTTCGACACCACGAGGCCGCCCGGCACGCGGGTGAGCCAGCGTTCCAGTGCTTCGTAAAGGTCGGCCCCCGCCCGTGTGGAGGCGATACTCGCCCCCATGATGATGAACATCGGGATCGCCAGCAGCGCGAAATTGTCGAGCTTGCCGAACAGGATCTCCGGCATCAGCTCCAACGAGCGGATCCCGTCGAAGATGATGAGAAACCCTGCAGAGACCACCAGCAGGCCGACGGCCACGGACATGCCCGAAAACAGCACGAGGATGGTGACGATGGCGACAAGGCCACCCAGCAGCAGCGGATCCATGTCAGTGCCCCCCTTCAGCGGCGGATGCCGCGCGGGCGGCCAGCGGGTCCTTGTCAGGCAAGCCGAAAGGCTTGTCATAGCCCTTTGCCACAGCCCAGACGTCGGAAATCATCTGCAACGCCAGCAGGCCGAAGCCGACCGGGATCGACAGATACGGGATCCACAGCCGGACGCCCCAAACCGTGTCCGACCGCCAGCCCCGCGACCAGGCGGTGTACCAGAATTCGGCCCCGTAGAACGTCATGATCGCGATGATGAGGGTGGACGCGGACAGGGTGCAGTAGAACATCGCGCGGCGCGGTCCCGGCGGCAGCGCGATCGGGATCAGATCGACGTTCACATGGCCGCGCAACTTCTGCACATAAGGCAAACCGACCAAGGTGGCCGAAATGACGAGGTAGATCACCATCTCCGTCTGCCAGACCGTCGAACTGTTGAGCACGAAACGCACGAAGATCATCTGGCAGGTGATGGCGACCGCGACCACTATCATCGTCGCCGCGATCCAGCCGGCGATGGTGGAAATCCACCCGATGGTCCGAGTCACCCCGTCGCCGCGTTCCAATCCGTCCATAAAGATGCTCCCCGCCGTTCCGTACGACCCCGGCACATCGCGCGCCGGGGTCCGTTGCCGTCAGCCCAGGTGGCGGATCACTCGACGGCGAGGGCCTTGTCGAGAAGCTCCTGCCCGCCGGGCACCTCTTCCACGAAGGCGGTATAGGACGTTTCCTGCGCCAGGGCGCGCCACGCCTCGAACTCCTCGGCGGTCATGTCCTTTATCTCGACACCCGCATCGGCGAACACCTGACGGCTGTCGGCATCTTCCTTCTTGGCTTCCTCCAGATAGAAGACCTCGGCTTTGTCGGCGGCTGCCAGAAGGGCCGTCTGCTGATCGTCTGTCAGGCCGTCGAACGTCGTCTTGTTCATCAAAAGCGGCTGATACATGAACCACAGCGCATAATCGCCCGGCGGGGTGTAGCAGGCCGCCTGCTCGTAGATGCGGTAGCTGACGAAAGACGAGGAGGAGGTGTTGGCCGCATCCAGAACGCCCGTCTGCATCGCCGAATAAATCTCCGACGACGACATCGACGCGATGGACGCCCCGGCCCCGGCCAGCATCTGCTCGAACGCCTTGCCGGCGGCGCGGGTCTGCAGGCCTTCCATGTCGGCGGGACCGGTCACGCACCTGTCCTTGCCGACGAAACCCCCGGCCAGATAGCCGTCGACCAGAACGATCACGTCGTCTTCCGCGGCCGTTGCCTTGATCTGCTCCATGAACGGGCTCTCGTTCAGGCGCGCGGCGTGATCGTGGTTCTTCACCAGGCCCGGCATCAGCGTCAGATTGTACTCGGGGCGCTGCCCGCCGGCATAGCTGAGCGGCAGGACCGTCATGTCCAACTGACCGCGGCTGAGCGGTGTGTATTGTTCGCGCGCCTTGAACAGCGATTGCGACGGAAAGATGCGGATGTCGAGGTCGACCTCGGCGGTGGCCACCTCGTCGGCGATCATCTGGGCGACCTTGTGACGGACGTCCTGCGTCGACCATTGGTGCGACAGGCGCAGCGTCTCGGCGGTCGCGGCTCCAGTGACGAGCGTCGCGACGACGCCGGTCAGGATAGCGGTCTTGATGGTCATGGTATTCCTCCCTTGGAACGGCTCTCCCGGGCCGACTGCGCAAGACCAACATATCTTGGACACAGGGTCAATCATATTGTATACAAGGTGCAAACCCGAAGACATGGAACGTCGGATGCGACAGGCTGACATTATCGCCAAGGACATCGAGAACCGGATCGTCACCGGAGAGCTGGACCACGGCGTCCGGCTCGATGAGGTCAGCATCGCGGAGCGTCATGCCGTCTCCCGCACGCCGGTGCGCGAGGCGCTGCAACTGCTGACCGCAAGCGGTATGGTCGAACATCTGCCCCGTCGCGGCGTCTTCGTCCGACAGCCCGATCTGGTCGAATTGCTTCAGATGTTCGAGACGATGGCCGAATGGGAAGGCGTGGCGGGGCGGCTGGCCGCGATGCGGATCGACGGCGAAGGGCTAGCGCGGCTTATGGCGGCCGACACCGCATGTGCCGCGGCCGCCGCCGCCGGGGATGCCGACCGCTATTATTCCGAGAACGCCGTGTTCCACGCCGTGATCTATGCCGCGACGGCCAATGCCTTTCTGGAGGGGGAGTTGCTGCGCCTGCACCACAGACTGCGACCCTACCGACGCTCCCAGCTTCTGATGCGGGGCCGGATGGAGCAGTCGCTGTCCGAACACCGCGCAATCGCCGCAGCCCTGCGCGACGGCGATGCCAACGGGGCCGCCGCCGCCCTGCGCGCGCATGTCACCGTTCAGTCCGAACGCATCCATCTGATGCTGGGCCGCACGAAAGCGGCATCCTAGATCAGGCGACCCGGTTTTTGGCCCGTATCCTCGCAAGACGCGGGCAAATGCATAGCCGGCACGGGCACCCGGTCGACGATGGCGCGGCTGCAGGCGCCCGACGGTCTCGACGGTCTGCTGCGCAAAGCATCCGGGCAATTTCGGATCTCGATCCGATCCTCGTCCACTGCGTTGAGCGCGATGGGCCCGGCGTCGTCGCGACCGGCTCGTGCCAACAGCGACCCATGTCGCCCCGATCGACAGCGCCTGTCGACATGGCGCGTTGGGTTCCTGCATCGGCTGGACCGTGTGTGGCGGGTCTGTCCGGCGACAGTCCCATGGCGGAAAACGCGGGGGGCCGCGATGAAACGCGACAGACCGTCCCTTTCGCCGCAATGGGCGATATGGCAAACCTGTCATAGATCTTTCGGAGATTGCCTTGCCCCGGATCCGGCACCCGTTGACCCGTCTGAGACGCGCCGCACTCTGTGCGCTGCTGCTGCCGTTCCTGCTTGCGTCGATGCTCGCCGCCGGCACGATGCCGGTGCGCGCGGATACGGGCCTCGTCACGATCGTCATCTGCATCGGCGACGACCTGGCCCGGATCGTCGTGCCCGCAGACGAGGCACCACCGGGCCATGCCCCGGTCGCACATCCCGACTGTCCGTGGGAAGACGCGGCATCCCCTGCCTTGCCGGGGCCGGTCGCGGCCAATCTAATCCCGATGGCCGGTCTGTCACGGGCCGATTATCCCGCGCGTCAGACGCAGACGGTCCTGGGCCTTCGCCCGCGCGATGTCGCAAATCGGGGTCCTCCGGCTCGGGTCTGATTTCGACGCGGGTGCCATGCGCCCCCGAATTCACGCCTCGTCTCGCAAAGCCGGGAAGGCGTGCGACGACTCTCATCCGAACGGAACTCCGATATGAAAAACCTTATTCTTCTGGCCGCTCTCCTGATCGGCGGCGCGGCGCACGCGCATGACTACCGCGTGGGCGACATCACGATCGCCCACCCCTTCGCCCTCGCCACCGTGGGCAACGCGCCCGTCGGCGGCGGCTATATGGAAATCACCAACGCGGGCGATACCGACGACGTCCTCCTCTCGGCCACGGTCCCAGAAGAGGTGGCCGGCATGGTCCAACTTCACGAGATGTCGATCGACAACGGTATCATGCGGATGAGCGAGGTGGCGGGCGGCATCGCGATCCCGGCGGGTGAAACCGTCGTCCTGAAAAGCGGCGGCCTGCACGTCATGTTCATGCGCCTGCAGGAAGGTCTGAAAGACGGGCAGGAGATTCCCGCGACCCTGACGTTCCGCGATGCGGGCGACGTCGATGTCATCTTCAACGTCGAAAAACGCGGTGCCGCGAAGACCGAGGGTCACGACGGTCACGGGGACTGACGGGTCCGGCCCGGTCGTCGTGGCCGGGCCGCCTATGCCGCCAGCGGCGCGTCCTTGGCCCCGGTCATGAACGCCACCGCGTCGGACATCGTATAGTCTTTGGGGTCGATCACGCACAGCCGCTTGCCCAGACGATGGACATGGATGCGATCTGCCACCTCGAAGACATGGGGCATGTTGTGACTGATCAGGACGATGGGGATGCCCCGCGACCGCACATCCAGGATCAGCTCCAGCACCCGGCGCGATTCCTTGACGCCCAGTGCCGCCGTCGGCTCGTCCAGGATGATGACCTTGGACCCGAAGGCGGCGGCGCGGGCGACGGCCACGCCCTGGCGCTGCCCGCCCGACAAAGTCTCGACCGCCTGGTTGATGTTCTGGATCGTCATCAGCCCCAGTTCCGACAGCTTGTCGCGGGAAATCTGCTCCATCCGGGCGCGGTCCAACTGCCGCAGGACCGACCCGCGCCAGCCAGGCTTGCGCAGCTCGCGCCCCATGAACATGTTGTCCGCGATGGACAGGGCCGGCGACATGGCCAGCGTCTGATACACCGTCTCGATGCCTTCTGCGCGCGCGTCCGTCGGCGTGTTGAACCGAACGGGCTTGCCCTCCAGCAGGATTTCGCCCTCGTCGGGGACGACCGCGCCGGACATCGCCTTGATGAGCGAGGATTTGCCCGCGCCGTTGTCGCCGATCACGGCCACGATCTCGCCCGCGTGCAGGTCGAAATCGCATTGGTCCAGCGCCGTGACGCGCCCGTATCGTTTCACCAGACCGCGGGCCTGAAGGATGGGTGTGCTGCTCTGGGTCATGCCGAGACCTTTCGTATCCACTGATCCACCGCGACGGCGGCGATGATGAGGACGCCGATCAACAGGTACGTCCACTGCGCGTCCGCGCCCGCAAGACGCAGGCCCAGCGTGAACACGCCCACGATCAGCGCGCCGAAGAACGTCCCCGCAATGGAGCCGCGCCCGCCGAACAGGCTGATGCCCCCGATCACCACGGCCGTGATGCTTTCGATATTCAGAAGCTGACCCGATGTGGGCGACACCGATCCGATCCGTCCGATCAAGGCCCAGCCCGCGATGGCGCAGATGAACCCCGTCAGCGCATAGACCGAGATGATGGTGCGGTTCACGTTCACGCCCGACAGCTGCGCCGCCTCCGGGTCGTCGCCCACGGCATAGACGTGCCGTCCCCAGGCGGTCTGGCGCAAGGCATAGGCCAGGACGACCACGATCAAGACCATGGCGATCACGCCATAGGTGAAGGTCGCCCCGCCCCGCCCATCGGCATCTGCGCCGATCTTGAAGGTCGTGCCCAGGAATTGCAGCAGCGGGGCCTCGGCCTCGATCGCCTGACTGCGGATCGTCTCGTTCTGGGAATAGAGGAAGTTGGCCGCCAGCACGATCTGCCACATGCCCAGCGTCACGATGAACGGCGGCAACTTCATGCGCGCCACCAGAAAGCCGTTGAGCGCGCCGATGGCCGTGCCCACCAGCAGGCCGCAGGCGACCGAAACCTCGACCGGAACGCCGTAGCGGAACGTGAATTGCCCCATGATGACCGAGGAGATGACGGCGATGGCCCCGACGCTCAGGTCGATGCCCGCCGTCAGGATCACCAGGCTTTGGGCGGCGGCGACGATGCCGACGATCTGTACCTGTTGCAGGATCAGGGTCATGGCGAAGGGGCTGAAGAACCGCGATCCCAGCAGCAGACCGAAGACCGCGATCGACACCAACAGAACGAACAGCGGGACCAGCGCGGGATTGACGTGCAGCGCGTGCTGCAGCTTGGCCAACGCGCCGCGCCGCGACTCTCCGAACTGGGCGACGCCCTCGGCCCGGTTGCTGGCGGCTTCGTAATTCTCGGATGCCATCGGCTTCGCTCCCCCTCGACCTGGCCTTGTGCAAAGGGACACCGACGACGGTGCCCCTTCGCTTACCCTTAGCATATCTTCAGGCGATCAGCCCCAGCAAAGGTCCTTGCCTTCGGCGACCGAGATGCTGTCGACGCCGTCGGCAGGCGCATCCGTGACGAGGGCCACGCCGGTGTCGGTGAAGTCCTTGCCCTCGGTCGGCTCGGGCAGGGTGCCGTCGGCGGCGAAAGCGGCGATCGCCTCGATCCCCTTGGACGCCATCAGCAGCGGATACTGCTGCGACGTGGCACCGATCACGCCATCCTCGATGTTCTGGATACCGGGGCAGCCGCCGTCGACCGACACGATCAGCACGTCGTTTTCGCGCCCAATGGACCGCAGCGCCTCATAGGCACCGGCGGCGGCAGGCTCGTTGATGGTATAGACGACGTTGATCTCCGGATCGACGGCCAGCAGGTTCTCCATCGCGCGGCGACCGCCTTCCTCGTTGCCTTGGGTGACGTCGTTTCCGACGATGCGGGGGTCGTCCTCGTCGCCGTTCACATTCGGGTCGGCCAGATCGATGCCGAAGCCCTGCAGGAAGCCTTGATCGCGCAGAACGCCGACGGTCGGCTGGCTGACAGCCAGATCCAGCATGGCGATCTTGGCGTTCTCGGCCTCATCGCCCAAGGTCGCGGCGGCCCATTTGCCAATCAACTCCCCGGCCAGGAAATTGTCGGTCGCAAAGGTCGCATCGGCCGCGTCGATCGGGTCGAGCGGGGTGTCAAGCGCGATGACCAGAAGGCCCGCGTCGCGCGCCTGCGTCACGGCTCCGACGATGGACGACGTATCGGACGCGGTGATCAGGATGCCGCTTGCCCCGTCCAGGATGCAGGTCTCGATCGCGGCCACCTGCGTCTCGTGGTCGCCGTCGACCTGACCGGCGTAGGAACTGAGGGTGATGCCGTTTTCGGCCGCAGCCGCCTCGGCCCCTTCGCGCATCTTGACGAAGAACGGGTTGGTGTCGGTCTTGGTGATCAAGCAGGCGGACGTCCCATGCGCGTCGGCAAAGGCGGACCCGCCGGCAAAAGTGGCGGCAAGCGTGGTGCAGATAAGCAGTTTTTTCATTTCGGTTCCTCCCAAGAACGCTCTTTTTGGCGGCACACCGGGATTCTTCCCGACGCCTCCTCCGCCCTGTGCGCCATTTCCTGCCAGCGTCACGAAACCGTGTCAATTAGTTAATTAGGTTTCTTTACTAACCCCGGACCCCCGTCTAGATTGCCCCCACCGGACGTGTCAAAGGACCCGCATGAGTACCGCCGTCGTCAGATCCATCTCGACCGGGCTGAGCCAGAAGGGCGTCAGGAACCATAACGAACGGCTTCTGCTGTCGCTGCTGCAACGCCACGGATCGCTTCCGGCAAGTGATCTGTCCCGGCGCGCCGGTCTGTCGCCGCCCACCGTGTCCGCGATCCTCAAACGGTTGGAGGCCGACGGTCTCCTCGAACGCGGGGAGCCTGTGCGCGGCAAGGTCGGCAAACCGTCTCGCCCCATGCGTCTGTCGCCGGACGGGGCGTTGTCATGGGGTCTCAAGATCGGTCGACGCTCTGCCGAACTGGTCCTGCTGGACTTGGCAGGCGTGGCGCGTGCCACGCGCCGCCTGACCTATGACGGGCCGGAGCCTGCGGCCGTCTTCGCCTTCCTTGACGCCGCCACGTCCGAGATTTCAGCCGACCTTTCGCCTACGCAATACGGCCGTCTGTGCGGGATCGGCGTCGCCGCCCCGTTCGAATTGCAGGCCACCGGCGACGCGCCGCAGCGGACCGGGCCGTTCGCCGCCTGGGCGGGCGTCGACATCCGCGCGCGGGCCTGCGCGGTCACCGGCCTGCCCGCGGCCCTGACCAATGATGCGACCGCCGCCTGTCAGGCCGAACAGATCTTCGGGCGCGGCAAGGAATTCCGCGATTACGCCTATTTCTTCGTCGGGGCCTTCGTCGGCGGCGGCGTCGTTCTGAACCATTCCGTCTATGAGGGGCGTCAGGGAAATGCCGGCGCGCTCGGCTCACTCCCCACGCTGGGTCCGAACGGCGAAAGCCAGCAACTGGTCGATACGGCCTCCATCCACACGCTGGAACGGCGATTGCGGGAATCGGACATCGACCCTGCTATTCTATGGGCCCAACCGCAGGATTGGGGCGGCATCGCCCGTCACGTCGACCCCTGGCTCGGCCAGATCGCGCAGGAGCTGGCGCGCGCCTGCCTGTCGATCTGCGCCGTCATCGACTTCGAAGCGGTGCTGATCGACGGGGCCTTCCCCCCCGCCATTCGCACCGAGTTGGTGGAGCGGGTGCGCCGCTATCTGGCGAACCAGGACGTGCGCGGCCTGATCGCGCCGCAGATCGAGGGGGGCACCATCGGCATCGGCGCCCGCGCCGTCGGGGCGGCCAGCGGACCGATCTCCTCCCAATTCCTGCTCGACACCCATGCCGGCCTCGCCGTCGGTTGACGGCACCTTTCGGATCAGACGCCACCCGTCTTGACAGCCGCGCGGCCGCACCCCACCCCTGACCGCAGGAGGCGGGATGAAGGCAGCGTTGATCGGTCTTGGCATGGTGGCGGAAACCCACGTGCGCGCCCTGCACGATGCGACGGGCGTCACGCTTTCGGGCGTGCTGTCGCGCGACCCCGCCCGCGCACGCGCCTTCGCCGACCGGGTGGCACCGATCATCGGCAGCGTCCCCCATGTTTTCGACGACCTGCCCGCACTTGCCGCGTCGGACGTGGATTTCGCCATCCTGTGCACACCGCCGAACGCGCGGGCGGATATCGTGCCCGCGCTGGCCCGCGCTGGCAAACCCATCCTGATGGAAAAACCGGTGGAGCGGACGACCGATGCGGCGACGCGGATTGTCGAACTTTGCGAGGCGGCGGGTGTCCCGCTTGCCATCGTGTTCCAACACCGGATGCGGCAAGCGTCCCGCGATCTGGCCGATCTCCTCTCTACCGGTCGACTGGGGCCGATCGCGGCGGTGGACATCGCGGTGCCCTGGTGGCGCGACCAATCCTACTACGACGCACCGGGACGCGGCACCTATGCCCGCGACGGCGGCGGCGTTCTTATCAGTCAGGCGATCCACACGCTGGACCTGGCCCTCACCTACACCGGTCCGGTCGCCCGAGTGCAGGCCATGGCACGGACGACCCGGCTGCACGCGATGGAAGCGGAGGATTTCGTGACCGCCGGCCTGGATTTCGCCTCCGGGGCCGTCGGCAGCCTGACGGCAAGCACCGCCAGCCGTCCGGGCGACGCAGAGAGCATCACCCTGCACTGCACACAAGGCTCCGCCCGTCTGGCCTCGGGGCAGCTGACGCTGACTTGGGCCGATGGCACAACCGAGACGTTGGGCGATGCGGCCGGCACGGGCGGCGGGGCCGATCCAATGGCCTTCACCCATGCCTGGCATCGGGCCGTGATCGAGGATTTTGCCGCCGCCCTGCGCGACGATTGCCCCGTCGCCTGCACCGGGCGCGAAGCGTTGCGCGTTCATGCCCTGATCGATGCGATCGTCCGTTCCTCGGCCCGGGGATGCGCGGTGGAGGTGCGACCATGACCCGACCGATCCGCTTTGCGGCCCTCGGCCTCGACCACCGGCACATCTACGGCATGGCTGCGAACCTGATGGCCGAAGGCGCGGTCTTCGCTGCGTGGTGGACCGACGGCACGCCCGAAACCCTGCCCGGTTTCCGGGAACGCTTCCCCGACGTGCCGTTTCGCGACCGAGACGCCATCGTGTCGGACCCGGACATCGACCTGATCGTGATTTCTGCCGTGCCCGCCGACCGCGCCGATTTGGCCGTGGCGTCGATGCGGGCGGGCAAGGACGTGATGACGGACAAGCCGGGGTGCACGACGCTGGATCAGCTGGACATGCTCCGCGCCGCGCAGGCCGGGACGGGGCGCATCTGGTCCATCGACTTCTCGGAGCGGTTCGAGGTGCCGGCGATGACCCGCGCGGCCGATCTGGTGACGGCGGGCGCAATCGGGCGCGTGGTGCAGACCACCGGCCTGGGCCCCCACCGCCTGAACGCGGCGACCCGGCCCGATTGGTTCTTCGAGCGCGCGCGATATGGCGGCATCCTGACCGACATTGCCAGTCATCAGATCGACCAATTCCTGGTCCTGACCGGCAGCACCGATGCCACGATCCACTGCGCCCATGCGGCAAATTACGCCAACCGCGATCGGCCCGGACTTCAGGATTTTGGGGAAATCGTGCTGCAATCGGGCAGCGGACCGAACGCGGCCCACGGCTACATCCGCGTGGATTGGTACACGCCCGACGCCCTGCCGACCTGGGGCGACGGGCGGCTGACGATCTTGGGAACCGAAGGGTATATCGAGCTTCGCAAATACGTCGACGTCGGCGGCGCGCCCGGCACCGACCACCTGATCTTGGTCAACGGCGACACCTGTCGGAAGATCGACGCATCCGGTGCCGGTCTGCCCTATTTCGCGCGGCTGCTGGCGGACGTCCGCGACCGGACGCAGACGGCGATGCCGCAGGCCCATGCCTTCAAGACGATGGAACTGGCGATCACGGCGCAGATGATGGCGGAGGGGACGCGATGAAACAGACCTGGCGATGGTTCGGCCCGCAGGATGCGGTCACGACAGCCGACATGCTGCAATCCGGGGTGGAAGGCGTGGTGACGGCCCTGCACCACATCCCGCCCGGCGCGGTCTGGTCGACCGCCGAAATCCAGGACCGGCAGCGGGCGATCGCATTCCTGCCGGATGGCACGCCCTCGGGTCTGGGCTGGGACGTGGTGGAGAGCCTGCCAGTCTCGGAGGCGATCAAGACGCAAGGTCCGGACCTGGCCGACCATCTGGACGCTTACCGGGTCTCGCTGCGAAACCTCGCGGCCTGCGGGATCGAGACGATCTGCTATAATTTCATGCCCGTTCTCGACTGGACCCGGACGGACCTGCGCAGGCCCATGCCCCACGGCGGCAATGCCATGGCCTTCGACCTGACGGATTTCGCGGTCTTCGATCTGTGCCTGCTGAACCGAGCGGGGGCCGTGCACGATTATGGCGATGCCCTGCGCGATGCCGCCCATGCGCGCCACGCCGCGATGGACGATGCCACCCGCAAGGCGCTGGTCGACAACGTCGTTGCCGGACTGCCGGGCGCCAACGACGGTTGGACGCTGGAGGAGGTGCGCGCACATCTTGCCGCCTATGCCGACATCGACGCGGCGGGGTTGCGCGTCAACCTGATCGATTTCCTGTCCGAAGTCGCACCCCTCGCTCAGGAGCTGGGCCTGCGGCTGTGCTGTCACCCCGACGATCCGCCCTTCCCGCTTCTGGGTCTGCCGCGGGTGATGTCGTCGCAATCGGATTATGCGGCCGTGATCCAGGCGGTCGACACACCCGCGAACGGCGTGACTTTCTGCACCGGATCGCTGGGCGTTGATCCCGCCTTCGACCCGGTCGCCTTCGTCGGGGCGTTGGGCCATCGCATCCACTTCGCCCATCTGCGCAACACGCGCCGGGACGGCATACCCGACGGCGCGCGCACCGGGTTTCACGAAGCGCTGCACCTGGACGGCGACACCGACATGGTCGCCACCATCCGGGCCCTGATGGCCGAGGAAGCGCGCCGCCGCGATGACGGGCGCGCCGACCACGCCATCCCGATGCGTCCCGATCACGGTCAGCAGATCCTGTCGGATCTGACCCGCGCCTCGGCCCCCGGTTATCCGCTCATCGGTCGGATGCGCGGGCTGGCGGAACTTCGCGGGGTGATGGCCGCTGTGACGTGACAACCGGCATCTTGCGCATGTTCGGACCGTCGGGTGGCAGTCGCATCACAGCAGCGCGTCGATTTCCGCCCGCGACGGCATGGACGCCGCCGCCCCCGGTCGCGTCACCGAAATCCCGGCGCAGGCACACCCGAAGCGGGCGGCGGCGACCGGATCCATCCCCTCGGCCAGCGCGCAGGCGAAAGCGCCGTTGAAGGCGTCGCCGGCCCCCGTCGTCTCGACCACCGGACCGGCGGACACCGCCGGGATCGACACCGACCGGTCGCCGTCGTGGTACAGAACCCCCTGCGCGCCCAGCGTCACGATGACCGCCCGCGCCACGCCCATCGCCAGCAGAGTATCTGCCGCCGCCCGTGCCGACGGCAGGTCGCGCACGGCCACGCCCGACAACGCCTCGGCTTCCGTCTCATTTGGGGTAACGTAGTCGCACAGCGCCAGCATCCCGTCCGGCAGGGTCGCCGCGGGGGCCGGGTTCAGGATCGTCGCCGCACCCCCCGCCCGCGCGATCTGCAGGCCGCGCATCGCGGCATCCATCGGTTGCTCCAGCTGCGTGACGAAGACCGACGCGCCGCCGATCACGTCCGACCGTGCCTCCACATCCGCCGGGGTGATCCCCCCGGCCGCACCCGGTGCCACGATGATGGCGTTGTCGCCCGTGGCCGCCTCGATGAAGATCATCGCGGCCCCCGTCGCCTCCTCGCTTTCGATCACTGCGGACGTCACGCCGGCGTCGGCCCAGACCCCACGCGCCATATCTCCGAAGGGGTCGCGCCCGATGCGGGCGATGAAATGCACGTCCGCCCCCGCGCGACCCGCCGCGACCGCCTGGTTCGACCCCTTACCGCCGGGCCCCAGCGTAAAGGAGTGTCCCAGAACCGTTTCGCCGATACGCGGCAGGCGGTCGGCATTGAAGGTGGTGTCGGCGACGAAAACGCCCAGGATCGCGACATGTCCCATCAGCCCGCCCGCCCGTCGGGTCCGACGATGCCCTTGCGCAGCATCACGTTGCCATAGGGGCGGCGTTCGCCGGTCTGGATGATGACATAGGCGGCCTTGGACAGCTTGTAGAAGGCGAAGCGTTCGACCGCCGGAACCCGGCGCGTCTCGCCCACGGCCTCAAGCGCGGCCTTGGCGTCCAGATGGACCTGCGGCACCGTCGCCGCATCGCCGACGACGGCCATGGTAGCGGCGAAATCGTCGGTGAAACTGTCCAGCGGAAACAGCGACAGGATGGCGTCCATCGCATCGCGCGTGTCGACGTTTTCCATCGACAAGGACCGGCCATAGGTCGTGCGTCGCCCGGTCGAATCCGCCGGGAAATTCGTGTCCACCAGCACCAGCGTATCGCCGTGCCCCATGGCCCGCAGCGCGTGCAGGACGTCGGCGTTCAGCGCCGGGTGAAGTCCGATCAGCATGTCATGTCTCCTTCGACATCGCAGCGACGGCATCGGCCATCGCCAGGCCCAGGGCGGCCTGCGCATCCGCCGCCATGTGAACTCCGTCGGTCATGTCCACCTGCGCCACGCGGCCCGCATCGAAGAAGGCGCAGCCCAGCCGCGCGGCCTCGTCCCGCAGGGCCGGTGCGATGGCCCGCGATCGGACGCGCCCGCCCTGAAACATCTCGGCCAGCACCCCCGCCTCCTCCACCGGCACGGGCGCGACGAGCATCACCTGCGGTGTCCGACCCTCGGGCCCGGCGTTGGACGCCTGCACCACCTGCGCCAGCTTGCCCACGCCCGCCGCGATATCCCAACCGCGCAGACCGAACCGCGCCTTGCAATCGTTGGTGCCCAGCATGACGATCACCAAATCCAGCGGGCGGTGGCTTTCCAACAGGGCCGGCAGCGCGCGCATTCCGTTCTTATGCGCCCCGTCGATCGGGTCGTCGTGCACCGTGGTGCGCCCCGGATGCCCTTCGCAGATGATCGACGTCCCAAGCGCCTGCGCCATCACGTCGGGCCAGCGCGCCGCCGGGGGATGACGCGCCACGCCGCCCAGATGCGCAAGCGGCACCGTCCCATGGCTGTTGCTGTCCCCGAAGACCAGTATCGACATCCGCGTTCCCCCCGGCGCGACGCTAGCCGTCGTGCCCCCCTTCCGCAATCCGGACCGACGGTCGCTGCGGACATGCCGGCCCGCTCATTCGCGCGAAACACGAATTGACCGAAGGGCCGTCGCCCGGCGACATGGGCGGGAAGGAGACATCCATGACCGACCTCGCCCCCCGCCCCTGGTTGCCGGACGTCGTGCGCGCCCGCATCGACGCCATCGCGCTGCCCACCGATCCCGCCGCCCGGATCGAGGATCTGGCCCGCGCCGCCGTCATCACTCACGACACGGCCTTCAACCTCAACCCCGCGACCAATGTGATGAACCCAAGGGCCGAGGCGCTGCTGGCCTCGGGCATCGGCAGCCGCCCATCGCTCGGCTACCCGGGCGACAAGTACGAGATGGGCCTGGACCAGATCGAGGAGATCGAGACGATCACCCATCGCCTTGCCTGCGCCGTCTTCGACGCGACCTACGCGGAGGCGCGGGTGCCGTCGGGGGCCATCGCCAACCTGATGGTGTTCATGGCCCTGGCGAAACCCGGTGACGCGATCATCGTGCCGCCCGCATCGATCGGCGGTCACGTCACGCATCACGGTGCGGGCTGCGCGGGGCTTTATGGATTGGACATCCACGAGGCTCCGGTCGATGCGGATGGATACACCGTCGACGTGGGCGGGCTGCGCGCGATGGCCGAACGCGTGCGCCCCCGGATCATCACGCTGGGCCAGTCGCTCAACCTGTTTGCGCATCCCGTCGCAAACGTGCGCGCCATCGCCGATGCCGTGGGCGCGCATCTGATGTTCGACGCCGCCCATCTGTGCGGCATGATCGCGGGGCGTGCCTGGGACAACCCGCTGACACAGGGCGCGCATGTGATGACCATGAGCACCTATAAATCGCTGGGCGGTCCGGCGGGCGGGCTGATCGTATCGAACGATGCGGATGTGGCACACAAGATCGAGGCCATCGCCTTCCCTGGCCTGACCGCCAATTTCGACGCCGGCAAGACGGCGGCACTTGGCATCACCCTGCAGGACTGGCGCAGCCGCGGCGAAGCCTATGCGCGCGCAATGATCGACCTGTCCGCCGCATTGGCCAAGGCCGCCACGACCGAGGGGCTGGACGTCTATCGCGGCACGCGCAGCCACCAGTTCGCCATCGACGCGCGGACCCTGGGCGGGGGCCAGACAGCAGCGCGGCGTTTGGAGCGGGCAGGCTTCCTGACCTGCGGCATCGGCCTGCCCCTGCCCGGGGTCGACAGCGATCTGAACGGCCTGCGCCTTGGCACGCCGGAACTGGCCCGGCGCGGGGTGACACCGGCGGATGCCCCCGCCATCATGGCGCTGTTCGCCCGCGCGTTGCGCGACGACCCGGAAACGGTTCTTGCGGATGTCCGCGCCCTGCGCGCCCGGTTCACGGAGGTTCGATATTGTGACTGAAGCCCTCAGGACCCGCCATTGGGACCGCACCGGCAACGGTGGTCTGACCTTTACCGAACTTGGGTTCGGCACCGCGCCGCTGGGCAACCTCTACCGCGCGATCACCGATGACGAAGCTCAGGCCACGCTGCAAAGTGCTTGGGACGGTGGGGTGCGGTACTTCGACACCGCGCCGCTCTATGGCCTGGGCCTGTCGGAAACACGGCTCAACCGATTTCTGCGCGACAAGCCGCGTGACGAATACGTCTTGTCGTCCAAGGTCGGCAGGCTTCTGAAGCCCGCGACCGAAGCGACCCGCGACGGACATGGCAAATGGTTCGAGGTGCCCGCCCGTACCGAAATCTACGACTACAGCTATGACGGCGTGATGCGATCGGTGGAGTTCAGCCTGGAACGGCTGGGCGTGGACCGGATCGACATGCTTTTCGCCCATGACATCGACGTGCCCAACCAGGGATCGCGCGCCAACGTGAACGCCAAGGTCGATCAACTGATGGCAGGCGGTTATCACGCGTTGGAGCGGATGCGTCTGGACGGCACCATCAAGGCCTTCGGCGCGGGCGTGAACGAATGGGAGGTTTGCGAGCAGCTTCTGCATCGCGGCGACTTCGACATCTTCCTGATGGCCGGCCGCTATACCCTGCTGGAGCAGGAGGCGCTGACGTCCTTTTTGCCGCTGTGCGCGGCGCGGGGCGTCGGCATCGTGACGGGCGGGCCGTATAATTCGGGGATTCTGGCCACCGGCCCGGTCGACGGCAGCTTCTATGACTACGAACCCGCCACCGCGCAGGTGAAGGCGCGTGTGGGCCGCATCGACGCCATCTGTGCCGATCACGGCGTCCGTCTGATCGACGCCGCGTTCCAATTTCCACTGCTTCACCCCACCACGCTGTCGGTCATCCCCGGCGGGCAGGGCGTTGCGGAATCCGAAGGAAATCTGCGCGCCGCCGCGGCCACGATCCCGCCCGATCTCTGGGCCGAGTTGAAGCGCGAGGGCCTGATCCGGCAGGACGCGCCGACCTAGGGCCGCTTTTCCCAAATGGCCTCTCTAGACCGAGACATCCGCCAGGATCGCCTCGCGGTCGGCGCCGGCCCGTATCTCGTCGCGCAGGACGGAACCGCGCCGTAGCGCCACGATGCGGTCGGCCAGGCCCCAGGCAAAATCGAACCGCTGCTCGACCAGGACGATCGCCATGTCGCCCGCATCACGCAGCCCCGCGATCACCTGCCCGATCTGGGCGATGATATTGGGCTGGATCCCCTCCGTCGGCTCATCGAGCAGCAGGACGCGCGGTTTGGTCACAAGCGCGCGGGCAATGGCCAGCTGCTGTTGCTGCCCGCCCGACAGATCGCCGCCGCGCCGCCCGGCCATATCGCGCAACACGGGGAACAGATCGTAGATCTCCCCCGGCACCCGTCGGTCCGCCTTGGGCAGGCAGGCGAACCCGGTGGCGAGGTTTTCGGCGACGGTCAGCTGCGGGAAGACTTCCCGGCCCTGCGGCACATAGGCGATGCCCGCCTGGGCCCGCGCCTTGGCCCCCGGCGGCAACGGGTCGCCGTCCAGCGTAACGACGCCCCGCATCGGATGCCGTCCCGCCAGCGCCTTGAGGAGCGAGGTCTTGCCCGTCCCGTTCAGGCCCATGACGCAGGTGATTTCGCCGGGTCTGGCCGTCAGGTCGATGCCGTGCAGAATCTGGCTGCCCCCGTAGAACAGCGTGACGTTGCGCGCCTCAAGCATCCGCCGCCTCCTGTCGTCCCAGATAGACGTCGATCACCCGCGGATCGGCGCAGACGTGGTCCAGCGATCCTTCGGCCAGCGCGTGGCCTTCGTGCAGGACCGTCACGCGGCAATTCAGGCGGCGTACGAATTCCATGTCATGCTCGATCACCACGACGGCGCGCGTCTTCGCCGCCTCCACCAGCATTTCCGTCGTCCGCTCCCGCTCCGCGCTGGTCATGCCGGCGGCGGGTTCGTCCACCAGCAGCAGGCGCGGTTCCTGCGCCAGCAGCATCCCGATCTCCAGCCATTGCTTCTGGCCGTGGCTCAAGACGCCGGCGGGCGTCTGCATCCGGTCCTCCAACCCGACCCGCGCCGCGGCCCCCCGCGCCGCAACCCGCGCATCGGTGCGTCGGAAAAGAACCGCAAAGGGCGCGCGTGGGGCGGCAAGGGCCATGGTCAGGTTTTCCTCGACCGTCTGATCCTCAAACACGGTGGGTTTCTGGAATTTGCGCCCGATGCCCGCCCGCGCGATCTGCGCCTCGGACATCTTCGTCAGGTCGCGCGACAGATCGCCGTAGCATATCGTGCCCGCATCCGGTCGGATCTTGCCGGTCACAAGGTCCATGAACGTCGTCTTGCCCGCCCCGTTCGGGCCGATGATGGCCCGCAGCTCGGGTTCGTTGACCGAGAAGCTGAGATCGTCGATCGCGCGAAACCCATCGAACGTCTTGGTCACGCCGGACACCTCCAGAAGCGCGCTCACCGGCTTTCCTCCTCGGCTCGCAAGGCCCCTTGGTCGGGGCCCAGATCGCCCTGTCGTCGCATGGCGCGGCGCGCCGTCCATAAATCCACCAGACCACCCAATCCCTTGGGCGCGAACAGCGTGACGGCCACGAAGGACAGGCCCAGCAGAACCAGCCACCAATCGGTCCATTTGATTTCATAGAAGCCCAAGTCGATGTCCGGCGCGCCGCCGCCGGTGAACCAGCTGGACGCAAGGCTGACGACCGCGGCCCCGATGACCGCGCCGTAAAGCCGCCCGCGCCCGCCGATTGCGACCCAGACGGCCAGGTAGATCGACGCGATGGGCGCGATTTCCGCTGGGTTCACGATGCCCGCCTGCGGATAGTAGAGGGCACCCGCGACGCCGCAGGCCATGGCCGTCCCGGTGAAGACGGCCAGCTTGTAACGCTCCACCTCGTAACCCAGGAACCGCACCCGCGCCTCGTCGTCGCGAATGCCGCGCAGGACGGAGCCGAACCGCCCCGACACGGTCCAGGCGGCCAGAAGGTAGGCGAGGGCCAATGCCACGGCAGACCCCCAAAGAAACCAGAGCGACAGGGTGGATTGCGGGGTGCCCGACAGGCCGGGAATGTTCTGCAGCCCCGAAAGGCCGTTGTTGCCGCGCAATCCGTTGTCGTTCTGGAACAGCCACAGCGACAGGGCGAGGGTGCCGGCCTGCGTCAGGATCGACAGGTAAACGCCGACCACCCGGCTGCGGAACGCCAGCCATCCGAAGATCAGGGCGATCGCGCCGGGGACAAGAACGGCGAAGGCCAGTTGCAGGGGCAGCGATCCCGCAAAGGTCCACAGGGCGGGAACATCTGACGATCCGACGACGCCGAAGATCTGACTGCCGATGGCCTCCTCGATCTCCAGCGGGGTGGCGGGGAGCGGTGCGCGGGACAGGGTTTCGAGGACGATGCCCTCGGTCCGGCTCCACATGAGCCACATGCCGATGGCGTAGCCGCCGATCCCGAAGAAGGCGAAATGGCCCAGGGACAGAATGCCCGTGAAGCCCCACACGAGGTCCATGGCGAGGGCGGCGATGCACAGGCACAGCGTCTTGCCCAGCAGTTTGACGAAGGAGGTCGAGACCCATCCCGCCTGCGCCATCAGGGTCGCCACTATGGTGACGAACGCCAGAGCGCACAGGAAGACGAGGACATCCGCGCGCGCGATCAGCGGACGTGGGCCGGCCCCCGCACCCCCGAGGTATTTCTGGCCGGAAGAAGAGGCAGCGTCGGTCATTGAACGAACCTGCCCTTCTGCGCCACGATCCCGCGGGGGCGGACTTGGATGAAGAGGATGATGAACAGGATCATGTAGGTTTGTGCGGCCAGCGTGTTCGACGGGTTCAGCCATTCGATCCCCTTTTGCAGCCCCCCGATCAGGCCGGCCCCGGCCAACGTGCCAAAGACCGACCCCACGCCGCCGACGACGACCGTCATGAAGGACTGCACGATGTAGCCCGCGCCCATTTCGGATGTCACCTGCGCGAACAATCCGATGGCCACGCCAGCAACCCCCGCGATGCCCGACCCCAGCGCGAAGGTCGCCATGCCCACGCGGTCGGGGTCGATGCCAAGCGATGCGGCCATGCCGGGGTTCTGCGTCACGGCCCGGACCTCCAGCCCCAAGCGGGTGCGGCGCAGGATATAGACGAGGAGAGCCAGGAAGACGGCGGCCAGCACGAAGATCGCGATGCGGATATAGCTGATGCCCACCACGTCGTTCAGGCTCCACGCCCCGGCCAGCCAGTCGGGAGAAGTGAGCGGCACCGCCTGCGTGCCGAAGATGTTCTTGAAGATCTGCTGCAGCGCGACCGAGATGCCGAAGGTCGCGAGCAAGGTCTCCAGCGGGCGGTGGGCAAGGTGGCGGATGACGAGCCGTTCCAATGCGACACCCGCCGCCCCCGCCACCACGAAAGCCAGCGGCAGGGCGATGACAAGCGACCACGTGTAGTCGGGCACGATCTGCTGAACCACGTAGCCGGTATAGGCCCCGATCATGATGAATTCGCCGTGGGCCATGTTGATGACACCCATCACACCGAAGGTGATGGCCAGCCCGATCGCGGCGAGGAAGTAGATCGACGCCAGCGACACCGCATCCAGCGTCATGTCCGCCGCTTGCGCGCGCGCCACGCGGGCATCGACCTGTGCCAGCGCGGCCACGGCGGCTTCGGTTATGGCGGGGTCGGCTTCGTCGTAGACCTCGGTGATCGGGTTCATCGCCAGCAGGATCGCCGCCGCGTCCACCGGCGGTCGCGGCGGGGCAAGGCCCGTGCCCGACAGCGCGGCATAGGCCGTCCAGCGCGCCTCTTCGGTGTCGAGTTGCGCGACGGGCGTGCCGGCGACCGCAGCCCCGGCGATGTTGGCGACCAGGGCCGCATCGCGGTCGGCGCGGGACACGGCATCGGGGACGATGCCTTCGTCCGCCAGAAGGTCCAGTGCGACCTCTGCGGTGATGTCGGTGCCGACCTGCAGGGTGCGGGCGATATTGGCACCTTCGGGCGGGGTCCCGACAATGCGGTCGGTGGTCAGCACGGCGTTGAGCGCGGCCCGCGCCTCCAGCGAGATGCGGTCGGCCATCCAGTCGATGGCCGTCAGGCGCGCGGTCTGGTCCGTGCCGAAGCGGATGGTGATCAGACGGTCCAGCGCCTCCTTGCGGTTGCGGATCAGGCGATCCTCCTCCGCTTCGATGGAGGCGCGCAGGGGGGCCAGAAGGTCGGGTGTCGGATTGCGGGAGAGTGAATCGAGCGCGGCACGGCGGCGATCCGGGTCCGGATCGTTGAGCTGAAACTGGACGAGGGCCGTCGCGATCAGCTTGCGCACCCCGGCATTCGGTTTGAGTTCGGAGGCGTCGCGGCGGGCGACCTCTCCGACGTCGGTGCCATCCTCGACCGACCGCAGCGCATAGATATCGCCCTCGCGGGTGCCGTAGAAAAACAGGCCGTCGGCGTCGTGCCGCACCACGCCCTTATCGGCCCAAGCCTCCAGGAAATCGGGCATCGCGGGCAGGTCGCTGGCGGCCAGATCGTCCAGCACGGGCTGGATCGTACGGCGCGACGGCTTGGCGATGTCCTCGGCGTGGGTCTGAAGCAGGGCCTGAACCGGGCCGGTCTGTGCCGCGACAGGCGACGTCAACAGGGCGACGGCAAGGGCGAGGAGAAAGCGCATTTTATATTCCCGTAGGACGGGGTTCACCCCGCCACGCGCGCAGGGCGGGGTGAACCCCCGCCCTGCGATTTCGGCTCAGGTCAGATCAGTAGTTGGACTGGATCTGAACGCAGGTCTCGGCCTCGGTGTCGTACATTCCGCAGCCCAGGCCCGGCCAGTCGGAGGTCAGCTTGGCGCTGTCGACCAGATGGTCGGTCCAGGCGTCGCCTTCGACCTCCGCCGTCTGGGACACGATGTCGAACTGGCCGTCTTCGGTGATTTCCCCGATCAGGACAGGCTTAGACAGGTGGTGGTTGGGCAGCATCACGGCCGTGCCGCCGGTCAGGTTCGGAAACTCCTGTCCATACATCGCGTCGCGGACCGCATCGACGTCGGTGGTCCCGGCGGCCTCGACCGCGTTCACCCACATGTTGAAGCCGATGTAATGGGCCTCCATCGGGTCGTTGGTCACGCGATCTTCGCCCATCCGCTCTTTCCAGGCGGCGATGAATTCGGCGTTGGCGTCCGTCTCGGCGGATTGGAAATAATTCCAGGCCGCCAGGTGGCCGACGAGATCGGTCGTGTCGAGGCCCGACAATTCCTCCTCCCCCACGGAGAAGGCGACGACGGGGATGTCGTCGGCGGAAATTTCGGACGCGGCCAGTTCCTTGTAGAACCCGATGTTGGCATCACCGTTGATGGTGGAGATGACACCGACGGGGCGACCGTCTTCGGACATTTCCACCACATCACCCACGATCGTGGCCCAATCGGAGTGGCCGAACGGTGTGTAGTTGACGAAGATGTCTTCGGCGGCGACACCCTTGGACTTCAGGTAGGCTTCCAGGATGTTGTTGGTCGTGCGCGGATAGACGTAGTCGGTGCCAAGCAGGGCGAAGCGTTCGACGCCCAGTTCTTCTAGGAAGTAGTCGACTGCGGGAATGGCCTGCTGGTTCGGGGCGGCACCGGTGTAGAAGACGTTTTTGGAGCTTTCCTCGCCTTCGTACTGCACGGGATAGAACATCAGGCCGTTCAATTCCTCCAGCACCGGCAGCGCGGATTTGCGGCTGACGGAGGTCCAGGAGCCGAAGATCACGTCGACCTCCTCCACCGTCAGCAACTCGCGCGCTTTCTCGGCGAACAGCGGCCAGTCGGAGGCCGGGTCGACGACCACCGCCTCGATATCGCAACCCAGAAGGCCGCCGGCCTCGTTCTGGCGGTCGACCAGCATTTCGACCGTGTCCTTCAGCGTGGTTTCCGAAATGGCCATCGTGCCCGATAGCGAGTGCAGGACGCCGACCTTGACCGGGCAATCGGCCTGCGCATGGGCGGCGGTGGAGGCGAGCAGAAGCGGCAGGCTCAGAAGTGCTTTGCGATACGTCATCGGTGATCCCCTGTTTTGACCGGACCGACGTTCGGGACAGGGGTTCGCCACAGGCAAGCGACAGGGCCGCATTCACGGCTTTGCGAATTTGAATGCCCGGTTTTGCGGCGAATTGAAATCGCACTGCCCGTTTTATATGCCGTTGCGTAAACCAGACCGGCAGCGGCACCGCAGCGTGATTCTCGCAGCGATCAATCCTGCGGCGACCGGCCCGCCATGAACGCCTCCAAAGTGGTCACTTGGGCCGCGCTCAGCCGCAATCCCAGCTTGGTGCGCCGCCAAAGCACGTCCTGCGCGGTGCGCGCCCATTCGCGGTCCATCTGCCAGATGACTTCCGCTTCGGTCAGCGTGTGCCCGAAGTCATGTCCCAGGTCGGCCGCGTCCTTGGCGGTGCCCAAGACGTCCGCCGCCTGCGTGCCATAGGCCCGCACCAGCCGCACCGCCCAATGGTCGGTCAGGAATGGATAGGCGGCTTGCAGCGCCATCACCTGCGCGCCCTGTCCACCCACCGCAAAATCGCCGCCCGGCAAGGGTGCGTCGTGGGTCCAGGGACCGGTTATGGTCAGATGATCGCCGATCTTGTCCATCGCGGCATTGGCCAGCTTGCGGAACGTGGTGATCTTGCCGCCGAAGATGTTGAGGACGGGCGCCCCGCCCGAGTCGACCTTCAGCACGTAGTCCCGGGTCGCCGCCGTGGCCGATGTCGCGCCGTCGTCGTACAGCGGGCGCACGCCGGAATACGTCCAGACGACGTCGGCGTCGGTCAGGTCGCGCTTGAAATAGCCGTTGGCGAAATCCAGCAGGTAGGCCCGTTCTTCCGGCGTGCAGACCGGCTTTTCATCGGCATCGTGATGTTCGGCGTCGGTCGTGCCGATCAGGGTGTAATCGTATTCGTAGGGGATCGCGAAGATGATCCGCCCGTCGGCCCCCTGGAAGAAATAGCATTTGTCGTGATCGTAGAGTCGCTTGGTCACGATGTGCGACCCGCGCACCAGGCGCACGCCTTCCTTGGCGTTCGACCGCACGACGCCGGCGATAACATCGCCGACCCAGGGCCCGGCCGCGTTCACCAGCATCTTGGCGCGGATCTGGCCTTCGCGTTCGCCCGACAAGGTCACCAGCCATTCGTCGCCGTCACGCTCCGCCGACACGACCTTGGTGCCCACGGCAATGTCCGCGCCCCGGTTCGCCGCATCCCGCGCGTTCAGCACGACCAGTCGCGAATCCTCGACCCAGCCGTCGGAATATTCGAACGCCTTGCGAAAGCGGTCCTCCAACGGTGCGCCCTCGGGCGTATCGACAAGCGATATCGTCTTGGTGCCGGGCAAGAGTTTCGACTTGGCAAGACTGTCGTACATGAACAGACCCGCCCGGATTAGCCAGTCGGGCCGACGCCCCCGCAGCCAGGGCATGGTCGTACCGATCAGCTTGGAGGTCGGCGTCCCCCCCTCGAACCGCATATCGGGTGACAATGGCAGCACGAAGCGCAGCGGCCAGGAGATGTGGGGCATGTTGCGGATCAGGATATCGCGTTCGCGCAGCGCCTCGCGCACCAGCCGCACCTCCCAGTATTCGAGATAGCGCAGGCCGCCATGGAACAGCTTGGTCGACGAACTCGACGTTGCACCCGCCAGGTCGCCCATTTCCGCCAGACCGACCGACAGGCCCCGACCGGCCGCATCGCGCGCGATGCCGCAGCCGTTGATGCCGCCGCCGATGATGAACAGGTCGTAGGTCTGGCGCATGGTGATCCTCACATCGCTTGCGAAGCGCGCCTAAACGAACATTCGCCTGTTCCTTTGGGCGCGTATCACGATTATGCCGCCCCTGCCAACGCCGTGCCGCTGCGTCAGCCCAGCACACCCCCCAACGCCGCATGCCGGTTCACGTCCTTATAGAGAAGATAGCGGAACTGCCCCGGCCCGCCAGCATAGCAGGCCTGCGGACAATAGGCGCGCAGCCACATGTAATCGCCGGCCTCCACCTCCACCCAGTCGCGGTTGAGCTTATAGGCGGCCTTGCCCTCCAGCACGAAGAGACCGTGCTCCATAACATGCGTTTCCTCGAACGGGATCAGGCCGCCCGGCTGAAACGTCACGATGTTGACGTGGCAATCATGGTCCGTGTCCGACGGATCGACGAAGCGCGTGGTGGCCCAGCGCCCGTCGGTGCCAGGCATGGCGACGGGATCGTGGTCCGCCTCCCGCGTGACGAAGGCGGGCGGGGTCGTGGTGCCGGGGGCCGCGACCCAGCGTTTGCGGATCCAGTGAAACCGGGCGTCCTGCGGTGCATTCACCGACCAGTCGGTCCCCGCGGGCACATAGGCATAGCCCCCCGCCGTCATCGCATGATCGGTCCCATCAACGCGCAGCGTCAGGGTGCCGTCCACGACATAGAGGATCGACTGCGCCAGCGGATCGACCTCGGGTGCCTGACAGCCGCCGCCGGTCTCCAACTCGACCAGATAATGCGAAAAGGTCTCTGAAAACCCGGACATCGGGCGCGCCAGCATCCACATCCGCATCCCCGTCCAGCCGGGCAGGATGGAGGTCACGATGTCGGTCTGACAGCCGCGTGGGATCACGGCGTAGCTTTCGGTGAAAACGGCGCGCCCGGTCATCAGCGCGGTCTGCGGCGGCAGGCCGCCGGGGGGTGTCGTCATGTCGTCCTCCAGACGGTCGGGAACCAATCGTCGCGCAGCCGGTCGCCGGGCGCATGGCCGTGACCGGGAAACGGTGGCGACGTCGGGCCGGGGCGTTCGACGTAGCGGGCGTCATCGCCGACGTAACGCAGCGAGAACGCCCGCCGCCGCGCGCCCGCCACGTTGCCCCGCGCGCCGTGCAGGGTGTTGAACGAAAAGGCGACGGCATCGCCAGGCTCCATTTTCCATTCCACCACGCGCATCCCCTCGGCGTCCGGATCGGGGATGGGCCTGTAGTCGCCGGCGAAGAACGCCTCCTGCGACAGCCAGCGGGTCGGCAGAACCGGCTTTTCCCAAAGGTGCGATCCCGCAACCAGCCGAAGCGTCGCGTCGCGCACCGGATCGAGAGGGACCCAGAAGCTGACGGTCTGGCGCCCGTCGACGAAATAATACGGCGCATCCTGATGCCACGGCGTCGGGCGCGCCGTCCCCGGCTCCTTCACCAGAACGTGTTCGTGAAATAACTGCACGCGCTGCGATGCCATGAGCGCGGCGGCGGTGCCGGCGATCACGGGGTCGCGGGCCGCCGCCTCGAACGCAGGGAAGCGGTGCCAGTTCACGTAATCCTCGAAGAAGCGTCCCGCCTCTCCGAGTGCGGTGTTTTCGCCGGCGTGGGGGCCGGGGTCGGCCAGGTTCGCGGTGACCGCGTCGCGCAGCGCCGGAACGTGATCCGCGAACAGGCCGCGCAGGATGACCGCGCCGTCGCGTGCGAAATCATCGGCAAGGTCGGACGTTACGGGCATCGCGGCTGTCATCCCACCGTCCTGCCGCATCGCGCGGGGCAGGTCCAGCGCCACGCCGACCCGACGTCACGGGGCGGGGCAGACGAAATCGGGATCGAACGGTTTGCGCCGCGCCGCGTCAGGCGTATCTGTGGCAAGGCGAACGCGCAGGAGGCACCCGATGAAACTCACCGTCGACGGCACGACCCACGATCTGGACGTAGAACCGGACATGCCGCTTCTGTGGCTGTTGCGCGACGAGTTGCGGATCCACGGCCCGAAGTACGGATGCGGCATCGATGCCTGCGGGGCCTGCACCGTGCATCTGGACGGGTTGGCGGTGCGGTCGTGCCAGATCACGGCACAAGAGGTCGAGGGGGCCGAGGTCACCACGATCGAAGGGCTGGGCACGCCGGATGCGCCGCATCCGGTGCAACAGGCCTGGATCGATGAACAGGTCGCGCAATGCGGTTATTGCCAGTCGGGGCAGGTGATGCAGGCGGCCAGCCTTCTGGCGTTGAACCCCGCCCCCACGGACGCGGAGATCGACGCCGCGATGTCGGGCAACCTGTGCCGCTGCGCCAGCTATCCCCGCATCCGCGCCGCCATTCGCCGCGCCATTCAAAGCGAGGGCGCGTGATGGCAAGTGTCGGAAAAATCGCCCGCCGCAGTTTCCTGATCGGCTCCGCCGCCGTTGCCGGCGGCGTGGCTTTCGGCGTCTATGCCTGGCGCAAGCCGGTCGACAATCCGCTGCTGGCGGATCTGCCCGAAGGGGCCACGACGCTGAACCCCTATGTGATGATCGACGCGGACGGTGTGACGCTGATCACCCCGCGCAGCGATGTCGGGCAGGGCGCGGTCTCGATCCAGACGTATCTGCTGGCCGAGGAGCTGGACGTCGATCCGCAAACGGTGCGCACGTCGTTCGGGCCTGCGTCGGGTGCCTATTACAACGGCAAGGTCGCCGCCGAGGGGATGCCGTTCGCGGCCTGGAACGACGGCCTTGTGTCGCGTGTGGGGCGCAGCGCGGCTGGCCCGGCGGCGAAGTTTCTGGGCCTGCACATCACCGGCGGGTCGACCACGGTGCCCGACATGTACGACCGCCTGCGTGCCGCCGGCGCGACCGCACGCGAGACGCTGAAACAGGCCGCCGCAAACCGCTACGCTTTCGTGCGCGCCGATCTGCGCACCGAAGGCGGCGCAGTCATTCTGCCGACCGGCGACGCGGTCCCCTATGCAGATCTGGCCCAGGAGGCGGCGGCGCTGGACCCGATCGAAGTCGCCCCCCGCGCGGCCGAAGGGTGGAAATGGCTGGGCAAAAACATGCGGCGCACCGATATGGTCGCCAAGTCCACCGGCACCTTCCGTTACGGCGGGGATCTGGTGCTGGACGACATGATCCATGCGACGGTCGTCACCAATCCCGCCATGGATGGCGGCGTGGTATCGGTGGACGATGCGGCCGCGCGGGCGATGCGCGGGGTGGAGGACGTGGTACCGATCACCGACGGTTTCGCCGTGCTGGCCGACAACACCTGGCGCGCGATGGCCGCGGCCCGCGCGCTGGCGATCGAATGGGACGTGCCCACGGGTCGCCCCGCCGACAGCGACGCCATGTGGGAGGCGCATACCGCCGCCTTCATCGACGATGCCCAGGACAGCCGGTTTGCCGACGACGGCGACGTGGACGCCGCCCCGGGCGACCTGGTGACCGCGGAATACCGCGCGCCATTCTTGCACCATGCCCCGTTGGAGCCGGCCAATGCGACCGTCCTTTACACCGAAGGCGGCACGCAGGTCTGGACGGCGACGCAGGTGCCGATCTTCGTGCGCGATGCCGTCGCCGCCATCACCGGGCAGGACGCCGATCTGGTGCAGGTGCACAATCAGCCGTCGGGCGGCAGCTTCGGGCACCGCCTCGATTACCTTTGGGTGCAACAGGCCGCCGAAATCGCGGTGCAGGTGCCCGGACGCCCCGTGCGCCTGACGCTGAGCCGGGAACAGGATATGACCCACGGCTTCCTGCGCCCCATGGCAATCGCGCGCGGGCGCGGCACGGTCGACGATGGACAGGTGCGCAGCCTGGACCTATCGATCGCCGCGCATTCCGTGACCGAAAGCCAGATCGGGCGCGCGGGGCTTCCGGCCGTCGGTCCGGACGTCGCGATCGTCGCCGCGGCGTGGGATGCACCCTATGCCATCCCCGACCGGCGGATCACCGGATACCGGGTGCCGGCCGGCGTCGGCGTGTCGTCCTGGCGGTCCGTGGGTGCGTCGCACAACGGCTTTTTCATCGAAAGCCTGCTGGACGAGCTGATTGCCGAGGCCGGGGCCGACCCGGTGGCCGAACGCCTGCGCTTGCTGCACGACGACGCGTCGCGCGGCGTGTTGGAGGCCGTGGCCGACATGGCGTCCTGGAATGGCCCGCTGGGCGACGGCAAGGGCCGGGGCGTGGCCTTCACCATCGCCTTCGGCGTGCCCTGCGCGCAGATCATCGAAGTGTCGGATACGGAGGCGGGCATCCGCCTCGACAAGCTGTGGATCGCGGCGGACGTCGGACAGGTGCTGGACCCGGTGAACCTGGAAAGCCAGTTGTCGGGGGGCGCGCTGTTCGGGCTGGGCCATGCGATGCACGCGGAGGTGACGTTCGACAATCATCGCATCCAGCAGACCAATTATCACGAATACGAAAGCATGCGGTTGTGGCAGACCCCGCAGGTAGAAGTTCGCACGTTGGAAACCCTGCCCACCATCCGTGGCGCAGGGGAACCGGGCCTGCCGCCCGCCGCACCCGCGTTGGCCAACGCGATCTTCGCGGCGACCGGCACGCGCCTGCGCGACATGCCCTTCGCCAAATCGGTGCGCTTCGCATGAGGGCGCTTCTGATCCTCTGCGCCCTGGCCGCGCCTGCCGCCGCGCAGAGTTTCGACCCAATCGCGGAGGTGCTGCTGCATCCGCGCTGCGCGAATTGTCATGTCGGGGCCGACGGCATTCCGCTGTGGTCCACCGAAGCGGGCGGCACACAGCCCCATGGCTACCACATGCAGGGCGGCGAAAGCCGGATGGGGATCGAGACGTTGCCCTGTTCGACCTGTCACACCAACCGCAACGGCGTGCTGGAGGGCAGTGCGCCCGGGGCCGAGGGTTGGGCCCTGCCCCCGGTCGAAATGCAATGGGCGGCGCGGACACCCGCCCAGATCTGCGAACAACTGAAAGACCCAGATCGCAACGGCGGCCGCACCTTGGCCGAGGTGGCCGATCACGTCGGGCACGATCCGCTGGTTCTGTGGGGCTGGACGCCCGGGCCGGGGCTGGAGCCTGCCCCCGGCACACCCGAAGAAACTGTCGCAGCGATCCTGGCCTGGGCCGACGCCGGCGCACCCTGCCCGTGACGCCAGTCGCCCCGACGTGGCCCCTGCAAGCCGTGGTCTTCGATCTGGATGGCACCCTGATCGACAGCGCGCCCGGTCTTTGTCTGGCAGCCGGGACCACGATGGACGATCTGGGCCTGCCGCGCCCCGACCTTGCCACGGTGATCGGCTTCATCGGCAACGGTGCCCCCAAACTGGTGGAGCGGTGCCTGCACTGGGCAGGGGCGGATCCGGTGCGGCATCCCGACGCCTTGGCGGTCTTCCTGCGCCACTACGGCCGCGATCCGATGATCGGCACAACCGCCTACGACGGCGCGCAGGATCTGCTGGACGCGCTGGCGGCGCAGGGTCTGAAGCTGGGCCTGTGCACCAACAAACCCGCAGGGCCGACCCATGCCATCCTGCGCGCGTTGCCATTGGGTCCGTTCGACGCCGTGCTGGGCGGCGACAGCCTGCCGAAGCGCAAGCCTGATCCCGCTCCGCTGCTGCGGGTCGTCGCCGATCTGGGCGCGGACCCGGTCGCGACGCTTTACGTGGGCGATTCCATCACCGACTGGCGCACCGCTCGGGCGGCGGGAATTGCGTACGTCCACGTCGAGGGCGGCTATCAGACGACGCCGATCCCCGACTTCGCGCCATGGCGGACGGTCGCGTCGATTGCCGGGGTGGCGGGCCTGATATCCACCTGATCCAGCGGCTGTATTTGCAAACGAATCGCTTATATGGGATGATTGGCGAAAGGATGCACAAGCATCCAAGGAGCAGATGTGGCCAAGGCAAGAGAACAGATCGCAGCGTTGCCGCTGCGGTGGAACGACAACAACGAAGTCGAAGTCCTGATGATAACCTCCCGCGATACGGGCCGATGGGTCGTGCCGAAAGGGTGGACCATGAAGGATGTGAAGCCTTGGGCCGCCGCGGCGATCGAAGCGTTGGAGGAGGCCGGGGCCAAGGGCCATATCGCGCGCGAGGTATTCGGCACCTACGGCTATGACAAGATCATGGATGATGGCACGCCGCAGCCGTGCCGCGTTCGCGTCTATCCGATGATCGTTGAAAAGCTGAAGACGGATTGGAAGGAACGCGACGCGCGGACCCGCAAGTGGTTCTCGCTGTCCAAGGCCGCCGATCTGGTCGATGAGCCGGAGCTGGCCGACATGCTGTCGCGTCTGACGGTGAAGCCCAAGAAGGTGCCCGTCGCCGGCCCGCTGCTGCGTCGCGCGGCGTCCTGACGCGCCGCTGATTCCTGACGTGGGAAATGAAAAAGCCGCATCCCTTGGGACACGGCTGATCGAATACTTATGCAGCTGTTGACTTAGCGTGGACCGCGCCGGTCGTCATTGCGTACCGGAATGCGGATCCGCTCGGGTTGCGGTCCAAGGGAGTCGAGAAGTTCCGACAGACGGTCGGTCACCGCGTCGATCGCTTTGCCAAGGGCGCTTTGCTTGTCGGCCATGCGTACTCTCCTCATCCGTAAATCAAAATGTAACGGTGCGCGCCGTGCTTCAAGGGAAAGATGTGCCAACCGCGACATTATGCCGTGATCGGCGGGGATTTGCGCATCGTCGAGCAGTTTCAACCCGTGCAGCCAAACACCTCGACCGCTCCTCGGGTTCCGATTACCGTCATTCGCAATTGGCTTCGGTCTACCCCGAACGTTCCGTTGCCCGCCATCAAAAGCTGCGAAGTTGCGTCGATTCGCCCGCCGCGCCGGGTGACCTGCGCGTCCGTCACCCAGACGTTCGGGTTGGCCATCTCGAACACGACCGCCTCGGCACGGCCCTGAGACGGCACGTCGATCTGCCCGGTGATGGCGAAGCCGTCGTCGATGGGTCGAAGCAGGCAGCGCGCGCGTGCGTTTACCCGGCGGGGACGGTCCCGCAAGGCAGCCTCCAACGCGCGATCGGGCGTGGCGGACCCGGTCAGGACGGCGGCAACATCGATCTGCGCGGGCAGGCAGATGTCGGCACAGACGCCGATGTCGAGGCGCCCGCGCAGCTCCGGCGTGCCACGTCCCGGCACGATCAGAAGCGGCAGGACGAAATCGCGATCGTAGCCGATGGACAGCGCCGCGCCCTGCCGGAAGACCGTGGGCGTGGGCCAGGCCGGCGTGACCGAACGGACACCGCGCGAATCGCGCCAGTCCATGCGCGGCGATATTCCGGCGGCCCCCGCGCTGCGCCAGTAGGTTTTCCACCCAGGTGCCAGACGGATTTTCAGACCCGCGACGTGGGTGCCGTCGGCCCGCCGCCATCCCGGCACCACCTCGACGGAAACGATCTGCGACACGTCCGCGACCTGCGCGCGCGCAGTCGGGGCGACGAGGCCCAGAAGGAGCAATAGGGTCAGAAGACGAAAAAAGGTCAGCATGGTGGACCTGTGCTAGCGAAGCGTGGCATCCATTGGAAATCACGCCTGCGGCATGAAGATGGCAGTCGGCGTTGCGAGATCAGGCGCGCGGGGCCGCCGCATCATCCTTTTGGCGCGCGCGGGGCCGCCGCGCGACGCAATCGATCGTTGATCGCGCGCCCCAGGCCCTTTTCGGGGATCGGCGCGACGTCGATCCGGGTCTTCCCCGCCGCCCCGGCCAGACGGTCGATCGCGTGCAGGTGGTCGAACAGGTTCGCCGCCGCCTCCACCAGGTCGCCCTGCGCCGAGAGGGTCAGGTCGCCGGCAACCAGACCAAAGCCCAGCAGCGCCGCATCCGGGTCCCGGTCGGTCACGCTCAATCGCACGGGCCGCCCCGGCGCGTAATGGGACGACAATTGTCCCGGGGCCTGCACCTTTCCCGGCGTGACGTCACGCGTCAGAACATGACCCAGCGCGGCCTCGATCTCCTCGGCGGCCAATCCGCCTTCGCGCAACAGGGCAAGCGGTGCGGTTCGCAGGATCGTCGATTCCAGACCGACGCGGCAGGCCCCGCCGTCCAGCACGCCGTCGATCCGGTCGCCCAGACCTTCGATCACATGGATCGCCCGCGTCGCCGACACACGGCCCGACGGATTTGCCGAAGGCGCCGCAACGGGCCGTCCGACCCGGCCCAGAAGATCGCGCGCCAAAGGTGACGCCGGCACCCGCACCGCGACCGTTTCAAGGCCGGCCGTCACCAAGGGCGAAAGCTCATGGTCGTCACGCAGGGGCAAAACCAACGTCAGCGGACCGGGCCAGAACCGCATCGCCAGATCGTCGGCAGCCGCGTCGAAGACGGCGAAGGCCTCGGCTGCGGCCTTGTCGACGACGTGCACGATCAGCGGGTTGAACGCCGGTCGCCCCTTGGCCGCGAAGATGCGCGCGACCGCGCGCCCGTCGGTCGCATCGGCCCCAAGGCCATAGACCGTCTCGGTCGGGAAGGCCAAAAGGCCGCCGCCGCGCAGGACGTCCGCCGCCGCCGCGATTTCCTGCGGCCCGAAGACGCGGGGGCCGTGACGTCGTGTTTCAGTTGATGCCATGCGCGCCTGCGCCCTAGTATTCGTGCAATTCACGGACCCATACCGGTCCCTGCCCCTAATTGGGAGGTTTCACATGCCCTATCGCGCGCCCGTCTCTGAATTGCGTTTCGTGCTCGATCACATCGTCGGCTTCGACCGCGTCGCCGCCACCGATACCTTCGCCGAGGCCACGCCCGACATGGTCGAGGCGATCCTGACCGAAGCCGGGAAGATGTGCGAAGAGGTGCTGTCCCCCCTGAACCGCGCCGGCGACATCACGCCCGCCGCCCTCGAAAACGGCGTCGTTCGCACGTCGCCCGGCTTCGGCGACGGGTTCCGTGCGATCGCCGACGGCGGTTGGATCGGGATGTCGGCGGACCCGGAGTACGGCGGCATGGGCCTGCCCATCACCCTGACGATGGCCGTGAACGAGATGATCGGGTCGGGGTGTCTGGCGCTGCAACTCAACCCCTTGATGACCCAGGGCCAGATCGAAGCGCTCGAGGCCCATGCCTCGCCCGAGATCCAGGATCTGTATATCCCGAAGCTCGTGTCTGGCGAATGGTGCGGCACGATGAACCTGACCGAGCCACAGGCCGGATCAGACGTCGGCGCGCTCAAGTCCAAGGCCGAAGACAACGGCGACGGAACCTATGCGGTTACCGGCCAAAAGATCTATATCTCCTGGGGCGACAACGACTTTTCCGAGAATATCTGCCACCTGGTTCTGGCCCGCCTGCCCGATGGTGCCGAAGGCACGCGGGGCATCAGCCTGTTCATGGTGCCCAAGTGGATACCCGACGCGGACGGTAAACCGGGCGTCGCGAACACGCTCAAGGTCGTGTCGCTGGAACACAAGCTGGGCCTGCACGGCTCCCCCACGGCTGTGATGCAATACGACGGCGCGACCGGCTGGCTGGTGGGCGAGCCGCACAAGGGCATGGCCGCGATGTTCACCATGATGAACAACGCGCGCCTGGGCGTCGGCGTTCAGGGTCTGTCGGTGGCCGAGGCCGCGCTGCAACACGCCATCGGGTATGCGATGGATCGCAAGCAGGGCAAGACGGGCCGCGACGCCGACCACATCCTGGAACACGCCGACGTGCGCCGCATGGTCCTGTCGATGAAGGCGGACATCTTCGCGACCCGCGCCTTGGCGATGGATTGCGCCGTCTCGCTCGACATGGCCAAGGCCACGGGGGATGCCGCATGGAAGGCACGCGGCGCGTTCCTGACGCCTATCGCCAAGGCCTTCGGCACCGACACCGGCATCAAGGTCGCGGGCGACGGCATCCAGGTGCATGGCGGAATGGGCTTCGTGGAGGAGACGGGGGCCGCTCAATTTCTGCGCGACGTGCGTGTCACCGCGATCTACGAAGGCACCAACGGCATCCAGGCGATGGATCTGGTGGGGCGTAAACTGATGGATCGTGGGGCCGCCGCCTTTGCCCTGCTGGACGAGGTGGAGGCCTTCGGCAACGACGACCTGACCACCGCCGCGACGCATCTGCGCAAGCTGACGGAATGGATGCTGGAGCAGGACATGCAGGACCGCTTCGCCGGGGCTGTGTCCTATCTGGGGGCGTTCGCCCGGGTACTGGGCGCGTTCTATCACCTCAAGGCCGCCGCTGCCGAAACGACTCGCGCGCCGCTGGCTGCCTATGCTGCCGGGCGCATGATCCCCGAAGCCATGGCCGAAATGGCCAAGGCCCGGACCGGTGCGGCGGAGCTGTATGCCGTGTCCACAGATGTGATCGCAGCCTAAAAAATTGGGGGCGGGGGGGGCAGCCCCTCCCGCTCCCCGACGTGTTTATGGCCAGAAGAGGGGGTGACATGCCCGATGACACCCTGCCCGACGGCTATGCCGGGCTGACGTTCCCCTGGACCACGCCCCCCGCAGAAGGCGAGGTGACGGAGGTGTCCGAGGGCGTTCTCTGGGCGCGCCTGCCGCTGCCGATGGCTCTGGACCACGTGAACATCTATTTCCTGCGCGAAGACGATGGATGGGCCATGGTCGACACCGGGTTCGACACCAAACGGACGCGGGCGATCCTGCAAAAGCTGCGCGCCGGCCCGCTGGGCGGCGATCCGATCACCCGACTTCTCGTCACGCACCACCATCCCGACCACGTCGGTCTGGCCGGATGGCTGCAATCCCTGGGCACCGAGCTTCTGATGACGCGCACGGCGTGGTTGATGGCGCGGATGCTGACGCTGGACGATCAACCCCTGCCCACGCCCGAAACCATCGCGTTCTGCCGCCGCTGGGGCATGGACGCCGACATCATGGCCAAGCGCGCGACCGAGCGGCCGTTCAACTTCGCGGACATCGTGGCCCCCCTGCCCGTCGGTGTGACCCGGTTGCACGAAGGGGAGGACATCCTGTTCGGCGGGCGGCGGTGGCGCGCGGCGACGGCCACGCGGCGGAACATGCGGTTCTCTACGAAGTCGGCGGCGATCTGGTGCTGGGCGGCGATCAGCTTCTGCCCGGTATCTCGCCCAATCTTGGCCTCTATCCGTCGGAAACGAACGCCGACCCCATCGGTGACTGGCTGGCGGCCTGCGATCGGCTTGCCCCGCTCGCGCGGCCCGATCAGATGGTGCTGCCCGGTCACAAGCTGCCGTATCGCGGCCTTCCGACCCGGATGAAATCGCTGCGACAGAACCACGTCACCGCGCTCGACCGGCTGCACGCCCATCTGGCCAAGCCGCGCACCGGCGGCGACTGCTTCGCGCCGCTGTTCAAACGCAAGATCACTGGCGATCTCTACGGCCTCGCCTTCTTCGAGGCGATTGCCCATATCCAGCATCTGCATCTGACGGGACGTGTGCGTCGCACCACGCGCGACGATGGCGTCTGGCTCTGGCAGGCCATCTGATCCCCCGCTGACGGGTTGGTGAGTTGCACCGAACGCGGACTTTGCCCAAGGTGCGCCGATGAACGATCCGCACACCACCGCCGACGCCATGGAAGGGGCCGCGCTGCACCGCTGCGCGGATCTGCGCGCGGACGGTCGCGACCATGCGGTGCCGGTGCCGGCCAAGGTCGCCGCAAAGCCCGCCAAAAGCCCCGCCGAATGGGCCTTCCAGCGCGTCATCCTGCAACTGAAGGCCTTCGAGGAAACGTTGGACGATGACCACGTCTCCGCAATGGGGTTCGCAGGCGGGCCGTCGGGCACTCTGCGCATTCAGGGCGTGGGGTTCAGCGCCCCCGATCTGGTGACGTTTTCCGGCGTCGACAAGGACGGCAATGCGATGCAGGCGCTTCAACACGTCAGCCAACTCAACGTGCTGCTGCGCGCGATCCCCAAGCCCGCGGATCAGCCCAAACCCGAACGCATCGGTTTCCGGCTGGCCCGTGCTCTCGAAGAAGGCGAAGACGCCGGGGATGGGGCCGACGGGACGTCGTGACACCGCCTGACACATGGGCTAGACGACGCCCATCCGATACCAGAGACGACCGAAGGAACGCCACATGGCCGAGGACCACAAACCCGGAAGCATGGACACCACCGAGCAGGAGAAGACCTTTGCCGGGTTCATGACTTTCACCAAATGGACCGTGATCGCGATCATCGTCCTGCTGATCCTCCTGGCCATCTTCCGGACTTGACGGCAATGCTGCGTGCCTTGGCCGTGATGGTCTTTCTGCCGCTGCTCGCGGCTTGCGGGGCGGACAATATCTACGCTCCACTGTCCGAGGTTCAAAACCGCGCCTACCGGGCGTCCGGGCCGACCACCCTGACGCTGCTGACGGCAATCAACAATCGCTCCGGCGCGGGCGGGCACTCCGCCTTGATGATTTCGGGCGATCAGCGGGTCATCTTCGATCCGGCCGGAACCTGGCGGCATCCCACAGCCCCCGAACGCGGCGACGTCCTCTATGGGATCACGCCGACGATGTTGGAGTTCTACATCGACTACCACGCGCGGCCGACTTATCACCTGGTGAGCCAGGAAATCAGCGTCTCGCCCGAACTCGCCGCACAGGCGCTGCAACTGGTGCAGGCGCATGGGCCGGCGTCCAAGGCGACCTGCGGGCAGTCGATCTCCGGCATCCTGCAGCAATTGGGCTTCACCCAAGTGAAACGCCGCTGGTATCCCGACCGCATCATGAAGGACTTCGCCGCCGTACCCGGCGTGCGCGAAACCAAGCGATTCGACGACACCGTCGATCCCCATTCGCCCGAACGGCCCACGGTCACGCGCGTCACCGACGACGGGTTCGAGACGACGGCGGGCTGACGCGCGCCCGGATGACAGACCCCGGCCGATCTGCAAAGCTCGGCGGCGGAGATTGCCATGACGAACGCGCTGCCATTGCCTTGCACCCCGATGCGCGACTGCGCGCCGCGCGACCACGACCCGCGCGCGACGCTGATCGCGACGACCATCGCGTCCAGTCTGGCTTTCGTCGTCGGGTCCATCATCAACGTGGCGCTGCCTCAGATGCAGGGGGCCTTCGATGCCGGTCCCGCAGGCGCGCAGTGGATCGTCAACGCCTACCTGCTGCCGTTGGGGGCCTTTGTTCTCTTGGGCGGGGCCCTTGGCGATCATTACGGGCGCAAGCTGGTGTTCCAGGGCGGTCTATTGCTTTTCGCCGCATCCTGTCTGCTGGCCGCGGTCGCCTGGTCTTTTCCCGTCCTATTGATCGCCCGTGTGCTGGAAGGCGTGGGCGCCGCCCTGATCGCACCCACGTCCCTTGCGATCTTGGCCGAGGCGTTTTCGGGCCCTGCCCGCGGACGGGCCGTGGGCACCTGGGCGGGCGCGGGGGCGGCGGCGGGGGCGCTGGCCCCGGTTCTGGGCGGTTGGATCGTCGATGTGGCGGGCTGGCGATGGGCGTTCGTGACGGTTCTGCCGATCGCTGCCGTGGCCTTTGTTTTGGCCCAGAGCGGAATCCGGGAAAGCCACGGTGCCGAGGGCGACCGCGCGCCGCTGGACCTTGCGGGCGCGGCTTTGGTGTCCGTCGGGCTGCTGGCCGCGATCTGGGGCCTTGTCGCGCTGCCGGAACGGGGCATGTCGCCCGCGGTCCTGTCGGCCCTTGCCGGGGGCGCGGCCATGATCCTGGCGTTCGTCGCCGTCGAACACGGCAAATCGGGTCGTGCGATGGTACCGCTGACCCTGTTTCGTGACGCGGCCTTCTCGGGCCTGACCCTCTTCACCTTCTTCCTTTACGCCGCGCTTGGCGGGCTAATGTTGCTTCTGCCCTACATGCTGATCTCCGACCTGGGCTACGGCGCGTCCGCTGCCGGTCTGGCCCTGCTGCCACTGCCGGTTCTGATCGGCGGGCTGTCGCGGTTCACCGGTGGCGCGCTGGTCGATCGGTTCGGCACCCGCGCGATGCTGACCGTCGGAGCCTTGCTCGTGGCGGCGGGCTTTGGCTGGCTGACGCAGCTGCCCGGCACCGGCGTGCGGTATGCGACCGATCTATTGCCGGGTCTGCTGGCGCTGGCCTTGGGTATGGCCCTTGCCGTCGCCCCCCTTACCACCGCCGTCCTGTCCAGCGCAGGCGAAGACCGGGCCGGCGTCGCGTCGGGCGTGAACAACGCCATCAGCCGAATCGGCGGTCTGGTCGCCACGGCACTTCTGGGTCTGGTGCTGGCGGGCGATCTGGTGGCGGGATTTGCGCTGGCCGCCTGGGTCGGGGCCGCGCTGGCGATGCTGTCGGCGGGCATTGCCTGGACCACCGTGCACAAATGAAAACCCCCGGACAGCGCGGGCCATCCGGGGGATATTCTGCGGCATACGCCGGGAAGATTTACATCATCCCTTCGCGCTGAGCCTTCTTGCGTGCGAGCTTACGGGCACGGCGGACGGCCTCGGCCTTCTGGCGTGCTTTCTTCTCGGAGGGTTTCTCGAAATGCTGCTTGAGCTTCATCTCGCGGAAGACACCCTCGCGCTGCAACTTCTTCTTCAGAGCCCGGAGGGCCTGATCGACGTTGTTGTCACGAACGCTAACCTGCATGTGGTTTTCACCACCTTTCTAGGTTTGAGTGGGTCGGATAAATCCGTGCAGGAAGTGGCGATATAGGCGGACGACACTATCTTGTCCAGCATCCACCTGCCGCAACCCCGAAGGGACGCCATGACCGATCTCAAGGACCGCCTGCTCGACGCCGCCCTGCCCCATGTCGCCTTCGACGGCTGGTCGGAGGCCACGTTCCGCGCCGCTGTCGAAGACGCCGACATTACCCCCGCACAGGGCCGCGCCGCCTGCCCGCGCGGCGCGCTCGACCTGGCTTTGGCGTTCCATGCCCGCGACGACGCGCGCATGGTGGCCCAGATCCGCGCGCAGGATATGTCGGACATGCGCTACCGCGACCGCGTGTCCCATGCCGTACGCACCCGGATCGAAATCGCGAACCAGAACCGCGAAGCCGTGCGCCGCGGCATGACGCTGTTTGCGCTGCCCATGCACGCCGCCGACGGGCTGCGCGCGCTTTGGGGCACGTCCGATGCGATATGGGAGGCGTTGGGCGACACGTCGAACGACGTGAATTGGTACACCAAACGCGGCACCCTGTCGGGCGTCTATTCGGCGACGATACTTTACTGGCTGGGCGACGAAAGCGAGGGGTTTCGCGACACCTGGGACTTCCTTGATCGGCGCATCGACGGGGTCATGCAGATCGAGAAGGTGAAGGCCAGCGCGCGCAAATCCCCGATCCTGTCGCGCCTGATGGTCGGCCCGAACATGATTCTGGACCGTATCAAGGCCCCGACGCGCGGGCCGCGGTCCGACCTGCCCGGCCGCTGGCGCGACCCGAGTTGAGCACATGAAAAAGGGCCGGTTGCAGCCGGCCCTTCCGTCGATCGTCGCATTCGCGCCGATTATTTCTTCTTGAAGTCTTCCTCGACGTCGCCGACGCCCTTCTGGACCTTGCCCTCGACCTGATCGGCCTGGCCTTCGGTTTCCATATCCTTGTTGCCCAAGGCGTCGCCGATCTCTTCCTTGATCTTGCCGCCGATGTCCTTGAGCTTGCCTTCGGTCTGGTTTTCGTTCGCCATGTCATCTCTCCTTGCAGGGTTTCTGCTCTATCAACGCCCGATCCGGCGGATCGTTCCCGACCGCCTGGCGGTCGGCGGATGTCAGCGCAGGATCGTCGCGAGCGTCACGCCATGCACGACAACGATCCCAAGGTTGGTCACCACCACCGGATGCCCGATCCCCAGAAGAGGCACCGTCAGCACCTTGTAGATCCCCTGAACCGCCAGCAGACCCGGCACGAGCATCCGCCCGCCCGGCCACAGCAGCAGAGCCGCGCTGCATGCCGCGATCGCCAGATAGACCGCCAGCAGGATGCGACGTGACGGTTGATCGGGGCCGAAGGCCTGCGCCATTCCCGCGCTGTCAGCCAGCAGCCCCCATGTGACAGGGATCAGGATCAGCACATTCAAAGCAAGGGATATCTGGATCATCTGCCTTCTACGCATCCCGACCCGCTCTGGATGAGCCCATCCCGGCCTGCTAGCGATGCAAGACACAGCAGGAGACGCCCGATGCCCCTTCCCGACACGATGCGCGCCGTCGAAATCTCCGCCCCCGGCGGGCCGGAGGTGCTGACCCCCACGACACGTCCCGTGCCTGTACCCGGCCCCGGCGAAATCCTGATCGCGGTCGATCATGCCGGCGTGAACCGGCCAGACGCGCTGCAACGCGCGGGGGCGTACGATCCGCCCAAAGGGGCAAGCGATCTGCCGGGGCTGGAGTGTTCGGGCACCGTCGTCGGCGTGGGCGCTGGCGTCAGTCGTTGGAACGCGGGCGACCGGGTTTGCGCGCTTTTGCCCGGCGGCGGCTATGCCGAATATGTCACCACCCCCGCCGACCACGCCCTGCGCATCCCCGACGGGCTGTCCATGGCGCAGGCCGCCGCCCTGCCCGAAACCTATTTCACCGTCTGGACCAATGTCTTCGACCGCGGTGGCCTGCGCGGGGGGGAACGCTTCCTCGTTCACGGCGGAACGTCCGGCATCGGCACAACTGCGATCCAGCTGGCCCGCACCTTCGGCGCACGTGTCTTCGCGACCGCCGGCTCCGACGAAAAGGTCGCCGTCTGCGATGGCCTGGGGGCCGAGGCGATGAACTACCGCGATACCGACTGGGTGCAGGCCCTGCGCGACGCGGGCGGCGCGGATCTGATCCTGGATATGGTCGGCGGCGATTACATCAACCGCAACCTGCGCGCGCTGGCCGATGACGGCCGCCTGGTGCAGATCGCCCTCCTGCAAGGCGCATCGGCCGAGGTGAACTTTGCACAGATCATGGTCCGCCGGCTGACGGTCACCGGCTCCACCCTGCGGCCACAGTCCGTCCTGGCCAAAGCGCGGATCGCCGAAAAGCTGCGTGAAAAGGTCTGGCCGCTGCTCGAGGCGGGCACCGTCGCCCCAGTGATGGATCAGGTGTTCGACCTGGAGGATGCGGCCGCCGCCCATGCGCGCATGGAAGCGGGCGATCACATCGGCAAGATCGTCCTCAGGGTCCGCTGAACGCAGCGTTTCTCTGGTTTCGGGATATTGCGTGCGGTTTCGGGGGGCTGGCCCCCCGCGCGCGAACCGTGCACGTTGCGGAAATGGATCTTGACGTCACGCACCCCGCCCTCTCCGACCTTCGCAAACGCGCCAAGCGCCGCATGCCACATTTCGCTTTCGAATACCTCGACAGCGGCACCGGGCGGGAGTTGGGGGTCGCCCAGAACCGCGCCGCCCTCGATGCGGTCCGGTTTCGCCCCGCGATCCTGCAGGGGGAGATTACGCCCGACCTGAACTGCACAACCCTTGGACATTCGAACCCCACGCCGTTCGGCATCGCACCCGTGGGTCTGGCCGGTGTGCTCTGGCCCGATGCGGAACGCCTGATGGCCGAAGCCGCCTGTCGCCTGCGGATGCCCTATGGCCAATCGACCGTCGCCGCCGCCACCCCCGAAGACACGGGTCCCATCGTCGGCGACCTGGGCTGGTATCAACACTACCCCGTCAATGATCCCGAAATCCGCCGCGACATGCTGGCCCGCATCAAGGCCTCCGGCTGGCGCGTTCTGGTCGTCACCGTCGACGTGCCGGGCGAAAGCCGCCGCGAACGCCAGCGCCGCGCCCATGTGTCGATGCCGCCGGTGATGACGCCCGGCATCGTTGCATCCATCATCGCGTCGCCCGTTTGGGCCATGGGCATGGCGCGCATGGGGATGCCGGAAATGGTCTTTCCCAACAGCTACTCCAAAGGGGCCAGGGGCGCGGACAAATTCACCCATGCGGGCCGGCTGATCCGTGGCTTCCCCGACTGGTCTTATATCGAGGCGATCCGCGCCGAATGGGATGGCCCGCTGGTGGTCAAGGGCGTGCAGGATCCGGACGATGCCGCGCGTCTGATCGACCTTGGCGTCGATGCGATCTGGGTATCGAACCACTCGGGTCGTCAGTTCGAAGGCGGGCCCGCCGCGTTGGACGCGCTGCCGCCGGTGGCGGAGCGGGTCGCGGGGCGCGTTCCGGTCTATTTCTGCTCCGGCATCCAGGGCGGACTGGATATTCTGCGCGCGTTGGCTTTGGGGGCGGATTTCGTCTTCCTTGGCAAGGCGTGGTATTTCGCCCTGGCCGCGTTCGGCCCCAAGGGGATCGACCATCTGCACCATATTCTGACCGCGGACATGAAATCCAACATGACGCAGATCGGGGTGTCGTCGCTGGACGATCTGAAGGATCGGCTGATCCGGCCCTAGCGCGTCAGGGTCCGGGCCACCGCGTCCTGCCATCCGGCATAGCGCGTCGCCCGCTCATCCTCGTCCATCTTTGGTTCGAACTGCCGCTCCAACGCCCAGGTCCGGGCAAACCCCTCCTGATCGGGATAGACCCCGGCCCGCATTCCCGCCAGCCACGCCGCGCCCAGGGCCGTCGTCTCCAACACCTTTGGCCGGTCGACGGGCGCACCCAGGATGTCGGACAGAAATTGCATCGACCAATCCGACGCGCTCATCCCGCCATCGACGCGCAGGATGGTTTCGTCCAGATCCGGCACGTCCGCCCGCATCGCCTCCAACAGGTCGCGCGTCTGATAGCCGACCGACTCCAATGCCGCGCGGGCGAATTCAGCAGGCCCCGATCCGCGTGTCAGCCCGAAGATCGCCCCCCGCGCGTCAGGGTCCCAATGGGGCGCGCCAAGGCCGGTGAAGGCGGGCACCAGATACAGACGCTGCTGCGGATCGGCCTTGTCGGCCAGCGGCTGCGTGTCCGACGCCTGCCCGATGATGCCCAACCCGTCGCGGAGCCATTGCACCACGGCCCCGGCGATAAAGATCGACCCTTCCAGCGCATAGGTCGGCTTCCCGTCCAGCTGATAGGCGATCGTGCCCAGCAGGCGGTGCGTGGAGGTCACGGGCCTATCGCCGGTGTTCAAAAGCGCGAAACACCCCGTGCCATAGGTGGATTTCAGCATCCCCTTGCCGAAACACGCCTGCCCGACCGTCGCCGCCTGCTGATCGCCCGCGACCCCAAGGATCGGGGTTTTGCCCCCCAGAAGGTCCGTCGTCCCGAAGTCGGCCGCGCAGTCCAGCACATCGGGCAGCATATCCATGGGCACGTCCAGCAGCTTGCAGATCTCCGCGTCCCAGCGTCCTTCGTGGATATTGTACAGCATGGTGCGCGCGGCGTTCGTCGCGTCGGTGACATGGCGCACGCCGCCCGTCAGCTTCCAGATCAGATAGCTGTCGACCGTCCCGAACAGCAGCTTGCCCGCCCGGGCCCGCGCCCGTGCGCCATCGACGTTCTCAAGGATCCAACGCAGCTTAGTGCCCGAGAAATACGGATCCATCAGCAGGCCCGTCCGCGCCATCACCATCGGCTCATGGTGCTTCATCTCGCGGCAAAAATCGGCGGTCCGCCGATCCTGCCAGACGATCGCGCGGTGCACGGCCTGTCCCGTGTCCCGGTCCCAGACCACGGTCGTCTCGCGCTGATTGGTGATGCCGATGCCCGCGATATCGGATGCGGTCAGCCCGGTCTTGTCCATGACATCCCGGCAGGTTTCGGCGACGGTCCGCCACAAATCCTCGACCTCGTGCTCGACCCAGCCGCTGTCGGGAAAATGCTGGGTGAATTCCTGTTGGGAGGTCGCGGCGATCTTCATGTCCGCATCGAACAGGATCGCACGGCTGGACGTGGTGCCCTGGTCGATGGCGAGGATGTGGGTCATGTCGAAGCCTCCCTGACTTTGGCCGGTTTTGCCGCAGGAGAGGGGTCGGAGCAAGGCGGACGGACTGGCCGACGTCTGCGCACGGGCGGACCCGCATCGCATCCGAAGCCATTGAGGCATCCGGTTCGAATCGCGGGTCCAGGTTTGCGGACGCGCCGACCCACGCCTTCCATTTCAGTTTTCCGCCCGCCGCTCACGCGCGCGTCAAAATCGGACCACGCCCCGTGAGGGCGGTGCGGGTCAGACCAGCGTCTGTGCGCAAGCGCACCTATATCCCACAATTCTCACGCTTCCGTTTGTTGAACGACAGCTCACGGACCCGTATCTCTCTCCCATCGGCAGGGCACACACCGCGCCCCGCACCTCTCAACCGGATCCGCCGCATCAACCCGCGGTCCACCGCATCTAAGGATAAGACCCATGAAAACCATTACCGCCGCCCTCCTCGCCGCCGCCCTCACCGCCCCCGCCTATGCCGAGGTCGCCACCGGACCCGCCGCCGCCATCGCCCACTTCAACCAGGACGCCGACAGCCAGGACGGCCGCAGCATCCTGACCGACGGCGGCACCGGCGTCACCGTGTCCAGCCGCTCGGGCAATTCGGGCGTCGCTTTCGCGATCTTCAACGCCGATGCCGACAGCCAGGACGACATTCGCGGCCTGAACGGCGCGACCCGCTATTCCGGTCAGCCGACGCGCGCCGCCGACATCTTCGCGGACATCGCCGCCGAAAGCGCACAAGACGAGTAATCCTCAGGATCCGACGCGCCCAGACTCTCCCCGCCGGCACGTCGCCGCAGCGCCCCCGCCCCCCCCCGGCGGGGGCGCTTGCCCTTCAGGGCGTGGCGGCTTCGATCAAGTCCAGGACACGCGGGCCGAACGCCTCCACGATGACGCCGACGCCCGCGCTATTGGGATGGATGCCGTCGCCTTGCATGTAGCGTGCCCGCGCCGTCGCCATGTCCACCTCCGCCACCAGCGGACCCAGGAAATTTGGCTCCAGCAGGGTGGCGTATCCGTCGGACAGCTCCGAATACATCGCGTTGAAATCCTGTTGGAAGTCGGGGCCATAGTTCGCCGGGGCCTCCAATCCGATCAACAGGACCGGCAGGTCCCGCTCTACCGCGACCGTCTCCAGGATGGCTTCCAGGTTGCCTCGACTGGACGCGACGGGCACGCCGCGCAGCAAATCGTTGCCGCCCAGCGCCACGATCATCGCATCCGTCTCCTCGGACAGCGACCAGTCCAGCCGCGCCAATCCGCCCGCCGTCGTATCACCCGAAACGCCCGCGTTCACGACCTCCACGTCCGCGCCCGCGGCGTCCAGCCAGGCCTGCAATTGCGGAACGAAGCCCTGGTCGTCGGGCAGGCCGTAGCCGGCCGTCAGACTGTCGCCCAGGGCCACCACCTGAAAGGTGTCCGCCTGCGCAGCCCCGCCTAAAAACAAGGCAGCCAACGAAAAGTGAACCGTCTTGTTCATTCGTGCGAATACCCCATATCCACTCACAGCCGCCCCCCCGAAGGAGACCCCCATGGTCCTGTCCCTGACCGACGTCGAACTCTCGCTGCAAGGCAACGCCGGAATGGTGGACATCCTGCACGGCATCTCACTGGAGGTCGCCAAGGGGGACACGCTGGGGCTGGTGGGTCCGTCGGGAAGTGGCAAGTCGTCTCTCCTGATGCTGATGGGCGGGCTGGAACGTGCCACCGGCGGATCGGTCCTGGCACTTGGCAACGACCTGACCACGATGGACGAGGACCAGCTGGCCCGCTTTCGTCGCTCTCATATGGGGGTGGTGTTCCAATCCTTCCACCTGATCCCGACGATGACCGCGCTGGAAAACGTCGCCACGCCGCTGGAACTGGCCGGTGCGGCCGATGCGTTCGAGCGGGCGGAGGCGGAGTTGGACGCTGTCGGCCTGGGTCACCGGACCGACCATTACCCCGCACAGATGTCCGGCGGCGAACAGCAGCGCGTCGCCCTGGCCCGTGCCGCCGCCCCGCGCCCCGACATCCTGCTGGCGGACGAACCGACCGGCAACCTGGATCAGGCGACGGGGGCCGCAATCATGGACCTGCTGTTCGATCTGCGGGATCGCCATGGTGCCACGCTGATCATGGTCACCCACTCACTCGATCTGGCGGCCCGCTGCGACCGCACGATCCGTTTGGTCGACGGTCGACTGGACGCCGAAACCCGCAACACCCCCGATCTGCGGGTCACCGATGCCGCGACGACCGGATACGCGAAGGTCGGCGAATGATCTGGCTGACGCAGGCCGCCACCATCGCGCGGCGCGAGTTGCGGGGGGGGCTGTCGGGCTTTCGCATCTTCCTGGCCTGTCTGGCTCTGGGCGTCGCCGCCATCGCCGCCGTCGGCTCCGTCCGCGTGTCGATCACTGCCGGGTTGGAGCGGGAAGGCAGCGTGATCCTGGGCGGCGATGCGGAGGTGGAGTTCGACTACCGCGCCGCCACGCCGGAGGAACGCGCCCTGCTCGACGCGGTCGGCACCGTCAGCCAAGTCTATGATTTCCGCTCCATGGCCGCGACGGGCGAGGGACGCGAGGCCGATCGCGCGCTGACGCAGGTAAAGGCCGTCGACGATCTCTATCCGCTGACCGGAACGCTGACGCTGGACCCGCCGATCCCGGTGGCGCAGGCGCTGGCCGACGACGGCGCGATCATCCATCCCGTTCTGGCCGACCGGCTGGGCCTGGAAATCGGCGATCCGATCTATCTGGGCACGCGGGCGCTGACGCTGCGTGCGCTTCTGACGCGCGAACCCGATGCGGGCAGTGCGGGCTTTGGCCTTGGCCCCCGGACCATCGTCTCGACCGCCGCACTGGAAGGATCGGGCCTCGTCTCCGAAGGCAGCCTGTTCGAGGTAAAGTACCGAATGCTGATCCCCGGTGCCACGGACGAGCAGCTTGACGCGCTGGAGGTCGAGCTGGAGACCGCATTCGAGGGCAGCGGCGCGCGCTGGCGCGATCGACGCAACGGTGCCCCGCAGGTGCAGCGGGTCGTGGACCGACTGGGCAGTTTCCTCGTTCTCGTCGGATTGGCGGGCCTGGCGGTCGGCGGCGTGGGCGTGTCGGCGGCCGTGCGCAGCTATCTCGACCGCAAGACCGGCGTCATCGCAACGCTCAAGACTTTGGGGGCCGAAGGCCGGGTGATCTTCGCCGCCTATCTGATGCAGATCGGCGTTCTGGCTGCCTTGGGCATCGCCATCGGCCTGGTCCTGGGCACGCTCATCCCGATCACCGTCGGCCCGCTGATCGAGGCGCGCCTGCCCGTACCCGTCGCCCTCGGCGTCCATCCGGGGCCCCTCTTCGAGGCGGCGCTCTACGGTGCCCTGACCGCGCTCATCTTCACGCTCTGGCCGCTGGCGCGGACCGAACAGGTGCGCGCCGCCAGCCTGTTCCGCGACGCGACCGGCACCTCCCGCGTCTGGCCGCGCCGGCGCTACATCGTGGCATTGGCCGTGGCCGTGGTCGCCCTTGTCGCCAGTTCCGCATTGCTGTCGGGCATTCCGATGCTGGCGCTGTATTCCGCCGGTGGAATCGCATTTGCGCTGGCGCTGCTGATCGGCGCGGCTTGGGGCGTGCGCCGGCTGTCGCGGATGCTGGCCGGCACGAAAGCCGTGCGCGGCTGGCCCGCCCTGCGTCTGGCCCTTGGGTCCGTCGGCGGTCCCGGCGGCGAGGCGACGGCCGTCGTCCTGTCGCTGGGCCTGGGTCTCACCGTACTGGCCGCGGTGGGTCAGATCGACGCCAACATGCGCGCCGCCATCGACCGCGACTTGCCCGAAATCGCCCCGTCGTATTTCTTCGTCGACATTCAACCCGACCAGATCGAAGGCTTCCTCGACCGGGTCGAGAATGACCCCGCCGTCAGCCGCGTGGATACCGCGCCAATGCTGGGCGGTGTCGTCCGGTCGATCGCGGGAACGCCCGCGTCGGAATTCGACCACTGGGTCACGCGCGGCGACCGCCGCATCAGTTTCGCCGATACGCCGGGCGACGGCACCCGGATCGTCGCCGGAGAATTCTGGCCCGAAGATTATACCGGCGACCCCCAGATCAGCTTCGCGCGCGAAGAGGCGGAGGAGCTGGGCGTGGAGATCGGGGACGCGGTCACGATGAACGTGCTGGGCCGCGACATCACCGGCACCGTCACCAATTTCCGGGAGGTCGATTTTTCCTCGGGCGGGATCGGCTTCGTCATCATCTTCAACACCGCCGCCCTGCAGGGCGCGCCGCACACGTGGCTGTCGACCGTCTACGCCGAGGAATCCGCCGAAGCCGCCATCCTGCGCGATGTGGCGGGCGATGCGCCGAACATCACCGCGATCCGCGTGCGCGACGCCATCGCCCTGGTGACCGAAGCCCTGGGGGCACTGGCCGCCGCCACGTCCTGGGGCGCGGGGGCGACGTTGCTGACGGGTTTCATCGTGCTGATCGGGGCGGCGGCGGCGGGCGAACGCGGTCGCACGTTCGAGGCATCGGTCCTCAAGACCCTGGGGGCCACGCGCGCGACCATCCTGACCAGTTTCGCGCTCCGCTCCGCTTTGCTGGGGGCGGCGGCGGGGGTGGTCGCCATCGTCGTCGGTGCGCTGGCCGGCTGGGGCATCCTGACCTTCGTGATGGAGGCCCCGTACAGCTTCGAATGGCGCTCGGCCCTCTTGATCGTGGTCGGCGGCGCGCTCGCCACCCTGTTGGCCGGACTGGCTTTCGCGTGGCGTCCCCTGGCCGCGCGACCCGCCGGCGTGCTGCGGGCGCAGGATTGACGAAAAGACCCCGGCGCGGGGAACGCCGGGGCCGGATCTTCCTGAAAATGCCTTCTGAAATATCGGCCTTGGAACATTCAATGCGATCACGCCGTGGCATCGTCTTGGGCGCAGCGGTCGGGCAATGCCTGATGCAACCGCAACTCTCCAGTGATCTGTCGCCGTGACCGCTGGATGACAGGCGGATGACAGTTCCATTAAATCGGCCGCTTGCCCGGTCGCCTTTCGACGCCTACCGTTTCACGATGAAACGCCGCACCGCCATTCTGTCGTTGACCGCCGCCGGGGCGACCGCCCTGGCCGGTGGCCTGGCCTATGTTGCCGTGCCGCGCGATCATCCCGAGCTTGGCATGGACCGTCTCTTGGCTCAGCTTCACGGGCTGCGCGCCGATGGTATTGAAACCGCCAGCAGCTGGGACGTCGCACGCACGCTCAACCATCTCGCCCAGAGCGTCGAGTTTTCCATGAGCGGCTATCCAGATCTCAAATCGGCGCTCTTTCGCCACACCGTCGGCCCCTTGGCGTTCAATGTCTTTCAGACGCGGGGACAGATGTCGCACGACACCGCCGCGCCGATCCCGGGCGAGGTTCTTGACGCAACCGGTGCCGACGCCGCACGCCTGCGCCTGATCGACAGCCTAACGGCATTTCAGGCTTTCGATCCCGATCCGGCCCCACACTTCACCTACGGCGCGCTGACCAAGGATGCCTACGCCAAGGCGCATGTCATGCATGTGCACGATCACCTGGTGGAATTGCGCGCCGTCTGAGCGCCCTTTCCCCCGCGCGCCCCGCCGTCTAGCGTTCGGCCCATGGTGCGCATGATCCTGACCCGTCTGGCCTCCATGGCCGCCTCCCTCCTTGTGGCGAGCGTGGTCATCTTCGTGATGCTGCAGGCCGTGCCCGGCGATCCGGCGGCCTTCATGCTGGGCCTGAACGCGCAGCCCGACACCGTCGCCGCCCTGCGCGCCGACCTGGGGCTGGAGGGCGGGTTGCCGCAACGCTACCTCGCGTGGGTCGCGGAAATGCTGACGGGTGATTTCGGCACCTCCTACACCTACCGCGTGCCCGTAGCGGGCCTGGTGGTCGACCGTATCGGGGTCAGTGCGCCGCTTGCGGCCTATGCGCTGATCCTGACGGTCGTGATCGCCGTTCCCGCCGGGTTGCTGGCCGCGACACGCCGGGGGCGTCCGTCGGACTGGGGCGTGATGGGGGCGACGCAGCTGGGCATCGCGGTCCCGAACTTCTGGTTCGCGATGCTTCTGGTGCTGGTTTTCGCGGTCAAGCTTCGCTGGGTTTCGGCGGGCGGCTTTCCGGGCTGGTCCGACCCGGTGGCAGCACTTGGCGCGCTGACCCTTCCGGCCGTGGCCCTTGCCCTGCCGCAGGCGTCGATCCTGGCGCGCGTGTTGCGCGGGGCCCTGATCGACACACTTGACCAGGACTATATCCGAACCGCACGCGCCAAGGGCCTGTCACGGCGCGCGACCACGATCCGCCACGCCCTGCGCAACGCGGCCATTCCGGTGCTGACGATCCTTGGCCTGCAATTCAGCTTTCTGCTGGCGGGTGCAATCATTATCGAGAACGTCTTCTTTCTGCCCGGCCTCGGCCGTCTCATCTTCCAGGGCATCACCCAGCGCGACCTGATCGTGGTTCAATCGGTGACGATGCTGCTGGTCTTCGCGGTCGTCGCCGTCACGTTCGCGGTGGAACTGGCCTATACCCTTGCCGATCCCCGCCTGCGGCGCGGGGCATGAGCGTCGGGATGCGCATCGGGGCGGTCCTGACGGCGATCTTCGCCCTCGCCGCGCTGACGAGCGTCGTTTGGGTGCCGCATGACACCGATGTCCTGGACATTTCGCAGCGAAACCTCGGCCCGTCGGTCCTGCACCTCTTCGGCACCGACCATTTCGGGCGCGACATGCTGTCGATGCTGATGGCCGGCGCGCGCACGTCAATCGCCGTCGCCCTGGTGGCGGTCGGCATCGGCGTCGGATTGGGCGTGCCGCTGGGATTGCTGGCCGCGGCGCACAGCGGCGGCTGGCTGGACGAGGTGATCATGCGGGGCAACGATCTGATCTTCGCCTTCCCGTCGCTGGTCATCGCGATCCTGATCACGGCCGTCTTCGGCCCTTCGGCGCTCAACGCGATCCTGGCGATCGGCATTTTCAATATCCCCGTCTTCGCCCGCGTCGCGCGCGGCGGTGCGCTGCCGCTGTGGACGCTCGACTACGTCATGGCGGCGCGGGTGGCGGGCAAGGGGCGTATATTGATCTCGGCACAGCATATCCTGCCCAATATCGCCAACCTGCTGATCGTGCAGGCGACCATCCAGTTCTCTCTGGGAATTCTGGCCGAAGCGGCCTTGTCCTACATCGGCCTGGGCGCGCAGCCCCCGACGCCCAGCTGGGGCCGGATGCTCGCCGATGCGCAGACGATGATCTATACCGAACCGCAGTTGGCCCTGCTGCCGGGGCTAGCCATCGTCTTCCTGGTCCTCGGTCTCAATCTGCTGGGCGACGGATTGCGCGATGCGCTCGACCCGCGTCTGCGGCGGGTCCGGGCATGACCTTGGCGTCGCTTGCCCCGGCGACGGTCGCGCCTGCCGATGCGCTCTTCACGCTCGACCGGCTTTCGCTGTCGATCCACGGCACCCCGATTCTGCGCGACGTGTCCCTGACGCTGCGCCCCGGCGAGATCACGGGGCTGGTGGGCGAATCCGGGTCCGGCAAATCGTTGACTGGGCTCGCCATGATCGGCCTGCTGCCGAAAGGCGCCACGACCGCCGGTGCCGTCCGCATGGGCGACATCGACCTGACGACGGTGACGGAACGCCAATGGCTCCGCATTCGGGGCAACGACATCGGCATGATCTTTCAGGAGCCGATGACCGCCCTGAACCCCGTCCACAGCATCGGCGCGCAGGTGTCCGAAACGCTGCGCCTGAACGGCACGCCCCGCTCCGAAGCCCTGCGCATCGCGCGCGAAAAGCTGGACCGCGTCGGTCTTTCGGCAATTCCACTGGGTCGGTACCCCCACGAACTCAGCGGGGGTCAGCGGCAGCGGGTCTGCATCGCGCTGGCCATCGCCCGCCGTCCCCGCCTGTTGATCGCGGACGAACCGACGACCGCCCTGGATGTGACGACACAGGCGCAAATCCTCGACCTGCTGCGCGATCTGGTCCGCGACGAAGGCATGGCGCTGCTGCTCATCACTCACGAT
>NZ_CXSU01000005.1:337951-348580 GCF_001403795.1 Jannaschia donghaensis | reverse complement strand
CCCGCGACTTGCTGGCCGCGTCGCGCCCGCCGCCGCGCCCGTTGCGCGCCATCGACACGCATCCCGTTCTGACCGCCACAGCCGTGACCCGCACCTACGGCGCGTTGCGTGCCGTCGACGACGTGTCGCTGACCCTGCACCGCGGCGAATGTCTGGGGCTGGTGGGCGAATCCGGTTGTGGCAAATCCACCCTGACCCGCGCGCTTCTGGGGTTGGAGCCGGTGCAGGCGGGCGCGATCACCCTGATGGGCAAGCCCGCCGGAACAGCCATGACCCGCGCCGATCGCGCACGCATTTCCGTGGTGTTTCAGGACCCCTACGGGAGTTTCGACCCGCGCTGGACCGTGCGCCGCCTGGTGCAGGAGCCGTTCCACCTGACCGGCCGCCCGCCCGACGCCGACGCCCGCGCGGCGCAGGCGTTGGAGCAGGTCGGCCTGAGCGCCGCCGACCTGTCCAAGTATCCGCACGAATTCTCGGGCGGCCAACGGCAGCGGATCGCCATCGCCCGCGCCCTGATCACGCAGCCCGAGGTGGTGGTTCTGGACGAAGCTGTCTCCGCTCTCGATGTCCGGGTGCGCGCGCAGGTCCTGGGCCTGCTGGCCGATTTGCAGGACCGCCTTGGCCTCGCCTATCTTTTCATCACACACGATCTGACGGTGGTGCGCGCGGTTGCCGACCGCATCCTGATCATGCGGGCGGGCCGGATCGTCGAACAAGGCCCGACGGCGCAAATCTTCGACGCGCCGCAGGACCCCTATACCCGCACCCTGCTGGCGGCGGCGCCGACCATTCCCGCTGACTGGCGGACCGCGCGATGACCCTGCTGCACGCCTCGATCGCGGCGCGCGCGCCTGCCGCCATGGCCCGGACGCTGGCAATGCTTCTGGGCGGATCGGCCCATCCATTTCCGCCCTGCCCCGGTGCCTGGATCGCCTTCGCCGATGCAGACGACGGCACCGCAGTGGAGGTCTATCCCGCCGGCACCCGCCTGAAACAGGGCAAGGACACGGTGGTGTTCGAACCGGGGCCACCGCGCCGCTCCACCTCCGCGACGCATCTTGCCATCGCGTCCCCGCTGGACGCCGACGTGATCATCGCAATGGCCCAGGCCGCCACGTGGACCGCGCGGATCTGCGACCGCGGGCCCTTCACCTGCGTGGAGATATGGACCGGCGAGGGCGTGATGATCGAAGTGCTGGACCCCGAGATGCTGGCCCACTACCGAACGGGCATGACCGCCGCGCGGTGGCGCGCGATGTTCGGCGACTGACAGGAGAGATCATGACCGACGCCCTCTGGTTCGACCCGTCCGAAATGCTGATCGGGGGCCGCTGGTTGCGCGCCGCCGAAACGCTCCCGCTCACCAATCCGTCGACCGGCGGATCTTTGGCGCAGATCGCGCGCGGTCAGGCACGGGAAATCGACGCCGCCGTGGCCGCAGCCCATCAGGCCCTGCACGGCGACTGGGGCCGCATGACCGCGCTGGACCGGGGTCGCCTGCTGACCCGCATCGGACAAGCCGTCTTGGAGCGGGTGGAGGAATTGGCCGAGCTCGAGGCGCTGGACGTCGGCAAGCCGCTGGCACAGGCCCGCGCCGATGCCGTCGCCCTGGCACGGTATCTGGAATTCTACGGCGGGGCCGCCGACAAGATCCACGGGGAAACCATTCCTTATCTCGACGGCTATACCGTCTATACGCTGCGGCAGCCCCATGGCGTGACCGGCCATATCGTGCCCTGGAACTATCCGATGCAGATCATCGGACGATCCGTCGGGGCCGCACTGACCATGGGCAACGCCTGCGTCCTGAAACCGGCGGAGGAGGCGTGCCTGACGGCCCTTGCCTTCGCGCGGATCGCGACCGAGGCGGGCCTGCCCGACGGGGCGCTCAACGTCGTGCCGGGTCTGGGGGCCGAAGCCGGGGCCGCGCTGACGGCCCATCCCGGCATCCACCACATCAGCTTTACCGGCTCCGTGGCGACCGGGCGGATGGTTCAGAAAGCGGCGGGCGACAATGTCGTGCCGGTCACGCTGGAACTGGGCGGCAAATCCCCGCAACTGGTGTTCGACGACGCCGATCTAGACGCGACCCTGCCGTTTCTGGTCAACGCCGGCGTCCAGAACGCGGGCCAGACCTGCTCGGCGGCGTCGCGCATCCTGGTCCACCGCGATATCCACGACGACGTGGTCGCGCGCATGGCCGACCGCTACCGCGCCCTGCGTGTCGGCCCGGCGCTGGACGACCTGGACCTCGGCCCCCTCATTTCCGCCCGCCAGAAGGAAATCGTCGAAGGCTTTCTTGCGCAAGCCGGCGACCTGACCGTGGCAGCACAAGGTGACATCGTCGCGGGGGCCAACGCAGGCGGCAGCTTCGTCCGTCCGACCCTTCTGACCGGGGCCACACCCGATCATCCGCTTGCCCAGCAGGAAATCTTCGGCCCCGTGCAGGTCGTCATTCCCTTCGGGTCCGAGGCGGAGGCGGTGGAGATCGCCAACGGCACCGATTTCGGGTTGGTCGCCGGGGTCTGGACGCGGGACGGGGCCCGCCAGATGCGCCTGGCCCGCGATCTGCGCGCCGGTCAGGTCTTCGTGAACAACTACGGCGCCGGCGGCGGCGTGGAGCTGCCCTTCGGCGGCATAGGCAAGTCCGGTCACGGGCGCGAAAAGGGGTTCGAAGCGCTTTACGGCTTCAGCCAGCTCAAGACCGTGGCCGCCCGTCACGGATGATCATGCACGCGGATCGGCCTTTGCGATCAGGGCCTTTGCGTTCGGGACCACCAGAAACGTGATAAGCGGGACGCTGCACATCGTTGTCAGAAATGTCTCGATGAAAAGCGGAAGTTCGAACGGACCAAGAAGGTACGATCCGATGGTCACGACCGGATAGACCGACAACCAAACAAGCCCCATCAGCATCAGCCTGTGCCGCGTGGGATTGTCGTCGTACTTCGTCGTCAGTTCGGCTTTGTCGGTCATCGCGGTGTTCCCTCGCTTCGGAAACACCCGATACTCCAAACGGGTCCCACCCGACCCGCGACACCCTGACGCTCCCACGGTCAGCCTGTGGGATAGAAGAATTCCTCCCGCACGATCCGGCCGTCCTTGACGGTATAGATGCCGATGTCGCGCATCTCCTCGATCTTGCCGGTGTCGCGCTTTTTCATCTTCATATCGAAGATCACCGCGAAGCGATCGTCCCCGTGTGGCATGGGGTCCGATGCGTCGCCGGACACCTGTTCGTACATGCCCGCGAACCAGTCGTGTTTGGCGCGGATCCCGTCGCGGCCCCGCGTCTCGCGGCCCTGCCCCATATCCGCGGCCTCTACGCTGACGGCATCTTCGGCATAGAGCTTGTCCAGGTTTTCAGCCTCCCGCCCCTCCCGGCATCCGGCCACCAGTTCCCTGGCCACTTCATCGAAGGTCATCGGCACTCCTCCCGTTTGTGAACCTCTTCCCTTTATCACGAAATCGCCCTGCGCGCCGCAATTGCATGACGCGCCCCCCTCGGGCATCAACACGGGGCGGGAGGGCACGCCATGAGACTGGACAGCAAGACGGCCATCGTGACCGGCGGGGCTTCGGGCTTCGGGCGCGGCATCGTGGAGAAATTCGTCGCCGAGGGCGCGCGCGTCTTGATCGCCGATAGGAACGCGGATGGCGCGGCAGAGGTCGCGCAGGCCACACAAAGCAAGTGGGAACGGATCGACGTGTCCAACGGCGAGGATTGGGCCGGGCTGACCGCGCGTGCGATGGACGGATGGGGCCGCATCGACATCCTTGTTAACAACGCGGGCATCACCCACCTGCCGCAACCCATGGAGGATGTCACCGAGGAGGACTTCGACCGCGTCCTGTCCGTGAACGCGAAATCCGTCTATTGGTCCGCGCGCCATATCGTGCCGCACATGAAGGCTGCGCGGGCGGGGGCAATCCTGAATGTGGCGTCAACCGCTGGCGTCAGCCCGCGCCCTAACCTGAACTGGTACAACGCCTCCAAGGGGTGGATGATCACCGCGACCAAGGCCATGGCGGTGGAACTGGCACCCCACGCGGTGCGCGTGAACTGTCTGAACCCGGTCGCGGGCGACACGCCGTTGCTGGCGTCCTTCATGGGCGAGGACACGCCCGAGATGCGGGCGAAATTCCTGTCGACCATCCCCATCGGGCGGTTCTCGACCCCGCAGGACATGGGGAACGCCGCCTGTTTTTTGTGTTCGGACGAGGCGAGCATGATCACCGGCGTCGGCATGGAAGTCGACGGCGGGCGCTGCATCTGAGGAGGATGGAATGAAGGTCACCCTTGCCGATAAGCTGTCGCAGATCTCGACCCACTGGGACCCGCACGTCGTGGCCGACTACAACGGCAACGATGTCATGGCGGTGAAGTTTCAGGGGGAGTTTCCGTTCCATTCCCACGTCGACACCGACGATTTCTTTCTTGTGCTGAAGGGCGAGATGACGATGGACATCGAAGGGCAGGATAGCGTTCCGCTGAGGGCCGGCGACCTTTATATCGTGCCGGCAGGCGTCCGCCATCGCCCCCGTGCCGCGCAGGAGGTCGAGGTCCTGTTGATCGAGCCGAAGGGGGAGCCCAACAGCGGCGACGCCGACCGGCCCGCCGCCGCCAAGCCGCGGTTGTGAAGTTCCGCGTCTCCATCGGGGTTCTGGCGGGCGACTTTGCCACGCAGCAACTGGCGTTCGCGCATCTTCTCGACATCGCGCCGCAGGCCGACTTCGATCAGGTAGAGGTTCTGGCACGCCCCTGCGAGCGCAGGTTGGCGCATTTCTTCGGCCCAGATGGCGGGCCGCCGGATATGCCGGAAGACACGCTGATCCTGCTGATGCCGGGATCGGGCGTGCCGTTGGTGCGCACCGATCACCTGCGCGTCGTCGGGCGGTTCACCGGCACGATCACCCGCGCCCTGATCCCCGAGGAGGAGTGACATGCGCGCAGGCCCCCGCAACCTGATCACGGATGTCGCCGGTCTGCGGGTCGGCAACGGGCAGGACGCCGAATTGCGTTCGGGCGCGACCGTTCTGGTGGGGGACGCACCGTTCGTCGCGGGCGTGCATGTCATGGGCGGCGCCCCCGGCACGCGGGAGACGGATCTTCTGGCCCCCGACAAGTTGGTGCAGGAAGTCGATGCGCTGGTCCTGTCGGGTGGATCGGCCTTTGGTCTGGATGCGGCGTCGGGCGTCACCGACGGGCTGCGCGCCGCCGGGCGGGGCTTTGCGGTGGGCGACCAAAGGGTTCCGATCGTGCCCGCCGCCATCCTGTTCGACCTGCTCAACGGCGGCGACAAGGGGTGGGACGACAACCCCTACGGTGCACTTGGCCGTCACGCGCTGGACACGGCGGGGGTCACGTTCGGGATCGGCACCGAAGGCGCGGGTTACGGTGCCACGGTGATGGACATCGCCGGCGGCCTCGGCTCCGCCTCCGTCGTACTCGACAACGGGGTTACCGTCGGCGCATTGGTTGCGGTGAACGCCATCGGCCGCGTCTGCGACGACGAGGGCCGCTTCTTCGCCGCCCCCTGGGAATTGGACGACGAGTTTGGCGGCCGCACCGCAGGATGCCTTGACCCGACGTGGGAGCCGGGGGGCAAGCACGACGCGGGGCAGGCCACGACGATCGCCATCGTGGCCACCGACGCGACCCTGACGCAGGCCCAGGCCACACGCATGGCCATCGCGGCGCACGACGGAATGGCCCGCGCGATCCAACCCAGTCACACCCCGATGGACGGCGATCTGGTTTTCGCAGTGGCCACAGGCGCAACGTCGTTGCCGGAAACCGATGTCCACGGTCTGCGCTTGGGACATGCCGCGGCGACCTGCTTGTCGCGGGCGATCGCGCGGGGCGTATACGCGGCAGAAAGCGGCATCCTTCCGTCGTGGCGTGACAATCACGGCTGATGCGAACCGAATGAGTCGAGGTCGGTGGGCAAAACCCGAGATCGGCAAAGGCTCTGACGCTGGCCGCCACAGGCCGAAATTCCGCCTCAGCGGCGCTTCGCAAAGAAGTCGCGCAACAGCGCGGCGCAGGCGTCCGCGTCGATGCCATCGTGAACCTCGGGCGCGTGGTGCGTCTGCGGATGCGTGAAAACCCGCGCGCCCATCAGAACACCGCCCGACTTCGGATCCGCCGCGCCGAAATGCAGCCGGTCCAGACGGGCGTGTGCGATGGCCTGCGCGCACATCGCGCAAGGCTCCAACGTGACCCAGAGCGCGCAGCCCGACAGACGTTCCTGCCCCAGCACACGACAGGCGTCCCGAATGGCAAGGATTTCGGCGTGGGCGGTCGGGTCGTTCAACTCCCGCGTCCGGTTGCCGGCGCGGGCGATGACGTCCGGCCCCCGCGTGACGACCGCGCCCACGGGCACCTCGCCGCGCGCGGCGGCGGCGCGGGCCTCTGACAGGGCATCGGACATGAACGAACGGAACATGGGGTCGGGATGCCCGGCCCGCGCCGTGCGCGCAAGACTTCCCCCCGCGCCGTAACGGGGGTAGAGCGCCCACATGACAGATAACACCGACAGAGCCGGCGAGCGTATCGCCAAGATCATCGCGCGGGCGGGCCTTGCCTCGCGCCGGGACGCCGAGAAGATGGTCGCCGACCTGCGGGTCAAGGTGAACGGCAAGACCGTTTCCAACGTCGCGCACAACGTGATCGACGGCGACCGCGTTTCGGTCGACGGCAAACCGCTGCCCAAAGCCGACGGCGCGCGGCTGTGGCTCTACCATAAGCCAGCCGGCCTGGTGACGACCGAAAAGGACGAAAAGGACCGCGAGACGGTCTTTGACGCCCTGCCCGACGACCTGGGCCGGGTTCTTTCGGTCGGACGGCTGGACCTCAATTCCGAAGGTCTGCTGCTTTTGACCAATGACGGGGAGTTGAAGCGGCAGCTGGAATTGCCCTCGACCGGCTGGTTGCGCCGCTACCGCGTGCGGGTGAACGGCAAACCGAACGATGCGTCGCTGGAGCGGCTGCGCGCGGGCATCACGGTGGAGGGCGATGACGGGCCCGAGACATTCGCCGGCATGGACATCGTCTTCGACCGCCAGCAGGGGGCGAATGCCTGGCTGACCGTCGGCCTGCGCGAAGGCCGCAACCGGGAAATTCGGCGCGCCTTCGCCGCCGTGGACATGTACGTGAACCGCCTGATCCGCGTCAGCTATGGCCCCTTCCAACTGGGCAATCTGCCCGCCGGAGAGGTCGAGGAGATCAAGCCGCGTATCGTCAAGGAACAGCTTGGCGCGACGTGGGACGGCGATCTTGCCGAAAGCCGTCGGGAAACGGCCGTGCCCGAGACGAAAGACGCGCGCGCCGGCAAGGACGGATCGGGCGATACACGCGGGCGCAAACCCCGGCCGTCGGGCGACCGCCTGGTGGACCAAGGCCGCGGGACACCGCGCGACGATGCCCCGCGTGGCAAACCCGCGGGCAAGCCGCGCACCGGCAGCCCGGCCGAGGCCCGCGTGGCCCGTGCCGCCGCCAAGGGTGACCGCCCGCGCACCGGCAAACCGCCGGTGACCCGCAACGACGGCGACGGATCGCGGCCCCCCCGCAGCGCGCGCCCCGGTGGCGACGGCCCGCGCAAGTTCAGCACCAATAGACCGCCCCGCAAGGCTTGGGAGGGCGACCCCGACCGGCCCAGCCGCGACGGTGACCGCGCGCCTTGGTCCAAGGATGACCGGGGTGACCGCCGCGATGGCAAGCCCGGCGGCACCAAGCGGCCCGACGACAAGCCCAAGGAAACGAAGTCCGAACGTACGGCCCGTTTGCGCGCCGACAGCTCGATCAGTCTGCGCAAGGGCGGTCAGCGCGGGCGCGGCATTGCCAAGCCGAAAAAGGCCCCGTCATCGAAGCGGATGAAGAAACCGGGCGACGGCGAGGATTAATCCTCCGCCTCTCCAGTCGTTTCCTCCAAGGCGTGGGCCTTGAGCAGGCCAGCCTGCGAGAACAGGAAGACGAACATCGCGATCGGCATATCGAAGGTCTTGAACGTCACCCAGACCTCGGTCGACAGGAAGCGCCAGACCACCTCGTTGGCGACGGCCAGGATGACGAAGAACCACGCCATGCGGCGCGTCAGGATCATCCAGCCCTCGGGCGTCAGCGGCAGCGCCTCCGACAGGACATCGGCCAGGAAGCTGCGCCCGCGCATCAGACCGATGAACAGGATCCCCGCGAACAGCAGGTAAAGCAGCGTCGGCTTGATCTTCAGGAATCGCTCGTCGTTGAGCCAGACCGACAATCCCCCCATCACGGTGACGAGGACGGCCGTGAACACCTGCATCTTCGACAGCGTGCCCGTCAGCCACCACAGCAGCCCCGTCGTGATCAGGATCAGCGGCACGAACAGCGCCGTCACCACGATGAAGCCGCCGTATTCGGCCCCGTTCAAGACGTAGGTTTCGTCCTTGAGCCAGAAGTATCCGAGGAAGAACAAGGCCACCGGGCCGATTTCCAGCGTGGTCTTGATCCAGCCGGGGACGGGCTTGGCATCTGGGTCGGTCATCGCTGTCTCCTCGGGCGTTCCCGGTCACATAAGGGCTTCAGCCCGCGAACTCCACCACCACGGCACCCAGCGCGATCAGCGACATGAGGATCAGGCGCCGGGGGCCCACCGCCTCCTTGAGCAGGAACCATCCGATCAAGGCGGCAAAGACGGTCGACGTCTCCCGCAGAATCGCGGCCTCGCCCACCGAATCGAGCCGCGTCGCCATCATGATGGACCCAAACGACCCGAAGGCGACGATGCCGCCGATCAGGCCCAGCCGGACCAACGCCCCCTCCGGCCGGCGCCATTTGCCCCGCGCCGCCGCGATCAGCGGAAAATCCCAGGACGTCAGCATGAAGAACCAGGCAAGGAAGGTGAACGGGTTTTCCATCGCGCGGATGCCCCAGGCATTCCACGTCGTATAGATCGCAACCATCAGACCCGTCAGCACGGCCAGACCCAGCGCGGGGACCAATGTCGCGCGGTCGACCGTCACCTTCGCCATGTTATAGGCGGACAGACCGAACAGCCCCGCCGTCAGAAGCGCCACGCCGCCCCATTGCGGCCAGGTGAACACCTCCCCGAAGATCAGCCCCGCGCCGAAGACGGTGAACAACGGGCCGGTGCCCCGCACCACCGGATAGACGACCGTATAGGCCCCCCGCGCGTAGGTCGCGCCCTGCAGCGCCTTGTAGGTGAACTGGATCGCGACCATTCCCACAAGGACCCACCACAACTCCGCCGGTGGCCAGGGCACGACGAACAGGGCGATCGGGGCCGACATCGCGAAGATGGCGACGTCCATCGCGGTGCGCGACGTCCAGGGATCGTAGGTGCCCCCCTTTTGCAGCGCGCCGAACAGGGCGTGCAGAAAGGCCGCGGCAAGCGCCAGCCAAAGCGCGAGGGTATGCCCCGCCTCGGTGCCCTGCACCGCGTTGATCCAATCCGTCATGCCACGCTCAGGTCGGGGCGGCGCGGTTTGGATCGGCCAGCCGGTCCAAACCGCGACAGGGCCGGAAACCATGCGCTGCATAAAGCGGCACGGCCCGTTCCGACGACACCAGCGACAGGTGGCATTCGGGCGGCAGGTTCGCTTCGCACCAGGCCACCAGACGGGCCGTCACGTCTTGCCCTAAGCCTTTGCCCTGCCTCGACGGATGCACCGCGATATCGACCAGTTGGACGAAGCATCCGCCGTCCCCGACGATCCGGCCCATCGCGACCAGATCGCCGTCGGCCAGGACCGTCACCGAATACAGCGACCGGGCCAGCCCGGTCCGTGCCGCCGCCACCCCGCGCGGGCCAAGTCCGGCGGCGGCGCGCAGGGCGACATAGGCTTCGGGCGTGGGGGTGACTTCGGACCAGATCACCGGAACGCCTCGTCAGTCATATCCAGCCCCCGCAGCGTCGAGAGCAGGACCGGAGCGCGCGCGGCACCGACATAGATCAGCGCCTCGGCCGGGCGGGGCGTCGTCTCGGCGAAGGCCGTCACCAGGCTGCGCACGATTCGCTCCTCCAGCCCGGTCTCGCGGTATTCGGGCCGCACGGCCAGCATGTCGATCAGGGCCACGCGGGTGCGCCCCTCCATGTGGCGTGGCACCAGTCGCGCGCGTTGCGGCATGGCGTCGGGCGACAGCTCCACGATGGCCCCTTGCCCGATCAGCAGGTCGCGGTCGCGCGCCCAGACGGCGGAATGACCCGCAAACCCCTCCGGGCAGGTGCCGCGGTCCAAAAGGCCCGCCGTCCGTATGAACTCCGCGCGCTCGCGTTCGGACAAGGGTGCCAACTCGGGCCCGATCCGCAGGGTGTCGAAATCGGTCATCGCGCGGTCGGTGCCCAGTAAATGTCCAGCTCGGCCGCATCGGCCACACGGGTCACGAAATCGGGCGAGATCGATCCGGTGATGAGCGGCATCAGTTGCAGGGCCGAAAGCCCCTTGCCCCCTATGCCGATCTCTAGCACCCCGCGCGGATGCGGCAACGCGTCGAGAAAGGCCTGCGCCCGTTGCGTGTTTTCCGCCTGCGCAGTGTCCGCGAATTGCGCCAGAAACGCGGCTGCCGTGTCGCGCAGCGCCTGCACCTGAGGTTCCGCGTCCATCGTCGTATCCAATACCGCGGACCCC
>NZ_CXSU01000005.1:187243-337791 GCF_001403795.1 Jannaschia donghaensis | reverse complement strand
ATCTCGTTGGTCTCGTCCATCCGGAACAGCAGCGAATTGATCCGCAGCACCCCCGCCTCGGACGTCGTGTCGAAGGATATGCTGATGCCGGGTTCCGCCTGCTGTCGGATCAACCACGCCATCCGCGGATAGCCTTCGATGATCGGGTCGATCGCCAATCCCGTCACCCCGCCCGACAACCGGACCGGAAGGGCATCTGGCAAGGCGTCTATGTCTCCGCCCAACGATATGCGATCCGCCCGCCACGCGGTCGGAGCCGCGCCGAACCGCACGTCAGAGAAGAGGCATACGCCGGCAATGCTGTCGACCGTGTCCACCGTCACCGGCACGCGCGCGATCAACGCCTGGCACTCCATCTGCGTCGCCGCGCCCGCCGGCCCGGACAGCAGCGCCAGCATGGGCAGCATGCGTATCACGCCTCCAGCCCCACCAGGGCGGCGGCGAATTCCTCGGGGTCGAAGGCGTCCAGATCGTCGATCTGCTCCCCCACGCCGATCGCGTGGATCGGCAGGCCGAAGCGGTCGGCCAGCGCCACCAGCACGCCACCCTTGGCCGTCCCGTCCAGCTTGGTCATCACCAGACCCGATACGTCCGACAGCTTCTTGAAGACCTCCACCTGCGTCAGCGCGTTCTGCCCCGTGGTCGCATCCAACACCAGCAGGGTGTTATGCGGCGCGGTCGGGTCCTTTTTGCGGATCACACGGACGATCTTGGCCAATTCCTCCATCAGATCGGCACGGTTCGACAACCGCCCCGCCGTGTCGATCAGCAGCAGGTCCGCGCCGTCGGCCTCGGCCTTCGTCATCGCCTCGAACGCCAGCGACGCCGGGTCCGACCCCTGGGGGGCCACCATCACCGGCACGCCCGCGCGGTCGCCCCAGACCTGCAACTGTTCGACCGCCGCCGCGCGAAACGTGTCCCCGGCGGCGATCACGACCGATTTGCCCGCGGCCTTGAACTGGCTGGCCAGCTTGCCGATCGTCGTCGTCTTGCCTGACCCGTTCACCCCCACCACAAGCACCACCTGCGGGCGCTGCGGCGTCAACGGCATCGGCTTGGCCACCGGGTCCATGATGCGCGCGATTTCGGTCGCCATCAGGCGCTTGATCTCTTCGGAGGACAGTTTGCGCCCCATCCGACCCTCGGCCAGGTTGGCGGTCACGCGCAGGGCCGTCTCGACACCCATGTCCGATGCGATCAGCAACTCTTCCAACTGCTCCAACATGTCATCGTCCAAGATGCGGCGCGGGGCCGCCTCCGGCGCGGCGCGCCCCATCAGACGGCCCAGCAGGCCCGGCTTCGCATCCGCCTCGGACGGTTGGGCGGGGGGCGCGGACGGCGGTGCGACCGGATCGGGAACAGGGGCGGGCGCGGAGCGCACGATGGACGTCGGTGCAGGCGGCGGCACAATTTCGCTTCCGGGTGCCGGGGCGGCAGTCGTCGGAGCAGCCGGGGGCGAAGAAGACGCGGGCGGAGCCGCCACGGGGGCCGGGTCCGGCCCCGGATCGGACGTGCCATCCTCCACGATGGCGTCCAGACCTTCTTCCAGCTTGGACGACGACCGCGTCAGACGATCCTTGAGCTTCTTGAAGAACGACATCGGCTATCCCCTTTGGACCATCACCTAATATGCCGTGCTGTCATGTGAAAGTCCGGTTGACAGCCGACCGCTTCGACCCGACCGTCGCCGGATGTTCCGCCCCCTGATCCTGTTCATTTTTCTGGCGTTTCCGGCGTTGTCCGATCCGCCGGCCCCCAACGCCTGTTCGCAAGGGCTGGCGGGGCCGCGGCACTGCATCGGCGCGGAGAGTTTCGCGCGCGACGTCTGTACCCAGATCGCGGCCGAGGCGGCGCTCAACGACTTGCCGCCGGGGTTTCTGGCGCGGCTTTTATGGCAGGAAAGCCGGTTCGACCCAAACGCCGTCAGCCCCGCACGGGCCATGGGCATCGCGCAGTTCATCGCCTCCACCGCCCGGATGCGCGGTCTGGACGATCCATTCAATCCGGCCGATGCCATCGAAAAATCAGCCGCCTATCTGGCCGAAATGACGCGCCGCTATGGCAATGTCGGGCTGGCGGCCATCGGCTATAACGGGGGGGAACGGCGGGCCGAAGGCTGGATCGCGCGCACCGGCGGATTGGCGAGAGAGACGGTGGACTACGTCCGCATCATCACCGGCAAAACGGCAGAGACGTGGCGCGACGCCCCGCCCAAAGGGGAGACCTTTGCCCTGGACGACGACATGCCGTTTCAGAAGGCCTGCGAGGCAATGGCCGAAAACCGCCGCATCACACCCCTTACCCCGCCGCCGCCGCAATTATCCGCCTGGGGCGTTCAGGTCGGATACGGGCTGGACCAGTCTTCGGCGCGGCGGTCCTATGACCGGTTGGGGGCATCTTGCCGACGTGCGGCCCCCGTGTCGCGGCTGCAATTCGTGCCGCAGGCGCGGCGGGGCAGCGCCCGGTCCATCATCGCCGCACGCATCGGGGCCGACAGCCGGGATGAAGCGATCCGGATCTGCCGGGCGGTTTCCGCCGCGGGATGTATCTGCCGCGTCTATCGAAACTGACGCGTCAGACGTCGCGCGCCTGCTCGGTTCCATAGCCCTTGGTGGGCGGCGCATCCCCGGTGCCGCCGATCTCCTCGGGGAAATGCTCCATCACCAGCCGGATCGGATTGGGTGCCGCCTGCCCCAGACCGCAGATCGACGCGTCGACCATCGCCTGACTTATCTCCTCCAACAGACCGGTGTCCCAGGCGGGGGCCTGCATCAGTTTGACGGCCTTTTCGCATCCCACACGGCAAGGCGTGCATTGCCCGCAACTCTCGCTCTCGAAGAAGCGCAGCATGTTGAGCGCTGCGTCCCGCGCGCTGTCGCGGTCCGACAGCACGACGACGGCGGCCGATCCGATGAAACTGCCTAAGGTTTGCAGCATATCAAAATCCAGCGGCACATCGTCGATCGACGCCGGCAGCAGGCCCGAAGACGGCCCCCCCGGCTGGTAGGCCTTGAAGACGTGACCGTCGAGCATCCCGCCGGCGGCCGCGATGATGTCGGTGATCGTGGACCCGGCGGGCAGCAGGTGGACGCCGGGCGCTTTGACACGGCCCGAAACGGAATAACTGCGCAGGCCCGTCCGCCCGTTCCGTTCCACCGAAGACAGAATTTCAGGTCCTTCACGCAGGATGCGGGCGATCCAGTGACAGGTTTCGATGTTGTGAACCAAGGTTGGCCGCCCGAAGAGGCCGACCTGCGCCACGTAAGGCGGGCGATGGCGGGGCAATCCGCGCTTGCCTTCGATCGATTCGATCATCGCGGATTCCTCGCCGCAGATGTAGGCCCCGGCCCCGCGTCGCAACTCGACGTATCCGGGCGCGATCAGGCCCGCCGCTTCCAGCGCCGCGATCTCGGTCGCCAGAATGTGCAGGACCGCCGGATATTCGTCGCGCATGTAAAGATAGATACGCTCCGCCTCGACCGCCCAAGCGGCGATCAGCATTCCTTCGAAGAACAGATGCGGCACCCTCTCAAGGTAATACCGGTCTTTGAAAGTCCCCGGCTCCCCTTCGTCGCCGTTGACGGCCATCAGGCGCGGACCCGGATTGTTGCGCACGAAGCCCCATTTCTTGCCCGACGGAAACCCGGCCCCGCCCAGACCGCGCAGGCCCGATGCGGCAACCGTCCGCTGCACCGCGTCCCAATCGCCGCCGCCGCGCAACTCGGCCAACTTGGCGTATCCGCCCGCCGCACGGTAGGCGGCCAGCGCCTCGTATTCGGGGATGACGGGATGAAAATCGCCCGCCTGAATCGCTTCGGCGACCCGTGCCGGGGTTGCATGGTCCACGTGCAAATGTCCGATTTCCAGCACGGGGGCGGTGTCGCAGCGGCCCATGCACGGCGCGCGCAGAACACGGACGTCCTTCGGGTCGTGGCCCGACTCCAGCGCATCGATCAGCGCCTCCGACCCGGCCAGTTCGCACGACAGGCTGTCGCAGACCCGTATCGTCAAAGCGGGGGGGACGGGGTCATCCTCCCTCAGCGGGTCGAAATGGGCATAGAAGGTCGCCACCTCCCAAACCTCGGCCATCGAAAGGCGCATCTCCTCGGCCAGGGCACGCAGATGGGCGGCGGATTGATGGCCGTAAGCATCCTGGATCAGATGCAGGAATTCGATCAGCAGATCGCGGCGGCGTGGACGGTCGCCCAGCAGCGCGCGCACCTCGGCCAGCGCGTCGTCGTCGTATTGCCGACCCTTGGGCGTGGCGCGACCGCGGCCCTTGCCGGACTTCCAAACGCCCTTCTTGTCCTGTCCGTCCAGCATCGTCGTCCTCCGCGCGGGTGCAGCACCACGATAGGCGTGGTGCCCGGGGGCAAGCGGCACGAATGCGACCCCGGTCCCTTCGTTTGCGCTCTGACGGCAGGCGTCGCAAGGCCAGGGCGCGACCATGAGCGCCCTTCTTTCTCCCGATTTCGCGCGTATGATGTCGGCTGTTCCCGATCGGAGACGTCGTTCATGCTCGCCCTCGCTCCCTATATCGCCGCGCTTGGCCTGTCGGTCGGTCTGCTGGTGGCGGGTGCCGTCTGGGACGGCCTGTGGGATTTCGCGTCTCTGGTCTGGATGGCGATGGTCGTCGCCTGCCTTGACCACATCTTGCCCGAACATTCCGACGCACCGGACGAAGCGGGGGCGAAGGCCCTGACCGTCGGCCTGGCGCTGATCCACTTTCCGCTGCTGGCCGTGGCCGTCTGGACGCTGGCGCAAGGGGGGCCGGTCTGGAACTGGATCGCCTATTTCGCGGCGGCGGGGCTCTATTTCGGACAGATCATGAATTCCTGCGCGCACGAATTGATCCACGCGGGTGGGCGTGTCCGCCGCGCCTTGGGCCGCTGGATCTATGTCACGCTTTTGTTCGGCCATCAGACGACGGCGCATCCCGGCGTCCACCACATTCACGTCGCCACGCCCGAAGATCCGAACACCGCCCGCTATGGCGAGGCGTGGTGGGTCTTTTGTTTTCGCGCGTGGCACGGGTCGTTCTGGAAGGGTCTGGCCGTCGAAAAGCAGCGTCAGCGCCGCAAGGGGCGGCATGGCTGGAACCGGCGCAATCCGTATTGGGTCTATCTGGGCGGGGGCTGGCTGGCGATGGCGTTGGCCTTTGGGACGTTGGGATGGGCCGGGTTGGCCGCATATGTCGCGCTGTGCCTGCTGTCGCACAGTCAGCTTCTGATCACCGACTACGTGCTGCACTACGGCATGCGCCGGACCTGGATGGGGGAGCGGTATGAGCCAGTGGGACCGCAGCATTCGTGGAATGCCCCGCATACCGTGACCAACCTGCTGACCCTTCATGCGCCGCGCCACTCCGACCATCACGCCCACCCCACCCGTGGGTTCGAGGCGCTGCGCATCGGGGCTGATGCGCCGGTCCTGCCCTACTCCCTCCCGGTGATGGTGACACTTGCACTCTGGCCGCATCTCTGGCGGCGGGTGATGAACCCGCGCGTCGATGCCCTGCCCCGATCGCAGACGTCCATGGACACCGCCGCCGCCTGAGGGGATGATGACCGGAAGGAGACCCCGATGCGCCTTTTACCGACGATCCTTGCCCTGTGCCTGACGACCTTGCCCGCTGTCGCCGAACGCATCGTGTCGGCGGAGGAGTTCGAGCAAATGGTGGCCGGCAAGACCCTGCACTTCGACCGTCAGAGCGAGCCCTTCGGCTCCGAGCAATATTTCGAGGACAAACGCGTCATCTGGGCCTTCGAAGGCGGTGGCGAATGTCAGCGCGGCATTTGGTTCGAGAATACGTCCGGACAGATCTGCTTCGTCTATGACACCGATCCCGCACCACAGTGCTGGGATTTCCTGGAAGGCGACGATGGCCGGTTTCGCGCGCGGCTGAACGGCTCGCCGCCGGGACAGGATCTGGTAACGAATCGCGTCACGCAGGAGTCGTTGGACTGTCCGCTGCCCGATCTCGGCGTCTGATCGAAGCCGTCGCTTCGCCGACCGGGGCGCGACCCTCGCCCGACCCACACCTTCCATTTCAGTTTTCCGCCCGCCGCTCACGCGCGCGTCAAAATCGGACCACGCCCCGTGAGGGCGGTGCGGGTCAGACCAGCGTCTGTGCGCAAGCGCACCTATATCCCACAATTCTCACGCTTCCGTTTGTTGAACGACAGCTCACGGACCCGTATCTCTCTCCCATCGGCAGGGCACACACCGCGCCCCGCACCTCTCAACCGGATCCGCCGCATCAACCCGCGGTCCACCGCATCTAAGGATAAGACCCATGAAAACCATCACCGCAGCCCTCCTCGCCGCCGCCGCCCTCACCGCCCCCGCCTATGCCGAGGTCGCCACCGGACCCGCCGCCGCCATCGCCCACTTCAACCAGGACGCCGACAGCCAGGACGGCCGCAACATCCTGACCGACGGCGGCACCGGCGTCACCGTGTCCAGCCGCTCAGGCAATTCGGGCGTCGCTTTCGCGATCTTCAACGCCGATGCCGACAGCCAGGACGACATTCGCGGCCTGAACGGCGCGACCCGCTACTCCGGTCAGCCGACGCGCGCCGCCGACATCTTCGCGGACATCGCCGCCGAAAGTGCACAAGACGAGTAAGCGCAGACTTTCCCGGACGCCTCCCCAATGCGTCCGGGACGCCCGCCACCCGTCTTTCCCCAAGGTAAAGGGTGCGCTGCGGCCCGGAAGGCCCCCGCCTCGGACGTCGGTCCGACGGGGGTCTTCCTTTGTCACGACATCGGTTCGCCCACGCATTCCAGACGCCGTTTTTCCAGCCTGGCGAGTCGCTGAACCTCACCGTTGAGCGTGGACCGGACATAAACGTCCCCGCCCTCCTCGAAGGGAAGCCAGCAATGATCGGTGTTCGGATCGTCGTCGTAGACGAAGCAAACCGCCGCGCCGCGGGCCGTGACCTGCCCCAGCGCGCAGCTTCCGTCGCTGCGGGTCCAGACGCTGCGCTGTCGGTCGATGAACCGCTCCACACCCACCAACACGTCCGATTGCTCCAGCATGAAGGTCACCGTCTGACGATCCACCAGATCGAGAAACGCCTCGGGCGTGACGGGCGTTTCCTGCGCTTGCGCAGTCGCCGTCAGGGCAAGAAATGCAAGCAGCCGGATCACTGGCAGGCCACCGCGCGCACCGCCGCCGCCGGGCTGAACGGGCCGATATCGCGGGCGGCTATGTCCGCCCCATCATACGTGACGGCAAGCATCCGGGTGCGGTCGGCGTTGGACAGGACGATCTCTGGTCCCTGACCGCAATCGCGCAGGCCCCCGTGGATAACCTCGTCGCCGATGGCGTGGTTGGTCAGGCCGCCCGCGCTGGCCACCTCGCGGAAGTCGCCGTTGGCGTAGCGCCAGATGCGGAGGGTCTTCGCCAGATGCGGGCGGTCGACATAGGCGATCTCCACATGGCCGTCGCCGTCAAGATCGCCGATGGCGGCGGGGGCGAGCCAGCGGTGGCGCTGCCCGATGTAAGGCGTGGCGGCGAGGATTTCGAGCGCGTCGCCGCGCAGGGTATAGACGACGAGCTGCGCGCCTTTGGCGAAGCTGGAGCGGACGGCCACGATGTCGGCGCGACCATCGCCATCGACATCCGTCAGTCTGGGGGCGATATCTTCAAAAACGTGGTTGGCACCGGCGGAAACTGTCGCAGCAAAGCAGAGCGACGCCATTCGTCGCGTCTGCGCGCCAAGCGTCTTACCGTCCAATACGTCGCCCATGATGCCGTGACCGTAAGAGTCGCTGGCATCGGCATACCAGACCGTCGTGAACGGAGAGGTCGTCTCGGAAAACACCAGGCTTCCAGGCACATGATCGCCCCATGGTAACACGCACGCCCACGCAGGCGCGGCGCTCACCAGCAAGGCCAGCGCCGCCCAGCGCATCAGATCTGCTTTTCGGGCATCTGCACGACCAGACCGTCCAGCGCATCCGTCACCTTCAACTGGCACGTCAGGCGCGAGCGTTCGGCGTCGGGCTCATAGGCGAAATCCAGCATATCTTCTTCCATCGGATCCTTCGCAGGCAGCTTCTCGACCCACTCCTTCGCCACATAGACGTGGCAGGTCGAACAGGCACAGGCCCCGCCGCAATCGGCCTCGATGCCCGGAACGCCGTTGTCGCGCGCGCCCTCCATGACCGTAAGGCCGGTGGGGACGTCGATGACATGCTCTTTGCCGCCGTGTTCGATGTAGGTGATCTTGGGCATCGGAAACTCCTGATAGGTCGTCCATGGACGTAGCGCCGCGGTGGCGCGCGTGCAACATTCCGCACGTCCTTCTTCGCCGATCGCGACCTCACTGGGCGCGCCGTGTTTGTGACGGGGCCCTTTTCGGATAAGGCTTTGTCCAAAGCGCGGCATCAGACCGCGTGCCCGAAGGCCTGAGCATATGATCCGACCGATCCTTCCCCTGCTGCTGTGCGCGCTGGCCGCCTGCGCGACCGCCGTGCCGGAGCCCGTCACCCGGATGCTCGGCCCGCTGAACGCGGCACCGGGCAGCTGCCACGCGAAGGGGATCACACCTGCCATTCTGGAGACGGTCACCCAGCAGGTTCAGGAAGCGCCGGAGCTTCGGGATGCCGTCGGCATGGTGGTCGAACCGGCGCGGTTTCGCACCCTGACCTCCACCCGCATCGTGCGGGCCCGCGGCGAGCATTGGTTTGAAATTCCCTGCGACATCCGCCGCGGCGACCGCGACTTCATTCAGCAAATCCAGCGTGCGCTAACCGTGCGCGAATACTACGCTGGCGAGATTCACGGCCTGTACGACGTGCCCACCCGGGCCGCCGTGCGGGCCTATCAGGACACACGCGGGCTCGAAAGCGGGACGCTGTCGCTCGACTCGGCCAAGGCGCTCGGGCTGGTCGAACTGGGGCGCGATGTGTTTTGACGGTTCCATCCCATCGCCTGATCGCCATCGACTGGCTGCGCACGCTGGCGATCGTGGCGATGGCCATTTTTCATTTCGGCCGGGATTTCGAGGTTCTGGGCCTGGTGCCGCCCGGCACGACCTTCGGCGGCCTTTGGGACATTTCAGCCCGAGCCATCGCGGGCAGCTTCCTGTTTCTGGCCGGGCTCTCGCTCTGGCTGGGCCACGGTGCGACGTTCCGGCGGCGCGCATATCTCAAGCGTCTCGGTCTGATCGTCGTTGCCGCCGCCGGGATCAGCCTCGTGACCTACTTCGCGGTTCCGGGTGCATGGATCAGGTTCGGTATCCTGCACTCCATCGCGCTCAGCAGCATCTTCGGCCTTTTGTTCCTGCGGGCCCCATGGGGGCTGACGGTTCTGGCGGCGGCGGCGATCCTGTGGGGGGGACCACAGCTTCAGTCACCGATTTTCGATGGGTCGGTCTGGCTGTGGACCGGGCTGTCGACCACCCTTCCGCCGATGATCGATTACGAGCCCATGGTGCCTTGGCTCGCCCCGTTCTTGCTGGGGCTGGCGTTCGGGCAGATGGGCGGCAGTCGTCTTCTGACGTGGGGACCGGCCGATCCTGGTAAGTGGGCGCGACGACTGGCCTGGCCGGGGCGGCACGCGCTTGCCCTTTATCTGATCCATCAGCCGGTGTTGATCGCCCTGCTGAGTGCGGGTGCGTTTATCTGGTACCGGGTGCTCTGAATGAAAACGGGCCCCGAAGGGCCCGTTCCGATAGGTATCGTTGGCGGTCAGCCTTCGGCAAGCGGCAGGGCCACAAACCGTGCATCCTCGCCGCGCCGCACCAGCAGCAGGAAGGATTTCTGCCCCGCCTCCTGCGCGGTTTCGATCCGCTCCTCCAGGTCGGCGACCGTGGTCACGGCGACCTGGCCAGCTTCCTCGATCACGTCGCCGGCGCGCAGGCCCTTCTCAAAGGCCGCCGAATCGTCCTCGACGTCCGTCACGACCAGACCTTTGGCATCTGCATCCAGATCGAGCTGGCCGCGCAACTCCTCGGTCAAAGAAGAAACCGTCAGCCCCATGATGGTGCTCTCGGCCGGCTCCTCGGGGGAAGCGGAGGCAGGGATCGGCGCTTCCGCGTCTTCGCGGCGGCCCAGGGTGACCAATAGGGTCTGCGTCTCGCCGTCGCGGAAAATGACGACGCGAACGGCCTTGTCGACGGGCGCGTTGCCCACTGTGCGGACCAGTTCCTTGGTGTCGGCGACATCCGTGCCGTCGAAGGTCAGGATCACGTCCCGCGCCTCAACGCCGGCGTCCTTGGCCGGGCCGTCGGGGACGTCCGTCACAAGGGCACCGCGGGCACGTTCAAGGCCCAGCGCCTCGGCCAGTTCCTCGTCCACGTCCTGGATGCGAACGCCCAGCCAGCCGCGCCGGGTTTCCCCGAACTCCTGCAACTGATCGACGACATTGGTCACGACGTTGGACGACATCGCAAAGCCGATGCCGATGGACCCGCCCGTGGGCGATAGGATCGCGGTGTTCACGCCGATCACCTGACCGTCGAGATTGAACAGCGGACCGCCCGAGTTCCCCCGGTTGATGGCCGCATCGGTCTGGATGTAGTCGTCATAGGCCCCCGAAAGTTCGCGGCCCACCGAGCTGACGATACCGGCGGAGACGGAGAAGCCCTGACCCAGCGGGTTGCCCATGGCCATGACCCAATCCCCGGTCCGCATCGCATCCGAGTCGCCGAATGGCACGAAGGGCAAGGGGGTACCGTATTCGACCTTTAGCAGGGCGATGTCGGTGTTCGGGTCGGTTCCGATCAACTCCGCCGGAAGCTCCTGGCCCGAAAAGAATTCGATCAAGATCTCGTCGGCGTTCTCGATGACGTGATTGTTGGTGACGATGTAGCCGTCTTCGGAGATCACGAAGCCCGAGCCGAGCGCGCTGCCGCGTCGTGACGGGGGCTGGGGTATCTCGCCCTCGGGCTGACCGCGGCGGCGAAACTCCTCGAAGAAGTCATCCAGCGGATTGCCCGAATTCGGACCGCGCGCGCCGGCGGTGACAGTGGTGTTGGTGGTGATGTTCACGACCGCCCCCGACACCTGATCGACAAGATCGGCGAAGGTGTCAGGGCGACTTTGGGCCGCCGCGGTCAGAGCGGACGCGATCAGGAAGGCGACACCCAAAATCAGGGCCGTCAGCGCGCGCAGGGGCGCAATCACGGGTCGTTGCAGGTTTGTGTCCATTTTCAAGGAAGTCCTCTGTCTGATGTCCGATGGCGCCCGTCTGCGGCGGCCGCGCCGTGCGTTGCATATCCGCATCGGTCGGCGTCTGTTCAACGCACGTCCAATCACATGGCCGTGAGAGCGCTTGCTGCCGTAAGGATAGGGCGCGGCGCGTGGGTGGCCAAGACAATCTTTTGTGCCCCGTTCGACGCGGCATGAAAAAGGGCCGCCCCGAAGGACGGCCCCGTCGTCAGATCCGGTAGAATCAGTTGCCGATCGCCGGGGCGGCGGCCTCCTGTTCCGTGTCGGTGTCCGTTTCGGCTTCGGCGTCCGCTTCGGCATCGTCCGGCGGGGCGGTACCGGTCGTCGGGGCGGCCGCTCCGGCGGGCGCGGCTGCGGCACCGGTGTCGCCCGGTATGCGGTCGGTCTTCAGGTAATCGAAGAACTCCGAATCCGGCGACATCACCATCGTCGAATTCGACCCCTGCAAGGCGCGGGTATACGCCGTCAGCGAGCGATAGAACTCGAAGAACTCCGGATCGGCGGTGAAGGCCGTCGCAAAGATCGCGTTGCGACGGGCATCGGCCTCACCGCGTGCGATCTCGGCGTCGCGGGCCGCATCCGACGTCAGTTCCACCACGGTCCGATCGGCCTGGGCCCGGATCCGCTGCGCAGCTTCCTCGCCGCGTGCGACCTCGTCCGCCGCCTCCCGCTCCCGTTCGGCACGCATACGTGCGAAGGTCGCATCGAGGTTCTGGTCGGGCAGGTCCGTCCGCTTGAGCCGGACGTCGATGATCTGGATGCCGAGGTCGGCGGCCTGCGAGCGCGCGCCCGTGGCGATGCGCAGCATCAACGCGACCCGGTCTTCCGACAGAATGTCGTTGGAAGAAACCGAGCCCAGAACCTCTCTCAACTCCGAGCGCAGGATCGAGTCGAGGCGCTGCTCGGCGGCGAGGATGCCGCCAGCACCGACTGCATTTCGGAACTGCACGACATCGGTGATGCGGTAGCGCGCGAAAGCATCGACCACGAGACGGCGGTCGTCGGAGGGTGTAACCTCCAGCGGATCGACGTCGCGCGACAGAATACGGTCGTCGTAGTAGACGACTTCCTGAATCAAAGGCAGCTTGAAGGCCAGCCCGGGGTCCTCTTTGACGTCCACCACACGGCCGAACTGCAGGACCAGCGCTTTCTGGCGTTCGTCCACGACGAAGAGCGACGAGAAGATCACGACGATGATGACCGCCGCCACAGGCAAAAGGAATGCGGAGCGTTTCATCAGTTGTTACCCCCTTGGGTCGCGCGACCACCGCGCAGTTCATTGAGCGGCAGATAGGGTACGATGCCCTGGCCGCCTCCGTTTCCACCGCCGACATTGCCGTCGATTATGATCTTGTCGACATCGCCAAGAACCTGCTCCATCGTCTCGAGGTAGAGGCGTTTGCGCGTCACTTCGGGTGCCAAGGCATATTCTCCCAGAACGGCGGTGAAGCGGCTGGCTTCACCCGTCGCTTCGTTGACGACGCGGGCGCGATAGGCCTCCGCCTCTTCAAGAAGCTGTGCCGCCTCACCACGCGCGCCGGCGAGAACCTGGTTGGCATAACGATCGGCGTCGGATTGCAGACGGTCACGCTGCTGCTCGGCGGCCTGCACTTCGCGGAAGGCGTCGATCACCTGCTCGGGCGGGTCGGCCCGGTCGAAGTTGACGCGGATCACCTGCATGCCCGAGTCGTAGCTGTCGAGCGTCGTCTGGATGATTTCGCGCAACTCGTCCGCGATGATGCCCCGATTCGTGTTCAGGATCGGCGCGAGTTGCGACCGCGCCACGATCTCGCGCATGGCCGATTCCGAAACGGCGCGGATGGTGGCATCGGGGGCAGCCAGGTTGAACAGGAATTTCGCGGGGTCGGTGACGTTCCAGACCACCTGGAAGTCGATGTCGACGACGTTCTCGTCACCCGTCAGCATCAGACCGAATTCGTTCCGATTGCCTCGGTTCTGACCGATATCGACGGTTCGTTCGGTCGTGACGGGGATCACTTCGGCGGTGACGACAGGCCACGGTGCGAAGTTCAGGCCCGGCTCACCGATGCTGGAGAATTCGCCCAGGAACAATTCGACCGAGCGTTCTTCGGGCTGGACGCGGTAGAAGCTCAGGAAGAGCCAGAGGAGCGCCAGCAGAACGATACCGATGCCGATCATCGGACGCGTGACCTCGAATCCGCCGCCACCGTTCGGGCCACCGCCGCCAGTGCCGCCGCGACCGCCCATCAGGACGCGCAGTTGATCCTGCCCCTTTTTGACGAGCTGGTCGATCTCGGGCACGCCTTGCTGGCCCCGGTTCGGGGGTCTGCGCCCGCCGTTCGGGCGGTCGGAGCCACGATTTCCATCGCCGCCATCGCCACCGCCAGAATTGCCGCCGCCCCCCCAGGGGCCTCCGCTACCTGCCATCAGGATCGTCCCTTCGAAAACATGTCATTCGCTGCCGTGTAACATCGTTCCCCGCCGGGGGAAGTTCAAGCGGCTAAGCCGGAGCTGACCCCTTTGCCGCACCGAGCCCGTCGCATCAGTCCAGAACGCGCACCGGCTCCTTCAGGGTCACCAATTCCTCGGCCATGGTCGGATGCACGGCGCAGGTGCGGTCGAAGTCGGCCTTCGTCGCGCCCATCTTCAGGGCCACGCCGACGAACTGGATCATCTCTCCGGCCCCCGGTCCGACGATATGGACGCCCAGTACCTTGTCCGTCTCCCGGCTGACCAGCATCTTGAACAGAACCCGTTCCTCCCCGCCGGCGAAGGCCTGCTGCATCGGACGGAACGCGGTGGCATAGACCAGCGTCGGCTCCTGCTCTGCGGCATCTTCCTCCGACAGGCCGACGGTGCCCATCTCGGGCTGGGTGAAGACGGCCGTGGGGATCAGATCATGGTCCACCGGCGTCTTGTTGCCCTTGAAGACCGTTTCATGGAACGCCACGGCTTCACGAATGGCGACCGGCGTCAATTCGACCCGCCCCGTCACATCGCCGATGGCGAAGATCGAAGGCACGTCGGTCTGGCTGTAGTCGTCCACGCGGATCGCGCCCTTGCGGTCCAGCTTCACGCCCACGCTCTCGGCGATGAGGTCCCTGGTGTTCGGCTTGCGTCCCGTCGCCCAGAGGATGTCGTCGAATTCCTCCTGATGCCCGTTGGACCCCTTGACCCAGACCTTGTCGCCGCGCCGCTCGATCTCGACCGGGGCGCATCCCGTATGGATCGTGACACCGCGCCGCGCCATGCAGTCGGCGATATGGCCGCGCGTCTCCTCGTCGAAGCCGCGCAGGATCTGCGCGCCGCGGATGAACATCGACGTCTCGACACCCAATCCGTTGAATATGCCGGCCATCTCGCACCCGATGTAGCCGCCACCGACGATCAACAGCTTGCCCGGCAGCGCCTTGAGGTTGAAGACGTCGTCGGACACCATGCCGATGTCCGCGTTCTTCATGTCCGGGCGCACCGGATGGCCGCCCGCTGCGATCAGGATGTGCTTGGCCGTGCACGTCTGACCATCGCTCAGCTTGATCGTGTGGGCATCTTCGACGGTCACGCGCGAATGATAGATTTTCACGCCCGCCTTCTCGGCGTTCGTCTCATAGACCGACTCGAGCCGGTCGAGTTCCTGGTTCATCCGCGTGGAAAAGGCCGACCAGTCAAATTTTCCGATCGTCGCGTCCCAGCCGTAGTCGCGCGCGAAGCCCACGGCTTCGGGATATTCCGACGCGAAGACCATCAACTTCTTGGGCACGCAACCGCGGATCACGCAAGTGCCGCCCATGCGGCTCTCCTCGGCCAAGGCGACCTTGTGACCGTCTTGTGCCGTCAACCGCGCGGCCCGCACTCCGCCGGATCCGCCACCAATGACGAAGAGGTCGTAGTCGAATTCCATGGGGTACTCCTCGATGTGTCGCGACAGACCTAGGGTGATGGCGGGGGGGGCGCAACGGTATGCCCCGCACGGGCGGTCGGGGAAGAATCCTCCGGGAGGTGAGTTGAGGCCGTGCCGATGCCACCATCGCGGAAATGCCCGTTCCACGTACGAAAATCGCCCCGATCGGGACCGAGGTTCAGGCGGACTCAATGCCTTCGGAGATTCCAATGCCCCGCCTGATCGCCGCTTCCCTGCTTCTGATCGTCACGTCCACCACCCTTGCGATGGGGCAGGCAACCAATGGGAGCCGCGCGCAAATCTCCCAGGTGGAGATGGAATGGCGCCAGGCGACCTGCAGGGCATCCGAAAACTGGCTGAGGCGGGCGTGCCAGGAGGTCCTCGGCACATTCGACGTCATCCAACCCGCGCAGGCCGAACCGGAAACCGTGGCACCCGTCGATCGGCCAGAGGTCGACGAACTGCATCTCGTCGGGATCTACGAACCGAGAACCGTCCGCCAGACGGGCCAGCCCGTTCGCCAAGGCAGCGTCGTCGTGGAGGTGGACCGTCCGGGCCAGGACGTAGCCCTTGTCCTGACGTCCCATGAACCGGTTCAATGGGATATCGTCGCCTCTCCCGATACGCGGATCGCCCGCGTGATATTGAGCGGCGACGGCGTGGTGCGTTCGCCGGCGCAGGTGAATAGCTCGCCCGTCGAGGTGGAGAGAACGACACTTCCGCTTGCCTATGAAATCCGCGGCAATCGTTTCCAGCCGTTCCACGAAGCGGCATTCACATTTGTCGGAGTCGATCGCGCCGACAGCTTCCACGGGGCCTACACCGCTCCTCCGGGCGGCTTCCTCATTACGCGGGCTCCGGGCCTAGCCACGCAAGCCGAGATCGAAGAGGCCCTTCTGGAACGCGCGGTGGACCGGGCCGATCTGAATGCCTCGTTCAGGTCCGTTCTGTCAGGCGACGGGTCCCCTGCCGGGGCGAAATGGCGGTTTGACGGCGAAGGGTTCATCGGGCGCGATGATGCCGGCACCGCTCTTCGATATGCGGCTCCCCTCATCCTGCCCGACATCAGCTGGCCCATGGGCGCGGCCCACGACCCCGACGGTGGCCTGCTTTGGGGTATCACGCTGGGCGGCGAGGGATATCTCTATCGATTCGATGTCGCATCCGACGAATGGACGGCCTGGAGCATGGAAAACCACGATGCGGGAGGACTGATCTTCGACCGCGAGGGTGGTATGCTGATTGCGACACCCGGCCCGCGTCGCCGGTCAGCGTTCCTGGTAATGGATCAACGCGGTCAGGTGCTTCGCCGGGTCGGGATCCCGCTGGAGGATTTCCCCGGTCTTCTGGACACTTTCGATCCTGGAAACGGCCCTTCGCCGCGCTTCACACCCCTGGCGGTCATGGGCACCGAAATCCTGGTCAGCGCGGGTCTGGGGATGGGTGGGTCGCGTGCATCGGCCCGATCGCCGATCTACCTTGTCGATCTTGCCGACCGGTCCGTCCGGCTGGTCAAGTAGACCGGCTCCGTCAGTCGCTGACCGAGACGAAGATATTATCCGCATCCCGCAGGTCGACCCTTTCCTGCGTGACGGAGCCGTTATTGATATCGCGCACTTCGACGCCGCCCTCCGCATCGCCCATGATCACCACATCGCAGATGTCGAGGAACAGGCCATTCTCGACCACGCCGGGGATCTGGTTGAGGACAAGGCTCAGCTGTCGCGGATTGCCGATCCGGCGCAGATGCAAATCGAGGATCAGATTGCCCTCATCCGTGCGATAGGACGCATCGCGGTTCAGGCGCAGCGTGACCTGACGCCCGGCAACATCCATGCCGATCAGGCTTTCCTCGATCAGGGCTTTGGTCGTCTGCCAGCCGAAGGGAATGACCTCCACCGGCAGCGGGAAGGCCCCCAGATGATCGACCTGCTTCGATTTGTCGGTAATGACCACCATCATGTCGGACGCCGTCGCCACGATCTTCTCCTGCAACAGCGCGCCGCCGCCGCCCTTGATCAGGCTGAGGTCGGGGTCGAATTCGTCGGCACCATCAATCGTCAGATCCAGCCACTTGACGTCTTCCAGCGTTGCGATGGGCACGCCGCATTCGCGCGCAAGGTCCGCCGTCCGGCTGGAGGTCGGGACGCCGGTCACGCGCAGCCCGTCCTGGCGGATCATCTCGCCCAGGCAGCGCACCATCCAGGCGGCGGTCGACCCTGTGCCCAACCCGATGCGCATCCCGTCCTGAACATAGTCCAGCGCGCGCTTGGCCGAGACGTATTTCGCCATGTCGATGGGGTTGGGTGTCGCGGACATGATGGGCTCCCTGCTCTCTCGCTTGCGTTATAGCGGGCGGGCGGGCGCGCCGCGAGGGGGAGACTGCACCGCGACGACAAGTTTCGGCAATTCCGCCGCAGGCAGGATCAGCAACATGTCCCCCTGCATGGCAAGCGTCACCGGGCCGGTCGCCTCGTTGGATGTGCCGGTGCGGGTGGTCGGGGAAAACGACAAACCGTCGATGGGCCATTTCAGGCCGGTCGACGTGCCCCCTGCCGGCCCGAGCGGCCAGAGCGACACCCGCGTCCCTGCCACCAGGTCGAGCGACAGGCGGGGCGGCATAAGGCAGATGCAATCGTCGTCGCCCAGCAGGATAACCCGGGCCCGGCTGCGCGCGATTTCGGTCAGAGCGGACAGAAGGTGATCGACCCGCGCCCCGACGAAGCCCACGGCGATGGTCAAACGCGCGGGGCTGGTCCGCAAGGCCTTGGCGAAATCGGTGCTGTCCTGTTCGGAAATGTGCACGATCCGGTCCGCGAACGCGGTCCGCGCCGCATACGAGATGGAATCGAGGTCCCCCACGACAAGGTCGGGCCTGCGGCCCAATTTCAGAAGCGTATTCGCGCCCCCGTCGACAGCGACCAGCCGTGGCGCGTATGTTAAGGCAATATCAATCAACCCGGTGGTAGTCGGAGCACCACCGACCAAAGTCTGGAAGCCATGATCAATGAGTGCCGTCCGTTTCGAATCTGGCAAGAATTGGCCCTCGTCATCGTCAAATGGTCCCGATCCGGGCACGATTTGAATGGAATCGTCTGTTTATGTCGAAGGTGAAGTAAATCAGGTTTCCCGTAAGGGGATATAGTGGAGGTGGCCCGAATGGTTCCCGCAAACAAGATTCTCACCGTCGCCTACGGCACCTTCTCGTGCACACTCGAAGGGTTCGACGATCCGTTTTCCACCATGACCGACATCGCGGAGTATTTCCGCGATCTGGCCGCCGATGATCGTTTCTTCGGCGCGGAACCTCCGACCCCTGACATGGCGATGCTGCGCACCATAGCAGAAACGCGCGCCAAGCACGCCGTGACCGCCCAGCCCGAAGACGGCGGGATCACCCTGCGTCCCACCGAAATGCCCGCCGCCGCGGCGCTGACCGCTGCGTTCGATGCCTCCGACGCCGCGCAGACGGACGTTCCCGCCCTTGCTGCGGGCCTGGCCGACACGATGGCGGATGCCGTCGCTGAAGACGAGACGCCAGAGATGGCCGTCGTGGCCGAAGCTGATGTGGACGACGTAGACGATCACGATGATGCGGTGGAAACGCCTGATATCGAAGAGCATGACGCCGAAGAGCAGGTCAAGGACGCGTCCGTTCATCAAACGGAGGACGACGCGACGAAGGTTGATGGCGACGATGTCCCGGCCGCCTTCATGGATCGCACCAGAACGCCCGACGACCAGACGGATATGGAACAAGACGATGGCGTGGCCGCCAAATTGGCCCGCATTCGCGGAGTTGTCGAAGCCGACCGCCAGGCATCGACCGTCTATCAAGAGGATGAACACGCCGACGACATGATCGCCGACCCGGTTGATATGGCCGAAGACACGCTGGTCGCCGCCTTCGCCGCCGATGCGCTCGACGACGCGCCGGTCGCCGACACCGATCAGGACGATGCCGATGGCGTGATGACGGAAGGCGAGGATACGCTGGCCGCCGATCTTTCGGCCATCCTGGCCCCAGAGGTCGATGCGGGAACGACTTTGGAAACAGAGGCCGTGATCCAAGAAGACGTCGCGGTCGTGGAAGAAATCTCCGTCGAGGAGACGGTGACCGCAGCGGTACCTGGGCCCGAAGAGGTCGAAGCGGCCCCCGCACCAGACGACACGAAAGCCGAGGAGGTGGCACCGGCGGCCAGTGGTCAGCCGCTGCAGCAACGCCGGATCAGGGTCCGCAAGGTCCGCCGCATGCGGGCCGCCGCTGCCGCTGCTGCTGCCGAAACCGCCGCTCAGGAAGCCTCGGCCCAGCAAAACGCGGTGGACGAAGAAGTCGCCGCTGCAGCCGAAGTGGTTGAGACATCTGTCGGCCCCGCCACGGATGAGATCGCAGCACCGATGGAAAGCGAGGTCGAGAACGACGTGGCTGCCACGCGAAACGTCGCCTCGGACGAGGATGTCGTGTCGGACGAAAACGTCTCGTCTGATGAGGACGAAGCCGAGGACGAGCTGATCTCCGACTTGGCCGCGATCGAAGCGGAGCTGACCCGCGACGCCACCGGTGCGGACGAAACCACCGATGACACGACCGACGAAGACGCAGACATTTCGGACGAGGACGACCTCATGGCCGAATTGGCCGCGATCCGTGCGGATGAACCCGATACGTTCGATGTCGAAGAAGACGATATCGTCGCCTCCATCTTCGGCGACGATGCCGAGGACAGCCTTGACCCCGATGTAACGATGGCCCTGAACACCGCTGAAGACCTAGAATACGATTTCGCGGACGCCGAAGACGCCAAAGTTGAGACGACCGAGGAAGACGAGGTTGCGACCGACGTCGAGGAAATCGTCGGCGATGCGGACGAGGCCACCGATGTCGAAGCGGAGACCGTGAATGCTGCCGAGGTCGATGGCGAAGACAAGGGCTCCGTCCCTTCCGCCCCGGACATGGAACGCCTGTTCGCGGCGACCGACAGCCGCCTGTCGGGCGAGGACACGTCGCGCCGCCACGCCAACATCTCGCATCTGAAGGCGGCCGTGGCCGCGCGGCGCGCCGACGGTCCGATCGCGGACAAGGAGGACACCGAAACGGACGCGTATCGTGCCGATCTGGCCAGCACCGTTCGGCCGCGTCGGAGCGCGCCTTCGGTCGAGACCGCGGAGCGCACGCCCCGTCCCGAACGTCCCGCGCCGCTGGTGCTGGTGTCCGAACAGCGGGTCGAGGACGCGCCCGCCGCCGACGCAGACCCCGTTCAGCCGCGCCGCGCCCAGCAGCAGACCGCCGAGAAGGAAGCGCAAGATGTCGCGCTGGCCGGGGCGGAGGATTTCGAGGCCTTTGCCTCCGACGTCGGTGCCAGCGAATTGTCGGACATTCTGGAAGCGGCCGCCGTCTACAGCGCCAAGGTCATGGGTCAGGACAACTTCTCGCGTCCGCGCCTGCTGCATCTGGCCGCCGAGGCAGTGGAGAATATGAGCCGCGAAGACGGTCTGCGCGGCTTCGGTCAGTTGCTGCGCGACGGAACGATCCGCAAAGTCAGCCGCGGCACCTTCGCCCTGGCCACGGACAGCCGCTATGCCGAGGAAGCCGAGCGCCGCGTCGGCTGATCCACGGCAAAAATCAAAGGGCCCGCCGCAATAACTCGTGGCGGGCCCTTTCTCGTTTCATGAATGTTCATTCAGGATCCGGCGGCGGTGCGTCAGGGTCTTCGCGAGATGTCCCAAGGAAGATCGGCTTGAGCGGAAAGAACGCGAGAACGCCCAGCACGATGTAGATCGCCAACTCCACCAGCAGCGGCGGCTGACCGAAATTGTCATAGACCAGCCCCATGACTCCAACCATCAGCGCGATATAGAGCGGCAAGCCGATCAGAAGGATGAACAGCGACAGCCGCTTTTTGGTCTTGTGCGTGAGCGCCATGGAAATCTCCGGGATCAGTCCTCGAACGGGTCGGTGACGAGGATCGTATCCTCCCGCTCGGGTGATGTGGACAATAGGGCGACCGGGCATTGGATCAATTCCTCGACCCGGCGCACGTATTTGATCGCTTCCGCCGGCAATTCGGCCCAGCTGCGCGCGCCTTCGGTCGATTGCGACCAGCCCGGCATCTCCTCGTAAATGGGGGCGCAGCGGGCCTGGGCGTCGGCGGCGAAGGGCAGATGGTCGAGCCGTTCACCATCGAGATCGTAGCCCACGCAGATCTTCAACGTTTCGAACCCGTCGAGCACATCCAGCTTGGTCAGCGCGATGCCGTTCACGCCGGACGTGGCACAGGTCTGGCGCACCAGAACCGCGTCGAACCAGCCGCACCGGCGCTTGCGCCCCGTGACGGTGCCGAATTCGTGGCCCCGCTCGCCCAGCCGCTGTCCGTCGGCATCGTCCAATTCAGCCGGAAACGGGCCCTCGCCGACGCGGGTGGTATAGGCCTTCACGATGCCGAGGACGAAATCGATCGCCCCCGGCCCGATGCCGGTGCCCGTCGCCGCCTGACCGGCGATGACGTTCGAGGACGTGACGAAGGGATAGGTTCCGAAATCGATATCCAGAAGCGCACCTTGCGCGCCCTCGAACAGGATGCGCTTGCCGGCGCGGCGTTTGGCGTCGAGCACTTTCCAAACGGGGGCCGCATATTCCAGGACGCTGGGGGCAATTTCCTTCAGTTGCGCCAGAAGACCGTCGCGATCGACCGGGTCCATTCCAAGACCACGCCGTAGCGCATCGTGATGCGCAAGTGCCCGGTCGACACGCGTTTCCAGCGTGGCCGCATCGGCCAGATCCGCGACGCGGATCGCGCGACGCCCGACCTTGTCCTCGTAGGCGGGGCCGATGCCGCGACCCGTCGTGCCGATCTTCGTGCCCTGCGCCGATGCCTCTTCCCGTGCGCGGTCGAGCTCTCCGTGGATCGGCAGGATAAGTGGCGCGTTTTCCGCGATCATCAGCGTCTTGGGCGAGATTTCGACACCCTGCCCGCGCAACTGCTCGATTTCCTTCTTCAGGTGCCAGGGGTCGAGAACGACGCCATTGCCGATGACGGACAGCTTGCCGCCCCGCACGATCCCCGAGGGCAGCAGCGAGAGCTTGTAGACCTTGCCATCAATGACCAGCGTGTGTCCTGCGTTGTGCCCACCCTGGAAGCGCGCGATCGTGTCGGCCCGCTCGGACAGCCAATCGACGATCTTGCCCTTGCCCTCGTCGCCCCATTGGGCGCCGACCACCACTACATTCGCCATGTCCACGCCCTCGATCCGGTTGAAACCGCGTCCCCCTACCCCGCCGCGCGCCGGGGGGGAAGCCCGCCGCGCGGGACTTGCGGGGCCGACGTTCAGCCCATAGGTAGCTGCGAACATCGCATTGCCCTCTCCCAAGACCGAGCCGTCGCCCCATGGAAAATGTCATCCTCGTCGTTCACCTCATCCTCGCGTTGACGTTGATCGGCATCGTTCTGATGCAGCGGTCCGAAGGCGGTGGCCTTGGGATGGGTGGTGGCGGCGGTGCCGCGACGGGGCGCGCGGCAGCGACCGGGATGACGAAGCTGACCTGGGTTCTGGCTGTCGGGTTCCTGATCACATCGATCACCCTGACCATCGTCGCGGCGCAGAATGCGTCCGGCACGTCGATCCTGGACGACGAGAGTCTGCTTCCGCCGACGGCCGAGGGGACGGCCCCCGTGCCGCCGATCCCGTCGGGCGAAAACCTGATACCGCCCAGCGTCGATGGCGCACCGGCGACGCCGCCTCGGTCCGACTGAAATCGGCTGCCCGGCAACGACCGGGCATATCTTGATAGTTCGGGACGCGATGTCTCAGGATATAGCGGGCGGCGGTTGCGGCCCGCGGCAATGTCCTGTTATTCTCAAATCCCGTGATTGGTGAGTCCGCGACCTGATTCTGGTCGTCTCACACAGGTTCTTCGCGGGAGCATCCGGCCATGGCACGTTTCATCTTCATCACCGGCGGCGTGGTGTCCTCGCTTGGCAAAGGGTTGGCGTCGGCCGCGCTCGGATCGCTTCTTCAGGCGCGCGGCTATACCGTCCGCCTGCGCAAGCTCGATCCCTATCTCAACGTCGATCCGGGAACGATGTCGCCGTTCGAGCACGGCGAAGTCTTCGTGACCGACGACGGGGCCGAGACGGACCTGGACCTTGGTCACTACGAACGCTTCACGGGCGTCGCCGCTCGGTCGACCGATTCGATAAGTTCGGGCCGCGTCTATTCCAACGTGCTGGAGAAGGAGCGGCGCGGCGATTATCTGGGCAAGACGATCCAGGTCATTCCCCACGTCACCAACGAAATCAAAGACTTCATCCGCATTGGCGAGGATGAGGTCGATTTCATGCTCTGCGAGATTGGTGGAACCGTCGGAGACATCGAGGGCCTGCCCTTCTTCGAGGCGATCCGCCAATTCGCCCAGGAAAAGCCGCGAGGCCAGTGCCTGTTCATGCATCTGACGCTGCTGCCCTACATCAAGGCCAGCGGGGAGTTGAAGACGAAGCCGACGCAACACTCGGTCAAGGAGCTGCGGTCCATCGGCCTGGCCCCGGACATCCTGGTCTGCCGATCCGAGGGGCCGATTCCGCTAAAAGAGCGCGAGAAGCTGGCGCTGTTCTGCAACGTGCGTGCGGAGTCGGTGATCGCGGCACAGGATCTGAAATCAATCTACGAGGCCCCCCTCGCCTATCACCGCGAAGGCATGGACCAAGCGGTGCTGGACGCCTTCGGCATCGCACCGGCCCCCAAGCCCAACCTCGCCCGGTGGGAGGACGTGGTCGACCGCATCCACAACACCGACGGCGAAGTCCGCGTGGCGATCGTCGGCAAGTATACGCAGTTGGAGGACGCCTACAAATCCATTGCAGAGGCGTTGACGCATGGCGGCATGGCGAACCGCGTGAAGGTCAAGATCGAGTGGATCGACGCCGAAGTCTTCGAAACCGAGGATGCCGCGCCCCGGCTGGAACGGCTGAACGCGATCCTTGTGCCCGGCGGGTTCGGGGAGCGGGGCACGGAGGGCAAGATCAAGGCCGCGCAATTCGCGCGAGAGAAGAAGATCCCCTATCTGGGGATCTGTCTGGGCATGCAGATGGCGGTGATCGAGGCAGCGCGGAACATGGCCAATATGGGCGACGCCGCATCCGAGGAGTTTTCCGAAGGCGTCGATCCGCGCGATTTCACGCCGGTTGTCTATCACCTGAAGGAATGGGTGCAGGGCAACGCGAAGGTCACGCGCGCAAAGGACGACGACAAGGGCGGTACGATGCGGCTTGGCGCCTACGACGCGGTGCTAACCAAGGGGTCGCGGGTGGCCGAAGCTTACGGCGACACCAACATCGAGGAGCGTCACCGCCACCGCTACGAAGTCGACATCAAGTTCCGCGAACAGCTCGAAGCGCAGGGCCTCATCTTCTCGGGCCTGTCCCCGGACGGTCGCCTGCCCGAAATCGTCGAGGTCAAGGACCATCCGTGGTACATCGGCGTCCAGTTTCACCCCGAGTTGAAGTCCAAGCCCTTCGCACCCCATCCCCTGTTCGCCGATTTCGTTCGGGCGGCGAAGGAACAGTCGCGACTGGTGTGACTCCGCTCCCAGAGGTATTCCGGCCTGAGGACGAAACCCATGAACGAAGCGAAATTCGAGGTCTGGGACGTGTTCACCGACACGCCGTTCACGGGCAATCCGCTGGCCATCGTGGAGACCGACGGCACCTGGACGACCGCTCAGATGCAGACGGTGGCGCGGGAATTCAACCTGTCCGAGACGATCTTTCTGATGCCGCCGAGCGTTGCAGCGCATACCGCGCGGGCCCGCATCTTCTTTCCAACGGCGGAGATCCCGTTCGCCGGGCACCCGACCATCGGCGCAGCGCATTTCCTGGCGCGCCGCGACGGGTTGACGGACATCGTCCTGGAGGAAGAAGCGGGCCTGGTGCCGGTGTCGATCCGGGCCGGTCGGGCGCAATTCACCGCCCCCGTGCGCCCGGCACCGCAGGGTGGTCCGATCGCGGTCGGCATCTGCGCAAAAGCCCTGGGGTTGGCAGCGGACGATATCGGTCCCCATAATCCACAGGCCCACGCCGGCGGTCCGGCCTTTGCCTACGTCCCCGTGCGCAGCCACGCCGCGTTGATCCGCGCCCGACCGCAGGAACCGGCTTGGAGCATTTTGATGGAGACCGCCGGCGTGGACAGCGCGTGGCTTTATACCCCTGATCTCAAAGCGCGAATGTTCTCCCCCACCGCCGGCATACCAGAGGACCCGGCGACGGGGTCGGCGGCCGCAATCCTTGCGTCACAACTTTTGGAAAACGGCGATCTGCCCGATGGGACGACACATCTGACGGTCCGGCAGGGCGAGACCATGGGCCGAGCATCGATGATCGAATTCGAGGCGGATGTCGCCGACGGCGCGATCCACGCCGTCCGGATCGCCGGTCACGCCATGCCGATCAGCCGCGGGACGATCCGACAGCCCTGATCAGAAACCGAGCGTGAAGCGCCGCGTGATGCCGATGGAAGCCGAAATCTGCTCGTCATCGCGGGTGATCGGGCTGTCGGCGGCGTCGTTCTGCAGCTTGTCGAAATTGATGGTCGCGTCGATACCCCAGGTGTCGTTGATGCGGTAAGCCGCCCCGAACTCGACGCCAGCCGACAGAAGACCGCCGGATGCGTCAAACTCCGAAAAACCCGTCCCGGCCACACCGCTTGTCGCGGCTTCGGCTGCCGTCACGCCGAAATATGTGGAGGCATAATCGCTGTCGCCGAACAGTACGCGAGGGCCGGCGCGCAGTGAGAACCGGTCGGTCGGCCGCAGGATCACGTCGGCACCAGCTTCCGCGACAAAGGCCTCGTGCCCGATCACGCCGTACCGAATATCGCCGAAGGCCGAGAAGTTCTCGGTCGCATAGCGCAGCCCACCCCCCAGTTCGAGCGATGCATCGACATCTTCGAGACCAGCCAATTCGGGGCTGTCGTCGTCGTCGCGGTCGCCGATATAACGGAACGATCCGGCAAAGCTCAGGCCGCGCGGCTGGAACAGCGGATCGGGGTCACCGAACGTGAAACCGCCCAAGCGCAGGTAGTTCAGCTGACCGCCCAGAACGGGCGCGGCTTCCTGATCGTCGGAGCCGAAATATTCGGGGGCCGTCGACACGCCACCGCGCAGCGTGAAACCCAAGGCGGACCCTTGGCTCTGGCTGGAAAAGACGGGCGAGCCGAGATCCTGCGCCGTGGCAGCGGCGGTGGACACGGTTAGGGCGAAGGCGGCGAGAGCAAAGCGGAGCATCAGGGAATCCGACGGCATGAGTGAGCGTTGAGCCTGATCTAGCACGGTCTTTTCGAAAGGCCATCGGGACTCGCTACACCGTGAGCGAATCCAGGCCGCAAACGGCACAACCGCCACAGACTTGCGGCGCATCGGTCACGCGGTTAGCCCGGAACCATGCTCTCCTACCAGCACGCCTATCACGCGGGAAACGCGGCAGACGTCCACAAACACGCAATTCTCGCGTGGGCGCTCGCCTATCTGACCCAGAAGGACAAGGCATTGTCCTATCTAGAAACGCATGCCGGGCGGGGGCTTTACGATCTGTCCGATGCCGCGGCGGTGAAAACGGGGGAGGCCCGTCAGGGCATCGACCGTCTGCACGCGCGGTTCGCGTCGGACCACCCTTATACCAATGTTCTTGCCGAAACGCGCCGCGTGCATGGCCTGGCGGCTTATCCCGGCTCTCCATTGATTGCCGCGACGCTTCTGCGCCGATTCGACCGGATCGATCTGGCGGAACTTCATCCGCAGGAATTCGACGCCCTGACCGACGTCGTGCCGCACAGCCCCAATACCCGCATCCACAAGCGCGACGGTCTGGAAATGGCCAAGGCGATGACCCCGCCCGACCCGCGCCGGGGTCTGATGTTGATCGATCCGTCGTGGGAAGTGCGAGACGATTATGACCGGCTGGCGAAACTGGTCCCGGCGATCCACCGCAAATGGGGCGTCGGCGTCGTGATGCTTTGGTATCCGATCCTGGCGGACCGACGGCACCTGCCTTTAACGGCTGCCTTGCGCGACGCCGTCCCAGCCATCATGATCCACGAAGTCCGGTTCCCGCCCGCGAAGGCCGGGCACGGCATGGAGGGATCCGGCATGGCCGTGGTCAACCCGCCCTGGGGGCTGGATGCGGAAATAGCGCGGCTGAGCGCGATGTTCGACGGGAGCTGACGAATGGCCAAAGGATATTGGATCGCCCACGGGCGCGTCGACGATGCAGAAAAATACGACCTGTACCGCGCTGCCAACGCGGCACCACTGGCGGAATACGGCGGGCGTTTTCTGGTGCGCGGCGGTGCACGCGTCACGGCCGAAGGAGAGGCGAAACCACGCACTGTCGTGATCGAATTCCCGACCTATCAGGCGGCGCGCGACTGCTATGACAGCGCGGGATATCAGGCGGCGCTGAAGCTTCGGCAGGGGATCAGCGAGAGCGATCTGGTGATTGCGGAAGGCTGGGACGGCTGACACTGGTCGGGCGGGACTTTCGGACTTATATCCACTCCATGTTTGCTGATCTCCTGAGCCGTCTTGTGGCCCCCGACCCCGCCCCGCTGCCCGAAACCGACGCCCGTCTGGCGCTTGCCGCGCTCATGGTGCGTGTGGCGCGCAGCGATGGCCATTATGCCCCTGCTGAGAAGGCGAAGATCGATGCCGTTCTTGCGCGGCGCTACGGCCTCGACGGCGCGGCTGTGACCGACCTTCGCGCACAGGCCGAAGGCCTGGAGGCCGAGGCCCCGGACACCGTGCGCTTCACCCGTGCGATCAAGGATGCGGTCGATCTGGAAAACCGGATCGCCGTGATCGAGGCGCTTTGGGCCGTGGTCCTGGCCGATGGGGCCCGCGACGCCGAGGAAGACAGCCTGCTTCGCCTGCTCGCCAATCTTTTGGGCGTGGGCGACCGGGACAGCAATTTGGCCCGCAAACGGGCCGAATCCCGCAGTTGACGAAGGGTTTCGCCGGGCTTTGCCATTGCATTCCACTCCGATTTCCGGCGTAACCACGGCATCAGATCGACCTGAGGTCCCTTTGTCAGACGCCCCGCCCGTCATCGAAATTCGCGCCCTCCACAAGGCTTACGGCCAGTTGGAGGTTCTCAAGGGCGTCGATCTTCGGGCCTGCCAAGGGCAGGTAATATCTCTGATCGGATCGTCCGGATCCGGAAAATCCACGCTTCTGCGCTGCGCCAACCTGCTGGAAGACAGCCAGCAGGGCGATATCCTGTTCTGCGAGGAGCCGGTGAAATGGAAGGGCAGCGCCCACGATCGCCGCCCCGCTGATGCAGGCCAGATCACGCGTATTCGCACCAACCTGTCGATGGTGTTCCAGTCGTTCAACCTTTGGTCGCACATGACGATCCTGCAGAACGTGATGGAAGCGCCGGTGCAGGTTCTTCGCCGCGATCCAGCCGAGGTTGAAGAAAAGGCGCGCATGTACCTCGACAAGGTCGGGATCGGCGACAAGGCCGACGCCTGGCCCGCGCAGCTTTCGGGCGGACAGCAGCAGCGCGCCGCCATCGCACGCGCCCTGGCCATGGAGCCGAAGGCCCTGCTGTTCGATGAGCCGACCTCGGCCCTGGACCCCGAATTGGAGCAGGAGGTCATTCGCGTCATCAAGGCGCTGGCCGCCGAAGGGCGCACGATGATCATCGTGACCCACGACATGGCACTGGCCCGCGACGTAAGCGACCACGTCATTTTCCTGCACAAGGGCCTGATCGAGGAGGAAGGCGCGCCGTCCGACCTGTTCGGCCACCCGAAATCGACACGGCTGCGCGGCTTCCTGAGCGCGACATCCCACTAGTTTACCCGCCAACCCCGGAGAAAACCGGGGCGGCACAACACGGAGAGACGACATGAAACTGATCCTGACCGCGACCCTTCTGGCCGCGACGGCCACAGCCGCATTCGCCGACGGCCATGCCAAGACCATCCGCATGGGCACCGAAGGCGCCTATGCCCCCTACAACTTCCTTAACGATGCCGGCGAGGTCGACGGGTTCGAGCGCGAAGTCGGCGACGAGCTGTGCGCCCGCGCCGAGCTGACCTGCGAATGGGTCACCAACGAGTGGGACAGCATCATCCCGAACCTCACGTCCGGCAACTACGACACCATCATCGCCGGCATGAGCATCACCGACGAGCGTGAGGAAGTCATCGACTTCACGCAGAATTACTTCCCGCCCGCCGCGTCGGCCTATGCCGCCATGTCCGCCGACGCCGACCTGACCGGTGGTGTGATCGCCGCGCAGACCGCCACGATCCAGGCCGGCTACGTCGCCGAATCCGGTGCGACCCTGCTGGAGTTCGCCACCTACGACGAGACCGTCGCCGCCGTCCGCAACGGTGAAGCCGACGCCGTCTTCGCCGACAAGGACGCCCTGGCCCCCACGGTCGAGGAGTCGGGTGGCGAGCTGACCTTCGCCGGCGACGACGTGCCTTTGGGTGGCGGCATCGGTCTGGGCCTGCGAGAGTCTGACACGGAGCTGAAGGAACAGTTCAACGCCGCGATCACGTCGATGAAAGAAGACGGCTCGCTGAACGAACTGATCCTCAAGTGGTTCGGCGAAGACGCCAAAACGTTCTGAAGACCCAGAGGGGGCGGTGCGATCCGCCCCCTTTTTTCCTGCTAAGACCCCTCCAATCCGACGCCCGACAACGGGCGCACCCATTAGGGACGTCACACCATCTTCGCCTGCACGGATCCTGAAACGCTGTCCGGCCTGAACTGGCTGATCTGCTACCTGACGACGGGCAAGCATTTGTCGTTCTACGCTGCCTTTGGGACGGTCCTGCTGCTGCTTGCGATCACGGCACCCATCTCGCTGGCCTTCGGTTTTGGCGGGGCGATGGCCGCCCGCTCGGCGATTGCTCCGCTGCGGTGGTTCGGCAAGCTCTACATCGCATTGGTGCGCGGTGTTCCCGACATCGCGTTTTTCCTCTTCTTCGTAATCGCGCTGGATCAGGGGATCGAGTACCTGCGCCACAAGATCAAATGCCCCGACTGGGACGCGCCCGTCCGGCAGGGCAGCGACTTCCTCGTGTGCCAGGCCGCAAAGATGCCCTTGGGCAATTCGCCCCAGTGGGTCCACGAATACTATGGTTTCGCACTGGCGGTCGTGACCTTCGCCATCGTCTTCGGAGCGTTCGCGGCCTCCGTTCTCTACGGTGCGATGAAAGCGGTGCCGCGTGGCCAGATCGAAACGGCCGAAGCCTACGGCATGACGTCGCGCCAGACGTTCTGGCGCATTACGGTGCCACAGATGTGGGTCTATGCGCTGCCCGGCCTGGGCAATCTCTGGATGGTTCTGATCAAGGCCACACCGCTGCTGTTCCTGCTCGGCGTCGAAGATATCGTCTATTGGGCGACTGAGTTGGGCGCGTCCAAGACGGCGCGGTTCTCCGATTATCCGCATCCGGACTGGAAGATGTATTATTTCCTCGGTCTGCTCGTCTTCTACCTCGCCTTTACCCGTTTGTCCGAAATCGTCCTGGCCAACATAACGCGGCGCCTCTCGACCGGCCAGGCAACGGCGGGCGGCGAAGCCCTGCGCAAGGCGAAGGCGGCCGGCTGATGGAGTGTTGGGACACGCTCGCGCAATACGGCCTGCGCTCGATGGGCATCGGCGAGCGATTGCTGCCGCGCAGCGATTTCACCCTGTGCCAGCAAGTGGTCCTGATCGGGTCGGGTATGATCTGGAACATCTACTTCGGCGTTCTGGCCCTCGTGGCGGGTTTCGCGCTTGCCACGCTCGTCGCGGTCGGCAAGGCGCAGGCGAACCCGTTGATCCGCAAGCCGTCGGAATGGTTCATCTTTCTGTTCCGCGGCTCACCTCTCTTCATCCAGTTCTTCTTCGGGTATTTCCTGTTCCTATCGCTCAAACAGACGTTTCCGATCTTCGACCCCCTCGCGTCCGCATGGGCCGGGGCCTTAGTCGTGCTGTTTTTGAACACCTCCGCCTATACCGGGGAAATCTTCTACGGCGCACTGATGTCAGTGCCTAAGGGCGATCAGGAGGCGGCCTCGGCCTATGGTCTGACCGGCTGGCGCAGGTTCCGGCGGATCACCTGGCCCACGATGCTGCGCCTGGCCTGGCCGGCGTATACGAACGAGGCGATCTTCCTGTTTCACGCCACGGTACTGGTGTTCTTTACCGGCTTCCCCGCCATCCAGCAGCGGGGCGACGCGCTTTATTACGCCAGCTATTTCGCGGACAAGACGTTCAACCCCTTCGTGCCCTACCCGATCCTCGCCGCTTATTTCATTCTCTTGACGCTGGTCGTCATCGGGATCATGGGCGCTGTGAACCGGCGCTTGAACCGGCACCTTCCCCAAGCCGCAGGGCGACGCCCCCGGCTGCTGCCCCAGATCATCAGATGACCGACGCCGCATCCCGGACGCCAGAAAATGGTGGGTGGCTTCACGCCAATCCGGAAATCCACTCCGTCCGCGTCGCCGCCTGCGATCTGAACGCCCAGGCGCGGGGCAAACGGGTGCCGCGCCGCTTCGCCCACAAGCTGGAGCAGGAGGGGACGCGCTTTCCCTATTCGATTCTGAACCTCGATATATGGGGCGAGGATATCGAGGACAGCCCGCTAGTCTTCGACACCGGCGATGCCGACGGCATCCTGAAACCCACGGAACGTGGCTTCGTGCCGATGCCATGGCTCGACACGCCAACCGCCCTGCTGCCGGTCTGGATGTTCCACCCCGACGGTCGCCCCTTCGCCGGCGATCCGCGTCATGCGCTGGCCGCCATTCTGGCGCGCTACGCTGCGCGCGGCCTGACGCCCGTGGTCGCGACCGAGATGGAATTCTACCTTGTCGATGACAGCACCCGCCAGCTGCGCGAGCCGAAATCCCCCGCCTCGGGCAAACGGCGCCCCGGCGCGCAAACCCTGTCGATGCGCGCGCTCGACGGGTTCGACCGGTTCTTCACGCAGCTCTACGATGCCTGCGAAGCCATGGACATTCCCGCGCAGACCGCGATTTCGGAGGCGGGCATCGGCCAGTTCGAAATCGACATCGCCCACCAGCCAGATGCGATGAAAGCCGCCGACGACGCCTGGTTCTTCAAACTGCTGCTGCAAGGTCAAGCCAGGCGACACGGCTTCGCGGCCAGTTTCATGGCCAAGCCTTACCCAGACTACGCAGGCAACGGGATGCATGTGCATTTCTCGGTGCTTGATGCGAACGGTGACAACGTGTTCGATGACGGCACCGACGCCGGGTCGGACCTGTTGCGCCATGCCGTCGCGGGCTTGTTGGCCTCCGCTCCGGCGTCGACATTGGTCTTCGCCCCGCATCTCAACAGCTATGACCGGCTCGTGCCGGGGGCCCATGCGCCCACCGGCCTGTCTTGGGCCTATGAAAACCGCACGACAGCAATCCGCATACCGGCCGCGCCCAATGTCGCCCGCCGGATCGAGCATCGAATGTCAGGGGGCGACGTGAACCCCTATCTGCTTCTCGCCTGCATTCTGGGGGCAGCCCTGACGGGGATCGAAGACGGGGCGGAACCGTCCGCGCCGATCACCGGCAATGCCTACGCACTCGACCTGCCGCGCATTCCGGGCGACTGGGGCACGGCGATCGACCGGTTCGAGAACGACCCGATCACGCCGCGTCTTCTTCCGCCGCCGCTTATCGCGAACCTCGTGATGACCAAACGCCAAGAAATGCGAGACATCGAGGAATTGAGCGCACACGAGCGGATGGATCTCTACCTCGACACGGTTTGACGTGAAGACGCTTCCCAGCCGACCCGCCTAGCAGCGGGAGCCGAGAACCATCACCCACCAAAGCCGGCCGTTGCCGTCCTGTACGGCCGCCACGGCCCCTTCGGTGACATTGGGGTTCATGATGTTCTTCTGGTGGCTGGGGGAGTTCATCCACGCCCTGTGGACCGCGTTGACCGACGGCCAGCCGTCGGCAACATTTTCGGCACCGTAACACATCCGGTATCCGGCCGCGCGCGCCCGGTCCGACAGGGAGTTTCCGCCCGGTCCGACATGACCCATCTTCTGCTGGCTGCGCATGTGGCGGGCCTGCGCCTCTGCCGCGCGGGCGAGACGCGCGTTGGAGCGCAGGGGCGGCAATCCGGCCTGCTGCCTGGCCGCCGAAGCCATGGCCAACGCCTCGGGCACGGTTGCGGCGGCGGCGGGGGTCGAAAGGGTCGCGACGGGCAGGGCAAGTGTCGCGGCAAGCAGGATCGTACGGAGCATTCGGAAGTCCTCTTGTGTTTCGTATCGAAAATCGCAGTCGCACGGTCGATCTTCGACAAAAAAGATGAATCAATCGTAAAAGCAGCGGCATCTTGCCCCCGCTTTCCGGCAGGACTAGCGTCGGATCGCGACCACTCTGAGGCATCTTCATGAAAATCGGTATCTTGCAGGCCGGGCATACGCCCCCCGAACTGCGGCCCTCGCGCGGCGATTTCGACACCATGTTCGCCCAGCTTCTGGATGGATATGGGTTCGAATTCGAAGCCTACGACGTCGAAAACATGGTGTTCCCCGATGGCGTAGATGAATGCGACGGATGGCTGATCACCGGCTCCAAGCACGGCGCGTATGAAAAGCACGCCTTCATCGCGCCTTTGGAGCGGTTCATCCGCGATGCCTATGCCGCCGATGTTCCGATGGTCGGCGTCTGTTTTGGCCACCAGATCATCGCACAGGCCCTGGGCGGTTCCGTCGTCAAATTCGACGGCGGCTGGGCGATCGGCCGGCGCGACTACGTACTGCCCGGCGGGCAGACCGTTGCGCTCAACGCTTGGCATCAGGATCAGGTTGTCCAGCGGCCCGAAGGCGCGGCCTGCACCGGGTCCAACGCCTTTTGCGAAAACGCGATACTGACATACGGACGCCGCGCCTTCACCGTGCAGCCACACCCTGAATTCTCGACCGACCTGATCCGGGACTATGTCGCGTCGCGTCGCGGCACCGGGACCTATCCCGAAGATCTGATGGCACAGGCGGAAGCGGACGCCGCGACGCCCGTCGACAATGACCGGATTGCCGCAGCGATGGCGCGGTTCTTCCTGACGAGGTTCGCCGATGTCGATGCCTGACTGGATTGGCCACGCGCCTGATCACGCACGCGCTTATCTGGATGGGCGGCGTCTGGACGAAGTGGAATGCATCGTCGCCGACATGTCCGGCATCGCGCGGGGCAAGGCGATGCCGGCGGCCAAGTTCGCGCGGCAAAAGCATTTCTATCTGCCCAATTCGATCTTCCAGCAGACGATCACCGGGGACTGGGCCGACGACGGCGACACCGCCTTCCTGGAACCTGACATGGTGCTGACCCCCGATTTCAGCACCGCCTGTGCCGCGCCCTGGACGGCGGACTGGACGATGCAGGTCATCCACGACATGGCCGACCAGCAGGGTGAACCGGTCGCCACCGCCCCGCGCAACGTGCTCAAACGCGTTGTCGCCTTGTACGAGGCGCGCGGCTGGACGCCCGTGGTCGCGCCCGAGATGGAATTCTATCTGGTGGCGCGCAACATCGACCCGACTCAACCGGTCCTGCCGCCCATGGGTCGTTCGGGCCGCCGGGCCGCCGCGCGACAGGCGTATTCCATGTCCGCCGTCGACGAATACGGGCCGGTGATCGACGACATCTATGATTTCGCCGAAGCCATGGGCCTGGAGATCGACGGAATCCTGCAGGAGGGCGGATCGGGCCAGGTCGAAATGAACCTGGGCCACGGCGACCCAGTGAAACTGGCCGATGAGATCTTCTATTTCAAACGCCTCATCCGCGAATCCGCGCTGCGCCACGATTGCTATGCCACCTTCATGGCCAAACCCATCCAGGATGAACCGGGCAGTGCGATGCACATGCACCATTCGGTTATCGATCAGGCGACGGGGCGCAATCTCTTCGATGCGGACGACGGCACCGAAAGCCCGGAATTCCTGCATTTCATCGGCGGAATGCAACGCCACCTGCCATCGGTCATCGCCTTGCTGGCCCCTTACGTGAACAGCTACCGCCGCTACGTCCGCGATTTCGCGGCCCCCATCAACCTGGAATGGGGGCGCGACAACCGGACCACCGGCCTGCGGGTTCCCGTCTCCGATCCGGGGGCCAAGCGGGTCGAGAACCGGATCGCGGGAATGGACTGCAACCCCTACCTCGGGATCGCGGCGTCGCTGGCCTGCGGATACCTAGGGCTGGTGAACCGGATCGACCCCGCCCCGCAATTCGCCGGCGACGCCTACGATTCCGCCGACGGCATTCCCCGCGACCTGTCCACCGCGCTCGACCTGTTCGAAGCCGCGACCGAAATTCGCGCCATCCTCCACCCCCATTTCTGCTCGGTCTACACATCGGTCAAACGGATGGAGAACGGCGCCTTCCTGCAGGTCATCTCCCCGTGGGAGCGCGAGCATCTTCTGCTGAACGTATGAGTTGGCTGCACGCCAACGGCGACCGCGGCGTGTGGCCCGCGACGCTTTATGCCGATCGAACCGCCCTGCCCGATCCGTTTCCGGCGCTGCGCAATCGGCGCAGCTGCGATCTGGTGGTGATCGGGGCGGGGCTGACGGGCCTGTCGGCGGCGCTGCGGGCCGCGCGCGCCGGTCTGTCGGTGATCGTGGTCGAGGCACAGCGCGTGGGCTGGGGCGCGTCGGGGCGCAACGGCGGACAATTGGGCAGCGGCTTTAACTGGTCGCAGCGCAAGCTGGAGGTGAAGCTGGGCGCGCCCACGGCCCGCGCGCTCTGGGACTTGGCGGAGGAGGCGAAGGCCGACGCGCGCAGCTTCATGGACGGCGCATCCTACGGCCCCGGCGTCATCTCGGCCTGCCTGAAGCCCTCCGACGTTCGCAGCGCGATTGCGGAAAACGACTGGATGTCGCGCCACTACGGCACACAGGGCGAGGTGCTGGACGCGACCGCCATGGCGCAGATCACCGGGTCGCGCGCCTATGCCGGCGGCGTGCTGGACCCGACGGCGGGGCGCTGCGATCCGCTGGCCTATACGCTCAACCTGATGCGCGCCTGCCTGGCCGAAGGGGTCGAAATCTTCGAGCGATCCGAAGTGCACCGCCTGACCGGAACCACCGTCGCCACGGCCCACGGCGCGGTCACGGCGCGCGCAGTGGTGCAGGCGACGAACGGGTATTCGCCGTGGCTGACCGACCGCACGGCGGCGCGCGTTCTGCCCATCAACAACTACATCGCCGTGACCGCGCCGCTGGCCGATCCGCCCTTCCGATCCGGCCGGGGCCAACCGGCGGTCGCCGATTCACGTTTCGTGGTGAATTACTTCTGGCAGACGGACGACGGCCGGCTGATCTTTGGCGGCGGCGAAAGTTACGGCAAGCGGTTCCCTGCGGACATCCGCGCAAAGGTCCGCGCCAACCTCGCCCGCGTCTATCCCGCGCTTGCGCAGGTCGAGCTGACCCACGCCTGGGGCGGCACGCTGGCAGTGACGGCGACGCGCCTGCCCTACGTCGCCGAGGTCGCGCCGGGGGTGTTTTCCGCCGGGGGATACTCGGGCCACGGGCTGGCGCTAGCCGGGCTGTTCGGGAAGCTCTGTGCGGAGGCGGTGCTGGGGGAGCGGTCGCGGTTCGACCTGTTGCGCGCGCTGCCCGTGCCGGGGCTGCCGGGGGGGCGGGTGTTTGGTGCGTGGTTGGCGCAGGCGGGGATGGTGTTTGGGGCGGTGCGGGATCGGATGTTGGGTGCGCGCTTGCACGCACCCTACGATACCTAGTCCGTGTCGTCTAAGACGGTCTCAATCGTACGGACGATATCGTCGAAAAGACCTAGAGATTCCCTTGCTTTGGTTTGGTGCGCGCCCCGAAGCCCATCTGCTCCAGTACAGTCAAAGATTGGTTTTCGCGCTTCCTGTGAATAAGGAATAAGACTATGCAGATTAGGAATTTGACCCAGACGATATGAACCGTCATCCCAGCGGATCACGCGATCTTCACCGATCTTGTCAACGATATTGGATTGCACTGCTGCCTCAATCCGCCCTCCGTATATGCCCCAGCCAGCTGTCATCCCTTGCTCAGAACGTGACCGCATGTTGTGCATCTGCATAACGTAGCCAAGATAAATCGGGGCCCCGGAAGGAAGACTTACACCCTCGCCGGTCCAGTTTTGGCGGATCTGCTCCCATTGAGACTGCCATGCGGACAGCTTGCTTCCAAGGTTTTCCGTCCCCTGAATGGAAAAGAGGTCAGGGGCCAGAGGCGTGATGAAATAGTCGCTGATTGCAAGTGCGGAGCGGTTTAGAGCTCCCAGATTGGGACCGAGGTCAATGAACACAACGTCTGCAGCAGTTTCTTCTATGGCTTCCTCAATGAACCGGTTGAGCGCTGTCTGAGTTCTAACGGACGCCTCTGCTCCGCCTCGTGCCGCATTCCATGAGTCACCTAGGAAATCCTCAAAATCACTTAGTCGAAGGTCACCGGGCACCAATGACACGAAGCCACCTTCGTATGCCAGATCAATCGGCGCGCGGTAATCGTAGTCTCCGATACCGCGGATAATGGGCTCAACAACTTTGAAGATGGAGTTACCGCGACCCCCCCATGCGGCCGTGAGTTGCTCGTCAGAAAGGCAATAGCTCGTTAAATTCCCTTGAGTATCGAGGTCGACAAGAAGAACCCTCAAACCCCGACGAGCCAAAATATGCGCGACATGGAAAACGTAAGTCGTTTTCCCTACCCCGCCCTTGTTATTAAAAATGCTGATGATACCGGCCATTCGTCAATCTCCTGCTGGACAGGATATCGAATGGCGCAAAAATTATTCTTTTTCAAACGTTAAGAAGCTTATTGACCAACTACCCCCATGAACTCCCGCCATTCCCCCTTGCTCATCCCCGAGGTCTCCTGCGTGACCTCCTCGCCCTTGAGCATCCGGCGCAGGCACTCGACGCCCTTGCCCGACAGCTGCGCGCCGCCCAGCCGGTAGTCCTCGAAGGCCCCATACGACAGCGGCACCCAGTCCTTAACGATTTCGCAAATCTTGTCGGCGTAAACACGAATCTCCATCTGCGCGTGGGCGTCGGCGCGCAGGCGGAGAAAGTGAAACAGGTTGTGGAGGTCAACTTTCCAGTACCATTGCGTATAGATGTTCGCGGGCAGGTTCATGCGCGCCAACTCCCGCGCCAGCCCCTGTTGCCCGTCTTGCGAGATCATCGCCTCGTAGTGGTCGTACGACCGCGTGGCGTCGTCGCGCAGCCAGTCCAGCACGCGCGCCGCCTCCTCCCCGGTCAGCGCCTCGCCCCGGCCCTGGTTGTTGACGACGCTCTGGGCGGCAAGGTCTTCAGCCGAGGGGATATAGAATTCCCGGTCCAGGATCGAATAGCGGGCAGAGTATTCGTTCACGTTGGCTGTCCGGTGCCTGATCCACTGGCGCGCGACGAACACGGGCAATTTCACATGCAGCTTGACCTCGCACATCTCGAACGGGGTCGAGTGCCAGTGCCGCATCAGATAGCGGATCAACCCCTCGTCGTTCGACACCGCCTTGGTCCCACGCCCATAGCTGACGCGCGCGGCCTGGGTGATGGCGGAATCGTCGCCCATATAGTCGATGACGCGCACGAAGCCGTGGTCCAGCACGGGGTAGGCGGTATAAAGGTGCTCCTCCATCCCCGGAACGGTGGCGCGGCGGGTCGTATGCGACTGCGCGCGCTGGTCGTCGATTTCGGCCTGCTGGTCGGGGGAAATGGGCATGTCGGGTCCTTGAGATTCGGCAGTCGCACCAAGGTGCCGCGCCACGCCGCGCACCGCAACGGACAGGTCACGCGAAAGCGTCGGAGTGTGGCCCCGCGGGGTTGTGACGCGGGGCCCGCGGATTACCTTGCGCGGTGCACATATGAAGGAGAAGCCGATGCCGATTACCTATCTGCACACTATGGTCCGCGTGAAGGATCTGGAAAAATCGATGGCGTTTTATCAGATGCTGGGCTTGGTCGAGCGGCGGCGATCCGAGAATGAAGGCGGGCGTTTTACACTGGTCTTCATGTGCCCGCCCGATCAGGCGGACGGCCACGCGGACGTCGAATTGACCTATAACTGGGATGGCGACGACGCCCTGCCCGACGACAGCCGGCATTTCGGCCACCTCGCCTATACGGTCGATGACATCTACGCCATGTGCCAGACGCTGATGGACAACGGCGTAACGATCAACCGCCCCCCACGGGACGGCCACATGGCCTTCGTGCGCAGCCCGGACAACATCTCGATCGAACTGCTGCAAGCGGGCGAGAAAAAGGCACCGCAGGAACCCTGGGCGTCGATGGAGAACACCGGACACTGGTAAGACCAGCGCCCTGTTAACCACTGTAAACAAGAGGCCTCGCCCCGTGCGGGGCCTCTTCGCGACGTAGGGTCACTAAATCTGGCAATGGTCCTAAAACTGTCGGCGAATGCCCAGATCACGCCCCGAAATCAAGCATCCCCCATCATGTTCGCGCCCGAATCCGGCGTCAGAACCGTCAGCAACCAGTACAAGGATGTTTACGATGTTTTGCCTGCCAGCCAAATTCCCGACCATTCGCTCCTTCACCCAATCCGAGTCGGGCGTCGTCGCCGTCGATTTCGTTGTCCTCACCGGCGCGGCCACTGGCGTGGCGATGGCCACGATGGCCGCCTTTTCGGCCGAGTTGGGGTTTGTGTCCGGCGAGGTCGCCTCCCAGTCTCAGCACCGCGAAAGCCGCCCATCGTACGCCTATCGCGCCCATGACGAGGAAACGTATCAACGCTACACCTCGGTGGTCTCTTCGCTATCGAACAATGATCTCGCCGTCCTGTCCGCATGGGGCAATGCGACGCGAGCGCAAAGCGACGCGTTGGCCGGCTCGAACGCCCAAGAGTTCTTCGAAGACTTCGACCAGGCGATCACCTCGGCCTATGCCAACCGCGAGCAATCACGTGACGATGAGGTCACCGAATACGACGAATATGATCTGGAACGTGTCTCCCGGATGCTGGGTTTCTCCTGAACTCCAATACCTACCCAGCCATCATTCGATCGGAAGAACGGCCGCCGCGACCCGACGGCCTTCACCGATGAGCACGTTGTAGGTCCGGCAGGCCGCTGGCGTGTTCATGACTTCCAGCCCCAGACCCGCCCCCTCGACCGCGGCCCGCAGATCGGCGGGGACATGGGCGATCTCGTTTCCGGTACCGACGAAAATCACATCGATCACCCCTGACAGTAGCAGCAGCGGCGCGACATCGGCATAGCCGCCCCAGACACCTTGCCCGCCGGGATGCAGGATCAGCGCGCCTTCGAAGACATCGCCTGCGATTCGAAAAAATCCTGGCCCGTAACCCTCAAACGGGCGGACCCCCTCGAATTCCATCTCGGTCAGGTTCATTGATTGGCCCCTTGTCGCATCGGGAATATCGCCCGAACGACCGGTTTGTAGCGTGCTTCGCGACAGTGTCACGGCCATTTGGCCAGATTTGTGCCGCAATTCCGCATTAATTTTGCCTTAAATCAAAATGGTTTTGTGGAGTTTCCAACATGTCCCTGCGTTCTTTTATCGTTTCAGAATCCGGCGCCGTCACGGTCGATTGGGTCGTCCTGACGGCTGCCCTCGTGGGGCTCGCACTGGCGGTTACATCCGTCGTGTCGGGTGGGATCGAAGACCTCGCTAAGGACATCAGCCGTGTTCTTTCGAACATCGAAATCAAGACCGCCTTTGACTCATAGGGGCAGGGCAAGCAAGGCGGCACCGACGATCAGAATATAGGCGACCGCGCGATAAGCGCGGTCGTTCCGGCCTGACCCCGCGAATATCCTTGCCCCAGCCCAATTGGCCAGCAGGTGGATTGGAAGCAACGCCGCCCCGATCATCAGCGGTTGCAGGGTCAGACGGTCTGTCAGGAACAACACCGTTCCGAAGATGCCGTCCCACGCGACGAGGAACATCATCAGATTGGCCCGGATCACCACCGCCGGCAGCGGGGCCGACATATAGGTCAGGATCACCGGCGGCCCGGCCAGACCGGAAAGCCCGCCCAGAAATCCCGACGTGCCACCGGCGACCATGGTCACCACCGGCGTCATCTGCCCCGACCAACGCCAGCCGGAAACCATCAAGCCCACCGTCAGCAGGCACAGCACGGCGACGAGCCACCGAAACCCATCGACCGGCAATCGATCCAGAAGCCAGAGGCCGGGTAGAAGCGTCACCGCGGCGGTCCCCGCAAGCAGCGCCACCTGACGCGGCTGTCCATCGCGCAGGGCCTTGGGAATCGCCGGCAGCGGACCGATCAGGTCCATCACGGTCAACGTGACCAGAACCCACAGCGGCGGCAAACTGAGCGAGGCGAGGGGCACGTAGATCAGCGCGGTTCCGAACCCGGCAAAACCCCGCACCAGTCCTGCGATCACGGCAACAAGGGCGAGCCACGTCAGATCGCCGCCGCTTACCCCCAGGTCCGGCACGGCCGGTCAGGCGTCGATGTTCGCGAATTGCGTCCCGGCGTCCGACGGCTTTTTGGGGTCGCGGTCGACGCCCAGCATCAGAACGACGTTCTTGGCGACATAGACCGAGGAATACGTTCCGACGATCACACCCCAGAGGATCGCGAAGACGAAGCCCCGGATCACGTCGCCCCCCAGCACGATCAGCGCGATGAGCGCCAGCAACGTCGTGCCCGACGTCATCAACGTCCGCGACAGTGTCTCGTTGACGGACATATTCATCACGTCGATCAGCGGCGTCTTCTTGAACTTGATCAGATTTTCACGCAGCCGGTCGAAGATGACGACGGTGTCATTGATAGAATAGCCGATGATCGTCAGCAGGGCCGCGATGGTCGCCAGATCGAACCGGATCTGCAGCAGGGAAAAAACTCCGATCGTCAGGATCACATCGTGGAACAAGGCGGCGACCGCCCCGACCGAAAACTGCCATTCGAATCGCAACCAGATGTAGAACAGGATCGCCACGAGTGACACTCCGACGGCCAGCAGCGCCGTGGTGATCAACTCCCCGGAGACCTTGGGCCCGACGGATTCGACCGACGGAAAAGTGATCTCCGGGTCGATCGACCGAAGCGCACCTTCGACGGCCGTGATGGTATCTGTCGTCACCGCCTCGGCCCCGTCCTGCGCCTGGATACGGACGAGTGCCACGTTCTGATCGTCGCGGAACGTGGGGTCGGACACCTCCGTGATGACCACATCGCCCAGTCCCAGCGGCGTCAGCGCGTCGCGGTAGGCTCCGACATCGATCGTCTGCGCGGATTCCGTCCGGATGGTCGTACCGCCGAGAAAGTCAATGCCGAAGTTCAGACCCACCGACAGCCAGATGATGACCGACGCGATCATCGCGACGATGGACGCCCCGAAGGTGAACTTGCGGTACTTCATGAAATCCCAGTTGGTGTTTTGGGGCACGAGTCTCAGGCGCATGTCAGACCTCGATCTTCTTGGGGCGGCGGCGTTCGAACCAGAACACGATCAAAAGACGCGTCACGAAGATCGCGGTGAAGACCGATGTCAGGATCCCAATGCCAAGCGTCACGGCGAACCCGCGGACCGGGCCGGACCCCAGCGTGAACAGGATCGTGGCAACGATGAAGGTGGTGATGTTGGCGTCCACGATGGCAGACAGCGCCTTTTCGTAGCCCAGCGCGATGGCGCGGGCTGGTCCGCGCGCGGTCTTCAACTCTTCCCGGATACGCTCGAATACCAGGACGTTGGCGTCCACTGCCATGCCGATGGTCAGGACGATGCCCGCGATCCCCGGCAAGGTCAGCGTGCCGCCGATCACGGACAGAACCCCGAACAGAAGCGCCACGTTGATGCCGAGCGCGACGGTCGCGAAGGCACCGAACAATCCATAGCTGAGGATCATGAAGACGACGACGGCGGACATCGCAACCAAAGATGCGGTCTTGCCTGCATCGATGCTGTCTTGGCCCAATTCCGGGCCGACCGTGCGTTCCTCCAGGAATTCCATGCCGGCGGGCAAGGCGCCGGCGCGCAGCAGGATCGCCTGGCGGTTCGCCTCCTCGACCGAGAAGTTGCCGGTGATCTGGCCCGAGCCGCCTGGGATCGCCTCGTTGATGCGCGGGGCGGTTACGACCTCATTGTCGAGCACGACGGCAAAAAGCGCGCCGACGTTTTCGGCCGTATAGACCCCGAAAGCCCGCGCGCCGGCGGGGTTGAAGCGGAACGTGACGGCGGGCTGCCCCGACTGGTCGAAGGCGGGCTGGCTGTCGGTCAGGTCGTCGCCGGTGACGACGGGCACACGTTCAAGAACGTAGAACACGCCCGCATCGTCCAGCGACGGGGCAAGCAGTTCATCGCTGAGCACCCGTTCGTTCGCATCCGTCGTCTGCCGAATGACGTGGTGGAACGTCAGCTTGGCGGTGGTGCCGATCAGATCTTTCAACTCCTGCGCCGAACCGATGCCCGGAACCTGGATCAGGATGCGGTCGTTGCCCTGTCGCTGGATCGTCGGCTCTCGCGTTCCGGCCTCGTCCACGCGGCGGCGAATGATTTCAAGCGATTGCGCCATCGTGCGATCGTCGGTCGCGGCGCGTTCCGCATCGGACAGGCGCAGGGTGATGATGTCGCCCGCACTGGACACCTCGATATCGTTCTGGCCAACGCCGGAAAGTGACACGATCGGCTGGGCCAAAGTGCGCACGGCATCGACAGCGGCCTGATCCAGTGTACCGTTGACAATGCGGACCCGAAGCTCGTCTGCAGGCCCATCGACTTCTCTTACGCGATAACCAGCAGCAACAAGAACGGTACGGACCTCCGGCCAATAGCTGTCCATCCGCGAGGCATAGACATCCTCCAACTGCACCTCGGCCAGAAGATGCGCCCCGCCCCGCAGATCGAGGCCCAGGTTCACGACTGATGACGGCAGAAACTCTGGCCATGCATCGAGGTCGGCTTGCAGGTCATCGGTGACGACCGCGCCGCGTTCGACCGCGGTGATCGCGTCGTTGTGCCGCTCCGCCGAAGTATAGAAGACGTTCGGCAAGGCCATCGCCAGACCGGCCAGGCAAACGAGAAGGATCGTCAGCCGTTTCCAGAGCGCGATTTCGAGCATGTCAGGCGGCCGGATCGGTCTTCGACAAAACCTGTGTGATCGTCGCGCGGACGACACGCACCTTCACGCCTTCGGCGATTTCGACCTCGACCTCGGCCTCGTCCTTGATCTTGGTGACCTTGCCGATGACGCCGCCCTGCGTGACCACCTGATCCCCGCGCCGCAATCCGGCAACCAGAGCCTTGTGCTCCTTCATCTTCTTCTGCTGTGGACGGATGAGCAGGAAGTACATGATCGCGAAAATCGCGATGAGGGGAATGAAGCTTCCGAAGGTGCCGGCGGCACCACCGGCTGCCTGCGCATAGGCGGGGGTTGCGAACATGGTGGATCCCTGTGCTGTCTCGGGGCGGTGACGCGCCCGTCTTGAAGTCGCGGCAACCTATGCGGGCCATCTGGGGGGCGCAAGCGCGCGGCGCAACCTCTGGCACGGACGGCAGGCCTGTGGCATGTGGCAGTCAGGACACCACCCGAGGGCGCCATGCACGACATCCGACAGATCCGCGAAAACCCCGAAGCCTTCGACGCGGGGCTGGCCCGCCGGGGACTGAAGCCGATGTCGGCCTCGCTTGTGGCACTGGACGAGACGCGGCGCGCGGCGATCACCGGGGCCGAAGCAGCCTTGGCCGACCGCAACGCCGCGTCCAAGCAGGTCGGCGCGGCCAAGGCCGGCGGGAACGAGGCGGAGTTCGAGCGCTTGCGCGCATTGGTCGCCGCCAAGAAGGAAGAGATCGCCCGCCTGGAGGACGAAAGCCGGACCGCCGACGCCGCCCTGCGCGCCGCCCTGCTCGAAATCCCGAACCTGCCCGACGCGGATGTCCCGGACGGCGCATCCGAAGACGACAATGTCGAAGTGAACCGCTGGGGCACGCCCCGCACCCTCGAATTCGCGCCCATCGAACATTACGACATCGCCGGCGTCAAACCCGGCATGGATTTCGAGACGGCGGCCAAGCTGTCGGGGGCGCGGTTCGTCGTGCTGCGTGGCGCGGTCGCGCGTATCCACCGGGCGCTGGCGCAATTCATGCTCGACATCCACACCGAAGAGAACGGTCTGGTGGAGCATATGACCCCTGTTCTGGTCCGCGATGACGCGATGCTGGGCACCGACAAACTGCCGAAGTTCGGCGACGACAGCTTTCTGACGCGCGAGGGGTTCTGGTTGATTCCAACCAGCGAGGTCACGTTGACCTATTCCGTGGCGGGCGACGTGTTGGAGGAGGCGGCCCTGCCCCGCCGGATGGTCGCGCATACGCTGTGCTTCCGGTCCGAAGCCGGATCAGCGGGCCGCGACACCGCAGGGATGCTGCGCCAGCACCAATTCGAGAAGGTAGAGATGGTCTCCGTCACGCACCCCGACCACAGCCGGGCGGAGCTGGACCGGATGACGAAATGTGCCGAAGGTATTCTGGAAGCCCTGGAACTGCCGTATCGCACGATCGTCCTGTGCACTGGCGATATGGGGTTCGGCGCGCGGCGCACCCATGACATCGAAGTCTGGCTGCCGGGTCAGGACACCTACCGCGAAATCTCCAGCTGTTCGACGACGGGCGATTTCCAGGCCCGCCGCATGAATGCGCGGTTCAAGCCCGCCGCGGGGGGCAAACCGGCGTTCGTGCATACCCTCAACGGGTCGGGTCTGGCCGTCGGCCGCTGCCTGATTGCGGTACTGGAAAACGGGCAGCAGGCAGACGGATCGGTCAGTCTGCCGAAGGCGCTGCACCCTTATCTGCGCGGCAAGACGACGCTGGGCGCGGACGGCACGCTGATCTGACCGTCAAAGCGTTGCCAGAAGCGGCGGCAGATCGGCAAGGGTCACGATGCGGCGGTACCGGGGATGGTCCGCAGGCTCCTTCGCGCGCTCCAGCTCCCACTCATGTTCGGATGGACAGAACACGCCCCAGGCCCCGGCATCGATTGCCGGAACAACATCCGATTTCATCGAATTGCCCACCATCAGCGACCGATGCGCGCCTTCGCCGTGCACATCGAAAGCTTGGGCATATGTGGAAGGCGTCTTGTCGGACACGATCTCGATGCCATCGAACATTTCCCCCAGACCGGACTCGGCAAGCTTGCGTTCCTGATCCAGCAGATCGCCCTTGGTGATGAGGACGAGAGTGAAGTCGGCGGCCAACGTCTCGACGCAATCCGCCACCCCCGGCATCAGATCGACCGGATGGCGGAGCATCTCGCGCCCGTCGGCCAGGATTTCCGCGATGACGGTGGCGGGGACACGACCTTCGGTAACCTCGATCGCGGTCTCGATCATGGACAGCGTGAAACCCTTTATTCCGAACCCGTAATGGCCAAGATTTCGACGCTCCGCCGCCAGAAGCCGGTCCATCAAGTGATCGGGATCGGCATGATCGGCCAACAGCGCGGCGAACCGGGCCTGCGTCCCCTTGAAGAAGACCTCATTGTGCCAAAGCGTGTCGTCGGCATCGAATCCGATTGTCGTGATCGTCACCGGCCTGCCCCTTTTCCTTTGCACAGGGCTGACTATATTGTGCCGCCAGACCCGTCACCCCCCTGACACGGATTCCCATATGCGCCCCCTGCCGATCTCGATGAGCGATACGCCCGACGATGGCGATGGCGACACCGCCGTCGTCACCAAGACGCGCCCGAAGACCGCCAAGCCGCCGCTCTACAAGGTACTGCTCCTCAACGATGATTACACTCCGATGGAATTCGTGGTGATCGTGTTGGAGAAATTCTTCGGCATCAATCACGGTCAGGCGGTCGAGATCATGCTGACGGTCCACAAGAAAGGCCTGGCCATCGTCGGCGTGTTCAGCCACGAGATCGCGGAAACCAAGGTGACGCAAGTCATGGACTTCGCGCGCCGGCACCAGCATCCGCTGCAGTGCACGATGGAGAAAGAGGACTAGGTCCTCGCCTCCCATGAACGACCGCCTGTCCTTGGCCCTTGCCGCCGATGCCGTCACCCTGCCCGAGGGTCGGATCCTGCTTTTGCGTCCACCCGCTGACCTGGATGTGGGCGATCTGCCCGGTCAGATCACCGCCGTGCATGGGTTCAAACCAGATCATGACCGTCTTGCCGCGCGCGATATCGACGTCGCCCCCCGGCTGGAGGGACGGTTCGACGCCGCCGTTGTGTTCATCGCCCGCGCCAAAGCGCAGACCCTTGATATGATCGCGCAGGCCATAACGGCTGTCCCGCCGGGCGCACCCATTATCGTCGATGGACAGAAGGTCGATGGCGCGGATTCGATCGTCAGGCTTTGCCGCAAGGCGTTCGATATCGGCGATGTCTTCGCCAAGGCGCATGGCAAGACGTTCTCCTTTCCCGCCGGTCCCATCCCCGATGGATGGGCGGCCGAACCGCAGCAGGTCGATGGTTTCGTCACCGGGGTCGGTGTATTCTCGGCCGATGGCGTGGATGCCGGATCGGCCCTTCTGGCGTCACATCTGACGGGACTTTCGGGCCGTGTCTGCGACTTGGGCGCGGGATGGGGACACCTGTCGCGTGTGGTGTTGCAGAACGAAGGCGTGACTGCCTGCGCCCTGATCGAGGCGGAGCATGACGCGATGACCTGCGCCCGCCTGAACGTCGTCGACCCCCGCGCCGCATTTCACTGGGCGGATGCGACAACGTGGACGGGCGGACCGTTCGACGTGGTCGTATCCAACCCGCCGTTCCACACCGCACGCCGGGCCGATCCGTCGCTGGGGCGCGCTTTCATCACGGCTGCCGCGCGCCTGTTGACGCCCGGTGGACGGCTGCTGATGGTGGCGAACCGGCATCTTCCGTATGAAGAGACATTGAATGCGACTTTCGGGGCCGTGGCCGTTTTGACCGACAAAGACGGCTTCAAGGTGATCGAAGCGAAGAAACCCAAGCGCCAGCGGGGCCGCACATGAGCAATTCGATCGAAGGCAAGACGGCGATCGTCACGGGGGCGGCCAATGGCGTCGGTCTGGCCATCGCCCGGCACTTCGTCGAACAGGGGGCAAATGTGATGTTTGCCGATCGAGATGAAGAACGGCTGCACATCGAAGTCGGCGACGCACAGACGGAAGACGGGGCCAAGCTGCGGTATTTCGCGGGTGATCTGCGCGAACGGCTGACGATCGCGAACCTTCTGTCGGCGACGATCGACGCCTACGACAGGGTCGATATTCTGGTGAATGCATCCCGTCAGATCATGGTGACCGATCCGCTGGACCCCGAGGATACCAGCGTGGCCAAGTTGCTGGACCAGAACCTGATGACGGCCCTGCGGCTCAGCCAGGCGGTCGCCAAGCGGATGATCGCACAGGCCGCGGAAGACGCGCGTCCCGACGATATGGTCGGTACGATCGTCAACATCAGCTCTATCGCGGGGCGGCGCACGCAGCCGGAATTGCTGGCCTACTCCATCAGCGCCGCAGCCTTGGATCAGGCAACGCGATGTCTTGCCGTTTCGCTCGCGCAGGAGCGTATTCGGGTAAACGGTGTCGGTGTCGGCTCGATCATGTCCGCCAATCTTCAAACCCGGCTGGGCGAACAGGAGGGCCTACGCAAAGCCATCGTCGACGCCACCCCGATGGGCCGGATCGCGGCCCCGTCGGAGCTTGCGGAAACGGTGCAATTTCTTGCCTCCGACGCATCTGGCTTCATGACCGGGCAGATCCTGACGGTGGACGGGGGCCGTACCTTGATCGACCCGGTCGTCGACACCGCCCATTGATATCGCCCGGTCTGGTGGAAACCGGCCCGGATAGCAGTGCCCACCACTGTGATCTGATCGGTCTCGCCGAACGGGCATCAATGACCGGGAGGAAGATCCTGCGGGCCCTCGATCATAATGCCGCACAGCATCCGCAATCTATTGTGTGTAGCGATCGGAGAGACAAGCCGGACAAGCGCCATTCGCGGGTAAATGCGTTCAGATCCGCTCTCCCTAATTGTTTTGAGTAGCTGCCTTCACTCTTCACTATTTTGATCCCGACCAAAGTCGTTCAGTGGCCTAAGAGACGGGCGGCAAACGGATCGAAGCCGCTAAAAGGCCGGCTAGCCGAACCGCGTTTCGGCATCGCTGCGGCACCTTCGTCCAGTCGGGTCGACGGGACGGGCGCGGATTGCTTACCCGCCATTGCGGCACGGCGCGGTGTGTCCCACGAAAGGTGGATCAGGTCGATTTCGGACGAACAACGTCAGCCCCCAGACAAGGCTACGCGCAAGGAAGATGATAACGCCTTCGATCAGGCCCGCCGTGCTTCGGTATGCCTGCATATGCATCCTCCCTGTCTTCCGGCTTAATCCTAGGATCCGAAGCTAACCAATTCGTTAACGCACCCTGCGCGATTGCGGCGGCCCGACCACACGCCTATATCCCCGGCCATGTCAGACGCCCCCCAGACGAACCGCCCCGCCCTGCCGCCCGAAATCGGGCGCCGCCGGACCTTCGCGATCATCAGCCACCCGGACGCGGGCAAAACCACCCTGACCGAGAAATTCCTGCTCTATGGCGGGGCGATCCAAATGGCCGGTCAGGTGCGTGCCAAGGGCGAGGCGCGGCGCACGCGGTCGGACTTCATGAAAATGGAGCAGGATCGCGGCATTTCCGTTTCCGCCTCGGCCATGTCGTTCGACTTCCACACGACGACGCGCGATTTCCGCTTCAACCTGGTGGACACGCCGGGCCACAGCGACTTCTCCGAAGACACCTATCGCACGCTGACGGCCGTGGACGCCGCGGTGATGGTCATCGACGGTGCGAAGGGCGTTGAAAGTCAGACACAGAAGCTGTTCGAGGTCTGTCGGATGCGCGACCTTCCGATCCTGACGTTCTGCAACAAGATGGACCGCGAAAGCCGCGACACCTTCGAGATCATCGACGAAATTCAGGAGAATCTGGCCATCGACGTGACGCCCGCGTCTTGGCCCATCGGCGTAGGCCGTGATTTCATCGGCTGTTACGACCTGCTCCATGATCGCCTGGAATTGATGGATCGAGCCGATCGCAACAAGGTGGCCGAAAGCGTCAAGATCGAGGGGCTGGACGATCCGCAACTGGCCGAGCGCGTGCCCGCCGACCTGTTGGCGAAGCTGCGCGAGGACGTCGAGATGGTGCGCGAATTGATGCCCGCCTTCGACCGCGACGCGTTTTTGGAAGGCTCGCTCACCCCGATCTGGTTCGGATCTGCGATCAACAGCTTCGGGGTGCAGGAACTGATGGCGGGCATCGCGGAATACGGCCCCGAACCGCAACCGCAGATGGCCCAGCCCCGGCAGGTGTCCGCAGACGAAAAGGCCGTGACCGGCTTCGTCTTCAAGGTCCAGGCCAACATGGACCCCAAGCACCGCGACCGCGTGGCCTTCGTGCGGCTTGCGTCGGGACATTTCGAACGGGGCATGAAGATGACCCACGTGCGTACCAAAAAGCCGATGGCCATCTCCAACCCCGTCCTGTTCCTGGCCGCCGACCGCGAATTGGCCGAGGAGGCTTGGGCCGGTGACATTATCGGCATTCCGAACCACGGGCAATTACGCATCGGCGACGCCCTGACCGAAGGCGAGGCGTTGCGCTTCACCGGCATCCCCAGCTTCGCGCCCGAACTGTTGCAGGGCGTGCGCGCGGGCGATCCGATGAAGGCCAAGCATCTGGAAAAGGCGCTGATGCAATTCGCCGAAGAAGGCGCGGCCAAGGTCTTCAAACCGGCCATCGGGTCCGGGTTCATCGTCGGCGTCGTCGGCGCGTTGCAGTTCGAGGTTCTGGCCAGCCGGATCGAGCTGGAGTACGGCCTGCCCGTCCGGTTCGACAATTCGCAGTTCCAGTCGGCCCGCTGGCTCTCCGGTCCGCGCGATGCTGTGGACGACGTCATCAAGAAGAACACCCAGCACATCGCCCACGACAACGACGGTGACCCGGTGTTCCTCACGCGCCTGCAATGGGACATCGACCGGATCGAACGCGACCACCCGGACGTGACGTTGAGTGCGACGAAGGAGATGATGGTTTGATTCCCCGCGCCCGCGTGGCCGAAGCCCTTGGCCTGCCCGAAACAACCGACGCGCTGCCGCCCGGCGATCTGCCGCTCGACCGCTTTGCCGCCCGCCTGATCGGCTATCTGTCGACGCCGGACGCGGATGCGGAAACGCCGGACGCCTGGACCGGGGCCGTCATGGACCGGCTGATCGCCGAGGACCCCGAACTCGCGCTCGACGCGCTATGCGAAGGGGCTCGGCTGGATGGGGCCAGCGTCCTGTCGGACGCGCTGGCGGACCTTGGTGAACGCGATGCGGCCACACAGCGCATGATCGAAAAACGGGCCGGATCGGACCCCCATCTGACGGCCCTGATCGCCGCAACCGAAGACGAGTGACCCATCCAAACCGCGTGCAACCGGACGGGGCCTTCCTTGCCACGCCCGCGCGTGGAACGCTGACCGGCAATCGGGGCGTATTGCACGACGGGCAGACGATCGGGCCCGCCCGGTGGAAACATCGCGCCTGGGTCAGTTGCGAGTTGGCATTTCGCGGACGGCATCGCGCGATCATGCCGCCGCGCCAGTGGACCGCCTTGTTCTTTCTGGATGAAGCGGTGGCGATGGCCGCCGGGCATCGGCCTTGCGGTCAGTGTCGTCACGCCGACTATCGCGCATTCGTCACGGCTTGGGATCGGGCGTTCGGCCCATGGCCCGGGTCGCAGGCCGCCGACGCGACGATCCATGCCGCCCGCGCCCATCCCGGCGCGCAAAATCTGAAACACGGCACTGCCTACGTCGGCGATCTGCCAGATGGAGCCATGTTTCGGACGGGATCCGATATTTATCTTAAATGGCACGGGACGGCCCTGCCCTACGGGCCCAAGGGGTATGGCGATCCGACCCTTTTGCCGGACGGGCAAATCACGGCGCTGACCAATCCGGTCTTTCGGGATATCCTTGCAGCGGGCTATCGTCCGCGGCTGCATTCATCGGCCGCCCGCCCTTAGCCGAAACAAGGGGGCCGGGCGCAATCCACACCCGGCCCCATCTCATCCGGAGTCGGTCAGACCACCGTCGCGTCCATAGTGATCTCCGCCGTCAGCAGCTTCGAAATCGGGCAATTCGCCTTTGCCGTTTCCGCCGCCTTCATCACTGCGGAACCGTCCGCACCGGGGACCGAGATGCGGACGTCCAGATGCGACTTCGTGACGGCATATCCACCGTCGACCTGGTCCAGCGTAACGGTCGCCTTGGTGTCGATCGCACCGGCGGTCAGACCGTCCTCGCCCAGCACCATCGACAACGCCATCGAGAAACAGGCGGCATGGGCGGCGGCGATCATCTCTTCGGGGTTGGTGCCCGGCGCATCCTCGAACCGCGTATTGAAGCCGTAGGGTTGGTCGGTGAGGGCACCCGATTGCATCGAGACCCGCCCCTTGCCGTCCTTGAGCCCGCCTTCCCAGTGGGCCGTTCCATGATTTTTGGGCATCGCTGTAGTCTCCGGATGTAAAAGCGTTCTTTCAGGAACACCGGGCACACCAATTGCGTTCCATGAAAACAAGGCGAAGTTGACCGCATCCACTGCCTTTGTTAGGGCAGCGGCGCGGCCCGACGGGCGCGCACGACGAAGAGACTGGGGCGCAAGGTGAATGCGGCGTCCCGCCACCCCCAGAGCAGCGGGCATCCGGCCCGGCTCCAACCAGGACGCACATGACCAGTTTTTCCGACCTGAACTTGGACCCCAAGGTTCTCAAGGCCATCGAGGCCACCGGTTACACGACCCCCACCCCGATCCAGAAGGGGGCCATCGGGCCCGCCCTCTTGGGGCGCGACGTTCTCGGCATCGCGCAGACCGGGACCGGCAAGACCGCCGCCTTTACCCTTCCGATGATCACCTTGCTGGGCAAGGGCCGCGCACGGGCGCGGATGCCCCGCAGTCTGGTCCTAGCCCCCACCCGCGAATTGGCTGCGCAAGTGGCCGAGAATTTCGACACCTATGCCAAGGGCAGCCGCCTCAAGAAGGCCCTGCTGATCGGCGGCGTATCGTTCAAGGAACAGGACCGCCTGATCGACCGGGGCGTCGATGTTCTGATCGCGACGCCCGGCCGCCTGATCGACCACCACGAGCGGGGCAAGCTGCTGCTGACCGGCGTGGAAATCATGGTCGTCGACGAGGCGGACCGCATGCTCGACATGGGGTTCATCCCGGATATCGAGCGCATCTTCGAGATGACGCCCTTTACCCGTCAAACCCTGTTCTTCAGCGCCACGATGGCCCCGGAGATCGAGCGGATCACTAACAAGTTCCTGTCCAACCCCGAGAAGATCGAGGTCGAGCGTCAGAATTCCACGTCCGAGACCATCACGCAGGTCCTGGTCGAACACACCCCCAAGACGAAGGCGATGGCGGCCAAGGACAAGCGCGATATCCTGCGGGCGATCATCGACCGCGATAAGGCGCTGGCCGACAATCCGCTGCGCAATGCAATCATCTTCTGCAATCGGAAGGTCGACGTCGATATCGTCGCCAAATCCCTCAAGAAAAGCGGCTACAACGCCGAGCCGATCCACGGCGATCTTGAACAATCGCACCGCACGCGCACCCTCGATGGGTTCCGCGACGGGTCGATCACATTCCTCGTCGCCTCCGACGTGGCGGCCCGCGGCCTCGACATTCCGAACGTGAGCCACGTCTTCAACTATGACGTTCCCAGCCACGCCGAAGACTATGTCCACCGCATCGGACGGACCGGGCGCGCGGGCAAGCTGGGCACGGCCTACACCCTCTCGGTCCCGTCGGATCAGAAGTATCTGGATGCGATCGAAAGCCTGACGAAATCCACGCTTCCGCGCGGGGAAAACCCATGGTCCCCGCCCGGAGCCGCCGGTGCCCGCCCCGCCCGCAACGAGGTGGAAGAAGAGGAAGCGACGGCCAAGCGCAGCACGTCGCGCACCCGGTCGCGCAGCAGAAAGCCCGTCGAGGACAAAACGGCAGAGGCCCCTGTGTCGGCACCCGCGCCGGAGGCCCCCAAGGGCGATGCGCCGCGTGCACAGACACCGCGCAACGCACCCCACAAGGACGACCGGCAGGATCGTGACGCAAGCGACGCGCGAACCGGTGGCCGGTCACGCGGCGGCCGGGGGCGGGGCGACGATCGCGGGCCGCGTGTCGTCGGCCTTGGCGATCATGTCCCCGGCTTCATCGAGATGAGCTTCGAGGAGCGGCGCGGCGAAAGCTGACACCGCCGTCAGAACTGCGATTGATCTTCATCCCTCAGGGCTTCGGCAACGAAGCCCTCGGGGTCCACTGTGAAATCCTGATACAGCCTGAAGTGCCGCGTTTCGCGGTAATCAACCGGGTCGATGCCATGCCGCCTGACCTGAAGGACGCGCGCGCCGGGCACGGCCATCAGGATCGGCGAATGGGTCGCCATGATGATCTGCGCAGTCGCATCACGCTGAACCCGGTCCAGCATCCGCAGAAACTCAAGTTGCCGCCGGGGGAACAGCGCGCTTTCGGGCTCGTCTAGAATGAACAGGCCCTGTCGGTTCATTCGCTCCTGAAAAAGCCGCATGAAGCCCTCGCCATGGCTCCAGCTAAGGTAGTCGGCGTCGGAACCGACGCTGTCCATCCAACGGGCGACGGAGAAAAACGTCTCCGCCCGGAAGAACCACCCTGCTGTGACTTTCGGCAGCCATCCTGCCCGCAAGGCCGGTACCAGTGCACGACCGCCACTTTCACGGGCCTCCTGACTGTCGACCGCGCCGAACCCCTTTGCGCCACCGCCTTCTGAATACCCCGCAAGCGCCGCGATCGCTTCGATCAGGGTCGATTTTCCAGTCCCGTTCTCGCCCACGATAACGGTTACGGGGGTATCGAACGTCAACTCGAATGCCGGGCGGAGCCACGGGAGGTCGAATGGATAGGCTGACTGCTTGGCCAGCACATCGTCGAGAACGCTCAGCCGTTGCAGGAAGGGCGCGGGCAGGCGGGTGGGTTTGGAGCGGCGGGCCATGTCAGCCGTCGCTCGCCCCACCGGTAAACGCATTGCCACGGGCATAATCACAAGGCGTGTCCTGCATCTCCAAATGCAGTTCTGTCCCAGTGTAGGGATGCGCGCGGGCCAGATCCTCATCGAAGGTGATGCCCAGACCCGGTGCCTCGGGCGGAATGACATAGCCATCCTCGACCACAGGCCCGTCGCCCAGCGCGTGATGGAACGGCGACTCGATCGCCTCGACCATCAGCAGGTTCGGGATCGTGGTGCCCAGCGCGACGTTCGCCGCGAATTCCACCGGACCACAGTAAAGATGCGGGGCCACCTGCGCGGCGAACCCTTCTGCCAAGGCCGCCAGTTTGCGACCGGCCAGCAGTCCCCCCAACCGCCCCAGCGCCGGTTGCACGATCGCCGCTCCGCCAAGACGCAGAAGCGTGGCGAATTCCGACAGACCGCACAGCCGCTCGCCCCCCGCCACCGGGATCGGGACGGCGCGCACGACTTCCGCCATGGCGTGGGGGGTGTCGGGGGGGACCGGTTCCTCGAACCACAGGGGGTCGAATTCGGCGATGGCACGCCCCAGGCGGATTGCACCGGCCGCGGTGAACTGGCCGTGCGTGCCGAAGAGCAGATCGGCCCGGTCGCCCACGGCCCCCCGGATGGCGCGACACATCTCCACCGACAGGGTTATGTCGCGGCCGGCCGGCTGGTGGCCGCCGAAGATGGTATAAGGCCCCGCGGGATCGAATTTTACCGCCGTCCATCCTTCGGCCACGCGGTCGGAAGCGACCTGCGCCTGCATGTCTGGATCGGTCCAGAAGGTATCGCCCATGCCCGCATCTGGATAGAGATACGTGTAGGCCCGGACTCGTTCGTTCAGCCGCCCCCCCATCAACGCCCAAACCGGCCTGTCGCGCGCCTTGCCCAGGATATCCCAGCAGGCGATTTCCAGCCCCGCGAAGGCCCCCCAGACCGTCGGGTCGGGCCGCCCGGTAAAGCCCGCGCCCCAGACCCGGCGCGCCATCAGCTCGATGTCCTCCGGGTTCTCGCCCTCGACATGGCGGGCGAAGACATCCTCGATCACCGCGCGCATTGCCGTCGGACCCACCGCGCTGGCATAGCATTCGCCGTAGCCCACGATGCCGCAGGCCGTCGTCAGCTTCGGGATGACCCAGTACCGTCCGCCCCAACCGGGTGCCGGTGGTGCGACGAAGAAGATCTCCAGATCGGCAAGCTTCATGTCATCACCACCACGTTGCGCCGCCCCTGCCCCGCGCGGGTCGCGGCGATGGCGTCGTTGATCCGGTCCAGCGGAAAGGTTGCGGACACCAACTCCTCCAGCTTCAACCGACCCTGCGCGTGCAGGTCGATCAGCCACGGGATGTCGCGCGCCAGAACCACATCGCCCATCCGCGTACCCCGCAGACCCTGGCCGTAGTAGCTGGCCGCGACGGGATCGAAATGGCCGACCGTCCCGGCATGGGGCATCCCGACCAGATAGGCCGTGCCATGCGGCGCCAGCCAGTCGAGCGCGCCGTCGATCACCGGGCCCGCGCCGACGGTCACGAAAACATGGTCCGCCAGACGGCCCAGCCCTTCCATCGCCGCCCGCCCATCCGTTTCGGCCAGGACGCGATCGGTCGCGCCGAACGCGCGGGCCGCGTCAAGCTTGTCCTGCGTCAGATCCACCGCCACGATGCGCGCGGCCCCCGAAAGCCGCGCCGCCTGCACCGCGTTCAAACCCACGCCGCCGGTGCCGATGACCACGACCCAGTCACCGGGCCGGACCCGCGCGGTATTCACGACCGATCCAAGACCGGTGACCACCCCACACGACAGGATGCAAGCCGCCTCGGCCGGCAGCGTATCGGGGACGGGGGCAAGCTGGCTGGCGTCGACCACGACCGCCTCGGCAAAGGCACCGCAGTTCATGGCCGCCACGATCGTCCCGTCCGACAGGCCCGGCCCATCGCCGGGGTCGGCACATTGCGTGGGCCGACCACCCGCGCAGGTCGGACAGGCCCCGCAGGCCCGGATCAGGGTGACAAGAACGCGATCGCCCAGCGCATATCCCCGCACCTCCGGTCCCAGGGCCGAGATGCGCCCAACCGCTTCGTGACCGTAGACCGCAGGCAGGCTTCCGCCCCAACCGCCGTCGATGAAGGTGATGTCGGAATGGCAGATGGCGCAGGCCTCGATTTCCACTTCGACCGCGCCGGGGCCCGGGTCGGGCAGGGTCACCGTCTCGATCGAAAGCGGCGTTCCGTGGTCCCGGCACACCGCCGCCTTGATCTGACGCATCGTTCTCTCTCCGTTCGGCCGTCCGGTAAATCAGCGCATACAGAACGCACCTGCGCAACCCATGCCACCGCGACGCTTGCCCCCCGTACGCCGCCCGGTCCATGAACGATGCGAAAGGGAACCGGCATGACGACGACACGCACACAGGTCTGCATCATCGGGGGCGGGCCATCGGGTCTGCTGCTGTCGCAGATTTTGCACCGCGCTGGCGTCGACACGATCGTCCTGGAACGCCGCAACCGGGACTATGTGCTCGGTCGTATCCGCGCCGGCGTGTTGGAGGGCGGCACGATGCAGATGCTACGCGATGCGGGCGTGGGCGCACGGATGGACGCGGAAGGATTCGTGCATTCCGGCACCTACGTCGCCACGCGCAATCGCGGTTTCCGTGTCGATTTCCAGGCGATGACCGGCAAGCAGGTCATCGTCTATGGCCAGACCGAAGTGACCAAGGACCTTTATGACGCGCGCGACGCGATGGGCGGCACGGTGATCCACGATGCGGCGGATGTCGCGATCCACGATGCGGGCGGCACGCCCCACGTCACCTACCGCCGCGACGGAGCGCAGCATCGCGTCGATTGCGATTGGATCGCCGGGTGCGACGGGTTCCACGGTGTCAGTCGCAAGGCCATTCCCGACGATGTGCTGCGCACGACCGAGCAGGTCTATCCCTTCGGCTGGCTGGGCATTTTGAGCCGGACGAAACCCGCCGCTCCCGAACTCATCTACGCCAATCACGACCGCGGCTTCGCGCTGGCCTCGATGCGCAACGATCAGCTGAGCCGGTACTACATCCAAGCCCCGGTCGATGATCCGCTAGACAAGTGGAGCGATGACGCCTTCTGGGACGAATTGCGCCGTCGCCTGCCCGATGATGTCGCGCAAGCGATGGAAACCGGCCCCAGCATCGAAAAGAGCATCGCGCCCCTGCGGTCCTTCGTGGCCGAGCCGATGCGCTGGAATCGCCTGTTCCTGGTCGGGGACGCCGCCCATATCGTGCCGCCAACCGGGGCCAAGGGCCTGAACCTGGCGGTGTCGGACGTGCATTATCTAAGCCAGGCACTGATCGAGCATTACGCAGGCGACGATGAAGGGGTCGCGCGATATTCCGAACGCGCCTTGGCCCGCGTCTGGAAGGCCACGCGCTTCAGCTGGTGGTTCACGACGCTGATGCACCGGTTCCCCGACGATGGCCATTTCGGCCAGCGCATGAAACAGGCCGAGATCGATTATCTGGAAAGCTCCCGCGCGGCGCAGACGGTCATGGCCGAAAACTATGTGGGATTGCCGTTTTGATGGTCGTGACGATGAAAGACGGCTGCCGCCTTCATGTCTCGGACGAAGGCCCCCGCGACGGGCCTGTCGTCGTCTTCGCCAATTCGTTGGGAACGGACATGCGGCTTTGGGATGCGATCCTGCCGCTGCTGCCCACGGGTCTGCGCGTCGTGCGCTACGACAAACGCGGCCACGGGCAGTCCGACGTGCCCGACGGTCCTTATTCCATGGGCACGCTCGTGTCGGACGCCGAAGCGGTGATGGACCATCTGGACGTTGCCGGCGTCACCTTCGTCGGCCTCAGCGTCGGGGGGATGATCGCGCAGGGTCTGGCGGTCAAGCGCCCGGATCTGATCGCGCGGATGGTCTTGTCGAACACCGCCGCCAAGATCGGTACGCCGGCCTTCTGGGACGACCGAATCGCCACCGTGCGGGCGCGGGGAATGGCCGCCATCGCCGACGGCGTGATGGAGCGCTGGTTCGGCCGCGACTTTCGCGCCACGCCTAAGCTGGCGATCTGGCGGGCGCGGTTCTGCGACGTCTCGCCCGAGGGTTATGCCGGATGCTGCGCCGCGATCAGTGGCACCGATTTCTATACCTCGACCAGCGGTCTGCGCCTGCCGACGCTGGCCATCGCCGGACCCGAGGATGCCTCCACCCCTCCCGACCTCGTGCGCGAGACGGCGGATCTGATCCCCGGTTCGAAATTCGCGCTGATCCGGCGCGCGGGTCACATTCCATGCGTCGAAAACCCCGCCGAATACGCGCGCATCCTGACGGAGTTTTTGTGAGCATCACCCCCTTCGACAGCGCGCTGCAGGGTCGCGCCTTCGCCGATGTCGACATCGCCCGCCTGTTTTCGGACAGCGCGGAACTCCGTGCGATGCTCATCATCTGGGGGGCCTTGGCGCGTGCGCAGGCCGCCCATGGACTGATCCCCCACGACAGCGCCGAAGCGATCCATCGTGCGATGCTGGAGATCCAGATCGATCCCGGTGCCCTGGCCGCAGACACGGCGCGCAACGGCGTCTGCATCCCCGCCCTCGTGGTGGCTGTCCGGTCCGAGATGCAGGCCCCCGAACACGCACAATGGCTGCACCATGGGGCGACCAGTCAGGACATCATCGACACCGGGTTGGCGCTGCGGCTGCGCCAGGCGCTTGGCCTGATCTCCGACCGGCTGGAGGCCGCGCTGAACGGTCTTGCCGACCTGGCCGACGCCCACGCCGAAACGCCGATGGCCGCGCGCACTTATGGGCAAGTGGCGACGCCGACGACCTTCGGGGCCACGGTCGCGATATGGGGTCAGGGTCTGCTGGTCCAACTAGCCGACCTCGCCCGCATCCGCGATCTGGTCCAGATCGTGACGCTGCACGGGGCGGGGGGCACCCTTTCGGCGATGGGCGATGCGGGCCCCACGATCCGCGCCGATCTGGCCCGCGGGCTGGGCCTGTCAGATCCCATCGGCAGCCCCCATGCGGACCGCAGCCATATGCGGGCGCTGGCCGGCTGGCTGGGCCAGACGTTGGCCGCACTCGATAAATGCGCCACCGATCTGATGCTGCTGACCCGCGATGGGTCGGTCACATTGGGCGGGGCAGGCGCGTCTTCGACCATGCCGCAGAAGGCGAATCCGGTCGCACCCAGCCAAATCCGCGCGCTGGCGTGGCACGGGCTGGCCCTGACACAAGCGTTGTCTAGCACGCCTTGGGATCACCGCGACGGATCGGAGTGGTTCGCCGAATGGCTGGCCCTGCCGCAGCTGGTGACCGCGACGGCCCGCGCGCTGACACTTCTCAATGGGATGACGATCATCCCCGACGCTGCGCAACTGCGGGCACCGCTGGACGATCCTTCGGGCCTGATCCATGCGGAGGCGATCAGCTTCGCCCTCGATTTGCCGCGCCCCGAAGCGCAGGCGCAGGTCAAATCCTGGATCGCCGAAATTCGTGAAAACGGTGGGTCCTTGATCGAGATGTCGGGCCTGCCGGACGCCGATTTCGCGCCCGAAGCACAATGGGGCGAGGCCCCGGCCCAGGCGCGCCGCTTCGCCGCCGCCGTCAGGGCGTGAGCGGCGCGGCGGCACCCCTCTCCCGACGGCAGTCGCGCCGGGGGCAGACACCCCCCGATGTCGTCGATAGGGTCCGCGGATGACACCGCGCCTTCCCGTCGTCTTCATCCTTGTGACCATCGTGATCGAAGCGATGGGCATCGGTCTGATCCTGCCGGTGATGCCCGCCTTGCTGAAGGAAGTTCAGGGGACAGATCTCAGCCAGGCGGCGCTTTGGGGTGGCCTGCTGGCGTCGACCTATGCGCTGATGCAGTTTCTCTTCTCGCCCACGATCGGCAACCTGTCCGACCGGTTCGGGCGACGTCCCGTGCTGCTGCTGTCGATGGCGGTGATCTTCCTCGATTATATCCTGATGGCCTTTGCCCATACGATCTGGCTGCTGTTGCTGGGCCGGATCATCGCGGGCATCGCGGCGGCCACCATGTCGACGGCCTTTGCCTTCATGGCCGACATATCGCCACCCGAAAAGAAGGCCGCGAATTTCGGCCTGGTATCTGCGGCCTTTGGGGCGGGCTTCGTCCTGGGACCGGCGATGGGTGGACTGCTGGCGGAGTGGGGACCGCGCGCGCCGTTCTGGGCGGCGGCGATCCTGTCGGGGGCGAACCTGACGCTGGGCCTTTTCGTCCTGCCGGAAACGATCAAGCAGCGGCGGCCGTTCAACCTTGCCCGCGCCAACCCGCTGGGTGGCCTGCGCGCGGTGACCGCGCTGCCGGGGCTGGGCGCGCTGCTTCTGGTGTTCTTTTTCTATCAGGTGGCGAATTGGGTCTATCCGGCGATCTGGGCCTATTTCACGCAATCCGCTTTCGGTTGGGGCGAACGCATGGTCGGTGCATCGCTGGCCGTCTACGGCACATCGATGGTCGTGGTGCAGGGCGTTCTGATCCGGTGGATCATTCCGCGCCTGGGCGAACGCGCCACGCTACGCTGGTTCCTGCCCTATAACGCCGTGATCCTGCTGTGCGTCGCTTTCGTGCCCTATGGCTGGCTGATGCTCCTGCTCACACCCTTTTCGGCCTTGGGCGCGGTGGTGGAGCCTGCGATCAAAGGCATCGCCAGCCGCGTCACCGCGGATGACGCGCAGGGCGAATTGCAGGGCGTGCTGGCGTCGATCACCGCCGTGGCCGCCATCGTCTCTCCGTTGTTGATGACGCGCATCTTCAACATCGCGACCGACGGTGACCGGCACTTTCCCGGCGCGCCGTTCCTTGCTGCCTGTGGTTTGATGGTGGTGGCCGGTCTTCTCTACCGGGGTCAGAGATCGCTGAGGGCTTCCCTGAACACCTGAGCGTCGACGTTTCCACCCGACGCCACCACGGCCACGTCCCCGTCATGGTGAAACAATCCCGCCGCCAGCGCAGCCGCCCCGCCCGGCTCCAACACGATGCGCAGATGCTGCCAGGCCAGCGCCATGGCGCGCAACGCCTCCGCGTCGGTGACGACCAGACCGGGCGCGCAAAGGCGGGCCATGATGGGAAACGTGATCTCTCCGGGCGACGGCGTCAGGATCGCATCGCACAGGGAGCCGGTGGCCGCATCGTTGGTCTGACGCGCGCCCGCGCGCAACGACCGCGCGACGTCGTCGAACCCCTCGGGTTCCGCCGGAATGACCGTCGCCCGCACCTCCAGCGCCAGTGCCACACCCGACGTCAGCCCCCCACCGCCGCAACAGACGATCACCTCCGTGACATCTTCGGGCAGGTCGTCGGCAATCTCCAGCCCGCAGGTCCCCTGCCCTGCGATGACGCGCACGTCATCATAGGGCCGCACCAGTGTCAGCCCGCGTTCGGACACCAGACGCTCGCCGATCTCCTCCCGGCTCTCTCCGGCGCGATCATAAAGCACAACCTCTGCGCCATAGCCGCGTGTGTTCGCGACCTTCACGGCAGGCGCGTCGGACGGCATGACGATCGTCGCGCGCTTGCCCAGAAGCTGCGCGGCATGGGCCACGCCCTGCGCGTGGTTGCCCGAGGAGTAGGCGACGACGTCGCCATCGATCTGGCAAAGCGTGTTATAAGCCCCGCGGAACTTGAAACTGCCGGTCCGCTGCAGACACTCTGCCTTGACGTAGATCCGCCGCCCAAACGCCGCGTCCAGCGTCGGCGCATTCAGCAACGGCGTGCGCACCGCGTGTCCGGCGATCCGGCCAGCGGCGGCGCGGATGGCGTCTAGATCAACATCGTCCATTCGTTCAGGGCCTCCAACGCTTCGGCTTCGTCCAGGAACGGCACGTGGCCCCGGTCGGGCACGTTCGCCACGATCATGTCGGGGCGACGGCGCTGCATCTCGGCCAGGGTCACTTGGGTCAGAAGGTCGGAATTCGCCCCCCGGATGCACGCCAGCGGCAAACCTTCCAGCGCATCGAACAGCGGCCAAAGGTCCGGCGCGGGCTGCTCCAGTGCGTCGAGCACGGCATCGCGCAGCTTGGCGTCGTAATTGATGACCAGACCCTCGTCCGTTTCGCGGTAGTGTCTTTCGACCTCGTCGCGCCAACGCTCGGGCCGGACATTGGCAAAGCCGGTCATCAGGGTCGCGCGCATCAGCGCGGCTTCCTCCAGGTTGCGGGCCGTGGGCGGTTGCCCGACGTAGTCCTTGATGACGTCCATCCCCTCGGGCGCGATGTCGGGGCCGATGTCCACCAGACACAAACCGCCCAGACGATCCTTGGCCATCAGCGCCAAGGCCATCGCGATCAGTCCGCCCCGCGACGTGCCGATGATCGGCGCGCGGTCGATGCCCAGGTGGTCGAGCAATTCGATCACGTCCCGCGCCTCGGTCGGGATGGTATAGGTCCGCCAGTCGGGCGATCGCTGCGACTTGCCCCGACCGCGGTAATCGGGCCGGATGACGCGGTGTTCACCCAGCAGATAGGGCAGCACGTAATCGAAATCCGTGGAGTTGCGGGTCAGGCCCGACAGGCACAGCAGCGGCTGCCCCTCCCCCTGATCCTCGTACCACAGGCGCAGGTTGTCCGAGGATTTGTACTCCGGCATCTAAAGGCTCCCGACCAGGTCGGGGATGCCGGTCAGATCGGTCAGCACATGCGCCGGTGTCCACGGCAGATTGTCCATCGGCAGACCACCACGATTGACCCAGACGGTGGTGAACCCATATCCCGTCGCCGCCGCCGCGTCCCAACCGTTCGACGACACGAACAGGACGTTGCCCGCCTCGCAGCCGAAGGCCCGGCCCACCATGTCGTAGACGCGCGCGTCGGGTTTAAAGACCCCGACGCTTTCGACGGAAAGCACATGGTCCAGAAGTCGCCCCACCCCGCCGGACGTCACCGCCCCCTGCAACATCTCGGGGGAGCCGTTGGACAGGATGCCGGTGGCCTTGCCCGCATCCTTGAGCGTCCCCAGCATATCCGGCACTTCCGGATAGACCGACAATTCCCAATAGAGCTTGAGCAGGCGGTCGCGCAGGGCGTCGTCACCCGACAGACCCGACGCCTCCAGGGCGTAGTCGAGGCCGGCCTGCGTCACCTGCCAGAAGTCGCAGTGTTCCTTGGTGATCGCGCGGATCCAGGAATATTGCAGCTGCTTGTCGCGCCAGTCCGCGGCCAAGCGCTGCCATGTGTCGGCAAGTTGCGGAAACGTCCCGTCCTCGGCCGCCAAACGCGCGGCGGAGTTCACGTCGAACAACGTGCCGTAGGCGTCGAAGATGCAGGTGTCGATGGCCATGATCCGTTCCCCCGAAAGTCGATCGGGGCGATCCTGCCACGGGGGTCGGACATCGTCCACAGCCCGCCTTCGAACGTGTCAGATGCCGCGCTGCGCCATGCCGCATTCGATCAGGCCCTGCAGCGTGTCGTCACGGCTCCAGCCACTGCCCGATGCGCTGTCGGCAAGCCGGTCCCGCTCCGCGATGAGGTCGGCATCGCTCAGGCTGGACGCATAACTGGAAAGCCAGTTCTCGACATCGACCGCATCGGCTCCGCCGGCGGCGACACGGGCCGTCTCGCGCGCTTGTAGGCCATCGATGCCAGACGAACACAAATTGTCGGGGCCGAAACTGCGCTGGATGACCTGACCGCGAAGTTGTTCAGCGGTGTCCACCGCAGCGGTTTCCACGCCATCGGAAACGGTGCCGACGACTGCGATGCCGGTCGCAACCAGCACACCCGTCAGGACGAGCCAGTCAACCGAGACGGCTCCCCGTTCTTCCCGTGCAAATCCGGTGATCCGATCGATCATTTGTTTTGCCTGCGTCAGTGTCACCACCGAGATATGGCACCGGATTTCGTCGAAGGTAGGGCCAAGGGCCTGAATCATTTTCATAAAAATGCCGTTTTGTTGCCGGGGGCGAAACGGAAATACGCAAACGCCCTTACCGTTAACCATACTGGCGGCAAACGGCCGATCGGTTCAAATGTTTTCGGGCCGGGGCATTCCCATGACGTGATATCCGCCGTCCACATGGACGATTTCCCCTGTGGTACAGGCACCCGCGGCCGAACACAGGTACAGCGCCGTTCCGCCGACGGCCTCCAAAGTCGCGTTCGCGCGCAGCGGTGCGTTCGTCTCCGCATGGCGAAATGTCTTGCGTGCGCCGCCGATCGCCGCCCCGGCCAGCGTCTTCATCGGGCCGGGCGAGATGGCGTTCACCCGGATCCCCTCGGCCCCCAGGTCGGAGGCCAGATAGCGGACCGTCGCCTCCAGCGCGGCCTTGGCGACACCCATCACGTTGTAGAACGGCATCACCCGCTGCGAGCCATCGAAGGTCAGCGTCAAGATCGTTCCGCCGTCGGCCATCAGCGGGGCCGCGCGGCGCGCGACCTCGATCAGGGAATAGCAGGAAATATCGAGTGAATGCTTGAAGTTGGCGCGGCTGGTATCGACGAACCGTCCCGTCAATTCCGACTTGTCCGAAAACGCGATGGCGTGGACGACGAAGTCCAGCTTGCCACCCTTTTCGAGTTCCGCGAACGCCGCATCCAGGGACGCATCATCGGTCACATCGACATCCAGCAAGGTCGTGGCCCCAATGTTTTCGGCCAACGGGGTCAGACGCTTGCCGAACGCCTCCCCCTGATAGGTAAACGCCAACTCCGCCCCCGCCCCGGCCAGCGCCTTGGCGATGCCCCAGGCGATGGACCGCTCGTTGGCGACCCCCATGATCAGGCCGCGCTTACCGGCCATGTCCAAGGCGGTCACGATTGGTGCTTCGAGATGATGACCGTCCCGTTCGTTCCGCCGAAGCCGAAGGAATTGGACAGGACCGAGTCGATCTCCACATCCGTCTTCAATTCGGTGTTGATCTCCGATGCGGACAGCGCCTCGTCCAAGGTGGTGACGTTGATCGACGGCGCGATGAACCCCTTGTTCATCATCAGCATCGAATAGATCGCCTCCTGCACGCCGGTGGCCCCCAGCGAATGCCCGGTCATCGACTTGGTGGATCCGATGGGCGGGGTGTTCCCTTCGCCCCAGATGTTGCGGCAGGCCACGACTTCCTTGATGTCGCCAACCGGCGTCGAGGTGCCGTGGGCGTTGATGTAGTCGATCTTTCGATCCTCGGGCAGTTGCGACAAGGCCAGGCGCATCGCCCGCTCCCCGCCTTCGCCCGACGGCGCGACCATGTCGGCCCCGTCCGACGTGGCCCCGTACCCCGTCACCTCACCGTAGATCTTGGCCCCCCGCGCGATGGCGCGGTCCCGTTCTTCCAGGACGACCACGCCTGCGCCGCCCGCGATGACGAACCCGTCGCGCGTGGCATCATAGGGGCGCGAAGCCGTTTCGGGCGTGTCATTGTACTTGGACGACATCGCGCCCATCGCGTCGAACAGGCACGACAGCGTCCAGTCGATCTCCTCCCCGCCGCCGGCGAAGACGATGTCCTGCTTGCCGAACTGGATCTGCTCGACCCCATTGCCCATGCAGTGCAGCGACGTGGTGCAGGCCGAGGTGATGGAATAGTTCACGCCCTTGATGCCGAACGGCGTGGCCAGACAGGCGGAGTTCGTGGACGACATGCAACGCGTCACCATGAACGGGCCCATGCGCTTGGGGCTGCCTTTGTTGATCACCGTGTCGAAGGCGGTGAAGAAGTTCGACGTGGACGGCCCGCCCGATCCCATGACAAGACCGGTGCGTTCGTTGGACACCTCGTCCTTCTCCAGCCCGGAGTCCGCGATCGCGCGCTCCATCGCGATGAAGTTGAACGCCGCCCCCGGCCCCATGAACCGCAGGTCGCGTTTGTCGATATGATCTTCCAGGACAATCTGGGGAACGCCATGGACCTGGCTGCGGAACCCATGATCGGCATAGCTGTCCGAGAAGGTGATCCCCGACTTGCCGGCGCGCAGGGACGCTTCGACCTCGTCGGGTGTGTTTCCGATGGGCGAGACGATCCCGATCCCGGTGACGACGACACGACGCAGCATGGCGGCTCCTTCAATTCATTCTGTCGCGCATGACATGCGTGTCCGATGCGCGTTTGTGAAGATCAGCTCTCGGACAGGGCGACCTTCATGTCCTTGACGACATAGATCACCTCGCCGTCCGCCTCGACGATGCCATCGGCGACGCCCATGGTCAGGCGGCGGGTCTGCAGCGCCTTGGTGAAATCGATCTTATAGGTCAACATCTTGCGGTCTGGCCGGACCATGCCGGTCAGCTTCACCTCGCCCACCCCCAGCGCATAGCCGCGGCCCTGCCAGCCGCGCCAGCCGAGGTTGAAGCCGGTCAATTGCCACAGACCGTCCAGGCCAAGGCATCCGGGCATGATCGGATTGCCGGGAAAGTGGCAGTCGAAGAACCAGAGGTCGGGCTTGATGTCGAACTCGGCGACCACGTGGCCCTTGCCGTGCAGCCCGCCGTCGCCCGAGATGTCTGTGATCCGATCCATCATCAGCATCGGCGGTTCCGGCAACTGCGCATTCCCTTCGCCGAACAGCTCCCCCCGGGCGCATTTCAGCAAATCGTCGCGGTCGAAACTCGTCGGATACTGGCTCATGTCGCCCCCTTTTTCTTTCGTGATCCCCTATCACTCCATGTTTCAACGTCGCAACCCTGCGTGCGCTGCCACGGCGTCGAAGCCGTCCGCGCGAATCCGTTTGAAAACCAGTCGCACAAGACCCTATATTACCCCCATGACGACCACAGAAATTTCAAAGGCCCGTGGCGAGGCATGGCTTGCCGGGGCAGACCTGAGGCCCACACGGCAGCGGGTTCTGCTTGCGTCGCTTCTGGTGGGCGACGGGCGCGACCGGCACGTGACGGCGGAATGGCTGCATGATGCGGCCTGTGCGTCGGGCGACAAGGTTTCACTCGCCACCGTATACAATACCCTGCGCGCCTTCACCGATGCGGGCCTGGTGCAGGAGATCACGGTCGACGGCACCGGCAGCTATTTCGACACCAAGCTCGACGATCATCCCCATTTCTATTGGGAGGACGAGGGCCGGCTGTCGGATGCGGGCAGCGAGGCCCTGCAGATCGTCAATCTGCCCGACGCGCCCGACGGCATGGATATCGCCAAGGTTGATATCGTCATTCGCCTGCGCGCCAAACGCTGATCCGACCGCCCTTGCGACGACCCGCGCCGCTTGACACAACCGCTGTCGGGAGGACGCCATGACCGAATTCGCAATCTATCCCAGCCTGCGCGACAAGACCGTGGTGATGACCGGCGGCGCGTCGGGCATCGGCGCGGAAATCGTCGCGGCCTTCGCCGCGCAGGGCGCACAGGTGGGGTTTCTGGACATCGACGCCACCGGTGCGGCGGCCGTGTCAAACGCGCACGACGGCGTCACGCACGAGGTCTGCGATCTGCGCGACGTCGAAGCGATGCAGGCCGCCCTCGCTGCCCTTCGCGATCGGATCGGGCCGGCGGACGTGCTGATCAACAATGCCGCACGCGATGACCGCCACGATTGGAAGGATGTGACGCCCGCCTATTGGGACGAACGGATGAACACCAACCTGCGGCACATGTTCTTCGCCATTCAAGCCGTCGCCCCCGACATGATCGCGGCGGGCGGTGGGTCGATCGTGAACATGGGGTCCAATTCCTGGTGGGAAACGGTCGGAAATTTCCCTGCATATGCAACGGCCAAGGCGGCGGTTCATGGGCTGACGCGGACGATGGCGCGGGATTTGGGGATGCACCGGATCCGGGTGAATACCGTCGTTCCCGGTTGGATCATGACGGACCGGCAAAAAGACCTCTGGGCCACGCCCGAAGCGTTGGAGGCGCACCGGCTGGCGCAATGCCTGCCCGATTTGATCGATCCGGTCTATGTTGCCCGGATGGTCCTGTTCCTGGCCTCCGACGATGCGAAAATGTGCAGCGCGAACAATTACATGGTGGAAGCCGGATCGATCTGATCCGCCCACCGCACAAGGGAGAGTGATTTGGAAAAGATCGGTTTCGTGGGCGTCGGCTTGATGGGGCATGGCATGGCGGCCAGCCTGATGCAGGCGGGTTATCCAATGTGCGTGATCGCACACAAAAATCGCGGCCCGGTCGAGGATCTAGTGTCGAAAGGGGCGACCGAAGCGGACGATCTGGACGCCTTGGCCAAAGCATCGGATGTCGTCCACATCTGCGCCCCCGGATCGCCGCAGGTCGAAGGCATCGTCGCCACCCTGATCGCAAACATGGCGCCCGGCGGCGTGATCGTCGATTGCTCCACCTCCAACCCCGTGTCGACCGAAATGCTGGCCGCCCGGGTCGAGGCGGCGGGCCTGCACTGGGTCGATGCGCCGCTGGGCGGCACGCCCGCGCAGGCCGCCACCGGAGAGCTGGCGGCAATGGTCGGCGCGCGCGAGGACGTCTTCGCACGGGCCGCGCCGGTGATCGGTGCCTGGGCCAAGACGATCGTCCGCGTCGGCGGGCCGGGCGCGGGGCACAAGATGAAGCTTCTCAATAACTTCCTGGCGATGGGCTACGGCGCGCTTTATGCCGAAGCGCTGGCGCTGGCCGAAAAGTCGGGCGTGGGCACGGCGATGTTCGACAGCGTGATCCGCGGCAGCCGGATGGACTGCGGCTTCTATCAAACGTTCATGGGCTACGCCGTCGAGGGCAACCGCGAGGCGCATAAGTTCACCTTGACCAACGCGCTCAAGGACATGGCCTATCTGTCGGCGATGGCGGACGGATCGGGTGTGATGAACCCCGTGCAATCGGCGGTCAAGAACAGCTATGCGATGGCGGTGAACACCGGCGGCGACGGGTCGGAGGATTACGTGCCGCATCTGGTGGATTTCGTCGCCAAGGCCAACGGGATCGACCGCTAGATCGGCAGGAGTCCGATGTTCGCAAACGCACAGCGGACCGACGGGTGATCCACGTCGGATATAGAGCGGATATTAACCTTTGAGGCCGAGGCTTGTGAACGGGAGGTAGCGGACCGGCGCGCCCGGTTCGATTTGGGCAGCACCCTCGTCCAGCATCACGAACCCCTCGGCCCAGGACAGCCCCGAGACGAGGCCCGACCCTTCGGAGCGAAAGACCTCTGCCTGGCCGCCGCGCAGACGGGCGCGCAGGACTTCCGTTCGACCCGCCTTCTTGCGTTTGGAAAAGGCAGCCGGGACGACCAATGTGTCGGGCACACGCCACCCCGCCCCCGCCATCTGAAGCAGGGCTGGACGCGCAAAGAGGGTGGCGCAGGTGAATGCCGCGACCGGATTGCCCGGCAGACCGAACAGCGGCACGCCGTTCCAGTGGCCCAGCACAAGCGGCCGACCGGGCTTGATCGCGATGCGCCAGTGGTGGACGCCGCCCCTGTCGCGCAGCAGGCGGGACAGATGATCCTCGTCCCCCGTACTGGCCCCGCCCGACGTCAGAGTGGCATGGGTCTCGGCGGCGTCGAGCATGGCCGTCAGTGTCGCCGCATCGTCGGGCGCGTGCCCCAGATCGACGGCGTCCATTCCCCAATCGTCCAACATTGCCAGAAGCATCGGACGGTTCACGTCCGGGATGCCATGCGCACTGCCGGGGGCGGTGATTTCGTCGCCGGTGGACAGCACGCCGACGCGCAGCCGTTTGCGCACCGGCAGTGTGCCGTGGCCCGCGGCGATCGCGACGGCGATGTCGGTGGGGCGCAGGATGGTGCCCTGGGGCAAGACGGCGGTGCCCGTGCGGACGTCTTCGCCCATGGCGCGGGTGTTCGCGCCGGCCTTGGGGACGGCCTTCAACGTCAGGGCCGTGCCGTCCTGCGTGGCATCCTCCTGCAAGGCGACGGTATCGGCGCCGTCGGGAACCTCGGCCCCCGTCAGAATGCGCAGGGCGTGACCGGGCGGAACGCGGCCATCGAACCGGACCCCGGCGGCGGCGCGACCCGGCAGCACCGGGATCGGACCGGGGCGCAGCGTGGCGTGGGCAAAGGCCCATCCATCGACGGCGGCGTTGGCGGCGGGCGGGTTGGAGCGGGTGGCGACAAGATCGGCGGCAAGGATGCGATTGGCAGCCTCGGCGATGGGCAGAGTCTCGGTGTGCGTGGTCGCCGGGCACGATGTCCGCAGCGTTTCAAGCGCGGTCTCCACCGGCGTCCAGTCGGTACCGGCGGGCAGTGCAAAACAGGAGGACGGGGGCAGGACGCCCAGAATCCACCCCTCTTCGACCGCGATCCTGTCGGCGTCGGCTTCGACGGACGGTGCGGTGAACCAATCGCGCGATGCGGTGCGCAGGGCCTGCGCCGTTGCGATGACCTGCCCCGCGTCCTTGATCGGATGGGGGGCGGGTTCAAACAGGCTGGGGTAGATTTCCACCAGAAGGTTGCCGGTGTCGGGAAGGGCAAAGCCGGTTTCCTGTGGCCAGACCCGCAAATCCGGATGACGGGCCCGCAGCGCAGGAAGGGCGGCGCAGCCCATCAACGCCTGCGACCCGACCGACCCGGTGGTGAACAGCTTGAGCGCCGATTGCGCGGATGGCGCATAGCCTTCGACGGTGCGGTGGTCGGGGATGCCGTGATCGGTGCGGGCCGTTCCCTTGTCGGGCAGATCGGGGTGATCGTGGCTGGCGGGGCGCCCCCACAGCGGCCCGACGCCGGGAAAGGCACGGTTGATCCGCTCCGCCACGTGAAAACGGTTGTTGGTGTTGGCCGCGTCGTCGGTGATATGCGTGGCAAGCCAGTCCCAGACGGCCATGGCGCTTGGCCGACCGGTCAGCGTTTCGGCGAAGCCCCTGGGCCAGCCCATCGCGAAGTCGAACCCCAGAAGCGTGCGGTGCCCGCGCCCCAGCCAATCGTCGATGAAGGCCAGCGCGTCGGCGCGGGTGCGGAAGTATTCGACGGTTTGGTCGCCGTGCAGATCGGCGCAGACCCACAGCGCGTCCGGTTTCGGTGTCGCGGGGCCACGCGCGCTGCTGGCCGACCAATCGGCGACGAGGATCAGGTCGAACATATGAAATCCGCGATGGCCGCGATGTCGTTGAGGTCGAGGACCGGCTGCGCCACCTGCGGATCGCCGGTGGCGGCGACGGCCCGGAAGGTGGGATCGGTGCGCGCGAGGGGCGGCTTGCCGGTCTCGGGGCGCCAGACTTCGATCCGGGGATGGGACCCGTGTTTCCAGCCTTCGGCCAGCACCACGTCGCAGGGGGCCAGGCGCGACAGCAGGTGGTCGAATGTCGGGGCCGCGACCTCCTCCATCACAGTCAGGCGGCGGTCGGTGGCAAGGATCACCTGATGCGCGCCGGCGGTACGGTGGCGGTGCGTGTCGGTGCCGGGGGTGTCCAGATCGACTGCGTGGTGCGTGCGTTTGAGGGTGCTGACGGTCAGGCCGCGCGCCGATAATTCGGATATCAGGGCGGTCGTCAGGGTCGTCTTGCCGGCATTCTTGTGGCCGGTGATGCCCATCAGGATCACGCCATCGCCTCGGCCCGGACCAGATCTTCGGGGGTGTTCACGTTGAAGAACGGGTCCCAGGGCGTCGTCGCAAAGACCGCAAGGCCGGGGTCGTGACGGTCGGTCCAGTGCAATATCTTGCGGGTGCCGGTGGCGAGGGCCGCGCGCAGATCGTCGCGCAGGGCCGTGGGCCACAGGCCGAAGGTGGGCTGCGGCCAGGTCTTCGCGCCCTCCTGCGTGGCGGCCAGGGCCAGGCCGGACGGTCCGGCGGCTGCCAGAAGGCGGGGCACCAGATCGGGCGGCAGGAACGGGGTGTCGGCCGCGGCGGTGACGATGTGCGGACAGCCAAGGCCAGCGGCCCAGTCCAGACCGGCGAGGACTCCGGCCAAAGGGCCGGGATGGTCTGGCGCGGTGTCGGGCAGAACCGGCAGGCGCAGATCGGACCAACGGGTCGCGTCGCCGTTGGCGTTGAGCGCCAGGCGGTCGACCTGCGGGGCGAGTGTGGCGATGACGCGGGCGATGAGAGACCGGTTGCCCAGAAGCAGGCGTCCCTTGTCGCCGCCGCCCATCCGCGTCGCCCGCCCACCGGCGAGGATCAGGCCGTGGGGCTGAATCATCGGGGCGGGCCGCTGCGGGCGTCGAGGGAAGGGTTCAAGCGGTGGCTGGACATGGCCGCAGTGTCCGTCCCCGGACCTGCCCCCGCAAGGGAAAACGGAGTTATTGCGGCGTGGATTCGACCGAAAGCCGCCGGGTTTCGGTGACGACGACGCGCAGGAAGGCCCCATTGCGGTCCAGCAGGGCGTGGACGTGGAGCGGACCGTTGTGCAGATCGTTGCGCAACACGCGGGTGGACGGCACGATTTGCGGCAGGCCCGTGCGTGCGCGCGATCCGGTCAGGGCCGCGACGAAACCGACGGTCGGATCGTCGCGAAACCGCGTCAGTCGGATGCCGCCGTCGGCATCGAAGTCCTTGGCGCGCATCCAGGACGCGATGGCGGGCCACGTGCCGAGCGAGGCGAAGATGCCACTGATGCAGGTCTCGTGGTCCTGCAAGCTACGCTTGCGCCACAGATCGTAGGAGAGCGGATCGGCCCAGCCATCGCCCGTCGCGTCGAGCGCGCATCCGTCCAGCGTTTCGGTCGCGGCCACGGAGATCGTGTCGGGAAACGGCGGAATGGCGAAGCCGCAGTCGGGATCGGTCGCGCAAATCGCCGCCGGAAGCGTGGCAGACGCCGAATGGAACATCGCGCCGGTCGTGGGGCCAAGGGGTGCAAGGTCATCGGCATAGGCGGACGGACCCGCCGCGAGGGTGAGCAGAACAGCAGCGGCAGCAGAGCGGAGCGACATCATCGTTGAAACCCAGATAGGAACTCGTGAATGACGGATTAACGCTTGGTTTCCGCCAGGGTTCCCGTCAACAGCGCGCCAATCCGTACCGGTTGCCGAATGTAAAGGCATTGTATTTCACGGCCAGCGGCAAGCCATCGTCGTCGAAGGTGATGCGCAGCAGGGAATGGACGGGCGCCGGCATGTCTTCGGACCAGCTGGCGGTGCGGTCGAACACGTCGATGGCCAGCGGCACCGGCAGTCGGCTGCGCCAGACATGGACGACGGAGGGCCCCCAACGGGCCGGTTGCTTGGTGTTCCAGACCGCAGGACAATCGGGGTCGGCCTTCCGCGCGATGACGGCCTGCACCCATTCCTGCACGGTCGCCCGATCGCCCAATGCCACGAAGATCGGCAGCAGGCAGACCTCGTGATCGCGCGCGGCCCGCGTGCCCGGCCAATCATACGCCGCCAGATCGACCTTGACGTTCCCCACGGCACCGGAGCGCAGGCAGCCTTGCAACCGGTCCAGCGTTTTGTCGGGCGGCGCGGGATGCGTGCGGGCAATGGCATCGGTCACGCGCATCGCGCCATAGCTGGTGGTCACGACCGGAGTTCGCGCGGCCTCCACCTCGGCCAAGCTGCGGGTCAGATCGGCGTAGGAGGGGGCCGGTGCCATGGAGAACGAGACGAGGCAAAGCGCGCGGATCATCACCTGACCGGATGGAGCGTCACCACGCCCACCTTGCCGTCGGGATCAAGGGAGACGGTCATCTTGACCGGCCCATGATGCTCGTCGCGCGCGCGGTTGCGCAGGGTGCCGCGGATCTGGGGGAGACCCGTCTGCGCACGGGTGCCAATCAAATGTCCCGACACGTGATAGCGCCGATCAGAACCTATCGGAACGAGTCTCACGCCGCCGTCCGCTGTGAAGCCTGTCGCGCGCATCCATGCAGCGACGCTGCGCCAGTCGCCCAGCATCCCGGCCACGGTGGACAGGCAGATGTCCTGCTCGGCCAGTTTTCGCGGTTTCCAGAACGGATAGGCGGTGGGATTGAATGTGCCGTCGGTAACGGCGAGCCCGCACCCCTCCAAGCTCCTGGACCAGGCGATCCGGGTTGCGGGATCGAGCGGATCGACCGACACGCCACATCCCTCGACCGGCAGGCAATCGTCCGGAAAACCGGGATCGGCCCGAGGTTCGGCGGGCGAGCCTTGCAGAACGACGGCCGCCGTCATCGACACGAAGACGGCGTATCCCGCCAGCAGGATGCCCACGGCGCAGATCGCCTGCAGGATCAACCGTCCCATACGACCCGCTCCTCTCCGCTCAGGCAGACGAAGCGGTTGCCTTTCATCCGGCCGATTACCGTCAGGCCGACCTGGCGCGCGATCTCCACACCCCACGCGGTAAAGCCGGACCGCGAGACGAGGCAGGGGATGCCCATCAGGGCGCATTTGATGACCATCTCGGACGTCAGGCGGCCGGTGGTATAAAGGGTCTTGTCACCGGCATCGGTGCCGGTGGCGCGCATCCAGCCGGCCAGTTTGTCGACGGCATTGTGGCGGCCCACATCCTCGAAATAGGCAATCGGGTCGGGGCCTGCGCACAGGCAGGTGCCGTGGATCGCGCCCGCCTGAAGATAAAGCGACGGGGTGCGGTTGATGGCGTTCGACAGGGCGTGCAGGTCTGAGACGCGCAGCGGCGTGGCCGGCAGGGTCAAACCGTCGAGCCCCTCCATCATGTCGCCGAACACGGTGCCGACCGCGCAGCCGGAGGTGCGCGTGGCGCGGGCCAGCTTGGCCTCGTGATCGGTTTCCACCGCCGTGCGCACCACGACGGTTTGCAGTTCGTCGTCGTAGTCGATGGCCGTCACCTCGTCCGCAGCCGACACCATTCCCTGATTGGCAAGGAACCCCAACGCCAGCCAGCGCGGGTGATCGCCGATGGTCATGGCGGTCACGATTTCGCGGGAATTGAGGTAGATCGTCAGCGGACGTTCCTCCACCACGTGCAGATCGACGGCCTGCCCCGACTGGTCGACGCCGGTGACGGGCCGGGTGAGACGCGGGTCGGTCGGATCGGGAACGACCCGCAGGGTGGGCGGCGTGAGCGTGGACACTTGAGACCGGGCGTTGCGAGGGCTAGGCCCATCGTGTCGCCCCCAATCCCCGGATGCAAGATGAGACCCCCTTCCGACAGAACGCCGTTTCGGCGCGGCGTGGCCGAGGGCCTGCCGTTCATCGTGATCATGGTGCCGTTCGGCGCGCTGTTCGGCGTGCTGGGGGTCGAGGCGGGTTTGCCGCTGGATCAGGTGATGGCGTTTTCGGTGCTGGTGATTGCGGGCGCGTCGCAGTTCACGGCCGTGCAACTGATGGTCGACGGGGTGCCCGCGGCGATCGTGGTGCTTTCGGCGCTGGCGGTGAATCTGCGGATGGTGATGTATTCGGCCAGCATGGCACCGCATCTGGGGGCCGCCCCGCTGTGGCAGCGCGGGTTGATCGCCTATCTGCTGGTGGATCAGACCTATGCGCTGGCGCAGACGGCCTTCGACACGCAGCCGCGTTGGAGCGTGTCCGACAAGGTCGCGTATTTCGCCGGCGTCGCCCTGCCGGTGTTCCCCGCTTGGGTCGGGGCGACCTGGGCCGGCGCGGTCCTGGGGGCGCAAGTGCCCGATGCCTGGCAGCTGGATTTCGCGATGCCGCTGGCGTTCGTGGCACTTGTCGGGCCGATGCTGAAAAGCCGGGCGCATGTCGCGGCGGCATTCGTGTCGGTGGTGGCCGCGCTATCGCTGTGGTGGGTGCCGTGGAACCTGGGGCTGATCGCGGCGGCGGTTCTGGGCATGGTCGTCGGGGCCGAGGTGGACCGACGGGCGGAGGCGGCGGCATGAGCGATACCAACGTCTGGCTGATCATCGCGGCCCTTGGCGTGCTGACCTATATGACGCGTTTCGTCTTCCTGGGTTTGATCGGCGATCGGGAAATGCCGCCGTGGCTGTTGCGACATTTGCGGTTCACGGGCGTTGCCGTTTTGCCGGGGCTGGTCGCGCCGCTGATCCTGTGGCCCGCCGCGACAGGGGGGGAGCCGGACGCCGCGCGCCTGATTGCGGCGGGCGTGACGCTGGCGGTGGGCATGTGGCGCAAGGATGTCATTCAGGCGGTGATCGCCGGGGGCGCGACCTTCGCCGTGCTTAACGGTCTAATGGGTTAGACCGGCAAGGCGGTCGTTGCGAAAACGGTCTTGAGCGCGAAGGACGATTGCAGCTTGGCCACGCCGGGCAGGCGGGCAAGGTGGCGGCGGTGGATTTGCGCGAAATCTTCGGAATCGCGCGCCACGACCTTGAGCAGGTAATCGTAGGATCCGGTCATCAGGTGACATTCCAGCACGTCCGGTATGCGGGCGACCGCCGCTTCGAACGCGTCGAGGACGTCATCGGCCTGCGTGGCGAGGCTGATTTCCACGAAGACGGTCGTGGGCCGGGCCACGGCGCGGGCGTTGAGCAGCGCGACCGTCCGTTCGATCACGCCCGCCGCCTCCAGCCGTTGCAGACGACGGTGGCAGGCAGAGGGTGAGAGGTTGAGCCGGTCCGACAATTGCGTCGCGGTGAGTCGCGCATCCCGCTGTACGAGGCGCAGAAGGCGGGCGTCCGTGTCGTCGATCTGTACCTGCATGCGATATTTTCCCTTTATTCCGCTTTATGGCGCGGTAATCTCGCGGACTTACCTGATCACGCGCCGGTCATCGAGATGAATTCTCGGATCGGCGCTCCTATTCTGGCGCAAAGCTTGTTCAGGGAGAAACGACATGCTCATCGGCTGCCCCAAGGAAATCAAACCGCAGGAATTTCGCGTCGGCATGACGCCGATGGCCGCGCTGGAGGCGATCGCCCACGGCCATTCCGTCATCGTGGAGACCAGCGCCGGCGAAGGGTCCGGTTTCGCCGATGCGCAATACGAAGCGGTCGGGGCCACCATCATCGACACCGCCGAGGAGGTCTTCGCCAAGGCCGACATGATCGTGAAGGTGAAGGAGCCGCAGGCAGGCGAGCGCAAGATGCTGCGCGAGGGGCAGATCCTGTTCACCTATCTGCACCTGGCCCCCGACCCCGACCAGACGCAGGACCTGCTGGCGTCGGGCGCGACCTGCATCGCCTATGAGACGGTCACCGATCGCATGGGCGGCCTGCCCCTGCTGGCCCCGATGTCGGAGGTGGCCGGTCGGCTTGCCCCGCAGGTCGGGGCCTGGACCCTGCAAAAGGCCAATGGCGGCCGGGGCACCCTGATGGGCGGCGTGCCCGGTGTCGGGCCGGCCGATATCGTCGTGATCGGCGGCGGTGTCGTCGGCACCCATGCCGCGCGCATCGCCGCCGGCATGGGGGCCAGCGTCACGGTGCTGGACCGGTCGCTGACGCGGCTGCGGTATCTGGATGATGCCTTCGGGTCGGTTTTCAAGACGCGCTATGCCAGTGCAGGCAATACCGCCGAGCTGGTGATGCAGGCGGATATGGTGATCGGCGCCGTGCTGATCCCCGGCGCGGCTGCGCCCAAGCTGGTCAAGCGGGCGGATCTTGCGCACATGAAGCCGGGGGCCGCCATCGTGGACGTCGCCATCGACCAGGGCGGATGTTTCGAGACGTCGAAGGCGACCACGCACCAGGACCCGATCTATGAGGTCGACGGCATCATGCATTACTGCGTGGCGAACATGCCGGGGGCCGTGGCGCGCACGTCCACGCTGGCGCTGGGCAACGCGACGCTGCCGTTCTTGCTGGATCTGGCCAACAAGGGCTGGAAAAAGGCCTGTGCGGACGACGTCAATCTGAAGAACGGATTGAACGTCCATGCAGGTCAGCTGACCTATGCCGCCGTGGGCGAGGCCTTGGGGATGAAGTCGGTCAACCCCGACACGCTGCTGACCTGAGGGTCGTGCGACGAGAAAGGGCCCGCACGCGCGGGCCCTTCGGATCGGCAAGGTCTGTCATGCGCTGCGCTTGAGCGCGTCGCGGATCTCCAGCAGGACGTCCAGTTCCGACGGGCCGGTCTTCACGTCGGGGGCCGCATCGTCGGGCCGCTCGGCCGCCGCCTTGATGCGGTTCACCATCTTGACCAGCATGAACACCACGAAGGCGACGATCAGGAAATTGATCACCGCCATGATGAACTTGCCGATCGCAAAGACCGCCACGCCTGCCTCCGTCGCGGCCTCGACCGAGGCGAATTCGCCGTCGCCCAGCACGTAAAACCAGCCCGAGAAGTCGATCCCGCCGGTGAAGAGCGCGATAATCGGATTGATCAGATCGCCCACCAGAGACGTGACGATCGCGGTAAAGGCCGCGCCGATGATGATGCCGACGGCCATGTCCATGACATTGCCCTTGGCGATGAAATCCTTGAATTCGTTAATCATGTGTTCCCTCGATCTTCCATTCCCGGTTGCGGGCGACATTTTTTGACATACCGCGCCCAGCACCTTGTCGGTTTGAAGCCGCGTGTCACCCGTTTTCTTCCCTTACGGCAGCATTAGGTGTGACCGACTTGCAAAGGAGATTATCATGGCCGACCTGTCCGCCTTTCCGATCACGCAACGTTGGAAACCGAACTCTCCCGACATCCTTCAGCTGTTCAGCTTTCCGACGCCGAACGGCCTGAAGGTGTCGATCGCATTGGAGGAGATGGGTCTGACCTATGAGGCGCATCGCGTCACCCTGTCGGATGCGGACGTCAAATCGCCGGAATTCCTGTCGCTCAATCCCAACAACAAGATCCCGGCGATCATCGACCCGGACGGCCCCGACGGCAAGCCGATCGGCCTGTGGGAAAGCGGGGCGATCCTTCTGTATCTTGCGGATAAGACAGGCCGGCTGGGCGGTGGAGACGCCGCGGAACGGGCGCGGATCACGCAATGGGTCATGTGGCAGATGGGCGGCCTTGGCCCAATGTTCGGTCAACTTGGATATTTCACGAAGTTCGCAGGTGCCGAGATCGAGGACCCACGCCCCAAGGAACGATATGTTACCGAAGGTCGTCGCCTGCTGGGTGTCCTGGCCGACGCGCTTGGTGATCGGGACTGGATCGCGGGGGATTTTTCGATCGCCGATATCGCGATCGTGCCGTGGCTCAACGCCCTGGAATTCTACGGTGCGCGCGACGCCGTCGGATGGTCGGACCATCCCGGACTTCAGGCCTATGTCGATCGGTTCATGGCCCGACCCGGCGTCCAGGCGGGGCTGAATGTCCCGCCGCGCGAAGGCTAGACACACCGCTTAAGGCTTCGGAAAGACTCGGCTGCTAGGTCGGAGAAATGATGAGTCTCCGTACCTGCGCCGCGTGCCTGTTGTTCACCGCCTTCCCTCTGGTCGGGCTGGCGGCGCTCGTTTTGTCGCTGCCCCGCGCTGTCCCCTCGCAGCCCATCTTGGTGGTGGGTGTGCCGGGTTTGTCGAACGTCGAGGCGATGGTGTCACGGGCCGGCGGATATCCCATCGGGCCGACGCGCCCGCCGCTCGGCCTGCTGGTGCATTCGCAAGACCCGGACTTCCTGTCCGATCTGCGGGCCCAATGGCCATATCTTCTGCTGAATGCCGACAAGCTTTCCAACTTCATGTGTGGTCGAAATGCCTGATCTCTTCCTTGCGCAAAGCCGCGAAAAGGCCGCCTACCTGCTTCTCGTCACCTCCTCCCTGTGCGTGTTCCCGGTCCTTCTGGCGGCGTTCATAACCGGTACGGCTCCCCTGCCGCTCGTCGTCCTGTCGGTGGCGCTTTCGGCGTTGGCCCTCTTGATCCGGCGGCTGGACGTCGGGCTGGGCCGGGTCGCGATCGCGTTGGCGCTGACCGGTCAGATCATGCTCCTGACCGCCGCCATGCAACAGCATCCGTGGCAGCTGGATATCCACATGTATTTCTTCGTGGCGCTCGGCGCGATCGCGGCGATGGTGGACCTTCGGGCGCTTATCGTCGCCGCCGTCGCGATCATCCTGCATCATGCCATTCTGACGGTCGCGATGCCCGGCTTGGTCTACGGCGTCTCCGACGCGACGGCGCTCGCCTTGGTGGAGCGGACGGCATTGCATGGGGCTGCGGTGATCCTTCTTGCCGCGGCCTTGGGCGCGACGATCCACACCCGCGTTCGTCTGGTCACAGCCGCCGCGCGCGAGCAGAAAGCGACCCATGCCGCCAAGGAAGCCGCGCTGGCCGCCGAGCAACGCGCGGCCGAGGCCTTGGCCGAGACGGAAATGGCAAGGTCAGCCGCCGAAAGCGCCCGAAGGGACGCCGAAGACGCGCTGGCCACCGGGTTGGAGAAAACCCGACGCGCCGAAGAACTGGATGCTGTCGCAGCCGAACTGAAGCTGAGAGAGGAACGGCGGAAAGCCGAGGATCAGGCCCGGCAGGGAGAGGCGATGGACGTGCTGCGCGAGGCGCTCGAAAGGCTGGCCTGCGGCGAGCTTCAGACCCGCATTGCCGGCACATTGCCGCAAACCTACGAAGATCTCGGCGACCGGTTCGACACCACGCTGGAGATTTTGGACAACGCGTTGCGCGAAATCCGGCTCGTCTCAGGCACGATCACTGGCGAGACGGACGACATCGCGGCAGCAGCCGTGGATCTGTCGCACCGCACGGAACGTCAGGCCGCAACACTCGAGGAGATCACCGGCTCGACCGAGCAGTTGACCAAGTTAATCCGCGCGACCGCAGAAGATGCGGGCAAGGCGGAAGAGGTGATGGTCATGACCGGAACCGAAGCGCAGACGGGCGCGGAAGTCATGAACCAGGCGATCGCCGCGATGGGCGAAATCGAAAAATCTGCCGGGGAAGTGCGCAAGATCACGTCGATGATCGAGGACATCGCGTTCCAGACCAACCTGCTGGCTTTGAACGCCGGGGTGGAAGCGGCGCGGGCCGGCGACGCAGGGCGCGGTTTCGCCGTCGTCGCGTCGGAAGTGCGGGCCCTGGCCCAGCGTTCCTCCGAAGCGGCGAACCGGATCAACGCCCTGATCGCGCAATCCGGCGACCAGATCGAGCGGGGCGTCGCGTTGGTGCACGACACGGGCGGCGCTTTGGAGAAGATCATCGGAACGGTCGAGACGGTGACCACGCGGATCAGCAAGATCGCCGCCACCTCCGACGAACAGGCGACCGGGGTCAACGGGATCAACGCAGCGTTGCGCGACCTGGACCGGGTCTCCCAACAAAATGCCACCATGTTCGAGGAAACGACCGCCGCCTGCCAAACTTTGCGGACCAGCGCGCATGGCCTGTCCAAAGCGATCCAGAATTTCGGCACCCACGACGGCGACGCAAATGATGTCGGGCAAGCGGCCTGACGTCCGGCAGAATGGATGATATTTCAGATCATCCCGGATCTTCTTTCCCGTCGGCAGATCTGGAAACGGGGCGCGAATAATCACGGGCCTCGAGGCAGGGCGAGGCGGTATTCAGTCCATTCCCCCGATCACTCCGCAGATTTGCCGCCGCCTCGCCTGTCAGTCGGTTCGAGATGCGGAGTTGACCGTTGTTTTCGGGATGTCCGGCTTTGACCAGATTTCTGCGGTGTCGAGAGGTCTCGAACCGTATGCCACCCGGGCAATGCCGGGACGGCGTCGGTTGGAGCGGAAACCTCCACCGGAATGCCCCATCACCAGGGCCGCGAACTGCCAAGACCCCGTAAACGGGTGATCCGCAAAATGAAAAGGCCCCGGCATCGCTGCCGGGGCCTTCGTCATTCAAAGGATCGGATCACTCGGCGTCTTCGGACGCGGCCTCTTCTTCGCCGGTTTCCTGATTGACCATCTTCATGGCCAACCGGACCTTGCCGCGATCGTCGAAGCCCAACAGCTTGACCCAGACGTCCTGCCCTTCCTTGAGCACGTCGGACGGATGGTTCAGGCGACGGTTCTCGATCTGGCTGACGTGCACCAGGCCATCGCGTTTGCCGAAGAAGTTCACGAAGGCACCGAAATCGACGATCTTCACGACCTTGCCTTTGTAGACCTTGCCTTCCTCGGGCTCCGCCACGATCGAATGGATCATGTCATAGGCCTTCTGGATCGACTCCTGCACGTTGGATGCGATCTTGATGATGCCCTCGTCGTTGATGTCGACCTTGGCACCGGACATCTCCACGATCTCGCGGATGACCTTGCCGCCCGATCCGATGACTTCCCGGATCTTGTCGGTCGGGATCTGCATCGTCTCGATCTTGGGCGCATGCTCCGAGAAGGAGGAGGCTTCGGTCAACGCCTTGGCCATCTCGGCCAAGATGTGGATACGACCGGCCTTGGCCTGATCCAGCGCCTTCTCCATGATGTCGGGGGTGATGCCCGCGATCTTGATGTCCATCTGGAGCGAGGTGATACCGGCTTCGGTGCCCGCGACCTTGAAGTCCATGTCGCCGAGGTGATCCTCATCGCCCAGGATATCGGTCAGAACGGCATATTCCCCGTCCGATTCCATCACGAGGCCCATGGCCACACCGGCGACCGGCGCCTTGAGCGGCACGCCCGCATCCATCATCGACAGCGAGCCGCCGCAAACCGACGCCATCGAGGAAGAGCCGTTCGATTCCGTGATCTCGGATACCAGACGGATGGTGTAGGGGAAATCCGTCGCCGACGGCAGGACCGCCTGCAACGCACGCCACGCCAGCTTGCCGTGACCGATTTCGCGGCGACCCGGAGGACCGAAGCGACCGACTTCACCTACCGAATAGGGCGGGAAGTTGTAGTGCAGCAGGAAGTTGGATTTGAAATTGCCGTGCAACGCGTCGATGAACTGCTCGTCGTCGCCCGTGCCCAGCGTGGTCACGACCAGGCCCTGGGTTTCACCACGGGTGAACAGGGCCGACCCGTGGGTCCGCGGCAGAAGGCCGACTTCGGAGACGATGGGCCGCACGGTGTCGAGGGCACGCCCATCGATCCGCTTGCCGTTCTTGACGACATCGCCGCGCAGAACCTTGGACTCGAGCTTTTTCAGCGCGGTGCCCAGATTGCTATCGCCCAATTCGTCTTCGGACAATTCGGCCTTGATGGCGTCCTTGGCGGCGGAGACGGCATGCGTCCGCTCCTGCTTGTCGGTGATGGCGTAGGCGTCGCGCATCTTCTGCTCGCCCAGCTCGCTCACGCGGGCCAGAATGGCGGAATAGTCGGGGGCCTGGAAATCCATCGGCTCCTTCGCGGCGGCTTCGGCCAGATCGATGATCAGGTCCAGAACCGGCTGCATCTGCTCATGACCGAACTTCACGGCGCCCAGCATCTCGGACTCGGTCAGCTCGTAGGCTTCCGATTCGACCATCATCACGGCGTCCTTGGTGCCGGCGACGACCAAGTCGAGACGCTGCTCGGGGTTGTTCTTGAGGTCCTGCATGTCGTCGACCGACGGGTTCAGGATGTAGTCGCCATCGACGAAGCCGACGCGCGCACCGGCGATCGGACCCATGAAGGGCGCACCGGAAATCGTAAGCGCGGCCGAGGCGGCGATCATGGCGACCATATCGGGGTCGTTTTCCAAGTCGTGGCTCAGCACGGTGCAGATCACGAGGACTTCGTTCTTGAAGCCTTCGACGAACAGCGGGCGGATCGGACGGTCGATGAGACGCGACGTCAGCGTCTCTTTCTCGGTCGGGCGGGCTTCACGCTTGAAGAAGCCACCCGGAACCTTACCGGCCGCATAATATTTTTCGTTGTAGTGCACGGTCAGGGGGAAGAAATCCTGACCCGGCTTGGGCTGCTTGGCATAAGTCACAGCGGCCATGACGGAGGTTTCGCCGTATGTGGCGATGACGCATCCGTCGGCCTGACGCGCGACTTTTCCGGTTTCGAGCGAAAGGGTGTCGTGACCCCATTCGATCTCTTTTTTGACGATGTTGAACATTTCGTATCCTGTCTGACGCCCGCTGGCCCCTGCCAGTGCGTCGTTGAATGGCGGCCCCATTGCCGCCGACCCCCTACATCATGCCATGCGCCGGGGTCAGGGCGTCACGTCTCAGATGCGGCCTCCTACTTGGTTTGACACCGGAAGGGAAGCGTCCCGGCCCGTGGCCCTCACCCCGTCAGCAGACCGGCAAGGGCGGGGTGTGGAAAATCGCGGCGCAGGGTGACGGCATAGAAGCGCAGCGCAATGTCCAGGGGAAACGCCGCGGTGGCCAGCCGCCCGTCCGACAATTCGTCGGCGATCACGACGGCGGGTGCCACGGCCAGCCCGATGCCTTCGCGGACCAGCAGGCGCACCATCGCCATATCATCGACATCGGCCAGTATCCTCGGCCGCACGCCAAGGCGTTCCGCAACCGCGAGGAACCCCGCGCGGATCCCGCTCTCGGACGGGACGATGAAGGGCACCGTCTCCAGCAGGTCCCGCAACGTGGCTGCGGTCAGCAGAGCCGGGGCACCGTGGATACCGACCGGGTCGCTGGCCAGCAAATGGGCGGCAAGGTCGGTCTGGCCAGACAGGCTGGGCGGCGCGGAGGTCAGCACGACGTCGAGCGCATGGGTTCGCAGATCGTCGAGCAGGGCAAGTTCATCCCCCGACCGCAGGACCAGATCGGTCTCGCCATCCAGAAGGGGGGCGAGGAACCGCAACTGGAAATTGCGAGACAGGGTGGAGGCCGCGCCAACCCGCAAAGGCGGGGCATCGTCGCCGCTGCGGTTCAGAAGGACGGCCAGATCATCGCCGATACGGAAGATCCGGTCGGCATGATCCAGAACGATCCGACCCACTTCGGTCAGTTTCAGGCCGCGCCCGATCCGATCGAAGAGCGGGTGACCCAACCGCGCCTCCAGCGCCGCGATCTGAGTGGAGAGGGCGGATTGGGACACATTGAGATGTGCGGCCGCCTGCGTGAGCGTCCCGTGGTGCGCAACCGCATGGAAATAACGCAGGTGATGGTAGTTGAGACTTTTCATCGTTCTATAATAACGAACGAAACCTTCTCGAACATGTATTTTTAAAGAATCTAGTGCCGGAATAGATCAGCGGAACCGCAACCCGAGGATCCCGCAATGGACATCATCATCGACATTCTGACCACGATGGTCGCCCAAGCCCAAAAACCGACCCTCGCCTTCCTGATCGGCGGCATGGTCCTTGCCGCGATGGGCTCCAAATTGGAGGTGCCGGCCCCGGTCTACAAGTTCATCGTGCTGTTGCTCTTGCTGAAGGTCGGCATGTCAGCCGGCATTTCGGTGCGACAGGCCGATCTGGTGGAACTGGCCGTTCCGGCCATCGGTGCGGCCCTCGTCGGCGTCGCCATCGTCCTCCTCGGCACGGTCACGCTGGCGCGGTGGAAGGGTGTCGCGCCGGTCGACGGCTTGGCGACAGCGGGGCTGTTCGGGGCGGTCTCTGCATCCACCCTCGCCGCGGGAATGGCGATGCTGGACGGGGCCGGCGTGGCCTACGAAGGCTTCATCGGCGCGCTCTATCCGTTTATGGACATCGCGGCCCTGGTCACTGCAATCGTGCTGGCCAAACTGGCGGATCAGCGGCGGACCGCACCGTTCGTGCACGACGGCACGATAGCGATGGGCGGCGGCACCGGCGGCGGCCCTGTCCTGAACGGGGGGATGATTTCCGAAATCATCGGCGATACATTCCGCAGCCCCGCGATCTCGGCCCTGTGCCTCGGTCTGGCCCTCGGGACATTTGCACGGCCAGACGCCATCTTCGAGAGCTTCTACGAGCCGCTGTTCCGGGGTCTGCTGTCGATCCTCATGCTCATCATGGGGATGGAGGCCTGGGCCCGGCTGTCCGAGATGCGCAAGGTCGCGCACGCCTATATTTTGTATGGATTGGCGGGGCCCCTCGTCCACGGCCTTATCGGTTTAGGCGCGGGCCTGGTGATCCACCAGATGACCGGCTTCTCGGCCGGCGGGGTGGTTCTTCTGTCGGTGATGGCGGCGTCCAGTTCGGACATTTCCGGGCCGCCGACCATGCGCGGTGCCCTACCCGAGGCGAACCCCTCGGCTTACGTCGGCACGTCAACCGGTCTGGGAACGCCTGTGGCGATTTTGGCGATACCGCTTTGGATGGCGCTGGTGGAGGCGACAATCGGGCTTTGACCGGCGCGTCCAGAACAAGGAAAAGGGGCCCGCGAGGCCCCTTTTTTGCGTTCGATCGTCTGCGCGATATCAGCGGCGGATGCCCAGGCGCTTGATCAGATCCTGATAGCGCTCCTCGCTCTTGCCGCGGGCGTAATCCAGCAGCTTGCGACGCTGCGCAACCATCATCAGAAGGCCACGACGGGAGTGGTTGTCCTTCTTGTGGGTCTTGAAATGCTCGGTCAGGGTGGTGATCCGGCTGGTCAGGATCGCGATCTGCACCTCGGGCGAACCGGTGTCGCCTTCCTTGGTCGCGAATTCCTTCATCAGGCGGTTCTTCTCTTCGACGGTAATCGACATCGGGGGCTCCTTGAGAGTTGGTGTGATGGCGCAGGCCGGGATGTCGTCCAGCAAGGCCCTTGGAGAGCGCTGCGCGTACAACGATTCCATCCCGTTGAAAAGCCCTGACGCGAAAGCACACGAGCAAGATCGCGCGCCTTTTAAACGTTTGCCATTTGGGCGGAATCGGCCGGACGTGCTACCGGATTGGAATGACCTTGTCCTCTTCAACGATTTTGGCGCGCAACCGTTGGGTCGAACAAACCATGAACGCTTCTCTGCTTCGCATCGTGTGGCGTGTCCAATGCTGTTGATCGCGGGTCTTGCAGGGTTGTTCGTGTCCGGGCTGATGGTCGCGCTTCCCATGGGCGATGAAGACGACGAAACCGATCCCTTGACCGAGGAGACGGAGCGCCCCCCCGAAGCCGACACGCCGTCAGGTGATCTGCTGGATGGGGAGCTGGACGATACCGCCAGGACCGAAGCCAGTATCGACCGGCACGATATGGGCGATGACCCAATATCGTCGCTTGTGCCGGCCGACGACCGGGCCACGACGAGTGCTGACGAGGTCCCAGCCGCGTCCGACGCAACCCGTCCCGAAGACCACGGCGATCGTTCGGACCTTCCCGTTCGCGATCAAATCGGTGGCGATCATTTGACGGATCGGATTGTGGACACGTCCGCCGCCCCCGTCGCCTTGCCAAACGATGCGATCCTGGGGAACGACGACGCGGACCGGATCGAGGGCACGGGATCGAGCGATCTGATGATCGGAAACGGCGGCGACGACACCCTGTCGGGCCTCGCCGGCCGCGACGTTCTGATGGGCGGTGATGGTGACGACAGCGTTTCGGGCGGCGGCGATGACGACATGCTTCACGGCGACGCCGGAAACGATCGTCTGACCGGTGATGACGGCGACGATCTGATTTCGGGTGGCGATGGCGATGACACACTGACGGGCGGCAATGGTGCAGACCGGCTGATCGGCGGCGAGGGCCGGGATATCGGTGTTGGCGGCGAGGGTGACGACCTGCTCGATGGGACGGTTATGGACGATGGTGGACAGGATCGTGACGACGGCGACAGCCTGATCGGAGGCATGGGGGACGACACGCTTGCAGGCGGTGCCGCGGATACCCTTGTCGGTGGCGACGGGTCGGACCTTTTTCTGTTTCGGGCCCCGTCCGCCGCTGCATATCAGGCGAACACCCAAGCATACGATATCTCCGTGATCGAAGATTTCGATCCGACCGAAGACGCGATCGAGATTGACTACAGCGGCCAGGATGTACCGCAACTCGGCATATTCGAGCGTGATGGCGGAACCGATATCGCGCTCGATGGCGTGACCGTCATCAGACTGGCGGACAGCACCGGGATCGAGCCTACGGACATCCTACTGATCCGACAGGCGTGATCACGGGGACATCAATATCAGTTTTTGACGCGGTGCCCGCGTCCACTTGGCCAAGGGCCATCGGTCAATCAGCGAAGAACCTGGCCAGCGCGCGGCCGACGGCGCGTGGAACCTCCTCCATGGCGAAATGGCCTGACGGGACGGATGTGTCCGTAACCGTGTCGGCCCAGTCGCGCCAGACGGCGGCCGGATCGCCGGTGGAGGCCGGAAAACCATGCTCCCCCCAGATGAAGTGAAGCGGCGCGGCGATCCGACGACCGGCGGCGCGGTCGGCTGCGTCGATCGCACGGTCGGTGTGAAAGCCCGCGCGATAGTCGGCACACATCGCGGCGACGCGCATCGGATCGGCGGCCTGCGACCGATAACTTTGGAGGGCGTCATCCGAAAAGGGGGCAAGAGATTTCGCCAGCGTCCAGGCCGAGAGCGTCCAATCCACCCAGAACTTTGGGTCGGCGGCGATAAGACGTTCTGGAAATGGCGCGGGCTGCGCGAGGAAATTCCAATGATAGGCCGTCTGCGCCAGATCCGCATTCCACGCATCCCAGAAGGCGACCGTGGGAATGACCTCCAGAATGGCAAGGCGGTGCAGGCGGTTGGGATGGTCCAGCGCGAAACGGTATGCCACCCGCGCGCCCCGGTCGTGGCCAGCCACATCGGCCCGGTCGATGCCAAGCGCATCGAGGACGGCAAGAACATCACGCCCCATCCGTCGTTTGGAATACGTCGTGTGGCCCGCATCATCCGCAGGCGCATCGCTGTCGCCGTAGCCGCGCAGATCGATCAGGATGCACCGATGGGTGCGCGCCAACTCGGGAAGGACCGGCAACCAGCAGCGATGGTTCTGCGGAAACCCATGCAACAGGATCAGCGGTGCGCCCTGCCCCGCCTCGTACACGGCGAGGGTCGTGCCGTCATCGACGGTGACGCTGTGGCGCGTCAGATCCATGCAACCTCCCAGGGAGTCGGCTGCACGGAATAGGCGATATAGAGCGGATGTTTTGGGTGGCCATCCTTGGACAGGCCCAGCGTGGCAAGCGGCTTGCCCGTCGCGCGCAGCAGTGCCTCGACCCGTGGCCCCCGATCCAGATAGGCCCCGTGGGTGCCCCAGGCACAGATGGTCGTATCCGCCCAAAGCGCCGCCTCGCGGATGGCGTCGTCGTTCGCCGGCCCGCCGACGGGATCGGACTGCGCCCGCATGTCGCGCGGATCGGTGGCGCGATAGGCGAAGATATTCACGACGCGGAAGGCCCCGAACCCCAGGGCGCGGGCGCGCCGCTCGCACCGCTCGACCGTGGGATCATTCTGAAATTCGGTCGCGGTGGAGGGGTTCAGCATGACGAAGGCGACCCTGTCCCCCGCACCGTCCCAGGTTCGGGTCAGGACGTAGCGATAACTCTCATCGTCCGAATAGGTCGCGGTGGAGGGGGCGTCCCCCTTTGTGTGGGTTCGGGTAATCATTCACCGGATGTGCCAGCCCCGTGCCCCCGGTGGCAAGGGGCTGGCCGCGTGGATCAGGCCAGCGCCGGGGCGGCGCCGGGTTTCGGCAGGCGGCGTTCGATCACCGCGGCGGCAACCAGACCGAACAGGACATGGCCCCACAAAGCGACCCAGGTGATCCCGGTGAAGCCCAGGAACGCTGGATTACCGGCGACCAGATGCGCCATGACGTAGAGTGCGAAGATCCACAGGCCGATGCCATAGGCCGTCGCGACGACCGACCAATGCAGCCAGGGCGTCACTTTGGCGGCGACGGGGCGCGCCACGAGGAGGTATCCCAAAGGATAGAAGATCAAACCGGTGATGATGTGCAGCGCATCGGCGGCCCCGGCGGGAACGGATCCGAAGACCACCTTAAGCGTCGATTGCGCCAGCGGCACCGGGGCCAGCTTGGCGAACCCCAGAAGCGGCGAGAGACCCTTGCCGAAGAAGTCGAAGGCGATCGTGGCAAGCGCCCCGGCGATCAGGATCGTCCAGGCGGTGTCGGATAAGGAGCGGGCGGATGTCATGGGGTTTTTCCTTTTGGCTGTCGGCGCATCGGCGGTTCGCCGACGCAGGGTTGGACTCGGTCTAGCCCCCCAAACCCCATTGGTGGCAGCCCCCCTCACGCGCACTTCACCCGCCGCGACCGCCACACCCCAAATCGCGTGATCCGCTGAAACAATCATGGCAAAAGGCCCGCCGACGACGCGCCGGATGTTTCAGGTCTGGAAGACCTTCGACGGATGCACCGCCCCGGCGCGGTACGTTCCGACGGCCACGGCGCGACCCTGATGCGACGCCCAACAGGTCTCGCCGTAGTTCGCACCTTGCAACGCATCGCCGGGGTTGCCGTGGCGCAGGCGCGTGGCAGATATCTCGTTCACGGCAATTTCAGTCAGGCCGTGCAGGCCCAGTTCCAGCGGCAACAGCCGGGCGTGCAGATCGGGCGTGCGGGCCATGGCCTCCACCTCCTCCAACGACAGACCGGCGTCGGCTTCGAACGGGCCGGACCAGGTGCGACGCAGCCAGGCGACGTGGCCCAGACAGCCCAGCGCGCGACCCAGATCGCGGGCGATGGCGCGGACATAGCCGCCCTTGCCGCAGACCATCTCCAACTCGACCCCCGTGCCGTCCTGCGAGATCAGCTCCAGCCGTTCGACAAACAGGTCGCGCGCGGCCAGGTCCATTTCCACCCCCTCGCGGGCCAGATCGTAGGCGCGCTCTCCCTCCACCTTCACGGCGGACACCTGCGGCGGCACCTGCCGGATGTCACCGCGGAACGCGGGCAGCGCGGCGCTCAACGCGTCCGCGTCGGGGCGGACGTCCGATGTCGTCGTCACCGTCCCAGAGGCGTCGTCGGTAGAAGTTTCCGCCCCCCAGACCACGCGGAAGCGGTAGCATTTGAGCGCATCGGTCACGAAGGGCACCGTCTTCGTCGCCTCGCCCAGCGCGACCGCCAGCACGCCCGTCGCGTCCGGGTCCAGGGTTCCGGCATGGCCCGCCTTCTGCGCGTCCAGCGCCCAGCGGACCTTGCCCACGACCTGGGTCGAGGTCACGCCCGCCGGCTTGTCCACGATCATCCAACCGTGGACCGGGTTTCCCTTCTTGCGACGCCCCATGTCAGCGCCCCGTCACGACGACGATCGGGCCCATCTGCCGACCGCCATCGCTGCGTCCGCTGGCCGGGTGGAACAGGCGCGAGACGGAGCCATCGAGGAACAGCGCATTTCGGACCCCAAGCACGTCGCGGTATAGGGTCGCCATCTCGTGAAATGTCACCAGTTGGTCCGAGATGACGAAATGCACCGTCCGTCCGTCCGGCGTCGCGCCGACCCCGTTGCGCACTTTGGCCGATGGGGACTCGGGCAGGAAGCGCGGGTGCAGCGCGCCGTCGATGACCAACATGGGGCCGGATTGCGTGGCCTGATCGCAGGCGGGCGGATCGGCGGCGAAGGTGCGGCTCTCGATGACGTCGGCGCGGTCGCCGCGCACGCAGAACACGCCATTCGGCAGCAGGCCGAAGTTGCCCGGCCCCTCGCGTGTCACGATGGATTTCGATTGCACGCCGTCCTGAATATACAGGCCGACGGGGCGGCGGTCGGCGTGGTACATCCCGGCATTCATGGCAAAGGCGATCGGAGCGTCGACGGCACGGTCCAGCGCCACGAAACTGCCCAGCGGTGCGCCGTCGTCGCCCAACAGCTCCAACTCGATCGATTGCGAGGCAAGATCGGCGGTGCAGACGGTGAAAGCGCGGTCGCGGTGGCGCACCGCCTCGCAGGCGGCCGCGGCCCCGGTCGCAAGCATCAGGATCAGGGCCGAAAGGCGGATCATTCCCCGCCGTCCCCGTCCGCGTCCCCCTCGCCATCGTCCGTGGCGGCGACGTCCCGTGCGACGGTCTCGTCGGCGAAGAGCGCGCGTGTGGCGTCCATCCGGTCGAACGTCTCGTCGATGCGGAACCGCAGGTCGGGCGAATGGCGCAGGGTCATGTCCTTGCCCGTCAGGTGGCGCAATTGCCCCTTGCACCGCTTGAGCGCGGCAATCGCCTCCTCCTTGCGGTCGCCGCCCAACGGCAGGACCCAGGCGGTCGCGATCTTCAGGTCGGCACTGACCGTTACCTCGTTCACGGTGATCATCAGACTATTGAGCTCCTCGTCATGCACCTCGCCGCGCATCAGGATCTCGGAAAGCTTGCGCCGGATCAATTCGCCGACGCGCAGCTGGCGCTGCGACGGGCCGCGGTTCTCTCTGGGGTGTCGTGCCATGGATCGATCTCCTCAAGGGGGTGGCAGATATTTGCGCCATCGCCCGAGTGCAAGCGTTGCATGGGGACGCGGGTTCCCGCAAACCGGACGAAACGGCAAGGAGACGCGCGATGGGCACGGGACTGGTGGTGATGGGCGGGTCAGGGCGCATGGGCCGGATGCTGTGTTCGCTGATCGAAGGATCCGATGACCTGCACCTCGTCGCCGTGACCGAAGCGCCGGGCCACGATTGGGTCGGTCAGGATCTTGGCGCAGCCATGGGCGGCGCGCCATCGGGTGTGCCGGTGACCGACGATGCGGCAAGTGTGCTGCCAACTACGGATGCGGTGATCGACTTCACCACGCCCGCCGCCACGGTCGCCATGGCGCGGCTGTGTGCGGATCACGGCACGGCCCATGTCATCGGAACGACCGGCCTGACGGGCGACGACATCGACGCGATTGACGCCTGCGCCGACCGGACGGCCATCGTGCGGGCGGGCAACATGTCGCTGGGCGTGAACCTTCTGACGCAACTGGTGGAACGGGTCGCCGCCAGCCTTGACGCCGATTACGACATCGAAATCGTCGAGGCGCATCACCGGCACAAAGTCGACGCGCCCTCGGGCACGGCACTGATGCTGGGCGAAGCGGCCGCGGCTGGGCGGGGTGTGACGCTGGACGCCGTGGCCGACCGGGGCCGCGACGGCATCACGGGCGCGCGCGGGCGCGGCACCATCGGCTTTCATGCGATCCGTGGCGGCGATGTGATCGGCGACCACGACGTGATGTTCATAGCCGACGGGGAGCGGATCACCCTGCGCCATCAGGCGTCCGATCGCAGCGTCTTCGCGCGTGGCGCGCTCAAGGCCGCAAGCTGGGCGGCGGGCCGCCCACCGGGGGCCTATGACATGCTGGATGTGCTGGGCCTGAAGTGACACCGGGCTAGGTCCTCGACTAACCCAATCGGAGTTCCCATGATGCGCGCCCTGCTTCTCGCCCTGTTCTTTCCCACCGCCGCCTTCGCATTTGAACCGGTCACCGACCGCGACACGTTTCTTGCCATCGTGACCGGCAAGCGCCTGACCGGCAACGGCGTGGGCCTGATCGTCAGCGATGGCGGCGCGATCACCGGTCGGGCCTTTGGCTTCAAGGTGACCGGCGGCTGGACGTGGGAAGGGCCGTTCTTTTGCCGCACCTTGGATTCGGCGATCCGGAGCTTTCCGCGCAATTGCCAGACCGTCGCCGTGCAGGGCGACGTGGTCCGGTTTCAGGCCGACCAGGGCACGGGCGATGTGGCGGACCTGACGCTGCGTTGAGGCGCGCGTCGCGTCAGAAATCGATTGCGATGCCCTTAAGTTCCCAATCGCCATAGCGCACCGGCTCTGGCCCTTTGCGCCCGCCAAGTTCGACGGGCAGGTCAAGGTCCGCTTGCTTGCGGGCCTCCGCCTCCTCCAACGCGCGCCGTGCGACGTCCGGCAGGGCGGCGCGACGTGCGGCTTCGGCGGTGGCGTCAAGTGGGGTCAGGTCGATACCGCGATCGCGCGGCGTTGTCGGACAGGCTGGCGCATCATCGGCGGCTTGCGGAATGGCGTCGGCGTCGACGGACATGCGGGTCGGCTGGGTCATCGGGCTCTCCTTGCCGGGGACAGGGAATGGATATACCCCCCGGATCCTTATCTGCAAGGAAGCCCGATGTCGCAGCCGCCCGCCGCCAGACGCGAAATACCCGAAAGCCTGTCGGCGCGGATGGGGGCGATCCGCCTGCTGTCCCACGTCCTGCGCGACGGTCGGATGCTGGGCGACGGGGCCAGCGGTCTGACCGGCCCGGCGGCGGCCCGCGCGCTTCGGCTGGCGGGTCTGGTGCTGCGCCACATGGGACAGGCCGACGCGATGATGAAGGTCCACATGGACCGCCAGCCCGCCGCCAAGGTGCGCGATATCCTGCGGCTGGCGCTGGTGGAGGTGTTCGTGGACGGGGCCGCCGCGCATGGCGTCGTGAACGATGCCGTCGCCATGGCGCGGATGTCGCCGCGCACGGTCAAGCAATCAGGTCTGGTCAACGCCGTGCTGCGCAAGATGGTGGACGACCGCAGCGCTTGGGACGCGCTGCCGGCCCCCGCCCTGCCGGGATGGCTGCGCGGGCCGGTGGCCAAGGCCTTCGGCAAGGATCGGATCGTCGGGATCGAAGCGGCGCATCTGGCCGGTGCCCCGCTGGACCTGACGCCGCAGCGCCCGACCGAGATCGACGGCGCTACGGTGCTGCCGACCGGGTCGTTGCGTCTGTCGGGCGGTCAGGTCTCGACCCTGCCGGGGTTTGAGTCGGGGGATTGGTGGGTGCAGGACGCCGCCGCCGCCATGCCCGCGCGCCTTCTGGGCGATGTGACCGGTTTGCGGGTGCTGGATCTGTGCGCGGCACCGGGCGGCAAGACGATGCAACTGGCCGCCGGCGGGGCAAATGTCACCGCGCTCGACGTATCGGGCAAGCGGTTGCGCCGTGTTCACCAAAACCTCGAGCGGACGGGCCTGCAGGCCGAGGTGATCGAGGCAGATGCGCTGGAATGGTCGCCCGAGGAGCCGTTCGATGCCGTGCTTCTAGATGCGCCCTGCACCGCCACCGGCACCATCCGTCGGCATCCCGACCTGCCCCACCTTCGGACCAGCCGCGACGTGGAGGCTTTGACCAAGCTGCAATATCAGCTTCTGGACCGCGCCCTGGCGTTTGTGCGCCCCGGCGGGCGGGTCGTCTATTGCACCTGTTCTCTGTTGCCGGTCGAAGGCGAAAACCAGGTCGCCGCCGCGCTCAAGCGCCACGACGGGCTGACGGTTGAACCTCTGGATCCCGCGGCCTTTGGCCTGCCGGAAATCGCCGCATCGGCCTTGGGTCTGCGCCTGCTGCCCGATCTCTGGCCCGACCGTGGCGGGATGGACGGGTTCTTCATGTCGGTTCTGAAACGCGCGTGACCGGGGCGCGTCCGGCCTTGCGTGACAGATGAGATCCGAACGCGTAATCTGCTGCCGAAGGACCGGGACAGGTCCGCAGTCGGGCGTGTTTGGATGAGCGGTCAGAGTTTCACCGAAAGAATGCGCACCGGGTTGCGTCTGGGTCTTGCGCGCCCGCCCCGCGGCCCCCGCGCCCTGATCTGGCAACCCGAGCCGCGCGGCACCGGATCGGTGCGCCGTGGCCAGCAGATGCTGTCCGGCCTGTGGCACCTTGCCGGACAAGTGGTGGAAGCGCCGGGACGCACGCCCTGGCAGATCGACACGCCGTCCACGCCCTTTCAGATGCAGCTTCATGGCATGGGATGGCTGGACGATGTGATGGCGACCGGGGGGCGCGCGGCGCGGACCGCGGCGCAGACCTGGGTCGTCGACTGGGGCAAACGGTTCGGGACCGGCAAGGGGCCGGGCTGGGACGCGGCGCTGACGGGGCGCCGTCTGCTGCGCCAGATCAGCCATGCGCCGACGCTTCTTTCCGGAATGGAGCCTGCGGATCAGAAGATCTATTTCGACCTGCTCTACCGTCAGGCGGGATATCTTGCCGGGGAATGGACCGAAGCGCCCGGCGGACTGGCGCGGATGGAGGCGCTGACCGGTCTTCTCTATGCCGGGCTGACGCTGGAAGGGATGGCCGATGTCGCCCCGATCGCGACACGGGCCCTGGCCGGCGCGGCCGCCGACGACATCGGCGAGGATGGCGGCCTCGTGTCGCGCAACCCCGAAGCGTTGCTGGAGGTCGCAATGCTGCTGGGCTGGGCAATCGAGGCGATCCGCGCGAACGGCGATGTGCCCGCGGATCTGTTGTCCGCACAGGCGCGCATCGTGCCGACGCTGCGCGCGTTGCGTCACGCGGACGGCGGCCTGGCCCGGTTTCACGGCGGCAGCCGGGGTCGTCCGGGGCGACTGGACCGGGTGCTGGCGACATCCGGCATCCGGGCGCGCAACGACAGCGGGCTGGCCATGGGTTTCGCGCCCATCGCCCACGGCCGCACGACGCTGATCGCCGATGCCGCCCCACCCGCGACCGGCCCGAACAGCGGATCGGCCCATGCGTCGACCCTTGCCTTCGAGATGACGTCCGGAAACTGCCCGGTCATCGTGAACTGCGGTCCCGGCGGCGCGTTCGGGCCCGACTGGCACCGTGCGGGTCGCGCCACCGCATCCCATTCGACACTGGAAGTGACGGGCTGGTCCACGGCGCGGGTCGGCCCGCTGATGGCGGTGGGCAAGCGGCAGATCGCGCCGATGATCACGCCGCCCAAACGCGTGCAGTGGCAGCGCAGCGCATCGCGCCGCGCGTCCACGATCGTCCTGTCCCATGACGGATACGGCGAAACCCACGGTCTGACGCATCTGCGCCGCTTGGTTCTGTCGACCGACGGACGCAGGCTGGACGGAGAGGACAGCCTGCGCGCCATGACCAATACCGACAAGGAACGGTTGGACGACGTCCGCATGGATCTGCGGCCCCGTGGCCTGCCGTTTGCGATCCGGTTCCATCTGCACCCCGATGCCGACGCGCAGATCGACATGGGCGGGCGCGCCGTCTCGCTTGCCCTGCCGTCCGGAGAGGTCTGGGTGTTCCGCCCGGGCCGGGAGATGAAGCTGTCGCTGGAGCCGTCGGTTCATCTGGAGCCGGGCCGGTTGAAGCCGCGCCCCGCGCAACAGGTGGTTTTATCCGACGCGCTTGTGTCCTATGCCGCGACCATCGACTGGACCCTGACCCGCGCGCAGGAGGCGACGGAACTGCCGCCGACCGACGCCGAAGGCCTTTGAAGGACACGACATGACCGACCGACCGCTGAAACGCGCGCTGATTTCCGTTTCCGACAAAGAAGGACTGGTCGATCTGGGACAGGCCCTGGCCGCGCGGGGGGTCGAACTGTTGTCCACCGGCGGGTCGGCCAAGGCATTGCGCGATGCCGGTCTGACCGTGAAGGACGTGGCCGATGTCACCGGTTTCCCCGAAATGATGGACGGTCGCGTCAAGACACTGCATCCGGCCGTCCACGGCGGCTTGCTGGCGCTGCGCGACACTCCCGATCACGCCAAGGCAATGGAGGATCACGGGATCGGCGGCATCGACCTGCTGGTGGTGAACCTCTATCCGTTCGAGGCGACCGTGGCCTCGGGCGCGGATGAGGCGACCTGCATCGAGAACATCGACATCGGCGGGCCCGCGATGATCCGCGCGGGGGCCAAGAATCAGGGCTATACCTGCGTCGTGACCGATCCGCAGGATTACGACGCCCTGCTGGCCGAACTGGAGGCCCACGACGGGGCGACCACCCTGCCGTTCCGTCAACGCCAGTCGGCCATCGCCTATGGTCGCACCGCCGCATACGACGCCGCCGTCGCCACCTGGATGGCCCGTTTCGAGGAAACGCCGCGCCGCATCGCCGCCGCCGCGACGCTGACGCAGACCCTGCGCTATGGCGAGAACCCGCACCAATCGGCGGCCTTCTATACCGACGGAAGCGCCCGGCCCGGCGTGGCGACCGCGACGCAGCATCAGGGCAAGGATCTGAGCTATAACAATATAAACGACACCGACGCCGCGATCGAACTGGTTGCCGAATTCACCGACAGACCGGCCGTTGCGATCATCAAACATGCCAATCCCTGCGGCGTGGCCACGGGCGACACCCTGGTCGAAGCCTACCGTCGTGCCTTCGATTGCGACCGCACATCGGCCTTCGGGGGGATCGTCGCGCTCAACGGCACGCTGGACGCCGAAACGGCCGAGGCGATGGCGGGCATCTTTACCGAAGTCGTCATCGCGCCGGACGCCACCGACGACGCCAAGGCGGTGTTTGCCGCCAAGAAGAACCTGCGCCTGCTGACCACCGGCAGCCTTCCCGATCCACGGTTGCCGATCCGGGCGATGAAGCAGGTCGCAGGCGGCTGGCTGGTGCAGGACAAGGACACCGGACATGTGTCGCCCGACGATCTGAGGGTCGTCACGAAGCGCGCGCCGACGGACGCGCAGATGGCAGATCTGATGTTCGCCTGGACCGTGGCGAAACATGTGAAATCCAACGCGATCATCTACGTCAAGGATGGCGCGACCGTCGGCGTGGGCGCGGGACAGATGAGCCGCCTCGACAGCTCCCGCATCGCAGCGCGCAAGGCCCAGGACGTGGCGGAGGCCCTGGGCCTGCCGCAAAGCGCCGCCGTCGGGTCCGTCGTGGCCTCCGACGCGTTCTTTCCCTTCGCCGACGGTCTTCTGGCGGCCGCCGAGGCGGGGGCAACGGCTGTGATCCAACCGGGCGGATCGATGCGCGACGACGACGTCATCGCCGCCGCCGACGCCGCCGGTCTGGCGATGGTGTTCACCGGCCAGCGGCACTTCCGTCACTGATGCGCGCGCTCTGGTTTTCCGCCCTGGCCGCGTTTGGCATCGACCAACTTTCCAAGATCGTGATCGTGCATCTGATGGATCTGAAATCCATTGGCGTGATCGAGGTCTTGCCGCCCTATCTGACATTCCTGATGGGCTGGAACACGGGCATCAACTTCGGTCTTTTGTCCGGCGCCGGGGCGCGGTGGATCCTGATCGCAGTGGCCGTGGTGGTCAGCGCCGTTCTGATCCGCTGGGCCCGCACCTTCACACGGCCCATGGGCTTCGTGTCCGCCGGCCTGATCGTCGGTGGCGCACTGGCAAATGCGCTGGACCGGCTGATCTATGGCGCGGTCGCCGACTTTCTGAATATGTCGTGCTGCGGGATCGCCAATCCGTATGCCTTCAATCTGGCGGATGTCTTTATCTTCGCCGGGGCCTTCGGCCTTGTGATGTTCGGCGAAGACGGCAAGTCCAAGGGCGCAAAGACCCCGTGACGGGGCCAATCCCATGGGGTAGGAACGCCCAACGGGCAGGAAAAGGAGCGGCGTCGATGTTCGCACGGCTTGCAATGACGGGACTTGTGGTGGTGACGTTGGGCGCATGCGCCCGCGACGACCCCACCCTGTTCAACATCCGCAAGGCGGACCGCACGCCGGACGAATTCTCGATCCTGCCGACGCGCCCTCTTCAGACACCGCCTGACACTGCGGCCCTGCCGACGCCGACGCCCGGGGCCGGCAACCGCGTCGACCGCGCACCCCAGGCCGAGGCGGTGCTGGCGCTCGGCGGCAACGTCGATCGCGGTGTCGGTGCCGATCGCGGCCTTCTGGCCAGCGTTCAGCGCTACGGCGTGAACCCCGGCATTCGCGGTCAACTCGCGGCCGAGGATCTTGATTTCCGCCGGGCCAACGATGCCCGCCTGCTGGAACGGGTGTTCAACGTCTCGACCTACTTCAAGGCGTACCGCAGCCAGTCGCTTGACCAATACGCGGAGCTTTACCGCCTGCGGCGCGCCGGGGTGCGCACCGTCGCCGCCCCGCCCGATCCCGCCACGACCGACTGATCGATGTCCGCGGCGGTCGCGGGGCCCACTTGGTCCCACTTCCGGGTCAACGTTTGGCCAATGTTGCGCCGGGATGGATCGATGTGACGGCCTGTCGCGGTCGATCCGTTTCACAGGCGCGTCATCGACCTTTGAAAGCGATGCCGCATCGCATAGCTGGGGAGCATCGAAGACCGTCCACCCAAGGAGAGAGCCTTGCGCATCCGCCCCCTTATCGCCGCCGCCGTCCTGCCGCTTGCCCTGGCCAGCCAGGTCCCCGCGCAGGCGATGGATGACACCGTCACGACCTTCACCCTGCCCAACGGCATGGACGCCATCGTGATCGAGGATCACCGCGCGCCTGTCGTCGTCCACATGGTCTGGTACAACGTCGGGTCGGCAGATGAGCCGGCAGGCAAGTCCGGCATCGCCCATTTCCTGGAGCATCTGATGTTCAAGGGCACGGACGAGTTGGCCCCCGGCGAATTCAGTCAGACCGTCGCCGCGCAGGGCGGGTCGGACAACGCCTTCACCTCCGACGATTATACCGGTTATTTTCAGCGCGTGGCCGCCGACCGGCTGGAGTTGATGATGGAAATGGAGGCGGACCGGATGCGCGATCTGATCCTCGACGACGAGGATATGCTGACCGAGCGTGATGTGGTGCTGGAGGAACGCGCGCAGCGGACCGATTCCAACCCCGGGGCCCTGTTCGGGGAAATGCGCAACGCCACGCAATACATGAACCACCCCTACGGCATCCCGATCATTGGCTGGAAGCACGAGGCGGAGGCGCTGACCCTTCAGGACGCGCTCGATTTCTACGAAGTCTTCTACGCGCCCAACAACGCGACGCTGATCGTGGCGGGCGATGTCGATCCGGCGGAAGTCGAAGCGCTCGCGCTCAAGCATTACGGCCCCGTCGCACCCACGCCCGACCTGCAGGACCGCGTCCGCCCGTCCGAGCCGCCGCAGCTGGCCCCCCGCCGCCTCACGTTCGAGGATGAGCGCGTGTCCAACCCTTACGTGATGCGCACCTACCTTGCCCCCGAACGGGACGCCGGCGATCAGGAAACGGCCGCCGCGCTGACGATCCTGGCGGAGATTTTGGGCGGGTCATCGGCCACGTCGCTCATGGGTCGTACGTTGGAGCAGGAGGAGGGCGTTGCGCTCTATACCTCCGCCTTTTACCAGGGCACGCGCTACGACGACACGCAGTTCGGTGTCGTCGTGATGCCCACGCCCGACCGCACGCTGGAACAGGCAGAGGCGGACATGGACCGAATGCTGGCGCGCGTGATTGAGGAAGGTGTCGATCCCGCCCAGCTGGAGCGGATCCGCACCCAGATCCGCGCCGCCTCGATCTATGAGCGCGACAGCCTTCAGGGCCGCGCCCGTGAATTCGGCACGGCGATCACCACCGGCCTGACGGTGCAGGATGTGCTGGACTGGCCCGATATCCTGGCCGCCGTTACCGAAGACGACATCATCGCCGCCGCGCGTGATGTTTTCAAACTCAACAATTCCGTCACGGGCTATCTGTCGAAGCCCCCCGCGCCAGTCGAGATCAGCGCCGACGCTGCCACCGACACCGATACCGACGGCGAAACAACTACGGAGGTGGGCCAATGATCCCGCGCCTGATCGCGCCTCTGGCGTTCCTTCTGCCCCTGCCCGCCTTGGCCGCGGTCGAAATTCAGGAGGTCGTCACCCCCGGTGGCATCACTGCGTGGCTGGTCGAGGAACATTCCATCCCCTTCACCTCCATCGAGATCCAGTTTGACGGAGGGGCCAATGAGGATACGCCCGAAAGCCGCGGCGCGACCTATCTGATGATGGGGCTGCTGGAGGAAGGAGCCGGCGACATGGACGCCCGGGCCTTTGCCGAAGCAGAGGAATCTCTGGCCGCGCGTCTCAGCTTCGATGCCTCGAACGACAGTGTCACAGTCGGTCTGAGCTTCCTGACGGAGTACCGCGACGAAAGCGTCGACCTCATGCGCGCCGCCCTGACCGACCCGACCTTCGACCCCGACGCGGTGGAGCGGGTCCGCGAACAGGTGCTGGCCGGCCTGGCCTCCGACGCGCGCGATCCCAATGAAATCGCAAGCCGCACGTTCAGTGCGCTCAGCTTTCCAAGCCACCCCTACGGCACCGCCATGAAGGGCACCCCCGAAACGGTGGCCGCCCTATCCATCGACGACCTGCGCCGCGCCCACGGCCGCGCCCTGACCCGCGACAGGGTGCATGTCGGCGTTGCCGGCGACATCACCGCCGAAGACCTCGCCCCCCTGCTGGACCGACTTTTGGGCGATCTGCCCGAAAGCGACTCCGCGGACGTACCGCAGGTGGAAACCGTGTTGGACGGGGGCGTGACGGTCGTCGACTATCCCACGCCGCAATCGGTTGTTCTTTTCGGGCACGAAGGCGTCGAATTCGACGATCCGGACTATTTTCCCGCCTTCGTTCTCAACCAGGTTCTCGGCGGCAGCGGCTTCGACAGTCGCCTCATGACCGAGGTGCGCGAAAAGCGGGGCCTGACCTACGGCATCGGAACCTACCTCGCACCGCGCGACAAGACGGCACAGCTTCTGGGGCAGTTCGCATCGTCCAACGACAAGGCCGCCGACGCGATCGAGATCGTGCGCGCCGAATGGGCCCGCCTGGCCGAGAACGGCATCACCAAGGAGGAGTTGGACGCCGCCAAGACCTATCTGACCGGGGCCTACCCCCTGCGGTTCGACGGCAATTCGCGCATCGCGGGCATTTTGGTGGGAATGCAATCCATCGGTCTGCCCATCGACTATATCCCGACCCGCAACGACCGGGTGGAGGCCGTGACGCTGGAAGATGTGAAGCGTGTTGCGGCGCGCCTGCTCGATCCCGAAGATCTGCATTTCGTCGTCGTGGGCCAACCCGAGGGCCTGGAAACCGGCAGCTTCTGATCTTTCCGAATCCGCGGCACCCGTGCTACCGATTGGGGCATGGGTGCCGCTGACCACAACATGATCCTTCCCCGCATCCGGCAATTGGATGAAGGGGCCGTCAACCGCATCGCCGCCGGCGAGGTGGTCGAACGCCCGGCGTCGGCCGTGAAGGAGTTGGTCGAGAACGCGCTCGATGCGCAGGCGACCCGCATTCGCATCGATATCGCGGATGGTGGCAGAACCTTGATTCGGGTGACCGACGACGGCCACGGGATCGACGCGGGCGACCTGCCGCTGGCGCTGTGTCGCCACGCGACTAGCAAGATCGACGGAAGCGACCTGCTCAACATCCATTCCTTCGGATTTCGCGGCGAGGCGCTTCCGTCGCTGGGCGCGGTCGGGCGGTTGACCATTTCGTCGCGCGCAGCGGGCAGTGACGGGGCCGCCACGATCCATGTGTCCGGCGGGCGCATCGACGCGGTGAAGCCCGCTGCCCTGCGCGGCGGCACGGTGGTCGAATTGTGCGACCTGTTCCACGCCACGCCCGCACGGCTGAAGTTTCTCAAGACCGAACGTTCCGAAACGATGGCCGTCACCGACGCGATCAAACGCCTGGCGATGGCCGAACCTGGCGTCGCCTTCACGCTGTGCGACACATCCCAGGGTGGCGATCGCGTCCTGTTCCGCGCGGACACCGCCGCATCGTTGTCGGACCGTCTGACAAATGTTCTTGGCCGTGATTTCGGGGCGAACTGCCTTCCCATCGACGCGGAACGAGACGGGGTCCGTCTGACGGGTCAGGCGGGTCTGCCGACATTTTCGCGCGGCAACGCGGTTCACCAATATCTGTTCGTCAACGGACGCCCGGTGCGCGACCGGATGCTGACGGGGGCCTTGCGTGGCGCGTATATGGACGTGCTGTCCAAGAACCGGCACGCGGTGGCGGCCCTGTTCGTGACCTGCGATCCGACCTTGGTCGATTGCAACGTCCACCCCGCCAAGACCGAGGTGCGTTTCCGTGATCCGGGACTCGTTCGCGGGTTGATCGTCAGCGGCTTGCGTCACGCGCTTGCGCAGGCGGGCCACCGTGCCTCGACCACCGTCGCGGACGCGACCTTGGGGGCGATGACGCCCGAACGTCCCGCGGCCCCCGTGTACCAGATGGATCATGCCAGCATTGGCGCGCGTGGCGCGGCCTATACGGCGCAGATGCCCGGCTTCGCCGAAGCCCCCTCCGCCAGGCTGGACGACGCCGTCGAGGAGACATCCGGCACCCCGCCCGAGACGTTGCCGCTGGGGGCCGCGCGCGCGCAGATGCATGAAAACTGGATTCTGTCGCAGACCGAAACCGGCATGATCATCGTCGACGCCCACGCCGCGCACGAACGGCTGGTTTACGAAAAGCTCAAAGCGCAGATGCGCGACCATGGGATCCGGGCGCAGGCGCTGCTGATCCCCGAGGTTATCGAAGTGGGAGCGGTGGCCGACCGCCTGCTGGAGCTTGACCTGACGAAGCTGGGCCTTGCCCTCGACGCCTTCGGCCCCGGCACGATCGCAGTGCGCGAGACGCCGGCGATCCTTGGCAATTGTTCGGCCAAGGCCCTCATCCGCGATCTGGTCGAAGAACTGGAGGATGACGATCATGCAGAGCCGCTGTCGTTGCAGTCGAAGCTTGACGCGATCCTGTCGCGCATGGCCTGCCATGGATCGGTCCGCACGGGCCGCCGCATGTCCGCCCCCGAGATGAACGCCCTGCTGCGCGAAATGGAGGCGACACCCCACTCCGGTCAGTGCAATCACGGTCGTCCCACGTATGTGGAACTGAAGATGACCGATATCGAACGGCTGTTCGGTCGCTCATGACGCTGGACTTGGCCAATCCGGTCGTTCTGGCCGCGATTTTTGGTGGGGCGATCGTCCTGGCCTTGATCGTTCTGATCTTGATGATGCTGTCCCGCCTGCGCGACCTGACCCACACGCAATCGCATCTGACGGGCGGCCTCTCGGCGTTGACGGACGCGCAGCGCCGGTCCGAAGCGCAGGTTGGCGCGGCCCTGGGCGAAAGCGCCACGCGGACGGCACAGACCCTGGGCGCGCTGCAGGCCCGGCTGACCGCCATCGACGCGGCGCAGACGAACATCGAAAAGCTGTCCGGCGACGTGCTCGGGCTGCAGGACATCCTGTCGAACAAGCAGACCCGCGGCGCCTTCGGTGAAATCCAATTACACGATCTGGTCGCCAAGGCCCTGCCACCGGGCAGCTTCACTTGGCAGGCGCAACTGTCGAACGGCCGACGCGCCGATTGCCTGGTCCACATGCCCGACCCGCCCGGACCGCTGGTCATCGATGCGAAATTCCCGCTCGAAGCATGGACCGCCCTTCTGGAGGACCCCAAGGACAAGGCGCGCATCACCGCGTTCCGTGCCAGCGTCCGCACCCATATTCGCGCCATTTCCGACAAATATATTCTGCCGGGTGAAACCGCCGACGGCGCCTGCCTGTTCCTGCCGTCCGAGGCGATCTATGCCGATCTGCACGCGCATCATTCCGAACTGGTGCGCGAAGGGTTCGCCGCCCGCGTCTGGATCGTCTCGCCCACCACATGCATGGCCACCCTCAACACCCTGCGCGCAATTCTGAAGGATCACCGCATGCGCGAACAGGCGGGCGACATCCGCCGTGCGCTGGCGGCCCTTGGCCGGGATGTCGAACTGATCGTGGAACGTGCCGGCAAGCTGGAGACGCACTTCGACCAGGCCCGCCGCGATGTCGAAGGGTTGACCACGGCGGCGGAACGCGCGGGAAAGCGGGCCGAACGCCTGGATGCCTTCGACTTCGAGGAAGAGGCACCCAAGCCGCGCCTCGCCCCCGTCATCCGACGTGGCTAACCCCCGACCTGCGTGCTAGCTGCACCGCCATGAGCCAGATCCCGACAAAGCCGCAGATCCTGCAATGGATCGAAGACAATCCCGCCCTGACGTCCAAGCGCGACATCGCCAAGGCCTTCGGGATCAAGGGTGCGGACCGCATCGACCTGAAACGTATCCTGCGGGAGTTGGAGGCCGAGGGGCATCTGACCAAGCGGAAAAAGACATATGACGACCCAAACCGCCTGCCGCCCGTCGCCGTCCTCAAGGTGACCGGCCCGGATGCCGACGGCGATCTCTACCTCGCCCCGCACGACTGGCGCGGGGACGGGGCCGAGCCGCGCATCCTGCACATCCCGGCGAAGGACGACCCGGCCCTGGCCGCTGGCGACCGCGTCCTGATGCGCCTGACCCAGGTGAAGGACGAGGATCATAGCCACGAAGGCCGGTTGATCCGGCGGCTGTCCACCGGCCCGCGCAAGATCGTCGGCGTGTTTCGCGCATCGTCCGAAGGCGGGCGCATCCTGCCGGTCGACAAGGGGGCTTCGACCGAATGGATCGTCCCCGCCGGGGCGACCGACGGCGCGCGTGACGGTGAACTGGTCGAAGCGGAACAGGCAGGACCCAAGAGCCGCATGGGTCTGCAGCAGGCGAAGATCGTCACGCGGCTGGGCGATCCGGGCGCGGCAAAGGCCGTCTCTCTCATCGCGATCCATCAGCACGGCATCCGCGATGAGTTCCCCCCAGAAGCGATTCAGGAGGCGGAGAACGCCCTACCCCCGACTTTGGCCGGGCGGGAGGATTTGCGCCATCTGCCGCTGATCACCATCGACCCATCGGACGCGCGCGACCACGATGACGCCTGTTTCGCTGAGGCCGACGCCGACCCCGCCAACGCCGGCGGCCACATTCTTTGGGTCGCCATCGCGGACGTTGCCGCCTATGTCACGCCCGGATCCGCATTGGATGCGGAGGCGCGGGAGCGCGGCAATTCCACCTACTTCCCTGACCGGGTCGTTCCCATGTTGCCCGATGCCCTTTCGGGCGATCTGTGTTCGCTGCACGAAGGGGTGGACCGGGCCTGCATCGCGGTGCGCATGGTCATCGATGCCGACGGATTGAAGATCAATCAGCGGTTTGTCCGCGGTTTGATGAATTCGCCCGCGGCGCTCCACTATGAGGAAGTGCAGGCGGCGATCGACGGCGCGCCGACCGACAGGACCGCCCCCTATCTGGAGACCGTGCTCAAACCGCTCTATGCCGCCTATGAAGCGTTGAAAAGCGCGCGGGACAGGCGCCAGCCGCTGGACCTCGACCTGCCAGAGCGCAAGATCCTGCTGTCAGAAGAAGGCGAGGTCACCTCCGTCGCGTTCCGCGACCGGATGGATGCGCACCGTTTGATCGAAGAGTTCATGGTCCTCGCCAACGTCGCCGCTGCCGAGGAGTTGGAGCGGCGGCGCACGCCGCTTCTGTTCCGCGTCCACGAACAGCCCGAAGACGACCGGATCGAGAGTTTGCGCGAAACCGCCAAGGCCAGCGGGTTTTCCCTGCCGAAGGGTCAGGTTCTGCGCACCGCGATGCTCAACGATCTGTTGCATGCCGCCGCCGGCACGGAACTGTCGGAACTGATCTCCATATCGACCCTGCGCGCGATGTCGCAAGCCTACTATGGTCCGGCGAACATGGGCCATTTCGGCCTGGCGCTGCGGTCCTACGCCCATTTCACGTCGCCGATCCGTCGCTATGCCGACCTGATCGTCCACCGCGCGCTGATTACCGCGCACGAATGGGGTGACGACGGGTTGACGCCATCGGATATCGAACGGCTCGAGGCGACCGCCAAGCACATCTCGGAGGCCGAGCGCCGCTCCATGGTGGCCGAACGCGACACCAACGACCGCTATCTCGCCGCCTTTCTGTCCGAGAAGATCGGCGCCGATTTCACCGGCCGCATCTCGGGCGTGCAGAGTTTCGGCGTCTTCGTGCGACTGGACGAAACCGGCGCGGATGGCTTGATCCCCGTGCGGTCATTGGGTGACGAATATTTCCGCTACGATCGCGACGATCAGGTCCTGACCGGGACCGACACCGGCACGCAGATCGGGCTGGGCCAACGGGTCACGGTGCGTTTGGCCGAGGCGATGCCGGTCACCGGGGGCCTGATCCTGGAGCTGTTGGAAATCGACGGGGAGCCGCGCAAGGCAAAGCGTCAACGGGGCGCACGCCCAGGTCCCAAGGGCGGCAAGAAGCGCAAATTCCGCAAGGCCCCCTCTCGGCGCTAGCCCTTGCGCGCACCGCGCCCTAGGGTCCGACCATGCGCCTGATCCTTGCCCTCATCGTCCTGACCCTGCCCGCCGCCGCGCAGCAGGACAGCTCCCGACCACCCGCGCGCCCCGTCATCGCGGCAGCCGTCGATTTCGACACCTGGGTCCGCGATTTCAGACCCCGCGCACTGGCCGCAGGGATCACCGATGCGACCTTCAACGCCGCAATGGCGGGGGTCGAGATGCTGCCGGACGTCCTGCGCCGCGACGCAAACCAATCGGAATTCACCAAGACGATCTGGGATTACCTGGACACGGCGGTCAGCGACCTGCGCATTTCCAACGGTCGCGCGGCGATCGCGCGCCATGCCGACGCCCTCACCCGGATCGAAGCGGATTTCGGCGTCGACAAGCACGTCGTCGCCGCCATCTGGGGATTGGAGAGCAGTTACGGCGCGTTCCGCGGCTCCATCTCGACCCTCTCGGCGCTTGCGACATTGGCCGCCGGGTCGCGCCGCGCCGCCTTCTTCGAGGAACAACTGATCGAAGGCCTGCGCATTCTTCAGGACGGTGACACGACCCGCGCCGCCTTCGCGGGCAGCTGGGCCGGGGCGTCGGGTCACACGCAGTTCATGCCGACCTCGTTCCGCGATCACGCGGTGGATTTCACCGGCGACGGCCGGCGCGACCTTTGGGGCGACGATCCGACCGATGCGCTGGCCTCCACCGCCGCCTACCTAAAGGCAAACGGCTGGACGACCGGACAGCCCTGGGGCACCGAAGTCGTCCTGCCTGACGGATTCGACTATCTGCTCACCGGGGAGCGGGTGGAAAAGTCGCCCGCCGAATGGGCCGACCTTGGCATCCGCACGCCAGGTGGCGCGCCGTTGCCCAACGGCGGCCCCGCGTCGATCCGCGTGCCGGCGGGGCACGAAGGGGTGGCATTTATGACCTTCGCGAATTTCCGGGTGATCGAGACATACAACACCGCCGACGCCTATGTCATCGGGGTCGGCCATCTGGGCGACCGTCTTGCGGGCGGGCCGGCGTTGCAATCGGAGTGGCCCCGGCAGGACCGCGCGCTGAGCTACGAAGAGCGGATCGAGCTGCAGCTGCGCCTGCGCGACGCGGGCTTCGATCCACTCAAGATCGACGCAAAGATCGGGCCGGACACGCTCGATGCAATCCAGCGTTGGCAGGTCTCGCTCGACCTCGTGCCCGACGGCTACGTCGATCCCGATCTGCTGAACCGCCTGCGCGACGAGACCGAGGGCGACCGCCCCTGACGTGTCAGCCGGCGTGCCGTGTCGGGGCCTGCAATGCGCCGAACCCATAGTGCCGTAGCCAGCGCAGGTCGCTGTCGAAGAAGGCCCGCAGATCCGGAATTCCGTATTTCAGCATCGCCAGGCGGTCGATCCCGATGCCGAAGGCGAACCCCTGCCAGACGTCCGGGTCGATGCCACCGGCGGCCAGCACCTTAGGATGCATCATCCCGCTGCCAAGGATTTCCATCCAGTCATCGCCTTCGCCCAGTTTCAGCGTCCCGCCTTCCCAGAAACAGCGGATGTCCACTTCCGCCGACGGTTCGGTGAACGGAAAATGCGAGGCCCGGAAGCGCAGCTCGATTCCGTCGATCTCGAAAAACGCGCGGCAGAATTCCTCCAGCACCCATTTAAGGTTCGCCATGGAGATGTCGCGGTCGATCGCCATCCCCTCGACCTGGTGGAACATCGGCGTGTGGGTCTGATCGTAATCGGCGCGGTAAACGCGGCCCGGACAGATGATGCGCGTGGGCGCACCGGTCTTTTCTAGCGACCGGATCTGAACCGGGCTGGTATGGGTGCGCAGGACATGCGGCGGGCGGTCGTCATCGGCAGCGCGCGCCATATAGAACGTATCCATTTCCGCCCGCGCAGGGTGATGACCGGGGATGTTGAGGGCGTCAAAATTATACCAATCCGTCTCGATCTGCGGGCCTTCGGCGACGCTGAACCCCAGATCGGCGAAGATAGCCGTGACCTCTTCTGTTACCTGGCTGACGGGATGGATCGTGCCGCGACGGCGGGCGCGGGTCGGCAGGGTCACGTCCAGCCATTCGGTCCGAAGCCGCGCATCCAGCGCCGCATCCTCCATGCCGGCCTTGCGCGCCGAAATCGCCGACGTGATTTCGTCCTTCAGGGCATTGAGGGCGGGACCGACTTGTTGGCGTTCCTCGGGCGTCATCTTGCCCAGCTCGCGCATCTTCAGCGCGATCTCGCCCTTCTTGCCGACCGCCGCCAAGCGAACGGTTTCAAGGTCGGCTTCGTCACCGGCGCCGGCGATCTGACCCAGATATTTGTCGCGTAGATCGTCCATGACATGCCCCTTTTCGACCGCACGCGGAATAGCCCGCGCGACGCAGGCGCGCAACCGTTGGTCGCCCCGCACCCAAAGCGGCATGGGGCATCGCGGGTTCCGGTCGCCCGTCGCTTGCGTCGGACCTAGGACCGCTGCTCGAAGGCGCGGATCGCGTCGGCAAGTCCGCGCCCTATGATGGCGCTGCCCGCCGGGCTGGGATGGATCAGGTCGCGGGCATACAGACTGCGGTCCGACGGCGCGATGACGTCGCCCGCATCGAAGAACAGAAGACCCGCATCCCTTGCGGCCAACCGGGTCATGCGGGCGTTGATCGTGTCGAAGGCCCCCTGACAGGGTGTGAAGCCCGTCCGGGCCGCGTCGGCCCCGTCATAATATCCGACGAAGGCGACCTTGGCACCGGTCGCCCGTATACGCGCGATCAGGGTCGGAATGTCGCCGGTCAGACCCGGCCCGATCAACCCGTTCAAGATGCCCGCCTCCTCCGGCGTCTGACACGCGCCGCGCAAATCGTTGCCCCCGCCCGTCAGGATGACCCAGTCCCAAGTCCCGCCGGGGAACTGCCGGGTTATGTCGAAGCCCAGTGCGGCAGCGGCCCCGCTCGGGTGGGTCAGATGGGCCCCCGATTGCGCGCGGTCGACCACCGGGCGACCCAGGGCCGCGCCTGCCGTTTCGGGAATGCCCCGCGCCCCGTTCCAGGCCATCACGCTGTCGCCGATGGCAAGGATGGCGCGGTCCGACGGCGGGGCGGCGGTGCCGACACAGGCGGACAGGATCAAGGGAAGGAGAGCGAGAAGGCGCATGGAAGGTCCGATCATCGATTGGGCACGTGGAGGGAACGACGGAACACCACAGGAAGTTTCAGCCGAAGGCCCGCGCGAAGACGATGGGCCCGGTCGGGGGCGGGCCGGCGAAGGACAGGCCCATGACGTTGCGGTTCGGCGTGTCGCTCGCCGTCAGGCCAAGGTCGTTGCGAAACCCGGAGGAGGCATAAACCGCAGGGTTCCCGGTAAGCACGCAGCCTGCGACGCCCAGTGCCCGCAACCGCGCGAACCCGGCGGCGATCAGCGCCTTGCCGATGCCCCGTCGCTGCCGTTCCGGCGTGACCGAGATGGGACCAAGCGTCACCCAGCGACCCGGTACCGAAAGCGTTGCGGGCGAAAAGGCGATATGTCCGACGATCTGGGCCTCCTCGACCGCGACCAGCGACACGAGCAGATCGCCGTCCGCCCGCAGCCGGTCGATCACCGCAGGCTCCGTCCCGTCGGAAAATGCCATAGGCGCGAAGGCGATCCGCGTCAGTTCACGGATCGCAGAATCATCGTCACGGTGTTCGGGTCGGATCATCATCCAAGCAGCAGACACGAAAAAGGGCCGCCCCGAAAGACGGCCCCTGAAATCGGAAGCTTCGCTTACGCGGCGGCCTTGGCCTGATCCACGATGGCCGCAAAAGCCTCGGGCTCATGCACGGCCAGATCGGCGAGAACCTTGCGGTCAACCTCGATCCCGGCTTTCGCCAGCGCGTTGATGAAACGCGAATACGTCATATCGGCATCGTGGGCGCGCACGGCCGCGTTGATCCGCTGGATCCACAGCGCGCGGAACGTCCGCTTGCGGTTCTTGCGGTCGCGGGTGGCGTATTGGTTCGCCTTGTCGACGGCCTGCGTGGCGGTCCTGAAGGTCGTGGAGCGGCGGCCGTAGTAGCCTTTCGCTGCATCCAGGATCTTCTTGTGACGGGCGTGGGTGACCTTGCCGGAAGTAACTCGGGACATATCGGCTCCTCCTTATCGGTCGTAGGGCATGAAGCCCTTGACGATTTTGGCGTCAGGGGCGGACAGGGTCGTGGTGCCACGGGCATCACGAATGAATTTGGTCGATCGCTTGATCATGCCGTGCCGCTTACCGGCCTGACCGGCAAGGACTTTTCCCCCTGCCGTGATCTTGAAGCGCTTCTTGGCGCTCGACTTGGTCTTCATCTTGGGCATTTGAAGTCTCCTTCTTCATCGCGCGTCGCGGCATCCCAATCGCCGGACATGCGGGTATTCGAGCGCGCCAGATAGCGGGGATGCGTCAGACTGACAAGGGGCCACGAGCGTGTGTCCGCCCCGGTCCGTCACGGACAGTTTCGTGGCGCGTGAGGGCATCCATCCGTATAGTGCGGGACATAACAGCTGCAAAAGGATTTCAAATGACCGATGTTTCCAGAAGAGCCCTTCTTGCCGCGCTGCCTGCCGGAGCCGCCGCAACGCTGGCCCCCGCCGCGATGGCCGAAGGTCACGGCGATGGTTTCCAGTACGAGATCATACGTACCGACGACGAATGGCGCGCATTGCTGAGCGACGATGAATACGCGATTTTGCGCGAAGGCGGCACGGAACGTCCCAAGAGCGATCCCCTTTGGGACAGCACCGAAGCGGGCATGTATGCCTGCAAGGGCTGCGACTTGCCCGTCTATGATGCCCGTTGGAAGGTCGTCCTCGACGTTGGCTTCCTGTTTTACCGCCATGCGGAACCCGACAGCGTGATGACCTCCATCGATCGGTCCGTCTACGGTCAACTCGGCGGCGGAACCGGCGATGATGGGCCTGTCGTTCCCGAAGGTCTGAGCGAGGACGATCTGCGCGCGCTCGATACGCTTCTTCTGATCGAGACGCATTGTCGCCGCTGCGCCTCTCACTTGGGGCACATCCTCCTCGTTCAGCAGAAACTTCTGCACTGCATCAACGGAACAGCGCTCAACTTCACGCCCGAGACGGCCTGAGGTCAGGCCGCTCCGGGGTCCGCGTATTCGATCAGATCCCAAAGGTTGCCGCAGATGTCCCGAAACACCGCGACCGTACCATAAGGCATCGTCGCGGGGGGCCGAACGAAGACGACCCCGCGCGCCAGATAGATCGCGTGATCGCGTGCGATATCGTCAGTGCGCAGGAAAAAGGCCACGCGTCCCCCGGTCTGCGCGCCCGTGGTCGCCGTCTGATCCGGCGTCGTCGCGCGGGCCAGCAACAGCCCCGCACCACCCCCCGAGGGGCGAACCACGACCCACCGCTTGTCCTGTTCGGGCTGGTACGTATCCTCGACCAGATCGAACCCGAGGGTCCGGGTGAAGAATGCGATGGCCGGATCGTAATCCTCGACCACGATCGTCACGAGGGCCAGCGTCTGGCCCACCGTCATCGCAGCACCCGCGCGACCAGTTCGACGAAAGCTTCGGGCACCGACAGCCAGCCGAAACCGTCGCGGTCCGTTTCCCAGACCCAGACGAACAGCGCAATGCCCAAAACCGTCGCGCCCAGAGACATCGCCGACAATCGTTTTTCGACCCAACCGGTCACCAGGCCCATGATGCCCAGCGCCGATACCAGCGTCGCGATCACGATCAGAAGGGGAGGGTCGGGCGGACCCGGCAAGCCCAGGTCAGGAACCGGCGGGATGCCCGCCCAGGCCCGTGCCAGGCTGTCCAGAAATCCGTCCAGCCCTTCCAAATCAATCCGCCTCGGCGCCGAAGATCAATCGCTCGTCGCAGGGGGCGATGCGCAGGATGTTGGTCGATCCGGGCATGTTGAAAGGGATGCCGGCCATGACCACGACCTGATCCTCGGTCTCTACGAAGCCGGACGCCTTGGCCGCGCGGACCGCCGACACCACGGCCAGCTTGAACCGTTCCACCGTCTGCGTCTCGACACAGTGGGTGCCCCAGGACAGGACCATGCGCCGCGCGGTCGACGTGATGGGCGTCAGCGCGATGATCGGCACGCGGGGCCGTTCGCGCGACACTTTCAACGCGGTCGAGCCGGAATGCGAGAAACAGCAGATCGCCTTCACATCCGTCGTGTCCGCAATCTCGCGCGCGGCGGCGACGATGGCGTCGGCGGTCGTCGACAGGCTGGCCGAGCGGCTGGCCTCGATGATGTCGCGATAGGTGGCATCGCCTTCGACTTCCACCGCGACGTTATTCATCGTCTCGACGGCCTGGATCGGGTAGGATCCGGCGGCGGATTCGGCCGACAGCATGATCGCATCGGTTCCCTCATAGATGGCGGTTGCCACGTCGGACACCTCGGCGCGGGTCGGCATCGGGCTGTCGATCATGCTCTCCAGCATCTGCGTGGCCACGATCACCGGCTTGGCGGCGGCGCGGCACTTGCGGATCAGACGCTTCTGGATCGGCGGCACGGCATGGACGGGACATTCCACGCCCAGATCGCCGCGGGCCACCATGATGCCGTCCGACGCCTCCAGGATGCTGTCGAAGGCATCGACGGCGGCCGGCTTCTCGATCTTGGACAGGATCGCCGCGCGGCCCTTGGCCAGCGCGCGCGCCTCGTCCACGTCGGCGGCACGCTGCACGAAGGACAACGCCAGCCAATCGACACCCAGCTCGCAGACGAATTCCAGATCCTTGCGATCTTTCTCCGACAACGCGGCCAACGGCAGCACGACGTCGGGCACGTTCACGCCCTTGCGGTTGGAGATCGTCCCGCCGGTGATGACGGTGCAATTCGCGAAATCGGGGCCACACTCCTCGACCTTCAGGCGCAGCTTGCCGTCGTTGACCAGCAGATGGCCCCCAGGCTTGAGCGCGTCGAAGATTTCCTTATGCGGCAATTGCACCCGCGTCGCGTCGCCCGGCGCATCCGACAGATCGAAGCGGAACGCCTGCCCTTGCTCGATCTCGGCGGAATCGCCCTGGAACACACCACAGCGCAGCTTGGGGCCCTGCAGGTCGGCCAGGATGCAGATCGGACGGCCGGTGTCGCGTTCGATGTCGCGGATGATGTTGTGGCGCGACCGGATCCCGTCGTGGTCGCCATGGCTCATGTTCAGGCGGAACACGTCGGCTCCGGCTTCGAACAAGGCGCGGATCGTATCGTAGTCGTCCGAGGCCGGTCCAAGCGTTGCGACAATCTTCACGTTGCGATGGCGTCTCATGTGTCGCGTTCCTTCGGGTCGATGTTCCTGGCGTGCGTCTGTTAGCGCTCACACCTCTGCCCCGACGGATATTTCAGTGCAACCGCCTGTGCAACTCGGCTGCATCCTAAGGGTCGCCGGCACGGGAACCAAGAGGCGAAGGCGGCTTGATCGCCGCAAAATCGGGCCACATGTGAAAGGAAGCCCGACCCGACCCCGACCCAACCCCGGAGAGACCGATGGACGACGCCACCCGCACCCAGATCGAAGCCGCCGCCTTCCGCCGCCTGCGACAGCATCTGTTGGAGGATCGCCCCGATGCGCAGAACATCGACCTGATGAACCTGGCCGGGTTCTGTCGCAATTGCCTGTCGCGCTGGTACGGCGAAGCGGCGGCCGACTACGGGATCGAGATGTCCAAGGAAGACGCGCGCGAAGCGTTCTACGGCATGCCGTTTGCGGATTGGAAGGCGTTGCACCAGACCGATGCGACCGAGGCCCAGACCGCCGCCTTCGACAAGAGTTTTGCCGAGAACGTGGGCAAGGACTGATCCGCGCCGCCGACCGGGCCGATCACGCAGGTCTGACTGTCCAACCCGGCCCCCGTTTTGCTATGATATCCTTGAAGGAGCCTCTCCCATGCCTCGTGCCATTCTGATCCTCGCCCTCGCCGCCGCGATGCCGCTTGCCGCGCCCGCCGCCGCGCAGGGCGTCTTCGTCCCGCCACCCCCCGGCATCGTCGGGGAGCGTGCCGAATTGACGGGACGCCGGGGCCGTATCGCGCGCGAATTACGGTTTTACGGGTTCGATACGGACGTCGCGCGCCTGTCGAACCGCAAGGTCTCCCTGCTCGACGTCGCGTTGCACGAAGGACGATCGAGCAGCGGGACACAAGCCCGCATCCGATCCATCCTGCGCGGAGGCCTTTTGCAGCGCGTCATCGAAAGGAACTGACATGCGATCCCTCATTCTGGCGCTCGCCCTTGCTGTCGCAACACCCGCTGTCGCAGCCCCGAACGCTCAACTCGTCGCATCGGTCCAGCAGCGGCTGAACTACCTGGGCTTCCGGGGGGTGGACGCACGCACCCTGACCACCCGCCAGATCGCCGCACTGCACATGCAGTTGCAGGGCCGCAACCTTGATTTCGGCGGCGTCCGGCGGATGAACGCGCGCAGTCAGGTCAAGGTCATCCTCGGCTGGGACTGACTTTCCCCGGATCGACCCCGGCCCCCGGGTGCGCCGGGCATTTCCAACCGGAGGACCGGTATGCGTGTCGTGAACTGGAATATCGAGTGGATGAACCGATGGTTCCGCGGCAACGCCAGTCCGTCGTGGGGCACCTTCGACCCGGACCGTGGTTCAGGCCTCACCTCCGATGACGCCCGGGAGGCGGCGGGCCGCGTTGCCCGTGTCGTCGCCACCTTATCCCCCGACGTGCTGTGCCTGCAGGAAGGACCCAGCGCAGTGGAAGAGATGCAACTCTTCCTCGACGATGTCGTGACGCCGGCCACGGGGGCGCAGTGGCAGATGATCCAGGGCACGGACGGCGGCGCGCAGAAACTCTATGTGCTGCGCCGCGAGGGCGGGCGATGCGCCGCGATCCAGCGCGCTGACGACCCCGAAACGCTTGCCCTGGCCGACATCTGGGATGCGGACGTCAATGGCGATATGCTTTTGGAGGGCTATGACTTCACACGTCTGCCCCTCGTCGTCGACGCGGATCCGGTGGGCGCGGCCCCGGTGCGTATAGTGGTGCTGCACACCAAGTCGAAATACGTCCAATTCGGCCAGTCGAAGTGGGAAGATCCCGCGCGGCGGCAGGAGTTCGTGGTTCAGGCGTTGGAGGCGCGGCGGCGCATCTCGGCCGAAGGGTTCCGTCTGCGCGGCTATCTCGACACTCTGGTGCAGGCCGACGGCGACGCGCGCATCGTCGTGACCGGCGATTTCAACGACGGGCCCGGCCGCGACCTGTTCGAACGCAGCTATCTGACGCATAACGTGGCCGACATCGTCCTGGGGTCCACCTTCTACCCCGAGCTGATCTTCCACCACCCGCTGATCGCGCGTGTGCCGGCACCACAGCTGTTCACCGCGCGGTTCGACGATTTCGTGGACGGCGTTCTGGACCGGCCCCTGCTTTTGGATCATTTCGCCGTCTCGCCCGCCCTGCGCAGCCATGTGGAGGATGCGGGCATAGGCCACGATGCTTTCGAGGCGGAGGTAGAGAACGACGGGGAGCCGCGCGCAAAACGCCCCAGCGATCACCGGCCGATCTGGCTGGACCTAGGCGCGCCGCTGTCAGGCTAGGACGCGCGCTTAAACGGCCGCCTTCCGCATCTCCTCGAGATAGATTTCCCGCAGGCGCGCGACCGTCTTGCCGGGTGTGCCCGTGCCGATCTGCTGCCCGTCGATGGACACCACCGGCATGACGAAACTGCTGGCCGACGTGACGAAGGCCTCGTCTGCCGCAAGCGCCTCCTCGACGGTGAACGCCCGCTCATCCACCTTCATCTGCGCCTCCCGCGCGAAGGCCAGAACCGCCTTGCGGGTGATCCCGTGCAGGATTTCCTCGCCCAGGTGCCGCGTCACGATCACGCCGTCCTTGACGATGTAGGCGTTGTTCGACGTGCCTTCGGTCACGGCGCCCTCCTCCACCATCCAGGCGTCGTCCGCGCCCTGCGCCTTGGCCTCCATCTTGCCCATGCTGGGATACAGAAGCTGCACCGTCTTGATGTCGCGACGTCCCCAGCGGCGATCGGGAATCGTGACGACCTTCATGCCCGTCTCGGCCATGGGGCTGTCCGCCAGACCGGGTTTGGCTTGCGTGAAAAGCACAACCGTCGGCGGCGTGTCTTCCGCCGGATAGAGAAAATCGCGGTCCGCCGCGCCGCGCGTCACCTGAAGATAGATCAGCCCGTCGGTGATATCGTTGACGCGAACGAGTTCGCGGTGAATCTCCAGCAATTCGTCCATGTCGATGGCGGCCGTCATGTCCAGTTCGTCCATCGACCGCTGCAATCGCTTGGCGTGCCCGGCAAAATCGATCAACTTGCCGTCTAGGACGCTGGTCACTTCGTAGACGCCATCTGCGAAAAGGAACCCCCGGTCGAAGATCGACACCTTCGCCTGATCCTCGGGCAGGTAGTCGCCGTTCACGTAGACTGTGCGCATGGTATTCTCCTCGGGCCATCCCCCTCTTGCGAAAGGGGGCGGCGGCGGTCAAGCCTGCCAGTCATGTCCAGTTTGCTTCATGGCCCGCTCGCCGCCCTGCGCGACCGCCCCCTGGGGACGCAGGTGACGCGCGCCGCCGCCCTGCGCCCCGGCTACCGCGATCATGCCGTCGATCTGGCGGACCCGCGTAATGCCGATGCGATGGCCGACGTGCGCACCTTCGGCATCGCGGGCGAAAATGCCTATCACACGCCGACCGCCCCCTATCACGAGCGGGTGGAGGGCAGCACGCCCGACCTTCTGCTGCGCCGGCCACTGATCGACCTTCTGACCGGCGTGAATGCGCGACTGGCGGATTACGATCTGGAGCTGTGGGTGTTCGACGCCTGGCGGCCCATCGCGGTCCAGAACCACTTTCACGATCACTGGATGCCGGCCACTTTGCGCGCCACCTATCCCGATTGGGACAGCGCGCGCATCGCCACCGAAACGGAGAAATACTGGGCACGCGGCGCGGATGGCGCGATCGATCCGCTGTCGCCCCCACCACATGCGACCGGTGGGGCGATCGATCTGACGATCCGTCGTACCGGTGGGGCGGAGCTGTTCATGGGAACGATCTTCGACGACGTGTCGGAAGCGTCGAACACCGATGCGCTGGAAGCCGACCCGACCGGCCTGGCCTTTTCGCACCGAGAGGCACGGGCGAACCGTCGCCTGCTCTATTGGTTGATGGTCGACGCAGGGTTCGTCAACAACCCGACCGAATGGTGGCACTTCTCGCTCGGCGATCAGATGTGGGCCCGGATATCGGGCGCGCCCGCGGCCTATTACTCGGTCGCCCCGACGCCCTAATCCGTCAGCGGCCCGTCAGATAGGCTACAGGGGCCTCGGTCGTCCGTTCGTAATCGACCGGTGCCTGCATCCGCGGGGCCGTGGTGCGTTTGAAATCATAGCGCATCGTATCGCCCGACGGCTCACCCGCGACGACCAGAACGGTGCGGATCATGCGTGGCCCGTCGTGGATTTCAACAAGACCCCGCAGGTGCGGCGCGTCCGCAAAGGCCGTCAGCGGCACTTCGAAACCCGTCTCGTCAAAGGTGATGATGGGATACCAGGCTTCGCCCATCTGAACGCGCAGGCGGCCCCCGGTGGATTTGCGATCGCGGGCCCGGGCCAGGGCCAGACCTTCGCGAACTTCGGCGGGCAGGTGGAAAAGCTCGGACTCGGACATTGTACCCTCCGCAACGACAGACCAGACTCAACACGAGTCGCAAATCCGCCTCGTGGTTCAGTCTGACGGACAACCATGAAGAGTCAATGAATGCGAAAAGGCCCTTCGCGACGGGTCTGCGACGGGGACGTCAGCCCGTCGCCACGGGCCGCAGGACGTGGGGCATGGCGGGATCGTAGAGCGCGGAATCCTTGAAATCGCCCACCTCTCCCAATGCCGGGCCGACCAGGATCAGCGCGGTGCGGGTGATCTTCGCCGCCCGGACCTTACCGTGAATGTCCGAAAGCGTTCCGCGCAGAAACATCTGATCGGGCCAGCCCACGCGGTATCCCACGACGACCGGACAATCCGCCCCGTAGTGCGGCGTCAGCACGCGCTCGATCTCCCGCAGGTTGCGGATTCCCAGATGGATGGCCAGCGTCGCGCCGGTGCGACCGAAATTGTCCAGCGTCTCGCGTTCGGGCATCGACGTGGACTTCATCGACACGCGGGTCAGCACGATGGATTGCGCGATCTCGGGCACCGTCAATTCCTGCCCAAGGGCGGCGGCGGCGGCGGCATAGGCGGGCACGCCGGGCGTGATCTCGTACGCGATCCCGTCGGCGCGCAGCCGCCGGATCTGCTCCGCGATGGCCCCGTAAAGCGATGGATCGCCCGAATGCACCCGCGCCACATCCTGCCCGCGCGCCGTGGCCGCCACGATCTCCGCGTGGGTCTCGTCCAGGGTCATCGATGCCGTGTCCAATACGCGCGCGCCGTCAGCGGCCTCGGCCACAACAGCTTCGGGCACCAGCGACCCCGCGTACAGACAGACGGGACAGGCCCGGATCAGGCGCTGCGCCTTCAGCGTCAGCAATTCCGGGTCGCCGGGTCCGGCACCGATGAAATGGACCGTCATGTCGTCTCTCCCGTTTCCAGATCGCCGCCGGTCATCTTGCGGGCATAGCCGCGCGGCGTGAACATCCGCGCCCCGTCTCCGGTCTTGACCAGTCTGGTGTGGCTTGATCCCACCAGCACCACGGTCAGCATGTCGACTTCATCCACGTCCAATGCGTCCAGCCTGCGATACCGAAACTGCTCCTCCGGCCGGCCCAAAGACGAGGCGAGCATGACCGGCGTGTCCGCCGGGCGGTGCTGCAGCAGGATGTCGCGCGCCTCGGCCAGGAGGGTACGGCGGCGGCGGGACACAGGGTTGTAGAAAGCGATGACGAAATCGCCCTGCGCGGCGGCGTTCAGACGCTTCACGATGTCTTCGCGGGGCGTCAGCAGGTCCGAGAGAGAGATGGCGCAGAAGTCGTGCCCCAGCGGCGCACCGGCCCGGGCGGCGGCGGCCTGCAACGCGCTGACACCGGGGGTGCAGACGACTTCGACCCGGCGCGCGGCGGCGCTGACGGCGCTGTCGTCGGTGCGCGCCATCAACTCGAACACCAGCGCGCCCATGGCATAGATCCCCGCATCGCCCGAACAGATCAGCGCAACATTGCGCCCTTCGCCCGCGCGTTCCAGCGCGTGACGGCAGCGGGCCTCTTCTCCGCCCAAGGGGAAGTCCGCGCGCGGCTTGCCCGCCGCCAACGGCCCCAGAAGATCGATGTAGAGGCCGTAGCCAACCAGCTCCTCCGCCTCCTGCACCAGACGGCTGGCTTCGGGTGTGCGCCAGGCGGCCTGGCCCGGGCCGATGGACACGATGGACAAGCGGCCACGCGCGCGTCCCGCGTGGCGGGTGATGGGATCGGCGGCGCGGGCCAGGGCGGCGGTCGTCGCGGCCGTCTTGCGCTTTGCGACCACGAGGGCACCCTTCGACGCGGCAAGGGCCGACGCCTCCGACACCGATGCCGTGCCCACCTCCGCGCGCACGACCTCCGATGGGTTCGGCACCTCGATCGCGGACAGGTCGGCGGCCGTGAAGGCGCGCAGCGGCACGCCCAATCGGGCGGCCAGCAGGTTCATCGCCGGTTCGTCCAGCTTGAGGTCCAGCGTATTGACCGACGCGACCGCCCCCGGTGCCACGCCCGCCTCGGCCAGCACGGCCGACACGTTGTCCCAAAGTTCCTGGGCGTCCGCATCGCGCGCGCAACCGACGCCCAAGGCAAAGCGTTGGGAATGATAGACCAGCTTTGCCGGGCCGCCCGTCACCTGAGCCTCCGTCACCGCGATTTCCACCGCGTCGCCCGTCGGAAGGTCGAACAGCGCCTCCCCCGTCTGCGTCGCGCCGCCGCCCGACAGCAGTGCCGCCATGACGTCCTTCGCATCCTCGGGGTTCGCAAGCCGGTACCCCACGGGAGGCTCATCCAGCGCCACGCCCAGCGCCACGTCGCCCGCCGTCGTTACCGCCGCCGTCCCCCCCAATGCCCCGGCCACCTGCCGCGCCAACCGGTTGGCCCCGCGATGTCCACCGAGGAGCGGGACGACCACCTTGCCGTCGTCGGAGACAGAGATCACCGGCGGCTCCGCCGTCTTATCCGCCAGAAGCGGAGCGATGGCCCGGATCAGGATGCCGGAGGCACAGACCCCGATGACCGCGTGGCCCGCGGCAAACAGATCGCGCGCGTGGTCGAGGGCGTTGGGGAACGTGATCTGCGCAGTGGTACGATCTTCGCGGCCGTGGAGTGGACAGTTCAGCGCGTCGGCGATGCGCCACGCCGTGTCTTCCCCGGCCGCGTTGAGGGCCAGGACAATCGGGTTCAGAGCCATGGGTCGGCCCCCTTCGTGACGAGGATCATGGAGAAATAGGGCGCATCGTCGAGGGCATCTTGCAGCGGAAGAACCAACTGCGACCCCAGCGTGGCCCGTTCGATGTAAGTCCCGGCCAGCCCCTCGCTTTCCAACAGGGCGCGCAGGCGCGGCAGATGCCGCCCGACCTTCATCACCACCAGCGTGTCGGCGGCGCGCAGATGGTCGCGCAGCGCATCGTCGGGCAAGGGTCCGGGCAAAACAATCATCACTTCGTTGCGCGCGGTCAGTGGCATCGCGGCGGCGGCGGCGCAGGCGGTCAGGGACGTAACGCCAGGCACGACCTCCACCGCGAACCGGCCCTTGAGCCGCGCGAAGAGATACATGAAGGAGCCGTAGAAGAACGGATCGCCTTCGCACAGGCAGACGACGTCGTTGCCTTGTGTCAACGCATCGGCGATCTGCGCCGCCCCCGCATCATAGGCCGCCTGCGCCGGCGCGCGGTTGCGGGACATCGGCACGTCCATGCGGATTTCTGTCGCCCCATTCGGGATCAGGTCGGCGGCGATGGACCGCGCGAAACTCTCTCCCCCGGCCAGCGACGGATAGGCAACATGCGTGGCCGCTTCGATCAGCCGGGCGGCGCGGCGCGTGATCAGGTCCGGATCGCCGGGGCCGAGGCCGACACCGAAGAGCGTGCCGGTCATCGCTTGACCAGCGACCATTGCGTCACCGCCATCGACGGACGCCAGCCGCGATATGCGCCGACGGGTTCGGCCCTGTCGACGGAAATGCGCGCCAAATCGCCGCCATGCGTCTGGTGAAGCCGGGTCAGGATGGTTTCCGATTCCAAAGTGACCGCGTTCGCCACCAGACGGCCCAGCGGTTTCAGGGCCGCAAAGGCATGATCGAACGTTGCCTCCGAGAGGCCCCCGCCGATGAAGACGGCATCGGGGGCCGGCAGATCCCGGAGCGCCTCCGGTACTTCACCGTCGCGCAGGTCGAGGCGCGGTGCGCCCAGCGCCAGTGCGTTTTCGGCGGCCATGGCGCGGCGGTCGGCACGGGGTTCGATGCCGATGGCGCGGGCACTGCGGGCGGCGCGGATCCATTCGATCGCGACCGAGCCGGACCCGGTGCCGATGTCCCACAACAGCGCGCCGCGCATGGGCATCAGCTTGGCCAGCGTCGCGGCGCGAACCTCCCGCTTGGTCATCGTGCCGTCCGAGCGGAACAAATCGTCGGACAGCCCCGGAATCCGCGGCAGCAACGCCGCGTCGGGGGCCGCGATGCAATCGACGGCAAGTGTGTTGAAGGCGGGCACGTCGTGCGACCAGTCTTCGGCGGTGGCGTCGAACCGCGCCTCGGACGCGCCGCCCATATTGGCAAGGACGGTCAGGGCCGATTTGCCAAAGCCGCGATCGGTCAGGAATTTCGCGATCTGCGCGGGGGTCTGCGCCCCGGTGGTCAGGATCAGCAGCCGCGCGTCGGGCTGGATGAAGGCGATCATCTGCTCCACCGGGCGCCCGTGGACGGTGAGGGTTTCGACGTCCGCCATGGACCAGCCCATGCGCGCGGCGGCAAGTTGGAAGGCCGACAATTGCGGGTGATAGACGATCTGCCCGGCGGGAATGGCACGGCCGATACGCGCGCCCACGCTGAACCACAGCGGATCGCCCGTGGCCAGAACGACGACCCGTTGTCCGCGCAGGGAAATCAACTGGTCGATCAGCGCGTCGAACGGGCTGGGCCAGGCAAGCCGTCTGGCCGTGATCGCCCCGGACAGGACATGGTGACGGTCGCCGCCGATGATAATCTCGGCGGCCTCGACGATGGTGCGCGTGGCGGGCGTCAGACCCTCCAGGCCATCCTCCCCGATGCCGACGATGTGCAGCCAGGGGGTATCAGACACGGGCGGATCTTACGGGTGCGGCGTGGATGATCCACGACTGATCGGCGTCGGACGTGGGCCGTGGATATTCGTAGGACAGAGACACGGTCATTGCAGGCCCCCGGCGGCCAGAATGCCCAGCGCGTTGACCGCCGCGCTTGCCATCGCACTGCCGCCCTTGCGTCCGCGCAGGGTAAGAAACGGCGTATCGCGGGGTCGCTGCGCGAGTTCGGCCTTGCTCTCGGCGGCACCGACGAAGCCCACGGGAAAGCCCAGGATCCCCGCCGGTTTCGGGGCCCCGTCCTCCAGCCGTTCCAGCAAGCGAAAAAGTGCGGTTGGGGCGTTGCCGATGGCGATGATCGCGCCGTCGGTGTCCCACAGGTCGACGGCTGCGGCGGAGCGGGTGGTGCCCAAGCTCTTTGCCATGTCGGGGACGTCCGCGTCATTCAGGGTGCAGCGGACATCGGTGCCCGGCAGCAGGCGGCGGGTGATGCCGGAGGCGACCATCTCGCAATCGGCATAGACGGGCGCACCGGCCCTGAGCGCGGCGATGGCCGACGACGCGACGTCGTCGGAATAGTCGAGCCGGTCCGCAATCTCCACCATGCCGCAGGCATGGATGACGCGGATCGCGACCTCGGCGATGTCAGATGGGAAACGCGTCAGCGGGGCCTCGCTGCGCACAGTGGCGAAGGAGGCGGCGTAGATGGCCGCGGGGTCTTTTTCGTAAGGCCTCATGCCTTCGCCTTCCGCGCCGATTCCGGGCCGTGCGGATGTTTGGCGTGTGGATACGGCGCGTGGTGATGATCGTGATCGTGATGATGGGCATGATTGTGCGCGTGGTCGTGGGCATCCTGCATCTGCAACCGGCAAAGCCCCGTGCAGAACGTGTCGCAAAGCGTGCAATCGACCACGTTGGAGCCGGGCGCGGAGGCCCCCTGCCCTTCGACATGGTGGTGATGCGATTCCTGCACCGCGCCGACCTCCCCCTCGAATCCCAGAACGGCGGTGCGGTATTTGCACAGCACGCAGGTCGGCGGGGGCGTGTCGGAAAAGGCGGGGTGATTGCGTGCCTCGGCCGGGATCGTCACCGGATCGCCGTCGGAGGCGAGAACTTGCGTGCGGTAGGCGCACAGACCGCAATTGGGGGGCGGGTTGGCACCGGTCTGTTCAATCACGCGTTCGGCAAAAGTCTCCAGAACCGATGGGTGATCGCCAAGGTAGCCGGCCTTGACGAATTGCGTCCCCGGATGCGCGTCCGCGACGCGGTCGGTGAAGCCATAGATGCGGTCGATCAGGATGCCGGAGAAGAGAAAATACGGAAAGACGATGATCCGCTTGTAACTCAGCTTGGCCGCATGGGTTAGGCACGGTTCCACAAGCGGGAAGGTCACACCCGAAAACCCGACCTCTAGCCAGCCGAAGCCAAGACCTTCGTGCAGCATCCGCGCGATCTTGGAAACGTTGCCATTGGCGTCGGGGTCAGACGCGCCGCGGCCGATGACGACGAGGCAGGTCTCGTGGCGGTCCACCGGGCCGTGGTCGGCGTCGGCCTGCGCAACCGCGGCTTCGATACGGGCACCGGCGGCGTGAATCATCTTGGGGTCGACGCCCAATTCGCGCCCGTAATGAACGGCGATGCCGTGTTTGGCAGCATAGGTATTCAGCACCGTGGGAATATCGTTCTTGGCATGCATCGCCGCGAACAGCATCCCCGGCACGGCAAGGATACGGTCGCACCCGGCCTCGCGCAGGCGGTCCAGCCCGTCGCGGATGACCGGGTTGGCAAACTCCAGGTAGCCATAGTCAACCATCCAGTCGGACGGCAGATAGGCGGGCAATTGATCGGCCAGCGTTGCGAATTCGTCGACGGCGGATTGCGACCGGCTGCCGTGGCCGCAGATCATGACGCCGGTTTTCGGGGCTGCGGTCATGCGCCTTGCTCCTCCGTCTTCTCCTCGGACGCCTCCTCCTCGGGGTCGTCCTTTTTGCCGCCCTTGAGCCAGCCCAGCACGGCGGCACCGGCGATCACGCCCAGACCGACGCCCAGGACCCAGTGGTCGTGGCCGCCCAGATCGGCGATGTGACCCGTATGGGCGGACGCCGGGCCGACGCCGAACGAGACCAGCAGAAACAGGGGAAGGAAGCGCATGGGCGGGCCTTTCACGAAAGAAGGCCCCCGGTCCGGGGTTCCAGACGATGCCTGCCTGTCGCCCCCAATTCGGGTCGGCGCGGATCAAGCCACCTGTCCGGCCCCCGTCGGGGGCGTCGTCTGGCGCAAGGGGTAGCGGCGGCGCGGGCCGGGTGCAATGCGATTCCCGACCCGGCGCGGTCAGGTTCCGACCCGACCGATCCCCGGCAGCTTGAGCGCCGGGCGGCGAAGGTCGACGCCGAAGGTCTGGCCCAGCAGATTGATCTCCACCCCCGTGCGCGGACCGACCGACAGCCCGGCATAACCACCCACCGACAGGTGCAGATCACCGCCCGCGTCGCGGCGCGCGCGCAGGCCGGGGCCAAGGTAATCCTTGCCGACCGCGTGGGGCGGCAAAGCGATGCGCAGGCCCGGCACTTCGCGCAGGACGTGGCCGACGAAGGTGTTGGAATTGGGACCGGGCCAGATGACGTAGGCCCCCGGGGTGGCGAAGGGATAATCCGCCACCGCCGCTTCGACCTGCGGGATGAGGTCGGCGGCCCGCGCCCCGGTGACGGAGCCGACGAAGACCGGATCGTTGGAATACCACCGCGCATCGGGCGCATAGGCGTCGCGCCGCACCGGGCGGCCCCAGCCCACGACGTCGGCCCGTGTCCAGACGGCGCTGCCGGCCGGTTTCCAGACCAGCCAGCTGTGCACCGACGCCGCCCCCTTCAGGCCACCGGTGCGCGCGGCCATGACGTGGATCGCCGCCGCAGGCTCGGCCGTGGCCGCCGGCAACAGCCCCGAGCTGTTCCAGTCGGCCGCACGCCAGGATGTGGGATGGTCCACCGTCGTCCACCAGACGGTGGCGGCCGCAAGGGGCAGCAGGAAGCACAGGACGAAGGCGAGAAGCATGCGGGTTAGAAGCGTTCGGATCATGGGCACGGTCGATAGACGGAGACCGGATCGGCGGCCCGGAGCATGTCCGATATGGGGCGCCCCGTCCCCCGCCGCGAGGGTCGCGTTGTCGCAGGCGTCACCGCCACGTTCGCGTCAATCGGCTTTGGCCAGCATTCGGCCCAAGGGGCGCCCCGCCAGAAGGTGCAGGTGGAAATGCGGCACCTCCTGCACGCCGTGGTCGCCGGCGTTGGAGATCGTGCGGAAGCCGGTGTCGGTGATGCCGTGGTCGGCACAGATGTCTGCGGCGGTGCGGTGGAAGTCCGCGATTTCGGCGTCCGAGGCATTCATGTGAAAATCCGCATAATCGACGTAGGCCCCCTTCGGGATTACCAGCACGTGCAGCGGGGCCTGCGGGGTGATGTCATTGAAGGCCAGCGTGTGGTCGGTCTCGGCCACGGTATCGTTGGGAATCTCACCGCGCAGGATGCGGGCGAAGATGTTCTGGTCGTCGTAGTCGGGCATGGCGCGGCTCCAGGGGGAAAGTCAGGATTGCCGCGACTACGCCACGGCCAGCGGCGAAGGGCAATGCACCGTGATCTTTTCCAAGCGCGACCGGGGGGGGCCGCGGGGGCCTGGCTTGGTAGCATCAGGCGATATCGCCGGGTCCGGGCCACCGGGGCAGATCTTGGGGCGGGGCGAGCGATTGCGGCAGGGGGCCGATGCGAAACGGCGGGGCCGGCGTCGGCGCACCGCCCGCGTCCATCAGGAACGGGCGGTCGTCGGCGCGGGCGGCGGCGACGGCTTCCGCCGGGGTCCGAAGGCGCGCCGCGGGCACCCCGGCGGCCAGCATGTCCCCCTCCCATTCAGCAGCGGTCCGCGTCAGGAGGCGGTCGGCAATCGCCGTCGAGAGAGCATCCGCGTTGATCTGACGGGCGTTCGGGTCGCCGAAGCGCGCATCCTCCAACCATTCGCCTCGCCCCAGCACGCGGGCCAGGCGCGCGAACTGCGACGCCTCGTTCACGCCAAGGCTCAGGTGTCCTTCGGCGCAGGGAAACAGACCCGATGACGGCGACCGGCTGTTGGCGGCGTTGCCGCGCGGGCGGGGGACGTTTCCGGTCAGGGCATGATCGACGATGGTGGAGGACATCAGCGTCAGCGCCACGTCCATCATCGCCACGTCGACCAGCCGGCCCCGTCCGGTGCGCGCCCGCTCCACCAGCGCCGCGCAAATGCCGAAGCCCGCCGCCAATGCCGTGGCATAGTCGATCACCGGCGCGCCGACCCGCATCGGCCCCGTGGCGGCGGTGCCGGTCATCGCCATCAGGCCCGAGGCGGCCTGGATATTGACGTCGTAGGCAGGCGCGTTTTCCAGCCGGTGACCCCGGCCATAGCCCGTCATCGCGCAGTGGACGATGTGCGGGTGACGCTTGTGCACCCCGTCCCAGCCCAGGCCCAACCGGTCGAGGGTTTCAGGGCGATGATTTTCCACCAACACATCCGCCGAGGCCAACTGATCCTCCATCTGCGCCCGCCCGTCCGGCGTATCGAGGTCCAGAACGACGACGCGCTTGCCGGCGGCCTGCGTGGCATAGGCGGTCGACATACCCCGTGCTGCGCGGGCCGGGTCGCTGCCGCTGCGGTGGCGCATGGCGTCGCCGCGAGGGCTTTCCACCTTGATGACCTCCGCCCCCATCAACCCCAAATGGTAGGCGCAGGCCGGTCCGGCCAAGACATGGGTGAAGTCGATGACGCGCAGGCCCGCCAGCGGCCCGGTCATGCCGCGATCCCACGGCGCGCGCGCCGCACCCGCCGGACCCGGAGCACCAGAACCGCCACCGACAGCAAAAGGAACCCGGCGGCGACGGGCCGCTGCGCGAAGATGCCCCAGCCCGCGTCCGACAGCAGCAGCGACTGGCGCAGCGCCTGTTCCGCGCCGGGTGTCAGCACGAAGGCGATGACGAAGGCGGCCGGGTTCAAACCGGTGCGCCGCATGATGTATCCGACCGCCCCGGCCCCCAGCGCCACCCAGACATCGAACAGGTTTCCCCGCGCCGAATAGGCCGCCGTCAACGCCAACAGAAAGACGATCGGATAGAGCACCGTGCCCGGCACCCGCGCCACGACACGCCCCAGCGACGCCGCGCCGAAATAGCCGATGATGCCATAGCAGACGATCCCGACCAGACCGCAGGCGAACAGCGCATAGACAAGATCGCGGTTGGTCAGGAACAGCGTCGGCCCGATCTGGATGCCGTGCACCAGAAACGCCCCCACCAGGATCGCGCCGATGGTCGACCCCGGGATGCCCAGCGTCAGCAGCGGGGCCATCGACGGGCCGGAGACGGCGTTGTTCGCCGCTTCGGGTGCGGCGATACCCTCCAGCGCGCCCTTGCCCCATGCCTCCGGGTCGCGGGCGCGGCGCTTGCCCTCGCCGTAGGCCACGAAGGCGGCGATGGCGCTGCCCAGGCCGGGCAACATGCCGATGAACGCCCCGATCAGGGACGACCGGGCGACATGAGGCAGGCAGGGGCGGTATTCAGCCCAGGTCAGGCCGTCCCGACCCGGTGCGGTTTCGACCACTTCGGGGGCCGCCGTGGGGCGCGCGACCTGATCCATGACCTCGCTGACGACGAACATCCCGATCATCAGCGGCACCAGGTTGAGGCCCCCCGTCAGATCATAGAGCCCGAAGGTCATCCGCGCCGTCCCCGTGATCGGATCGAAGCCGACCGTCGCCAGCAAAACGCCCAGGGCGGCCGAGGCGATGCCCCGTGCCGGGCTGGCACCGATGACCGACCCGATCACCACGAAGGCCGCGACATAGATCCCGAATAATTCCGGCGGGCCAAGGCGCAACGCGACCCATGCGATGCCGCCGACGAAGGCGATCAAAAGGATATCGCCGGTGAAATCCCCCAGCACCGAGGAGAGGGTGGCGACCTTCATCGCCTTGCCGGCCTTGCCCTGTCGCGCCAGCGGATAGCCGTCGATCTGCGTCGCGGCGGAGGCGGCGGTGCCCGGCGTATTGAACAGGATCGCCGCGATGGAGCCGCCGTAGCGGCCGGATTTGCCGATCACGTACAGGAACGCCAGCGCGGCCAACGGCTCCATCTGGAAGGTGATGGGCAGAAGCATCGCGATGGCCGCACTTGCCGTCAGGCCCGGGATCGCGCCCACGAGCATGCCGACGAAGGCCGCCAGGACGATCCAGCCCAGCAGGATCGGTGACGACAGGACAGTGGCGAGGCCGAGGAAGATGTCCATCAGAAAAGCCGGATATCCGCGAGGTCGAACAAACGCCCGTAGGGCGGAAAAACGCCGAGGACATGAAAGAAGAACAGATGCAGCGCGACCGGCACCAGAAGCGCGAAAAGCGCGAGGGGCGAGGCCCGCCGCTGACCGAAGAGCGCAAAGGCGAGCGGTGCAGCGATGAGCGTGGCCACCAAAAAGCCGACGAGGCCCAGCGCGACCGTCCAGGCCGCCCCGAGCAGGAGAAGCGACGCGGCGCGCATCTCGGCGCGCAGGGTGGTGGTGGTGTCCTGCGTCGCGGGTTCGGCCATGACGGCCAGCCCGCCCAGCGCCATTATGGCCCCGGCCAAAAGCGGTACCGTCCGTTCGCCCCACGCGCCGCCGCCAGGTCCGATGGTCAGGGCAGCCCCGCAGGCGATGACGCCGAGGGCGGCAAGCGCCGCCCCCAGCCGTCGCGGAGAGGTCGCAGGACTCACCCGCCGAGGTCGGCAATCACGCCGGCCGTCGCATCGCGCATCGCTTCCAGCCGCGCGCGCGCCGCGTCCCCGGGCAGGTATTCGGGCACGTTGCCCCGGTCGCGCATGGCATCCGCAAAGGCGTCGGACGCGGCGATCCGTTCAAAAGCGGCCTGCATGTCCGCCAAGATCGCCGGATCCGTCCCCTTTGGTGCGAAGACCACGATCGGAGAGGACACTTCGACATAGTCGAATCCCTGCTCGGGCACGGTCGGCACGTCCGACGCGATGCCGTCGCGTTCGGGGGCCAGCAACCCGAGGACACGCAGTTCGTTCTCGAACCCGGCCGCCTGCTGAATGCCGACGACGGCGAAATCGACCTGCGCCCCGATCACCGCCGCGCGGGTCGGGCCGCCGCCCTTGAAGGGCACGCCCGTCGCCTGCAGATCGTTGGCGTCGAGGAAGGCCTGACCGGCCACGTTATGCGCCCCGCCGACGCCATTATGCGCCCAGCGCAGGGCCGCGGGGTCGGCCTGCAGCGCGGCGACCAGATCGGACAGCGTGGCGTGGGGACTGTCCATCGGAACCAGAATCGCGGGATCGAGATCGCCGACCTGCGCCACGATCTCGAAATCCTCCAACGGATGAACCGGCGTGTCCTTCAATTCGGACGTCAGAAGAAAGGACCCGGCCGAGGTGATCATGATCGTCTGCCCGTCGGGACGTGCGCCCGCCGCCTCGGTGGCCCCCGTGATGCCGCCGGCACCGGGCTTGTTGGTCACGACCATCGGCACCGACAGCACGCCCTCCGCTTCGGCAGCGGCGGCCACGGCCCGCGCGAATGCGTCCGTTCCGCCGCCCGCAGCATAGGGCAAGATCACGTTCACGGGTCGGTTCGGGGCCCAATCGGCCAGCGCAGTCCCGGTCAGGGCGAACGGACAGATCAGGGCCGCCGCCAAAGCGATTAAGGTGCGTCGTTTCATTCGTATCCTCCCGTCGCGTCCGCCGTATCCGACGACGCCTCCGAGACCAGGCTAGCGGGACGAAATTCATGTGTATAACACAATAATCAGATGCAACGTTCGAGAAAGTGGAACGATGAACCTGCGCGCCCTGTCGGTCTTCGTCGGCATCATCGAGGAGGAAACGCTGACCCGCGCGGCGGCCCGAATGAACCTGAGCCAATCGGCCGCGTCCCGCCTGTTGTCGCTGCTGGAGGTCGACCTGGCGGCGGAATTGTTCGCACGCGACGGGCGGCGCATGGTGCCGACCGCAGCGGCCGAAGCGCTTTATCCCGAAGCCCTGCGCATTCTGGCGCAGGTGGACGCCCTGCCCGATGTGGCCGCGACGGAACGGGCCGGCGCGCCGCTTCGCGTGATCTGCCATCCCCGCTTGGCAGGGGGCCTGGTGGTCCCCGCATTTGCGACACTTGCCCGCCGTCAGCCGGACTTGCGCGTCCGGTTCGAAACGGCACCCCGACGCGAACTGGCCCGGCGCGTTCTGGCGGGGCGCTATGACCTGGCGGTTGCCGCCCTGCCGCTTTCACTGGGGGCAGTGGAGGCGGTGACGCTGGGGACCGTCCGCCTTGGCATCCTGCTGGCCCGCGATCATCCGCTTGCCGACCGCCCGTCGCTCGACCTGTCCGATCTGTCGGACGTGCCCTACATCGCGTTGGACGAGACGACTGCGGTGCGCCGCCTGCTGGATGCGACGCTGCCCGGACAACGCGGGCCGCTTCAGCCGCGTCACGAGGTGTCGACCGGAACAAACGCTTACCGCCTGGTGGCCGCAGGCCTGGGGTTCACCTTCGCCGATCCCGTGGCCCTCGACCCTGAATTGCGCGATCGGGTGCGCCTGATCCCGTGGCGGCGCAGCCAGTCCATCGCGTTCGGCTACTTCCGGTTCGACGGCGCGCGGATGGCATCTGTCGATGCGATGGTCCGCGCGATGGAGGATGTGGTCCGCCCCCTTCTGCAGGCCCCCTGAACCGGGACGCGGGCGGCACGACGCCGATCAGTCGTCGAACAGATACGGCGTTTCGGCCAACACACGACCCGTTGCGTCGTCGGTGTCGAAAACCTCGGCCAGGACGGCGGCATTCGCGTCGACGGGTGCACGCTGGATGATGCGGTGGACATCGGGCAGGTCGCTTTCGCGGATTGCCAGCGTTTCGGAGGCAAAGTCCTGCGCGACCGTCGGCAACAGTCGGTCCACGGTCGTTCGGGGCGTCTTGTCCCCGATCAGGCCGTTCCGCGCGGCATGCCCCGCCAGATAAGCATCGTCGAAGTCGCAATCGAGGAGCAGGGTGCGGATCCGGGCGCGGTCGCCGTAAAGGTCTTGCAGAAGGTCGAAGTTCGCCGGATCGAGGCAGATCGCCATCCGGTCGGCCCCGATCTGCCGGAACAACATCCGGAGCAGCGCGCGGCGGTGGCGGTGCCGCTTGGTCAGGGTGCTTTCGATGCCGCCGAGGTCGGGCATCGGCGTATCCTCCTCGTCGAAAAGGTAATCCAGCGCCGGCAGAACCTGATGGTCACGCAGGGTCTGCGCCAATCGCTTGGCGACGTGATACTTCTTGCAGATCAGCACGATCAATTCGCGGTCGCGGCCCAGCGTCGCCTCCCGCTCCCAGAACCGCGGCGCGAACCGGCGGCCGGTGCGCCCGCGCTGCGTCAGAAAGGTAAACAGCCGGCGCCCGTCGCCGGCCACGGGAAAATCCGTCCGCCCGGACGCCCAAAGATCGTCCAGCCGTTCCTTAAGTTCATGCGCCTCGGGCGAAATCTTGCGGGCGAACAGGAAATCCTGACTGAGCAACAGATCGAAGTGGTCGTCGTAGAACGTCGCCGGCATCCCGTAATCGGTGAACATCAGAAACGTCAGCGACCGCGTGTCGATCTCCGCACGCGGCACCAGATGACGCACGAGGGTCTGAAAGAATGTCTCATCCGGGATCCAGGTGGTCGAAAAGAACCGCATCACGTCGCGGCGCGCGCGGGTGAAAGCCAGGACCTTTTCGACCGTGGCCCGGCGCAGGCACCACCATTGCGACCCGATCATCACATCGATGTCGCGCGGCACCGCCCGCTCCAACCCGAACTTCCGCTGCGCCTCCAGCAGGCCGTAGAACAGCGTCTTGTTGCTGCGCTCGTTCACCAGATGGCGGTAGATCAGGCGATCTTCCTTCATCCCCGTCTTGATCCAGTCGGAGGTGAAGAAATCGAAACTCTCGATGTAGTCGACATCGCGCGCGTCCAAAAAGGCGTGGGCGTGCTCGGCGGATTTCACCGGGCGGCAATCGCCCGAGACCATATAGAAATGCGACGCGCGCGGAAACGCGTCCACCGCCGCCTCGATCGCGTTGAGCGTGGCGCGCACCAGCGACCATTCCCCCCAGCCGCATTTCACCCGCCGCCGCGCCAGCACGACGTTGGGATTGTCGCGGATGCCGGCCTGGACTTCGGCCAGGGCTTCGGCGGGGGCGGAGGCATCGAAATGGATGGCGACATAATCCCCGGTCGCGGTCAGCCCCTGGGCCTGCCGCACGATTGCGCCGGGATCCTTGTGACACAGCAGAATGAACGCGATCTTCGCCATAGGTCGTCAGTCAATCAAATTTCAGCCACAGTTTCCTTGCAATAGCGGGGCTGACGCGTTGAAGAAACCGGGGATTGCGCGTTTGATGCGTCGCAGTTGGTTTGGACGAGGTTGAGAAATGGGATTTCCAGGCACCTGGATGACCGAAAGCGAAAGCACCGTGTACCGCGTGGTGCCCAAATGCGCCTGTTCGTCCATCGGTCAGATCCTGTTCTATTCCGACCACGGACGTTTTTTCGACGGTGACATCCACGACAGCACGACCGGCCTGCACAAATGGGCGCAGGACGCCAGCCAGCCCTTGATCGAGGCGAATGCCAAGGGGCACAAATCCTACGCTTTCACCTGCGTGCGCAATCCCTACACCCGCATCCTGTCGTCGTTCTTCGACAAGATCGCGGGCATCCAGCGCAACGGCAAGCGGTACCGCGGCAACATGGTTCCGAAATTATGCGCGCAATACGGGGTCGATGTCGGATCGCCCGACGACGATTTCCAGTTCGATCAGGTCGCGTCGTTCCGCCGGTTCCTGCTGTTCGCGCGCGATACCATCAAATACCGTCGGCCGATGGATCCGGACATCCACTGGTCCGCCATGTCGGGCCACGTCGGCACCTTCGTCGCCAACGGCGGCCGCTATGACCACGTCGTCTTCACCGAGAAATTCAACGACGGGATGCAGGTCGTCCTCGACAACATCGAGACGCCGGTGCCCGTCGATTTGTCCAAGGTGCCCCGCTTCAACGAAAGCGAAGGACATGGCCCCAAGCGCCTGCACCCGGTAGAGGATTTCTTCGACGATCTGTCGATGCACCTGATCTGGGAAATCTATCACCGCGATTTCAAACTGTTCCAGTACGACTTCGAAAATCCGGGCAACAAGATGCCCAAGGCCGAGGTCGATCTGGACGAGATTCACGCCAAGCTGAGCGACTGACCCTCAGCCGTCGGGCGTCAGACGGCCACGGTACCGCACCAGCAGCCCCGCACCCGGCAGACTGACCTTGACGTCGAAGGTCGCGGCATCGCCGTCCGCCGCCTCGGTCGTTTCGCTGCGCGGCAACAGCCAGGCCGGGATCGGCAGCGGACCGCATCGCCCCGACAGGACCGGATAGGTCAGCGCGCCGTCCACGACCGTCAGCCCGATCCGGAAGGTCAGCGGACCGAAGCGTTCGGTGACGACCCCGTCACCCGGCGTCCCGACGGATTGCAGATGGGACCGGAAGCGTTTGCCGCCGAAGTCGCGGATCCAGATCTCGGTCCCGTCCCGACGCTCCATCGTCACGGTCACGTCGGTGTCCGGTGTGGCGTGCGGAAACCCCACGATCGCACAGATAAGACGCGACCGCAGACCCGTGCCGCGATCGACACGGGCCGTGCCAGACCAGCGGCGATACGCCAGAACATCATGCAGGTCCCGCACGGCAGCGGGCAGGCCATCGAACGACGCGCCAAGGGCCTGACGGAACACGGGGACAAACGGGGTGTCCCTGCGCTCGTAGGTCAAGGCAAGGTCGGTCGACATCGCCTCCAACTCGGCCAGGGTGAACGCGCCGACGCAGGCGCGCGCACCGGGCGCGACGTCTCCGGCGATTAGTTTCGCGACCATGACCCGGCCGGGCAACGCCGGGATGTGTGGGCCGTCGCCCGCCTCCGCAATGACGGTCCAGTCGCGTATGTCGGTCCCCGCCGGACCGGACCCCACGACCCGCGTGCGCATCCCACCCCGGTCGGTGCCCATGCGCTCGAACAGGCCCGCAACCCATCGCATCGGACGGGCCACGGGGGCCAGCGACGGTACCAGTCCCCAGCGCACGGGCAGGGCCATCGCCCAAAGGCCCAGATGCATGAACCACAACTCCAGCCCCGCGCCGAACGTGACGGACCGCGCGCGGTATCGCGTCGGAAACAGCGTCAGGTCGGGCGCGCCGATCACGCTGACCCATCGGCGGCCCAGACCGGGCAGGTCGACGCGGCGCAAACGGCCCCAGCCGCGCACCGTTTCGTCGCGGCCCGCGCGCCAGACGTTCATCCGCTGTCCGGCCTGCGCCAGGATCGCGCGCATGACGGCAAGGCCGCGCGGCGCGCGGTTTCCCGGCACGATGAAACTGTCGATCAGATGGATGTCGTCGAGCCCGTCGGACAGCGCCTCGACGGCCGCAGACGAAATCGCCGGAACGGTCGACACGCCAGAGAGAAGCGCGACGCCGGCGTCTTTCGCCGCACCGTCCAATGCGGCGATCCCGGTCGTGAACCCGGCATCGTCGGACAGATCGAGGTAATGCGCCCTGATCCCGATCGCGGCGCGGGCCACGCGGTAGGGATCGTCGCCGTAGGTCTGGAACGGACCGGCCGCGTCGATCACGATGTCCGGCTCCTCCGCCGCGATCCGCGCGGCAAGGTCCGGGGCATCACAATCGAGGCGGACATCGTTGTCCGCACCCCGCCCCGCGACGCGTACCACGACGCCCGGTTGCTTGCGCAGACCCGTGGCCAGGCGCGATCCGAAGACGCCAGTGCCACCGATCAACAAGACCCGTGTTCGGGGATGAGGTTCGTTCATGTCAGGCAAGTATCCCGGGCGACGGCGAAGGCCACCGTGACACCACGTCTCAGAGCATCGACGGGACGACCTGGTCCGGCGGGCGATGACCGTCGGCAAAGGTCTGCATGTTCACAAGAACCTTGTCGCCCATCTCCAGCCGCGCCTCCCGCGTGGCCGATCCCATGTGCGGCAGCAGGACGACATTGGGCAATTCGCGAAGGCGCGGGTTCACGCCCTGCCCCCGCTCATAGACATCGAGGCCGGCCCCGGCCAATTCCCCCGCGCGCAGCATCCGCGTCAGCGCATTCTCGTCGATGACCTCCCCACGCGAGGTATTGACGACCACGGCCGTCGGCTTGAGCAGTTTCAGCCGCCGCGCGTTCAGCAGGTGGAAGGTCGAGGGCGTGTGCGGACAGTTGACCGAAATGACGTCGGCAATGCTGCACAGCCCGTCCAGACGCTCATGGTAGGTCGCCCCGAGCGGCTCCTCCAACCCGGCGTGCAGGCGGCGGCGGTTGTGGTAATGCACGTCCATCCCGAAAGCGCGGGCCCGGCGGGCCATGGCCTGACCGATGCGCCCCATGCCCAGGATGCCCAGCGTCTTGCCGCCCAGCCGCGTCCCCAAAAGCGCGTCGGGGGCCCAGCCCTCCCAGACGCCCTGCTGCATCTGCGCCATGCCTTCCGTCATCCGCCGCAGCACCGCCAGCATCAGGGCCAACCCCATGTCGGCGGTATCTTCGGTCAGGACGCCGGGGGTGTTCGACACCAGGATGCCACGTTGGCGCGCCGTCGCCACATCGATGTGGTCGACCCCGGCCCCGTAATTCGCGATCAGCTTCAGCCGATCCCCGGCCCCCGCAAGAAGCGGCGCGTCGATAACGTCGGTGATCGTCGGGACCAGAATATCCGCCTGCGGCAGCGCCTCCGTCAGGGCCGCCCGGTCCGGCGAAGTATCGCCACCGATGAGCGTGACATCGAACAATTCCGCCATCCGCGCCTCCACGGGTTCCGGAAGGCGTCGCGTCACGACAACACTCAGACGTTTTGGTGACATGGGCCGCATCCCTCCCTTGGTGGGCTGGCGTCATGATGGCATCATGACTTCCACGCGCAAGGGGCATCAGACCCCGGACACAGACGCAGGACGGGCAGACATGAGAAAACGACTGATCACGGCGGCCTTGGCCGCGGGCCTTTTCGTGCAAGCGATCCTGGCCGCCCCGGCCATGGCCGACGAGGGCGGAACCGGACCGATTACGGGTCTGCCGATGCCGCGGTTCGTGTCGATGAAAGCGTCCGAAGGCTATGCCCGGCGCGGCCCGTCCTCGACCCACCGGATCGACTGGGTGTTCAAGCGGCGCAATATGCCGCTTTTGCTGGTCGACGAATACGGGCAATGGCGCCGCGTGCAGGACCGTGAAGGCGCGGGCGGCTGGATGCATTATTCCCTGCTGTCGGGCAATCGCAGCGTCATCGTGGAGCCCGAACAGCTTGAACTGCGGCGCAGGCCGTCACCGGACGCGCGCGTGTCGGCCCGGCTGGCGACCGGCGTCGTCGCCTGGCTGGGCGAGTGCAAGGCCGGCTGGTGCGCGCTGGAGGTTCAGGGGGCCGAAGGCTGGGCCGAGCAGGCCGCGCTTTGGGGTGTCAGCCCGACCGGCGACGACTGACATCGGCCCGCGTCAGTGCTGACCCAGGGCGGCGTTGAACGTCTCGGCCAGCCGGTCCCACAAGCGATCGTTGCGCGCGTTCAGCAGTCGGCCATTGGTCATCGTCGGATGATATGCCGTACCGTCCAACAACCGCGACACGCCGCCCGCTTCCGACAGGATGAGGACGCCCGCCGCGTGGTCCCAGACATTCAGCATGCCGTTGAGGCAGAAGTCCGACCCGCCCAGCGCCAGCATCCGGTATTCGTGCAGCGACGCACCCATCGAATTGGCCCGCCGGAACAGCGGGATCGTCGCCGCAAGCGCCGGTTGCGCGTCGGCGGGATAAAGATATCCGCCGGTGTTGCCGCGCAGCCGGTCGAAGGCGGCATCCTCGGGGTCTGTGGTCAGCGGCCGAACGGTTCCGCCCTTATGGTACTGCGCGCCCTGCCCGCGCCGCGCCACGATCCAATCGTCGAAACTTGGATCGTAGAGCAGGCCGAAGACCGTCACGCCATCTTCGATCACCGCGACGATGACGCCGTAGTTGGCAATGCCGTGGGCGAAATTCCAGGTGCCGTCGATCGGATCGATGATCGTCACACGCCCCTGCCCCACCTTGTCCAGCAGGCTTCGATCCATCGACACGGCCTCCTCCCCGACGACGGTATCGCCGGGAAGAATGGCATGGATGCGTGCGGTCAGCGCGATTTCGGCCGCCGTATCGGCGACGGTGACCAGATCGTCGAACGTCCCTTTGGCGTCGATCTGATCCGCGCCAAGATTGCGAAACCGCGGCAGGATCTCCGCCGCCGCCACGTCGCGAACGGCGGCGATGATCGCATCCGTCTGATCTTGCGTCAGCGGCATCAGGCGGCCGTGTCCAGACCGCGCCCCTTCAGCAACGCCTCCACCCCAGGCAACCGCCCCCGGAACCGGGTATAGAGATCTGCGGCATCGACCGATCCGCCGGTCGACAGGATGTTGGCGCGCAAGCTCTCGGCCAGGGCAGGGTCGAAGGGATCGCCCGCCTCCTCGAAGGCGGCGAAGGCGTCGGCATCCATCACCTCCGACCACATGTAGCTGTAGTAGCCAGCCGAATATCCATCGCCCGAGAAGATATGCGCGAAATGCGGCGTTGCGTGGCGCATGCGGATGGCGCGGGGCATCCCCAGATCCTCCAGCACCTCGGCCTGCCGCTGCATCGGATCCGCGGGCGGCTCCTCTCCGTGGAACTCCAGATCCACAAGGGCGCTGGCCACATATTCGACGGTCGCGAACCCCATGTCATAGGTCGATGCCGCCAGCAGACGGTCGCGCAGATCGTCCGGGATCGCCGCGCCGGTGTCGGCGTGGGTGGCGAATTCCGACAGCACACCTGGTACGTCGAGCCAGTGTTCGTAGAGTTGCGACGGCAGTTCGACGAAATCGCGCGCGACGGAGGTGCCCGAGATGCTCTGATACGTCACGTCCGACAGCATCTGATGCAGGGCATGGCCGAATTCGTGGAACAGCGTGCGCGCGTCGTCATAAGACAGCAACGCCGGATCGCTGTGCGCGAAGTTGCAGACGTTTACGACGATGGGGCGGACATCGCCGTCCACCTTGGACTGCGACCGCATCGCGCTGCACCAGGCACCCGAACGTTTGGAGGGGCGTGCGAAGTAATCGCCCAGGAAAACCGCGACGTGTTCGCCGTCGCGTGTCACCTCCCAGCCCCGAACGTCTTCGTGGTAGAACGGACCATCGATCGGCTTGAAGTCCAATTTGAAAAGACGGGTCGCACAGGCAAAGGCCGCTTCGATCATGCGGTCGAGCTGGAAGAACGGTTTCAATTCCGCCTCGTCCAGATCGTGCAGTTCCAACCGGCGCTTTTCAGCGTAGTAGCGCCAGTCCCACGGCTCCAGCGGCCCGGTGACGCCATCGGTCCGGGCCATACGCTCCAGATGTTCAGCATCGGCCACCGCCGCATCGCGCGCCGGCTCCCAGACCTTCATCAGCAGGTCGCGAACGGCTTCGGGCGTCTTGGCCATTTCCGTTTCCAGCTTGTAGTCGGCGAAACTGTCGTAGCCCAGCAGGCCCGCCCGCTCCTCCCGCAGTTTGAGGATTTCGGCGGCGTGGGCCCGGTTGTCGGTCGCCCCACCGTTGGCACCGCGCGCGGTCCACGCCTCATAGGCCTTTTCGCGCAAGTCGCGGCGCGGCGAGAATTGCAGGAACGGTACGATCAGCGACCGGTTCAGCGTTATGATCGGACCGGGCCGGTCCCGTTCCGTACCAGCGGCGCGCGCCGCGTCCTTCACGAAGTCAGGCAGGCCGTCCAGATCATCTTCGGTCAGATCCATGTACCAGTCGCGTTCGTCCGCCAGAAGGTTCTGCCCGAACTCCGTTCCCAGCGTCGCGAGCCGTGCCTTGATGTCCGTCAGCCGGTCGGCGGCGATGCCTTCCAACCCGGCACCCGACCGGACGAACCCCCGGTGCGTCAGCATCAGGACCCGCGCCTGCTCCTCGGTCAGGTCCAACTTCTCGCGGCGATCCCACAGGTGCTTCACCCGCTCGAAGAGCTTGGTGTTATTGGTGATTTCGGAACTGTAGGCCGACAGCTTCGGCGCCAGGTCGCGCATCAGCGCCTCGCGGGCCTCTGTGCTGTCGGCGCCGGCAAGATTGTAAAAGACCCCCGCGACGCGGTCGAGCAGGGCATCGGCGCGTTCCAATGCCTCGACCGTGTTTTCGAACGTCGGAGCATCCTCCGACTCCGCGATCGCGGTGATGGCGGCGCGGCCCTCCTCCATGCCCTTGTCCAGCGCGGGGGCGAAATGCTCGTCCTCCAGCGCGGCGAAGGGCGGAAGGGCGAAGGGGCCGGACCAGTCGGTCAACAGGGGGTTTGTCATCGAAGTCTCCTTTAAAGGGCACGCTAGGCCGGGGGATGCGACGTTGCTAGGGTCGCCGTCAGGGAGGACCAAAAATGTCTTGGTCGATACACCACGTGAACCTTCAGGCCCGCGACGTCCGCGCGACGGCAGCGTTTTATTCCAATGTGTTGGGCATGAAGGAAGCAGCTTGGGCGTTTCCGCAGACGCGCGGGTATCTGCCCGGCGATCCCGACAAGCTGGCGTTGATGGGTGATGGACGGGACAGCCATTCAGGCCTGCACCTGATTGCGCCGGATGCCGAATTCGCGGCGAAGAATAGCCTGATCCACAATCCGTCGGTTGGCGGCCATGTAGCGTTTCAGGTCGACGATCTGGACGCGGTGATCGCCCGCCTGCGCGCGGCGGGCATTCCGCATTCGGTGACCGGAGAGTTCGCCATTCCGGGTCTGCGACACGTGTATGTCACTGACCCGGAAGGCAATCTTATCGAAATCAACGGTCGTCTGTAACGCCGGATCAGGCGTCGAGGCGGACGTGGGCGGTTTTGTCTTCGTAGTCTTTCTTCGGGTCCTGTCCCATCAGGGCCTTGAGGCCCGCGACGATGGAGGAGCCGTTTTCCCAGATCTGCGCGTCCTTGGCGTCGTAGCGCACGAGGCACAGCTTGGGGTCGTCCTTGCCGTCTTCGTACCAGGCGGCGACGAAGGGGTTCCAGAGCTTGTCGATCATGGCCTTGTCGTTGTCGATCACCAGCTCGCCCGAGGCGCTGGCCCAGATGTCGTTGCCCTTGGACGAGAATGTCATGATGCCGGATTTAGGACCGGATTTCAGGGCCTTGCCGATGTCGGTGTCGTGGCTGGTGAAAAACCAGATCGGGGCATTATGGCCGTCGACGCTGGCCGCCATGGGGCGCGGAAGGGCACCGTCGCAGGCGAGGAAAACGGTCAGATCGTTTTCCAGGGACTTCCAGAATTTGGTTTCGAGATCGCTGCTCATGACGGTATCTCCCGCGGGTTGTGAGTTCGCCCTACAACGTCGCGGGGGGCCGGGGCGTTCCATCGGAGGGCAAAAATCGGACGGGTGACCCGCGGGTGATCCACGGGTGATCTACGGGTGACGCAGAGCGGATATGGTTTGCGATCAGTGTCTTGCGGATTTGGGGGAACGGACGGGCGCGGAGCGGGTTTTATTGTCATCAGCCCTGAAGATCGGAGACCACCATGACCACTCGCCTGAAGACCCTCCTCGCCGCCCTGCTGCTGCTGCCCGTCGTGTCGGGATGCGCCGCCGCCGTCGGGGCCGGTGCCGCGATTGCCGCCGACGAAGTGGCCGAAGACAACGGCGGGAACCTGTTCTGATGGCCGCCGCACGAATTGCGGCGCTGCTGGTCGTCGTCGCGGGGCTTAGTGCCTGCGCGACGGCGGGCGGGTTTATTCAGGACAGCCAGGCGGTTGGCTCGGCTGTTGCGGATGAGTTGGACGATTGAGCGATGTGATACGGTTGAGAGGCCCCTGCCGGGAGGTGGGGGCTTTTTTGTGTTTGCGCGGACCGGGCAAGTGATGACAGAAGGAAAATAGACAGTAATAACTATCTTCCCCCCAGAAGATCTCACTCAAGGGATGGGGGAAACGCTCGGAGAAAACCATGACAAAGAATGAACACGAGGCCTTGGCTTATCTTATTGAGGAAGCTCGGAAAATTCAGATGACAGAAGATGAAACAACGGCGCAGCGTCGTAGTTTTGCATATGGGAACTCAGTGTTTGAAAACCCAAATATAACGAAGGACATGATAGACCAAGAAGCCGACCGGCTCGGCCTCTAGGGTATGGTTGACGAGCAACGTGTAAGACATAGCGAAGCGGAAGAGGCCGCGGTCGTAGACTCCGATTTGGAGCGGGCTACAAGAGAAGCCGCAAATTCGCTTCTCCAAGCAGAACGTGTCAGAAATTGCGTCCTTGATGCGCTTGACGGGCAACCCTTTAAGCTTCGTCCGTCAAGAATTCTCGACTTAAACAGGGTCGCGATCGACGGGCTTGACGCATATGCTGGAAACTTTCGACCTGCTGGAATAAAAATTGGCGAAAGCAAGCACATACCTCCAGAGGGGCATTTGGTGCCTGAATTTGTTGAAGAATTGTGTGATTACGTTAATGAAAATTGGGAGAAGCGAACAGCAATCCATCTAGCGTCATTTGTGATGTGGCGCCTTAACTGGATCCATCCTTTCACTGACGGAAATGGTCGAACATCACGTGCGACCTCGTACCTCGTCTTATGTGTAAAGCTTGGTATGCTTTTGCCAGGAAGTCAGTCGATCCCCGAGCAGATCGTTGCTAACCGGCGACCTTACTACAATGCGCTAGAGGGTGCCGACAGGCGTCATGAGGCTCTAGGAAGTTTTCCAGAGAACATCGTGGAAAAAATGGAAGAGCTGATGTCAGGGATGCTAGCAGAGCAGCTAAGGAATACCCATCAACATGCGAATGGGGCGCGGTAAGATATTTTCCAATAATTCGGCGCGTACGTATGAAGCCGATTGCACTGCCGGCACCCTATTCTGAACTGAGTGGCGCCGCAGACATTTTGCAAGCAAAAGTCGCTTTCCCCCACCAATCCCTCCAATCCGCCTGAGGGGTCAGCTGTCCATTTTTAGCGCGTTTATGAAGGCGGATTGCGGAATCTCCACTTTCCCGAACTGCCGCATCTTCTTCTTGCCCGCCTTCTGCTTCTCCAGCAGCTTCTTCTTCCGCGTCGCGTCGCCGCCGTAGCACTTCGCCGTCACGTCCTTGCGCATGGCTGACAGTGTTTCGCGGGCGACGACGCGGCCGCCGATGGCGGCCTGGATGGGAATCTTGAACATGTGGCGGGGGATCAGCTCCTTGAGCTTTTCGACCATGGCGCGGCCGCGCATTTCGGCGCGGTCGCGGTGGACCATCATCGACAGCGCGTCCACAGGCTCCTCGTTGACGAGCACGGACATCTTGACCAGCGCATCCTCGCGGTAGCCGATCATCTGGTAGTCGAAGGACGCATACCCTTTGGTAACGCTTTTGAGCCTATCGTAGAAGTCGAACACCACTTCGTTGAGGGGGAGATCGTAGACGACCATGGCGCGCGGGCCGGCGTAGGTCAGGTCGAGCTGGATGCCGCGCCGGTCCTGGCAGAGTTTGAGGACGTCGCCCAGATAGTCATCGGGCACGAGGATGGTCGCCTTGATCCGCGGCTCCTCGATATGGTCGACGTGGGCCATGTCGGGCATGTCGGCGGGGTTGTGGAGTTCGCGGACGTCCGGCTCCTCCCCTTCCTTGTGGCGCATGTGCAGGTGATAGACGACCGAGGGCGCGGTGGTGATGAGGTCGATGTCGTACTCCCGCTCGATCCGGTCGCGGATGACTTCGAGGTGCAGAAGGCCGAGGAAGCCGCAGCGGAAGCCGAAGCCGAGGGCGGCGGAGGATTCGACCTCGAAGGAGAAGGAGGCGTCGTTGAGGGCGAGTTTGTCGATAGCGTCGCGGAGATCTTCGAAGAGCGCGGAATCGACGGGGAACAGGCCGCAGAAGACGACCGGCTGGGACGGTTTGAAGCCGGGGAGTGCGGTTTCGGTGGCGCGTTTTTCGTGGGTGATCGTGTCGCCGACGCGGGTGTCGCGGACCTGTTTGATGGACGCGGTCAGAAAGCCGATTTCGCCGGGACCGAGTTCGTCGATTTCGGTCATGGGCGGGCGGAAGACACCGATGCGATCGACGTGGTGCACGGTGTTGTTGGACATGAAGCGGACGCGGTCGCCCTTTTTCAGGCGTCCGTCGATGATGCGGACGAGGACGATGACGCCGAGATAGCTGTCGTACCAGCTGTCGACCAGCATGGCCTTGAGCGGGGCGTCGATGTCGCCCTTGGGGGCCGGCAGTTTGTCGACGACGGCCTGCAGGGTCTCGCGGATGCCCTGGCCGGTCTTGGCGGAGACGAGGAGCGCTTCCGAGGCGTCGATGCCGATGACGTCCTCGATCTGTTCGCGCACGCGGTCAGGCTCGGACGCGGGCAGGTCGATCTTGTTGAGGACGGGGACGATTTCGTGGTCGGCGTCGATGGCCTGGTAGACGTTGGCGAGGGTCTGCGCCTCGACCCCTTGGGTGGAATCGACCACGAGGAGGGAGCCTTCGACGGCGCGCATGGAGCGGGAGACTTCGTAGGCGAAGTCGACGTGGCCGGGCGTGTCGATGAGGTTGAGGGTATATTCCAGACCGTCCTGGGCCGTGAACTGGATGCGGACGGTGTTGGCCTTGATGGTGATGCCCCGCTCGCGTTCGATATCCATCGCGTCGAGCATCTGCTCCTTCATGTCGCGCAGGGCGACGGTGTTCGTCTCCTGGATCAGGCGGTCGGCCAAGGTCGATTTGCCGTGGTCGATGTGCGCGACGATCGAGAAGTTACGGATGCGGGAGAGTTCGGTCGTCATGATGGGGCGGCCTGTATCCAAGGGTTTGGCCGGGGATACACCGGGGGTCGGACGGGTGGAAGGGGGCCGGGTGTCGCGGTGGTTTATGAGAAAGGGGGGCGTTAATCCGGTCGATCGGCAAGGACGGCGGAAAGCTGTGCCTCAACGTAGATGCGTGGTGCCGGGGCCTCGGCGCGCAGGGCGAGAACCTTCGAGAGCTTGCCGCCATGGGACATGTGAGTCCAATTAGGCGACCCTTCGGATCCGATGATGACGATTTCGGTCTTCGCCGACGCCGAAGTTTGGATTATGGCACCGAATTCCTGAAGGCGATCGGAGACGGCCCGCCGCGTGCCGAAGGCGAAGGCACCGGTCAGAAGAACCTTTCGCCCTTCGAGGGTGGCGTCATCGATGGCGTCGAGGTCGTTGATGACCGGGACAGCCTCACTGCTCGGAATGCCGGTTTCCGCGTAGCTGTCGCCGACGAGCTGGGTGATAAGGTGACTAATCTCCTCCCCTTCCTCAGGGGTAATCTTATCATCTTCAAGCGAATCACGCACGGCATGACGAAGGGCCGAAATTCGAGGATCGTGAGACAGATCGTGATCGCTGGAAAGGACAACCGCGAGCTTGCGTGCCTCGGCTGTTGTGATGATGGCATCGCAGTTTATCCCCGCGCAAATCCCGAGGATGCGGTTTGCCGATGATCGATGGCAGGTCGCGTCGATCTTATCGGCGCGGATCTCGGCGATCTGTGTAAGCAGTTCCAGAAGTTCTGCGGGCGTGTCCACATGACCCGCCGATGCCTCGGCGATAATTTCGGCGGCGTCAGCATCCCCAGCAAGACGGCAAATCGAAGCACACTCAGCAAGCAGAGGCTCCAGCTCGGTCTCGTCTATACGCGCATTGGCCAGGACTCCGTCGAGAAAACCCACGAAGAAACACTCGTTCTTGGCCGTGTTCGCCTTGGCGTGAATTGAGTCTAGAACTTCGGATTCGTAGCCGATTTTTGCCATGCCGCCGCTCTCCATCTTACCTGGCCACAAGAATGCGGCACCAATATCCCAGAGTAATCAGATGGTTGGAAACATGGCAACTGTCCTCATTCCGCGCCCAACGTCTCCCAGGTCAGGCCCTTCGCCGTGCGGTCGGGGAAGCCGGGCCAGTAGGGGAGGGTGTCGTCGTCGACCGCGCCCTCCTCCGCGACTTCGATCAGGTCGAGGTAGGCGCCCTTGGCGACGTCGCCCTTGAGATGCAGGTCAAGGAAGGCGGTCGCGAAATGCTGGGTGATGTTGTTCATGCGCGTCGTGTCCCAGACCGCGTCGGCGTAGTGGTCGAAGGGCGCGTAGCCCAGTTTCTCCGACACGGCCCAGGCCTCGCCCGGTGCGGGCATGGGCGCGGCGGCGTTGTGGTTGGCCCCCTGGAAGGTGAGCAGGTGGCGGGTGGTGCCGGTCGTCTGCTCGAAGATTTCGCGCATGGCGGGGTATTCGGACACGTCGTCCTGCCCGCCCGCGATCAGCATCAGAGGTTTTTCGAGCCCGGCAAGGCTGTCCGCGTCCCAGAAGTCGCGGTTGCGGCCCCAGGGGCCGATGGCGACGATGGCCTTGACCCGGTCGTCCACCAGATCGGCGTGGTCGTCGGAGCCGGCGGCGTTGCGGTTCAAAAGACCCAGCGGATGGGTGAAAGCCTCCGGTTCGGTCCGCGTGACGGCCGTGTCGCCCAGACCCGCGCCCCCGTAGATGAGCGCGCCGTAGCCGCCCATGGAATAGCCGATGACCGCAGTACGGTCGGCATCGGTGATGGCCCCGATATCGTCGTCCAGATCGGCCATCGCATCGACCAGAAACGCTTGATCCACCGGTCGGTTCACCAGGGTGGAGATAAAGGCCTGCTGATCGGAATAGATGCTTTCGGGATGATCGGCGGAAACGGTGACATAGCCCTTGCTGGCCAGGTTTTCGCCCAAGTGGGACATCAGGAACCGATTGCCGGGATAGCCGTGGCTGATCAGGACGAGGGGGAAGGTGCCGTCGGCGGGCGCGGCATCGCGGGCGGCGCGGCCCGTCAGGGTCACGGCGGTGACACCGTCGCGCAACACCGTGTCATAAGTGCCGCCCGGCTGGGTGCCAGCGGCGGCGGGATACCAGACTTCGACGGTGATGTCGCGGTCGGAGGTGACGATTTCGGTCGTGCTGTTGATCACGTCAATGCGGCCCGGATCGGTGAAGGTCATGGTGCGCACGCCGATCGTGTGTTCGCCGTAAGGGGCCAGGTCGGGGGCGTCGGGGCGGATGCCGTCGATCGGGTTCTCGGCCAGGGCGGGGGCGGCGGCGAGGGCCGCGGCGGCGATGAGCAGGGTGTTTTTCATAATGTTCTCCGGGACGTGCCGGGCGGGACAGGATCGTCCCATCGGCATGGTTCGCGTCAGGGTGCGAGACAGGGCGACGGCGGTCAACCGCCGGATACGGGCCATGGCGTCCATAAAATTTGCGGAACTTTGTCGCAGGGGGCTTGTTGGGACGTATAAGCACAATCGGAGAAGAACATCATGATCCGCAATACAGTTCGCCTGGGCCTTCTGGCTGGAACCGCCACCCTGCTTGTCGCCTGTGGCCGCGCCGAGCCCGAGCCGGTCGTCATCGCGCCCGCCCCGACCCCGATCTTCACCAAGGATGGTCAGGTCATCGCGCAGCCGACCGTCGTGAACGCGGGCGGAAGCGACTTCGATGACGACGACGATTTCGAAGACTGATCTTCTGAGATCTGACGATCGAACGGGCGGCCCACGGGGTCGCCCGTTTGCGTTGGGGGCCTGCGACCGTTGGTCCAACCCGCTTGACACGAGGCGCAAGCTGCCCCAGATCGCGTTCAACCCCGCCCCTTGGGCCGCGTGAGCCGGGTGTCCGACGATGGACAGCCAAAGCGACGGGCGGGTTTGCTTCCCCAAGGATCACGCCAGGGCAGCGCGGAATGACCCCAATGGGCATCCCGTGACCCCTCACCGCGCGCCGATGGCGTGCCATTGGCGTCCATCGGGGCGCGAAGGAAAAAACATGGATTTTGACATGCTGGGGCTCAAGCCCCGCCTGATCGAGGCTTTGGCCGAGATGGGCATCAAGGACCCGACCCCCATCCAGAAACAGGCGATTCCGCCCGCGCTGGAAGGTCGGGACGTCATGGGCCTGGCCCAGACCGGAACCGGCAAGACGGCGGCCTTCGGCCTGCCGCTGGTGCAGCACCTTCTGGAAGGGGACGTGCGCCCCCGTGCCCGGACGGCGCGCGCGCTGATCCTGGCCCCGACGCGCGAATTGGTCGCGCAGATCTCCGACAGCCTGACCGGCTTCATCAAGGGCAGCCACCTGAAGGTGGCGCGCGTGGTGGGCGGCGTCGGCATCAACCCGCAGATCAAGCGGTTGGAGCGGGGCGTCGACCTGTTGGTGGCGACACCCGGTCGCCTGATCGACCTGATGGACCGTGGGGCCGTCGACCTGTCCGAGAGCCATTTCCTGGTTCTGGACGAGGCGGATCAGATGCTGGACATGGGGTTCATCCATGCGTTGAAGAAGATCGCGGTGAAATTGCCGAAGGAACGTCAGTCGCTGATGTTCTCGGCGACGATGCCCAAGGACATGGAGAGCCTGGCGGCGACCTATCTGGAGAAGCCGGTGCGCGTGCAGGTCTCCACCTCCGGCCAGACGGCGGACAAGATCGAGCAGTCGATCCACTTCATCGCCAAGACCGAAAAGCCCGGTCTGCTGCTGGACCTGCTCAAGGACCATCACGGCGAGGCGGCGCTGGTCTTCGCGCGCACCAAGCACGGCAGCGACCGTTTGGCCAAGCAGCTGACGACCGCCGGCGTGAATGCCGTCGCGATCCACGGCAACCGCAGCCAGGGTCAGCGGACCCGCGCGCTGGAGGCGTTCACCAAGGGCGAGGCGCATGTGCTTGTGGCGACGGATGTCGCAGCGCGGGGCCTAGATATTCCGGTGGTCAAGCACGTCTATAACTATGAGTTGCCCAACGTGCCCGAAACCTATGTCCACCGCATCGGGCGGACGGCGCGGGCGGGCCGTGAAGGGGCCGCGATCACGCTGTGCGCGCCCGACGAGATGGGCGAGCTGAAGGACATCGAGAAGATCATCAAGTCGCAGATCCCTGTCGTGTCCGGCAGCCGCTGGACCGCGGCGCA
>NZ_CXSU01000005.1:123018-187093 GCF_001403795.1 Jannaschia donghaensis | reverse complement strand
CGGCGCAATCGTCAGAGCGCCTGAGCCGACCTGTGTTTCCCGTGCCCCGGCGGCGCGGGAAACCGACGCAGCGGGCGCACGCCCGATTGTCAGACCGACCCGCCTCTGGCATCCTGGGGAAAACATCAGGATGGAGGCCGAGCAGCCGATGAATCCGATCAAGACACTGACGGCCCTTGGCCTGGTCCTGGCGTTGTCCGCCTGTGGCGGCGGAGGGTCGGGCGGCGGCGGGGCCGCGCGCGCCTTCGCGACTGGCCCGATCCACTCGGCCTGTCTCAAGGCCGATCGCCGTGCCGCATCGTCCAGCCTGTGTGGCTGCGTTCAGGCGACCGCCAATTCGGAACTGGCCCGCGGAGAGCAATCGCGCGTCGTCGCCTTTTTCCGCACGCCCCATCTGGCGCAGGTCACGCGGCAGTCCGACCGCGCCGGAGATGAGCGGTTCTGGCGCAAGTACAAGGATTTCGTCGCCAAAGCGGAGCGGAACTGTGCGTAGCGCATTTGTCGCGCTGACACTGCTTGCCGCCCCCGCGCAGGCGGAAACCCTGCGCTTTTTCCCGCCCGAAGGTTTCACCGGCGTTCACGCCAGCGACACTGGCACGGTCAAGCTGACGGAATACGTGCACGACGGCGAGGCGCTGGACAGCTGGACCCATGCGATCACCCTGGCCGAGGTTCGCGACAGCGGGCTGAGTGCGGAGGACTACGTGGCGCGCCTGTCGGCTGACATCTCGGAGGCCTGCGGCGAAGCATTCGCGATGGACCCGGATGTCTTCGATGCCGGGGGCCGCACGTCGACCATGTCGATCCACGCCTGCCCGAACCTGAACCGGAGCGGTCGGCCGGAGGTCGACCTTCTGCGCGTCATCGAAGGACGGGATAACACCCTGTTCGTGGTGCAGCGCGCCTGGGTCATCAGCCCCCCGCGCGCGGAATTGATGGAATGGTCGGACTGGATCCGCGCGCTGCAAATCTGCGACGACGCTGGCTGCAGCTAGGGCAGCGCGCGGCCGCGCGCCATCGCGACATGTTGCGAAATCGACGGCATGAAGAACAGCAGAACACCGTAGGTCACGAAAAGATAGAACATCGCCGGGATCCAGGCGATGGCCATGATCGTGCCGACGACCCCGGCCACGCGACCCGCATCCTGCATCGGCAGGACCCGGCGCAATACGAGGTAGAACAGCCGCCCGCCGTCCAGTGGACTGACCGGCAGCATGTTGAGCGCGAAGAGGATCAGGTTGATCCAGGCCAGCGACCCGAGCAATGACGCCAATTCGTACGCCATGTCGGACCGGGGCCCCGCCTCGAAGAAATATCCCGACGCCAGCGACGCGATGGCCCAAAGCGCCAGATTGACGAGAGGGCCTGCAATCACGATCAACTCGTCCCGGCGGGGGTCGGGTTCGGGCCGGTGATAGCACAATCCGCCCCCGCCCCACATGACGATGCGGCTGACGCCGACGCCCTGCACCCGGCATCCCCAGGCATGGCCGAGTTCGTGCAGGAAGATCGAGCCCGCGATCAGGGCGAAGAAGACGATACCATCCACGCTGGTGTCGATCATCAGGAAAACGAAGGCGAGCATCGCGAAGCTGGGCGCGACCTCCACCGGTATACCCATGGGACCGCGGAAGGCGAAAATGGGGGCTTCGGTTCGGGCGAACATCAGGGACCTCGTCATCAGGATGGGTCTGGCCCCAAAATGGGGCCGTGATAGATTTGATGCTGGGCAATTGGGGCAGAGACATGGTGAATATCGTGGTATTATCGGGCGCCGGTCTGAGCGCGGAATCGGGGTTGGGCACCTTCCGCGATGTGGACGGCCTGTGGACGCGGTACGATCTGGCGCAGGTCGCGACGCCCGAAGGCTTCGCGCGCGATCCGGCGCTGGTGCACGATTTCTATAATGCACGCAGGGCGAACATGGCCGATGCCGCTCCGAACGCGGCGCATGTCGCATTGGCGCAGCTGTCGCTGATGCCGGGGGTCGCGCTGGTGACGCAGAATATTGACGACCTGCTGGACCGCGCGGGCGCGACCGACGTGATCCACATGCACGGGGCCTTGTCGCGGGCGCTTTGTGCGGCGTGCGATGCGCGGTGGGACGCCCCGGCGGTGATGACGGCCAAGGATGCCTGCCCCGCGTGCGGCGTGGCGGCGACGCGGCCCGACGTCGTTTGGTTCGGAGAGATGCCTTATGCCATGGCGCGGATCGAAGACCTGCTGGCGCGCGCCGACCTGTTCGTCAGCATCGGCACGTCAGGCACGGTCTATCCGGCGGCAGGATTTGTCGATCTGGCGCGACGGGCCGGTGCGCGGACGCTGGAATTGAACCTGGAGGCATCGGGCGGAGCCTTCGATGCCGTTCGAACCGGCCCGGCGACCGAGGTGGTGCCGGGCTGGGTGGCGGAGATAGCGACCGGCGTTTAGCGCGGCAGGCGGCGTTCCCAGTTGATGCACAGACGGCTGTCGTCGTCCTGCTGCCGCTGATGCTCGATCACGGTCAGATCAGACGCGTCGACCATGCCGGACGTGGTGCCCGATGACGCGCGCAAGGCCGAGCGGGTCGCACGCGGCGTGGCGAAGAAAGCAAGTTTCGGTGTCATAGCGTATCCTCCGGTTGTCATCATTCCCATTGCTACACAGCAAAACGGCGCGCTATGCAAAGCATTATGAATTCTGAATTGATAGCTGAACTATGAATTGGGCCGATCTGCCATCCCTGCCCGCGTTGCGCGCTTTCGAGACGGCGGCCCGCCTGGGCGGCTTCAGCCCCGCCGCGCGGGAGTTGAACGTGACCCCCGCCGCCATCGCGCAGCACGTCCGCACGGTCGAGGCGCATCTAGAGACGGCGCTGGTGCAACGCGACGGGCGCGGCATCGCGGTCACCGATGCCGGTCTGCGCCTGGCCGACGGGTTGAGCCAGGGCTTCGCGGCGATCGCGGATGCGGTGGATCAGCTGCGCGCCGATCAGGCCATCCGGCCCCTGTCGCTGGCGGTGACGCCGGGGTTCGCGGCGGAATGGCTGATGCCGCGGCTGGGCGATTTCTGGATGCGCCATCCGGACATTCAGGTGAACATCCTGCCCGATGTCGGGTTGGCCGACCTGCGATCCGACGGGGTCGATATGGCCATCCGCTGGGGCGACGGCGCTTGGCCGGGGGTGAATTCGGAGTTGCTGACCGAAGGCGATTTCTGGGTCGTGGCCCATCCCCGCCTTCTGGGCGGGCGGAAGGTCGGCACGTTGGAGGAGGTGCGCCACCTGCCCTGGCTGCTGGAACATTACGTGCTGGAACGGCGCGACTTGCTGGCGCAGGCGGGGCTGAACCCGGATGATTTGACCGTGAAGGTGATGGCGACCAATGCGCTGTCGCTGGCGGGCGCACTCAACGGGCTGGGCGTTGCGGTGATGTCGCGCCCGGTGGTCGAGCGGGAGGTGGCGGCCGGGAACCTGGTGCGCATCTGCGACCTGACGGAGGCACCGCTGGGCTATCACATGGTCACATTGCCCGGACGGCGGTCGGAGCGTCTGCGAATCTTGCGCAAATGGCTGCGCGCGCAGGTGACGACCGCCGTCTGAGGATCAGGCATAGGCGACCACTTCGATCTCCACGCCCTCGGGTCCGTCGAAGTAAAAGCGACGTCCGGGTTCGTAGGCCGCGTGGTTATGCGGGTGGTATCCGGCGGCGACGACGCGCGCTTCCACCTGGTCAAGGTCGTCGACGACGACGCCCAGATGGTTGAGGCCACCGCGCGTGACGTAAGTGTCCACCCCCTGCCCCGCGCCAGCGCCGGGTTCATAAAGGGCGAGGTAGCTGTCAGCCCCTCCGACGTGGACGGAGCGTCCGGCCCCGCCAAGGACGTCGCCGGACCAGCGGACGGACCAGGCGAAGACGGCGCACAGGACGTCGGCGAAAGCCTCGGCGTTCCCGACGGTCAGATTGGCGTGTTCGAGGCGAGCCATGAAATCGTTCCTTTCGATGGTTGACGCCCCCGGTCTGCGACCTCAACCATAGTCGAGGTCAAGGAGAAATTTCATGGTGCAACCGGAATTGTCGATTGGGGACGTCGCGGCCCGCACGGGGCTGAGCATCAGCCAGATCCGCTTCTACGAGGATAAGGGCCTGATCGCGCCGCCGCGCGATGCGGGCGGGCGACGGCGGTTTCCACGGGCGGAATTGCGGCGTCTGTCCTTCATTCGCATCGCCCAGCGGCTGGGATTGTCGCTGCGGCGAATCAAGGTCGCGCTGGCCGGGGTGCCGGTCGACCGCGCGCCCACGCCTGCCGACTGGACGCTGGTGGCCGAAGACCTGCACGCCGAACTGACGGAACGCATCGAAGTGATGACGCGTCTGCGCGACCGGCTGGAAGGATGCATCGGCTGCGGGTGCCTGAGCATGAAGGTCTGCCCGCTCTACAATCCTGACGACGCCGTGGGCGCGGGGCGTCCGGGCGCGGGCCTTGTCGAGCGGCCCTAGCCGTCCAGTGCGACGCGGACGGCCGCCTCGCAGTGCAGCTCGGTGGTGTTGAACATCGGCAGGTCCGGCGCATCGTCGGGGCGCAGCAGCAGGAAGATTTCCGTGCAGCCCAGGATCAGACCCTGGGCCCCTTCGTCCCGCGCCAGGCGACGCGCGATTTCAAGATATGTCTGGCGGGACGCATCGCGGATGTCACCGCGCACCAATTCGTCGAAGATGATGCGGTCGATGTCTGCCATTTCGTCCAGCGTCGGAACCACGATCTCCAACCCGAATTTGTCGCGATAGCGGTCGCGGATATAGTCCATCTCCATCACCGGGCGCGTCCCGAACAGCGCGACGCGCGACAGCCCCGCATCCCGGATGGTCACACCCGTCGGATCGGCGATGTGGATCAGGGGGATATCGTGGTTCGCGACGATCGCCTCCAACGGCGCGTGCAGGGTGTTGGACACGCAAAGCAGGACATCCGCACCGCCCGCGACCAGACCCGCAACCTTGCCATCCATATAGGCGGCCAAGGCATCCCAGTCGCCCGCGCGCACGAAGGATTCGATGTTGCCGAAATTCATGCCGGAAATCAGCGTCTCGGCGATGTCCCAACCACCAACGCGCCGGTTCACGGCTTGGTTGAGGAACTTATAGTATTCACCGGTCGCCACATTGGAGGACCCGCCAAGGATACCGATCGTCTTTTGACGCAGGGGGCGGTGCAGGACAGTCATGGCAGGCTTTCGCAGATTGGCGATAGCGTGTCAGATCATCGGGGGTCGGATCAAGGCAATCTGGGCAAGAAAAAGGCCCCTCAAAGGGGCCAATTTCGATCAGTGTTTCGCAGGTGCGGCCAATCAGGCTTCCAGAGCGGCTGCCGTGTCCGAAGACTTGGCAATGCTCTTTTTGATCTTCAGGGCGCGGTCGGACAGGTTCACGTCCTTTTCCTTGGCCAGGAAGGCGTCCAGACCACCGCGGTGGTCGACGGTCCGCAGTGCCGCAGCCGAAATGCGCAGCTTGAAGCTGCGGCCCAGGGTTTCCGACTGCAGCGTGACGTCGTTCAGGTTCGGCAGGAAACGACGACGCGTGCGGTTGTTCGCGTGGCTGACGTTGTTGCCCGACATCGGGCCTTTTCCGGAAAGTTCGCAGACGCGCGACATGGGGCCACCTCTGGTTGAAGGGTTATAAAATAGGGGCAGGGCCGAAAACGGCCCCGCGGTCGCGGCGTGATAGGCGGCGGGGCACCGAAGGTCAAGCGCCGCGCAGCATTTCCAGCAGATCGACCGCTGCCGCGCGCGCCGCCCGACGGCCCGACGCGACGTCGCGCGCCATTTCGGCCATGCGCGCGCGGGTTTCCGGTCTGTCCAGCTGTGCCAGCAGGCCAGCGCGCACCTCTTCGGCGAACCAATGGGCGGCCTGCTCGGCGCGCGTCGCGTCCCAGTAACCGTTCGCACGCCGCCAGTCGGCCAGGCTCTGCATCTCGGACCAGGCCTTCTCCAGCCCCGACGATTCGAGGGCCGAGACGGCAAGCGCCTTGGGGAACCCGTCGGGGTCGTTGGGCCGTTTGCGCAAAAGCCGCAGGGCGCCCGCGTAATCGGCCACGGTGCGCCGGGCCGTCGATTTCAGCTCGCCGTCCGCCTTGTTGACCAGGATCAGGTCGGCGATTTCCATGATGCCGCGTTTGACCCCCTGCAATTCGTCCCCACCCGCCGGTGCCAGCAACAGGACGAACAGGTCGGAGATCTGCGCGACCAAGGTCTCGGACTGGCCGACGCCCACCGTCTCGATCAGCACGACGTCGAAACCGGCGGCTTCACACAGGCTGACGGCTTCGCGCGTGCGGCGGGCGACGCCGCCCAGATGGCTGGACGCCGGGGACGGGCGAATGAACGCCTTGGGATCGCGGGTGAGGTAATCCATCCGCGTCTTGTCGCCCAGGATCGACCCGCCGGTACGCGCGCTGCTGGGGTCGACCGCCAGAACGGCGACGCGCTGTCCCTGCCCCGTTAGCATCAGGCCGAATGTCTCGATAAAGGTGGACTTGCCCACGCCGGGTGTGCCCGACAACCCGATCCGCAACGCCTGCGCCTGCGTCACCGCGCGCAACCCGTCCAGCAGGGCGGCGGCGCGGTCGCGGTGATCGGGCCGCGTGCTTTCCACCAGCGTGATCGCGCGGGCCAGCGCCCGGCGGTCGCCGGCAAGGACAGGATCGTGCAGCGGATCGCGTGTGGTCATGGGATCGGGATGCCCGCCCGGTCGCGTCATTGCAAGGCGTAGCACAGGCGGGCGGCCATCGCCTCCGACGCCACCCGGGTCGGCGGCGTCAGATGGTCTTGCGTCACGGTGAAGCCGCCCGGCGCGTCGACGTGGCAGGCAGAGATGATGTCGGTCGGGTCGTGCTGCGCAATAACATTCAGATGCGCATGCGCCACCCCGAACCCGTGAACGACGTATCCCATTCGCAAGGGCCGCAACACACGCCGCGCGGCCCGCGCCAGCCGTTGCGCGGTGACCATGATATGCGCCGCAAGCGCATCGTCCATGTCGGTGAAATGATCGATGTGATCGCGCGGGTGGCAGGGGGACGCAACGGGTCGCAGGTGACGCTGCCCCGCGACTGCGCTAAGGCGGTCCGAACCCGGTCCGGAGGTCCCTATGCCGCTTCGTTTGATTGCCGTCGCGCTGCTGGCGCTCACCCCTCTGGTCGCGCAGGCCGAAGACGTCGATGCGCGTTTCGACGTGTCGTTTCGCGGCGTCGTCGGGGGACAGATCGCGCTGAGCGCACGGGACGACGGCGGCAGCTATGTCGTCACCGCGCAGGGCCGGCCCACGGGAATCGCCGGTGCCTTGGTCAAGTACCAATACGACGGCACCGCGCGCGGCACCGTGCGGGGCGGCCGGCACGCCGTCACCCGCTACGAGGAGCGGGAGCTGGACGATGGCACGCTGACGGGGGCCACGATGACCTTCGACGGGGGACGCCCCACCAACGTCACCTTCGACCCGCCCCGCCCGGCCGAGCCCTGGGACATCGAGCCGACCGCCCAGTCGGGTGTGATCGACACGCTCAGCGCGCTTTACCTGATGGTGCGTCCCACCGATGCGGCGGGGGCCTGCGATCAGCGTTACGACCTGTTTGACGGGCGCCACATCTCTCGTTTGACGCTGGGGGCGGCCCAGACGGGCGATGGCGGGACGATCCGCTGTTCCGGCGAATACCGACGGCTAAAGGGCTACTCCCCCGAGGAGATGGCCAAGCGTCCGCGCGTGCCGATGACCGTGATCTATGGCCCGACGCCCGACGGTCGCGTCCAGGTTCAGGAAATCCGCGCGACGTCGCGTCTGGGCGACGCGGTGCTGCGACGGAAATGACCCCGCGTCCCGACGTCGGCCTGCCCATCGACGACGCGCTGCCCGACATTTTGGCGGCGGTGCGGACGCACGGGTTGTGCGTGTTGCAGGCTCCGCCGGGGGCCGGCAAGACGACGCGCGTGCCGCTGGCCCTGCTGCCGGTCATCGAAGGACGGATCATCCTGCTGGAGCCGCGGCGCCTGGCGACGCGGGCGGCCGCCGTGCGGATGGCCGAGACCTTGGGCGAGCAGGTGGGCCAGACCGTCGGGTTCCGGATGCGCGGCGCGTCCGAAGTGTCGAAAGCCACGCGCATCGAAGTCGTCACCGAAGGCATCCTGACGCGCATGGTGCAGGCCGATCCCGAACTGCCGGGGGTGGGCGCGGTCATCTTCGACGAATTTCACGAACGGTCCCTGAACGCGGATCTGGGTCTTGCCCTGACATGGGAGGCGCGACAGGCGCTGCGCCCCGACCTGGCGGTTCTGGTGATGTCGGCGACGCTGGATGCCGAGCCGGTGGCCCGGATGCTGGGCGCGCCCGTGGTCACGTCCCAAGGGCGCAGTTTCCCGGTGGAGCGCCGCTGGCGCGACCGCCCCCCACCCGACGGACAACGCCTGGAGGCGCAGGTCGCGGCCCTGGTGGTCGAGGCGTTGGACGCCGTCGACGGCGACGTGCTGGCCTTCCTTCCGGGCGAAGGCGAGATCCGGCGCTGCGCCGCGCTGTTGCAGGGCGTCGCGGCGGACGTGCGCCCCTTGTTCGGGGCCCTGCCCTTCGCCGAGCAGCAGGCCGCGATCCGACCGGGGCCCCGCCGCAAGGTGGTGCTGGCCACATCCATCGCCGAAACCTCCCTGACGATCGAAGGCGTGCGCGCCGTGGTCGACGGGGGCCGGGCGCGACGGGCCCGGTTCGACCCCGCATCGGCCATGTCCCGGCTGGTGACGGAACGCGTGACACGCGCGGAGGCGACGCAACGGGCCGGGCGCGCGGGTCGCGTCGCGGACGGCATCGCCTTCGCCAACTGGACGCGCGGGGAGGAAGGCGCGATGCGGCCCTTCCCCGACCCCGAAATCGCGAACGCCGACCTGTCGGGCCTGGCGCTGGAACTGGCGGTCTGGGGCGGGGGCGCGGCGGATGTGGAGGGCGACCTGGCGTTCCTGACCCCGCCCCCCGACGCGGCGCTGGCCGAGGCACGCGCGCTGCTGACCGACCTGTCCGCGCTGACCGCGGGGCGCATCACCGACCACGGGCGCGCGCTGGCGCGGCTGCCGCTGCATCCCCGTCTGGGGCACATGGTGCTGCGCGGCGGACGGGGGGCGGCGGCGCTGGCGGGGGTGCTGTCGGCGCGCATGGGGCCCGGATCGGTGGATCTGTCGGAGGTTCTGCGCCGCCCGTCGCAGGAGGCCCGGGCCGAGGCCAAGCGGTTGAAACGGTTCGAGGCGGGGCCAAACCTGAACGCGGCGCAACAGCTGGCCCTTGCCTACCCCGACCGCATCGGCCTGCGCCGGGACCGTGACGCGCCCCGGTGGCTGCTGTCGGGCGGCAAGGGGGCCCGAATGGACAAGGGCGACGTGCTGTCGGGCGCGCGGCTGATCGTGGCCTGCGATCTGGACGGCGACCTGACCGAGGCGCGCGTGCGCCGCGCCCTGCCGATCGCCGAGGCCGATCTGCGCGACGTGCTGGGCGACCGCATCGAATGGGTGGACCTGTGCCACTGGTCGGTGCGCCACCGGCGGGTGGAGGCCCGGCGGCAGGAGCGGCTGGGCGCCATCGCGCTGGAGGATCGGCGGTGGGACGACGCGCCACCCGAAGCCGTTGCGGCGGCTGTGCTGGAGGGGGTGCGATCGCTGGGCCTGGAGTGCCTGAACTGGACGAAACGCGCCCGTCTTTACCGGGCGCGCGTCGCTGCCTCGGGCGTGGCGGATGTGTCCGACGCCGCGCTGACGGACGCACTGGACGATTGGTTGCTGCCGTATGTGGAGGGTGCGAAGGACGCAGATGCCCTCAAACGCCTCGACCCGTTCGATGCCCTGCAGGCCTGGCTGGGTTGGGACGCGATGCGGCGGGTGGATGCGGCGGCCCCGGCGCACTACCGTACGCCGCTGGGGCGCAAGGTGCCCATCGACTATACCCCCGACATTCCCACCGTGTCGCTGCGCCTGCAGGAGGTGTTGGGCGAGACATCGCACCCCATGGTGGGCCGCGTGCCGCTGCGCATGGAATTGTTGTCCCCCGGTCAGCGGCCCGTGGCGATCACACAAGATTTGCCGGGCTTCTGGGCGGGGGCCTATGCCGATGTGCGGCGGGACATGCGCGGCGCCTATCCGCGCCATCCCTGGCCCGAAGACCCGACCGCCGCTGCCCCCACGACGCGCGCGAAACCCCGCGGGACCTGAACGACGGCTCAGCCCAGCAGGTCACGCATCAACGGGGAGGCCGGATCACGCAACGCGTCGATCACGTCGAAATGGTGCCGGTTCGGCGTGCAATGGACCGGAATATCCCATGCGTCGCCCAGTGCATCGGCCATCTGCAGGAAACTCGGCCGTTCCTTTTCGCCGACGTGAACGGCGATGCGGGGTCCGGGCACGGAAAGGCCCAAAACGGGGCTTTCGGCAGCAGCCTCCGCCCCGTCGAGGTGCAGGTCAGCATTCATCGACAGCGCCACGAAGGGACGCAGGTCGGTGACCGGGCTGATGGGCACGCAGGTCACGATGCGGTCGATGCAGGCGGGGGCGGCATTGGCCATGACCATGCGCGCCACAAGATGACCGCCCGCACTGTGCCCCGTCAGATGGATCGGGCCGGGGACACGCGCCGCGGCGGCATCGACAGCCCGCGCGATCAGTCGGGTGATGTCGCGGATGCGCACGGCCGGGGCAAGGGGATAGCCGACGACGGCGACGGCGTGGCCACGGGCCAACGCACCGGATGCGAAATGGGACCAGTCGGACCGACCGAAGCGAAGCCAGTAGCCACCATGGACAAACACCACCAGCCCTTCGGGCGCGCCGTCGGGGTGGAACAGATCGAAGGCCGCACCGGGGACGTCGTCGTAAGGTATATCAAGGGTCGCGGGGGTCCGGTCCCGAAACGTGGCGGCATCGGTCGCCCACCGGGGCGGATAGTCCACCGCGCCGTCGATATGATCGGCGTTCGCATAGGCATCGTCGAGCGTGGCCCGATCCATCGTCTGCCAACCCTGCATCGCCGTCCCCCTCACGACAAAGGGCACCCCTGAAGGGTGCCCCGGAATTTCACCCGATACGGCCGGGTCAGTGCAGCTTGGCCGCGACCTGCTCGATCGATGCATCGATCATGGCGTTCGCCTCGTCCGCTGTCATCTGCTTGGCGACGACTTCGCCGGCGGCCGCGATTGCGACGGTGATCGCAGTGTCGCGCACTTCCCGAACGGCGGCGTTCTGCGCGCTGCCGATCTGATCTTCAGCGGCGGCCAGACGGCGCGTGACCGAGACTTCCAGGTCGGCGCGGGCCTGATCGGCGGCCGCAGTCGCGTCCGACTTGGCGGCGGCGACGATGTCATCCGCCTGTGCCTGTGCTTCGCGGGTCTTACGCTCGTAGGAGGCAAAGAGAGCCTGGGCTTCGTCGCGCAGGGCCTTGGCTTCGTTCAGATCGCTCTGAATCCCCTCGGCGCGGGCATCAAGCTGCTTCGTCAGCAGCGTCGGCACCTTGAAGTAGAGAAGGATGCCGATGAAGACGAGGAAGCCGAGCGTGACGACGAAATCGGTGTTCGACAGGCTGAAGAACGGACCGGTCGCGGCCAGAGCTGGCGTGGCGGTCAACAAGAATGCGGGCAGAATTAGGCGCATCGGATCAGTTTCCCTTCACGCGGGCATCGACGGCGGCGTTTACCGTGGCGGCGTCGGCCTTGCCGCCCAGGGCCTTCACGATCTCGGCGGCGACGTCGCGGGCGACCTCCGCCACGGAGGCGGGGGCACCGGCGCGGATTTCGTCGATGGCCTTCTGGCTCTCGGCGGATTTTGCGGCGATCTTTTCGTCCGCCTGGGCGATCGCGGCGTCGAGGTCGGCCTTGATGGCGGCGCGCGCCTCGTCCGATATGCGCTGCGCTTCGGCGCGGGCGTCGGCCAGCGCCTTCTCATAGGCGGTCTCGGCTTCGACGGCTTGCCGCTTGAGGTCTTCGGCGGCGGCCAGATCGTTTGAAATGGTGCCTGATCGTTCGGCCAGCACGGCGCTGACACGCGGCAGGGCGATCTTGGTCAGGATCAGGTAGATGGCGACCAACGTGACGAGCAGCCAGAAGATCTGGTTCCCGAACCAGGCATCGCACAGCTGCGGCATGCCGATGGCATTGCCCAGAGTGTTGACACATTCGCCGGCAATATCTTGTTGATATGGTTCGGTGGCCATTGTTCCGTCCCGTCAGGTCGATTGGGATCCCGCGGGGAGCCATGGCCCCCCGCCGGTCGTGATATCTTCGGTCGCTATCTTAGACGGCGAACATCAGCAGCAGCGCCACCAGGAACGAGAAGATGCCCAGAGCTTCCGCGAAGGCGATGCCGATGAAGAGCGTCGCCGTCTGCGAGTTTGCGGCGGACGGGTTGCGCAGAGCACCCGCCAGGAAGTTGCCGGCAACGTTGCCGACACCGAGGGCCGCGATGCCCGAGCCCATGGCCGCGAGGCCAGCGCCGAGGAATTGACCGAGGTTTGCGATATCGCCTTCCATGGGGAGTCTCCTTGATATGGAATGGTTCGTTAAGGTCGGGAGAGGCGCGTCCTGCGCCAAACCGTCAGTGGTTCGGGTGCAGTGCGTCTTTGAGATACACGCAGGTGAGGATGGTGAAGACGTAGGCCTGAATGAAGCCCACGAGGACTTCCAGGCCGTAGATCGCAGCGACGCCAAGGATGGCGAAGGGAGAGATCGCGGCGACCTGGGCGAAGCCGGCGAACACCTTGAGCACGGCGTGACCGGCCGTCAGGTTGCCCGCGAGCCGAATGGAGTGGCTGACCGGACGCACGAAGTACGAGATCAACTCGATCACCGCCAATACCGGGCGGATCGCCAGCGGGGCGGACGTGACCCAGAACAACCCCAGAAACGAGGCACCGTTCTTGACGAAACCCAGGATCGTGACCGCAAAGAACACCGCAAAGGCAAGAACGGCGGTCACGCCGATGTGGCTGGTGGGGGAGAACGACGACGGGATCAGCGCCAGGAAATTGGCGAACAGGATGAACAAGAAGAGCGTGAAGATATAGGGGAAGTACTTCACCGCGTCCTTGCCGGTCACATCCTCGACCATCTTGTAGACGAAGCCGTAGGCCAGCTCGGCCACCGATTGCCCGCGGTCTGGAATGATGGCGCGGCCCCGTGTGGCGAAGACGAACAGGCCGGCGACGCAGACAACGGCCAGACCCATCCACAACGTCAGGTTGGTGACGGTGTACCAGGAAACCGGATCGCCGTATTCGCCGAACAGCGGCTTGATCATGAACTGATCCATCGGGTGGAAGCTCAGCCCGCCTTCGGCACTCGGTTCAGCCATCGTGGTCCCCATCTTTCGGCGCGCCTGCGCCCGGTTCCTTCAAGGCGACGCTCGGATCGAGGCGCCCCTGTATCTCTCTTGCGGAGGCGATCATCGTCTTCACACCGGCCACGAAGCCCAGAAGAACGAACACGACCATCAGCCAGGGGCTTGTCCCCAACAGATAGTCCAGCCCGTACCCGATGCCGAACCCGATCCCGAGTCCCGCGACGAGTTCGATCACCATCCGCCAGGCAAGCTGCGCCTGGGAATAATGCTCCTCCATGTGGTGCTTTTCGTCCGTCGGACGCTTCGCGGCAAGCTTGGCCTCAAGGGCGGCAAGGCGGTCAGCGTCGGGTTCGTCGGACATGGAGCACCCATGGCAAGTCGGGCATGGTCTAGGCGGCGGCGCGACCCGAGTCAACGACACCTGATATCTAGTAAATTCCGTGACTTATAATGTGTGAAACGATGCCTGCGGCGGCCTGACGCAGCACAGTGACATTCAACGCATCGGTTGAACGTCGTTGACCCCCGGACGTCGTCAGTGCATCGCGGGGCCATGTCCGACCCGCTGTCCTCCGTCTTCTCGGCCTTGGCCGATCCGACCCGCCGCACCATCCTCGCGATGCTGCTGGAGGATGACATGGCGGTCACGGATGTGGCCGCGCCCCTGCCCGTGTCACTGGCCGCGGTGTCCAAGCATCTGGGCGTGCTGGCCCGCGCCGGTTTGATCCAACAGGAGAAGCGCGGCCGCGTCGTCTGGTGCAAGCTGGATCCTGACGCGCTGCGCGGCGTCAGCGTCTGGATGCAGGGCTTCGGGCAATTCGACGGCCTGGACCTCGACGCGTTGGAGTCGCTTTTGGCCCTGCAGGAGAGACGCGACGCCGGGTAAGACCCCCGCGCGTCAGGCGTTTCGGTTCGGCATCAGGTGTATTTCACGCACGTCGGCCCGCGCGGGGGCGGTCAATGCGTGCAGCACCGCATCGGCCACGTCCGACGGGTGCAGACGCGATGCATCCGCCTCGTCGAAGAACTCCGTATCGACCATCCCCGGCGAGATTACGGTGCAGCGCCCGCCCCATTCGGTCATTTCTTCGGCCAGGTTGCCGGCGAAGCCGTGGACGAACCACTTGGTCGCGCCGTAGATCGAGCCCTTGATGTGCGTGCGCCCCGCCGCCGATCCGGTGACGATGTAATGGCCCTTGGTCTTGCGAAGGTGGGGCAGCGCGGCATGGGCCGTGTAAAGCACGCCCATGACGTTGGCATGGATCATGTCGTGCCATTCCGCCGGGTCGCCGTTCTGGGTGCCGGGCGTTTCAACCCCTGTGCCCGCATTGGCAAAGACCGCATCGATTCCGCCGAATGTCTCGGCCAGTTTGTCCAGGGCCGCGGCCTGCGCATCGCGGTCCGCCACGTCGCCGGGAAGGGCGATGGCCCGTGGACCCAGGTCTTTGGCCAGATCGGTGATCTTGCCTTCGGAGCGTGCGAACAGCCCGACGTTCCAACCCGCGTCGACGGCTTGGCGCGCCGTCTGCGCCCCGATGCCGGAGGACGCGCCGGTGATGAACAGGGTCTTGCCGTCGGCCATGAGATCTCTCCGTGTTTGCTATCGTTGCAAGCCAACACCGATCCCGGCGATGCGGTTGCATCGCCGCCGCCGCGTCAATCGAGGACGGAACGGTAAAACCCGACCAGACCCGCCGCCTTGTTGGGCCAAAGCCCCTCGGCGGCGACCTTGGCGCGCGCGCCCTGTCCCAGCCGGTCGGCCAATGCCGGATCACCGATCAGGCGGCGCAGGGCGGCGGCAATGTCGGTGGCGAAGGTCTCGGGATCGGTGACCGGAACCTTGATCGCGCAGCTTTCGTCCAGGATCGCGTCCGGCCCCCCCGCCGCCGCCGCGATGATCGGCAGGCCCCAGCGCATCGCCTCGTACACGACATTGCCAGCGGGTTCGCGGAAACTGGGAAAGACGTAGATGTCGGACGTGCGATACAGCGCCTCCACCTCCGCCCGTGGGATCCGGCCAAGGAACGTGACCCGATCCGCCACCCCCAGCCGCGCCGCTTCGGCCCGGCAGGCAGCGATTTCGGGGCCGTCGCCCGCGCTGGTCAGATGCAGACGCGGATCGTCGACCTGCGCCATCGCCCGGATCGCATCGCGCAGCCCCTTGGTGCGCACACCGCGCCCGACGTGCAGCAGGCGCACGCGGTCGTCGGCGCGCGCGGGGCGCGGCGGGGCCAGATCCTCGATCCCCAACTCTAGAACATCAGCATAGGCGCGCAGGTCGATGCCCGCCGCCGCCAACGTCCGGCCCACGTAAGGGGCCACGCCCAGCACCAGCGCCGCGTGGGCATAGCTGCGCCGCAACCAGGGATCGTGGCGCAGACGGGGCCCGTCCAGCGCGCGCAGCCGGGTGAACCATCCGGCGGGCGCGATCTCGTAGGCGAAGGCGGGCGGCGTGGGCAGCGCACCGCCCAGTGGGCCGATGACATAAGGAAGGCTATGACCGCGGAGGGGCGAGGCATAGCGCATCGCCTGCGGCATGATCTGATGCGCGATATCGTAATCGGTGGAATGGTTGCGCAGATGGGCGCGGACGCGGGCCGCAAAGATCGGCCATTCGGGCTTGAGCATCGCCGCAAAGCGGCCGCCGCGCGGGATGAACCGTGGCGAGGGCCAGGTCACGATGCGTGCGCCGGGAAGCTGGGCGGCGATGGGCGAATGGGCGGGCGACTGGAAACAGGCCACCGTCAGATCGACCAGCGGCGTCAACGCCTGCGCCCAGCGAAAGGCGACGAATGGCTCTCCGGTCGCGTCGCCCGACAGGTAGGGCGCGATCAACAGGACGCGGGGTGTGCGGGGCGCGGTCATCGCCCGCGGTTTGACCACGCCCAAGGGGGCTGCGGAAGGGCCGTCAGCTCAGACGGGTCTTCAACGCCGCCGACAGTGTCTCCATATCCTCACCCGTTTGCGCGCCCAGACGCATCAGGCCGAACTGAACGCGGGCCATGTCCTGATAATAGGAGGTATAGACGTAGTTCGTCGCGGCCCCCGCCGCCGCGCCGATGAACGGCACCGCCTGCGCGGCCAGTTTCTGGCCCAGCGGCACGGCAAGGCGCGGTGCCACCTTGGCGATCAATCCGTGCACGGCGCTGCCGGTGACGGTCAGGCGCAGCGTCAGAAAGCTCAGATCCGTGCCATCGTCATCATCCAGCGGCCCGGCGGCGGCGAAGACCCGCAGACAGGCGGCGCGCACTTCGGGCAGGGCCGGATCCAGCCCGTGTTCGTCGGCGATCGTCTGGATCGCGCGCAGGATGATCGTGGTCGTCACTGGCAATTCCGCCAAGGCGGACGGCAGCCCGCCGAACCCGCCGGCCGCCCCCGTGCCGACCGAAATCGCGCGGGTCAGCCAGTCGGGCGCATCCGCGATGCGGCCCTTGCGCGTGGCATGCGCGGCGTTGAACGATTGTTCCAACGCGACGGCGGTCGCCTTTTCCAGACCCGCCCGCGCGGACCCCGGCAGCATGTCGATCAGGCTTTCGGCCTGCGTGCCGATCAGACCCAGCAATTGCATCCCCACACCCGAGGCGGTGCGCATCCGATCGGCCAGCCGATCCAGCTCCGCCTCCCGGTCGAGGGGCGGAAAGATCTGGGGCTCGGCGGGGGGGCTCAATGTCGGTGTCATACCCGACAGATGGGGCGGGTCTGCCTGCAAGGCAAGATCACCGTGGCTTGGCGCGCACCACCTGACCGGTCACGCCCGCCCAGTCCCAGATGCCCAGGACACGGTCGGGATTGGTCGGCGGCGGCATCGTCACGTTCGCCAGCCGTCTGAACCCGAACCGTCCGTAATACGGCGCGTCGCCGACCAGAAGCACCCGCTCCACCCCGCCCACGGCGGCGCGGTCCAGACCCGATTGCAACAGAAACGCGCCCAATCCTTCGCCCTGTCGCGTGGGGTGGACGGCGATCGGCCCCAGCAGCATCGCGTCCTGCGCCCCGACCCGGACCGGCCAGAACCGGATCGCGCCCGCCACCTCGCCGGCCGTGCCGCGTGCGACCAGACACAACTCCCGCGCGGGCGCCACGTCTTCGCGCAAACGGTACGACGACAGCGCCGTGCGGCCAGGCGCGAAGCAGGTGTCCAGCAGGGCCTCCACCTCCCAGGTGTCGGCGTCGGTTTCGCGGTGCAACTCCATCGAGGGTGTTGTTGCCCGTTCCGCGCGGGGTGGCTAGCCTCGGGACATGAATTTCTCTCAGACCCGCCTCCAGACCCGAATCCAATGGCAGACCGACGCCGACCGGGCCGAGGTCGAGACGGCACTGGCCGCCGGGCACGACCTTGTCGTGCAGTTCTCGCGCCCGCCGACCGACGCCGCCCTCGCCCATGTCGAGGCGCTGGCCCAAACGAACCCCGACCGCGTGACGCTGCGGTTCTACGGCTTCCACGGGAAGACACCCTTCGACCTCGCACTCCAGCGCGACCTGCGCCATGTTAGGCGCTTCGACCTCGACTGCCTCGATACCGCAGGGAACATCGACGCGCTGGCAGACCTGACGGCCTCGACACACCTGTCGCTGGAAATCTACGAACTCTCGGACAAGGACATCCTGCACCGCATCGATCCGACGTCCCTCAGCAGCCTGCGGGTTGGCGACATGAAGACGAAGGCCATCGACGGGACGGCCCTGTCACGGTTCCGTGCCCTGGAGACGGTCTTCCTGAGCAACTCGGTCAAGTCGCACGACGGTCTTCGCGGCCTGCCTGCGCTGCGCCACCTCCAGATGCGCGCACGCCCCAAGGACAGCTATGCCTTCCTGGCCGACTGCCCCGCCTTGCAAAGCCTGTCGTTCTTCCTCGGCGGGGCGCCCGACATGGACGAGGTGCGCAGCGACACGCTCACGGACCTGTCGGTGATCCGCTGCCGCGGCGTGGACGACATGGGCGACCTGTCACGCTTCCCGAAGCTGCGCCATCTGACCATCGAGGATCAGATCCGCCTCGAGCGGCTGGACCTGATCGGCGCGCCGAACCTGGAGAGCCTGCGCCTGATCAACTGCAAGGCGCTGGCCCGCATCGACGGGCTGGAGGCGACGAAGGTCTCGACGCTCCAGCTGCAGGGCACCGCTCTCGATCTCGACGCCGTGGAGCGGATGGAGCGCGCCTGGACGCGCCTTGCTCTCGGCTCGGGACGCCGGGGCGAAGACACGCCCCGCGACGCGCGTCTGGCCGCGCGGGGATTGGGCCTTTCGCACTTCTGGGCGGCAGCCTAGGCTCCGCAGCGACACAAGAAAGGACCCGCATGTTCTACCGCCCCGAGGATGGCCACGGCCTGCCCCACAATCCGTTCAACGCCATCGTCTCGCCCCGTCCCATCGGGTGGATCAGCACGCGCGGCGGCCTGGGCGACAACCTCGCCCCCTACAGCTTCTTCAACGCGGTCGCCTATGTGCCGCCGCAGGTCATGTTCGCCTCCACGACGGCCAAACCCGACCGCGACGGCACCAAGGACAGCATGGCGCAACTGCGCGAAAGCGGCGTGTTCTGCGTCAACGTCGTCGAATACGCCATGCGAGATGCGATGAACGCCTCGTCGGCCCCGCTGGCCGCAGGGGAGGATGAATTCGCCGTCGCAGGCGTTGAGAAGCTGGACTGCGAGACCATCGACTGCCCCCGCGTCGCGAATGCCCCCGCATCGCTGGAATGCCGTGTGACCCAGATCGTGACCCTGCCGGGCGACGCGAACGTCGCCGTCTTCGGGGAGGTCACGGGCGTGCACATCCGCGACGACGCGCTGCGCGACGGCATCTTCGACGTGATGTCCTTCGGACCCATGGCCCGGCTGGGCTACAAGGATTACACGCGGGTCGAAAACCTCTTCTCGCTCGCGCGTCCGGGCGAATGATGGGGCCGGCGGGTCGAAGCCCGCCGGAGCCGCAGCATCAGTGTCCGCCCAGGATGCCCGTGCGCACGCCGTAATTCGCGGCGACCGCGTAATCGGGGTCATCGTCGCTGTCGACCATCAGGTGCCCGGCCTTGGTCAGCAGCTTGTGACAGTCGCGCGTCAGGTGGCGCAGTTGAATGGACTTGCCCGCCGCCTCGTATTTGGCGGCGACCGCCTCGATCGCCTGCAACGCCGATTGGTCGGCGACGCGACTGTCGGCGAAGTCCACGATCACCAGTGCGGGGTCGTTTTCGGGATCGAACATCTCCACGAAACCGGTGGCCGATCCGAAGAACAGCGGCCCCTGAATGGCATAGACCTTGGCCCCTTCAGGCGTGACATGCGACTTGGCGTGGATGCGCGTCGCGTTCTGCCAGGCATAGGCCAGCGCGCTGACGATCACGCCGACGACCACCGCGATGGCAAGGTCGGTCAGCACCGTCACGATCGTCACCAGAATGATGACGGCCGCGTCGATCTTGGGCACCTTGAGCAGGATCTTGAGCGAGTTCCAGGCGAAGGTCCCGATCACCACCATGAACATCACACCCACCAAGGCGGCCAGCGGGATCTGTTCGATCAGCGGCGAGGCCACGAGGATGAACAGCAGCAGGAACAGCGCCGCCGCGATGCCCGAGATGCGGGTGCGTCCGCCGGATTTCACGTTGATCATCGACTGACCGATCATCGCGCAGCCCCCCATGCCGCCGAAGAAGCCGGTCACGGTGTTGGCCGCGCCCTGCGCGATGCATTCCTGGCTGGCGCCGCCCCGCTGACCGGTGATTTCGCCCACCAGGTTCAACGTCAGCAGGCTTTCGATCAGGCCGATCGCCGCCAGGATCAGGGCATAGGGCGCGATGATCTGCAGGGTTTCCAGGTTCAGCGGCACATCGGGCAGCGCGAACTGCGGCAGACCGCCGGAGATAGAGGCCAGATCGCCCACATTGGGCACCGGCAGCCCGAAAATCAGGACCACGGCCGCCGTCACCCCGATGCCGGCCAGCGGGGCCGGGATCGCCATGGTCAACTTGGGCATACCCCAGATCACCACCATCGTCAGCGCCACAAGTGCCAGCACCAGCACCAGTTGCCCCGGTGCCATCCACGCCCCCTCGGCCGTCTTGAAGAAGTCGATCTGGCTCTTTCCGATGACGATGGCCAGGCCGTTGACGAAGCCCAGCATCACCGGGTGTGGCACCAGCCGGATGAACTTGCCCCAGCGCATGATGCCCACGAAGATCTGGATCAGACCCATCAGAACCACCGTCAGCAGCAGATACTGCAACCCCACGCCGGGCGGATGCGCCGCCACAAGGCTGACCATGACCACGGCCAAGGCCCCCGTCGCCCCCGAAATCATGCCCGGACGCCCACCGATCAGCGCCGTCACCAGGCCCACGATGAACGCAGCATAAAGCCCCACCAGCGGCCCGACGCCCGCGACGAAGGCAAAGGCCACCGCTTCGGGCACCAGCGCCAGCGCCACCGTCAGACCGGCCAGCACCTCGACCCGCAGGACGGATGCCGAAAGCGTGGAGGTGGGGGCGACCCGCAGGTCGGGGGTGTCGAAACGGTTGGCAAATCTTGCCAGCAGGGATTCGCTGCTCAAGGGGAATACTTTCGGTCGTGTCTGGATTTGCAGCGCGGATAGCAGGGAATCCCGCGCGGCGGTAGCCCCCTCCCCCCCGCCTGCGGGCCTGCTAGACTCGCCCCCACAACACGGGGAGAGAAGATGCCGGTCATCGGGATCATCGGGGGGTCGGGGCTCTATGCCGTCGACGGGTTGCAGGGGGCGACGTGGCAGGCCCATGACACCCCCTGGGGCGCGCCGTCGGACGATCTGCTGCACGGCACGCTGGACGGTGTCGACATGGTCTTCCTGCCGCGTCACGGGCGGGGCCACATCCACACGCCGTCATCGGTGCCGTACCGCGCGAATGTCGCCGCGATGAAGGCGGCTGGCGTCACCCATCTGGTGTCGGTCTCGGCGACGGGCAGTTTCCGCGACGCCATGGCCCCAGGCGATTTCGTCATCGTGGATCAATTCATCGACCGCACCCATCTGCGGCCCAAGACGTTCTTCGACACGGGCCTCGTCGCGCATGTGTCCGTGGCCCATCCCACCTGTCCTGACCTGTCGGCGGCCTGCGTGCGGGCGGCCCGCGCCGCCGGCGCGACGGTTCACGACGGCGGCACCTATCTGGCGATGGAAGGCCCGCAGTTCTCGACCCTTGCGGAATCGAGGCTCTACCGCAGCTGGGGCTGCGACGTGATCGGCATGACGAACATGCCCGAGGCGAAACTGGCGCGGGAGGCGGAGCTGCATTACGCCTCCGTCGCGATGGTCACCGACTACGACAGCTGGCACCCCGACCACGGGCAGGTGCAGATCACCGACATCCTCGAAACGCTGCACGGCAATATCGGCCGCGCCGCCGCCATGGTCGCCGCGCTGCCCGGTCTGGTGGCCGACGGCCCCTGCGCCGAAGGCTGCGATCACGCGCTGGACCATGCGGTCATGACCGCGCCGGACGCACGTGACCCCGATCTGGTTGCCCGACTTCGGACCATCGCGGGCCGGGTTCTTTGAAGGCGCTCGCCGTCCTGCTGCTTGTGCCCGGCGGTGCCTTTGCACAGGAATTCGTGCCGGTGGCCGGCTCGCTCGACGACGAAGCGTTCTACCGCGCCGTCGCCTGCGCCGCCGCCCCCGGCGGCAGATGCCGCAAGCCGTTCCTGCGCTGGTCCGACGATCGTCGCCGCGATCTGAGCGTGGCCCTCGCCTCCGTCACCGACACGCTGGAGCCGTGGCAGCGCGACCTCTATGAGCGGGGGCTGAGCAATGCGGTCGCGCAGATCAATGCGCTGGATGCGGGCATTCGTCTATCGCGCGGCGACGGGGCCGGCGATATCGAAGTCCACATCGTCGCGACCCCGCCCGGCCACGTGATGCGCGACACCGGCGTGCCCGATCTGGACGGCGCGTTGCTGTCGCTGGGCCGCGTGGCCTTGCGCGCCCGCGACGGCGAAATCCGCGAGGCGCTGATCGCCGTGTCGGCACAGGCCCGACGCCGGGAGATCGCGTCGATCCTGCTGGAGGAAATCGTGCAGAGCCTTGGCCTGATGACAGACGTGCGCGGCCCTGCGTATCGCCGCAGCCTGTTTTCCGAAGACGGCAATTCCGTCGTCCGGCTGGAAGGCCAGGACGCCATGGCCCTGCGCCGCCATTATGCGCCCGACCCCGTGGACCGCACCGAACCTTCGGCACCAACAACCGACATCTCAACCGGCCCCGAGCCCGAGGAAAGCTGACGCCATGCAGAAAAAGACCGTTCAGGACTACATCCGCACCATCCCCGACTTCCCGCACAAGGGGATCATGTTCCGCGACGTGACGACCCTGTTTGCGGATGCCCGGGGAATGCGGCTTTGCGTCGATCAGCTTCTGGCCCCCTGGGCCGGAGAGGAAATCGACGCCGTCGCTGGGCTGGAGGCGCGGGGCTTCATCCTGGGCGGGGCCGTCGCGCATCAGCTGGGCTGCGGCTTCGTGCCGATCCGCAAGAAGGGCAAGCTGCCGGGCGCGACGTTCGAGCAGGAATACGTCCTCGAATACGGCACCGCGACCGTGGAGGTGCACCGCGACGCCCTGCCCGCCGGCGCGCGCGTGCTGCTGGTCGACGACCTGCTGGCGACGGGCGGCACGGCCAAGGCCGGTATTTCCCTGCTGGAGCGTCTGGGCGCGGAGGTCGTCGGCTGCGCCTTCGTCGTCGACCTGCCCGAACTGGGCGGTCGCCGCGCGCTGGAGGAGATGCAGATGCAGATCCACACGCTGTGCGATTTCGAAGGCGCGTGAAGAAACCCGCAGGTCCGGCTGAAAATTAAGCCTTTGGTAATCTTCTTGGGCGATGAAGGACGGGTGGTGTCCTTCCGGATCCCACCCATTCCCCCCAGCGCCCTGCCTCCCCCGGCGGGGCGCACCCTTTTCAGGGGTCAGGTGCCGCGGCGCAGGACGGCACCGGGGTTCATGATGCCCGCGGGGTCCAACCCTGCCTTGATCGCCCGCATCGCCGCCAGTTTCGTCGGATCGACATAACGTTCCAGATCGCCCACCTTCAGCCGGCCCACGCCGTGCTCGGCACTGACCGATCCACCGTGCGCATGAACCAGGTCGTGCACGGCCGTCTTTACCGCGCCCCGCTGATCGTCGTGATCGTCCCGCGTGCGCCCCGGCATCGGGAAGACGTTGTAATGCAGGTTGCCATCGCCGACATGCCCAAAGCAATTGATGCGGAAATCCCCGATCTTCGCAACCACGCCGGGGCCTTCCGCAATGAAATCCGGAATCGCGGCGGTCGGCACGGATATGTCATGGCTGCTGACGGATCCGATCCGGCGATTGCCCTCCGGGATCGATTCCCGCACCTGCCAGAAATCGCGCCGCTGTTGCTCGGACTGCGCGATAACGCCATCGGCAACCAGGCCCGCTTCGGACGCGGCGGCAAACAGGTCTTCCAGCGCGGCAGCCGGATCGCCGTTGACCGAAAGCCCCAGATCGATCAGCACCGACCAGTCGGGGGTTCCCAGCGGCAGACGCACCTCCGGCATCGTTTCGGCCAGGAATTCGAGGCCGGTCTTCCCGATCAGCTCGAACGCCGACACCCCCTCCCCGATCCGGTCGCGCGCCATGTTCAGCAGGTTCAGCGCGGCCGCAGGGTCGCGCACCGCCATCATCGCCGCCCCGGTATGCGCGGGGCGCGGCAACAGCTTCAGCGTCGCCGCAGTGATAATGCCCAGCGTCCCTTCGGCCCCGATCAAAAGGTGGCGCAGGTCGTATCCGGTGTTGTTCTTGCGCAGCGGCGACAGCCCGTTCAGGATGCTGCCGTCCGGCATCACCGCCTCCAACCCCAGGCACAAATCGCGCGCATTGCCGTACCGCAGGACGTTCACGCCGCCCGCATTCGTCGACAGGATCCCACCGATCCGCGCAGACCCCTGCGCCGCGATCGTCAGGGGGAACAGCCGGTCCACGGCCTCCGCCGCCTCCTGCACGTGCTGCAGGATCACGCCCGCCTCGACCGTCAGGGCGTTCTCGGTCGCATCCGCGCGGCGCACCTTTGTCATCCGTTCCAACGACAGGATGATCGGCGTCGCCAGATCGCCGGCGACCTGTCCGCCGACCAACCCCGTTCCGCCGCCATAGGGAATGATCGGCACTCGGGCGGCGGCGGCCGCGGTCACGATCACCGACACCTCCTGCACGGTTTCGGGGGCCAGCAACAGACCGTCGGCCCCGGCCCAGCGGCCGCGCGGCTCCTCCAGATATCGCGCTTCGATGTCGCGGAAGGTGGCGGCGGGCAGGCGCGCGCGCAGATCGTCGGCAAAGGCCCCCGTCGCGGGGGCGAAGTCGGTCACATGGTCAAGTGTCACTGGGGGTCCGTCAGATAGGAGGGGCGCAGGACGATCACCGTCGGGCGCGATGGCAAGGTGTTGAGGGAGACTTCGAGAAAACTCTCGGCCCGGCGATCGATTGCGAAGTCGCCCTCCATGCCGTCCAGAAAGCGGTCCAGCGAGGCGGGGCCGAACCAATGCATCGGTAAGATCACCGACGACCGCAGCCGTTGCAGCGTCGAGATCATCTCCGGCAGCGACAGCGTCAGCCCCCCGTCGACCGGCGCCATCACCACGTCCAGACGGCCCAGGGCGGCGAATTGCGCATCGTCGGGTTCATGGTGCAGATGGCCCAGGTGCCCGATGCACAGGCCCGCCACCTCGAACACGAAGATCGAATTGCCGTTCTCGTCCACCCCGTCGCCCGCGCGCGACCGGATGTCGGTGGACACCGACCGCACCAGCATCTCGCCCAGGTCCAGATGGTGATCCGCAGGGTCGCCCACGCGGTCGGACCATCCGGGCAAGACGTGGGGGATGTCCGGGTCCGGCAGCGGCGTCCAATGGGAAATATGCGCCCGGTTCATCGTCACGACGTCCGGCAGGCGCGTGGCCCCGATGAATCCCGCGTAATCCGTCACGGCGCGCAGCCCGCCCTGCGTCTCGATCATGAACATCGAATGGTCGATATAGTTCAGCCGAACATTGTAATCATCCAGCGGCGCGGCAAAGCTGGCGTGGTGCAGATATTCGACGCCCGGGGCCTGCGCGATGGCGATGCAATGGCTGGGCCGACGATCCTGTGCCGTGGCCGGGCCGGGCAGCAGGGCGGACAGGACGACTAGGCTGAGCAGACGTCGGATCACAGGGTCACCCTCCTGTCTTCTGGGCGGACACGGCGCAGGCTGGGCAGCCGATCTGGCCCGTGTAAGGATGGGTTACAGTGAAGCAAGGAAAACCGATACGCGCAACTCGCCATGTCGCCGCGGGCCTGGTCTTGGCCGTCGCAGCCGTGCCCGCGACTGCGGCCGAGCAAACACGATGCGGGTGGCTGGGCAATCCGACACCGGCGAACTGGTTTCTGGACGACGCGGACGGGGTCTGGACGCTGAGCGTGCAGGGCGGCTGGGTGGCCGATGGCTTCTACGACCTACCGCCCGGGGACCCGGCCCTCGTCGACGAATGGGTGTCGTCGAACGGAGAACCGGGCCGCAGCTCCTACGGGTACGGCTGCGCCTGCGTCACCGGGACGTTCGATGCGGCAACGGGACATGTGCTGAGTGCCTCCGCGATGGAGACGCTGCGCCTTTCCCGATGCCGGGCCGATCCCAACCTGCCCGCGGAATGACCCCTCAGACCGGGCGCGCGTCCACGGCCGTCCAGGCCTTGTCCAACTCGGCCATCTCGAAGGTCTTCGCCTCGACCGGGATGATCTTGCCCATAAGCTCGATCATATCGGCGGCCGAATCGGGCGCGCCGACGACGACGTATTGCCCGACATTGGTCAGCGACCGGAACCGCGACTTGATGGAGGCCCAATCGAAGCCCGCGCCCACCTCGCTCCCGTCGAAGTGCCGGAAGATCAGCAGCATGTCGACGCTGTCATGCGCATCGAACGCCGCATTCATGACGTTCGCCATATCCTCCATGTCGTCGGATGTGACTTTGCCGTCGATCTCGAAGGCATAGACTTGGGGGTTCGTCGTCGCCACGCGGCGGATCGTGGAAGAGGTCATGGCTTAGGCTCCTTGAAGGAATATGCCTTCAACGCCGCGCACCGTGTCCCGGTTTCATCCCGCTTCGGTCCGCCCGCGCCGGTCGGATCGCAGCATCGCGTAAAGGACGTGATTGCGCCAGCGCCCGCTGATTTGCAGATAGCTTTGCGCAACCCCCTCGTACTTGAACCCCGACCGCTCCAGCAGGCCACGCGAGGCGCTGTTTTCCTCCAGGCAGGCGGCCTCCAGACGGCTCAGGTCCAGCCGGGCGAAGGCGTGGTGGCTGACGGCCAGGATCGCCTCGCGCATGTAGCCTTGCCGCGCGTGGCTCTGCCCGATCCAATACCCCAGCGTCCCCGATTGCGCCGGCCCGCGGCGCACGTTGTCCAGCGTGATCGCCCCCATGATCGTGTCATCGGATTTCCGCGTCAGGAACAGGGCAAGCGCACTGCCCTGTCCGTGGCTGCGACTGGCCCAGTACACCCGATTGGTAAAGCTCTTGCGGCTCAGGTGGTCGGCCGCCCACTCCGGCTCCCAGGGTTGCAGGAAGGTGGCCGACGATTCGCGCAGCGCGGCCCAGGCACGGTAATCGCCATGCTGCGGCAGGCGCAGGATCATCCGCTCCGTCTGGATCCTGGGCTTGCGCAACCCGGCGAAGATCATGCGGCCAGCCGGTCGCGCAACGTGGCGACATCCGGCGCGCCCTCCACCGGACCGTAAAGCGCCAGGGCCGGTTCCGTCCGGCACAGCGCCTCGGCGTGGGCGCGCACGGCGGCGACGTCGACGGCGTCGATCTTCTCGATGGCCTCCGACAGGGGCGGCACCCGGTCCCAGACGGCAACGACGCGGGCCAGCCGTTCGGCCCGTGACGAGGGCGACTCCAGCCCCATCAGCATGCCCGACTTCATCTGCGCGCGCGCCCGCGCGACCTCCGCGTCGGTCATGTCATCGGCGGCCCGTTTCAACTCGTCGATGGTCAGATTCGCCAGGTCGGCCACATCTTCGGCCCCGGTCCCCGCATAGACCGTCAACATCCCGCCGTCCGAATGGGCCCCCACGCTGGCGAAGATGGTATAGCACAGCCCCCGCTTTTCACGCGCTTCTTGGAACAGGCGCGACGACATGCCCCCGCCCATCGCCCCCGCAAAGATCTGCGCGGCATAGATGCCGTCGTCGCGGTATCCCGGCTGATCGAAGCCCAGCGCGAAATGCGCCTGTTCCAGCACCTTCGCGTTGCGGATCTCGCCACCCCGGAACAATCCCGGCTCGGGCAGCAGTAGCGGCGTGCGGGGCAGATGCCCGAACAATTCCTCGGCCAGGCGCACCAATTCATCGTGGTCCACGGCACCGGCGGCGGCCAGGATCATCTGCTCGGGGCCGTAATGCTGCGCCGTGAAATGCTCCAGATCCGCCCGGTCGAAGGCCTGCACCCGCTCGCTTGGGCCAAGGATCGTGCGACCGATGGGCTGCTCGGGATAGGCCGCTTCCTGCAGCCAGTCGAAGATGATGTCATCGGGCGTATCCAGGGCCTGGCCGATTTCCTGCAAGATGACGCCACGCTCCACCTCGATCTCTCGGGCGTCGAACGTGGGGTTGAGCACGATATCCGCGATCAGGTCGGTCGCCAGCGCTACATCGTCCTTGAGGACGCGGGCGTAATAGGCCGTCACCTCGCGGGACGTATAGGCATTGATATAGCCGCCCACGTCCTCGATCTCCTCGGCGATCTGCAATGCCGACCGCCGGGCCGTGCCCTTGAAAGCCATGTGCTCCAGGAAATGCGCGATGCCATTCTGCTCGGGCGCCTCGTGGCGCCCGCCCGCGCCCACCCAGATGCCGACGCTGGCCGATTGCAGGCCCGGCATATGCTCCGTTACGATGCGGAACCCGTTGGACAAACGATGCAGTTGCGTGGTCATTCAGATGCGACTTTCTCAGATGCGGGCGTCGATGATGGCCTCGATGGCCGACAGGTCGTTGTCGACCCGCGTGATCCGCTCCTCGCGGTCGAACAGGTCGGCCATGCGGGCGGGCAACGGGGGCCGGATGCCGGTCGCCGCCTCGACCGCGTCGGGGAACTTGGCGGGATGCGCCGTGGCCAGCGTGATCATCGGCCCCTGGCCCAGATGCGCCTCCGCGACATGGGTGCCGACAGCCGTGTGCGGGCAAAGCAATTCGCCCGTCCGGTCCAACGCCGACCGGATCGCGGCCGTCGTCTCCTCCTCGGTCGCGCGGCCAGACACATAGGTGTCCTGCAACGTCTGCAACGCGCCCTGGCTGACGGTGAACCCACCGTGCTTGAGCTCGTCCATCAACTGCGCGATCGCGCGTCCATCGCCGCCGTAAGCCAGATGCAGCGCCCGCTCGAAGTTGGACGATACCTGAATGTCCATCGAGGGCGAGATCGACGGCTCGACCGTGCCGGGGCGGTATTCGCCGGTCGTCAGGCACCGGTGCAGGATGTCGTTCTGGTTGGTCGCCACGACCAACTGCCTGATCGGCAGGCCCATGCGCTTGGCGATATGCCCCGCGAAAATGTCGCCGAAATTGCCCGTGGGGACGGTATAGCTGATCTCCCGGTGCGGCGCACCCAACGCCGTGGCAGAGGTGAAGTAATACACCACCTGCGCCAACACGCGCGCAAAGTTGATCGAGTTGATGCCCGCCAGACGCACCCGGTCGCGGAAGTCGAAGTCGTTGAACATGTCCTTCACGCGGGCCTGCGCGTCGTCGAAATGTCCGGTGATGGCCAGCGCGTGGACGTTTGCCTCTGACGGGGTGGTCATCTGGCGGCGCTGCACCTCGGAGACGCGACCGTGGGGATAGAGGACGAACAGATCGACCGCGTCCAACCCCCGAAACGCTTCCATCGCCGCCGACCCGGTATCGCCCGACGTGGCCCCGATGATCGTGACCCGTTCGCCGCGCTTGGTCAGCGTATGCTCGAACATCTGTCCGATCAGCTGCATTGCGAAATCCTTGAACGCCAGGGTCGGCCCGTGGAACAGCTCCAGCAGGTGATGGTTCGGGCCCAGCTGCACCAGCGGCGCGCGGGCGTCGTGGCCAAAGGGCATATAGGCGTGGGCCACCATGTCAGCGAACGTCGCCTCGTCGAAAGCATCCGCCACGAAGGGGGCCATGACCCGCACCGCCACCTCCTCGTAGGACAGGCCCGCCAGCGCCGCGATATCGCCCCGGCTCATCACCGGCAGCTCTTCGGGCACGTATAATCCGCCGTCCCGCGCAAGGCCGGTCAACATCGTATCCTCGAACCCCAAGGCGGGGGCCTGACCACGGGTGGAGATGTATCGCATGTCGTCCGCCTTCAAAGGGTGCGCCGCCTGATACGCCACAGCAGGAAGAGTGTCATCCCCAGCCAGACGGCCGCCAGGCCGAACCATTGGATCGCATAGCCCAGGTGGTTGTCGGGGATGCCCTCCACCCCGACCGGCACCTGCAGGATCGGCAGCGGCGGCTCCACCTGGCTGGCGACGACCATGACGGCCTCGGTGTTCAAGGCGCGTGCCATCGGCTCCACGTCGCGCGCATACCAATTGCGGCCGTCCGGCTCCGGCGTGCCGTCGTTCAGGTCATCGGGCCAATTGAGCGTGCCCGCGATGCGCAGCGCCGTGCGCGGCAGGACCAGATCATCGGCCTGGTCCAACGGCACGATGCCCAGATCCACCATGATCCGCCGCCCGTCGGTCCGCACCGGCGCGATGATGCGATATCCGGTGCCACCCGCGCGCCAGGCCCCCAGCACGCGCAGCGGCGCACCGTCGACCGTCCCGGTCAGGCTGACGGGGGTGAAGTTGTCCGCCGCCGCGACGGGCTGGGCCGGAAGGGCGACAGGCTCCGCGTCGATGCGCGCCTCGATCGCGGCGATCATCGCCTGCTTCCACTCCATCCGCTGCACCTGCCAGACGCCCAGCGCGACAAGCATGGCGAAGCCGATCAGACCGAACAGGGCGGGAATGATGAAACGCATGCGCGGACCTTCAAAATGGGAAACGGCGCGGGAAAACCCCGCGCCGCATCGACCTGTCGTGACGTGGCCGGATCAGCCGCCCCAGACGTAGATCGAGGCAAACAGGAACAGCCAGACCACATCGACAAAGTGCCAATACCATGCCGCCGCCTCGAAGCCGATGTGCTTGGACGGCGTGAAATGCCCGGCCTGCAGGCGGAACAGGCAGATAGCCAGAAAGACTGTCCCGATCAGGACGTGCACACCGTGGAAGCCGGTCGCCATGAAGAAGTTCGCGCCATAGATGTTGCCCGAAAATCCGAAGGCCGCGTGGCTGTATTCGTAGATCTGAAATCCGGTGAACAGCGCGCCCAGCGCGATGGCGAGGATCAGGCCCCACTTCATGTCCTGCCGGTTGTTCTCATGGACCAGCGCGTGATGCGCCCAGGTGGCCGCGGCCCCCGAACACAGCAGGATCAGCGTGTTGATCAGCGGCAGATGCCAGGGGTCGAACGTCTCGATCCCCACGGGCGGCCAGACGCCGTCCTCCGTGGGCGATCCGGCCCCCATGGGATAGATCGCGTGTTTGAAGAACGACCAGAACCAGGCCGCGAAGAACATCACTTCGGACATTATGAAGAAGATGAAGCCATAGCGCAGGCCGATGCGCACGACGGGCGTATGGTCGCCCACGTTCGATTCCTTCACCACATCGGCCCACCAGGCGAACATGACGCCAAGCACACCGACGAACCCCACGGCAAACAGCCACGGGTTGGAATGGTCCTTCATCCAGAAGACCGCCCCCAGCAGCATGACGAACCCCGAGACCGAGCCCAGGAACGGCCAGATCGACGGCGGAAGGATGTGGTAGTCGTGGTTCTTGGCACCGGCCATGATGTCGCCTCTCAGTTGGTCTGCGTCGCCGTCGCTGGGGTGATAAGCGCGGCATAGTCGTCGGGCAAGTCCGTTACGTGGAAGGTGTAGGACAGCGTGATCTCGGGGATGCCGGTCGCCTCGGGGTCGTCCACCAGTTCGGGGTCGACATAGAATGTCACGGGCATCGACACGGTTTCGCCGGGCATCAGGATCTGCTCCTCGAAGCAGAAACAGGCGATCTTCACGAAATGCGGTCCGGCGGCATAGGGGGCCACGTTGAAGCTGGCCGTGCCTGCCACCGGTTCATCCGTGGGATTCGTCGCCTCGTAGAAGGCCAGGTTCGTCTCACCGATGCGCACCGTCATGGACGTCTGGACCGGTTTGAATTCCCACGGCATGCCGCGTTCGCGGCTGGCGTCGAACCGCACCAGGACCGTGCGGTCCAGGATTTCGCCCGCCTCGCCCTCGGCCCGCGCGGTCGTGCCGCCATAGCCCGTCACCTTGCAGAACAGATCGTAAAGCGGCACCGCGGCCCAGCCCAGCGATCCCATCGCCACCACCGTGCCCAGCGTCATCGCCAGAACCCGCGCGTTGTCCGTCAGATCCCGCCACCGGCGCATCATTGCGACACCTCCGGCGCAGACGTCGCGGGCACTTCGTTCAGCGACGCGTCGGGAACCAGCGCGGGGCGCGCGACATGGTCGAATGCCTCCGAAAATCCGCCCGACGTGACCTTCACGACCGTCAGGCCGAAAATCACCACGATGAACCCCAGAAGAACGGCCAGCAGGCCGAAATTCCGGCCCCGGCGGCGCACGTGAATTTCATGGTCCTGATGCATCACCAACCCCCAAACGGCAGCGCAGCCTCGGCCACGAACACCGCGAAATGCGCGAACAGATAGATCAGCGACCATTTGAACAGCCGCCGCTCCGCCAGATGCTTGTCGGCCTCGGCCTCGGCATCCGTGCGCCGATACATCGCCCAGGCGCGCTGCAACCAGACCGCATTCAGCACCAGCGCCACGGCCAGCGTCAGCGGCCCGCCGATCGCGGTGAACGCCGTCACCAGCGACACGGCCACCAACCCCAGCGACCACAGCCACGCCTGCCGGCGCGTCTCGTCCCGGCCATGGGTGACCGTCAGCATCGGGATGCGCGCGGCGTGGTAATCCAGCTTGACGAATAGGGCCAGCGCCCAGAAATGCGGCGGCGTCCACATGAAGATCAGGCCGACCATCAACCAGGCCTCCACCGGCGTCGTGCCGGTCACGGCCGCATAGCCGATCAGCGGGGGGAACGCCCCGGCCAGCCCGCCGATCACCGTATTCCAGGACGTCGTGCGCTTGAGCCACATCGAGTAGATTACGGCATAGAAGAAGATCGTGAAGAACAGCCATCCGGCCGCGACCCAATTGGCCGTCAACCCCAGCATCGTCACCGACAGCACCGTCAGGAACAACCCGAACGCCAGCGCATCGGACGGGGCCACGCGGCCCGACGGGATCGGGCGGTTCCGTGTGCGTTTCATCACCCGGTCGATGTCGGCGTCGAACCACATGTTGAGCGCGGCCGACGCCCCGGCCCCCACCGCGATCCACAGGATCGACGTGGCCCCCAAAAACGGATGCACCCCGCCCGGTGCCACCAACAGCCCGACCAGCGCGGTGAACACCGACAACGACATCAGCCGCGGCTTGAGCAGCTGCCAATAGTCGCGCAGACCCGCCTCCTCGGCGGGTCCGTCAGACGTTGCGATATGGAGGGAGAGGTCCGTCAAGGCGACTTACCAGGTCTCGATCTCGCCGGCGCGCACTGCGTCCAGCCATTCGGCATATTTCTCCTCGGACACGACCTTGACCGTGATCGGCATGTAGGCGTGGGCGATGCCGCACAGCTCCGAACACTGGCCGAAGTAGATGCCTTCTTCCTCGGCTTTAAACCACAGCTGCGCCAGACGACCGGGAATGCCATCCTGCTTCACGCCGAAGGCGGGAATGGTCCAGGAGTGGATGACATCGCCGCCCGTCACCTGCATCACGACCGTCTTGCCCACGGGCACGACGACGGCGGTGTCGGTGGCCAGACGGAACTGGTCGGGACCATAGCCCGCCTGCACCAACTGCTCGGCCACTTCGTCGGTCATCATGTTCCCGGCGTCCGCCCCGATCATGTAGGACGAGAATTCGACGCCCTCTTCCTCGGGATATTCATAGCCCCAGTACCATTGGTAGCCGGTGACCTTCACGACCACTTCGCCTTCTGGGATGCGCTGCTGATCGAACAGGACCGGCAGGGAAAACGCGCCGATGCCCACCAGGATCAGGATCGGCACGATCGTCCAGGCCACCTCCAGCGGGGAATTGTGGGTGAACGTCGCCGGGTCCTTGTTCGACTTGGCGTTGAACCGCAGCACGACCCAGGCCAGCAGGCCGGTCACGAACAATGCGATGACCGTGATGATGACCAGAAGGAAGCTGTCGAGCCAGTGGATCTCGGCGGCCAGCGACGTGGCGGCGGGCTGAAACCCGATACCGCCGGCCTGCGGCTGGCCGATGATCGGCAATTCGCCCAGCATCGACTGCGCGCTGGCGGCAAGGGGGGCGAACGTCGTCGCGGCGGTCAGACCGGCGGCCTTGAACGAGGGCATCTTCATGCTGTCTATCCTTAAGCGTCGCGCGATCGGTCGGAGTCGCGCCTGTCGTTTGGACGCCTAAAATCATATCTGGACCCGACTCCGCAAGGCCTCCGCGCCATATGTCGCACGGCGTCGTGGGCGGATCGGACCGGTCCCGACGCGCCCCGGCGGGCACCGTACGCTCCGTGTTCGACCTGACGATTTTCGGCGTCTGTTGCCCCTTGGCCATGCGAATCGCACCGGGACCGCCGGAGGGGCCGTCACCCCCATATCCGACGTAGATCACCCGTGGATCACCCGTGAATCCGGGCTGATTTCAGGGGTATCACGCGCCAGAGAAAATCCCGGATCCGCGCCGCAATTCGCATTTCCGCGAACCTGTCGTTCATCTGTGTGAACATTCCTTAACCTGCGATTCCCGCGCCGCGGCTCTGGGGTCCGGGCTGGAACGGCCCTATATCCGACGGGAACCGATGCCCGAGGATGCCCCATGACCGACACGCCCTTCCGCCCCTTCGAAACCCTTCTGGACCGCGACGCGGCCCTGACGGTCCTGCGCGACACCCTGTCGGGGGCCGACGACGGAGAACTGTTTCTGGAACGTCGGCGGTCGGAAATGGTGGTCTTCGACGATGGTCGACTGAAGACCGCCAGCTATGACGCCTCCGAAGGGTTCGGCCTGCGCGCGCTGCGCGGTGAGACGGCGGGCTATGCCCATTCCACTGAAATATCGGAGAAATCCCTGCGCCGCGCGGCGGAAACGGCGCGCCTGGCCGTGGGCGACGGCGGTGGCACGCTGGCCGATGCGCCCGCCGGCACGAACCGCAAACTCTATACCGACGAGAATCCGATCACCGGCGTCGCCTTCGACGTGAAGCTCGATACCCTGCGCGAAATCGACGCCTTCGCCCGCGCCCTCGACCCCCGCGTCGTGCAGGTCAGCGCCTCGATGTCCGCGTCCTTGCAGGAGGTGGAGATCCTGCGCGCCGAAGGGGCCTCCGTCTCGGACGCGCGGCCCATGGTGCGCCTGAACGTGTCGATCATCGTGGAGGAGCAGGGCCGCCGCGAATCCGGTACCGCCGGCGGCGGCGGACGTGTCGGCCTGACCGGCCTGACGGACCGCAACCATTTCCAATCGCTCGCTAAAGAAGCGCTGCGCATCGCCGTCGTGAACCTGTCGGCCGTGCCCGCCCCCGCCGGGGTGATGGACGTGGCCCTGGGCGCGGGCTGGCCCGGCATCCTGCTGCACGAGGCGGTGGGACATGGATTGGAGGGCGACTTCAACCGCAAGGATCAAAGCGCCTTCGCCGGGCTTCTGGGTCAGCGTATCGCCAGCCCCGGCGTCACCGTTCTGGACGACGGCACCATCCCCGACCGCAGGGGGTCGATCACCGTCGACGACGAAGGCACGCCCAGCGCCAAGAACACCTTGATCGAGGACGGCATCCTGGTCGGCTATATGCAGGATCGCCAGAACGCCCGCCTGATGGGCGTCGCGCCAACCGGGAACGGCCGGCGCGAAAGCTATGCCCACACGCCCATGCCACGCATGACCAATACCTACATGCTGGGCGGGGACATAGCCCCGGGCGATATCGTGGCGGATGTGAAGGATGGCATCTATGCCGTCGGCTTCGGTGGCGGCCAGGTCGATATCACCAACGGCAAGTTCGTGTTCAGCTGCACCGAAGCCTACCGCGTTCGGGGCGGCGCCGTCGGAGACCCGGTCAAGGGCGCGACCCTGATCGGCGACGGCGCCACCGCCCTGACCAACATCCGCGCCATCGGCAACGACATGGCGCTGGATCCGGGCATGGGCAACTGCGGCAAGGCCGGCCAATGGGTGCCCGTGGGTGTGGGCCAGCCAACACTGCTGATCGGCGGGCTGACGGTGGGTGGCTCGGCGGCGTGAAGCCGATGCGATCCGGTTCCGCCCCGGCTTTGGGGATGTCCAGGGCCAAGGAGTGTTAGCGCGGGCAAATTGGCTTTCTCTCGCAGTCCAGTTTTGCCTGGGCCCGGCTTTCGTCGGCGCGGTTTGGTATTCATCGTCTCGCCGTCCACGCGTGGACGGCGATGACAAAGTCACATTGTGACTAGCCGAAACCGGCTCGCTCCTCATGTTGCACCGTTTTCGGCCATGGTCGCAACGCTCACAGCGCGGGCGACGCTCGCCCGCTGCTATAACAGGACCGTGCGGGTGGGGTGCTGTCATGGGACTTGCGACCCTGCTTCCGGTCGCTGCGCTGCGCTGGGCCGAGGCGGATGCGAACGACGTCCTCGTGATAAGCTGGCTTCGCGCCGGGGTTTTCAGGATGGGCCGCGACGACCACGGAGCCCGACGCCATCCCTCGTTCAGTTAACCATTCTTAAACGACCATCGGTCCAATCTGCCTCATGGACTACGCGAATCCCTCCGACCTCCTCCGCTTCCCCGACGACTTCGCCGAAGCTCCTCTGCCGGTCTTTGATGGCCCGCCGTCGCAGGAGGAATTGTTTGCGCGTCTGCGCCTCGCCCGGTCCCGCCGGGTGGGGCCGGCCACGTTTCGCAGACTTATTGCCGAACATGGCGATGCCCAAACCGCATTGGCCGTGCTCCCGGGCATCGCCCGCGCCGCCGGTGCGTCGGACTACACGGTCGCGGATGAGGCATCGGTGCGCCGAGAGGTCCGCGCGGCGCGCAAACACGGCGCGCGGCTGCTGACGTTGGGTGCGCCGGGATATCCTGCGCGGCTCGCTGACGTCTCCTCCGCGCCCGCGGTGCTTTGGGCGCAGGGCGACGCAGGTGTACTGGCGCGCCCGACGGTCGCAATCGTCGGCACACGCAATGCTTCGTCTCTGGCGCTTCGCATGGCGCGCGCCCTGGGGCGCGATCTGGCCGAAGCCGGCGTCACCGTGGCCTCGGGGCTTGCGCGGGGCGTGGACGCGGTCGCCCACGATGCGGCCCTAGTCGGGCATACGGTCGCGGTACACGCCGGTGGGCTCGATTGCGTCTATCCGGCCGAAAACGTCGATTTGGCGGCAAAAATCGCCGAGGCTGGCTGCAACCTGTCCGAACGCCCCTTCGGCCTTGCCCCCCAGGCCCGCGACTTTCCCCGCCGCAACCGCATCGTCGCCGGCGTCGCGCAGGCCGTCGTGGTGGTGGAGGCGGCGGCCAAGTCCGGCTCCATGATCACCGCGCGCGACGCCCTCGATCAGGGGCGCGAAGTGATGGCCGTGCCCGGTCATCCGTTCGACGGGCGCGCATCGGGCTGCAATCTGCTGCTGCGCGACGGGGCCACGCTGGTGCGCGGTGTGGCCGATGTGCTCGAATACCTCGACACGCTGCGCGCCGTCCCTGCGGCGGCACTTGCTCAACCCGACATGTCGCCCACCCCGAGCCCGCCACCGGGACACGACCTGGAGGCGCGCATCCTGTCGCTTCTCTCTCCGGTTCCCGTCCCCGAGGATCAGCTGCTGCGCGATCTGGCGTCGGGCGGCGCTATCGCCGCACCGGTTCTGTCGGCACAGCTGTCGGAAATGGAACTGTCCGGTCAGATCGCGCGCCGTGCCGGCGGGGGTCTTGTCCGGCTCTGACCCGCGTCGCCGTTTCTGACATCCATCGAGACAGGTGAGCTTAGGCCATCGGCGGCGACGGCCCATCGACACCGTATTGCGGTGCCGAAAGCGTCACCGGACCCGGCATTGACAATACCCGGGTAGGCCCCACATGGTCCGCGGCCCAAGGGGACAGGCCACCCGCGTCGCCGCCAGATCCCCCGCATCGAACAGTTTCCGAGGTCTCCGCCCATGCCCGTCGTCGTCGTCGAATCCCCGGCCAAGGCCAAGACAATCAACGGATATCTGGGCAAGGATTACACCGTTCTCGCCAGTTACGGTCACGTCCGCGATCTGGTGGGCAAGGACGGCTCGGTCGATACCGACGGGTCATGGGACATGACATGGGAGGTGCCCGCCGACAGCAAGAAACGGATCAAGGACATCGCGGACGCGCTGGCCGACGATCCGAACTTGATCCTCGCGACCGACCCCGACCGGGAGGGCGAGGCGATTTCCTGGCACCTGCAGGAAGCGTTGCTGGCGCGGCGTGGCATCAAGAAGGACATGCCGGTCAGCCGGGTGGCCTTCAACGCGATCACCAAGAAGGCCGTGCAAGAGGCGATCGCCAACCCGCGCGACATCGATACCCCGCTGGTCCACGCCTATCTGGCCCGCCGCGCGCTGGATTATCTGGTGGGGTTCAACCTGTCGCCCGTGCTTTGGCGCAAGCTGCCCGGCTCCAAGTCGGCGGGCCGTGTGCAATCGGTTTGCCTGCGCCTCGTGGTCGAGCGCGAGATGGAGATCGAGGCGTTCGATGCGCGCGAATATTGGTCCGTCCGCGCCATGCTGGAAACGCCGCGCGGCCAACAGTTCGAGGCGCGGCTGGTGGCGCTGGCCGGCAAGAAGCTCGACCGGTTCGATCTGGCCGACGCGACGCAGGCCGAACTCGCCGTGCAAGCCGTCGAAAGCCGCGACCTGACCGTCACCTCCGTGGAGGCGAAGCCGGCCACCCGCAACCCCAGCCCGCCCTTCATGACGTCGACATTGCAACAGGAAGCCAGCCGCAAGTTCGGCATGGGGGCCAAGGCCTGCATGTCCACGGCGCAGCGCCTGTATGAAGCCGGGCACATCACGTACATGCGGACCGATGGCATCGACATGGCCCCCGAAGCCGTCGCCGAGGCGCGCGCCGCCATTCAGGACCGCTATGGCAAGGCGTACACCCCGGCCGAGCCGCGCACCTATAAGAACAAGGCCAAGAATGCCCAGGAAGCACATGAGTGCATCCGCCCCACCGACATGTCCAAGGCCACCGACGATCTGCGGCTGGAAAAGGACCAGAAGCAACTCTACGACCTGATCTGGAAACGCACACTCGCCAGTCAGATGGCCGCCGCCAAGATGGAGCGGACGACCGTGACCATCGCCGATGCGGGCGGTCAGGTCGAATTGCGCGCCACCGGTCAGGTCGTGGTCTTCGACGGCTTCATGAAGGTCTATACCGAAGGTCGCGACGACGACGCGCCCACCGGTGACGACGACAAGCGTCTGCCCGCCATCCACGACGGCGACATCGCCAAAAAGGTCGCCGGCGCCTACAAGGACGACTTCGCCAAGCTGGTCGAGAACGACAAGACATCGGACGCATTGGTCGACGCGGTCGATGCGCAGCCGTCGAATGCCCGCCTTGCCCCCTCGGCCGCGGTGCTGGGCCAGCAGAGCTTTACCCAGCCGCCGCCGCGCTACACCGAAGCCACGCTGGTCAAGAAGATGGAGGAGTTGGGCATCGGTCGCCCGTCGACCTATGCCAGCATCCTGTCGACGATCGTGGACCGCGGCTATGCCCGCAAGGAGGGCAACCGTCTTTTCCCGGAGGATCAGGGTCGACTGGTGACTGTTTTCCTGTCGAACTATTTCCGCCGTTACGTCAGCTACGATTTCACCGCCGGGTTGGAGGAAGAGCTGGACGAGGTCTCCGCCGGCGGCAAGAATTACAAGGATGTGCTCGACCGGTTCTGGCGCGATTTCTCGGCCGCCATCGGCGAGACGAGCGAGCTGCGGATCACCGAAGTCCTAGACAAGATCAACGAAGTCCTGTCGCCCCATATCTTCCCCGACAAAGGCGACGGCAGCGACCCACGCCTGTGCCCCAAGTGTGGTGAGGGTCGTCTGTCGATGCGCACCGCACGGTCGGGCGGGGCCTTCATCGGCTGCGGCAATTATCCTGAATGCCGGTACACCCGTCCCTTCGGCCCGCCGGGCATGGAAGGCGAGAACCAGGGCGACGAGCGGATGCTGGGTGTGGAGCCCGAGAGCGGCATGGAAGTCTGGCTGAAGTCAGGTCGTTTTGGCCCCTATGTGCAACTCGGCGAAGCGACCGAGGAGAACAAGAAGCCCAAGCGCTCCTCCCTGCCCAAGACATGGCCGCCCGAGAGCATCGACTTCGACAAGGGCATGCAGCTTCTGACCCTCCCTCGCGAGGTCGGCACGCACCCCGAGGACGGCGAACCGATCACGACCAACCTTGGTCGGTATGGGCCGTATGTGATGCACAAGCGGCCCGAGGACGCCAAGCCGGTCTATGCCAACCTGTCGGACGAGGAAGAGGTCTTTACCATCGGGATGAACCGCGCGGTCGAGGTTCTGGCCGACAAACGCGCCAATCCGCGCGGTGCGGGACGTGCCGCGGCCAAAGCGCTGCGCGATCTGGGCGAACACCCCGAAAACGGAGGCGCGATGGCCGTCATGGAAGGACGGTTCGGCCCCTACATCAAGTGGGAGAAGGTTAACGCGACCCTGCCCAAGGATGTCTCGCCCGAAGAGTTGACGGTCGCGCAGGCGGTTGAACTGATCGCTGCGAAGGCGGCCAAATCGCCCAAGAAGAAGGCCGCCGCGAAGAAACCTGCCGCCAAGAAAAAGCCGGCAGCTAAGAAGGCTACGGCTAAGAAGGCTGTTCCCAAGACCTGAGGCACGGCTTGTCCGGCTGCACCAGTTCGAGGCGATTGCCGTCACGGTCGGTCATGAAGGCGCAGGTGGATCCCGGCTGCGCGTGGCCCGCATAGGCAGGAACGGTCACGTCCTTCGCCTCCAACATGGCCTGCGCGGGATGGATGTCGTCGGCCGCCAGCGCCAAATACGTCCAACCCCGCGCGCCGAAACTCTCCACGATGCCCTGTGCCTCGTCCGGACCAAAGGCGGCACCGGACCGGCAGACAAGACTGAGGCGCGCCGGGCCCCACGTGACGACACCGATGCGAGCGTCGTCGGCCGTCCATTCGTCGGTCAGGATAGACCCGAGTCTCTCTCCGTACCGAGTGACAGCGATTTCAAAATCGGAAATCGATGGAGCAGGATGGTGTAGGCCAGTGATCGGCATCAAAGCCTCTTTGTCCGCGCAATCCTGCAACGCTCCGGTCCCGCGCAGAAGCCCTTGCCGACGACGTGATCCAGGGCCCAGACTGACCCATGATCTTTACGGCCCACCTCACCGACGATGGCTTGATCGTTGACGACGCCCCGCCGCTGCCATGGTGGAGCATATCGAAAACCATGCTCGCCGCGCTGTGCGTCAAGGCCCACGTCCGGGGCGATCTGGATCTAGACGTGCCGTGCGCAGGCCGCCCTTGGACGCTGCGCGATCTTTTAGAGCATCGGGCGGGTCTGGGCGACTACGGCCCTCTTCCCGCATACCGCGCGGCGGTGGCGGCCGGGAAACCTGTCTGGTCGACGAATGATTTCTTGGCCGCTGTCCCGCCCGATTTCCCCGATGCGCCGCCGCAGACGCGATTTTCCTATTCCAACATCGGCTATCTGCTTGCACGCCAGGCGCTGGAGTCGGCGACGGGACGGACGTTCGCGGACCTGCTGACGGATCTGACCGTGCCGTTCGGCCTCGATTCCGTCCGCCTCGCTACACTGCCCGAGGATTTCGCCGACCTGCCTTTCCGATCCGACGACTATCATCCCGGCTGGGTTGCCCACGGTTGCGTGATTGGCACGCCCGGCGATGCGGTGCGCCTGTTGCAACTCATTTTGACGGATCCGGGTCTGGCACCGATGCAAGCCGCAAAATCCCTGCCCTTCCACGACCCGGCGCGCGTTTGGACAAGCACGGGATACGGCCTTGGGCTGATGATCGGCACTGTCGGATCCGCCGGCCGCGCGCTGGGCCATTCCGGGGGCGGTCCATTTTCCGCCTGCGCCGCCTATGCGTTCCCCGATCTGCCGGGCGCGCCGATCACGGCCGCCTTCGTTTCCGGCGGGGACGAAGCCCCCGCCGAACATCATGCACTCAGGCATGCGATTGGCGCCTGACGTCAGGCCGGGCCCGACCCCTGCGTGCCGGTATAGACGGAATAGATCGACTGCGACGCGGCCATGAACAGACGGTTCCGCTTGGGTCCGCCAAAGCAGATGTTGCCGCAAATCTCCGGCAGGCGGATGCGGCCCATCAACGTGCCGTCCGGTGCCCAGACGGTCACGCCCGAATACCCGACGTTGCGACCCGCATTCGACGACGCCCAAAGGTTTCCCGCCACGTCCGTGCGCAACCCGTCGGGCCCGCATTTCACGCCGTCGACCATGCAGTCGGAAAACACGCGGCGGTTCGACAGCGTGCCATCGTCGCCCACGTCCATCGCGATGACCTCGCCGTTGCCGCCCGGCCCCGTGTCGCCCGGCCCCTTGCCCGTCGATGCGATGTAGAGGACCCGGTGATCGGGCGAAAAGCACAGACCGTTCGGGTCTGCCGCATCCTCCTCCGTGGCGACCCGGGTGATCGCTCCGTCGGTCCCGATGCGGTATGTGGCGGTCTCCATCTCGCGGATATAGTCCCCGATCTCGGGCGGCTGACCCAACCGGGGGTTCAGCAATCCCGCGGCGTTCGACGGCCCGCCCGCCGCGTCAGGTGCCCCTTCGTAGAGTTGACCGCCGTACGGCGGATCGGTGAACCAGATGCTGCCGTCGGTGTGTTCAATCACGTCGTTGGGCGAATTGAAGCGCTTGCCCTCGAACATATCGGCCAGAACGGTGATCGACCCATCGTGTTCATAGCGCACGACCCGCCGCGTCAGATGTTCCGCCGACAATTGTCGGCCCTGCCGATCGAAACTGTTGCCGTTGGAATAGTTCGACGGCATCCGGAATTCGCTGACGTGGTTATCGTCGTCCAGCCATCGCATCTGCCGGTTCTCTGGAATGTCCGACCAGATCAGGTATTTGCCCACGCTGTTCCAGGCAGGTCCCTCGGCCCAGCGCGCACCCGTCCAAAGTCGTTCGATCGACGCATTGGGCTGCATCACGCCCCAGAGTTTATCGTCGACCGACACCAAGTCCGGATCCCAGAAATAAACGTTCGGCTGGGCGTCCGGCCCGAAGGTCCGGCGTGGCGTCGTGATGGTGGTCAGCGGCTCCACCGCAGTCGATTGCGCGCGCGCCGCGACCGTCGTCAATGCGACGGCACCGCCGCCCAATGCGCCAAGCGCCTGCCGGCGCGACAGGCTCTGTATCATCTTCGTCATTGTCTTCCTCCCAAGTGCGGCAAGGACCGCTCCTCAGCTTCCGTCGGTTCCCGCGTTTCGCGGGATTCGATTGACGTTACGTAAGGGACTGGCGGTTTTCCGCCGAACCTTCTGGGCCCTCGCGCACCTGCCCCGGTCTTGAAACCCCGGCGCACGCGCGCGACATGGGGATCAGCCCGGAAAAGGATAAAAATGCCCGATATCGCCCCCCTGACGCCGCGCCCCGATGTCGTCGATTTCCTGCGCGCGCGCCGGTCACGCCCCGCCAAGACCCTGCGTGCGCCAGCCCCCGACCGTGCCGCGCTGGAGCCGTTGCTGACCGCGGCGCTGCGCGTGCCCGACCACGGCAAGCTGGAACCCTGGCGTCTGATCGTGTTGGAGGGTGCCGCGCTGAACCGGCTGGCCGATGTCACCCGGCGGCTGGGTGCCGCTCAGGCGCGCGACGCCGACAAACTGCCAAAGAACGCCGCGATGTTCGCGGACGCGCCGCTGATGGTCGCAGTCGTCGCCTGCCCTGTCGCGTCCGACAAGATCCCGGAGGTGGAGCAGACGCTGTCCGCCGGATGCGTCTGCCTGAACCTTGTGACGGCTGCCCTGGCGGCGGGTTGGGGGGCGAACTGGCTGTCGGGCTGGATGGCCTACGACCGCGACTGGCTGAACGACGGGCTGTCGCTTGCGCCAACCGAATGGGTCGCGGGCTTCGTCGTTCTGGGCACCGAGACGTCGGTGCCACCCGACCGGCCCCGTCCGGATGTCGCCGCCCGCACAAGCTGGATCTCAGCATGATAGACGATGCGCTGCGCGCCATCGGGCAGTTGGGCGACCCCCGATTTCGCCGCGTGCTGCTGCTTGGCGTCGGGCTGTCGCTGTCGCTCCTGATCGCCTTCTCTGCGTTGATGGTCTGGGGCGCTGCCGCCTTTGTCGGACCGTCCGTCACCTTGCCTTGGCTGGGGGAGGTCACATGGCTCGACAACGTGGCGGGATGGGCCGTCGTGCCCTTCACCCTGATTGCGTCGGTGTTCCTGATGGTGCCCGTCGCGTCGGCCTTCACCGGGGTCTTTCTGGACCGGATCGTGGACGCGGTCGAGGATCGCCATTACCCCGGCCTGCCCCCCGCCCGGACCCAGGGATGGGGTGAAATGCTGCGTGAAAGCGCGGGGTTCCTCGGGCTGGTCATCGGGGTCAACCTGCTGGCGTTGATCGCCTATCTGGTGCTGGCGCCCCTGGCCCTGTTCATCTTCTGGGGGGTCAACGGATTCCTTCTAGGCCGGGAATATGCGCAGATGGTCGCGCTGCGTCGGATGTCACGGACAGATGCCGAGGCCTTCCGCGCGCGCAACCGCGGCGCGATCTGGGCGATGGGCGTGTTAATGGCCATTCCGCTTTCAGTGCCGATCCTGAACCTGCTGGTCCCGGTCATCGGCGCGGCCAGCTTCGCGCATCTGTTCCACCGCCTGACGCGCTAGCCCAGAACCTCGCGCCCGGTCCACCGGCGGAGATCGTCGATCGTCAGGTTGCCGCTGGTTATGAACCAGATCAGCGGGATCCAGAGAACCAATGTGATCCCGGTGGCCCAGGCGATGCGCCGCCAGACGCGGATCGGGTCCGCCGGTGTCGATGCATGGGTGCCCATCGAAACCTTACCCTGATCGCCCTGCGTGTTCTGGCCAATCTGCAGCCCCAGCATGAAGACCATGGCCCAGATCATCATGAAGACGACGATTGCCGAGAAGACGGACATCAGACCTGCTCCAGTTCGACCAGGGTGCCGGTAAAATCTTTGGGATGCAGGAACAGCACCGGCTTTCCATGCGCGCCGATCTTCGGCTCGCCGGTGCCAAGGACCCGCGCCCCGGACGCAATCAACGTGTCGCGCGCCGCCAAGATGTCTTCGACTTCGTAGCAGATGTGATGAATGCCGCCCGAAGGGTTCTTGTCCAGGAACCCTTGGATCGGGCTGTCATTTCCAAGTGGATGAAGCAGTTCGATCTTCGTGTTGGGAAGCTCGATGAACACCACGGTGACGCCGTGGTCCGGCTCCGCCTGCGGCGGATTCACCTTCGCACCCAGCGTATCGCGGTACTGCGCGGCGGCCGCCTCAAGGTCGGGTACGGCGATGGCCACGTGATTGAGATTGCCGATCATGTCAGACCCCCGTTTCTGCCTGCGACATAGGCGACCGGCAGGGGGGGTCGCAAGCCGGCGGCGCGATTTGTCGCGCGGCGTTCAACTTTCGTTAAGGTTGTTAGGCGAATGCTGATGTTGAACCTGCTGGAGAGACCTTATGTCCGATTCGGACTTCATGATCCGCCCCGTGCCGACACCGCAGCGCCCCTTGTTGGGTCAGACCGTCCTTCTGGTCGAAGATAGCCGCTATGCCTCCGAAGCGGTACGCATGCTGGCGCTGCGATCGGGCGCACGTATTCGGCGGGCCGATTGCATCGCCTCCGCCGAACGCCATTTGAACACCTACCGGGCGGAAGTCGCCATCATCGACCTCGGCCTGCCCGATGGATGCGGGCTCGACCTCATTGCCCGACTGAACCGCGCGGCGCAGCGCCCGACCGTCTTGATCGGCACGTCGGGCCGCGACGCGACAGAGGTAGAGCGGGAAACGCTCAATGCGGGGGCCGACGGCTTCCTCGCCAAACCGATCGAAAGCATGGCGTCCTTCCAGCAAGCCATCCTGCGCCATCTCCCCCCCGAATTTTGGCCCAAGGGCTTGCGCGTCGTCGGGTCCGAGACGGTAGAGCCGGACCGCCTCGCCCTGAGCGAAGACCTGGCCTATGCCGAACGCCTGCTGACCGAAAATCGTGTCGCGCCCAGCTTCGTGGCCGACTTTCTGACCGGCCTTGCCCGGACCGGCAACGATGCCGAACTTCTGGATCAGACGCAGGGCCTTGCCGGTCGCACGGTGGACGATCTGCGCCCGCAATTGCAGGCTCTCATTTCGCAGCATCGGCAGGAACGCCGGGTCGTCTAGCCCGTCAGCGTCGCCAGCGATTGCCGCTGACCCCCCTGCGCATCGAAATTCGACGGGGCCAGCCATGCCAGATGCGCCGCGCGCAGGCGGGGCCAGTCGCCATCAAGGATCGCGAACCAAGCCGTGTCGCGATTTACGCCCTTCGCCACCATGTGCTGGCGGAACACCCCTTCGAAGGTGAAGCCATAGCGCCCGGCTGCCCGCCGACTGGGTGCGTTCTCGGCGTTGCATTTCCATTCCACACGGCGAAATCCTGCCGCGAAGGCGCAGTCGATCATCAGGTGGATCGCCTCGGTGGCCGCCGGCGTGCGCTGCAATCCCGGCGACAGGGCGATGTTGCCGATCTCGATCACGCCGTTGGCGCGGTCGATCCGCATCATCGACGCGACACCGGCCCATCCCGACGGTCCCTTGATCGCGTAGAAGACTGGATCGTCACTGGCCGCCGCGCCTTCGGCCCACAGGCGATACACCTGTGGGTCCGGAAACGGGCCGTAAGGCATATAGGCCCAATGCGACGCTTCAGGTGGATTGGCGGCATGCAACGCCTGCGCATGCGCGTCGACGCTCAACCGGTCCAGCCGCGCGTATCGCCCCGCCATCGACGCGGGCGGTGTCCAAATCAACGGTCTCCAATCCGCAAGATCGGTCATTTCGGCGTCATGCGGATCGCTCCGTCCAGTCGGATGACCTCCCCGTTCAGCATGGGATTGGCCGCGATGTGCCCGACCAGCGACGCAAATTCCGCCGGATGACCCAGCCGCGAGGGATAGGGCACTTGTGCGCCCAGGCTGTCCTGAACCTCCTGCGGCAAACCTTCCAGCATCGGGGTCAGAAACAGGCCGGGGGCGACGGCAACGACGCGGATGCCGCTGCGCGCAAGGTCCCGCGCCATTGGCAAGGTCATCGCCGCGACCGCCCCCTTGGACGCGGCATAGGCGATTTGCCCGATCTGTCCCTCATACGCCGCGACGGAGGCGGTGTTCACGATGACCCCCCGCTCCCCGTCTGGGCCGCGGCCGTCCTGACCCGCCATGATGGCAGCGGCCGCGGAGGCACAATTGAAGGTCCCGATCAGATTGATCTGGATGACCTTTGCGAAAAGCGCGGGGTCATGGGCCCCGTCGCGGCCCACCGTCTTGGCAGCAGGCGCGATGCCCGCGCAGTTCACCATCAGGTCAAGCCGCCCGTCCCCCGCAACATCGCCCAGCGTCGCAGCGCAGGCCGCCGCATCCGTCACGTCCAGTCTGTGAAACGTGCCGTTCAACTCATCGGCCAGGTCGGCCCCCGCCTCATTCAGATCAAGGATCGCGACCTGGCCGCCCGCCGCCGCGATGTGCCGCGCCGTCGCCGCCCCCAGCCCGCCGGCCCCGCCAGTGATTGCCGCCACGCATCCATTCAAGTCCATCGCACCCTCCATTCGTTGGCGCGACGGTAGCGGGCCGCCGCGTCAGCGCAAGTCGGGGGCCGTGATCGACGCGCGGATCTTGGTGTCGGTGTCGTCGCTGTCCGCCGAAATGCCGACGCCCATCAGGACCTCGGGCGCGCCGCCGAATGCGCGTGCATAGTCCGCCGCCAGATTCACGTTTTCGGCAAACTGGCCCGTGCCCGCCTGGCGCAGAACCACGGTTTTCAACCCTGGCAGATATGGGCTGTCCTGTATCGTGCCGCGCCCGTCGTCGTCTCCCCAGACATAGACCAGAACCCGGGTGTTCGGGTCGCGCAGCAGGGCCGTCGCGCGGTTCGGATTCGCGGTGGCCGCCGTCGCCGCATCGGTGAAGGCGAAATAAACGGCCAGATTGCGATCATCCCCGCCCTTGCGCCGCAGGTCCGTCGCCGGAACACCCTCGGCAACCGCCCAGGTCCAGGTGGCGGACCGGGTGCCGCGAAGGGCGTCTGGCACCGCCTTCCAGAGCAAGGACACGGTGCCGTCCGACACCACCTGCAACGACGCGCCGTTCTGGCCGTAGTCGTTGGAAGTGAAGCGCAGGAATCCCTGCTCCTTCCAACTGCCGTCGAACGACAGAGGCTGGGTCTGGCCGGGCGTGGCAAGGAGGAAGGACAGGGCGAAGGCGGAGGCGCAGGCCGGGATCATGAATTTCATGTCCAACCATCTAGCGCAGTTGTCATAGCCGAGGTTTCACATGGCCGTGACGCCGGAAGACAAAGAATTCACATGCCTGTGGAGGAGCGCGTTTCCCGCGTGAAATCTGTGGAGAAGGGAAAACCGCCCCTTTACAGGGACTCCGCCGCCCTTCACCATATATTGTAGGCGAGCGCGGCCCAAAACATAGGGATCGCGCAACGCACAAGCCCTATGGGCGACATCGGAAGGCCGAACATGCTGCACCAGCGCGATCAATTCTCGGACACCGGCGATCTGCACCCCATCGATTTGGTGGAAACCGTCGCCGAGACCCACGACTGGGACTTCGACCGTACCGGAGAGGATCAAATCTCCATGGTGGTCGAAGGCCAGTGGCGCAGCTATTCCGTCACCCTTGCCTGGTCCGAGGTGGACGAGACGCTGCGCCTTGTCTGCTGCTTCGAGATGGAGCCGCCCGAGGACAGCCTGCCCAAGCTCTACGAGGTTCTGAACCTTGCCAACGACGAAAGCTGGGCCGGGTCCTTCTCCTATTGGACCGCGCAGAAGATGATGGTCTGGCGCTATGGTCTGGTGCTGGCCGGCGGGGCCTGCGCCCAAGTCGAGCAGATCAACGCCATCGTGGCCGAAGCCATTTTGACCGGAGAGCGCTACTATCCCGCGTTCCAACTGGTGTGCTGGGGCGGGCGTGCGCCGACCGACGCGATCCAGATCGCCATGGCCGGGGCTTACGGTCACGCCTGACGCCTTGGCACGCTTAGGGACGCCGCTTAGGGTCGCGAAAACCGGAGGGATCATGGACTTCACCGACATCAATGCCCGTGGCGTCGTTCTTCTGGGGTGCGGCAAGATGGGCGGCGCGATGCTGGCGGGCTGGCTGGACCGGGGCCTGACGCCGCAGGCGGCAACCGTGCTCGACCCCCACCCATCGGACTGGTTGCGGGGCACCGGCGTCGCCTTGAATACCGATCTTCCCGATACCCCGGCCATCACGCTGATTGCGGTCAAACCGCAGATGATGGGCGACGCCCTGCCCGCGCTTCGCGGTTTGTCGGACACGCTTTTCGTCTCAATCGCGGCCGGAACGCCCATTGCGGCGTTCGAAACGGCCTTCGGCGTGGACGCCCGCATTATCCGCGCCATGCCCAACACCCCCGCCGCTGTCGGGCGTGGGATCACGGCGATCGTCGGGAACAGTCGGACTGGCCCAGCGGATCTGGACCTTGCCGAAGGCTTTCTGGCGGCCGTGGGGGAAGTCGTTCGGCTGGACCACGAAGACCAGATGGACGCGGTCACGGGCCTGTCGGGCTCCGGCCCCGCCTATGTGTTCCACATGATCGAGGCGCTGCGCGACGCCGGGGTGGCACAGGGCCTGCCGGACGATCTGGCGCTGCAACTGGCCCGCGCGACCGTGGCCGGGTCGGGCGAATTGGCCATGACGGGCGAAGACCCCGGCCAGTTGCGCGTCAACGTCACCTCGCCCAATGGCACGACCCAAGCGGGGTTGGAGGTGCTGATGAAGGAGCTGCCTGACCTGATGGCGCGCACCGTCAAAGCGGCCGCCGACCGCTCGCGGGAGTTGCGAACATGAGCGAGATCGATTTCGATGACTTCCTGAAGGTCGATATTCGTGTCGGTCGCGTCATTCGCGCCGAACCCTACCCCGAGGCGCGTAAGCCTGCGATCAAGATGTGGATCGATTTCGGTGCCGAGATCGGTGAGCGGAAGACCTCCGCTCAGGTGACGGCGCATTACACGCCCGAGACGCTCGTGGGGCGTCAGGTCGTTGCCGTCGTCAACTTTCCGCCCCGCCAGATCGGCACCTTCATGTCCGAGGTCCTCGTCCTCGGCCTGCCCGATGCCACCGGCGAAGTCGTCTTGCTTTCGCCCGATCAAACCGTGTCCGAAGGAGGGCGGATGCATTGAAAAAACTCTTCGTGTCCCGCGCCCTGCCTGACAGCGTGATGGCCGCCCTTGCCGAGCATTTCGACGTTACCTGCCGCGACGCCACCCGACCGATGGGCGTCGACGAATGTCGCGCCGCCCTCGCGGATCATGACGTCGTTCTGCCCACGTTGGGCGACGCTTTCACCGCCGATGCCTTCACCGGCGACATTCGCGCGAAAGGCCTTGCCAATTTCGGTGTCGGCTTCAACCATATCGACGTGGACGCCGCCCGCGCCGTCGGTCTGGTCGTCACCAACACGCCCGGTGCCGTCACCGACGCCACGGCGGACACCGCCATGACCCTGATCCTGATGGCCGCCCGCCGCGCCGGCGAGGGGGAGCGGATGGTCCGCGCGGGCGACTGGCACGGCTGGCACCCGGTGCAGATGCTGGGGATGCATGTGTCGGGCAAGACGGTCGGAATCATCGGCATGGGTCGCATCGGGCAGGCCATCGCCAAACGCTGCACCGCCGGGTTCGGGATGAAGGTGGTCTTCTGGAACCGCTCTGACAAAAGCATCGACGGGGCCGATCAACTGGCCAGCGTCGCCGACGTCTGCACGCAGGCCGACGTCGTCGTCACCGCCCTCGCCGCCACCGCCGAAACGCGCCACATCATCGATGCCGAAGCCCTGTCCGCGATGCAGCCGCACGCCATCCTGGTGAACATCGCACGCGGCGATGTGGTGGACGAAGCCGCATTGATCGAAGCGCTGCAATCCGGGGCGATCGGTGGCGCGGGCCTTGACGTCTACGAACGCGAACCCACCGTGCCCGACGCGCTTAAGGCGCTCGAAAACGTCGTCTTGCTGCCCCATCTGGGCACCGCCGCATTGGAAGTGCGCGAAGACATGGGCCGGATGGCGCTGGAGAACGCGGTCGCCATCGCCGAAGGTCGCACCCCCCCGAACCCGGTCTGACCTTCTGACCGCAAACACCTCGGGGGGCCGGTGTGGCCGGGGGCAGCACCCCCGACCGACCTCAGATCCCGTCGATACAGACGTATTTCGTCTCGACGTAATCCTCCAGACCCTGCGATCCGCCTTCCTTGCCAAGCCCGCTTTCCTTCACCCCGCCGAACGGGGCTTCCACGGTGGTGATCAAGCCCGAATTGATGCCGATCATCCCGTATTGCAGCCCTTCGTTCAGGCGAAACGCCCGCCCCAGATCCGACGTGTAGGCATAGCAAGCCAGACCATAGACCGTATCGTTGGCCAGACGGATCGCCTCCTCCTCGGTCTCGAACTTGAACACCGGGGCGATGGGTCCGAAGATTTCCTCATGGGCGAACTTCATGTCCTGCGTCGCCCCCGTGATGATCGTGGGCTGGAAGAACGTGCCACCCTTCTCGTGCCGATCCCCGCCGGTGACGATCTCGCCGCCCTTGGCCTTGGCGTCGGCCACGAAATCCTCGACCTTCTCGACGGCGTCCATGTCGATCATCGGACCCTGCTCGACCCCGTCCTCGCGCCCGTCGCCGACCTTCATCGCCTCGGTCCGGGCCTTCAGCTTCGCAACGAAGGCGTCATGGATCCCCGCCTGCACATAGATGCGGTTGGCGCAGACGCAGGTCTGGCCCGCGTTGCGGAACTTCGACACCATCGCGCCGTCGATGGCCTTGTCGATATCGGCGTCGTCGAACACCACGAAGGGGGCATTGCCGCCCAACTCCATCGACACCTTCTTGACCGTATCGGCGGCCCCGCGCATCAACTCCTTGCCCACCTCAGTGGACCCGGTGAAGGTGATCTTGCGGACCGCAAAGCTCTCCATCATCGCCTTGGAGATGTCCTTGGCCGATCCGGTGACGACGTTCATGACGCCCTTGGGATACCCCGCTTCTTCACACAGCGCGCCCCATGCCAGACCGGAATACGGCGTCGCCGTCGCGGGTTTGGCCACCACGGTGCAGCCCATGGCCAATGCGGGGGCCACCTTGCGGGCCAACATGCTGCTGGGAAAGTTCCAGGGCGTGATCATGCCGACCACCCCGATGGCATGTTTTGTCACCAGAATGCGGCGCCCGTTCACGCCCGCCGGCACGATCTCGCCCTTGGCGCGGCGCGCTTCTTCGGCGAACCAGCGGACGTATTGCGCGCCGATCGCGATCTCGCCCATCGACTCAGCCATCGGCTTGCCCATCTCGACGGTCAGCAGTTCGGCGAGCTCCTTCTGGTTGTCCATCAGCGCATCGTGCAGCCTCCACAAAAGGTTGCACCGATCCATCAACGACATGTCGCGGAAGCCCGGAAACGCCTCGGTCGCCGCCGAAATCGCGCGCTCGGTCTCGGCCTTGCCGCCCTTGGGGATCGTCCCGATTACCGATCCGTCCACCGGATTGGTCACGTCGATCGTCTCGCCGCTGTCGGCCCCGACCCATTCCCCCCCGATCAGGTTTGCCTGCTTCATCCAGTCCTGAAACGCCATCTGCTATCCTTTCGCAAAGGTGAAGGTGCTCACCTGTTCATATGTCTCGCCAGGCCGCAGAACGCAGGCCGGAAAATCGTCATGGTTGGGTGCGTCGGGCCAATTCTGCGGCTCAAGGGCGACACCGGCATGGGCGCGGTACGTGCGCCCCCCGATTCCCGGCACCGGCGTGCGCAGCTTGGCCCCGTCATAGACCTGCAATCCCGGCTCCGTCGTCGCCACCGCCATCGACAGACCACGCACGCGCAACACCGCGACGTCGCGCAGCGGCACCTGTCCATCCGACAGGCAAAGGTTATGGTCCAGCAGGTCGCCGCCGGGCAATATCCGCCCGGCCCGGAAATCGAATTCTGTGCCCGCAACCTCCGCCACGCCGGTCGGGATCATCCCGTCGTCCAGTGGCAGGTATCGATCCGCCTGCACCGTCAAGGCGTGGCCCGACACATCGTCGCTGCCGTCCAGGTTCCAATAGGTGTGATGCGCCAGATTGACGATGGTGGGGGCCGCGCAGGTGGCGGAATACGCGATCCGAAGGCAGGGTCCCGGCGCACAGGTGAACCGCGCCTCGATCCGCATCGCGCCGGGGAACCCCATCTCGCCGTCCGCCAGGTCGATGGCGAAAGCGATGGTATCCGCCCCGTGGTCCACGACGTCCCACACGCGCTTGCCCGTCCCCTTCGATCCGCCGTGCAGCGTGTGGCGATCCTGGAAATTCGCATCCAGCCGATGCTCGACCCCGTCCAGCGTGAACCGCGCGTCCCCGATCCGGTTGGCAAACCGCCCCGCTGTCGCCCCCATGTAGTTCGAGTGCCCGGCCGCATAATCGGCCAGATCGGCTAGGCCCAGGACCAGCGGATGATCCACCCCGTCCAGACGCAAATCGACCAGCGCGGCCCCCCATTCGGTGAAGGTCGCCGTCAGGCCATTCCCTGTGATGATATAGCGGTTCAGGTCCATGGCATCCTCGACCCCGGCACCTAGGCCAGTCCCAGGTGCGCAGCCACCTTGCGTGCCGTCATTTCCGACACGCGGGCATTCGCCTCCGCCGTCACGCCGCCGATATGCGGCGTCAGGATCAGGTTGGGCACGCCCGCGAACGGATGATCGGTGCCCAGCGGCTCGGACGCGAAAGTATCCAGCGCGGCCCCGCCCAGATGGCCGGACGTCAGCGCGTCGCACAGCGCCGCCTCGTCTACCACACCGCCCCGTGCCGCATTGATGACCACTGCACCGGGTTTCATGGCGGCGATGACATCCGCGTCGATCATGCCCCGCGTTTCGTCCGTCAACGGCACATGAAGCGATATGACGTCCGCGGTGGTCAGCACCTCTTCTTCGGTCCCCTCCATCGCGCCGGGAAAGTCGTCGGCATAGGGGTCAGAGGCGAGAACCTTCATGCCCAGCGCCGTGCCCAGCCGCGCCGCGTCCCGCGCGATTTCACCGTATCCGATCAAACCCAGCGTCTTGCCCGCGATCTCCCGCCCCTGTCCGGCCGGTCCACGGGGCCAGTCGCCAGCCTCCATCGCCGGGCGCATCGCGTACGCGCCGCGCAACAGCATCGCCGCCGTCGTCACCACGTATTCCGCCACCGACAGCGTGTTCGCGCCCGTGGCCGGAAAGACCGCGATATCCCGTTCCGCGCATCCCTCCATATCGATATTGTCGAGGCCGACACCCAGCCGTCCGACACAGGAAAACCCGGCATAGAGCAGATCACCGCGCACCTGCGTCCGGTTGCGCACGATCAGGGCCTGCGCCATCTGCGCCTTCTCGGCCAGCTCCTCGGGGAAGTCGGGCAGGTCGGGTTGGTAGTCTATTTCGCAACGGTCCCGCAGCCAGTCGACCCACGCCTCGTCCATGAATTCGGTTATCAGTATCATCTCGTCTCCATTCAGGCATGAGGGCACCGCCCTCACACTCCCGAGGTATTTTTCACCAGAAGAAGCCCCTAGGCCCCCCGTCCCGTCAGGTCGATCGCATGGCCTGACCGCGCGGATTCCTCCGCCGCCTCGCCCACAAGGACGGACCAATAGCCATCTTCAAGCGATACTTCGGGCACCCCTGTTCCGGCGCGCACCAGATTGGTGAATCGCTGGTGCTGATAGAAGGTGGAGCCGTGGTGGTCGCCGGCAATCAGAAGTTCGGGCGGTGTGTGCACCACCTCCCTCACCTCCTCCTTCGATGCCCTGATGCTGCTGACGACTTCCGCCTCGCGCGGCTTGCCGTCGGGCGCAAATCGGGCCGGACCGGGAATGAACGCCTCCACCCGGGCTTGGGGGCCCGTGACGGCAATCGATTCCTGCCAATGCGACCCTTCGCCAAACATGCACAGATCCAGCATTCCTCTGGTTCCGTTGGCGAAATCGACGACCACATAGGCATTGTCGACGATGTCCGGAATGCCCCCGGCATAGCGTTCGTCGCGGTGGTTCACATCCACCCCCGCGCTTGCATAGACCCGCACCGGATCGGCCCGCAGCATAAGGCGCATTAGATCCCAGAAATGGCAGCATTTCTCGACCAGCGTGCCGCCCGTGCGCGCGTTGAACCGGTTCCAATCGTCGACCTTCTGCAGGAACGGAAAGCGGTGTTCCCGGATCGATACCATGCGCGGTGTTCCCACCGCGCCCTGATCTATCATCTGCATAAGCCGTTGGACGGGCGGCATGTACCGGTATTCCATCGCCACCCAGACCGGTGCCACCCGTCCCCGCGCTTGGGTCAGCAGATCGCGGCAATCGGCGGTCGTCGTCGCCAGCGGCTTCTCCACCAGGATGGGTTTGTCCGTCGCCAACAGACGCTGAACCATGCCGGCGTGCATGTCGTTGGGCGACGCGATCAGGAAGACATCCGCGACGTTCGCGGCGATCAGCGCCTCGGCATCCGCGAAACCCTGCCCGCCGGACACCGCCATGGCCGATGCGCGCATAGCTTCGTCCGGGTCGGCCACGGCGGCGACCATCGCCCCGTCCAGAAGGGCGATGTTGCGGATATGCTCCTGCCCCATCATGCCCGCCCCGATCAGGCCGTAACGGATCATGCCCCCAGCTCCAGCACCGGCACGCCCAGGCCCGCGGCCACGCCGCGCAGCGCATCGGCGTGGTCGCCGTAGGCCAGCGCCATATGATGCTCCAACCCCGACGCCATCACGTCGGCGCAGACGGCATCGGCACCACGGTCGAAGCGCACCGTCCCGCTGGTTCCGGTGTAGGCCATGGGCGCGTCGATGACCTGCCCGGTCGCGATCACGACCTGTGGCGCGCCGTAGGCCTGGCTCAGCCGGAACAGCGTTACACGCCCTCCCTTTAGGGGAAATTCCAGCAACAGAGCCTGTTTGCGGTTGGTGTGCACGGTCGCGTCGGGCGCGCGTGCCGCCATCGACACCGGGGCCTGACCGCAGTGCCAGACGACCCCCGTCTGTGCGTCCATGTCCACCAGATCGGCCAGAAAAACGGGCGCGTCGGTCACATCCTGCAGGATCGCCTGGGTCACCGCGCCGTAGACATCCGCCTCGCAGGCGCAGGGGGTGCGCGCCTCGCCCAGCATCGATACGGGTCCGCAGACCGCGCCGCCGTATTCGGTGAAGGTCTCGGGCCAGCAGCGGATTGCCATGGCATCGAAATGATACTCGGACTTCAACTGATCCAGCGCGCCCGCCAATCGAAGGGACCGGTCCAACTCCCCCTTGTCGAGCGTGTCCAGCCCGCCCAGGTCGGCAGCCTTGGCGGCATAGGGTTCGACGGCCTCGGCTGACAAGCTGCGCGCGCGGTCGAACAGGTCCGGCAGCTCCAGCTCGGTCACCTGCGCGCCGGTCAGCCTCGCAAGGTCGACCTTGTCATAAGCGCAGGTGTCGAAACCCACAGGGTGCGCGCCGATGCGCCCGATCTTCAGATCGCGGTTGATGGCTCGGGGCGCGGCGTCGGTCGGCGCGCCGCGTTTGGGCGTAAGCTCCGGCCCGGTCAGCAGCGCGTCGATGTCGATCCGATCGCCGTACGCCCAAGTGAAGCGACGATCGTTCAAACCCAACGCATGCGACAGAAGGTTCAGCCCGCAGAACGCATTGAGCCGCAGCCGACCGCCCACCCGCGGTTCCGGCACGGCCCAGATCGCGACGCGACCCCGATGGGCGACGGCGGCGCGTGTGGCGAAGGCGGCGTCGGTGAAGGTCACCTGCAATATCAACAGGACGTCCACATCGCGCGTCGCCTCCTGCGCGGCGGCATCGGCCTCCATGAGCAAGGTTCGCGGCCCGACGATCTCATGGTCCGACGCATCCAGCACGGCCAACATCGCCGCCAGCTTCTCTTCGGCAAACGGCACATCGAACGTGGGTCGCCCCAGCGGTAGAATCCCGATCCGCATCAGATGTCTCCGTAACCCTGCCGGAAGCCGGCGGTCGGATCGATGAAATCGAGCCCCCTGCCGCCATAGCAGGCATGCTCGTGCCACGGCGTCGCATGGGCATCGGTCAGGGCGTTCAGATCCTCCATGTAGGGCACCGAGTCGCGCCTCAGGCCTGCCGCCATAGCCTCCCAGTCCGGATAGGCGGCAAAGGCATCCAGCCAGATCGCGCGGCCCGCCAGATACCCCGACGCCCCAGCGGCATAGGCGTATTCCAGGACCGTCTTGAAGTCCGGCTTGCCCGCGCCCGCCGACAGCATCACCCACGGCCGCGCCGCCAGTTTGCCTATCTCGTCGAACAAGGCCTGCACCTGCGCATCGCCCCCTGTGATGCCCTTGGCCGGAACCGGGCTTTCCAGTTTGAAGACATCCACACCGTAATCCGCGCCGGCAAACGCATCGACGGATTGCAGAACGTGATCGGCGTGTTTGGTCGCCATCTCGGTGTATTCGCTGGTCTGCTCGGCGTCGCTCTCGATCGGATGGACCAGCAGCTCGAACAAGAACGGGATGTCGAAGCGCGCGCAGGCCTCTCCGGTGCGCTTGACGAAATCATGCTGCGCCGCGCGCACTTCGTCCGAAATGTCGGGCCGGTACCAGGCCAGCACCTTGACCGCATCGCCGCCCATCCGCTTGATCTTTCCCACCGACCAATCGTCGATTTCCGCGCTGAACCGACCCTGCCCGGTGTCGCGAAACTGCGAATCCTCCAGCGTCACGATCAGGCCTTTCGCGGGGTCGAATACCTGCCAGCCATGGGGGATGGCATAGTGCGGATCCATCAGCATGGCCGTGGACGACGGCTGCAACGCGCGCAGCAATTCGGTCTTCACCCGCGCCACATCTTCCCAATGTGGACCGCCGCGATGCGCCTCGACCGCCGTCTTGATGGGGGGACGTTGATCGACGGCCGTCATCTTGAAACGCCCGGCGGCGTCGGACATGCGGCGAAAGCCCATCTGTTTGCCGGGGGTGAGGGTGATCGTCATGCGGTTTCCAGTTCGTGAAGTGTCGGATAATGATCCCAGCCGCCCGCGCGCGTGCATTTCAACGCGGCGGCGGCGTTGGCGAACCGGCTTGCGGCGACCCGGTCGCGACCCTGCCCCAGCGCAAGGGCGAAGGCCCCGTGCCACAGGTCACCGGCCCCCAGCGTGTCCACCGGCGTGATGCGCGGGGCCGGCACGTGCAGCCCGTCGCCCCAACGCACCCCGTCCGGCCCGTCGGTCACGGCCACATGGCCAGGCAAGCGGACGGACGCATCGGCCAGCGCCTTGTCCAGCTGGTCTATGCCGGAGAAATCGCGCAGACCGGGTGCGCTGAACACCACGTGATCGGCCAGCGCGGCAAGGGGGGCCGGCGTGTATTTCTCGCCGTCCAGAACGCTGGGGATGCCGTTGGTCTTGGCCGCATGCAGCACGGCCTCGGCGGCTTCGGGCCAACGACAATCGGACAGGACGACGTCGGTATTCGGCACGGGCGGCGGATCGGTCGGCAGGTTCGCACCGGGGAAATTGACGATCATCCGCTCTCCGCGTCCATCGATCAGAATCGACGACAACGGCGTGCGGCCGCCCCGCGTCAGAGCGGTCTCGATGCCTCGACCGGCCAACATCGCGGCCAGTTCGTCCCCCGTCGTATCCATCCCCAGACGCGCCATCAGGGTGACATGCGCCCCCAGCCGCGCGGCCCCGACGGCGGCATTCGCAGCGCAGCCGCCGCCGATCCGGTCGAACGATGTACTGCGGTGTTTCCCTTCGGTCATCGGCAGCACGTCGACCCGGTGGACGTAATCCATCACGGCGATGCCACAGACCAGAAGGCGCGTCATCGATCTACCGCCAAACCCGACGGAACGGCATCCGGCACGCCAAGACGGCCGTATTTGCTTTTCGTCCCCTCCAACGCCCCGAGAAAGGCGACCAGATCGGCGATCTCCGTTTCCGAAAGATCAACGGGCTGAATGTCCGAATGCATCGCAACCCGCGCCATCTCCCGCGCGTCCGACCGGATCACGAAGTCGATCTCGGACAGCCAGGGCGCGTGGGGCAGGTTCGCAAGGGTCGGCTGCCAGTCCCGCAACCCGCGCGCCGGGTCAGCGTGGTGCCGAATGATGCCCGCCAGCGTGGGATAGGCCCCGTTATGACCGTAGGGCGCGGTCAGCGTCACATTGCGCAAAGACGGCGTACGAAAGCGGTAGGCATCGGCCAGATCGTCCGTTTCCGCCATGCGGCCCACGTCACGCGGCACAGGGTCCCACCGCCGGGTGCGGCCCGGCCCGAAGGGCGGCAGGGCGATGGCATGGAAATCGTGGTCGGTGAACAGCGGGCCGGCATGGCACGAGGCGCAATCGCCCTTGCCAAAGAACAGGTCGCGCCCACGGTGTTGCGCAGGCGTCAGATCGCCCGTCCCGGCGCGCCACGCGTCGTAGGGCGCATCCAGACTGCGCCATTCGGAGTTCATGAAATCGGCCAGCGCGATAGCAATATGCGCGATGCCGATGTCTTCCGAATGTTCCAATCCAAAGGCCGCCGTCAAAGCCTCGGCATAGGCCGGCACCCCCCGCACCCGTTTGGCCAGGATCGGCCAGCCCCGGTCGATGCGGTCGCTGACCGCGCCAATGACCTCGTTCTCGCCCACGTTGCCCGCCATTTCGAACTGCGCGGTCAGCGGGAAAAGGGCCTGCACCGCCAGCAGATTGGGCAGATCTTTTGGCAGCCATTCTTCCGCCGGACTGTCGTAGCCGGTGCCGTAGTCGTCGGACAACGACACCCGCCCGTCGTGAAAGAACGTCGTGAATTCGACCGCCCCCACATTCCACAGACCCTGTGCGTTGCGCGGCACGCGCTTGACGATGCCCCCCTCGACCACGCGCCGTTTCGGCCCGATGCCCACGCCCCCCTCGCCGATGCCCAGCGACACACCATCGGCGGAAAAGGTGTCGTGGTGGTGACAGGTCGCGCAGCTGATGTTGCGGTTGCCCGACAGGATCGGGTCATAGAACAGCAGTTGGCCAACTGCTGCACGGGCCTCCTCGTAGGGGTGGAACGGCACCTCTTGTGCCTTGGCAGCACCCGCCGCCACGGCCAAGGTGGCGGCAAGGAGAATGCGATGAAGACCCTTGCCCTGCTGCTGTGCCTTGCAACGCCCGCCGCGGCCGATCTGGAAAAGGCGCGCGACCTGATGGACGCCGGCGATTACGTCGCCGCGCGCGCCGCCCTTGCCCCCGCCGCCCGCTCCGGCAACGCCGAGGCCGAGGAATTGATCGGTGTGATGTACGCCCTTGGCCTGGGGGTCGAGCGTGACCCCGTGCGCGCCTTCGACTGGTACCTGCGCAGCGCGATGAAGGGGCACCCCGGCGCGCAGTCCGGCGTCGGCTGGTACTACGAAGTCGGCCTGGGCATGCCCGCCCCGGACCTGATCCGCGCCTATATGTGGTACGCGCTTAGCGCGATCGGCGGCGACCCGGACGCCGCGATCAGCCAGGAGGAGGTGATCCGCAAGATGTCGTCCGACCAGATCGCCAAGGCGCACGAGTTGATCGCCGACTACCGCGTCTGGATGTATCCATTCCGCTAGGATGACCTGGGCTTGATCACCTTCGGTGTTCTGGCGCTCGGCCTTCTCAACGGCGGCGCAAACAGCAGCTTGTTTCGCGCCGACCTGCCGGTTTTGGCCGGCAACACGCCATTGTCGCTCGCGCTGCGCGTTTTGGCATTCGCCGGATCGGTGCAGGCGCTCGGCGTTCTGGCCCTCGCTCCGGGGCTGATGCGCGACAGCGGCTGGGCCGGGCTGTGGCACGCGGTTTTCCAGTCCGGTTCCGCCTTCAACAATGCGGGTTTTACAATCATCGGCGGTGTCGCGGGGGCCCCGGCGGCGCTGCTTGTCGTCACGGCGGCTCTGTTCGTGGTCGGCGGCCTGTGCTTTGCGGCGATTTCCAACCTGCGTGGCCGCATCCTGGGGCGCGATGCACTGCACCTTCACACCCGCGTGGTCCTGGTCGGCACGGCCCTGCTTATCGTGCTGGGCTGGGCAGGCTTCGCCCTGATCGAGTGGTCCAACCCCCGCACGCTGGGCACCCACCGCGAGGGCGCGCGAGCAGGGCTGCCTTTGTTCCAGGCGCTGACGCCGCGCACCGCCGGGTTCGACGGTGTCGGCGTCGATGGGCTGACCGGGGGCGGACAGGCGCTGACCATTGTCCTGATGCTGATCGGGGCCGGGGCCACGTCCACGGGGGGCGGGCTCAAGGTCGGGACCGTCCTGCTGCTGATCGTGGCAATCGGCATCTCGGCGCGGCGCGGCGGGCCGCTGCACGCGGGCAAATGGCGCATTCCCGCACAAAGCCTGCTGCGCATCGCGCAGTTGGTCGGCGTGGCACTGGTCCTGGTCTTCGTGGCCACACTGGTGATCTGGGGATTGGGCGATCATACCTTTGCCGACACCCTGTTCGAGGCATCCTCCGCCTTTGGCACCGTCGGTCTGACGTCCGGGGTCACGCAGGCGGCGTCGGGCACGGAACGGGCGATACTGTGTTTGCTCATGTTTCTCGGTCGGATCGGCCCGCTCACGCTGGCCTGGCTGCTGGCGGCGCGCTTCATCGGACCGCCCGATACGGACGAAACCACGCTGCCGGTGTCGTAAGGGCGGGGACGCCCGATCGGATGCCCCCGCCTGTCATCAGTTCAGGTCGGCGTCGCGGCGCGCGCCCACCGATTCCTCGGCCGAGGCAATGGCGGCGCGGAAATTGGCGAGCATTTCCTCACCGCCGTCCACGTTCGACGCGAACCAGTCGTAGACTGGGGCCGCCGCTTCCTGGAACGCCGTCTTCTGCTCGGGCGTGGGCACGTAAAGGTCGCCGCCGCCGGACACGAATTCCTCGTAGGCGGCGATGGACTTGCGCTTGGGGCTGGCGAAGGTCGCCTGCTGCAGCGCCGCAAAACCGTCCACGATGACGCGTTTCATGTCATCGTCCATCGACTGAAACTTCTCGTTGTTCATGATCCAGAGCGCCGCCATATAGGCGTGCCCATCCAGCGTCATATACTGCAGGCCCGCGTCGGGGAACTTCATGCCCATGATATCGGTGATGCCGTTCTTCGACCCTTCGACCACGCCAGTCTGGAGCGAGGTGAACAATTCGGGCCACGGGATCGGCGTCGGCGACGCGCCCAGCGCGCGGACCAGTTCCTGGGGCAGGTCGGCGACCACCGTGCGGATCTTCAGGCCCTCCATGTCGCCCGGCTCGGCGATGCGGCGTTGCGTGTTGGCAAAGTTCCGCCAGCCACCGGTGTTGCCGATCGTCATCAGACGCACCGTGTCCCCGGTATCGGCAAGAATCTTGCTGCGCAGATCCTGGGTCAGATCGGTCGAGGTCAACACTTCTTCCGCGATCCGGTCATCGGACATCAAATAGGGCAGATCGAAAATCTGGACGGACGGGACGATGTTCGCCAAACCCGAAGACGTCGAAATATAAACGTCGATCGTGCCGTCGGCGACCCCCTGAATACATTCGTCCGGCGCGCCGCACAGCTGCGTTCCGATGAAAAGCTCGACCGTGATCGCGCCGTTGCTGGCGGCTTCGACGTAGTTCTTGAAGACGACCAGACCGTCGTAGTCCTCATCGTTTTCGTTGGAATTGGCGGTGGCGCGGATGTTCATGGCATGGGCGTCGGCCATTGCCATGGACGGCAGCGCGGTGACCGCGGCCAATGCGCCCGCCTTGAGGATGTTGCTCAGTTTCATTTGGTCTCTCTCCCTGTTGGACCGGTAAATCATAAAAAGCCGAAGAAGCGCGGCACGGCCAGCGAAATGGCCGGGATGTAGGTGATCAGGCCGATGACGAAGACTTCGACCGCCAGGAACGGCAGGATCGCACGCGCGATCGTCTCCACCCGCTCGCCCGAAACGGACGACGCCACGAACAGCACAAGCCCCATGGGCGGCGTCGCCAGCCCGACGGTCAGGTTGACGGACATGATGATCGCGAAATGCACCGGATCGACACCGAGCGAGGTGAAGATCGGCCCCAGGATCGGACCCAGAATGATGATCGCAGGGCCCGCGTCCAGAAACATGCCCACGATGAACAGCAACAGGTTGATCAGCAACAGCAGCACCAGCGGATTGGCCGACAGCGACAGGATCAGCTCTGCCAGCGCCTCGGGCGCGTGGGACAGGGCGACGACCGTCTTGAACGCCAGCGCCGCCCCCACCAGTAACAGAACGACCGAGGAGATGAGCGCCGCCTTGCCCAGAACGTCCGGCAGGTCGCGCCACGACATTTCCCGCAGAATGAACAACGACACGACGGCGGCATAGGCCACCGCCACGGCGCTGGCTTCCGTCGGGGTGAACACCCCGCCCAGGATCCCGCCCAAAATGATGACCGGCGTGAGCAGCGGGAAAAACGCCTTGAGCGATGCCCGCCCCTTTTCGGGCCATGTCGCGCGCCGCTTCAGGCCCGGAAAGCCGTCCGGATTGCGCCGCGCCATGACATTCGTCACAGTCATCAGCCCCGCGCCCACCAGAACGCCTGGCACGATCCCCGCCAGGAACAATGCGGCGACCGACTGCTCCATCACATAGGCATAGATGATCATGATGCCCGACGGCGGAATGATCGGCCCGATCACACTCGATGCGGCGGTGACGGCGGCGGCGAACTTGCGGGTGTAGCCTTCCTTCTCCATCGCCGGGATCAGCATCGACCCCAACGCCGAGGTGTCGGCGACGGCCGACCCCGACAGCCCGGCGAACAGCATCGACGACAGGATGTTGACCTGGGCCAACCCGGCCCGGAAGTGCCCGACGAGTGCCTGACTGAATTCGACCAGCCGCATAGTGATGCCGCCGCGATTCATCATCTCTCCGGCCAGCATGAAGAACGGGATCGCCATCAGCGGAAAACTGTCCATCCCGTTGTAAGTGTTGCGATAGAGCAAGACGAGGTCCTTCTCCTGCCCGTTGGCCCACAACAGGAAACCAGGGGCCGCCAGCAGGGCGAAGAACACCGGCAGGCCGATCATCAACAAGACAAGGAAAAGCGGCAGGAACCAGACTAGCATTGCGGCAAAGGCATCTATTCGGCTCCCACGGTGGACGTTTCGGGGATTTCCATCAAATCGTCGCGCCGCCCGGCCATGACGGCGATCTGCCGCCCGATCAACTCCACCATGACAGAGGTCATCATGGCGACCCCCACCAGCAGCGACGCCATCATCCAGCTGCGCGGAATTTTTTCCCATCCCTCGGCGGTTGGATAGAACAGCGAGGACGTTTTGAACCGGCCTGAGAACCCGGTGA
>NZ_CXSU01000005.1:0-122916 GCF_001403795.1 Jannaschia donghaensis | reverse complement strand
AGGGCACCACCCACCGCCTTGGGCAGAAGCAACTGCACCATGTCGATCGCCACGAACCCGCCCCGCCGCAGGGCCGTCGGGGCCACCACCATCAGCCAGAGCATCAGGAAACGCGCCGCCTCCTCGGGCCAGGGCAACGGGTTCGACAGGACATAGCGCCAGAAGACTTGGATCAGGATGAAGATGACCATGATAGCCATGCACACCACGCCGACCCAACGACCGACCGCCAGCACACCGGCGTTCGCGGCACCCAGATACCTGAGAAGGTTCAGCAGCAGCGGCATCCGTCTCCCCCCTCCTCCCAAAGGCGCGTTATTTTCGATTTCGTGCCAATCGAAAGCTCCTGTCAACAGCAGACTCTACCCGTCGGCCAGAATCAACTCTACGTCGTGGGTCCGGCACAGCCCCGCGACCCAGTCGGGCGGGGCGGCTTCGGTCACAAGGGTGTGAATGTCGCCCAAATGGCCCAGACGGACCGGCGCGGCGCGGCCGAATTTCGCGCAATCAAGCGCCAGGATGATATGGCGTGCATGGGCCACCATCGCGCGGCAGACCTGAACCCCGGCCAGATCGTAGTCCAGAAGCGCGCCGTCCTCGGCCAATGCGGCGGCCCCGATCAGGGCGAAATCGACGCGGAACTGGCGGATATAATCCACCGCTTCGGCCCCCATGATCGCGCCGTCGCTGCGCCGCACGGCCCCGCCCGGCACGACGACCTCCAGCCCCGGAAAACCGCGGATTTCGGCCGCCAGATCGACGTTGTCGGTGATGACGCGCAGATGATGGTGGCCCGCCAGATGCCGCGCGACCTGCGCCGTCGTGGTGCCCGCATTCAGGAACATCGTGCAGGTCTGCGGGATGCGGGCGCTGACCGCGGCGGCGATGGCGCGCTTGGCCGCGACGGCCGTCGTCTCGCGCTGGGCGGGCGCGGTGTATTCGATGCCGCCGACCAACGTGGCCCCGCCGTGAAACCGCACGATGTGATGCAATTGCTCCAGCGCCTGCAGGTCCTTGCGGATGGTCTGCGGCGTCGTGGCGAAGTCGGCGGCGAGATCATCGACACGCACCCGTTGCTGCGTCTCGACACGCGCAAGGATCTTCTGCTGACGGCTGGTAAGCACCGAATCCTCCTGTCCGCTTGCCTGAGAGGGAGTAAAAAACGAAAGAAACGAACCTGACAAGCCCGAGGACCCACGCAAAACGAACGTATCATCCACGGGCGATCTGCATGGCACGCGGCGCGGATTTGAAGGAATGACACGTCACCTGGGGCCAGAAGTGCCTGCGCTGAGAAACGTCGGATGTGCAGAACAAAGCGTGCTTTTGCTGCGTTTACACCACCCCCCCCTTTCATCTTCTCGTTCCAGCCCGCAGCGCCGATGCCGCGACGTGATTTTTCCAGAACCTGACGCCGAAGCAGTCGTGGTGGGTTCGATCGTCAGCCGAGATGTCGTGCGATGCCACTGACGATGCCTGCGATGCGCGCGACCCGGGCGGAAAGCTCGGGCCCTTTGCGATGGATCGACCACAATTCATGGTGGCAACGATGGGGAAGGGTCGCGACGGTCAGCAGATCGCGCCTTGGAAAGGCTTCGATCCCGCTGCGGGGCAAGAGTGTGTATCCGATGCCGTCTGCGACGGGTGCCGGGATCTGGCCGATCTGGTTCACAAAGGTCCGGACGCGCAACCGATCCGCGCCGGTGAATGTCTTGGGAAAATTCAGGGACAGAAGCTCGTTGGCGTAGGCATAGCCATCCGGATGCGCGACGAACCCGCGATTTTCGAGGGTTTCGAATGTCGGCGGCTGTCCGACCGCATCGGCAGGCAGGATCAGGCACAATTCCTCCCGTCCGATCAACCGGGCGCCAAGACGCGGGTGTCCAGGGTCCTGCCCGACGACACCAAGATCGAAGCGCCCGTCCAGAACGCCTGAGAGAACGCTGTCTTGCGGCGCCGCCTCCAGATGGATCGTCAGCCGCGGTGCATCCTGCATGATCGCCAGAACGCGCGGATAAAGAAGCTGGGCGAAACTGCCTGAGCACGCGATCCGCACCTCGCCGATATCGGGGTCGTCGGTGGCGATCGCTGCCCGCAGGTGCCGCTCTTGCGACCGGCGCGCATGGCCCAGATCCCGCACCGCCTCGCCCGCCGGCGTCAGGGCAAAGCTCTTGCCCTCTTGCGCGATCAGCCTTTGCCCGACTTGCCGCTCCAACTTGCGAAGGTGCTGCGAAACGCCCGGCTGCGTCATGGTCAGCCGCTCCGCAGTGCGGGTGAAGTGCCCGGTTTCGGCCAGGGTTACGAAAGTGTCGAGCCACGTCGCATTCAGCATCATATCATTACGTTTCGTTTTCCAAACGATTGCAGACGATAATTTCACGAAACAGGGCGGCGCGTCTATCTGTCTTTCAGGCAAACTTGAAAAGGATACGGCAATGACCACGACGCCACGCACGTTCTCCCATATCGGCATCTCTGTCCCCGACCTGGACGCGGCCGTGAAGTTCTATGCCGAGGTCATGGGCTTCTACGTCTTGATGGAGCCCAGCGAAGTGACCGAGGACGACAGCGCCATAGGTGTGATGTGTACCGACGTCTTCGGCCCCGGCTGGGATCGGCTGCGGATCGCGCATCTGTCCACCGCTGATGGGGTCGGATTCGAGCTGTTCGAATTCAAGGGCAGCGAAGAACCCGACGATAACTTCGCCTATCGCCGCCACGGCACGTTCCACTTCGCGGTGCAGGACCCGAACCTTGAGGAGTTGTTGGAAAAGATCCTTGCCGCTGGCGGTAAGCAGCGCATGCCCGTCCGCGAATACTTCCCCGGCGAAAAGCCATTCCGGATGGTGTATGTCGAGGATCCGTTCGGCGTCGTCTTCGAACTCTACAGCCACAGCTACGAGCTTACCTATTCCGCCGGTGCCTATTCCTGAGCGCAGCGCACATGACTGGGCGTGACCGGCTGGACCTTTGCCCCGCCGGCCGCGTTCTCAACCAGACCCCATGTTTCAAGGAAGATAGCCATGACCCCATCGCGCACCGAGAACCGCAAATTCGTCCTCGCAGAACGCCCCCACGGAGAGCCTGACGCCGACACCCTGCGTCTCGACACGTCCGACGTGCCGCAGGCCGGCAAGGGCGAAATGCTGTTGCAGAACGAATACCTGTCGCTCGACCCCTACATGCGCGGCAGGATGAGCGATGCGCCGTCCTATGCCGACCCGGTCGCCTTGGGTGAGGTCATGATCGGGGGAACGGTCGCCCGTGTGATCACGTCAGATGTCGATGGGTTCGCGGAAGGCGACTGGGTGCAGGCCTTTGGCGGCTGGCAGGACTACGCCGTGTCGGACGGATCGGGCGTCATCAACATGGGGCAAAACCCCGATAATCCGTCATGGGCCTTGGGCGTTCTGGGCATGCCCGGACTGACCGCATGGGCCGGCCTGACGCAGATCGGACAGCCCAAGTCTGGTGAAACGATCGTCGTCGCCGGGGCCAGCGGTCCCGTCGGCGCCACGGTCGGGCAGATCGGCAAGATACTGGGCTGCCGCGTCGTCGGCATCGCCGGTGGCGATGAGAAATGCGCCCATGTGGTGGACACGCTGGGCTTCGATGCGTGCGTTGACTACAAGGCAGACGGTTTTCCCGACGCGTTGAAGGACGCGACGCCCAAGGGGATCGACGTCTATTGGGAGAACGTGGGCGGCGCGGTCTTCGACGCCGTCATGCCGCTCCTGAACCCGTTGGCGCGCATCCCGGTCTGCGGTCTCATCTCACAATACAACGCCACGTCCCTGCCGGACGGTCCGGACCGCCTGGGCCTTTTGATGGGAACGATCCTGAGAAAGCGGATGACCCTGCGCGGGTTCATCGTTTTCGACGATTTCGGGCATCTCTACCCCGAATTCGCCAACCAGATGGGGGAGTGGGTCCGCGACGGCAGCATCCAGTACCGCGAAGAAATGATCGCGGGCCTGGAACAGGCCCCGGAAGCGTTCGTTGGTCTGTTAAGAGGCGACGCTTTCGGCAAACGCGTCGTCAAACTCAACGACTGAACTCTGATTTCGAAGGAACATTTCCATGAAGATACTGATGGTTCTCACGTCCCACGACCAACTGGGCGACACTGGCAATAAGACCGGCTTCTGGCTGGAGGAGTTTGCCGCCCCCTACTACGTCTTCAAGGATGCTGGCGCAGAAATCACGCTGGCCTCGCCCAAGGGCGGTCAGCCGCCGCTCGATCCATCCAGCGATACCGATGACGCCCAGACGGACGCGACGCGGCGGTTCAAGAGCGACGACGCGGCCCAGAAAGACCTCGCGAATACCGCCAAACTGTCGGACGTCTCGGCGGATGGCTTCGATGCAATCTTCTATCCGGGCGGCCACGGACCATTGTGGGATCTGGCCGAGGACGCGGACAGCAGGTCCCTGATCGAGACTTTCGCATCCAGCGACCGCCCCGTGGGCGCGGTCTGCCATGCGCCCGCAGTCTTTCGCCATACGCAAGGCGCCGACGGCAAGCCCCTCGTGTCTGGGAAGACCGTTACGGGCTTCACCAACACCGAAGAAGAGGGCGTCGGCCTGACCGACGTCGTGCCATTCCTGATCGAGGATATGCTGAAGTCGAACGGGGGCGACTACAAAAAGGGCGACGACTGGGCGTCCTTCGTGGTGACGGACGGAAAACTCGTGACAGGCCAGAACCCGGCCTCCTCGGAAGATGCGGCCAAGAAACTTCTGATGCTGATCTAATCCGGTGTCTGGCCGGTGGAATGTTCGCCGGCCCGACCGTTTTCCCTTATTTCGAGGATCCACCATGTCCACACTCACCACGACCAACCCTGCGACGGGCGAGCCTATCGAGACCTATCCGCTGATGTCCAAGCAGGAGGCGACCGCCAAGCTGGAGGCCGCACACGCCGCGTTTTTGGAATGGCGTCTCCTGTCCCACGCGGACCGCGCGCCCTATCTGACGAAAATCGCGCAAAAACTGCGCGACAATGCGGACGATCTGGCCGCCCTGATGACGCAGGAAACCGGCAAGTTATTGAAGGACGGCAAGCAAGAGGTCGAAATCTGCGCCGCGATTTTCGACTACACCGCCAAGACGGGCCCGGACGCATTGGCTGACGAGGAACGCACACACGGCCAGAACGGGGCGCGCGGCGTCGTCAGCTATCAGCCGCTTGGGGTGATCTACTCGATCCAGCCGTGGAACTTTCCGCTGTATCAGCCCGTCCGCGTGCTGGCGGCAAACCTGATGACGGGCAATGGCTGCGTGCTCAAACACGCCAGCATCTGCACCGGCACCGGCCTGCGCCTGCGCGAGCTGTGCATCGAAGCCGGTCTGCCCGAGGATCTGTTTCAGGTCATCCTGATCGACCACGACATCAGCGACAACCTGATCGCCCACCCCCTCGTGCGTGGCGTGACCCTGACCGGCAGCGACGGGGCCGGTCGTCACGTCGGGGCCGTGGCCGCCAAGGCGCTCAAGAAGACAGTGCTGGAACTGGGATCGAACGACGCCTACCTCGTGCTGGAGGATGCCGACATCGAGACGGCCGTCAAATTCTCGGTCATGGGGCGGCTCTATAATAACGGAGAGACCTGCGTCGCGGCCAAGCGCTTCATCGTGGCGGACAAGGTCTATGACGCCTTCGTGTCGACCTTCGTCGATCAGATGAAAGCGATCACCATGGGCGATCCCACCGACGAGAACAGCCAGCTTGGTCCGCTGTCGAGCAAGGATCAGTTCGACACGGTCAAGGGTCAGGTCGACGACAGCGTCGCCAAAGGCGCCAAAGCGCTGTGCGGCGGAACGGCCCCAGATCGCACCGGGGCCTACTATCCCGCCACGGTCCTGGTGGACGTCGCCCCCGGCATGCCCGCCTATGACGACGAGATCTTCGGTCCCGTCGCCGCCGTCATCCGTGCCAAAGACGACCAAGACGCCATGCGGATCGCCAACGACAGCCGCTATGGCTTGGGCGGCGGTATCTTCTGCAAGGACGAAGACCGCGCGCTGAAGCTGGCCCGCGATCATTTCGACACCGGCATGATCCGCATAAACTCCTTCGGGGCTGCCGATCCGAACATGCCGTTCGGCGGGGTCAAGGACTCGGGCTATGGCCGCGAACACGGAGGATTTGGCATGAAGGAGTTCGTCAATGTGAAGGCGATCTTCTTGCCATGATCACGCTTCACGCCCTGCAATACTCCCGCGCCACCCGTGTCCTGTGGCTGCTGGCCGATCTGGGTCAGCCCTGCAATCGGATCGACTATGACCGGACGGACGCCTTTCGCGCGCCGGCTGAATTGTCGAAGGTTCACCCCTTGGGCAAGTCTCCGGTGATCGAGGACGACGGCGAGATGATCGCCGAGTCCGCCACGATCCTGCGCTATCTGGCGGCCAAGTTCGGGGACGACACCCACACGCCGCCCCACGGCACGGCGGAGTTCTGGCGGCACGAGGCGCTGTTCGACTATGTCGAGGCATCTTTCGCCGAAGTCGCAGTGCGTGCGATCATGCCCGCGTTCCGAGGCGAACCGGTGCCCGATGACGCGAAAGCGGCGCTCGACACCCACCTTGCATATATCGGAGCGTGCATCGAAGACGGGCCGCTGCTGTTCGGCAAAGACCCGATGCTGGCGGACATCCAGATCTCTTACATCATCGCGTTGCTGGCGCGTCTGGAGCTGTTGGCCGACCACCCCAAGGTCCTGGCCTATTGGGACGCGTTGCGCGAACAGCCCGGCTACATCGCTGCGACCCGGGCGGCGGGCCCGATGGCACCACCCTCCTGAATTTCAACAAAAGGACTCCCTTATGCCCATGAATATCCTGATCGCCGGTGCCACCGGCAAGACCGGCCTGTTTCTGACCCAGACCCTGCTGGATCAAGGCCACAACGTAACGGCACTTGTCCGCGAAAGCTCTGATACATCGACCCTGCCCGAAGGCACGGACCTGCGGCAGGGCGATCTGACAGACCTGCAGCCGGGCGTTTGCGACGGCGCCGACGTGGTGATCTTTGCCGCAGGATCAGGCGGATCGACGGGACCCGAGATGACCGACAAGGTGGATCGCAACGGCGCGATGCGGCTGGTCGATCTGGCGAAGGACGCCGGCGTTGAACGCTTCGTGATGCTCAGTTCCATCGGCGCCGATCAATCCGACCCGTCGGGCGATCTGGCGCATTACCTCAAGGCAAAGCATGACGCCGACGAACATCTCATGGCGTCCGGCCTGACCTATGCCATCCTGCGGCCCGTCGCGCTGACCGATGACGGTCGCAGCGACGATGTCACCCTTGGCGACGAGGTCGATCCGTCCGCAAAGGCCAGCCGCGCCGACGTAGCCGCCGTGCTGGCAGAGGCCGCAACGACCGGCAAGCACGACGGGCGAGCGTTGAACATGCAATCGGCCTAAGAAACGAAGGTGCCCGGCAGAATTTCGTTGGACACCAATCTTTGAAACTCGAAGGGGCATCGCCGCGCAGCGTCGCGCCAAGAGTGCCGTTTTACGCTTCGAGTTTGACTGAACCGCCCGGGACGGTTTGATGAATATCTCAGCACAGAGGTTTCATCCCAACCCGGCCGAGTTGAACGGCCTTGCCGTTGTATTGGCGCGCGATCGCCGGTTTCGACACGCCCGGCGGTGCGAGCCTGGACCCCGCCGAAACATTCGCGGTCGCCTGGAGGTCTGAGGCCAGCCCGTCGCCCCTCCCGCCGCATCGGTCATTGTCGGATCAAAACGAACCTCCACGCCTTCCGGTATCTGACCCCGCGCCCCGCCCCCGAAGGGACGCGACCATCGACATTCAGCGGATACGCGCCTCGCTCTGGGCGTCGAAGACAAGGATGCGCGACGGGTCGATCGTCAGGCCGATGCGGTCGCCCTCGTCGGACCGGATGTCGCCGCGCTCCTCCACCACGATCTTCTCGCCGGTGTCGGCCGTCAGATAGGCATAGCTGACACCGCCCAGCGCTTCGGTCAGATCGACGCTCAGCGTGTCGCCCGGACCGACCTCAAGATGCTCGGGTCGCATCCCGATCACGACGTCGGTGCCGTCGGACGGCAGCGTCACGGCGGGCGTGACAGACGTTGCAAGTGCCGGCACCTCCACTGCGCCACCCCGCACGGTCCCCTTGAGGAAGTTCATCGACGGCGACCCGATGAAACCCGCGACGAACCGATTGTCGGGGTCGCGGTACAACTCCAGCGGTGCGCCGACCTGCTCGATCCGGCCGGCGCGCAGGACGACGATCTTGTCGGCCATCGTCATCGCCTCGACCTGATCGTGGGTCACGTAAATCATCGTCGCGCCGATTTCCTTGTGCAGGCGCGCGATCTCCACCCGCATCTCGACGCGCAGTTCGGCATCCAGGTTCGACAGCGGCTCATCGAACAGAAACACCTCCGGGCCTCGAACAATGGCCCGCCCGATGGCGACCCGTTGCCGCTGCCCCCCCGACAGCGCGGCGGGTTTGCGTTTCAAATAATCGTCCAGCTTCAGGATCCGCGACGCCTCGGCCACCTTGGACGCGATCTCTTGCTTGGGGTGGCCGTTCATCTTCAGGCCGAAGCCCATGTTTTCCCCGACGGTCATATGCGGGTAGAGCGCGTAGGTCTGGAACACCATCGCCACGCCGCGCTGCGACGGGTCTTCGCGCGTCACGTCGCGGGTGCCGATTTCCACCTTGCCCTCGGTCGTCTCCTCCAGCCCCGCGATCATCCGCAACAGGGTGGACTTGCCGCACCCCGATGGTCCGACGAAGACGCAGAATTCGCCCTCCTGAACCGTCAGATCGACGCCATGCATCACCTGCACGTCGCCGTAGCGTTTGACGACTTTCGTTAACTCGACGCCTGCCATCGGATCATCCTTCCCGTTGGTCGGGGAAGCGCCAGTCGCGCATGTCCCCGGCAATTCGTTCCACCGCCTGCCGCATGTGCGGCAGGTGACGCTCCATTTCGGCAAGCGTCCCGCGCTCCGCCTGCGACGTGACCGATATCGCGCCCAGCACCTGACCCGTGATCGACAGGATCGGCAGGGCGATGCAATGGATCCCCGGCTCGTGCTCCTCCCGGTCCAGCGCGAATCCCGCGGCGCGGATCGCCGCCAACTCCGTCCCCATCGCCGCCGCATCCGGGATCGTCGTGTCGGTGAATCGGTGCCAGCTCTGCTGGCCCAACACACCCTCCAGAATATCCGCCGGCAACCACGCCATCATCGCCTTGCCGACCCCGGTGCAATAGGCCGGGCCGACCTTGCCCGCGTCCGAGAACATTCGCACCGGGCGCGCCGCGTTGCGTTTGTCGACATAAAGAACCTGCCCGCCGTCCAACTGCGCCAGATGCACCGTTTCGCCGACCTGCGCGCTCAGCGCGTCAAGATGCGTGCGCGCGATCGGGGCCAGGCTGGACTGGGCCCAGGCCGCATGGGCCATGCGCACCAGGCGCATGCCGGGCGCATATGTCCCCCGGTCGGAATCGTAGCGCAGCATCCCCTGCGACGTCAGCGTCTGGATCAGACGGTACAGCGTCGCCTTGGGAAACGGCGATGTCTCCAGCAATTCGGAAAACCGCACCGGGCGCGCAAAGGCGGCCACGCGGTCCAGAACCTCCAGCGCCTTGCCCACGGTGCCATCGGCCCCGTCGCGTGCGGTGTCGCGTTGGACGTTCAAACGAGCCTCCCAGTCTCAATCCGATGTTGACAGCCTAGACAGAAGGTCGCATCGTTTTCAATATAAGAAACTTGGTTTCATTTATTGGAACCATCAGGACGCAATTCTGGGAGGAACTCATGCGATCCATTCTGACGGCTCTTGCCGCTTCCACCATCATGACCGGTGCCGCCTTTGCGGATGCGCACGCCCTGTCGGGCGACATGCGGATCGTGTCCGACATGTCCAACCCCGCCCCCCGCGCGGTGATGGAAGGCCTGGTCGCCGACTTCGGCGAAATGCATCCCGACCTGAACATCGAGCTGGAGATCGTCGACCGCGACGGCTGGAAAGGTCAGATCCGCAACGCCCTGTCGTCGAACCCGCCCGACGTGATCAACTGGTACGCCGCCAACCGCATGATGCCCTTCGTCAACGCCGGCCTGTTCGAAGACGTCTCGGACCTGTGGGACGAGATCGAGGGGCTGGACTCGGTCAAGGGCGCGCTGACCATCGACGACAAGCAGTGGGGCGTGCCCTACACCTACTACAATTGGGGCCTCTACTACCGCGAGGATATCTTTGCCGAGCTGGGGATCGAAGAGCCCGAAACCTTCGAGCAGGAGATGGCGAATTGCCAGGTCATCCTGGATTCGGGTCGCAAGTGCTATGCCATCGGGACGAAGTTCCTTTGGACCGCCGGTGGCTGGTTCGATTACATGAACATGCGCACCAACGGCTTCGATTTCCACATGGAGCTGGCCCGCGGCGAAGTCGAATGGACCGATGACCGCGTCCGCGAAACCTTCGCCAACTGGCGCAAACTGATCGATATGGGCGCCTATATCGACGACCATCAGAACTACTCCTGGCAAGAGGCGCTGCCCTTCGTCGCCAACGGGGAGGCGACGCATTACCTGATCGGCAACTTCGCCGTCGCCCCAATGCGCGATGCGGGCCTGACGGACGAGCAGATCGATTTCTACCAGTTCCCGGCGATCAACCCCGATGTCGAAATGGGCGAAGACGCCCCAATCGACACCTTTCACATCCCGGCCGGGGCCGAGAACAAGGACGCCGCGCGCGAATTCCTCAAGTTCGTGACCGGGGCCGACGTGCAGACCGCGATCAACGGACCGGAGGTCAAGGACGGCGATACGGTGACGAAGCCGGGCCTGGGTCAATTGCCCGTCAACGCCGCCTCCGCGGTCGAGGACGACGAGTTCCTGAACCAGGGCTTCGAGATGCTGACCGAGAACGCCACGGGCGGCATCGCCCAGTTCTTCGACCGGGACTTCCCGGCCGAGATGGCCGCCGCCGGCATGGAAGGCCTGCAGGAGTTCATGGTGTTCCCCGACAACCTCGACGACATCCTGCAACGCCTGGAGCAGACCCGTCAGCGCGTCTACGCTGAATAACGTCCCGACCCCGCCCTCCCTCGGGGGGCGGGGTCATCCCCACTGGGCCCCGACCCATCCGCAAGGCCACGCGCCTTTCGCATGTGCCGGACCGAAAGGACCATTCCCATGCCACGTGCCGCCATCGTTCTGTGTGCCGTTCTGCTTGCATCCCCCGTCGCGGCACAGGACGTGACCGGGGCCTGCACCGACGGATCGCTCTGGTGGGCCACGGGCGACGCGGCGGGCCTTGGCCCCTGCGACACGCCCGAGGACGGGGTCTTCCGCATCGTCTGTTCCGACGGCACGCCCGCTTTGACCGTCGTCAGCCCCTATCCCATCGCCGAAGCGCAGCGCGGCACCGTGGACCGGACCGTCGACGGCACGACCTGGCGGTTGGAGGGGCGCGGCACCCCGATGGCGCGAACGGGGGACATGGGCCTGGCCGACGCGCCCCTGCCAAGCGATGCCCGCGCGGCGCTTGCCGGCGGCATCGCCGCACGCCTCGATATGCCGACCCAGACACGACCCTTTCACCTGACCGGGTCGGGCGCGGCCCTTGCCGCCCTGCCCTGCTGAGGAGACGCCGATGACCACCGCCCCCGCCGTCCCGACCACCCATGCCGCCCAGCCCCGTCGCGGCTGGTACCGCCGCAACGAGATCGCGATCACGCCCTGGCTGTTCCTGGCCCCCGGCATCCTGTTCTTCGCGGCCTATGTCATCATCCCGATCTTCCAATCCTTCCAGGTCAGCTTCTACGCCTGGGACGGTCTGGGCGATCTGGCCGACACCGGCACATTCATCGGCATGGGCAACTACCGCGAACTTGCAGGCGACCGGAATTTCGAGATCAGCTTCTGGAACAACATCAAATGGCTGGTCCTCTATCTGCTGGCGATCCCGATGGGTCTGTTCATCGCGCTGTTCCTGAACCAGACGGTTACCGGCATCCGGCTCTACAAGTCGCTGTTCTTCTTTCCCTTCGTCATCTCCCAGGTCGTCGTGGGTCTGGTGTTCAGCTGGTTCTACCTGCCGTCCGAAGGCCTCTTGAACACGGTCATCGGGCTGGTGGGCTTGGGGCCGATCAACATCCTGGGCGATCCGACCTATGCCACCTACGGCATCATCGCCGCGGGCCTGTGGCCGCAGACGGCGTATTGCATGATCCTTTACCTCACCGGCCTCAACGCGGTGGACCCCGAGCAGATCGAGGCCGCGCGTCTGGACGGCGCGAAGGGCTGGAAGATGCTGTGGTACATCATCATCCCGCAGCTGAAACCGGCGACCTTCATCGCCTTCGTCGTCACCATCATCGGCGCGCTGCGGTCCTTCGACCTCATCTCGATCATGACGAACGGCGGCCCCTTCGGCCAGACCCGCGTGCTGTCGTTCTACATGTACGAAAAGGCGCTGGCCGAATTCGGCTTCCGCATGGGCTACGGCGCGTCCATCGCGGTCGTCCTGTTCATGATCATGCTGATCTTCATCGCCTACTTCCTGTGGAGCATGTGGCGCGACGAGAGGGCGGCGCGGTGATGCCAGTCGTTCCGATCCTGTCCGTCGTCCTTGCCGTCAGTCTCCCTGCTGTTGCATCCGCGGAGCAAGTCCTGCGAGATATTTCCGCTCCGATCTCGATTGAGGATGAGAATATTCAAGAACGATGCCAGGGCCTATTCGACGGGCTCGAGTCTGCCAGACAGTATCATCTGGTTAGCACGCTGTCGGACACCAACCCTGATCCTCTTTCAATGTGGCGGAGGAAGGAACAACCGCCAAGGCGTTGGCTCATTGTGGAGTTCCCGACAAGCGATGGATCGCGTAGGATAATGCGCGACTACTCGGAGGGATCTGCGCGAACTTACACGCAGGCCTTCCGCGATAAGACGCTCCGTTTTGCCGACGTAGAAGCCGATGTCCTGACGTGCATTGAGATGGTCGACCGCCTTCCGACGCAGCCACCCCATCCGTTGAGGCGGCGTCAATGACCCGCGCCGACGTCGATACCCTCTGCGCAGCACTCCCCGGCGCGACCCCCACCGGGCCGGGCGAGCTCGACAGCTGGAAGCTGGCTGGCCGGATGTTCGCCTGCATGGCGGGCCGTGACAGCTGCGGGGCGGAGGACGGCGTGTCGGTCAAATGTCCGGACGTGGAGACGGCGGCGATGCTGATCGACGCGGGGGCCGCAAACAAGGCCAAATACTTCCACCGCTCCTGGGTGCGCCTGCCCTATGCCACCACCGACGTCGCGGAAGCCGCGCACCGCATCCGCGTCAGCTACGACACCATCCGCGCCAGCCTGCCCAAAGCCACCCGCGAGGCCATCTGATGTTCCCCACCCCCATCGAGAAATCGTCCCGCGCCTGGCAGATCGGCTATCAGACCCTGCTGCCCCTCGCCTTGATCGCCTGGCTGCTGCCGCTGATCGCGGTGATGATCTTCTCCATCAAACCCGACAGCGATTTCACCACCGGCAACTACTGGGGCGTCCCCGGCTCGTTCGAGATGTTCAACAACTACGGCAAGGTCTTTTTCGAATCCGACATGCCCCGCTACCTGTGGAACTCCCTGCTCATCACCGTGCCCACCGTTATCGGCACCGTGGCGCTGTCGTGCATGACGGGCTTCGCGCTAGGCATCTACCGGTTCAAGGGCAACCTGCTGATCTTCTTCATGTTCATCGCGGGCAACTTCGTACCCTTCCAGATCCTGATGGTGCCGGTGCGCGATTTCACGCTGGACCTCGGGCTCTACGATACGAAAAGGGGCCTGATCCTGTTCCACATCGCGTTCCAGACCGGGTTCTGCACCCTCTTCATGCGCAATTTCATCCGCGCGCTGCCCTTCCCCCTGATCGAGGCGGCGCGGGTCGAAGGCGTCGCCGAATGGCGCATCTTCTGGTACGTCGTCATGCCGTTGATGAAGCCCGCGATCGCCGCGCTGTCGGTGTTGATCTTCACCTTCATCTGGAACGACTACTTCTGGGCCATCGTCCTGACCCAAGGGCCCGACAGCCAGCCGGTCACCGCCGGAATCACCTCGTTCAACTCCGAATACCGCGCCGCCTATCACCTGATGAGCGCGGGCAGCATCGTCGCCGCCTTGCCGCCCGTGGCGATGTTCTTCCTGATGCAGAAACACTTCATCGCCGGCCTCACCCTGGGCGCCGTCAAGTAATCCCTCTCGATCCCGGATCCGCAGATGACCCAGACCTCCGACGCCGGTGCGCCCGTCCGCACCTGGCGCATCGACGACCACGATCCGGCCAATGGCGCACGTCAGACGATGGTCTTCGCGGCCACCGGCGATTGCCTGCCGCAGGTCGTCTATTGGGGCGCGCCCCTGCCACTGGACGAAGACCTGCGCGTCGTGGCGCGCGCCGCGGCGATCGACGTCACCGGCGGAATGCTCGACGCGAACCCCGACCTCAGCCTCTGTCCCGAAGCCGCGCGTAGCTTTCCGGGCCAGCCCGGCCTGATCCTGCGCGACCATGACGGCACGCCCCTGCTGCCAAAATTCGCCTATCGCAGCGACGTGCAGACCGACGGCACCCTCGACTTGGTCTACGGTGACGCCGACAACGGCCTGACCCTCACCTTCCGCTTCACCCGCGACATCGAAACCCGGATCATCACCGCCAAGACGGTGCTGGAGGCGACACGCCCCGTGCACCTGCATTGGCTGGCCGGCCCAGTCCTGCCCGCGCCGCAGCAATCGTCCGACATGATCGACGTTTCGGGCCGCTGGTGCGGGGAGTTTCAGCTCAACCGCACCGCGTGGTCGCCAGGCATCCGCTACCGCGAAAACCGCACGGGCCGGACGGGGCACGAACATTTCCCCGGCCTGCTGATCCCCTGTTTCGGCGCGACCAACACGCAAGGGGAGGTGTACGGCTTCCACTACGGCTGGTCCGGTGGCCACAAGATGATCGCCGAGGAACTGCCCGACGGGCGCCGTCAGATCCAATGGGGCCACGCCGCCCGGATGGAAACGAACGCCGCCACAATGTTCGAGAGTGCGACGCTCTACGTCACCTATTCCCAGACCGGCTTGAACGGTTGCGCCGCGTCGTTCCAACGGCATCTGCGCGACCGCATCGTCACCTGGCCCCGCCCCGCCACACCCCGCCCCGTACATTACAATTGTTGGGAGGCGGTGTACTTCGACCACAAGCTGCCGGTCCTCCACGACATCGCCAGCCGCGCCGCGAAACTGGGCGCCGAACGCTTCGTTCTGGACGACGGCTGGTTCGGCAATCGCGATGACGACACCCGGTCCCTGTCGGATTGGGAGGTGGACCCGCGCAAATATCCCGAAGGTCTGGGCCCCTTGATCGACCATGTCCACGGCGAGGGGATGACCTTCGGCATCTGGTTCGAGCCCGAGATGATCAACCCGGATTCCGACCTGCACCGCGCGCACCCGGACTGGACCCTGGGCGCGATGGATCAGACGCTGGGCCGTCAGCAGAAGGCGCTGAACATGGCGCTGCCGGACGTGCGGAATTTCATCTACGAGCGTATGGCCAACATCCTGTCGCGCCACGCCATCGACTACGTCAAATGGGATCACAACCGCGTCCTGCCGATGCCCGACGCCGACCAGACGCGTGGATCATACGCCCTGATCGACCGGCTGCGCGCCGACTTCCCGCAGGTGGAAATCGAAAGCTGCGCCTCCGGCGGTGGCCGTATCGACTTCGGCATCATGAAACGCACCCAGCGCGTCTGGCTGTCGGACAGCAACGATGCGCTGGAACGCCTGCGCATCCAGCACGACGCCGCCCTGTTCCTGCCGATGGCCGTCTCGGGCAGCCACGTCGGCCCGCGCCGATGCCATACGTCGGGGCGCGTTTTCGACATCTCTTTCCGCGCATGGGTCGCCGCCCAACGGCACATGGGGTTCGAGATGGACCCCCGCGAACTCGACGACCGGGAAACGGCCGTCCTGACCGAGGTGACGGCCTGGTGGAAACGCAACCGCGCCTGGATGATGGACGCCGACATCCTGCGCCTCGACAGCAGCGATCCGGCCATCCTGGCCGAACAGCAGATGCCCCGCGACGGGCACCGCTTCGTCGTCTTCGCGGGCAAGGCGGCCACTTCCGCCCAAATCGCCCCGCGCCCCCTGCGCCTGACGGCGCTTGATCCGGAGGCCCGCTACCGGATCGAACTGATCAATCGCCAGACGGCCCCCGCCCTGTCGCGCGGATCGCCGATCCTCAAGGACGGCGCGATCGAAGTATCCGGTGCCTGGCTGATGCATCACGGGATCACCCTGCCGTGGAATTTCCCGGACACGATGTGGGTGATCGAGGGCCATCGGCTTTGATCCGGGTCCGTGCGATTCGCGGCCAAAATGCCACGGCCAAGCGCTGCGTCCGGAAATCGTGTCGGACGTATATCACCCACAGATCACCCATAGATCACCCCTGAAATTTCCCAAGGTTCCGACATGACACAGACGGCCACCTATCCCGACCTTTCCGGCGCGTCGGTCTTCATCACCGGCGGCGGCTCCGGCATCGGGGCCAGCCTGACCGAAGGCTTCCTGCGCCAGGGGGCACGCGTCGCGTTCATCGGTCGCTCCGACGCGTCGCATTTCGTAGAGGAAATGACCCAAACCACGGGAAACACACCGCTTTTCATCCAGGGCGACATCACGGATGTGCACAGCCTGCGGGCCGCGATGGAGGCCGCCGCAGACGCCCACGGCCCCATCACCCGGCTGGTCAACAACGCCGCCAACGACAAACGCCACGCCACCCTCGACGTGGACGAGGCGTTTTGGGACTGGTCCGTCGCCATCAACCTCAAGGCCTATTTCTTCGCCTGCCAACATGCCATTCGCGGCATGAAATCAGTCGGTTACGGTCACATCGTCAACTTCTCGTCCATCAGCTACATGATGGGCAACGCAGGCTACGCCATCTACACATCCTCCAACGCCGGCATCACGGGAATGACCCGCTCCCTGGCCCGCGAATTCGGCCCTGACCGCATCCGCGTCAATGCCCTTGCGCCCGGCTGGGTGCTGACCCCCAAGCAGTTGGAATTATGGGCAGATCCCGTGTCCCTGCAGGCCCACCTCGACCGCGCCTGCCTCAAGGATCATCTGACACCAGCGGACATTGTGAACCCCACCCTTTTCTTGTCGTCCGACGCGTCGCGGATGATGACGGGGCAGGTTATGGCCGTCGACGGCGGAGTCGTGGTAACCGGCTGACATGACACACTGGATCGCAGTCGACTGGGGCACCACCGCCCTGCGCATCACCCGGATGGACGGCATACGTCCGGTCGACACGCGGCAGAACGACAAGGGTATGAACGCCCTGTCCCACGACGATTTCGAGCGTGTTTTCATCGACTTGGCGGGCGACTGGATCGACGGTCCGACCGACGTTCTGGCCTGCGGCATGGTCGGCGCGCGACAGGGCTGGGCCGAAGCGGCCTACCGCACCGTTCCCTGTGCGGCGGCCGGTGGCGAGTTGACCCACGCCCCGACGAAAGACCCCCGCCTGAACGTCTCCATCGTGCCGGGTGTCCGTCAGTTGAAACCCCATCCCGACGTCATGCGCGGCGAGGAGACGCAGATCGCCGGCATCCTGGCCCGCCAGCCCGATTTCGACGGCGTCGCCTGCCTGCCCGGAACGCATACCAAGTGGGCGCATCTGTCCGCCGGGGAAATCGTGAGTTTCCGCACCGTTATGACCGGAGAGCTGTTTGCCGACCTTACGGGTCGGTCGGTCTTGCGCCACTCGCTTGCCGGGGACGGCTGGGACGAGGAGGCTTTCGTGGCGGCGGTGTCCGACGCCCTGTCACGCCCCGAGATCCTGACCGCCCGTCTGTTCGAACTGCGCGCCGCCGATCTTCTGCATGGGCAGGACGCTGCCACGGGCCGCGCGATCCTGTCCGGGCTCTTGATCGGGGCCGAACTTGCCGCCACCAAACCCTGGTGGCTGGGCCGCGACGCCATCATCACCGGATCATCCAAGACCACTCACGCCTATGCCACGGCCCTGAAATCACAGGGCCTTTCCCCCACCCTCCTGCCCGCCGACGAGATGACGCTTGCCGGCCTGGCCGCCCTGAGAGACGCTTGAATGACCCGTCCCCTGATCGCCATCCTGCGCGGCATTACGCCCCCCGACGCCATTCCCGCCTGCGCCACCTTGATCCATGCCGGGATCACGACGGTGGAGGTGCCGTTGAATTCGCCCGAGCCGCTGACCTCCATCGCCGCCATGGCGGACGCGCACGGCGATCAGGGGCTGATCGGGGCGGGAACGGTCCTGTCGGTGGCCGAGGTGCAGTCGGTGGCGGATGCGGGCGGCCGGTTGATCGTGTCGCCCAACGCCGACCCCGATGTGATTAGGGCGACCCGCGATCTGGGGCTGGAAAGTTGGCCGGGTGTCTTCACCCCGACCGAAGCCTTCGCCGCGCTTCAGGCCGGGGCCACGGGGCTGAAGCTGTTTCCCGGAAACATGGCGGGCCCCTCGGGGCTCAGGGCGATGCGGGCGATCCTGCCCAAGGGCACGCTGGTCTATGCCGTTGGCGGCGCGGGGCCGGACAATTTCGCGGCATGGCTGGATGCCGGGGCCGACGGCTTCGGGCTGGGCACGGCGGTCTATGTTCCCGGTCTGCCGATCGAGGAGATCGCCGCGCGCGCCCACCGGATCGTTGCCGCCTATGATGCGGCCACGGGGACCGGGGTGATGGTATGACCCCGGCACGCGTTTTCGACGACCGCGTCTGTACCCTTGGCGAAGCGCCCCTTTGGCATCCCGAGCGGGAACAGCTGTTCTGGTTCGACATCACCGGTCAGCGTCTCTTATCGCGAACGGGTGACGACCTGCTGGAATGGACCTTCGAGGAAATGGTCAGCGCCGCTGGATGGATCGACCGAAACACGCTGATGATCGCGGGGGCCAGCGGGCTCTGGCAGTTCGATATCGAAACCGGCGCGCGGGAGATCATCGTGGGGCTGGAGGCGGACAAACCGGGCAATCGATCGAACGACGGGCGGGCCGACCCCGTCGGTGGCTTCTGGATCAGCACCATGGGGCGGGAGGGCGAAGAGAACGCGGGCGCGATCTACCGCTATTTCCGGGGCGAAGTCCGCCAGATCTATCGCGATATGACGATCCCGAATTCCATCTGCTTCTCGCCCGACGGGGACACGGCCTATTTCGCCGATACCGCCAAGGGCGCCATTTGGAAGCAACATATAGACCGTGCCGGATGGCCGTCCGGCAAGCCCGAGATGTTCGCCGATTTCTCGGGCGTCGGACTTAACCCGGACGGTGCGGTCTGCGATGCCAAGGGCAACCTCTGGATCGCGCAGTGGGGCGCGTGGCGCGTGGCCTGCCACGGCCCCGACGGGCGGTTTCGCATGGCTTTGCCGACCGGGGCCGCCCACACCAGCTGTCCGGTGTTCGGCGGGCCGAAACTGGACCGGATGTTCGTGACGTCGGCCACCGAAGACATCGACACGCCGGGCGAAGGACACCATGCCAACGCCGGGCGAACCTGGATCGCGGACATGCCTGTCAGGGGCATTCCGGAACGCAAGGTCGTGCTTTGAAGCGCACGCTGGGCACCTGCTACTATCCCGAACACTGGCCCGAAGCGCAGTGGCCCGAAGACGCACGCCGCATGGCCGATCTGGGACTGACGTGGGTGCGGATCGGCGAATTCGCCTGGTCCCTGCTGGAGCCGGCACCGGGGCGGTACGACTGGGACTGGCTGGACCGCGCCATCGACGTGCTGACCGGGGCGGGCCTGTCGGTGGTTCTAGGCACGCCGTCGGCCACGCCGCCGCGTTGGATTCTGGACCGGTTTCCCGACATGCTGGCCCATGACGCGGAGGGGCGGCCGCGCAAATTCGGATCGCGCCGCCACTACGACTTCGCACACGCGGGATATCGTGACGCAGCGGCCCGGATGGCCGGGCTGATGGCGGAACGCTACGGCGACCGGATCGCCGCCTGGCAGACGGACAATGAATACGGCTGCCACGACACGACCGTCAGCTGGTCACCGGTCGCCCAAGACGCCTTCCGCATCTGGTTGAAGGACAAGTACGGAACCATCACGAACCTGAACGATGCCTGGGGCAATATCTTTTGGTCGATGACCTACGACGACTTCGGGCAGATCGGCCTGCCGAACCTTACCGTGACGGAACCGAACCCGAGCCATGCGCTGGCCTTTCGTCGGTTCGCGTCCGACATGGTCGTCGACTGGAACGCGGCGCAGGTCGCGGCCATTCGCGCCCATTCCGACGCGCCGATTTCGCACAATTACATGGGCCGGGTGACGGATTTCGATCATTATGCGGTCGCGCGGCAGATGGAGATCGCGACATGGGACAGCTATCCCATGGGCTTCCTTCTGGACCGGGTGCCAGGTGGCGACAAAGCCGCATATCTGCGCCAGGGCGATCCTGATTTTCAGGCCTTCCATCACGATCTCTACCGCGCTTGCGGTGCGGGACGCTGGTGGGTGATGGAGCAGCAGCCGGGCCCGGTGAACTGGGCCCCTTGGAACCCCGCACCGTTGCCCGGAATGGTTCGCCTGTGGTCCTGGGAAGCCTTTGCTCACGGGGCAGAGGCCGTCTGCTGGTTCCGTTGGCGGCAGTTTCCACAGGCGCAGGAGCAACAGCATGCGGGCCTTCTGCGCCCCGACAGCAGCGAGGCGGCGGGATTTGCCGAAGCCGCGCAGGTTGCCGCCGAACTGCGCGATGCCCCCGACGTCGCTGCGGTGCAGGCCCCGGTCGCGTTGATCTTCGACTATGCGTCCCAATGGGCGTGGGAGGTGCAGCCGCAGGGCGTAGGCTTCGACCATTTTGCCCTGTGCTTCGATCTGTACCGCGCCTTGCGATCACTTGGCCTGTCGGTCGACATCCTGCCACCGGATACCGCGTCGCTGGGCGGTTATGCGTTCACATTGGTGCCCGGCTTGCTCTCGCTGACCGATCCGCTGCGCGCGGCGATCGAAGCGGCGGACGGCCTCGTTCTGACCGGACCGCGCACCGATCTGAAGACATCGGAACTGAGCATTCCCACACCAATGGGCCCGAACTTGCCGGGATTGGCCGCGACGTCCGTGATGGAGGAAACTTTTCCGCCGGAGGCCCCGCGCGGCCTGCCGGCGGGGGGCGGCATCGACCTGTGGCTTGAGCATATTGAAACGACGGCCGAGGTGGTGGAGCGCACGACCGATGGCGCGCCTGTCCTGCTGCGACACGGCAAACGCGCGCATCTGGCGGGCTGGCCCGACAAGATGGCGGCCCGGCGCATCATCGGGGCGCTGGCGCGGGACGCGGGCCTGACGACGGTCGACTTGCCCGAAGGCCTGCGCATCCGCGACACGGGCACGGAGCGGTTCGTCTTCAACTACGCCAGCCATCCGCTCGACTATGATGGTAAAACGCTGGATCCGGCAGGAATCCTGCGCCTCAGCCTGCCATCCTGAGGCCAAGGTCCAGCATCCGGTTCGCAAACCCCCATTCGTTGTCGTACCAACCAAAGACCCGGATCATGCCTCCCCCGCTGACCCGCGTTTCGGCACTCGCGTGGATATAGCTTTCGGGCCGCGCGCGCAGATCGGAACTGACGAGGGGGGCGTCTTCCACGCCGATCACACCGCCGGCCTTGCGCAAAGCGGCATTCACCTCCTCGGCGGTGGCGGGGTGCGTTGGCATGAACGACAGATCGACGGCGGACACGCTGGCAACGGGAACGCGGACCGACTGGCAGGGCACGCGCCCGGCCAGATGCGGCAGCACCTGATCCACCAGCTTCCCCGCGCTGGTCGTCGTGGGCACCATCGACAGCGCCGCCGCCCGGCTGCGCGCCAATGGCCCACCCAAAGCCATATCAACCGTCGGTTGGCTACCGGTGTAGCAATGGATCGTCGTCATCGACCCCGTCTGCACGCCGAACGCCGCGTCCAGAACGGCCAGCAACGGGGCGACCGCGTTCGTCGTGCAGCTGGCGTTGGAGACGATTCGGTGCGCGCCGTTCAGCGTGGCATCGTTCGCCCCCAGCACGATCGTGGCGTCTGCCACCGCAGACGGACCTGACATCAGGACCTTTGATGCGCCTGCCAGCAGTCCACGCTCCACCTCAGGTCGGGTGTCGGCGTGGCCGGTGCATTCCATCACAAGGTCCACACCGCCCAGCGACAGCGTACGCAGGTCTGGCGTGCGGTGGAACGGTATGGCGCGACCGTCGATAAGCAGGGTGTCTTCACTCGCCTCCACGGTTCCGGGCCACGGGCCGAAGACGCTGTCGTATTTGAACAGATAAGCGCAGGTTTCAAGCGGCGCGATATCGTTGATGCCCACCACCTCGATCCCCGCCCCGGCACCGGCCAGATGCGCCCGCAGGATGGAGCGTCCGATCCGTCCGAAGCCGTTGATGAATGTCTTCATGGATCCCTCGCCTTCGCCGTCGTTGTGATCGGGGGACGCGGGCGATGTCAAAGGAACAAATGTCTCAATACACGTCCCATTGGTCTTCGCCCCGAACTTCGCCGATAGCGGTCCAGTCCGCGCGCACGCGGGCCACGCGCGTGTCGCCCCAGGTTCGGAAGATCAGGTCGAAGCCGGTCGTGGTCACGTTGCCGTGGCTAAGATCGGCGCGCTGGTTGGACCCTTCGTCCATGTCGAACATCGCTAGTCCAGTCAGGATCGCGGGGGCCGACAGAAAGGCTTCGTCGAAATCCACGCGTTTGCGGGCTTGGCGCGGTCCGGTACCTTCCCACATATCGCCGCCGGTCTCGAAGTCCGAAAACATGACGGAACTTCCCTGCTGAATCCCGATCAGATGGTTTGACAGTCTCAGCATGTCGTCCGGTTCAGATTTGCGGCTCGTCTCCGCTACAGGCAAACGGTCAATGCGGTCAATTCGGTTCCCGAAGAGAAGAAAAGCCCCGGCGTTTCGGCCGGGGCTTTCAAATGTTCAAAACCTATCAAGCCGATCCAGGTCAGAGATTGGCCTGGTTCGAATTCAGACCGATGTGGTCGCCAACAGCGACCATGTCGGCCAGAAGCTTCACCGCAGCGTCTACGCCGTCTTCGGACGCATCGTCGCGGGCGGTGGCCGCTTGGGTTACCCAGTCATCGAAGACGTCCTGCGTGACGTCGGATACCGCAAGTGCACGCTCGGCCAGAACGGTGACGCCCGCGCCGATCTCGGCGAAGCCGCCGGTCACGGCAAAGGATTTCTCGCCCGATGCCGTTTCGATCGTCAGGATGCCGGGACGCAACGACGTGATCGTCGGCGCGTGATCGGCCATGGCGGTCAGATCCCCGTCGGCGCCGGGGATGCGGACAGCATTGACCTCTTCAGAGGCCAGCCGCCGCTCGGGGGAGACGAGTTCGAACTGCATGGTTTACGCAGCCTCCGCGGCCATACGCTCGGCCTTGGCTTTCACGTCGTCGATACCGCCGACCATATAGAAGGCACCTTCGGGCAGGTGATCGTATTCACCCGCAACGACCGCCTTGAACGACGCGACGGTGTCGGCCAGCGGCACCTGGATGCCGTCGGACCCGGTGAAGACCTTGGCCACGTCGAAGGGCTGCGACAGGAAACGCTCGATCTTGCGGGCGCGCGTCACGGCCAGTTTGTCGTCTTCCGACAGCTCGTCCATGCCCAGAATGGCGATGATGTCCTGCAACGACTTGTAGCGCTGAAGCACGCCCTGCACATCGCGGGCGACCTTATAGTGCTCCTCGCCGATGATGGCCGGGTCCATCAGGCGCGAGGTGGAGCCCAGCGGGTCCACGGCCGGATAGATGCCCTTTTCCGAAATGGCACGGTCCAGAACGGTCGTGGCATCGAGGTGGGCAAACGAAGTCGCCGGCGCGGGGTCGGTCAGGTCGTCGGCGGGCACGTAGACGGCCTGCACCGAGGTGATTGAGCCAGCGCGGGTGGAGGCGATCCGCTCCTGCATGGCCCCCATGTCGGTGGCAAGCGTCGGCTGGTAGCCCACGGCAGAAGGAATACGTCCCAGTAGGGCCGACACTTCGGAGCCGGCCTGCGTGAACCGGAAGATGTTGTCGACGAAGAACAGAACGTCGGAGCCGGATTCGTCGCGGAATTGCTCGGCCAGCGTGAGGCCGGAGAGTGCGACGCGCATCCGCGCGCCCGGAGGCTCGTTCATCTGGCCGTAGACCAGCGCGATCTTGGATTTCTCCAGATCGTCGGGGACGATAACGCCGGATTCGATCATCTCGTGGTAAAGATCGTTCCCCTCACGCGTTCGTTCGCCAACGCCGGCGAACACGGACAGGCCCGAGTGCACCTTGGCGATGTTGTTGATCAATTCCATGATCAGAACCGTCTTGCCCACGCCGGCACCGCCGAACAGGCCGATCTTACCGCCCTTGGTGTAGGGGGCCATCAGGTCGATGACCTTGATGCCGGTGACCAGGATCTCGGTCTCGGTCGACTGCTCGGCGAAGCTGGGGGCTTCGCCGTGGATGGCGCGGGTTTCATCGGTGTTGACCGGTCCCTTTTCGTCGACGGCATCGCCGGTGACGTTCATGATCCGGCCCAGGGTCGCGGTGCCCACGGGCACACGGATCTGGTCGCCCGTGTCAGTCACGTCCTGACCGCGGACCAGGCCTTCGGTCGCGTCCATCGCGATGGTGCGAACGGTATTCTCGCCCAAGTGCTGCGCGACTTCCAGGACCAGGTCCTTGCCGTCGTTCGGGGTCGTCAAGGCGTTCAGGATCTGCGGCAGGTCGCCTGTGAACTGAACGTCCACGACGGCGCCGATGACCTGGGTGATTTTTCCGACTGCGTTTGCCATGTCGTATGTCTCCGGTTTCTCTGGTGCCGAGGCACCGGCCAATGTCAGAGCGCTTCCGCGCCCGAAATGATTTCGATCAGCTCGCTGGTGATGACGGCCTGGCGGGATCGGTTGTATTCGATCGTCAGGTCTTCGATCATCTCGCCCGCGTTGCGGGTCGCGTTGTCCATCGCCGACATCCGCGCGCCTTGCTCGGACGCCCCGTTTTCCAGCAGGGCTGCGAAGATCTGCGTGGCAACGCCGCGCGGCAGCAGATCGGCCAGGATGGCCTCCTCGCTGGGCTCGTAGTCATAGAGGGTCGAAACTTCCGCGTCCGCATCGAACTCGGCCGGGATGATCTGCTGCGCGGTCGGCGTCTGGCTGATGACGGACTTGAACTCGGCATAGAAAATCGTCGCCACGTCGAACTCGCCCGTGTCGAAGCGCTTGAGAATATCTGCCGCGATACCCGCCGCGTCGGCGTAACCGACACGCTTCACCTCCGTCAGATCGACGTGACCGACGTTATACTGACCGTATTCCCGCTTGAGCGACTCGCGCCCCTTCTTGCCAACAGTGATGATCTTCACTGTCTTGCCCTCACCCAGCAGCTTGTCCGCACGGATCTTGGCCAGCTTGGCGATGTTGGCGTTGAAGCCACCGCACAGGCCACGCTCGGATGTCATCACGATCAGCAGATGCGTCTGGTCCGATCCCGTGCCCGAAAGCAATCGGGGCGCGGTGTCCGACCCGCCGACGGAGGATGCAAGCCCCGCCAGAACGGCGTTGAACCGTTCCGTGTAGGGCCGCGACGCCTCGGCCGCGTCTTGGGCACGGCGGAGCTTGGCCGCCGCGACCATCTGCATGGCCTTCGTGATCTTGCGCGTGGATTTCACGCTCGCGATCCGATTTTTCAGGTCCTTCAGGTTGGGCATTCGGTCTCTCCCGTCAGACGATCAAGCGTGGGTCTTGGCAAAGTCGTCGATGACGGCCTTCAGCTTGTCCGCATGCTCGCCCTTGATCTTGGGGTCGTCGTTGGAGATCCAGTCGAGGATGTCCTTCTTCTGACCGCGCAGATAGGACAACAGGCCCGCTTCCCACTTGCCGACTTCGTCCACCGGAACCTTGTCGAGGTAGCCGTTGGTGCCCGCAAAGATGACGCAGACGATTTCGGCGTTGGTCAGCGGCGAATACTGCGGCTGCTTCATCAGCTCGGTCAGGCGTGCGCCACGGGCCAGCAACTGCTGGGTGGACGCATCCAGATCGGAGCCGAACTGCGCAAAGGCCGCCATTTCGCGGTACTGGGCCAGCGACAACTTCACCGGGCCGGCAACCGAGGACATCGCCTTGGTCTGCGCCGACGATCCAACGCGCGACACCGACAGACCGGTGTTCACGGCCGGGCGGATGCCCTGATAGAAAAGCTCGGTTTCCAGGAAGATCTGACCGTCGGTGATCGAGATCACGTTCGTCGGAATGAACGCGGACACGTCGCCGCCCTGGGTTTCGATGATCGGCAGCGCCGTGAGGGAGCCGTTGCCCGCCTCGTCGCCCAGCTTGCACGACCGCTCCAGCAGACGCGAGTGCAGGTAGAACACGTCGCCGGGATAGGCTTCGCGGCCGGGCGGACGACGCAGCAGCAGCGACATCTGGCGATAAGACACGGCCTGCTTGGACAGGTCGTCGTACACGATCAGGGCGTGGCGGCCGTTGTCACGAAAATGCTCGGCCATGGCGGTCGCGGCATAGGGAGCGAGGAACTGCATCGGCGCGGGGTCTGACGCGGTGGCGGCGACGACGATCGAATATTCGATGGCCCCCGTCTCTTCCAGACGCTTCACCAGCTGGGCCACGGTCGACCGCTTCTGGCCGATGGCGACATAGACGCAATAGAGCTTCTTGTACTCGTCGTCACCGGCTTCCTTGTTGTAGGACGCCTGGTTCAGGATCGCGTCGAGCGCCACGGCGGTCTTGCCGGTCTGACGGTCGCCGATGATCAACTCGCGCTGGCCACGACCGATCGGGATCATCGCGTCGACGGACTTCAGGCCTGTCGCCATCGGCTCGTGCACCGATTTGCGCGGAATGATGCCCGGTGCCTTTTGTTCGGCCAAGGCGGTTTTGGTGGCACCGATGGGGCCTTTGCCGTCAATGGGGTTGCCCAGACCGTCAACGACGCGGCCCAGCAATTCGTCACCGACGGGCACGCTCACGATGGAGTTGGTGCGCTTGACGGTATCGCCTTCTTTGATGTCCCGGTCGGTCCCGAAGATCACGCAGCCGACGTTGTCGGATTCGAGGTTCAGGGCCATGCCCTGAATGCCGCCCGGAAACTCGACCATCTCGCCGGCCTGGACGTTGTCGAGGCCATAGACACGGGCGATGCCGTCACCGACGGACAGCACGCGGCCAACCTCCGAGACTTCGGCATCCTGACCGAAATTCTTGATCTGATCTTTGAGGATCGCGGAAATTTCCGCTGCCTGGATCGCCATTACCGGACCTCTTTCATCGTATTCTGGAGTGCGTTGAGCTTTGCGCGGACCGACGTGTCGATCATCTGCGAGCCGATCTTGACCACCAGACCACCGATCAGGTGGTCGTCGATGGTGACATCTAGATTCACGTCCTTGCCCGTCGACGTCTTGAGCGCCGAGATCAGCTTGTCGGACTGTGCCTTCGTCAGGGCCTTTGGCGCGCGCACCTCGGCGGTGACCTCACCGGCGTCCACGGCCAGCATCCCGCGCAGGGCGACGATCATCTGCGGCACGACGAACAACCGGCGCTTGGAGGCCATCAGCTTCAGCGTGTTTGCCAGCACCGCGCCCAGACCCATTTTTGCGGCCACGGCGGCGATCGCGTTGCCCTGCTCTTCGCGGGTGAGAACCGGCGAGGTAAGCATATCGCGCAACTCCGGCGAGGCCTTCATGGCGTCGTCCAGGTCCGACACGTCGGCTGCCAGGGTCTTGAGATCACCGCTGTCGCGGCTCAGATCGAAGACGGCCTGCGCATAGCGCGCGGCGATCCCCGTGGAAATCGAAGCTGGTTCGGACACGTCCACCCTTTCGACAGTCTCTCGGGTACGACCGCGGTTCGCGGCACCCTGAATAGACCCGTCCCTGACGGGGCCGGATCACGAAATCGCGCTTCCTCTAGCAGAGGGGTTCGCACCCTGCAACAGCGCCCAAACACCGCGACGGCTCCCATTTTCCGAACCGGGCCGCGACATCGTGACACGGATCTCGCCCGGTGTTCGGGCGCGGTCCTTCCGACGCTGACTTGGGGGTCTGACCGATCCACATAGACCGGCACCCAGCCCATCGGCCGCGTGTCGATACGACCCGATCGACGGCCCCACCCAACGTCATTTCCCCGGTGCGGGCGGCCCGGACTGGACGTCACGGAAAAAGCGAGGACGACCGGGTTTCTTCGAACGTCGGGCGGCCATACGATCATTTACACGACCACCGGGGCGACAGCGATAGATGTTGTCTCGTGGCAGAAGTTACCTGGGATGCAGACGTCGGATAGCCTGCGCGGGGGGACGACCGTCACGCCTCGTCCAGGACGCCCATGCGGGATCCACCCGTGGAACGTAAGGATTCCCTTACTCGCACCGACCGTGCCTGGACGGCTAGAAAGGAGGCAGATCGAATGCGCCCGTCCAGCAGGAACCGACACCATGATCACCGACATGATATTCGCACTGCCGGAGCCGACGCTGCAGCATGTCGGCCTGTCGGGGGCGTTTCTCTATATGATGACGTTCGCGCTGTTGGCGTTGGGTATCCTGTCGGGCGACTCGATCAAGTATTTCATGATGAACCTGACGGCGGCCTCTCTCGTCCTCGTCTCGCTGAGCCAGTCGTTCAACGCCGCCTCTCTGGTGATCCAGCTGTTCTGGATCGTCGTGAGCGTCATCAGCATCGTGGTGCGCCTGCGTCGCAACCGGCCAAGCAACCGGTTGCGACGCCTCGGCTAAAGCGTCTTGGCAAAGCTGATGCGGGCGACGTCGTCGCCGTAGTACCCCGGAACGCGTCCAACCTGCTGATACCCGCATGCGCCATAGAATAAACGCGCCGCGACATAATCGTCGGCATCTGCGGTATCGACCAAGATCATGCGTCCTCCGACCGCCGCGACCCGCCCTTCGACCGCGGCGAGAAGCGCCGATGCGATCCCCTGTCGCTGCCGCTCCCGCGCCACGGCGATGAACAGCATGTTCCAGACATTGTCGGACATCACCTCGGGCGTCACCATCGCCGCGCCGCCCCCGCCTTCGGCAATCAGCCACAGCGTCGCTTCGTCCGGGTCGCCCGGGCACCAAGCGTCGAAGCTTTGGGCGAAGACTGGAATTTCTGCGGACAGGAACAGCCCGCTGGACTGCGCGACGCGCAGGATCTCGGCGCGGTCGTCGGCGCGCGCTTCATGAATATCGATCATGTGATGTATCTTTCGATCAGGACTATGGCCCGCGCCGAACCTCGGCAACGGTCAGGCGGATCACGCCGCAGATCGAAACAGGACGACCGTCGGGTCAGCTGCGGCGATTCGTCAACCGCTGCGCCCTGCCGCCACAGGCTCGGGCACGCCTTCCAGCACGCGCAGGGGTTGGCGCACTCGCGCGGCGAGACCGGTGCGCGGCCGTGCTGGAACTTGCTTTGACACCTCCAGCAGAATCACGCCGCCGCCGCCGGACCGCGACAACCGCTGACCCAGCCGTTCCAGCCAGCCACTGACCCGCAGCCAGAATTTTCCGTCACTGGGCGGCGCGAAAAGCGCGGCGGCGTGACGTTCCGGGATCAGCCCGGCCTTCTTGACCTGCGCCTCCAACTGGCCCAGCGAATAGGGCCGGCCATAGCCGAAGGGCGTCCCGTCGCGCCGCGCCCAGAGACCCGAGCGGTTGGGCACGATGAAGATCGCGCGCCCTCCCGGCCCCAGCACGCGGCAACATTCTTCCAGCACGGCGGTGGGATTTTCGGACGTCTCAAGCCCGTGCAGCAGCACCAGCTTGTCCACCGCCCCGGTCTCCAGCGGCCACAGGGTTTCCTCGACCAGGACGGACACGTTGGCCGTGCCGGCGGGCCAGTGCATGACACCTTGCGGTCCGGGCATCAGACCGATCACCCGGCGGGCCCCTGCCAGATAAGGCCGCAAAAGGGGTACGGCGAACCCGAACCCAACAACGGTCTGCCCCTTGGCCTCCGGCCATAAAGCAATCAATCGGTCGCGCACGGCCTTCTGTGCGGTCCGGCCCAGCCGCGTGCGGTAATAGAATTGCCGCAAATCCAGCACGTCGAGATGCATTGAACGTTGCCCCTGATCATCTAGCTGTCATGCTACCCGGAGTGGCGGAGATTACCATGACCCAGATGACCGACAGCCTGATCGTCGTGCCGATGCTGCGCGACCGCTTTCCCGACCTGCTCGACAACTACGGCTACCTGTTCCGGGCAGGCGACCGCGTGATGTGCATCGACGCGGCCCGCGCAGCCCCCCTGCACGCGGCGGCGCAGGCGCGGGGCTGGATGATTACCGACATCCTTTTGACCCATCACCACCCCGACCACGTGGACGGTGTGGCCGATCTGGTCGCGCTGACAGGGGCAAAGGTCTGGGGACATTCCGCTGACGCACATCGGCTGCCGTATCTCGACCATGGGATCAGTGCCGGCCAAACCATCGACATCGGGGGGGCGACCGCGCGCGTCTGGGACGTATCGGGCCACACGATCGGCCATATCGCCTACATCTTCGACGGTATCGCATTTACCGGCGACAGCCTGATGGCCGCCGGCTGCGGACGGTTGTTCGAAGGTACGGCGGAACAGATGCACGAAAGCCTGTCGCAATTCGCGGACCTGCCCGACGATACGCTGATCGCTTCGGGGCACGAGTACACGCAGACGAATCTGGCCTTCGCGCTCAGCCTTGAACCGGATCATCCCGCGCTTATCTCTCGTAAGACCGAGGTGGACGCCCTGCGGTCGGAGGGCCAACCTTCCGTCCCGTCCACGCTGGGCACGGAACGCCGGACCAATCCGTTTCTTCGAGTGCATGATTCCGCACTCAAGGACGCGACAGGAACCACCGGACAATCCGACGCACTCACCTTCGCCGCTGTCCGGCGTGCGAAGGATGCCTTCTAACGCGGCGCGGGCCGCCCGAAATGCGACGCCTTCGATCAACAATCGGTCACGGAACGGCGACGGAACACGAAAAAAGCTTGAAGCCACGCGGCTGACAACCAAAACTTAAAGAAACGCGGCCATACTCCCGTGGTCGCATACAGGCAGGAGAGCAGGATGCCCTCATTCTCGAATACCCTTGAGCAAGCCATCCACGCGGCGCTGGCCCAGGCCAACGCCCGCCGTCACGAACTCGCCACGTTGGAGCATCTGCTCCTCGTCCTCATAGACGAGCCTGATGCCGCCCGCGTCATGCAGGCCTGCGGCGTAAAGCTAGACGACCTCAAGAAAACCGTGGAGGAATTCATCGAGGATGACCTCTCCACCCTGGTGACGGACGTCGAGGGGTCGGAAGCGGTGCCCACCGCCGCCTTCCAGCGCGTGATCCAGCGCGCCGCCATCCACGTGCAATCGTCTGGCCGCACCGAAGTGACCGGTGCCAACGTCCTGGTCGCGATCTTCGCAGAGCGGGAGTCGAATGCCGCATATTTCCTGCAGGAGCAGGATATGACGCGCTATGATGCGGTCAACTTCATCGCCCATGGCGTCGCCAAGGACCCAGAATTCGGCGACAATCGCCCCCTCCAAGGTCAGGAAGACGAGAGCGACGGCTTTGGTGATGCGGAACCCTCCGGCGGTCCCAACCCGTCCGAAAACCGAGAGAGCGCGCTGGCGAAATACACCGTCGATCTCAACAAGAAGTCCGAAAAGGGCGACGTCGACAAATTGATCGGTCGCGGCCACGAAGTGGAGCGTGCGATTCAGGTCCTGTGCCGTCGGCGCAAGAACAACCCCCTGCTGGTGGGCGATCCCGGCGTCGGCAAGACAGCCATCGCTGAAGGTCTGGCTCACAAGATCGTGCAGGGCGACGTTCCGGCAGTTCTGTCCGGGGCCACGATCTACTCGCTCGACATGGGCGCGTTGCTGGCCGGCACGCGGTATCGCGGCGACTTCGAGGAGCGGTTGAAGGCCGTCGTGACCGAGTTGGAGGAACATCCCGACGCCGTCCTCTTCATCGACGAGATCCACACCGTGATCGGTGCAGGTGCCACATCGGGTGGCGCGATGGACGCGTCGAACCTGCTCAAGCCCGCGCTTGCGGGCGGCAAGCTGCGCACGATGGGATCGACCACCTACAAGGAATTCCGCCAGCACTTCGAAAAGGACCGCGCATTGGCCCGCCGGTTCCAGAAGATCGACGTGAATGAACCTTCGGTCGACGACACCGTCAAGATCCTGAAAGGTGTGAAGGGGTATTTCGAGGATCACCACTCGATCAAATACACCGCCGAGGCGATCAAGACGGCCGTCGAACTTTCGGCGCGCTACATCAACGATCGCAAACTGCCCGACAAGGCCATCGACGTGATCGACGAAGCTGGCGCGGCGCAGGCGTTGGTGCCCGACAGCAAGCGTCGCAAGACCATCGGTACCAAGGAGATCGAGGATGTCGTCGCCAAGATCGCGCGCATCCCGCCCAAGAACGTCTCCAAGGACGATGCCGAAGTGTTGCGCGACCTGGAAGCGTCGCTCAAGCGCGTGGTCTTCGGGCAGGATGCGGCGATCGAAGCGCTGTCGTCGGCGATCAAGCTGTCCCGTGCCGGTCTGCGCGAACCGGAAAAGCCAATCGGCAATTACCTGTTCGCCGGACCCACGGGCGTCGGCAAAACCGAGGTCGCCAAGCAGTTGGCCGATACCCTAGGCGTTGAAATGCTGCGCTTCGACATGTCGGAATACATGGAGAAGCATGCCGTCTCGCGCCTGATCGGTGCGCCTCCGGGATACGTGGGGTTCGATCAGGGTGGCATGCTGACGGATGGCGTGGACCAGAACCCGCATTGCGTGCTTCTGCTCGACGAGATCGAGAAGGCGCACCCGGACGTGTTCAACATCCTGTTGCAGGTGATGGACCACGGCAGGCTGACCGATCACAACGGGCGCGCGGTCGATTTCCGCAATGTCGTTCTGATCATGACGTCGAATGCCGGTGCGTCCGACGCGGCACGCGAACCGCTGGGCTTCGGTCGCACCAAGCGCGAGGGCGAGGATACCGCCGCAATCGAGCGGACCTTCACGCCCGAATTCCGCAATCGTCTCGATGCAATCATCAGCTTCGGGGCCTTGCCGAAGGACACCATCTTGCAGGTTGTCGAAAAGTTCGTCCTGCAGTTGGAAGCGCAGCTTCTGGATCGCAACGTGTCGATCGAGCTGACCAAGGCAGCGGCTGAATGGATCGCCGACAAAGGCTACGACGACAAAATGGGTGCGCGCCCCCTGGGCCGCGTTATTCAGGAATACGTCAAGAAACCGCTGGCCGAGGAGTTATTGTTCGGCAAGCTCGCCAAGGGCGGTCTGGTCAAAGTAGGCGTTAAGGACGGCAAGCTCGACCTGCGCATCACCGAGCCGGGTCCCGGCAAGATCAGCAACAAGAAGCCGCCGCTTCTGACGGCCGAGTAAGATCGGATCGTTATGTCACCAGAAAGCCCCCGCCCAACGGCGGGGGCTTTTGCTATTCTTCGCCCGAGGTCGCAGGGTCGCTTGACCGCATCTGCAATCCCGCGATCCTGACGGCCCCGAGATACGGAGAAATCTGATGCGCCTGTTTGCCGCCCTCACAATGATCCTCGCCTTCGGCACCGCCGCCATGGCGCAGGACCTGCGCCTTTGTCTTCCGCTCGACTGCACGCTTGGCGAGACTTGCTTCATCCAGCAGTACGTCGATACCGATCCGGGCCCCGGCGCGCGCGATTTCACCGGCGGGCCGCTCAGCTACGATGGCCATCAGGGCACCGACATCCGTGTTCCGGACCGGCAGGCGATGACAGACGGCGTCCCGATCCTCGCGCCGGCGGCGGGCCGGGTGCGCGGGGTGCGCGACGGCGTTCCGGACGGCACCTTCCCCGACGGGCAAGACTGCGGCAACGGCGTTGCTATCGACCACGGCAATGGCTGGGAGACGCAGCTTTGTCATCTTTCCAACGGCTCCGTTCAGGTCGCAGTGGGGGACATCTTGCGGGTGGGTCAGCCCATCGCAGAAATGGGGATGACCGGTCGCACTCAGTTTCCACATGTACATATCACCGTTCGCCAAAACGGCACTGTCGTCGACCCTTTCACAGCCGACCTTTGGCAGGCCGAACCGGATTACGAACCGGGCGGGCTTCTCAGGATTGGCTTCGCTGATGCCATTCCCGACTATCAGCAAATAAAGGACGGCACCGCAGAGGCGGAAACACTGCCGGTCACGGCCCCCGCCCTCGTGCTTTGGGCCTATATGTTCGGCGGTCGAGAGGGGGACATTATCGAAATGACCGTGACTGATTCCGACGGCCAATCCGTGTTCGAAACCGAGGTGACGCTCGACCGGACACAGGCGCAATTGTTTCGCGCCGCCGGACAACGCCTGTCTGATCCGCAGTGGCAGGCCGGCCGCCATACCGGCACGGTGGTCCTGAAACGCGATGGGGTCACGCTCGACAGCCTCGTGACCGATATTGTTCTGGGGGTGGGCCCCTAGTCCTCCGGCCCTTCGACCGGGCCCCCGGCCTCGATCCACTCGGTCATGCCGCCGCGCAGATGTGCCACCTCGAAACCCATGTCCTGCAAGGTGGCCGCAGCCAATGCCGATCGCCAGCCCGAGGCGCACTGAAGGACATAAGGCCCTGGTCCGGCAAAGACTTCACGGTGGTAAGGCGATGTCGGATCCCACCAGAATTCCAGCATACCGCGCGGCGCGTGGACCGAACCGGGGATCTTGCCCTTCGCCCGTTCGCGGACGTCGCGGATGTCCACGATTACCGCATCGGGCGAAGCCTTCAATCGCGCCGCGTCCCACTCCTCGATCCGCGTGCGGGCCGCCGCAACCATGTCTTGTGCTGTTTTCATGGGACCGACGTTGACGCGCCCGTTCGCCGCGCGCAACCCTTTCAATCCAATCATGCCCAGAGGCCAAGATGACCGAGATTACCCGACACCACACGACGCCGCGCATGAGCCAGATCGTCCAGCACGGCGACACCGTATATCTGGCCGGCCAAATCGGCGAGGGCGCGACCGTCGCCGAGCAAACGCAGTCCTGCCTAAATAAGGTCGACGCGCTTCTGGCCGAGATCGGCCTCGACAAGACCCGCATCCTGCAATCGACGATCTGGTTGGCTGACATGGCCGATTTCGCGCAAATGAACGACGTCTGGGATCATTGGGTCGCCGAAGGTCATGCCCCGGCGCGTGCCTGTGGGGAGGCAAAGCTGGCGCGTCCCGATTTTCTGGTGGAAGTTTTGGTGATTGCAGCCCGGAGGTGATAAATTGAAAAACGGCGCGCCCCGCAGGGAACGCGCCGTCGTTTCGTCACGGCTTTCGACGGATCAGTTGACCGATCGTTCCGGCGATCCATCGACATCCTTGGCGGCAGATTTCAAACTGCTTGCCGCGGTATCGAGCGTCTCTTCCGCCAGGGCTTCGGCCTGCGCCCGCAGTTTGGCGGCCTCTGAGCGGTAGATGCGCTCCGCTTCCATCATGGCGCGGTCGCGCGCGGCCCCCAGGTGGCGATCCTCGGTCCGCGTGCGCGGCAGCAGGGCACCGGCAAGCGCCCCAATCCCGAACGCGACGAGCGCGCCCATCAGGGGCTGACTGTTGAAGGCTTCTTTTCCGGCCATGCCGTAGTCGCGGGCACGGGCCTCCAGACGTTGTTCTGCGGCAATCGCGGCTTCACGCGCGGCAATCACGCGGTCACGGGCGGCATCGGTCATCATTTCGGTTCCTTCCATCAGGCGGTCGCGCAAGGAGCGTTTGCCCCGCGCGGATCGGGTTTGGGACGTGGCCGGCGGAACGGCACTGGCGTGCACTGCCGGATCGTATGTGTCATCTTCGGCGCGCGCGACGCGGCGCTCGAAGCTTTCGTCGGGCTGGGTTCGGCGAAACCCCGACACCTTCGTGTAGTCACGCTCATCGTATCCGACGCGGGGCCGGTTGCGCACCGCACTGGGACGCCGATCGGTGAGCAATGCGGGATCGTGGACCTTTTTGGCCGGGCCCGCGAAAAGCCATGCGACACCGGCCCCCGTCAAAGCCAACGCCATCGGATTCGCGCGTGCCTGACGCAAGGCGCTGTCGGCAACATCGCCGCCATTTTCGCGCAGCAAGGCACTGACCCGATTGACGATCGCGTCTGGGGAAATCTGGCGCTGCAACTCGTTCAGCGACCGCGAAAGCGCGACGCGTTCCTTTTCGATGTCACGTTCGATGTCGTCGGATGTCATCTGATCGGCCATCACAACGTCTCCTTCACGGCTTCGGCGTCGCGACGGACGTTTTTGGCGGTGCGCGTCGGGGCGAGGCTGACGAGCTTCAGATCGCGCACACCCTTGGCCACCATGCCGCCAGCAACCGCCGCGAAGATGACCCCGACCAGCAGAGCGGACCATCCAGGCTCAAGGCCAAGACGGGTCACGCCCGCCACAAGCGCGCCAGCCAGCACATTCAACGCGACCAGAGCGACGATGAGCGCCCCGACCAGCAGGCCGACGGCCACAGCAGCGCGGTTCAGATTTTCCGACATTTCGGTACGGGCCAGATCGAATTCCTTACGGACCAGTGTCGCCACGTGGGTCAACACATCCCCGATCAATCCCGCCGGGCCTTTGCGGCTGGAGGATTGGTCGGTCATGCGCGCCCCCCATTTTCCGACGCCTTGAGCAGACGCGCGGCGGCAAAGCCCAGAAGGGCGGCACCGCCCAGAACGACGGCCGGATTGCGACGGGCAAAATCGGTGGCATCGCGCGCAATGCTGTCCAGGTCCTGCGCGCGGATCCGGTCCGCCGCTTCGATCAGGTTGTCGGCAAGGTAGTCCGCCGCCTGCGCCTGGTAGCTTTCGGGGCCGAATTCACGTCCGGCGCTCCGAATATTCGCGGCCGTGTCATCGATGCGTTGCGTGGCCTCACCCTTGACGTCTTCGACGCGGGCATCGGCTGCCGCGCGTGCTTGGTCGGCGATCTTGGCGGCTTCGGCCTTGGCCTTCGCCTTCAGGTCGGACCCGGTGTCTTCGGACACATGCGCCGTCGCGGACGACGTGGTGGAGGCGACGCCGACGGGGGTTTCCGCCACGCCAGCTGTGCCGGTTTCGGTTTTCTTGCGGTTGGGGGTCGGGGTCGTCATGGAATTCTCCTTTGATACGTCAGATCGGATGGGGATGTGATCAGGCGACGAAGTTGATCACTGCAACGACGACGACGACCACACCGATGATGTAGAAGATGCTGTTCATTCGATTGCTCCGTATGATGTTGCGCATTCGCCCGTTCGGTCGATTGACGAAGCGCAAGGCCTCGTTGATCTGATCCCCAACGTCGATCGTGGCTGAGATGTTCCGTCGCATCTTCGGGCCTTGCTGCGCACGGGCCTGGAACATATAGTGAACGAATGGCAAAGATGACAATTCAGGATAAACTCGCGCTGCTGTCGGATGCGGCCAAGTACGATGCCAGTTGCGCATCGTCGGGCACGACGAAGCGCGGCTCCCGCGATGGCAAGGGGCTGGGCTCGACCACGGGGTCGGGCATCTGCCACGCCTATGCGCCCGATGGGCGGTGCATCTCGCTGCTCAAGATCCTGATGACGAATTACTGCGTCTACGATTGCGCGTATTGCATCAATCGGGTGTCGTCGAACGTGCCGCGCGCGCGGTTCACCGTGGAGGAGGTGGTGTGGCTGACCATCGAATTCTACCGGCGCAACTATATCGAGGGCCTGTTCCTATCCTCGGGCATCGTCAAATCGTCGGATTACACGATGGAGGAGATGGTGCGCATTGCCGAAAAACTGCGCGCCGACGGCTTCCGCGGCTACATCCACCTCAAGACGATCCCCGAAGCCTCCCCAGAGTTGATCGAACGCGCGGGCCTGTCCGCAGACCGTCTGTCGATCAATGTAGAGCTTCCCACCGACGCCAGCGTTCGCGCCTATGCCCCCGAAAAAGATCCGGCCGGCATTCGCGACGCGATGGGCAAGGTCCGCCTGACCAAGGAAGACTACGCTGAGAAGTCTTTCACCGGGCGCCGGCGGGGCAAATTCGCGCCGGCCGGACAAAGCACGCAGATGATCGTCGGGGCCGATGCCGCCGACGATGCCGACATTCTGGGTACCGCGAACAAGCTGTACGGGGCGTACGGATTGAAACGGGTGTATTATTCCGCCTTCTCGCCCATCCCCGATGCCAGCGCGGTCCTGCCCCTGGTCGATCCGCCGCTGATGCGCGAACACCGGCTCTATCAGGCCGACTGGTTGCTGCGCTTCTACGATTTCGGGCTGGACGAGATCATCACACGCGACAACGGCGGAATGTTGGACCTCGACGTCGACCCCAAGCTTGCGTGGGCGCTGGCCAATCGCGACCGTTTTCCCGTCGACGTGAACCGTGCGGCCAAGGAAGACCTGCTGCGCGTCCCCGGCTTCGGCACCAAGATCGTTCAGCGCATCCTGTCGTCCCGCCGCAACGGGGCGCTCGCCCTCGAAGATATTCGCCGCATGGGCGGACGCATCAAGCAGGCATCGTCCTTCGTCGTCGCGCGCGGCCACACACCGGGTCAGATGCTGGACGGGGCCAACCTGCGCGCCCGGTTCGTCAAGCCGCAGCAGATGGAGCTGTTCTGACGTGTACGCGCCGCGCCTGCCGCGCATCGGCACCTATGCCGCATGGCGCGAAACCGCGCGGCGGCTGGCACGGGCGGACGTGCCCGCAGCACAGGTGGACTGGGGCCTTGCGGGCGACGATGCGTCGATGTTCGACGCGCCCCTGCCCATTGGTCCACTGTCAGTTGAACGCGGCGATCTGAAGGTTCCCGCCAGCTTCGCCGACCTCAGCCGCAGCCTGATCCCCGAACGCTCCGGCAAGGGGATGACGCTGGCTTACGTCCTCTTGATGCGGTTGCAGGCGGAGCCGGGCCTTCTGTCCAACCGCGCCGATGCCCAGGTGGCACAAGCGCGCGACATCGCCAAATCCATCCACCGCGATCTGCACAAGATGCACGCCTTCGTGCGCTTCCGGGAAGTCGGTCAGGCGGACGGCAGGCGGCGGTTCGCGGCCTGGTTCGAACCGACCCACCGCATCGAGGAACCGACGGCGGATTTCTTCGTGAACCGTTTCGGGGACATGGACTGGGCCATCGTCACGCCCGAGGTCACGATCCGCTATCAGGATCGCACCCTGACGCTGCACGAGATCGAGAGCCAACGCCCCGACGCCGACGATCCGCTGGAGCAGCTTTGGACGACATATTACGCGAACATCTTCAATCCCGCCCGGCTCAAGCCAGACGCCATGCGGGCCGAGATGCCCAAGAAGTATTGGAAGAACCTGCCCGAAGCGGCGCTTATTCCCGATCTGATCGCCGGCGCGCGCGCGCGCAGCCAGGCCATGCAGGATGCCGCGGCCACCACGCCCCGACAGGGCCGGCGCGTCGACCAAACGACACCCGCGCCGATGATACACCGCCCCGTCAGCCTTCCGACGTTGCACGCGGAAATTCACGATTGCACAAGGTGCCCCCTGCACGGGCCAGCGACGCAGGCGGTCCCCGGCGAAGGTCCGCGCGACGCGCGCCTGATGATCGTCGGCGAACAGCCTGGCGATCGGGAGGATATCGAAGGGCGACCCTTTACCGGCCCCGCCGGGCAGTTGTTCGACCGGCTGGCCGACGATGCGGGGCTGGATCGGCAGGCCAGTTACGTCACCAACGCCGTCAAACATTTCAAATTCGTCCAGCGCGGCAAGCGCCGCATTCACCAAACCCCGAACGCCGGAGAGGTGAACGCCTGCAGATGGTGGCTTGACCGGGAGCTTGCGACCGTCGACCCCGAACTGGTTCTTGCCCTCGGGGCCACGGCGCTCCACGCGTTGACGGGCGACGGGCGCGGACTTCTGAAGCGGCGCGGCGGAGTGGAACGGACCAAGGACGGTCGCCCGCTGTTGGTAACGCTGCATCCCAGCTATCTGTTGCGACTGCCGGACCCGGCGGCACGGGCAGAGGCGACGCGGAATGTTACCGCGGATTTGACAAAAGCACTCCATCTGCTTAATAATTAGGCGCTTGCGGTGGAAATGCTGCAGTTGCGAACGCGCCGCCGGCAGAATGCTGCGTATGCAAGATGATCCGTCCGCCGGATGGAACACCTGCGTCACTCCTCGGTTACACATCTTGAGACCGATTCACTATTATAGCCGGAGTCCTGCAATGACCGACCTCGCCACCGTCATCTTTCCCGTCGCCGGCATGGGCACGCGAATGCTGCCCGCCACCAAGGTCGTCCCGAAAGAGCTTCTGCCGGTCTATGACACCCCGCTGCTGCAATTCGCGGTCGAGGAAGCTTTGGCCGCCGGGGCCAAGCGCCTCGTCTTCGTGTCCCATCCCGACAAATCGGCGATCGAGGATTACCTCGCGCCCTCCGCCCGGCTGGAAGATTCGCTGTCGGCCAAGGGCAAGGAAACTCTTCTGGCCGCTGTTCGTCAGGCAACCGTGCCCGACGACGTGGAGGTGATTTTCGTGATGCAGCCCGAACCGCTGGGTCTGGGCCACGCGGTTCTGCAGGCGGCCGATCACCTGCTGGACGGGCCGGTTGGGGTGATCCTGCCCGACGACCTGATGCTTGGCACGCCCTGCCTGCGCGAGATGGCGATGGCGTTCGACCCCGACCGCATGACCAGCCTGATCGCGGCACAGGATGTGGCCCGTGACCGGGTTTCCAGCTATGGCATTTTCGACTGCACGCCGGGCGGGTCCGCCGTCACGCCCGCCAATGGTCTGGTCGAGAAACCGTTGCCCGATGCCGCGCCCTCTACCCTTGCGGCCGTTGGACGCTATGTCTTTAAGCAGGAGGTATTCGACGCGCTTCGCCAGACGGCCCCCGGCGCGGGTGGAGAGATTCAGCTGACCGATGCCATCGCGGACTGCGGCGGCATCCATGCGTTCCGCTTCTCAGGCACCCGTTTCGATTGCGGCAATCCCGACGGCATCGTCGATGCGACCCTCGCAGTGCAACAGCTACGCCAAGCCCCGGCGATCGTCTTGGCGGCTGAATAGGACCGGAGATGACCAGCCGATGCAGTATTACCAGATGACGGGATTCATGGGTGAGGCCGACGCAATAGACTTCGACGGGTTGGCCAAGGGGCTGCCCGATCCTGCGACGGCCACGCTGCTTCTGGATTTTGACGGCACATTGGTCGACATCGCCGACCGCCCCGACGGCATCACCGTGCCCGATCTGGTTCCGGACATCTTGCGCCGCGCCATGGATCAGCTGGACGGGCGGGTCGCCCTCGTCTCCGGTCGGTCGGTTGAAGCGCTGGAAGGCTTCGTGCCCGATTTCAACGGAACGCTGATCGGCACCCACGGGTCCGAAATGCGCCACGACGGCGTGCACGAAAACACCGTCACCTTCGATCGCGAGACCGTCGCCCGCCTGATCCGTCTGGCGCAGGATTTCGCGGCCCTGCGCCCCGAATTCCTGGTCGAGCCCAAGCCCTCGGGCGTGGTTCTGCATTACCGCCAGGCCACCGAACACGGCGCGCTTGCCCTGCGGTTCATGGAAAGCCTTGCCATGGCGGCCGAGGGGTTCCGCCTTCAACCCGCCCTCATGGCCTATGAGCTCAAGCCCGAAGGCGTGGGCAAGGACATCGCCTTGCGCGATCTGCTCGGCCGACCGGGGTTCGAGGGTAAGACTCCGATCTTCGCGGGGGACGACCTGACAGACGAACCTGCGCTGGAACTGATCCGAGAGCGCAAGGGGGCCACCATCAAGATCGGCATGGCCGAAACCGTGGCCGAGGCGCGCCTGCCCGACCCCGCCGCGCTGCTGAAGGTGCTGGACGACTGGCTGGCCTGACTGATGTCCTCCTCCAGCCGTTCATCGGGTGCGCCGGGCTCCGGCCGCATCATCGTCGTCTCCAATCGCATTCCCAAGGGGGATGTGCCTGCCGGAGGTCTCGTCTTCGCCATCGACGAAGTGCTGACGGCGGCGGGCGGCCTCTGGATCGGGGCTGCGGATCCGACCGAGTTTGCGCTGGAGGGACTGACCGAAATCGGGTCCGGTGCCTATGACCGCGCCACCTTCGCCATCACCGAGGCGGAGCATTCGGGCTATTATCTCGGCTATGCCAATTCCGTTCTTTGGCCCCTGTTCCACCATCGCCCCGACCTTCTGAATTTTCACGACGGCGATTTCGAGGCCTACGCGGCCGTGAACCGCCGCGTCGCGCGCGCCATCGCCGCCATCGCCGAACCCGAAGACCTGATCTGGATACAGGACTACCATTTCCTGATGGTCGCGCAGGAGCTTCGACAGCTGAACGTGACCAACCGGATCGGGCTGTTCCTCCATATTCCGTTTCCCAGTCCCACCGACGTCATGGCCTTGCCACAGGTCGCGGCCCTGTCGTCGTGGATCGCGGCCCACGACGTCTTCGGCCTGCAGACCAAGCGCGATGTCACATCAGCGAACGAGATGTTGCGCCACGATTCCAAGGCGTCGCTTATGCCAAACGGGCGCTGGCACCGCGCGGGCCACCAGTTTCAGATCCTGAGCTTTCCCATCGGCATCGATGCGGTAGGATTTGAAGAGACCGCCAAAGCCGCCGACGTGCCCCAATTGCAACTGGCCGCAAAGGCCCCCCTGTTGATCGGAGTCGATCGCCTCGATTATTCCAAAGGGCTCGTCCATCGATTCAAGGCGTTCGGGGATTATCTGTCGCGGCGGACCGAGGGCGCGCCGCGGCCCACCTTCCTTCAAATCGCCCCCGTATCGCGCGAGGATGTCACCGCCTATCAGGATATCCGGGAGGAGTTGGAGCAGGCGGCCGGGTCGATCAACGGGGCCCATGCCGATCTGGATTGGACGCCGATCCGCTATGTCCGTCGTCATTTCGACCGTGCCGTGATTGCGGGGCTCTACCGGCGGGCCGACGCCGCCCTGGTCACGCCGCTGGCCGACGGCATGAACCTGGTGGCCAAGGAATTCGTGGCGGCACAGGACCCGGACGATCCGGGCGTTCTGATCCTGTCGCATTTTGCCGGGGCCGCGGAACAGATGGAGGACGCGCTGCTGGTCAACCCGTTCGACCACGGCAGTTTCGCCGATGCCATCGACCGCGCGCTTCACATGCCGCTGGCCGAACGGCAGGAACGTCACGCCGCCCTGCGCGTCAGCGTTTTTGAGGAGGACATCGCCTGGTGGACCGAAGCGTTCCTGAAACGCTTGCGCGGCACGAACCGGACCTGACCGGTCAGCGCCCGTGCGGATGGGCGCGGGCGTAGGTTTCCATCAGATGCACCTGATCGACGGCGGTATAGGCCTGCGTCGTCGAAAGACTGGCATGACCCAGCAATTCCTGGATCGACCGCAGGTCGCCCCCCGCCTCCAGCAGATGCGTCGCGAAACTGTGGCGCAGCGCATGCGGCGTGGCCGAAGACGGCAGGCCCAGTTGCATCCGTGCCCGCGCCATCACGCCGGCCACGATCCGCCCGTTGAGTGGACCGCCCCGCGCCCCGCGAAACAGCGGGCCGTCGATCTCCAGATCGAATGGACAGGCGGCAACATAGCGGTTCACCGCATCCCGCGCGGCCGGCAGGACCGGCACGATCCGTTCCTTCCCGCCTTTGCCCCTGATGCGCAGGACGTCGGCCAGCGGCGCATCGCCGCCCGTCAGGCCCAGACTCTCGGAAATCCGCAGGCCACAGCCATAAAGCACGGTCACGACCGCCACGTCCCGCGCGGCGATCCACGGCGTCTCGCTTTGCAGTCCGACCGTCGCAATCAGGTCCTTTGCGGCCCCTTGAGACACGGGGCGCGGCAGCGGCTTGCGGAACTTCGGCGCGCGGGTCGACAGGACCGCGGTGGGATCGAACCCCTCACGCTCCGATAGCCAGCGAATGAACGATTTGACGGCCGAAAGATGCCGCGCGACCGATCGTGGGCCGGTCCCGCGCAGGCGCTGATCCGCCATCCAGGCACGCATGTCGGGCGTGCGGATCGCCCCGATCTGCGTCAGTCCCATCGGCCCGCCGCGATGCCCGGCCTGAAACGCCAGAAAGGTGGTGACGTCGCGCGCGTAGGCGGTCAGCGTATTGTCCGCCGCACCGTCCAGCGCGCGCATGTGATCCACCCAAGCGCTCAGCGCATCGCGCGCGCCGGGTGAAATCTCCAGGCTCACCCCAGGTGTCCGCGCAGCACCCGCTCGAACGCCTGTGTGAAAAACGTCAGAAGTTCCGTGCCCTGGTTGGCGCGGAACTGGTGCGGATCCTCCGCCCCGAAGGCCAGCATCGCGCCCAGCTTTTCAGGACCTAGGTCGATCTTCAAAAGCGCCTCCGACCGAATCCAGGCACTGTCTTCGCCGAACACCCACTCCGACGCGGGATGACACTGGCGCAGGGTGACACGACGTACCGGGACGTCGCGGCGCTGCGTGATGTAATCGTCGACGAACCCCGGATCGACCGGCGACACCGTGGCATGCGGTGCCGGCCCCGGCGTCGGGCTTTCCAGCACCAGCCGCACGCGGTCGACCCGCACGATATCGGCCAGTTCGCCCGGCAGCAGGTCCAGCAGGTGGGGCAGATCCGCTGCCTCCAACAGCTTGAGAACGCAGCGATGGATCTGATTGGTGCCCGCGAGGTTTTCATAGGCGGCGGCAATCACGCTGCGATGCGTATCCTCCAGGCGGTCCAGCCGCGCCTCCAGCCGGTCCATCGCGATGCCCCGCAGGTCCACGATATTCTTGCCCATCTGACGCTCGTTCGCGGCGATCAGCGCGCGCATCAGGTCCCGGTCTTCCAGGATCATGTCGGGGTCGGTCATCACGCGGTCACGCCAATCGGGCGCCGCGCTGCGGGCGGTGTTGTCTGCCATCTGCTCTCTCTTCGGTCTGATGCCGTTTGGAGGCGGGATAGCACGAACGACGCGGACCGGGGACGGAAAATCGCCCCCGGCCCGGTCATTGGCCGCGACTGTGGCGCGCGGGCCTTACAGGATCTTGATACCGGCCTTCTTCACGTCCGCCATGAACCCGTCCAGGCCCTTGTCGGTCAGCACGTGGTTTATCATCCCCTTGATGACGCCCGGAGGGGCCGTCGCCACGTCGGCCCCCATCAGTGCGGCGTCCTTCATGTGGTTCGCGTTGCGGATCGACGCGGCCAGGATTTCGGTCTCGAACCCGTAATTGTCATAGATGGTGCGGATGTCCCCGATCAGGTCCATGCCGTCCAGGTTCAGGTCATCGAGCCGACCGATGAAGGGGCTTATGAAGGTCGCGCCCGCCTTGGCCGCCAGCAGCGCCTGATTGGCCGAGAAGCACAGCGTCACGTTCACCTTGGTGCCTTCGTCCGTCAGCGCCTTGCAGGTGCGAAGGCCCGCCCAGGTCAGGGGCACCTTGACGCAGATGTTGTCGGCGATCTTGGCCAGGTGACGGCCTTCCTTGAGCATCTGATCGAAATCCAGCGCCACGACCTCGGCCGATACCGGCCCGTCGACCATGTCGCAGATCTCCTTCGTGACCTCGTTGATGTCGCGCCCGGACTTGGCGATCAGCGAAGGGTTCGTGGTCACGCCATCGACCATTCCGGTCTCGTTCAGGTCGCGGATGGCGTCGATGTCGGCGGTATCTACGAAGAATTTCATGTTGTCCCCGGGGTGCGTGTGAGCTTTGTTCTACAATACGCCTCCCGACATCCAAGGGCCACCCCAATGGACTTCACGCTCTGGTTGACCTTCGTGGCCGCTTCCACCGCCCTTCTGCTGGTTCCCGGCCCCACCGTCCTTCTGGTGACAAGCTATGCGGTGTCCCAGGGCCGCCGCGTTGCCGTGGCATCCGCAACCGGGGTGGCTGTGGGCGATGCGATCGCCATGTCGGCGTCGCTGGCGGGTCTGGGCACGCTGGTGTTGGCGTCGGCGACGTTGTTCACGGTGCTCAAATGGATCGGCGCGGCCTATCTGATCTGGATGGGGTGGACGCTGTTCCGGTCCGCAGATGCCGCCACCCTGGGACCCATCGGCACGGTGCGGAAGGTTCCCGCCCGCGCGGTCTTCGGCCATGCCGCCGTCGTAACTGCCCTCAATCCGAAATCCATCGTCTTCTTCATCGCCTTCGTTCCGCAATTCCTGCGGGCCGGCGACCCGCTGTTGCCGCAATTCGCGATCCTGACGGCAACCTTCGTCACGTTGGCCGCGCTCAATACGCTGACCTATGCGCTGCTGGCCGACCGATTGCGCGCGGGTCTGCGGCGGCCCGCAGTGCTGCGCCGCGTAACGCAGGGCGGTGGCGTCGCGCTGATGGCGATGGGTCTGGTGACGGCCCTGACGCGTCGGACGGCCTGACGCCCTCTGGCAAACGGGCGGTGCAGGGGCGATATGACCTCCATGACCCGTTTCCATCCCCCCGGCGCGCCCGTGGCCGTTCTGACGACCCAACCGCTCGACCGGGCGCTCGACTACCGCGCGCCCGAGGGCGGGGTGGAGGACGGGGCCTTCGTCGAGGTGCCGCTTGGCCCGCGCAAGGTGCTGGGCGTGGTCTGGGGCGCGGCGGCGGGCGACTGGCCGGTCGAGAAACTGCGCCCGATCCTGCGCGTCCTGCCGGTGCCGCCGATGGCGCAGGCGTTTCGGGATTTCATCGAACGCTCCGCCGCTTATACGCTGACGCCCCTGCCCGCGATGCTGCGCCTTGGCCTGCGGGCACCCGGTCTGGGCGAAGCACCGGGCAAACGGCGGGTCTACACGCTGGGAACCGGGGAGCCGGACCGCGCCACCGCCGCGCGGGCGGCCGTGATCGACGCCCTGCAAAGCCGCCCCGGCGATGTCTTCGCCCTGTCGGAACTGGCCGATATGGCAGGGGTTTCCTCGGGCGTGGTCAAGGGCCTGCTCAAGTCGGGCGCGGTGCTGGAACAGGCCACGCCGCGCGATGCCGACTATCCGACGCTGGACCCGCAGCGCCCCGGCAAGACGCTGGCCGAGGATCAGATTGCGGCGGCAGAAGGCCTGCGAACCTCCGTCAAATCGGGGACCTATGGCACGACCCTGCTTAAGGGCGTCACCGGGTCCGGCAAGACCGAAGTCTATCTCGAAGCGGTCGCCGAGGCTCTGGCGCAGGGGCGGCAGGCCCTTGTGCTGCTGCCCGAAATCGCGCTGACGGGTGAGTTTCTGACGCGGGTGGAGGCGCGCTTCGGCGCGCGGCCCGCCGAATGGCATTCGGGCGTCACCCAGGCCGAGCGTCGACGCTGCTGGACCCATGTCGCGACCGGCCAGGCCCGGCTGGTGGTGGGTGCAAGATCGTCGCTGTTCCTGCCGTTCCGCAGCCTTGGCCTGATCGTCGTCGATGAAGAACACGACACCTCCTACAAGCAGGAGGACGGCGTGCTCTATTCGGCCCGCGACATGGCCGTGCTGCGTGCGTCCTGCGAAGGCGCGCAGGTGATCCTCGCCACCGCTACACCATCGCTCGAAAGCTGGGCCAATGCGGAGCTGGGCAAATACGCGCGGCTCGATCTCACGTCGCGCTTCGGCGATGCGGTCATGCCGAAGCTGGCCACCATCGACATGCGCGATGAACAGCTGCCGGGCGGTCGATGGGTCTCCCCCACGTTGCAGCGCGCGATCGAGGCGCGGATCATCGAGGGCGAGCAGAGCCTGATCTTTTTGAACCGTCGTGGATACGCCCCCGTCACGCTGTGCCGCGCCTGCGGGCAGCAGGTCGCCTGCCACCAATGCGATGCGCGCATGGTCGAACACCGGTTCCAGAAACGTCTGATGTGCCACCAATGCGGGGAGACTGCGCCGATGCCGGACGCCTGCCCGTCGTGCAAGGTGGAAGGCAAGATGGCCGCCGTCGGCCCCGGCGTCGAACGCATGGCCGAGGAGGTGACGACCCTGTTCCCCGAGGCGCGCGTCGCGATCCTGTCGTCCGACCTCTTCGGGTCCGCACGCAGCCTCAAGGCCAAGGTCGAGGAGATCGCACGGGGCGGGGCGGACATCATCGTCGGCACGCAGTTGGTGGCCAAGGGACATAACTTTCCCAAGCTGACCCTTGTGGGCGTCATCGACGCGGATCTCGGGCTTCAGGGCAGCGACCTGCGCGCCGCCGAACGCACATTCCAATTGATGCGCCAGGTGTCGGGGCGTGCGGGGCGCGCGGACAAGCCGGGCGTCGCGCTGATGCAGACCTATCAACCCGAGCACCCCGTCATCCGCGCGATCCTGTCGGGCGACGAGGAATCTTTCCTGCGCGAGGAAGCGGATCAGCGCCGCGCCGCGGGCGTCCCACCTTACGGCCGTATGGCCGGCATCGTCATTTCCGACACCGATGGCGCGACAGCCTTCGACGTCGGCAATGCCCTGGCCCGCGACATCACGCCCCTGGCCGCGATCGGTGCCGAAGTTTACGGCCCCGCCCCCGCGCCCATTGCGCGCATCCGGGGGCGGCATCGCGTGCGACTGCTGGTCAAGGCCCCCCGCCAGGCCCCGATCCAGCCGGCACTGGCCGATTGGGTCGGGCGGATCATCCTGCCCCGCTCGACCCGGCTGAGCATCGATATCGACCCCCAAAGCTTCCTGTGACCGGGGCAAACCCCTCGCGCGCGCGGAGGTATTTACCGCCCGAAGAAAGAGCCGCCATTGCCCCTCGGGGCCCGCGCGGCATAGAACACCCCGGACCATCCGGGAGCCATTCGACATGACCGCCGCACCCAAACCCCAGCCGGGGATCATGGACATCGAACTCTACGTCGGCGGCACCTCCAAGGTCGACGGCGTGGACGACATCCTGAAGCTATCGTCGAACGAGAACCCGCACGGTGCCCCCGAAAGCGCCCGCGCCGCCGCCGCCCATGCCGCGCAGGCCATGCATCTCTATCCTTCCACCGACCACGCCGGTTTGCGCGCCGCCATCGCCGAGGTGCACGGGCTGGACCCCGATCGCGTCATCTGCGGCGTGGGGTCGGACGAGATCATCCACATGCTCTGTCAGGCCTATGCCGGGCCGGGCGATGAGGTGCTGCACACCGAATACGCCTTCCTGATGTACGCCATCAGCGCGCGCGGCGCGGGGGCCACGCCGGTGCAGGTCGCGGAAACCGCGCGCACCGTCGACGTCGACAAGCTGCTGGCGGGCGTGACCAACGCCACCCGCCTTGTCTTCATCGCGAACCCCGCCAATCCCACTGGTACCTTTATGGGCGGACAGGATGTCGTGCGTCTGGCCGACGGTCTGCCCGACGGGTGCCTGCTGGTCCTTGACGGGGCCTATGCGGAATACGTGCCCGACTTCGATGGCGGGCTGGGGCTGGCGACGACGCGCGACAACGTCTTCGTGACGCGCACCTTCTCCAAGATGTACGGGCTGGGCGGATTGCGTATCGGCTGGGGCTACGGGCCGCAGGCGATCATCGACGTGCTCAACCGCATCCGGGGCCCGTTCAACTTGTCGAATGTGGCGCTGGCCGCCGCCGAAGCGGCGATGCGCGACCGCGACTTTGCCGCCCACTGTCTGGCCGACAACACCGAACAGCGGGCGCGCCTGCGGGCCGGTTTGGCCGATCTGGGCCTGCCATCGGACGCGTCCGAGGCGAATTTCGTCCTGGCCCGCTTCGCCGACGAGGACGAGGCGCGGGATGCCGACACCTTCCTCAAATCCCAAGGCGTGATCGTCCGGCATCCGGCGAATTACGGCCTGCCCCACTGCTTGCGCATGACGGTGGGGGACGGGGCCGGAACGACCCGGCTGCTGGACGCGCTGACCGCGTGGCGGGCGCGCGGCACATGAGCGTGATCTATCACCGCGTCGCTTTGATCGGTCTGGGCCTTATCGCGGGGTCCATGGGCCTGCGGATGAAACGCGACGGACTGGCGGGTGAAATCGTCGGCACCGCGCGGTCCGCCGAAACCCGCGCCACCGCGCTGGATCTGGGGCTGTGCGACCGGGTGACCGAAACGGCGGCGCAGGCCGTGCGCGACGCCGATCTGGTGGTGTTATGCGTCCCCGTCGGCGCCATGGCCGAGGTCGCCGCCGACATCGGCCCACATCTGAAACCCGGTGCCACCGTCAGCGACGTCGGATCGGTGAAACGCGCCGTGATCGAGGCGGTCGCGCCGCACCTGCCACCGGGGGTCCATTTTGTGCCCGCGCACCCGTTGGCCGGAACCGAACACTCCGGCCCGACATCCGGCTTCGCGGAGCTTTTCGACAATCGCTGGTGCCTGCTGACACCGGTGAATGAGGCATCCGATGCGACCGATCGACTGGCCCGGCTGTGGCGCGCGATGGGATCGAACGTCGATACGATGGAGCCGGACCACCACGACCGTGTGCTGGCGGTGACCAGCCATGCGCCGCATCTGATCGCCTATACGATGGTCGGCGTGGCGGACGATCTGCGCCGTGTCACCGACAGCGAGGTCATCAAATATTCGGCCGCCGGTTTTCGGGACTTCACCCGCATCGCGGCCAGTGACCCGGTGATGTGGCGGGACGTTTTTTTGAACAACAAGGATGCGACGCTGGAAATCCTTGGCCGTTTCACCGAAGAATTGTTCGCGTTGCAACGGGCCATCCGCAAGGGTGACGGCGACCATCTGCACGATTATTTTACACGAACCCGCGCCATCCGGCGCGGCATCATCGAAGCGGGACAGGACACCGACAAGGCCAACTTTGGCCGGGGAGACGCGCCATGAGACCGATCCTTGCACTTGCCCTGCTTGCCCTGCCCGCCGCCGCCGATATCCGACCCGAGCCGCGGCCCGTCTTGCAGCTGGAGGTGATGTCGACGCGCGGCAGCATCGAAACCCCCAAAATCGCGGCGGTCCCCCGGTCCGTGCGCCCCGTAGAGCGTTTGACCCCCGAAGACCGGCTGGCGCTGACCATGGCCGCAGCGATCCGGTCGCCCGAACCGCGCATCGACATCACCGGCAGCGTGCGACAGTCGGACCGTCCCGGCCTGCGCCCCGACGATCTTGTTCTTGCGGCCAGTCGCACGCCCCGCCAAGGCCAGAGCGGTGGAGGCCCTTGCGGGCGGAGCAGCATCGTCGCGACCCGGATCGATCCCGTGAACGGATCCGGGGCCTGCGGCATTCCGAACCCGGTCCGCGTCACAGCCGTGGGTGGCGTCGCGCTGAGTCGGCCGACGCGGATGAACTGTGCCACCGCCGTCGCCCTGGACGATTGGGTTCGGCAGGGCGTTCTGCCCACCGTCGGGCGCACCGGCGGCGGGGCCGTCGCATTGCAGGTGGCCGCCGGCTATTCCTGCCGCACCCGCAACAGCCGGGCGGGTGCCAAGCTGAGCGAACATGCCAAGGGAAATGCCATCGACATCTCCGCCATCACCCTCGCCAACGGGGAGCGTCTGACCGTGCTGTCCGATTGGGGCCGTGGGGCCAAGGGGCGAATGCTGCGCACCTTGTGGCAGCGGGCCTGCGGGCCGTTCGGTACGGTGCTCGGACCTGAATCCGACCGCTATCACCGCGATCATTTCCACTTCGACGTGGCCGGCTACCGCTCCGGCCCCTACTGCCGGTGACGCGCTTCGGCGCGCGCCCGTTCAGCGTTCCGTCAGCTTGAGCTCGATGCGCCGGTTCCTTGCCCGAGCCGCGTCCGTGTCGGCCGTGTCCACGGGCCGAAACTCCCCGAACCCCGTCGGCGCGACCCGGTCCGGCGGCACACCCAACGCTTCGATCAAATAGAGCGCGACCGAAAGCGCGCGGCCCTGGCTCAGCTCCCAATTATTGGCATAGCGACCGAAACCCGACAGCGGGACGTCGTCGGTATGGCCGTCGATCCGCAGGACCCAGTCGATGTTCGGGGGGATCTGGTCGGCAACATCCAGGATGATGTCCGCGACCTGTGCGATCTGCTGGCGCCCTTCGGCCTGCAACTCCACATCGCCTTGCGGAAACAGCACTTCGGACGAGAAGACAAAGCGGTCGCCAACGATTTCGATCCCGTCGCGCCCGTCGAAGACATCGCGCAGTTGGCCGAAGAATTCCGACCGGAACCGCTCCAACTCCGCGGCCTCTGCCGCAAGCCGTTCGGCCCGCGCCTTCTCCTCCGACGCGACCTGGGCCAGCGCGGTGTTAAGGCGACTGCCCAGCGTGTCGATCTGGATCTGCGCCTCTGCATCCCGTTCCTCGGCCGCCGACAGAAGGTTCTGCAAACCACCCAGCTGCGCGCGCAATTCGGCGACCTGTTGGTTCAGGACAGCCGCCTCGCGCTGCGCGACGATCCGGTCGTCGTCGACTTGGGCCAGTTCCGCCCGCGCCTGCCCCAGCAGTGCGGCCATCCGCTCCGCATCCGTCAGCGCGGTGGCTTCCTCCTCCTCCGCCGCCAGGCGGCGCGCCAGTTCGGCGGCAAGGTCGTCGCGCAGATCGCTCTGCGTGACTTGCGCCGCGTCCCGCGCGGCCAGCGCTTCGTTCAGGCGACGCTCCAACTCCGTCCGGCGCGCGTCGGCCTCCGCCACGGTCGATCCGCGCGCGTCCAGCGTCGCCTGCAGCCGTGCCACCTCGGCGCGCAAATCGGCTTCGGTCGCGTCTCCCGCGTCCAGCCGGGCCAATGCGGTCGCAAGACGATCTTCGATATCACCGACACCCGCGCGGCTGTCGTCCAGATCGGCGAGGGCCTGTGCCAGACGATCGGTCAGGTCGTCGCGGGCTGTCTGCGTCGCGGCCAGCAGGGTCAGCGTCTCTTCTGCTTCGCGACGCTGCGCCTCCAGCGCAAGGGTCATCGCCGTCAGTTCGGCCTCGGACCCGGCCAACCGGCTTCGCAAGGCTTCCGCAGCCGCAGCTTCCGCCAGACGTTCGGTTTCCGCGGCCGTCAGGTCGGCATCCGCATCGGCCAGTCGTTCGCGCAGGGCCTGCGCCGCCGCCAATTCGGCCAAGCGCGCTGACTCGGTCTCGTCCAGCGATGCTTCAAGGTCGGTCACCTGATCCTGCAACGCCTGCGCCGCATCGCGTTGTCCGTCCAATGCGGCCAGGGTCTGGGCCAGCGTTGCCTGCCGGGTTTCGGATTCGGCGCGAAGGTCCACCAGCAAGGCCTCCACCGCTTCGCGCCGGGCCGCTGCCAGCCGGGCCACTTCCGCGCTTTCGTCGATTTCGTTCCGGGCGGCTGCCAGCGCCAATTGCAGCGCCTCCCGCTCATCGATGATGCGGGTCAGCTCCCCTTCGGTGGTCGCCAGTTGCCCGGCCAGCGCCGAGCGCTCCCCTTCGGTCGTCTCAAGCGATGTCGAAAGCCGGTCGCGCGTCGCGATAAGGCTGGCGACCTGTTCCTCGAAAGTGGCCACACGACTGGTCAGATCATCGCGCTGCGCCGACAGGGTCGCGATCAGCGCGGCCTGCGTATCCCGCTCCGCGCCCAATTCGGCGACGTCATCTTCCAACGCGGCGGCGCGCGCATTCTCCAGCCCCAGGGCGCGAGACAGGGAGGCGACCTGCGCGCTGAACGCTTCCAGCGCCTGTCCTTGTCCCTCGATCGTGTCGGACTGACCTTCGATGGTTTCCGACAGGACGAATTGCACGATCATGAAGATCGACAGCACGAACATCAGAACCAGCAGAAGCGCCGTCATGGCATCGACGAACCCCGGCCAGACGTTGGCCGTGAACCGCTGTCCGTTGCGCCGCGCGAAAGCCATGGATCAGGCCCCGTCCGGTTCGCCGTCGCCTTCGGCGTTGGACGCCTGCATCTGGCGGTTCAATTGTCGCAGCGTGCGGGTCAGCGACCCTAGGTCGCCGCGCAAATCGTCGATGGCGGCCTGCCGTCCCTGCTGAACCTCCTCGAAGACCTTGAGCAGTTGCACATCGATCGACCGCAGGCGCATCCGACTTTCGGCATCCAGCCCGCCGTCACCCGACGCCCCGGACGACCCTTGCAGAACCGTCACGATATTTTCCTGCCCCTCGGCCACACGGTTGAGCGCGTCGGCCGTGCCGACCCCGCCGTCCATCCGGCTGGCCATGGCGGTCACCGCTTCGGTCAGATGGGCCATCTTGCTGTCGGCAGCCAGACGCCCGGCTTCGGCCTTGGCGAACATATCGCCCAGCGATTCCATCTGGTAGTTCATGTGGTCCAGCACGGCGGCCAGGGAATATTGGTCGATCGTCTCCTCCCCGCCGTCGCCGACAAGGCCGACGCGCGTGATCGACGACAGCCAATCCTCCATCTCGCGGTAGAAGCGATTCTGGCCATGGCCCGCGAACAGTTCCAGCAGGCCCACGACGAGCGACCCCGCCAGACCGAGCAGCGACGACGCGAAGGCCGTGCCCATGCCTGCCAGCTGCGACTCCAACCCGCTGATCAGACGGCCGAAGACCGCGACGCCACCCTCGCCGTTGTCGGGGTTCAGGTTGCGGATCGTGTCAACGACGGCCGGGACGGTGGTCGCCAGACCCCAGAACGTGCCCAGAAGGCCAAGGAAGATCAGGGTGTTGACGATATAGCGCGTGATGTCCCGCGCCTCCTCCATCCGTGCGCCGACCGAATCGAGGATCGAGCGGGAAGACGATGACGAGATCTGGCTGCGCGCCGACCGCGACCGCAGCAGCGATGCCAGGGGGGCCAGCAGGCCGGGGGGGCGCGTGATGTCGTGGCCGCTGCGCTGCTCGGCGAAGCCTTCGATCCAGCTGACCGAACTGAACAGCTGAAAGACCTGTGCGAAACAGGCCAGCACGCCCAGGACGAAAACCAGGATGATCGTACCGTTCAGCCACGGGTTCGCCGAAAAGATCGGCGCGACCGTCGGATAGGCCAGCACCACGCCCACGCCGACAGCCACCAGAACCACCAGCATCTGAACGATCTGCCGGATCGGCTGCGAAAACTGGGTGCCGTGGTCGAGAGGGTCGATGGTCATGTGGCCTCTGGCCCTGCGCGGGCGCTGCGTGATTGCATTGAAAACCCTAGCGGCGCTGCGATTTGGTCACAAGCGCGGCTCAGGCGGCATCCATGATCTGTTGCACACGCGTGACCAGCCAGCCCATGTCGTCGTCGCGAATGCCCAGGGCGGCCAGACCCGCGGCCGTCCGCGTCAGGTATTCATGGTTCGGACCGCGGCCACCGGTCGCCCGCGCGATGATCTGCGCCTGCTCCTCCAGCGTCAGTTCGGGGCAGTACTGGTCGTGCGTCCTGTCGATGACGTAGGCCAGCGCGGTCACGGCCTCCCCGTCCTCTCCCAAAAGCGTGACGTGCTGCTCGAAATAGGCAGAGGAGATCAGCTCCCGCTCCCGCAAGGCCCGCAGCGCCGTTTCCGGCTCGGCCGCACGCAGGGCCAGGCCGGTGCAGCTGCTGCCATCGTGAGGCTCCAGCGCCAGAACCAGACCGGGATCTTCCTGCGAGCCGCGATGGTGGATCGACCGCATGCAAAAGCCGCGCCGGAAATCGGCAAGGGCCGCCAGACGCTGCTCGGCCACGTCGATGCCGGGGTTCCAGATCAGCGAGCCATAGCCGAATACCCAGAGTTCGTCCGGAATGGTCATCTGCGGTCCTTTCGCGCATCCGTTCCCCCCGATAGACGGGGCGAGACATGGGCGAAAGGGCCGGGCATGGCGAAATGGCTGACGGGGCTGGTGGCGGTGGTCGCCCTGATATGGGGCGGTTGGTGGTGGTTCGGCTCCGGTGCGGCGGAGCGGGGCATCATCGCGGGGATCGAGGCCGCGCGGGCGCAAGGCTGGCGGATCGAATACGACGACCTGTCCGTCGTGGGCTTTCCCAGCCGCTTCGACACCACGGTGACCGATCCGCGCGTGACCACGCCGGACGGCGACATCCTGTGGTCCGCCCCCTTCGTGCAGGCGTTCGCGCTGGCCTATCGCCCCAATCACGTAATCGCGGTCGCGCCGCCCGAAATGACGCTGGACCTTCCCGGCAACGCAATCGACATCACCAACGAGGCGTTGCGCGGATCGGTGATCGTCACCCCCTCCACCACCCCGGTGCTGGATCAATCGACCGTCGAGGGGATGGCGGTGCGCGTGGCACTCGCCGATCTGTGGGGGGAGGCGGCGACGGCACTGCTCGCCACGCGGCAGGCCGGCACCGAGACGGCGCACGATGTCGCGCTGTCGCTATCGGACATCACGCTGTCCCCGGCCATCCGCGACCTTCTCGACACGCAGGGTCAGCTTCCCGACCGGATCGACGCGGTGAAGGTGGAAGCGGAAATCGGGTTGACCGACGCGGTCGGACCGGGTCGGCAACCGATCATTCAGACGGTCCTGCTGCGCCGGGGGGAGATCGTCTGGGGCGACATCCGCGCCGATCTGACCGGAGAGGTCGCGGTCGATGCCGATGGCCGCCCGGACGGCGCGCTGACGCTGGCGCTGGAGGGGTGGGAGCCGCTGATGGCAGGTGCCGTCGCACAAGGACTGCTGACGACGGGCGAGGCCGCGATCCTGAATGCGGGCGTCGCGGGACTGGCGGGGAATGACGGCATAGCGCGCGTGCCCGTCACGGTGTCGAACGGCACCGTCAGCGTCTTTGGCCTGCAGGTCGTTGTCCTGCCTCCGTCATAGATCGAACGGCAGAACACGGCGCTGCACGCCGTCCGCCTGCGCCGCGCAGGAGTTGTCGGGCGGTGCCGTGGGCGGGGACGACGCAAGACGCTCCGCGATAACGGGGACTTGTCGCACGACGATTTGCGCGATGCAGATCGCTTCCTGCGAGGTCAGCGGTTCCGCCCGATCCAGCCGGATGCCGATGTCACGGGCCACATCGACCTGCTGTCCCAGACGCGCGAGGTTCACGACCACGATCCGCCGCGCGTCGAATGGCTTCATCACCGTGAAGGTCGTCACCGCAGATCGTTTGCAGACGCCCGGACAGATACGCCGCAGATGCTTCAACCCGTCGGCATTTTCAGGGCGGCGCAGCAGGATAACCTCCAACGCCGCGTCCGCAGGATCATCCGCGACCCATTCCACGCTCAGGCCGCTGGCCACGATGTCCGGCTCCTGCAGGGACGCCAGAACCTGTTTGGATCCGTCCCCGCTCAGATGCAGCGAGGGTTCGGCGGGCAGGCTGAAGGGATCGAGCCAGAGATATGCTCCAAGGCCGATCGCCGCAAGAAACAGAAGTGTCAGCCGTCCCCTAGCCGTCGATGCGGATCCGAGCGTTGGTCGGGTCATAGGGGCTGTCCTCGGTCACTTCGGCGTCCCAGAGCTTGCGCTGCATCCGCACGCGCAGTTTCGTGCCTGGAACGGCCAGATCGGGGCGGACATAGCCCATGCCGATCGACTTGGAGAATGCGACGGAATAGCCGCCAGACGTCAGACGCCCAACCTTGGTGTCGCCGTCGTACAGCGCCTCGCGCCCCCAGGGGTCCGCGTCCGCCGGCCCGTCGATCAGCATCGTGACGCATTTCGAACGGATGCCGACGTCCTCCATTGCGGCCTTGCCGTGGAATTGCTTGGACAGGTCGACGAAGCGGTCCAGCCCCGCTTCCAGCGGCGTCGCATCCCGGCCCAGTTCGTTGCCGAAGGCGCGATAGGATTTTTCTTGGCGCAACCAATTCTGCGCGCGGGCCCCGACCAGTTTCAGGCCGTGCTGCTCCCCAGCCTCCATCAGACGGTCGAACAGATAGTTCTGCATCTCCATCGGGTGATGCAACTCCCACCCCAACTCGCCGGTATAGGCCACGCGGATCGCATTCGTCGGGCACATCAGCAGTTCCAGCCGCCGCGCCGACAGCCAGGGAAACCGCTTGTTCGACAGGACGGTCGACACGTCGGCGTCGCGCACGACCTTGTTCAGGACGGCGCGCGCGTTCGGCCCAGCCAGCGCGAAAACGCCGTGCATCCCCGTGCAATCATCCAGCCACATCGGCCCGAACCGTTCCACGTTGTCGTTGATCGCCTGTGCCAGAAAATCGCTGTCGTAGCTTTGCCACGCCCCCGCCGACACCAGGTAGAACGTGTCTTCAGCCAGCCGCACGATGGTGTATTCCGTCCGCGTCGTCCCAGCCTCGGTCAGCGCATAGGTCAGGTTGATGCGCCCCACCTTCGGCAGTTTGTTCGTCGTGAACCAGTCGAGGAAGGCCGCCGCCCCCGGCCCGCGCAGCTTGTGCTTGGTGAAGGCCGTCGCGTCGATCATGCCGGCCGTCTCTCGGATGGCCGTCGCCTCCTCCACCGTGTGTTTCCACCAGCCACCACGACGGAAACTGCGCGCATCATGATCGAAACTCTCGGGCGCATCGAGGGGGCCGAAGTAGTTGGGCCGCTCCCACCCGTTGACGCAGCCGAACTGCGCGCCGCGCGCCTTCATGCGGTCGTAGGACGGCGCGGTCTTCAGGGGGCGGCAGGCGGGCCGCTCCTCATCGGGGTGGTGCAGGATGAAGACGTGGTCGTACGCCTCCTCGTTCTTGCGGGCGGCATATTCCGTCGTCATCCAGCGTCCGAACCGGCGCGGGTCCAGCGACGCCATGTCGATCTCCGCCTCGCCCTCCGTCATCATCTGCGCGAGGTAATGGCCCACGCCCCCGGCCGCCGTGATCCCGAAACTGAACCCTTCGGCCAGCCACATGTTGCGCAGGCCAGGAACGGGCCCCACCAGCGGGTTGCCGTCGGGCGTGTAGCAGATGGGGCCGTTGTAGTCGTCTTTCAGACCCGCGTTCTCGGACGATGGAATGCGGTGGATGAAAGACATGTATTCCGCCTCGATCCGGTCGAGGTCGAGGGGGAAAAGATCGGCACGAAAGCTGTCGGGCACGCCATACTCGAACCGCGCGGGCGCGTTCTTCTCGTAGGGGCCCAGAATCCAGCCGCCCCGCTCCTCGCGTACGTACCATTTGGCGTCGGCGTCGCGCAGGACGGGGTGCTGCGGTTGCATCTTGCGGTATTCGACCAACGCGGGGTCCGGTTCGGTCACGATGTACTGGTGTTCGACGACGACGGCCGGGATCTTGATGCCAAGCAGCTGCGCCGTGCGCTGCGCGTGGTTGCCGGTCGCGGTGACGACGTGGTCGGCGTGGATCACCACCTGCTCCTCCGACGCGACCAGATTGCCGCCCTTCTCCACCATCTTGGTGCAGGTCACGTCCCAGTGGTCGCCTGTCCAATGGTATCCGTCCACCTGCCAACGCCGTTCGATCTTTACGCCGCGATCCCGCGCGCCTTTGGCCATGGCCATCGTGACGTCGGCGGGGTTGATGTAGCCGTCGGTCGGATGGAAGATCGCGCCTTTCAAATCCTCGGTCCGCACCAGGGGCCAACGCTCCTTGATTTGCGCGGGCGTCATCCATTCATGGGGGATGTCCACCGTTTCGGCGATGGAGGCATAGAGTTCGTATTCGTCCATCCGTGCCTGCGTCTGCGCCATGCGCAGGTTGCCAACGACGGAAAAGCCGGGGTTCAGGCCGGTCTCCTCCTCTAACGTCTTGTAGAGCTTGATGGAATGGTCGTGGATATGGCTGGTCGCATAGCCCATGTTGAAATACGGCAGCAGACCTGCCGCGTGCCATGTCGATCCGGCCGTCAGCTCGTCCCGCTCCAGCAAAACGACATCGCGCCATCCCGCTTTTGACAGCGCATAGGCGATGCCTGTGCCCACGGCACCGCCGCCGACGATGAGTGCTTTGACGTGGGTTTGCATGATTGGTCCCGAATTGCCTGGCCTCACTGTGCCTCAACCGATGCGGCGCGGTCGAATGGTGCCGACACGACGGAGGCGATTTGCGACCTTCGCTCCGCTGCCTCGGTATGGGGTTTGTGACCTGTCGGGCCGCCCCCGATCAGGGCGCGGGTCTCAGGCAAGCATGGCTACCGCTGGATCGTCCGCAGGTATTCGGTCAGCGCGATCAGGTCCGACGGGATCGGCGTGCCCAGCCCGTCGTGTTCTTCCACGATGATGGCGGGACCCAGGTCGCCGGCCCCGAATTCCGGCATCACCGCTCCAGCATCGCCGTGACGGTTCAGCCCGTCGATCTGCGCCAGCACGCGGTCGCGCGGAAAATCCCCGCCGTTGCGCCGCGACAGCGACGTCAGATCAGGTCCGATGCCCCCCGCGCCGGCACCGTCCGCGCCGTGACAGGCGGCACAATTCTGCGCGAAAAGACTGGCCCCATGGGCGGCGTCCGTGCGCGGTTCATCCGCAGCGTTGCAAGCACCCAGGGCAAGCGGGGCGAGGAGGAACGCGGAAATCCGCAGATTGGGAAAGGCAGGCATCGAAGGCTCCGGATTTCGGTCGGTCGAGATCGTTCTGCCAGGCCCGCGCACATGACGCCATGATCTGCATCAAGCCCCATGACCGACGGGTCAGAGCACGCCGATTTCCGCCAGCGCCACAGACAGTTCCGTCGGCAGCCGTGCTTCGGACGCGCGGGCGGGGTCGATGTCGATCGGCGCGTCCTCGGGCTTGAGATAGCGCCAACCCTGAAACGGTCGCTTCAGCGTCGGCGCGACCGGGACCAGACCGGGCCGCAGCACGATGCCGCAGCGTAGGATGCCGTCGGCCCCGACGACTTCGTCGAGGCGGGCGATTTCCTGTCGGCACATGATCGCGCCCTTGATGACCCAATAGATCGACCCGCCGGCCAAAACCTCGGCTTCTCGCTTGGGCCACATGCGGGTGACGTGACGCGGTGCGCCGTCCGGCCCCTTGGCGCGCGCATTGCGCTGCCACTTGCCCAGACTTTCGATCGTTTCCGTGCCGACCGACAGTTTGATCAGATTCATCATTTGGGAATCCCCCCGGATGCCGTATATCTAGTCGTCCCGTCCGTCCGTGCAACCAGCCCTAGGCCCGTGACATCATGCCCGATACCGCCCGCCCCATGTCGCCCACCTTCGCCGCGCCCATCGCGGAGCAGATCTGGGACATGAAATACCGTCTGAAAACGGCCGATGGCACCCCTTTGGACGCCGACATGGATGCGACGTGGGACCGCATCGCCCGCGCGCTCACCGTCCCCGAAGGCGACCCCGCCACGTGGGAGCCGTCGTTCCGCGCCGCCCTGCAGGATTTCCGCTTCCTGCCGGCGGGGCGCATCGTCGCGGGGGCAGGCACCGACCGGTCCGTCACCCTGTTCAATTGTTTCGTCATGGGCACCATCGAGGACAGCATGTCCGGTATCTTCACCGCCCTGCGCGAAGCGGCGCTGACGCTGCAACAGGGCGGCGGCATCGGTTATGATTTCTCGACCATTCGGCCCAAGGGCGCGGGCGTCACGGGCGTCGCCGCCGATGCGTCGGGGCCGCTGTCGTTCATGGACGTCTGGGACGCGATGTGCCGCACGATTATGTCCGCGGGGTCGCGGCGCGGCGCGATGATGGCGACGCTGCGCTGCGATCATCCGGATGTGCTGGACTTCGTGGCCGCGAAATCCGACCCGGCCCGCCTGCGCATGTTCAACCTGTCGGTCCTGGTGACCGATCCGTTCATGGATGCGGTGGCCGCCGACGCCGACTGGCCGCTGGTCTTCGGCGGCACCACATACCGCACCCTGCGCGCCCGCGACCTGTGGGATGCGATCATGCAGGCGACCTACGAGTATGCCGAGCCGGGCGTCATCTTCATCGACCGCATCAACGCCGCCAACAACCTGTCCTACGCCGAAACCATCGCCGCGACGAACCCCTGCGGGGAGCAGCCCCTGCCGCCCTATGGTGCCTGCCTTCTGGGGTCGGTGAACCTGGCGCGGCTGGTGCGCGACCCGTTCACAGACGACGCGCGACTGGACCTGGAGGAGCTGGCGGATCTGACTGGCACCGCCATCCGCATGATGGACAACGTCGTCGACGCCAGCCGTTTCCCCCTGCCCGCGCAGGCGGACGAGGCCCGCGCCAAGCGGCGCATCGGCCTGGGCGTGACTGGCCTGGCCGATGCGCTGGCGATGTGCGGCCTTCGGTACGGGGCCAGTGACGCCGTCGCAGCCACGGGCGACTGGCTGGAGGTGATCGCGAACGCGGCCTATGCGACCTCCGCTCGGCTGGCCAAGGAAAAGGGCGCGTTTCCCCTTTACGACCGCGAAGCCATCCTGGCGGCCCCCATGGTGCAACGCCTGTCCGACGACACCCGCGCCCTGATCGCGGAGCATGGGCTACGCAACGCGCTTCTGACCTCCATCGCGCCGACCGGGACCATCAGTCTGCTGGCCGGCAACGTCTCCTCGGGGATCGAACCGATCTTCGCGCATGAATATACCCGAAAGGTCCTGCAACCCGACGGCACCCGGACCGAAGAAACCGTGCAGGATTATGCCGTCGCGCTCTGGCGTGAGATGCGTGGCGATGCCCCGCTGCCCGACCACATGGTCCGGGTCGCCGACCTGACCCCCGCCGACCACGTCGCGATGCAGGCAGCGGCGCAAAAGTGGATCGACAGCAGCATTTCCAAGACCATCAACGTGCCCGCCGGTATCGACTTTGCCGCGTTCAAGGATGTCTATCTCCAGGCGTGGGCGCAGGGCTGCAAGGGCTGCACGACCTATCGGCCCAACGCCGTCACTGGCAGCGTGCTGAGCGAGGAGCCGAACGAAAGCGCCCCCGTTCCCGCGACGACCATCACCTTCGCCGACCCGCTGGATCGCCCGGCCCGCCTGACCGGCGAGACCTACAAGATCAAATGGCCGCAGAGCGAACATGCCCTCTACATCACGATCAACGACATCACCCTGAACGGGCAGCGCCGTCCGTTCGAGATATTCGTCAACTCCAAGAATATGGAGCATTTCGCCTGGACCGTCGCCCTGACGCGCATGATTTCGGCGGTGTTCCGGCGCGGCGGCGACGTGAGTTTCGTGGTGGAGGAATTGAAGGCCGTTTTCGATCCGCGTGGCGGGGCCTGGGTGCAGGGAAAATACGTGCCCAGCATCCTTGCGGCCATCGGCGGCGTGATCGAACGTCACATGGTGGCCACCGGCTTCCTGAAGGGCGAGGGGCTGGGCCTCAAGGCCGATCCCGTCGACCCGTCAGCAGCGCAGGCCCCCGGCCCGGCCTGCCCGAACTGCGGCAGTTTCGACCTTCACATGGTCGAAGGCTGTGCGACCTGCGGCAACTGCGGTTATTCCCGATGCGGCTGACCGATCAGGTCGGGTTCTTGAAGATGTAGATATACAGAACCGACCCCAGCAGAAGTGTCGTGATGACGCCGGGGTGCAAAAGGTCCAGGGAAAAGCCCCCCATTCTGAAAGTCAGGTCGCCGACACAATACTGGCCCCAGAAGGGCAGGTTGAGACATCCGTTCATCGTTCCGCCTCCTACGCGGGATTCTGTCGAGGAAGCGTCGCGGATGATTTGGGCGGGGACGTGGCGAATTTATAGCGATTTTTGCGCATTTCCGTCCCGCAGCAAGGCGACCAGCGCCAGGATCGTCAGGCCCACGCCGATCAGCATCTCGACCGGCGGCGGTGCGTCCCCCAGTGCGATGCCCCAGACCGTGACCCAGGCCGGGACGAGATAGGTATAGGCCATCACCTTGGCCGACGGCAGCCGCAGCGACGCGAATTGCAACAGCGTGAACGTCGCAGCCGAGGCAAAGACCGCCGTATACCCGATCGCGATCCAGACCGTCCGGGGCAGCGTCGTCCAATCCGTCGCGACCAGCGCGGGCGCGCCGACCACCAGCAGGATCGCCGACGCCGCCACAAGCGTGCCGAAGGTGAAGACCAGCGCGCTTTCGCCCCGGTTCAGCAATCGCACCATCGGCGTATAGAGCGCGTGCGCCGCGCAACCGACAAGATAGATCCATTCTCCCCGCCCGATTTCGAACGCCAGAAGCGCGGAGACATCGGCGCGAAAGATGACCCAAAGCGCGCCGCAGGCCCCCAGTGTCAGCGCCAGGGCGATCCGCGGCGTGGTCACCTGTCGCAACAACACCCATCCGAACCCCGCCGCAAGGACCGGCGTCAGGGTAAAGACGGCCGCCGCCGATACCGGTGCGGCCGTCTTCAACCCCTCGAACATCAGGACGAAATATACGGCGAAAACCCCGCCCAGCGCGCCGTAGCGCCAAAGGGAATCGCGCGCGACCGCAGGCACGCCGCCGCGCCACGCAACGAACGTTCCGATGATCGCGGCGGCCAGCACGAATCGGACCGCATTCAGCGCCAGCGGAGATATGTCGTTCGCCGCCGCCGCCCCCAGCGGAAACGATCCCGCCACCAAAGCCGAGAACAGAAGCATCGCAAGATGCCCCTGCGCAGACGCGCTCACGTCAGCCGTCCAGCACCGGCCAGCGGGTCGCCCAATCCTTCAGGAACGTCAGGAACGTCTGCACCTTCGCCGTCCGGTGCAGGTCGACGTGTGTAACGAGCCACAGTTGAGAGTTCCACTCAGGGCGCGGGCCGAAGACCATCTCGGTCTCTCCGCATTCCGTTTCGGCCCAGGTGGTCGAAAATCCGATGCCCAGCCCGGCCAGAACCGCAGGCCGCGCCGCCGTGACCTGATTGACCTTGTAGCCGATATTTTCGGCGGGAATGTGCTTTTGCATCCAGGCGAAGAACGGCGCGCGCGGTGTGTCGTCGGCGGACCCGATGAAGATATGGTCGCCAACGTCTTCCAGGCTGGTGGGGCGACCGTGTTTGGCGATGTAATCCTTGGAGGCATAAAGCGCGAAGCCCTGGTGATAGAATTTCTGCACCACGTTGTCGGGCTGGTCCGGCGGGTTGCCCGCACGGATGGCGACATGCGCCTCGCCGTATTCCAGACGGAACAATCGTTCATCGGTCAGGAACTTGATCGTGAGTTCGGGATGTTCCTCGCGGAAGGCGGCCAGCGCGGGCGACAGCAGCGGGGCCAGCACGGCGATGGACGTGATGATCAACTCCCCCGTCACCTCGTTGCCGCGTCCCTTGATGCGGTTGGCCAGCTGGGCCAGCTGATCGTCGGTCGATTGCGCGACCTTCAGCAGATCCTGCCCGGCCTCCGTCGCGGTGTAGCCACGGGCGTGCCGCTGGAACAGCTTGGTGCCCAGCTTGCCTTCCAGGCTGTCGATATGGCGGATCACCGTGGCGTGGTGCACACCAAGCGCCTGCGCCGCGCCCGATACCGTGCCCAGCCGGGCGACCTGAAAGGCCGTGCGGACCTCGTCCCAATCGTTGAATGCCATCCGCCGTCCTCCGTTCGCGACGACTATTGCGCCAACGCACCGTCAAAACAAGTTTCCTGCGCAGATGCACAGGGCCTGTTGGGGTTTCGGAAATTGCCTCGGCCCGCTGCTGCACCGATATCAAGCGCAACCCAAGGAAAACGAGGCACAGCATGACAATTCTCCGCATCGACAGCTCGGCCAAGGCCGAAGGCTCCACCACCCGCAAATTGCTCGACGAGATCGAGGCACGTGTGGGCACCGCGGACATCCGCCGCGACGTGGGCGGCGAAGCGCTGCCGCAGATTTCCGGCACATGGGTCGCCGCAAATTTCACGGCCCCGGACGACCGCTCCGATGACCAGCGTCAGGCCCTGGCGCTGTCGGACAGCTTGATCGACGAAATCAAGGCGGCCGATACGCTTCTGATCGGCGTGCCGATCTACAACTTCTCCGTTCCCGGCGCGCTCAAGGCGTGGATCGACCTGATTTGCCGCGCAGGTGTGACGTTCAAATACACCGACACCGGCCCCGTCGGCCTGTTGGAGGGGAAGCGCGCCGTCCTGGCGGTGGCGTCGGGCGGCACGCCTGTCGGGTCCGACATCGACTTTGCGACGGGCTATATGAAGCATATCCTGGGCTTCATCGGCATCACGGACGTTGAGGTCGTCGCCGCCGACCGTCAGGGTGCCGACGCCGAGGCGGCCGCCGCCCGCGCCGACGCCCAGATCGCCGAACTGGCCGCCTGACACACGCCCCCGCCCGGCTTGACACCAGGTGGGGGTCTTCGTATCAGCCGCACCGATCCGGAAGCGTCTGACTTCCGGTCCCCGATCCGATCGGGGATCGCCCTCCGCCAGCGTTGTACGCCCGCGGGGGCAATTGTGTATTCGCCGCAGGTCCCCACATTGGGATCAGCATAAAGGAGTGGCCGATGTTCGAGAGCCTGTCAGACCGCCTTGGCGGCGTCTTCGACCGCCTGACCAAGCAGGGTGCCCTGTCCGAGGATGACGTCCGGACTGCCATGCGCGAAGTCCGCACGGCGTTGCTGGAGGCGGACGTCTCGCTGGAGGTTGCGCGCGATTTCGTCAAGCGCGTCACCGCCAAGGCCACCGGCGCGGCCGTCACCAAGTCGATCACACCGGGCCAGCAGGTCATCAAGATCGTCCACGACGAACTGCGCCTCGTGCTGGCGGGTGAAGACGGCATCGCCCCGCTCAAGATCGACAATCCGCCCGCCCCCATCCTGATGGTCGGCCTGCAGGGGTCGGGCAAGACGACGACGACCGGCAAGCTGGCCAAGCGGCTGACCGAACGTGACGGCAAGCGCGTGCTGATGGCGTCCCTGGACGTGAACCGCCCGGCCGCCATGGAGCAGCTGGCGATCCTGGGCGCGCAGATCGGCGTGGACACCCTGCCCATCGTTCCCGGTCAGCGCCCCGTCGACATCGCCAAACGCGCCAAGCAGCAGGCCAGCCTTGGCGGCTATGACGTCTACATGCTGGATACCGCCGGCCGATTGCAGATCGACCAGGTCCTGATGGACGAGGTCGCGCAGGTTCACGCCGCCGTGCAACCGCGCGAGACGCTGCTGGTGGTCGACGGCCTGACGGGTCAGGTCGCGGTCGAAGTGGCACAGGAATTCGACGCCCGCGTTGGCATCACCGGCGTCGTCCTGACCCGGATGGACGGCGACGGCCGCGGCGGTGCCGCCCTGTCCATGCGCGCCGTCACCGGCAAGCCGATCCGCTTCGTCGGCCTGGGCGAAAAGATGGACGCGCTGGAAACCTTCGAGCCGGACCGCATCGCCGGGCGCATCCTCGGGATGGGCGACATCGTGGCCCTGGTCGAGAAGGCCCAGGAAGTCATGGAGGTCGAGGCGCAGGAACGCATGATGAAGCGGTTCCAGAAGGGCCTCTTCAACATGAACGACCTCAAGGGTCAGCTGCAGCAGATGCAGAAGATGGGTGGCATGGAAGGCGTGATGGGCATGATGCCCGGCATGGGCAAGATGGCCAAGCAGATGGACAAGGCCGGCATGGACGACGGCGTCCTCAAGCGCCAGATCGCCCTGATCGACTCGATGACCAAGCGCGAACGCGCCCAGCCCGCCCTGCTGCAAGCCAGCCGCAAGAAGCGCATCGCCTCCGGTGCCGGTCTGCAGGTGCAGGAGCTCAACCAGCTGCTCAAGATGCACCGTCAGATGGCGGACATGATGAAGAAGATGGGCAAGGGCGGCATGCTCAAGAAGGCGATGGCCATGATGGGCGGCAAGGGCGGCGGCATGCCCGACCCGTCGCAGATGGACCCGGCCGCGTTGGAAGCGGCCAGCAAACAACTTGGCCAGATGAAGGGCATGCCCGGCGCGGGCGGCCTGCCCGGCGGCTTGCCGCCCGGCTTCCCCGGACTGGGCCGCAAGAAGTGACTGGAACCGACTTCGAAATCCCGACGCTCAAGACCGAGCGTTTGACCCTGCGCGCGCCGCGGGCGTCGGATTTCGACGCCTACGCCGAATTCTATGCATCGCCTCGCTCGCACATCATCGGCGGGCCGCTCGACAGGACGGCGGCGTGGAAGATCCTGGCCAACGATCGCGGGCATTGGTCCCTGCGCGGGTTCGGGTGGTGGACGCTGCACGACGCGACCGGCTGCGTCGGGTCCTGCGGGTTCCATCTTCCGGGCGGCCGGGATGCGGTCGAACTCGGGTGGTCCCTGTTTTCCGGCACCGGCAAAGGCTATGCCACCGAAGGCGCGCGCGCCGCGCTGGACTGGGCCCGGACGGAGGGCCATGCGGCGCGGTGGCACCGCATCGTCAGTCATATCGACCGAACGAACGTCGCATCCGCGAAGGTCGCTGCGCGGCTCGGGGCCATCGATTCCGGCGCGGTGTCCGCGCACGACGCCGGATGCACGGTCTGGATCCACGAGGTCGCCCCATGATCGCGCCGCTGGAAATTCCCGTGACCGCACCCGCCGCCGCCCGCGCCGCCGCGCTGGAAGCTCTGGTGCCGGTCCTGACGACGCCGCGCCTTGTCCTGCGCGCGCCGCGCCTGGCCGACTTCGACGCGCTGCATTCCATCACCGGCAGCGACCGCGCCGTCTTCGAAGGCGGCCCGTCGACCGAAGCGCAAAGCTGGTCCGACTTCTGCTCCATGACGGCGACATGGATGTTGCGCGGCCACGGCATGTGGACGGTGCAGACGCGGGCGGACGACGTCGCGGGGTTCGTGCTGATCGGGTGCGAGCCGGGCGACCGGGAACACGAACTCGGCTGGCTGCTGGTGGATGCCTTCGAGGGGATCGGTCTGGCGCAGGAAGCCGCCCGCGCTGCCCGCGCCTATGCCTGGGATCAGCTGAGCGTGCCCAGCCTGGTCAGCTACATCGCACCCGGTCACACCCGATCCGAACGGCTGGCCGCCCGTCTGGGTGCCATCCCCGACGGGACGATCTACGACGGACGCGTCGCCATCTGGCGCCATATGCGGGGGCATGACGGATGATCACCTGCACCGTCCATTACACGATCGACCCGGACAAACTGGCCGAATTCGAGGTCTATGCGAAAGTATGGATCCATCTGGTCACCAAGCTGGGCGGCACGCATCACGGCTATTTCATGCCTCACGAAGGCGCGAACGACCGGGCGTCGTGCCACTTCTCCTTTGCCTCCCTCGCCGCGTACGAAGACTACCGCACGCGGATGAATGCCGACCCGGAGTGCCAGCGCGCCTATGCTTTCGCGCGCGAAACCAAATGCATCCGCCGCTATGACCGGACGTTCGAGCGTCCGCTGCTGACCGGCGCGTCCCCGCAGGAGTTGGGCCTATGACCGACGCAGCCGCCCGCGCCGCCAGCCTTCTGGCCGATCACCGCGCCAGCATCGACCGTCTGGATGCGGTGCTGGTCTATACCCTGGCCGAACGGTTCGCCCACACCCAGGCGGTCGGGCGGCTCAAGGCCGAGCACACCCTTCCGCCCTCCGATCCCGATCGGGAGGCATCACAGATCGCGCGGCTTGAAACCCTCGCCATCGAAGCGGGGCTCGACCCTGACTTCGCCCGCAAATTCCTCGCCTTCATCATCGAGGAAGTCATCCACCACCACAAACAACACCAATCCTAACTTTACCAAATCAAAGGACTATCCATCATGGCCATGAAAATTCGCCTTGCCCGCGGCGGCTCCAAGAAGCGCCCGTATTACTCCATCGTCGCCGCCGACAGCCGCATGGCCCGCGACGGCCGCTTCATCGAGAAGCTGGGCACCTATCAGCCCCTGCTGCCCAAGGATTCCGAGGACCGCATCAAAATGAACATGGAGCGGGTGCAGTACTGGCTGGGCGAGGGCGCGCAGCCCACCGACCGCGTCTCGCGCTTCCTGGAAGCCGCCGACGTTCTGCCCAAGAAGGAGCGTGCGAACCTCAAGAAGGGTGAGCCGGGCAAGGCCGCGCAGGACCGCGTGAAGGAGAAGGCCGACAAGGCAGAGGCCGCCGCGGCCGCCGCCGAGGAAGCCAAGAACGCGCCCGCAGAGGAAGCCCCTGCCGAAGAGGCCCCCGCAGAAGAAGCGGCCGCCGAAGAAAAAGCGGAATAACTCCGGTACCCGGGCGGGCCCACGCGGCCCGTCCGACCCCAATTCCGCTCGTAGCCATGCCCGCACATATCTTCATCCCGCTTTTGGCGATCGGCAGTCTGGTCCTGACCGGGGCCGTCGTGGCGGTGCTTCAGCCGCGTGTCAGATGGCTGCGCTGGATGGGCGCCGGCATTCTGGCAAGCACCGGCTTGTCCGGTCTTCTCCTCCTCTCGATCATGGTGCCACGATGAAGGATCACGTCTGCCTGGGGGCCATCATGGGCAGCTACGGCGTCCGTGGCGAAGTGCGGGTCAAGAGTTTCTGTGCCGACCCCAGCGCGATCGGCGACTACGGTCCCGTAATCCTCGACAACGGCACCGTGGCCAAGTTGACCGTGATCCGGCCCATCAAGGGTGGCTACGCCGTGCGCTTGGCCGGCGTGCCGCACAAGGAAGCCGCCGACGCGCTTCGCGGACAGAAGTTCTGGGCGCACCGCGATGCCCTGCCGGCCCTGCCGGACGACGAATTCTACCACACCGATCTGATCGGCCTGACCGCGTTCGATACCGGCGGCGAGACGCTGGGGCGCATTCACGCCGTCCACGACCACGGCGCGGGCGACATTCTAGAGGTTCGCATCGGCAGCACCCCCGTCCTGATTCCGTTCACCCGCGCCATCGTGCCGACCGTCGATCTGACGGCGGGTCGGGTGATCGTCGACCTGCCCTACGGCCTGATGCCGGGCGAAGGCGACAGCGATGGCCCTGACGAACGGGGCCCATAAGGCATTCGGCCAGATTGGCGCTCTTATGCCGCGAAGCCGCGCGAAGACATGGAACAAACGCCCCTGCGACAGGTTGTCATGCCAGATCAACCAACAAGGAATATCAAATGCTCGGCTGGATTCTCGCCCTTCTCGCAATCGCGGCCATCGCGGCCTTCCTCGGCCTCGGCAAGATTTCGGGCATGGCGCTGACGGGGGCGAAAATCCTTATCGTTATCGCTCTCGTCTTGTTCGTGCTCGTGGCACTGGGCGTCTTCGCGATCGCCTGACCGAACCGCTACGCCACTTTCCCAAGGCCCGTCCCTTCGCTAAGGGACGGGCATGTCCACCCCCACCCGATCCCACGGCCAGAAATCGATCCGAGCCTCGGCGCAGCCCCGCGACCTGATGGGCGAGGTCAACGTCAGGCCGGACGCATGGCAGGCCAGCGTCGTGACCCTGTTCCCCGAAGCGTTTCCCGGTGTTTTGGGGCACAGCCTGACGGGAACCGCGTTGAAAAGGGGGCTTTGGTCGCTGACGACGACCGACTTACGCCGATACGGTATCGGCAAGCACCGCAAGGTCGATGACACGCCCGCGGGCGGCGGTGCGGGTCTGGTCCTGCGCCCCGACGTCGTCGCGGCGGCCCTGCACGATGCGCGCGGCCCCGGCCCGATGATCTACCTCAGCCCCCGTGGCCGCCCGTTCGACCAAGCGATGGCACGCACACTTGCCGCAGGGCCGGGCGTCACGCTGTTGTGCGGTCGGTTCGAAGGCGTAGATCAGCGTGTTCTGGATTATTTCGACATGGCCGAAGTGTCGCTGGGGGATTTCGTCCTGACCGGCGGGGAAATCGCGGCGCAGGCCCTGCTCGACGCGACCGTCCGACTGATTCCCGGCGTGATCGGCAACGCCGCCTCGACCGAGGAAGAGAGCTTCTCCGACGGTCTTTTGGAACATCCGCAGTTCACCAAGCCCGCCGAATGGCTGGGCCACGCCATCCCCGAGGTCCTGACCTCTGGCGATCACGGCAAGGTAAACGCTTGGCGTCGCGCGCAATCCGAGGCGCTGACGCGCGACCGGCGCCCGGACCTTTGGGCGAAACACACCAACGGGACCTGATCTTCTTCTGGGCTGGGGTACCTCGGCGTCCGGGGCCGCGCCTCGGTGTCGCCCCTTGCACCGGACCCCGGTTCGATATACCCCGCGCGGACACGTACCGCCCCGGCCCGCCGGGACGCTCTGCGTGGCAAAAAGAAAAGCCGTGCCCGAACGGGTGCAGGACATCATCCGCGGGCAAACCGCGCGTATTCATAGGAGGGTTCCCATGAACCTGATCGCTCAGATCGAGGCGGAGCAAGTCGCCGCCCTCGGCAACGACATTCCGGACTTCAAGGCCGGCGACACCATCCGCGTCGGCTTCAAGGTTACCGAAGGCACGCGCACCCGCGTGCAGAATTACGAAGGCGTCTGCATCGGCCGCAAGCACGGGACCGGCATCGCCGGTGCGTTCACGGTCCGCAAGATTTCCTTCGGCGAGGGTGTGGAGCGTGTGTTCCCCCTTCACTCGACGAATATCGACAGCATCACCGTCGTGCGCCGTGGCCGCGTGCGCCGCTCGAAGCTGTACTACCTTCGCACCCGCCGTGGTAAGTCTGCCCGCATCGTCGAGCAGACCAATTACCGCGCCCCCAAAGCCAGCTAAGGAGAGATGTGATGAAAAAGGATCTGCATCCCGACTACCACGCCATCGACGTCAAGCTGGTCGATGGAACGATCATCCAGATGCGCTCCACCTGGGGCTCCGAAGGCGATCAGCTTTCGCTGGACATCGACCCGTCCGTGCACCCGGCCTGGACCGGCGGCACCTCGCGTCTGATGGACACCGGCGGTCGCGTGTCCAAGTTCAAGAACAAGTACGCCGGCCTCGGCTTCTGAAGCCACGCCAACCTACATCAGGGGCTGCCTTCGGGCGGCCCTTTTTCGTTTCGGCATCCGCACGCCGCGCGCCGAACCGCGATGTTTTTATCAACGCGCGGGATTTTCGCGTGCCAACCGATTCGCGCGTTCTGGGCAAGGCGCGCAACAGGCCCTAAGACGTGGCAAGACCCGACTTACGGGTGGTAGAGACAGGGGCGGGCCAATGGCGCACATCATCGTCTTCGGCAACGAAAAGGGCGGGTCGGGCAAATCGACCACCTGCATGCATACCGCGACGGCCCTGGTGCGCGCGGGTCTTCGCGTCGGCGTCCTCGACCTGGACCTGCGGCAGCGGACCTTCACCCGGTATCTTGAAAACCGCGTGGACTACGGCGCGCGTCACGGGGTTCAACTGCCCACGCCAGAGGTCATGGGCCTTCCCAAGATCGACCGGGCGGACCTGTCCGAAGGGGAAAATCCCTTCGACAAATCCCTGTCGCTTGCCGTTGCAGAGTTGGAGGACAAGGTCGATTTCATCGTGATCGACTGCCCCGGCAGCCACACCCGCTTGAGCCAGGTGGCCCACAGCCTTGCCGATACGCTGGTCACGCCGCTCAACGACAGTTTCGTCGATTTCGACCTGCTGGCCCGCATCGACCCCGATTCCGCCACGATCATCGGCCCGTCCGTCTATTCGGAGATGGTCTGGCACGCCCGCCAGTTGCGCGCCAAGGCCGGACTCAAGCCCATCGACTGGATCGTGCTGCGCAACCGTCTGGGCGCGCAGGAAATGCACAACAAGCGCAAGATGGGTCAGGCGCTGGAAGACCTGGCCAAACGGATCGGTTTCCGCGTGGCCCCCGGCTTTACCGAACGGGTCATCTTCCGGGAGTTGTTTCCCCGTGGCATGACCCTGCTCGACCTCAAGGACATCGGGATCGCGAACCTGAACCTGTCGAATGTCGCCGCCCGCCAGGAAGTGCGCGACCTGATCCGAGCCCTGAATCTGCCGAACGTCGACATCACCGTCTGACGCGCGGACCGCGGCTCCTCGCCGCGCTTCCACATCATCCGGTTGACGGGACCGTCCGACCTTGTCAGCGTCGGAAGCTATCCGCGCGGTGGGGGTCGGTTCACAGTGGTCCGACGGTGCCGTGTCGGGGTCGATCGATCGACCGCCCATCAAGGAGATGTGGACCCATGAAGAGATTTCTGATCACGACGGCCCTTGCCGCAACGGCCGCGACCGGGTTCGCCGGTCTGGCGCAGGCCGACGCCCACGCCGATTGCAGCAATGTCACCATCACCGAGATGGACTGGGCCTCGGCCGCAATCGTCACGAATGTGGCCAAGTTCCTGATGGAGCAAGGGTATGGCTGCAACGTGACGGCCGTGCCGTCGGCGACCACGCCCGCCATGGTGTCCGTGGCGGAAACCGGAAGCCCCGACATCGTCACCGAGGTCTGGACCAACGGGAACCCCGGCTACGACGAGTTGTCGGCCGCAGGCACGATCGTGACGCTGTCCGATGTTTTGTCCGACGGCGGCGTGCAAGGCTTCTACCTTCCGACCACGTTGGTCGAGGCGCATCCCGAACTGGCGACGATCGACGGCGTTCTCGCCAACCCGGAGCTGGTCGGCGGTCGCTTTCATGGCTGCCCCGATGGCTGGGCCTGCCAGACCACCGGCACTGCTTATGCCACCGCCGCCGATTTCGAACAGGCCGGCATTGAGGTCTTCCAGCACGGCTCTGGCGAGACGCTTGCCACCTCGATGGCCTCGGCGGTCGAAAACGGGGAGCCGTGGTTCGGCTATTATTGGGAGCCGACGAGCATCCTGGGCAAATATGACATGACGCAGGTCGATCTGGGCGACTACGACCAAGAGATCTTCACCTGCAACTCCAACGCAGATTGCGAAGATATCGGCGTGACGTCCTACCCAGTCGTGCCCGTCAAGACGGTCGTCACCACGACATTCCAGGAGGAGCAGCCGGATCTGACCGAACTGATGAACAAGGTGCAGTTCACGAACGCGCAGATGGGCGAAGTTCTGGCTTGGCAGGAAGACAACAATGCCTCCGTACAGGAAGCGTCGGTCTATTTCCTGACCAACTATACCGACGTCTGGCAGGACTGGGTGAACGACGCCGCGCGCGAGCGTCTGGCCGCCCTGCTGCAGTAACCAAACGTGCCTGCGGCGGACGACACCCCGCCGCAGGTCGATCCGCCAAGCCCCGTCGAGTGAGCGACGTCCCGGCCAAAGGCCGTCTGCGACAGATACTTGTCGCTTTTCGACTATCCGGTTGACCTCCGACGCTGGCCTTGCAACCCTTTAGGCATACCCGATTGGTGAAAACTCGGGTTTGCATAGCGCCGCCTGTGAATGGGCGGCCTCGCCGGACCAACAGCCGGCGGTCGAAATCCACACAGGGAGAAGTGGACACATGAAGAAGTATCTTATCACGACGGCCTTTGCCGCCACGGCTGCGACCGGCTTTGCCGGCGTTGCGATGGCCGACGGTCACACCGCAGAATGCGGTGAAGTTTCCATCACCGAGATGAACTGGGCCTCCGCCGCGATCGTCACTTCGATCTCGTCGTTCCTGATGGAGCAGGGCTACGGCTGCGACGTCACCAAAGTGCCGTCCTCCACCACGCCCGCGCTGGCCTCCGTCTCCGAAACGGGCAAGCCCGAGATCGTGACAGAGCTTTGGATCAACGGCACGCCTGCCTACGGCGAGTTGCAGGAAGCCGGCACCATCGAGACGCTGACCGACGTTCTGTCGGACGGCGGCATCGAAGGCTGGTGGATCCCGACCTATCTGGCCGAAGCCCACCCCGAGCTGACCACGGTGGAAGGCCTGCTGGCCAACCCCGACCTCGTCGGTGGCCTGTTCCACCAGTGCCCCGAAGGCTGGGGTTGCAAGAACACCAACGCCGGGATGATTCGTGCGCTTGATCTCGAAGGCAACGGCTTCGAAATCTTCCAGCACGGCTCGGGCGAGACGATGGCAACCTCCATCGCCGCCGCGTTCGAGGCGGAAGAGCCGTGGCTCGGTTACTACTGGGCCCCGACGTCCGTCCTGGGCAAGTACGACATGACCCAGATCGACCTCGGCCCGTACAACGAGACCGAGCATATGTGTAACGCCGACCCCGATTGCGAAGACGTCGGCATGTCGTCCTATCCGGTCGGCCCGGTGAAGACGGTCGTGACCACCGACTTCGTCGAGCGTCAGCCCGCCATCGCCGAACTGATGAAGAACGTCAGCTTCACCAACGCCCAGATGGGCGAAGTCCTGGCCTGGCAGGAGGACAACAATGCCTCCGCCGACGAAGCCGCCGTGTACTTCCTGACCAATTATCAGGACACGTGGCAGAATTGGGTCAGCGACGAAGCCCGCGAAAAGCTCGCGGCGCTGCTGCAGTAAACGACATAGCGGAAAACGGGCCCTCCGGGGCCCGTTTTTCGTTTGAAGACCGACGAATCCGGGTAACCTGACGATCCAAGAACAAAGAACAAAGACGACCAACGGGGAACGACATGGCGACGTATGATGGACTGATCGGGGCTCTGGGCCTCGAAGAATGGTGTGGCGGTGGCAAGACCGACGGCCCGATGACGATGGCCGAACTGCTGGCCCGCGCGAATGGCACCTCCGCACCCGCAGGGTCGCCCGATCCGGCGACGCCGTTGATGCAGACACCTTTCCCGTCGCTCGACGCGCTCAACAAATCCTGCTCCGCGATCCCGCGGTCGCGCGACATGACCGAAGCGGTCGAGCAGGGCTTCCTGGCCATCAAGGACCCACTCAAGGTCGTCCTCGACCCGGTCACGCAGCCTCTGTCCTATATGCTCGACTGGGCCCTCGCCGGGTTCGAAGCGGTGCCGTGGTTCATAATGATCCCGCTACTGGTCGCGATCACGTGGTTTGCAACCAAAAAAATCGGCGTGACGCTGTTCGTGCTCGCGTCCTTCTGCTTCATGGCCTTCATCAACTACTACGACGAAGCGATCCAGACGCTGTCCATTATCTTCGTGTGTACGATTATCGCTGTCCTTCTCGGCGTGCCCATCGGCATCGCCATGTCGCGGTCGAATATCCTGCAACGCGCCGTGATACCCATCCTCGACATGCTGCAGACCCTGCCGACATTCGTGTATCTGGTCCCGCTGATCTTCCTGTTCTCGGTTACCGAATCCAAACTCTACGGCATCGCGATCATCCTCTATGCGATCGTGCCGGTGATCCGCCTGACCGATCTGGGCATCCGCCTGGTGGACAAGGACGTGATCGAGGCGGCGGATGCTTTCGGCATGTCGTCGCGCCAGAAACTCTGGGGTGTGCAGGTGCCATTGGCCCTGCCAAACATCATGGCTGGCATCAACCAGACCATCATGATGTCGCTGGCCATGGTCGTGATCGCGTCGCTGGTGTCCGCACCGGGTCTGGGCGTCAAGGTTCTGGCCGGTATCCGGAACCTGGAACTGGGCGTCGGCCTGGTCGCGGGCTTCTGCATCGTCCTTCTTGCGGTTCTTCTGGACCGTTCCACCAAGGCCGCCCTCGGTCGCATCGACACGAGTGCCCGCTGATGTCCAATGAAATCAAAGTCTCGATCCGCAACCTCTACAAGATCTTCGGGACCAACCCGAAGGCCATGATGGAGCACGTGCGCAGCGGCGTCGGAAAGCCCGAGCTTCTGGAAAAGTACGGCCATGTTCTGGGCCTGCAGGATATCAACGTCGACATCCGCGAAGGCGAGATCACGGTCATCATGGGGCTGTCGGGGTCGGGCAAATCGACCCTGATCCGCCATCTGAACCGTCTGATCGACCCCACAGCGGGCGAAGTCATCGTCAACGGCGAAGATGTCCTGGCCTATTCGGAATCGCGCCTGGCAGAGTTGCGGCAGAACACAATGTCGATGGTGTTCCAGAAATTCGCGCTGTTCCCGCATCAGACGGTTCTGGCCAACGCCGGCATGTCACGGCGGGTACGCGGTGAATCGAGCGAGATCGCCGACACCGAAGGGCAGAAATGGCTCGAACGGGTCGGGCTCAAGGGCTACGGCGGCCATTACCCCGGTCAGTTGTCGGGTGGCATGCAGCAGCGTGTGGGCATCGCCCGGGCTTTGTCGTCGGATTCCGAGATCATGCTGATGGACGAGGCGTTCTCGGCGCTCGATCCGCTGATCCGGACCGACATGCAGGACCTGCTGCTGGAATTGCAGCGGGAATTGCGCAAGACGATCATCTTCATCACCCACGACCTGGACGAGGCTCTCAAGCTGGCAGACCATCTCGTGATTTTGAAGGATGGGGCTGTCATCCAGCAGGGGGAGCCGCAGGAGATCCTGCTCAATCCAAACGACGACTACATCATCGACTTCATTTCCGACATCAACCGCGCCCGCGTGCTTCGCGTCCGGTCGATCATGGAGGTAACGAACGCCCCCGGCGTGAACGTCGCGGGCGACGTGTCGCCGATGCAAAATCTGGAATCGGTCATCGCCATGTCCGAAGGCGACACCAATCTGAACTACCGCGTGATGGAGGACGGCACGCAGGTCGGCCTTCTGCACATGCGCGATCTGGTCAAGGCACTGGTGCCTGTCGAAGCCGCCGATCCAGCCCGCCGCGCGGCCTCCGCCGCCTGATCACCGCTCCACCATTATCAAAGGCCCGGTCTCAGGACCGGGCCTTTTTCGTAATGTCACCTTCAGTCGTAACGCAGTGCCTTCGCCTTGCCGCGGAATACCCAATACGCCAGCGCGGTATAGGCCAGGATCGTCGGCACCACGAACATCGCCCCGATCAGGATAATGAACAGACTCTCCGGCGCGCTTGCCGCCTCGTAGATCGTCAGGCGTTCGGGCACGACATAGGGATAGAAGCTGTAGCCTAGGCCAAGGAAGGCCAGCGTGAACAGACCCAACGCCACGCAGAACGGGGCCCAAGCCCAACGATCGTTTTCGGCCGGGAGATGTTTGAACGACCGCCACAGCAAGAAAAGCAGCGCAAGCGACAGCACCGGCAAGGGCGAGAGATAGAGGATCGAGGGGAAGCTGAACCACTTCTCGAAGATGCGTGGGCTGACCAGCGGCGACGCGAGACTGATCGCCCCGATCCCGACAACGAGGCCCCAGATGCACCCTTTGGCCCAGCCAACAGCCCGCACCTGCAACGCATCCTGCCCTTTCAGTATCAGCCAGGTCGACCCGATGAACGCATAGCCAATCGTCAACGAGACCGAGCAGAGCATCGCGAAGAGAAGCGTACCCGTGTTTATCTCCAGCCCCATGACGTAAAGGCCCAGCATGAACCCTTGCGCCAGCGTCGCCATTAGCGATCCGGTGAAGAACATCCAGTTCCAAAAGTTCTTATACTTCGCCCGCGCCTTGACGCGGAATTCGAAAGACACCCCCCGCAGGATCAGCCCGATCAGCAGGAAGAACACCGGCAGGTACAGCGTCGACAGGATCATGCCATGGGCCGTCGGAAACGCTACCAGTAGCAGGCCGATCGCCAGCACCAGCCAGGTTTCGTTCGCGTCCCAGAACGGGCCGATGGACGCGACCATCATGTCCTTTTCCACGTCGTCCCCGGCGAACGGCGTCAGGATGCCGACGCCAAGGTCATACCCGTCCAGGACGACGTAAAGCAGTATCGAAAAGCCCATCAGACCCGCGAAGACGAAGGGCAGCCAGACCGTGTCGGCGTATCCGAACAACTCCATCCGCCCTACTCCGCCGGGACCGCGCCGCCGCGATCCTCCCGTGCGATGACGTCGACCAGCGCCTCGCCCGACGCAGGCGTCAGACTTTCCAACGGCTCGTCGTGGCGGGCTTTCACGGCCAGATAGACGACCACGCCGATATAGGCGAAAAGCAATGCCGCATAGATCGCGAGGTAGCCCAGCAGCGTCGACAGGACCAGCGGCGCGGGCACATCGGCTACGGCCATTTCCGTCGTCATAACACCGTTCACCAGCCACGGCTGACGCCCGATCTCGGTCGTGTACCAGCCCGCCAGCGTGGCGACCCAGCCCGACAGCGCCATCGGCACCAAGGCATAGAGCAGCGGTTTCGGCAGGTGGCGGATCATGAACCGCCGGTCGGTGCCGGTCTCCTCGCAGGGCTTGCGCCGCCACAGGAAGATCAGCGAGCCCCAGGACATCAGGAGCATCGCCACGCCGGTCCCGATCATCGTGCGGAACGACCAGAACACCTTGCCGACCGGCGGGTGCAGAACGTCGCCGTCCTCAGTGACGAATTCATCGAGCGCGGGGATCGCCCCCTCGGCGCTATGGGTCAAGATGATAGATGCCATGTTGGGCACGGCGATCTCGAAATCGTTCGATCGCGTCTCCTCGTTCGGCAGGCCGAACAAGATCAGGGGGGTGTTGCCGTCGGTATCGGACCAGTTGCCCTCCATCGCCGCGACCTTGGCGGGCTGATGCTCGAGCGTGTTGAGCCCGTGCAGGTCGCCCATGAAGATCTGGATCGGGATCAGCAGCGCGGCGAAGGTTATGCCGACGCGGATCTGCGTGCGCACCGTCTCCTTCCGGTCACCACGGATGTAGCGGAAGGCGGCGATCCCCGCGATCACAAAGGCCACGGTCAGACCGGATGCCAAAAGCATGTGGGCAAGACGGTACGGCATCGACGGGTTGAAGATGATCGCCCACCAATCGGTCGCGAAGGCGACGCCGTCGACCATCTCGAACCCCTGCGGCGTGTGCATCCAGGAATTCAGCACGATGATCCAGAAGGTCGACATCGTGGTACCGAAGGCGACAAGAAACGTCGCCAGCGTATGCAACCAGCCGGGCACGCGCGAAAATCCGAACAGCATGATCCCGATGAACACCGCCTCCAGGAAGAAGGCCGTCATCACCTCATAGGCCAGAAGCGGCCCCGCGATATTGCCCACGGTTTCCATGAAGCCCGGCCAGTTGGTGCCGAACTGGAACGACATCGTGATACCCGACACCACCCCCATCGCGAATGACAGCGCGAAGATCTTGACCCAGAAGCGGTAGGCTTCCATCCACTTGAAATCGCCGGTCCATTGAAAGCGCAGCTTGAAGAACAGCAGGAACCAGCCCAGCGCGATCGTGATCGTGGGGAACAGGATATGGAAGGAGATATTGGCCGCAAACTGGATGCGGCTCAGGATCAGGGTGTCCATCATTTCGCGGCCCTCCGGAACGGGTTCAGGCGGGGACCCTTGTCCAGCAGTCCGCCAAGTTTGCGACCCATCGTCATCAGTTGTACCAAACGTTCGGTTTCCAGACGATTCATCTCATCGTGAAACTGGGTCATCATCTCGATCATCTCGCGCAATTCGGCAATCCGCGCTTCGGCATAGGCGTCGCCCTGTGGTCCGGCCATCTCCAGCTCTCGCAGTTTGGTCAGGGTGGGATCGACCTCCCGCTTGCGGCGTTCGGCCACCAGCGTTCGGACGATTTCCCACAGATCGTCGGGCGTGGTGAAATAATCGCGCCGGTCGCCCTGCACATGGCGCATCCGCACCAGATTCCAGGCCTGTAACTCCTTGAGACCCATCGAGGTATTCGAACGGCTGATCCCCAGGTCCGCTGTGATCGTCTCGGCGTTCAGCGGCTCTTCGGATAGGAAAAGCAGGGCGTAGATTTGCCCGACCGTCCGGTTCATGCCCCAACGGCTGCCCATCTCGCCGAAGTGCCAGATGAAGTCCTGATGCAGAGGTGAAAGCGCCATGTCGACCATTTCAGTAATTTCTGAAATTCATGTATCACCTGCGACGACCCATTGAAGGGGGGTGCGACAATCAGGACCGGTGCTGAAAATCGCCCAACTTACGCTCCAGCCGGCGCAGTCCCAGCGACAGCAGAATAGTCATCGTCAGATAGATCAGCGCGACCACGTTATAAGTCTCGAAGTACCGGAAATTGCCCGCCGCCGTCAGCTTGCCCAGCTGCGCGATATCCATCACGCCCACGACGGAAACGAGGCTGGAATCCTTCACCATCGCTACGAAATCATTGCCCAGCGGCGGCAGGATCGTGCGGATCGCCTGGGGAAAGACGATGTGGCGAAAGATGTGGACGCGTTTCAACCCCAGCGCCTTGGCCGCCTCGATCTGGCCCGGATCGACCGATTGAAGACCGGCGCGGAAGACTTCGGCGATGAAGGATGAATAGGCGATGACCAGCGCCAGAACAGCGCGCCACAGCAGAGGAAAATCCCGCGTTCGCGCCTCGGGCAGACCGATCCAGTTCCAGAACGCCACAAGTGCGGGGGCCAGAACGAACGCGACATAGAGCAGAAGGACGAGAATCGGGATGCCGCGCACGATTTCAATGTAAAACCGTGCGATCTGACGCGCGATCAGAGACCGAGACAACAACATCAGCGCCAGCCCCAGCCCCACGACCGATGCCGCGGCAAAACCGGTGAGCGTGACCAGAACCGTGATCCAGATGCCCCGGCGAAGGGTCGATAGGACCTGCCGCGCGCCATCGTCCATCAGCACGACGACATAGGCCGTCCCCAGCAGGACGGCCACCGCCAGAAGCCACCACGGAAAGTCGCGGTCGGATGTGTCGGAAGGCCGCAAGGGCCCTCCCCCTCAGCCGATCAACCGCCCAGCTTGTAGTCGAGGAACCACTTCGTGTTCAGCGCGTCGATCGTCCCGTCGTCCTTCATCGACGCGATGGCGGCGTTCATCGCACCGATCAATTCCTCCGAACCCTTAGGGAAGATAAAGCCGAAATCCTCCGTTCCCAGCGTTTCTCCCACGATCTTCAGCCCACCGTCCGACGCCGCGACATAACCGTTGCCAGCCGTGCCATCCGTCAAAATCAAATCGACGTCGCCGGCACGCAGGGCCTGCACCGTTGCGCCGAACGTCTCGAACAATTTGATGCGCGGGTTCGCCTCGTCCCCGTCCAGCACGTCATAAACGCCGACATAGAACGGCGTCGTTCCCGGTTGCGCGGCCATCAGCAGGTCCGGGTCGGCAGCGAACCCGGCGGCATCGGTGAAGCGATCTTCGTCGCCCCGCACCATCATCACCATTTCAGACCGCATGTAGGGGTCGGAGAAATCGACGGTTTCCTTGCGATCGTCCCGGATCGTGATGCCGGTCATCCCCATGTCCATCTGACCTTCGGATACGGCGGGAATCATCGCGTCCCAGCTGATCTTCTCGTACTCGGGCGTGATGTTGATGCGCGTCGCGATCTCGGCCATGGCGTCGTATTCCCAACCGATCGCATCGCCGCTGGCAGGGTCCTTGAACTGCAGCGGGGGATAGGCGTCCTCCGTCGCGATGGTCACGGTCCGCCCGCCCAGATCGGGCAGATGTCCATCGGCAAAGGCAGGCATCGCAAGGCCGAGCGCGGCAAGCAGGGCAAGGGTCTTCATCGGGCTATCCTCCGGGGAGTTGGGTCACCGGCAATGATGCAGCGATGCCGTCCCGGCGCAAGGGGTCAGACGGATCCGCAGGTCGCGCAGCCCTGTCGTCGCCCGATCTTCACGCGCCGCGCCTCTGCGTCCAGCCCGTCCCACAGCAGCATGGCGCCGCGCAGGGTCGTGCCGGCACCCGTGATCTCCTTAATGGTTTCCAGCGCCATGATCGATCCGACGATGCCCGGCAAGGCCCCGATGACGCCGGCTTCGGCGCAACTGGGGGCCAGGCCGGCGGCCGGGGCGTCGGGGAACAGGCACGTCAGACAGGGCGCGCCGCGCGCCGGATCGTAGATCGTGACCTGTCCTTCCCACTGGGTGATGGCACCCGCGATCAGCGGTTTGCCCGCTGCGACGGCCGCGGCGTTCACGATTCGACGTGTTGCAAAGCTGTCCGATCCATCGACGATCAGGTCGTAATCGGCGAACAGATCGGGCGCGATATCGGCCGTCAGCCGGCGGTTGTAAGGGCGGACCGTGACATGCGGGTTCAACCCCCGCAGGCCCGTTTCGGCCGAGAAGACCTTGGGCTGCCCGCCGCGATCGTCGGCATGCACGATCTGGCGCTGCAGGTTCGACAACGACACGATGTCGTCGTCGATGACACCCAGCGTACCGACGCCCGCCGCGCCCAGATACAAAAGGACGGGCGACCCCAGCCCGCCGGCACCGATGACCAGCACCTTCGCATCCTTTAGCCGTCGTTGCCCCGGCCCGCCGACTTCGCGCAACATGATGTGGCGGGCATACCGCTCCAGCTCGACGTCCGAGAACGGCCCCGTCTGCGCCGGGGCGTCAGTCCCGTCGCGCGCGGCTTCGACCGTCTGGGCTTTGCTGCGGACGCGCCCCAGCACCTGGCGATAGCCCAGGATCGCGGCCACCATGGCCCCAAAGACCAGCCATTGCCCCGGCGATCCGCCCAAGGAATTTCGCAGGGGATGGCCGTCGGGAAGGGCGAATTGCACAAACAGAACCGCAACGTACAGCAGCGCCAGCATTAGGGCGCGCGCCTGGACCGGCGTTTTCAGGTAAACGCCCATGCCCCAGATCGCCGCCGCAAGGATCAGGACGACCATCACGGCCGCTTGGCCCCCACCCCGGTCGAACCGAACCCGGCGTTGCCCCGTTTCGTCATGCCAAGCTCTTCGATCACCTCGAACCGGGCCAGCACCACGGGGGCGACGACGGCCTGTGCGATGCGCATCCCGTGTTCGATATCGAAACTGTCCGATCCAAGATTGATCAGGATCACGCCCAAGGGGCCGCGATAGTCGCTGTCGATCGTACCGGGGGCGTTGGCCAGGGTCACCCCATGCTTCAACGCCAGGCCCGACCTGGGTCGGATTTGCATCTCATATCCGCGCGGGATAGCGATATTCAAACCCGTCCCCACCAGAATGCGGGCACCGGGCGCCAAGGCAATCGTCTTGCCGCCGGTATCGGCGTGCAGGTCAGCCCCAGCCGCCCCCAAGGTCGCATAGCTGGGCAACGGCAGATCGGGGTCGGCCCCGTGGGTCCGGGTGACTTCGATCAGAACGCTCATCTCAACGCCTCCGCGATGCGCACAGCCAGGCGTCGCGCGGTTTCCGCCTTGGACAGACGCGGCCAGTCTTCGGCCCCCGCGTCGGTGATGAGCGTGACGGAATTCTCGGATCCGCCCATGATGCCGGTCGCCGGAGAGACATCGTTCGCCACGATCCAGTCGCAGCCCTTGCGCCCCCGTTTTGCCGTCGCGTGGGCCGTCACATCATCCGTTTCCGCCGCGAACCCGACGACCAGCCGGGGCCGTGTGGTGCCTTGCGCGACCGTCTTCAGGATGTCGGGGTTTTCGGCGAACGACAGGACCGGGGCGGCACCGCTTGCGTCCTTCTTCATTTTCGACCCGCTCGCATTCTCGACCCGCCAATCTGCGACGGCGGCCGCCATGACCGCGACATCGGCGGGCAGCGCGGCAAGGGTCGCGTCCAGCATCTGCTGCGCGGTCTGCACCCGAACGACATCGACCCCGGCGGGCGGTGGCACGTCGGCGGGGCCTGTCACGAATGTAACGCGTGCGCCCAGATCGCGCAGCGCCGTGGCGATGGCCGTGCCCTGCGCCCCCGACGACCGATTGGCGATATAGCGGACGGGGTCGATCGGCTCGTGCGTGGGGCCGGACGTGACGAGGACATGCTTGCCGGACAGGGGGCCTTCGACGAAATGCGCCTCGACCGCCGACACGATGTCGGGCACGTCCGACAGGCGACCGGGGCCGAACTCGCCGCAGGCCATCGCCCCGTCCACCGGTCCGACCACCGCGATGCCATCGGCGCGCAGCGTGGCCAGATTGCGCTGCGTGGCCGGATGTTCCCACATGCGGACGTTCATCGCCGGCACGATCATCACCGGCGTGTCCGTCGCCAGCAGAAGTGTCGTCGCCAGATCATCGGCCAAGCCCCCCGCCATGCGCGCCATCAGGTTCGCCGTGGCCGGACAGACGAGGACAAGATCGGCGGCCCGGCTCAGTTCGATGTGCCCCATCTCGGCCTCGTCGGTCAGGTCGAACAGGTCTCGGTATACCTTGCTGGCGGCCAGGGCCGACACCGACAGCGGTGTCACGAATTCCTCGGCCGCGTGGGTCAGAACGGGTGTCACATGTGCGCCGCGGTCCCGCAGACGCCGCATCAGGTCGAGCGACCGGAACGCGGCGATGCCGCCCCCGATGATCAGCAAGATGGTCTTGTCGGTCAGCATGTGCCCCTCCGGTTCAACGCCAATGTCTAGGGCAGCCGTCGACCTAGCGGAAGGCCGCGCAGGGGTCGTCACGGTCGGGTGCGTCGCTTTGCACGGTCACGTCGCCGGGCAGCGTCTCGCCGCCTTCGCCCTGGATCAACGCGACCACGCGCAGGTCGGGCCGAACGCGCGCGATGGCCGCCGGCACCCCCCAATCGGTTCGCGCGTGCCCGTTGCCCGCGATCAGGACCACGGGGCCGCCGTAGCGATCGAAGGCCGCGATGGTGCGGGATGCAAACAGCGCGTCGGCCTGTCGCTGACGCTGCACGAACTGCGGCAACATCGCTGCGGGAAGAGCACCGCAGTGCGCGTCGGCCTGCAATTGCTCGCGTGCAGTTTGTTCCGCCTGTGGCAGTGGATCGGACAGACCATAGGCGGATAGATCGTCGGGTGCGCCCGCCGCCCCCAGGATCGGCGCGTCGGTCGCGGCCATGATCGGGGCGTACATCGCGATGTCGGGCCAGCCGCTGTTGGCCCAGTCGAAAATTTCACCAAGAACATGCGCATCGCGCGGCGTGTCCGGCGACAACCGGTCCGCCTGTTCGTCGGTCAATTGCTCGAACACGACGGCGGCGGGGTCCAGCGTTTCCACCAGACGGGCCTGAACAACGTGATGATGGGGGTTGTCGTGGATTTCGCCCAACACATAAATATCCGCCGGGGGCAGCGTTTGCGCCCCCGCCGGAAAAGTCGAAACGCTGACGACGGTCAGCAAGGCGATCAGGTAATTCACGCGAGGAAGCCAAAAACCTCCTTGCTTTCGGCTTCAAGCGATTTGCGCATCTTGGCGAAGGCCGCGGCCTCCAACTGACGCACACGCTCTTTGGACAACTTCAACTCATTGCCAAGCGACTCCAGCGTACGGGGGTCTTCCCGCAGCTTGCGTTCGCGCACGATGAACCGCTCCCGGTCGTTGAGGGCCGACAAGGCCATCAACAGCCACTCGCGCAGCATCGCGTTGTCGTGCTTCAGCTCGACCGTCTCTTCGGCCTGCGCGCAATCGTCTTCCAGGGCGTCGATCCACTCACGCCCTTCATCTTCCGACGACTGCGTGGCGTTCAGGCTGAAATCAGATCCGCCCAGACGACCTTCCATCATTTCCACGTCGCGCAGCGGAACGCCGACTTCGGTCGCGATCTTCTCGCGCATGGTCTGGCGGTCCAGCGCGACACCATCAGACGCAGCTTCCCGCTCAAGACGGGCCTGGACACGGCGCAGGTTGAAAAACAGGGATTTCTGGCTGCTGGTGGATCCGGTGCGGACCATCGACCAGTTGCGCATCACATAGTCTTGGATCGATGCCTTGATCCACCAGACGGCATAGGTCGAAAAACGAACACCGCGGTCGGGGTCGAATTTTTCAGCGGCTTTCATAAGACCCAGCCCGGCTTCCTGGATCAGGTCGTTCATCGGCGCACCGTACCGACGGAATTTCGAGGCCATCGAAATCGCCAGACGCATGTAAGCAGTGATCAGCCGGTGCAGGCTTTCCTCGCAGCGGTCATCGCGCCAGGCATAGGCAAGGCGCAACTCTGTCTCTGCGTCCAGCAATTCGGCTTTCATCGCACGCCGGGACAAGGACGTATCACTATTGAAATCTAGAGCCATCTCAAGTCTCCCTGGGGTGCATGCGATGTGCCGTGACGTGGCATCATACATCCAACTACGACAAGACTACGCCGATGGATCATTAAGAGTTCCCTAACAGTGTCAGAAAATTCGGACATCACCTTGGTCCTGGGCCATGCCGCATCCGGTAAGTCCTTATGGGCAGAAGCGGAAATCGCTCGCCTGGGGGGCAAAAAAAGCTATGTCGCGACCGCCCGCATCCTGGATGCAGAGATGCGGGCCAAGGTGGCCGACCACGCCGCGCGACGTGGACCAGAGTGGTCGCTGGTCGAGGCGGCAGACACCCTTGCCGCCGTCTGCACGCGGTTCGGCACGGACGACACCGTCCTGATCGATTGCGCGACAATGTGGCTGACGAACCGGATGATGGACGAAGACGATTGGCAATCCCTTGCGGAAGAATGGCTTTTTGCCATGCGGCGGTCTCGGGCGACGTTCGTCGTGGTGTCGAACGATGTCGGCGGCGGCATCACCCCGGACAATGCGATGGCCCGCCGGTTCCAGCGGATGCAGGGCGCGCTCAACCAGCGGCTGGCCACATATGCCGACCGGGTGGTCCTGGTGACCGCCGGCCTGCCGCAGCAGCTGAAATGACACGCCTGTGGCTCATCCGGCATGGCCCGACCCACGCGCGCACCATGGTCGGCTGGACGGACCTGCCCGCCGATCTTTCGGACCGCCCTGCCCTCGACCGGCTGGAACAGGTTTTGCCGCAGGCCCCGGTGATCAGCAGCGATCTGATACGCGCGGTTGACACCGCGACGGCCCTTCAGGGAGTCCGGCCCCGGCTTCCGCATGCTCAGACATTGCGGGAATTCAACTATGGCGCATGGGAGAACCGATCGTTCGAGGAGATCGAGAGCCCCGACCTGCGCTCTTATTTCGACGATCCGGGCGACCAGCGTGCGCCGAACGGCGAAAGCTGGAACGACGTGGATGCGCGTGTGACGGAAACCCTGACGCGGCTGGCGATCGGTCCCGATCTGATCGTGGTCGCACACATGGGCGTGATCCTGACACAATGGGCGCGCGCGGCCGGCAAGACGCCTTACGACGCGCTGGCGCAGAAGATCGACAACCTCAGCCTGACGCGCATCGACCTGACGCAAGACGGTCCGGTTGCGGTCGCGGCCAATCGAAAACCGTGATTCCTGTCATCAGGAATGGTCGTTTCGGGCAAAGCCGCAGGAATGATAAGACTGGTCCATGACCTATGACCTGCTGATCGGCGACCGATCCTATTCCTCCTGGAGCTTGCGCGGCTGGCTTCTTTTCGCAGCCTTCGACTTGCCCGTCCGGGTCGAGGTGAACGAGTTATACCGCGAGTCTTTCCACGACAGGCTGAAGGCCTGGGCCCCGGCCCGGACGGTGCCCGTTGCCCGTGCCCCAGACAGCGCGCTTTGGTGCGACAGCCTCGCCATTGCGGAAGGGCTGGCCGAGCGGCATCCGAAGGCCGGGCACTGGCCGAAAGACCCGAAGACCCGCGCCCTCGCCAGATCCATGACGGCCGAGATGCATTCGGGTTTCACCGCCCTGCGCGGGGCCTGCCCGATGAACCTGCGCGTCCGATGGGACGGATTCACGCCGGACGCCGCCGTCCGCGCCGACCTTGCCCGGCTGGAGACGCTTTGGGCGGCGGCGCGGGAGATGGCGGGGGACGGTCCCTGGCTCTTCGGCGCGTATTGTGCGGCGGACGCCTTTTTTGCGCCGGTCGCGATGCGGATCGCAGGCTACGACCTGCCGATCAGCGACGCGAGTCGCACCTACGTCGACGCGCATCTGACCCATGCCCCCCTGCGCGCCTGGCGGGCAGAGGGCGAAGCGCGCGACCGCACCCTGTCGAATTACGACATCGGGCTGCCAACGTCACCATTTCCAATCGTATGATGACCGTTAACCTTTCTTAAACCCCCTGCCCGTTAACCAACATGGGCAGGGGGAAAACATGCTCGCACGCACCACGACCGTCGCTTTCGAAGGGCTGGAGGCCCGACCCGTCGACGTGCAATGCGCCGTGTCCCCCGGCCTTCCGGGGTTTTCGGTCGTGGGCCTGCCCGACAAGGCCGTGTCGGAGGCGAAAGACCGCATTCGCACCGCCCTGTCCGAACTGGGGATCGCGCTTCCTTCCAAGAAGCTGACGGTGAACCTGTCGCCCGCCGATCTTCCCAAGGAAGGGGCGCATTTCGACCTGCCGATCGCGCTGTCGTTGCTCGCCGCGCTGGAAATCGTGCCGCCGACCCGTGTGGCCCGCGTCCTTAGCATCGGAGAGATGTCGCTCGATGGCGGCCTCGTCTCGGTTACCGGCGCGCTTCCGGCTGCCGTCACCGCCGCCGAGCTGGAGATGGAGCTTCTTTGCCCCGAGGCTTGCGGTGCCGAAGCCGCCTGGGTCGGGGGGGCCAGCGTTCACGCCGCGCGCTCGCTCAAGGCGCTGATGGACCATCTGATCGGCACGGCCCCCCTGCCTGCCGCCACCGCCGGGCGTATTCCAGAAGATGCCAGTCCGCTGTGCCTGCGCGACGTGCGGGGCCAGGACCGGGCTAAGCGCGCGCTAGAGATTGCGGCGGCCGGGCGTCACCACCTGTTCATGGTCGGACCGCCGGGTGCCGGCAAATCCATGCTGGCCGCCCGCATTCCCGGCCTGATGCCGCCGCTGTCGGCACGCGAGGCGCTGGAGACGTCGATGATCCATTCCCTCGCCGGAACGCTGGAGGAAGGCGGCATCCTGCATCGTCGCCCCTTTCAGGAGCCGCATCACACCGCGTCGGTCGCCGCCATCGCGGGCGGCGGCAAACGGGCCGGGCCCGGCCAGATCAGCCTTGCGCACAACGGCGTTCTCTTCATGGACGAATTTCCCGAATTCCCGCGCGCGGTGCTGGAAACCTTGCGTCAACCCATCGAAACCGGCGAAGTCACCATCGCGCGCGCCAACGCCCATGTCCGCTATCCCTGCCGCTTCCTTCTGGTGGCGGCGGCGAACCCGTGCCGGTGCGGAATGCTGTTCGACCCGGAACAGGCCTGCACCCGCGCCCCGACCTGCGGCGAGGATTACATGGGCAAGATCTCGGGGCCCCTGATGGACCGCTTCGACTTGCGGCTGGAGGTTCCGGCGGTCGAGGTCGCGGATCTGTCACGAGCCGCAACTGGGGACACGTCGGCGGCGACCGCGAACAGGGTCGCCGCGGCCCGCGCCGTTCAGGCCGAGCGCTATGCCGGCCACGACAGGGTCACCGTCAACGCCGACGTGGCCGGCGACGATCTGATGGCCGTGGCCGAACCCGACGAAGACGGGCGCGCGATGCTGCTGCAAGCGGTGGACCGATTCCGTTTGTCCGCGCGCGGATATCACCGTGTGCTCAAGGTCGCGCGCACCATCGCCGACCTCGACGGCAGCGAATGCGTGCGCCGCCCCCACGTGGCTGAGGCGCTGTCTTACCGTCTGGTCAGCGGCAGCTAGGCGCGCCGCCGCTCGATCGCGTCCCAGATCATCGCGCTGGCGTTGATACCGTCGAACGCCTCAAGTTCCTGCAGGCCGGTGGGTGACGTCAGGTTGATTTCGGTCAGCCAGTCGCCAATCACATCGATGCCGACGAAGATTTGCCCCGCATCGCGCAGACGCGGTCCGATCGCGGCACAGATCTCACGGTCCCGGTCGGTCAGGGCCACCTTCTCGGGTCGCCCACCGACGTGCATGTTCGACCGTGTCTCGCCCGCGGCCGGCACCCGGTTGATGGCACCCACAGGCTCCCCGTCGACCAGGATCACGCGCTTGTCGCCCTTGGACACGGCGGGCAGGAATTTCTGCATGATCAACGGCTCGTTGTTGATCGACGTGAATATCTCGTGCAGCGAATTTAGGTTGCGGTCGTCCGGCGTCAGGCGGAACACCCCGGCACCGCCATTGCCGTAAAGCGGCTTGAGGATCACATCGCCGTGCCGTTCTTTGAACGCCTTGAGCGTCTCCAGATCGCGGGCCACGACCGTCGGCGGCGTCAGGTCGGGAAAATCCAGTACCATCAGCTTTTCGGGCCAGCCGCGCACCCAAGCCGGATCGTTCACCACCAGCGTGCCGGGATGCACCCTCTCCAGCAGATGTGTCGACGTGATGTATCCCATGTCGAACGGCGGATCCTGGCGCAGCCAGACGACGTCGAGGTCAGCCAGGTCGTAGTTCTGCATTGCCCCCAGCGTGACATGGTTTCCAACCTCGCGGCGCAACTCCATCGACCGCCCCCGCGCGACGATGCGGCCTTCGACGTAGGCAAGTCTGTCCGGCGTCCAATAGACCAGCGAATGCCCCCGCGCCTGCGCTTCCAGCGCGATGCGGAAGCTGCTGTCGGCCTTGATGTCGACGCCTTCCATCGGATCCATCTGGAAACCGACCTTCAGAGATTTCGGGCTGGGCATCTGTGCATCCTCGGGCAAACTGCTTTGCCCCTAGATGGCGCAGGCCCGCTGGCGTGACAATGTGCTGTCGCGCAAGGCACCCCCCGGCGTCAGGCCGTCAGCGCGTTCTCGATGATCTCGATCCGGCCCACCGCATCGACAAGCGCGACGTCGAACCGGACCGAGCTGAGCATGCCGTTCGGCAAGGTGCCCATGTATTCGCCGGCGCAATCGAACAGCCGTCTGATCTGGTGATCACTGACGCGCGCGGCTGCGGCCGCATGGCTGTCACTCTTCTTCACTTCGATGAAGATGGTGTCGTCGCCGGCTTGCGCGATCACGTCGATCTCTCCGCCCTTGCCACGCCAGCGTCGCGCGACGACGCGGTAACCGGCCAGACCGTAGTGGCGCGCGACGCTGTCTTCCGCCGCAAGGCCGGCGTGATAGGACGTCGATCCGCTCATCCGTAATCCTTTATTCGCAGTGCCATCTGGTAGGCCATGTTACGCGCAATTCCGAAGGTTTCGGAAACGTCTTTTGCAGCGGATTTTACCGACCCTTCCTGCAAGGCGACGCGCAGGGCGGCCTCGACCGTGGCCTCGTCCGCCACGACCCCGGCGGCGCGGTCGATCACGACGACCACTTCGCCCTTCGTCGTCTCCTCGTCGTAGGATGCGGCAAGATCGGACAGAAGACCGCGCCGAACCTCCTCGAACCGCTTGGTCAACTCCCGGCAGACCGCCGCTTCGCGCTGGCCCAGAACCTCGGCCGCATCGCGCAGCATCGCGGCCAGACGGCGGGGCGATTCGTAGAAGACCAGCGTCCCGGGCACCGCCGCCAGATCACGCAACGCCGATTTGCGCGCCGCCGACTTGGGCGGCAGGAACCCGTTGAAAAAAAATCGGTCCGTCGGAAGCCCCGCAACGCAAAGCGCCGTCAGAACGGCGCTGGCCCCCGGAGCCGCGCGCACCGCAATGCCCTCGGCCCGCGCATCCACCCCCAGCCGGAACCCCGGGTCGGCGATCAGCGGCGTACCCGCTTCGGAGGCATAGGCGACCGACCGCCCAGCCCGCAACGCGCCCAGCAGACGGGGCAGGGCCTGCGGTCCGTTGTGATCATGATACGGGATCAGCGGGCGGTCCCCCAACGCGATGCCGTGGATATCCATCAACCGGCGTAGGGACCGCGTGTCCTCGGCCGCCAGAACGTCGGCTCCGGCCAGCAGGTCAAGGGCGCGCAACGTGATGTCGCGGGCCGTTCCGATAGGCACCGCAACAAGATGCAGCCCGGCTTCGATCCTGCCGATGTCCGCCATTTCGCATCTCCTCTGGTTCCGCCGTTTACGCGCCCGGATCGGGAAGGTATCCCTTGGGTCAAATCACGTGGCCGTGACAGGCCAATTCCCGGGGGGAAACCACTCATGTCCAAGCACAGCCTGTTCGTCTCACTCGCCGCACGTGCGCGCAAGGTCGCGCATCGCGCCCGCACGGCGGCGCTGCTGCTGGTGACGGGGGCCGCGCTTGCGGCCTGTAACGTCGCGGGTCCGGGTCTGGGCGGTGGTGGCGGTGGCGGCGGCACTGCCGGCAGCGGTCCGACCTCCGTGGCGCTTCTGGTGCCCTACGGCTCCAGCCGAGGCACCGACGCCACCGTGGCCCGCAGCCTTGAAAACGCGGCCCGCCTTGCTGCCGCCGACTTGGGGGACGGCGTCGTGTCGATCACCGTGTATCCCACGCAAGGAACGCCGGGCGGGGCCAGCGCCGCCGCGACGCAGGCAGTCGCGGCCGGGGCGCAGGTCATCCTCGGCCCGCTTTACGGCGATAATGCCGCTGCCGCAGGTGTGGCCGCGGCCGGGTCGGGCATCCCCGTGCTCAGCTTTTCGAACAACACGGCGATCTCGGGCGGGAACGTCTGGGTCCTTGGGAACACCTTCGAGAACACGGCCCGCCGGGTTCTGGGCTATGCCGCAACGCAGGGGCGCAACCGCGTCCTGGTGACCCACGCCAATAATCAGTCCGGCCAGATCGCCAACGCCGCCGTCGCACGCGCGGCTGGCGAAACGCAGGCCCAGATCACCGGCTCGGTTCCCTACGAGCTAAGCCAGGCGGGCATTCAGGCCGCCGTACCGGGCATCGTCGCGCAGGCGCGCAGCACCAATTCGAATGCCATCTTCCTGACCGGAAACACGTCGGGCGATCTGCCCGTCATCTCGCAACTGCTGTCCGAAGCCGGCATCGGCGGCGAGGATTTCAGGTTCCTTGGCCTCACCCGCTGGGACATCCCGGCCGAGGCGCTGCAGCTTCCGGGCCTGCAGGGCGGCTATTTCGCGCTGCCCGCACCCGGCCCGCTCAGCCAGTTCCGGTCGCGGTATTCCGCGGCCTATGGCGGCGCACCGCATCCCCTGGCCAACCTTGCCTATGATGGCATGGCGGCCATCGGGGCGATTTCACGGCAGGGCCAGACGGTCGGGCGCCGTTCACTGACGACCAACGCTGGCTTTGCCGGCACGGGCGGTATATTCCGACTGCGCGGCGATGGCACCAACGACAGGGCGCTGGCCGTCGCGCAAATCGTGAACCGTCAACTACAGGTGGTCAGCCCTGCCCCCAACAGCTTCGGCGGCGCCGGGTCGTAAGACCTCGGCCCCGGCCTTCACACTCCAAGACCTGCCACCGCCCGCGACCAGCGACACGCTGATCGCGCCCTTGGCCGAGATCTTCGACGCCGCGACCACGCTCGCGGCCTTGTCAGACGTGCATCGTCTGGACGACCCCATGGCGATCCGTCAGGCCACCGTCGCCGCCCTGTCGCAGGCTCAGGCCAAGGGGCGCGCCGCCATTCGTGCGGGGTTCCAGGCCGATCCGACGCGGGCCAGACGGGTCACGCATTCCTATGCGCATCTGACCGACCGGCTGGTCCAATGCGCTTGGCTTATCGCCACGCGGGTCCTGCATCCCTGCCCGATCCCGACCGATGGGGAGCATTTCGCGGTCATCGGCGTCGGCGGGTACGGCCGTGGCGAAATGGCCCCCCATTCAGACGTCGATCTGCTGTTCCTGACGCCCTACAAGGTCACCCCCATGGTCGAGAGCGTCGTGGAGTCGATGCTCTATATCCTGTGGGACCTGAAGCTGAAGGTCGGCCATTCGACCCGCACCGTGAAGGACTGCCTGCGGCTTGGGGCCGAAGACTACACCATCCGCACCTCCCTCCTGGAGCGTCGCCTGATTTGCGGCGAGGCGGCGCTGGCCGACACCCTCGACGCGCGCCTGTGGGAAGATCTGTTCCTCAAGACCGTGCCCGACTTCATCGACGCCAAGCTGCAGGAACGTTTCGAACGGCACCGCAAGCAGGGCGGCCAGCGCTATATTCTGGAGCCGAACGTGAAGGAGGCGAAGGGCGGCCTGCGCGATCTTCAGGCGCTCTACTGGATTGCGAAGTACCGGTACCGCGTGGACGACCCGGCGGTGCTGCAGACCATGGGCGTCTTCACCGAAGACGAATTCAAGGCGTTCGAGTCCGCCGAGCGGTTCCTGTGGTGCGTGCGTTGCCATCTGCACCTGATCGCCGGCCGCGCCGCCGACATGCTGACGTTCGACGCGCAGGTCGATGTGGCCGCCGCCATGGGGTACCGCGACCATGCCGGCCGGCGCGCGGTCGAGCATTTCATGCAAGACTACTTTCGCCACGCCACCCGCGTCGGAGAGTTGACGCGCATCCTTCTGGTCGCGCTGGAGGCGGACAACATCAAGCAGGAACCAGGCCTGATGGGGTTCTTCAAGCGCCGCCGCAGGGTCAAGTCGCCCTATGCCGAACGCCAGGGCCGGCTGGACGTGGACGACGAGGCCGCGTTTCTGGGCACGCCGCTCAACATGCTGGGCATCTTCGAGGAAGCGTTGCGCACCGGCCTGCTGCTGCATCCCCACGCCATGCGTCTGATCGGTGCGAACCGGCACCTGATCGACCGCGATCTGCGCGAAGACCCCGAAGCGGCGCGGCTGTTCCTCGGCCTGCTGCTCAAACACGGCAATCCCGAACGCGCCCTGCGCCGCATGAACGAGCTGGACATTCTGGGCGCCTTCATCCCGGAATTCGCCCCCATCGTCGCGATGATGCAGTTCAACATGTATCACAGCTACACCGTCGACGAGCATACCATCCAGGTCATCTCCCACCTCGCCCAGATCGAACGCGGGGAGAAGGTGGAGACGTTGCCACTTTGCTCGGATATCCTGGCCAAAGGCGTCAATCGACGCGTGCTCTACATTGCGTTGCTGCTGCACGACATCGGCAAGGGCCGGACCGAAGAACATTCGGTTCTTGGGGCGCGGATCGCCCGCGTCGTCGCCCCCCGCTTGGGCCTGAAGCCCAAAGAAGTGGAAACCGTCGAATGGCTGGTCCGGCACCACCTGCTGATGTCGGACATGGCGCAGAAGCGCGATATTTCCGACCCCCGCACCATCCGCGATTTTGCCAAGGCGGTGAAGACGCGTGAACGTCTTGATCTGCTCACGGTGGTGACCGTCTGCGACATCCGCGGGGTCGGCCCGAACGTCTGGAACAACTGGAAAGCACAGATGCTGCGCGCGCTGCACCGTGCCACCGCCGCAGCGCTCGAAAACGGGCTGGAGGATGTGAACCGGGAAACGCGGGAGAAGAAGGCCAAGCAGCTGTTCCGCGAAATGCTGCCCGATTGGTCGGAAGGAGCCCTGCGCGCCGAGTTGGGGCGCCACTACGGCCCCTACTGGCAAGGTCTGCCGACGGCGGCGCAGGTGCAATTCGCCAAGATGCTCCGCGACCTGCCCGACGGTGAAGTCCGCGTCGATCTGGAGGCGGACGAGGACCGCGACGCCACCCGCGCCCTGATGACCTGTCACGATCATCCCGGCATCTTCTCGCGCCTGGCCGGTGCCTTGTCGCTGGTTGGGGCGAACATCGTGGACGCGCGGACCTATACCTCCAAGGACGGATTCGCGACATCGGCCTTCTGGTTGCAGGACGCCGAGGGCCACCCCTATGAAGCCAGTCGTCTGCCGCGCCTGCGCAGCATGATCGAAAAGATCCTGCGCGGGGAGCTTGCCACCCGACGCGAATTGGAGGGCAAGGAGATCAAGAAGCGCGAACGCCGCTTCACCGTGCCCACCAACATCAGCTTCGACAACGAAGGGTCGGACATCTACACCATCATCGAAGTCGACACCCGCGACCGCCCCGGTCTGCTCTATGACCTGACGCAGGCCTTCGCGCAGTCGAACATCTACATCTCCCACGCCGTCATCGCGACCTACGGCGCGCAAGTGGTCGACAGCTTCTACGTCAAGGACCTGTTCGGCCTGAAAATCATGTCGAAATCCAAACAGGAAGCACTGTCAGAGAAACTCCGCGGTGCCGTCACACGCGCGGCGGAGCGGGCGGGGGCGTAACCGGGGGATTTATGTCCGCTGTGCGGGACGAAGCGCCAGTTCGTTGCACTTTACCCAAAGTCGGCTTTCGGTTGCCTAGCCGGTTTTTCCAGGGCGACCGGCTGCGCGTAAGAAGATGGGGGCAGCGTTCCCGTCCAAAACAGCGGCAGTCAACAACCCATTCGACGTTGCACCTGTGTCGATACAAATCCGATTGGCTTTAACCACAGGTTCGTCACCTGGCGTATGACCATGTACAACCACGCAGCCATGTTCCTCTTCGCTATCTAGGAAGCGCGATCTAATCCAAAGCATATCTTTGGGTTGCTGTCGATCGATTGGAACGCCCGGGGCGATGCCCGCATGAACAAAAAAATAGGGCTCGATGGCTTTGCAGAGCGGCAGAGATTTCAGCCAGGCGACTCTGCCGTCACCCACGCTTGAATGAAGCTCGTCCGGGTCGTAGCCGCCAAAACGGAGAGACATTCCGAAGGACGCGAGTGTTTCCTCACCTCCGTTGGAGAGCCAAGTGTACCAAGCCTGTCGATTGTCCGTGGCCAGACATTCCAGCAGCATCGCTTCATGATTCCCGAGAAGGCATGTCATTTCAAAATTGCCTAGACCCGACATCAGCCGATCAATGACTTCGCGACTATGCGCGCCACCGTCGATGTAGTCGCCAACGTGGATCAACTCAGCATCTCTGCCGGAGTGCATCAGTTGGTGGTAATCGCGAATGTGTTCATGCAAGTCGCGAAGCAAGTCGTCGCGACCATGAACATCTCCAATTGCGTAGATAAGTTTATCCATGATTTCAGATTAGAAGCTCTAAACAGGCAACGCCAGAAATTCCACGAAGCAGCCATCTGTACATGTTGCAGCATGCGGTAAATTGGGCTCGAAGCCGACCTCAAATGCAAAGCAGCATCGGCGCATCAGCGGCCTTCAATGGCGACACCTGCGGCCCAAAACGGACCTCCGCCGTCATCGACGATGCTGCAACGCAGCTTCACCAGATCGGCCGTTCGTGCATCGCGCAGTGTTTTGAAGTGGCGAGGATGGGAGGCCAGTCGGAGCGATCTGGAACCTAGGGCAGTGGTCGACAAGCCCTTGCTTGTAAGTTGGTAATAAAGTTGACAGCTTCCCTTACGTAAAGTGATGATAACGTCTTGGGAGGCGGCAACGGCCCGAATGCGTCTAACCGCTTCAATAAGATAATGGGAGGAACACATGACTCATCGGAGGATACTTCCGGGACTTCTGCTCGGAACCATGTTGGCAGGACCGGCTCTGGCTCAGGACAACATGGACAAGCTCACCAGCATGCAAAAAACGGACGCCACGTTCACGTTTGTTGATCAAGAGGGGGACCGGGCCGAGGCACTCAGGGCGATCGTAGAGCACATCAATGTACCCGACGGGTTCGAAGTGAGCCTCTATGCCGTCGTGCCGGATGCGCGCTCGATGGCCATGGCCCCGCAGGGGACGGTGCTCTTTGCAGGAACGCGGAAGGACAAGATGTGGTCAATCGTCGACCGCGACCGTGACCGTGTGGCAGATGAGGTCAAGGACTTTGCGCCCTCGATCACCTTCGACATCCCGAATGGACCATGTTTCTCACCTGACGGTTTTCTCTACATCGCCGAGCGAAACCGGGTGCTTGTCTTCCCGGCGGCCGAATTCTTCTTTGAGGGCCCGGATCCGGCAGTCGGCGTCGTCGTCGAACAGGGCGAGTTGATTCCGGCCGAGGAGGAAAGCTTCAACCATACCGCACGCGTGTGCGACATCGGCCCGGACGGCAAGCTATATGTCTCGCTTGGCCAGCCGCACAATGTGCAGCCCGTCGACAAGATCGAGATGTATGACGAGATCGGCATCGGCGGAATCGTTCGGATGAACACCGACGGGTCGGAACGCGAAGTCTATACCAGGGGCGTCCGCAACTCGGTGGGTCAGGACTTCAACCCGGCCACGGGCGAACTGTGGTGGACTGACAACCAGGTCGACGGCATGGGCGACGACATCCCGCCGGGCGAGTTGAACCGCCAAACCGAAGCTGGCCAGCACTTCGGCTTTCCCTGGACCAACTCGCGCGTCGAAATCGTTAAGGAGAGCGAGTTCCCGCGTCCGGAGGGCGTGTCTTTCACGGAGCCACAGCTTGAGCTGACAGCCCATGCGGCTGACCTCGGGATGCGCTTCTACCATGACGAGAGCTTCCCAGAGGCATATCATGGCGGCATCTTCTGGGCGCAGCACGGCTCGTGGAACCGCACCACGCCGGTCGGCGCGCGCGTGATGTTCACCGCGCTCGATCCTGAAACGGGCGATGCCTTGGGCGCGCAGGTCTTCGCGGATGGCTGGTTGAACGAGAACACCGGCGAATACCGCGGGCGCCCGATGGACATTGAGTTCCTACCGGACGGCTCGATGCTGGTCTCGGACGACTTTGCCGGCGCGATCTGGCGCATCGCTTATAATCCTGCACCCTCGGAATGAGGATTGCAGTGATGACCATTCTCGGCGGGCTGATGCTCGCCGGGGGGTCCCCTGCCGCCGCCGACGATCCGTCTGCCGGACGTCAGATCGCCAACATGTGCCGAACCTGTCACGGCATCGACGGATATGCGCAGATCCCAATCGCGCCCCATATCGGCGGTGAACCGAAGGAATACCTCGAAGCGCAGCTGATGGCCTTCAAGTCCGGCGCGCGCGAACACGAGATGATGTCTGTTGTAACCGCAACTCTTTCGGCCCAACAGATTTCGGACGTGGCAGCGTGGTATGCATCCCACAATGCTGTCGCCACCTTGCCAGATGGCATAAACGAGGACGATGCGCCTCAAGCCTGTGTATCCTGCCATGGGGCCGATGGGATCTCAGTTCTTCTAGACGCACCTAATCTGGCGGGCGAGGTCAACATTTATATCGACACGCAACTAAAGGCGTTCCGCCTCGGAAAGCGTGATCACGAAATCATGTCTGAGATTGCTTCGCATCTGGACGACGCAGAAATCCGGGAGGTTGCGGATTGGTATTCGAATGTCCAACTGGAGATCGTTTTGGCCGAGTAAGTGATGACATCCGCTACCAGCCATTCAGGCGGGCGGAACCTCTCGGTTTCTTTCATAACGTTCACCAAATAGAGGCTGACCCTGTTCGAATTCAACTTCCGCTCTGGGCTCAAACCGGACCTCGGATGCAGCGCAGCACCCGCCATATCGCGGCATTGATCCTCGTTATGGACGGCCCATCCGAATTTCAGTCTGAGTATTTACGGCACCATTGCCAGCGCCTCGATTTCCACAAGGAATTCAGCCTTGGTGAAGCCGCCGACGATCATCAGGGTCGAGGCCGGTTTGACCGCAACATCGGCCAACCAGGTGTCGCGCACTTTCATCCAGACGGCGAAATCTTCGCGTCGCGTCACATAAGCGTTCAGACGCAGAACATGCTCGCGCCCGGCACCCGCCTCTCCGAGAATTGCGTCGATCGTGGCGAGGCATAGGCGGGCCTGCTCGGCCAGATCGGCCGGACAATCGCCATCTGCCCCCAGACCCAGCTGTCCCGACGTGACCAGAAGGCGGCCGGCGGGAACGAGGACGCCATGGGAATACGCGCCGAAAGGCGGCGGCGCGATGGCGGGGCTCAAGGCGATCTTCGGATCATCCATCGCCCGATCATCTCCATGTCACAGGGCGCCGACCAGCCGCGGTATCGTGTGCCTGCCCGGATTCCGCCCCTTGCGCCCAACAAGTGGGCAGTTGCGCCGAGGTTCGCGCGGATCGGCGGCCATTCCGTGGCGGCTGGCTTCACCTTTGGGCACCTTGCTGCTGCAATTTTTGCGAAACATGCCGCCCCTTCAATTTTCGGAGACGCCCATGACCCGCCTGCCCGTCCGCATAGCACCCATCGCCACCGCGCTCGCCGCTGCGGCACTGCCATCCGTCACCTTCGCACAGACCGATCTGGTGCCCGTGACTTTCGGCACCAATTGGCTCGCTCAGGCCGAGCATGGCGGTTTCTACCAATCGGTCGCCGACGGCACCTACGCCGACTGCGGCCTCGACGTGACGATCGTCTCGGGCGGACCGCAGGTGAACAACCGCGCGCTGATGCTGGCCGACCGGATCCAGTTCCACATGGGCGGCGACATGCTTCAGGCGTTCAACGCCGTCAGGGAGGATATCCCCGTCGTCGCCGTCGCCGCGATCTTCCAGAAGCACCCGCAGGTTCTGGTCGCGCATCCTAACGTCGAAAGCTGGGACGACCTCAAGGACAAGACGCTCCTGATCGGGGACAACGGCTTCACCAGCTACTACCAGTGGATGATCGCCGCCCACGGCTTCACCGTCGAGCAGCGGCAGCCCTATACCTTCAACCCCGCACCCTTCCTCGCCGACACGGACGTCGCCATGCAGGGCTACCTCTCGTCCGAGCCCTATGTCGTGGAAAAGGAAGGCGGCTTCGTTCCGAACGTCTTCCTGATCGCCGACAACGGCTATTCCTCCTACGCCACCACGATCGAGACCATGGCCGCCACCATCGAGCAGAGCCCCGAGGTGGTCGAATGCTTCGTCGATGGCTCGCTCAAGGGCTGGTACACCTATCTCTACGGCGACAGCTCCGCCGCCGACGCCATGATCCTCGAGGCGAACGCCGACATGACCCAGGACAAGATCGACTTCGCCAAGTCCAAGATGCTGGAGCTCGGCATCGTCGACAGCGGCGATGCGTTGGAATTGGGCGTGGGGGCCATGACCGACGAGGTGATCGGCGACTTCTACCAGAAGATGGTCGAGGCCGGGGTGATCGAGGACGATATCGACTGGAAGGCGTCCTACACGCTCGATTTCACCAACAAGGGCGCGGGCATGGAGATCAAGGACCAATAGTCCGGGTCCCGGAGAAGCCGATGCCCAAAGTCGCCCCCATCGACAGCCGTGCGGCCCTCCTGACGGTGGAGGCCGTGGACAAGGTCTTCCCCGGCAACGTGCAGGCGCTGCGCGACATGTCCCTGACGGTGCGGGAGGGGGATTTCATCTCCCTCCTCGGCCCCTCTGGCTGCGGCAAGTCGACGGCGCTGCGCCTGATGGCGGGGCTGTCGCAGCCCACCGCGGGACGGATCGATTGGGCCATCCCGCGCCAGAAGGGCGATCTCGGCGTCGTGTTCCAGGAACCCACGCTCATGCCCTGGGCCACGGTCGCGCAGAACGTCTTCCTGCCCTTCCGCCTGGAAGGCCGCGCCTATCCTTCGGTCAGGGACGACGTCCTGAACGCGCTCAAACTCGTGGGCCTCGACAGGTTCCAGAACAGCTATCCGCGGGAGCTCTCGGGCGGCATGAAGATGCGTGTCGCCATCGCCCGCGCCATGGTCACGCAGCCGCGCCTCATCCTGATGGACGAGCCCTTCGCCGCCCTCGACGAGATCACGCGCTTCAAGCTCAACAACGACCTTCTGGCGATGCAGGCACGCATCGGCTGCACCGTGATCTTCGTCACCCATTCCGTGTTCGAGAGCGTTTTCCTCAGCGACCGCATCGTCGTCATGGCCGCCCGCCCCGGCCGCGTGATCGAGGAGGTGCGCGTCGATGCCCCCTATCCGCGCACCGAGGCGTTCCGCACCTCCGCGGATTACGCCGCGCACTGCCGCGCCGCCTCGACCGCGCTCGAACACGCCATGGCGGAGGCCGCATGACCGACGCCTCCACCGGCCCCGCCGGCCCCTCCGCCCCCCTGACCGCCCCGCCTGTCGTCGACGCCGAGGAAGCGCGCCGTGCCCGGGGCCGCCGGATGGAGCGGACGGCGCGCTGGCTGTTGCCGCTGGTGATGATGGTCGCGACGATCTGGCTCTGGGACCGTATCGTCGCCTGGAACGAGATCCCCCATTACATCCTGCCCGGCCCCGGCCTCGTGTGGGAGTCGCTGACGACCGACTGGCCGATCCTGTGGGACGCCGCCCTTCTGACCGGGCGCATCACGCTTCTGGCACTCATCATCGCGGTGATCGGCGGCGCGGGCCTCGCCATCCTCTTCAACCAGTCGCGGATGGTCGAGCTTTCGCTCTATCCCTACGCCGTGATCCTGCAGGTCACGCCCGTCGTCTCGATCGCGCCGCTCATCTTCATCTACGTCTCCTCCAAGACGGTGGGCATGTTGCTCTGCGCCTGGATCGTCGCCTTCTTCCCGGTGCTCAGCTCCACCACGCTCGGCCTCAACTCGGTCGACCACAACCTGCGCGACCTCTTCCGCATCTACGGTGCCTCGCGCTGGCAGCGGCTCACGATGCTGCAACTGCCCTCGGCCCTTCCCTACTTCCTCGGCGGCCTCAAGATCGCCGGGGGCCTGTCGCTCATCGGGGCCGTGGTGGCCGAACTCGTGGCGGGCACCGGCGGCGTGGGCGCGGGCCTCGCCTTCCGCATTCAGGAGGCCGGCTACCGCCTCAACATCGCGCGCATGTTCGCGGCCCTGGCCCTCGTGGCGGCGATGGGCGTGTTCATCTTCGCGGCCCTGTCACTCCTGTCGCATCTCCTCCTGCGAAAATGGCACGAGAGCGCGCTGAGCCGGGAGGGCTGATGGATTTCCGCGCCCTGCCCAGCGGCCCGATCACCCTCTCCGACGTCACCGTCCCCGCCTGCCTTCTGGGCCAAGCCGGCGACCTCGTCGTGACCGACCTGCACATCGCCGACGGCCGGCTGACCGACACGCCCGGCCCCCGCGTCGACATGGCCCGCGCCATGGCCCTGCCCTGTTTTACCGACATGCACACCCACCTCGACAAGGGCCACATCTGGCCCCGCGCGTCGAACCCCGACGGCAGCTTCATGGGGGCGCTCGCATCCGTGCGCGCCGACCACGCCAACTGGCACGCCGACGACCTGCGCGCCCGCATGACCTTCGCCCTCAAATGCGCCCACGCTCACGGCACCCGCGCCATCCGCACGCATCTCGACTCCATTCCGCCGCAGCCGCAGATCACCTGGCCCGTCTTCGCCGAGCTGCGCGACGACTGGGCCGGGCGCATCGACCTGCAGGGCGTCTGCCTCATCGGCTGCGATCAATTCTCCGAAGACGGCGATTTCCGCGATACCGCCGACCTCGTGTCCCATCACGGCGGCGTCCTCGGCATGGTGACCTACCCGGTGCCCGACCTCGCCGACCGCCTGCGCGGCTTCCTCCGCATGGCCGCCGAGAGGGGGCTTGCCGCCGACTTCCACGTGGACGAGACGATGGAAGCCGGTTCCGAAACCCTGCGCCTGATCGCGGAAACAGTGCTGGAAACCGGCTTCGACGCGCCGGTCACCGTCGGCCATTGCTGCTCGCTCTCCACGCAAGAGACCGCCCGCGCGATGGACACGCTCGACCTCGTGGCCCGCGCCGGCCTCCACGTCGTCTCTCTGCCGATGTGCAACCTTTACCTGCAGGACCGGGGCCCCGGCACGCCCCGCAACCGTGGCGTGACCCTGGTGCACGAGATGCGCGACCGCGGCATCCCCGTCAGCTTCGCCTCCGACAACACGCGCGATCCGTTCTACGCCTACGGCGATCTCGACATGGTCGAGGTCATGCGACAGGCCACGCGCATCGCCCACCTCGATCACAGCCGCGACGACTGGGTCACCGCCTTCACGACCCAGCCCGCCGCCACCTGCGGCTTCCCCGCGCAGACGCTCGAACCCGGTGCCCCCGCCGACCTCGTCCTCTTCAACGCACGCGACTGGACCGAATTCCACGCCCGCCCGCAATCCGACCGTATCGTGTTGCGCGGTGGCCGGGCCATCGACCGCACCCTGCCCGCCTATTCCGACCTCGACCACCTGTGGGAGACGACGCCATGAACCTCGACGCCGCCAAAGCCGCCCTCGCCCATCTCGACATCGAGCAGTCCGAGGCCGCCATCCGCGCCAAGTCGCGCGACTTCTTCTGGTATTCCCCCGTCCTCAAGGACCGGCTCGACCACGTGGAGGCCGATTTCGTCGTCTCGCCGAAATCCGAGGCCGAGGTGATCGAGGTGCTCAAGGCCTGCTACGAACACGACGTCCCCGTGACCACGCGGGGGGCCGGAACCGGCAACTACGGTCAAGCAATGCCACTCGCCGGCGGCTGCGTCATGCACCTGCGCCACATGACCGCCGTCAAGAAGATCGCGCCGGGCCGCGTGATCTGCGAACCGGGCATCCTGCTCAAGGATCTGGACGCCGCCACCAAGGACCACTCGGGCCAGGAGATCCGCATGTTCTCCTCCACCTGGGCCACGGCCACCATCGGCGGTTTCATCGCCGGCGGGTCCGGCGGCGTCGGGTCCTGCACCTGGGGCAGCTTGCGCGACCTCGGCAACATCATCCGCCTGCGCGTCGTCACCATGGAGGCCGAACCGCGCATCCTGGAGTTCCGGGGAGAGGAGCTGGCCCGCGTCAGCCATGCCTACGGCACCAACGGCATCATCACCGAGATCGAGATCCCCCTCGCCCCCGCCTACGACTGGGTCGAGATGTTCGTGACCTCCAAGGACTTCATGGCAGCCACCCGCTTCGCCGAAGGGCTCGCCAATCTCGACGGTGTGCTCATCAAGCTCGCCACGGTGTTCGAGGCCCCCATCGCCAAGGCGTACTTCGCCCGCGTCGCCCCCCATGTCGACGAGGGCGACAGCCTCGTCGGCCTCATGGTCGCGCCCCATTCGATGGACGGTTTCCTGACCTTCCTCGGCCGCCACCCCGACCTCACGCTCATCTATCGCAACGACGATCACGACTGGGCGCGCGGGCCGGGGGCCGTGTTCGAATACGGCTGGAACCACACCACCCTGCGCGCGCTCAAGGTCGATCCGTCGATCACCTACCTCCAGGTCCGCTACGGTTTCCCCCAGCATCTCGACCTGATCGAGAAGATGCGCGACGCGCTGTCGCCCGAAGTCCTCCAGCACCTCGAAGTGCTGCGCGAGAACGGCAAAGTGATGTTCGCGGGGCTATCACTGGTCAACTTCACCACCGAGGACCGCCTCGACGAGATCGTGAAGATGCACGAGGACGCTGGCGCCATGATCTTCAACCCACACCGCTATACCCTCGAGGAAGGCGGGCGACAGGCCGTCGACGACCGCCAGCTCGCCTTCAAGCGCGAGGCCGACCCCAAGGGCCTCCTGAACCCCGGCAAGATGATCGCCTGGGACGATCCCGATTTCGGCTTCGAGACGATGTACGCCTACCCCAAGATGCAGGCAGCGGAATGATCGCACCTGCGCACCGAACCCACGGCTTTACTGCTCGATGGTGCGATCCGATACGGGTGACGCATATCCGACGTGGATCACCCCCGAAATCCGACCCTGGTTTCGCCGTGACCCACGCCCTCGTCCTCGCCGCCCACCCCATGAAGGACAGCTTCAACGCGGCCCTTCACACCCGCGTCGTCGACACGCTGACGGACCGGGGCTGGAGCGTGGACGACTGCGACCTCTACGCCGAAAACTTCGATCCGGTCCTCTCGGACGCCGAGCGACGGGGCTACCACGATGTGCCGGAAAATCGTTCCCCCGTCGAAAGTTACGTCGAGCGGCTCGAGGCGGCCGAGGCGCTCGTCATGGTCTTTCCGGTCTGGAATTTCGGCTACCCGGCGATGCTCAAGGGCTTCCTCGACCGCGTCTTCCTGCCCGGCGTTTCCTTTCGGCTCGAAGACGGCAAGGTGAAACCCAACCTCACCCAGATCCGCCGCCTCGCCGCCGTAACCACCTACGGCGGCACAAGACTCCGCGCCATGCTCGTCGGCGACCCACCCCGAAAATGCGTCACCCGCGCCGTCTGGCACGTCTGCCGCCCGCGCAAGACGCGCTACCTGGCGCTTTACGACATGAACCGCGCCACCGCTGACGATCGGGCCGGGTTCCTGTCGAAAGTCGGTCGGGAAATGAAGGACTTATGATGCGCGCCCTGATCGTCTTCTGCCACCCCAAGACCGACAGCTTCTCCGCCGCCGTCCTGTCGGAAGTCACCGCCCGGCTTGAGGCGGCCAAGGCTGAATACCGCGTCCGAGACCTTTATCGCAGCAACTTCACGCCGGTCCTCACCGCGCAGGACCTCGACGTCTACCTCGACGAGGCGGCGAACACCGAAGCCGTCGCCCAGGATGTGGCGGACCTGCAATGGGCCGACACGCTGATCTTCGTCTATCCGACATGGTGGTACGGCCTGCCCGCGATGCTCAAAGGCTGGCTCGACCGGGTGCTGGTGCCCGGCGTCGCCTTCATCATGCCCGAAGGGTCCGAGAATATCCGCCCCGGCCTGGCGCAAATCACCCGGATCGGCGTCTTCACCACCTGCGGCGCGTCCTGGTGGCTGACGCAGGTGATCGGCGCGCCGGGCAAGCGCACGCTGACCCGCGGCGTCCGCTCGATCTGCGCGCGCCGTTGCCGCACGTACTACGCCGCGCATCACCTGATGGACAGCTCCACCCCCGACAGCCGCGCTGCCCATCTGTCGCGCGTCGGGCGCATCATGGAAAGGCTCGTCGCATGATCCCCCTTCTCGATTGGACCCGCGCGCGCAGCGACCGCGCGGGCCTCGTGGCCGACCTCGGCGCGGCGGTGCGCGGCACCGGGTTTTTCCTTCTGAAAAACAGTGACATAGATCCGGATTTGCGCACCCGCGTCCTTAACCTGTCCGACGCCGTCTTCGCCCTGCCCGAGGGCGAGAAGGAGGCCGTCGCGATCTCGAACACCCCGCATTATCGCGGCTGGGCCCGCCCCGGCGTCGAAAGCCTGGACGAGACGCGGGGCGAGGTCGACACCAAGCAGACCTTCAACATCGGCTACGACCTGGCCCCCAACGACCCGCGTGTGGGCGAGCCGTTCCGCGGCCCGAACCAATGGCCCCCCCTGCCGGGCTTCCGCGAGAAGATGCTGGCTTATTACGACGCCGCGCAGGCGCAGGGCGTGGCGATCCTGTCGCTCCTGGCCGAGGATCTGGGCCTGCCCCCCGACCATTTTGCCCCCCTCTTCGACGCGCCCCTCTCGGCGCTTCGCCTGCTCCATTACCCTCCCGCCACCGGCGCGGCGGGCGAGATCGGGGCCGGCGCGCATACCGACTACGGCGCGATCACGCTCCTGATGACCGACGGCGAACCGGGGTTGCAGGTGCGCCCGCGCGGCGGCGACTGGACGGATGTGCCGCATGTGCCGGGGGCCTACGTGGTCAACATCGGCGACTGCCTGATGCGCTGGTCGAACGACATCTACGTCTCGACGCCGCACCGCGTCCTGCCGCCCGCGCGCACCCGCCGGTCGGTCGCCTTCTTCGTCGAGGCGAACCCAGACGCGCTGGTCACCGCCCTGCCCGGCACCGGTGCGGCGAAATACCCGCCGATCCGCGCGGCGGACTACCTCGCCAGCCGTCTGGACGCGACCTACGCACCCAAGGTGCCGACATGAGCGCCCGCGACTGGCTGGACCTGCGCGCGCCCGACTTCGCCGGGCTCGACCCGGAGCGGACCATCGCCGTCCTGCCGACCGCCGCGATCGAACAGCACGGCCCCCACCTGCCCGTGGGCACCGATACGCTGATCGCCGAAGGAATGCTGACGCGTCTGCGCGCCACCTGCCCCGCCGACCTTGATCTGCTGATCCTGCCGGTCCAGACCGTCGGCAAGTCGAACGAACACCTCTGGGCTGGGGGCACCGTGACGCTGACCGCGCAAACCGCCCTCGCCGCCTGGACCGAGATCGGCCTGTCGGTCGCGCGCGCAGGGCTGCGCAAGCTCGCCATCGTCAATTCCCACGGCGGCAACCTCGACCTCGTGTCGATCCTGAGCCGCGAGTTACGGGTGCGCGCCGGGATGCTGGCGGTGAAGACCCAATGGAGCAGCTTCGGTGCCCCCGAGGGTCTCTTCTCCGCGCGGGAGGAGGCCTTCGGCATCCATGGCGGTGACCGGGAGACCTCGCTCATGCTCGCCTTCCGCCCCGACACGGTCGACATGGAGCTGGCGCAGGATTTCGCTTCGACCGCCGAAACGTCCGATCTTTCTCCTATCGGGCCTACGTCTTTCGGCTGGATCGCATCCGACCTCTCCAACGACGGCGTCGTCGGCGAGGCGCATCTGGCCATGGCCGAAAAGGGCGAGGCGTTGGCCTGCCATCAGGTCGCGGGCTTTACCGATCTGACACGCACGATAGTCGCCACGCCCGTGCCCTCCGCACGGACCGGGTGGGTCTGAAACAAACGGCCACGCCCATTGCGCCGCTGTTAGGTCCGCTAGGCAGAAGCGGCATCTGCACCGCTCTGCAATCCTCCGCTTCGGGGCTGCTGGTGCTGCTCCTCGAACTGCATCCCGAAACTTCCGTCGAAAATGGGGTTCGCGCGCATTGGCCGAACATCACCACCTGCTCCAGGACGGCGTCCCGGCCGAGCTGTAGATCTTCGCGCACATGATCGAGGACGCGGCTCTTGCACTACCTATGCTTTTGCAATCGGTCGCGCCGCTGCGGTGCCGATGACCCCAGCTGTGCAGACGGTCAGGGCCTGACATGGTCAAGCAACCTCCGGACAATACTTGTCGGCATCCATTACGGCTACGCCCCTTCCCTGACGAGACTGGTGCCGACCTGAGACCCGACACATATGAGCCATCGGAGAAGGGTCGACAAATGACCACTTCGTCCCGCACTTCGGACCTCCGCACGTCACGCAACGAAGGTCTGCGATCCGCCCTTTGAGCAGTCTCGTCAGGTTACTCGCGTCCTGCTGCGTCGACCGCTACCACGGGTTCGCCGGTCGAGACGTACAGCGCGGTCGCCACCGGGCGACCTTAGTGCAGCCTGCAGGCGGGCGCGGCAGAGACGGCATCTTTGCACGCCCTTCGCATCGAGCGCGTGAGATCCGCGATCCGATCCGCGTCAAGGTCGCACTCACACGTTCCCGGCGGCGATGTCGATGAGAGCCTTTTCGTGGTGTGTCGGAACATCGAGCTCCCATCGTTTAGCGGTGGACAGATACCGTTCGACGCGGCGGCGCAGGCCTTCTGGAAGACGCATACGCTCATGGGGTGGAATTGGCGCGTAGATCAGGTGATCCGCCAGGCCCCATTCCGTCTCGACCGTCAGGGCGATTGCCGTGCGACTTCCAGGTCGGCCCCGCCCCCGTATCCTGCTCCGTGTCCGATGCTGCCGAGGATCAGGTCTTCCGCTGCGCGCCCGGCCAGAACCGCCGCCATGCGGCGGTCCAGCGCGTCGCGGGTCATTCGCTTTGGCAAGTCCACTCCGACCTCGCCGTCCCGGACGCTGATCCGCGCGCCGTGGGGCGGGGCCAAACCCAAGGCAGCCGCAACGATGATGTGACCGGCCGGTTGGGGATCCATCTCGAAGGTGCTCTTGCAGCCCTGCTGTCGCTGTCGATTGGACACGATGAGAGATCCCGCGGAACGCAGGATTTTCAAATATTTGATATTGATGAAGAATTAGTATTGGTTGCGGGAGCGCGCATTGGACTTTATCGAAAACGACGCTCTTCGTTCCGGTTTCGGGATGATCCGGAGACCCGGCGGAGAGGACGAGGAGTCCACGACCGCCGGCAGGGTTTGCCGTCCTCCGCGATGATGCGGAGGACGGGAGGGCAGGATCAGGCGTCGGCCGCTTCGGCCAGATCCTGAACGCGAAGGCGCTCGCGCTCGGCCGCCTCTTCGGCTTTCGCCTTTTCGATCTCGGCTAGCCGCTTCTCGACGATGGCATCGACTTTGGCCGGGCGCAGCGGGTGCGCGGCGATGCGCTTGCGGTTGGCTTTCGTCGCGGGGACTTCCAGTCCCGCGAAGACGGCCACGACGAGATCTTCGTCGGCGTCCTCGATGAAGCTCGTGAAGAGCTCGCCAATGGCTTTTCGCCGCGCGGCCTCCTCTCGCGCCTCGGCCTTGGCGTCTTTGCCGATCGCCCCCACGAGGGTTTTGATCGCGCGCTCCTGCGCGGACAGCTTTGGCTTGGCGTCGCCGCTGCCCCGTCCGTCGGCGAAAGCGTAGAAGGGAGTTGCGGAGAAGTAGGTGGTGGAGAGGAGAGTTTTCATCGTCGGTGTTCCTTCATTCGTTGGTTAGGTTGCTGTCCTCCGATCGACTGTTCTGCCGCGGACAGGAGAAGAGTGGTGTGAGGTCGATCGGGAAAAAAACATCGGTTTCTGAACTAAAATGGCCTGACCAGGCAACCTGTTGTCGAACAACGGTATTTAAACGTATTTTTCTCCCTCGCTATCGCGGATCAGCCTTCTTGGGGTCCACCGCAGAGCCGTCGCTGCGCGGTTTGAGAGCCATAATCGCAGCCGACAGCGACCGCCTGATCTTTCCGATCTTCTCACGCTCAACGCGAGGCAGCGTTCGCGCGATCTCGACGATGGTGTCGTCGGCGCGCCGGATCTCGGCGGTTTCTGCCGCGACTTCGGCTTTCGCCTCCTCGCGCGCCCGCTTGCGCAGAGCCTTGAGCGCATTCGAGAAGACGTGGAGCGCGCCCGACCGTGCGCCCGGCGATGAAGCGATCCTCGCTTTCAGCTTCGCCAGACGTCCCGAAGGTGCCGCCGGTGCATCCATCAGGCGTGGTGCATCATCCGCATCCTCGATCTGGAAGTCGTCGGCAGCGAGACCCTCGCCGATCGCCAAGATGGTGTCCGCCTCCTGTGTCTTCGCTTCCGCAGCCTGCTCCCGCTTCCCGATCTTGGCCTCACGCTTCGCGACGGCATCTTCTCGCTGACCCATCATCTGCCGAGCCGCCACGAGATCGTCTTCCGACTGCTCAATGACGGTCTCGCGCTTATTGAGTTCCCGCAAGGTCTCGACGATCCTCGTATCCTTGGCTTTCCGCCAGTCGACCGTTCGGACGTGCTCCCGATAGGGGGGAGGCACTTGGCCATTCTGCCGTGCCGTCCGCACCGCCGCCGCCCGTCGCTCGCCCCGAACGAGGCCAATGGACGCGAAGTGCTGTCCAACGCTGTCCTGAGCCGCCTCGTAATTCTTGATCAGCGGGTGCTTGGACGGCTGGAGCATCCAGCGCTTCGTGCCGTTCAGGTCGACCTGCACCTTCGGCACGATGATGGCGTGGATATGGTAGGTCGTTTCGTCGAGATCGGCGCGCGCGTGAACGACATCGTCGCCGAAGTTCTCGCGGAGCCATTCGACGGCCTTCGCCTCGAAGGCCCGTTCGCGCTTTTCGAAATCGATGTTGTTGTCGCCGTCTGGCTCGATCACCGCGAACCAGTCGCGGTTGGCCGTCAGGATCACTTCGCGCAAAGGGCCGTGGCGCGTGGCACGCCACGGATCGCGTGGACCTTCGACCATCCGTGCCTTGATCTGCGACATCCGGCGACGTTTGGTGAGTGTCTCGAGTTCATCGGCGAAGTTCTCCGCCTTCATGTCGTCGATCATGGCGACAGTGCGCGCAGCCCAGTCGTCCTCTCCGATCAAAGGCCGGTTTTTATGAGACCGGGAGCGATCAACGTGTCCAAGGTCTCCGCCCTTGCGGATGCGGTGCTTCTCATAGCCGCCCAGATCGGACGGAGACATACCGCGAAAGCGGCAGACGACGGGGCATTCGGGTTGGGACTGATCGAGCATGGTTCATCTCCGGGACCGCAGGAACCGGGGAGATGTTGTCGGATCATGTGATCGGGAAATCGTGGTCTGTCAGATGTCGGTCGCGGGGTGCGCAGAGGCCTCTACTCACTAATCAACCTGCGCAGTCGTCGCGCTGCGCGCGCCTTTGTGCACAGGCTGTCGTTCGCCGGGGGACACCCCCGGACCCCGGCGCCGCTACGCGTCGGTCGGGAAACGCTCCGCCCTCCCGAACCCTCCAGGGGCCTTCCGCCGGAGCAAGGGTCATCGTTCCGCACTCCCCCTTGCATCCCCCTGCTCGCCTCCCGGCAGGTCAAGGCGTCGTTCGCCACTCCCCTGAACCCCTGGCGTCTTCTGACGGGCCGGTGGACGATGCATGGCACGCCATCACCATACGACCTTGCTCACGATATCCAAAGGGCCACGCTCGTGGGCAAGCAGCGCGGGAGGTCGTAAGGGTGGGTCCCGTGAGTCCTACCAAGCCTGCACTTTGGGACAGGCTTGGTAGGACGCGACGGATCCGAGTAGATGTCATCGACAACTCGGGCGGGAGAGCGGAAGTTCGCTGTGAAGTCACAATGGTCAACTCGATCGCCAAGAAGCGGACGTTCACAGAGGCGCTTAAGGGCTCCAGAGCCGAGTATTCCAATAGCCTCTCTATTTTGCAAAACGAAAAGCGAACTCAACGATCGCACCAGTAGTTTCTGCGTCAGTTATTGTCTCTGGTTGCGCCGCAGATACTGTTGAATGTCTCCAAACCATTACGGTAGGGTGCAATACCGTTGCTATCAGAATGCTAAGTGCCGCAAATAGCTTTGGTCCAAGAGGTAGCAAAAGGACTGAACGCTCAACACCTTCGTACTCCACTAGCCTTCGCAAATCAGAGTACAATGTGTAAGCATCGTTAAGATCGTATCCAAAGATGTTTTCTTGTTTATCCATAAAACTAAAATTTACGTTGGCTTGATCGATGTGTTGATCGAACCTTGGATCAGTACCAGTTGGCCTAAAACAGTAGATATGATCCGGCTCCAGTGTATCTACTGCTCCTACGGCTTTTCCAAATTCGTATCCGGCCCCCAGAACAAGCGACAGTGGCTTTTCAAACCCATCTGCTGAGCCAAAGAACTCCGGGAGGACCGGACCAAATGACTGGACGACATCAAATTTCACCATTTCAAATGGCTGGAAAGTCCTCGGACTATACATTAAGCGAATTTGACTCAGTGCGTCTTTAAGACGGAAAACCTGAAGAAGTAGTTCGGCCATCTTAGAGCGATCAAAAGACGTAATATCTAATATCAAGTTCGGATTCTGTTGCGATCCAATTGTCGAAGAGAGTATCTCAAGAAAACGATTAAAATCAGGCTCTAATTTGGCCCCCATGCGCTTAGCGATTTCTAAATTTCTGTCATAAGAGCACAACCCGACACCATCGCCATCGACCGCTCGATAGTCGAACAAAACATGGCTTATCTCGGAGTCATTGAAGTCCTCCCTCAACAAGTAGGACGATCGGTCCTCATATCCGATGCAACCAACGAAAACACTTGTCCGACTATCAATGTTCGATACTGGGAAAATGTCAGTCATCGTCGAACCTATAAGATAAAAGATCAGGCTGAGCATCTATCTCATTTTTAGATCTCGGAATTCGCCGCAACAGCTTTGATTTCCCAGTGATGGTCGGCAACGGATAGTATGGTGACAGTCGGTGCGATACTCTCATCCGGTAGCCTATTAAATCGAAAATCAAGTGTTTGTCATCTGATGGTTGTTCAGGAACAATTGCTCCGGCATTGATAGCTATACCAATGATTTCTTTCGTAGTTTGGTCAAGGTCCTTGAATTGAAATGACAAAGGTGGCTCTGGTCGAAATTTCCGATCGAACAAAAAATTCGAAAGATCTGCTCCAAGGCGGTCTACAACGTTAAGAGTGTTGCGTAGCATTCCCTGCGCCGAAGTGTGTGGGACGGCTTGCGTAGCAATAAACGCCCGGAAGCGATTTACATTTCTGCCAATTGCAGCATTTTGAGCACTGCTCGAAGCCTGTCGAGACGTGAACGAGTCAATTAACTCATTAACGTAAAAGTGGATTGCTCTGGGGTTACCTTCGGTAAGCGTCAAAATTTGATCAAACCCATGGTAGTATCCGTAGCCTTTTATCGACCGCCTCATAACACCGTCTTCGACACTTGGCTTTTCCTTTAAGTAGTACATTCGCAGTTCAGCGATGGGAAAAGGTTTGCGGACGAAAGCTGCTCGCTTGTTTTCCGTCAAGTGCTCAATGTCGCTAGGCTCGTGAATTCCTTTACCGTTCACGTACTCAAGGAAACTGGGGTCTGAACGATCCTTGATGATCTGTTCAAGAATGCCTGGATGCCCACGATGAAGGCCGCTTTCTTCGAACAGGCGTGTGCCAGAGGGTATCGCGGATGAGCTATTTAGATAGTCACGAAAAACCTCTTTGCTAATCTTCCTAGACGCGCAGATTCCCTCAACAAGAGCATTTGAGAATGATGTGTCAGAATGCGTGAAACGATTGGCTAAATTGATTGATATGAAGTCGTTGCCTGGTCCTGGGCTGTCGCTCACTACATTGGGACCATGCAGCCAATTGTAAAATTCTACGTAAGGGAACAAAGAGAACTTTAGCACCGCGCGCTGATCGAATGAACGAAGATTTTCAAACAGTTCGTGTACTAAGCGGTGAGGCGCTATTTCCATCTCGTCGAAGTTAATGCTCCAGCGTGAAACGCCTAACACTTCCTCAGTGATATCAAAGAAGCCTTGTAGCATCTTAAGAATATTAAGCTTAGGTACACCTGAGAGCTCTGCTGTCTGCTCGGCGGACTGCATTGAGTTTACGGCCGTACAGAACTTGTTGGTCCTCTTGATCAAGCTGAGTTTGAGACCAATGAACGATGTCTGTATTTTTTCAATTTCCCAGAGATCTGATGCGAGCCGTGAGATCTGTTCTTCCTGCTCAGGCTTGACTTGAAGAGCCCAGCGAGGGTTTTCACCAGTAGGGTACTCTTTTCCTATCTTGGCGCAATCCTGCATTGAAGCAACCAGATGGTACAAGCAATGGTTTACAAATAACCCGTCAAGGACCCGGTTCTGAAGCTCAGCGCTGAATCCGGCTTTTGCAATTGCTTCCGAGTTACCTTTCCACATCTTCTCAGCTGGTATGTAGACTGGTAAATAATCGATCGGGAGCTCTGGCACGTTTGCGCGCTTCTGCAAATGATGAAGTCCGGATGCGGTGAGGACTTTGAGAACTGTGGTTTTTCCTATTCCCCTAGGCCCCACCAGAACCAGGTTCGAGAAGCTTGCTATATCCCGCAGTCGATCTGGAGGAACAAAAGTGGCAGCAATCTGCTCTGGAGAGCTGTTCCTTGCATTAAAGCTGGAGAGAAACTCACTCATCGTTCTTCCTCGTAAAGCATTCCTTTAATTTGGCCGCTCGTATGATGTATCGACCTTCCATTCGCAGCTAACTCAGCATTAAGCTCGTTTAGTTCTGCGGCACTAGCAAAAATAAGATCTGGCACCTGCTGCAACAGTTCTTCTCTCGACATGAAGCCAACAAACGAAACGCTTCGAAGCGAGCTTAGAAGTTTAGTCAACTCGGGCGGCCTACCAATCGTCAACTGGTGCGCCATGTACGGTTGGTGGCTAGGTTTCCAAGCGTTCACTCGCCATTCCCACGAAAGCAACATACCTCGCTCGCCGAACTCTCCGAGATCTTCGCCGATTTCGAGGACGTGGAACTGGTTTGCAGCTAGCTGATGCTCAACACTATATGGTAAACTGCACAAGCTGGCTGCAGATAGTATGGTAATTGGATCTATCTTTCCCTGTGCATACTTGATTTTGACCATATGCTTGTGACCGTGAAGTAAAAAAATTGGCTTAGACACAGCGCCTAATGCGAGCATTAGTTGCTTTCCTCTGCTCATGACATCAGCATCTCTGTCGAAGACCTCATCTACGGGCTCTGGATGGTGGTGCATGAGGACGACAACGTCCTTTGAATCGGTAAAGTCAGCTTTTTCGACAACGGCAGAGATCATATCATCAGTTATGTTACCGACAGAGAAAACGTCTGATTTCTGGCTGCCGCCGTAGCCATGAAGACGGCACGTATCGATGCAGATAAGCGTAGTCTTGCCCACATCCATTGCCGCCACGCCGTCTAAGTAGTATGCGTCGTTGAAGGTACAATCCGTGGAAGGAAACTTCGGCTCAATTCCTCGAATATACTTGATGTTCTCCAGTTCCTCAAAATCCTCTGGCCTTGAAGCTATGTCATGATTTCCTGTCACGCCAAGCACCAAACTGACCCCCAACTCATCCGCTATTTTGTGGACTACCCTCCAAGTCTCTTGCAACGGCAATTTTTTAGCATGGTGTGCTAAGTCACCCAGACATAAGACACCATCTAGCTTGCCGCTGTACTCTGCTAGAGCGCTTGAAATTCCGAGGAGCGGGTTGCTTTGAACGTCTTTGCTCTCGATGTCGCAAATGCTTACCTTTCCGCTGTCATAGGCTTGTAGCTTAGAGAGATCGGAAGATATCGAGTGTATATCGCTTAGGATTAAAAAGCGCATTACTGAAAAATTGCCACTAGCTCTTGATCGGTTTTCCGCCTACCAGCAAACCCACCCACGTTTCTTTGTACCGTTATCTCAGACCTTATTGTTGCCCGAAACAAATCTCGAAATTCAGTGCAATCTTTATACGAGATCACAATCTTATTGTTTGAAGCAGCCAGCTCTATCGCTACGTCAAGCAGTCTTTGAAGGTCTATCGCTTTGAAAGTGTAAGCTCCATATTCTCCGAACACCCGCGAGTCATCTGTGAAATATGGCGGATCCATGTATATACAACAACCTTCAGGCGACAGGTTTTTCAAGAAATCTTCGAAATCACCGCAGTAGAGAGAGACGCCCTTCAGGGCTTCAGAATGTGAAGTTATCTCCTCGAGAGACATTTTATTCCGTATCTTCTTTCGCGCCCCAAATGGCGTGTTTAATTCGCCCTTCCTGTTTGTTCGAAAGATACCATTGAAGCCATAATGATTAAGGTAAAGGAAGAGTGATGCTTTCCTCGTGCCCAATTCTAGTTGATTGAATTCTTTCCGCTTTTCGTAATAGGTAGGTTCATCAATCGGCGTGTCATCGTAATTTTTCCAGACCTCTGCAGGGTTTCGACAAAGCTCATCATAAAATGAAATTAGAGCAGGGTTGCTATCGTTTAGATATGAGAAATCTGGTTTCTGCTTAAAGAAGAAGGCCGCAGATCCGCAGAAGGGCTCGATGTAAGGACGTCTAAAATCGAGCAGAGGCATTATCTGGGAGGCAGATGACGCTTTGCTCCCAGCCCATCTTATGGGTGATCCGCGTTGCTTGTTCATTGTTGCCCACCACTGCCATGTGGCAGAGACCTGCCTTGTCTTTGAGACGATGTACTACAGTCGTCTGTTTGAAAGTTAGCGTCAAGGGATAGGACCCTTTGCTGTTCCGTACCGTTACTCGGTGCGGCCCCTTCTTCCGACAGTTCGCGTCGACACTCGCCACCATGAAGCTTTGTTGCTTCGCGATCGATCTTGCTGACTATCCGTGTTGCGTAGGCAACGGGCTGGATCAGTAGGTGCCTTCGAACATCCTTCGCAAATCATCGTCGTACAGTAGAATATCATCCACAACAGACAGCGCATTTTCGACCAGTGCGTCGTTTCGATCTCTATCAGGGTCGCCACTCTTCCCTCCGTGAAAGAGGTTGTTTCTAACCCGACGCAGAGACCCTATTAATTCTTGGATGTTCGAGACTGCACCAACCGGCTCCCAACTTAAGTAGCCGTTTCTATCTACAAATTGGCGTTTTGGCGGGGTCTGGATAAGGACGTTCACATTGCCTGCTGCTCTGATTAGCTCGAAGAACGGTGCTCCAAGGCAAGCATTGGCAAACCCATCCCAATCGACTTCGGCGGCCTGTCTATTTATGCCTTTGCAATAACCATTTTCCTTTAATGAAAATTCCAGGCGCATCATGACTTTGAATAGCCGGTCGGCCTTATCCGGATACTCCTCTATCTGCACACATCAACACGTACCATCCTTCAAAAATTTAGCACTATGATAGCCATTACACGACCCACCACAAGCAACGTCCGCTTAAGGGATCGCGCCTTGCAGCATTGGAGGCCACTATGGGAGTCCGGAATGGGCCGCAAGCTACCATCCACCGAAGTCGAGAGGGGTGCCCCCTCTCGACGCTCTCCCCATCATCACCGGACGATCAAATCGGACGGTCAGGCTCCGCCTGCCACGACACAGAGGACAGCTTGAGGCTCGGGCCTTGGGATCGTCGTCTTCGTGCACGCGCCTTGTGTCGCGCACGAAGACGACGCCCCGGTCCGGGGTGAGATCGGGAGGTGCGGCGTTTTAGAGACGCAAGGAGGTCGAGATGCTCGACAGCACCCCCATCATTCACACGATGACCGCGGAATGGCGCGATCACATCAGCCCCGGCGACATCGTGTCGTTCCGGTTCCCACTCGCGGAGGACGGCAACCGGGCGCACCCGAAAGCGCGGCCGTGCCTGATCCTCGACATCGAGGAACGTGGCGACCACCGCTTCGCCCTAATCGCCTACGGGACGACATCGCGTCGGAAGTCGAACATCGGCTACGAGGTGCACGTCCGACGTCGGGAGGACTACGCGGCGGCAGGGTTGAACCGCCCCACCCGCTTCGTCGGGGCGCGCCGTGTCCTCGTATCGCTGGATCACAGCGGCTTCGCCCTATGCGGCGCGACCGGCTCCGCCGTGCTGGGCCGCATCGAGGGGAAGCCCTACGAGGTGATGAACCTCGTGAGGGGCCGCATCTATGCAATACGGGATATCGCGGCGGACCGCCGGGCCCGGGCGCAACGCTTTCGTATGAGGGGGCGGAAAGATGGCACCGGTCGAGCAAGACCAGCCGTCAGCCTTGCGACGGCACCAGGAACGGCGGTGTCGCAATGAGCGCCGCGGGATCCCGCCTGCCGATTGGCCCGCTGATCGACAAGATGCTTGCCGTCGTCGAACTGCGGCGGAGTATGTCGGACCATCTGTCGTTGCGGGTTCTCCCACACCTCGACGGGGCCGCTCACGACGGCGTGGCAGCTCTGCTCGTGCTCCTGCGGAACGGCGATGCAATCATGGCCGATCTTGCCTGCTGTCTCGACAACGTCATGGCCGACGTTCGCGCTGCCATCTCCGCTGGCACGAGGGAAGAGCGTGTCGAGATCGACCCTCGGCGTCTCGTCGGCTGCACGGAGGCTCACGACAAGCGCAGGGTCCGCAGTCCTGCGGCGGAGGCTCTGCACGACGCCCTGCCGCTGCTCGAACGGCTCGCGCGGGCGACACACGAGGCCCTCGACTATGCCGAAGCCGTTCGCATCAGCCAAGCGATGATGACGGTCGACTGATTCACCGACCCAACGAAGCGGCGCGCGTCTCGCGCGCCGTCCTTGAGAGGCCAATGCCTCTTGCCGCCGAACCGGATCACACCGGCGGCCGGCGCGCCGACATCCATCCATCTGCTGCTCCCGTCGGCGCGCCGCCTTCCCCTTCCATCTTCTCATCAGGCTTCCCAATGCTCATCTTCATCGACTTCGAGGCTTCGAGCCTCTTTTCCGACAGCTGGCCGATCGAGATCGGCCTCGCGCGGATCGAGCCGGACGGCACGATCTCGCAGACAGGCCGACTCATCCGCCCCGATCCAGCTTGGTCCGAGACGGCGTGGTCCCCGGAAAGCGCAGAGGTGCACCGCATCCCACGCTCCGCGCTCGATGATGCCGATCCCGCCGCCGATGTCGCTCGATGGGCGACCGACGCAATCGGGGATGCCGTGCTGATTTCGGACGCGCCGGAGTTCGATCAACGCTGGCTGGATCGACTGCTTGCGACGAGACCGGGCGCGCCCACCCTCCGCATACAGGATTTCGACAACGCGGCCTGGACTGTGTTCGTAGAGAGCCGCGCTGGGATCTCGGCAGCCCTCAAAGCCGTCTACGACACGCGGGCGCGGCGGCGCACGACCCACCGCGCGGCGCAGGACGCCGCCGACCTTGCAATGTCCTGGAGGGCTGGCCTTCGGGTGCTCCGTCGACCCGGTCAATAACAACCAGGCCGCCCCGCCAAACGAGACGCGCCCACGGGATTTGTCCCGCGGGCGCTTGTGGCCATCGCTGTGCGACGGTCTCGGGTAGGCGTCCGCCGTGTCGGTTGTCGAATGCCCGAACAGGAAAGGACTCCGCCGATGCCGCTCGACAGACTGATAGACCTTCTCGCAGAAGCCGCGGTCCGCAGACTCTCGCAAGGGCGGGAGAAGCAGGAGGCGACACCTGACGCGATAGGATGGGTCTACCGCCATCTGTTCATTCTGGCACACAGTTTTTCCAATCGTCGTAAAGACTTCCCTTACTTCGCCTGACTATCGTGGACGCGAAGCTGCGGACCAAGTCGGACGTGCCGCCCCTTGAACACGGTTTTCAGGGGCTTTATCGCCCGCCATCTCGAAGAGACCGCCGCCCGACGAAGGACCATCTGATGACCAGCCACCAAAGCATTCCACGCCGCGCCGTGCTCTACGCGCGCTACTCCACCGACATGCAGAACCCGATGTCGACCGAGGATCAGCTGCGGACGGCCCGGCGCTACGCCAGGGAGCGCAACTGGACCGTGATCAAGGAGATCTCCGACAGCGCGGTCAGCGGGTCGGTCGGCCAAGCGCGGCCCGGCTTCGCCGAACTCTCGGCGGGTCTCGATCCGCAGGCGCGCAGCTTCGACATCGTCCTCGCGGAATCCGTCGATCGGATCTCGCGCGACCAAGAGCACATCGCCCGGTTCTACAAGGACGCCCGCTACGCCGGCGTAGAGATCCACACCGTCGGCCGGGGTCGCGTCGACGCCCTCACCCTCGGGCTTTCCTCGCTGATGAGCGCGATGTTCCTGGAAGAACTCTCGGACAAGGTCCGCCGCGGCGTCGAAGGGAAGGTCTTGAGCGGCCAGAGCGGTGGCGGCCGCATATACGGCTACCGTCCCGGCACCGATGAGCGCGGTGCCCCGGTGAAGGGCGCGCTTGCCATCGATGAGATCGAAGCCGCCGTCGTGCGCGGGATTTTCCGCGACTACGCCGCCGGATTGTCGCCGATCGCGATCGCCGCTCGGCTCAACGCTGAAGGCATCCCCTCCCCCTCCGTCGGCACGAAGCGAAGATCGTCGGGCCACTGGAAGCAGAACACGATCAACGGCAACCGCGCACGCGGCACCGGCATCCTGAACAACGAGATCTACATCGGCACCCGGGTTTGGAACAAGCTGACCTATTCCAAGAACCCAGCGACGGATCGGCGGGTCTCAAAACTGAACCCCGAGAGCAAGTGGCATTCCGTGGATGTGCCTGACCTGCGGATCGTTGAGCAGGATCTCTGGAACGAGGTGAAGGCGCGCCAAACCGGCCTGACGAAATGGCGCGCCAAACTCGAGACGACGGACCGCAAAGCCCTGTCATCCGGACAGTCGCTCCGGCGTCGCAAATATCTGCTGTCCGGTCTGCTCACCTGCGCGCGGTGCGGAAGCTCAATGACCATCGCCGGGGTTGGCAAATACAAGACCTACTACTGCGCCAGCGCGAAGGAGAAGGGGGCCAGCGTCTGCGAAGGCTTCCGAGGCCTGCGAGAGAGCCGCGCCCTCCCCCTGGTGCTATCCGGGCTGCGCGGCGAATTGATGAAGCCAGACGCCTACCAGACTTTCAGGGATCGGTTTCATCACCGGCTCCGGGCAAGCCAGGGGAGCGCGGAGGACACGCTCAAGCTGCACGATGCCCGGATTCGGGAACTGGAGACATCGCACCGCAATCTGCTGCGCGCGATCGAACTGGGGAATGATCCGTCGGTTCTCGTCGCCCGGCTGAACGCCATCGATGCCGAACTGAAGGAGATGCGGGTGCGTCGGGACAGGATCGTGCCGCCGACGGTGGAACTGCCGGACAATCTGCCGGAACTCTATAGAGAGATGGTGGCCGATCTGGCGACGACGCTGTCGCAGGAGCTCATCGCGGGCCGCGCGGCGGACGAGCTGCACGAACTCGTGGACCGGATCGTCGTAGATTGGGATGAAGGTGCGCACGCCCATCGTCTTACGATCGAAGGCAATCTCCTGGACATGCTGCGCAAATCAGGCCCAAGCGGACTCGATGCGTTATCTGGAGAGGTTTTCGCGGAAGTTGGTTGCGGGAGTAGGATTTGAACCTACGACCTTCAGGTTATGAGCCTGACGAGCTACCGAGCTGCTCCATCCCGCGCCATTGGTCCTT
>NZ_CXSU01000004.1 GCF_001403795.1 Jannaschia donghaensis | reverse complement strand
AGATTTCCTGGGCCGACCTGATGATCCTGGCGGGCAACGTCGGGATGGAGACGATGGGCCTGAAGATCTTTGGCTTCGGTGGCGGGCGTGCCGACATCTGGGAGCCGGAGGAGGATATCTATTGGGGCATGGAAGACGAGTGGCTGGGCACCAAGGACGAACGCTATGACACCGGCACGGACGGGCAGGGGCGGTTCATGGAGAACCCGCTGGCCGCCGTGCAGATGGGCCTGATCTACGTCAACCCCGAAGGGCCGAACGGCAACCCCGATCCGCTGAAGTCGGCCTATGACATCCGCGATACGTTCGGGCGGATGGCGATGAACGATTACGAGACGGTTGCGCTGGTCGCCGGGGGGCACACCTTCGGCAAGGCGCATGGCGCGGGCGATCCGGGTCTGATGGGGGCGGAGCCGGAGGGCGCGCCGATCCACATGCAGGGGCTGGGCTGGAAAAACGGGTTCGAAACGGGCACGGGCGAGTTCACCACCACCTCGGGCATCGAGGGCGCGTGGAAGCCGAACCCGACGACCTGGGACATGGGGTATCTGGAGACCCTGCTGGGCAACGAGTGGGAGCTGACGACATCGCCCGCCGGGGCCAAGCAGTGGAAGCCCGTGGGCGACGCGATGGCCGGAACGGTCGTGGATGCGCATAACCCCAACAAGACGCACCAGCCGATGATGACGACCGCCGACATGGCGATGAAGGTGGACCCGGAGTATGCGAAGGTGTCCGAGCATTTCCGGCAGAACCCGGAGGAATTCGCCGATGCCTATGCCCGCGCGTGGTTCAAGCTGACGCACCGGGATATGGGGCCGAAGGTCCGCTATCTGGGCGAAGATGTCCCGGCCGAAGACCTGATCTGGCAGGACCCGATCCCGGCGAACGGCAACCCCGACCTGAGCGAGGCCGATGTGGCCGAGTTGAAGTCGCAGATCCTGGCGTCCGGTCATTCCATCGGGGAGCTGGTCAACGCCGCCTGGGCGTCCGCCGCGTCCTTCCGGGGCAGCGACAAGCGGGGCGGGGCCAATGGCGCGCGCGTGCGCTTGGCCCCCCAAAAGGATTGGGAGGCGAACCAGCCGGCCACGCTGGCCAAGGTGCTGGAGACGCTGGAAGGCATCAAGGACGGGTTCGGCAAGACGGTGTCGATGGCCGACCTGATCGTGCTGGCCGGATCGGCCGCCGTGGAGAAGGCCGCCAAGGATGCGGGCCACGACGTCGAGGTGCCGTTCACGCCGGGTCGCGGCGACGCGAGCGCCGAGCAGACGGACGCCGAAAGCTTCGAGCCGCTGGAGCCGCATGTCGACGGCTTCCGCAACTTCCAGTCCAAGGAGTTCAAGGTTTCGGCCGAGGAGCTGTTGGTCGACCGGGCGCAATTGCTCACGCTGACGGCCCCGGAAATGACGGTGCTGGTGGGCGGTCTGCGCGCGCTGGATGCGAACACCGGCGGGACGAAGCACGGGGTGCTGACGACGCGGCCCGGTCAGCTGACCAACGACTTCTTCGTCAACCTTCTGTCGATGGACACCGAATGGACCCCGGCGAGCGAGGATGCCGACAGTTTCGTCGGCGTGGATCGCAAGACCGGCGACAAGAAGTGGACCGGCACGCGCGTCGATCTGGTGTTCGGGTCGCATTCGACCCTGCGCGCCATCGCGGAGGTCTATGCCCAGGCCGACTCGGGCCAGCGGTTCGTGCGTGATTTCGTGCGCGCCTGGGTCAAGGTGATGAACCTGGATCGGTTCGACGTGGCCTGATCCGATATGTCAGCCGACATGCGAACGCCCCGACCGAAAGGCCGGGGCGTTTCGCGTTTTAGACCATTTCTTCGGGAATGCCCGGCAGGCTGCGCCCGAAGCGGCGCGCGGGGCCGGACGCATAGGGCAGGATGAAGCCACGCCGGTCACTGGGGGGCAGGGCGATGTTCGCGCGCGCCCGGTCGCGCCAGGCGGCGACGGCGGTGGCCGGGTTCGACAGGTCGTCGGACACCGGCCCGGTCAGCCAATGGGCGAAACATTGGTCGCGCAGATCCGCCACCTGATCGGGATAGTCCAGAAGGACGCCGGCTTCGGTATCCCAGTGCAAGCTGCGCCCGTTCAGATTGGCCGACGACACGATGGCCGCACGGGTGTCGAAAATCGACACCTTGGCATGCAGATAGACCAGCGGCGCGCCATAGATCGTCGCGCGGCCCTCGGACTCGGCGGCGCGTTTCTGGCCCGGACTGCCGATGAAGACGCGGTCGCCGAAGGCGCGTTGCAGGATGTCGATGCATTTCGCCTGAAGATATTCGCCATAGCGCGCATCGGGCCCCTGGTTGCCCTGAAACGCGATGTCGTCGGGCGCGGCGGGCAGGATCAGGATCAGGCCGAGGTCGGGTTCGGCCAGGGCGCGGCGGGCCAGATCGCGGGCGAACCCCTTGTCGCGCATGAACTGCGTTTCAAGATAGATCAGCCGCTGCGCCTTGCGGACCTGCACGCGATGTTCCTTGACGATTTCGCGCAGGACGCTGTGGGGCGACATCCGCAGCATCGTATCGCGCCGGGCCCGCGACAGCGTGCGCAGCAGGCCGGGGGTCTTGGGCGGGCTGGCCCCTTCGGTGACATCGCGAAAACTGCGCAGGTGGGCTTCGGCGGCGGCGGCGATCGGCCCTTCGATCAGAAGTTGCAGGTCGTGCCATGTCTCCGACGCGGGGCGTTCGTGGCGCGTGGTGTCATAGCGCCGCTCATTCAGGTCCAGACCGCCGATATAGAGACGCTTTCCGTCGGCCACGGCCAGTTTCTGATGGTGCGTCACCTGGGTCAGGCGGGGCATTTTCCACGACCGCCGCGCCACACGCCCCTCGTCGTCGTCGTCGCGGTCCAGCAGGTCGTGCAGTTGCGGCATCAGGGCCCATTCGCGGGCGCGCGCGGCGGGCGTCTTGGCGTTGAGTTCGGCCACGATGCGTTTGAGGTTGCCCCGCGCGCGCGGCCACAGCGCCACCGAAGGCAGCAGCCCGATCTTTGCGGGATGCAGCGACGTCGACACGCGCAGCAGGTCGGGGCGGCCCGACATTTCCCCGGCGGCGATGACCTGGCGCAGGCACCGCGTGGCGCGCGCGTGGTAATCGGCGCGCACGATGACGTCGAAATCGCTGATGACAAGGTCGATGGCGACGCCGCGGGCCAGGGTATGCGCGATCAGGTCCACCCAATCCTTGCCGATGCGCAGCCCCTCCGGGGAGCGCAGGGTCGTCAACGGCTCGAACACGCGAAAGCTCATGGCCACGCGGGTCTGCGCATTCAGCATCAGACTTTCGAACGCGGGATAGGCCTGTCCGGCGGTCAGCAGGGGGATCGCCGATCTGCGGTCGGATTGTAGCATGTCGGCCATCAGAACGTCCCCGGCGCCGGCGCGAATTCAGACGCGGAGAAGGTCACCGTCAGCGCGAAGGCGCCGTCGGCCTGCCGGGTTTCGACCTTGCCGCCCAGTTGGGTGGCGAAGGCCTGGATCAGCTTGCGACCCATGCCGCGCGATTGCCGCGCCGGGTCGGGCGCATCCGGGCCATCGGGGGCGACGTTTTCGGCGTGGAAGATGCACAGCCGGTCCTTGGCCCGCGACAGGGCGATCGACAGATACCGCGGGCGCTTGGCCTCTTGCGCGGTGGGCATGTGCTTGAGCGCGTTGATGACCGCTTCGGACGCCAGCAGCGACATCGGCACCGCCTGATCGGGGTAGAGCCAGACGTCGTCGAGGTCAAGGCGCAGGTCGATGTCCGACATCTCGGGCGTGATTTCCATCGTCTTGCCGACCACTTCGCTGATGAGGTGGCCGACGTCGACCAGCCCGGTCTCGTTCGTCTGGTAGAGGTCGCGGTGGATCGTCGCCATCGACAACACGCGGTCCTGCGTCTGACGCAGGGCGGATTTGGCCTCGGGGGAGGTGGCTTCGCGGATCTGCATGTTGATGATCGAGGAGATGAGTTGCAGGTTGTTTTTCACCCTATGGTGGATTTCCTTCACCAGCACGGACTTTTCGTGCACGGAATTCTCGAGGCTGGCCTCGTCCCGGATCAGCGCTTCGGTCATGCGGTGGAACGCGTTCTGGATGCGGCGGATTTCGGTTGGCGGATCGTTGTCCGCATCTTCGACGGGCAGGCGCCGCGCCGTGGTGAACAGCGCCATCTGCCGGCCCAGCACCTGCAGGGGCTGCGTCACCAAACGGTGCACGGCGACCAGCGCCACCAGCAGACCGGCCAGCCACATCAGCGCGGGAAACAGCGAGGTGATGATATCGCCGCCCGACCGGCGGGTCAGGCTGCGCCCGCGGTCCCAGACGCCCAGGGCATAGACCTGATCGGGTTCGATCGTGGCCACGGTGTAAATGCGGTCGATGCCCATGCGGTCGGGCGCGGCGAAGGTCGTGCGCCCCTGATCCGGCAGGTCGGACAGATCCGTGTCGCGGGGCAGATGTTCGTCGGCTGTCAACCGACCGTTGCCGGCGGTCAGGACATTGCCCGCCTCGTTGAAGGTGATGAGGTCGACCATGGCGTCGTCCACCTCGGACCAGCCCATGACGTCGAGCGCCAGATGCGGGATCGACAGGGTGACGTAGCCCAGAAAGGTGCCGGACTCGGGCGGGCCGTCGTGAACGGGCATGCTGACGATGATGACGGAGGTGCCGCTGACGGGGCCGGAGGTGTTGACGGTCACGCGGGGGCGGGGGTCGGCCATACTGTCGGCGAAGGTGGGAAACTGGCTGAAGTCGAAGGAGGTCGCGCTGGAGCTGCAGGTCATCAGGCCGGAGGTGGGCAGGAAGGCGATCAGGCTGTAATTATTCGTCCGTTCCAGCACGTCCTGCAGGACGGCGACGCAGCGGTCGGTGTCGTCCCTCAGGTCGGGGATAAGGGCGGCGACGGCGGCCCCGACGCCCCGCGCCCTGGCCAGGGTGCGACGTTCCTGGGCGGCGGCCTGTTCGGTCAGGGCCGACAGCGCCAGTTCGGCGTTGGACTGCGATTGTTCGGCCAGTTCCTGAGTCTGCATGACCGCCACCAACCCGATGGGCAGCAGCGCGACGGACAAGAAGGCCGCCATCCGGAAACGCAGGCTTTTGTACCATGGGTCCGGGATGTTGCCCGTGGGGGTCAGCGCATGACCCCGCCGCCACCGGCCACCACGGCCATCGTGGCGTTGTCGGTGATTTCCATCGGGCTGTCGCCGTCGAGGGCCAGAATCTCCGTCAGCTTGGCACGGCCGCGGTTGGCGCGGCTTTTGATGGTGCCGACGGCGACGCCGCAGATATTGGCGGCATCTTCGTAGGAATGGCCGGCCGCACCGACCAGGATCAGCGCCTCGCGCTGTTCGTCGGGCAGGGTCTCGAACGCCTTGCGAAAGTCCGTCAGGTTCAGACGCCCGTCGTGGTCGGGTTTGACCGACAGGCTGTTGGTCATGATGCCATCGGGGTCGGACACTTCGCGGTTCAGCTTGCGACGGCTGGAGTAGTAGGTGTTGCGCAAAATCGTGAAGAGCCAGGCGCGCATGTTGGTGCCGACCTGAAATTTCTCGATATTGGTCCATGCCTTGACCACGGTGTCCTGCACCATGTCATCGGCCGTGGCACCATTGCGGGTCAGCGACAGTGCGAAGGCGCGCAGGGCGGGAAGGTGGTCCAGCATTTCCTCCCGCGGGTCGGGATGCTTGCTCACAAGGGGTCCTTGGAGCCATGCCCCGGTTTGTCTGCATCCTGCGCCTTGAGAACCGCCAGAAGGTCCTTGAACCTGTCGGGCAGTTCTTCTTGCACGATATCTGAATACACGCGCTTCAGATTATCGTCGATAAGAGCACAGATTCTGTCGTCCTTGGCATCGTCCGGTTCAGTCATTGCGGAGAACTTACTTTTTTGAGCGGAATTTTTTACTATCACCGGGAACCGAACGCGCTCTCATCCGTTCGGTTCCAAGAAATAAAAGAAAAAAGGGTATGACATATGTCGCCTACCGACGGGACACTCGATCTTTCTGATCGAATCGCGGCCGAACTTCCATATTTGCGACGCTATGCGCGTGCGTTGACCGGGTCACAATCCAGTGGCGACAAGTACGCGATCGCCACGTTGGAGGCGATCTTGCAGGATCGCAGCATCTTCGGGGCCGGCATCCGGGCCCGCGTCGCGCTCTACAAGTGTTTCCACGCGATCTGGAGCACGACGGGGGCCCCCACCGGCGGCGGCGACAGCGGCGTGACATCGCGCGCCCAGGACCTTCTGTCAGCCCTCAAGCCCAACACGCGCGAGGCGCTTTTGCTGTCCACAGTTGAGGAATTCACCCCCGAGGAGATCGCGACGGTCATGGATGTCGACACATCCGAGGTTGCGCATCTGACGCAGACGGCCCGCGCCGACATGGAGGCGGGCATCATCGGCCGCATCATGGTGATCGAGGATGAGCCGATCATCGCCGCCGACATCAGCGCCATCGTCGAGGATCTGGGCCATTCGGTTGTCGGCGTCGCCCGCACCCGCGACGAAGCCGTAGAGATGGGCAAGGCCGAAAAGCCTGACCTGATCCTGGCGGACATTCAGCTGGCCGACAATTCGTCGGGCATCGACGCGGTGAACGATTTGATGAAATCAATGCCCGACACGCCGGTCATCTTCATCACCGCCTTCCCCGAGCGTCTGCTGACCGGCGACAAGCACGAGCCGGCGTTCCTGATCTCCAAACCCTACAAGGAAGATCAGGTCATCTCGGCGGTCAGCCAGGCCATGTTCTTCGCCTCGACCGAGACGCTGCTGGCCTGATTCGAGCGGCCCCCAGCCAGTCGCCGCACCGCTGACGCCCCCCTCCGACATGGAGGGGGGCGTTTTGCGTTACGTGTCCGGGCCGCGCGAGCCGGATTGCGACGCGCGGTTGCGCCAATGGAGCACGCCGGCGCCGGCGGCCAGAAGCGCGAAGACGATGCTGACGACGCGGGCCACAGCCATCGCTCCGAAAATTCCGAAGCCGAACAGGGCCGCAACCGCCGCAACGGCGCTGAAGATATATACCCAAGTCATTGTGATCCTTTTCTTTCGGGTCGTTCCACCCTGCGATCGATCCCGATCGGATCGCGGAATGTCATGGATTACACAAAGCGAACGGCCCGCATCCCGCATTGTTCCGCAAAGATCGGCGCAATCCCGGAGTCTCCGCCCGAAAATTTCTGTCGGCCTTGCACGATTGGACAGCTGCGGTATCTTGCGCGTATGTCAGACGACATATCGTGACGGCACCGATCCGGTTCGCCCCCCCGCGATCGAAAGGAGCCGACATGGCCGTGAAATGCGACAATTGCCCCCTGCGGGAGTTGGAGATCTTCGTCCCCTTCACGACCGAGGAGGCGCGGTTCATGAAGGGGTTCAAGATCGGCGAATTGACGGTGGACGCGCAGACGCCGCTGTTGATCGAAGGGTCCAACGCGCCGCAGCTTTATACCGTTCTGGCGGGGCAGGGCGTGCGCTTCAAAACGCTGGAGGATGGACGCCGACAGGTGGTGAACTTCGTCTTTCCGGGCGATTTCATCGGTCTTCAGGCCGGCGTCATGGGCGAGATGGGCCATTCCATCACGTCCGCGACCGAAATGACGCTGTGCGTGTTCGACCGGGCCGAGATCTGGTCGCTGTTCAAATCGCACCCCGACCGGGCCTTCGATCTGACGTGGCTGGCCGCCTCCGAGGAGATGTTCCTGGGCGAAAGCCTGGCGACCATCGGCCAGAGGTCGGCGTTGGAGGCGGTGGCCTGGACGTTGCAGCGCCTGTTCCAGCGCGGCGAGGCCCTGGGATTGACCACGGCCAACGAGATGCCGCTGCCGTTCCGCCAGCAGGATCTGGCCGATGCCCTGGGTCTGTCGCTGGTGCACACCAACAAGACCCTCGCCAAGCTCAAGGATCGGGGGATGGTCCTGTGGCAGGACGGCGTGCTGGGCATTCTGGACCGGACCGGTCTGTCCGATGTGGCCGGCATCCCGATGGAGGCGCTGCGGCCGCGGCCCTTGATCTAGGGCGCGCCGGTCCGGGGCCAGGTCAGGCGGAACGTCGCCCCCGGCCCGCCGTCGACCGACACGACCCGCCCGCCGTTCGCTCGCATCAGCGCATCGACGATGGCCAGCCCCATGCCGGTGCCGCCGGCGTCGCGCCGGGTGGTGAAGAACGGGTCGAACACACGCGCGCGGTTGCCCGGTGAAATGCCGGTGCCGTCGTCCGCCACCGTCAGACCGCCCGGCGCGGCGGTCAGCATCACGCGGGTGGCACCGTGGTGGGCCGCGTTCGCCAGCAGGTGATCCAGAATGGCGCGCAACCCGTCCGCCGCGATCGGCAGGGCGATGTCGCCGCCGTGAATGCGCAGGTCCAGCGCGTCATGCGTCAACCCCAGACCCGCCAGCGTGGCGGTGCCGCGATGGTCGCTGCCGCGCGCGCGGGCGATGTCCGACAGGGCCGTCAGCTGCGCGTCGATGCGCCGGGCGGCGACGTCGATCTGCGCCACCAGCGCGCGATCACCGGGGGTCAGATCGCCGTCGGCCAGCAACTCGGACGCGGCGCGGATGGCGGCGACGGGGCCCTTCACCTCGTGCGTGACGTGGTCGGCGAAGGCCCGGACGGAGGTTTCGCGCGCCTGCAGCACCGCGGCCATGTCGGTGACGGATTTGCCCATTTCGCGCAATTCGGCGGTGCCGTAGCGGCCGGGCGGGTCGGGCATGTGGCCGGGGCGGGCGCGGACCTGCGCGGCATAGTCCGACAGCGCGCGCACCGGCCCCAGGATCAGCCGCTGCATCAGCGCCCAGGGGATCAGCGTCAGCGCGCCGATCGCCAGCGCCAGCACCAGGGCCGCCCACCGGAACCCCAGGACCGGGGCCAGGTAGCGCAGCGCGATCAGCCCCAGCAGCGACAGGATCAGCGTGCCCGCCAGCGCGCCGCCGGTCACCAGCCAGAGGGACGGGCGCCAGCGCCTCATGCCCCGGTCACGGCAAACCACGTCACGGCGGCCCGCATCACGACAGGCCGATCCCGACGCCGTGGACGCTGCGGATGACGTCGTCGGCCCCCGCCTGCGCCAATTTGCGGCGCAGGTTGCGCAGGTGGCTGTCCAGCGTGCGGTCCGACACGCCCGCCCCCACGCCCCAGATGCGGTCGACCAGGGCGGGGCGCGCGATGATCCGGTCGGGGGTCAACAGCAGGGTCCGCAGAATGGTGTGTTCGGTCCCCGTCAGGTCGACCGGGGTGCCGGCGACGGTCAGGCGGTGGGCCCCTTCCTCCAGCGTCAGGGTGCCGTGGGTCAGGGTGGGGGCCGGGGCCGGGCCGGCGCGTTTGAGGATCGCGCGGAGGCGTGCCACCAACTCGCGCGGGGAAAACGGCTTGGTCACGTAATCGTCGGCCCCCAGCTCCAGCCCGACGATGCGGTCCACCTCGTCGTCCTGCGCCGTCAGGAACAGGATCGGCACCTGCGACGTGGCGCGGATGCGGCGGCACACCTCGAACCCGTCCATCTCGGGCAGGCCCACGTCCAGCACGATCAGATCGGGGGCTTCGCGGGTGGCATGGATCAGGGCCTGACGCCCGTCTGCGGCGGTGACCGTGTCGAACCCCGCGCGCGTCAGGGCCAGGGACACCAGCTCCCGCAGTTGCGGGTCGTCGTCCACCACCAGGATCTTCATCGCAGCGCCCCTTTCGTGTCGTCGGCGGTCCGGGCGACGATGGCGCGGTGGCCGCGAAAGTGCCAGCCTTGCCAGCCGTCGATCCGAACCCGCGCGTGCTGACACAGCGGCAGGCCCACCGAATCCACGGCCCCCACGGTCGCCACCGGGGGCAGGGCGCAAAGATACGCCCGGTCGTCGCGGCCCGCGCCCACGTTGTATGCCACGATCAGCGCGCCGAAGTTGACGAAGCCCGCCAGATAGAGCGTCGCGGCCCCCAAGGTGGCGCACCGCGCCAGCAGCCAGCGGGTCGAGGTGGCGCGCGCGACGTGCCACGCCGTCAGCCCCAGCCCAAGGGCGACCACCCCCATCCAGACGCCCGCGTGCAACCGCAGGTACGTCAGGCCGAAACCGTCCACATAAAGGTCCAGTCGCAGCAGCGCGGCGACGGTCAGCGCGATATTCTGCGCCAGCCAGATCAACAGCAGCGGACGCAGGCCCCGCGCCTGCAAGAAGGGTCGCGCGGCGGCGGCGAACCCCCCGGCCAGCAGCGCGGTCACCAGCAGGGGATAGGCCCCGCGATGGGCGTATTCAGCCAGGGTGACGCCATCGGGCAGGGCCGCACCGGTCCACAGATAGGCGACGTCCATCCCGGTCTGCCCCAGCAGGAGCAGGTTGAACACGATCAACGCGCGCCGCACGGCATCGGCGTTCCAGATCGCGGGACGCCGCGACGGGACCGGCCTGATGGGGTCGGGAACCTGCGAAGGCGTCAGGAACGGCCAGATCAGCAGGGCAAGGCCCAGCCACAGCGTGCCGCGCGCCGCATCGACCCTCAGCCCGCTCAGGTCGACCGACAGACCGTCGAACACCGGGTTCGATTGCACCAACAATGCGCCCAGGATCAGCGCGCCACCCACCGGCACCGTCCATCCCGTGACGACCGCGCGCAGGCCGATGCGCGGCAACTCCGCCATGCGACCGTCGACGGCTGTCCGCCACGCATCGCGCATCCCGGCGAAGGGCACCCACATCAGGCGGTGCAACGCGGCGGCCAGGATGCGACGCGCGCCCGACACGTCCAGCCAGGCCAGCGCCGCGCACAGCCCGCAGATCAACACCGTGACCGACAGCGCCTGCGGGTATTCGACCACCGGCAGCATCGCCAGACCCAGCAGCAGGGCCGGGCGACCGGCGGCCACGCCAGGGGGCCGCACCGCCACGGCGGCGGCAAAGATCAGCCCCGCGAAGATGGCCAGCGACATCCCCGGCGTGTGACGCCAGAACAGGATGTCACCGGCCAGCACCAGAACGGCCAGAAGGCCGAACGCCGTCGCCCCCCGGCGCGTGATGACGGTGCCGGGGGCGACGGGTGGCCGGCGCGGCGGCGGCGTGGCGTCGGCCATCCACCAGCCGTCGCGGGCCAGGCGGGCGGGCAGGCCGCGGATCGTGGGTGTGTCTGACATGGGGCGCATCCTCCGAAGGGTCGCCCCGGGGATGACGGATCGGGCGTGCACCGACGGCGCAGCATCCGTGCAGGGATCGTGCAGCGCAGGTCTGCGGCGCGATCACGGGTAATCGATCTTATGTAAAGCATAGGGCCGGAGCGATTAAACGTTCCGGCCCTATGTCATGCGCGACCCCGATCTTGGCCCGGGGCGTGCGGTGGAAATCAGAGAACGAAGCTGACGACTGCAATGACGACGACGACGACACCGATGATGTAAAAGATATTGCGCATGATATTCCTTCCGGTTGCGACGGGACAACGTGCCGCACCGCGAATTGGTTCCGGACCGGGGTCGCCGCCCGATCGCGCCGCCCCAAGTCCATCGCCCGTCTGGGAATTATTCCGTCAGAACTGTGCCAGCAGATTGACGAACAGGCCCTGGTCGTCGCGGGTCAGATCGGTCAGATCGTCCGAGAAGGTGCCGAAGTTATAGCCCAGCCCGACCGACACGTTCGGATTGATCTGACGGTAAAGCGCGGCCAGGACGCCGGTGTCCGACGTCTCGGCCTGCCGCAGGTCCAGGCGGCGGAATTCCACCAGGCCGTCCCATTTGCTGACCATGTGGTACCGCGCCGACAGCACGCCCAGAACCGCGTCGTTGTCGGTGAAGGCATCGCCCGCAGTGCTCGCCGTTTCCGCCAGGCGCACCCCGACCTTGGCCCCCAGGGTCCAGAACCGATTGATGTCGTACAGGGCGTCGACGCTGACCACATGGCTGCGCTGGCGGGGGCCGCGCTCCTCGTCGGTGCCGTCCACGCGTTGGCCGATGTCGTCGTACAGATACCGATAGCGGGCCAGCACGTTCAGGCGGTCGTGGTCGATGGGGCGGAAGGCATAGCCGACGATCACATCCGCAAAGGTCCCGTCCAGCGTTTCCGATTCGGTGCCCACCGTCTCTGCGTAATCGGCGGAAAAGACGAGGCGCTGGCTTTCGTCGATCTTCCACGCCGCATCCGTCGCCAGCAGCCAGGTTTCGGAGCGCAGATCGTCGCCCGACCGCGTGCCCCGGTCGGTGCGGTATTCCAGACGGCCCTGCGCCTGCACGGCGTCGGTGGCATAGCGCAGCGCGACGGAAATGGCGTCGCGGTCGAAATCGTTGTCGCGGGTGTCGACCACCTCGCCGGACTCGATGGCCAGGGCCGCCGAAAGCCGCTCCGTCGGTGTCCAGTCCAGGCCGTAGGCCGTGGTCGTCGATGTGCGGTCGCCGAAGACGTCGTAGATGTGTTCCGCGAAGATCGACACCTCTTCGGACACCCGTTCGGTCGCGCCCGATTTGAACACGCCCGCGTCGCGGCCCGTCAGGCCCGTGATCTCCCGCCCCGGATCGACCTCCCACCCGGCATAGCGGGTCGACCCCGCGCCGTCGGCGTATTCCGCCAGGGCGATGGCGCCGAAGCCCAGCGATCCGTCGGACACTTCGCCCGTCAGGGACCAGCCATTGCGGAACGCGACCGTCCCGCCCAGACCCGCGCGGTCGTTGCGGCCCAGCCCCTCCTCGTCCAGCGTGGCCTGCGCGAAGACATAGACTGCCGCGTCGCCTGCCAATTGCCGCGTCAGGCGCACGGCCAGATCGGTGCGGCGCCCGTCCTCGCTGCTGTCGCGGACGTCCTGGTGTTCGAGGCCCACGCCCACGGAGGTCGCGGCAGTCACGGCGAATTCCGCCTCGAGGGTGCCTTCGCGCTCGTACTCGCCGGCGTCGTTTTCGTAATCGTCGTAGATGAAGGCATAGCGCGTGCCGGGCGTCGCCTGAATTTCGCCCGACAGGCCCCAGAAGAGTTCGTCGCCCGTGGACGACGTGACCTGACGGTCCAGCCCCGAGAAGCCTTCCTCCCGATCCTCGACATAGAAGGCGAGCGCGCCGTCGGCGGCCAGCCCCAGATCCCGCAGGGCGGCGCGGCCGTCCAGCTTGATCGCGGTGCCGGTGCCCATCGCGCCGTCTTCGGTGTCGACCAGAAGACCCCCATCGGCCGAAAACGTGGAGCCAAAGCCCGGCCCGTCCGATTCCGCGATGTCGAAGCGCAGGAACGTGTCTTCCGACCGACGGAAGAGCAGATCCAGCCCGATCAGCGTCTGATCCGCCGTCCCCGTCTCCTCCGACAGGCCGGACACACCGACGCGCAGCTGGTCGGTGACCCAGCCTTCGGCCCGCCCGCCATAGGCGAAGCCGTCCAAGCTGCCCAAGGTGGGCGTATATTCGTATTGCACCACCAGAACGACATCGTCGTCGGCGGCCACGCCGTCGGACACGATACCGCCGCCCGCCTGCCCCGACAGGGGGCTGCGCAAGGTGACGACGCCCTGCACATAGTTGATCTCGTAATCGTCGCCCGCGATCAGGGTCCGGGTGGCGATGACGCGCCCGGAATTGCCGTCGCGGACCTGAACGCTGATGGTTTCGGTCGCGCGGCTGATGTCCTGACGGTTCAGGAAATACACCGACCCGCCGGTGCCCAGGAACACGTCGCGCTGCGGCAGTTGATCGGGCTGCGCGCCGTAGGCATAGACGCTGGCGCGGGGCGCGCCGAACCCGGTCTGATCCTGCGTCGCGTACCCGGCGGACAGACCGTAGAGCGTGCGATCGTTGCGCACCAAGCTGGTCCCGTCGCCAAGCCGGGCCGCGAAGTCCCCCCATTGCAGGAAATTGTTGTCCCGCTCCACCCGCAAGAACAGGTTGCCGGAGGTGGGCGTGCGATCCTCCAGCGTGGAATCGTCGCCATAGGTCGGATACAGATCGCGCGGATCCAGCCGCAGCAGGCGGTCGCGCGGGTCACGGTCGTCGAAGCGGCGGAACACATCCGCGATGTCGCCTTCGCCGCTGTCCGCACTCGCGATGATCTGCGTGCCATCGGCGCGCCGCCCCTCGACGTAGAAGGCAAGGCGGCCGCTGTCGAACGTCTCGGACGGGGTGCCCTCCTCGTCGTAGATGCCGAAGGTCACGTCCGCGGTGGCGACATAGAACCATTCGGCGCGCGGCACCTCCAGGTCGCGCACGATCTCCACGCCGCCCGTCTGCCCCAGAACCTGCACGTCGATGCCATGGGTGCCCGCGGGCAGGATGCGCTCGATCACGAAGCCGCCCGACGGATCGACCGCCACGACTTCGCCCAACGCGGTGACGCTGGCCCCGGCGGGCACGCCGTCGCCGGTGACGATGACCGACGCGCCATGAACCGGAATGCGGCGGCGCGCGGTGGTGTCGAACCCGTCCTCCACCCCCGGCTCGCGGTCCTGCGCGGTGTCGAACCCGTCCAGCGGCACGGGGAATGTCTCGTCGAAACGGCCTTGGGCGTCATAGACGCGCAGCACCGCGTCCAGACCGGGGCGCGGCGGCACGAAGCCCGTCGCCCCGCCCGGCACCACCGGCAGGGTGGCGATCGTGCGCGGCCCGGTCACGGCCAGCGGGTCGATGATGCGGATTTCGCCGCGCGTGACATAGGCGGGGTAATTGAGCTGCGACAGCAGGGTCAGCGGCCCGCCCGGCGCCCCCGTGACCTCCAGATCCAGCTTCGGGTCCGCCCCCAGACCGCGATAGCTGACCTGGATGTCGGCCTCGGCCAGGGCGGCGTCCAGCGCGCGCACGTCTTCGGCCACGCGTGCGTCGCCCGCGACCGTGTCGCCGTTGACCGAGATGGCAAAGCCGTCCTGCGCCGCGGCCCCCTGCCCCAGCAGGACAAGCGCGGTGGTCAGGCAGGCCAGTGACGTCAGATCGGTGCGTGTCATGTCAGCGCCCCCCCGCGATGGTGCGTTCGATGACCGGCGCCGGACGGCCCCGTGGCCAGCCCCCGCGGATCAGGCGTTCGACGGCATCCAGACGCGCGCGCGCCGTGTCCCGCCCCTCGCCCGCCGTCGTATAGGTCAGGCGCAGCACCACCGGCGCTTCGCCCAGGGCACCGACGAACCCGTCGATGCCCGACACCAGCCCCGCCGACGGCTGCGCGCCCGCAAAGGCCGCCCCGGTCAGCGCCACATCCACCACGTCGGCCAGCGCCGCGCCGAAGTTCATCTTGGCCAGCGTGCCGGGCGTCAGCCGGATCGTGCGCGGATTTTCCGTGGTGATGTGATACCCGGTCGGCAGGCTGCTGGGGTCCAGTTTCAGGGTGAAATTCGACCCGATGTCGCGTGGCAGGGCGGCGCAGGGCACGTTGAAGCGGCCATGGTCGTCCGTCGTGATGACCGTGCCGTCCACCGTGGCGATGCGCACGCGGGGCAGGCCCTCTTCGCGCCGCACCTGCGCCGGGGCGACGGCCCCCTTGCCGCCAAAGGTCTGATCGGTGATCCCGTCTTCGCGCGCGCCGTCCGGCCCGTCGTAATAGCCGTTCAGGTTCACATCGTCGAACACCCGCCCGATCACGTCGCCGCAGTCGAACACCGCTTCGGGCCGCACCACCAGGGTCGCGGTCGCCACATTGGACAGCACGTCGCCCGCCGGGCCGCGCACGAAGGCGCTGTTGACGAATTCGCCCGGCCCTTCGGTCACGCGCACGGCCAGCGTCGCCACCAGCCGGTCGCCGGGGTTCAGCGTCAGCGGCGACCAGGTGACGGTGCGGCCCGCGACCGCTTCGCCCGGCACCGCGTCGCCGTCGATGCGCCCGCTGCCCGGCACGGCCACCAGACCCGCAGGCAAACGATCCACCAGGGTCAGGCCGGTTTCGACGAAATCGCCGGTATTTTCGACCTCGATGGTATAGGTCACCGTCTCGCCCAGAAGGGCCGTGCCCGGCGACACCGATTTCGTCGCCACCAGCCCGGTCGGCGCGATGACATCGACCGCGACCGACGCGCTGACCGCCTCGGCCAGACGCGGGGCGGTCAGGGTGGCGACGTTGTCGCGGCCCGGCACGCCGGTTTCGGTGTCGATGCGCAGGGTGAAGCTGACGGTCCCCACCTCTCCGGGGGCCAGGGACGTGCCGGCGCGCAGCGTCTCGGCATCCGCGTCCCCGTCGAAGGCGGCATTCGCGCCGCCGGTGGCAAAGCCCGTCGCGGACAGATCGCTGACCGACACCACCTCCGCCGGGTCGGCAAAGGCGGCCAGATCGTCGATCAGGCTCAGGTCGGTCAACGTCACGTTGCCGGTGTTTTCGGCGACCAGCGTAAAAGCCACGTCGAAGGCCGTGCCCCCCGCCCGTTCGGGCGCGCCGGCCGTCTTGACCAAGGTCGCCGCCGGCGCGGGCACGATCGGCATAAGCGTCGGCGTGCTGCCGTCGCCCAGCCCGTTGTCGGACATGTCGTCCACCGCCTCGCCCAGCGGGGACAGGGCGCGCGCCATGACGCTGTTCGTCAGGCCGCCCGAATCCACATCCGCCTGCGTCAGCGTATACCGCAGCTCCCACGTCGAACTCTCATTGGGGGCCAGGGCGGCGGGGCCGTCCACACGCACCGGGTCGGACACGCCCGCGCTGACGTCCAGGCCGTCGTCATTCGCCATCGTATCGGCCAGCACCAGATCGGTCAGCGTCACGTTGCCCAGATTGGTGGCGACCACCTGGAACACGACCTCCTCGCCCGCCGCGGCCCCGGCGGTCTTCACGGTCTTGACGACCGACATGCCGGCCGCGGGGGCCAGCGCCGTGTCCGTGGGGTCGTCCATCGTGTTGCCGTCGCCGTCGATCCCGTCGTCGGCCACGTCCGTTACCGATGGGCCGACGCGCGGCGCGCCCGTCACCGTCACGCGGTTCGATACGCCGCCCGCATCGACGTCGCCCTGATCCAGCGTGTGGCCTGCGGCATAGGTCCAGGTTTCGGCCAGATCGATGCGCCCGTCCCCGTTCGCGTCACCCGACAGCAGGCGGAACGGCGCGTCCAGCGCGATCGCCGTGCCGTCGGTGCGGGTCATCACGTCGGCGATGTCGGTGACGGCCAGGCTGACGTTGCCGGTGTTGCGCAAGGTCAGGGTGTATTCGACCACTGATCCCGCGACCGGATCGCCGGTCAACACGGCGGTCTTTTGCGCGCGCAACGCAGGCTCCGCTGCGGCCCCGTCGGTGGCGCGCGTGTCGGTGCCCGTGGCGGTCGTGCCGCGCGGGCCGTCGGCGGCGACGGTCGCGGTGTTCACGATTTCGCCCGCGTCGACGTCACCCGGCGTGACGGCATAGCCCAGAACGCAGGTCGTCGCATCATTGGCCCCCACGGCCAGCACGGGAAGGGTGCAGGTAAAGGGCGGCGTCACGATTTCGTCGCGCACCACGACATCGGTCAGGGTGACGTTGCCGGTGTTGCGCACCGCAAACCGGTATTCGATCGTGGTGCCCACGGCGCCGAACGGCTCGGGCGTGGCGGATTTCACCAGCGCGACCCCCGGGGCCGCATCGGGCGTGGTCAGCGTCAGCGTCGCCTCCGCCCCGACGCCCGCGCCGCCTGGATCGACCGATGTGGCCGTGGCCTCGTTCACGACTAGACCTGCGTCGATGTCATCCTGCGTCACAGTGTAATCGCCCGCACAGACCAGCGTGCCACCTGGGGCCAGCGTCGCCGCGCGGCAGGTGAAACCGGGCAACAACGGGTCGTCCACCGCCACCGCGCGCAGCGTCCGGTTGCCCGTGTTCGTCGCCGTCAGCGTATAGGTCAGGACCTGGCCCGCGCCGGTGATCGGCAAGGTCGTCGCCGCCTTGTCCAACGTCATGGCCGCCGCGCCGCCCGCAGGTGTCGTGACGCTGTCGACGTCGGACACCACGATGCGGTCGGACGCGCCGAAGGTCGTCTGCGCGAATGCCGTGTTCAGCAGTTCGCCCGCATCCAGATCGGCCTGCGTCGCAGCAATGGTCGCCGAACAGATCGCCGTCTCGCCCGGCGTGAAATCGGGGTTGGCGGCGGTCGAGGTGAAGCAGACCACGGGGTCGTCCAGCCGCGCGTCGCGCACCGAGATATCGCGCACCAGCGCCGCCTGTCCCGTGTTGGTGACCGTGAAGTCATAGCGCAAAAGGTCGCCCACCGTGTCGAACGCCGCCTTGGGTGTCCCGCCCGCATCGGTGATCCCGGTCAGCGCCTTGTTGGTCGACAGCGCGGGCACGGCGCCCGCCGGCACGGTTTCGGTGACCGGCGGAGCGGTGACGCCGCCGACCGTCGCCGCCGCCAGATTGGTGACGGACCCCAGATCCACGTCGTCCACCGTCACGGTATAAGTCGCCTGACAGGTCTGCGCCGCCCCGGGCCGCAGGTCGGACGTCACGCAATCGAACGTCCCGATCAGGTTGTCGGTCACCGTCAGCGGGGCCGCCGGTGTCGCGGTCAGGGTCGTGTTGCCGGTGTTGGTGACGGTAAAATCATAGGTCACGACCGCCCCCACCCGGAACAGCGCGGGCGGCACGCCGGGTTGCGTCACCCCATCGACGGTGACCGACGCGGCGGATTTCGCCAGCGTCAGGGCGGGGGTCTGTTGCACCGGCACCGTCACACCGTCGCGGACGGGGGCGGCCACGCCATCGCTGGCGGTCGCGGTGTTTTCCAACAGGGCACCGGGCGCGTCGATGTCGGCCTGCGTCACGGTGTAATCGGCGGTGCAGGTCAGGCGGGCACCGGGGGCCAGCAACGTCGCCGGGCAATTCACCGTGCCGCCCGCATCCGTGATGCGCGGGTCGGCCACGGTCACAGCCCCCGCCGTCACGTTGCCCCGGTTGGTCACGTCGAAGGCATAGGACAGGACTTCGCCCGTCGCTGCCACGCTGGCCTGACCGGAGGTGAGACGCTTGACCAGCGCCAATTCCGGCGCGGCCAGGATCGTGACCGCCGCCGGGTCGCTGGGGTCACCCAGGGACGTGCCCGTCGGGTCCCGCCCGCCGACCGTCGCCACGTTCGACACGCCGCCCGCGTCCACGTCCGGCTGCGTCAGAATGTATGTCGCGCGGAAGATCGCCGTCTCGCCCGGAATGATCGAACCGGGGACCGACCCGCGGTTCGACGACACGAAATCCGGCCCGCTGGCCAACGTCAGGGGCGTGGTGTCGGCGCGGGTCAACGCCTCGTCCGTCACGTCCACGCCGGTCAGGGTCACGTTGCCGGTGTTCGTCGCCCGGATCTCGAAACGCACGGTGTCGCCCGCGACCGTGGGCGCGTTCAGCACGACCTTTTCGGTCTCGATCCCCGGCGTTCGGGTCAATGTCACCGCCGTCGGGTCATCGCCCGGCCCGTCGTCGTCGGACACGTCCGAAACCTCGACCCCCATGGGGTCGTCGGCGGTGACGACTGCGCTGTTGGTCAACCCGCCCGCGTCGATGTCCGCCTGCCGCAGCGCGTGGTCCACGACATAGATCCAGGTCTCGCCCACATCCAGCGTGTCGTCCTCGTCCGTGTCGCCCCGGTCGAACACCGCCACCGGCGCGGGGTCGGCGGCCACACCGCCCACGGGGGTCAGCCTGTCCACGATCACAGGGGCCGTGAGCGACAGGTTGCCTGTGTTTTCGACCGCAATCTCGAAGCGCAGGATGGCGCCGGGCAGCGGGGCGGCGGGCGCGGTGCCCACCAATGTCTTGACCGCTTCCAGCGATGCGGTCCCGTTCAGGATCGCGGGCGTCGGGTCGTCGCCGTCGCCCGTCCCCAGATCGGAGGTGTCGGAGACCGCGCCGCCCCCCGGCCCAAAGGCCGATCCCACGACCGAATTCGACAAACCGCCCGCGTCGATATCCGCCTGTTCCAGCGCGTAGGTCACGGTGTAGACCCGCAGCTCGCCCACCTCGAACACGCCCGCCGCATCCGTATCGCCCGATTCCAGCACGGGGGTCGGCTGCGTCGTCACAGGCGCGTCGTCGGCGCGGCGCAGGTCCTCGGCGAACGTCGGGTCGGTCAGGGTGAGATTGCCGGTATTCTCGACAGTGACGGCAAAGACGATTTCGTTGCCCGCGACCGGGTCGGTCGGCAAGGTGCGCACCGTCTTGAGGATTTCCAGCGCGGGGGTCCGCCCGAAGGTGACGGGCGTGGGCGCGTCCCCTGCCCCGGTGCCATTGTCCGAGATGTCGCTGACGGGCCTGTCCTGCGGATCGGTCGCATCCACGGTGACGGAATTGGCGATGCCGCCCGCGTCGATGTCGCCCTGGGTCAGCGCATAGGTCACGTCATAGACCCAGGTCTCCCCCACCTCCAACGCGCCGGCGATGCCACCGTCGCCCGTGCGAAAAACCGGGACCGGCCCACCGGGCAGCGGCGCAGTCTCGCCGTTGCGCGTGACGCTGTCGGTCAGGGCCACATCGTCCAACGTGACGTTGCCGATGTTCTCCACCGTCACCTCGAAGATGACCGTGTCGCCCGGTTTCGGCGTCGCGGGGGCGGCTGTGGTCACGGTCTTGCGGACCTGCAGCTGCCCGTCGCCGGTCTGCAATGCGACGCTGGCGTCGTCGGTCGCGTCGTCGACGGTGGTGCCCGGCGGGCTGTCCGCGCTGGCCGTGACGATGTTGGTCAGCGGGGCCCCCGCGTCGATGTCGTCCTGGGTCACGGTATAGGTCGCGGTCAGGGTCGCATCGTCGCCCGGTTGCAGGATGGCAATCTCGCCCCCATCCTCGATCGTCAGGTTCGCCGTGCCCGCGGCGGAGGTCTGGGCATCGATCAGCCTGATGGAGGTCAGGCGCGTGTTGCCCGTGTTCGTCACCAGATAGGAATAGGTAATCTCGTCATCGACCCGCAGGCCGGTGGTGGCCGACGGGGTCTTGTCGATGCGCAGCGACGGCGTGCGCGCGCCGTCCACCGTTTCGGTGCCGGTGCCGACGACCGGGCCGGTGCCGTATTCGTCGGGGAAGGTGAAGGTGGCAAGGTTGGTGACCGTGCCCGCGTCCACGTTGTCCTGCGTGACGGTGTAACTGGCCGTGCATTCGAAGGTCTCGCTGGGCCGCAATCCACCTGCGGGCAGCGGGTCGCAATTGGCGGCGAAATTCGCCGACGGGATCCGGTCGTCCACAAAGGTCGGGTCCAGCGTCAGCGTGACGTTGCCCTGGTTCGCGATGGTATAGACATAATCGATGACCTGACCGGCGGTGTCGAACCCGCCGCCCGGCAGCGGCGCGATCGCCACCTTGGACACGCCCAGGCCCGGCTCGGGGTCGGGACCGGATGCGCCCGCACCGTCGCTGACCTCGGCCACGGTGCCCGCCCGCGCCGCGCCGTTGGCCCGCGCCGTGTTCGCCACGCTTCCGCGGTCCACATCCTCCTGGGTCACGGTGTATTCGAACAGGCACGACGTGTCGGGCGCGTCACCGGGGGCCAGCGTCCCGACCGCGCAGGACGCGGGCGTGACCCCCACCAGATCGTCCGTAACGGTGATGGAATCGACGGTGATGTTGCCGATGTTCTCCACCTCGATGCGGAATTGCAGCACCGCGCCGGGGTCGGTGAAATCCGCGCCCGCGACGGGCGAAGTCGTCGGGACCAGCGTCTTGGTGATGCGCAATTCGGGGGCCGGCCCGGTCAGCGGGACACTCTCGGTGTCGGACCCCTGCACGACGGTGCCATCTGGGGCCGCGCCCTGCGCGTCGGCGCGGTTGGTCAGACTCTCGTCGTCCAGATCGGATTGCCGCACGGTATAGATGCCGGTGCAAACGGTCTGCGCATCGGGGGCCAGGGTCAGCGGGGCGGCGGGCGCGCAGGTCAGGCCCGGCAGCATCGCATCGCTGACCGTCACACCCGACAGGCTGCGCGGCCCGTCGTTGCGCGCCAGAACCGTGAACTCGATCTCGTCGCCCAGCGATGCGGCATTGCCCGGATCGGTCAGGTTCTCGAAGGATTTCTCGACGCTCAGCACGTCCTGCCCGCTCGCTCCGGGGATCACGACGGTCTGCACGTTCGACACCACGTTGGTCGACGACCGGAAGAGCGTGCGCGCGGTCGCCACGTTGCGCAAAAAGCCCGACATCTCCTCGGCCGAAACCGCATCCAGATCGGCCTGCGTGACCGTATCGGTGGCCCTGTCGCACACCAGCGGCGGGTCATCGACCGCCAGTTCGGACGACCCCGATGGGAACGGGCATTGCACCGTGCCCACGCGGTCATCCTCCACGGTGATCGCATTGCCGAACGCGGGCCGGATCGCGCCGGTCGACGTGTTCTCCACCGTATAGGTATAGGTCACCACCTGCCCGGCCGAGGTGATCACCGAAGTGTCGGCGACCTTGGTCAGCGACAGCGCGGGGGTCACGTCTTCGGGGATCGTCTCCGTCTGTTCGGGCGACCGCACGCCCCCGGCGGTGGAAAACGCCACGTTCGTGACCGACCCCAGGTCGACGTCGTCGGCGGTGATCGTGTACCGCCCCTCGCACGTCACGCTGTCGCCGGGGGTCAGCGGGCCGGTCTGGCAGGTGATCGTCCCGATCAGATTGTCCTCGACCTCGATCGGGCCGGGAAGGGTCGTATTGCCCACGTTGGTGACGGTGAAATCATAGATCGCGACTTCGGTCTCCGCGAAGCTTTGCGTGGGGTTGTCCAACTCCCGGAACATCTTGGTCAGGGTCAGCTCGGGCCGCTGCACCGCGGGCACCGTCACGCTGGACAGACCGTCGGTCACGGGGCGCCCGTCGAAGGTGGTGTCGGCCTGCGCGCGGTTGGTGAACCCGCCCGCGTCCACATCCCCCTGGGTGGGCGCATAGGCCAATTCGCAGATCAGGGTGTCGCCCGGCGCCAGCGGCACGACCGGGCTGGCCGAGCAATCGAACGGCGTGCCCGGCACATCCAGATCGGTGATCGTGACGGCGTCGGTCAACGTCACGTTGCCGTCGTTGCGCACCAGGAATTCGAACGTCAGATTGTTGGCGTTGCCCGCATCCGACAGATCGCCCGGCCCGTCGAAGGTCTGCGCCGTTCCCGGCTTCAACCGTTTGGTCAGCGTGATCGATTCGGCCTGCGTGGCCGACAGGGTCAGGCTCTGCTCGCCCGACCGTTCGTCGGCCACGCCCGTGGGGTTCAGGGGCGATGGCACGACGGGCTGCGACACGAAGGCTTCGGCGGTGTTCTGCACTTCGCCCGCGTCCAGATCGGCCTGGGTCGCGGTGTCGCTGGCCGTGCAGACCAGCGTTCCACCGGGGGCCACGCCGCCCGGCGGCAGCGCCGGGCAAGACACGGTGATCCGGTCGTCGGTCACGGTGATCGGCGCGGTCAGGGTGATATTGCCTGTGTTGGTGACGGTATAGACATATTCCAGCACATCGCCCACGGCAGTGAACCCGCCCCCGGCGGTCGACGTCTTGGCCAGGCTGATCGACGGGTCCTGCGCGGGGCCGTTCAGATCGACGCGCGCCGTGTCGGTCACGACCGTCGTCTCCCGGTCCTGGCCCGACACGGTGACGATGTTGGTCAACCTGCCCGCATCCACGTCGTCCTGATCGGGGGTGTAGGTCGTGCTGGCGGGGATTGTGCTGGCCCCGACCTCGCAAGTCGTGACGGTCTGCGACGGCGCAAGCGTGGGAACGGAACAGGTGAACCCCGTCAGATCGTCGGTCAGCGTCACATTCGTCAGGGTCACGGTCCCGGTGTTCGTCACCGCGAAGTTGAAGACCTCGTCGATGCCACCGGCAAAGCTGTTCGATCCGTCCCGCTCGGTCTTCGTCACGCGGATGGCCGGGGCCGGCGCGGGGCCGTCGATGCGCACGGTATCGCTGTCGTTCACGCCGGTCGGCGTGCCGGCGGCATTGGTCCCGGTGGCCGACACGGTCGCGGTGTTGTCGAAGAACCCGATATCCACATCGTCGGGCGTCACCGTCCGCGTCCCGACGCAGCGCAGGTCGACCGCGCCGGGGGCCAGCGACGGGATGGAACACGACAGCGGCGTGTCCAGATCGGGGTCTTCGACCAGCAGGTTCGTCAATGTCACGTTGCCGGTGTTCTCCACCCGCAGGGTAAACCGCACGACGTCGCCCGTCGCATCGAATTCGGGGGCGCCGGGCAGTTTGGTCAGATCGACCGCCGGGGCGCGCGTGGGGCCGGTCAGGGTCAGCGCGTCGTTCACCGGGGCCACATCGGTGGCGCTGGCGGTCGCGGTGTTGGTGTATTCGCCCGCCTCCACATCGGCCTGGGTGGTCGTCCGGCTGACGCGGCAGGTGCCGTCGGTCGCGCCGGGGGCCAGCGCCGCCACGGTGCAGGTCGCGCCCAGATCCTCGTCGCGGATCACCACGTCGCGGATGGTGCGCACGCCGTCGTTGGTGACGGCCAGGATATATTCCACCGTCTCGCCCGCGGCGGCAAAGGTGGTGGCGCTGCCGCCCGCAGGGACAACGCGCGTCTTTTCCAGCGACAGCAGGCGATCGCGTACGGTCGCGTCGATGTCCACCGTCTCGTCGTCGGTGCGGGTGATCCGCGTGCCCGTGGGGCTGACGCCGACGGCCCTGGCGGTGTTCAGGACCGACCCGGCATCCAGATCGGCCTGATCGACATCATAGGTGCCGGTGCAATCGACGGTCGCGCGCGGCCCGACGTCGGTAAAGGCGCACGACAGACCGGGGATCAGCGGGTCGGTGACCTCCACCGACGCAAGCGTCTGGTTCGTCAGGTTCTCGATCTCGAAGGTATAGGTCAGCGTATCGCCCACCGTGTCGAAGGTGGCGGCCCCGGTGCTGGTCTTCGTCAGGGTGAAATCGGGCGTGATGGCCGACGCGACGGTCGCGGCGCTGTCGGGCGACACGATGGTCGCGGGCGTGCCGCCGGCGCCGGGGGCATATTCGACTTCGGCGCGCGCGGTGTTGACGAATTCGCCCGCGTCGATGTCGGCCTGCGTCAGCCCCGCAAAGCTGCCGGTGCAGACGAAGGATTTGGGCGTGTTGGGCGAATTCTGACCGAACAGCGTGCCACCGGGCGGCGTGCAGCCCGGATCCAGCGTCACCGACGGGTCCACGATGGTGATCGTGTCGCGCGGCACGTCGAAGGCGACATTACCGGTGTTCGTGACGGTGAACCGATATTGCAAAACGTCCGAGGTGTCGTCGAAATCGGCCGTCAGCGCCTCCTTCTCGATGCCGATGGCGGGCGACCCTTCCTGCGGAATCGTCTGGCTGGTCTGCGGCGACCGGGGGCCGGTGGCCCCTTGGGCAAAGGCGGTGTTGGTGACGAAGCCCGCAATCTCGTCGGCTTCGGTCACGGTATAATCGCCGGTGCAATCGATCGATCCGCCGGGGGCCAGATCGCCGGGCGCACATTCGAACGGCGCGCCGATGCGGTCGTCGGTCACCCGGATCGGGCCTTCGGCGGTGACGTTGCCGGTGTTGTTGACCGTGAATTCATAAGTGACCCGCAGCCCTTCGACGAAATCGTCCGGGTCCACGTTCGGGGCCACCTTCACGATCGCCAGCGACGGGCGCTGCGTCGCGGCCACGGTCAGCGATGTCGGCGGGCTGACGACCGGATCGCCGTTCACGTCTTGCGCGGTGGCGCTGGCGGTGTTGGTCACGCCGCCCGCATCCAGATCCTCCTGCGTCACGTCGTAAGCGTCGGAGGTGCAGGTCGTCTGCCCCCCGTTCGGCGCGATCGACTGCACCGGACAGGTCACGCCGATGCGGTCGTCGCGCACGCCGTCCGCCGCCAGCGTCACCGGCGTGTTGCCGGTGTTGGTCAGCACGTATTCATAGGTCAGCGTGTCGCCGACGGCATCGAAGGGCGCACCCGCCGGGGCCGCCAGCCGCTTCAGAATCGTCAGGCCGGACGTCTGCGTGCCGGTGACGCGCGCGCCGTCCGACCCGCTGGCCGTCTGCCCGCCCACGGTGATCGTCGCCGTCGCCAGATTGTCGACCACGCCTGCGTCCAGATCCGCCTGCTCCACGTCATAGGCCACCGAACAGGTCACCGTCGCCCCCACCGCGACCGCGCCCGCCGGGCAGGTGACCGTCTGGCTGACGCCCCGGATCACATCCGTCACCGTCGGCGGCCCGGTCCAGCCGACGTTGCCGGTGTTCGTCACCGCCACAGAATAGTTCAGCGTGTCGCCCACCGCCCCGAAATCACTGTCCAGCGCCGTCTTCGCCACCGTCAGCGCGGGGGCTGCGGCGGGCCCGTCCAGGTCGGCGCTTGCCGTGTCGAACACCGGCCCCGCCGCCCCGTCCGCATCGACCCGCGCCGTATTGGTCAGCGCCGTGCCGTCGTTGACGAAGGCATCCACATCCCCCTGCGTCACCGTATAGGTGCCGGTGCAGCTGGCGGTGTTGTCCGTCGTGTCCGCCGACCGCGGCAGGATCGTCCCCAGATCGCAATCGAACCCCGACAGGCGCGGGTCGGTCACGGCCACATTGCGCAGCGTCGTGTTGCCGTCGTTCGTCACCGTGAAGGTATAGGTCACCTGCGATCCGGCATTGCCGAACGGATCGGGCCCGCCCGATTTCACCAGGCTGACCGCATCGTTGCGCGCGGGGCCGGTGGCCGTCGCACTGGCCTGCAGATCGCCCAGCGATCCGAACGCCGGCTCCCCCGTCGCGTTCGCGGTGTTCACGATGGTGCCCGCGTCGATGTCCGCCTGCGTCACGCGGTAATCGGCGGTGCAGATCAGCTGTTGCGGCGTCGAGGCGCTGCCCGACGGCGTCGCCTCCAGATCGTTGTCCGGCCCGCAGGTCAGGGCCGCGATCCGGTCGTCGGTGATGATCACATCGTCGATGTCCACCGACCCGATGTTGCTTGCCACCAGGCGGTACGACACGGTGTCGCCCACCGCGCCAAAGGTCGCGCCCGCCGTGATCGTCTTGGTGAATTCCAGCCCCGGCGCGATCGTGCGCAGCCGCTGATTGCCCAGCGACGGCCCGCGCGTGAAATCCCAGTAATTGTCGTTCGGCGTCTGGTCGAACACCTGCGTGACCGTCCGGTTCGTCGACAGGATGTTGGACAAGAGCGCGGGGTTCGTCGAACTGAACCACCCGGTGTTGAACGTGTTGTTGCCGAACCCCGACACCTGGCCAAAGCTGCGCGTGCCCGAATTGTTGGTCCGGTCGGTGGTGCGCCCCGACCAATTGCCCACGTCGAAGCCGTTGATGCGCAGGGTGATCCGGTTGAAATCGAAACCGCCGACCTGCGTGTCGCCGTCATAGGCCGAAAACCGGATGTCCATCCGCACGATGGATCCGCCGAAGTAATCGGTACACGACCGGAACCCGCATTCCAGGTTGATGGGGTCGTTGATGGTGAACGGGTTGCCGTTGAACCGCGACGGCGTGCCCCGGTTCTGGAACCCGACGAAGGCCCCCGACGGGTCCGAAAACTGGTAGTAGATGTTGCCGTTCGCCCCCGTCAGGACGACCGCCACGCCGCCCGCCTCCGGATAGCTGTCGGGCAATTGGACGCCGGTGTCCGGCACGGTCGTGGTGAAGGGTGTTGCGGATGCATCGGGGGCGGCAAACAGGGTCGCCACGACGCCCAGCAGGGCAAGACCCCGCCGGACCCAACCGGCCTTGATGGTCATCTGGGGCTCCAATGCACTGTCCATCGGGGCGGGTTATCCCGCCTCCGCGTATTGGCATCGACCTTGCGCAGCGCCAGCGGCGCAAGGCAACAAGGCGATTCGCCCGACCGCCGCGTCTCCCCGAAGTGTCACAAATTGAACACGTCGCAGTCAGGGCGCGCGGTCAGGGGGCGTCGTCGAAGGCCCCCGGCTCCATCTCCTCCCAGAAGGCGGCAATGGCCGCGCCGTTCAATCCCGACCGCCAGCCGCGCGCGGCGAAATCCTCGCGCGCCAGATCATCCTCGATCCGGCTCAGGAACAGGCGGCGGTCGGCGTCGCGCTGCGTCGGGCTGCGCGCCTCCACCAACGCCAGCACGCGGTCCAGACGCGCGCGCCGGCCGTCGCGTTCGGCGTCGCGGGCCGCCTCCGCCGCATCCGCCGCGCGGTCCCGCGCGCGGGCCGCATCTGCCGCGGCGATGTCCTCCGGCGTGGGCGCAGGCGTGGATGGCGGCGCGTCGGTCTCCGCGTCCCACCCGCCCGCGATCGCCGCCGACAGATACCGCGCGGGGCTGCGCACGCCGCCCTTCCCCTCCACCATCTGCAACAGCGCCTCGACCCGCGCCTCCCCGTGTTCGGCGATCCACTGGCGGGCCAGGCGGTCGGCCACGCCGATGTCGCGCAGGCGCGCATAGATATCCGTGGCGCGCACCGCCCCCCCGTCGTCCAGCTCCATCAGGCCCAGCTGCGGGTTCTCGGCGATCTTGAACCGGATGGCGGCGACCGCCCTGCCCTCCCGCCGCGTCTCGGGCGTCAGGATGATGTTCGATGTCGCGTTCACCTCGGCCACGGCCGGCTTGATGATCTTGGCGTTCAGATGCTTGAATGTCTCGTAATAGGCACTGTCGCCGACCCCCATCAGGCGGCGGAACAGCGGCATCTCCCACCATCCGGTGCTGCCCACCCGGTGAAAGCGATAGCAGTTTTCATACAGCGCCAGCGCGTGACCGCTGGTGAACCGCCGCTGGATGTTCATGTTGATCAGCGCAAAGACCGCCGGGTCGTGCAGCTTTTCGGCCAATGCCGGGGAATAGGCGTATTCGCACACCCCGTCGACCAGCTTGGCAAACGACAAAAGCGACGACACCCCCCATTCCTGGCGCCCCCGCCCGTCCAGCATGTCCCATTCCGCCGTCGTCTCGGCCAACGACCGCAGCGCATCCTTCAATGTCGCGGTGTCGTTGGAATTGTACCCCACCATCAGGCACAGCGTGCGCGCGTCGATCCGGTGGCTGGCCCGTCCGATAAGATGGTCATAGGCATTGAGCAGCAGAACGTTCGACAGTTTGCGCTGCAACAGCGTCAGCTTGCCCGAAACGTGGATCGCGGCGACGTTCTTCTTGACCTGCGCGCGGCGCAGCGACCCATGCAGGTCGTCGCGGGGGATGTCGGCGCGCGCGGCCTTGCCCGTCCTGGCGGCCCCTGCCCCCGTCGATGTGCTGCGCGCCATGTCGCCTCCGATTCCGCGTGCTCCGATCCATGCCACAAAAGCACCCAACCGCCAATCCCGTTCAGGTGCCTTGAGCGATGCGATCCGCCTGCGCCCAAAGGAACCCATTTGCAGGATAAGCGCGGAGCGTGGCCTGTTGCGATTCTTCCCGGCCACCGTACGCTGGGGGCAATAGACCCTTTTTCACTTGATTGGGGACCTGTTTCGCGTATCGCGCCGAATCGATCCCGTGGTCGGGTGCCTTTTCCCCCGTATTCGGGGGCCCCTTGCCCCGTGAACGGGTCCCTTTCCTCCCGTGGTCGGGGTCCCTTCGTCCCGCATACGGGGACCGGTCGGCGGTATTTCTTTTATAGGACGGGGGGTTGCAGCGCGTAAAGACTCTTAAAGTCCTGAAAGAAATACAAGCCTTTCTGCCGTGTGTTTTTCGTTTTCAGGACAGGAAGGGGCAGATATCGGCCATCGGCGTTCCCTCATCCCCCGCGATGTGTCATCTTGCGGGGAATATGCGGCAAAACGCCGAACATCGAGGCAGAGCATCGCGCATGACAACCCGCAAATCCGACATTCACACCCCGCCCTATCACAACCTCGACCCCGCGTCCTGCGGTGCGCGTCTTGGCGATCCGGTCGACACGACCCGCTTTGCCCAGGCCGCCGCGCGATCCGCCCACGGGCGCAGCGAACTGGCCAAGCGCGGTTACGCCCCCGACGGGCGCAAGCACCTGCGCAAGTTCTCCACCTGGGAAATTTGCCGCTACCTCATCCCCGTCGCCGCCGCCCATTTCCGCCGCGTCCTCAAGACCAACCCCGACCTGCCCCAGGGCGAAGGGTCCAGCGGCACCCGTTGGTTCACCCTGGAGGAGGTGCTGTCGTTGCGCGAACATTTCGCCACCGAAGGGTCCAGCACCAAGGAATACAAACCCTGGCGCCCCAAGGGCGTGAAGGCCAAGGTCACCGCCGTCGCCAACTTCAAGGGCGGTGTCGGCAAGACCTCGACCGCCGCGCATCTGGCCATGGCGGCGGCGCTTGACGGCTACCGTGTTCTGGTCATCGACCTCGACAGCCAGGGCTCCATGACCTCGATCCTCGGCGGCGACGTGCCCGACGAATGGTCCACGGTTTTCCCCCTGCTGGCCCGCGATTACGCGCGCGCGGTTTCGCAGCGAAACCAGGTCCGCGCCGCCGGCGGCCAGCCCCCCCTTCCGCTGGACGAGACGATGACCGCCGCCCTGTCGACCAAGGCGTCCGATGTGATCCAGAAAACCCATTGGCCCAACATCGACCTGATCGGTGCTCAACTGAACCTCTACTGGGCCGAATTTCAGATCCCCGTCTGGCGTATGCAGTTGCGCGATTGGCCCCTGTGGGATGCTTTGCCGAACTTCCTGGCAAGCGAAGGGATTTTGGACGATTACGACATCGTCTTCCTCGATACCCCCCCTGCCCTTGGATACCTGACGATCAACGCCCTGTCGGCTGCCGACATCCTGTTGGTGCCCCTGGGGGCCAGCTTTCTGGAGTTCGACAGCACGGGCCGGTTCTTCGACATGCTCCACGCCACTTTTGCGTCGATCGAAGAGGGCGACAACGCCCAACGCCGCGCCGCGGGTTTGCCGGAGCAGCGGTTCGAATGGGACGCGGTGCGCACGATCCTGACGCGCTATGACGCGGGTCAGCAGGCGGATCTGGCGAATGTGGTGCAGGCGTATTTCGACAACCTGATGGCACCGCACCGCCAGGAGTTCACCGCGCTGGTCGGTCAGGCCGGGGAGCGGGTGAGCGGGATCTATGAGGCCGACCCCAAGGACTTCAACCGCGACACGTATCTGCGCGGGCGGGAGGTGTTCGACCGGACCTATGCGGATTTCAAGGAGCTGTTGCTGGGGTGCTGGTGGCGCGATGCGCAGATGATGGAGGAGGAGGACTGATGGCACGACGCAGGGATATCGCGGCGCCGACGGCGGAGGAGTTGGCGAAGCTGGACCGCGAAACGGCGGAGGGAGGTTTCGCAGCGAAACCTCGTATGGTGCCGATGGCGCAGGTGGCGGCGGAGGCGGCGGCGGAGGCGTCGCCCGTAAGCGTGGAGCAGCAGGAAAAGCAAGCACGCGACCGCGCGGACGCCGAAACCCTGCGCCGGGCGCGCGCCGAAGGGTGGGAGGTGCGGGAATTGCCCATTGCGCAGATTCACACCGACGGAATGTCGCGCGACCGGATGGAAATGGCCGAGGCCCCGTTGGAGGAATTGCGCAGTTCGATCCGCGCCAACGGGATGCGCACGCCGATCGAAGTGACGCGGCGCGGCGGGGAGGCGGAGATCTATGACCTGATTTCGGGGTTTCGCCGACTGACCGCGATGCGCGATGTGGCCGGGGCGGATGGCACGATCCGGGCCTTCGTGCGCCCGCCGCGCAGCGCGCCCGAGACCGTGGTCGCCATGGTGGAGGAGAACGAGATCCGCGCCGATCTGTCGTCCTATGAGCGGGGGCGCGCGGCGGTGATCGCGGTGCAGGACGGCGCGTTCGACACGTTGGAGGAGGCGGTCAACACGCTGTTCGCCGCCGCGTCGAAAGCGAAGCGGTCGAAGGTGCGATCGTTCGCGTTGCTGCACGAGGAGCTGGGCGACATGCTGGTGTTTCCCAACGCGCTGAGCGAACGGCAATGCCTGCGGCTGGCGGCGGCGATCAAGGCGGGGCAGGGCGGGGCGTTGCGCCGGGCGCTGGCCCCCGGCCTGGGCACCGATGCGGAGCGGGAATGGGCAGAATTGCTGCGCGCGCTGACGACATTGGAAGGGGAGGCGCGGACGCCGCGTCGGACCGGCGGGGAGCCGGGGCGTCCACGGGAAGTGAAGCCGAAACGCGGCTATGTCGCCTTGGCTAAGGGGCGGGCGATCCGCCACGTTCACGATGCCAAGGGCCACGCGATCCGGTTCGAGGGGCCGGTGGATTCCGTCCTGATCGATGCGGTGATGGAGCGGATCGAATATCTGCTGGAGGATGTCGGGCAGGCGAAGAAATAGGGTCTAAATGGGCATTAGAGCCACATCGTAGCGTTTGACCGCGGCGTCGGCGGTGACAAGCGTCAACCCCTCGACCTGCGCCTGCGCGACGAGGAGACGGTCGAAAGGATCGCGGTGATGCAGGGGCAGGGCGCGGACGACCTGCGCATGATCCCATGTTATCGGCAGCGCCGTGACACCGCTTTCATGCAGCCGGTCCCAGAGATCCGGGTCGACCACGAGTTTCCCGAGGGCCGTCTTGATGGACACTTCGACGACGGAGACGGCGCTGACGTGAATGTCGGCGGCGGCGATGGTATCGCGCACGGCGGGATCGAGGCGGCGATCATCGAAAACGAGCCACAGCAGGATATGGGTGTCGAGAAGAAGCTTCACCAATTCAGCGGGTTGTCTTTGCTGTCGAGTGATTCCTCGAACATCTCCTGGATCTCCGCGTCGCCGGCCCAGGGATCGGCGGGGGACACTCCCTTGCCGACCATGAGGCCGACGATGCTGCGCTTGGGCACCGGTTTCGTCGCGACCAGGCGGGCGACGGGGCGGCCGTAGCGCGTCAGCTCGATCTCCTCCCCGGCTTCGGCGCGGCGGATGAGGTCGGCGAAGGTCTTCTTGGCTTCGGCCACGGGGACTTGGGCGGTCATCGAACCCTCCGAAAATGTTGACCAACATATAGGTCAAGATGCGCCCGCGATCAAGGCGCGGGTTTCAGCGCCTGACGCACGACGGCGGACATGGCGGTCAGTTGCGGGGCCAGTGGCGTGGTGCCGCGCCAGACCATGCCGATGGTGCGTTTCGGCGTGTTGCGGGGGAAGCGCCCGATGGACACGGGCGCGGCGCGCGTCTCGGTCGCGACGGCCATTTCGGGGATCAGCGTGACGCCGATGCCCGCGCCGACCATCTGCACCAGCGTCGAAAGCGAGGACCCGTCGAGGCCGGTGCGCGGGCGACCGGCGGGCAGGGCGCAGACGGACAGGGCCTGATCGCGGAAACAGTGACCTTCCTCGAGCAGCAGAAGGCGCATGGTATGCAGCTGATCGGGGGCGGGCATGGGGCGGTCGGCGTCGGCGGCGGGGCGCACAAGCACGAAATCTTCGGTGAAGAGGGCGGTTTCCGTCAGCGACGGTTCGGACACGGGCAGGGCGACGATCGCGGCATCCAGGCGTCCGTCCGACAATTCCTCCAACAGTTTTGGGGTGATGGTTTCGCGGATATCGAGGTCGAGCGCGGGGTAGGTCGCGGCCAGCCCGGCGATGACCGGCGGCAACAGATAGGGCGCGACGGTGGGGATGACGCCCAGACGCAGGCGGCCCGACAGCTGACCCTGGGAGACGCGGGCGAGGTCGCCCAATTCGTCCACGGCGCGCAGGATGTCGCGGGCGCGGGTGGCGAAGGTTTCGCCGAACGCGGTCAGCCGGACGTTGCGGGGGGAGCGTTCGAAAAGCGTGGCGCCCAACGTCGTCTCCAACTCCTTGATCTGAACCGAGAGGGCGGGTTGGGAGATGGCGGAGGCTTCGGCGGCGCGTCCGAAATGGCCGTGACGGGCCAGCGCCTCGAAATAGCGGAGGTGTTTGAGGGTGAGGTTTGCCATAATCGCAGGTTATCGCAAGGATAGGTAAATGCAACTTATGTCTATCGCGCGGGTCTGATACGATGGGCGCAGAATCCAGAACACCCACGGGAGACGAGACATGATGGACGGTTCCGACAGCACGGGCAAATGCCCGGTCATCCACGGCGCGACGCTTCACACCCTGAACCGGGGGCGGTCGAACCGCGATTGGTGGCCCAACCAGCTGAACCTGAAGATCCTGGCGCAGAACGGGCCGCAGGTGAACGCGCTTGGGGAAGAATTCGATTACGCTGAAGAGTTCAAGAAGCTGGACCTGAAGGCGCTGAAGGCGGATCTGGCCGATCTGATGACCGATTCGCAGGATTGGTGGCCGGCGGATTACGGGCATTACGGCCCGTTCTTCGTGCGCATGGCGTGGCATTCGGCGGGCACGTACCGCACCGCCGACGGGCGCGGCGGGTCGACCACCGGCAACCAGCGGTTCGCGCCGCTGAACTCCTGGCCCGACAACGGCAACCTGGACAAGGCGCGCCGGTTGCTGT
>NZ_CXSU01000003.1:0-2500 GCF_001403795.1 Jannaschia donghaensis | reverse complement strand
TAACTGGAGGTCCGAACCCACACCTGTTGAAAAAGGTCGGGATGAGTTGTGCCTAGGGGTGAAAGGCCAATCAAACTCGGAGATAGCTGGTTCTCCGCGAAATCTATTTAGGTAGAGCGTCATCCGAATACCCCGGGGGGTAGAGCACTGGATGGGTAATGGGGCCCCACAGGCTTACTGATCCTAACCAAACTCCGAATACCCGGGAGTACTAGATGGCAGACACACGGCGAATGCTAACGTCCGTCGTGAAGAGGGAAACAACCCTGACCTCCAGCTAAGGCCCCTAATTCATGGCTAAGTGGGAAAGCAGGTGGGACGACCAAAACAACCAGGAGGTTGGCTTAGAAGCAGCCATCCTTTAAAGATAGCGTAACAGCTCACTGGTCTAAACAAGTTGTCCTGCGGCGAAGATGTAACGGGGCTCAAGCCATGAGCCGAAGCTGAGGATGCACATAGTGCATGGTAGCGGAGCGTAGTGTGACATAGTTCCATGTCTCTTTTGGTCCTTCGGGGCCTTTGGAGACGCGGTACTTTCGATGAAGCCCGGGCGTGAGCCATCGGGTGGAGAGATCACTAGCGAGAATGATGACATGAGTAGCGACAAACAGGGTGAGAGACCCTGTCGCCGAAAGTCCAAGGGTTCCTGCTTAAAGCTAATCTGAGCAGGGTAAGCCGACCCCTAAGGCGAGGCCGAAAGGCGTAGTCGATGGGAACCAGGTTAATATTCCTGGGCCAGAGAGAAGTGACGGATCCCGAAGGTAGTTCATCCTTATTGGATTGAATGGGCTGCTTAGGGGTTCCTGGAAATAGCCTCTCATTAGATCGTACCCTAAACCGACACAGGTGGACTGGTAGAGAATACCAAGGCGCTTGAGAGAACGATGTTGAAGGAACTCGGCAAAATACCTCCGTAAGTTCGCGAGAAGGAGGCCCAGTTTCTACGCAAGTATTGGCTGGGGGCACAAACCAGGGGGTGGCGACTGTTTACTAAAAACACAGGGCTCTGCGAAGTCGCAAGACGACGTATAGGGTCTGACGCCTGCCCGGTGCCTGAAGGTTAAAAGGAGGAGTGCAAGCTCTGAATTGAAGCCCAGGTAAACGGCGGCCGTAACTATAACGGTCCTAAGGTAGCGAAATTCCTTGTCGGGTAAGTTCCGACCTGCACGAATGGCGTAACGACTTCCCCGCTGTCTCCAACATCGACTCAGCGAAATTGAATTACCTGTCAAGATGCAGGTTACCCGCGGTTAGACGGAAAGACCCCGTGCACCTTTACTACAGCTTCAGACTGATATCAGGTCAAGCATGTGCAGGATAGGTGGTAGGCTTTGAAGCATGGACGCCAGTCTGTGTGGAGCCTCCCTTGAGATACCACCCTTGCTTCGCTTGATATCTAACCGCGGTCCGTTATCCGGATCCGGGACCCTCTGTGGCGGGTAGTTTGACTGGGGCGGTCGCCTCCTAAAGAGTAACGGAGGCGCGCGAAGGTTGGCTCAGATCGGTCGGACATCGATCGTTGAGTGCAATGGCAGAAGCCAGCCTGACTGCGAGACTGACAAGTCGAGCAGAGTCGAAAGACGGCCATAGTGATCCGGTGGTCCCAAGTGGGAGGGCCATCGCTCAACGGATAAAAGGTACGCCGGGGATAACAGGCTGATACTGCCCAAGAGTCCATATCGACGGCAGTGTTTGGCACCTCGATGTCGGCTCATCTCATCCTGGGGCTGGAGCAGGTCCCAAGGGTACGGCTGTTCGCCGTTTAAAGAGGTACGTGAGCTGGGTTTAGAACGTCGTGAGACAGTTCGGTCCCTATCTTCCGTGGGTGTAGGATATTTGAGAAGAGTTGCCCCTAGTACGAGAGGACCGGGGTGAACGATCCACTGGTGGACCAGTTGTTATGCCAATAGCAGTGCTGGGTAGCTATGATCGGACAGGATAACCGCTGAAGGCATCTAAGCGGGAAGCCCCCTTCAAAACAAGATATCCCTGAGGGCCGTGGTAGACCACCACGTCGATAGGCCAGAGATGTAAGCGCAGCAATGCGTTCAGTTGACTGGTACTAATTGCCCGATAGGCTTGATTTGATCCAGTAGAAGCCATGCTTCTGTGAAATCAATCAAAAGCATACGCACACAATCAGCGTACTTGACTTGGAAAACGATGTGAAACCCCGGCCCATGCAGGGCCGGGGATCGACGAGCTTTCTCGGTTTGGTGGTCATAGCGCAAGCAAAACACCCGGTCCCATCCCGAACCCGGCAGTTAAGTGCTGTAGCGCCGATGGTACTGCGTCTTAAGGCGTGGGAGAGTAGGTCACCGCCAAACCTAGTAAGCCCGTCGATTATCTCTCGAAACGATGACACTTATCCTTCCAGTCCAAGACGACCCGGAAGGAGCCGGTCCTCAAAAAGGACCAATGGCGCGGGATGGAGCAGCTCGGTAGCTCGTCAGGCTCATAACCTGAAGGTCGTAGGTTCAAATCCTACTCCCGCAACCAA
>NZ_CXSU01000002.1 GCF_001403795.1 Jannaschia donghaensis | reverse complement strand
AAAACCATTTTTCGTCCCCTTCGGGGCGGTGGTCTATAGTGTTATTAATATCAAGTTGGGGGAGCACATTGTAGCATTGTGCCAATTCATCCATTAACTTCTCAGTAACAGATACAAACTCATCACGAACGTCAGAAGCAGCCTTATGGCCGTCAACATACATATCACCATTATCGAACTCAACGCCCTGCATACGAAAAGACAGAATCTCTTCCAAGAGCTTGATGCGGTTATCCATCTGCTTATGGAAGCCAAGCATTGGGGATTGAGAAAGAGTAGAAATGCCACAAGCCTCAATAGCAGGTTTAAGAGCCTCGATACGCTCAAAGTCAAAATAATCAGCGTGACATTCAGAAGGGTAATAAGAACGAACCATAAAAAAGCCTCCAAGATTTGGAGGCATGAAAACATACAATTGGGAGGGTGTCAATCCTGACGGTTATTTCCTAGACAAATTAGAGCCAATACCATCAGCTTTACCGTCTTTCCAGAAATTGTTCCAAGTATCGGCAACAGCTTTATCAATACCATGAAAAATATCAACCACACCAGAAGCAGCATCAGTGACGACATTAGAAATATCCTTTGCAGTAGCGCCAATATGAGAAGAGCCATACCGCTGATTCTGCGTTTGCTGATGAACTAAGTCAACCTCAGCACTAACCTTGCGAGTCATTTCTTTGATTTGGTCATTGGTAAAATACTGACCAGCCGTTTGAGCTTGAGTAAGCATTTGGCGCATAATCTCGGAAACCTGCTGTTGCTTGGAAAGATTGGTGTTTTCCATAATAGACGCAACGCGAGCAGTAGACTCCTTCTGTTGATAAGCAAGCATCTCATTTTGTGCATATACCTGGTCTTTCGTATTCTGGCGTGAAGTCGCCGACTGAATGCCAGCAATCTCTTTTTGAGTCTCATTTTGCATCTCGGCAATCTCTTTCTGATTGTCCAGTTGCATTTTAGTAAGCTCTTTTTGATTCTCAAATCCGGCGTCAACCATACCAGCAGAGGAAGCATCAGCACCAGCACGCTCCCAAGCATTAAGCTCAGGAAATGCAGCAGCAAGATAATCACGAGTATCCTTTCCTTTATCAGCGGCAGACTTGCCACCAAGTCCAACCAAATCAAGCAACTTATCAGAAACGGCAGAAGTGCCAGCCTGCAACGTACCTTCAAGAAGTCCTTTACCAGCTTTAGCCATAGCACCAGAAACAAAACTAGGGACGGCCTCATCAGGGTTAGGAACATTAGAGCCTTGAATGGCAGATTTAATACCAGCATCACCCATGCCTACAGTATTGTTATCGGTAGCAAGCACATCACCTTGAATGCCACCGGAGGCGGCTTTTTGACCGCCTCCAAACAATTTAGACATGGCGCCACCAGCAAGAGCAGAAGCAATACCGCCAGCAATAGCACCAAACATAAATCACCTCACTTAAGTGGCTGGAGACAAATAATCTCTTTAATAACCTGATTCAGCGAAACCAATCCGCGGCATTTAGTAGCGGTAAAGTTAGACCAAACCATGAAACCAACATAAACATTATTGCCCGGCGTACGGGGAAGGACGTCAATAGTCACACAGTCCTTGACGGTATAATAACCACCATCATGGCGACCATCCAAAGGATAAACATCATAGGCAGTCGGGAGGGTAGTCGGAACCGAAGAAGACTCAAAGCGAACCAAACAGGCAAAAAATTTAGGGTCGGCATCAAAAGCAATATCAGCACCAACAGAAACAACCTGATTAGCGGCGTTGACAGATGTATCCATCTGAATGCAATGAAGAAAACCACCATTACCAGCATTAACCGTCAAACTATCAAAATATAACGTTGACGATGTAGCTTTAGGTGTCTGTAAAACAGGTGCCGAAGAAGCTGGAGTAACAGAAGTGAGAACCAGCTTATCAGAAAAAAAGTTTGAATTATGGCGAGAAATAAAAGTCTGAAACATGATTAAACTCCTAAGCAGAAAACCTACCGCGCTTCGCTTGGTCAACCCCTCAGCGGCAAAAATTAAAATTTTTACCGCTTCGGCGTTATAACCTCACACTCAATCTTTTATCACGAAGTCATGATTGAATCGCGAGTGGTCGGCAGATTGCGATAAACGGTCACATTAAATTTAACCTGACTATTCCACTGCAACAACTGAACGGACTGGAAACACTGGTCATAATCATGGTGGCGAATAAGTACGCGTTCTTGCAAATCACCAGAAGGCGGTTCCTGAATGAATGGGAAGCCTTCAAGAAGGTGATAAGCAGGAGAAACATACGAAGGCGCATAACGATACCACTGACCCTCAGCAATCTTAAACTTCTTAGACGAATCACCAGAACGGAAAACATCCTTCATAGAAATTTCACGCGGCGGCAAGTTGCCATACAAAACAGGGTCGCCAGCAATATCGGTATAAGTCAAAGCACCTTTAGCGTTAAGGTACTGAATCTCTTTAGTCGCAGTAGGCGGAAAACGAACAAGCGCAAGAGTAAACATAGTGCCATGCTCAGGAACAAAGAAACGCGGCACAGAATGTTTATAGGTCTGTTGAACACGACCAGAAAACTGGCCTAACGACGTTTGGTCAGTTCCATCAACATCATAGCCAGATGCCCAGAGATTAGAGCGCATGACAAGTAAAGGACGGTTGTCAGCGTCATAAGAGGTTTTACCTCCAAATGAAGAAATAACATCATGGTAACGCTGCATGAAGTAATCACGTTCTTGGTCAGTATGCAAATTAGCATAAGCAGCTTGCAGACCCATAATGTCAATAGATGTGGTAGAAGTCGTCATTTGGCGAGAAAGCTCAGTCTCAGGAGGAAGCGGAGCAGTCCAAATGTTTTTGAGATGGCAGCAACGGAAACCATAACGAGCATCATCTTGATTAAGCTCATTAGGGTTAGCCTCGGTACGGTCAGGCATCCACGGCGCTTTAAAATAGTTGTTATAGATATTCAAATAACCCTGAAACAAATGCTTAGGGATTTTATTGGTATCAGGGTTAATCGTGCCAAGAAAAGCGGCATGGTCAATATAACCAGTAGTGTTAACAGTCGGGAGAGGAGTGGCATTAACACCATCCTTCATGAACTTAATCCACTGTTCACCATAAACGTGACGATGAGGGACATAAAAAGTAAAAATGTCTACAGTAGAGTCAATAGCAAGGCCACGACGCAATGGAGAAAGACGGAGAGCGCCAACGGCGTCCATCTCGAAGGAGTCGCCAGCGATAACCGGAGTAGTTGAAATGGTAATAAGACGACCAATCTGACCAGCAAGGAAGCCAAGATGGGAAAGGTCATGCGGCATACGCTCGGCGCCAGTTTGAATATTAGACATAATTTATCCTCAAGTAAGGGGCCGAAGCCCCTGCAATTAAAATTGTTGACCACCTACATACCAAAGACGAGCGCCTTTACGCTTGCCTTTAGTACCTCGCAACGGCTGCGGACGACCAGGGCGAGCGCCAGAACGTTTTTTACCTTTAGACATTACATCACTCCTTCTGCACGTAATTTTTGACGCACGTTTTCTTCTGCGTCAGTAAGAACGTCAGTGTTTCCTGCGCGTACACGCAAGGTAAACGCGAACAATTCAGCGGCTTTAACCGGACGCTCGACGCCATTAATAATGTTTTCCGTAAATTCAGCGCCTTCCATGATGAGACAGGCCGTTTGAATGTTGACGGGATGAACATAATAAGCAATGACGGCAGCAATAAACTCAACAGGAGCAGGAAAGCGAGGGTATCCTACAAAGTCCAGCGTACCATAAACGCAAGCCTCAACGCAGCGACGAGCACGAGAGCGGTCAGTAGCAATCCAAACTTTGTTACTCGTCAGAAAATCGAAATCATCTTCGGTTAAATCCAAAACGGCAGAAGCCTGAATGAGCTTAATAGAGGCCAAAGCGGTCTGGAAACGTACGGATTGTTCAGTAACTTGACTCATGATTTCTTACCTATTAGTGGTTGAACAGCATCGGACTCAGATAGTAATCCACGCTCTTTTAAAATGTCAACAAGAGAATCTCTACCATGAACAAAATGTGACTCATATCTAAACCAGTCCTTGACGAACGTGCCAAGCATATTAAGCCACTTCTCCTCATCCAACGCGTCAGTTTTTGACAGAATCGTTAGTTGATGGCGAAAGGTCGCAAAGTAAGAGCTTCTCGAGCTGCGCAAGGATAGGTCGAATTTTCTCATTTTCCGCCAGCAGTCCACTTCGATTTAATTCGTAAACAAGCAGTAGTAATTCCTGCTTTATCAAGATAATTTTTCGACTCATCAGAAATATCCGAAAGTGTTAACTTCTGCGTCATGGAAGCGATAAAACTCTGCAGGTTGGATACGCCAATCATTTTTATCGAAGCGCGCATAAATTTGAGCAGATTTGTCGTCACAGGTTGCGCCGCCAAAACGTCGGCTACAGTAACTTTTCCCAGCCTCAATCTCATCTCTCTTTTTGCGTTCTGCTTCAATATCTGGTTGAACGGCGTCGCGTCGTAACCCAGCTTGGTAAGTTGGATTAAGCACTCCGTGGACAGATTTGTCATTGTGAGCATTTTCATCCCGAAGTTGCGGCTCATTCTGATTCTGAACAGCTTCTTGGGAAGTAGCGACAGCTTGGTTTTTAGTGAGTTGTTCCATTCTTTAGCTCCTAGACCTTTAGCAGCAAGGTCCATATCTGACTTTTTGTTAACGTATTTAGCCACATAGAAACCAACAGCCATATAACTGGTAGCTTTAAGCGGCTCACCTTTAGCATCAACAGGCCACAACCAACCAGAACGTGAAAAAGCGTCCTGCGTGTAGCGAACTGCGATGGGCATACTGTAACCATAAGGCCACGTATTTTGCAAGCTATTTAACTGGCGGCGATTGCGTACCCGACGACCAAAATTAGGGTCAACGCTACCTGTAGGAAGTGTCCGCATAAAGTGCACCGCATGGAAATGAAGACGGCCATTAGCTGTACCATACTCAGGCACACAAAAATACTGATAGCAGTCGGCGTGTGAATCATTAGCCTTGCGACCCTCGGCAGCAAGAACCATACGACCAATATCACGAAAATAGTCACGCAAAGCATTGGGATTATCATAAAACGCCTCTAATCGGTCGTCAGCCAACGTGAGAGTGTCAAAAACGATAAACCAACCATCAGCATGAGCCTGTCGCATTGCATTCATCAAACGCTGAATAGCAAAGCCTCTACGCGATTTCATAGTGGAGGCCTCCAGCAATCTTGAACACTCATCCTTAATACCTTTCTTTTTGGGGTAATTATACTCATCGCGAATATCCTTAAGAGGGCGTTCAGCAGCCAGCTTGCGGCAAAACTGCGTAACCGTCTTCTCGTTCTCTAAAAACCATTTTTCGTCCCCTTCGGGGCGGTGGTCTATAGTGTTATTAATATCAAGTTGGGGGAGCACATTGTAGCATTGTGCCAATTCAT
>NZ_CXSU01000001.1 GCF_001403795.1 Jannaschia donghaensis | reverse complement strand
GGGGAGAGATAGGATGCAGGAATTCGACGTCGTCGTCGTCGGCGGGGGCCCGTCCGGGGCGACCGCCGCTATGGATCTGGCCCGCTCGGGTCACCGGGTCGCGATGCTGGACCGCGCCGGGCGGATCAAGCCCTGCGGCGGCGCCATTCCGCCCCGGCTGATTTCGGATTTCGCCGTTCCCGACAGTCAGATCGTCGCCAAGATCACCACGGCACGAATGATCTCCCCCACCAAGCGGCGCGTGGACATCCCGATCGAGAACGGCTTCGTCGGCATGGTCGACCGGGAGCATTTCGACGAATTCCTGCGCCTGCGGGCCATCGGGGCCGGTGCCACGCGGTTCACGGGCACGTTCCAGACCATCACCCGCGACGATGCCGGCACCAAGGTGACGTTCCGCGACAAGGCCACAGGGGAGCCGGTTACGCTGCGCACCCGCCTGATCGTCGGGGCCGACGGGGCCCGGTCGAATGTGGCCAAGGCGGAAGTGCCGGGCGGCGACAAGATCCCCTATGTCATCGCCTACCACGAGATTATCGAGGCTCCGGCCGCGACCGAAAACTATGACCCGGATCGCTGCGACGTGATTTACGACGGGGCGATTTCGCCCGATTTCTATGGCTGGGTCTTCCCCCACGGCGGGCAGGCCAGCGTCGGCATGGGGACGCAGCACACGAACGTCGATCTCAAGGATGCGACGACGGCGCTGCGTGCGGCTTCCGGGCTGACCGACTGCAAGACGATCCGAAAGGAAGGCGCGCCGATCCCTTTGAAGCCGCTCGACAAATGGGACAACGGGCGCGACGTGGTGCTGGCCGGCGATGCGGCGGGTGTGGTGGCGCCGTCGTCGGGCGAAGGTATCTATTACGCGATGGTGGGGGGGCGCGTTGCCGCGACCGCCGCCGCCGCCTGCCTCGCCTCGGGCAAGGCCAAGGACCTGCAGTTGGCCCGCAAGCTGTTCATGAAAGAGCACAAGGGCGTCTTCCGGGTGCTGGGTGCCATGCAGGACGCCTATTACAAGAGCGATATGCGCCGCGAACGCTTCGTATCGCTGTGCCACGACGTCGATGTGCAGAAACTGACGTTCGAGGCGTATATGAACAAGAAGCTGGTCCACGCCCGGCCCTTGGCGCACCTCAAGATCGGGGTAAAGAACCTGGCGCATCTGGCCGGAATCGTGTCGCCCACGCGGGTCTAGCGCGGCGGGGACGGACCCCCGCCTTCTGGAATAGTTCCGAAACGAAGAAGGCGCTGATCTCAGATCGAGGTCAGCGCCATTTTCACACCCGCCGCTTGCGCGGCTGTCGCGGCGATATCGGTCGCCGTCAGGCCGGCATCGGCATACATCGCGTCGGGCGCGGCCTGATCGATGAAACGGTCCGGCAGGGTCATGGTGCGCACGGCCAGCGTACCATCCAGCAGCCCCTCGCCCGCCATGTATTGCAGGACCATGGCCCCAAAGCCCCCGACCGCCCCCTGTTCGAGAGTGATAAGCGCACGGTGCGATCCGGCCAATTTGCGGATCAGCGCGTGATCCAGCGGTTTGGCAAAGCGTGCGTCGGCGAGCGTGACGGTCAGACCTTGTGCGTCAATCAGTTCGACGGCCTTGCGCGCCTCGCCCAGATGGGCCCCGAAGCTGAGGATGGCGATATCCTCGCCCGATTGCAGAACGCGGCCCTTGCCGATTTCCAGCGGCGTGCCAACGTCCGGAACCTCGACCCCTTCCCCCTCGCCGCGTGGATAGCGAAAGGCGATGGGACCGGAATCATGGGCGGCGGCCGTGGCGACCATATGGACCAGTTCCGCTTCGTCTGAGGCGGCCATGACAGTCATGTTCGGCAGCGCCGAAAGATATCCGACATCGAAGGCTCCGGCGTGGGTCGCCCCATCGGCCCCGACCAGACCGGCCCGGTCGATTGCGAAGCGGACCGGCAGGTTCTGAAGTGCGACGTCATGCACGATCTGATCGTAGCCGCGTTGCAAAAAGCTGGAATAGATGGCGCAGAACGGTTTGAGACCGGCGGCGGCCAGACCGGCGGCGAAGGTGACGCCGTGCTGTTCGGCGATGCCGACGTCGAACATGCGGGCGGGATGCGCCTTGCCGAAGATGTCCATGCCGGTGCCACCGGGCATGGCGGCGGTTATCCCCACGATGGTGGGATCGGTTTGCGCCAGTTTGGCCAGCGCTTGGCCGAAGACCTTGGTATAGCTGGGCGCATTGGGGCGCGACTTGCTTTGCAGGCCGGTCGCCACGTCGAACTTCGCGACCCCGTGGCCGCAGTCGGCGGCACCCTCGGCGGGGGCATACCCCTTGCCCTTGACGGTGCAGGCGTGGATCAGCACGGGGCCGGTGGCGCGGGCCCGCGCGGTGCGCAGGACGGCCAGAAGCTGCCCCATGTCGTGCCCGTCGATCGGGCCGATGTACTCAAACCCCAACTCCTCGAACAGGGTGCCCTGCCCGCCGGTCGCCCCGGTCACCAGCTGGCGCGCGCGCCGCGCCTGATCGCGCAAAGGTCCGGGCAGCGATTTCTCGATATCCGACGCCATTTCCTTTAGCCCGCCCAGCGGGGAGGCATAGAGACCGGAGAGGTATTTCGACAGCGCGCCGACCGGCGGGGCGATCGACATCTCGTTGTCGTTGAGGATGACGAACATGCGGCGACCCTCGGCCCCCGCAGCATTCATCGCCTCGAATGCCATGCCCGCGCCGATGGCCCCGTCGCCGATCACGGCAACCGCATCGCCCGTGGGTTGACCCATGTCGCGCCCTACGGTGAAGCCCAGGGCGGCGGAAATGGACGTCGAGGAATGGGCGGCACCGAAGGGGTCGTATTCTGACTCGCTGCGTTTGGTGAAGCCGGAGATCCCGCCTTCCTGGCGCAGGGTATGCATCCGGTCACGGCGCCCCGTGAGGATCTTGTGCGGGTAACACTGGTGGCCCACGTCCCAGATGATCTTGTCGCGCGGCGCATCGAAGACGGCGTGCAGCGCCACGGTCAGTTCGACCACGCCCAGCGAGGACCCAAGATGCCCACCGGTCTGACTGACGGCGGCGATGGTTTCGGCACGCACCTCGTCTGCCAAACGTCCGAGCTCGGGATCGGTGAGGGAAGACATGTCCGATGGCACGGTAACGCGGTCCAAATGGGGGCGGTGCATGATCGATCCTCCGAGGTCGGATAAAAAAGGGGGCGGCGGCCATGTGGCCCCGCCCCCATCGTCGGTTCAGGTGAAAACCCTATCCCCGGGAACCTCGAGCGAGGAGCGCGGGGGGTTCGGATCGGGCTGGTCCTGGCTTTCTTCGGGCAGCAGACCGCCGACCCAGGCGAAGAACGCCACGAAGAGAACCACGCTGAGCGAGAAGACCGCGGCATAGCCCGCCCCCTTCAACATCAGGAGCGTGATGTCGCCGTAGAGCCTGGATTCCGGGGTGCCGCCGGCGCTGAGATAGTCGTGTTCGGCCATTGATCTGTCCTCCGTTGTTCAGTCGAGCGGGGCGTAGCCGTGGTCCTGCGCCCAGATGTACCAATTATCGACGACCGTGCCGGTCAGCAGGATGCCGATGCCGCCCGTAAGCGTCGTCAGCACCGCGAACCACCACGCCCAGCGGTGAATACCTTCCATGGTGGCGTTGAACCCCATGGTCCAGCGCCAGAAGAGCGAGGCGCGTTCCGTGGCCGTGCCCCGGTCGACGATCTGCTCGATCTCGCGCTCGCCGCCGAAACGGCTGACCGCGAGGATCGTGGCGCCGTGCATCGCGAAGAGAAGCGCGGAGCCATAGAGGAACACGATCGAGAGCGCGTGGAACGGATTATAGAACAGGTTGCCGTAGGTCAGCGAGAACAGGTTCGTCCAATCGAGGTGCGAGAAGACACCGTAGGGCACCATCTCGGACCACGATCCCATGAGGATCGGCCGGAAGAGACCCAGCACCAGAAACAGCCAGATCGCGGAGGCGAAGGCCCAGCTGACATGCTTGCCCATTCCCAGTTCGGCCGCCCTTTCGTAGGTGCGGACCCACCAGGCCAGCACCGCGATCAGCAGGAAGAAGGAGGCGATCATGAAGTACCCCCCTTCGGCCATCGGCGGCATGCTCAGCCCGTAGTCCGGGGACGGCGGGTCGAGCGACAGCCAGAACAGGTCCCGCAGGAACAGCGCGGGATTGAAGTTGACCTGTTGCCAGAACGAGAAGCCGACCATCACGAACCATGTCGTGCCCGTCACGAGCGACAGCACACCGTAGGGTCCGAGGTAGATGGGCCCCAGCTGCGCGTTGCCGATGACGCCGGCAAGCTTGGAGAAACTGGCCCCCTTGCTGCGCTCCCGCTCGGCGTCGACGCCCTCGACCATGCCCATCTCGGGCGGGCCCTGGACTTGCACCTGGGTGAAGATGTTTTGGTATTCAAGCATCAGAAGACCCCTCCTTCGATGTCGGCCCACCAGGGCAGGAAAGCGTACCAGTCCCACCAGGCGGCCCAGGGCTCGAACCAGACGGTACCGGAGATGACGATGCAGACGGCGCTCCAGAAACCGGCATTCAGCGCCAGAAGAAGGCCGAGGCGGTGAATGCCCAGCGGTCCGATCGAATAGCCGATGAGGTCACGGAAATAGGTGTCCTCGTGTTCGGGCGATTTGATTTCCTGACCCTTGGGCGGGTTCACGGCCGACAGCACCAGCGAGCCGTGCAGCGCAAGCGCCAGGCAGGTGGTGAAGAAGAACGTAATCGCGATCATGTGGGCCGGGTTGTAGTGGAAGTTGCCGTAGGCATAGCCGACGTTGTTCACCCAATCGAGGTGGGAGAAGATGCCGTAGGGAAACCCGTGGCCCCAGGCCCCCATCAGCGCCGGGCGGATGATGACCAGCGTGACATAGGCGAGGATCGCGATGCTGAAAGCGAAGGGCACGTGGTAGCCGATGCCCAGCTTGCGGCAGATCTCCACCTGGCGCAGCGCCCAGCTGACGAAGGCACCAGTCGCGCAGATCGTGATGATCTGCCACAGGCCGCCTTCGGCGAGTGGGGCGGCGCCCAGGCCGACCTCCAGCGCGGGCGGGTTGATCGAGATCAGCCAGGGGTTCCAGGTGTCGCCAAGCGAGGCGCCGTAGAAAATCAGGATCGTCCCGAGGGCGGCGAAGAAGAACGTCGTGACCCCGAAGAAGCCGACGTAGAACGGCCCCACCCAGAAATCGAACAGGTCGCCGCCGATCAGCGTGCCGCCCCGGACGCGGTATTTTCGTTCGAAGGTGAGCTGTGCCATCTTCTGTCTCCAGTTGGTTGCGGTTTGGGGTCGCAGGGCCCCGGCGCGGAATGTCTTGGTTTGTCGCGGGCGGCCGGGTTGGGCCGCCCGCCCGCGACTGTTTTCAGCGTCGGCCGATCACTCGGCGACGATAACTTCGGCGGCGAATGCGCGCTCGAACCAGTTGGTTTCCGGGTTGCTGAGCAGGACGAGGTGAATCATCGCCGCAAGCAGGAACAGGAAGACGCCCTGAGCCACGAAGACGCGGCGCGGATCGAAGACCAGCCAGATTTTATAGAACTGTGCCATGTGGAAGTCCTCCTATTACCAGCTGAACCAGGGCAGCTTGAAGTACGTGAGAATGTGGGCGACGACCGCCACGGCGGTGAACAGGTAGAACCCGCTCAGGTACACCGAGTGCAATTCCTGCGCCTGCTCGTCCGTCAAACCCGTGAAGGACAGGTCAGATTTATCAGCCATTATTTTTCTCCTGAAAAGATGAACTGACGCCGCGGGACCCCCGCGACCGGGTATGACGGGGGCTCATCCCCCATCCCATTCCACCACCCCGCAGGGATTGGGAAACTTGTGTCACGCGCTGAAGATCCGCGGCGTGATGATCTGTGCCTGCGCCCAGGCGGTCCGCAGGGGACCGTGCTGGGGCAATTCCATCCGGCGCAGCGTCGACAGGGCCCAGGTCACGCACGTCAGCGGCAGGGTCGCCAGAAGGATGAGGGCGAAATAGGCGTAGTATTCCCGCTGGTGCGCACGGGCGCGGCGGGCCTTGGGGCCAGTCGCATGCGGCGTGAAATCCATGTGGTCCGTTGTGAAGTCGGTCATGTCCTGTCTCCTCCGGTCTTGGGTTGCAGCCGGTCGAGCGTCGCAAGGACGACCCGTTCGGCCCCCTCGTCGAGCGCGGCTTTTTCGGCCGCGTCTCGCAGGGATTTGGCCGCCGAGATCCGGGTCAGAACCGGATGCGTGGCGACGATTTCGTCGAGTCGGGCCTGCGCGTCGGCGTCCCAGGGGAAGTCGCGGCGCAGGGGCGTGGGCGTGGCGGGCGTCGCGTCCATTTCCGTGCCCAGCGGCAGGATGTGGAACAGCGCATCGAAGAGGCCGTTGCAGACCTCCTGGATCAGATAGGTGGCACCGGCGTAGCCCATGAAAGGCGTGCCGGTGTGCCGGCGGATCGCGGCGCCCGGAAAGCTGGCGGGCAGGAAACTGGGCTGAGGGCCGAAGCCGTTCTTGGTCTCGGCCAAGTACATCTTCTCGTTGATCGACCCCATCAGGATCATCGGCCGCTTGGCGTGGATCATCGCACGGACCTTGTCGTTGTCGGTCTTCTTGCCGCGCGTGCGGGCCACCGCAAAGGCACAGGGCAGGCCCATGTCGCCTTCGAGGAAATTGCGAATGCCACGGGCGTAGGTCTCGGTCGCCACGATCCCGAAACTGGAGGTTGAGAAGAAATCCTGCGTGACCGAGCGCCAGAGATCCCAGATAGGCTTCAGGGTCGAATGCTTCTCGCTCTCGATGAACGGCTCGGGGTCCAGTCCCGTCAGCTCGCCCAGCTTGCGCAGGAACTTCGTGGTGGAGTCGATGCCCATCGGCGCTTGCAGATACGGCTTGGAGAGCACCTCGCAGAGGCCGCGCCCGAACTCGCGGTACATCGTGACGTTGACGTCGGCGTTCACTAGGTTGCGCATCTCGGCGACATGCGCGCCCAGCGGCATGACCATGTTGATCTCGGCCCCGATGCCTTCGACCAGACGGCGGATCTCGGCGAGATCGGAGGGCATGTTGAACGTGCCGTACATCGGCCCGAGGATGTTGACGCGGGGGGCGGCGTCATCCGCGCGCTTCTTCTCGGGCGGCATCCGGCCCTTGGTCATGCCGAATTCGGTGAAGATCCACGTCATCGCGCGGTCCGCGCTCTCCCACTGGTCCTCGTCGATGGTGCGCGGCAGGAAGCGCTGGATGTTGGTGCCCTGGGGTGTGACGCCCCCGCCGATCATCTCGGCGATGGAGCCTGTGACGACCACCGCAGGCAGCGCCGGGTCCAGCGTCTGCCAGGCGCGCTTCATCGCCTCTTCGGTGCCCGAGCCCATCTCGTCTTCCGACAGTCCGGTGACGACGATCGGCAACTCGTGCGGCGGCAATCCGTCGGTGTAATGCAGCACGGAGGTGACGGGCAGGTTCTCGCAGCCGACGGGCCCGTCGATGACGACCTGCAACCCCTTGGTGGCGCAGAAGGCATAGACGGCACCCCAGTATCCGCCCGCGCGGTCGTGGTCTTGGACTAGCATGACTGCACCCCAATCGAGAGGGGGCGCAAACGGGCATCGCTGACGCGATACCCTGCCTCGCGCTTTGCGCGTTTTTGAACAAAAACACGCATTAGATGAACTCCGCCGCTTTGGCAGCCTTGGCGCGCTTCTCGATCTTCTTGAGGTTCTGCGCGCGGAACTGCGGATGCGTGTCGGGCGTGCCGTTCCAGATGCCCGCCGTGTCGCCGGTGCCGACGCCCTCGAAGAAAGCGCGCATCTTGTCCATGCGGGGCTTGTTGGCCATGGCTTGTCCGACGACTTCCGTCAGCGATCCGGCCCCGGCGATGCCCATCAGCGGCCGCGCCGAAATCAGGTTGGTGTAGTAGAGCGACGGGATGCCGACCTCCTTGCCCTTCTGGACGACGGGCGTGGTCCCGATGGCGAGATCCGGCTGGATCGCCTCCATCGCCGACAGGTCGTCTTCCAGCGAGGCGCGGAATTTGACGCGCGTGCCGCGCGCCTCCAGCCAGGCGGCGTCGTCCTGCGACCAGCGGGTCTTGGGGCAGGCCGTGCCGACGTAAGGAATCGTAGCGCCGCTTTCGATGAGCAGGCGCGCGACCAGAAGCTCCGACCCTTCGTAGCCCGAAAGCGTGATGGTCCCTTCGATGCGGTTGGCGTCAAGACCGGCGCGGATGGCCGGCAGGACGGCGTTCTGCGCCTCGGCGATCTTGTCGGCCGAGAGGCCGAAGGCCGCGCCGATATTGGCCAGCCACCCGGCCGTGCCCTCGTATCCCACTGGGGCGGAGCCGACGACAGAGCGACCGGCGGCTTCGAACTCGCGCACGCTGGCGGTATAGAATGGGTGGATGGCAGCAACGGCGCCGCAATCAAGCGCGCCATAAAGCTCGCGCCATTCGCGGGTCGGGACCACGGGACCGGCGGCCAGGCCCAGCGGGGCCAGCATCGCGCCGATCATCATCGGGTCGGCGGGGAACATCTCGCCCAGCAGGGCAACGGTCGGACGGTCGGACTTGCCCGACTCCGGCATGGCGACGGGACCGGCCTCGATCTCCTTGCGGGCGTAGTTGAGCATCGCACCGGCCAGAACGTCCTTGGCTTCGGCATGGGTCGGCACGCCGAAGCCTGGCACGTCGATCCCGATGATGCGCACGCCGTCGATTTCCTTGGGCAGCAAGCGCAGCGGCACGCCCGACGCGGTCGGCACGCAGAGATTGGTGACGACGATGGCGTCGAGCCGCTCGCCGTCGGCCAGATCGTGCACGGCCTCGCGGATGTCCTCGAAGAGCTTGCCGGTCACCAGCGTTTCGGAGTTGAACGGGACGTAGCCGACCGAGCGGCGCGCCCCGTAGAAATGCGACACGAACGACAGGCCGTAGACGCAGCAGGCGCTGCCCGACAGGATGGTCGCGACCCGCTTCATCCGCAGGCCGACGCGCAAGCTGCCGAAGGCGGGGCACATGCTCTGGGGTTGGTCGTGCGGGCCGGTGGGGTAGTCGGCGGCGAACTTGTCGAGCAACTCGGACTGACCCGCGGCGCGCGCGGCCTCCTTGAGCGTCGAGGTCGAAGTACAGGCCCCTTGCGGTGCCGCCATGTCAAACACGGGCGCGTCATTGGTGACGGGCGCATCGGCTTCGGTGATCTGCACCTTGCCCGCGTCGTCGTAGGAGACGTTGTATCCGCTGGACTCAGACATCGTCGTACACGACCTCCAGGCTTTCTTTCGGCTTCGACTTGGTGCCGCGCATGTCGGCGTCAGTGGCTGGAACCAGCGTGACCTCCCCGCCCGTGTCCTTGCTGTCGAAGAGCGCGAGCAACCCGTCCTGATCCAGCGCGGTGGGCCGCACCGGCGGGGCGACGGCCACTTCGTCGCCAAGGGCGGCAAACAGACTGCCCCACTGGCTCTCGGACGTGCCAACGATCTGATAGTTGGCGGACTTCTTGCGCAGGTCGTCGTCCTGCGGAATGGCGGCCAGAACCGGGATGCCGACCGTCTTGGCGAAGGCCTGCGCCTCGCCCGATCCGTCGTCCTTGTTGATGACCAGACCCGCGACACCGACGTTGCCGCCCAGCTTGCGGAAGTATTCAACGGCCGAACAGACGTTGTTCGCCACATACAGCGATTGCAGGTCGTTGGAGGCGACAAGGATCACCTTCTGCGCCATGTCGCGCGCGATCGGCAGGCCGAACCCGCCGCAGACCACGTCGCCCAGGAAGTCGAGCAGGACGTAGTCAAAATCCCAGTCGTGGAAGCCGAGCTTTTCCAGCAGCTCGAAGCCGTGGATGATGCCGCGCCCGCCGCAGCCGCGCCCAACCTCCGGCCCGCCCAGCTCCATCGCGAAAACGCCGCCGCGCTTGAAGCAGACGTCGCCGATGGCGACCTCTTCGCCGGCCAGTTTCTTCTTGGACGAGGTCTCGATGATCGTCGGGCAGGCCTTGCCGCCGAACAGCAGCGAGGTCGTGTCCGACTTCGGATCGCACCCGATCAGCAGCACGCGCTTGCCCTGCTCGGCCATCATGTGGCTGAGATTGGCCAGTGTGAACGACTTGCCGATGCCGCCCTTGCCGTAGATCGCGATGATTTGCGTCTTGGACGTCGGCTCACCCTGGGGCACTTCGAGCGTGGCCTCTTCGTTGGCTTCGTCGCGCAGGCGCTGGTCGAAGTCGCGCAGGTTCGGAACGGTATCGAGGGTCATGCTGAGCCTTCCCAATCGAGGATCATCTTAAGGCAGGCGGGGTCGTCAAACGCCTGTTCGTAAGCAGCGGGCGCGTCCTGCGCGGCGCTGCGATGTGTGATGAGGCCGTCCATCGACAGCGCACCCGATTCGATCAGGCTGCGCGTCGCCAGAAGGTCGCCCTGCGTCCATTCGGCGGCGACGCGGAACCGCGCCTCTTTCATGAAGGCGGGCGGAAATGCGAAATTGATGGGGTCGGGATAGAACCCGGCCAGGACGATCTCGCCGCCCTTTTTCAAACGCTGGATCAGCGTGGGGATCAGGCTTGCGTCGCCCGACGCGTCATAGATCACGCCATAGTCGTGGCGATCGTCGGCATCGGGGTCGATGACAATGTAGTCGTCTGCCCCCGTCCGGCGATCGGCATTCTTTTCCCAAACGACAGGCGGCTTGCCCCCGGCGGCGACGGTCAGTCGGGCCAGCAGGCGACCCAGAACACCGTGGCCGACGATCAGGTCGGGCAGATCGGCGCGGGGACCGGCCAGTGCGTGACGGGCCGTTGCGGCCAGCGCCAGCAGTGCGCCACGAGCCCCGTGACCGGAGTCGAGACGAATTGTGCGGATCGCGTCGCTGACCAAGGTGCGCGACGCGCCGCCGAACAGGCCATGCGCCCCGTCGTAGCAATTGGCACCCGGCACGAAGACCGTGTCGCCGACGTTCAGATTGGACAGACGACCGGCTTCGACCACTTCGCCCACAGCCTCGTAGCCGGGGACCAGCGGATAACCCATGCCGGGAAACGGCGGCATCTCGCCGGACCAGAACAGCTTCTCGGTGCCGGTGGAGATGCCGGAATGGTGAACGGCGACGACCACATCGGAAGGCGTGGGCGCGATCAACGGCAGCATGTCGACCGAAACGGCGCGCGACCCGCTGAGTATGATGGCCTGTGTCTCCAAGTGATCCTCCCCGATCTCCGGCTCCGATGTCGCTGGCCGAAAGACTCGGCTTGGGTGACATCAGATAGTGTAACGTATGTCTGACACTTGTTGAGTGTCAATGTAAGTTTGCATTGTCACGAAGAAACAGATGCCTGCAGCACGGACGTCACAAACGGGCGCAAGGGACGGGCCGGTTTGGCCACATCGAAACCGGCGGCCCGGCACAGCATCGCGATGTCGTCGAATGACCGGGTCCGACCAGTCCGCATCGCCATGGTATAGAGTGCAAAATAAGCGTCACCGGCCCGTTCGGGCCGCAATCCACCGGACATGGGCTCTGACACGATCAGGCGGCCCCCGGGCGGAAGGGCGGCCCTGCACTTCGACAACAGACCGGCGACCGTGGCGTCGTCGTGGTCGTAAAGAACCCGAATCAGGGATATGGCGTCGCAACCCGCTGGCAGCGGATCTGTTCGAAACGATCCCGGCACGATGTCAACGCGACCTGACAGGCCGGCGGCATCGAACCGCGCCGTCGCGGCGGGCACCACCTGTGGCAGATCGAACAGCACCAGGGCCATATCCGGACGGACAGCGGCGGCGGCCGTCAGAAACGCACCGGTTCCGCCGCCCACATCGCAAAGGCGCCGCACGCCGGTCAGCGACACGCGCCGCAGGGTATCGTCCGCGACCATCGCCTGGCTGTCGGTCATCAGACGCGAGTAACGCTCCGTCTCCGCTGCCCCCATGTCGCCGCCGAAGACATAGGGCCAGAAGTCCGCCAGCTCCGTCTCGACCTCGCCCTTGAAGAAGGCGACGGGGTCGGAAAGATCGCGGTACAGGACATCGTGATGTCGGATCATGTCGCGCAGGCCGGGCACGCCCACCAGCGCGGCACCCTTGCGGGTCAGGGCAAAACGACCGTCACGTTTGCGCTTGAGCAAGCCAAGTGACGCCGCCCCCTGCAACAGGACCTGCATCCGCGCCTCGGGAACCTTGCACCGCATGGCCAGGGCGGCGGCATTTGCCGGACGCTCCATCAGCATGTCGGGAATATCGAGTTGAACCAGCGCCGACAGGATCTGACTGTGGCAAAAGCCCGCGACCAGATCGAACAGAGCCTCGCCATCGCGCCGCACCAGACCTTGGGTCAGCGGGAAACGCGCGGCCCAGCCCTGGAACCGGGGCGAGGCGATCAGGCGATGGGTCCAGCCCGGACGAAAGGCGGCTGCAGCCACCTATTCCCCCGGCACCTGTGCCGCGCGCCATTTCAGCGGGGTAAGGACCTCGGCCTGCGCGGTGACCAGTTTGGCCAGATGCGCCTCGCCGGGACATTTCGGGATCGAGGAGATGGCCCCGCCCAGGATGTCGCGCATCCGGGCAATCGCCCCCTGCACGCCCAGTTCCGTAACCGCGTTGGGCCGTCCGTGCAGATCGTCCTGCCCCACGGGCTTGCCCAGCGTTTCCTCATCGTAGAGCGCGTCGCGCAGGTCGTCGGCCACCTGGAACGCCTCTCCGATGCGGTCGCCCAGGTCTTCCCAGGCGTCGGCGTCATGCCCTGCGGCGACGGCCCCCATCTGACAGGCGGCCACGAACAGCGCGGCGGTCTTGGCGCGGTGATAGGCGCGCACGTCCACTTCGGTTTCGCTTTCCCAGCCCTGCCCGGCACAGATCCCGCCCGGCATCCCGGTCCGCGTGGCCAGAATCTCGATCAGCTTGGCGGCGCGCAGCGGGTCTTCGGGTGCAGCACGGGCAAGCACCTCGAACGCCATGACGATAAGCGAGTCGCCCGCAAGAATCGCAAGCGGTTCACCGAACGCACGGTGGACCGACGGCTTGCCGCGCCGGATATCGGCGTCGTCGAAGCACGGCAGATCGTCATGGACCAGCGACGCACAATGGATCAGTTCCAGCGCGCAGGCAGCGGCATCGGCCAGCACCGGGCGGTCGTCGCCGCAGGCGGCCGCGACCGACAACAGCAGCGTCGGACGGATGCGGGCACCACCGGGCGTGACGGTATAATGCAAAGCGGAGGCCAGCTTGCCGGGCGAAGGCCGGGCCTGACCGCGGGAAATTGCGGTGCCGATGGCGCGGTCGATACGGTCGGACAAGCCCATGGCGCCCCCCTCTGGAAACAAGGTGTTCCATCGGTCCATCCGACAAAACTGTAAATCACACTGGACAGTTGAGTGTCAGGTGTCAACACTATGGTGCAGGAGGAGCGCATGACCCCGAAGACAGACAGGCAGAGTGTCCACATCGTGGGGGCCGGTATCGGCGGGTTGGCCGCCGCGCTGCGTCTGGCCCATGCGGGCCTGTCCGTCACCGTCCTGGAACGCGCCGCGACCCCCGGCGGCAAGATGCGCACCCTGCCGTCCGACGCGGGCCCGGTCGATGCAGGACCCACGGTTCTGACCATGCGCCCCGTGTTCGAGGCCCTGTTTGCCGATGTCGGCGAATCGCTGACCGATCACGTGACCCTGCGCGCCAACCCGATCCTGGCCCGGCATTTCTGGTCCGACGGCACGCGACTGGACCTGATGGCCGACGCGCAAGCCAATCGCAGAAACGTCGAAGCGGCGTTCGGCCCGACGGCCCGCGACGACTTCGACCGGTTCACAGCGCGCGCGTGCCGCCTGTTCGATGCCTTCGATGCGCCGATGATGCAGGCCGCGACGCCCTCGCAGGCGGCGTTGACCGCGCGGGTGATGCGCAATCCGTCGCTGATTGCCGACATGGCCCCGCACCGCAGTCTTATGTCGATGCTGCGCTCCGCCTTTCGGGAACCGAAGCTGGCGCAGCTTTACGCCCGCTACGCCACCTATGTCGGCGGGGTGCCGCAGACCGCCCCCGCCCTTCTGTCGCTGATCGCGGATGCCGAGGCGCGGGGCGTCTGGTCCGTCGACGGCGGGATGCACCGGCTGGCCCAGGCCATCGCGCGTCTGGCGCAGACGCGGGGCGCGACCATCCTCTACGATCAACATGTCACGAATATCGAAACCGACGGCACCGGCGTGACGGCCATCGTCACCGCGACCGACCGGTTTCCGGCGTCGCGTGTCCTGTTCAACGGCGATCCGCGCGCCCTGCGCGAAGGGTTGCTGGGCGACGGCGTCACACGCGCGGTGCCGGCGCATGCGGTCGGGCCGCGCAGCCTGTCCGCCCATGTTCACACCTTTGCGGCGACGCCCACAGGTCCCGAACTGGCCACGCACAACGTGTTCTTCGGCGACGATCCGATGGCGGAGTTCGGCCCCCTGGCCAAAGGGGCGACCCCCGAAGACGCCACACTTTATATTTGCGCGCAGGATCGCGGCGGCGGCAGACGTCCCGGGGGTCGCGAACGGTTCGAGATCATCCGCAATGCCCCCCCCGCCACATCGAACACCCAAGACACCGCCCAGGAGGCACAGACATGTCACACCCGGACGTTCCAGCGGCTGGCCCGCTTCGGCCTGACGTTTTCGCCCGTCCCATCGCCTGCGACGATGACCGCACCGGCGGATTTCGCGGCGCTGTTTCCCGGCAGTCAGGGGGCCCTCTACGGGCGATCCCCCGCGGGTCTGACGGCGGGGCTGAAGCGGCCGACGGCGCGCACGGCGGTTCCGGGTCTGTATCTGGTGGGCGGGGGTGCGCATCCGGGGGCGGGGGTGCCGATGGCGACGCTCTCCGCGCGGCATGCGGCCGAGGCGATTCTGCAGGACCGAACTTCGACCTGCGCCCCCCGCCCGGCGGCTATGCCTGGTGGTACGTCGACGGCATAAGCGACGACGGCGCACACGCCATCTCGATCATCGGCTTCATCGGGTCCGTCTTCTCGCCCTGGTATCATTGGTCCGGGCGGGGCGACCCGGCGAACAACTGCTGCCTGAACGTGGCGACCTATGGCCCCGGTGGGCGGTTCGCCATGACCGATCGGGGCCGCGACGCGCTGCGCACGACGCCCACGCGCCTGCGCATCGGTCCGTCGGAAATGCATTGGACCGGGTCGCAACTGCGCATCGACGTGAACGAGATTTCGTCCCCCCCGCTGGTCAGCCGGATGCGCGGGCGCATCGTCGTCACCCCCGAAGCGGTCACGGACGTGGAGTTGCCGCTGACCGACGACGGCGCGCATGTCTGGCGCCCCTTCGCGCCGGTGTCGCGCATCCGCGTGGACCTGGATGCTCCGGGTTGGCAGTTTTCGGGCCACGGCTATTTCGACGCCAATTTCGGCACCCGCCGGTTGGAGGACGATTTCAGCTATTGGACCTGGGGTCGCTTTCCCACCAAGGCGGGCGCGGCGTGTTTCTACGACGCCGACCGGCTGGATGGGACAACGTTGCAAGCCGCGCTGGCCTTCGACGGACAGGGGCGCGGGCGCGACGTGCCGGCCCCGCCGCGCACCGATTTTCGCCGGTCCAACTGGCTTTTACGGCGGGAGACGCGGGCCGATCCGGGGACCACGCCGAAACAGGTGAAGGCCATGCTGGACGCGCCATTCTATAATCGCGCCGTGGTCGAGACGGTGATCAACGGCGAAACGGTGCGCGGCGTACACGAAGCGCTGGACCTGAACCGCTATGCCAACCCGCTGCTTAAACCAATGCTGGCCGTCCGTGTGCCGCGGCGGCGCAGCTGGCCTCAGGCCTGATTGGGACGCAAGGGGTCGACGCCGGGGTTCAGCCGCCAGACGCTTGCGTTCAGCGCGGCGGCGACCGTCACCCAGGTCAGATAGGGCAGAAACGCAATCCCGGCCCAGACGTCGACCTGCAGGTGGAACCACGTGGCCCCCGCCACGGCCGGCCACAGAAACGCCATCACCAACAGCGCGCCCTTCATGCGGCGCAGGCCGAAAAACACCGGGGTCCAAAGCGTGGAGAACGCCGCCTGCATCGCCCAGAACGCCATGGCCGGACCGCTGCCTTCGGCCCCCGCGACCCGCGATCCGGCGAAGGAAATGCACAGGTAGATCGTCGTCCAGGCAACCGGGAACGCCCAGTCGGGCGGTGTCCACGACGGCTTGTCCAAGGTGTCATACCAAGCACCCGGCGGGAACAGCATGCCCGTGGCCCCCGCACCGCCGCAGGCCGCAAGGAAGATCGCGAAAAGTGTCAAATCCATGAGACTGATCTAGCGCCGGGTCATTCGGCGGCAACGCCGAATGTGCCCTGTCGTTGGCGCAGATCCGCCATCACGTCGATCAGGGCAGCCGTGCGCCCGACGGGTCGACGCGCGCCCGTCGCAGTCGCATCCACAAGAAACGCGACCTCCGGTAGTGGTGGCGCGAACAAGACCGGAGAGCGTGGCAAAAGCGTCGCCGCCCCGGCCTTGAGCCCCGCCTGCCCCATCAGGGCCAGCTTACGGGCCTTCGTGGTGCGCGCGCGGCGCGTGATGCTGTCGTGTCCCTGCGCCCGCAGGACGGTGCCGATACCGGCATAGATGCAACGGGCGGCGGCGATGCCCAGACGCGCCCGCAGCGGCAGGCATCCGATCCCGGACTCGGACCGCAGATAAAGCCGATGCGCCTCGGCCAACAGGCGGCGGACCATGCGGCGGATTTCGGGGCTGGCCTGGGGATCATCGAAGAACGCGTCGGCGTCGATCCCGGCGTCGTCCAGCCAATCGGTCGGCAGGTAAAGGCGCGCGGCCCGCGCATCCTCGCCCACGTCGCGGGCGATGTTTGTCAGCTGCATCGCCACGCCCAGGTCGCAGGCCCGCGCCAGCGCATCCGCATCGCGCACCCGCATCAGCACGCACATCATCGCGCCCACGGCACTCGCCACCCGCGCCGAATATCCGCGCACGTCCGACAGGGTGGCATAGCGGCGCTCGCTCGCATCCCAGGCCAACCCCTCCAACAACGCTTCGGGCAGAGCGCGGGGCATGTCGAAATCGCGGACGATGGCGGCGAAGGCCCGGTCCTCGGGCGCGTCTTCGGGGCGTCCGTCGAAGGCGAGGTCGAGCCGCTCCTGCAAGCGGATGACGGCGCGGGCCTTGTCGTAGCCCTCGTCCACCTCGTCATCGGCCAGCCGGCAGAAGGCGTAGAGCGCGAGGGCCGGGTCGCGGACGTCGGCGGGAAGAAGCTTGGAGGCCGCGTGGAACGAATAGGACCCGGTGCGGATCACCTCGCGGCAATGCGCCAGATCCCCCGCATCGATGGAGGAGGCCGCGATCATTCGGCGGCCATTCGCGGCGCGTCCACCGCGTGTCTGACGTCGGGAACGAGTTTGGAGAGCACTTCCGCCGAACTGACCACGCCCGGAAGCCCTGCGCCGGGATGCGTGCCGGCACCGACGAGAAACAGGCCCTTCGCCTCCTCGGAGACGTTGTGCGGCCGGAACCACGCCGATTGCAGGATGCGCGGCTCCAGCGAGAAGCCGGAGCCGTTGGGCGACAGATAACGGTCGCGGAAGGTCTCGGGCGTGAAGTCCATCTCGGTGCTGATCCGGTCGCGGAAGCCGGGCATGTGCTCTTCCAATACGGCGGCGATCTTGTCCTTGTAGGCCGCCGCCTCGGTCGTCCAGTCCACGCTGTCCTTCCAGCCGATGTGCGGCACGGGCGACAGCACATAGAAGGTGTCGTCGCCGGCCGGCGCCGCCGTCGGATCGGTGACCGAGGGGCGGTGGATATAAAGACTGAAGTCGTCCGACAGCTTCCCTTTGAGGAAGATATCGCGCAGCAAACCCTTGTAGCGCGGACCGTTCAGAATGGTGTGATGGCCGACGTCGCGCCACATCGCGCGGGTGTCCTTCGTGCCGAAATACCAGACGTAGAGACCCATCGACCAGCGCTTCTTGCCGAGCTTCTTCGTGGTCCACCGCTTGCGCGGACGGTTGCGCAGCAGGCGATCGTAGGTATGGCCCGCGTCGGCATTCGACACCACCAGCGGCGCGTCGAGTATTTCGCCGCTCGTCAGCCGCACGCCGGTCGCGCGGTCGCCCGTCACGATGATCTCGTCGGCCTCGACCCCGTGGCGGATCGTGCCGCCCTGACGGCGCACGACCGACGCCATTGCGTCGGCAATCGCCTGCACCCCGCCCATGGCGTAATGCACGCCGTAGGTTTTCTCCAGGTGGGCGACCAGCGCGTACATGGATGTCACGTGCATCGGGTCACCGCCGATGAACAGCGGATGAAACGACAGCGCCATCCGCAGCCGTTCGTCCTTTACCCGCGCGGCGGCATGGCCATAGATCGACCGGTCGGCGCGCAGCTTGGCGAATGTCGGCAGGACCTTGATCGTGGACCAGAGCTTGTGCATCGGCTTGGCGACCATGCCCTCATAGCCGACGACGTAGCGCGCCTCCGCGTCCTTGAGAAACTTCATATAGCCTTTGACGTCGTCCGGCGAAATCCGCGCGACTTCCTCGATCATCTTGTCATCGTCGCCGGTCGCGCGGAATTTCGTCCCGTCGGGCCAGCGCACTTCGTAGAACGGCTCCATCGGTTTCAAATCGACGTCGCGGTGAAAGTCGAGACCGCAGGCGCGCCACAGGTCTTCGAACACCTGCGGGGCGGTCACGATCGTCGGGCCCAGGTCGAAACGGTGCCCGTCTTGGCTGATCGACGATCCGCGCCCCCCCGCCCGGTCCAACCGGTCGAGGACGGTAACCGCGTAGCCCTTGGCACCCAGCCGCATGGCGGCGGCAAGACCGCCGAGGCCGGCTCCGATCACGATCGCACGGGTGTCCTGGGTCATGGCGGCGCTGGTATCCAGAGTGGAGGCATCGGAATTGTTCATACTCCTGATGCTAGAAGTGTCAGTCTGGATTTACAATCTTTTCCGACCGTCGTCTTTCCATACGGCAAATATTCTGTCACGCTTTCCTGACACTCAAGGGAATCCCATGACGCAGGTGGTCAGCCTCAGCTTCTTTCGCTTCGGCCCATGGCGCGCGCGCGCCTGGGCGCTGACGCAAATGGGTCTTGCGCGCGGCGCAATGGGGCGCATCCCCGATGTTGGGTTCTGGAAGCTTTGCGGTTCGGGCACCGGCGAGGGGTTCACCCCCCTGCCCAACACGGCCGTCTATGCCATCCTCGCGACATGGCCCGATCTGGAAACCGCCAAAACACGTATAGAAGAGGAGATGGTCTTCCGCCGCTACCGCGACCGCGCTGCCGAGGATTGGACCGTCTTTCTGTCCCCCACCTCCGCTCGGGGGGCGTGGTCCGGTGTCAGCCCCTTCAGCCCGGCCAAGATCGCGCCCGACGGCCCGCTGGCCGTTCTGACCCGCGCCACCGTGCGGCCCGGAATCGTGCCGCGCTTCTGGACCCGGGTGCCCGACATTTCCCGCGTGATCGGACGGGACCCAAATGTCCTGTTCAAGATCGGCATCGGCGAAGTGCCGTGGCTGCATCAGGTTACCTTTTCGATCTGGCCCGACGCCGCATCCGTGACAAATTTTGCCCGCACCGGTCCGCATGGCGACGCCATCCGCGCCGTGCGGAAGGAGGGCTGGTTCCGCGAAGAACTCTATGCCCGCTTTGCCGTCGCAGACGAACGGGGCACGTGGGACGGACGCTCCCCCCTTGAACGCACATACCGGTCGGAGGCCGCATGAAACAGCCCTTCCCCTTTTCGGCCATCGTCGGTCAGGACGACATGAAGACGGCCATGATCCTGACGGCCATCGACCCGTCCATCGGCGGCGTTCTGGTGTTCGGCGACCGGGGCACCGGCAAATCGACGGCCGTTCGGGCATTGGCGGCCCTGTTGCCGCCGATCCACGCGGTGCGGGGCTGTCCGGTCAATTCGGCGAAACCCGACGATTGCCCCGATTGGGCCGAAGGTGTCGGCACGGCAACGCATGACATTCCGACGCCCGTCGTCGACCTGCCGCTGGGGGCCAGCGAAGACCGGGTGACCGGCGCGCTGGACATCGAAAAGGCCCTGACACGGGGGGAAAAGGCGTTTCAGCCCGGCCTGCTGGCCGCTGCGAACCGTGGATACCTGTATATCGACGAGGTCAATCTGCTGGAGGATCACATCGTCGATCTGCTGCTCGACGTGGCGCAATCGGGCGAAAACGTGGTGGAGCGCGAGGGATTGTCGATCCGCCACGCCGCGCGCTTCGTCCTCGTCGGGTCCGGAAACCCCGAAGAAGGGGAACTGCGGCCCCAGCTGCTCGACCGGTTCGGCCTCTCCGTCGACGTCGCCTCCCCCACCGATATCGAGGCGCGGATCGACGTCATCAAACGGCGCGACGCCTATGAGACCGACCATTCGGCCTTCATGCTGCGCTGGCAGGCCGAGGATGCGGCCCTGCGCGACCGGATCGTCACCGCCCGAACCGCCCTTACCAAGCTCAAGACCGACGATACTGTCCTGCGCGACATCGCGGAATTGTGCCTCAAGCTCGGCTCCGACGGGCTGCGGGGCGAATTGGTTCTGCTGCGCGCCGCGCGCGCCTTCGCCGCCTTCCGCGATGACACCGCGCTGACGCGCAAGCATATCCGCGCCGTGGCCCCCCTGGCCCTGCGCCACCGCTTGCGCCGCGATCCGCTGGACGACGCCGGATCCGGCGCACGGGTCACCCGCACGGTCGAGGATATTCTGGGCGCGTGAGCGACCTTGGGCTGATCACGGCGCTGCTGCGCGCGGATGCCGGTTTAGGCGGGGTGATCCTGCGCGCCCGGATGGGTCCGGCGCAGGCCGCGGCCCTCGAACTTTTGGACCGCGTCCTTGGCCCCGGTCCCAAGCTGCATCCCACCATGGGGCCCGACGCCCTGGACGGCGGCTTGGATGTGACGGCGTCGCTGGCGGCAGGCGAATTGCGGCGGACCACCGGCCTGCTGGCCCGCCCCGGGCCGCTGCGTTTGCCGATGGCTGAACGGGCGACGCCGTGGCTCGCCACCCGGTTGGCCGCGCATCTGGACGAAGACGCCACGATCCTGATCGCCGTGGACGAAGGCATCGAGGACGAAGCCGTTCCCGCGCCGATCGCCGCGCGCTGCGCCTTTCACGTCACGCTGGCGGATCGCGCCGCGGCCCATGACACCCCCGTTGCCGGGACCTGCCCGGCCGGCGTCGGCGTCCCCGACGACATCGTCGCGCAGATCGTGACCTTGGCCGCGACGCTGGGCATTCACGATCCGCGTGGGCCGTTGCTGACCCTGCGCGCGGCACGCGGCATCGCGGCGTTAGACAGACGCGGCACCGTCACGCTGACCGATGCCACCCGCGCCGCCGAGCTGGTCCTGGCCCCCCGCGCGACGCAGATCCCCGAACCGCCCGCCCCGGATGCCGCGCCTGAACCGCCGCAACCGCAGGCCGATCCCGACCCCGGCACGCAGATCCCCGAGGATATCCTTCTGGACGCCGTGCGCGCCGCGCTGCCGCCCGACCTGCTGGCAAAACTGGCGCAAAAGGCCGACCGCAGTGCCAAGGGCACCGGCGCCGGGGCCAAACGTCAGGGCAACCGCCGGGGTCGTCCGCTTCCGGCACGCGCGTCCGGCACGGGTCGCGTCGATCTGATCGCGACCCTGCGCGCCGCCGCACCTTGGCAGACGATCCGCCGCCGCGCCGACCCGGTTCGCACCGGACCCATCGTGCGCAAATCCGACCTGCGGCACCGTCGGTACGAAGAAAAATCCGACCGTCTTTTGATCTTTACCGTCGACGCCTCCGGCTCCGCAGCCCTCGCCCGCCTGGCCGAGGCCAAGGGCGCCGTCGAGCTTTTGCTGGCCGAAGCCTACGCCCGCCGCGATCATGTCGCGCTGATCGCGTTCCGGGGCGACGGGGCGGAACTTCTGCTGCCGCCCACCCGGTCGCTGGTGCAGACCAAGCGCCGGCTGGCCGCCCTGCCCGGCGGTGGCGGCACCCCCCTGGCCCACGGCCTGCGAAAAGCACAGGCCGTGGCCGTGACCGCCCGCCGCAAGGGGATGACACCGACCATGATCCTGCTGACCGACGGGCGCAGCAACATCGCGCTCGACGGCAGCCGCGACCGCAAACAGGCGGCGGCCGACGTGACGCGGATCGCGCGGGCGCTGCGTGGCCTCGACGCGCTGGTCATCGACACCGGCAAACGTCCCGAACCCGCCTTGCAGAGCCTTGCACGCGATTTGAACGCCCCCTACCTCCCCCTGCCCCGCGCGGACGCCGCCCGTCTGTCGCAGGTCGTCGGCGCGGCCCTGACATGACCCGCGTTCCCCCCGACTGGCCCTTCGCCCATCTGTCGCGGGCCGTCCGCGCCGGCCCGCACGACTGGCACGTGCAGGAAGACGGCGACGGCCCGCTTGCCCTGTTGATCCATGGGGCGGGCGGCGGCACGCAAAGCTTTCGCCACCTTTTCCCCCTGCTGACCACCACCCACCGCGTCGCGATGTTCGACCTGCCCGGTCAGGGCTTCACCCGTGCGGGGGCGCAACGGCGCTTCGGCCTTGACCCGATGGCCGAAGATATTGCCGCCCTGATGGATGCCGAAGGTTGGACGCCGGACGTCATCATCGGCCATTCCGCCGGTGCCGCCCTGGCGCTGCGGCTGGCGGAAATGGGGCGCTGCGACCGCGTCGTCGGCATCAATGCAGCCATCAGCAACTTCTCCGGCGTGGCCGGTGTACTGTTTCCCCTGATGGCGAAGGCCCTGGCCGCGATGCCCTTCGTCGCCGATATCTTCACCGCCAACGCCAGCCGGCCCGGGTCTGTCGAACGGCTGATCGCGGGCACCGGGTCCAACCTGACCGCGCCGGACCTCGACTTCTATCGCCGGCTTGTCAGCACCCGCGGCCATGTGTCGGGCACCCTGTCGATGATGGCGCAATGGCAACTCGACGGGCTGCTGTCGCGCCTGCCGTCGGTGCAGGCCGACGTGCTGTTCGTGACCGGGTCGGATGACAAGGCCGTTCCACCGAAAGTATCCGCCGGGATGGCCGCCAAGATGCCGAACGCGCGGCATGTGCCGCTCGAGGGGCTGGGCCATCTGGCGCACGAGGAAGACGCGGTCCGCGTTCTGGCGACCCTTCGACCGTTTCTTTGGCCGACTGCGGACGACCGCAGCGTCGCGGACCAACCCGCCTAAATTTTCAGCAATTCTGACCGGCATTCCTGTCAGCGATCCGATTGCGGCGATCCCCGCCGCAAAAGCAGTTGACTTAACCCGTTCGACCGACGGACCAATTGATGATTGGTTCAGAAATTCAGCGAGTGGCCCCCTGACGCAGCCTGCCCCCCTTCTGACGGTCCGTGACTTCAGCCTGTCGTTCAAGGGTCAGACCGCTTGCGTGGTCGAGAATATCGACCTGACCGTCGCCCCCGGAGAGATCCTTTGCATCGTCGGGGAATCGGGTTGCGGCAAAAGCGTGACGGCCATGGCGCTGATGGGCCTGTTGCCGCCCGACGTCGCGCGCATCCCGTCGGGAACGATGAATTTCGCGGGCACGACCTTTGATATGACACGGGAAACCCTGCCGTCCGACCTGCGCGGCAGCGATATGGCGATGATCTTTCAGGAGCCGATGACATCGCTCAACCCCGCGTTCCGCATCGGCGATCAGATCGGGGAAACCGTCGTGCGTCACAAGGGTTGCACGCAGGCGGAAGGTCGGGCCCGCGCGTTGGAGATGTTGCGCCGTGTCGGGCTGCCATCGCCCGAAGATCGTCTCGACGTCTATCCGCACCAATTGTCCGGTGGTCAGCGTCAGCGCGTGATGATCGCCATGGCCCTGGCCAACGATCCCCGCCTGTTGATCGCGGATGAGCCAACGACCGCGCTCGACGTGACGATCCAGGCGCAGATCCTGGAACTGATCCGCGACCTGCAACGCGACACCGGCATGGGGACGATCCTGATCACCCACGACCTGGGCGTCGTGGCCGAAGTCGCCGACACCGTTGCCGTGATGTACGGCGGCCAGATGGTCGAACGCGGCCCGGTGGCCGAAGTGTTCGCGAACCCACAACACCCCTATACCATCGGGCTGATGGCCAGCGTGCCGCGCCTGACCGGCCCCCGCGGCCGGTTGACGACGATTCCGGGCACGGTGCCGACCATGGACACGATGCCGGACGGCTGCCGCTTCCGCACGCGCTGCGCCTTTGCCGCTCGGACGTGTGCCACGCGACCCCCCCTGACGGACGTGGGCCCCGACCATCTGACAGCCTGCCATTTCGCCCCGCTGGAAGACATGCTGCGGGTGGCGGGATGAAACCGATCCTGGAGGCCCAGAATGTCACCAAGCATTTCCCGACCGGCGGGGGCCTTTTCGCCAAGAAGGGTCTGGTCAAGGCTGTCGACGGTGTGTCGCTGTCGATCGTGCCGGGCGAAACCTTTGCGATCGTCGGGGAATCGGGATGCGGCAAATCCACCCTTGCCCGCTTGCTGATGCGTTTGCTGGATGCGACGACCGGCGACGTGATCTTCGACGGCCGTCAGGTCACGACTGCACAGGGCAGGGCCCTGTCCGACCTGCGCCGCGATGTCCAATTCATCTTCCAGGATCCGTTTTCGTCGCTCAATCCGCGCATGTCCGTGGGCCGCCTCGTTGGCGAACCGCTGGAAGTGCACGCGCCGAACATGTCCAAGGCCGACCGTCGGGCCAAGGTCTCTGACCTGCTGGCCCAAGTCGGCCTGCGTCCCGAACATGCCGCCCGCTATCCGCACGAATTTTCGGGCGGACAACGGCAGCGTATCGGCATCGCCCGCGCGCTGGCCACCGGCCCGCGTCTGATCATCGGGGACGAGCCGGTCAGCGCGCTCGACGTCAGCGTTCAGGCGCAGGTGGTCAACCTGCTGGGCGATCTCGGTCGCGACCTTGGTCTGACACTGATCCTGATCGCGCATGATCTGGCGGTGATCCGGCACATGTCGGACCGCGTGGCGGTGATGTACCTGGGCCGGATCGTGGAACAGGCGCCCGCCGACGCCCTGTTCGACACGCCGCGCCATCCTTATACCCGCGCCCTGCTCGATGCGATTCCAGACCCGGACGACCGTGGCACGGCCGCCCGCCCGCGCATCGACGGCGAAATGCCTAGCCCGTTGGACCCGCCGCCCGGCTGCGCCTTCCATACGCGGTGCCCGCACGCGACCGACCTGTGCCGCACCGATGTTCCCGCGCCCCAGACGGCATCCGACGACCACATGACCGCCTGCCACCACTGGCGCGACATCCCGGCCAGCCCGCGCACCACCACTCCGACACGCCGAAGCCCCGCCACGCAAGCGCGGCTGGAGCTGTATCGACAGGCGACGGAGGGGGCGAAGATCATCCCCGTCGCCACGCCAACCCCCCACGACAGAGAGGATACGATATGAAGCACCTGACCCTCACGACCGCCGCGCTCGCACTGATGGCGACCGGCGCGATGGCGCAGGATCTGCGCATCGCGCTGCAATCCGACGCCGACATTCTGGACCCCGATCAAAGCCGAACCTTCGTCGGCCGCATCGTCTATGCGTCGCTGTGCGACAAGCTGGTCGACATCACCCCCGATCTGGAGATCATCCCGCAACTGGCGACCGAATGGACCGTCGCCGACGACGGCCTGTCCATCGACATGACCGTGCGCGAAGGCGTCGTCTTCCACGACGGCACGACCTTCGACGCGCAGGCCGTGGCCGACAACATCACCCGCTCCCAGACGCTGGAAGAAAGCCGCCGCAAGTCGGAGCTGTCGTCCATCGAAAGCGTGGACGTCACCGGCGACTATACCCTGACGCTGAACCTGACCGGTCCCGATGCCACCGTCATGGCGCAGCTGGCCGACCGCGCGGGCATGATGATGTCGCCCACGGCGGCGGCCGAGGCGGGCGTCGATTTCGGGCTGAACCCCGTCTGCTCCGGCCCGTTTTCGTTCGGGGAGCGGGTAGCGCAGGACCGGATCGTTCTCAACAAGTTCGACGATTATTGGAACGCCGACGCGATCAACTTCGATACCGTCACCTTCCTGCCGATCCCCGACACCACGGTCCGTCTGGCGAACCTGCAATCGGGTGACATCCACATCCTGGAACGCCTGGCCCCAACCGACCTGGCACAGGCCGAAGCGGACGAGGGGTTCAACGTGGTCTCGGCCGTGTCGCTCGGCTATCAGGGCATCACCTTCAACGTCGGCAACGGCGAAAACGGCGACGACCCCTTCGGCTCCGACCCGCGCCTGCGGCAGGCGTTCAGCTATGCCATGGACCGCGAGGCAATCAACCAGGTCGTGTTCGAAGGTGCCTATGCGCCCGGCAACCAATCGTTCCCGCCCACCTCGCCGTGGTACAACGCCGATTATCCCATCGAAGGCCGCGACGTCGAAAAAGCCAAGGCTTTGTTGGCCGAGGCCGGATACCCCGACGGCATCGACCTGGTGGTGCAGGTGCCCAACACAACGATCCCGCTGCAACTGATGCAGGTGGTCCAATCCATGGCCGCCGAAGCCGGCATCCGGGTGGAAATCGTGTCGAAGGAGTTTGCGACGCTGCTGTCCGATCAATCCGCAGGTGATTTCTACGCCAGCCAGATCGGTTGGTCGGGACGGGTCGATCCGGATGGCAACATCCACCAGTTCATGACGACGGACGGCGGTATCAACGACTCGGGCTATTCCAACCCGGACGTCGATGAGGCGCTCAATGCCGCCCGCAGCCAAGCCGACATGGCGGCCCGCAAGGCCCAATATGACGCCGCCCGCGCGATACTGAGCACGGATCTGCCGATCGTCTATCTTTACCACCAAAGCTGGATCACCGCGCTGGACGCCGACATCGAGGGGTTCACGCCCTATCCCGACGGCATGATCCGTCTGGAAGGTGTTTCGCTCACCGAATGATGCGCCATCGGTCCGTCCCGTCCGGGGCGGACCACCCCAACGCGAAAGCCCCACAATGCTCGCCTTCTTCCTCCGCCGCGTCGCCGTCGCGATCCCGACGCTCCTGCTGATCTCGGTCTTCGTCTTCGCGTTGCAAAAACTGCTGCCTGGCGATCCCTTGCTGGTGCTGGCGGGCGAAGAGCGCGACCCCGAGGTTCTGGAATTCCTGCGCGAAAAATACCGCCTGAACGATCCGATCCCGGTGCAATACCTGACCTGGGTCGGCAACGCGTTGCAGGGCGATCTGGGCACGTCGTTCCGCACCAACCAACCCGTCACCGAACTCATCGCGCAGAAGTTGCCGGTGACACTGCAACTGGCGCTCATGTCGCTGATCTTCGCGGTTCTGATCGGCATCCCGGCGGGCATCCTGAGCGCCTATCGCAAGGGCACCATCACCGATTACGTCGCCAACGTCGTGGCCCTGTCCGGCCTGTCGATCCCGAATTTCTGGCTGGGCATCATGCTGATCCTGCTGGTGTCGGTGAAATGGCAACTGCTCCCCGCCTCCGGCTACGTTCCGCCGGGCGACGATTTCTGGCTCTCGATGAAGACCATGCTGATGCCCGCTTTCGTCTTGGGCACCGCGCTGGCCGCGACGCTGATGCGGCACACACGCTCGGCCATGCTCGGCGTCCTCACCTCCGACTACGTGCGCACCGCCCGGGCCAAAGGCTTGTCCGAACGCAAGGTCGTCCTGAAACACGCCTTCCGCAACGCGCTGACCCCTATCGTGACACTGACCGCGCTTCTGTTTGGCGAACTGATTGCCGGGGCTGTGCTGACGGAACAGATCTTCACCATTCCCGGCTTCGGCAAGCTGGTGGTCGATGCGGTGTTCAATCGCGACTACGCGGTTGTTCAGGGCATCGTTCTGGTCACCGCCGTCGGCTTCATCGTGATGAACCTGTTGGCCGACATGGCCTATTTCCTGCTCAACCCCCGTCTGAGGGCCGCCTGATGGTCGCCGCCAATACCAATGCCGATCTGGCCGTCGCCGACGATCTGCCGCGCCCCGAAAACCGCGTCTGGAAGAAATTTCGCGCCCACAAGTCCGCCATGCTGGGCGGCATCCTGGTGGTGTTCTTCGTCGCCGTCGCCCTCCTCGCTCCGATCCTGCCGATCCCCGATCCGGCGGCGACCGACTGGGGGATGGTGCGCAAGGCGCCGTCCGCCGCGCACCCGATGGGCACCGACGAGATTGGGCGCGATGTCCTGTCGCGCATGATCTGGGGGGCGCAGGCGTCGCTGCTGGCGGGCGTGATCTCCGTGGGCATCGCCGTCGCCGTCGGTGTGCCGCTGGGTCTGGTCGCAGGCTATTTCGGCGGTTGGATCGACGCGATCATCTCGCGCTGCACCGAGGCGCTGCTGGCCGCCCCCTTCCTCATCCTCGCCATCGCGCTGGCCGCGTTCCTGGGGCCGTCGCTTACTAATGCGATGATCGCCATCGGCATCTCGGCCACGCCGCTGTTCATCCGCCTGACGCGCGGGCAGGTCATCAACATCAAGGTCGAGGATTACGTCGACTCGGCCCGCGCCATCGGCCTGCCCACGCACCTCATCCTGTCGCGCTACATCCTTCCCAACGTCCTGCCGCCGATTCTGGTGCAGGCGACGCTGACCATCGCGACCGCCATCATCGCCGAGGCGTCGCTGTCGTTTCTCGGGCTGGGGCAACAGCCGCCGGCACCGTCGTGGGGGTCGATGCTGAACACCGCCAAGAACTTCCTCAATCAGGCCCCGTGGATGGCGATGTGGCCAGGCATCTCGATCTTCCTCGTGGTGCTGGGCTTCAATCTTCTGGGCGACGGGCTGCGCGATGCGCTCGACCCCCGCGAACACTAAAGGGACGACCCAATGACCTTCACCACACGTCCCGAAATCCGCGGAACCTTCGGCGTCGTCACCTCGACCCATTGGATCGCCAGCGCCGTCGGCATGGGCATCTTGGAACGGGGCGGCAACGCCTTCGACGCCGCTGTCGCCACCGCCATCACGCTGCAGATCGTGGAACCGCATCTCAACGGACCCGCCGGCGACATGCCCGCGATCTTCCAGAAGCCGGGCGAAGATGTGCAGGTTCTGTGCGCCCAAGCCCCCGCCCCCGCCGGTGCCACACTCGACCATTACCGCGCCCAGGACCTGAAGCTCATCCCCGGCTCGGGCCTGCTGGCCACCGTCATTCCCGGCGCCTTCGACGGCTGGATGCTGATGCTGCGCGATCACGGCACGATGTCACTGCGCGACGTGCTGGCCCCCGCCATCGGCTACGCCCGCGATGGCCATCCCGTCCTGCCGCGCGTTGCGAACCAGATCGCCGGACTGGCCGAATATTTCGCCGAACACTGGCCCACCTCGGCCGACGTCTGGACACCGGGCGGCCATGCCCCTGAACCCCATTCGCTGTTCAAAAACCCGGATCTGGCGCGCACCTACGAACGACTTGTCAAGGCGGGCGAAGCCGCCGGCGACGACCGCGTGGCGCAGATCGATGCGGCCCGCGCGGAATGGTCCGACGGCTTCGTCGCCGACGCGATCGAAACCTACCTTGCCCACGCCGAGGTCATGGACGTCTCGGAGGCGAAGCACAAAGGCGTCCTGACCAAATCCGACATGGCGGGCTGGTCCGCCACCTATGAGCCCAGCCTCTCCTACGAGTACCACGGCTGGACCGTGCATAAGACCGGGCCGTGGTCGCAGGGCCCCGTCCTTTTGCAGGCGCTGGCGATCCTGAAACACCACGACCTTGCCGCGATGGACCCGATGGGCGCCGATTTCGTCCATACCGTCATCGAGGCTATGAAACTCGCCTATGCCGACCGCGAAGCCTATTACGGCGACCCGCTGCACTCCGACATCCCGATGGAGCATCTTCTGTCGGACGGCTACAACGCCGACCGCGCCGAACTGATCCACGCGACCGCCAGCACCGAACAGCGGCCCGGGCGTGGTGCCGGTCACGATCACTTGGCCGACGCCTACATCGCCCGCGCTGCCCGCGATTTCGGGGCCGCCCACGCAGCACCCCAGGAACCGACGATGGCGCATCTGACGGAAAAGCGCGGCGATACCGTTCACCTCGACATCATCGACGCCGCCGGCAACATGGTCGCCGCCACCCCCTCGGGCGGCTGGTTGCAATCGAACCCGGTGATCCCCGGCCTGGGCTTCCCGCTGAATTCCCGCGCGCAGATGTTCTGGCTGGAAGACGGGTTGCCCACGACGCTGGCCCCCGGACGGCGCCCCCGCACGACCCTGACGCCCACGCTCGCCATCCACACCGATGGGCGCCGCATGGTCTTCGGCACACCGGGCGGCGATCAGCAGGATCAGTGGCAATTGATCTGGTTCCTGCGCTTCGTCCACCACGGCCTTGACCTGCAGGCGGGGATGGATGCGCCGCTGTTCCATTCGATGCATTTCCAAGGGTCGTTCTATCCGCGGGAGGCCAAGCCCGGCGAAATGATGATCGAGCCGAATTTCGGCGACGCCGTCATCGCCGACCTGCGCGCCCGCGGTCACATCGTCCACGTGGCCGAGCCGTGGTCCGTCGGACGGCTGACCGCCGCCCTGCGCGACGCCGATGGAACCCTACGCGCCGCCGCGACCCCCCGTCTGATGCAGGCCTATGCGGTGGGCAGATGACCTGGTCTCTGATTGCGCGCGACGGGGACGATATCGGCCTAATCGTGGCGTCCCGCTTTTTCGCATGCGGGGCTGTGGTGCCATATGTCGGCGCGCGCACGGCTGTCGCCAGCCAGGCGTTCTGCAACCCGATTTGGGGCACCGAAGGCCGCGTCCGACTTGAAACCGAACCCGCCGAAACCGTCTTGGCCGACCTCGTGTCCCGCGACGCCGGGCAGGCGATCCGACAGGCGCATATGCTGGATGCTTCGGGCCGGTTTGCCGCCCACACCGGGGCCGAGTGCACCGACTGGTGCGGCCATTTGATCGCGGACGACCATTCGGTTGCGGGCAACATGCTGGCCGGGCCGCAGGTGATCGAGGCGACGTCCCGAACCTTTGCCGACAGCACCGGACCCCTTGCTGCCAGATTGATTTCCGCAATGCGCGCCGGGGAAGCCGCTGGCGGCGACAAACGCGGGCGACAGGCGGCGGGCCTGACCATTCACCGGGGCGAAGATCACCCCTGGTTGTCCTTGCGCGCCGACGATCACGCCGACCCGCTGGGCGAACTCGACCGTCTGTGGCAGGTCGCACAGGAACGCTACGTCCATTTCACCACCGGAATGCCGACCCGCGCTACTTTTTCCGGCAGCCCGACACGGGACCACATCGACGCCGCCATTGCCCAAGCCGACGCCCGGCGCATAGCCTTGGGCCAGCCCAGCCAATCGCATGCCACGGATTCATGACGCAGCCGCTCAAACATCGCCTGATGAGATTGATCGAGGCCGATCTGCCCGTCGATGGCCGGTTGCCCACCGAACGCGCGCTGGCGGAAACTTTCGACACCTCGCGCCGCCTGATCCGCCAGGCCCTGGACGAGCTGGAGGTCGAGGGACTGGTTTGGCGCAAACAGGGCAGCGGCACCTTCGCAGGCCAGCCGGAGGACCCGACCGGCGACTTGGCCGCCCGCATCGCCGGAGAGACGGACCCCATTCAGGTGATGGAGGCACGGCTGTGCATCGAGCCGGAACTCGCCGCGCTCTGCGCCACCCGCATGACCGACGCCGAAATCGCCCGCCTGCGCACGCTGGCCCACCGGCAGGTCGCCGCGGACGCCCAGACGATCGAGCTTTGGGACGGGGCGCTGCACCGGCTGATCGCGCAATGCGCCCGCAATAGACCCCTGCTCACGGCCTTTGCCTTGCTCGACCGTATCCGCTCCAACCCGGACTGGGTGCAGGTCCGCGCCAAGGCCCGCGCACGCACCACCCTTGCCGTGCCGCAGTCCGAACATGAGGTGCTGATCGACGCGATCGCCGCCCGCAACCCGGCTGCGGCGCGACAGGCGATGCACGACCACCTGTCGGCCCGGTTCGCCGCCCTCAAGGTCGAATTCGCCGATGGACTGAGGGAGGCGGGGGAATGAACCCCGCCGATATCGCCGCCGCCGAAGCGATCATGGGCATCGAATACACCGAGGCCGAACGCGCCCTGATGCTGGACAATCTCGAGGATCAGATCCGCCGCGCCCGCATCCGGCGCGGCGTCGATCTGGGCGATGCGCCCCCGGCCAGCACCTTCGACCCCCGCCTGCCCGGCTTCGCCATGCCCCACGGGCGCGGTGCGCTGCGCCTGCCGCCCGTCACGGCCCCCCTGCCCCAAGGCGACACCGATATCGCTTTCGCCCCGGTCACGCATCTGGCCCATTGGATCCGCACCGGCGCGCTGACCTCCGCGCGATTGGTCGAGATCTACCTCGACCGCATCGCCGTGCTGGACCCCAAACTCAACGCCTTCGCCACAGTGACCCCCGACATCGCCCGCGCCGAAGCCGCCGCGATGGATGCGCTGACCTTGCAGGGCATTTCGCTCGGCCCGCTTCACGGGGTGCCCTACGGGCTGAAGGACCTGTTCGACACGCGCGGCATCGTCACCGGCTGGGGCGGTGAGCCCTATGCCGACCGGGTGCCCGACACGGACGCCGCCATCGTGGGCAAGCTGCGCCGCGCGGGCGCGGTCCTTTTGGGCAAGACCAGCTTGGGCGCGCTGGCCTACGGCGATCTGTGGTACGGCGGGCGCACGCGCAATCCGTGGAACACCAGCGAGGGGGCGTCGGGCTCCTCCGCCGGATCGGCCAGTGCGACGGCGGCGGGCCTGTGCGCCTTCGCCATCGGGACCGAGACGCTCGGCTCCATCGTCTCGCCCTCCGAACGCTGCGGCACGACCGGCCTGCGCCCCACCTTCGGGCGGGTGTCGCGGGCCGGCGCGATGCCGCTGGCCTGGTCGCTCGACAAAGTCGGACCGATCTGCCGAACGGTTGGCGACACCGGCCTTGTCCTGTCGGTCCTCAACGGTCCCGACCTGTCGGACCGTGGCAGCATCGCCGCCCCGTTCCACTGGGATGCGACGGCATCGCTTGACGGCCTGCGGATCGGATACATCCCCGATGCGTTCGCGCGCGCGGCCACCGATGCCGACCGTGCGGCCCTGGAAACCGCGAAATCCCTGGGGTTAGAGACGATCGAGGTGTCCCTGCCCGCCCTGCCCTACGAAAGCCTTCTCGACGTCCTGTTTGCCGAAGCCGCCGCCGCGTTCGAGGATCTGACCCTTTCGGGGCGCGACGACACGCTGACGTGGCAGGACGCGCCCGCCTGGCCGAACGCCTTTCGCAAGGCGCGCTTCCTGTCGGCCGTCGATCACGTGCAGCTTGACCGCCTGCGCTACCGCACGATGCAGGCGATGGACGAGTTGATGACCGGGATCGACGTGCTGATCGGTCCGTGGCGCGGCGCCGACATGCTGATCGCATCGAACTTCACCGGCCATCCTTGTCTGCACCTGCGCAACGGGTTCAGCGATCAACCCACCCGCTCCCCCGGTGCGCTTGGCGGCGGCACGCCCCTGCCCACCGGCGGCCCCCCGCACCGTGTGCCCCACGGCATATCGCTGTGGGGGAACCTGTTCGACGAAGGGCCGATGCTGTCCGTGGGTCGCGCGCTGGAGTCCGCCTTCGACGTCCACACCATCCGACCGGAGATCTGACATGCCCATCCGCAACCGTTTCGCAGACCTGCTGCCGGAAATCACTCAATGGCGCCGCGACCTGCACATGCACCCGGAGCTGCAATACGACGTCCACCGCACGGCCCGAATCGTCGCCGAAAGACTGCGTGAGTTCGGCTGTGATGACGTGGTGGAGGGTGTCGGTCGCACCGGCGTCGTGGCGCTGATCCACGGGCGCGGGTCAGCGGGTTCCGATGGCTCTGTACCCAGAAAAACCATCGGTTTGCGCGCCGATATGGATGCCCTGCCCATCCTGGAGGCGACGGGGGCGGCACACGCCAGCACCACACCCGGCAAGATGCATGCCTGCGGCCACGACGGGCATACCGCGATGCTGCTGGGGGCGGCAAAATACCTGGCCGAGACCCGCAATTTCGCCGGAACCGTCGCCGTTATCTTTCAACCGGCCGAAGAGGGCGGCGCCGGGGCCGAAGCCATGGTGCAGGACGGTCTGATCGACCGCTTCGGCATCGACGAAATCTATGGCATGCACAATTCGCCCCTGCTGCCCGCCGGCACCTTCGCCATCCGGTCCGGTCCCTTCTATGCCGCCGTCGACAGCTTCCGGATCGAGGTGCGGGGCCGCGGGGGCCACGCCGCGCGGCCCCACAACACCGTCGACACCACGCTGACGGCCTCCGCCATCGTCGTCGCGTTGCAATCCGTGGTCAGCCGCAACGCCGACCCGCAACACCCGCTGGTTGTGTCGGTCACCGCGTTCCGCACCGATAGCGACGCTTTCAACGTCATTCCGGACGCCGCGACCTTGCGCGGAACCATCCGCAGCTTCGACGCCGCGACCCGTGAAAAGGCGATCGACGATATCAATCGCATCATCGACATGACCGCCGCCGCCTATGGGGCCACGGCCGATTTCGTCTTCGACGAAGCCCCCTACCCCGTCATGGTCAACCAGAAGACAGAGACCGACCACGCCGCACAGGCGGCCCGCGCGGTGGCGGGCGACGTGAACACCGACGCGCCCCGCACCACGGGCGGCGAAGATTTCGCCTACATGCTCCAAGCCTGCCCCGGCGCCTACATCCAGGTCGGCAACGGGCCGAGCGCGGGGCTGCATCACCCGGAATACGACTTCAACGACGACATCATCGCCACGGGGTGTTCGTGGTGGGTCGAACTGGCCGAACAGAGACTGTCGGCATGATTCTGGACGCCGCACCTGACACCGTTCACTGGGGCTTTTTCGACGCGACCCAGCCACCCATCGCGACGATCTCCAGCGGCGACGAGATCACCATCCGCACCGTTTCGGGCACGCCGCAGGTCCTGCCTGGCGACGGTTTCCATGTGCCGCCCGAACTCCACGCGATCCATGCCGGCGGTGTCCCCGCGATGCCCGGTCACATCCTGACTGGCCCTGTCGCCGTCACCGGCGCGACACCCGGTCAGGTCCTGCAGATCGACATCCTCGACGTCGCCTTGCGCCAGGATTGGGGCTATAACGTCAGCCGCCCGCTTGTGGGCACCCTGCCCCATGATTTCGACCAACTGACCCATGTCACCATCCCACTCGATGCGGACGCCATGACCGCGCGGATGCCTTGGGGTGACGACCTGCCGCTGGCCCCGTTTTTCGGCGTCATGGGCGTCGCGCCCCCGCCCGCCTGGGGCCGCATCTCCACCATCGAGCCGAGGGGCCACGGCGGCAACCTCGACTGTAAGGAACTGGTGGCGGGGACCACGCTCTACCTGCCGATCCATACCGGCGGCGCGCTCTTCTCGGTCGGGGATGGCCATGGGTGCCAAGGTGACGGAGAGGTCAATGTCACGGCGATCGAAACCGCGCTGGAGGGGCGTTTCCGCCTGACGCTGCGCGACGATATGGCTGCGATGATCGTCGCGGAAACGCCGACGCATTGGATCACGTTGGCCACCGATCCGTCGCTCGACATCTGCGCACAGATCGCCACGCGCAACATGATTACGCTTATTGTCGGCAAGACCGATCTGACGCGCGAACAGGCCTACATGCTCTGCTCGCTGGCCGGCGATCTGCGCATCACTCAGACGGTGAACCGCGAAAAGGGGGTGCATATGATGATGGCCAAGGCCCGGCTTTAGTCTCCCGCCGGCCCCTCCCACGCGATGAAGAATTGATGCGCCAGATACGCTGCCGATCCGCCGAACAGCGCCGCCCACCCCCAGGCCCCGTTCACGACCTCCATCACGGTCCAGCCCGCAAACACCACGACGGCCAGCACGCGGCGCCAAAGCGGGACGAACATCGGCACCTGCACATCCAGAAATCCGGGTTTCCCTGCCATACGCCCCAGCCCTATTCCACCAGATCCACGGTCAAGCCCTGCTGCTGCGCCAACACCTGCAGATGTCCAATGTAATGCGTGCGTACGAAAGAGCCGTGGAATCGGGACGGCGGTTTCAACCGCAGCACACCGTCGCGTTCACCAAGCGAGACCAAGGACGCGAACCAGGCGTTGAACAGGCCCGCATCCTCGGCCTGCAACTGCGCTGCGATCCTACCCCAGGCCCCGTCGGCAAGTGTCGGGAAGGCGACGACGTTTGGCGCGGTGTCCGCGGTGGGCGTTATGGTCATCCGCGCGACGTAGTCGGGCCCGACGTTGGTCCAGCAGGATTGCGTTTGTGCAAAGATCGCGTCGAGTCCAAGGCCGTGGCAGGCGACCCGTCCGCGCGCGGCAGGCCGTTTGAGGATCAGCCAACCCAAATCCCGCATCCGCGCCATCTCGCGTTTGACGGTTCGTTGATCGACGGACCAAAGCGTCGCGATCTCTCTCTGGCCCGTTGTCAGGGTGTCGTCCTGCCAATTATACCGCGCGGTGATGAGGGTGATGAGTCGAAGGACAGACCGCTGGGCATGCTTGTCTCCGTTACAGGCCCAGGCCCCCAAAGCCGTCAGCACATCGTATTTGATGGCGGCCGAGCTGCGTCCCGTCAGGGCTTGTCGTCCGTGTGAAATCTGGCCGAGACCCATCTGGTCCTCCCGCCGCCGCTGCTCAATCAACCGTTATCCCGGCCGTTGTCCTGATTTGCGTTGGATTTCGCGATTCTGTCAAGTCGCTTTGCCGAAGGCCTAATTCTTCAAATAATGAAATTGGTATAGATATGGTATAGGGGGACATCTTGAGTGTCACGCCATGTGCTGATGATGTCCCCTCAAGCCAGGGTATGCATCAAGGTCTGTCACCCCAAGATAAGGGTCTTCGAGGGCTTTGCGCGAATCACGTCACGGCGTCCGCCCCGCGCCCCTGACCCCTTTTCCCCGCAGGGAAATCAGATAGTCCGTAATTCGGTAATCGAGGATTTGCGCCTTTGTCAAATTCGGCGTATTTCGGTTCCGAAGACTGAATAACGTTGAGGCGACATCATGCTCGACTACCGCGACCTGCAGGCCATGCGCGACAGCTCACTCAAGATGCAGGGCTGGATCCGCAAGCAGACTTTCTCTCCGGGCCATGAGAAGGTGCTGCGACGGTTCTCCTCCTGGGAGGTGTCGGAGCTGATCTTTCGGGTCAATCAGAACACGTTCCGCGGTCGGCTGGCTGCCGACCCATCCCTGCCCTCCGGCGAGGTGGAGCAGGATGGACGGCAGCGGTGGTTCAGTCTGGAGGAGGTGAACGAGCTGCGTCGCAAATTGAAGATCAATCGCAAGTCGCTGATGCCCCGGCGTCCGGCCGGCAAGCGGGCGATCCGGGTGGCGGTCAGCAACTTCAAGGGCGGCGCGGGCAAGTCGACGACGGCGCTGCACCTGGCACATGCGGCGGCGCTTGACGGCTACCGCGTGCTTTGTGTCGATTTCGATCCTCAGGCCACGCTCAGCCATTCGATGGGATTGAGCGACGTGAATGAAGAACAAACGGTCTGGGGCATTCTGGCCCGCGACCTGATTCACGAGACGCAGCGGATGAACGACGCGGCTCAGGGGGCCGAGACCGGACGCAAACCGCCACAACGCCGCCTGCCCGCCTCGATTGCCGACACCGGTCTTGGGGATTTGCGCCAAGGCGATTTCATCAAGCCGACGTGTTGGTCCACGATCGATATCGTGCCCAGCTGCGCGAACGCCGCCTTCGTGGAGTTCGCGTCGGCCCAATATCGGCACATGAACCCCGACTGGTCGTTCTTCGCCGCCGTGTCTCGATGGCTGGATGCGTTGCCGCGCGATGCGTATGACATGATCATCTTCGACTGCCCCCCGGCGATCGGGTATCAATCGATGAACGCGGTGTTTGCCGCCGATGTCCTCTATATCCCGTCGGGCCCAGGGTATTGGGAGTACGACTCCACCACGTCCTTCATCGGGCAGCTGTCGGAAGCCTTGGAGGATCTGGTTGGGTTCGAGGGTTTCCCCGCGGGGAAATCGGATTTCGGCAAGACGTTCCTCGACGTTCGGTTCATCCTGACCCGTTTTGAGCCGGGCAACGATTTGCACCGCGCGATGCGAGACGCCTTTCACAAGGTGTTTGGCGACCGGATGGCCGAGAACCCGATCGAACACACCCGCGCGGTGGAACAATCGGGCCGGTTTCTGAGCTCGGTCTATGAAATCGACTATCGTGACATGACGCGGGAAACCTGGAGGCGGGCGCGCTCCACCTTCGACAGTGCCTATGCGGAATTCAGGGATACCGTTTTGGTGGCCTGGGACAAGATGGAGGATGAGGCATGAGCCGCAAACGCCGGATCTTTGATGTCGATCTGCCGGACGACGATGCACCCGCCGAAATTCAGCAACCGCCCGAGATCGAGATGAAATCGGCCCGTCGCGGACCCATGGCATCGGCCATCGGCGAGGTTGGGGACGCGCGTCGCTACCGTGAGAAGATGGAGGCCGATATCCGCGCGGAAAATGACGGGTTGGCACATGAATTCGTCCGGCTGAAGAAGCTGGGGCTGATCACCGATCTGGTCGACGTGGCGGCCGTCCGCACAACCAAGCTGACGCGTGATCGGCGGCTGTCGGACAACTTGGATCTGGATGATCTCAAGGCGTCGCTTCGGGACATCGGGTTGAGCAATCCGATCCGGGTCGAGGCGGACGGGCAGGGCGGGTTCGAACTGGTCCAGGGTCTGCGCCGTCTGACGGCGTTTCGGGAGTTGCTGGCCGAAACGGGTGATGCGGCATGGGCGCGAATTCCCGCAGGCATTTTGGCCAGCGGAGAATCGGACGCGGGTTTGTACCGCCGGATGGTCGACGAGAACCTGATCCGCAAGGACGTGAGCTTCGCCGAAATGGCGCAGCTGGCGCGCGCCTATGCGTCCGACGGCGTGGATGGCTGCGAGTCTGTGGATGCGGCGGTGAACGCCCTTTTCGCCAGCGTTTCGCCGCAGAAGCGCAGCTATATTCGGCGGTTCGCCACAGTCATGGCGCGGTTGGAGAAAGTGCTCGATCATCCTGCCGCTTTGCCGCGGTCTGTTGGACTTGCGTTGGCGGATCGGTTGGACGCGGATCCGGCCTTTGTGCGGGTCGTGTCGGACGCACTGCGGGCCAAGCCCGAGCGGGATGCGATTGAGGAGCTTGCCATTCTGCGCCACGCGATCGACGCGCAGGCCGCCCCGCTGCCCCCCAAGGCACGGGGCGCGCCAAAGGGGCGGCGGGGGCGGGTCGCCTTGACCGTGCCGGTGGGGCCGGGCGTGCGGGCGACGGCGACGCAGGGCAAGATGGAGTTGCGCGCGGATGTGGATTTCGGCGCATTGGACCGGGAGCGGTTGGAGAAGGCGATCGAGGCCTTCTGGCGGGAGATTGATAGCGACGCGTGATTTCCCCGCGGGGAAAGACTTGCCGAATCGTGCACGACTGACCATATGACTAGTCAGATAGTCAGGAGAAACGCGATGTGGTCCGTTCAAGATGCAAAGGCAAAGTTCAGCGCCGTGGTCGATGCCGCGATGGCCGGCGAGCCACAGCATGTCACCAAACGGGGCGCGCCGGCGGTCGTTGTCGTGTCGCAGGCGGACTGGGACGCGCTGCGCCTGTTGCGCAAGCCCGTGCTGTTCGGCGAACTGCTCAAGGACATGCCGCAGGCGCGGGATGATGAGCCGGACTTCGAATGGGACCGGCTGGCGAATACCCGACCGCGCGATGTCGAATTCTGATGTACCTGCTGGACACGGATACGCTGTCGCTTTTGCGGCGGCGGCAAAAATTTCCGCAGGTGGCCGCGTGGGCGGCGGCGCGTCCCGTCGACACGCTGTTCCTGTCGGTCGTGACGCTGGCGGAGGTGGAGACAGGGATCCACAAGGTGCGGCGGCACGATCCGGCATTCGCCGATGCGCTGCGCGCCTGGATCGACCACGTCCGCGACGTCGAATTCAAGGACCGCATCCTGCCGATGGACACCGCGGCTGCGATGGTCTGGGGCCAGATGGCGGCCCGGATCGGCAATAGCGAGAACGATCTGATGATCGCGGCAATCGCGCAGGTGCACGGCCTGACGGTCGTGACGCGCAATGTCCGGCACTTCGCGCCGACCGGCGTGCCGGTTTTCGACCCGATGGGGCAGGGGGCCGCTTGAAGTCCGACCGGCGGGGCGTCACGGTCGTGCGATGAAATCCCGCCTCTTCTCCACCAAGGATCGCCCGCCACACCTGGGTCCGTATCCGGTGGAGCGGTTGGCGCGCGGCACGATGCCCGACCTGACGGCCATCCCGGCGATGGTGCCGCTGACGTTCCAGGATGCCGACCCCCGGTCGATCGTGAATGCGATGCGGGAGCATCAGGCGATGCTGGATGCCATCCGCGATGGTCTGGTAAACGGCGTGCAATCCGACATTCCGGCGGACCCGGACGAACGCGCGCGGCATCTGAAAGGGTTCGGATATTTCTGCGACGCGGCGATCGTGGGGATCGGGCCGGTGCCGAAAGCGGCCCTGCTGAACGCACCGATCGTCAATGAAGACGTGACCCGGTTGGCCGGGGATCTGGCGACGCGGCAAACCAAGACGCTGGCCTCTGGCATCGACGGAATCATGGCGGATCTGCGGGATTCGGCGCTGGCCCCGCCGACGCCGGTGTCGGGGCACACCCATGCGATCGTGCTGATGTATGAAAACCCCCGCGATGTGGAAGCGGAGGAGCCTGGCTGCGACTGGATCGTGGGCGCGCAGGCCCACCGCGCCGGGATGCTGGCGGCGGAAACGGCAGCGGTTCTGTCGAATTACATTCGGTTGCTGGGGTTCGATGCCAAGGGGCACAGCGTTTCCGCGTCGGATGTGGATCTGGCGCGGCTGGCGGTGGCGGCGGGGGTGGCGACGTTCGGGGCAGGGGGGCTGGAGCATCCTTACGTCGGTACGCGGTTCGGCCTGGCGGTCGTGACGACGACCCTGGACCTTGCGATGGATTTGCCGCTGGCGACGGTTCAGCCGAAATCGGCGTTCGGGCTGGACTGGAAGCTGGGGCGGGGGACGGTGAAATCGGCGGGCAATGCCGTGCCCTATGCCGGTCGGCGGTTCGTGGACGGCGGGCATCCGTTCGAGACGCTGAAACGGGTGGATAAGCCCACGACCTATATCGACGAGCCGCGGGTGCCGCGGGTTCCCAAGCGTGCCGATCTGTTCGCGCGGGTGCAATTCGGGGATATGGGCAAGCCGTTGCAGGATCAGGCACGCGGCGGGCATTACGTCCGCAAGGCCGCACCGTCGATGGCGCAGCGGCGCGCGCTTGGGGCGTTCGTATTGTTGCAGGACGGAGAGGTGGCGGCCGAAAAGGTCGCGGTGGCCCCCGAAGCGGCGGCGGAGTTGATCAAGGCGACGTCGTATTGGCTGGGCGTCGATGCGGTCGGCATCAGCCGGTGCCCGGATTGGACGTGGTACAGCCACGACGCGCGCGGCGACGTGATCGACCCGCCCCACGACCAGGCCATCAGCATGATCGTGGATCAGGGGTTCGAGACGATGGAGGGCGCGTCGGGTGACGACTGGATCAGCGTCGCCCAATCGATGCGCGCGTATCTACGGTTTTCCCTGCTGGGCGGGGTGATCGCGGCACAGATCCGGCGGCTGGGCTATTCGGCCAAGGCGCATACGGTGATGGACGGGGAGGTGTTGCAGCCCCCCCTGTTGTTGCTGTCGGGGTTGGGGGAGGTAAGCCGGATCGGGGAGGTGATCCTGAACCCGTTCCTTGGCCCGCGCCTGAAATCGGGGGTGGTGACGACCGACCTGCCGATGGCGCACGACCGGCCCATCGACTTCGGGCTGCAGACCTTTTGCGGAAGCTGCAACAAATGCGCGCGCGAATGTCCGTCGGGGGCCATCACGGCGGGTCCGAAGCTGATGTTCAACGGCTATGAGATCTGGAAATCCGACAGCCAGAAATGCGCGTCCTACCGGATCGGGACCGAAGGCGGCGCAATGTGCGGGCGGTGCATGAAGACTTGCCCCTGGAACCTGGAAGGGCTGTTTGCGGAAGCCCCGTTCCGGTGGGCCGCGATGAATATCCCGCAGGCGGCCCCTTTGCTGGCCAAGCTGGACGACGCGGCAGGGCGGGGCGGTCTGAACCCCGTCAAAAAATGGTGGTGGGATCTGGAGATCGAGGAGGACGGGGCGTATCGGCCCACGCGCAAACCGGTGAATGCGCGCGATCTGCAGCCCGATTTGAAGGTGGATTACGCCGATCAGACGCTGGCCGTCTATCCCGCGCCCTTGGCCCCGCATCCCTATCCCTACCCGGCCCCGATGGACCGCGAGGCGGGGATCGAGGCCTATCAGGCGATGATCACGGCCGAGGAATATCGCGCGCGGGATGCAACCGGGCAGGTGCCGACGGATCATATCTATACGGCTGACGGTCAAGCGCCGGTCATTCAAGTGCTTGTCGATCAGGCAATCGAAATGGCCGACGGCGTCGTCGCCTATGACCTGGTGTTGCCGGACGGATCCGACCTGCCTGAATGGGATGCCGGTGCCCATCTGGATGTGGTGGTCGCCCCCGAATTCCTGCGCCAGTATTCGATGTGGGGCGACCCGGCGGATCGGTCGCGGTACCGCATCGGCGTGCTGCGCGAAGACGGGGGGCGGGGTGGATCGAAGCTGATGCACCGCATCTTCGCGCCCGGTCGAAAGGTGTTCGTATCGCGGCCCATCAACCATTTCCCGCTGCATGACGCGACCCATTCCCTGCTGATGGGCGGCGGCATCGGGATCACGCCGATGATCGCGATGGGTCATGCGTTGCACCATGCGGGCGCGTCTTTTGCGCTGCATTATTCGGGCCGGTCACGAACGACGATGGGGTTTTTGGAGGCATTGGCCGCGGTTCCCTGGGCGGACCGGGTGTCGGTGCACGTGACGGACGAAGATACGCGCTGCGACATGCCGTCGGCCATGGCGGGTCTGCCGGACGGAACCCATGTCTATGCCTGCGGGGCGGGGCCCTACATGGATGCGGCGATGGCCGCTGCGCAAGCGGCTGGCGTGCCCGAGGACGCCAGGCATCTTGAGTATTTCTCCGTCCCCGACGGCCCCGAGTACGAAAACCACGCTTTCATCCTTCGCCTTGCCCGGTCGGGGCGCGACATCACGGTGCCGGCAGATCGCAGCGCGACCGATATGCTGGCGAAAAGCGGTGTGACGGTGGATGTAAAATGCAGCGACGGCATCTGCGGCGTGTGCAAATGCGGACTTATTTCCGGCGAGGTGGAGCACCGCGACTTTGTCTTGTCCAAGGCGCAGCGGCAGGGGGCCATCATCCTGTGCCAAAGCCGCGCGGCGCGGGCCGGGGGCGTGGTGGAGGTCGACCTGTAGCTGCCATTTGACGCAGGGGCGCCAGCGGCTAGGTTAGAGACGAACCGATTTGCAGGAGACGACCATGGCACAAACCGAACAGCGGGCGGGCAATCGCCTGATGGACCGCGCGGAATACAAGACCAAGACCAAGCCGCTGACCGGGCCGCCCGACATGACGATCTTCGACGCGGTGTCGGCCATGTCGGACCTGAACTACGGCTGTGTGATCGTGACCGACGGCGACGACAAGGTGCTGGGCGTCGTGACCGAGCGCGATGTGATGAACAAGCTGGTGGGTCGGGGGCTGGACGCCAAGACGACCAAGCTGTCGGATATCATGACCGCCGATCCGCGTGTGGCGCGCGAAACCGACGATATGCTGGACTGGCTGCGCATGATGTCGAACGAGCGGTTCCGCCGTCTGCCGGTCGTCGACTCGGAAGGTCGCATCAAGGCCGTTTTCACCCAAGGCGATTTCGTCAGCTACACCTGGCCCGATCTGATGGGTCAGATGAAGTCGATCTTGCGGGCGCAGACGGCGGGCAATTTTCATTACCTGCTGATCGGCGGCGCGATCGTGATCTATGCGCTGGCGATGGTCGTGGTCCTGGCGGTGGTCTGAGCCGGGTTGCAATCCGGCGGCGAGGGTTGTTCTAGAAGAGCATCCTTTCCTTGCCGCCGGTGCCCCCATGAAAGCCCTTGTCCTGCTTTTGCTGACGACCCTGCCCGCTGGGGCACAGACGCTCTATTTCTCGGCCATTCCCGACGATGACGAAACCCGGTTGATCGCCCGGTTCGGGGCCGTCGCGGATTATCTGGAAGCCGAACTGGGCGTGGATGTCGAATACGTGCCGGTCAAGAGCTATGCCGCCGCCGTCACCGCGTTCCGCGCCGATCAGATCCAGCTGGGCTGGTTCGGCGGGCTGTCGGGTGTTCAGGCCCGGATTGCCGTGCCGGGCAGCCAGGCGTTGGCGCAGGGGTCGGAAGACGAGGAATTCGTCACCTATTTCATCGCGAATGTGGACACCGGGATCGAGGCGTCGGAGGCGTTTCCCGATATCGCGGGCCGCCGGTTCACCTTTGGGGCGCAAACCTCCACCTCCGGTCGCCTGATGCCGGAATTCTGGCTGCGCGAGGAGACGGGGATGTCCCCGTCAGAGCTGTTTTCCGATGTCGGATATTCGGGCGATCACGGTCAGACGCTTCGGCTGGTCGCATCGGGGGCCTATGAGGTGGGGGCGCTGAACTACACCGTTTACAACAAGGCGGTGGCCGAAGGCGCGCCCGAGGCCGACGCGACCCGCGTGATCTGGCAGACGCCGCCATATCCCGACTACAACTGGACGATCCGGGGCGATGTGGACGCGCGGTTCGGCGACGGCTTCACGGCGCGGGTGCGCGACGCGCTTCTGGGCATGGACGATGCCGATCTTCTGGCGTCCTTCCCGCGCGCGGCCTTCATCCCGGCAGACAATGCGCTGTATCAACCGATCGAGGATACGGCGCGCGATCTGGACATCATCGACTGATGACGCTGGCGCTCCGGTCGGAAACGCTCGGCTGGGGGAAGGAGGCCGTCCTGCGGGACGTCACGCTGCAGATCGCGGACGGGGAGCGTGTGGCCCTGATGGGGCGCAGCGGTGTGGGTAAATCGACCCTGCTGCGCGCGTTGCACGACCGGGCCGATGGCCGGGTTGCGGTGGTGGCGCAAGATCACGGCTTGGTCGATGCGTTGTCGGTTTTTCACAATGTCTGGATGGGACGGCTGGATGACTTCGGCGCGGCGCGCAACCTGCGCACGCTGATCCGGCCGAACACGGCCGAGCGTCGGTCGGTCGAGGAGGTTCTGGACCGCGTCGGTCTGACCGGGCTTGGCCGTCGCCCGGTCGCGTCGCTGTCGGGGGGGCAGCGGCAGCGGGTGGCGCTGGCCCGTGCGATGCTGCGCGGCGGCGCGACGGTGTTCGCGGACGAGCCTGTGTCGGCGTTGGACCCGGCGCAGGGCGACGCGCTGCTGCTGGCGCTGTCGGGCGATTTCGGGACCTCGATCATGGTCTTGCACGATACCGGCCAGGCGCTGCGTTCCGCCACCCGCATCGTGGGGCTGAAGGCTGGGGGCATCGTGTTGGACGCGGCCACGGCGGACGTCGATGCCGCACGATTGATGGAGCTTTATACGTGACGTTGCGCGCGCGGGACGTCTGCGCGGGGTTCGCCGTGCTGACCGCCGTTGCCTTCGTCCTTGCGGATCTGTCGGCGGTGCGTCCCGACCCCTGGTTGACGCTGGCGGCGATGGGGCGGGGGTTGCTGTCGCCGGATTTTTCGGATCCGGGCGGATTGGCGCGGGCGACGGGGCTGACATTGGCCTTCGCGTTCTGCGGCGTGGCCTTCGGGGCGGTCGCGGGCCTGATCCTGGCCCCAGTCTATCACCGCGCGCCGGTTCGGTGGCTGTGCGTTTCGGTGCGCGCCGTGCACGAGTTGTTCTGGGCGCTGCTTTTGCTGAACGTCACGGGTCTGTCGCCGCTGACCGGGGTGCTGGCCATCGGGCTGCCCTATGCCGGGATTTTCGCAAAGGTGTTTGCCGAATACATGGAGGAAGCGCCCGACCCCGTGCCGCCGGGCGTGGGCGGGGCGGTTGCATTGTTGTGGGGGCGGTTGCCGGGCAGCTTGCCGCAGATGCGGACCTATACGCTCTACCGTCTGGAATGCGGATTGCGGTCGTCCGCAGTGTTGGGCTTCGTCGGCTTGCCGACGCTGGGCTTTCAGTTGGAGACGTATTTTCGGCAGGCCGAATACGGGGCCGCGGCGGCCTGCCTGCTGATCTTTCTCGCGCTGATCCTGCCGATGCGGCGTTGGATGATCTGGCGATTGGCACCGCTGTATCTGGGTGCGTCGATCATCGCGCTGACCTTGTTGAGGCATCCACCGATGGGAGACGGTGCGTTATGGCGGTTCTTGTGGGACGTGGTGCCGGCCCCCGTACGTACGGGGGGCGATTGGACGGGATGGTTGGAGCGCGTGTTCGTGGATCAGGCGCTGCCGGGCGCGATCGCGACGCTGGTGGTGGCGCAACTGGCGCTGGCGGGGGCGGCGTTGCTGGCGGTGGTGGCCTTCCCGATGATCGTGCCGCGTGTGGCGGGGCGGGCCGGATCGTGGGTGGGGCACGGGGTGCTGGTCGTGCTGCGGTCCCTGCCGGAATACATGCTGGCCTTCGTGTTCCTGCAGGTCTTCGGCCTGTCCCTGCTGCCGGCCGTTCTGGCGCTGGCGCTGCACAACGGCGCGATCATCGCGCATCTGATGGGACGGCAGGCGGCGGACGTGCCGTTGCGCGCCGACGCCGCGCGCGGACTGACGCTGGCGGGGTGGGAGCTGTTTCCCCGTCTGTCGGGCAATTTCGTGGCACTGTGTCTCTATCGTTGGGAGATCATCGTGCGGGAATCCGCGATCGTCGGATTGTTGGGGATCGCCACGCTGGGCTTCCACATTCAGACGAACGTGGCCGAGCTGCGGCTGGACCGGGTGCTCGCGCTGCTGGCGGTGACGATCGCGATCACGCTGGCCATCGACGCCGTGTCGCGACGGTTGCGGGCGGCAATGGGGGGCGGAGCCGTCCTTCGGGTGGAAGGGCGGCGGGGCGGTCAGGCCACTGCGTGAGCGATGGCGCACTGCTTCCATAGATGGGACAGCGCGTTGACCAGATGGTCGATGTCGGCGTCCGTGTGCAGCGGGGAGGGGGTAAAGCGCAGGCGTTCCGTCCCCTTGGGCACGGTCGGATAGTTGATGGGTTGGACGTAGATACCCCATTCGTCCATCAGATGATCGGCCAGCATTCGGGTCTTGACCGGATCCTTGATCATGACGGGCACGATGTGGCTGTCGTTGATCATGTGGGGAATCCCCTGGCGGTCGAGGGCGTTGCGCAGGCGGGCGACCTGACGGCGCTGCTGCATCCGCTCGGCGCTGCTTTCCTTCAGATGGATGATCGACGCGCGCGCGGCGGCGGCCACGGCCGGAGGCAGGGCGGTGGTGAAGATGAAGCCCGACGCGAAGCTGCGGATGAAATCGCACAGCGCGGCGGACCCGGTGATATAGCCGCCGACGACGCCGTAGGCCTTGCCCAGCGTGCCTTCGATCAGGGTGATGCGATGGGCCAGGCCCTCGCGCTCGGAGACGCCGCCACCGCGCGGGCCATACAGGCCGACGGCGTGGACTTCGTCGAGATAGGTCATTGCGCCGTATTTCTCGGACACCTCGACGATTTCCTTCATCGGGCAGATGTCGCCATCCATGGAATAGACCGATTCAAAGGCGACGATCTTGGGGACGTTGGCGGGCAGGGCGGCCAGCTTGGCCTCCAGATCCTTCACGTCGTTATGCTTCCAGATGACCTTCTTGGCCTTGGAATGGCGGATGCCCTCGATCATCGAGGCGTGGTTGCCCGAATCCGACAGGATCACGCAGTCGGCCAGGCGGCTGCCCAGGGTAGACAGCGCGGCCCAGTTCGACACGTAGCCGGATGTGAAAAGCAGGGCGTTTTCCTTGCCGTGCAGATCGGCCAGTTCGGCCTCCAGCAAAAGGTGATCGTGGTTGGTGCCCGAAATGTTGCGCGTGCCGCCCGCGCCGGTGCCGGTGCGTTGCACGGCTTCGCACATCGCCTCGACGACCTTGGGATGCTGGCCCATGCCCAGATAGTCGTTGGAACACCAGACGGTGATGTCCCGCGTCTCTCCGTCTTCGTGGTTGGCGGCGCGAGGGAACTTGCCGCACTTGCGCTCCAATTCCTTGAAGTAGCGATAATTTCCTTCATCCTTCAGGGCCTGAAGCTGTGCGTCGAACATTGCGTCGAAGTTCATGGGTCGGTCCCTTCTTGATGGGTCTTCGGCACGGGAAGCATCCAGCGCCATAGTTTCGCGTCAGGCAGGGGCACCACCATCAGCCAGTGTTCAAGTGTCGCCAATCCGGCCAGCGTCGCAAGTAGGGCAAACCCCACCGCGGTGGCAGGATCGGACGCGGAGACGAGCCGTTCGCCGAAGCAGATCGTCGCGGCCGACAGCAGCGTGACGCCGATCGGGAAAGCCAGTGTGATCGGGCCCTGCCGGAAGTATGATTTCAGATGGGCCAGTGGGCGCGGCATGAATTCGGTGTTGATGCGCGGCGCCCCGAAGAACAGGTTCAGCTTGGCCGAGATGCGCGCGAAGAACAGGATGACATAGGCCCAAAGGCCGAAGGGATTTTCCGCCGGATGGCTGGCCACGACGACGGCGAGCAGACCCAGCAGCAGTGCGATTTCGTGGTGGGACATCGCTGTCCAGGCACGCACGAATCGCGGCCAGCCGGTCAGGCCCGGCGGGCAGTCGCCGCGTTCGGGCCCGGTAATGACGCCCGCCAGAAAGGCCAGCTCGATCCAGCCCCAGATCAGCAGGACCGAGCCGAAGGACAGATAGATGTTGAGCGGCGTGAGATCGCCGGAGGTGACGATCAACCCCGCGATGCCGAGCGCCAGAAGCGGGACAGCCAGGACGACCGAGCGGCCATGGGCCATCCGGTCGCCCGCGTCCGAGCGTCGGACCACGATCAGGATCGCCCCGGTGGCGAACCACCAAGCGAAGACGGCGAAGACCGCCGCGATCCAGGGTGTCATGATCCAGGCGTCGAGCATGTCAGTATGCGGGCTCCATCCGGGGGCTTTCGGGCACCTCGTTCGGGATCGACGGGATCAGCAGGGTCGAAACGAAGTAGAACGCCGCCTTGGCCATGCCGCCCGCGCGCGCCACGCCCCCCTCGATCCCGCCGCGCGCCTTGGCGGCGGCGATCTGCCGGGAGGCTTCCTCCATCTTGTTGAGGTTCTTCAGCCAGCGGGGATGATCGATGTCGAGTGTGAAGGGATAGACCTGCTTGGTGATCTCGGATGTCTTGCGAAAGACCTCCTGCCCGTACCAGGTCACATCGACGCCGAGGGCGTCGTGGAAGACGGGCCGCTGATGATCGCGGACCCACATGGTCGAATAGACCGCCGTGAGGAAGAACTTGATCCACAGCTTGTTGACGCCCGACGTCAGTTTGGGATCGGTCTTGATCAGCAGGGCAAAGGCTTCGCCGTGGCTGAACTCATCGTTGCACCATTCCCGGAACCACTTGAAGATCGGGTGGAACCGCTTGTCGGGATGTTCCTCCAGGTGGCGGAAGATGGTGATGTAGCGGGCATAGCCGATCTTTTCGGACAGATACGTCGCGTAGTAGATGAACTTGGGCCGGAAATAGGTGTATTTCTTCTTTTGCGTCAGGAAGCCCAGGTTCACCCGGATCCCCGCCTCGCGCAGGGTGTCGTTGATGAACCCGGCGTGGCGTGCCTCGTCACGGGCCATCAGCTGAAACAGAGTGGTGATGTCGTCGTTGCTGCCGCGCCGCTTCATTTCCTTGTAGAGCACGCAGCCTGAAAATTCGGCGGTGCACGACGAGATCAGGAAGTCGATGAACTCCTTGCGCAGGGCCGGCTCCATACCTTCCCAGTCGACCTGCCAATCGTCGTTTTTCTTGAAATGGCCGCGGTTGGGGTCGGATTTCATCTGTGCGATCAACTTGTCCCAGTCTTCGCGCACGGGGGTGACGTCGATGGCGTCCATTTCCTCGAAATCGGTGGTGTAGAAGCGCGGCGTCAGCAGGGTGTTCTGCATGGCGACTTCGGTGGCCATCTCGGACGTCATGCCATCGGCGAAATCGCGTTCGGCGGCGGCATCCTGGGCGGCGATCGCCTCTTCGGCGGTGTCGGCAAAGGCGGAATGGGTGGGCTTGTTCATGACAGGACCTCTTCGGAGAAGGAGAACTCGCACAGTTCCATGAATTCGAAATCGCCGGTCCAGCGGGTCCAGAGGCGTTCCAGATCGCTGGCCCGCGTGATCGTCGCGGTGCGCGTGTCGGACACGACCTCGCCGTAGGCGGCCATCAGTTCGGGTCCGTCGACCTCCACGGTATCACCGGGGCCGATCACGGCGCCGTTGAGGAACTTGCAATGCGCCGAAAGCTCTTCGAACCGGTGCGAGATGGTGATCTCGCAGGGTGCGGTTTCCTTGGTGCGGGTGAGAAGTCCCATGGTCGTTAGTCCTCCGTTCAGCTGTCCAGAAGGTCGGCGAAGGCCGCGACATTGTCACGACCGTACCCGATCAGGACGATGGACCAGCCTGTCGCATCGTCCAGGATGGCCGTTTTCCCGTCGTCCCTGCGGACGACCCGTATCGGGGCGGCCATGTCTGCGCCTTGCACAAGGCGCTCGCGATTCACCGACACCCAGATGACGTCGATGAACCCCTTCTTGTTATCATTGGAATGAGCGACTTGCACGTTGTTTGCGTCGAAAAGACCGACCCCGGTGCCGCGGTCGCCGACCATGGTGAAGCTGCGTTCCTCCACGATGGTCGCCGTCGGGCGCGTGCCTTCCAACGGGCGGTCGGTGAGACGGGCGTAGGCAACGAGCGCCAGCGTCCCGATCATCAGGGCGAACATGGCTTGCACCAGAAAACGCGGGACCATTTCGCGGTCGCGGTGCTTCATCTGGTTGGCGAGGGAGGCGGTGGGATTGCGTTGCATGGGGGTCACTCCGCGGCGATGGCTGTCTGGGGGGCGTCGTCGCGGGTCAGCCGCGGCTCGGCCACGCGGGTTTCGGCGGCATCGGCAAAGATCCGGGCAACGCGCGCGGCATCCGAAATCGCGCGCAGGCAGGGCTGCGCGGGTGCGAAATGCCAGGGGCGCACGTGGGGCCAGGACATCAGATACGAAATGCGCGTGCCGTCGGCCGACAGATCGAAGGCGATGTTGCCGGTGCCGTCCTTGGACACCGCCAGGTTCGCGTTGGTGATGCAGACATAGGGCAGGTTCAGCGTCATCGTCAGCGCGGCGCCGATGCGCATCGCGACCCGGCGATTGGTCAGCGTATAGACCGTCGCGCGCGCCTGCGCCCAGGCCATGCCGTACAGGATCGCGGCGGCCACGCCGGCGGCCAGGACGAAGGGCACGGCGTGCAGCAGGGCTTGCGTCAGCGGAAAATCGGCGGCCGACGCCATGACGCGCCAGAATGCCAGCAGTGCGAAATATCCAAGGACCCAGTTCACCTTCCAGGCGCTGCGCGCCAGACGCTTGGGGTCCGGGGAGCCTTGCCAGAGGATATGCTCTCCGTCCGGCAGGGCTTCGGGCAATCCGTGGACGGGCTCGAACTTGAAATCATCGTGGTGCATGGGTCGTTCCTCCCGCTTGCGTGTGATCCTCCGGGGCACGGATGCGCGCCCCGGAGGGTGTCGTCAGAGTTGCGGCTCGAGCCGCGCCTTGGTCGCATAAAGCGTGCCGCCGCCGAACCAGGCCATGATCTTTTCCTCCTCCAGGAGGGTGATCTCGCCGTTGTTCCGGATGGTGGGGATGCCCGCCATGTGTTCGGCGTGCAGCGAGTCGATCTGAACGCGGTTGCGCTTGATACGGGCGAAGTTCATCGGGATCAGCCGCTCCTGACCGGATCCTTCGGGGTTCAGGTCGGCCACCAGATAGCGGACCATCTGCTCGGGCGCGTCGATCCACATGTCGGTGATGCGGCCCACGACTTCGCCATCGGCGGTCTGGACGGGCAGGCCGCGCGGGTCGATGCCGGCCGAGACGTTGAACCCCTCGACGTTCGACAGCGGCTTGATCTTGGGGTGACCGTGCCCGTCGAGTTCGGCGTGATCGGCGCGGTTCGCCCAGGACGCGGGGCCGACGCCGTCGACCATCGGGTCACCCGTCGGCACGTAAGGAGAGCCTGCGGCCTCGCTGGTGCGGGCCAGGGCCAAGTCGTCGCGGTCGGGGCGCTGCTCCTGGGGGACGACCACGGTGCCGCGACCGTCGCGCAGGATGAAGGTCTTGGCTTTCGCGAGGGGGAAGAGGCCCGGGCTCGCGGCTTCCTTGCCGTCGTCGTCGACCAGCGGATAGCCTTCGCGCTGGTTCTCGACCTGGAGATAGACCACGAGGATCGCGAAGAAGAGCCAGAAGCCCCAGATCGCCGCCGAGGCGAGATCGAAGTCTCCGAAGAATGTGGTTCCGAGCATGGGTGTCTCCTCCTGCTATTATGTTGGGAAGTCGGCCAGTCCGCGGGTGGCGGACGGGGCGGCATGGATGCTGCGCGATTTCACCAGCGGCCCCAGGGCCACGAGCGTCATGAAAAGCAGCGCGATTTCGATGTGATAGACGGTGGAATATCCCGTCGCGGCCGTGGCGAGCGCCGGACCGAAATCCCCGGCGAGGGCGAGCGCATTGATCCCGTCGCGCAGCGCACCGCCCGCAAAGATCGACGCGCCGGCGGCCGTCGCCTGTGCCGCGCCCCAGGCCCCAAGGGCCAGCCCCTTGCCGGCTGTGCCGGTCCCATCGAAGGCCATGATCGAGGTCAGGGTGCAGACCGAGAAGAGCCCGCCGCCCAGCCCGATGCCGAAGGCCCCCGAATAGAACAGGCCCGGAGAGTCGAGCGGCGCTGCGAAGATCACGGCGGTGAAGGCGGCGACGCCCATTAGAATGCCGGCGGCGGCCATGCGGTGCGGATCGCGGTCACGCTTCAGCCCGCGCGCGGCCAGGCCGAAGCCGATCAGCGCGCCGATCGCCCAGAGCGCCGTCAGCAGCGTGGTGGCCGAGACCGACAGGCCCAGGATCTCGCCGCCGTAGGGTTCCAGCAGGACATCCTGCATCTGGAACGCCAGCGTGCCGAGGAAGACGACGACCAGCAAGCGCGCGACGCCGGCCTGCGCGGTCAGATCGCGCCAGGCCTCGGTGAAGGGCGGACGGGGAACGGCGCGTTCCGCCCGCGTCATGGGATTGACCCTTTCCTGCTTCCACAGAGCGATGACGTTGAGGACGATCGTGACGACGGCTGTGCCCTGCACCACCTGCACCAGGCGCAGGGCCGAAAAATCGCGCAGCAGGGTGCCGATGATGACGGCGGATACGCCCATACCGACAAGAAACATCACGTAGAGTAGGGCAACGACCTGCGGGCGGGTTTCCTCGGTCGCGCGGTCGGCGGCGAGGGCCAGGCCCGCGGTCTGCGTCATGTGCATGCCTACGCCGGTCATCAGGAATGCGAGGGCGGCCCCGACGGTGCCGGCCCAGTCCGGGCCAGCGACCTGATCGCCCGACAGCACCAGAAGCGCCATCGGCATGATGGCCAGACCACCGAACTGCCAGAGCGATCCGAACCAAAGATAGGGGATACGCTTCCAGCCGATTGCGCTGCGATAGGTGTCGGAGCGGAAGCCCAGCAACGCGCGGAATGGGGCGACCAGGACGGGAATGGCGATCATCATGGCAACGATGGTCGCGGCGACGCCCAACTCCACGATCATAACGCGGTTGAGCGTGCCCAGCAGCATCACCGACGCCATGCCAACGGACACCTGGAAGAGCGACAAGCGCAGAAGCTGGCGCAGGGGCAATTGCTCGCTGACCGCGTCGGAGAACGGCAGCATGTTGATCGTCATGCGCTGAAGGGCAGCGCGGGGCATCATGCGTGCACCGACGATGCCGAGGCCGACAGGATGAGATGGAATCGGTCTGACATGCTATCCCCGGGCAGCTGCGTGTCCCGAAAATGTGACACCCGATCCATCAGGTGTCAACGTGCATTTACAGTTTTCGGGCAGACTGTCCGCCTGGATTGACGCGCGGTGCCGTCAGCCGCGCGCGGCGATGGCGTTGGAAATGTAGAAGCCCGAATTGACCCGCGTGACCGGCGTCAACGTCGCGTCCATGCGCCGCGACAGGCGGGCGGCGGATTGCGGCACCATGGTGGGGGAGCGATCGGCCTTGGGAAAGAGCTTGCCCGCGTTCCACATCGCCATCAGCAGCGGGGTGCGCGGCGCGACCGTGAACAGGATCGACCCGCGGGTTCGGATCGCCAGCGCGTCGAGGGCGGCGGCCAAATCGGCTTCGGAATAGTAGATCAGGCTGTCCATCGCGGTGACGTGGTCGAAGGTGCCCAGACCCGCGTCCAGCATGTCGCCCGCGCGCCAGTCGATCGTGCTGCCGTCGGGGGCACGGCGGCGCGCGATGTCGATCAGTTGCGGAGAGATGTCGATCGCTACCACCTGGGCCCCGCGCGACGCCATCTTGACGGCCAGCGCCCCGGTGCCGCAGCCCGCGTCCAGGATGCGCAGACCGGTCAGGTCTCGCGGCATCTGGGACAGAAGGATCGCCCGCATTTGGTCGCGGCCCCGGCGCACGGTGGCGCGAATGCCCGAGACCGGCGCGTCGGAGGTCAGCGCCTCCCACGTCTTGGTCGCGGTACGGTCGAAGTAGGTCTCGACGCGGGACAGGGTGGCGTCGTAGGTCATCAATCGAATCCGAGCAGCTCGAAGATTTCGCGGTCGGGCAGGGGGGCCGGGGCCAGGGGAAGCGTTCCGTTCCACAGCGTTTCGGCCAGGCGGATGTATTCCTTGCGCACGTCGATCACGTCCTGGTCGTCGGGCATCTCGAAGAGGGTCTTCTTCTTGAGGCGTGAGCGCCGGATCGCGTCGAGGTCGGGCATGTGCGCGATGCGGTTGAAGCCGACCGTCTTGCAGTAGCGGTCCACCTCGTCGGTGTCCTTGGAGCGGTTGGCGACACAGCCCGCCAGCCGCACCTTGTAGTTGGCCGACTTGGCTTGCACGGCGGCGATGATGCGGTTCATCGCGTAGATGCTGTCGAAATCGTTGGCCGTCACGATCAGCGCGCGGTCGGCGTGTTGCAGCGGCGCGGCGAACCCGCCGCAGACCACGTCGCCCAGCACGTCGAAGATCACGACGTCGGTGTCCTCCAACATGTGGTGCTGTTTGAGCAATTTCACGGTCTGGCCCACGACATAACCGCCGCAGCCGGTCCCGGCGGGCGGGCCACCGGCCTCCACGCATTTCACGCCGTTATAGCCGACCGAGACGTAGTCTTCGGGGCGCAGTTCCTCGGCATGGAAATCGACGCTTTTGAGGATGTCGATGACCGTTGGCTGCAACATGCCCGTCAGGGTGAACGTGCTGTCGTGCTTGGGGTCGCACCCGATCTGGAGCACGCGTTTGCCCATTTTGGAAAACGCGGCGGACAGGTTCGACGAGGTCGTCGATTTGCCGATCCCGCCCTTGCCGTAGACGGAGAAGACCTTGGCCCCCTCGATCTTGTCGGAGGCGTCCTGGTGGACCTGAACGGAACCTTCACCGTCCAGTCCGGCGGCTTTTTTCAGCAGGGGGATGTTGTCGAGCGGGCTCATAGGTCGGCCTTTCCGGGGATCATAAGATTGGTCATTCTGCTGCGATCCCTTCCAATTGATCTTCGATTGCGTCGGCGGCGTCATGCAGCCGGGCGAGTGTTTCGGCGTCGGGCTGCCAATAGTCCCGGTCGGAAGCCTCGATCAGGCGGTTCGCCATGCGCATCGAGGCTTGCGGGCTGAGGTCGGACAGACGTTTGCGCATGACCTCGTCCAGAACGAACGTCTCGGACAGGCGGGCATAGACCCAGGGCTCCACCTTGCCGGTGGTCGCGGACCAGCCGACGGTGTTGGTGATATGCGCCTCGATTTGGCGCACGCCTTCGTGGCCGTGTTGCAGCAGCGGCTCGTAGAAAGCGGGGTTCAGGCTGCGGGAGCGGGTTTCGAGCGCCACCTGATCGGACAGGGTGCGCACGGTGGCACCACCCCGCGTCTGGTCGCCGATATAGACTGCCGGGTCGCTGCCGCGGGCGCGTTTGACCGCCGCGGCGATGCCGCCCAGCGTGTCGAAATAGTGATCGACGGAAGTGACGCCCAGTTCGATGGATTCGAGGTTCTGGTAGGCGATGTCGACGTTCGCCAGCGTATCCTGAAGCAGATCTTTCTGCGCCGAGGCTTCGCCATCGGTGCCGTAGGCGAAGGATTTGCGCGCCTGATATGCATCGGCCAGGTCGTCGCCGTCGTCGAAGGCCGAAGAATCGACCAGCTGGTTGACGTTGGAGCCGTAATTGCCCTCGGCGTTGGAGAAGACGCGCAGAGCAGCGGTCTTCATGTCGCAATCGGTCTTGGCCATGAAGGCGAGTGCATGCTGGCGGATCGGGTTGAGGGCGAAGGGTTCCTCCGCTTCGGCACATTTGAGCGCGGCATCGGCCAGCAACTTGGTCTGCAGCGGCAGCAGGTCGCGGAAAATGCCCGACAGTGTCATCACCACATCGACGCGGGCCCGGCCCAGCGTTTCCAGCGGCACAAGGTCCGCGCCGCAAAGACGGCCATGACTGTCGAACCGCGGGGTGCAGCCCATCAGCGCCAGCGCCTGACCGATGGGGCCGCCATTCGATTTGATGTTGTCGGACCCCCAGAGCACCAGCGCGATGGTGCGCGGCATGGAGTCGTGCGCGTCGAGCACGGCCTGCGCCTGGCGCGCGCCGTCGGCCATGGCGAAGGCGGTGGGCATGCGGAACGGGTCGAAGGCGTGGATGTTGCGGCCCGTCGGCAGGATTTCGGGTGCGCGGATCACGTCGCCGCCGGGGACGGGGGCGATGAATTGAGCGTTGAGCGCGCGCATCAACCCGTCGAGTTCGGCGTCCGACATCAGCGCCTTGCGGGCGGCATCGCGCGCCTTGGCATCTGCGAAGGACATCTGGTCAAGGGTGGCTTCGACGGTGGCGGCATCAGGGGTGCAACCGACGATATGCAGCCCGTCGGGGATCAGCGCGTCCTCGGTTTCCAGCAGCTTGAGCCAGAGCGTATCTGGCGCGCCGACCAGATCGACGGCGGCTGCCTGATCCGCGATCAGCGTTTCCAGCTCGGCCCGCTCCGCGCCCGGCGTCTCGCGCCAGCGGGTCAGGCTGTCCTTGAGATCGGCAAGGCCACGGTAGAGCCCCGCGTTCTGCAGCGGCGGCGTCAGATGCGTGACCGTGACCGCGTTTGCGCGGCGTTTGGCCAGCGTCGCCTCGGACGGGTTGTTGGCGGCATAAAGATAGACGTTGGGCATATTGCCCATCAGCCGGTCGGGCCAGCAATTCGGACCCATGCCCGTCTGTTTGCCCGGCATGAACTCCAGTGCGCCGTGCATCCCGAAGTGCAAGACGACGTCGGCGCAAAAATCCTGTCGCAGGTATTGGTAGAAGGCGTTGAAGGCGTGGGTCGGGGCGAAGCCCTTTTCAAATAGCAACCGCATCGGGTCGCCCTCATAGCCGAAGGTGGGCTGAACGCCGACGAAGACGTTGCCGAAATGCGCGCCCATCACCAGGACTTCGCGGCCGTTGGCCTGGATCCGGCCGGGGGCGGGGCCCCAGACGGCTTCGATCTCGGACAGCCACGGGGTGCGCGTGACGATCTGGTCGGCGGTCACCACGGCACCGACATTCGCTTCGGTTCCCTGTTGGGCGGCGTTGCCCTTCAGAACAATCTCGCGCAAGTCCTCCACCGAGGCGGGGGGCGTGACGTCATAGCCGTCTGCGGCCAGGCGATGCAGGGTGTTCAACAGGCTTTCGAACACCGAAAGATAAGCGGCGGTGCCGATGGCCCCGGCGTTGGGCGGAAACCCGAACAGCGTGATCGCGACCTTTTTGGCCGCATTGGCCTTGCGGCGCAGCGTGGCAAGGCGGGCGGTCTTGTCGACCAGCGCGGCGATACGTTCGGGGCAGGGGGCCATGGCCTTGACCGCGCCTTGCGACGCGCAGCGCAGCTTGCACCCCGTGCAGCCCTGCGGCGCGTGGCGCCCGGCAAAAACGGTGGGGTTGGTGGCACCGTCGATTTCCGGCAGGGCGACCAGCATCGTGGCCTCCACCGGGGACAGGCCCTGCGCGCCGGTGGCCCATTCGTTCAGCGTCTGGAATTCCAGCGGTTGCGCCGCGACGTATGGCACGTCGAGACCCGAGAGCATCGCCACCGCGCCTTCGCTGTCGTTGTAAGCGGGACCGCCCACGAGGGAAAACCCGGTGAGCGAAACCAGCGCATCGATGTGCCCGGCAAGATAGGCATCGACCGCCGGACGGGCATCAAGGCCACTGGCGAAGACCGGCAGGACCCGGTGGCCGGCCGCTTCGAACGCGCGAATGACGGCGTCGTAATGCGCGGTGTCGCCCGCCAGAATATAGGACCGCAGAAGCACGATGCCGACCGTGGCCGCGCCGGGCTTGAGCGGCAGGTCCAGGATGTCGGTCGCGATATGCTTGCCCGGCAGATCGGGGTGATAAAGGCCCGCGTCGGGGTATTCGATGGGCAAGGCCGCGTCGGTGCCGTGCCATTCCGGTCGGCTGGCATACCGCGAGATCAGGAACCGGACCAGGCCGTCGACATTCTCGTCCGATCCACCCAGCCAGTATTGCATCGACAGGAACCAGGCGCGCAGGTCCTGCGCCTTGCCCGGCAGCAGCTTGAGCAGTTTGGGCAGGCGGCGCAGCATCTTCATCTGGCCGGCCCCGGCGGACCCGGATTTCTTGGCGGGCTTCAGCTTTTTCAGGATCGCCATCGCGCCGGATGCGGGGCGCGACATGTCCAGGTCGCCCATCTTGGTCAGTTGGACGATTTCCTGATCGCAGACGATGTTGACCATCGCGTCGCAAGCGTCGCGGCGCGCCTGCAGGTCGGGCACGATAGCCTTGATGTGGTCTTCGAGGAAGATCACCGATGTCACCACGATATCCGCGCGGCCGATGTCCCCGCGTGCCGCATCCAATGCTGCGGGGTCCTTCTCCCACTCGGCGGCGGCGTGGATGGTGAGTTGCAGGCCGGGGAAGTCGGCCTCCAGCGTTGGCGCGACACGGGCCGCAGGCCCGGCGGCATGCCGGTCGAGCGTCACGAGCGTGATACGGTACGGACGGTGGGTCACGTCATCGCGCATAATGTGCCTTCGCTTCGTAGAGGGTGTCGACGGAAATTTCGGTGATGCCTTGACCCATTGCGAAGGTCTCGGTGTTGCGGCGGGCCTTGCCGCGCACGAAGAACGGGATCTTCTTGAGCTCGCGTTCCGCATCGTGAAGCCACACGACCTCGCCGGCGGGGGCCGTCTCGGGCTCCGCGGCGGGGGCCGGGGCCTTCTCGACGGGCTTCGGGGCGTGGCCGCCGTGGTGGCTGGGGCCGGCGGCGTCGTTGAACTCGAAATCCTCGCGGAACATGTGCAGCAGATGCTCCTCCAGCCCCATGACGAGGGGGTGGACCAGCGTGTCGAACAGAACGTTCGCGCCTTCGAAACCCATCACCGGGGAATAGCGGGCGGGGAAATCCTGCACATGGACGGGCGAGGAGATGACGGCGCAGGGGATGCCCAGGCGCTTGCCGATGTGCCGCTCCATCTGGGTGCCCATGATCATTTCGGGCTGCGCGGCCTCGATGGCGCGCTCGACCTCGAGGTAATCATCGGTGATCAGCGGCTCCAGCTCGAATTCCTTGGCCAGCGCGCGCATCGGGCGGGCGAATTCGCGGTTGTAGCAGCCCAGACCCGCGACCTCGAACCCCATCTCGTCGCGCGCGACTTTCGCCATGGCCATCGCGTGGGTGGCATCGCCGAAGATGAAGACGCGCTTGCCGGTCAGATAGATGCTGTCGACCGACCGCGTCCACCACGTCTGGCGCAGGCCCTGGTCGTCGATGGGTGCGGTGGAGCCAGACAGCGTGCGGACCTCCTCGATGAAGGCGCGGGTGGCACCGGTGCCGATGGGGACCACGCGGGTGTAGGGCTGGCCGCAGGTCGTCTCCAGATGCCGCGCGGCGGCCTCCCCCGTTTCCGGGTAGAGCAGGACATTGAAATGCGCGCGGCCCATCTTGGTGATGTCGGTGGGCGTGGCCCCGAGCGGCGCGCAGACGTTCACTTCGATCCCCAACTCATAGAGCAGGTTGGTGATTTCGGCAATGTCGTCGCGGTGGCGGAAGCCCAGGGCCGTACCGCCAAGGATGTTGCAGGTGACCCGCTCCGACCTCTCCATCGGTCCGGCAAGCGCGCGGACGATCTGGTAGAAGGTCTCGTCCGCCCCGAAGCCTTCCTTGCGCTGATAGCTGGGCAGTTCCAGCGCGATGACGGGCACAGGCAGGCCCATCGTCTCGGCCAGACCGCCCGGATCGTCCTGGATCAGCTCGGCGGTGCAGGACGCGCCGACGATGATCGCCTCGGGCTTGAACCGGTCGTAGGCGTCCTGACAGGCGGTGCGGAACAGGCCCGCCGTGTCGGCCCCCAGATCGCGCGCCTGGAACGTGGTGTAGGTGACGGGCGGGCGATGGTCGCGCCGTTCGATCATGGTGAACAGAAGGTCGGCGTAGGTATCGCCCTGCGGGGCGTGCAACACGTAGTGCAGGCCCTTCATCGCGGTGGCGACGCGCATGGCACCGACGTGGGGCGGGCCCTCGTATGTCCAGACGGTGAGCTTCACGCGCCCATCCGCCAGATGGGCGACGGCGTGAGGCAGCGTTCCGCCACGCGGGGCGCGTTCACGCACGTCAGCAATTCTGGGCGCAGACCGGTCATTCCGCGGCCACCGCGGAGGCGCCGCGATCGAGGACCGCGCGGCGCTTGAGGGAACGCGCAAACAGGGCGGCGAGGTCGCCCGCCTGTTCGTAGAAATGGACGGGGGTGAACACCAGTTCGATGGCCCATTTCGTGCTCAGGCCCTGCGCCTCCAGCGGGTTGGCGAGGCCCAGGCCGCAGACCGTTAGGTCAGGCCGGGCGGCAAGGCAGCGGTCGAGTTGCTTGTCCACGTCCTGCCCTTCGGAAATCGTCGGTCCTTCGGGCAGAAGGTCGAGGTCGGGCCCGTGCAGCGCGTCGCGGATATAGGGCGAGCCGACTTCGACCGGCAGCATTCCGCATTCGCGCGCCAGGAAGCGCGCCAGGGGGATTTCCAGCTGGCTGTCGGGAAAGAAGAACACCGACTTGCCGGTCAACGCGTCCGACGCCTGTGCGATGGCCTTGCGGGCGCGGGCCCGCGGCGCGTCGGTGACGGCGGCGAACGTCGCGTCGGATACGTCGAAGGCGTCGGCCACAGCCCGCAACCAAGCGGTCGTGCCTTCGTCGCCGAACGGGAAGGGCGCCGCGATATGCGCCGCGCCGCGCCGCGTCAGGGCGTCATGGGTTTCGCCCAGGAACGGCTGGACCAACGCGAATTTCGTATTGGACCCGACGGCGGTGTTCGCGTCGATGGATCGCGCGGGCAGCAGGCGGACGGGGCCGATGCCCATCGCGTCCAGCAAGGCCAGCATCTGGTCTTCCACCACGTCCGGAAGGGCACCGACGACCAGCAATTCGCGCGCGTCGGTCTTGGGCAGGACGGGCACCATGGAAGCGAGGCAGGCATCTTCGCCTTCGGTAAACGTCGTCTCGATCCCCGAACCGGAGTAGTTCAGCACCCGGACGCGGGGGGCGTGTTCGACGGTCAGCCGCTCGGCCGCGCGCCCGAGGTCCAGTTTGATGACTTCCGACGGGCAGGAGCCGACGAGGAAGAGCTGCCGGATGTCGGGGCGCCGCGCCAGAAGTTCGGAGACGGTACGGTCGAGTTCGGCGTGCGCATCGTTGAGACCGGCCAGATCCGATTCTTCGAGGATGGCGGTGGCGAATCGCGGCTCGGCGAAGATCATCACGCCGGCGGCCGATTGCAGCAGGTGAGCGCAGGTGCGGCTGCCCACCACCAGGAAGAACGCGTCCTGCATCTTGCGGTGCAACCAGATAATGCCGGTCAGGCCGCAGAACACTTCGCGCTGACCCCGTTCCTTGAGGACGGGGGTGTTGCGGCAACCCTGGGCCGGGGGCGGCATATGTTCGGTCATGCGGCGGCCCCCTGCAGGCGCGCGGCGCGCAGCTTCCAGACGAATTGGCCGGCGTTGACGACATAGATGACGTAAGCCGCCAGCGTGATCGTCATCAGCGCCTGGGGCGCGATGGCGCCGGTCAGCAGACCGAACAGATACAGGGTGTGAAGCGCGATGACGCCGAAGCTGACCACGTCTTCCCAGAAGAAGGCAGGCGCGAAAAGGTATTGCCCGAAGACCGCCTTTTCCCAGATCGCGCCGGTCACCATGATGATGTAGAGACAGGCCGTCTTGGCCAGGATCGACGCCGTGGCGAGGCCGTAGCCTTCGCCTGTCGATACGTAGCGCACGACCAACCCCAGAGAGATGAGGAACACCAGAAACTGCACCGGTGCCAGAATGCCCTGCACGGTCGTCCAGATCGTCGCGTCGCGCCGCACCCTTTGTTCGGGTGTGTACAGACCGGCAGCGAATGCTGGGTGGTGCGCGTCGTCCGACATCTCTTCTCCCCGATGATGTTCTGCTGAAATCGTGTCATCCGGCTCCCGATGTGTCAATGTCGATTTACACCTGCCGCCCGTTTGGTCCGATAAAGTTGACGCTCAGGCCGCCGTGGGATCATATAAGCAAGGGTTTTATTGCAGCCCCGGCCGGACTTGTCATATTGATTTGACACCACCCGACCCATGTCCGACGATGGGCGGGACCATTTCCGGTCATCCTCCGGGAGGATTCTCAGCTGCCCCCGTCGTTCGATCATCCGTTTGTTTCTTATCAAAAAGAGGTTTCCCGCCTGGCGCGGGGGGCGATGCGGAAGATTGCGATCGATCTGGAGCCGCAGGCCCGTCACGACATGGTCCTGCGCCTGTCGACCGCCGTGGTGTCACCCGATCCGGACACCTGGCGACAGGTCGTGACCGCGATGATTGATGACGGATGCCGCCTTGTCGACCTGATCGACGTCTATGTGCCCGCCGTCGCGCGTCGTCTGGGGGCCGATTGGGTAACCGACCGTTCCGGCTTCGCCCATGTGACGATCGGGTCCGCCCGGCTTCGCGACATTCTCAACTGGGCCGACCAGCAGCTCGACGATCTCGACCTCGCGCCGGATCTGCCGCACGGGCGGATCTATCTTGTTCGACCCGTGGGCGGGCAGCATCGTCTGGGACAACAGGTCTTCGCGGCACAGCTTTTGCGCCATGGCGTAGCCGCGCAGATCCTGCGCGACGATGCGACGGTGTCGGACGCAGACATCGTCATGATCTCCGCCTCGGGGCAGGAAAGCCTCGCCACGTTGAGGGCCACGGTCGAGCGCGCGCGCAACCTGGGTCCGGCCCCTCGTGTCCTTCTGGGCGGCGGCGGACTGGAACTCGCGAAATCCAGATGCATGGCGGCCGGTGCCGACGTGGTGACGAATGATCTGGACCTTGCGCTGTCGGAATGCCGCAACCCCGATCGACGCACGCGGGGCACCTCATGAACATCAACGGCTCTGGGGCCGGCGCCTGGTTTCAGGGTCTGCTTCCGGATGCGCGGTCCGACATTCTGGCCAATCTGGTCGCCGGGGTCGCCGACATGGCGCTTCTGGTGTCGTGGAATGGCATGATCTCGGACATTCGGGTCCGCCCGGGTCTGGATCTGGGCGTGAATGTCGAGGCTTGGGCCGGCGTCACCCTGCAGGGTCATCTGACCACCGAAAGCGTGCCCAAGCTTGAGCGCTGTCTGGAGGATTTGCGTCAGGGCAGTTCGCAATTGCCGCTGAGCGAGTTGAACCTGCACCACGAGACCAGCGGCATTGACGTGCCGATGTCGTTCAGTTTCCACCGCATCGGGCACGAGACGGACGTCTTGATGCTGGGCCGCGACCTGCGCCCGCTGGCCGAGGTCCAGCAGCAGCTGGTGGCCGCCCAGATGGCGATGGAGCGGGACTACGAGGCGCAGCGCGCGACCGAGACGCGGTTGCGCGTTCTGATGGCAACGACGCCCGACGCCTGTCTGTTCATCAACGTTGCCCGGCGCGAAGTGACCGAGGCGAACAACGCCGCATCGCAGCTGTTCGGCCACGATCTGCCGGATTTTCGGGACACGGCGATCGAATCGCTTTTGCGGGCCGGGCCGGATGTCGATCTGGTGGAGCAATTGGTCGCCACCGCACGTCAGCCCGACGGCGTCGTCAGCGCGACGCTGAGGATCGACGGCTCCGACATCGACATCGCGCCGACGTCGTTCCGCATTCCGGGGGCGCACATGCTTTTGTGTCGTGTGACGTCGCGCCGCAAATCCGCTTCCGAGGGCGAGACTGCCGCCGACCGGCTGGCCGCCTTCTATGCGGCAAGTCCCGATGCGATTGTCTTCACGACGGGCGACGGGCGGATCCTTGGTGCGAACGGAAGTTTTCTCGATCTGGTTGAAATGCCGCAGGAAGATGGCGTGCGCGACCGCAGTCTGGCCGATTTCCTGGTGCGCGGCAGTGTCGATCTGTCGGTTCTGCTGGCGAATGCCAGCCGCTCCGGCTCTCTCCGCCTGTTTTCCACCAAGATCACCCAGGCCTCGGGGCAGGGTCGGTCGGTCGAGATTTCCGTGACCCGCCTGCGGGCCGGCATCCGGTCGATCTTCGGCCTCGTCATCCGCGACACCAGCCGGTCGACAGCCCTGCGCAAGGACGGGGTAGATCCGTCGGTCGACCTTGATTCGATCGTCGATCTGCTGGGCAAGCAATCGCTCAAGGACATCGTGGCGCAGGCCACCGACGTGATCGAGCGGATGTGCATCGGCGCCGCTGTCGATCTGACGTCGAACAACCGTGTTGCCGCCGCCGATATGCTGGGCCTGTCGCGGCAGTCTCTCTATGTGAAGTTGCGCAAATACGGTCTGCTCAAGCGCGACTCCGTCTGACGGCTGCCCGCGGCAAGTTTACACTTGCCGCGACCCACACTGTCAGCTTACGTTTACACATGACTTCACTCTCCCCCGTCGGTCCCGCCCGGACCCTGCCGGAACCGGCCGCCATGCTGCGGCTGATCAAGCCGGTGACCTGGTTTCCCCCGATGTGGGCTTTTCTGTGCGGGGCCGTGTCCTCGGGCGTGGCGCTCGGGGCGGAATGGCCGATTGTCCTCCTCGGCATCGTGCTGGCCGGACCGATCACCTGCGGGATGAGCCAGGCGGCCAACGATTGGTGCGACCGGCACGTCGATGCGATCAACGAACCCGACCGACCGATTCCCTCGGGCCGCATTCCGGGCCGCTGGGGTCTGTGGATCGCGCTGGCCATGTCCGTTCTGTCGCTGGCCGTCGGATCGCAATTCGGGCCCTGGGGCTTTGGCGCGACCGTCTTCGCCGTGATCGGTGCCTGGGCCTATTCGGTGGAGCCGATCCGCCTCAAACGCTCCGGCATCTGGGGGCCGGGCCTTGTCGGGCTTTGCTACGAAGGGCTGCCATGGTTCACCGGGGCCGCGATTCTTGTCGCAGGTGCCCCGCGATGGGAAATCGTGGCCACGGCCGCGCTCTATGCCCTTGGCGCGCACGGCATAATGACCCTCAACGATTTCAAGGCGCTGGAGGGCGACCGCGTGATGGGCGTGAATTCCCTGCCCGTCACTCTTGGCCCTGACCGCGCCGCGCGCGTCGCCTGCTGGGTGATGACCGTACCGCAGCTGGTGGTCGTTGGCCTGTTACTCCTGTGGTCCAAACCGATCTTCGCGGCGGTCGTCGCGGTCCTGATCCTCGGTCAGTTCGCGGCGATGCGGGTAATGCTGCGCGATCCGAAAGCCAAGGCACCTTGGTACAACGGGACCGGCGTTCTTCTGTATATTTCCGGCATGATGGTCGCCGCCTTCGCCCTCCGGGGGCTGGCATGACGCTGACCTGGCCGCAGATCGTTCGGCTAGGGCTGGTGCAGATGGCGCTTGGCGCGGTCGTCGTGCTGACAACTTCGACGTTGAATCGCCTTATGGTTGTGGAATTCGCGTTGCCCGCCGTCCTGCCCGGCGCGCTGGTGGCGTTGCACTACGGCATCCAGCTCAGCCGCCCGCGATGGGGGTTCACGTCCGACACCGGCGGGTCGCGCACGCGTTGGATCATCGGCGGCATGGCCGTCCTGGCCCTCGGCGGGTTGGCGGCCGCTTGGGGTGTGACGCTTTTCGCGGCGTCCTATGCCACCGGGCTGACCGTCTCGATCCTGGCCTATACAGCGATCGGCCTTGGTGTCGGCGCGTCGGGCACGTCGCTTCTGGCGCTTCTGGCCACGGCGACCGCACCGCGCAGGCGGGCTGCGGCCGCGACGATCACCTGGCTGATGATGATTTTTGGTATCGCGGTGACGGCCGGCGTGTCGGGCCAGTTTCTCGACCCCTATACGCCTGCACGATTGATGGCCGTGGTCGCCGTCGTCACCGGCGGAGCCTTCGTACTGACCGTGTTGGCGGTTCTGGGCATCGAGGCGCGGGTAACGCCGACCGTGCCTGAACCCCCGACGCCCTTCCTGGACGGCTTGCGCGAAATCTGGGCCGAGCGAAAGGCGCGGAACTTCACCCTTTTCGTATTCCTCTCAATGAATGCCTATTTCATGCAGGAACTCATTCTGGAGCCTTTCGCCGGCCTCGTTTTCGACTTCACGCCCGGCCAATCCACGGCACTATCCGGCGCACAGAACGGCGGCGTCTTCATCGGCATGCTGCTGGTCGGGATCGCAGCGACGGGTCTGAAGCTTGGGTCGCTGCGATCCTGGGTCATCTCGGGCTGCGTCGGATCGGCGGCATCGCTTTACATAATTTCGCTTACTGGCCTTGCCTGGATCACCCTGCCGCTGACCCCGCTTGTCGTGGCGCTCGGCTTTTTCAACGGCATGTTCGCCGTCGCGGCCATCGGGTCGATGATGGCGCTTGCCGCCGAGGGTCGTGAGCGCCGGACCGGCACGCGCATGGGACTGTGGGGTGCCGCGCAGGCGGTCGCCGCAGGTTTCGGCGGGCTGACCGGGGCCGCCGCGGTGGATCTGTTGCGCGGACCTTTGGGTGACGGAGACGCCTTTGCCGGTGTGTTCCTGTTCGAAGCATTCCTGTTCCTTGCGGCCGCCGCGATGGCATGGCGCGTAATGGAACGGGCAACGATCACACGGGCCGCACTGGTGCCAGGCGAATGAAATCGGGGAGAGATAGGATGCAGGAATTCGACGTCGTCGTCGTCGGCGGGGGCCCGTCCGGGGCGACCGCCGCTATGGATCTGGCCCGCTCGGG